>CAVVHT010000001.1:0-20056 GCA_963748235.1 uncultured Chloroflexia bacterium
ACGACTTCTTCGGCCGCTACACGATCTCGTTCTTCCTGCTGCTGCCGATTGCGCTGCCCGGCGTCATCTCCGGTATCGCCTTGCGCACGACGTTCACCACCTTCGGTGTCGATCTCGGGCTGATGACGATCATCATTGGCCACGCCACCTTCTGCGTGGTCGTGGTCTACAACAACGTCCTTGCCCGTCTCAGACGGCTGCCCCCTTCGGCTGAGGAAGCATCCGCCGACCTCGGCGCCGACTCGTTCACCACGTTCCGGCGCATAACCATGGCCGGCATCGGCACCGCTCTGGTGTCTGGCGGCCTGCTCGCATTCGGTCTGTCATTCGACGAGATCATCGTCACCATATTCACCGCCGGCCCCGGCACGCAGACGCTCCCGATGTGGATCTACGCGGCCATCCAGCGGCCGAACGAGCTACCGGTGGTCAACGTAGTCGCCCTCGTGCTGGTCATCATCAGCGTCATTCCGGTCTACATCGCATCACGCATCAGCAGCGACGTTGCTGGTGCTCGCCAGCTCTGAAGCGACAAGGTCAACTCCCTATACTGCGCACCCTGAGAGGCCGCCTCCGGTAACGACCCCAGCGTGACGAGGAGTTAGTGGCTCAGACCGACGTTCGGATTGACCGCGTGACCAAGCGTTTCGGTGACGTCGTCGCGGTCGACGACCTGTCGCTCGAAATCGTGCGCGGTGAGTTCTTCTCGATGCTCGGTCCTTCGGGTTGCGGCAAGACGACCACGCTGCGCATGATCGCCGGCTTCGAGGATGCGACCGCGGGCTCGATCTACCTCGGCGAGCAGGAGGTCACCAACCTGCCGCCGTACAAGCGCGACGTCAACACCGTGTTTCAGAACTATGCGCTCTTCCCGCACCTGAACGTGTACGACAACGTCGCCTTTGGCCTGCGCCGGCGCAATGTCGCCAACGACGAGGTCAAGCGGCGGGTCGCTGAGATGCTCGAGCTTGTCGAGCTGCCCGGCTACGACCGGCGACGGCCGCACCAGCTGTCCGGCGGCCAGCAGCAGCGCGTCGCTCTTGCTCGCGCGCTGATCAATCGTCCGCGCGTGCTGCTCCTCGACGAGCCACTCGGTGCGCTGGACCTGAAGCTGCGCAAGCAGATGCAGGTCGAGCTGAAACGCATCCAGACCGAAGTTGGCATCACCTTCATCTACGTCACCCATGACCAGGAAGAGGCGATGACGATGTCCGATCGGATCGCGGTCATGCGCGGCGGCCGGATCGAGCAGCTCGACACGCCCGAGGACCTCTACGAGCGGCCTCGAACGGCGTTCGTGGCCGGATTCCTTGGCTCGTCAAACCTGCTTGCCGGCAAAGTGCGTCGCGTCGTCGACGATACGGTAGAGATCGAGCTAGCCGGGGGCCAGGTCGTCCGGGCGAAGGGGGCAGGACTGGCCGATGGGCAATCGGTGCGTGTCGGCGTCCGGCCCGAGAAGTTCGCCCTGGTTACTGCCGACGCTGACACCGCCGCAGTTGACGAGTCATCGACAAGTGCGAGCGACTCAAACGTCGTGCACGGCACGGTGCTTGACGCGAGCTACGTCGGTGTCAGCACGGAATACACGGTCCAATTGCAGGACGGACTTGATGTCAAGGTCTACATCCAGAACACCGAGGCAAGCAGCGCCACGCCACACTGCATCCGCGGCGATCGCGTCCGACTGTCGTGGCGGCCCGATCACACGTTCCTGATCACCGATGAGACCCCAGTCGCAGTCGGAGGAGAAACGACGGATGTATGAATCCAACGCGCTTCGCAGGCTTATCGCCCTTGGCTCGGTGCTGGTGCTGGTGGTCGGCTGTGGAATTGCCGGTCAGAGTCCAACGCCGGTAGGGAGTGCAACACCGGCGGCAACGACCGCCGCGGGCACGGCAACTCCATCGACTGGCACGCCGGCGCCTCGGGCACGCCGGCGCCTCGGGCACGCCGGGCGCTACGTCGACTTCGCCAACTGAGACAGGCTCACCCGACGCAAGCGCCACTCCTGGCGTGTCGGACGTTCCTGCCACGCCGGCACCCACGCTTGCCGGTCAGCTGACGTGGGCCAACTGGCCGCTGTATATCGACATCGACGAGGAAACCGGCGGCTACCCGACGCTCGAGGCGTTCCAGGAGCAGACCGGCGTCGCGGTCGCATACCAGGAAGACATCAACGACAACTCGGAGTTCTTCGGACGCATCCAACTCGATTTGGCGGCAGGCAATCCGACCGGCTACGACATCATCACGCCGAGCGACTGGATGGTCGCGCGGCTGATTCGCCTCGGCTATGTGCAGCCGCTCGACAAGTCGCTCCTGCCGAACTTCGAGGCCAATGTCCTCGAAGTCTTCCGCGATCCGTGGTACGACCCGGGCAACCAATACTCCATTCCGTGGCAGGCGGGCATCGTTGGCATCGCCTACAACCCGACGCTGACGGGTCGCGAGATCACGACGTTCGACGACCTGCTCGATCCTGCCTTCGCAGGTCGGGTGGGCATGTTCAGCGAGATGATCGACACGATGAGCATGGCCCTGTTGTCCAACGGCGTGGCGCCCGAGGACGCGACGCCCGAGGACGTGCAGGCTGCAGCCGACAAGCTGCTGACCTCGGCCCAGGCCGGTCAGTTCCGGGCCTTCTACGGCAACGACTACTACGACGCGCTTGCCGCCGGGGACGTCGCACTGACGATGGCCTGGTCAGGCGACGTGAGCCAGATGCAGCTCTATGACAACCCGGACGTGCAGTTCATCGTGCCCGAGTCGGGCGGCCTGCTGTTCGTCGACAACATGATGTTGCCCAACGGCGCCCAGCATCCCGCCGACGCGTACGCGCTGATGGACTACTGGTACACGCTCGAGGCGGCAGTGCCACTGACCGAGTACATCGGCTACTTCAGCCCGGTCGAGGGCGTATCGGAACAAGTGGCGATCGACGCCCAGGCAGAGCGCGACGCGGACCACCCGATCCGTGCCGATCGGCTCGACCAGATCGCACGCGACTCATTCCCCTCCGAGGAGATGCTCCAGAACGTCTTCAACTACAAGAACCTGTCGGAAGAAGAGGAACGGCAGTGGAACGACTTGTTCAACGAGATCATCACCGGCTGATCGCGTGCTGATTGCCGCCTGAGATGTCTCGTCGGCTGCGCTGGCTGACTCCATATCTGTTCCTCGTGCCCGGCGGGCTGTGGCTGATCCTGTTCTTCGTCGTGCCGATGATCGTCATGGCATCGGTCAGCCTCCAGGAAGGCTCGCTCGGCACCGGCTACACGATGACCTGGAACTTCAGCGTTTACCCGGAGGTGATCAGCCAGTACTCGCTGCAGTTCTTCCGCTCGCTCGGCTACGCGCTGATCGTGACCCTGGCGACGCTTCTGATCGGCTTCCCGATCGCCTACACGATCGCCTTCAGGGGCGGACGCTTCAAGAACGTCCTGCTGCTGCTGGTGATCCTGCCCTTCTTCACCGCATACCTGATCCGGACGCTGGCGTGGAAGCTGATCCTCGCGGACAACGGATTCGTGCTCGGCACGCTCAAGAGCCTCGGGCTGCTGAGCCCCGCCGATCACGTGCTGGCCACGCCGCTGGCGGTGATCAGTGGCCTGACCTACAACTTCCTGCCGTTCATGGTGCTGCCGCTGTACGTCGCGCTGGAGAAGATCGACACGCATCTGATCGAGGCAGCGAACGACCTTTACGCGAGCAGGCGGCAGGCGTTCCTGCGCGTCACGTTGCCCTTGGCGATGCCCGGTGTGTTCGCCGGCTCGCTGCTCGTGTTCATCCCCGCCGTTGGCGATTTCATCAACGCCGAGATCCTTGGCTCACGGGATACGACGATGATCGGCAACGTCATCCAGCGGCTGTTCCTCGACACGAACGCTTATCCGGAGGCATCGGCACTCAGCTTCGTGTTGATGGCCGCTGTGCTCGTGCTTGTCGCCATATACGCCCGTGCGGTCGGCTCCGAGGAGCTCACCAGCGGATGACGGCCGCAGTGCCTGCCGAGCGCGCGCCGGCCACGATCCATCGACCGCCGCTCGGCGCGCGCTTGTCGCGTGCCGTCTTGCCGGCATTCACCGCGATCGCCGTCGCTTATCTGTTCCTGCCTATCGCGGTGATGATCATCTTCTCCTTCAACGATCCTCTCGGGCGGCAGAACATCACCTGGCAGGGATTCACGCTCGAGAACTACCTGACCGTCTGGAGCCGGCCCGATATCACGGGACCCATGCTCAACAGCATCATCATCGCGACGATCACGACGGTTATCGCCTGTGTTCTGGGAACCCTGATCGGCCTCGCGCTGACGCGCTACCAGTTCCGCGGTCGCGGCTCGCTCAACCTGCTGATCTACATCCCGATGGCCACGCCCGAGGTGATCCTGGGCGCCTCGTTGCTGGCACTGTGGGTGACTGCCGGCGTTCAGCGAGGCATGACCACGATCGTCATCGCCCACGTCATGTTCTGCATCAGCTTCGTAGTCGTGACGATCCGCGCCCGAATCTCCGGCTTCAACCGCTCGCTCGAGGAGGCGGCAATGGATCTCGGCGCGGACGAGGTGACGACCTTCCGCAAGGTGACCCTGCCACTGATCTTTCCGGGCATCCTTGCCGCGGCGCTGCTCTCATTTGCCCTGTCCATCGACGACTATGTCGTGACGTCGTTCATCGCCGGCCAGACGTCGACCTTCCCGCTCTGGGTATATGGCGCATCGCGCTTCGGCGTGCCGCCCGAGGTCAACGTCCTCGGCACGCTCATCTTTGCCTTCGCCTTTACGATGATCGTTCTGCAGATACTGTGGGGGCGTCGGCGGCGGGCTGAGGATCAGGCGCTCGCCAAGGAGGGTCAGGCATGACGACTCAGATTGACGCCAGCCCGACGACGGTGCGCAGCGATCAGCCCGACTGGCTCGCCCGACGCGATGGCGTGCCGCAGCTCTGGGCGCGCTACACCGACCTGGTCGTCGAGCGCGGCAGCGGTTCGTGGATCGAGACCATCGACGGCGAGCGTTACCTCGACTACACCTCGGGCATCGGCGTGGTCAATACCGGTCACTCCCATCCGCGGGTAGCTGCCGCGATCGCGGAACAGGCCGCGCGGATCATCCACGCCCAGCAGAACATCGTCTACCACAAGCCTGGCCTTGAGCTCCACGAGCGGTTGCCGCGGCTCTTCCCGGGCGACACGGACCCGGCTGATCCGATCAGCCTCTTTCTGTCCAATTCCGGCGCGGAGGCGATCGAGGCATCGGTCAAGCTCGCCAAGGCCGCCACGCGACGGCCGTTGGTCGTCGCTTTCCGGGGTGGTTTCCACGGTCGAACACACGGCACCATGGCGCTCACGAGCAGCGGCGTGCGCATCCGCGGCCACTACGAGCCACTCATGGGTGGCGTCCAGTTCGTGCCCTTCCCCGACCCACTGCGGCTGGGTGCCGGCTCCGCGGAAGCGGCGGTCGATCGGACGATGGCCGCGATCGACGAGCTGTTCGCGACGCTGTGCTACCCCGACGACGTGGCCGCGTTCATCGTCGAGCCGATCCTCGGCGAGGGCGGCTACGTGGTCCCGTCAGACACGTTCCTGCCGCGACTGCGCCAGCTCGCCGACCGGCACGGCATCCTGCTCATCACCGACGAGGTCCAGACCGGCTACGGCAGGACCGGGCGCTTCTTCGCCTCCGAGTGGGCCGACGCGGTACCCGACATCGTCGTCATGGCCAAGGGCATCGCATCCGGCATGCCGATGTCCGGGATCATGGCCCGACGCTCACTCATGGACGCCTTCACGCCGGGGACTCACGGCGGCACCTACGGCGGCAACGCCGTGGCCTGTGCTGCAGCCCTGGCCACGCTCGACGTGATTGCAGACGAAGGTCTGGTCGCGAACGCCGAGCGCCAGGGAACGCGGCTGCTCGAGGGTCTCCGTTCCGCCGCGGCCGGCCAAGCGAACGTGGCCGAGGTGCGCGGCCGCGGCTTGATGGTCGCCATCGATTTCGCCGAGCCGAGCACACTCAAGCCGCGTCCCGATCTGGCCAAAGCTCTTCTCGCCGCCGCGCTTGAACGGCATCTGTTGCTGCTTTCGTGCGGCACCTGGGGTCAAGCCGTACGCGTCATTCCGCCGCTCGTAACTACGGACGACGAGATCGACCAGGCCCTGGGCATCCTGCGCGAGTCGCTGGCCACGATCAGTTAGCCGGCGGCGCGCGTGCCGATCTTGCTCGCGTATCCGGGCTGACCTGTCCGCGCGAGTCGATTATGGAGATCAGCCGGCGGGCGCAGCGCCGGCGCGGAGCTTCCCCAGTGCGGTGAGTTGGTTCTGGAGATCACCGCTCGAGTTCGCCGCCCCATAACTGACTCAAACATCCAATGAACCCGCGCTCAGCTATGCGAGGAAATCGCCGGACGGACAGCTACGGGCTTTGGACCTGGAAACCGATGAGCTGCTCAGTCTCTGGATATGGATTGCCGTTGTAGAAGTGGCGGTCCCACGCCTCGGCGATGGCGCCCGAGAGGAGCACGCCCCTTTGGGAGCCACCAGTGTGACCTGTGGTGGTCGACCAGTGGCTGCCGTCGTCACTGGTGAGAAGCCCGTGTGCGCTGTACGCGGCGGGCGTCGCGCGGCCATCCACACGCACTATCTCGACCAGGATGAGATCGCCGCGGACGTCGACTGATTCCGGCTGCGACCCTCCGCGGGAGCAATCACGGCAGTAGCTCGAGACGATGACGCGCGGACCGAACGATGCGCCAACGTCGTCGCTGATGCGCATGTGCGTTTGACCGCTGCGCTCGTAGGCGACCACGATTCTCGGGCCGCGACCGGCAATGGTCGGCACGTGGACGTCCTTTCCGGCCATGAGCGTGAGGACGGGTCCGGCGACAATGCTGAAGCCGCCCGCACCGCCCGCGTTGTATCCGAAATGCTGGATGGCAAGACCCGTAGTAATCCAGGTTGCCGTAAAGCCATCGCCGTCGGACGTGATGCGCGGAGGGCTATCGAGGTTGCCCGTGCCAAGATCAAGCTTGACGGTCGGAGAGCAGGGATTCGTGCAGGCTCGCTCGTGCACGGCAAGCCAAACGTGGTCGTCGTGCACCCAGGTCACCGCAACGACCTCGCCGAAGCAGGCGATATCGGCCATCGTTCCCGGGCCAAGAGAGAACCTGCCATTTTCGCCGGTAACGACATCGCGATAGTCGACTCCGACCTTGCGTCCGGCAGCTGCTTCCCAACCGCCCACCGCAAAGATCAGGTCCCCGCACACGGCGACGCGAGGGTCCCTGGCGCGCAGGCCGTCGCGAAGGGCGACTCGCGAGGCGAAGCTCTGGCCGGAGTTCCTGCTCCAGCGCACGTATGAGCGGGCCTTCTCCTGGAATACAACCGCTATCAGGTCGTCGTCAGATGCCACGTCACCCAGCTTGAGCGTTCGGCCGTCCGACGCGCTGGCCAGCGTGATAGGCGCCGGCACGGCCGCCGTGACTGCTGGGGCCACGACCAGCGCGGCCAGGAGTGCCATCAGAAGTGGTCCAGCCGCCACGGATCGGAATTTCCGGACGGGCATTCTCTTTGGCATTGCCGTCTCCTACCGTCATGGATCCACGCTGGGACGCTCGTCCCGCTTGGCTTGCACCACCATCTACCTGTGAACGCCGGCTGCGCATCCGTGCCGGTACCCGCTCGGCTACCCCAGGGCGCTACGTAGTGGCGGTCAGCTCGACGGCGAACTCGCGGAAGGTGGAGACATAGCGGTCGACGTCGACCTCGGAGTGTTGAACGGACAGGGTCCATTGGTCGTCGGGACCGGGCGGGAGCAATATGCCTCGATTGGCCAGGTAGAAGAACGACGCCGCCCAGAGCTCCGAGTCGAGGCCGATGAAGTCGCGGTAGTTGGTCACCCGCGAGGGAGTGAACATCACGCAGCCCTTGGGACCGACGTTGATGGCGTAGCCGGGCAGGCCGAACTCATCGATCACAGCCTGGCAACCCGCCGTGAGTCGGTCGCCCAAGCTGGTCAGTCGGGGATAGACATCGCGAGTCAGGATGCGAGTCAGGACGGTCACTCCGGCGGCCATTGAGAGCGGATTGCCGTTGAAGGTGCCCAGGTGAGCCACGCGTGTCGCGCCGCCGGGGATGGTCGAGTGGGTCAGTCCGGTGGTCGGATCGGCGGCTCGGTCGGGAATCCTTTCGATCACGCCCATCACCTCGGCACGACCGCCAAAGGCGCCGATCGGCACCCCACCGCCGATCGATTTGGCGAGGCAGAACAGATCGGGCTTGACGCCGAACCACTCCGTGGCGCCGCCGTACGCGAGCACGACCCCGGTCTTGACCTCGTCGAAGATGAGCACTGCGCCATGCTCCGTGGCCAGCTCGCGGACGCGCTCCAGGAAACCGGGGAGTGGCGGCACGACGCCGATGTTGAACTGCACCGGCTCGACGATGATCGCCGCGATCTCGCGTCCGTGGCGGGTCATGATCGCCTCGAGCGCCTCGGGATTGTTGTACGGCGCAACGACCGTCTCCTCGACGCGCGAGCGCGGCAGGCCCGCCGAAGCGGGAACGGTCACTGGCGCGTCGTCGGGCCCGATCAGCTCGCGCGGCGGCTGGATCGAGACGAGCACGTCGTCGTGGTGGCCGTGATAGCCGCCCTCGAACTTGACGATCTTCTCGCGGCCGGTGAAGCCGCGCGCGACGCGTATCGCGTCCATGGTCGCCTCGGTGCCCGAGTTCGAGAAGCGCACCAGGTCGCATCCGAAGCGCTGCTTGATCTCCTCGGCCAGCAGCACGCCGTCCTCGACCGGGAAGGTGTAGCAGGTCCCGTTCGCGACGCGCTCGGCGAGAACCTCAGCAAGGATGGGGTGCGAATGGCCGGCGGCGAGGACGCCAAAGGCCATGTCGAAGTCGATGTACTCGTTGCCGTCCGCGTCCCAGATGCGCGAACCGCGCGCGTCGGTCATGAACAGCGGATACGGGTCGTAGGCCTGGAACGAGCTGGCCACGCCGAGCGGCATTGCCTTCTTGGCTCGCTCGTGGAGCGCCGCGCTCTTGGGCGAGCGGCGTCTGTATTCGGCCTCCTCGCGCGCTCCAATGGCCGCGATTCGGTCCCGGCTGATGACGGACGAAGCAGTGGTCACCCTGCGTATTGTCGCCGCTTATGCGCAGGTCGCGACTGACCCATATGCTGGCTCCGATGACGGCATCCGATCCGATGACGCAGGGTCCGCTCAAGCGCACCGCCGCCACTCGCCATGGACTGAACAAGGGCACGCCCGGTGCTCCGGTCGACATGGAGAATCGCGAGGAGCTCATCTACACCCTTGGCAAGGCGGCCGAGCTCGAGCACCTCATCATCTGCCAGTACCTGTACGCGGCCTTCTCGCTCAAACGCACAGCGGACGAAGGAATCCCTGCCGAGCTCGAGCCGGTGCTGAAAGGGTGGTCCCATCAGCTGCTCGAGATCGGCGTCCAGGAGATGCTCCACCTGGCGCTCGTCCAGAACATGCTGACCGCGGTTGGAGCCGGACCTCACCTGTCGCGACCGAACTTCCCCGTTCCGCCGCGCGCGTTCCCGGCGAAGATCCAGATCAGCCTGATGCCGTTCAGCGAGGCTGCGCTCCGCCACTTCGCCTTCCTCGAGCGCCCGGATGGGACCGACATGAGCGATGCCGAGGGAATTGCCGCGCTCGACCGGACGTGGCAGTACGAGGAGATCGACGAGGATGCGATCGGCCCGATCGTGGCCGATTTCGACACGATCAGCCACCTGTATCGCTCGATCGAGAACGGCATGGCCGTGCTCGCCGCGCGGATGGGCGAGGAGCGGCTGTTCATCGGGCCGCGCGATGCGCAGGCCAACGGGGCACAGTTCCGGTTCGACGAGCTGGTCGAGGTGACCGATCTGGCCTCGGCGCAGGCCGCGATCGAAACCATCGTCGAGCAGGGGGAAGGAGCGCGCGGCGACTGGCACGAGGCACACTTCGGGCGGCTGCTGACGATCCTCGACGAGTTCCTGGCCGTCCGCGAAGCGAATCCCGGCTTCGAGCCGGCGCGTCCCGTCCTGCTGTCGCGCGTCAGGCCACTGGAGAGTGGCGAACCGATGCCGCTCATCAGCGCGCCGTTCAGCGTCCGCTGCGTCGACCTCATGAATGCCGTCTACGAGGTCGTCCTCGAGCTGCTCGCGCGCTACTTCGCGCACAGCGATGAGACGACTGAGCAGCTGGCCACTCTGGCTGACGTCGCGGTCGAGCTCATGGACCGCGTCATCGCGCCGCTGGGACGGATGGTCACCAAGCTGCCTGTTGGCGCCGAGCATCCCGGCTACACGGTCGGACCCAGCTTCGAGCTCTTCTACGCGACCGACTACCTGCTGCCCCACCGCGCGGCCGCGTGGACGCTGATGGTCGAGCGTCTCGAGGAAGTGGCCGCGTTTGCGGTCAGCTGTCGGCGCGAATGCCCATCTCAGCTCACGATCGAGCTGGCCAAGGTGTCGGACAAGCTGCGCGATGCGGCCGACCGCCTGAAGGCCGCCGCGTAGGCATATCCTCGCGACATGGATGACAACCGCGACATCGTCATGCGCTTCATGATGGGCACCGAGAGCGGCGACTTCGAGTCGATTGCGAGCCTGGTTCACGACGATTTCATGATGGAATGGCCGCAGTCGGGCGAGCGCTTCAGCGGTCGCGACAACGCGTTCGCGGCCATGCGCGTCCAGAAGCAAAAGCCGGAGATGTCAGGTGAGCCGCGTCTGGTCGGCTCGGGCGACGTGTGGGTGATGATGGTCCCGCTGCGCTACGGCGACGAGATCCTGCACTACGTGGCGGTGATCGAGCTGGACGGAGGCAAGGTCCGCCGCGCAACGGGACACTGGGGCGCGCCATTCCCGGCGCAGGACTATCGCGCGGAATTCGCCGACCGCAGCTAGTCGGCCTTGCGGCGCTTGATCAAGTCGGCTGGTGCAGCCCTGGTTCCATCTCGACCATGGCGTGGTGGATGCCGTAGTTGTCGAGAAGGGCCAGGTAGGGGTCGGGATCGAACGCCTCGGGGCCGAGGACGCCCGAGCCGCGCCACTCCCCGCTGGCCAGCAGCTCCATCGCGATCACGGGGTTGAAGCCGGTCTGCCACGCGACCGCACCCAGGCCGAGCTCCTGCCAGACCTGCTGCGCGTCGGTCAACTGGTAGAGGTAGACCTCCCGCGGCGCCCCGTTGTGGCGGCCGATGACCCACGTTCCGACGATCGCCCGGCCCGTCATTCGATCGCCGAGCTGAGCGGGGTCGGGCGTGATGGCGGCGAGAACGTCACGCGGCGAGACCTCGACGCCCTTGACCATGACTCGGTCGGTGCGGTCCATGCCGAGCGCGTGGATCGTGCGCAGCTTTTCGATGAAATCGCTGCCGAGCGCGTACTTGAACGTGACGCGCCGCGAGGATGTCAGCCAGCGTGGCACGAGCAGCACTTCCTCGTGCTCGACGTTGACGCACTCGACTTCACCGATACCCTCGGGGAAAGGAAACATCTCCGCCGCGCTGAACGGCTCGGTCGTGTGCCACTCCCCGGAGTCCCAGATGATCGGCGGGTTGAGGCACTCCTCGATCGTCGTCCAGATGCTGAACACGGGTGCGAACGCGAAACCGGGGATTGCCAGGTCGCCGCCGTCACGGACATGGACCTCGTCCACGCCACCGTCGTCGAAATGGTGCTTGGCGGCATAGGCGGCAAAAACGTCCGACAGGCCCGGATCCATTCCCATCCCGACCAGCGCCAGGCGACCAGCACGCTCCCATTCGGCGGCCTTGGCGAACTGCTCGTCGCCGAGCTTGACGCCCGGCTCTTCGAACGGTCGATCGGCTGACGGCCGCGAAAGGCTCATGGCCATGTCCATGTAGTCGACGTTGGCCTCCAGGGCGCCATCGAAGATGGGCATCACGAACTGGGGATCAACCGCGTTCATGACCAGGTCGGCCTCGTAGTCGCGCGCGGCGGCCGCGACCGTGCCTGACGAGGAGGCATCTATCCGCCGCGCGATGTAGCGCCCGCCGTGATCGACCGAGTCGACCACGAAGCGAGCGCGGTCGGCGTCGTAGTCGGCGACGATCATCTGCTCGAGCCACGGCCGATCGACGGCGATGCGCGCGATCGCCTCGCCGACCGTGCCGGCGCCGATCAGCAGGACGCGCATCTGACCCCCCAGGGCGTCATCAGCTGATCTTGGCCATCACGTGCTTGACGACCGTGTAGTCCTCGATCGAGTAGGCGCTCATGTCCTTGCCGTAGCCACTCCGGCCGAAACCGCCGTGGGGCATCTCCGACGCGAGCGTCAGGTGGTCGTTGATCCACACCGTGCCGTAGCGCAAAAGGCGTGCCGCGTTCAGGGCCCGCTTGACGTCGCGCGTCCAGACAGACGAGGCGAGGCCGTACGGGACGCCGTTCGCCCAGCGGATCGCCTCTTCGTCGTCGCTGAAGCGCTGGACGGTCACGACTGGGCCGAACACCTCTTCCTGGACGATCTCCAAATCCTGGCTGACATCGGTGATGACGGTCGGGTCGTAGAAGAAACCACGGCCGTCGCCGCTGCCGTTGGTGCCGCCACCGACGACCACGCTCGCGCCGTACTCGCGTGCGCGATCGACGTAGCCCGTCACTCGCTCGCGCTGCGCTCCGCTGACGAGCGGGCCCATGTCGAGATCCTCGGCATCAGCGGGATTGCCGACCTTGAGCGACTGGATCGCGGGCACGAGCTCGGCAAGAAGGTTCTCGTAGACGCCGCTCCCCGCAATGATGCGTGTCGCGGCGGTGCAGTCCTGGCCCGAGTTGAAGTAGCCCGACAATTTGACCGACTCGGCCACGGCCGACAGGTCCGCATCGTCAAAGACGACGACCGGCGCCTTGCCGCCCAGCTCGAGATGGACGCGCTTCACGGTCTGCGCCGCGGCCGCGGCGATCTCCTGGCCGGTGGCGGTGTCGCCGGTGAGCGAGATCATGTCGACGTCCGGGTGGGTCACCAACCGCAGACCAGCCGTTCGGCCTGGTCCGGTGATGACGTTGAACACTCCCTTCGGGAACACGTCCGCGGCGAGCTCGGCGAGCGCCAGCGCGGTCAGCGGAGTCGCACTGGCCGGTTTCAGCACGACCGTGTTGCCTGCCGCGAGCGCCGGGGCGACCTTCCAGATGGCCATCATCAGCGGATAGTTCCACGGCGCGACCTGGCCGACGACGCCGATCGGCTCACGGCGGACCATGCTCGTCCAGCCCTTGGTGTACTCGCCGGCCGATTTGCCCTCGAGCACGCGTGCGGCGCCGGCGAAGAAGCGCAGATTGTCGACGCTGAACTCGACGTCGAAGTCGGCAACGCCCTTGGGCTTGCCGACGTTGGCCGACTCGAGTGCCGACAGCTCGGCGGCGTTGTCCTCGATCTTCTGCGCCCATTTCCAGAGCATCGCGCTGCGCTCGCCCGGAGTCGTCTGTGACCAGTCTTCGAACGCGGCTCGGGCGGCCTCGACGGCGCGATCGACGTCTGCCTCGGTCCCCTTGGGGATCTCGTCGATCATCTCTTCGGTGGCCGGGTTGATGACCGGCGTCGTCTCGCCGTCGGCCGCGTCCATCCAATCCCCGTTGACGAACATCCGGCGCCGCGTGGCGGTAAGCGACATGGACGGAACCTCTACTTGTGACGCGCTGGGCGTCCGTATCGTACCGACCGTGTCGCCACGCGACTACACAGAGACGATCGGCCTGTCCCATTGATATCGGCCTGTCCCACTGATATCGGCCTGTCCCACTGATATGGCCGTCCACTGATATCGGCCTGTCCCATGAGGTGAGCGGGAGGTGAGTCCCAAGGCGAGCGGGAGGTGAGTGGGAGGTGAGTCGGCCATAAGGGAATACAAAGCCTCAACTGCTTTCATGCCTCGATGCTGCTCGATCCCTGGAAACGCGATCTGTCAAACCGTTACACCCAGTGGCCCGTGCCTGAGATGGTCCTGGTCGGCATTCGGTTCAGGAACGGACGCCACCAGGCAGGCCTGTCGCAGCGAATGCTCGCCTTCCGAGCCGGGGTCAGTCAGAGCCTGATCTCGCGCATCGAGCGTGGCCTCGCTACCGGCACGAGTGCAGAGCGCTTGATCCGGATCGCGGTCGCAATCGGGCCTGA
Source organism: uncultured Chloroflexia bacterium (assembly GCA_963748235.1). Lineage (GTDB taxonomy): Bacteria > Chloroflexota > Limnocylindria > Limnocylindrales > CSP1-4 > JALYGJ01. The sequence continues at coordinate 14,151 of CAVVHT010000001.1, forward strand.
TTTCCCGTTCGGCCACTGCCCGCATCGCCATCAGTGTGCATATCCATACGACCCGAACGGTGATCCCCATAACCGACTCGGCGGTAGTTCGCCGTCCGATGACAGGCTCGCGGGCGGGAACGCGGCGATCCCCATAACCGACTCGCGGGTAGCACGCCGTCCCCAACGACTCGCGGGTATTACGCGGCCCCCTAAACCCACTTCGCCAGCGTCCTGTGATGACGGCGGCTAACCTCGCCAACTGATGAGGATTGGGATAGTTGCTGCGCGCCTGGGCGACGTGGACGGCGTGTCGTTCGAGACGCAGAAGTGGCAGACCGTGCTGACCGGGCTCGGTCACGAGGTGATCCGCTGCGCCGGGGCACTCGGCGAGACGCGCGGTCGGGACGATCTGGTCGTGCCCGAGATGCGCTTCGACGATACGTCAGCGGCCGAGGTAACGGCAGCGGCCTTCATTCCGGCGGCGAACTCACAACAGGTCCGCGCGGATATCGATCGACTTGCTGCCGTGATCGCCAACCGCGTAAGTCGCTGGATAGAGACCGCGAGGATCGAGCTCCTGATCGTCCAGAACGCGTGGGCGATCCCGATGCAGCTGCCGCTGGCGGTCGCCCTGGCCAATGTCGTTCGCGAGAGCGGCATCGCGGCGATCGGCCATCACCACGACTACTGGTGGGAGCGCGAGCGATTTGAGAGCTGCGTCGTCCCGGACATGCTCGACGAGGCATTCCCGCCGAACCTGCCCAATGTCCAGCACGTGAGCATCAATTCCTTGGCCGCGGCCCAGCTCAAGGAGCGGCGCGGCCTGGATTCGACCGTGGTGCCGAACGTCTTCGACTTCGACGAGCAGATGCCGCCGGAGAGTGCCGCCGACGCGCGCCGGCTGCGTCGTGAGCTCGGCGTCGCGATCGGCGGGCTGCTCTTCGTCCAGCCGACGCGCGTCGTGCCGCGCAAGGGGATCGAGCTGGCCGTCGAGATGGTCGCGCGGCTGCGTCATCCGAACAGCGCGCTGCTCATCACCAGCCCGGCGGGTGATGAGGGGCACCAATACCTCGAGGAGCTGCTCGACCTCGCCGCGCGGCGCAACGTCGACCTGCTCTATCAGCCAGGCCGATTCCATCCCGGCACGGTCGCGCCGCTCGCCTCACCGGCGCACAACCTGGCCGACGGTTACATCGCCGCCGATGTCATCACCTACCCGAGCTTCTACGAAGGCTTCGGCAACGCGCTGATCGAGTCGATCTACTTTCGCAAGCTGGTGGTGGTCAATCGCTACGCGGTCTACGATGCGGACATTCGGCCGCACGGCTTCCGCTTCATCGAGCTATCGGGCGAAGTCACCGATGCGGCGGTCGACGAGCTTCGCGACGCGCTGGCCGATCCGACCCGCCAGGCGGCCGAGGCCGAGCGCAACTTTGAGATCGGCCGCGAGCAGTTTGGCTACGACCGGTTGCGGCGCGAGCTGACGTCACTCATCGCCCGCGCCTGATTCTGCCGCCGCCCGCGGCTGACGCGACCTACTCGAACTGGTCGAGCAGCGCCTCCGCCTGGAATAGGTTGATGCCACTCCCCAGCAGGTCGAGGAGCGACTGGATCTTGCGTTCCTCTTCGACCTGCTCGGCTACGAACCACATCGCGAACTGATGCGCCGTGTGATCGTTCTCGGCCAGCGCCGTGGCGGAGATCAGCTGGAACTGGCGGCTGACGCTCTGCTCGCTGCGCAGCGCGACCTCGACCGCCTCGGTCGGTGAGCCGAAGCGGGTCGACACCGCCTTGAGTGCCGGCAGGTCGAACGCGACGTTGTTGTCGGTCAGGAAATCCATGACCTTGGTCGCGTGCTGCGCCTCCTCCATCGACTGCCCGTGGAAGAGCTTGGCCCAGCGCGACAGGCTCTGGCGTTCGAAGTAGGTCGAGATGCCCATGTACAGCTGGTGTGCACGGAGCTCGTGCCCGATCTGCTCGATCAAGAGCTTGGCCAACTTGTCACTGATCATGGGCACGATGGTATCGCGGGGCCGCCAGCCGCGGCCCGGTCAGTCAGTTGATGATGAAGTCGATTAATCCACCCGGTCGGCGGCCACGGCTGGTGTGGCGAGTTTCGCGACAGCCAGAAGGGCAATGACCATCGGCACTGCTGACCGGAGCCTCCGCCGACTGGCCATCTGAACCTCCCAACGCCCCGCCTACCGGGAGGTAACGCTACGCCCGTCGTACGGCAGACGGAATACCTTGGCCATAGTCAATGGTCCCGGTGTGCCCGGATTTGATTGTGGTGCGCGGATTCACCACCAGCTCTCTTCACTAACTGCGCCCCGGCCGATACGCTGGACAGACCATGTTTCTCGCGCGTTACTGCCGTCCGCTGCTGCTTGCGAGCGGCACTCTGCTCGTCGCCGGACTGCTGCTGACGGGACTGAACATGCTGGTCATCGGCTGGAGTGTCTACGCCGTCGGCTACATCGGCCTGATGCTCGCCCTGCTGGCGATCGCCGCGGCGAAACGGGAACACATGGATGGCTGGACGTGGGCTGGCCTGGCAGTGCTATTGGTCGGGCTGCTGATCGGCCTGTCGTCGCTCGTCTCTATCTGGAGTGCCTACGCCCAGACCGGCCTTGCCGGCGCGCCGATGCGGCTGCCGGTCGATGCGGCGCCGCTCGGCTATGCAGGTGAGCTGATCACGTGGGTCGGCCTGGCGTTCTTTGCACTTGCCGCGCGTGGGGCCAAGGTGCTCAGCGGCCCGGTCGCCTGGACGTTAGTCGCTGCGTCGGTGATCGGCCTGCTTGCGGCCTTCAGGGCGCTCGCGCCGATGTACTGGGTATTGGCGATCCTGATCGTTGCTCTCGTCGTCCTGTGGATGGGTGCCGCGATGCCAGATCGCGTCGGAGCCGCCGCGCCCGACGCCGAAGCCGAGGCCGCCTGAGCTCCTCGAGTCACGAAACTGACTCGGCGTCCGTCATCGAAGCGACTTACTGCGAGACAGCTCTCACCACTACGCTGCCCACGCGGCGTCGGAACTGAGCCAACAAGCCCTACGTCAATTGACCGACCCGGGGCTCGACGTTCATACGAGCCCGAGATGAGTTGGGCGACCGATGACTGGGCAGTCACGCCGCGCGACGATCAACCCATCAGATCCGCCAGCTGGTGGCGAAACACGACTCGAGGGAGTTAGCAGGAAATGAATTCGGTCAAGAAGCTGTACACGGAAGAGATGCGCGACTCGCTCGGCATCACACTTCGCGTGGTTATCGTCAGCCTCGCGCTCGCGACGGCTTACATCCACCTCACGCTCGGCTCGCTGCTGTTCCTGGCCAACGCGGCCGGATACGCGGTGCTGGCGGTAGGCATGGTCGTGCCGATCGGCATCATCGCTCGCAATCGCTGGTTCGTTCGCGGCGCTCTGCTCGGCTTCACGACCGTAACGATCGTCGGCTGGGCACTGATCGGTCCGCGCTTCATGCTCGCCTACGTTGACAAGGGCATCGAGCTCGTGCTGGTCTCGCTCCTCGTCGTCGAGATGTTCCGCTACGACGGTGGTCCGGTGGCTGTGGTTCGCCGCGGCATCGACCTGCTGGTGAGCATCGCTCAAGGCGCCGTTTGCCGGGCGCACCGGAACGGCAGCTTGAAAACTCGAGGCATCCTCGTCGCGGCGGCAATCCTTGCCGCCGCGACTTTTCTCGTTGCGTGCGCGGGAGCGTCGGGACCGGTCGCGACTCAACCTGCGGGCAGCGTCCTGGTGACCGCCAACCTCAACATCTTCGCGCCGACGTCCGTTGCGGCGCCGGCCGACCAGGCATTCACGATCTGGTTCGAGAACCAGGAGAACGTGCCGCACAACGTGCGCGTCGCGGACGCGGCCGGCACGACCGTCGGCCAGCCGGGCGCGATCTTCAATGGCCCCGCGGCACAGCCGCTCGATGTTCCGGCGCTTGCCGCCGGCACGTACGCGCTGCTGTGCGACGTCCATCCCGACATGAGGGCGGAACTCGTCGCGGCCAACTGAACCGCGCTTGTCGCGTGACAATCGGCGCATGACCGAAGCGACCATTCAGCATCCGGTCTGGCGTCGCGAAGAGTTCGAGATCTCGACCGACCCGGCGCGGATCGACCTCGACGCGGTCCAGGGATTTCTGACGCGCTCGTATTGGGCGTCGGGCATCACCCGCGAAACGATCGAACGTTCGATCGCCGGCTCGATCCCGTTCGGTGTCTATCGGATCGGCGCGGACGGGGAAGACACACTGGTCGGCTTCGCCCGTGTCGTATCGGATCGGGTGACCTTCGCCTGGCTGGGCGACGTCTTCATCCTCGAGGACTTCCAGGGCCATGGCCTCGGCAAGTGGCTGGTCGAATGCGTCATCGCCCACCCCGAGCTACAGGGGCTGCGCCGCTTCCTGCTCGCCACCCGCGACGCGCACGGGCTCTACGCCCAATATGGCTTCGAGCCCGTGCCGGACGGCCGCATGATGTGGCGCAAAGCGTCCGGAACCTAGCCCTCCGAGGCCCTCTGTGCGGTCTTGACGACGGCGAAGCTGGCGCCCTGCGGATCGACCATGATCGCGAATTGACCGCCCGGGAAGTCAGTTGGCGGGACCATGTCGCTTGCTCCCAGACCGAGCGCGCGTCGATGCGTGTCGTCGACGTCGTCGACGTTGAAGTAGACCTGCCAGTAGCTGGGCACCTCGGCCGGGATCTCCGGATTCATCTCCCACGCTCCGGCGACGGAGTGGCCTTCCGAGTGGAGCTCGTTGTACGGCGGCTGCCCTTCGCCCATCGGCTGCACCTTGTTCTCCCAACCGAAGACCTTGGTGTAAAAGGCGACCGCCGAGTCGACGCCGCGCGCATTCACCTCAGCCCAGCCGAACGTGTTCGGATGATCAAAGCGGAACGAGCCCATCCGCTCGCCCTGCCAACCTGAGAAGAAGGCACCCGTTGGATCCTGGAAAACGGCCATCCTGCCCTGGTCGCCTACGTCGAACGGCGCCATGACCACGTTGCCACCCGCGTCGGTCACCTTCTTGCCCAGTGCGTCGAGATCTTCTGATCCGAAGTACAGGCTCCAGGCGGTCGGCGCGTTGGGATCCTGGGCAGGCCCGATGCCGGCGACGTCCTCGCCCTCAAGCCGGGCCATCCCGTAGCCGCCGTACTGCGGATCCTGGGTCACCTCGATGTCCCAGCCGAAGAGGCTCGAGTAGAAGTCGCGTGACGCGGCCGCGTCCTTGCTGGCGAGATCGATCCAGGCAACTCGATTTTGGCGTCTGGCGCTGTGGTGTGACACGGCAGTCCTCCTGATCCTGAAGCTTCAAGTGTTGTGTCGAGGAGGCTACGCCGGGACCGTTAACGTCGTGTTTTCTGAAGCAATCTGAAAGTGGGTCAGACGCGTCACAGTTGACCCAGTGACAGGCATCGACGTACGCTTGGTGATCAAGGATCCGATGGACGGAGAATTGTGATGCCAGACCCGATGACGGACGCTCAGCGCGAAGAACTGGAGAACCTCAGTCGCAAGACTGGCGAAGAGATGTCCGGTCACATGACCAATACAACAGGCCCAGGCAAAGATCGACGAGCTACGCGGCCAGGCAGGTGCGACGGATGTGCCGCAGGACGCCGGTGTTGGGCCGATCGAGGGCGACGAAGCGACGGACGACAACGCCGAGTACAAGCACACTCCGACGTCGCCCACCTCCCGCTAGACGAGATCGGCCGCACAACGGCCGAGTCACCGTGGAGGTATCGCGCTCGATGCGCACAGTCGGGCAGGTCGTCCTCCAGGTCGTCACTAGCGACATAACGGCAGTTGATACCGACGCGATCGTCAACGCGCGCGAACAGCCAGCTCTGGATGGGCGGCGGCGTGGCCGGCGCGATAAAGCGAGCTGCCGGCGAGGGGGTCGAGGCTGAAG
>CAVVHT010000002.1:0-8941 GCA_963748235.1 uncultured Chloroflexia bacterium
CGCTGGCCTGGGTGGAGTACCACTCGGCCTCGTCCTGCTCGGGGTGTTCGGGTTCATCTCGATCATGACCATCGCCGCGCTCGTCGAGGCGATCACGCGCGACGGGTCGATGCGCTACGGCGACGGCTACTTCGGCCACCTGATCGAGAATCGCCTCGGCCGGCCGGGCGGCATCGCGATCGGCATCGGCCTGTTCCTGCTTGAGGCCGTCGGCTTGCTGGCCGCCGGGATCGCCTTCGCGACCGTGTTGTCGGAGCAGACCGGCATCTCCTGGCTCGTCTGGCTCGGGCTGCTGTTCGCGGTCATCATCTTCGTGCTGCGGCGCGAGAGCCTTGACGCGACGATCGCTGCCGCGCTGTTGATCGGGATCGCCATCCTGGTCCTGGCGGCCGGACTCATCGTGATGGGTCTGGTGAACGTGCAGCCGGACCTGCTCATGGCCCCGCCGGGCGGCGGCTCGCTGTCCGTTGCGGCGCTCGTCTTCGGCGTGCTGCTGTACGTCTACTTCGGGCACACCTCGGCCGGCAATGCCGCGCGACAGGTGCTGCGCCGCGATCCAACAGGCCGCACCCTGCTGTGGGGCAACGTGGCGGCGATGGCCGTCGCGGCCGTCATCTACGTGCTATTCGTGATCGCGGTCAACGGCTCCGTGCCCGCTGCACTATTGGCATCGGAGACCGGGACAGCAATTGGGCCGCTCGAGGAAGTGGCCGGTCCGGCCGTCGGTTGGATCGGCGCGCTCTACGTGATCCTGTCGCTCGGCATCGGCTCGATATTCGGCTCGCTCGGGCTCTACCTGCAGGCCAAGGAGCGACTCGGGTCACGCGTTCCGGCGGGCGGCTCGACAAGGTTCCTCGTCGCCGCGACGCCGGTCGTGGCGATCTTCGCGCTGCTGGTGGTGATGCTCGGGTTCGGCCTCGGGTCGTTCATCGGCTCGCTCAACCTGGTCGGCGCGCTGGTCCTGCCGCTGCTCGGTGGCGTCTTCCCGATGCTCATCCTTGTAGCCGCGATGCACCGCGGTGAGCGCGTGCCGGGAACCCCGCTGCGCTGGCTGGGACACCCGTTGGTCGTGACGCTGATCATCTCGCTGTACCTGGGCGCCGTCGTCGCCCATGCCCTGTTCATCTGGGAAGAGCCCGTCCAGCGCCTGGTAGCACTGGGGACCGCGCTGGCGATGGTCGCGCTGATCGTCGTGTCCATTCGGCGGCATTCGTTCGTGCCGCGAACGGTGGTCGAGCTGCGTGCCGACGAGCCGCCCGGCTCAGGCGCTGGTATTGCAGTGGTCGCCGACGGCCGCAGCATTTCTGATCGACGCATCGCCGACCTCGCCACTCAAGGCGAGATCTCCGTCGACCTGCCTGCGGATCGACCTCCCGAGCTCTTCGTCTGGGCGCATCGACCCACCCGCGACGGAGACACTCAGCCGCTTACCGTGGAAATCGACGCGGGCGCTGGCGGCACAAACGAGCAGCCAGATGTTGTCCTGCGTCCGGCCGGCTCGTGGCAGACAACCTGACCATCGACGAACGGGCTGGACGCACATCGACCAGCCGATAACATCGATTGGTGGCCGAGGGACATGCGGGCCAGGTAAACATCCGCTCGACGGCCGAGCTGGATCAGGCACTTGCGCGCGCGAGGCGCGAGATCGAGCGTCTGAATGCCGAGGTAAACCAGCGCGTCGTCGAGCTCGAGATCGTCACCGAGGTCGGCCGCGCCGTGGCCAGCCAGCTCGATTTTGGGGCCATCGTCGAAGCCGTCGGTAACCGCACGGCGTCGGCCCTTGGCGTGCGCGGCATGTCAATCTCGATTGTCGATCCGGTGACCGACGAGCTGACCTTCTACTACTGGATCGACGAAGGCGATCGAAAGAACACCATGGAGCGGATCGTGCTCGGCGATCCGCTGTCGGCCGAGATCCTGGCCACGAACCGAGCGGTGCGCATCGGATCGTCCGAGGAGGCGGCGGCGCGGGGGACGCCATTCAAGATCGGCGGGACGGAGTCATATGTGGGCGTGCCCATCCCGGCCAGGGACAAGGCAATCGGCGTATTCGCCATTGGCACTCGAGAGAGAAATGCGTACAGCGAGAGCGAAGAGCGGATCCTCGCGACGGTTGCCGCCACTATGGGTGTTGCACTCGAGAACGCCCGCCTCGTGGAGGAAACGCGCCAGCGGGCGGCAGAGCTGGCAACAATCAATGAGGTTGGTCACGCAGTCGCCGCACAGCTCGACCTGAAGCGAATCATCGAGCTGGTAGGCCAGCAGATCGGCACCATGTTCACAGCGGCCGACGTAGTCGCCGTGGCTCTACACGATCGCGCATTGAGCCGGATCGAATTCCCCTATTACGCTGAGGATGGCCAACGTCGCCCGCAATCGGACATCGAATTCGGCGAAGGGCTCACTTCGCGCATCCTCGCGGCGCGGGAGGCACTGTTGCTCAATCGCGCGAAGGACTTCGAATCCATCGGAACGCGTGGGCTGGGCAAGCAGGCACGTTCGTATCTGGGGGTGCCGATCGTCGTCGGAGAGCAGGCGATCGGCGTCGTCAGCATTCAGTGCAGCACCGTAGAAGGAATGTTTGACGAGGCCGACCAGCGCTTGCTGTCGACTCTTGCCGCCAGCGTTGGGACGGCGATCCACAATGCGCAGCTCTTTGCTGAAATGGAAAAAGCCAAGGAGGCGGCGGAGACAGCGAACGAGGTCAAGAGCACGTTCCTCGCCAGCGTGAGCCACGAGCTGCGCACGCCACTTACGTCGGTCCTCGGATTCGCGCGTGTTATCCGGCGCCAGCTGGATGAACGCATCCTGCCCAACGTCGATATCTCGGACCCCAAGACGGAGCGCGCCATCAACCAGGTGCGCGAAAACGTGGCCGTCATCGTGACCGAGGGCGAGCGGTTGACAACGCTGATCAACAACGTGCTCGACCTGGCCAAGATCGAGGCCGGCCGGTTCGACTGGAAGATGGAGTCGATTTCGATGGCGGAGGTCGTCGACCACGCCCTGGCGACCACCTCCGGACTCTTCGAACAGAAGGGGCTCTCGCTGAAGCGCGAGATTCCCGACGACCTGCCGAGCGTCGTGGCCGACCGCGACAGCATCACCCAGGTGGTCATCAACCTGCTCTCGAATGCGGTCAAGTTCACCGACCACGGCTCGGTCACCTGTCGCGCCGAGCTGGTCGATGATGGCATCCTCGTAGGCGTCAAGGACACGGGCGTCGGTATCGCGCCCGCCGACCAGGAGCTGGTGTTCGACAAATTCACCCAGGTCGGCGACACGCTGACCGACAAGCCACACGGAACCGGCCTTGGGCTGCCGATTTGCCGCGAGATCGTCGAGCGTCACGGAGGCCGCATCTGGGTCAAGAGCAGGCTCGGAAAAGGCAGCACGTTCGCTTTCGTCTTGCCGCTCACGCCACCCGAACGGCAGCCCGTTGATGGCGCGGACGTGGGGCTCGCCAAATGAGCCAGATCAGTGACGTACTGCTCATCCGGGCTGATGTGAACGAGCTGGCACGCGTTCGACAGTTCATTCGCGAAAATGCGCAACGATCGGGGGCGAGCGGCAGGACGACCGACGACATGGTTCAGGCTGTCGACGAGCTGGTCACCAACGCCATCGTCCACGGCTATCGTGGTGCCGAGGGAACGATCGACGTCGAGGTCGACGTCACCGAGCGATCGCTGATCGTGCGACTGCGCGACCAGGCACGGCCTTTTGATCCCACTACGGTGCCTCCGCGCGACACGACCGTTCCGCTGAGCCGGCGACCTGCGGGCGGCATGGGCATTCACCTGAGCCGCGAACTGGCGGATGAGATGACCTACCAGCGCGTTGATGGATACAACGAGATCAAGCTCGTGAAGCACTTCGAGGGAGGTGGATCGTGTTGACAATCGTGGTCACGCAGGAGCAGGCACGCGTCCCGGTCACAGTAATGAGCCTGGACGGTGAGCTGGACGCGGCCAGCTACCTCGACGCGCTGGAGACTGCTCGCAAGCTCATCGCGGACGGCACGAGCTACATCCTGTTGGACCTTGAGAGCCTGACCTACATGGGCAGCTCCGGGCTCTTCGTGATGCATAGCGTGGCGATGATGCTGCGCGGCGACGATCCGCCCGACCCGGAGGGAGGCTGGGGGGCCATTCACCAGGTGGAGCAAGACGAATCCGATCTCGGCGGCTTACTTGAAGCTCCTCTCGCCTCAGCCGCAGGTCGATCGTGTCCTCGATCGAAGTGGCATGAAGCGCTTTTTCGAGACGTACACGGACCGGGCCGAGGCGCTCGGCTCATTCTGAGTTGGCGCCGGCGTCAGTATCCCTGCGACGGCTGCTTGGCGCCAACGTTGGCGAGTTGCTCGATTCCGTGACCGGGGTCGTGCCCGGGTTGAGCCTTGCGGTGGTTGGCACCGACGGTGCCGTCGCGTTCGCGAGCGGGGAGTGGCCCACCGGATCTCTCGATCAGCTCCCTCTCGGCAACGGCTATCACGCTCTGGACATCGTGGCGCGCTCAGATCGAATCGCCGTTCTCGTTTCCATGGGCGATGCGCCGGAGTCCCTGCTCGAGGGAGTCCAGCGGAGCGTGGCACTGCTCGCGCGCGACTCAATGGAGAAGCACGATCTCGCGCGCGAGACGCTCGAGCGCTATCGCGAGCTCAACCTGCTCTACCGCGCATCGGCGACGATCGGTGCCTCGCTCGACGCCAGCGTGGTACCCGAGCTGCTGTTGGTGGAAGCGCAACGAGCGATACCGTCCGACGCGGCTGCCTTCATCCTTGGCGATGGCGCTCCAACCGAGGGCTTGGAGCATGCCGCCGAGCTGGTCCACGAGGTCCGGACTACCGGAAGGCCGGACATCGCGACCTGGACGCCCACTGACGAACAGACACTTGCCTCGGCGTTATGCGTGCCAGTTCGTGCCGGCGAACGCGTACTCGGTTCGGTCCTCCTTGCGAGGACCGCCGGACGACCAGCGTTCAATGCCGGCGACGAGAAACTGCTGTTGGGAGTGGCCAGTCAGGCCGGGCTGGCGCTCGAGCGTGCCTGGCTACATGAGCATGAGACACGGCAGCTTCAGCTCGAGGAGGAGCTGGCCGTCGCACGCCGAATCCAGCTCGCGATGCTGCCATCATCCCCGCCCACCCTTCCTGGATGGAGCTTCGCGGCGACCTACCGAGCCGCGCGCCAGGTCGGCGGCGACTTCTACGACTTCCTCGATCATGCCGTGTCCGACCGCCGTCTCGGCCTGGTGATCGCCGACGTGACCGGCAAAGGCGTGCCGGCGGCGCTGATGATGGCCTATTCGCGCGCGGTGCTTCGTGCCGAGTCGATGGCCGGCGGCTCGCCCGCTGAGGTTCTTTCGAAGACGAACCAATTGATCACGAAAGACCGCCAGACGCAGCTCTTTCTGAGCGCCTTCTACGCCGATCTGGACCTGGACAGTGGCCGGCTCACGTTCGCCAGCGCGGGACACGACGCGCCGCTGTGGATCTCGGCCGACGGCAGCGCTACGCGCGACCTGGAGGCGCCCGGAGTGATCCTTGGCGCATTCAACAACACCGGGCTCGAGTCCCGAGCGATGACCATCGCACCGGGCGAGACGATCATCTTCTACACCGACGGAGTGACCGAGGCCCGTAACCTCGAGCGCCGAGCTGTTCGGCGACGAGCGATTCCAGATCGGTGGCCGCGACTGCCGTGGCGAGTGGCGAGTCGGCTGAAGCGGTCCTCGATGCGGTGGTCCTGGCTGTCGCCGACTTCGCAAATGGCGCAGAACAGGCGGATGACCTGACTATCGTGGTCGTACAACGCCAGAGGGAGCCGTAGTGGAGCGAGTGATCCTGGTGGCCGACGACGAGCCGCATATCCGGTTGTTGATCGAACAGTCGCTTGAAGACCTCGCCGACGAGGGAGTTGACGATCCTGACTGTCGGCGACGGCCAGACGGCGCTGGACACGATCAAGGCGCGTCGGCCGCAGCTGGTCGTTCTCGACGCGATGATGCCGAAGATGAACGGCTTCGACGTCTGCCAGGCGGTCAAGAGGGAGCTCGCGATGGACGACGTCTTCGTGATCATCCTGACGGCAAAGGGCCAGGAGTACGACCGCCAGCGCGGCGAACAGGTCGGCGCCAACCTGTACATGACCAAGCCCTTCGACCCCGACGAGCTGCTTGCCCGCGCCCGCGAGATCGTCGGCTAGCGACTCGGCCTGGCGTTAGCAGTCAGCCGCGGGTCAGCTGGGCATCGCGGCGACGAGCGTCTGGCTTGGCAGTCGTGGGAAACTGGGCCCATGAAGGCTGCAACCGCGACACGGTTGCCGACCGGGACCGTGACGTTCCTGTTCTCGGACATCGAGGGTTCGACGCGCCTTCTTGCCGCGCTCGGCGATCGATGTCCGCCGGTTCTCGAGGCGCATTCCGAGATCATGCGCGGCGCGATCAGCGCTCACGAAGGAACGGTGGTCAGCACCGAGGGCGATTCGTTCTTCGCGGTATTTCCGAGCGCCGTTGAGCGCGGTCGGCGCGGCCGCCGACGCGCAACGCGAGCTCGCCGCGCACGAATGGCCGTCCGGACGGACGTGAGCGTGCGCATCGGCATCCATACCGGCGAGGGCCGCCTCGGCGCCGACAACTACGTGGGCATGGACGTTCATCGGGCTGCCCGTATCGCGGCGGCCGGCCACGGCGGCCAGGTCGTCCTTTCGGAAACGACGCAGGCGCTGGTCGGGCCTGATCCAGGCGATGGCCTGTCTCTGTCTGACCTCGGATCCCATCGATTGAAGGATCTGCCTTCGCTGGATCGGCTGTGGCAGCTCAACGTCGACGGGCTGCCGCAGGTCTTTCCCGCCTGAAATCGCAGGACGCGCATCCGAACAACCTGCCCGTCTCGGCGACGCCGCTGATCGGCCGCGACGACGAGCTGAAGACAGTTGCGGAGCTCCTGCAACGCCGCCGCCTGCTGACGCTCACCGGTCCGGGCGGAGCGGGAAAGACACGGCTGGCGCTCGCGGCAGGGCGCGAGTCCCTCGACGGATTTCGCGGATGGAGTGTTCTTCGTCGCACTCGAGGAGGCGCGTGATCGGGCGCCGTCTGTCTGCCGTCGCCGCAGGCGCTCGGAATCCGTGAGAAGCCGGATCGCGATCTCGAGGAGGGACTGCTGCAGTTCCTGCGCGATCGCGAAATCTGCTGCTGATCCTCGACAACTTCGAGCAGGTGATGAGTCGCGGCGCCGCTGATCGGCGACATGCTCAACGAATCCCCGGCATTGCGCATCATCGTCACCAGCCGCGAGGTGATGCACCTCTCGATGGAGCAGGCCTACGACGTCCCGCCGCTCGATCTGCCGGACGCCGGCAGCTGCCGCTCGCTGGCCGAAATGTCGCAGCTCGAAGCGGTCGCGCTGTTCATCGAGCGAGCCCAGGCCGTCAGGCCCGGACTTCATCCTCACCGCGGAGAACGCCGCGGCCGTCGCCGGAGATCTGTGCCCGCCTGGACGGACTGCCACTCGCCATCGAGTTGGCCGCCGCAAGACTGAGGCTGCTGTCGCCGCAACAGATCCTCGAACGACTCGACCATCGGCTGACTCTGCTCTCCGCGGGCGCGGCCGACCTGCCGGAAAGGCAACGCACCCTGCGCGGTGCGGTCGATTGGAGCTACGAGCTGCTCGACGATCCGGAACGACGGCTCCTGGAGCGTCTCGCGGTTTTTGCGGACGGCTGGACGCTCGAAGCAGCGGAGGAGGTCTGTCGGCCGAGCCGTCGAGCTCGGAGTCGATCTCCTCGACGGTATTTCTTCGCTGGCCGACAAGAGTCTCGTGCGGCCCGACGAGGACGCGACCGGAGCCACGCTTCGGCATGCTCCAGGTCATCCGCGAGTTCGCGCTCGAGAAGCTGGGCGCGGGAGAGGATGCTGAGGCGGTCCGCCGTCGCCACGCCGAATGGGTGATGTCCTTGGCCGAGCGCGCCGGGCCGGAGCTCGTCGGCTTCGAGATGCGCGCCTGGAATCATCGCCTTCGGCGAGACGAGGAGAACATCCGCAGCGCCCTTCGCTGGGCGCTCGAGGGCGGCGACGTGGAAATCGGGTTGCGCACGGCGTCGGCGATCTGGCGCTACTGGCACTACTGGGGTGTTCTGCGCGAGGGTCGCGACTGGCTGGAGGCGTTGCTCGCGAAGAGCGATGCGCAGCCGACACGGCGATTCAGGCCAAAGGCTTTGAGCGCCCTGGCCTCGATCGTCTATTGGCTGGGCGACATGAACAGGGCCGAAGAGCTTTACGGCCAAGCGCTCGCCATCTACCGCGAGCTTGGGGACGAAGCTGCGAGTCACGGAGACGATCGAGGCACTGGCCTGGTCCGCTGTTGGCCGTGGCGATATCGAAGCGGCGATGTCGCGCTCGAACGAGGCGCTGCAGCGGTACCGGGACGAAGGCGACGAGGCGGGCGTCGCCCGAGTGGACTACTGGATCAAGAGCGGCATGTACTTCATGGGCCTCGGTGGGTCCGCTGAAGAGGCACTCGCGGTCACTAGGACGGCAATCGAAACCGCGCGGCAGCAGGGCAACGCGTGGGACATGGCCAACTCCCAGGGTGAGCTCGCGGACATCTACCGGCGCATGGGCGACATCGACCGCGCGATTCACGAGTTCCACACCACGACCGAGCTCTATTACGGGATGGGCTATCTCGGGATGCTGCCATGGCTCAAGCTGCTGGCGCGCCTCGAAGTCGATCGCGGCAACGCAGAACGGGCGGCGATCCTCGCGGCCGTTGCCCTGCGGGCGGTCGAGGACCTCGGCGGCGAGCTGCCCGAGGAGATGATCCAGGTCGGCGACCCGCTTGCGGACGCGCGCCGTCTACTGCCAGCGGACGCTTACGAGCGCGCTGTCGAACGCGGACGCTCGATGACCTTCGAGGCCGCCGTCGCCTACGTCCTGG
>CAVVHT010000003.1:0-13466 GCA_963748235.1 uncultured Chloroflexia bacterium
TACACCTCACCCGGCGGAGTTCGCGCGCCTGACCGGCGTGGAGGTTCCGGGCAACGATGAGCGCAGGCTCGAGCGTTGCGTGGATGCCGCGCGACAATTCGGCCAGGTCGTGGTCCTCAAGGGGGCGCGAACCGTCGTCGCGGCGCCGGACGGGCGCTCAGCCGTCTCACCGTTTGCGGTCGCCGCACTGGCCACCGCAGGCAGCGGCGACGTCCTCGCAGGGCTCATTGGCGCGCTCATCGGGCAGGGTATGGCGGCATTCGACGCGGCGTGCCTTGGCGTCTATCTACATGGTCGGGCAGGGGAGCGACTGTCGTGGCGTCTCGGCGATGCCGGGATCATGGCCTCGGATGTCGCTCACGAGCTTCCGGCCACCCGCCACGAGCTGGCTCAGCACTCGCAGTGACCATCGACGATCGGCTGAGCGCGGCCGGCCTGCCCACGCTGCCGCGCGGCGTGTGGCTCGAGATCGACGAGGCCGCGCTGGCAAACAACCTGCGCGTCGTGCGCGAGCTCGTCGGCCCTGGCGTGACCGTCAACGCCGTCGTCAAGGCTGATGCCTATGGGCACGGGCTGCTCCCGGTGGCACGCGTCTTCGAGGCCGCCGGCGCCGACAGGCTGTGCGTCGCATCGCTCGACGAGGCGCTGCTGTTGCGCGCGGCGGGCCTGCAGTCCCCGATCCTGATCCTGTTCCCAATCCCCGCTGCGGCGGTTGCCCGGGCCGCTCAGGCACGCTTCGAGATCGTCGCGGCCGAGGAGTCGTCGACGCTGGCAAGCCTCGCGGCGTGGGCAGGGGCGGCACCGAGGGACGTTGAGCTCAAGGTTCACCTCGAGGTCGAGACGGGCCTCTCGCGCGGCGGCTTCAGACCGGCCGACGTGGCGCGTATTGCCAGTCACGTCATTCAGACGCCGCGCACGACGTTGGCCGGCCTCTGGTCGCACCTCGCCAGCCCGGAGAGCGAATCGGATACCGCCACACAGGTCGAGCGGCTCGAGTCAGCCACTGCCGCCATGCAAGAGGCAGGCTTGCCCGTGCCCGCGCGTCACATGGCCGCGACCGGTGGGCTCTTTACCGCCCGCGCGCCGTCGTACGAAGGCGTTCGACCGGGGCTGGCGCTATACGGTCTGCTGCCCGACGACCTGCCCATCGGGAACCGGGCGCTCGAAGCGGCTAAGCGGCTGATACCGGCAATGTCGATTCGGTGCCGGCCGCTGCGTGTGGAGCTACTGCCCGCCGGGACGAAGGTCGGCTACGGCGGGCGCTGGACGGCAGCCCGTGAATCGGTCATCGCCACGCTGCCGATCGGCTACGGCGATGGCTTCGTCCGCGCCTACTCGCCGGTCGCGGAAGTGCTCGTCCGTGGCATGCGTGCGCGGCTCGTTGGGACGGTAGCCATGGACGCGGTGATGGCCGACGTGACCGACGTGCCGGGTGTCGCGATCGACGACGAGTTCGTCCTCATCGGGGAGCAGAATGGGGCTCGAAATCGTGACAAATGAGCTGGCGCGAGCCCGCACCACAATTCCGTGGGAAGTGGTGACCAACATGGCATACCGGGTACCCCGGGTGTACCATGCCGACTCGGTACTTCTGGGCCTTCGGACGCTGGATGGAGAGGCCCGCATCAATGATGTTGGCCTGGTCGATAGAGGGTTTTGATGTCCGAACAGGAGATCCGATACGAGGATCCGGTCGAGTACGTCGCCCGCGAAATCCAGCTCTACGGAATGACCACTTCGGCGATGCTTTTCCTCGACGCGAGCCGGCCCTATCGGGCGCTGGGCAGCCAGGCGATGCTCTTCTTCGACCCGACGCTCAAGACCATCTTCGGCAGCGGATCGGACGCCATGCAGCGCGTCCTCGCCGAAGAAGGGGGCATCGAGCGACTCATGGAGCGCCTCGAGGAGATCGACGAGGAGCCGGGCTTCGACGCCTGAACGGCTGACTTACGGGAGCTGGCTGACCAGCGCCTCCATCTGCTCGTCAAAGTTGTCCCCGTTGTACGCGAGCTTGAAAACGACATCGCCGTAGCCGTAGTAGTAGCTCTTGTACTGCGGTTGTGTGTCGGGATGACCCTGAACGATGAGCTCCTTGCCGCCGATGGTGATGGGTGAGGCCACATCGTCGGTTACCTTCGAGAACTCCAGGAAGCCGTCCATCAGCGCTGCGGCATCGGCGCCTGCGACTCGAAACGCCTGGACGATCATGACCTCGCCTGCATTACTGCCTTGCGCCTGGACAATTGTCAGGTCCTCCGCCGACTTTCCTAGATCACCGAGCACGGGCCCAAAGTCTTCGTACGCGCCCAGGAAGTCGTCGGCAGCGATCGTCTCCGGCGTGAGGGTTATTCCACCGACTTGGGTGGGAACCAGCGCCTCGACATCAACCGGACCCGACGGGGTAGGCGCTGTGGTGGGCGCCGAGGTAGTGGCGGCGACCGTTGGGGCGTTCGTTGCCGTCGACGCCAAAGTCGAAGTGGCTGCCGGGCTCGGCTCGGTTGTGGTCCCGGCCTGCGTGGCTGAAGCGGTCTGCCCCGGCGTGGCACCGGACTGCGTCGGCGTGCCGCCACCGCTGCACGCGGCGACGACCAGGGCCGCTGCGGCCAGGAATGAGATGACGACATGCTTCACGGCTCGAACCTCCAGTGTCACGGGGACGCGCAGGCTACGGGCCAATAATGCGCAGCGAAATAGGGGAAATCCCTAGTGTTCTGACCCCGTCCGATGGCAGCGTGTCCGGTTTCGATTAACGTGGAGCGGTGACAACCCAGGCACAGTTGGAGCGCGAGCGCGCCATCGTCGAGACGCGCTCCGCCGAGGAGACGCGTGACTTTGCGAGCACGCTCTCCCAGGCGGCGCGTGCTGGGGACCGGATTGCGCTGCTCGGACCGCTCGGCGCAGGCAAGACTCAGTTCGCGAAGGGCTTCGCTCAGGGCCTCGGTGTGCGCGATGTGGTCAATAGTCCGAGCTTCACCCTGATGACCGAATACGCCGGGCGGTTGCCACTCTTCCACCAGGACCTGTACCGACTCGCGGGTGCCGAAGAGGCGATCCAGGGCGGCCTCGTCGACGAGCGCCAGCTCGACGGCGTCACGCTCACCGAATGGGCGGAAAGGCTTCCAGAAGAGATCGACCCCGGCCGCTTGACGATCGAGCTCAAGGTGGTCGGTGATGACGAGCGCCGGATCATGGTCACTGCCGGCGCCGCGGATCACGAGCGCTACATGGCCGCAGCAGCTGGCTGGGGAGCGAAATGAACCCCGGGAAGCTGCTGATCATCGACACCGCCACGCGCACTCCGGTCGTGGCGATCGCCGACGAGGTCGGGATGCTTCTCGGCGAGCAACGCTGGGAGAGCCGCCACCGGCACGGCGAGGAGCTGCTCGAGCGCATCGACCGCCTGCTGGCCGAGGGCGGGACGAGCAAGAGCGAGCTGGTTGGCGTCATCGTCGGAACCGGCCCGGGCAGCTTCACCGGCTTGCGCATCGGCCTGGCGACCGCCAAGACGATCGCCTACGCGCTGGCCATCCCGGTCGTCGGCGTCTCGACCACGGTCGCCATCGCCAATGCATCGCACGACGCCGAGGATCGAGTGCAGGAGGTCGTCGTGACGTTGCCCGCCGGTGCCGTTGATCGTTATGAGCACCTAGTGAAACTTGCCGGTGGGCAACCGACCGAGACCGACGCGCCCCAACTCGTTGCGGAGCCGGCGGCGGACTCAGATGGCCTGATCGCGATCGACCTCGATGCGCCCCTGGTGTCGGAGGGTGCGATCGAACGCGGACGCTTGGCGATGGGGAGCCTGGCTGCGTCGCTCGCCGAGCTCGGTGGCGCGCGACTGAAGGCCGGTGAAGCAGACGATCCGGCCGAGCTCGTGCCGGCGTACGTTGCGCTGCCGCGAGGCATCGCCCGTGCCGCGGCGGAGATGGAATGGTCGCCCGACCTCCGCTGAAGCTCAGCATCGAGCCAATGACAGTTGCGGACGTCCCTGACGTCCACCGCATCGAGAGCGCCAGCTTCCCGGTGCCGTGGCCGGATTACGCGTTCCGCCAGGAGCTCGAGACGAACCGGATGGCGCACTACCTCGTCGTCCGCTCGCACTCAGAGATGGTTGCCTACGCCGGGCTGTGGCTGATGGTCGACGAGGCGCACATCACCACCTTCGCCGTGCTTCCTGACTGGCGCCGGCGTGGCGTCGGCGGACGGTTGATGGTCGAGCTGATGGGTCATGCGCGTGACCTGGGCGCACGAGTCATGACGCTCGAGGTGCGGCTGTCCAACCAGCCGGCCCGCGCACTCTACGGGCGCTTTCGGATTCCGCCCGGTGGGCATCAGGCCGCGGTACTACAGCGACAACGGCGAGGACGCGCTGATCATGACGACCGCGCAGCTCGACTCGGACGAGATGGTCAACCGCTTCGAGCAGATGGAGCGGCAGTATGGCGACGCATAGCGGCCGCATCCTGGCCGTCGAGACGTCGTGCGACGAGACCGCCGTCGCGGTAGTCGAGAACGGCCGTCGGATCGTGACCAATGTTGTCGCCAGCCAGGTCGCGCTGCACGGCGCGACGGGCGGCATCGTGCCCGAGGTGGCGGCACGCGCCCACCTGCGCTGGATGATCCCGGTGCTCGAGAAGGCGCGCAGCGATGCCGGCATCGACGATTGGTCGGAGCTCGAGGCCGTCGCCGTCACTGAAGGCCCGGGGCTGGCCGGCTCGCTGCTGGTCGGAATCACGATGGCAAAGACACTGGCGTGGGTGCACGACCTGCCGCTCGTGCCGGTTAACCACCTGGAGGGGCACATCTACGCCGCCTGGCTTCTCGATCCCGACGAGGAGGAGAAGCCAGCGCCCGAGTTTCCGATCGTGGCCCTCGTAGTCAGCGGCGGCCACACCTTCCTGGTCGAGATGACCGACCACCTGCGTTACCGGCTGCTCGGCCAGACGGTCGACGATGCCGCCGGCGAGGCGTTCGACAAGGTGGGGCGGCTGCTCGGCCTGCCCTATCCGGGCGGCCCGGCAATCATGCGCGCGGCAGCCGGTGCGCAGCTGCGCGACCGTGGGTTCCCGCGCGCATGGCTGGGCGACACGTTCGACTTCTCGTTCAGCGGCCTCAAGACCGCCGCGCGACGCGAGGTCGCGCGCGAGCTGGGCATCCCGGTCAACGAGATGGGCTCGGACGGCCAGGATCTGGCCGAGTCATCAGTTGCTGAGCTGGCGTACGGATTCCAGGAGTCGGTCGTCGACGTTCTGACGACGAAAACGCTTCGGGCGGCCGAGAACATTGGCGCGCGGACAATCGTCGTCGGTGGCGGAGTGGCCGCAAATTCGGTACTTCGCGGCCGCATCGAGAGCGAGGCGGAGTCACGCGGCATCCGTACCGTCGTGCCGCGGCCGGGGCTGTGCACGGACAACGCCTCGATGATCGGCGCAGCGGGGTTCTGGCGGGCGAGGGCGGGGGAGCGCGCCGGCAACAATCTGTCGGCCAAGCCGTCGCTCAAGCTCGCGGTGCCGGCATTCTGACCAGGGAGAAGGACGAGCTCGATCCTCAGCGGCTTTCGGCCGAGGGCATCGAGCGCTATCTGCGTCGCCACGGGCTGACGGCCAACAGGCGACGGAGTCAGAACCACCTTGTCGATGGCCAGGTGCTCGAGGACATCATTGACCTGGCCGCTCCCGTCGAGGGTGGTCGGGTGCTCGAGATTGGACCCGGACTGGGCATTCTCACGTCGGCCCTGCTCGCGCGCGGCGCAAAGGTGACGGCGGTCGAGGTCGATCCGCGCCTGGTCGGCCATCTCCGGACGCGGCTGGCAGGGGTGATCGACGCGGGTCAGTTGGAGCTTATCGAAGGCGACGCGCTCGACATTCCGATCACGGACCTGGTCCACGAGCCGTACGACCTCGTGGCCAACATTCCGTACCACATCAGCAGTCCGCTCATGCACCACGTCCTGGGTGGCGAGCCCCGACCCAACCGGTTCGTGCTGATGGTTCAGCGCGAGGTCGCCGAGCGGATCGCGGCGGCGCCGGGCGACCTGAGCTATCTGTCGGTCTTCGTGCAATACCACGCCGCGGTGCGCGTCGGTCGCATCGTGCCCGCCTCGGCGTTCGAGCCCGCGCCGGAGGTGCAATCAGCCGTCCTGGTCGGCGAGACGCGTGAGAGACGGCTCGACGACGAAGGCGAGGAGCAGCTCTGGCGCGTTGTCCAGGCCGGCTTCCGCGAACGACGCAAGATGCTCCACAACGTGCTGCCACGCCAGCTGCCGCAGGTTGGCCGGGAGCGATTCAGAAACGCCTTGGCAGAGGTCGGCATCGCGCCAGACCGGCGACCGCAAACGGTCAGCGTCGAGGAGTGGATGGCGCTCGCCGCCACGATCGGGCCGATCGACTGATGATCGAGGTGCGTCCTCCGGCTAAGGTCAACCTCACTCTCGAGGTGCTTGGCCGGCGAGACGACGGTTATCACGAGCTCCGGTCGGTATTTCTGCGGATCGGCCTATCCGATCGAGTCACCATGGATCAAGGCGCAGGCCCGGGCGACAGCCTGACTGTCACTGGCCTCGCCGGTGCGCCGACCGAGGGCAACCTGGTATTGAAGGCACTCGACGCGCTGCGCCGACACGTGGCCGCCGACCTGCCTCCGATCGAAGTGGCGCTCGACAAACGAATTCCTGTTGCGGCCGGACTTGGCGGCGGAAGCAGTGACGCCGCCTCATCCTTGAAGCTGGCCTGCGAGTGCTGGGGCATCGCCCTCGCCCCGGCCGAGGAGCTGACACTTGCCGCGAGCCTCGGCTCCGACGTTCCTTTCTTCGCGCATGAGGTTCCGGTCGCGGCGATCGACGGACGTGGCGAGCAAGTGTCGCCGATACCTGCCCTTTACGATGACATTGGCGGCCTCCTTCTGGTAACACCCCCGATCAGCCTCTCGACGGCGGCAGTGTTCGAGCGCTACGACGACCTGCCGACGAGGCTCGACGCGGACCGGCTACGCGAAGCGAACGACCTGTGGCCAGCGGCGGCGTCCCTGGAGCCGTCGCTTCCTCGTCTGCGCGAGGTCCTTGAGCGTGAGACAGGCATGCCATGGCTGATGTCCGGATCCGGGCCGACGTTGTTCGCCATCTATCCTTCGGTCGAGGAGACTTCCGTGGCGGGACGGTCGCTGGTCGCTAGTCGGTTGCCGGAGCTCGAATCGGCCCTCATCAACGCAGTCGACCTGGTTGGGCCCGACCCGAATTGGAGGCATCCATGACTCTTCGCGCGATTCAGCCAGCAGGTGCGCCGCCTGCGCTGGCGACGTATAGCCCGGCGATTGACACCGGTTCGCTCGTCTTCCTTGCCGGACAGATTGGCATTGACCCGGCGACCGGCGAGCTCGTCGAGGGCATTGATGCCCAGGTCGAACGCGTCCTGCTGAACATGAAAGCGGTGCTTGACGCGGCCGGCCTGACGATCGCCGACGTGGCCAAGACGACCTGCTTCCTGTCTGACCTCGCCAACTTCGACGCGTTCAACGCGGTATACGCAAAGCACGTCGCCGATCCGCCACCGGCGCGCTCAACTTTTGCCGTCAAGGCACTGCCGCGCGGCGCATTGGTCGAGATCGAGGCCGTCGCGGTCAGGTCGACCGTTTGACACTCTCTGGCGGGCGACCATAGAGTCAGCGGACTAAATGGCGCCCAAACAGCCTCCATCACCGAGCGGCGGTCGCTGACCGTCGTGACGCCCGATAAACCCCGAACAAGAGCCGTAATCCTCGCCGCCGGCCTTGGCACGCGCATGAAGTCGCGCCTGCCGAAGGTGCTTCACCCAATCTGCGGCCGGCCGATGCTGGCCTATGTGATCGATGCCGCGCGTGAGGCGACCGGTGAAAAGCCGCTCGTCGTGTACTCGCCGCAGACGAGCCAGATCCAGGAGGTGTTCGCGCAAGAGGCCGATTTCGCGCTCCAGCGGGAGCCGCGCGGCACCGGCGACGCTCTGCGCGCGGCGATCGAGGCGCTCCCCGACGACGTGGCCGAGATCGTCGTCCTGTCCGGCGACGTTCCGCTCATCGAGGCAGATTCGATCGCCGGGACGCTCGACGAGCGCCGCGGCCGTGGCGCGGTGATGGCGCTCGTCGTGGCCGAGCTCGACGACGCGTCCGGCTATGGCCGGGTCCTGATCGAGGGCGATTCAGTTGTTCGCCGGATAGTGGAGGAGAAGGACGCGTCGCCCGACGAACTAACAATTCGGCTTACCAACGCCGGCCTCTACGCGTTCGACACCGCTTGGTTGCGCGTCGTTATTGGCCGGTTGACGCCATCGAAGACGACGGGCGAGCTGTACCTGACCCAGTTGGTCGAGCTGGCCCATGCCGACGGCGAGACCGCGACCGCAGTGTTCGATCCCGACGCCGATTTGACCGGCGTCAACGATCGTTCGGACCTGGCCGAAGTCCAGCTCGCACTGCAGTACGACATCCTGCAGCGGCACATGGAAGATGGCGTGACCTTCCACGACCCGGGCTCGGCGGTGGTCGACGCGACGGTTGAGATCGAGGCCGACGTGACGATCGAGCCGAACGTCATCCTGCGCGGCTCGACACATATCGCCCAGGACACGGTGATCAAGTCAGGCAGCCAGATCGTCGACTCGGCGATCGGCGAGCGGTGCATCGTCTGGGCGAGCGTGGTCGAAAGCTCCAAGGTCGGCAACGACGTGAAAATCGGGCCCTTCGCACACCTTCGGGCGGGCTGTGAAGTTGCAGACGGCGCCGAGATCGGCAACTTCGCCGAGCAGAAGAACACCAGATTTGGCGCCCGATCCAAGCAGCACCATTTCTCTTATCTGGGCGATGCCGAGATCGGTGAGGATGTGAACATCGGCGCCGGGACGATCACGGCCAACTACGACGGGCGACGCAAGCACCGCACGATCATCGGCAACGGCGCATTCATCGGCTCAGACACCATCCTGCGCGCGCCGCTGACGGTCGGCGAGGGCGCCTACACCGGCGCTGGATCGGTGGTTACCAAGGACGTGCCGCCAGGCAAGCTGGCCGTCGGCGTGCCTGCGCGCATTCGCGAACGCCGAGCGCAGCCGGGCACCGAAGAGACCGAGTAGCCGTCCGTGGAGATCCTGATCATCGCCCTGCTCATCGTGCTCAACGGCTTGTTCGTCGCTGCCGAGTACTCGCTCATCCGGGTCAGGCGGACGCGGATCGAGCAGCTGGCCGACGAAGGCAACCGTTCTGCCCGTCGGGTCCATCGGCTGGTCAGTCAGCCGGGCCGCTTCCTGGCTGTCATCCAGATTGGCGTCACCTTTGTCGGCTTTCTCGCCGCGGCCTTTGCCGGTGCCAGCCTCGTGGCCGACCTTGAGCGCTTGCTGGCAGGGACCATCCTCGCGCCCCAGGCGGGTGTCATCGCGCTGCTCGTTGTCACGGCCCTGGTCAGCGTGTTCACGATCGTCTTCGGCGAGCTCGTTCCCAAAGCCATCGCGCTGGCCCACGCCGAACGCCTGGCTTTCCTCTTTGCGCCGCCGATCGACCTGTTGGGCAGGATCTTTGCGCCTCTCGTCTGGCTGCTGACCGGGATCACCGATGCGATCACGCGGCTGTTCGGCATCAGCGACTCGCAGCAGGAGCGCTTCAGTGCGGAAGAGCTGATGATCCTCGTCGAGCGCGGCTCGGAGCAGGGCGTCATCGAGGCCGAGGAGCAGCAAATGATCGGCGCCGTGCTCGAGCTTGGCCAGCAGCGCGTGCACGAGGTGATGGTGCCGCGCATCGATATCAAGGCACTGCCGGTGACGTCGTCACTCGACGAGATCGTCGAGGTGATCGTGAGTGAGGGCCACTCGCGCATCCCGATCTACGACGAGACGGTCGACAACGTGGTCGGCATTCTGTACGCCAAGGACCTGTTGCCCTTCTTCGCGCGCGGCGACAAGCCCGAGATCCGAACGCTGTTGCGGCCACCGCTGTTCGTGCCTGAGTCGATCACGGTCGACGACCTGCTCCACAACTTCCAGCGGCGCAAGGTCCACCTCGCGATCGTCCTTGACGAGTACGGCGGCACTGCCGGCCTGGTGACGATCGAAGACCTGATCGAGGAGATCGTCGGCGAGATCCAGGATGAATACGACACCGAGGAGCCGATGATCGAGCCGATCTCAGACCTCGAGGCGCGCGTCGACGGCCGAGCGAGCGTCGACGACCTGACCGAGCACTTCGGCGTCGAGCTCGACGGCGAGGACCGTGAGCAATACGACACGGTCGGCGGGCTGGTCTACCACGAGATCGGCGGCGTACCCACGGTGGGCGACACGGTCGAGGTCGACGGGCTGACGCTGACCGTGGAATCGACCGACGGACGACGGGTGGGCAAGGTCCTCGTCGTCAAGCGCTCACAGAACGGCGACGACGAAGCCGAGCAGGACGGAGTGCTTAGCTAGCGGCTGCCGCCATTTGGTCCACACCTGCTCCGGCGTGGCCCGGATCTCGACCTCGGCCTCGTGTCGGCTGTTATGCATGTCCATTGCCTCCTTCGCTCTTGGCTGTGGCCAATCAACGAATGGGGCTGGAGTTTCTCGACAGGATCAGGCGCTGATGGCCGAAACGACGATCAGCCGCAGCCTTTCGAGCGCGTCGTGGTCGACGACGCCCGCCGACTCGAGCTGGGCGACCGCAGCGTCGCGCTCGGCACGCGCACGCTCGCGGGTGTACTCGCGCGCGCCGCACCGATCGAGGATCGTGCGTGCCTCGTCCAGGTCGGCCTGGGTTACCTCCGGCGCGCGGATGATCGCGTACAGCCGCGCCCGATCGGCCTCGGGCGAATGCTCGAGGGCGTAGATGAGCGGCAGCGTCTTCTTGTGCTTGGCAAGGTCCGACGGCTCCTTGCCGGTCGACTGCTCGTCGCCCCAGATGCCGAGCAGATCGTCATTGAGCTGGAAGGCGACGCCGAGCGACCAGCCGAAACCGCGGTACGCGTCGATGATCCGCTGCTCGTCCGTGGCGAGCATCGCACCGGCTTGCACGGAAGCGGCGATCAACGCGGCGGTCTTGCGGCCGATCATGTCGAAGTAGAAGTCGACCGACAGCAGCTCGTCGTGCTCGGCGCTCCAGATATCCATGAACTGGCCTTCGCACAAGGCGAGGCAGGTTTCGTCATAGAGGCGCATCAGTGCGAGCACCTTGGCGTCCGAGAAGCCGAGATCGGACAAACGGTGAAGCGCCATGCGCGACAGCGTGAACAGCGTGTCACCGGTGTTGATGCCCTGGGCCAGGCCCCACACCGTCCACAGGGTGGCGCGGTGGCGGCGCTCCACGTCGCGATCCTCGATGTCGTCGTGGACGAGGCTGAAGTTGTGGCCAAGCTCGACCGCCGCCGCCCCGGGTAGCGCGCCGCGGTGGTCGCCGGTGAGCGATTTGTAGGCGAGCAGGCCGAGCAGTGGCCGGATGCGCTTGCCGCGCGGCCCTTCCCGATCCAGTCCGAGCTGGTAACGAACCATCTCGTACAGCGCCCCGGTGCGCTCATCCTGGGCGAGGCTGATCACATGCAGGATCTCAGTCTCGGTATCGGCGATGAGCGTGTCGAGATCGCTCGAGGTCAGCACGGGCGGAGGATACAAGCGGTCGTCATATGGCGAATACATGATACCGGATGCTATCTAGTAATGCCCATGTGGCGAGAGCGACGACAGACTAGCCTTGTGACATGCCGGTTCCGCGCATGTATCACACCGAGGCGATCGTGCTCAGCCGCTTCGAGTTGGGTGAGGCGGATCGCGTGCTGACCCTGCTCACGCCGCACGACGGCAAGCTCAAGGCGATCGCCAAGGGCGTCCGTCGGCCGCGCAGTCGCATCGGCGGCACTGTCGAGCCGTTCGCCGAGCTGGAGCTCGTGCTCGCCCGCGCGCGAACGTTCGACGTCATCACCCAGGCCAGCGTCGGTCACGCCTGGCTATCGCTGCGTGACCGGCTCGAGTCGACCGCCACGGCGTGGTATCTGGCCGAGCTATCCGAGCGTGCCGTCGAGGAGCGCGCGTACGCATATCCCGTCTATGCGCTGCTGCGCCGCGCGTACCAGCTGCTCGACGACGGCATGGCGCCCACCCGTGTCGCGCGCTGGTTCGAGTTCGGGCTGGCTGATGCGCTCGGTATGCGCCCCGAGGTCGAGCGCTGCGTCGAATGCGACCGGGTGCTCGAGGCCGACGAAACATACCGCTGGGTTCCGGTGCTGGGCGGAACGATGTGCTCGCAGCATCTGCCGCCGCCTTCCGAGCAGATGCCGCTGTCGCTCGACGCGCTCAAGTTGTTGCGCGCCTATCGGAGGCTGGACATCGAGGCCATTGCCGGGCTGCGCCTGCCAGCCGCGGTGGAGGCCGAGGTCGAGTCGGCCCTGCGTCGCTTCATTCGGGTCGTGCTCGAGCGCGAGGCGCGCTCGCTGGCGTTCCTCGATGAGGTACGCACACCCCGCCCGCGGCGATCGGTGACCGTCCCCGGCTGACATCGGGCATTTCTTGTGTCTGGATCGTGTCGGCCACGATGGGCGACTCGGAATACGCGTCCAGGCGTACTTCCAAGGCAGCGTGGTTGACGCATGATGGATCGACTCCGGCGACCGGTGGGCCGGAACCGTCATAAAGGAGAAGAAGGTCTATGTTCGGAAGCTCGAAGCTCCGCCTGGCCCTGGCAGGGGCCATGGCAATCAGTGCGCTCGCCCTGCCGGGCACCGCGGGTGCCTACTACGAGAACGTCGATACCGGCACCACCGACTCATACGAAGTCACCGAGCCTGGCGTCGTGTGCAAGTACGAGAACAATGCCGGCTCGTCGGACGACGAGCTCGACACGATCAAGGTCAAGCCTGTCACGAACGTCCATCACCCATCGAGCAGCCTGCAGAAGGTAGGCGTTCGCGTCGTCTTCTACCGCAACAGACCACCGCACGACGACGGCATCTACAAGATGTGGGGCTCATCTCCATGGGCATATCGGAACGCCGATAACAACGAGCACCCGAAGACGTTCGGTCCTTGGACGCTCAAGGTTCCGGAGGACCCGATCGCGCTCTGGCGAGTCAAGCTGGAGATCAACTATTACGGGCCAAATGGCACGACCATCATCGGCCAGTCGAGCGGCTGGTTCGAGGTCTACAACCACAAGAACACTGACGGGACCCCGGCGTACACCATCGGCCAGGACTTCATGGACGGGTCCGACGTCGGTTACTGCCGAACGGAGTTCCACTGATCGCCGACGTCTGAGACGCTTTTCGATTTGGCTGCAACTGGATTCCTCCAGGATTGGTAGCCGCCAGCTGAACGAGCAAGGGCGGGCTTGGCCCGGCCGGGAAACCGGCCGGGCCTTTTCGCGTGCGAGAATGCGCAACCCGACCGGCGCTGCCATAGCCGGCGCACCAGGAGATCCCTTGACCGTCACAACTGGGCCCACTTCGGGCGATCCCGCGCCCGCCGTCGAGGCGCTCGACACCA
>CAVVHT010000004.1:0-29728 GCA_963748235.1 uncultured Chloroflexia bacterium
GAAAGACGTCCTTGAGCGTTCGCATCTCTTCTTGGCGGCCGACAAACGGCGCCTCAAGAGGTCTCAGCCCGATTGCGCCCGCCACGCTCGGCAACGACGCGCAGGGCTTTCCACGCCGTGACCGGCGCATCCTTGCCCTTGAGCACCTGCTCGCCGGCCGGCTCGTAGGCGATCGACGATTTAGTTGCCCGGTGCGTCGCCTCGCCGACCAGCACGCTTCCCGGAGCGGCGACCGACTGGAGGCGGCTCGCCGTGTTGACCAGGTCGCCGGCGACCATGCCCTGGTTGGTCGCGCCCAACGTCACCGCCGCTTCCCCGGTCAGCACCGCCGCGCGAGCTTGAACACCTGGGCCAAGGCTCGACACGGACGCGACGAGGTCGAGCGCGGCGCGCACCGCTCGCTCGGCATCGTCCTCGTGAGCCGTCGGGCGCGCCCACACCGCGATCACCGCGTCGCCGATGAACTTCTCGATCGTGCCGCCGTAACGGTCGACGGTTTCGCGCGCCAGGTCGAAGTAGCGCGAGAGGGTGTCTCTCACGTCCTCGGCATCTTGCTGCTCGGCGTAGGGCGTGAAGCCAACGAGATCGGCGAACACCACGCTGACCAGCCGCCGCTCTGCGACCGGGTCGCCTTCCGGCTGGGCCACGGCGGGAGTAGCCTCCCGGCGAATGGGCCGCCGCTCGCCGCAACTGCGGTCCCGCCGAGCTGCGTGCCGCACTCCATGCAGAACTTGGCATTGGGCAGGTTGACGAACCCGCACGACGGACAGCCGCTGCTCATCGGAGCGCCGCAGTCCATGCAGAACTTGGCCCCGGGCAGGTTCTCGAAACCGCAGTTAGCGCAGTTCACTCGGTGACGGCGACCGGGCGGCGCGGCAGTCGTGCCCGTGGCGTGGCCGGCGAGGGGCCTCCGCCTGATCGAGACGGTCGAGGTAAGGCTTGGCGCCGAGTCGTTCGAGAACGGTCCGAGTCGAAGCGACGATCGCAGCGACCTCCGGATCCAACGGATCGAGCAGCATTGCGGCGTCCAGCCCAGCAAGAGCCTCGTCCCAGCCGGCATGCGCCGTGCGCCATCCGAAAAGGCGGCCTGGTAGAGCGCTATCGCGTCGGCTGAGCGGCCCTCGAGTGCGGCGATCCCGGCACGTAGCGTGGCGTGCCGGGCGGCGATCACCGGGCCGTAACCGCCGATCGCCTCGAGTGCGGTCAGGCGGCGCGCCTCGTCCAGGTCTGATGCCCAGAGCGCGGCCCGCGCGCTCCGGTAGAAAAACTCGGGTGCCTGCGAGGAGTCCGATTCGGCCACGGCTGCGAATGCCGCTGCGGCCTGGGCAAAGTCGCCTTTGGCGAGCGCCGCGTTGGCTTCCGGGTCCTTGACGAACAGGTGCCATTGGACACCTGACATGTCCTTGCCCATCCGCTCCATCTCGACCAGCCCGTCGGCGATCGACTCTCCCCTGTTGGCCCGGATGATGAGCAGGTTGTTCCAGATCAGGAGCCCGTCGCGCGGCTCGATGTTCGGTGATACAACGGCTTCCAGCTCGGCGACAGCGATATCCCAATCGCCGGCCAGGAACGCTGCATAGCCGAGGTTTCCAGCGAACTGGCGTTGAAAGTCGCGCCGGCCGACCTTGCGCGCCAGGGCCAGCCCCTCGCGATAGAGGTCGACCGAGGCGCTGAGATCGAGCTCACCGATCACCCCGGCCAGGTTGTTCGTGCCACGCAGCACGTCTTCGGTCAGGCCGCTTTCCGACGCAACCTCTCTTACCAGCCGGTACAGACCAGCAGCCTCACGGCGGCGGCCGAGTGATGGAGGGCATTTGCCTTGACCAGAAAGGCGGTGGCCAGCAACGACACCTGATCGCGGCGCTCGGCGGTATCCAGGACGGACTCGACCAGCTCCAACCCGCGCGGCAGCTCACCACTGTGAATCATCGTACGAGCGAGGTTGAGCTTGATTGCCGCGAGTGCCGGGTCGTCGTCGAGGTCCGCGAACTCCTCCAGCGCAGGCTCATAGAGGGCGAGCGCCTCGTCCGACTCTGAACTGAGTGCCGAAGGACGTAGCCAAGGTCGGCGATCGCCCGCGCAATCGCGCTTCGGTTGCCGAGCTCGCGTCGCGCCTCGACGGCTTCCCTCAAAAGCCGCGCGGCTTGTTCATAGCTGGCGGATCCGCGCGAGGCATCGGCCGCCAGCTCGAGTAGATCGGCTCGTTCTGCGGCGTCCGACGTCACCGTCAACGCCTGCTCGAGGAAGGTCACCGCCTGGTCGAAGGCGCCCAGCGATGCTGCTCGGCTCGCGGCGGCCTTCAACGCGATTCGCGCCTGACCGGCCAGGGCGTCGGCTTCGGCGCCTTCCGCCGCGTTGGCATGGGCGGCGAGGTAGTGACTGGCCAGGGCGCCGGCGATCTCGTCGTTGCCCAGCGACTCGAAGTAGCGCGCCGCGGACAGGTGCAGCTTCTTGCGATCCTTCTTGGACAGCGTGTTGTAGGCGACCTCGCGGATCAGCGCCTGGACGAAGCTGTACTGGCCGCGCTCGGGTGACCGGGCGTCCATCTCGCGCCGCAACAGCTCGCGCCGGACGAGCGCGGCGAGCCTCGGCTCGAGATCCGCCTCGGCAACGTCGGCGACTGCCGCAAGGCGCGCCGATGCTGAAGCTCTGCCCGAGCACCGCCGCGTCGTGGACGATGCGACGATCCGTCTCGTCGAGCGTGTCGAGGCGAGCGGCGATCAGGGCGGTGAGCGTGTCGGGCACGGCCAGCGTCGTCAGGTCGCCGTTGGGAACGTACACGCCGCCGCTCTCGACGAGGCGTCCGTCGGCGACGAGCGTCCGCACCGTCTCGACCGCGTAGAGCGGAATGCCGTCGGCACGAGCGACGATCGTCGCCACGGCCGCGTCCGGCAATCCGGGCACGAGGCCGGCGAGCAGCTCGCGCATCTCCGGCTCGGGCAGCGGCTCGAGATACATCGACACGAAGTTGCGCTTGCCTGCGCCCCAGTCGGGTCGACGATCGATCAAATCCGGTCGAGCCAGGGTCACGACGTAGATCGGCAGGCCGCGCGAGAAGTCGAGCAGGTGGTCGACGAAGTCGAGCAGCCCGGTGTCGGCGAAGTGCATGTCCTCGAACACGAGCACGACCGTTCCCTGCTCGGCGATGCGCTCGAAGAAAGTGCGCCAGGCGCCGAACAGCTGGTCGGCGGCCATCCCCGACTCGACCCCGAGCAGTGCCAGCAACGAGCTCTCGATCCATTCGCGCTCACCGGCGTCGGGCACCCACTGGGCGACCATCTCGTTGACCTTGGCCCGGGTTGTCTGCTCATCGTCCAGCTCGCGCAGCCCCGCCCGTTCGCGAACCATCTCGCCCAGCGCCCAGAAGGTGATGCCCTCGCCGTAGGCGGGCGACCGCCCGCTGTGCCAGTAGACGTCGTCGGCCAGGCCGTCGATGTAGAGCGCGAACTCCCACGCGAGGCGCGACTTGCCGATCCGGCCGGGCCAATGACCGATACCACGCGCAGGCGCTTCTCGCGACCGGTGGTGTGGAACAGATCCTTGAGCAGGCGCATCTCCTCGTGGCGACCGACGAACGGCGCCTCGAGCGATTCGTTCCGGTTGCGTCCGCCACGCTCGGCCACTACCCGCACGGCGCGCCACGCCGGAACCGGTGACTGCTTGCCCTTCAGGGCCTGATCGCCGGCGGGCTCGAACACGATCGCGGCGGACGCCGCCCGATAGGTCGATTCGCCGACCAGCACTGTTCCCGGCTGGGCGACCGACTGGAGGCGACTGGCGGTGTTGACCAGGTCGCCGGCGACCATCCCCTGGTTGGTCGCGCCCAGCGTGACCGCCGCTTCACCGGTTAACACGCCGGCTCGGGCCTGGATGCCCGGGCCGAGGGTCTGAACGACCTCGACCAGCTCCATTCCTGCCCGCACGGCGCGTTCGGCGTCGTCCTCGAACGCCGTCGGCGCGCCCCATACGGCCATGACCGCGTCGCCGATGAACTTCTCAACCGTGCCGCCGTAGCGTTCGATCACGTCACGGGCGAGGTCGAAGTAGCGGCTGAGCGTGTCGCGCACGTCCTCCGAGTCGCGCTCCTCGGCGTACGGCGTGAAGCCGACGAGATCCGCGAACAGGATGCTCACCAGACGGCGCTGGGCGACCGAATCCTCGTGCTCGGCGGCGACGGACGATGCAGCCCCTCGCGGCGCGCCAACCAAGCTGCCCGCCGCGAGCGGCGTGGCGCACTCGGAGCAGAACTTCGCGCCGGGCTGGTTGACGAAGCCGCAGGTCGGACAGCCCGCGGAGAGCGGCGACGCGCACTCCATGCAGAACTTTGCTCCGGCGACGTTCTGCGTGCCGCAATTTGTGCAGATCAAACGCTATCCCTCGAGAGTGAAACTTCCCTCGAAGAAAGCATAGCGGCGCGATACGCGCACGAGGACCTGCCGTTCAGTCGCCCATCCACAGGGTTGGCCAGGCGCGGCCGACCCTACGTGGTCACTGCCATCTCGACCAATACGGGCACCGCGACAGGGGCCATGCTGGTTGAGATCGTCGTAGCGCTCGCCCGCTTGCGGCGCTTGCGATTGCCGCTCGGGCGTACGCGCGGCACTGTGGCGACGGGCACTGCCACGATCGAGGAAGCAGCCGCCCGGCGACGGCGCGCACGTCGATGAGTGGTACTAGGAGCGTAGTCGTCGAGGCGACCCAACGGGTTGGGCAATTCGATTGCCTGGAGCACTCTGGTAGTCACCCTGCCCGCCATGTCCGGCTGGACGACGAGAGATAGGGCCGAGGACATCGCCGCGCGACAGGACAGACACTCGGGATTGTCGAGCGTCGGAACTGCCAGCGAGACTAGAGGTTGCTTCCGAGCCCAGCGGTACGGTCGATAGCCGCACAGCGCCAGACGATCGTTGCCGGCGACATACGCGTGTGCCCGTGCTGTCCGATGGGCCAGCGGATCATCAATCTCGCTGAATCCGGTGCGGCGCTTGACGCCCCAACAAATGTCATCAACCCGAAAGATGAGTGCCGTTCTGTGCCGGCGCCGAAATAGTCCTGAGAAACTCACTTGATCCACCCCACTCATGTTCCCCCCGGCTGAGATCCAGCATTCGGCGCCGGTACTTGAGTACTAGTACTTCTGCCGGCCGCCGCTGGCAACTGGCTCACACTGGCCCAGACCACCGCTTACCCCACTGGGCTTGCCGGTTGTCAACACACGTGGGCACGTTGGGGGTCAGTCGCGCTCGATCGTCAGGTTGAGATCGGGGTCGGCGTCTCACGTTTAGGCTTGTCGCCACGAACGTCGAACCGGCATCAAGGTGAGGAGGACAGGAATGTCACACCACGCGACCGACACCAAGAATTGGGTTGCCTGGATCGACCTCAACAGCTCAGACGCGGCCGGGTCGCGCGAGTTCTACTCGAGCCTGTTCGGCTGGGACCTCGAGGTGACCCAGGATCCGCAGTACGGCGGCTACGCGATGGCACGGCTGGAAGGCGAGGACGTCGCCGGCATCGGTCCGGCGCAGGATCCGAACGCGCCGACCGCGTGGAGCCTGTATTTCGGCTCGGACGATCTCGAGGCGCTTAGCGCGAAGGTGACCGATGCCGGTGGAACGGTTGTCATGGCGCCATTCGACGTCGGCGATCAGGGCAGGATGGCCGTCTTCCAGGACCCGACGGGCGCCTTCTTCTCAGCCTGGCAGGGCCAGCGGATGGGCACTTTCCGCTACGACCACGCGAACACTTACGGTTGGGCCGAGGTCAACGCACGCGGCGTTGATGCTGCGGTCGACTTCTACACCAGGGTCTTCGGCTGGGAGAACCACCTGCAGCCGATGGGCGAAGGCCAGCCTCCCTACAACGAGCTCCACTCGGAGGGTCACGCCGTGGCCGGGGCGTGGGAGATGAGCGCCGACGTTCCGGCAGAGGTGCCGAGCTACTGGCAGGTGTACTTCAACGTCGACGACGTTGACGACACGCACCGACGTGCGCTCGAGCTTGGTGCTTCCGACATGGTCCCACCAACTGACTTCCCGGGCGGTCGGTTCGCGATCCTCGTCGACCCGCAGGGCGCAAGCTTCGCGATCGTCAAGACGGCGCAGAGCTAGCTGCGGAGCGCCGGGGCTCCCGGCGCTAGGTGCCTGGAGCCTTGCGCCACATCATGCGACCGTCGGGCACGGGCTCGAAGCCATATTGGGCGTAGAGCCCGTGCGCGTCGCGCGTCGCCAGCAGAAAGCGTCGCAGTCCCTGCCAGACCGGATGCTCGATGGTGGGCTGCGTCATGCGCCGATTGTCAAGGGAATTAGGGCGGTTCAGTTGGCCGCGACGAGCTCCGCTCTCATGTCGGGATGCACGTCGCACAGCAGCGCGTACGTGCCGGCGGCGAGCGCGGGGACATCGAGCGGATGCGCCGCCGGGCCAGTGAAGATCGGGCCGGCCTGGCCGATGGTCGTGCCGGCGGTATCCGCGACGCGGACGTTGTGGGGCACGCTCTCCTGGTTCTCGAACCAGATCGTGAAGGCCTGATCGGCCGGCGCCGCCACGGACGTCGGTGCGAAGACGTTGAGGTTGGCCGTCACCGGCACGCTGTCCGCTGGCTGGGTCGCGACCGGTCCTGACGGACCTCCGCAGGCAACAAGAAAAGTCGCGGCGGCAAGGATTGCCGCCGCGACCAGGATGCCTCGGGTCTTCAAGCTTCGCTTGCCGAGCGCCCGGCGAACGGGGCACGAGCGATGCTGACGACGAGGTTGATGCCGCGACGGACGACAACCACAGGCCCACCGTCGTAGCGGAACATCTCGACTACGAGGAGTGCGATAAGCGCGACCTCTATGCCCTTGTCAACGTACGCGAGCATGAAGCGCGGGCCGATGAGCGCCCAACCGACGATCGTGACGGTCGTGAAGCCGAGCAGGGCGGCGCGGACGAGCCAG
The DNA here is from genome assembly GCA_963748235.1 of uncultured Chloroflexia bacterium. Classification (GTDB taxonomy): domain Bacteria; phylum Chloroflexota; class Limnocylindria; order Limnocylindrales; family CSP1-4; genus JALYGJ01. The sequence continues at coordinate 6,936 of CAVVHT010000004.1, forward strand.
CGATTGCGGGCGATCAAGCCGATCGGCACGATCATGCCCACCGCGAGCACCGCGTATCCGGCCGCGTTGGCCAGGAACAGCAGCGAGCCGAGCGTCAGGTGGATGTAAGCCGTCGCGAGCGCGAGGCTGACAATGACCACGCGAAGTGCGATGCCGAGCGAGTCGCGCATCTCTTCCGTGTACATGTTCTTGACCGAATTCATTTCCTTCGAACTCCCTCGAGTCGTGTTTCGCCACCAGTTGGCGGATCTGATGCGTTGATCGTCGCGCGACGTGACGTCCCGGTCATCGGTCGCCCAACTCAGCAGTGGCTCGTACCAATGACGAGGCCCGGGTCGGGCAAATGACGTAGGCCCGAATCCGTGCGGTGAGAAGCCTAACCGGACCGTCAGGCGGCCTCGGCTTCGGCCTCTGGCGCGGCGGCTCCGGCGTGAATTGCCATCGCCGCGCCCATCCACAGGACGACGAGAGCCACGATCAGGATGGCCAGCACCCACCACATGGGCGCCAGGGCCCTGAACGCCGCGAGCAGACCGATCACTGACGCGGCAACAAACGCCCACGCGACGGGGCTGCTGAGCACCTTGGCGCCACGGGCGGCGAGTGCGAAGAACGCAATGCCGGCCCAGGTGATCAGCTCGCCGGCGTAGCCAAGTGGTGGCGCGTCGACCGGCAGGAGCATCGGCGCGCCGGCAAAGCCAGTTTGAGCGTATGTGCTCCAGATCGAGGCGATCGACGACAGGCCGATCAGCAGCCCGACCATCAGCACCACCAGGCCGGCCCACGACCAGCCATCCATCCGCTCGCGGTTGACAGCTGCAACGGCGATCACAGCGAGCATCAGGCCGAGGTAGCCGATGGCGTACACGCTCCAGCCGATAACCAGCATGTTGAGTCCGGTCAGCAGCAGACCGGCGACCAGCAGCGTGCCGCTGGCGAGCAGTAAGGGACGGCAGAAGCGGGCGAGAAACATGGTCTGCCCAGCGTATCGACCGGGGCGCACTTAGTGAAGAGCGAGAGTGGTGTATTCGGGCACCACAATCAAATCGGGGCGGACCGGGACCATCGACTCCGCGCAGGCTCTTCCGTCGGTCGGTCGACGGGCGTAGCGTTGCCGCCCGGTCAGCGGGGCGTTGGGAGGTTCAGATGGCCAGTCGGCGGAGGCTCCGGTCAGCGATGCCGATGGTCATTGCCCTTCTGGCTGTCGCGACCCTCGCCACACCAGCCGTGGCCGCCGACCGGGATGGAATCATCAAGGTCATCATCAACTATCGCGCGACGTCGAGGCTGGAGACAACTCGCGCCATCCGGAATGAGGGCGGCCAGGTCGGCCGTCGCTTCGAGCTGATAAACGCCGTCTCGGCTCAGGTTCCGCGGGTGGCGCTGAAATCGTTGCGCGCCAACCCTGCGATCAAATCGGTCGAGATTGACGCGAAGATCGAGGCCCTCGACCACGGTCCTGCAACCGGAAATGCAGAGCTCGAGTCGGCTTGGGGAGTTGAGCACATCGGTGCCGGCGACGTGCACGCGTCAGGCAATACGGGACAAGGCGTAAGGGTCGGCGTAATCGACACCGGCGTCGATTACTCGCATCCCGACCTCGACTCGGTCTACGTCGGCGGCTGGGACTTCTTCAATAATGACAGCGACCCGATGGACGACCACGGCCACGGCACGCACGTTGCCGGCATCCTTGCGGCGGAACGCAACGACCCGCCAGCTGGCGTCGTCGGGGTAGCTCCCGACGTCGACCTGTACGCGTACAAGGTCCTCGGCGCCAACGGCCAGGGCGACTACAGCGGCCTGATTGCCGCGCTCGAGCGTGCCGCCCTCATCGACGACGTCGACGTGGTCAACATGAGCCTCGGCGGCAAGGTCGCCACTGACGCTCTCGCCGCGGCAGTGGCCGCCGCGTACGCCGAGGGCGTCGTGCTCGTCGCCGCCTCGGGCAACGTCGACCCAACGAACTTCCTCGAGTTGCTCTACGGGTGTCCAGTCGCCTACCCGGCGCGCTACCCGGAGGTGATGTCGACTACGTTCACCGGCCAGAACAACGAGCTGACGGGCTACTCGTGCACCGGACCCGAGGTCGACTTCGGCTCGCCCGGTGACCTGATCAACTCAACCGTGCCCAGCGGTGGCTGCCCACTGTGCGCGCCGAGTGGTTACCGGGCCGACATGTCCGGCACGTCGATGGCCTCGCCGCACCTTGCCGGCACGGTCGCGCTGGTCCTGTCGCACGGAATCACCAACTCCGGTGACCCGGACACCGCGGCCGACGACGTCAGGGCGCACCTGTGCGCCAACACATCGCTCGGCTTTGGTGTGCTCTCGACGCCGATCCCGCCGACAGACCCGCGCTATGCCCAGTACTTCGGCTGCGGCATGACCGATGCCAACAAGGCACTGCTGGCCAATCCACCTCCGACCGACGAAGAGCCACCCGCCAACGAGCCGCCCGTTGCGAACAATGACGCGGGCACAACCACGCAAGACACCGCGCGAACGATCGACGTTCTGGCCAATGACACCGACCCGGAGGGGGACGATCTCGCTGTCACGGGCGTTTCCGCGCCAGGGCACGGCAGCGCCGCGATCCTCAGCAACAGCGTCGTTTACACGCCGGCTGCGGGTTTCGTCGGCTCCGATTCATTCAGCTACACGGTCTCGGACGGCCAGGGCGGAAGCGACACGGGCATGGTCAACATCACCGTCACCCTTCCGTCGGGTCCGACGCTGCACGTTGGTGATCTCGACCCGACGTCGACCCTGCAGGCGAACAGCTGGACGGCGCGCGTGACCATCCAGGTCCACAACGTCACGCATGGCAAGGGCACCGGCGCAGTGGTGACCGGCGTGTTCAGCACTGGCGCCGTCCGGTCGTGCACGTCGAGCTCCGGCGCCGGCAAGTGCACGGTCAGCCTTACCGGGCGCAGTCTCTCGCGGGCCAGCCTCACCTTCACCGTGACGAGCATCACCAAGTCCGGCCGGACCTACACGCCGTCGCTCAACCACGATCCCGACGGCGACAGTGACGGCACGACCATCACGGTGCCTCGCCCCTAGCGGTGGCGCGCCGCCGTGCGTACCATCGGGCGCATGATCAGTGACAAGTCGGCCAAGCTCTTCATCGAGCAGATCGGGCACGAGCTCCGCGCACACCAGCTGTACCTGGGCATCTCGACCTACTTCGAGCGTCAGAGCCTGTCGCGCTGGGCCAAGCTCTTCCACGCCCAGTCGATGGAGGAGGCTCAGCACGCGACCAAGGTCATGGACTTCCTGACCGACAACAGCGTCGCATTCGACATGCCGGCGCTCAAGGCAGTGTCGACGCGCTTCGGCTCACCGACCGAGGCGGTCGAGGTTGCGCTGCGCAGCGAGCAGAGCGTCAGCCGCCAGTTCCAGTTGATCTCTGCCACGGCGCTGGCCGAGAACGATCACACCTCGCATCAGTTCGCGATGTGGTTCGTGGCCGAGCAGGTCGAAGAGGAGCGCAAGATCCAGTCGCTCCTCGATCTGTTGGGGAGTGGCATCAACCTCTTCCAGGCGGAGGCGCTGCTCGACCAGTTCGAGTAGCAATGAGGGCTGTCAGATCGCGCCTTAACCGGTCGTAGCCGAACTGCTCGCGGCCGATCTCAAAGTTGCGCTCGGCGTCGGCCGCTTGGCGAGTCGGATCGGCCAGGGCGTCGCGCAGCTCGTCCACCGCCGCATCCGTGACCTCGCCAGCTAGCTCGATGAAGCGGAAGCCGTGCGGCCGAATGTCCGCGTCGTACACCGCGTAGCGATTGACGACCACGAGCTTGCGGAAGTAGATCGACTCGATCAGCGCGTTGCCAAAACCCTCGTAGAAGCTCGGGTAGGTGATGACATCGGCGGCGATGTATCCGTCGGCCAGGTTGTGGGCCGGCGAAGCGAGTGGCGCGACCGTGCCCGGGTGGAAGCGGCCCGGCTGGTAGAGCAGGTCGACGTTGCGTCGCGCGGCGAGGTCGAGCAGCTCCTCGAGGTACTGGTGCCCCTCATCGCCCGCCGGGCTGGTGACGAGCAGCGCGCTGTTCGGATGGCCCAGACGCGCAACCATCTCGACCGCAAGCTCGATTCCCTTACGCGGCACGACGCGCGTCGGCTGAACGAAGAGCAGCCCGCCGATCGCGACACCGAGCTCGCGCCGCAGCCGTCGTGCGTCGGCGGCACTCTCCGGCGGCATCTGCTCGTCAAAGTCGAAGACGTTCGGCACGACGGTCGAGTCGAGGCCGCGCCGCGCCTTAAGCTCGGCCGCGGCCAACGAATTGATGCTCACGTGCTGGACGCTGGGCAGATCCGGCGGAAATGCCTCTGCGAGCATGTCCGGCACGACGCAGGTCTCGAACCGCTCGCGCTCCCACCAGTAGTCGTGGTGATGGCCGATCGCGGCGATGCCGCTCTCGCGAGCGATGTTGGCCAGGGCGACACCGAGCGGCAGCTGCATCGGGATGGCCCACGCGTTCTGGACGATCAACAGCTCGATCCTTGACGACTCGATCCAGCGACTGACGCGCTGCGCGATCACGGCCGCAAGCCGGTCGATGTCCGCGCGGACCTGTCGCGCGTCCGCCGCCGGTATGAATGCAGCAGCCGTGACCTCGGCCGCGGCCGTATCGTCGAAGCGCATCTCGGGTACGACCAAGTCGTCCGGCCCAAGCGTCTCGCCGAGCGATCCGGCGCAGCGGATCACCTCGTGACCGAGCCCGGTCAGCACCGTCTGCCACTTCTGCGTCTCGAACGACACGCCGTCCACGTCGCCCAGCCGCGCCGCAACCATCCCGATTCTCATCGTGGCCGAGGTTAGCCGTCGTCAAGTCTCGACGCTGGCGAAGTGGGTCGTAAGCCGCGCACTGGTGGCGATGGGGTCGGTGGCCGAACGGGAAATCCGGCCTGAGCGCGAGGCGCCGCTGCGACAAATCTGCCTGCTGGCGTCCGTTCCTGAACCGACGGCCGACCAGGACCATCTCCGGTACGGGCCACTGGAATAGCGGTTCCACAGATCGCGCATCCAGGGATCGATCGTCATGGAGGCGTGAAAGAGGTCGACGCTCTGTAGTCGGCTATGGCCGACTCAACGCCGACTCAATTCCCACTCACCTCCCCTCACCTTGGGAGAGCGCTCCCCTAACCGACTCGACAGGTCAGCGGGCCGCCGATCGCCACTGTGTAGTCGCGTTGCGGAAGGTCGGTACGATACGGGCACCCAGCGCGTCACAAGCAGAGGTTCCGCCATGTCGCTTACCGCCACGCGGCGTCGGATGTTCGTCAACGGCGATTGGATGGACGCGGCCGACGGCCAGACGACGCCGGTCATCAACCCGGCCACGGAAGAGACTATCGACGAGATCCCCAAGGGAACCGAAGCGGACGTCGATCGAGCCGTCGAGGCCGCGCGAGCCGCGTTCGAGGACTGGTCGCAGACGACGCCTGCCGAACGCAGCGCGATGCTCTGGAAGTGGGCGCAGAAGATCGAGGACAGCGCCGCCGAGCTGTCGGCGCTCGAGTCGGCCAACGTCGGCAAGCCCAAGGGCGTCGCCGACTTCGACCTCGAGTTCAGCATCGACAACCTGCGCTTCTTCGCCGGCGCGGCGCGCGTGCTCGAGGGTAAGGCCACGGGCGAATACCTCAAGGGCTGGACGAGCATGGTCCGCCGCGAGCCGGTGGGGGTCGTCGGCCAGGTCGCACCGTGGAATTACCCGCTGATGATGGCCATCTGGAAGGTCGGCCCGGCGCTCGCGGCAGGCAACACGGTCGTGTTGAAACCGGCCAGCGCTACTCCGCTGACCGCACTCGCGCTGGCCGAGCTCGCCGCGGACGTGTTCCCGAAGGGCGTGTTCAACGTCATCACCGGGCCGGGCCGCACGGCCGGTCAGCGGCTGGTGACCCATCCGGACGTTGACATGATCTCGCTCACCGGCGACACCGCCACGGGCAAGGACATCGCGGCGGCCGCGGCGCAGACCGTGAAGCGCGTTCATCTCGAGCTGGGCGGCAAGGCGCCGGTCGTCGTCTTTGACGATGCGGACCTTTCGGCCGTGGCCGAGGCGGTCAAGCTCGCCGGCTACTTCAACAGCGGCCAGGACTGCACCGCCGCAACGCGCATCATCGCGGGGAGCGGCGTCTACGAAAACCTGCTGGCAGAACTCGTGCCGGCGGTCCAGTCGATCAAGGTCGGCAATCCCGCCGACGCCGAGGACCTCGACATGGGCCCGCTCGTTAACGGAGCGCAGCGCGAGCGAGTGACGGGCTACGTCGATCGCGCTCGCGAGTACGGCGCGAACGTGGTCGTTGGCGGCGGCCCGAACGGCAGCGGCAACGGCAACGGCAAAGGCTTCTTCTACGACCCGACCGTCGTCACCGATATCAGCCAGGACTCGGAGATCGTCCAGGAAGAGGTCTTCGGCCCGGTCGTGACCGTCCAGCGCTTCAGCGACGACGAGGAGGCGATTCGCTGGGCGAACGGCGTGCCGTATGGCCTCGCCTCATCGGTCTGGACGCGCGACGTCAAGCGCGCGCTCAACGCGGCACGCCTGATGCGCTACGGCACGGTGTGGATCAACGACCACCTGACGATCGCCTCGGAGATGCCGCACGGCGGCTTCGGCCGCAGCGGATACGGCAAGGACATGAGCACGTATTCGATCGAGGACTACACGATCGTCAAGCACGTGATGGCCAAGATCAGCTGATGACGCTTGTGGGGGTCAGATGCGCGTCCTGCTGATCGGCGCGGGCACTGTCGGCGAGGCGATCGCCCGCATCGCCGCCGATCGGCCGTGGCTCGACCAGATGATCGTCACCGACTACGACGCCGACCGCGCCCGGTTCGTGGTCGACTCGATCGATCACGGCGGGCGCTACATCGCGCGGCGGATCGATGCCTCCTCGGCGAGCACGGTCGCGGCCGCCGCGCGCGACTACGAGGCCGACCTGGTCATGAACGCAGTCGATCCCCAGTTCGTAATGCCCATCTTCGATGGCGCCCTCGAGGCCAACGTCGACTACATGGACATGGCCATGAGCCTGTCCCGCCCGTCGACTGATCGGCCGTTCGAGGAGCCGGGCGTCAAGCTCGGCGACGAGCAATTCGCGAAGGCCGCCGACTGGGAGCGCGCGGGCCGCCTGGCGCTGGTCGGGATGGGCATGGATCCGGGCCTGTCGGACGTCTTCGCCGCCTATGCCGCCAAGCACCATTTCGACGACGGCGGCGTGCACGAGGTCCACGTCCGGGACGGGGGCGACCTGGCAATCCCGGGTTTCGCGTTCGCCCCGGTGTTCAGCATCTGGACGACGATCGAGGAGTGCCTCAACCCGCCGATCATCTGGGACGCCGGGGAGTGGCGCACGACCGAGCCGTTCAGCGCGGCGGAGATGTTCCCCTTCCCCGAAGGGATCGGCGAAGTCGAGTGCGTCAACGTCGAGCACGAGGAGGTGCTGCTCGTACCGCGCTGGCTGACCTCCTCGCGCCGCGTCACGTTCAAGTACGCGCTCGGCAGCGACTTCATCGAGAAGCTGCGCACGATCCACGCGCTCGGCATGGACCGCACCGATCGGGTCACGGTCAAGGGTGTCGAGGTCTCGCCGCGTGACGTTCTCGCCGCCATAACGCCCGACCCCGCACAGCTCGGCGATCGGATGACGGGGCGGGCGATCGTCGGAACGTGGGTAATCGGCCGCCACAAAGGGGCGCCGCGCGAGGTCTACCTCTACCAGTTGACCGACGCTCAACAGGTCTGGCAGGAGCTCGGCCTGGGTGCGGTCGCGTGGCAGACCGGCTTCAACCCCGTGATCGCCATGGAGCTGCTGGCCAGCGGGGAGTGGCGTGGCTCGGGCGTCCTCGGACCAGAGGCCTTCGATCCTGACCCCTATCTCGCGTTACTCGACAAATACGGCATCCACCACGCGACGGTCGAGATGGAGCCCGGGCGCCACCTGCCGACCTAGCCGCTCCCGGCAAACTCCGCGCGATATTCCTGTGCCGGGAACGGCGCGGCCCAATGGCCTGTTGCGCGGCGGACCCTGCCGCCCTCCAGCTCGATCACCGCCACGTAGTGCATGATCTCGTCGCCGTAGCGCAGAGGGACCATCATCACCCACACGTCGCCCGAGCCCACGAGACGCGGCTCACCGGCCATCTCCGGCTTCTCCTTCTGGACGCGCATCGCCGCGAACGCGTTGTCGCGGCCGCTGAAGCGCTCGCCCGATTGCGGCCAATCCATCACGAAGTCGTCGTGAACGAGGCCCGCAATCGAATTCGAAGTCGCCGCTTTCAGTGCCCACCATGAATCGCATGACGATGTCGCGGTTCTCATCCATGAAGCGAGCATATGCCTCGGCGACAGCCCTGAGTCGTGCCGGAGACGCCAGCGTTTGACACCCTGGCCACCAGCGTGACAACCTGAACCGCAACGAAGGGGAGTATCCCCAGCTGGTCCGCGGCGTCAGTCCGGTCACCTTGTCGGTGACCCGCCGCGGCCGATCGTAATGATGCGATCGGGAGAGACCTTCGGCCGAAGTTTCGCGCCGGAGGTGGTCCATGCCTGTCGATGTTCTTCTTTGGGTCGTGCTGGTCGTCGTTGTCGGCGGCATGCTCGCGCTCGACCTGCTCATCCTGAACCGCGACGCCAAGCCAGTTCCATTCGGCCGCGCAGCTGCCTGGTCGACCGTCTGGATCAGCATCGCGCTGGCTTTCGGGGTCTTCGTCACCCTCACACGCGGCAGCGCGGCCGGCGGCGAGTACCTCGCCGGCTATCTGATCGAGCTCTCGCTGTCGGTCGACAACCTGTTCGTGTTCGCGTTGATCTTCAGTGCGTTCGCCGTACCTGCCGCGTACCAGCATCGGCTGCTCTTCTGGGGAATCCTCGGCGCGGTCGTATTCCGCGCGGCATTCATCGTGACCGGCACCGCCATCCTGTCCGCCGCGCATTGGGTGATTTACCTGCTCGGCGTCCTCCTGATCGTGACCGGCATTCGCCTCGCTCGGTCAGCCGGGCACGCCGTCGCGCCCGAGCGCAATCCGGTCCTGCGTCTCTTCCGCCGCTTCGTTCCCACGACCAACGACTTCCGCGGGCCGGCATTCATCGTGCGCGAGAACGGCCGACGACTGGCCACCCCGCTCCTCGCCGCCCTGATCGCCGTCGAGACGACCGACATCATGTTCGCGCTCGATTCGATCCCGGCCGTGTTCGCGATCACGACCGATCCATTGATCGTCTTTTCGTCCAACCTCTTCGCGATCCTGGGCCTGCGCTCGCTGTACTTCCTGCTGGCGGGGCTCATCGATCGCTTCGTGTACCTGAAATTCGGCCTCGCCGCGCTGCTCGTCTTCGCCGGCACCAAGATCCTGGCCGAGCTGGTCCACATCGAGATCCCGATCGTGGTTTCACTGGCCGTGATCGTGGGCATTCTCGGCACTGCCATCGCCGCGTCACTGATCGCGACGCATCCGCGGCGCGACGAGCTGGTCCTACCGGTGGTTCGAATCGCGTCTGGCCTTGGAATGGGACTCGGGGCGCTCGGAGTCCTGATGCTTCCGGCGGCCAGCCGCGATCCGTCGGTGATGTGGCTCGTGCTCGAGCTGGCATTGGTCGCCGCGATCCTCGCCGCCGTTACGATCGGCCTGACCTGGTTCCGGCGCATTCGTACCCGCTCGCCGCTCGTGCGTGCGTGGGTCAGCCTGGGCCTCGCGGCGGCGCTGGTCGTCGCTCTCCTCGTGATGCTCGACTGACCGGCGTGGCCGATGTCTAAGAGGCGGCCGTCAGGCGGTCCGCCTCCTCGCGCAGCTTGTCGGACACCTTGGCCAGCTCGATGGTGAACTGAGATGGGCATTCGCGCCGACAGCTGACTGCAAACACGGCCACTTCCTCGAGACGCTCGACCATCAGGGTCCACGCGGCGACGCGGTGAGGGAGCAGATAGTCGGTCGCGTAGAAGAGCTCGAAGCTGGGGCCGACCGTGTGGCCGGGATGATCGGGGCCGACGGGCAGCCGGGTGACGATCCGTCCCAATGGTGCGATCACGCGGTCCATCAGCTCGATCGCCACCTTGGCCAGCGTAGCCAGCTGCGCGTCGGTTTCGTCGCTGTGCGCGAAGTAGCGGGCGAGGACCTCCAGGACGACCTCGTAGACCGCATTCATCAGGTCGACGCATCGGACGCTGAACGGCGCGCTGATGATCGGCATTGGTTCGCCACTCTCCAGTGGCCGGACACGCGACAGCAGCACGGGTCGCGCCGGCTCGAAGCCGGGATTCGCATCGCGTACTGCGAGGAACTCGTCGAGGATCGACAGCAGCCGGCCAAAATGTGCCTCGTGCCAGTCGCCGCGCGCTCCTTCGCCCTGCTCGACGATGGTTTCGATCGCGGCTTGCGCCGAAGCCAGATCGGTCACCTCGACCAGCTCGTCGAACCGGAACTGTGCCCCGCTGGCCTGTGCATCGCGCGGGCCGATGAAGAGTCGCTCCTCGCCCATCCGCGCGGCGAGCACGGCCATGCCGTTCTCGATCGAGCGATACAGGTGGCTGATCGTGTCGAAATCGGCCACAATCGGGCCGATCGCATCCTCGTCGATCTCCTCGTACTGCCACGTCCGGCCGAGCGCGGCAATTCCCTCGGGATCGCTCATGTCAGTCCCGTCCGGGCGCTCGAGGAAGGCGAAGTGGCGGAGCGCAGCCTCGCTGAACGGCATCAGGCTGATCTGGATCTTTGCCGGAAACGCGCGCGGAGGAACGGGAAAGTTCGGACGCGACAGGTGAGGTCCTGCTCCAACCGCTGTCAGCATGTTCTGGACGAGCGCCAGGTGGAGCATCTCCTGGACGCCGATCTCGAGCAGCTGATGGGACCACGCTTTCAGCACCGGCTCGAGCTCGGCAGGGAATCCTTCGTCCGCTGAGCGTTTGAGCGAGAAGGCCGCGTACAGGTACTGGCAGATGATGAGATGTTCGAGCTCGGCCGCTTTGCCAAGGGTGTAGATGAGCTCCTCGCGATTCTCGATATCCACCGGCGCACCGGGCGTGCCCGGTCGCAATCCATGGCGAGTGTCGGCGGTGAGCTTGAGCGGGCCTCGGGCCATGGGATCGGATGCCGTCATCGGAGCGAGCATATGGGGCAGTTGATGACTGCGCATAAGCGGCGACAATACGCAACGTGACCGCTGCTTCCTCCGCAGTCAGCCGGGACCGAATCGCTGTCTTAGGCGCGCGCGAGGAGGCTGAGTATCGTCGCCGCTCGCCGAAGAGCGCAGCGCTGCACGAACGGGCCAGGAAGGCGATGCCGCTCGGCGTTGCCAGTTCCTTCCAGGCCTACGAGCCGTATCCGCTATTCATGACCGACGCGCGCGGTTCGCGCATCTGGGATGCGGACGGCAACGAGTACATCGACTTCGACATGGCCTTTGGCGTTCTCGCCGCGGGCCACTCGCACCCCATCCTGGCCGAGGTCCTCGCCGAGCGCGTGGCAAACGGGACTTGCTACACGTTCCCGGTCGAGGACGGCGTGCTGCTGGCCGAAGAGATCAAGCAACGTTTCGGGTGTGATCTGGTCCGCTTCTCGAACTCGGGCACAGAAGCCACGATGGACGCCATACGTGTCGCGCGCGGCTTCACCGGCCGCGAGAAGATCCTCAAGTTCGAGGGTGGCTATCACGGCCACCACGACGACGTACTCGTCTCGATCCAGCCGCCGCGCGAGCTGATCGGCCCCGCCGATGCTCCGGTTACCGTTCCCGCCTCGGCCGGTCTGCCGCGCTCGCGTGTCGACGAGACGGTCGTTGCGCCATACAACAATCCCGCGGCGCTCGAGGCGATCATGACCCGCCACGGCAGCGAGATCGCGGCGATCATCGTCGAGCCGGTGCAGTTCAACATCGGCGTCGTGCCGCCACTCCCCGGTTTCCTGGAGCGCGTCCGCGAGCTGGCCTCGGAGCATGGCTCAGTGCTCATCTTCGACGAGGTCAAGACCGGGGTCGTGCTCGCGTACGGCGGCGCCACGGAATGGTTCGGCATCAAACCCGACCTGTTCTGCCTCGCCAAATCGATCGGCGGCGGTGTGCCGATCGGCGCGTTCGGCGGCCGTGCCGAGGTTATGGGGGTGATCGAGAAGGTCCCCGATCGAGCCGCCGATCCGACCACCGGCCTGGCCCACTCGACGATCCCCGGCGGGGCCACGCGCGTTGCCCATCTGGGCACGTTCAACGGCAACCCGCTGTCGATGGCCGCCGGGGTGACCGTCCTGACCCGGATCCTGACCCGCGACGCCTATCCCAAGCTGCAGGCGATGGGCGACCGACTCACGGCCGGATGCCAGGCAGTGATCGACGAGTTCGCCCTGCCCGGCTACGCGATCAACGTCGGCCCCAAGGGCTGCGTGATGTTCACCCCTTCACGGGTGACCAACTACCGCGACTTCATCGGCCTCGACTCGGAACTATGGGCGGCGTCGTTCTTCTATCTCGCCAATCGCGGGATCTTGCTCCCACCAGGCCCCGACGACCAATGGACACTCTCCGTGCAGCACACCGACGCAGACGTCGACCGCTACGTATCGACCTTCCGTGACTTTGCCCGCGAGCTGACCTCCACTACGTAGGGTGCTGGGGTAGCCCTACAGGTACCAACACGGATGCACAGCCGTGTCCAGGAGTTCACGGTGGTGCGACTGAAGTGGGGGGACTAACGTGTCGGCACGGATTGTCGACAAAGGGAGACAGCTATGCCAAAGCACGAGCGCACCCGGCCCTTCCCATTCATGACCGCCGGACCGCTGGTCGTGGCTCTTCTTGCCACGCTACTGGTCGCCCCCGCGGTCAACGCGGCTGATCATGCGCCTATCACGTTGGCCAGTGCCTCGGATGGTCGAACGCTCAAGCTTGGAGATATCGCGGCGGACGACGACTTGCTCGGTGTCGTGTTTCAGGAGAGGAACCTCTCCTACCTGCGCTGGAGCACGAACTACGGACACAGTTTCTCTCCGAGGGTGGCGCTCCGCAGCGGGCTGCGGGCAAAGGAACCGCGCGTCGCGGTGTGCGACGACGTGATCGTTGCCGCGAGCATTTGGCAATCGGACGTGACGCGCACGGTTGGCGTGGACTACCGCAACCTCGTTACCGGCGACATCGGCAGGTACTCGCTCGGATTGGGTCAAATGGTGGACGTCGCCTGCTTCGGCGAGCTCGCCGCGGTGACATGGGTCCACGACAACCACGCATGGGTCGCATTCCACGACGGACTGTGCGCGAGTCCCTGCTCTCCCGACGTGAAGCTGGATCTCGGCACCGGCAACTTCGACAGTCCGCCTCAAATCACGGGCGACCACAACGGCTTCGCCGCAACGTGGATATCGAGCGGCCTCGCCATCCAGCACTTTGAGTACCAGGCCACCGTCGGCGGCAACTTCACCATAACGCCCGGGCCGGTCCTGACGCTGATGGCCGGCAAGAACGTTCGTGCCCCGGTAATCAATGCCCTCAGCGACCACCTCGCCATAGCCTACTCACGCGACGGCCAGACCCACCTGCGCATCAGCGACGACGACGGCGCTTCATTCGGGCCGCGCATCATCGTTTCGCATTTCTGCCGGAACTGCCCCGAGGGCGGTTCGTACCCAGACTCCGTCTCTGTCGGAGGGTCCAACATCGTAGTTGAAGTCATCCGCGCCGGTGGCGCCCCAACCGCGTACGAGATGGTCGCGTTCGTAAGCAGGGACGATGGCGCCAGCTGGGCCAAGAAGTCGTCTCGCGCAGGAGGTTTTCAGCGTGCCGCGATCCTTGAGTTCAACCTCTTTGCCGAGGCGTGGGACGCTCACTTCTACAACGGTTTTCCTTATCCGGAAACGGAGCAGCTCATCGGGTTTCAGGTCCGCGACCTGTAATCCGCGTCTAGCGGGCGGCTCACAACTACAGCGCTAAAGAACAGAAGACGGGCCGTCTGCCAACGCGCGACGGTAGGGAGGCAGGTCCATGCAAGCGTCCAGTCTTGGTCAATTTTTCAACCGCCGATTCGCGGTATCAGGGGCAGCCGCACTGGTGGTACTGGCTCTGGCGGTGCCGATCGCGGCGGCAGGACAACCGGCGGACATCAAGTTGGCCAGCGCCACCGACGGACGCACACTGAAGCTTGGAGACGTCACCAACGACGACAACCTTGTCGCGGTCGTCTACCAGGAGAGGAACCTCTCGTACGCGCGCTGGAGCAAGAACTACGGGCAGAGCTTCGGCCCCAAGGCGGCACTGCGCAACGGCCTACGCGCCAAGGACCCTCGCGTCGCCGCATGCAGCGACCTGTTCTATGCGGTCAGCAGCTGGCAGACTGCGACATCGCGCAACGTCGGGGTCGATTACCGCGACGTCGTAACCGGCGAGAACGGCAGGTACTCGCTCGGCCCAGGCGAGATGGCCGACGTGGCCTGCTACGGCGAGGTCGCCGCGGTGACATGGGTCCACAATGGCCACCTTTGGCTGGCCGCGCACGAGCGAGGCTGCACCAATACCTGCTCCCCGACCGTCAAGATGGACCTGGGCACCGGCTACTTCGACAGTCCCCCGCGGATCACCGCCGACTACTCAGGATTTGCCGTCACGTGGCTGACCTCGGGTCTCGCAATTCAGCATTTCACGTACGTCCTGGAGGGCGGTGGGCCCTTCACCCTGGCACCCGAACCCGTCCTGACCCTGATGGCCGGCAAGGACGTGCGTGCCCCGGCGATTGCGGGGCTGGGCGAGCGAACCGTCGTTGCGTACGCACGTGACGGCCAGACGCACGTGCGCCTCAGTGCCGACGCCAGCGCATCGTTCGGTCCGCGAATCATCGTGTCGAATTACTGCCGAAACTGCCCGTATGGTGGCTCGGAGCCGCTCTCCGTCGCCGTCCGTGGCGATGTCATCCTGGTCGAGATCCTGCGCGGCGACGGCCGCGCGACACCACCAGCCCTCAATGCATTCGGTCGGGTTTCTACCGACAACGGCAGCCACTGGACGAGCACGACCGGTCACACGGGCGGGTCCCAAATGGGCGTGAGCCTCACCAGCTCGACGATCGCCGAGGTTTGGGACGCACACTTCTACAACGGCTTTCCATACCCGGAGACCGAGCAAGTGATCGGTTACCACGTCCACAACCTCTAGCAGGCCACATCGGTGGACTTACGCAGGATGCGGTCGACCATGTCGTGGGAAACACAAGAAGAGCCGTCGCAAACTTGCGGCGACCGGGAGGTAGCTCATTGTCTGTACACGTTCTGAGTCGCGCCCCAGCGATTGCACTCGTCGTCTTGGCCCTTGCTGTGCCCTCGGCGGCCGCAGGCCAGCCACCGGACATTCAACTTGAGACCGGACCCAACAACCGCACCCTCCGACTGGGCGACATTGCCTCGGCGAACCAGATCGCCGTGGTCTTCCAGGACGCCAACAAATCACACCTGCGCTGGAGCACCGACGGCGGGTCGACCTTCACACCGCGTCATGTCCTGCGCGACGGACTGCGGGCCAAGAATCCGCGCGTTGATGCATGCGGCAACAAGGTCTGGGTTGCCAGTGAGTGGAAATCGGACGCCAACCAGAAGGTCGGCGTCGACCTCTTTGACACGCTCGCGGATACCACCGTGAGGTTCCCGGTCAGCCAGGGTTCAAAGCCGGACGTGGCGTGCTTCGGCGGCGTCGTTGCGGTCACCTGGTGGAATGCCGACCATGCATTCGTCCGCTTCTACAACGGTCCGTGTATTCATTCGTGCGTATCGACCGGCCGTGATCTGGGGCCCGCGGACTTCGACAGTCCGGCTCGGGTAGCAGCTACAGAGAGCGGATTTGCCGTTTCGTGGCTCAATGCGTCGTTGAACGTCCAACACTTCGACGTGAGTACTGACGGACCCGGAGCTCCTAACGTCGTCCACGGACCCGTCGTGTCGATGCTGACCGGCCAGGATGTCCGCCAGCCCGTCGTCGCCGGCGACGACTCACGCGTCGTCGTCGCCTATAGCCGGCTCGGGCAGACGCACATGCGCATCAGCGAGGACTACGGCGCCAGCTTCGGCCCGCGGATCATCGTGTCGAACTACTGCCGCGATTGCCCTGAGGGCGGATCGCAGCCGATGGGGATCGACGCGCGCAACGGCGACATCCTCGTTGAGGTTTTGGCTGCCGGCGGTGCGCCGGCCGACTATGAGGCGACGGGGTTCCTAACCCACGACGACGGCAGCAGTTGGCTCAAGACGCCATCTAATCGCGGCCAGAAGTTCGGCGTGCTGCGCGGCAACACGCTGGCTGAGGCCTGGGACGACAGCCTGGCGAGGGGGTTCCCGTATCCGTCGCGACCGCAGGTGATCATGTTCCACATTCGGAACATCTAGCCCAGCCGACTTCCGATAGGCCGACTAGCTGAACGAAGCCAGCGACATCCGAATCAGCGTCGTTCCGACCAAGCGGAACTATCGACACGCATCGCTGTCCAGACCGGAGCTTCTCCGAGTAAGCCACCGGTAAGGTCCCGAAGCGACGATGGCAGCGATGCCAAAGCGCAATGGAACGGGAATCGACCTGTTGGCAGATCCGACTCGGCGGGCCATCGTCGCGCTTGTCGCGCTCGGCGTAGGCCAGCCGTCGATGATCGCCAAGGAGATCGGGCGCAGCAAACCGGCCACTTCGCGCCAGCTGGGGCTGCTTTGCAAGGCTGGCTTGATCTCAGTCCGACACCACTACGTCGACCGGCGCAAGTACGTCTACTTCATCGAGCCGCGCCGATTGGGGCAGATCACCGCCTGGCTGGCCGGAACGGAGGTTGGACGAGGCTTTCCGCCGACTCGCCACGAAGAAGTGTCTGATCCCAGCGATGGTTCCGTTTGAGCGGAACGATCGAGAAACGTCGCGAACAGGGCTAGTTGCTGATGGCCTCGAGCGAATTGGCGATGATCGCCAGCGCCTGGTCGACCTCGGCGTCGGTCGTGACCAGCGGCGGGATGACGCGAACGGCCTGGCCCCACGTGCCGCACGACAAGAGCAGCATGTGCCGCTCCAGCGCGGCGGCGAGCAAGGCTTTGGCCAGATCGGGTCGCGGCTTGAGCGTGCTCGGCTCGGCGAACTCAATGGCGACCATCAGGCCGCGGCCGCGCACCTCGGCTACGTTCTGTTGGCCAGCCGCCGCTGAACGCAGGCCGTCGATCAGCCGCGCACCCTGCCGCTCAGCGTTCGCGACGAGGCCCTCGTCCTCGATCACATCCAGCGTGGCGTGGGCCGCCGCACAGGCCACAGCATTGCCGCCGTAAGTTCCGCCATGCGTGCCGGGCGTGAACGCGTCCATCAGTGAGCGTCGGGCCATGATGCCGGACATCGGCATGCCCGACGCGATGCCCTTGGCCATGACCACGATGTTGGGCGCCGCGCCGGTCCACTCGGACGCGAAGAAGCGGCCGGTCCTGCCGTATCCGGTCTGCACCTCGTCGGTGATGAGCAGGATGCCGTGCTTGTCGGCCAGCTGGCGCAGGCGCGGCAGGAACGTGTCGGACGGCACCACGTAACCGCCCTCGCCGAGGATCGGCTCTACGATGAACGCGGCCACGTCGTCGGGGAAGCACAACGTCGCGAACAGCTCGTCGATCGCGGCCATCGTCCGATCGACCGCCACATCCGCCGAGCCGGCGCCAAGCCGCAGCGGGTCGGGGAACGGCACGAACTGGACGCCGCCCATGAGTGGCTCGTAATGGCCGCGGATGCGCACGCCGCTGCTCGTCAGAGCCATGGTGCCGTGGGTTCGGCCGTGGAAACCGCCGCGGAAAGCGACCACCAACGGCCGTCGCGTGGCGGCCTTGGCGAGCTTGACCGATGCCTCGATCGCCTCCGCGCCCGAGTTCGACAGAAAGAGAGTGATCGGATCAGCCGGGTCAACGTCGGCCGGGAACAACCGCGGCAACCGCGCGTGGAGCTCCAGTCCGGGCTTGTGGTAGACGATGTTCTGCTGGGCGTGGATTACGCGAGCAGCCTGTTCCGCGATCGCGGCACTTACGCGCGGATGAGAGTGACCGGTGTTGACCACGCCGATGCCCGAGGTGTAATCGAGGTAACGCTCGCCGTCGATGGTCTCGATCCACGACCCGCTGCCGCACTCGACGACCAGGTCGGTGTAGCGCGCCCATAGCTGCGGCACGCCGTCACGCAAGGCGAGCAAGTCGGGCTGATCGCTGCGCACCGTCGAAGGGCTGGCGTCAATCTGAGTCGTCATGCCTGGCCCTCCTTGGCGAGCGCCTGATCCTCAGCCCGCCGCCGACGCCCCCACAGTATCTGCAGAACGATCATCGTAAAGGCGAAGGCAAAGATGAGCGTGCCCAGGACGTTGACCTCCGGCGGCACGCCGAAGCGCGATGCGCCATATACCCAGAGCGGGAATGTCGATGTCTGGCCGGCGATGAACGAGGTCACGACATAGTCGTCGATGGACAGGGCAAATGAGAGCAGCGCCGCGGCCAGGATGCCCGGAAAGATCAGCGGCAGGGTCACCTTGCGGAAGGTCGTCACCTCGTCCGCGCCGAGATCCATTGCCGCCTCCTCGAGTGAGCGGTTGAAGCCGGAGATTCGGGCGCGGATCGTCACGACTACGAAGCTGATGCAGAACATGACGTGGGCGATGACGATCGTGGTCATGCCGCGCTGAACGTCGGCACTCACCCACAGTGCCAGCAACGAGGCGCCGAGGATCACCTCGGGCGTGGCCATTGGGATGTAGATCAGCAGGTTGAGCGAGCCACGACCGCGGAACTGGTAGCGCGTCAGCGCAAGCCCGATCAGGGTTCCCAGAACACAGGAGATAACCGTCGTCACCGTCGCGATGATGATGCTGTTGAGCATGGGTCCCGTGATATCGGGCCGGCCCCAGACGGTCAGGTAGTTCTCGAGCGTGAATCCCTGCCAGGTGATGTTCTGCCGCCCGAGAGGATCGTTAAACGAGAAGATGATCATCACCGCGATCGGCAGGAACAGATAAGCGACGGCGATCGCGGTGAATACCGGCAGGACGGCACGCGACAGGCGCGCGCCGAGCGGCGGTCGATGGATCGTGGCCGGCGCGCGCTCGGCAGGCACTGCGGCCGTCATCCGCTGGTGAGCTTCTCGGAGCCGACCGCACGAGCGTAGATGGCGACAAGCACGAGCACAGCGGCCATCAACACGAAGCTGAGTGCCGATGCCTCCGGATAAGCGTTCGTGTCGAGGAACAGCCGCTGGATGACGTTGCCGATCATCGTCGTATCCCGTGAGCCAAGGATCTCGGCGTTGATGAAGTCGCCAACGGCGGGGATGAACACGAGCAGCGAGCCGGCGAACACACCGGGCATCGCTAATGGCAAAGTGACGTGCAGGAACGCTTGGCGCCTGCTCGCGTAAAGGTCGGTCGCTGCCTCGATCAGCCGCGTGTCGATCTTCTCCAGCGCGACGTACAGCGGCAGCACCATGAACGGCAGGAAGTTGTACGTCAGGCCACTGATCACCGCCAGCGGCGTGGCCAGCACGTGATCGGCGGGGCTCAGCAGCCCGAGGCTCTTGAGCGTGCCGAGCACGAACCCGTTGTCAGCGAGGATCAGCTTCCAAGCCAGCGTCCGGATCAGGTATGCGGTGAAGAAAGGCAGGATCACCAGCAGCAGCAGGACGTTCTTGAAGCGTCCGCCCCTGAAGGCGATCGTGTAGGCGATCGGGAAGCCGATCAGAAGCGTCGCCAGGGTCACGATCAGCGCGTAGCCGAGCGAGCGGAAGAACTGCAGGGAGTACTGGCTGATCACCTCCGGGTAGACGCTGAAGTTCCAGGTCATCGTGTAGCCGGTGCCGAGCGAGCCTTCCTGGAGGCTGACCGATGCCATGACGATCATCGGCACGACGAAGAACAGGATCAGCCACAGCCCGCCGGGCACGAGGAACAGGTATGGCGTCAGCCAGCGCAGCCGACGAGACATCTCAGGCGGCCGTCAGCACGCGATCAGCCGGTGATGATCTCGATGAACAGGTCGTTCCACTGCCTTTCCTCTTCTTCCGACAGGTTCTTGTAGTTGAAGACGTTCTGGAGCATCTCCTCGGAGGGGAACGAGTCGCGTGCGATCTGGTCGAGCCGATCGGCACGGATTGGGTGGCCCGCGTCGCGCTCTGCCTGGGCGTCGATCGCCACTTGTTCCGACACGCCCTCGACAGGGCTGAAGTAGCCGATGTACTCGGTCAGTGGCACCGCCGCCTCGAGCGTGTACCAGTAGTTCATCAGCGCGTATGCGTCGGCGGGATGCTGGGCGCCGTTGGGCAGCATCATGTTGTCGACGAACAGCAGGCCGCCCGACTCGGGCACGATGAACTGCACATCCGGGTTGTCGTAGAGCTGCATCTGGCTCACGTCGCCTGACCAGGCCATCGTCAGCGCGACGTCTCCGGCGGCCAGCGCGTCGTAGTAGTCGTTGCCGTAGAAGGCACGGAACTGGCCGGCCTGGGCTGAGGTCAGCAGCTTGTCGGCCGCGCCTGCACGTCCTCGGGCGTCGCGTCCTCGGGCGCCACGCCGTTGGACAACAGGGCCATGCTCATCGTGTCGATCATCTCGCTGAACATGCCCACCCGACCCGCGAAGGCAGGATCGAGCAGGTCGTCGAACGTCGTGATCTCGCGACCCGTCAGCGTGGGGTTGTAGCCGATGCCAACGATGCCCGCCTGCCACGGAATGGAGTATTGGTTGCCCGGGTCGTACCACGGATCGCGGAAGACATCGAGGACATTGGCCTCGAAGTTCGGCAGGAGCGACTTGTCGAGCGGCTGCACATAGCCAAGGCGAATCAGCCGCGCGACCATCCAGTCGCTCGGCGTGATGATGTCGTAGCCGGTCGGATTGCCGGCCGCCAGATCGGGCTGGATGCGTCCGAAGAACTCCGAGTTGTCGTTGATGTCTTCCTGGTATGCGACCGCGACGCCGGTCTGTTGCTGGAACGCCTCGAGCGTCGGATAACCGCCGGTTTCCTCGTCGATGTCGATGTACAGCGGCCAGTTGGCCCACGTGAGCTGACCGGCAAGCGTTGGTGCCGGCGTGGCAGGGACGTCCGACGCGCCAGGAGTGGCGCTTGCGTCGGGTGAGCCTGTCTCGGCTGGCGAAGTCGATGTTGCGCCCGGTGTGCCCGAGGCGCCCGGCGTGCCAGTCGATGGAGTTGCCGTGCCCGCGGCGGCCGTCGCCGCCGGAGTGGAGCTCCCTACCGGCGTTGGACTCTGACCGGCAATTCCACAGCCGACCACCAGCACCAGCACCGAGCCAAGGGCGATTAGCCTGCGAAACGCGTTGGGTTCATGCATCCGTCGTTTCTCCTCCGACTGCGACTGGGGTCTCATCGGTGATCAGGAACGTGTGATCGGGCCGCCACGACAGTCGGACGCGATCACCGCGACTGCAGTGTGGCGTGGCGCTGCTTGCCTCGGTGTTCTGCATATAGACCCTGACATCAAGTCCGTCCTGCAGTTGGACCGTGTATTCCGTGCTGACACCAACGTAGCTCGCGTCAAGCACGGTGCCGTGCACGACGTTCGAGCCGCTCGCACGTGTCGATGACTCGTCAGCTGCGGCGGTGTCAGCGTCGGCAGTAACCAGGGCGAACTTCTCGGGCCGGACGCCGACACGTACCGATTGCCCATCTGCCAGACCTGCTCCCGTCGCCCGGACGACCTGGCCCCCGGTTAGTTCGATCTCGACCGCATCGTCGACAACGCGAAGCACTTTGCCGGCAAGCAGGTTTGACGAGCCAAGAAATCCGGCCACGAACGCCGTCTGAGGCCGCTCGTAGAGGTCCTCGGGCGTGTCGAGCTGCTCGATCCGGCCGCCGCGCATGACCGCGATCCGATCGGACATCGTCATCGCCTCTTCCTGGTCATGGGTGACGTAAATGAAGGTGATGCCAACTTCGGTCTGGATGCGTTTCAGCTCGACCTGCATCTGCTTGCGCAGCTTCAGGTCCAGCGCGCCGAGCGGCTCGTCGAGAAGCAGCACGCGCGGACGATTGATCAGCGCGCGAGCAAGAGCGACGCGTTGCTGCTGGCCGCCGGACAGCTGGTGCGGCCGTCGCCGGTCGTAGCCGGGCAGCTCGACAAGCTCGAGCATCTCAGCGACCCGTCGCTTGACCTCGTCGTTGGCGATCTTGCGCCGGCGAAGGCCGAAGGCGACGTTCTCATGAACGTTCAGGTGCGGGAACAGGGCGTAGTTCTGGAAGACGGTGTTGACGTCGCGCTTGTATGGCGGCAGGTTGGTGACGTCCTGCTCGCCGAGATAGATCGAGCCGGCAGTCGCGTCCTCGAAGCCGGCGATCATGCGCAGCGTGGTGGTCTTGCCGCAGCCCGACGGGCCGAGCATCGAGAAGAACTCGCCGCGCTCGATGTCGAGCGACATGTCGTCGACCGCGACAACGTCACTGAAGCGCTTCGTGACTCGGTCAATCCGAACGTCGGTTTGAGCCACTAACTCCTCGTAACGCTGGGGTTCGTTACTAAAGGCGGGTCTCTCAGGTGGGCGCAGTATAGGTACGCCGCATCATCTAGGTTCGGCCGATGGTGCCCGCGTCGGACGGGATGCGCTGGGCCATGTAGACGGGGATAACAGACAGGAGGATTGCGACCAGGCCAGCGACGTTGACCAGTGCCACTTGGTTGGCAAGTCGGAAGCTCTGCAGGATCCAGATCGGCAGCGTCTTTACGCCGCCGGCGAGGAAGATGGTCACGATTACCTCGTCGAACGAGAGCGCAAAAGCGAGCAATGCGCCGGCCAGGATCGCCGAGCGCATCGCCGGGAACGTC
>CAVVHT010000005.1:0-46014 GCA_963748235.1 uncultured Chloroflexia bacterium
TTGCGTTCCGCCGCAAGGATGCCGGCAACGTGCGTGCCGTGGCCGTGGTCGTCCATCGGGTCGCTGTCATTATTGAAGAAGTCCCAGCCGCCGACGTAGACCGAGTCGAGGTCGGGATGCGAGTAATCGACGCCGGTGTCGATTACGCCAACCCTTACGCCTTGCCCCGTATTACCTGACGCGTGCACGTCGCCGGCGCCGATGTGCTCAACTCCCCAAGCCGACTCGAGCTCTGCATTTCCGGTTGCAGGACCGTGGTCGAGGGCCTCGATCTTCGCGTCAATCTCGACCGATTTGATCGCAGGGTTGGCGCGCAACGATTTCAGCGCCACCCGCGGAACCTGAGCCGAGACGGCGTTTATCAGCTCGAAGCGACGGCCGACCTGGCCGCCCTCATTCCGGATGGCGCGAGTTGTCTCCAGCCTCGACGTCGCGCGATAGTTGATGATGACCTTGATGATTCCATCCCGGTCGGCGGCCACGGCTGGTGTGGCGAGGGTCGCGACAGCCAGAAGGGCAATGACCATCGGCATCGCTGACCGGAGCCTCCGCCGACTGGCCATCTGAACCTCCCAACGCCCCGCTGACCGGGCGGCAACGCTACGCCCGTCGACCGACCGACGGAAGAGCCTGCGCGGAGTCGATGGTCCCGGTCCGCCCCGATTTGATTGTGGTGCCCGAATACACCACTCTCGCTCTTCACTAAGTGCGCCCCGGTCGATACGCTGGGCAGACCATGTTTCTCGCCCGCTTCTGCCGTCCCTTACTGCTCGCCAGCGGCACGCTGCTGGTCGCCGGTCTGCTGCTGACCGGACTCAACATGCTGGTTATCGGCTGGAGCGTGTACGCCATCGGCTACCTCGGCCTGATGCTCGCTGTGATCGCCGTTGCAGCTGTCAACCGCGAGCGAATGGATGGCTGGTCGTGGGCCGGCCTGGTGGTGCTGATGGTCGGGCTGCTGATCGGCCTGTCGTCGATCGCCTCGATCTGGAGCACATACGCTCAAACTGGCTTTGCCGGCGCGCCGATGCTCCTGCCGGTCGACGCGCCACCACTTGGCTACGCCGGCGAGCTGATCACCTGGGCCGGCATTGCGTTCTTCGCACTCGCCGCCCGTGGCGCCAAGGTGCTCAGCAGCCCCGTCGCGTGGGCGTTTGTTGCCGCGTCAGTGATCGGTCTGCTCGCGGCGTTCAGGGCCCTGGCGCCCATGTGGTGGGTGCTGGCCATCCTGATCGTGGCTCTCGTCGTCCTGTGGATGGGCGCGGCGATGGCAATTCACGCCGGAGCCGCCGCGCCAGAGGCCGAAGCCGAGGCCGCCTGACGGTCCGGTTAGGCTTCTCACCGCACGGATTTGGGCCTACGTCATTTGCCCGACCACGGGCCTCGTCATTGGTACGAGCCACTGCTGAGTTGGGCGACCGATGACCGGGACGTCACGTCGCGCGACGATCAACGCATCAGATCCGCCAACTGGTGGCGAAACACGACTCGAGGGAGTTCGAAGGAAATGAATTCGGTCAAGAACATGTACACGGAAGAGATGCGCGACTCGCTCGGCATCGCACTTCGCGTGGTCATTGTCAGCCTCGCGCTCGCGACGGCTTACATCCACCTCACGCTCGGCTCGCTGCTGTTCCTGGCCAACGCGGCCGGATACGCGGTGCTCGCGGTCGGGCATGATCGTGCCGATCGGCTTGGTCGCCCGCAATCGCTGGCTCGTCCGCGCCGCCCTGCTCGGCTTCACGACCGGTCACGATCGTCGGCTGGGCGCTGATCGGCCCGCGCTTCATGCTCGCGTACGTCGACAAGGGCATAGAGGTCGCGCTGATCGCACTCCTCGTAGTCGAGATGTTCCGCTACGACGGTGGGCCGGTGGTTGTCGTCCGTCGCGGCATCAACCTCGTCGTCAGCATCGCTCGTGCCCCGTTCGCCGGGCGCTCGGCAAGCGAAGCTTGAAGACCCGAGGCATCCTGGTCGCGGCGGCAATCCTTGCCGCCGCGACTTTTCTTGTTGCCTGCGGAGGTCCGTCAGGACCGGTCGCGACCCAGCCAGCGGACAGCGTGCCGGTGACGGCCAACCTCAACGTCTTCGCACCGACGTCCGTGGCGGCGCCGGCCGATCAGGCCTTCACGATCTGGTTCGAGAACCAGGAGAGCGTGCCCCACAACGTCCGCGTCGCGGATACCGCCGGCACGACCATCGGCCAGGCCGGCCCGATCTTCACTGGCCCGGCGGCGCATCCGCTCGATGTCCCCGCGCTCGCCGCCGGCACGTACGCGCTGCTGTGCGACGTGCATCCCGACATGAGAGCGGAGCTCGTCGCGGCCAACTGAACCGCCCTAATTCCCTTGACAATCGGCGCATGACGCAGCCCACCATCGAGCATCCGGTCTGGCAGGGACTGCGACGCTTTCTGCTGGCGACGCGCGACGCGCACGGGCTCTACGCCCAATATGGCTTCGAGCCCGTGCCCGACGGTCGCATGATGTGGCGCAAGGCTCCAGGCACCTAGCGCCGGGAGCCCCGGCGCTCCGCAGCTAGCTCTGCGCCGTCTTGACGATCGCGAAGCTTGCGCCCTGCGGGTCGACGAGGATCGCGAACCGACCGCCCGGGAAGTCAGTTGGTGGGACCATGTCGGAAGCACCAAGCTCGAGCGCACGTCGGTGCGTGTCGTCAACGTCGTCGACGTTGAAGTACACCTGCCAGTAGCTCGGCACCTCTGCCGGAACGTCGGCGCTCATCTCCCACGCCCCGGCCACGGCGTGACCCTCCGAGTGGAGCTCGTTGTAGGGAGGCTGGCCTTCGCCCATCGGCTGCAGGTGGTTCTCCCAGCCGAAGACCCTGGTGTAGAAGTCGACCACAGCATCAACGCCGCGTGCGTTGACCTCGGCCCAACCGTAAGTGTTCGCGTGGTCGTAGCGGAAAGTGCCCATCCGCTGGCCCTGCCAGGCTGAGAAGAAGGCGCCCGTCGGGTCCTGGAAGACGGCCATCCTGCCCTGATCGCCGACGTCGAATGGCGCCATGACAACCGTTCCACCGGCATCGGTCACCTTCGCGCTAAGCGCCTCGAGATCGTCCGAGCCGAAATACAGGCTCCACGCGGTCGGCGCGTTCGGATCCTGCGCCGGACCGATGCCGGCGACGTCCTCGCCTTCCAGCCGTGCCATCGCGTAGCCGCCGTACTGCGGATCCTGGGTCACCTCGAGGTCCCAGCCGAACAGGCTCGAGTAGAACTCGCGCGACCCGGCCGCGTCTGAGCTGTTGAGGTCGATCCAGGCAACCCGATTCTTGGTGTCGGTCGCGTGGTGTGACATTCCTGTCCTCCTCACCTTGATGCCGGTTCGACGTTCGTGGCGACAAGCCTAAACGTGAGACGCCAACCCCGATCTCAACCTGACGATCGAGCGCGACTGACCCCCAACGTGCCCACGTGTGTTGACAACCGGCAAGCCCAGTGGGGTAAGCGGTGGTCTGGGCCAGTGTGAACCAGTTGCCAGCGGCGGCCGGCAGAAGTACTAGTACTCAAGTACCGGCGCCGAATGCTGGATCTCAGCCGGGGGAACATGAGTGGGGTGGATCAAGTGAGTTTCTCAGGACTATTTCGGCGCCGGCACAGAACGGCACTCATCTTTCGGGTTGATGACATTTGTTGGGGCGTCAAGCGCCGCACCGGATTCAGCGAGATTGATGATCCGCGGGCGCATCGGACAGCACGGGCACACGCGTATGTCGCCGGCAACGATCGTCTGGCGCTGTGCGGCTATCGACCGTACCGCTGGGCTCGGAAGCAACCTCTAGTCTCGCTGGCAGTTCCGACGCTCGACAATCCCGAGTGTCTGTCCTGTCGCGCGGCGATGTCCTCGGCCCTATCTCTCGTCGTCCAGCCGGACATGGCGGGCAGGGTGACTACCAGAGTGCTCCAGGCAATCGAATTGCCCAACCCGTTGGGTCGCCTCGACGACTACGCTCCTAATACCACTCATCGACGTGCGCGCCGTCGCCGGGCGGCTGCTTCCTCGATCGTGGCAGTGCCCGTCGCCACAGTGCCGCGCGTACGCCCGAGCGGCAATCGCAAGCGCCGCAAGCGGGCGAGCGCTACGACGCTCTCAACCAGCATGGCCCCTGTCGCGGTGCCCGTATTGGTCGAGATGGCAGTGACCACGTAGGATCGGCCGCGCCTGGCCAACCCTGTGGATGGGCGACTGAACGGCAGGTCCTCGTGCGCGTATCGCGCCGCTATGCTTTCTTCGAGGGAAGTTTCACTCTCGAGGGATAGCGTTTGATCTGCACAAATTGCGGCACGCAGAACGTCGCCGGAGCAAAGTTCTGCATGGAGTGCGCGTCGCCGCTCTCCGCGGGCTGTCCGACCTGCGGCTTCGTCAACCAGCACGGCGCGAAGTTCTGCTCCGAGTGCGCCACACCGCTCGCGGCGGGCAGCTTGGTTGGCGCGCCGCGAGGGGCTGCATCGTCCGTCGCCGCCGAGCACGAGGATTCGGTCGCCCAGCGCCGTCTGGTGAGCATCCTGTTCGCGGATCTCGTCGGCTTCACGCCGTACGCCGAGGAGCGCGACTCGGAGGACGTGCGCGACACGCTTAGCCGCTACTTCGACCTCGCCCGTGACGTGATCGAACGCTACGGCGGCACGGTTGAGAAGTTCATCGGCGACGCGGTCATGGCCGTATGGGGCGCGCCGACGGCGTTCGAGGACGACGCCGAACGCGCCGTGCGGGCAGGAATGGAGCTGCTCGAGGTCGTTCAGACCCTCGGCCCGGGCATCCAGGCCCGAGCCGGCGTGTTAACCGGTGAAGCGGCGGTCACGCTGGGCGCGACCAACCAGGGGATGGTCGCCGGCGACCTGGTCAACACCGCCAGTCGCCTCCAGTCGGTCGCCCAGCCGGGAACAGTGCTGGTCGGCGAATTGACCTATCGGGCGGCGTCCGCCGCGATCGTGTTCGAGCCCGCCGGCGATCAGGCCCTGAAGGGCAAGCAGTCACCGGTTCCGGCGTGGCGCGCCGTGCGGGTAGTGGCCGAGCGTGGCGGACGCAACCGGAACGAATCGCTCGAGGCGCCGTTCGTCGGTCGCCACGAGGAGATGCGCCTGCTCAAGGATCTGTTCCACACCACCGGTCGCGAGAAGCGCCTGCGCGTGATATCGGTCATTGGCCCGGCCGGGATCGGCAAGTCGCGCCTCGCGTGGGAGTTCGCGCTCTACATCGACGGCCTGGCCGACGACGTCTACTGGCACAGCGGGCGGTCGCCCGCCTACGGCGAGGGCATCACCTTCTGGGCGCTGGGCGAGATGGTTCGCGAACGGGCGGGGCTGCGTGAGCTGGACGATGAGCAGACAACCCGGGCCAAAGTCACCGAGATGGTCGCCCAGTGGGTGCCCGACGCCGGTGAGCGCGAATGGATCGAGAGCTCGTTGCTGGCACTGCTCGGGGTCGAGTCGGGGATGGCCGCCGACCAGCTGTTCGGCGCCTGGCGCACTTTCTTCGAGCGCATCGCCGAGCAGGGAACGGTCGTGCTCGTGTTCGAGGACATGCACTTCGCCGACACCGGGCTGCTCGACTTCGTCGACCACCTGCTCGACTTCTCACGCGGCCTGCCGATCTACGTCGTGACCCTGGCTCGACCGGATTTGATCGATCGTCGACCCGACTGGGGCGCAGGCAAGCGCAACTTCGTGTCGATGTATCTCGAGCCGCTGCCCGAGCCGGAGATGCGCGAGCTGCTCGCCGGCCTCGTGCCCGGATTGCCGGACGCGGCCGTGGCCACGATCGTCGCTCGTGCCGACGGCATTCCGCTCTACGCGGTCGAGACTGTGCGGACGCTCGTCGCCGATGGACGCCTCCTCGAGAGCGGTGGCGTGTACGTTCCCAACGGCGACCTGACGACGCTGGCCGTGCCCGACACGCTCACCGCCCTGATCGCCGCTCGCCTCGACACGCTCGACGAGACGGATCGTCGCATCGTCCACGACGCGGCCGTGCTCGGGCAGAGCTTCAGCATCGGCGGCCTTGCGGCAGTGGCCGACGTTGCCGAGGCGGATCTCGAGCCGAGGCTCGCCGCGCTCGCCCGGCGCGAACTGTTGCGGCGCGAGATGGACGCCCGGTCACCGGAGCGCGGGCAGTACAGCTTCGTCCAGGCGCTAATCCGCGAAGTGGCCTACAACACGCTGTCCAAGAAGGATCGCAAGAAGCTGCACCTGTCCGCTGCGCGCTACTTCGAATCGTTGGGCAACGAGGAGCTTGCCGGCGCCCTCGCCAGTCACTATCTCGCGGCCCATGCCAACGCGGCGGAAGGTGCCGAAACAGACGCTTTGGCCGGTCAGGCGCGCATCGCCTTGAAGGCCGCCGGGAGCCGAGCAGCGTCACTGGGCGCCTTCGACCAGGCGGTGACCTTCCTCGAGCAGGCGTTGACGGTGACGTCGGACGCCGCAGATCGAGCGGATCTACTCGAGCTGGCGGCCGATGCCTCGCGCGGGTCAGGCAGCTATGAAAAAGCGACCCGGCTCCTGAAGGAAGCCGTCGAGACGCGACGCAAGCTCGGCGACCGGAGCGCGACTGCGCGGGCGATCGCCGACCTTGGCTATCTCTACGGCGCTCAATTCAGATCGGACGAGGCGCTCGCCATCTATGAGCCTGCGCTCAAGGAGTTCGCGGACCTCGACGACGACCCGGCACTCGCAGCGATCAAGCTCAACCTCGCTCGTACGTTGATCCACAGTGGTGAGCTGCCGCGCGGGTTGGAGTTGGTCGAGTCCATCCTGGATACCGCCGAGCGCCGCGATCAGGTGTCGCTGCTGGCCACCGCCTTCCTGGTCAAGGCGAATGCCCTCCAATCACTCGGCCGCCGCCGTGAGGCTGCCAGTCTGTTCCAGCTGGTAAGAGAGGTTGCATCCGAAAGCGGTCTGACAGAAGACGTGTTGCGTGGCACGAACAACCTGGCCGGGGTGACCGGTGAGATAGATCTCAGCGCCTCAGTAGACCTCTATCGTGAAGGGCTGGCCCTGGCGCGCAAGGTGGGACGACGCGACTTTCAACGACAGTTCGCTGGCAACGTCGCTTATGCAGCGTTCCTGGCCGGCGATTGGGATCTCGCCGTCACCGAACTGGAAGCCGTGGTATCGACCGAAATGGAGCCACGCGACGGGTTGTTGATCTGGAACAACCTGCTCATCATCCGGGCCAACAGGGGCGAGTCGATCGCTGACGGGCTGGTCGAGATGGAGCGTATGGGCAAGGACATGTCAGGTGTCCAATGGCACCTGTTCGTCAAGGATCCTGAAGGCAACGCCGCGCTCGCGAAGGGCGACCTTGCCCAGGCCGCAGCGGCATTCTCAGCGGTGGCCGAATCGGACGCCTCGCAGGCACCCGAGTACTACTACCGGGGCGCACGCGCCGCGCTCTGGGCATCAGATCTGGACGAGGCACGCCGCCTGACAGAACGCACTGAGGCGCTAGGCGGTTACGGACCCTTGATCGCGGCCCGGCACTCCACGCTACGAGCCGGAATCGCGTCACTCGAGGGCCGCTCGGCCGACGCGTTGGCGCTCTATCAGGCCGCCTTTTCCGGATGGCGCGCGGCGCATGCCGGCTGGGACGAGGCTCTTACTGGGGTGGACGTCGCGATGCTGCTCGATGCCTCAGATCCGGAAGTGGCTGCGATCGTCGCTTCGACTCGGACGATTCTCGAACGCCTCGGCGCCAAGCCTTACCTCGACCGTCTCGATCAGGCGGGGGCCACTCGGCCGGCCAAGCCACGGGCACGAGCTGCCGCGGCAGCGCCGGTCGCCGTCACCGAGTGAACTGCGCCAACTGCGCTTTCGAGAACCTGCCCGGGGCCAAGTTCTGCATGGAGTGCGGCACTCCAATGAGCAGCGGCTGTCCGTCGTGCGGGTTCGTCAACCTGCCCAATGCCAAGTTCTGCATGGAGTGCGGCACGCAGCTCGGCGGGAGCGCAGTTGCCGCGAGCGGCGGCCCAACTGTCGCGGGGAGGCTAACTCCCGCCGTGACCCAGCCGGAAGGCGAACCCGTTGCAGAGCGGCGCCTGGTCAGCGTGGTGTTCGCCGATCTCGTTGGCTTCACGCCCTACGCCGAGCAGCAAGATGCCGAGGACGTGAGAGACACCCTCTCGCGCTACTTCGACCTGGCGCGCGAAACCGTCGACCGTTACGGCGGCACGATCGAGAAGTTCATCGGCGACGCGGTGATGGCGGTGTGGGGCGCGCCGACGGCTCACGAGGACGATGCCGAGCGAGCGGTGCGCGCCGCGCTCGACCTCGTCGCGTCCGTGTCGAGCCTTGGCCCAGGTGTTCAAGCTCGCGCGGCGGTGCTGACCGGGGAAGCGGCGGTGACGTTGGGCGCGACCAACCAGGGCATGGTCGCCGGCGACCTGGTCAACACGGCGAGCCGCCTCCAGTCGGTCGCCGCTCCGGGAAGCGTGCTGGTCGGCGAGGCGACGCACCGGGCAACTGAATCGTCGATCGCCTACGAGCCGGCCGGCGAGCAGGTGCTCAAGGGCAAGGATGCGCCGGTCACGGCGTGGAAAGCCCTGCGCGTCGTTGCCGAGCGTGGCGGGCGCAATCGGGCTGAGACCCTTGAGGCGCCGTTTGTCGGCCGCCAAGAAGAGATGCGAACGCTCAAGGACGTCTTTCACGCCACCGGCCGCGAGAAGCGTCTGCGGGTCGTGTCGGTCATCGGACCGGCGGGCATCGGCAAAAGCCGCCTCGCCTGGGAGTTCCTGAAGTACATCGACGGCGTGGTCGAGACGGTCTACTGGCACAGCGGCCGCTCACCCTCGTACGGCGAGGGCATCACTTTCTGGGCGCTGGGCGAGATGATCCGCGGCCGATGCGGTCTCGCCGAGCGCGACGACGAACAGACAACTAGAGCAAAAGTCGCCGAGACGGTCGAGCAGTACGTGTCAGATCCCGAGGAACGTGCCTGGATCGAAGGCTCGCTGCTGACCCTGCTCGGCATCGAGTCGACGGTGACGGCAGACGAGCTGTTCGGTGCCTGGCGCACGTTCTTCGAGCGCATCGCCGAGCAGGGCACGGTGCTTCTCGTGTTCGAGGACATGCACTTCGCCGATGCTGGCCTGCTCGACTTCATCGACCACCTGCTCGACTGGAGCCGCGGCCTGCCGATCTACGTTGTGACCCTTGCCCGGCCCGACCTGATCGAGCGCCGCCAGGACTGGGGCGCCGGCAAGCGCAACTTCGTGTCGATGTACCTCGACCCACTGCCCGAGGCGGACATGCGCGAGCTTCTCGCCGGCCTCGTTCCCGGACTACCTGAAGCAGCGGCCGCGACGATCGTTGCCCGTGCCGACGGCATACCTTTGTACGCGGTTGAGACGGTCCGCACCCTCATTGCCGAAGGTCAGCTTGTGCGCGAGGGAGACGTCCTCGTGCCCCGCGGCGACCTGACCAAGCTCAGTGTCCCTGACACGCTGACCGCGCTGATCGCGTCGCGCCTCGACTCGCTCGACGAGACGGATCGCCGGCTCGTACACGACGCCGCGGTGCTCGGTCAGAGCTTCTCCCTCTCGGCGCTTTCCGCGGTCGCGGCGATGCCCGAGGAAGAGCTCGAGCCACGGCTGACGGCGCTTGGGCGGCGCGAGCTGATCCACCGCGAGATGGACCCACGCTCCCCGGAGCGCGGCCAGTACGAGTTCGTCCAGGCTTTGATCCGTGAGGTGGCCTACAACACGCTGGCCAAGAAAGACCGCAAGAAGCTCCACCTCGCCGCGGCGCGCTACTTCGAGGCGCTCGGCAACGATGAGATCGCGGGCGCCCTGGCCAGTCACTACCTTGCGGCGCGCGCCAACGCGCAGGAGGGCGCCGAGGGCGACGCGCTCGCCGGTCAGGCCCGCATCGCCCTCAGGGCTGCAGCAACGCGCG
Organism: uncultured Chloroflexia bacterium; assembly: GCA_963748235.1. GTDB lineage: Bacteria > Chloroflexota > Limnocylindria > Limnocylindrales > CSP1-4 > JALYGJ01. The sequence goes on from CAVVHT010000005.1 coordinate 9,905, forward strand.
CCTCGTCATTGGGCAGCTTCGACCAATCGGTGAGCTTCCTGGATCAGGCGATCGGCGTCGCGCAAGATCCGGCCGACCAGGTCGACATGCTTCTGCAGGCCGCGACCGACTCGCGCACTGCAGGTCGACTTGAGCAGGCCGAAGAAAGAGCACGTCGCGCTCTCAGCATCGCTGAAACCGCCGGCGATCGCGGTCGCATGGCTGCCGCTATCAACGATCTCGGCAACGTCATGGTCTATGCGTTCAAGGCCGATGAGGGTCGCGTCATCCTTGAGCGAGGTCTCGAGGAGTTCGCCGACTCTGATGAAGCCGTCCTGGCCGAGATACGCCTAGGGATCGCCCGCTGTCAGTTCTACGAGAAGGACTTCAGGAAGGCGCTAGAAACCCTGGAGGGCGTGCTCGAGGTAGCCGAGCGGCGACAGTTGATACGGATCCTGTCCACTGCTCTCATTCACAGGGGCAACGCACTTTGGAGTCTTCACAGACGGCGGGAGGCCTTCGGGGTAGCAGGAGCGGCGAGAGACCTGGCGACCGAGCACGGCCTGAACGACGTAGCCCTGCGCGTCATGGGCAATTTCGCAAACGCGCAGACGGAGACGGACTGCGCGGCTTCGCTCGCGAGCTGGCGTGAAGCAATGGATATGGCGCGCAGGCTGGGCTTGCGTGGATCGTTGGTCAACGGCGTGGCCAACTTCGGGTACACCGCCTTCCTGGCCGGTGAGTGGGACGCCGGGCTGGCCGAGATGGAACCTTTCCTCGCCGAGGACCTGGCCGACAGAGATCGGCTGATCATGCTCAACAACGCAAGCATCATTCGTGTGAATCGAGGCGAGTCGATCGAGGCCGCACTGGCAGAGATGAATCGCCTCGGGGCCACCATGAGCGGCAACTGGGAGCTCTTTGTTGCGGATCCCGAGGCCAACGCCGCGCTGGCCAAGGGAGATTACAAAGAGGCGCGCAGGGTCTTCTACTCGCTCGTGGAGCATGAGCCGGGCGCGGTCGAATACGTGTATCGAACGGCAAAGGCGGCACTCTGGGATGGCGATCCCGACGGCGTCAAGGGGTTGATCCACGAGTTCGAGGAGAGCGGCGCGTACGGTCCCGTGGCGGAAGCGCGGATGGCAACGCTGCGTGCCGGCATTGCCGCGATCGAGAAGCGGCCCCAGGAGGCGATGGCGCTATATCGCGAGGCGCTGGCCGGCTGGCGCCAGACACACTCGACTTGGGACGAGGCACTCACCGGCATTGACATGGCCCTACTGCTCGATCCCTCGGAGCCGGACGTCGCCGCGGCGATCGAATCCACGCGCGAGATCCTCGAGCGGCTTGGGGCGCAGCCCTACCTCGACCGAATCGACGCAGCCGTGGCCGCTAACAAGCCCGTGTTGGAGGCTCGCGCATCCGCCAAGGCCGAGGTCTCGGTCGCCGAGTAGGTCAGACGCAGGTGCTGCAGGCAGGACCGGGCCGGCGAAGATCACATCGGAGGTCGATCGATAGTCATACTGGCGCGGCGGCTGCCGACCGAGGGGATCATGGGTCGGAGCCCCGCCTCCACGCGGAGGGTGCACCGATGGGTACTCGCGCTCTGACCAGGTCGCTGTCGATCCCGGCCGCCTTGTTGCTGTGTCTGGCGCTCGGAGGCCAGTCAATGGCGGCTGGGACTTGGGCCACTCCGACGCGAGTCGCCGACTATGCATGGTCGGAGGGACTGGCCACTCTGGCCGATGGAACGGCACTTATTGCCTATGAAAAATGCATTGGCCGCGATTTCTGCAGCTCCAGGACGTACGTCAAGCGAAGTACGGACGGCGGTGTGACATGGGAACCGAGGTACGAGGTCCCCGACGATGCCGATATGGCCGCTATCGACGGACGCGGTTCGACGGTCGACCTCGTCTACCGCAGTATTGGTGGCGGTCTGGGCTATAGGCGCAGCACGGACGGCGGAGTGAGCTTTGGTCCCGAGATGAATTTGGGCCACAGCTACGGGTCCGCTCAGGAGCCAAGCGTGGCCCGAGGGCCTAACGGTCTTGTGGCAGTCTCGTGGGGAGAGTGGCCTAATTTCACCGACCTGATCAGCGTTCGCGTGAGCGACGACGGGGGCGCCACTTTTGGAGCGAAGACCTCCTGGCACACGTCAGACACGGACTGGAGTGCCGTGGCTGTCGGAAACGGCGTCGTCTACGTCCTCCACCTCAACGGGCAGGGCTCGCCGGTTGTTCGCCGCTCGAACGATCGCGGCGAAACCTGGACGAAGATTCTCCCTCTACCCGACATCTCAGCGCCGTACTACGCGAGCATCGCCGCCGCTGGAAACAACGTTTTCGTCACGTATGTCGGCGGCGACGACTACGAAGACGTTCTGGTCCAGCGCTCGAGCGACAAGGGCTCGGCGTGGTCGCAACCTGACTCGGTGGTGAGCAACCTTTCCGCGCCTTACGAACCGAAGGTCACGATCGACGGCGGCGTTATGCGGATGATCTACACGACCGACGACGGGCTCTATTACACGGAGTCCCACGACGGCCAGAGTTGGAGCGACCCCGACTTTGTCACGCGCCGCAAGTGGGGTGGATACGTAGGCTTCGCCGGCCGTCCCATCGTCGTCTACGAGGGGCGGCAGGACATCTTCGTCCGCACGAGGACTCCCTAGGAGCCGACCGCGTCGCGCTGACGCCACGTTGAAAGTCAGGCGGGCGGAGCGTCCTCGGTCGCTGCCGGCTCGGCCTTCGGCGCTTCGATCTTCGCCGCCTCTGGTTCGGCTTTGACCGGCGTGAGGTCGATCGTGCGCACCTGGCGGGTGCCCTTGTCCGTGCGCACCAGCGCCGACGGGATGACGCTCGCGCTCAGCTTCTCGATCGATCGCGATCTCGCCCGAATAGAGGCCGCCTGCGTCGATTCGGACTCGGTCACCGACGCTCAGGCCGGCTTTGCCCGCGCCGGCGGTCAGATTGATCGTGGCGAGGTTCGGGCGTACCGGGGATTCGTCGGAGCCGGGAGGAGGTCCGCGCCGCGAGGTCTTGGGCGGCGGGTAGTTCGTCTTCCTCTTGCGCGCCACTAGTAGCGCCGCTTGGAGCGAGTCTGATCCTTGGGCGGCTTGGGCTCATGGCCCGGCCGCGGCGGTCTGGGGAAGTGCCCGGCGCCATGTCGGGCGGAGGCGGGAGCGGGCCTCGCGCGCGAGCCTCGGCGACGGCCTTCTCGAACTCCTTGGCCTTGGCGGCGGGCACGCTGGCGATCCACGCCGCCTCGATTCGTGCGACGTCCTCGTTCTGCGCCTTGCGGCGCTCGCGCTCCGCCTTTGAGTGCTTGGCCAAAATCCACTTCCTTAATCTCGTGTGCGTCCGCGGACGCTGGTTAGCGTGACGGTAGCAGCGATCGGCCCGATGGGCTCATTCCACTGGACTGGCGAGAGCCGCCGACACCGCTTCGTCGAGCGTCAAGCGCCGTCCCTCAGCACATCCTGCGTCGAACTCGGGGCCCAAGATCACGGCCAGCTTCGCGAGGTAGCTTTCGCGCTGATCCTCCCACTGGCCGATGCGACCGCGACCCTCCTCAGCCTCAATAGATCCCCATAGTAGGCCCGACCTTTCGGCCAACCCATCGAGCATGGCGAGCCATGCCGCGCAGGCGACGAACCAGACGGTTGTCTGCCGGTCATTGATCGAATGGGCAAGCGCCAGGCCGTCGGAGATGTATCTGCGAGCAGCGTCTAGGCGCCCCAGCTCGAGCGCGTACTCGGCCAGGTGGCTCAGGCCGCCGACTTGCCACCACGTAAAGCCGACCTCACCGGCCAGCGATGCGCTCGCGTCCATCATCTCGAAGGCCTCATCGTGGCGACCTTCGCTGAAGGCGACGTCTGCGAGCGAGTACAGCGCCTCCGCCTCGCCCCGTCGGTTTCCGAACCTCCGGCAGATCTCCAGCGCCTCCGTGGCTATCTCCGTGGCCAGTTTTAGATCGTCGTTTCGGGCGGCATCGATCGCGAGACGGACGAGCGTCATGCCGACCTGCTCCTCGTCGCCGATGCGGCGAAACTCTTCGAGGCTCGCCCTATGGAGCCGAGTGCCCTCAACGAAGTCGCCCTGGATGTAAACCACACCGCCGAGCGCTCGTAGCACGCGCGCATTCAGTTCGCCCGATAGCTCGGGCTCGCGGTCCAGCAGCGCCTGTAGCCAGCGCTGTCCCTCTGCCGGCGCGTTCGAAGCCCAGTGGAGCGAGAGCGCGACAGCCAGCCTGAGTCCCAGCTCTGGACCGTTATCGAGTGACCATTCCAGCACCGCCCGGATGTTCTCGAGTTCGGCCCGCGCGAGATCGTGATCCGCGGCACGGCCATCCCCATGCTCATCGCCCAGCCCAGCCGCCTCAACAAGGTCAAGGAAGTACTCGGCATGCCTGCGCTTGAGCGTATCTGCGTCGGCGAGCGATGCCAATTGCTCCGTGGCGAATTCATAGATGGTCTCGAGCATCCCCAGCCGTCCCGTGGCGGAGCGCCTCACGAGGCTCTTCTCGACCAGCGATTCCAGGTCGTCCAGTTCCGCATCGCAGATCGCTTCAGCCGCGTTGACCGTGAAGCCGCCACGGAAGACGGCCAGCCGCGCAAAGAGCTCGCGTTCAGCGTCGTTCAGGAGGTCCTGGCTCCATTCGATCGTCGCGCGCAAGGTCTGCTGCCGCTCTGGCGCGTCCCGCAGGCCGCCGCGCAACACGGTGAGGCGGTGGTCGAGCCGTTCTAGGAGCTTGTCCGGCGCCAACAGCCGCGTGCGAGCCGCGGCCAGTTCGATGGCCAGCGGCAGGCCATCGAGACGTCGGCAGATTTCGTGCACCGCGTCCATTGGCTCGGTGACCGCGGCACGTTGTCGGAAGAGCTCGACCGCCTCGCTCTCGGGCAGTGGCTCGACCGGAAACTCGTGCTCGCCGGAAACGCGCAATGGAGCGCGGCTGGTTGCCAGCACCTTGAGGTTCGGGCATGCGGTGAGCAGGGTCGCGACGTCGGCCGCGGCGTCGGCGACGTGCTCGAAGTTGTCGAAGAGCAGCAGCATCCGGCGCTCGTCGATGTGCTCGGCGAGCGAGACCTTGGCACCGACCTCATGCTCGGCCGTGGGCAATACCAGGCGCCAATCGCGGAGCGGGGCGAGAGGCACCCAGAAGACTCCGTCACGAAACTCGGGTACGAGCTCGGCTGCGGCCTGGAGGCCGAGCCGCGTCTTGCCGCTGCCACCCGGACCGGTGAGCGTCACGACGCGCGCTCCGTTACTGGCCAGCGCGACCACCTCGGCCACCTCGACGTCGCGGCCGATGAGTGCGTTTGGCTGGACCGGCAAATTCGTGGCGTTCAACGAGTGCAGCGGCGGAAACTGGGAGTCCCCGACCTGGTACAGCCGTTCGGGTGCGGTCAGGTCTTTGAGTCGATGAAGCCCCAGGTCGGAGAACTGGACGGCCGCCGAACGATCGATAGCCGCGTGCGTCGCGGCCGAGATCAGGATCTGTCCGCCATGTGCAGCCGCGCAGATGCGCGCGGCTCGATGCACGTCGATGCCGACGTATCCGTCAGCGGTCAGGATGGGCTCTCCGGTATGCAGGCCGACGCGCACGCGGATCGGTCCGCTGCTGAGGTCCGACTGCGCCGTCCGTGCTGCGGCCAATGCCTCGTCGGCCGAGTCGAAGGCCACGAAGAAGGCATCCCCCTGGGTATCGACCTCGACTCCGCGGTGGCCGGCAAAGGCGTCGCGCAGCACGCGTCGGTGTTCGCTCAGCGCCTCGGAATAGGCCTCCGGCCCGAGCTCGTGAAGTAGCTGGGTCGAGCCCTCGATATCCGTGAACAGGAAGGTGACCTTGCCAGTCGGAAGCTGAGGATGCATGGCCGCACTCATGATGCGGCATGTCGACTCGCCGCGACCTACCTGAGCAGGTCCTTCATCTGGCGGGCGATAAATCCCGTTGCCCGCCGTGGGTAGAGGCAGTAGAGGCGGTCCATCATCTTGGCGTCGGAGCCGACCATGACTCGGTAGTCGTTCTTATCGATGCCGTGACGCTCACCGTCCGGCCGGCAGCAGCTGTTCCAAAGGGCCGATTGTCCTGGAACCCGCAGTCGTCGACACCGTCCCGGTGCGCTGAGCAACACCATTAGGCGGCTTTGTGGCGTGGGACAAGTCCATAGCAATCACCGGTTGCCCGGGTCTGCACAAGCAGGTCATCGTCGGGAAGGGTCAGCAGCAGCACCTCGAGTACCTGTGCGCCTGGCCAGCTGCCACACAGCGGGCAGCGATCGACACCTTCACTGACTCGGGTGTCAACGCCTACTGGCGCGCATCTAACCCGCAGAAATCGACCAAGACCACCGGCTTCGGTGTCGAGATCGAGGTCACGGATCACAACACCAATGGGCCGCTCACGGTCAACGTGACGAACCCGGTGCACGAAGACGAGGAGTAACTCTCCACGCGCTGTAAGGCGCGAGAACGGATGAGCAAGGGCCCGGGTCGCAAGACCCGGGCCTCTCTGTTGCACGGCGGAGTTAACTTGTAGCAAAGCCCCTAGTCGAGTCGTCATAAGGGAGTGCAGCGAACGGCGAGCAAGCCGCTGCCGCGGAAGGAGCAGCAGGTGACCAGTCCGGGCTTTGGCGTCCGTATACCGGCCGTCCGTCCCAGAACGCCGTGGAGGGCCGTGGCCGGTGCGCTGCTCATGTCGCTCGCCTTGTCCGGTCAGGCACTTGGCGCGACCTGGAGCTCGCCCAAGACATTGGCAACGAGTGACGCCTCGTTCCTCGACGGGTTAGTGGCACTGTCGAACGGGACGGCGCTCGTCGTCTACGTGGAATGCGCTCCGCCCGACTCCTGTTACGCCGTGAAGGTGAGGCGCAGCACGGATGGCGGCGCGACATGGGAACAGCCAACCACTATCGCGCCCGACCGGTCGTACTTCGCCTCGATATCCGGACGCGGGTCCAGCGTCGACGTGACCTATGAACACGCAGGTCAAATCATGTACGTACGCAGCCGCGACAGCGGCGAAACGTTTGGTCGCCACAAGCGCCTGGCTTTCACCGACGGCGGCGACACGAGCGTCGATCGCGGCCCGGGCGGGGTGGTCGCTGTGAGCTGGACGAACAGCTTCAGCACCGGTGCGATCAAGGCACGCGTCAGCCTCGACGGCGGTGCGTCGTTCGGCCCGCGAAACGTCGTCACGCCAAACTCGGACACCGTCGGGCAGCGAACGGCGGTCGGCGACAACGTCGCGTATGTCATCTATCCGCTGGGCGGCGATCTTTACGTCAATCGCACGCTCAACAACGGCACTTCGTGGGGCGAGCCGAGCCTGATCACAGATGGCCTGTCCGGGGCGGCGTACAAGGAATTTGATATTGCCGCCAGCGGTGACAACGCCTACATCATCTACGCGTCGACGAATGGCTCGATCCGCATGCGTCGGTCACCTAACAAGGGCGAAACCTGGTCTCCGGAAACCGTCGTCAATCCGCGAGATCGGTTCGGCTCAGGACCCCGGGTCGACGTTTCGGGCGGCCTGATCCGCGCCGCGTACAACGCATCGGACGGTCTGTATTACCGACAAAGCGTCGACGGGGCGACATGGTCGGGTCCGGAAAGAATCTCCGAGATTGGCTACTGGCCTGAGCTCGGCTTCACTGATCACGTCGTGGTCGCATACGACGTGTGGGTCAACGATGACCGGCACGATGTCCGAGCTCGGACGAGAGCCGAATAGGCAGGTGATTGGAATGAAGTCGCTCGCCCGCACGGGGTTCGGCTCGACAACACTGGCGCTGTTGTTGACGGCGGTCGTCGCAGGCCAAGCCGCGGGTGCCACCTGGACCAAGGTACAAGTCGCCTCCGGAGCGTCCCTATCTGGCCTTGCCACGCTCGCCGACGGCACGGCCCTCGTCGCCTACGAGAAATGCGTCGGGGGTGGGTTCTGCTCGAGTCGGACGTACGTCAAGCGCAGCACAGATGGTGGCGCGACATGGGGCTCACGCTGGACGTTGCCCGGCGCCGCATACAGCGCGGCCATTGCGGGCCGCGGGACGAACGTCGACTTGGCTTGGAACGATGAAAATGACGATGGGCTGAAGTACGCGCGTAGCACCGACTCGGGCATCTCCTTCGGTGAGCCGATGCTCATAACGTCGCATTACACCGCCGGCGAGCCGGCCCTCGCGCGGGGACCGGGCGGCCTCGTGGTTGTTGCCTGGGGCGAGTGGCCGCAGTTCGATTTCAAGGTCAGCGCCCGCGTGAGCACCAACGGCGGCGCGAGCTTCGGTCCCAAGACCTCGTGGTCCACGAGCGAGTCGGGCACGGATTTGAGTTCCGTTGCGGCCGGGGACGGTGTCGTCTACGTCGCGCACACCAATAGGGCGGGCGCTTCACTCGTCCGCCGCTCGCTGGATGGTGGCGCCTCCTGGACCAAGGCCCTCACGATTGACGACACACCGTTCGTGTATCAGCCGGTGATCTCAGCGGCGGGGAGTGAGGCGCTCGTCGCATACGGAACGGTCGACGCGGATGAGCATCAAGACGTCCGGTACCGACGCACAACAAATAAGGGTGTGTCTTGGTCTCCTTCGCTGCATCTCGCACCGGAGTCCGCCTCCGCATATGACCCCGTGTTGTCGATGCAGGGCGGCGTGGCCCGAGTGCTGTTCGCGACCGACCACGGCCTCTTCTACATGGAAAGTGACGACGGCCTCGAGTGGAGCAGTCCCGAGCGCGTCCACAGGCGCAATGATGGTCTGGTCGGGTATGCCGGACGGCCGATCGTGGCCCACGACAATCTCGCCGACGGGGTAATGGCTAGCTTCAGGGCGTCCGACTAGCGGCCAGACTCATCTTTAGTACAGCTCCTCGAGGCCCAGTACATCGCCCCAGCCGAGGGTGATCTCCTCAGCGTCGCACGGGCCGTTGCTGGTTGGGCTCATCGTCAGATCGCCGTGCTCCCGCTCAGCCACGTGCCCGAGTCCGAAAACGTGGCCGAACTCGTGGGTAATCGTCGCCTCGAGCAGTTCCTCGAAGCCACTGCATTCGTCCTCGGAAAGCGCCCACGCGATCTCCGAGTTGATGAGCATGTCGGCCTCGACCACTGACCGTCGAGAGCCGTAGGTGCAGACGTAGGCGAGCGTGTCGTCGGCCTGGCGGTCGGGCAGCACCCCGAAGCCCACGCTGTTGAAGCCATCCGCCTCGTCCGCTGTGCATGGCTCCCTGGTTGTCGTCCCGGCGTAGGTGGCAGTCGCGTCGATCCGGTCCGGCAGGCCACAGTCGTTGCTGCCAGTGGTGACGTTCTCAGCCGATCGAATCAAAACCTGCAGGACAGCACCGCTGTCATACCCGTCCGGTACCGAGGCTTCCTGGAAGAACCACTCGAATGTCTGATCCCATTGGAAGCCAGAGAGCTTGTACGCGTCGTCGCCGCAGGCACCCTGGCTCGAAGTCGGAGGCTTCGACGACGCGTCGTTGGAGGGCGGTGGCGGCGCCGTGCGCATCTCGGCGTCGATCCCGTCGAGGGCTGCCAGCAGGGCGTTGTCCTCGTTGCATTCGACAAGCAACGGCAACATGAGGTCGTCGTAGATCTTCTGTCGCTTCAACTCCGACAGGCGCGTCGCGGAGAACCGACTATCCGCGTACAGCTGCACCTGCCCGTTGTCGCCTTCGCCGGCGATGCACTCCGGGCTGGTCGTGTTCCACATCACCACGACTCCGTCGGTGACTTGCCAGCCCAACTTCAGCGCGATCGCGTCGCGCTCGGTGGACCGTTCGTCGGAGCCCGGCTTGTACTGCGTGTAAACGACGACGCTTGCGGCGTGGCGACGGGCGATCTCGGCGATCCGCTGCGTGGCAAATTCCTCGGTCGCGTTCGAAAAGACGCCGGCGTGATCGACCAGCATCACGCCGCTGGGTGGGGCCGGGAACGGCGGCCCCGCGACGGGCAAGGGCTCCGCGGTGGGAGTCGGCTGCTCTGTGGTTGGTGGCGATCCGGTAGGACCGCCCGGAATGTCGGAGGGCGTCGCCGATGACGATGGCTTTTCGCTCAGAACAGCGGCTTTCTGGGGCGGTGCCGCCGCGTACGTGGTGCAGCCGCTGACCAGGACAACGGCGGTGATCAAGATGGCGACGGCGCGCGCCGCGGATCCAAACATCGTCACGATCGTTACCGACCCCGTCCGCAACGACCATGCGCCGAAGGTACGGCTCGGCTAGCGATACTCCGATAAGGTCGTCCAGCTGAAGCTGACGACGATCAGCTCGTTGAGCTCGTCCTCGTAGACGGCCTCGCCACCCGGCGGTGGCGCGACCTTCATCTCGACCGAGCCACCGTCAGTGATGTGCGAGTCGTGGAACGGCAAGAAGAGGTAGCCGTTGGGATGCTCGCCTGGAACTTCGCATTCCGAGTCAGGAGCGGTCGTGTAGGTGGGCCCGCTCGTGGGAACCATCTGGATGCGGAAGTTGTTGCCTGCCGCGAACGCTCCAAATTCTCCGACGAAGTCGAAGGTTTGAGTGCCGTCCCATGATGTAGTGCATTCCTCGGTCAGGAAGACGACCTTGGAGTCGCCGGTCGAGGTGGCATCTGCCGGCCCACTCCAGGTTCCATTGGCCTGCTGGACGAGCTCGGCGTCGAACAGGTTCGTGACTGTATGGCCGGCACCGGCGAAGGATTCGTTGCCGAGGACGGCGCCCGAGTAGTTCTCGATCAGCAGCGTCATGGTGCGGCCCGGCCGGTTGAGCGGCGTCTCGGCGACGTCGCTGCCGGTTGGGTTCGGCTCCGGCAGGGCCGTCGGCGAGGACGCGTCGGTCGGACCGGGCGTCGGCGTGGGTTGGATCCTCGGAGATCCAGTTGGTGAGGGAGTCCCGGACGCGGTTGGCGGCGCGCTGCTCGGAGCGTCGGAACCGCCCGGACCTCCGGGACCGGCAGTGCACGCGGCGAGGATCAAACTCGTCGCGATTGCCCCCAAAATCCCCGTCTTGTTGCTCATGGGCGCATAGTCAGGGTGCTCAATCGGTCCCATCAATTGGGGATTTCCCTCGGCTCGCGCGAATCATGCGGGCGAGAGAATCGGCCCCGAGGGCGTGCGTAGCCCCGCCTATGATCGGCCGATGACCCAGGTTGACACGTTGGAGCCGAAGCCGAATCGCGGCGCGCTGTCGCGCCTCATCTCCATCGTGGACCAGCCCGCTGACACCGACGACGAGCTACTCCGGCACCGCATCGGCGTCGTCGCCGGCTACGTAACGATCGTTGCGCCGCTGCCACTTCTGGTTCAGGCTCCGGGCCAACCGCTCGGCTACTTGCTGGCGATCGGTCTGCCGCTATTCAGCATCGGCAACCTGGTGCTACTGGCTCGGACGCGGCGGTTCGAACGCTACGTCACCCTCATGCTGGCTTCGGGCGTGGTCTTCGTCCCCATCGCGTCGTTCGTGGGCGGAGGGATCACCGGCTCCACCAATGGAATGATCTTCGGCTTCCTGGCGCCAGCGTACGCAATGATGGCACTGGGACCACGTCGCGCGACGGCCTGGTTCTTCGCCTACGTCGCGGTTGTCGTGGTCATGATTCTCATCGATCCCATCGCCAAGGCGAGCGCGCCCGAACCGCCCTACCAATTCGTGATCCTCGGCCAGATCATCAACGCAGTCGTTCCGTTGACGATCGTGTTCTTCCTGCTCCGTTACACAGATATCCAACGTCGCCGCGCAGAAGAGCGCGTCGATGCCTTGCTGACGAATGCGATCCCGCCGACGATCGCGACCCGCCTGAAACGCGGAGAGTCGAGAATCGCGGACTCTTACCCGGAGGCCACGGTCATCTTCGCCGACCTCGCCGGCTTCACACCCTGGGCCCAGAAGACCGAACCAGAACGGGTAGTCGCCGTGCTTGACGACTTCTTCTCGCGCTTCGACGCGCTGGCTGCGCGTCACAAAGTCGAGAAGATCAAGACCGTTGGTGACTCGTACATGGCCGCAGTGGGCGTACCCGAGCCGCGCGCGGATCATGCGGACGTCGCCGTGGCTTTTGCCCGGGCCGCTCTCGCCGAAGCGGACGATTGGCGCGCCGCCAATGCTGTGGCACTGGGGCTGCGGGTTGGCATCGCCAGCGGTCAGGTGGTCGCGGGCGTCATCGGTGTCCAGCGGCTGCTGTTCGACCTGTGGGGAGACACGGTCAACACCGCCGCGCGGATGGAAGGCAGCGGAGTCGTCGGCAGGATCCAACTGGCCGACACGACGTACGAGCGTCTGTCGGACCAGCGTGGGTTCGAGGGACGCGAGGTGGAGGTCAAGGGTCTGGGAGTTCTCGCGACATACGTCGGCCGCTGACGAAGCCGTGGCCAATCCGCGCCACGGGCGGATTTTTTGCCGCCGCGAACCGCGTCAGCACGCCTCAGTTCGGGCGGAGATCCTGGCCACCCTGAGGTCGCCGTTCGGCAGGTCGTCCCTGAACTCGACGCACATCACCATTCGTGTGCGCGGATGCTCGGCTGACTGGAAGTGCCAGTTCATCTCGAGAAGCGGGGCGCCAGCTCGCGCGACCAGAACGGTGAGTGGTGGAAACGAAGACGCCCGGTGCGGTGGCCGTCGTCGTTGACGAACCACGCACGCCGGGCGTCTTATCAGGCCACTTAGGGGCTAGGGCAGCAGGACAGAGTCGATCGAATGAATGACGCCGTTCGACGCAGAGATGTCGGTGTCGTTGATGCCCGCGGCCAGCAGATCGGCGCGGCTGAGCCGGTCGCCGTTGAGCATGTTGTACCCGGGCGCGGCGACAACTGACCGGCTGATCCGACGCCCATTGGTTACGTGGTACAGCAGGATGTCCTGCAGCGCGCCGTCACCGAGCGCCGAGTCCACGCCGCCGGCCGAGATGAAATTGATGACGTCGGTCTCGGTCAAGCTGTTGTCGCCGAGCACCTGTCGGAATGTCGAGACAAACGCGGCATCGGTCGGGGCGAAAACGGTGTATTGAACGTCTTCGGAGCTGAGTGCGCCGACGAGCCCGGCCTCGATCACGGCGGCCTGGAGGACGTCGAATTCGTTGTCGGGAGCCAGAACAACTTCGACGATCGTCGCCGAGCTGGGCTTGGCGCCGGCGGCGGCAAATGTGGGGGTGACTACGGTGGCGACGGCGAGAGATGCGATAGCGATCGCCTTGGCGAAGGTTCTCATGACTGACATTCCTTTCACTTGTGACTTGGACTGTATAAGGATTGTCCAAGGTTATGGAAGGACTGTCAAGTGTCTGTAATACGGTGCTCAGAGGTCCACCTCGGCGACGGTGACACCGTTCTCTATCCGCCGAGGCTCACCCTATTCGCGCCCGGCCCGGCGGGCGAGGGCGCGGATCATGCCCCGGAAGATCACAGCGTGAATCGGGTAGAGCAGGTACCAGTAGGCGAGACCGGGCAGGCCCTTGGGCTCAAAGAAGGCCGTCTGGGTCAGCACGCTGAACCGACCTGACGGGCCGACCTCAAACTGAAGCCACGCCCGGCCAGGCACACGCATCTCCGCTTGCAGACGCAGCATCGACGGGCGCTCGAGCTCTTCGACGCGCCAGAAGTCCAGCGCGTCGCCCACTCGCAGGCGGAGCCGGTCGCGCCGGCCGAGGCGCATGCCAACGCCGCCGACAATGAGATCCATCAGGCCGCGTAGGCGCCAGAGCGAGTTGGCGTACAGCCAGCCGGCCTGGCCGCCGAGCTGCTCGACCTGTTCGAAGACCTGCTCTGGACCTGCGGCTACCGAGACTTGCTTGCGGTCGACGATCATGCCCTCGCGCGAGCTGACAGGCGGTAGCTGCGACTTGTTGGGCAAGTTGAACGAGTCGAACCACGTCGATTCGATCTGGTGGTCGCGCGTTCGATCGATCGCCTGGCGGAGCGCCTCGTCGAAGGGCATTGGCCGCACGCCGAAGGCGGTCGCGCGCCCCGGTGCGCGCACGACGACCTCGTTGCGCATGCCCTCGATCAATGGCCGGGCCAGCCCGGCCGGGATTGGCGTGACCAGGCTGACCCAGTACGAGCTGAGTCGCGGCGTGAGTACCGGCACTGGGATCATCACCCGGCGCAAACCGCGTTGGCGGGCGTAGGCACGGATCATCGCGCCGTAGGTCATGACCTCTGGGCCCCCGATCTCGACCACGCCGGTCACCTCTGGATGGTCGAGCGCGGCGACCAAATAGTCGAGTACGTCGGAGATGCCGATCGGCTGGCTGCGCGTGCTCACCCAGCGCGGCGTGATCATCACCGGCAGGCGCTCGGTCAGATAGCGCAGGATCTCGAACGAGGCGCTGCCCGACCCGATGATCACCGCGGCGCGGAACTCGGTCACCGGCACTCCGGTGGCGGCCAACTGGGCGCCGGACTGCTGGCGGCTGGCGAGGTGGGCTGAGAGCTGGGCCAACTCCTCTCCCAGCCCGCCGAGGTAGACGATGCGCGCTACGTTGGCCTCGGTCGCCGCGTGGGCGAACGACTGGGCGGCCTGCTTGTCGCGCTCGGCGAAGCCGCGCTCGCCCGCCGCCATTGAGTGGGCGAGGTAATAGGCGACTTCGATGCCCTCCAGGGCTGGCGCGAGGGTCTGCGGGTCGAGCAGGTCGGCGGCCACCACCGTGGCGTTGGGGAAGCGCGCCGCCATGCCACGAACGTCGCGACTCATCAGGGTCAGCTGATCGCCGCGCTTGGTCAGGCGCTCCGCCAAACGGCTGCCGATGTACCCGCTGGCGCCAACGATCAGGACGCGAGTCATTCGTTCAGTATCGCCGTCGGTCGACGGACTACGGGTGTGTGAGTGGAAAGGGATCGCGGAGCACTTCGACCTGAGCGTTGGTGACAATACGTCACGGCGGGTGGCCTGGTCGTGCGCGGAACCTCTGGCTGGATACGGCTGGATAACTAACGACGTGGTCGGCCCGTTCACGGGCGACGGCGTCGTTCCAGCGAGATTTTTGAGCAGATGGCTGGTCGATCCCCGTCATTACCTCTGATAGCCGCGTTCCAAGTCACACGCGGTCGCCAGGAGGAAGGTCATGCGCCGTCTCGCTCTCCCGTTGGCCCTGATGCTGGGTCTTCTCGTGTCAGGCTCCGTGTCCGCTCTCAGCACAACCGCGTTCACCGGCGAATGGATCGGCAACGATCCCGTTGCGCCCGATGGCGACGGCAGCGTCGTACATCTTTACGTCAGCGGCGGAACGCAGGCGAAGGTCACGTTCACCGACGAATTTGGCACGGTGTGCGTCAACGTCGGTTCGTCAAGTCCCTTCTTCCGGTCGACGATCACCGGTGAAGTGGAAGGGAACAAGCTTCTTGGAACTTTCCATAATGCTCACTGTGGCAACGTTCCGCTGCTGTTCCTGCGCGGTGAGCCCATGCTCCTCGTCCTCGATGATCAAGGAAACGACGACCCATCCGATGACACCCTGTCGGACGGCCTCGTTACCTGGCATCGCGTCTAGCTGAGTCACGCCTGGCCGAGTCGGCAAAGTCACGCCGGCTCGGCCATTTCAGGTCATCTCGACGGTCCTCGTCCAAGGGTGATCCACCGATCCGACTAACTATCCAGCCGGGTGACTGGCGGCTGACCCGGCCCCTAACGCTTGAAGCGGGCGGCCTCCTCTGAGCCGCCCGTTGCGTCGCCGGCCGAGTAGGACTTGGCACCCGTTCCGGCGAGCGCCCCGCCGTCGACGATGAGGTACTCCTCGCGGATCGGCCGGTCCTCGAACCAGCACTCGAGGATCTCGCGCGTGCCGGCCGCGTAGCGCGCCTGCGCGGAGAGGCTCGTGCCAGAGGTGTGCGGCGTCATGCCGTGCCACGGCATCGATCGCCACGGGTGGTCGGAGGGAGCGGGCTGCGGGAACCAGACGTCGCCGGCGTAGCCCGCCAGCTGGCCGCTCTCCAGCGCGCGGACAACCGCGTCTCGATCACAGATCTTGCCGCGCGCCGTGTTGACCAGGTACGCGCCGCGCTTCATCGAGCCGAGCATCTCGTCGTCGAACATGTGCTCCGTCTCGGGATGGAGCGGCGTGTTGATCGTGACCACGTCGCAGACCTTGACCAGCGATTTGGCGTCGGGGTGCCAGGTCAGGCCCAGCTCCTGCTCGAGGTCGGGCAGCCGTTGGCGGTCGGTGTAATGAAGGCCGACATCGAACGGCTTCAGCCTGCGCAGCACCGCGGACCCGATTCTCCCCGCGCCCACGGTGCCGACCTGCATGCCCTCCAGGTCATACGAGCGCGAGACGGCGTCGGCGATGTTCCAGCCGCCGTCGACGACGATCTTGTAGCTCGGGATGTAGTTGCGGACGAGCGAGAGGATCAGCATCACCACGTGCTCGGACACGCTGATGCTGTTGCAGTAGGTGACCTCGGCGACGGTTACGCCGTTCTCGATCGCCGCCTGCAGGTTGGTGTGGTCGGACCCGATACCCGCCGTGATCACGAGCTTGAGGTTGGGGGCCTTGGCGAAGCGCTCGGCGGTCATGTACGCCGGCCAGAAAGGCTGGCTGATGACCACGTCGGCGGTGGGCAGCTCGCGTTCGAACTCGGAATCGGGGCCGTCCTTGTCCGAGGTGACGGTCAGCTTGTGGCCGGCATCCTCGAGGAAGCGGCGGAGGCCGAGCTCGCCGGAGACGCTGCCCAGCAGCTGGCCGGGCGTGAAGTCGATCGCCTTCGGAGTGGGCGTGGTGAAGCCGCCCGGGTAGTGGTCGATCTTGGGAATGTCGTCGCGCGCGTAAGCGGGCGGGTAGCCATCGATCGGATCGTCGTAGAGGACGCAGAGCACGTGGGCCATATCGGGTGACCTCCTGAAGGCTCGCTAAGGCGTTGCGACGGGCACTCCCTGCCTGTGAAGTTGCGCATCAAAGGTATACAGCGGCAGGGCGCCGGCCCATGCTGCCGTGGCGGCGATCAGGGCATCCGGTATGGGGCTGCCGGGCAACGAGCGTGCACGAACCAGCGCAGACAGCGCGTTTGCCTTGGGAAGTCCGAGCAGCTCGATGTCCTCTCGGGTGAGCAGTTCGATCAGGGCGTCCACAACATCGGAGCGTTCGACGCCGTACTGGGTCCTGAGCACGTGTGCGGTCTCAACCAACGCCACCACTGGGATGCCGATATCGAGATCGCCGTCCATAAGAGCATTTGCCCGCTTCGCCTGGGCCACTGGAGTGCCGACCAGGTAGCGCACGATCACCGATGTGTCGGCTGAGATCACCGGTTGCGGTCAGGGTCTGGAGTTGCCGCCGCGCGATCACGAAGCGTTCGCCAGCTCTCATCCGGCGGGTGGGTCATGACCTTGTCTTCCAATGCGCCCGCCAGAGATCGGCGGTGCGGTGCGGGCACGAATTCAACAATCAGCCGGCCATCCTCGACGCGCTGGACGGCCTGATCGCCGGCGTACACGCCCAGCTCCTCGCGGATCTGCTTCTCGATCGTGACCTGGCCCCGATCACCTACTTTCGAGGACAATGCATACTCCCGTGTCACGGACATACTTGAGCCACAGAGTATGACATACGACGCTCGCCCCGACTCGCTGCTCAGGTGGTAGGAGCAACGCGGTTTCTGCCAGATCAGGTTCTATCTGCCGGGAGCATCACGAAAGCCCCACCGGTCAGGGGTGCGACGGATCGGAAAGCACGCTCGTCGAAGGGATCAGGCAGTCAGCCTCGGCGACCGCGAGCTCGGACATGATCAACTCGCCGCGTTCGGTGCGCAGGACCTCCGCGACAGCCGCGTGGCGCGGTTCGTCCGCGTCAGCCTGCGCGTACAGCGCGCCGGCGTCGACGATGAGAGCCATCAATCGCTGCCGAATGCCTTGTCGTACAGCTGTTGAGAGGTCCACTTTTGGTAAGGGCGCCCGCCGCCGCGACCCCTGCCCAGGCTCTTGAACTCGCGTGTCTTCGGCTCGCGTAGCACGGCGAGTAGTTCCTCCATTGTTTCGAACTCCTGCGCCTGGCCGGCCCCGTGCTCAGCCTCAGCCTCGCGCACCTCGCGCAGGAACAGCTGTCGGCGGCGGACTACCTCTTCGTCAGACATGTCTATCGCGGTCGGCTTCGGGGACGGTTTCCAGCGTGTCGTCGCCCCTCGGCGGCTGCTGCCAGCCCATGTTCCGCGCGTCCCGCAGGGCAAGGTTCAGATGGACGACGCCGTCGGCGACATTGGCGATCGCTGAAGCCGGTACATACATGTCGCCAGCAGCGCCGGATTGCGACGTTCGAACGTAGTTCTGGCCGACTTCCTTGATCGTGCCCAGCCGGCCACCGTCGTTGGAAAGTACGGCCCACCCAGGCTTCAAGTCGGTCATCCGCATGTTGTCGCTACCGTAGCCCAGTGAACCTAAACCATGTGGGGTGAGCGCCGACCCTCGCCGGATCCAGTCGGGCCGGGACAGGAATCGGTCTGGTCGTATCCACGCCCGCCGCGAGTCGAACCCACCGACCGGCATGTGATCGTCCGATTCGCCGGCCTGACGATCGCCGACTCCCACCGCGCGATTCGTGTCCTCGAGACGGCCAGCCCGCCGACCATCTACCTGCCGCCTGAAGACGTCCGAACTGACCTGCTCCGCCCGAGCGGCCACCAAACGGCATGTGAGTGGAAGGGGATCGCGGAGCATTTCGACCTGACCGTCAGCGGCAGAACGTCAGAGCGGGCGGCCTGGTCCTACGCGAAACCCCTGGCGGGGTACGAGCAGATCGCCGGATACATCGCGTTCTATCCCGGTCGGGTGGACGAGGCGACTGTGGATGGCGAGATCGTCCGAGCCCACCGAACACCTGCTTCGTCAGGATGTGGTTGACGCGCTCCTCCAGGTCCGGGATCTGATCACGCAGGCCTCCAATTAGCCGGGTGGTGACCTCTCGAAGGAACACGCCTGACTTTGTGCACGGGTCCAGGAATGTCACCGTGCTGTCTGCCCAAATGTCCTCGCCGCCGTTGTTGGCAGCCCATGCCTCCGCCAGCGTGTCGAGCATTCGATTCGCCAAATCGGGAGGCGTGAAGACTTCATCGTTCGAGAGGTTCGCGATGCATGTCAAAACGTCCGGGTTACGGCCACGCAGGCTGAAGGTGGCCTGGGTGGTCATGCGGCCGCCAGTTCCTCAAGAGTCATTGGTGGCCAGCTCTTGGCGGGGGTGAAGATCTCATGCTTGCCCGAGTTGGCAAACAGCGAGCCCTCCTCGCTGTAGGCTGAGGACATGGTCAGGCTGTCAAGCCGGAAGTCGCGTCGCTGAAACTTGCCCTTGCCTAGATACCCCCACTCGGCAAAGGCGATCGGCTCGCCCTCTCGAGTTCGCATAGTCAACGCGTCCCCATGCACCAGGTTCTGAGTTAGCACGTACGACGCGGCTCGATAGAGCTTGTCCGCCTCATCGACCCAAGATGTTCGGCGAGGACTTCCAGCAGGTTGACCCGGCACTCGGCGATGTTGTCCGCCAGCAGTTCGATGCCGTAGATGCACATGAGCCCGAGCAGCGCGTAGTGCTGGCGCTCAAACCCGCTTGATGCATAGCGGGCGTCGACTGCGGCTAGCTTACGGCGGAGGACGACGAGGAGGAAGTTGCCCGACCCGCAGGCGGGCTCCAGAAACCTCGAATCGATCCGCTCCGCCTCGTCTCTGACTAGGTCGAGCATGTCTGCGACCAGCCACTCCGGCGTGAAGACCTCCCCGTGCTCTTCGACACGCTGCTTCGACCTGACGAGACTCACGTCGTCACCATTCGTCTGATCGAGTCCGGTACTGGTCGTCGGGCAACTTTCAATGTTGCCGGGAACCCTTCAATTGGGAGCGAGCTGTCGCAGTGGGATTGACTGATTAGGTGCCCGCATTTGGGTCAGCGTGCGTGGCGGGAAAACACGTCTGACAATCAGGTTCCGTTCGCTGCGTGAGATCAACCGGTTGCTGGGTCATCGGACGCGAGTCTTGACCAGTCGCAAACGACGCCGGCGTCAGTTCTTGGTTGCAAGCTGTCAGGAACCGTCCGTTCTGAGACTCCCCTACAACCTCGTGCCAGAGGCCATTGGGGTCGGTCCCCAGAAATCGTTTCATCTCGTGCCTCCACAAATCATCGGGCTGTTGGTTCCAGGCTGTTCGACCAGCTGTGAGCGTCCAGCAAGGCATGCCGGGAGACGCGACGGGAATCTCGCACAAATCAGAGGGGACATGATAAGCGGCCCGCGACCGGCGATCCTGAACCGCCTGGGAAACTCGGTTTCGACACATTCGAGTCGATGATAGCTACGAATGGTAAGCTCCGGCGCGCTTCAGCCAGTGTTCTGCGCGGGCTTCTCGGAGCTCCACTGTCGGGCGGGTGGGCGGAACGGCGCAGAGCCGGATCGACAGACTTGGGTAGTGGCCCGGCCTGGCTTATTGGCGTGTCAATGCCTTCACAATGCTCTTTGCAGCCTCCCACGTTGAGACCCAAGTGACGCTTGGGTGGCAAATCGTCCGGCAGTTCGCTCCATGCATCTAGTCGCAGATTTAGCAGAACACCTCCTCGACGACCTGAACGACGCGCAGCGCGAGGCCATTGGCGTGTCGGCCGGCCCGCTGGTGATCCTCGCCGGCGGGGGGACGGGCAAGACTCGGGTCATCAGCTGGCGCGCGGCGCACGCGATCGAGAGCGGCGTCGTCCCGGCCGGCAAGGTCCGTTCGCCACGTTCCCCGACAAGGCGGCCAACGAGATGGTCGAGCGAATGGCGGGCCTCGGCCACCGCGGCGTCATGGCCCGCACCGTCCACTCGCACGCGGTCCGGCAGCTCAGACACTTTTGGCCGAGCCATCACGACGGCTAAGGGTCGCCGCATCGCGCCCGACCAGTGGGAGCAGGACCCCCAGACCACCGACAGGGCGCCCATCCCGGCCGACCTCTTCGCCCGCATCTACGCCGGCTACGAGCGCGCCAAGCAGCACCTGGGCAAGCTCGACTTCGAGGACATGCTCGCCCTCACCGTCGTGCTCCTTGAATCAGACGAAGGCGCCGCCCGCGTCGTGCAAGCCCAGAAGACGTGGATCAGCGTCGACGAGTACCAGGACACGAACCCGCTCCAGGAGCGCCTGCTCGAGCTTTTCTGGGCGAATCGCCCGACATCGCGGTCGTCGGCGATCCCGACCAGACGATCGACACCTTCACCGGCGCCACGCCAGCGGCGGGCCCTCAGTCGGTCGCGCCGGCAAGACTGGCCGCCGCCCAGCGGGCCAGCTCGACGTCGGCATCCTCTGGCAGTCCGCTGACCCCGATGGCGCCGATCACCTCACCGGCGACGATGATCGGGACCCCACCGCCCCAGCCCACGTAGCGCGGATCTCCGAAGTTGGTGATCGGGAAGCCCTCCGTTCGGGATCGCTCTCCAAGGACGCTGGATTCGACGCGTTCGCGAGCCGCCGTGAACGCCTTGTGGGTGGCAATGTTGATCGACGCCAGGCCACATCCGTCGGTGCGCAGAAACGCGACGAGCTCGCCGTGCGGGTCGACCACGGCCACTGCTGCCCCTTGTCCGGTGGCGTCGAGTCTTTCCGCCACCATCGCGATCAGGCCACGGGCCTCGAGCGATCCGATCTCCCTGCGTTCAGGCATCACGACTTCCCCTTCCTCGAGTGGCGCCACGAACTGGCTATAGGGCCTAACGGCCACTTCACGCGACTGGCGCCGTGACCTCCGCTGGCGGAATGACTAGGATCGCCTTGGCGCTGCTCTATGCAAGCGGTCGACGAGGGCCCCGACATTGTCTCTCTCCGGTCTGAACCCGTCCCTCATCTTGCTCGTGCTGGTAGTCGTCGCTGTCGTCGCGGCGATTGCCTGGCTTGCGTCCAGTCGCCGGCTTGATGAGGAGGGCTCTCAGAAGGTTCTCCAGGACGTGGTAGACGACCGACCACCCGTCTTCCTGCGCACGTACAGCGGTCATCGACTGGCAGACACGAACCCTCAATTCCAAAGCGAAGCCGGATGGCTCTCCGAACTCGGGTACCAACCGATCAGTCACACATGGGCGCCCGGAGAGTGGGACTTCAGCAATTTCCTCGCGGCCGCCCTCCTTAGCCTGTTCGGGATTGGGCTGGTGGTCTTCGCCTACATGTGGACGGTAAGACCGGACGGCACCTTGAGTGTGCTCTATGCAGTAGCTCCGACATCCAGCCGCTTTGGCCCGTAGCCCGCCTATCGCTAGTCGCGACGACACTTGACTGAGGGTGATCTACGCCGGCTATGAGCGCCGAGCAGCGCCAGGGCAAGCTCGACTTCGCGCGACATCGCGTCCCGTCACGAAACCGTCACACGACGCTCACAGAACGGTCACTCGCGATCGCGAGCATGGCGTCGGTGGCGGGAAACGCCCGCCGATCAGAATCCGAAAGGGAGACTGATGCGCAGACTGTTTTCAATCGTGGCCGGCTTGACGTTGGTCCTGGCTCTTGGCGCCGGATCGGTCGCCGCGGGCAACGGGCCTCCGCATGTTGGCCTGATGATCGACGGCACGACGTACCGAACCGTCGGCACGCCAACCGATTTCAGCGGTACGGGCGCTCCGGCCCACTCGTTCGACACGATCTACGACCTCGGAGGCGGCGGGCTGCTGAACGTTGCCGAGTCCAAGCCTGGCGACCGCGACTTCAACGGCGGCCGCTGGGTGGTCCTTCCGGTGACGTGGAACGTGGCGCCCGTTCAATACACCAGCGAGGAGCAGATCCTTGCCGCGGCTGAGGCAGGCGACATCGAGATCGGTGACCCGGTCAAGTACTTCGAGTGCCCGGTCATCAAGGTTCAGCCCAACCACTGACCAGCCAACCCTGGCCGAGTAGCCAACGGAACCGAACAGCGCGGGCGGAGGCCGAAGTCTCCGCCCGCTTTACCATTTCCAGGCGCAGAGGACGACTTTCATGAACGGCCCGGCCCAGCATCCGACAGACCGATCCTCGTCGTGGACGACGACGCCAAGATCGTGCACCTGCTGCGGACATACCTGGAGCGCGCCGGGTTCGACGTCATCGAGGCAGCCGATGGGCAGGCCGCGCTGGCCGCCATCGCGCTTCACCGGCCGGCGCTCGTGGTGCTCGATGTGATGCTGCCGTCGGTCGACGGCCTGGCCGTTCTGGAGGCGGTGCGCCGCACGTCGCGCGTGCCGGTCATCATGCTCTCCGCCCGCGCAGCGACCGACGACCGAATTGAGGGCCTGGAGCTGGGCGCCGACGATTACCTGGCCAAGCCGTTCTCGCCGGCCGAGCTCGTCGTCCGCGTCCGCCGGCTCCTGGAGCGATCCGCCGAGGCCGAATCCGTCAGCCACGGCCACGCAACCGGCTGAACCAATGCGGCTCGCCGATCTGACGCTCGACCCAGAACGCCATGAGGTGCTCCTGCAGGGCAGCATGGTCAGCCTGACGCCGGCCGAGTTTCGCCTTCTCGCAGCTCTCCTGTCGGCTGGCGGGCGCGTCCTGACACGCGACCAGCTGATCGACGCCTTGCACGGCGCCGACGGGCTGGTGCTCGATCGGTCGATCGACGCGCACATCCGGCGGCTCCGCCAGAAGCTGGGCGACAACCCGGCCTCGCCGCGCTACGTCGCTACCGTCCGCGGGGTCGGCTACCGCGTGCCAACCTCGGCATGATGCGGCTCGTGCCCGGGGGCATCGGACTGCGCATCGGTCTCGCGGCTGCTGCCGTCGCGCTGGTCGCCGTCGGGATAGTCGGACTCGGGGTGTGGTTGGTGGGCGGCGACACATTTGCCGCGTTGATGGTCACCCATGGCGAGGACGCGGCCGAGGCGCACCAGATGTTTGACGACTCCGTCACCCGCATATTGCTGATGGCGGCCGGGGTGGCGATCGCCGTCGCCGTTGTCCTCGCCGGCTTCCTGGGTGCCCGACTGGGTCGGCCGTTGCGCCGCGCCAATCGCGCCGCGCTGAGCATTGCCCAGGGCGAATACGGCACTCGCCTACCGCGCGAGGGGTCGACCGAGCTGGTCAGCCTCGCCGATTCGTTCAACGAGATGTCCGCCGCGCTGGCCGAGCACGATCGGAGCCAGCGCGAGTTCATTGCCAATGCCGCGCACGAGCTGCGCACGCCACTCACCAACCTGCAGGGCTATCTCGAGGCGCTGCGTGACGAAGTGATCGAGCCCGAGCGGCAGGTCTTCGAATCACTCGGCGAGGAGGTCGACCGGCTCGTCCGGCTGTCGCGCTCGCTCGATGACCTTGCGCGTGGCGAGGGCATTCAGCCCGCTCGTGACCTCCAGGACGTGGAAATCCGGGCCGCGGTGGGGGCGGCAGTCGATCTCTGCCGGCCGGCGGCCCAGAACCGGCAGCTCGAGCTCGTGGTCCAGGCGGACGAGGCGCACGTGGTCGCCGATCCGGATGCCTTGAGCCAGGTGCTGATCAACCTACTCAACAACGCGATCGCGTACACGCCCATCGGCGGCCGGGTCGCCATCCAATCAGAGACTCGGGCGGACGAGGTCCGCGTTTCGGTGACCAACACCGGGGACGGCATTCCGGCCGCCGACCTTCCTCGCGTATTCGAGCGCTTCTATCGCGTCGAGAAGTCACGCGATCGGCGGCGCGGTGGCGCGGGCATCGGCCTTGCCATCGTTCGCCAGCTCGTCGAGTCGGCCGGCGGGCGGGTCGGCGCCGAGTCTGACGGCGGCATAACGCGCTTCTGGTTCACTCTTCCGAGCTCGCGCCGGGCCCCTGCCTACGGCGCTGCGCACCACGTGACAATCAGCCTGAGAAGCTGCGCGTCTGCCCTCAGCAGCCGGGTGACGGTGGCGGTGGTGGCGGAACGCCCGTCTCGGGCGACGAGACAGTCGTGGCGGAACAGCTCGTCGCCGTCGGGCCCGACGATCCAGAACGATTCGAGCTCAGGTCCATCGCGGGCCGGGACGATGTACGCCGGCGCGCTGATGGCGTGCTCGCTCTCCTGCCCATCGCGCAGCCGAACGTGCAGCGTCGCTGTCTCTGCCGCCGTCAGCCGGCCGCCGAGCCATTGCGAGTGGAAGCTGAAGTCCCATTCCGACGGACACACCTGGCTGCTTCCCGAGGTTATTGCCAAGCCGTTGTCGAACCACACGTAGCCGTTCCCGGACGGCAGTTCATAGCCAAACAGGTCCACCGTACCGTTGTGTGCCTGGTAGACCAGCTCGAACCCGCGGACGTCGCACGGCGGCTCGAGGCAGAGGCCACTACGCTCGAGGTGGTAGAGCACGTCAGCCTCAGTGGCCGGGCCAGTGACAGTCGGGGGCGGGTCGATGCTTACCGAGGCATCCGGCTGCAGCTCGTACACGTCGTTCTGCACGATCGCTCGCTCCCAGTCAGGCGGCTGGTCGATTTGCCGCGTCACCTCGAGGCTGGTCGGCATGTCGGATCCAACGGGCGCCGTCAGCTTCACCGTCACAGCTGTCGGTCCGTCCGCCGACGTTCCCACGAGGGTGCAGTGTGTGGGCATGTCTTCGGAATCGCCGATTGTCCAGTCGAGCGGCTGGTCGACGATGGCGAGGATCGGATTGGCAGGTGCCGGCTCGGTCCCGTCGCGTTGCACCCACCGCCTGCTGCCGACGAAACGGATCCAGACCTCGTCACCGGTCTGCAGCCAGCCTTCCAGGACGTCGTCGCGCCCGTTGACGAGCTCATATTCCTGCGCCAGGCTGTCCGGCGCGACATAAGCGCCGCTTGACTTCGTTGGCCGTCGGAATGTTGTGTCGGGGGTCTCCAACGGGCCCGTCGCGCCAGTGAATCGCTCCCACATTTCGATGTAACCGTCGGCCTGGTATGTGTACGAGGCAACGTCGCGCAGGGCTTGCTTGGTGGCAGCTATCGATGCATCCGCACACGACGCCGCGGCGCTCGCTGACGTGGCGGGCGAATTGGATGGGGCATCCGTAGCCGCCGGAGCGACCGTAGTCGCGGGCGCTGCCGGAGCTATGGAGCTGCAGCCGGTCAACAGGATCATCCCGACGACGAGAGCGATCCAACGGTGATTGATGCTCACTCAGACCTCCACGGAATGCACTACGGCGCCCAACCAAAGATGTCCTGGCCGACCCACAGGGCGATGACAATGAACGCGAGGGAGATGACGGGGAGCAGCAGCGGGCGGTATGCCCACTGGCGTGCGGCGAGGATCGTGGCGATCACGAAGCTCAGCCAGACTACGGTGAACACGAACGGCCATGGCATCGGAGCGATGAGGACAGACCCGAGATAGACCAGGCCCGTGGCGATGACGGCGCCGACGGCCGCGATGCGCGCGATCAGCTGGACTGCGGGATGGGCGAGCAGATTGGTCGCGGACACCGTCACTGGGGTAAGTCGCATGACATTTCGCCCCATCAACTCGACGAAGGCCGTGCCGGTCGAGGTGCGCCTTGGGCACCCGGCGGCCGTGGCTGGTCATCGGGCACCTTCGTTGGCGATCCCGCCTTGCCGATCTCGCCACGCCCGAATATCTGTCGCACACCGGCGACCGGATCGCGATCTGGTGAGCGAGCGCGGCAGCCGAGATCAGAAGCATCACGGGCACGAAGAGTGCAGAGAGATACGGGACGAAGTACCAGCCTGGCTCACCGGGCGAGACGCCACGATCCAGGAGCCAGGCTCCAACACTTCTGAAAACTGGCATCGTCAGCAGCCGGGTGACGGTGGCGGTGGTGGTGGAACGCCGGTGTCGGGCGACGGCTCGTCGTAGCGGAACAGCTCGTCGCCGTCCGGCCCGACGATCCAGAACGATTCGAGCTCAGGCCCATCGACGATGCCACCGGGGACGATGTAAGCCCGGCGCGCTGATGGTGTGCTCGCTTTCCTCGCCATCGGTCAGCCGGACGTGCATCGTCGCTGTATCCACCGCGGTCAGCGGGCCGCCGATCCACTGGGTGTCGCCAGCTTGGCCGCCGGCGTGGAACGCGACGACCCAGTCGGATGGACACGCCTGGCCGCCTGCCTCTGACGGCTGGCCATCGTCGAACCACACGTAGCCGTTCCCGGACGGCAGCTGATAGCCAAACAGATCCACCGTGTCGTTGTGTGCTTCGTAGACCGGCTCGAATCCGCTGACGTCGCACGGCGGCTCCAGGCAGCCACGCCGCTCGAGGTAGTAGAGAACGTCGGCGGCGGTGGCTGGGCCCGTGTCGGTTGGTGGCGGGTCGATCGTTACCTCGGCGTCCGGCTGCAACACGTACATGTCGGTCTGCACGAACGCCTGCCCCCACTCGGGCGGATTGTCGAATCCGCTGGGTCAGCTCCACGCTGGCGGGCATTGCCGATCCCCGGGCACCGTCATCTTCACCGTCCACGGTCCGTCGGCCGATGTCCCCAGGTAACGGCAGTGACCCGACGGCACATCGGAGTCATCGATCGCCCAGTCCAGTGGCTGGTCGACGATCGCAAGGATGGGGTTTGCGGGGGCGGGCGTCACGTCCATCTGCTGCCACCGCTTGCTGCCGACGAACCGGAGCCAGACATCGTCACCGATCGTTCGCCTCGCCTCCACGACGTCATCCCGCGTAACGAGATGACGTTCCTCCGTCTGGCGGTCAGGGGCGACATACGCGCCGCTGGACTTCGTTGGCTGTCGAACGCTTGTGTCGGGCGTCTCCAGCGGGCCCTCGGAGCCGGTGAATTGCTCCCACCGCTCGATGTAGCCCTCGCCTTCGTAGGCGTACGACCCAACGTCCCGCAGCGCTTGCTTGGTGGCATCGATCGATGCATCCGAGCACGATGCCGCGCTGCTTGCTGACGTGGCCGGCGAACTGGATGGGGCGCGCCGTAGTCGCCGGGGCTGCCGGAGCGACGGATCCGCAGCCGGCCAGCACGACGATCCCCAACCCCAGACAAAGCCAACGATTGATGCTCATTCCAACTCCGGACGGATGCGGCTTGTTCAGTGGGTGGACGCTGGGACTCATCGCGTTGTTACAGCCGATCTCAGTCGCGCACGATCCGGCGTCCGCGGCGGTCGATGCTTCGGCCTCGCCGCCGTTTACCCCACGGTGCTGGCCATCAGCCCGCGTCGAGTAATCGGGCGTCCCTTGCAGCCAGGCGATCAGCTCCGGCGGTACCCAGCCGAACAGGACTCCGGTGGCTACACCGCCCAGAAACCTCAGTCTTGTTGTCGACCATCGGGCGCTTACTCGAAAGTGCTCAACGGGGCGAACCAGAGTGCGTCGCGCGACCACGTCGCGACCACGACGCCGTCCGGTCCAGCCGCCGCCGCGGTGATGAAGGCCTCACGCGGGAACGCCGGCGCAGGCTGCCAATCGATGCCGTCGACTGAGACCCAGGTACGGATGCCTGTTAAACGCTGGCCATCGGCCTCGGAGACCCATTCCCCGCCGAGTCCCAGGAAACGGTCTGGCAGCGCCACGAGCCTGTTCATCGTGCTGGATCCGAGCTGCAGACTCTGCACCTCCGTCCAGGCACTTCCATCATCGGAAGCAAACACGCTCATCGAGTGGTCATCGCCCCTGGGCTCGGGACCGCCTACGGCCACGAATCGCCCGGCCCGTGCCGCAACACTCCACTGGGTCATGGCGGGGTCAACCGCCACTGAGGCTTGGTGCCAGCTGCTGCCTCCGTCCTCCGAATACGTGAGGGGTGCGTTGCCATAGCTTTCGGCGGCAACAATTACGCTTCCGTTGCTGGCCAGGCTGCGATGGGACCGCCTTGGCTGGGTGTCGGTCATTCGCCAGTCGATGCCATCGAGCGAAGTCCAGACCGCCGATGAGTCCAGTTCGCGAGCCTGCGGGTCCATGACGTTGCCGACCGCTACGAGCACGCCGTCCAGCGAGATGATGTCCGTGACGTGGGCGTTCTGCATTTCGGCTGACTGGGCCAGCCGCTCCCAGGACGCCCCCTCATCAGCGGATCGCCAGACATTGAAGCCAAGGTTCTCCGGCGGCTCTCCGCACGCTCCCGGCTCCTCCTCCATCCCGACCCCTATCGGCTGAACGCGTCCCAGGACGTAAAGGTCGTCCCCTGATTGGACTACTTGGTCGAGCTCTGCGTAGGCAAAGATGTCGTCCTCTACCGCGGTCCACTGCTCGCCGTCCGGGGACGTAAGAACGCGCCCATCGCGTCACTTCGCCGTAACACGGTCCGTGCAGCACCACGTGTGCCGTACCTACGGCCACGAAATCCGGGCCCGCCTGCAGTCATCGAATTGATCTCGGCCCCCGGCGGAGGTTCGAACTCCTGGACCATGCGCCAGCCCGGCACGGGCGATGCAGTAAGCGGGGTGGACGTAACGGCCGGGGAGGGCGAAGCCGACGGCGCTGCCGTAGCCGCCGGCGCTGCCGGAGCGACTGAGCCGCAGCCGGTCAGCAGGACCGTCCCCAACCCCAGACCGAGCCAACGCTTGATGCTCATTCCAACTCCGGACGGACGCGCCTTGTTCAGTGGGTGGACGCTGCGACCCATGGCGTTGTTACGGCGCATGTCAGTCGCGCACGATCCGGCGCTGCTTGATCCGGTCCGCGTCGGCGGCGAAGACGCCCGTGCCGTGGGGCCAGACATCAACGATGGGCAGCATCGCTTCGCCGAATTCAGCGGCCGACGTCCGGTAGTCGATGTTCAACCCGAGCAGGCCGTCCTGGAAACGCTTCGCCAGCTCTTCGATCCATGAAGCGTCCACCGCGGCCCCTTCGACCAGCTCGATCGCGATGCCGGGACGTGGCGTGCCGGCCTCGTCGGTTCGCAGCGACAACAGGAACGAGTTCACCTGCCGCGCGAGCTGCGGGTCGCGATAGATGATCGTCTCGATGTCCTCGGGATAGATGTTCGCGCCCATCACGCTGATCGTCGCGTCGCTCCGCCCGTGGATCCACAGGAAGGGCAACGGAATCGGCGGTGACCAGGGCAGGGGACCTCGCGGCCCGGCGACCTCGTCGAGCTCGTTGAGGCGATTAATGTCGTATCCGAATCGGGCGAGGATCCGCGACGCCCGACCGAAGTCCATGACCCCGCCCTCGTCGTGGACGTTGTACCGGACCCGCGGCGTCAGGACATCCAGGCGGCTGATGGTCGCGACTGTCTCGTGCGCGTCGTTGACCTCGAGCCAGTGGATCAGCGGGTTGTACTGGAAGACCATCGGCAGTCGCTGGTCTCGCCCGAACAGCGCTTCGCGAACATCCGGCCTGGCGCGGGCCAGCCGGCGCAGACCGATGCTGACCGGCGACTCGGCGGCCATGCCGATCTCGATGTCCGTCGCGCCATAGCCCGAATACACCGACGCGAACCGACCGAGCAGGTAGTCGCGCAGTCCTTCGCTCATGCCTTCGCCACCGACGAGGGCGTGGAGCTCGTAGCCATCGAGGTCGAAGCCGTCTCGCTCGGCAACATCGAGCAGATGCTTCACAAACGGCGGGTAGCCAACGATCAGATAGCGGTAGCGCGGTCCGAGGTGGCGAAGCGTCGAGAAGATCTTGTCCAGATCGGGCCCTGTCGACTTGACCAGGCCGTGCCTGTTCATGCCCAGGCTCATGTTGAAGCCGGCCGCCCAGGCGCCCATCGAGAACGCGTTGATCGTGACCAGCGGGCCAGATCCGAACGCATAGCGCGCAAAGAAGCCGATGTTCCGGTGGGCGATCGATCGCTCGCGCGACGAACGGATCCAGTTGTACGGCGTGCCGGTCGAGCCGCTCGATTCGTCGATCATCGTGCCGCGGAAGGTGAACTGGCCGTCGACGCAGCGATCCTCGAGGCTGTACTGGTCGATGTAGCTGCGCTTGTCCGTCTCGGGCAGGATGCCCAGGATCCCGAATGGCAGCTTCTCTTCGCCATGCACGCCGGCCTGCTCGAGGAAGCGGCGATAGGCGGGCACCCGGCGGATGGCCCTGTGGGCGGCGCGCTCCGCACGAATGCGACCCATGAACGCCAGGAAGCGTGGCGGCGCGTGGGTGAACAGCCACTTCAGCCAGCCGTAGCGGAGGCCGAAAACAAGGAACGCGACGTCCAGCGGCAAGAGCCACAGCGCGCGAAGGCCGCCGCCCGCCGTGGCGATCGCTGCCGCCCTCCGACGTCTGTTGTATGCCTCTGTGTCCCGGGTACTTCCGAGCTTGCTCATCGACTCCATGGTTGGCCCCTTCCTATCCGCATCACGACGCCTGTTAGTCATGATTGGCAGGGTCCGCCCTCGGCGTCCCGGGCGCATGAGCCATCCGTCCCGCGTGCCGGGGATTTCGAGCCGGGAAGTTCAGCTAGGCGCTCGGATCGTCCCTTCCCAGCCCGGCTCGGCGCCCAAGCTCCGAAGACGACGCCACCTCCAGCACAGGCAGCGATCGTATGGTGACCGGATTGGGCATTCGCCGACGGGTGCGGGCGGTGTACCGTTGCGGAAAGGCGCTATCCGCCGCATGGGGACGGTTGTGGACTGGATAACCGTTGTTTTGCACTGGCTCCACGTCCTGTTCGCCGTGACGTGGTTCGGCGGCCACATCGCCCGCGTGCTGCTCGTTGAACCCGCCGTACGGACACTGCCCGAGGCGTCTCAAGTGGCATTCAACGGTTACGTCGAGAAGTACGCCACGCGACTTTACGTGCCGGTCATCATCGGGGTGGGCATCACCGGCATCCTCCTGGGCACCGTCTTTGGGCCGGTCAAGTCGTTCGACGTGCTGCTGGGAACTCCCTACGGCCTGACTTTCCTTGTCGCGGTTGTATTCGGGATCGCCCTGGCAGTGCCAACCAAGCCTCAATGGATGGATCGACTTCACCTCGACTTGGTGGCGTTCCTCGTCGTGTTGGGTGCGATGGTCCTCATGCACTTCGGCCTGTAGGGCGGATTTGCCGCACGGCCTCGCAACATCCGCTAGCTACGCCGGCCCTGTGTGCCGGCTGAAGTGCGAGGTCAATACGCCGATCGCGATGGTAGGTATCAGAGCCAGCAAAAGGATCAACCCTAGATCGAGGTTTCCCTGCCGCTCATACCAGAAGGCGGATATCACCGCCACCGAGACGACCCAGCTGAGCACGATCACCAGGCCGAGTCCGATTGTCCGCGACGTTCCACCCCGCCGAACCAAGAAGGCAAGGGCCCCAAGCACCGCCATGACAAGTAGGAGGACAACCATATTGAGCGGGCTAACCATCGACTTTCTCTCCTTTCTTAGTTGGTGGTGAGTGGCTGCTCCGGCCGCGGCCGGACGAAGGTGAGTGTCAAAGCGGCGCCCGCGAGGAAGACGATGCCGGTCAGCGTCGCCGCTCGCGGGCCGGCGTCAAGGCCGGAATTGACGGTGACGTAGTCGAGCACTCGTCCGCCCACGACCAGTGCGAGCGGCCCGGCGATGGAGTTGGCTACGTTCGCCAAGCCCATGTAGCGCCCCGATGCGATGCGCGGAATGGTCGAGGTCATCAGCGCCCAGTCGATGGCCAGGTAACCGCCAGTTCCCATGCCCAGGAGCACGAGCGCCGGCAGTGCCTCCATCGGACTCTGCGCCCGGGCCAGGAGCACGAGGCCGGCGGCCGCGAGAAGGGCCGCCAGCCAGATGACCTGCTTGCGCCCGATGCGATAGGCAAGCCAGGCCGACGGCAGGGTGCCGAGCACCGTGCCGACGGCAATCGCGGCAGGGCCGACGGTCAGCCAGGTCTGCAGGTCCGAGCCGCTCTGGCCAAGTGAATCGCGGATGTAGTACAGGCTCAGGTTCACGAACACGGACGGCCCCATCAGGAAGAGCAGGCGGGTGAGTGTCATGAACAGGAAGCCGCGCTCGCGCAGTGCGTCCGTACCCCACGCCTCCCTGGCGATCGCCGCCCACGATCTGCCCTGGCGCGGGCGTGCCACTGGCCCCTCGCGGACGAAGACGATCGTGGCGATGGCCAGCCCCAGCTCGATGAAGCCGATGAGCACGAGCGGCGTCGCGAAATCACCGCTCGCTGCGCCCGTCGAGACGATCGCCGCTCCGAAGATCACTCCGAGCATGCGCATCAGGCCCATCATCCCGCTGGCCACATTGACCTGGCGCTCGGGCACGAGGTCGGGCACGTAACCCTGGAACGGACCCTGAGCGAAGTTGGAGCTGAACTGCAGCAACAGCAGGAACAGCGCCAGTGCGAGCAGTGATTGGGACGTCGCGACCGCGAACACGAAGAGGAGGTCGAGCGACGCGCCGACGATGATGAAAGGCTTGCGTCGACCCCAGCGCGTGACAAGGTAGTCGCTGATCGTGCCCACGGTGGGCTGGACGAGGATGGCCACGAATGCCGCCGCGAACTCGAGGTAGCCCATGACCTCGCCGCGGGTGGCGGTTCCGACAAACTGCTCGACCTTGTGCTGGCCGAAGATCTCGTAGCCGCCCCACAGGGCGTTGATGCCGAACCAATAGACGGAGATGGCGAGGAGCTGGCTGCGAGGCAGGAGGAGCCCCGGCCGCGCCGCAGCTGTGCCCGCGTCGGCTTCGCCTTTGGCCGTCCCGGCGATGGCGCTCACGAGACGGGTTGCAGCTGTGTTCGCAGGCGGCTTCTCGCCCTCGTCAGCCGCGCCCTGACGGCACCGTGGCTGAGGCCCACGGCAAGGGCGATCTCGGCGCCGCTATAGCCCTCTGCTGCCATGAGCAGTGCGGTCCGATTCTGTGCGCTCGTCTGAGCCAGCATGATGTCCAGCTCACGACGGGCTTCACGAGCCAGGCACTCGTCCTCGGCTGAAGGGGCGATGGTCTCGACCAGGAGCCGATCCTGCAGCCTTTCTGCGAGCTGCTGCCGACGCCCGCGATCTATGACCAGATTGCGCCCGACGCGAAAGAGCCACGCGCGCATTTCCCGGGGCTCGCGATCGCGCATCACTTCTCGTTGCAGGCGGATGTACGTTTCCTGCACTACGTCGTGTGCCAGATCCCCGTCGCGGGTGATCGACACGAGATAGCCGTAGAGCTGCTTGTGGTACGCGTCGTAGGCCTCGCTGGTGACGTCCGTGTCCATCGGGAGCCCCTTCCTGCCTTCTCATTGACGACGACCGTCGTCGTGATTGGCAGGGTCCGCCGCTCGGTGTCCCGGGCGCATGAGCCATCCGTCCCGCGCGCCGGGGATTCGAGCCGGGAAGTTCAGCTAGGCGCTCGGATCGTCCCTTCCCAGCCCGGCTCGGCGCCCGAGCTCCGCCGCGGCATTGCGGTCGATGGCAGCCAGCTTGCTGAGGATGACCGAGACCTGGTTGCGAACCGTCTTCTGCGAAAGGCCGAGCGCTCGTGCGATCGCCTCGTTGCCCTCGCCGCGCGCCAGCCGTTCGAGGACGTCGCGCTCGCGCGGCGTCAACGAGGGGAACGCGCGCGCCGCTGCATCGCGCGGGCCACTGAGCAGGCCAGCCAACCGTCCGGCGAGGCGCGCTCCGAAGACGACGCCACCTCCGGCGCGGCCGCGATCGCGCGTTCCAGCTCGTTCCGGTCGGCGCTCTTCGAGAGGTAGCCGCGTGCCCCGGCTGCGATCGCCGCTACAACCGAGTTGTCGTCCTCGTGCATCGTGATGACGAGTACTGCTGTCGGAACATCCAGCGCGTGGATCGTGCGCAGTGCTTCCAGGCCGCCGCCGGCCGGCATCTCGAGGTCCAGCAGCAGGACATCGGGCTGAAGTCGTTGGACGAGCTCGACCGCCGAAACTCCGTCCTGCGCCTCGCCGATGAACTCCATGCCGGGCAGCGATTGGACCATCGTCCGCAGCCCGTCGCGATAGAGCGGGTGGTCATCCGCGATCGCAACCCGAATGGGAACCGACGAAGCGCCGGTCTCCCGGCCCGCGGCGCTCATCCGGGAGCCAGTGGCAGCGTGACCAGGATGCGCGTGCCCGCGTCGGGCGCGCTCGTGACCCAGTAGTCGCCGCCCAGCTCCTCGACGCGCTCGCGCATTGCCTCAGTCCCCACACCGGCGCGACTATCCGTGTCGTAGCCGATCCCGTCGTCTGCGACCTCGATGCGCAGCGTCCCGTGATCGACTCCGACGTGGACGTCAAGGTGCTCCGCATTCGCGTGCCGGACGGCATTGGTCAGCGACTCCTGGACGATTCGGTACGCGGCGACCTCGACGGCGGCCGGTAGCGTCGGCAGGCCATCGGCACTCACGCTGATCGCGGGCGGGAGTCGCCGTCGAGAAATCGTCCGCAGTGCGCCGTATGGCGTTCGCCAGGCCGAGCTCATCGAGGGCTGGCGGGCGCAGGCCGCGGACGAGCTTTCGCGTCTCGGCGACGGTCGCATTCAGGTCGCGCCGAACCTCCATCAGCAGCCTTTCCGCCATCGCAGGATCGCGAGCGACCCAGCTCGCCGCCGCATCGACCTTCAGCCCGATCGCGGCCAGGGACGGACCGAGGCCGTCATGGAGATCGCGTCGCAGCCGACGTCGCTCCTCCTCCCGAGCGTGCAAGAGCGCCATCTGACTGCGACGAAGCCGGTCGAACCGGAAATTCCGGTCCTGCCACAGCGCGATGGCAAGGAAGATCGGGATGGGCAACGCCAGCAGGACGACCATCTCGCGGGCTACGAGTGGCGAACCGCCGATCAGGATCGGTAGGTCGATCAAGAGCAGCGACGCCACAGCAGTAGCGACGACCGAGACGGCGATACCGACCACGTGACTGCGGCGAATGCGCGAAATCCACGGAACCGGACCGTGATGCCAACGATGACGACGACGAGCAGGAGACTGACGATGGCGGCATGGACACGCGACCATGCCTCGACCCACACGAGGGACGTCGGATCGAGTGCGCCGATCCCGGCGGCACCCGCGGCGAGCAAGGCCGGCGGGCCGAGATAGATTACGGGGATCAGCCAGCGGGCGTCCCTGCTCCATCGGTCCCGCGTCGGAAATACGAAGACGAGGTGAACGAGGCTCGACCACAGGGTGAGCGATAGGAATCCAGCCGCGACGAAGGCCAGCCAGGAAGCGGACGGAGAAGCGAGCTCGGCCGGCTTGATCGTTGACCACAGTGCGACCGAGGCGAGGTTTGCGGCCGCGCCAACGAGAAGCGCTTGTCCGATCTCGCTGCGCGGACGGCGGATGAACGCGGCGAGGCCAAGGGCGAACAGGGCAACGACGAGGACCAGAAGCGTCTGGCTCGGTTGGCCTGGCCACCATGGCCACGCCAGTTTCGGGTCGAAGCTCCACTCGGCAGGTCGAAGTGGCTCCGAGACAAACGAGGCGAGCGCAATGATCGCGGCGACCGACGCGAATGCGACAGCGG
>CAVVHT010000006.1:0-51210 GCA_963748235.1 uncultured Chloroflexia bacterium
GCCGTGGGCAGCCGCAAATGAGACTGCCATGGGCTGTGTATTGCTTGGTTCGGAGGCGGCCGGCTGGACGGTCGCGAATGCGACCACGATCGCGGCGAACACTGCCGCGAACTTTCCAACCCAACGCTGGGGCATCGGGCACTCCCCTTGCGAGATGAGGACTATCCATCCGAATTCGCACCAGACCGCCCTCCACCCTTACTTTTGGCCACCCGAATGGGCCAGATGCACACAGGTCGAAGGCCTGACGAATCAACCGAGGCAAACGAAGCCCTCGTCGGCGGCCGGGAGGTCATGCTCGAGCGCGATATCTCCAACACCGACCAATTCGGCCGTCTCCTGCGCCACGTCTGGCTGGCGACGGATGACGGCTGGCTGAACATCAACGCCGAGATCGTTCGACTCGGCTTGGCCGATGCGCGGACGTATCACCCCGATATCCGGTGTGACGCTCTCTATTCCGCGGCCGAGCAGCAGGCTCGTGAGGGAAGCCTCGGGATCTGGGGATTGCCGGCGCCCTGAGTGGCTATTCCAAGCGGAGAACCTGGTACTCGCCGTCTTCTCGCACGAACTTGAAGCCGTTCTTCTCGGCGACGCGCCGCGACGCGACGTTCGTCGGCGCGATCCACGCCTCGACCGGACGGTCAGTCACGATCTGGAGCATGTCGCGAACGGCGGCCGATGCCACGCCCCTCCCCCAGAACTCCGACGCGACCAGGTAGCCCAGCTCGCGGTGGCCGTCGTCCTCGATCCAGCTGACCACGTGGCCGACGGTCTGAGCGTCGACGGTGATCGCCCGCGCCGTGATCGTCGGGTTGACCATCATCCGATGCCACCGGGCGGTAAGCTCGTCGAGGCCGCGCGGCTCGTAAACACCCATCGCAGCGGCCTGCGGATCGAGCTGGTGTTCGTAGAAAGCCACGATGTCCGACTCCTGGACCTCGCGCAGCACGACCTTCTCCGCCATTCCGAAACGCTACCAGCGCCGGCAGTAGCCGACCGTAATAGAGTCGAGTCATGCATCGACGCGACGGGAAGCTGATCGTCGCAGCCACGGACCTCGTCGCCTTCCTCGAATGCGGCCACCTGACCAATCTGGATCGGGCGCTCGCGGCGGGGCAACTCACCAAGCCGGACGTCGGCGACGACCCAGCGCTCGAGCTGCTGCGCTGGCGCGGCGGTGAGCATGAAAAGCGCTACATCGCCCAGCTCGAGGCGGACGGCAGGCAGATCACCGACCTGACGGCCAACAAGGCGCTGTCGTACGCCGAGCAGGCCGCCGCGACCGAGGACGCGATGCGCCGCGGCGACGACGTGATCTACCAGGGCACGGTCTTCGACGGCCGATGGCTCGGCTACCCGGACTTCCTGCTCCGGAGAGCGGCGCCGAGCGACCTGGGCGACTGGCACTACGAGGTGTCCGACACCAAGCTCGCGCGCACGGCCAAGGCGTCGGCCCTGATCCAGATCTGTTCCTACGTCGAGCAGATGAGCGCATCCAGGGCGTCACGCCCGAAGAGGTCCACGTCGTCACGGGCGGTGCGCTGACCGAGCAGCACACGTTCCGAACGGCCGAGATGATGGCCTACTTCCGCCGCGCCAAGGCCCGCTTCGAGGCCGAGCTGGCGAAGCGAGCTCGCGACCTGGCCATCCGCACGGCGACCTACCCCGATCCGGTCGAGCACTGCGGCGTCTGCAAGTGGTTCTACGTCCAGTGCCGGCAGGCGTGGCGCGACGACGACGCGCTGCCCATCGTGGCCGGCATCTCGCGCAGCCAGCGCAAGGAGCGATCGCGACACTCGGCATCAACACCCGTGGAGCGCTTGCCACGGCGACCGTGGACGAAGCGCTTCGAGCGCGTGCACGATCAGGCGCGCCTCCAGGTCGCGACCGGCAAGGACACGTGCCTGCCCACGAGCTGCTGCCAGCCGGAGCGCGACGCCAACGGCTCACTGGTGGCCGACCGCGGCTTGTCGGCCCTGCCGCGCCGTCGGAGCACGACCTCTTCTTCGACATCGAGGGCGACCCGTTCGCCTTCTGGGAGGGGCTCGAGTACCTGTTCGGCGTGTGGGACGGCGCGGAGTACGGGCGTTCTGGGCGATCGAATCGGGCGGAGGAGAAGCAGCAGTTCGAGCAGATGATGGACCTGTTCCACGGCCACTGGCAGCGGCACCCGGACATGCACATCTACCACTACGGGTCGTACGAGCCGAGCCGGATGAAGCAGCTCGCCGGACGCCACGCGACGCGCCAGGACGAGCTCGACGACCTGCTGCGCGGCCGCGTGTTCGTGGACCTGCTGCGCGTCGTGCGCCAGGGCGTGCTGGTCGGGTCGGAGCGCTACTCGATCAAGAACCTCGAGCCGCTGTACGGGTTCACGCGCACGATCGAGCTGCGTGACGCGGGCTCGTCAATCGTCGAGTTCGAGAAGCTGCTCGAGATGGGCGACCCGAACGGCGAGCTGCAGGACTTGATCCAGGGCTACAACAAGGACGACACCGTCTCGACCGAGATGCTGCGCGACTGGCTGGAGGCGCGCCGGCCCGAGGTCGTGCTGCAAGCCGGGCGAGGAGCTGCCGCGCCCGCCGCGGGCGAACTGGTGCCGCCAAGCGAGGAGCTGTCCGACAAGGTCCGCGCGGTGCGCGAGCTGGAAGCACGGCTGACGGCACCGATCGACCCGGATCCAGCAAAGCAGACTGCACTGACAAGGCGACTTGGCTGGTGGCGCACCTGCTCGACTGGCATCGGCGCGAGCAGAAAAGTCGCCTGGTGGCGCTTCTTCGACCTGCTGACGCATTCGGACGAGGAGCTGCATCGACAAGGAGCCGATCGCTGGGCTGAAGTACCGAGGGATCGTCGAGGGCGGCGACTCGCGCGTATCCGACGACTACCGCTACCGTTCCCGCCGCAGGAGCACAACATCGACGCGAGCGAGACGGTCTCACGACCCGCAGCTCGTCGGCAGGGCGAGAAGACCAAGACGGGCAAGGTTCAGGCGATCGACGACGAGAAGCTGAACGGTCGACATCAGCCGGCCGAAGACTGGACCGGGCCGCACCCGACGAGCATCGTGCCGCAGAACATCTTCAGAAGCGAAGGCCCAGGAAGCGGCGCTGATGCGCCTCGGCGAATGGGTCGCCGAGCAACGGGATCGAATCCGACGGACGGCGGAGTGGCAGGCGGCGCGCGATCTGCTGCTGCGCCGCGCGCCGCGGTCGTCGGGCGGCTCGGGCGGTGCGCTGGTAGGACGCCGGCGAATCGGGGTCGGCGGCTGCTCGGCGGCTGGCGCTCGCAGCTCGACGGGACGACGCTGCGCCATCCAGGGACCGCCCGGATCGGGCAAGACGTACACCGGCGCGCGGATGATCGTCGACATCGTCCGCGCCGGGCGCGTGGTCGGCATCACCTCGAACAGCCACAAGGTGATCGGCAACCTGATCGAGGCGGTGCATCAAGGCGCGTGCCGGAAGGTGCAATCGATTCGCATCGTCCAGAAGGGCAAGAAGGACGAGGCGTTCGACCATCCATCGGGTCAGGCAGGTCGACGACAACGGTGACGTCGACGAGGCCATCGCGGAAGGGACGGTCGACGTGGTCGCCGGCACGCCGTGGCTGTGGGCGCGCGAGGAGATCCACGGCCGGATCGACACGCTGTTCGTCGACGAGGCCGGGCAGGTGTCGCTGGCCAACGTCGTCGCGATCAGCGGGGCAGCGCGCAACGTCGTGCTGCTCGGGCGATCCGCAGCAGCTCGACCAGCCCACGCAGGGCGTGCACCCGGACGGCGTCGGGCGTGTCGGCGCTGGGCCACCTCCTCGGTGGGGCCGAGGTCGTTGCGGCGGATCGCGGCCTGTTCCTCGAGAAGACGTGGCGGATGCACCCGGCAATCACGGGCTACACCTCCGACCTGTTCTACGAGGGCAAGCTGGAGGCCGTCCCGGGTCTGGACGGGCAGCGCATCGAGGGCAGCGACTGGCTGTCAGGCTCTGGGCTGCGCTGGATGGAGGTCGCGCACGAGGGCAACACCAACGCCTCGCCCGAGGAGGCCGAGGCGGTGGTCGAGATCGTCCGATCACTGATTGGGCGCGAATGGGTCGATAAGGACGGCACGACGAAGCGCGATCGACCGCGGACGGACATCCGCGTCGTGTCGCCCTACAACGCCCACCGGCTGCTGATCGACGATCTGCTGCGAAAGGCTCGAATTGCGGGCGTGCCGGTCGGCACGGTCGACAAGTTCCAGGGCCAGGAGGCGCCGGTCTCGATCTACACGATGGCCACTTCGCGCCCGGAGGACGCGCCGCGCGGCATGGGCTTTCTCTACTCGCTCAACCGCCTGAACGTGGCGACGTCACGCGCCAAGGCGCTGGCGATCGTCGTCGCCTCACCGCACCTGCTCGAGCCGTGCCGAAAACGCCCGAGCAGCTGCGCATGGCCAACGGCCTCTGCGCGTTCGTCGATGCCGCCACCCGGGGCGTCGACGATTCGAACCCGAGCCTGCCGCTGCCAAGCACCAACCCGCTTGTCGCGACCCGGAGACACCCGGCGGTCGTGACGCATGTCTACCTGAGCCATGTACCGATCCGCTGAATATGTCCGAGCCGACTGACGCGTCCTGAGTCAGCCGCGACAGTGAGGCTCATCAATCAAGACTTGATAGTCGGTTCGAGCACATAGGGCTCGGATAGGGCCCGTCGGCAGGCCGCCAAAGGCTAGTAGCGGGAGCACAGCCACGATGAGCCAGCGGTCGCCGGTTGCGCGGCGCATGGCGAACGTGTTGTTGAACGGCATCGACTGGCTCGACACCAGCGCGCCGGCAGCGTCGAGCGTCTCCTGCGTGAGCGTGCCCGTGCCGGCAAAGCCGAGGCTCAAGCCGGTCTGAGCGCCGAACGGCACCAGGAGCGACACGTCGAGCGCGTCGAAGTCGTAGTGCGACAGGACGGTCGTGCCGGTAGCGATCGTGTCCGCCACTCGAGCCTCCATCTGCGCCAGCCGGTCGCCGTGGTCGACCGACGGGCAGAATCGAAGGGTCGCGCCGAACCAACGCCAGGTTCTCGATCTCGAGATTCTGGGCGAGCTGCAAGGCAACGGCCGACATCTCTTCGCCGGCCAGCGTGTGATCGAAGTCGATCACCTCCTGGCTGACCGTGATCGGCGGCAGGCTCGACGGGTCGACGATCGGCGGGTCCCGGTTGAGCGCCTCGAGGTTGGCCGGCACGGTCACTCCGCGCGCCGGCGTGCCGGCAACGACGATCCCGGCGCCGATCAGCAGCACCGCGATGGCGGCCACCGCGGCGCGACCGGCACTGCCCACCAAGCGGCGACCGAACAGCGACAGGTCGTCCATCGCCGACTTCGGCTCAGGGACCAGTCGGTCGATGATCGGGCGCACCGCGCACACGGCGACCAATCCGGCGAGCAGCCCGACCTTGGTCGCGAACTCGTCGGACATGGGCGCCATGAACAGGGTGCAAGTGATCGCCACGGCCGCGCCGAAGACGACCCGGCCAACACGCCCAGACGGCGTGGTCTTCGGGTCGGTGATCATGAAGAAGAGGAAGATCATGACTTCGGGCGAGGTGACGATGATCCGCCAGAAATCGACCCCGCAGACCGGCGTGAACGACCAGTTCGCGGTCATGCAGTGGCCGGTCGCCGAGAGCAGGCCGACGCCAGCCGCCAGCACTAACCAGAAGGTCGCGGCGAGTCCGAGCAGCTTCAGCCGCCTCGTGATGAGAAGCCCGCCGCCGATGATCACCACGTACGCCGCGATCATCCAAACGTTGAGCGGCGCCCACCAGAAGTCGAGTGGCTCGATGAATGAAGTGCCGACCAGGATGTACGCGACGACGAAGGCGACGACAAGGCCGATGTTCGAAGGGTTGAAGACGTGCGTGCCGCGGTACTTGATGACGTACTTCGAGAGCAGCGACAGGCCACCGATGATCGCGAAGACCCACCACGCGTAGGTGTTCCATGGGTCGTCGGGCGGCGTCCCAACGACACGCAGAATCAACGCAACGCCACTGCCGGTCAGCATCGCGCTGGCCGGCCAGACGAAGGATCGGGTCTGGTAGAAGGTGATCGCGACCTCGATCACGAAACAGGTCAGGATCGAGGCCAGGATCTGCGGCACACTGACCCGGAAATGAAGGCCTACCTGACCCAGGACGTGGACGGTGATAATCACCGCAGCGACATGCAAACGCGGGTCGCGAATGTTGGGTAAGACGAGCGGATAGGCTTGCCCGCCCAAGGTCAGGGAACGCGCCGTCACGACCGTAGGATAGGGAGAACATGACCCGAGACGACGAACGGATGCAGAGGGCTCAGCAGGGGGTACTCGTCGGCGGTTTGGCCGACGTGCCGGGGATCCTGGCGGCCATGCGGCTGACGCCTGCGATGGGCGTTCATCTGCGTGGCCTGGCCGACGAGCTGCTGGTCAACGACTACGCCGGCGCGACCATCTCGCGCTTCGATCGCGAGGCAATCGCGACGGCCGTGTCCGCCGCCAACGACTGCTTCTTCTGCATGGATTCGCATGCCGAGCACGGCGCGGCTGTGCTGAGTGGAGAGGATTTCGACGCGGGTCTGGCGTTGCTCGACGAGGTCAAGAGCGGATCCTTTGCCGGCTTCGACCCCAAGATGCAGGCGCTGCTGAGCATCTCGCGGACGGTGGGTCGGAATGCGCTGGAGCTGACCGCGGCGGATGTCGAGGCGGCCAAATCGGCCGGCGCGACAGATTCCGACGTTCAGCTGGCGGTGGCCATCGCGGCCGGCTTCTCGATGTACAACCGGCTGGTCGATGGGCTCAGGGCCCAGACCGCACCAGTGACCGAGGTCTATCGCGAGACCGCCGCCCGGATCGCCGCCCACGGTTACAGCGGTGGCCCGCTGCCTTCCGTGCCGCCGCGCGAGGAGGCTCCAGTCAACGGTTGATCACCTTCGCGAGATCGTGTGTCGAGCCGAGCTGGCGGCACGACTCGCTGCGGCGAGTCGGTTTTGGGACTAGCGGCCGCCGGCCGCGCGGGATAGTCACCTAACCGACTCACCAACCGGACTTGGAGGCCGCGGGGAGGGCTCAGGCCTTCTGGCACGGGATACCATCCGTCCGTGCCCGAGGGAAATGGGGGCCGTTCCGCCGCATCTGAGAGTGCCCAGCTTCAGGACGCTCTCTATC
Organism: uncultured Chloroflexia bacterium; assembly: GCA_963748235.1. Taxonomy (GTDB): domain Bacteria; phylum Chloroflexota; class Limnocylindria; order Limnocylindrales; family CSP1-4; genus JALYGJ01. The sequence continues at coordinate 7,179 of CAVVHT010000006.1, forward strand.
GCATCACGGACATGGCCAGCGCGGCCAGTGATCTTCGCGAGTTCTATGCGGCCATGCACGTCGTCGTCGGCGGCCTGATGTTCGCCAACAACTTCTACATCGCGCTGTACGACGCCGACGAGCGAACCCTCAACTATCCCTACTACCGAGATGAAGTCGATCTGGACATTCCCGATCCAGAGGCGTGGGAGCCGATGGGGACCGGACAGGCACGCGGGCTCACGGCATATGTCCTTCGAACGGGGATGGCGCAACTCGTCACCAAGGAGCGTTTTCATCAGCTCATCGCCGACGGCGAGATCGAGCAAGTGGGCGAGGACGGCGAGGACTGGATGGGCGTGCCGCTCATCGACGAGGGGAAGTCGATTGGCGTGGTCGTCGTGCAGACGTACGAAGCTGGGCAGCACTACACCCAGGAAGACGTCGACCTGCTGACCTTCGTCGGACAGCACATCGCGTCGGCCCTGAGCCGCGCGCGGGCAATCGCCGAAACAAAGCGCCTGTTGCTCGAGACGAAGCAGCGCGCGGCAGAGCTGACGCTGATCAACGGCGTCCAGTCCGGCCTTGCCGCGCGGCTCGATTCGCAACAGATGTACGACCTCGTCGGCGACAAGATCCAGCAGTTCTTCGACGCGCAGGTTGTCGACATCGGCATCGTCGACCCGGAGGTCGGCGTGATCCGCTTCCCGTACACGATCGAGCGCGGCGTGCGCTTCCCGGACGAGCCGATCCCGGTGATGGGCATCCGCGCCCACGTCCTGAGCACCGGCCAGCCGTTGTTGATCGGCGAGCGTTTCGCCGAGCGGGCCGTTGAGTTCGGCCAGGCGCCGGCAATCCAGGGCGAGGCGCCGAAGTCGTCGGTGTTCGCTCCCGTCATCGTCGGCGGCGAGGCGACGGGCGTCATCTCGCTCCAGAACCTCGACCGCGAGAATGCGTTCAGCGAGGCGGACCTGAGTCTGCTGGTGACGCTCGCCGGCAGCCTGAGCCTGGCATTGGACAACGTCCGCCTGCTCGACGAGCTGCGCCACCGCGTCGCCGACCTGGGCACGATCAACAGCGTCGGCCAGGCGATCTCGGCGCAGCTCGACCCAGATGCGCTCGTCCGCCTCGTCGGCGACAAGGTGCGCGAGACGTTCAAGGCGGACATCGTCTACGTCGCGCTGCTCGACGAGGCAAAGGGCAGGATCGACTTCCCCTATTACTTCGAGAGTGGCGGGGCAGAACGGCAGGACGCAATCCAGTACGGCGAGGGCTGGACCTCGCGCATCCTGATGTCGCGCCAGCCACTGCTGATCAACTCGGATGAGGAGCGCGACACGTTCGAGACACGCGCCCTGGGCACGCCGGCGCGCTCGTACCTCGGCGTGCCGATCCTGCTCGGCGACGAGGCGATCGGCGTGATCGCCGTCCAGAGCACGAACGAGGAAGGCCGCTTCGGCGCGGCCGATGAGCGACTGCTGGCGACGATCGCGCCGAGCGTCGGCGCCGCGATTCAGAACGCGCGGCTGTTCGACGAGACGCGGCGCCTGTTTGCCGAGGCGCGCGAATACCTCGAGCAAGTGGCCAAGGTGACCGACGCCGCCGTGGCGCTCGAGTCGGGCGAGTTCGGCAGTGGCTCGTTGTCGGCCGTGGCGGAAAGGCAGGACGCCCTGGGCCAGCTCGCGCGAACGTTCCAGACGATGGCCGAGGAAGTCGCCGCGCGCGAGGCTCGACTGCGCCAGCAGGTCCAGGAATTGCGTATCGAGATCGACGAGGCGCGCCAGCAGGCCAAGGTCGCCGAGATCACCGGCACCGACTACTTCCAGGATCTCCGTTCACGGGCGGAAGACCTGCGCAAGGCCGTCCGTGCCCCTGATCCGGTCTCAACAACACCCGAAGACAAGGGGGGCTGACCAGCCCATGGCCACGATCGTCTCAGTCCACTCGTTCCGCGGCGGGACCGGCAAGTCGAACACGACCGCGAACGTGGCGGCGGTGCTGGCCAGCCAGGGCAAACGCGTCGGCGTGATCGACGGCGATATCCAGTCGCCTGGCATTCACACCCTCTTCGGGCTGTCCGGAGATGACATCACGGCCAGCCTGAATGACTTTCTGTGGCACGGCCGATCAATCGCCGATGTCGCCCTGGATGTCACAGATCGCCTCCAGGCTCCGGGCGGCCTGCAGGGCAGGATCTACCTCATTCCCTCGAGCATGCAGCCGGCCGAGATCACTCGGGTGCTGCGCGAGGGCTATGACGCGCACCGACTGACCGAAGGTATCCGTGACCTGGTGGTTGCGCTCGACCTCGACGTGCTGATTCTCGACACCCATCCCGGGCTGAACGAAGAGACGCTCCTGTCGCTAGTCATCAGCGATGCGCTGCTGATCATCATGCGACCGGATCGGCAGGATTTCGAGGGCACCGGCCTTACCGCGCGCGTGGCCAAGGAGCTGCAGGTGCCGCACATCCAGATCGTGGTCAACAAGGCGCCCACCTCACTCGATCATTCGGCCCTCGCGCGGATGGTCGAGAAGACCTACGACTGCCCCGTGGCAGCAGTGGTGCCCCACTCGGACGACATGATGCTGCTCGCCAGTGAGGGCCTGTTCGTGCTCCGCTATCCCGACCATCCGGTCTCGGACCTCTACCGACAGGTCGCCGCGGCAGCGATACCAGCCATCGCTTGACCGAGCCGCTGTTTCCAACACGCGACGAGCTGCTGGGCGGCTTCCCTGCACGGCGTGCGAGCACGATCCTCTTCGCGATCGAGAACCTGACCCATCAGCTGGTGACCCGATCGCGTCGCGCATTGGCGCGCTACCAGCCGGCCACTTCCGCGCAGGATCGAGAGCGGCAATTCATCGACGCGGTCGGCGGCGGCCGTGAATCTGCGGCTCGACCGGCAATCCAGGACGTCGAGCGATATGCGGCGGAGTGGGCGCCGCTGGTGCCCGACGTGCCCGATACCAAGGCCGCCCTCCTCCACCAGCTTTCCAGCCGCTACCAGCTGTACTACGACCGGGTGCCGCGCATCCGGGCGGCCTTGTCGGTCGATTCGGACGCCGTCGCGCAGGAATTCCAGCGCCAGCAGCGGCGCGACATCTCGACCGCGTTTGTCTCCGATATCGATTGGCACGAGCGATTGCGCTGGTTCAGAGCGCGCGTGTCCGAGCGACTGGAGACGATGCCGCCCTTTTGGATGGCGTTCTCGCTGACGCTGACTGAGACGGTTGGCGGCGGGATGCTGGCCATCCCGATCGCCCTGGCGGGGGTCGGCGTGCCGGCAGGCGTAGTTCTGCTCGGCGTCTTTGGGCTGATCAGCATCACCACCATCGCCGCGTTGGTCGAGGCCATCACTCGCGACGGGAGCATGCGCTACGGCAACGGCTACTTTGGGCGACTGGTCGAGAACCGGCTGGGCAAGCCGGGCGGCGTGGCCATCGGCATCGGGCTCTTTCTCCTGGAAGGCATCGGTCTGCTCGCGGCGATGATCGGCTTCGGCACTGTGCTCGGCGAGCAGACTGGTCTTTCGCCACTCATCTGGGTATCCCTGTTGTTCGTGGCGATCCTGTTCGCCCTCCGCCGTCAGAGCCTCGATGCCACGATCGCGGCAGCGCTGCTGATAGGCATTGCCATCCTGTCGCTGGCCGGCGGCATCATCCTGCTCGGTCTCATCAACATCCAGCCTGACCTGGTTGCGGGTATCGGCGCGGGGACGGCGGCCGTCGGCGGGACGTCGGTAATCGCGCTGGTCTTCGGCGTATTGCTCTATGTCTACTTCGGGCACACGTCGGCCGGCAACGCAGCCCGCCAGGTGCTTCGCCGCGATCCCTCCGGCCGCACCCTGCTGTGGGGCAATGTGGCCGCGATGGCAGTGGCAGCGTTGATCTACGTCCTGTTCGTCATCGCCGTTAACGGCTCGGTGCCGGCGTCTCGCCTCGCGGCCGAGACAGGAACGGCCATCGCGCCGTTGGAGGAAGTCGCTGGACCGGCGGTCGGCCTGATGGGCGCGATGTACGTGATCCTGTCGCTCGGCATCGGCGCCGTTTTCGGTGCTCTGGGTCTTTATCTCCAGGCTTCGGAGCGGATCGGGCCACGTGTCGCCAACAGTGGCTCGGCGCGATTCCTGCTCGCCACGAGTCCGGTCGCCGTGATCTTCGTGCTGCTGCTGGTGATGCTCACCCTGGGCGTTGGATCGTTCATCGGATCGCTCAACCTCGTCGGGGCACTGGTCGTCCCGCTGCTCGGTGGAGTCTTCCCGATGCTGATCGTCGCCGCCGCCGTCCGGCGAGGTGAGCGAGTGCCGGGCACGTCAGTGCGCTGGCTCGGCCAACCGATCGTCGCGGGGCTGATCATCACGCTCTATTTGGGCGCGGTCGTTGCCCACGCGATCTTCATCTGGACCGATCCGCTCGAGCGTGTCGTGGCACTCGGAACGACCCTGGCCATTCTCGGCCTGATCGGGATCTCGATCCGGCGCCGGTCGTTTGTGCCGCGCACGGTCATCGAGCTGCGCGCAGACGAGCCACCGGGCGCGGGCGCCAACGTGGCGTCAGTGTCGGACGGAAGGGCCATTGAGCTGACCACCGTGGCCGCGCGCGCCGGCCGCTCCGACATTCCCGTCCTCGCCGGCCGCGTGGAGGAGCTCGCTACCATCGGGTCGCTGTCGGCCGAGCTTCCGGCAGATAGCCCACCGGAGCTGGCCATCTGGGCTCACCAACCAACGCGCGACGGCGACTCGCTGCCGCTCCATATCCAGGTCGAGGTCACCGCTGATGGCCAGACACGAACGGTCCCGTCCGGAGCGGCCGACGAGTCATTTCCGGTCGCGCAGGTCGGCACTCGGGTGACCCTGCGTCGGGTCATGGGGGGCCCTGAACCGGCTCGAGGCACCACGTAGCCGCCATGAGCCTTGGCCAGACCCGCACGCGTGTCCTTCGCGATGCGGAGCTTGCGCGGCTGGTCGCTGAGCTGCAGGAGGCTGGTGCCGCGCGCATGGCCGGCGAGCTCGTCGACTGGGCGGAGGCGCGTGACGCTGAACGGCGCGGCCTGGCGGATGAGACCCTCGAACGGTATCGCGAGCTGAACCTGCTCTACGACCTCGCGGAGCGCTCGGCGTCATTGGACCCGGCGGAGATCGCAGAGGTCGCCGCAGCCAAGGTGGTGCGCATATGCCGCCGTGGCGCGGGCGTCGTCCTTGTCACGAACGAGGCCGACGGTCGGCTCGAGCCCGTTTCGGGCGTGGCGGGCATTCCGAGCGAATTCGCCGTCGAAGGCCTTCCGCTCGGAGTGGGCATCGTCGGCGGACTTGCGCTCGCCGGCGAAGGAGAGATCGTCAACGACCCCGCGTCTGACGTCCGTGCATCCAGTCTCGAAGCGAAGCTGGGCAGCCTGATGGCCGCACCGATGACCGTGGGCGAACGGCGCATCGGCGTGTTACTGGTGATCGCTCCGCCGGAATCCGAGTTCAGCGCGGGCGAGCATCGGCTGCTGATGGCAGTGGCCGCACTCACCGCATCCGCGCTCAACCTGGCGCTTATCCACCAACGCTCCATTGCCTTCGCGCGGACGCGCGAGGCGGAGCTCCAGCGGGAGCTGGACGAGCTGCGCAGCGAAGTCGCCGCGAGCCGCCACGAGCAGAGTGTCAGAGAGATCACCGGCAGCGAATACTTCCAGAACCTGCGCTCCCAGGCGGCGGGCATGCGGCGGACGCTCAAGACGAAACGACACAGCAAGGAGAAGTGACATGACCCGCCACAGCCGACGCTGCGGATTCACAGCAGAGGATTCGTATACTCGGTCATCAATTGGGGGCGCGGCCGCGCCGCAGAGGGAGTTCTGATGATCCGTCACGCGCACCCCGTGATCGCCGCGCTGGCGCTTGTCCTGCTCGCGGCGTGCTCGGCTGGCGCGCCGTCGCCGACTCCGTCGGCAGCGCCACTCAAGGTTGGGGTGCTGCTCGACTCCGGCAGCGAGAACGACAAGTCGTTCAACGAGTACACCCTGAAGGGCGCGCGCCAGGCTGCGGACGAGAACGGTCTCGCATTCGAATACCGCACTCCGCTCTCTGCTGATGAGTACGACAACGCACTCGAAGGTCTGATCGCCGAAGGCGACCCAGACCTGGTCGTAACCGTCGGCTTCCGCATGGCCGACGCCACCGCGACAAGCGCCCAACGCCACCCAGAGCTGACCTTCGTGATCATGGACAACGCCTACTTCCCCGGCTCGGGCTGCGCAGAGACGGCCACCGATTGCTACACGGCGGAGGGTGGTCTACCCAACGTCACCAGCCTCATGTCGGCCGAGGACGAGGCGGCATACCTGGCCGGCGTGCTTGCGGGCTGCATGACCGAGACCGGCGTGCTCGGGACGGTGGGCGGCATCGAGATCCCGCCCGTCTACCGCTTGATCACCGGCTTTGAAAGTGGGGCGCGCTCGGCCCGGCCGGACATCGAGACGCTCCATCAGTACATCCCGGACTTCAACGACCCGGAAACCGGCCAGGTAGTCGGCCAGGGCTTCATCAGCGACGGAGCCGACATCATCTTTGGCGCGGGCGGCAACACCGGCAACGGCGGCCTGCTGGCGGCCAATGAAGCCGGCCTGATGGCAATCGGAGTAGATGTCGACCAGTACTTCACCTACCCGGAGGTGGCCGAGTCGCTGCTGACCAGCGCGATGAAGAACGTTGACGTCATTGCCCATGCGGCGGTGACCGATTTCGTCGCCGGCACGTTGCAGCCGGGCATCCGCCAGGGCACGCTGGAGAGCGGCGGCGTGGGGCTCGCTCCGTATCACGACTGGGACGATCAAATCCCCGCGGAGTGCAAGGAGCAGGTCGACGCGGCCGCAGACGCGGTCATCGCAGACCCAACGATCACCGGAGCGAAGTGACCGACAATCCGGTCCCACCTCGTCCGGGCCTTTACGGTCCAGTCGGGCTGCTGGCCGCGCTCGTCGCACTGCTGGCGCTCGGCGGCGCGGTCGCGCTTTACAACGCCACTGGCAGTAGCGGTTATACGGCGATTGCTGTGTTGGCCGGCGCCGTGCTGGCGTTCGACCTGGTCGGCGCATTGCTGGCTCGCCGCGGCCGCGCTGACATCGGGGTTGGGCTGCTGACCGGTTCGACGATGGTTGCGGCGCTCGTGGCTCCGCTGTTCGTCGCCGACGTGTCACTGCCGGCGTTGCTGCTGCTGGCCGCGATTCCGCTCCAGATCGGCATCGTCAACCGCCTCCGCGGGATCCTGCAGGTGACCATCCTGACCATCCTCGCGGCTGCGGCAATGGTCGCCATCGACCTGCTCGACCTTCCGAATCGAGTCACCATCCTGGTCGACCAGCCCGAGGCGGTGCTCATTACGGGAGCCGTTTTTGGCGCTCACTTCCTGGTGCTCGCCGTGCTCCTCTGGCGGCTGCGCCTCAGGGCCGAGTCCCCGCATTTCGTCCGCCTCGACCTGGCCACAGAGCTTCCGCTCGTGTTCGCCGTCATCTCGGCCATCTCGATCCTGGTAGTGACGAGCGTGCTGGTCGGCCAGATCCGTGGCGCACAGGTTGCCCAGGTCGAGCGCAACTTTCAGACGCTGGCCGAGATAAGTGCCGAGCGCGTGGGCAACAGCCTTGACACGCAGGTCGGCGCCCTGCTCGCGCTCGGCCGGCGCGGCACGATCCTGCTCGAGGGTCTGGACGCTGCCAACGCCGAGTACCCGGCGTCGACCGCCGAGCGAACCCAGGTTCTCGCCGATCGAGAAGCCGAATGGGAGGCATCGGCCGATGGCAGCGACTTCGTGCTGCGCTACCGCAACAACGACGAGTCGCTCGAGCTGAGTCGCTTCCGCGGCGAGGACCTGCTCCACAACGACGTCCTGTTGACCGATCAATACGGCGGCCTGGTAGCGGCGCAGGGGCGAAGGCCGGAGCGCTACTCGGTTGCCGACGAGGACTGGTGGCAGGCCGCCTACGCCCAGGGCCAGGGCGGCGTGTACATCGGAGATCTGGTCATAGACCCCGAGACGGGCGAGGCGCACGTCCTGATCGCAACCGGCGTCCTCAATCCGTCGACCAACGAAACGGTGGGAGTTCTCGCTTCCACGTACCTCCTCTCCGGCATCCAACGCGAGGTTATTGCCGGCAACGCCCAGGTCGCCGGCGAGCTGCGCGTAGTGAGCGGCGATGGCCAACTGATCGCCGGCCCGAACGCGGACGAGATCGGCCATATAACCCCGGCTGCCGAGCTGGCCCTGGGCCTCGCGCCGACCACAGATTTGGAGGATCCGCCCTCGCTCGTGCTCGCTCAGGCGCCGCTCTCGGCGACGAGCCTGGCCAACACGGACGTGCTGACCGGCCTCGGCTGGCGCGCCATCGTCAGCGATTCACAGTCCGCCGCGCTGGTGGAGGTTTCCCGGTCGACCAAAGTGGCGGCCCTCGTCGGCCTGCTCGCAATCGCCCTCGGCGTGATCGCCGTGGTGGCCATCGCCCGTCTCGTGACGCGGCCGATCGAGTCGCTGACAGCGACCGCGTCGGCCATATCCGGCGGCGACCTGGAGCAGCGTGCCGAGCCTGTTGGGCCCGTGGAGCTGGTCACCTTGGCTGACGCCTTCAATACGCTGACCGGTCGGTTGCGGTCACTGATCAGCAGCCTCCAGCAGCAGGTTGCGCAGCGGACGAGCCAGCTCGAGAACCGCGTCGACCAGCTCGCCGCGCTCAACCGGATCACGCAGAAGGTCGCCTCCGTGCGCGACCTCGACACCGCCCTCGGCCACGTGACGATGGAGCTGGTCGACCTCTACAAGGCGCAGTACAGCGGCGTTGCCCTGCTCAACCCAGGTGGCAACGATGTGACGGTCGTCGCCGAGCACTCACTCATGGACGACAGGACCGATGGCCTCATCCTGCCGCTGGCCGGCAATCTGTCGACGCAGTCGGTGATCGAAGGCGGTCGCTCGCTGGTCGTCCCCGACGCACAGCACAGCCCGCTGACAGAGGCACTTCACGAGCTACTCGCCAGGCGCGGCACCGAGTGCCTGATGATCGTGCCGCTGGTCGTCCGCGGCGAGGTGATCGGCACGATCGGCGTTGCGAGTGACGAGCGCGGGCGGGAGTTCAGCGAGGCGGAGGTCGCGCTGGCCGAGACGGTTGCCGGTCACGTGGCGAGCGCGATCGACAACAGCCGCCTGTTCGCGGAAATGGAGGCAGCCAAGGAGGCGGCTGAGCAGGCGAACGAGGCCAAGAGCACCTTCCTGGCCAGCGTCAGCCACGAGCTGCGTACGCCGCTGACGTCCGTGCTCGGCTTTGCCAAGGTCATCCGCCGCCAGCTTGAAGAGCGCATCCTGCCCAACGTCGATGCGCACGACCAGCGCACCCAGCGCGCGATCGGCCAGGTACGCGCAAACGTCGACGTCATCGTCACCGAGGGCGAGCGGCTGACGACGCTGGTCAACAACGTTCTCGACCTGGCCAAGATCGAGGCCGGTCGGTTCGAGTGGCGCATGCAGGAGATCTCAATCGGCGACGTGACCGATCGCGCCTTCGCTGCCACCGCCGGCCTGTTCGAGAACACCGCCCTCGAGCTCCGCCGCGAGATCCCCACCGACTTGCCGCACGTCGTTGCCGACCGCGACGGTTTGATGCAGGTGGTCATCAATCTGCTATCGAACGCGGTCAAGTTCACCGAGAGCGGCTCGGTGACCTGCGCCGCCCACCTGACCGGCGAGGGAATCGTGGTCAGCGTCAGTGACACCGGCATCGGCATCGCGCCGGCCGATCAGCAGTCGGTATTCGAGAAGTTCACCCAGGTCGGCGACACCTTGACTGACAAGCCACACGGCACCGGGCTCGGCCTGCCCATCTGCCGCGAGATAGTCGAGCGCCATGGCGGACGAATCTGGGTCGAGAGCGAGCTCGGGGTCGGGAGTACCTTCTCCTTCGTGATACCTCTCGCGCCGGCCGGTGAGGCGACAGTGGAACCCGACCAGATGCCTTCCGCCAGGAAGGTCAACAAGTTGCGCACATGAGCTCGGTCATGCGCATCACCGCCGACGTGAACAAGCTCGCCGAGGTGCGCGACTTCATCCGCCAGCAGGCCGAGCAGGTCGGGGTGGACGCGGAGGCAGTGCCGGACATCGTCCAGGCCGTCGATGAATGCGTCACCAACTCCATCGTCCATGGCTACCAGGGCAGCAGGGGATCGGTGGAGGTGGAGGTTGAGGTTGATCGGGACCGCAAGTCGCTGATCGTGCGCATCGAGGACCAGGCTCCGCCGTTCGATCCGACGTCCGTCCCCTCCCCCGATACGACCGCCGACCTCGACGAACGACGCCTTGGCGGGATGGGCCTCTTCCTGGCCCGCGACCTGATGGACGTCGTCTCCTATCGGCACACTGACGAGGGAAACCAGCTGACCCTGATCAAGCAATGCATAACGAACGGCCGCAGTGAGAGCAAGGGAGATCGATGATGTTGGCGATCACTATCACGCACGAGGAAGCGCGCGTGCCGGTCGTGCTGATGAAGCTGGACGGGGAGCTTGATGCCGCCACATATTTGGAGGTGATCGGCAGCGCCCGCCAGCTCGTCGACGAGGGCACTCGCTACGTGGTTCTGGATCTGGCCGACCTGAGCTACATGGGCAGCTCGGGCCTGTTCGTGATCCACAGCATGTCGATGATGCTGCGCGGCCAGGAGGCGCCCGACCCGGAGGCCGGCTGGGGCGCGCTCCGCGAGGCGCAGGAGACCGAGACCGACCACGTCGATTGCCTCAAGCTTCTGTCCCCGCAGCCACAGGTCGACCGCGTGCTCGAACGGACGGGCATGAAGCGCTTCTTCGAGACGTACGACGACCGCGAAGCCGCCCTCGGATCGTTCTAGGACAAGGTGCCCACCTCGACGCCGCTCCGCCGCCTGATCGGTGATGACGTGGGCCCGCTGCTCAATATCGTGACCACGTCGATGCCGGGCCTCGGCGTGGCGCTGCTCGATCCGAGTGGCGACGTGGTGTCGTGGAGCGGCGCATGGCCGGGAGCGACGCGGCGATCGCTCGACCTGGCACCGCGCGGCGAACCGGTCGGCACGCTGGCGTGGGTGGGCGAGGCGCCCGAACCACTCATGGAAGCGCTGGCGATGTCGCTATCCGCGCTGCTACGCGAGCGGATGGAGAAGCAGGACCTTGCCCGCGAAACGCTCGAGCGCTATCGCGAGATCAACCTGCTATACCGCGCATCGGAGACGATCGGCGCGTGTCTGGACGTGAACACCGTGCCACGCCTCGTGCTGGCAGAGAGCGAGCGCGTAATTCCGTCCGACCAGGCTGCTGTGCTGATCGGCGACGCCGTGACCGGGGACCGCGCTCTGCTCGAGTCGGCGTCGCGGTTGGTCGAAGCGGTGTTGGATACCGGGCGGCCGGACATCACGTCCGACGAACGCCAGGCGGCCCTGGGCGTGCCCATCCGAGCCGGCGAGAATTTGCTTGGCGTGGTCGTGCTTGGGCGGACGGTTGGACACACGAACGGCTCGCGCCCTTTCACCGCCGGCGACGAGAAGTTGCTGCTCGGGCTGGCCAGCCAGGCGGGAGTGGCCCTCGAGCGGGCGTCGCTGCACCAGCAGGAGACGCACCGCCAACGGATGGAGCAGGAGCTTGCTGTCGCGCACCGCATCCAGCTGTCGCTGCTGCCGATGCGGCCGCCGGTAATTCCGGGCTGGGGCTTTGCCGCCACGTACCAGGCGGCGCGCGAGGTGGGCGGGGACTTCTACGACTTCCTCGATCACGGTCCGGACAGTCGCCGCCTCGGGGTTGTCATCGCTGATGTGACGGGCAAGGGCGTACCAGCGGCGCTGATGATGGCCTACTCGCGCGCGGTAGTGCGCGCCGAATCGATGGCCGGCCGCTCGCCGATCGAGGTGCTATCGAACACCAACCGTCTTCTCCTACAGGAACGCCAGACGCGGCTCTTCCTTTCCGCGTGCTACGCGGAGATCGACCTCGACGACGGCAGGCTGACGTACGCCAACGCCGGCCATGACGCTCCGTTGTGGATCTCGGCCGCTGGGGATGAGTCCGTCGAGCTGGAGGATCACGGTGCGATCCTGGGAGCGTTCCATGACATAGACCTTCAGTCGCGGTCCATCCAGCTGGGCGCGGGCGACGTCGTGGTCTTCTATACCGACGGCGTGACCGAGGCCCGCGATGGAAACGGGAGACTGTTCGGCGACGAGCGGCTGGCAGAGTCGGCACTCGGTGCCGTGGCTGTCGGCGGCGACGCCAAGGCCGTCCTCGACTCTGTGACCACGGCGGTCGAGGCCTTCACCGCGGGTGCCGAGCAGGCAGATGATCTGACCATCGTCGTTGTGCAGCGCGAGGGAAATTGATGGAAGCCGAGCGAGTCATCCTGGTGGCCGACGACGAGCCTCATATCCGGTTGTTGATCGAACAGTCGCTCGAAGACCTTGCCGACGAGGGAGTTGAGATCCTGACTGTGGGCGACGGTCAGACGGCGCTGGACACGATCAAGGCGCGTCTGCCGCAGCTGGTCGTGCTCGACGCGATGATGCCCAAGATGAACGGCTTCGACGTCTGCCAAGCGGTCAAGAAGGAGCTCGCCTTGGACGACGTCTTCGTGATCATCCTCACCGCAAAGGGCCAGGAGTACGACCGCCAGCGCGGCGAACAGGTCGGCGCCAACCTGTACATGACCAAGCCCTTCGACCCCGACGAGCTGCTTGCCCGCGCCCGCGAGATCGTCGGCTAGCGACTGGGGGTAGCCCCAGCCGCGGCGTCAGCAGTCAGTCGGCGGCGGTGGTACGCCCGGCAGGTCCTGGCTGAACAGCTCTTGGCCGTCAGGACCGGTCAGGCGCACACGCTCAATCCGCAGCTCGTCGGTGTCCGAGCAGGATCGCGTCCTGTGACTGAATTGACAGTCGAGGCGACGGTTTCGTGCTTGGCAGTCGTGGGAAACTGAGCCCATGAAGGCCGCAACCGCAACACGGTTGCCGACCGGGACAGTGACTTTCCTGTTCTCGGACATCGAGGGATCGACGCGCCTTCTTGCTGCGCTCGGCGATCGATGGACGCCGGTTCTCGAGACGCATTCCGAGATCATGCGCAGCGCGATCAGCGCTCACGAAGGAACGGTGGTCAGCACCGAGGGCGATTCGTTTTTCGCGGTATTTCCGTCCGCGGTTGGCGCGGTCGGCGCGGCCGCTGACGCGCAACGCTCGCTCGCCGCGCACGACTGGCCGTCCGGATCGGACGTGAGCGTGCGCATCGGGATCCATACGGGCGAGGGCCACCTCGGCGCCGACAACTACGTAGGTCTGGACGTTCATCGGGCCGCCCGTATCGCGGCGGCCGGCCACGGCGGCCAAGTCGTCCTGTCGGCAACGACTCAGGCCCTCATCGGTCCAGAACCAGGAACGGGACTGTCGTTGTCTGATCTCGGTTCCCATCGGTTGAAGGACCTTCCCTCGCTCGATCGGCTGTGGCAGCTCAACGTCGACGGTCTCCCACAGACCTTCCCCAGCCTGAAATCGCAGGACGCGCATCCCAACAACCTCCCGCTCTCGGCAACGCCGTTGATCGGCCGCGCCGACGAGCTGAAGACAGTTGCCGAGCTGTTGCAACGGCGCCGGCTGTTGACGCTCACCGGCCCCGGTGGTGCCGGCAAGACTAGCCTTGCGCTTGCCGCGGGACGCGAGTCACTCGATCAGATTTCACCGACGGTGTGTTCTTCGTCCCACTCGAGGAGGCACGCGACCGGGCCGCCGTCGTGGCTGCCGTCGCCCAGGCGCTCGGAATTCGTGAAAAGCCTGACAGGGACCTCGAGGAGGGACTGCAGCAGTTCCTGCGCGATCGCGAGTTGCTGCTGATCCTCGACAACTTCGAGCAGGTGATCAGTGCGGCGCCGCTGGTTGGCGACATGCTGAGCGCATCACCGGCATTGCGCGTCGTCGTTACCAGCCGCGAGGTGATGCACCTCTCGATGGAGCAGGCCTACGACGTCCCGCCGCTCGATTTGCCTGACGCCGGTCAGGTGCCCTCGCTGGCCGGACTCTCGCAGTACGAGGCAGTCGCGCTCTTCATCGAGCGAGCCAAGGCCGTCAGACCGGAGTTCATTCTCACTGCTGAGAACGCCGCGGCAGTAGCCGCAATCTGTGCCCGCCTTGACGGACTGCCGCTTGCAATCGAGCTGGCCGCCGCAAGACTGAGGCTGCTGACCCCGCAACAGATCCTGGACCGCCTCGACCACCGGCTCGACATTGCTCGCCACGGGCGCGACCGACCTACCGGAGAGGCAACGCACCCTGCGCGGCGCTGTCGAGTGGAGCTATGAGCTGCTCGACGATCCGGAGCGTCGGCTCCTGGCACGGCTGGCAGTTTTCGCGGGCGGGTGGACGCTCGATGCAGCGGAGGAGGTTTGTCGGCCGGCTGCCGAGCTCGGAGTCAATCTCCTCGACGGACTTTCTTCGCTGGCCGACAAGAGTCTCGTGAAGCCGGATGAGGCGCACCCTGAGCCACGCTTCGGGATGCTCCAGGTCATCCGAGAGTTCGCGCTCGAGAAGCTCGACGCGGGAGGGGACGCTGAGGCGGTGCGCCGTCGACACGCCGAGCACGTCATGTCCTTCACCGAGCGCGCCGGGCCGGAGCTCGTCGGCTTCGAGATGCGCGCCTGGAACCATCGCCTCCAGAGAGACGAGGAGAACATCCGCAGCGCCCTCCGCTGGGCTATCGAGAGCGGTGACGCGCAAATCGGGCTGCGCACGGCTTCGGCGATCTGGCGCTACTGGCACTACTGGGGAGTTCTGCGCGAAGGTCGTGACTGGCTGCAGACTCTGCTCGAGCAGAGCGTTACGCAGCCAGACACGGCGAATCAGGCCAAAGGATTTAGTGCTCTGGCCTCGATCGTCTACTGGCTGGGCGACATGAGGCAGGCAGACGAGCATTACAACCAAGCGCTCGCAATCTATCGCCGGCTCGGCGATGAACTACGCGTCACGCAGACGATCGAGGCGCTGGCCTGGTCCGACGTCGGCCGTGGCGAATATCAGATGGCCATGGCGCGCTCGAGCGAGGCACTAAAGAGGTACAGGGACGCAGGAGATGCGGCGGGCGTCGCCCGTGTGGACTACTGGATGAAGGGCGGCATGTACATGATGGGCCTCGGTGGGTCGGCTGAAGAGGCACTCGCTGTCACCAGGACGGCAATCGAAACCGCGCGGCAGGAGGGCAATGCGTGGGACATGGCCAACTCACAGGGTGAGGTGGCCGACATCTACCGGCGCATGGGCGACATAGAGCGAGCGGTTCACGAGTTCAACATCACGACAGACCTCTATTACGGGATGGGCTATCTCGGGATGCTTCCCTGGCTGAAGCTGCTGGCGCGCCTCGAAGTCGATCGTGGCAACGCAGAACGGGCAGCGACCCTGGCCGCGGTTGCACAACGGGCAGTCGAGGACCTCGGCGGAGAGCTGCCCGAGGAGATGACGCAGGTGGGCGATCCGCTGGCGGACGCGCGCGCCGAGCTATCGGACGAGGCGTACTCCCAGGCGGTCGAACGCGGCCGCTCGATGACCTTTGGTGAGGCGGTCGCGTTCGTCCTCGAGGCGTAGCCAACCGCTGACTGTCAGATCGGTCGGGTGCAGCCGTCCGCAACCAGTCCACGCCGGCCAGTGCTACCGTGCCAGACGAGATGCCTGCAGTCGGCGACAGGGTCGGCAACTACGTCATCACGGGCGTCATCGGACGTGGCGCGATGGCGAGCGTCTACCGCGCGCACGACGAGCGGCTGAACCGCGACGTCGCGCTGAAGATTCTCGATCCCGGCTACTCGCTCGACTTCATCTTCCGCGCCCGATTCGAGCGCGAGTACGGCGTCACTGCGCAGCTCCACAACGACCACAACATCCCGGTCTACGACGCGGGCGCCTGGAACGACCAGCTGTACATCGCGATGATGCTCGTCGACGGCCCCAACCTCGGCGAGGTCATGAAGACCGACGGGCCGCTCGAGCTGGCACGCGTCGTCGCGATCGTCTCGCAGGTCGCTGAGGCACTCGACGAGGCGCACAGCCACCGAGTCGTCCACCGCGACGTCAAGCCGGCCAACATCCTGCTCACTCACCACGGCTCGAACGGCACCGAGCACGCCTATCTGGCCGACTTCGGACTGACCCTGGGCATGGAGGGGACGCACCTCACGCGCACGGGCGGGTTCATGGGCACGCTCGCCTACAGCGCGCCCGAGCAGCTCAACTCGGCGCCGGTCGACGGCCGAATCGACGAGTACGCACTGGCTGCCACGAGCTACCACATGCTCGTCGGCAAGCCGCCATTCGAGCGCGACAACGAAGTGGCGCTGATCAACGCCCACCTATTCGATCCGCCGCCCAACGCGAGCGCGATTCGACCGGACCTGCCGCCCAAGGTCGGCGACGTGATCGCGCGCGGAATGGCGAAGCTGCCCGAGGAGCGCTACCGCAGCGTGGGCGAGTTCGCTTCGGCGCTGACCGCGGCGAGCGCGCCAGTGTTGGCGGCAGCGGCGGCAGCAGATGAACGGCGTCGGGTTGGCCGTCTCGGCTGGGCGGCGATCGTTGCGGTCCTGCTCGTCATCGCCGGCCTTGGTGGCGCCGCGGCGTTCTCGTTGCTTCCCAGGTCCAGCCAACCCACCTCGTCGCCCGGCTCCGTGGCGCCTACCCCAACACTGATTGCCGGTGGCGTGGCGACGGCCTCGCCCGAATTCCCGACGGCAGTCCCGTCGGCGACCCCCGGCCCTTCGACGGTCGTGCCCTCCCCCACGTTGGGCCCGGACGGGACGCCACGCCCAACCGACCCGAATTCCGCCACTTCGACTCCGACGCCCGGCACCACGCCATCGCCAGCGCCGACGCCGACGCCGACGCCGACGCCGGGCAACTCCCAGTCCGACACCGCCGCCAGCCGGCCTACCGCTGGTCGCCGAGGGCAGCTGGACGGTCGATAACACACCCAGCGGTACGTCGGGCGATCCATACGTCGTGGTCGGGGAGCATTCCCGGCGCTACCAGATCGTCTCGCGCTGCCTGTCAGAGGCCGACTGCCGGCTGTCCGTGGATACGTTCGAAGCGGACGGCGGGCGGCTGGGTTCGATCTCGTTCCGTTGGAACGGTGACGCATACGTCTATCGCGGCGCGGCGAACTGGTACCGCCGAGACGGTGGCAGCACATGCGAGACGTCGGGCGGCGAGCTCGTCGAGGACGCGTACACGGACCGGCGAGGAGGTCCGCATCCGGCCGCGAGGCGAGGGCGAGGCGAGCTCGGAGATGAATGGCACCAAGACGATCTCCGGCACGCCAACCGCCGCTGGCGAAGCGGCAGGTTGCGCACCATTCGAGATGCGCTACGACGTCGACATGCACTTCAACCCCGTAGACGCCGCACTTACGATTGCGCGAACCACAAGACGAAAGGGAGGCGGAATCGTGCCCATGTACCTGACGCGCTTCAGCTACACGCCTGAAGCGTGGGCCCGAATGACCAAGAATCCGGAGGACCGGCGCGACGCGGCGCGGTCATACATCGAGTCGGTCGGCGGCAAGCTCCACGGCTTCTGGTACGCCTTCGGCGAGTACGACGGCTACAACCTCTTTGAGGCACCGGACAACGTCTCAATGGCGGCCGTTGCTCTCGCGATCGGTGGCGGCGGCTCCCTCTCGAAGATCGAAACGACCGTGCTGATGACCGTCGAAGAGACCCTGGAGGCGCTGGGCCGCGCCGGCTCAGTCAGCTACCGCCCGCCAGGCTCTTAGCGCCCGCGGTTACGCCGCAGGTCGCCATCCACCTTCGCAGGTCGCCATCCACCTGTGAGTCGGTTAGGGAGATCACGCAGAGGTCGACGCTAACGGTCGCCAGCCCGCGACCCCCATAACTGACTCAACAACAACCGGGCGCGGGTCGGTCCTGGCCCTTGGTGTAGCGGCGCTGTACCTGGGCCTACTGCCCGCGCGAAGGACGCGCGCCTCGCCAGACTGGGTCTCTCTGCCGATTGGTGATGCGCGATCATCTGTCGATGCCCGAGCTCCCAACGGGGACAGTCACCTTCCTGTTCACCGACATCGAAGGTTCGACGCGGCTGATTCACGAGCACGGCGACCAATACGCCGAGTTGCTCGCCGAGCATCGCCGCCGACTACGTGAGGTGTTCGCCCGCAACGACGGCGTGGAGGTGGACACGCAGGGCGACTCCTTCTTCGTGGCATTCGCCCGCGCCGCAGATGCGGTTCGAGCCGCCGCCGACGCACAAGAAGCGCTGAGCGGCGAACCGGTTCGCGTGCGCATCGGGATACATACCGGCACGCCCTTGATCACTGCTGAGGGATATGTGGGCGCCGACGTCCACGTCGCGGCGCGGGTCATGGCTGCGGGACACGGCGGCCAGGTACTCGTATCTGAAGCGACGCAGCACCTGGCGACAGACGTCGCGGGCCTGCGTGATCTGGGGGAGCATCGGCTGAAGGACCTGGGCGCACCGCGGCGGCTGTACCAGCTGGGTACCGAGGAATTCCCGCCACTGCGCACGCTCTATCGAACGAACCTGCCGATCCAGCTTTCATCCTTGATCGGACGCGAGACCGACCTGCGCGAAGCCGGGGAGCTTCTCCGCCGCCATCGCCTCGTGACACTCACTGGACCGGGAGGAAGTGGCAAGACTCGCCTCGGGATGCAGCTCGCTGCCGACGCGGTCGACGATTTTCCAGATGGCGTCTTCTGGGTACCTCTGCAGGCGGTCCGCGAAGCGGCACACGTTGAGAGCGCGATCGCCCTGTCCGTTGGCGCCGACGATGGCCTGATCGACTACATCGGGGCCCAGCGGCTGCTCCTGCTCGTGGATAACTTCGAGCAGGTAGTCGAAGCGGCATCCACTATCTCCGCACTGCTTTCGGGGACGCCGAACACGAAGGTCATCGTGACCAGCCGCGAACCCCTGCAGCTTGATGCGGAGCGGCGTTACCCCGTCGAACCGCTGCCCAATGACGACGCCGCCGCACTGTTCACCGAGCGTGCGCGGGCAGTGATTCCCGACTATGAGCCAACGCCGTCCGTGCCTGAGATCTGTAAACGGCTGGACGGGCTTCCGCTGGCCATCGAACTTGCGGCAGCACGCGTCGCGTTACTGGGCACGGACGAATTGCTGGCCCGACTCGAGCGAGCGTTGCCACTCCTCTCCACCCGGTCACGCGATGCTCCCGCGCGACAGCAGACGCTGCGCGCGACGATCGAGTGGAGCCACGAGCTGCTCAAGCCAGACGAGCAGGCACTCTTCCGCAGCCTCGCCGTCTTCCGCGGGTCGTTCACGCTGGTGGCAGCAGAGACCGTCTGCGCCGCAGACTTGGAGACACTCGAGTCGCTGGTCGTCAAGAACCTGGTACGGCGCCTGGCCAACGGCCGCCTGTTGCTGCTGGACACGATCCGCGAGTTCGCGGTCGAGAAGCTGGAGGCGTCGCCAGATTCAGACGCCGTCCGCGCAAGACACGCCGACTACTTCCTGTCCGTCGCGGTCGAAGCCAACCTGAACGCCGGGGCCATGCGCCCAGGCGGCCAGAGGCAGTATCTCGCCATTCCGGAGATCGACAACTTCCGCGGCGCGCTCACGTGGTGCCTCAGAAGCGGGAGCATCGAGGTCGGGCTGAAGATCGCCTTCTCCCTTGAACAGCTCTGGGTCCTGGAGGACCCGAACGAGGGCGTCACGTGGTTCGAGCGCCTTCTGGAGGCGCCAGGCGCTGATCAAGTGCCGATGGAGGATCGAGCCCATGCCTTCCGCGCCCTTGGAAGCTCGCTCCATATCGCCGGCCGCCCCCAAGCTGCCGACGAGGTTTGGCGGCGTTCGCTGGCACTCTTCGAGGAACTTGGCGACGAGCATGGTCAGGCTGTGCTGTTACACCGCCTCTCCATCACAGCGATGATCCTTGGTGACCTGCCGCGCGCGCGCGAGTTGGTCGAGCGGAGCGACGAGATTCACCGGAAGGCGGACAACACGTGGGGCCGCGCGCAGACGACCGGAACGTTGGGGTCGATCTCTCGCGATGAAGGCGACGAGCAGTCAGCAATGAAGCTCTTCCGCGAAAGTGCAGATCTCGCTCAGCAGGTTGGCGTGCCGTGGTGGCAGGGCGGAGCGCTGGCGGAACTCGCATGCCTCTCGATCGATGTCGGGCTTCTCGACGATGCCGAGGAACATGCCCGGGCGTTATTGGCGATCGCGGGGAGGCTGCGCGACAGGCCTGGCCGAGTCTTCGGCGTTGCCATCCTTGCCCGCGTCGCGGCGGAGCGCGGCCAGGCTGAGCGCGCCGGCCGACTGTGGGCACCTGTCGAGGAGGCGGAATATGCCGCTCCACTGGGTGGCTGGATGCGCCACCGGTCAGCATTCGAGGTCCGGATGCGAGAGCTTGCCGGACCCGACTTCGAGCGTGGTTACGCCGAAGGCAAGGTGTTGACCCTGGACGAGGCGGTGGCCATCGCGCAGCAGTCGGCCTAGCCGGTGCGAGTGCCCACGACGATCGCGAGGATCGCCGGTCAGCATCCACTTTCGCACGTCACCATCCATCGATGAGTCGGTTAGGGAGATAAATGGAAGTCGACACGAAACCGTTGCCCGCCTGCGATCCCCATAACTGACTCAAAGACACCGCCCGGGCGCCAAGACACCGCAGGGCACCAAGTCGAGACCGGCGCGACACACAGCAACCTCCCAGCGTATGCACAGGGGGAACCACGGCTGCCTCTCATACGGTTGATTGGTTAGGCCGACGCTTGACCGACTTACATGGGTTCGGTCGCGGGCCTGGCTAGTTCATCCGAGGAGGATTGATGGTCACCAGGTTTCCGAGCGCGCGCGCGCGTCTCCTCACCGCTGTTGGCTTAACGCTCGTCGCGCTGATTGCCGTGGGATGTGGAGCGAGCACCGCAGCGCCGCCCGTGGCTGTGGTGCCATCCCCCACGATCGCAGTCGCGACGCCTCCCACAGCGACGGATGAACCGACACCTGCGCCGGCCGATCCGACCGTGGTGCCCACCGTCGAGCCGACCCAGCAAGCACCTACCTCCACGCCTACCCCAGCTGCGACCGCTGAGCCAACACAGGCTCCGGCTCCCCCGACCCCGGTGGTTGCTTCGGAGATCGCTTTTGGCAAGAGCTATACGCAGACAACGGACGGCGTCGTCCTGGGCGATGCGTCAGATCGGTTCGATGGCGGCACGTCAGTGGCCTGGCGGGTGGAATTGCCTCCCGCGGTTGGGACCGAAACCATCGTGGTGGAAGTAACCGACGCCAACGGCGCGGTCGTCTACAACGGCAGTCACAGTCCTGAGGCAGGCTCAAACGTATTCTTCGGTGAGGCCGTCCTGGCTACGTCGCCAGGCTGGTACACGATGCGTTATCTCCTGAACGACAACGTCATCGCCGAGGGCGATTTCAGGATGAGGGCGGTCGCAGCGGTCGCTCCCAGGCCGGACCCGACGGTCGCTCCAAGGCCGGACCCGACGCCCAAGCCGACGCCCAAGCCGACGCGCAAGCCGGACAACAACCCTCCGCAGAACAATTGCGATCCGTCATATCCAACCCTGTGCCTGCGTTCTTCGCCCGACCTCGACTGCGGCGAGATCAACGCTCGTCAGTTCCCGGTCCGCGGCCGAGATCCTCACGGCTTCGACGGCGACGGCGACGGAATTGGCTGCGAGTCCTGACGCTTGTCTCTCCGGACCTATAGCTCTCGCTGAGCGACGGGTTTCGGCCACATGACTCGCACCAACGTCGTGCGCCGCCACACCGGACGACTTTCGAATGGGACTCACCGCGGCGATTTCGCTCGCGGTGAGTTTCCTGTTGCTCGCATGCCAGATAGCACCATCGTCACCGGAGCGAACTCCAAGCGTGCCGCCGGTCGCTTCCCAGCCCACTTCCGCCGCTTCCTCTGAACCCTCCACGACTCCGCCGCCGGTGGCAGGACCAGGTTCCACCCATATGCCGTCAGCGCCGGAGAGCCCGACTCCGCCATTGCCTATCGCGACACAAGAACAAAATGGTGGACCGTCAGGGCCTACCGAAGAGGCGTACGTCACAAGCGTCACTGACGGTGACACCATTCGCGTGGTCATCGGCGGGTCGGAATACCGGCTGCGATACATCGGCATCGACACGCCCGAAACAGTTGACCCTCGCCGCCCCGTTCAGTGGATGGGGCGAGAAGCCTCCGACGCGAACAAGGCGCTGGTCGAAGGCCAGACGGTGGTGCTGGAGAAGGATCTGTCCGAGACCGACCGATTCGGCCGGTTGCTCCGCTATGTCTGGCTTCGTGAGGGTGATGCCTGGCTGATGGTCAACGAGGAGCTCGTGCGCCGGGGTTTCGCACAGGTCTCGACCTATCCGCCCGACGTCAAATACGTCGACCGCTACCTGACCGCTCAGGACGAAGCGCGCGACGCCGGGCTCGGCTTGTGGGGTGATCCGCCCCCGACGCACGAGCCTGCAGGCACTCCGCTCGGAGGCGGCAACGGCGGATCAGGATGCGATGCGTCCTACCCAGGCGTCTGCATCCCTCCGTCACCGCCCGATCTCGATTGCGGCGATATCCTATTTCGCCGGTTCACAGTCCTGCCGCCCGATCCGCATCGATTCGACGGTGACTTCGACGGCATCGGTTGCGAAAGCGACTGACCCCGTCAGGTTCCTGTGCGCGCGACGGCGTCCCCGGCACCGACCTGGTAAAGCACGATGATGTCGCCGGCCTTGGTGATCAGAGGTCGGAACGCACCACCTGTCTCGACTTGCTCGGCAGTGGACCAACTGAGGCCGTCGGCCGACTGCTGGTAGTTGACGCCGTACACGGTCGCTCGCCGCTCGTAGACGGCTCGAACCACACCGTTAAGGAGGAATATGTCGGGGGTCTCAGTCTTCCACATCGGCGGCGCCAGGTCGCGCTGAGCCGACCAGCTAACACCGCTGTCGAGCGTGCGTCGGTATCGAACAGTGCCCCACGCCGGGTGGTTCGGGTTGCTATCGGTGTAGGCGAGGTAAGCGTGACTGCCTGACGCGGTCAGAGAAAATTGGTGGCCGCTGAGCCCATAGCCTTCGGTCGTGCCGACGAAAGGAGCGCTCCAGGTCTGTCCGCCGTCCAAAGAGCGGCGCACGACCAGCCGGTAATACCTCGTTTTGTAGGCGAGGTACGCAACTCCGTCACCCGCGGCGACGGCCGTAGCCATTTCCTGGGTGTGGCTGTCGAAGGCGGCTGTGCGCCCGAAGGTCAATCCACCGTCGGTGCTGACGCGTGCCCTGATCCTCTTGGTATTGCCGTTCTCCCAAGCCACGACTACGAGACCGTCTGGCCCTCGAGCGACACTCAAGCCGAGCGGGAAGGTGGATTTGGACAGCGCCACCGAAGGACCGAAACTGGCGCCGCCGTTATTGCTTCGCGCGTACCTGACGCGGCCGTTCTGCTCCCAGACGAAGTCGACAAATGGATCGAGGGCAGCGACGGCTGGAAAGTAGCCGCCTGTCGATAACGTGATCGGCGGGTCCCACGATGAACCAGATGTAGTCGATCGCCTGGCTAGAACGTCGTAGCCGTTGCCGTTCCATTCGACGAGTGCGGCCACTGCCGTGTCGTTGTCGACTCGGGCGATCCCGAAGGGAAAGCCGCTGCCAGTCGAAGTGAGCGGAATGGGAGCGCTCCACCCGTGTGCGGCCAGGACCTGGCCCGCGAGCAACAACGACAGCAGTAGTGCGACTGGCACCGCCAATAGCGAACGACGTGGCTGCAGCGACATTACCGACTCCCTTCCCGGCAACTCCCCGACGGCGACCGGTGTCGTCACTCTAGCCGACACCGTCATGGTGAACACCCTGAGTGCGCTGCGCTGTCCGGCCCGGGGCGACAAGGGCAGCGGTCCCGATCCGCTCGCGCGGCCGCTCGTTGCATACGGTGGGTACGGCAGTGACGTCATCCGTGGCGGCGCCGCAAAAGACACCCTGAACGGCGGCCCGGGACCGGACCAGATCTGGGGCCACGGCGGCGCCGACCAGATCAACGTGGCCGACCTGGACGCCGGCGACGTCGTCCGAGGTGGTGCGGACACCGACACCTGCAACATCGACCTCGGGATCGACACTCGCTAGTGCGAGCTTGGGAACGGGCAATGACCGGCACGATTAAGCGCCTGCGTGCGGGCGGCGCGTCTAGCTATCAGGGCCAACTGGTAAAGGCATCGAGCTCGATTCGAGCACCCGTTGACGCGCTGTTGCGCTGTCCGGTGACGCGAACCTCGAGCGTGTGGGAACCGGGCAACAGGCGAGAACCCAATGCCCAGGCTATGTGCTTCTTGCGCACGGTGGGCGAATAGAAGTCGATCGTTCCGACCTTAGCCCCGTCGATATAGACGTCTGCGATACCGCGCGCCGGCCCCGTGGTCGCCACGACGACAGCGTTGGTGCCGTTGAAGGTGAACATCGCCTGCGCTCCCGCGGCAGACGCGTACTTCACATAGCCACCAGAGGATCCAGTCACAGCCGTACGGCGCCATGTGCCAACGTACGTGACCTGGGTGCTCGTCTCCTGGACGACCCTGAGCTTGGCGCTTGACGTGGCAGCCCAAAGCGACACGTTGCCTGCCCCGTCGGTGGCGCGAACCCGGAAGCGGTATGCGGCGCCCGTGGTCAATGCACGTTCGACTTTGGTCGTCGTCGGAGTGGGCAGAGGCACGTTGGTCCACGCGCCAGTGCCCTTCTTGATGTGAAGCTCGTAGCTGGCGATGCCTGACGGATCAGTTGCGGCCGGCCACGAGAGGTTGACATTGAGCGTTGTGCCGAGCGTCTGAGGTGCGGTGATCAAGCCCGTCGGATTGGCAACTACTGGGGCCGTTACGTCGGGACCAGAAAGCAACCAGGCAAGGCTGAAATGTCCCGTCGCGTTGCCATAGCCGTCGAGCGCGAAGTAGTACGTCGCCCCGGCCAATGCCGCGAATGTCACCCTGCTGCCCAGGCCACACACGTCGGTCGGGTCGTCGTCGTTGCGAGCCAGCCTGGTCAATGTATCGACGCTCGAACCGGTGTAAACGCCCAGTGTCGTGTCGAAGTCGCTCGTGCAGGTGTCGAGCGCCAGCGTCCCCGAGGACGGCGCCGTCCAGCGGTACCAGACGGACTGGGTCGGCGGCGAGCCATTCGTGATCGCCGCCTCGCCCACCTCCCCGCCGCTGTTCTCGTTCGTTCCACTCGCGATGCCGCTTGGTCCGCTGAGCACATCTGCCGCAGAGAACAGGTCGTTCGACGGCTGAGTCGAGGGATCGTTGGGAAGAAAGGTCATCTCGTACGTGCCGACCTTGTCGCTGTAGCCATCGATTGAGATGTGATAGGTCACACCAGCCGTGGCCTGGAAAGTCAGCCAGCTGCTGGTCGATGAGCAGACGCCGGACGGCCTGTCGTCGTTGTGCGCAACTTTGATCAACGAGGCGACGCTCGCGCCGGTGTAAACGGCAAGGGTGGTGTCGAAGTCGCTATAGCACAGGTCGATCTCAACCTCGCCGTTGCCCGCGGCAGTCCAGCTGAACCAGACCGAATTGATCGGGCTTGAGCCCGAGGTGTTGATCGGCTCTCCGGCCTCGGCGCTGGCGCCGACGTTGGTGCCAACTATCGACGTGTGGTGCGCCGGTAACTCGGTGGCGGCGCTGAAGTTGTCGTTGGCCGGGCCGCTGCTGCCGCCGCCGCTGATCGTGATCGCGTCGCTCGCGACCGACGACGCGTGACCGAAGTCGTTGATCACACGTGTCGAGATCGAGTGAGCGCCGGGCTCGAGGCTGCTCGGCGTGAATTGGTAGTCCTCGTAGTCGGTGTTGAACGAGCCGTCGGAGGCGGACACGCCGCTGCTCGTCCAAGCGCCAGAGTCGACGCGGGCACCGACTGAGGCCACTCGGGAGATGCTGATCGCTGATGGATAACGCCAGCAGCCGCCGGCGCGAGTGTTGCAACCGCCAGGCGGGTAGGGCTCGTTACCGCCCTCGCCAACATATGTCGGCGTTTGGTCGGTCGTCGGGTCGGGCACATGGGCCTGAAGCCCATTTGTAGAAGTCCGGACGACGTCGACCGTGGTCACACCGGTGACCGGGTCGCTCGACGGGTTGCGCCAACCTACGGCCGCGCGCGCCGAGTTGGATACATCGACGTCCGGCGAGAGTTGCTCGTACGAATCGCCCATGATCGACTCGTCCCAGCTTATGCCGTCGTAGTTGCACGAGCTGTTGCCGGCGTTGAGGTAGCCGCTGGTGTCATCGGCGTAGCAACCGGACGAGGAGTACTCGTCGAGCGCACCGAATATATGACCGGTCTCGTGGGCGGTCACCCGCCACGTGCTGTCGATGCCCCAGCCGTCGTTGTCATAGGTCATAACGACCGCGGGGCCGTTTAACCACGCGTAGGCAAAGCGGCCATCGGTGAACTGTCCATCGGCGTCGTTGTAAGAATTGACGACGAAGATGACGTAGCTCCAGTCGGTGCCACGTGCATCCCGGCGGGCATCGGCCAGACTTCGCGCCGCGGACAGGTAGCTGGAGCTGGAAGTATTAGCCGAGTAACCCAGCCCGTTGAGCACGTCAGCCACCCATGGCCCGCGGCCGTAGTCGTCACCCGAGCGATTAATGGGCTCGCACGAGGTCGGCACGACGCCGAGGTCTTCGACGCTGAAGCTGAGTTGGCTCGGGCGGTTGGCGCGACCAGTCCACCAGGCGACACCGGTTCGGATTTGGTCGAGCACCCTGGACCGGCGTGTGGCGTTCCAATTTTCGGTGTGGGCGACACCTGAGCAGTAGCCAGGAACGGCGCTCGACTCGGCGAAGACGACGCTGACCGTGACGCTGCCGGCCATGTATTCGCTGGTCTGGTAGGGCGACGGGGCATCGCCGGTCGCGGTCTGGGTCCGATTCGGGATGGGCGCAAATTCAACGTCGGAAGCCACCAGAACAGGCGGTGGAGATTCTCCGTCGTCGGCGCCGACTGACAAGGGTGACGCAAGCGCGATCAGCAGTAGGCTCGCCGAGAAGAGGCGCGCCAGTTGCTGGTGGCGAACGATTTTCATCGTTCTATTCCCCTCAATGCGGGCTCAGGCGTGAGCATTAGGTCAGGCACTCTACATCGTGCTGTTTGTTGTCCCAGAGAGATACGCGTTCGGTCGGTGTAGAACTGATTCCTTACGTAGCTTTGGCCACGATGACCAGCATTTCGGCGCCGCAAAGTCGCCAGGAAGCGCGACGGCTTGCGCGACGACGAGATCGCCAGGTGGGTGCGGGCGCGGGTGATGCCGACGTAGAGCAGGCGCCGCTCCTCGGCCACCTGCTCGTCCGTCTTGGCCTGGCGGATGGGCAGCGTCCCCTCCTCCGAGCGATACCATCAGCCCGATGCCAGAGAGCGTGCGGGGCAGTCCCGCCGACGACAGCGCCGCGGCGGCTGTAGCGGACGGTGTAAGCGCACAGTCGGTGCTCGAATTCGGTGCTCATGTCGGTCGCCGAATTCTGCGGCGACGCCGAACAGGCGGACGATTTGACAGCGGTTGTCGTGCAGCGCGAGCGACGCCCGTGATGGGCGACGGCGCCCGTTCGATCGAACGCAAGGTCATCACGGCCCTGTTCTGCGACCTGGTCGGGTCAGTAGAGCTCGGTGAGCGGCTCGATCCGGAGGACATCGACGCACTGCTATCGAGCTACTACCGCCTGGCGCGTGCGCAGATCGAGACCCATGGCGGGAGGATCGACAAGTTCATTGGCGACGCCGTTGTCGGGCTCTTTGGCGCGACAACGATCCATGAGGACGACGCCAACCGGGCAGTCAGGGCAGCCCTCGCAATCATCCGCGAGCTGGAGTCGACGGATCTCGGGATCGAGGTCCGTATCGGCATCCAGACCGGCGAGGCGGTCGTGCACGTCGGTGACCAGCGCTCCTTCGAAGAAGGCATCGCCGTCGGCGACCTCCTGAACACGGCGTCACGGCTCCAGAATGCAGCACCTTTAGGTGGCATTGCCGTAGGTGAGCCGACCTATCTGAGAACTCGGAACGAGTTCGAGTGGCACGATCTGGGCGAGATCGTGCTCAAGGGCAAGGCTCAGCCGGTTCAGGTATGGCAGGCGACGAAAGAGCGCTCATCAACCACCCTGCCAACCTCGGAGTCGACACCGTTCCTGGGGCGTGACGCGGAGCTGGGCACGCTGCTCGCTGCCTTCGAGCGCTGTGAGACAGAGCGGCGGATCCAGCTCCTCACAATCGTCGCCGAACCCGGCCTGGGCAAGACCCGGCTCGTCCGTGAGCTGGGGCGGCGAGTCACGGCGAGATCAGACGTGACCTGGCGCAGTGGGCGCTGCCTTCCTTATGGCGACGGCATCTCCTTCTGGGCTCTCGGCGAGATCGTCAAGTCTCATGCCGGGATATTGGAGACCGACGACCAGCAGACCATTGGGGTCAAGATCGATGCGGCACTCATCGAGCCAGACCCTCAGATCCGCTCGTGGCACCGAGAGCGTCTGGCACCGCTCGTCGGCCTGCACACCGATGCCGCGCCACCCGAGCAGGCTGAGCTCTTCGCCGCGTGGACCCGGTTCCTCGTCACGCTCACCGTCGACGGACCGCTGGTACTCGTCGTCGAGGATCTGCACTGGGCCGATGCGGCGCTGGTCGACTTCCTGGTCCAGCTTGCCGATAACACCGAAGAAGCGCCGTTGCTGATCCTCGTAACCGCGCGCCCCGAGGTTGCGGAGCGACATCCGGCTTGGCTCGAACGGGCCGGCAGGTCAACCCTCGTCCAGCTCACGTCGCTCCGTGACGACGACATCAGACAGATGATCGAGTCCACCCTCGCCAGTGCGTCGGAGGGAGTCATCGCCACCATGCTCGAGCGTGCCGCTGGCAGCCCGCTGTATGCCGAGCAGCTTGCCGCGCTAGCCCGCGAGCGTGGCCTGTCGGGCGAGGACGCAGTGCTCGACGAGTCGATGATTCCGCCGACCATCCAGGCTCTGCTGGCCGCACGCGTCGACAGCCTGCCCCGGGACCTGAAACCGGTGCTGCTCGATGCGTCGGTCATCGGGCGGGTCTTCTGGTCGGGCGCCGTGGCCGATCTCGAAGGCCGCCGGCGCGATGAGGCCGAGCCTGCGTTGGAGGACCTTGCGCGGCGTGAGCTGGCCCGCCATCAGGACCCCTCGTCCATGGCCGGTGAGGCCGAATACAGCTTCTGGCATGCGTTACTGCGTGACGTCGCGTATTCCTTCCTGCCGCGGGCCGCGCGACTGGCCAAGCATCGTGCCGCCGCGGCATGGATCACCGACCGATCCGGCGAGCGGCTCGGCGACCTTGCCGAAATCGTCGCGGACCACCTCCGCCGCGCCGAAGAGCTCGGCGACCGCAACAGGTGCCGAGGACGACCTGCCTGCCATCCGCTCCGATCTCTGTTCGGCGCTGATCGCAGCCGCTGATCACAGCATGCGTATCGAGCCTGAGCGGGCGATCCGTCAATTGCGTGACGCGTTGGACCTTCTCGCAGCCGACGATCCTCGTCGCCCGAAAGCGTTGAGTGTCCTGGGACAGGCGCATCAGGCCCGCGCCGAGTCGCGGGTTGCCGCTGACGTGCTCGAAGCCGCGGCGCGCTGGTACGTCGATCACGGAAACGAGCTTGCTGCGGCCGAGCTGGCGACCCAACGTGGCCGCGCGCTCATAAATGCCGGCCGGCAACCCGAGGCAACTGCCGTACTTGCGGAGGCCCGAACGATCCTCGAGGCGCATCCCGGCCCAGGCCTCATCGAGTTCTTCGCTGACCGCGCGTTTCGATTCGCCAACCATTACCGGGCCGATGAGGCGATCGAGGCGGCCGAGAACGCACTTCGGCTGGCCGATGAGCTCGGCCTGCCCCCGCCGTATGGTGCATTCCAAGCCCGTGGAATGGCGATCGGCACTGAGGACGTCCCGAGAGCCGACCAGGACATGCTCAGAGCCGTCGAGCTTGCAATGGCGACTGGTGATCACCGAGCCGCGTGCCAGGCCATGAGCAACCGACCAGATCTCTTCGAACTAGAGCATTCGTCGCTCGTGGTTGCCAGATACGACGAGGTCGTCGCGTTCGCTCGACGGTATGGGTTGGCAGATTCCTCGATCCGCGCGCACCGATTGGATGCCCTGGAGGTGGATGGCCGCTGGGACGAGCTGCTCGAAGAAGCAACGGAGCTCAGAGAAGATGCTCTGGCACGCGGCGACGGATACACGACCTTCATGGTTCGCATGCAGGCTGGTTATGTCGAGATCGAGCGTGGCGCGGTTACAGAACCACTGGACGACTTGATGGCGACCGCTGAGTCGGTCGGTTTGTTGCCGTTCATGGGCGGGGCTTTGACAGCGTTGGCCGCCATGAGACAGGGCGATCACGAGGCCGCTCGCGCTGCAGTCGAGGCTACGCTTCGGCGGGTGCCAGACGGTATTTATGTCACAAGCGCCCTGGAGTTGGCCAGAACTTCCGTTGCGCTTGGCGATGTGAACTTGGCCCGAAGAGTTCTTGCCAAGTCTTTTCCTTTTGATAGGCAGACTACTCGCGGCTACCTCACGAAGCTGGCCACTGCCTTTGTCCTGGAGGCCGAAGGCAACGACGGAGAGGCACGCCAGGATTTTGCCGAGGCCCGCGCCTTCTTCGAAAAACTCGGCTGGCCCTATACGACCGCTCTTGCTCAATTCGGTGAAGGTCGCTGCCTCATCGAAATAGGTGATCGCGCTCGCGGCGTCGACCTTCTGCGCAGGGCACGCGACACTGCCATCGAGCTAAACGCAAAACCGACGCTGCTCGACATCGAAGCGGCTATGGACGCAGCGGGACGCTAGGTACACGCCCGGCGAGCCAGGCAGCCCACTTCCGCGTACAGAGCCCAGCCGAGGGCGGGACCCCTACCGGTGAGTCAGTTAGGGAGATCGGTCAAAAGCGGGAACGTTCGGTGCCCGCCCGCGATCCCCATAACCGACTCAAGCCGGCTGACTCGGGCCGCGTTGCTTGGCTCAGTTGGATTTCAGCCTGCTGGGTAGAGGCGAACTGTTTCCGTGAGTCCCTTGAGCTCGACGTCACCGACCGGCCTTTGAAACGTTAACGAACGCGGAAGCCTGGTCCTCGGGGAGCGCTGGCGACGATGGCGAGGATCTCCGCGCCGTAGGAGTCGAGCTTGACTGGGCCCATGCCCTTGACGCGGCGGAGCTGCGAGATCGACTGGGGCTTGTCGGCGGCGATCGCGGCGAGCGTCGCGTCGTGGGCGACGACGTAGGCAGGCACGGCATCCTGCTTGGCACGCTCGCGACGCCAGATCTGGAGCGCCTCCAGCAAGCGGGTCATTGCCGGTTGAGGCGGGCGAGGTGCGCACGCGCGGATGGAATGTTGCGCACCGACTGCGGCCGGATCTCGCCCAGGAAGCGCGACGGCTTGCGCGACCACGAGATCGCCAGGTGCGTGCGGGCGCGGGTGATGCCCACGTAGAGCAGGCGCCGCTCCTCGGCCACCTGCTCGTCCGTCTTGGCCTGGCGGATGGGCAGCGTCGCCCTCCTCGACTGCCGGCAGGAAGACCGCGTCCCACTCGAGCCCCTTCGCCCGGTGGTAGGTCAGCAGGTTGACGCCGACGCCCTGCGCCGCCGCTTCGGCCGCGTCCCGACGATCCAGCTCTGCCGTCAGGTCCGACGCAGTGGCGTCCGCGTTGGCTTCGACCAGGTCAGACGCGATCGTGATCAGCAGCTCGAGCGACGCGGCGCGCTCGCGAGCCTCCTCCCCGATCGTGTCCGCACCTGGCTCGTAGCCGAGGCGCTCGACGAACAGGTCGCGCACCGCGATCACCAGCGCCGCGCCCGTCTGCGCCAGCTTCGCGCGCGCGATCAGCTGTCGCGCCTCGCGCACCTCGGACCGTTGGTAGAAGCGCTGGCCGCGCACGGTGTACTCGATCGCCGCTCGGGTCAGCGCGTCCTCGATCGGCGGCAGCTGGGCGTTGATGCGCACGAGCACGGCGATCTCCGACTTGGCCACGCCCTCGGCGATCACCTTGCGGATGCCGGACACCAGGACGTTGAGCTCTACCTCTGGGCCGGCGAAGCGGTCGATCGACGGCTCGGGGCCCGCTGGTCGAGTGGTCGTCAGCGCGCCGCGCGGTCCGTCCGCGGTGAGTCGGTTGGCCAGCGCGAGGACCTGCGGGGTCGATCGGTAGTTCTCGGTCAGGGCGATGGTTCGGGCGCCGGGGTGCTTGTCGGCAAAGCGGAGCAGGTAGTCGGGCGTGGCGCCGGTGAAGGTGTAGATCGTCTGGTCGGGATCGCCGACGACGGCGATGTCGGGCGAGTCGCCCAGCCACAGCTCGAGCAGGCGCTCCTGGAGCGGGTTCGTGTCCTGGTACTCGTCGACGCTGATCCACGTCTTCTGGGATTGGACGAGGCGGGCGGCTTCGTCGTCCGACTCGAGCAGTTCGACCGTCAGCGCGAGCATGTCCTCG
The DNA here is from genome assembly GCA_963748235.1 of uncultured Chloroflexia bacterium. Classification (GTDB taxonomy): domain Bacteria; phylum Chloroflexota; class Limnocylindria; order Limnocylindrales; family CSP1-4; genus JALYGJ01. Next base: position 39,651 of record CAVVHT010000006.1, read on the forward strand.
AAGTCGAGCTTGCCCTGGCGCTGCTTGGCCCGCTCGTAGCCGGCGTAGATGCGGGCGAAGAGGTCGGCCGGGATAGGCGCCCTGTCCGTGTCTGCGGGTCCTGCTCCCACTTGTCGGGCGCGATGCGGCGGACCTTGGCCCACTCGATCGCGTCGGCGATGTCCTTGGTCGGCGTGAAGCGGTAGTGGCCGGGCAGGTTCCTGGCCAGCGGGCTGATCAGCGGCAGCTTCGAGTTGAGGATCTGCGGCGGGTCCTGGCCGTCGTGATGGCTGGGCCAGAAGTGGCGGAGCTGTCGGACGGCGTGCGAGTGGAACGTGCGCGCCATGACGCCGCGGTGGCCGAGGGCGCGCCATCCGCTCGACCATCTCGTTGGCCGCCTTGTCCGTGAACGTGACCAGCAGGACCTTGCTGGCCGCGACAGCGCCGGTCTCGATCGCGTGCGCCGCGCGCCGGCTGATGACCCGCGTCTTGCCCGTGCCGGCGCCGGCGAGGATCACCAGCGGCCCGCCCGAGACGTCGACGGCTTCTCGCTGGGCCTCGTTCAGGTCATCGAGAAGTTGGTCCGGTGGTCCTGTTTCCTTCTGTTCCACTATCAGCGAAGTGTCGCTGGCCCGCGTGACAGCTGCTTGTCACAAGAACCGCGACCGCCGCCAAGCTGCCGCTATGCTCTGCGGACGCGCAACGTGGGAGGGATGATGCGGCGGACACCGGCACCGAGAAGGACCGCTTGGCTCCGCCGCGCCATCGCACTCGTGAGCCTGGTGGTCGTCGTCTCGTGCGTGTCCGCTCCACCGCAGTCGTCGCCCACACCGTCGGCGGAGGCCGGCGCGCCGACCGTCTATGACCGGCTGTTCGAAAGGGTCGGGTCTGAGGGCGAGGTCGATCTTCAACTTGCGATCGACGCCTTCTCGCTGGTCATCGCGCCGCTTCCCGGCGCGGCCCCCGTGGAAGGGCGCAGAACCCGAGCCGCACCAGCGTGTCGAGGGCACCTTCGCAGTCGACTGGATCCTCCGGCACTATGAGGCATTGACCACGGAGCAGCGCGCGGTGGTCGACGCAGCGCTAACTCCCGGTGATGACGCAATTATCGTCATGCCCGACGGGACGGAGCGAACGGTTGGCGAGGAGACCGGTGGAGATCTGAGCGGGTCCGGAACGCGCCGCGTGATCGCCCTGGCCGGGTCACCGGTCGGCGTCGAGACCGCCGCGCTGGCCGAGGACCGGCGCTGGGTACTCGATGTCCTCAAGGAGGCGAAACGGACCATCGCCGTCAATTTGGGCCGTGACTTCAGCGTGCCATGGATCCTGTGGATGAACGACGAGACGCCGCAGGGACCACTTGCGACGGCGCTTGCCTACGCCTTTCCGTCCCTACTGCCTGAGGCTGTGCGCACCCTTTTCGAGTTCGGCTGTCAGATCCATGTCAACCCGAACCTGCGCACGGACCCCAGCTTCGACGAGACGGCCGTACGCGGGGCACTCGCCCACGAGATGTTCCATTGCTTCCAATTCGCGACGCTGGGCTGGAAGATTCCCGGGGCGGTAGGCGTACCGAACTGGGTCACGGAGGGCCAGGCCACGTGGGTCGGCGAAGCGGTTGTGGGCGGTTCCACGATCGGCCGCGACTGGTGGGCAACCTACCTCGTCTCCCCGAACCAGTCGCTCTGGAGCCGCTCATACGATGCCGTCGGCTTCTTTTTCCACATGCAGGAGCTGGGCTTCGCGCCGTGGTTGCACGTCGACGCGATGCTTCACGCGTCGGATAACCCGGAGAGATTCCGAGCTGCCCGGGCGCACGAGGACGACTTCCTCGACACCTGGGCATCGGGCCTCTTGCGCAAGCCGATCCTTGTTGGCGGTCCGGACTGGAACGCGGTCGCCCTGTATGAAACGACCATGGGCGCTCCGACCGACCAGATCACGCTCTCGGTTGGCTCCTCTTCGCCGGTCCTGGCCGGCGTCGTCCGGAACGCGGTCTACCTCGTCCGCTCCCAGGCCGAGGTAGTTGAGGTCCGCATCGCAGGCCACGCGCGGCTGCATACCGGCTCTACCGGCGGCGACCTGATCGACGGTCTCGAGCAAACGTGGCTGTGCACCAAGCCAGGAGGTTGTGCGTGCCCGGAGGGAGAGGGGTTCAGCGGTCCCCCGCTGGTTGACGTCGACCCCGGGTTCTTCCTCGCCCTCACGGGCGGGCTCGCGGGCGCGGAGGGCACGCTTACGGGCCACGCACTCGACGAGTTCTGCGAGCCGAGGGAGTCCCCGCCGCCGCCGGATAACTCGGCTCCGTGCACCGGCGGCGGCTGCGCGTCGAGCGCCGGCGAGCCGCATATGCGCACCGTCGATGGCGTGGGCTATGACTTCATGGCGGCCGGGGAGTATGTGCTCCTGCGTTCGCCCGACGGCGCGCTCGAGATCCAGGCCAGACAGGAGCCGATACCGGGCTCCGCGCACGTGACCGTCAACACGGCCATCGCCGCGCGCGTTGGCGCCAGCCGCGTTGTCATAAGCACCGATCCGGACGCCAACTCGCCACTCAGTGTGGCCGTCGACGGCCAGCCGGTGGACGCCTCGACCCCGATCGAGCTGGGCGACGGTGGTCGTGTTGCGGCGTACTCGGGCGGGGTGCAGGTCGACTTCCCGGACGGAACGCAGCTTTGGGCCGTGAGCATCAGCGGCGGCTGTTGCATCAACGTCATGATCGCGCCGACGGATGCGCTGATCACGGATGGCGCGGGGCTGCTGGGCAATGTGGCACCCGGGACGATGAGGGTCCCGGCGATGCCGGACGGGACGCGCCTGACGCCGCCCGTCGACGAGCACGAGCGCTACGTGTCGCTCTACCAGGTCCTCGGCCCGGCCTGGGCGGTGACGGACGAAACGACACTCTTCGACTACGAGGACGGCCAGTCGACGCAGAGCTTCGTCATTCCTGGCTTCCCGGAGGAGTCGCAGGTGCGGACGTTGGAGGACCTCACGGCGGAGGAGCGTGCGCAGGCAGAGGCGCTCTGCGGACCTGTGGAGGACCAGGACCGGTTCCTGGAATGCGTCTTTGATGTATCCATCACGGACCTGCTGGAGTTGATCGAGTTGTACGTGAGCACGGTCGACTTCGAAACGCAAGGCCCTGTGGCAATCGGCGCACCGCCTCCACAGCCGCCGCCCCCGCCGCCCGATGACCTGCCGGAAGGCTTTCACGTGGTGACGAGCGGAGTCGACCGGGTGGTCGACACAGAGGTCGCTGCAGATGGCCGCCTCTACACGTCGGTGGCAAAGCCGGGCGGCAAATCCGCCGTGCTGGCGATCGATACCGCCTCCGGCGTCCTGCTCGGAGAGCGCGAGCTGGAGCTCGTCGGCCAGGTAGAGGTGGCCGGTGACTCGATCTGGGTCGGCGCCTATCAGAACGGCTTCGAGTGCATCATCGTGCGCCTGGAGCCGGGCACGCTCGCTGAGCGGGCTGTGATCGAGGTGCCATGCGACATCGGCGGCGCACAGTTCGCGGCGCTGGGCGACACGGTCTGGTTCCTCGATCGCACGACCGCCGACATCGACGCTCGCAACGGCGACCTGCGGCGGATCGATCCGGCCACGAACGCGCCGGCGGAGTCGGTCAAGGTCGGGTTCGTCAATGGGGAGCTCCTGTCGAGTGACTCGGCACTCTTCTGGCGGGCCGATACGAACGACCAGACCTCCCCCGGCTTCGGCGTCTTCAGGCTGGTTGAGGGCGCGACGGAGCTGGAGTCGCTCGGGCCGCCGTTGTCGCTTCCGCTTTTTCCGGGCGGCAACGGCCTGTGGGCACAGCTCGACTCATCAGCCGTGTACTGGTCGACCCCAGCCGGGCCTGACGTGGCTCTGCCCATCATTGGATCGGTCGTCGGCGGAGACAGCTCGGCCGTCTACGTTGCTGGTTCCGAAGATGAGCTGCCGCACCTGCTCCGCTACGGCTCCGCAGGCGATCCAGTCGAGTTGGTGGCCTCGTCGATCCAGCTGGACACGTCGGCGGGCCCGCGGTCGCTCGACTATGGGGTCGACGCGCCGCTGGCGGTGGGCGGCGGTCTGGTCGCGCAGCTCTGGCTCCTCCCGTCCTCTCAGGATCCGGAAATCATGGATCTTGTGATGCAGGCGGTGCCGGCGCCGTAAAGATCGGGCGGGGCGCCGGGCTACGGGGCGTTGCTCGTCGTGAACGAGTACGCGCCGCTGGCCTGGCCGCCGGAGTAGCTGCGCCGCGCGCCGGCTGATGACGCGTCTTGCCGGTGCCGGCGCCTGCGAGGGCGTGTCACCTGCTCGTCACAGTTCAGCGCTGCGAAGATGCTCGCCCGAGGCGAGCTCCGCCTGAGACGCAGGGATTGACAATTCGATCATGCCGGCGGTCTGCGGACTCGCCAGGCCGAGCTGTGAGCGCATGGCCCCTAGCCGAGCTTGGGTTTCCGCACCCTGCAGCGCCTGCTCCACTTCCAGCACCTGGATCGAGACGTCACTGCCGCGCAACTCGCTCGTCGCCCTCGCCGCTGCCAGCCGCCGCTCGATCTTGTCGCTTACCTCATCCAGGCTCGGCACGTCCTCGCTCGTGCCCTGGCTGAGTTGTGCCATAGCCGCATTGAGCTGTTCCTGCACCTTGGCCTGGTCGAGCTGACTCAACAGATATTCACGCTGGGCCACCTTCTTGCGCAGCGCTTCCGCATTCAATCGCACGGCCTGGCGGGCCCGTCCCGACGCCTCCGTCGCCTCGAGCAGAAGCTTCTTCAGGTCCCCGATTTCGCGCTCGAGGAAAACAATCCGCTCGGTGAACGACTCGGCCGCCACGTTGAGGTTGTCCGCCCGGGCTATCTCCCCCTTCGTCGCTTCCCGGTCAGCCAGCACCAGTGCCTGACGCGCGAGATTGTTGGCCTTGTCGTACTCCTGAAGCGCGCTATCGAGGCGCTGTTCGAGCTGTATCTGGTTCGCAATCACGCTGGCCGCGTTCTCGGTCAGCAGTCGATGCTGGTCACGCGCCTCCTGGATGGCCTGCTCGAGCTGCACCTTTGCATCGGCACTTTGGTCGAGCTGCATGCCAAGCCGCGTTCCCATGTACCGCCACCAGCGCCTGAGTGACTTCAACATCACGAACTCCTCATCTGGTTGTAGCTAGCCAAATCGCAACCTGTCGCGCAGCTGCCGGGCCGAGGCGTTCGCAGAAGCGCGAACCTGCGATCCTGCCGCGCGTAGGTTCCTGCTGACACGGCGCGCCGATGTGGCGACGCGCTCACGGATTCGGCCGCCGACCTCGACGACCTTCGTGCCGACAGCCCACATCCGTCGTTGGATGGCCACTGCGACCAGCACCATGGGTGGTCGCAAGAAGCGCTGATACCACGCAACCAAGACGTTCTTCGCGTCGGTCAGACGGTCGAGAACAACTCGTCCCGTACGCCGGCCAAGAGCCAGTGCGGCGAGAGCGATGCTTCGCGCCAGGCGGCCCACGACGGCAAGCGCCTGGATGATCGGCTCTCCAACCATGCGGAGGAACGCCGAGATCCGCGGCGCGATCATGTCGACACCCGCGCGTATCGCGCCCAGCAACACGCGCACCGGTCGCATGAGCCCTCTTGCAGCTGCCAGTGCGAGTAATGCCGCTCGTGCGCCAAGCTGCCGGGCCACCCCCGCGACCGACCGAAGGCCACGATTGATCGTTTGGGCCGCCGCCCGAAGGACAACCAGGGCGCGACTCCACAATTGGCCGACTACCGCAGCCAGCCAACGGACCGGCCGAAGCAGCATGCTTACTCCTGCGCGAATGACGACGAAGGCTCTGCTGCCGAACGCCCGAGCGAGCCGGGCCAGGTAGCTCAGGAAGTCCGAGACAGCCGCCAGAAGCGGCCTGAACGCCCGCGCTACTGCAGAAGCCGCCGACCGAGCCAGAACAAGAACGCGGATCGCGATCGAGCGGATCAGGTGCAGCCCGTCGCTGACGAGGCTGGCTGCGCCGCGCAGCACCAATGCGATTCGGTGACCGATCTGGCCGGCCAATCGGCCGACCGCGCGGAGCAGCACGGGGAGCTTCGACCACGTCCAACGCACTGCGAGATATGTGAGGACGATCGGGGCCAGGACTACTGCCAGCGTCCGCATCGCGAGCGTGTCGGGTCGGGGTTCAACTCCGCGCTCGGCAGCCCGACCTGGTCGGTTCGCGTGCGGCGACCGGCGTCGCCATTTGCTTGGCCGTGAGAGTTTAGAGCCGGCACCACGGTTCTCCTGACGAAGTCGCTGAGTGAGACTGTCGAGCTCGTCGAGCGAGTCGGCCGGATCGACCGCGTGTATTTCCCCGCGGGCGGCTGCCATTGCCAATGCCCGGAGCCGGTGCTTCTGCTCCTCCTCGCCAAGCCGGAGGCGCTCGGATTCGAGTGACGCCTGATGGCTCCGCTGGAGCTCCGACGTAAGCCTGCGAACTGCATCCGTCCGCTTCCGGACGTATTCGACCTCGGCCGGGACGACTGGCGATCGCCCCTCCAGGAGGGAAGCCACTTCCGCGACAGCCTGATGTCCAGCCGCGAGCGCTTCGCTGCCGTGGCTCACGCCGGGCAAGCTCGAAGCCGCTGCCAGTTCGGCATATGAGGTCGTCAAGTCGAGCACCGTCGGATCAGCCGCGTCGAGCACGTCGTGGCGTGCCTGGAGCGCGTCCTCCGCGCGAGCTGCCTTCCGCGAACGAATGCGTTGGCGGACGCTCCGAAGCGGCAGGACCAGCCCCAGGAGGATCACCGCGCTGCCAAGGAAGAAGACGTCGCTCGACTGGCCCGAAATCAGCCCCCAGCCAAGGACGGCCAGGCCAAGGATCACGAGGGCGGCATCGAGTCGTCCGGGCCGCTCCTCGGTTGGCTCGCCGAACAGCTCGTCGACCATCTGATCGAGGTCGTCGCGTTGTCTGTGGGCCCGCTGATCGACCGGCAGGAGACGGCCGGGCGTTCGCGGGACGAGTATGCGTTTCGGCGCGCGCACGACGGCTTCGCGTTCTACTGTCAGGCTGTCTGTCGCGGAGTGTTCCATGTAGGTGGGACTGACGAGCTCGCGGATTGTTACAGCCGGTGATTCCCACGCTCCGGTGTCGGGGATTGCTTGACTCGCGCCGCCGGTGAGACCACTCTGTCAAAGCCGACGTGTTGTGTAGGGCTCGTGCCGACACTGCGTTGACGATCAACGGAGGGGTCGGGTGGTCGTAGGGCGTCTGAGCGCGGCCGGGCGCCGCGATGCCGGCGTCGTCTCCGCTGTCGCATTCGCGTCGGTCGCCGCGATCATTGCGCTCGCCTCTTTCGTCTCGGAGCCACTTCGACCTGCCGAGTGGAGCTTCGACCCGAAACTCACGTGGCCGTGGTGGCCGGGCCAACCGAGCCAGACGCTTCTGGTCCTCGTCGTTGCCCTGTTCGCCCTTGGCCTCGCCGCGTTCATCCGCCGTCCGCGCAGCGAAATCGGTCAAGCGCTTCTCGTTGGCACCGCCGCAAACCTCGCATCGGTCGCACTGTGGTCAACGATCAAGCCGGCCGAGCTCGCTTATCCGTCTGCTTCCTGGCTGGCCTTCGTCGCGGCTGGATTCCTATCGCTCACCCTGTGGTCGAGCCTCGTTCACCTCGTCTTCATATTTCCGACACGGGACCAATGGAGCAGGGACGCACGCTGGCTGGCCCCCGTCATATATCTCGGACCGCCGGCCTTGCTCGCCGCGGGTGCCGCCGGGATCGGCGCACTCGATCCGACGTCCCTCGTGTGGGTGGAGGCATGGTCGCGTGTCCATGCCGCCGTCGTCAGTCTCCTGCTCGTCGTCGTCATCGTTGGCATCGCGGTGCGGTTCCGTGGAATCTCGCGCGTTCGCCGCAGTCACGTGGTCGGTATCGCCGTCTCGGTCGTCGCTACTGCTGTGGCGTCGCTGCTCTTGATCGACCTACCGATCCTGATCGGCGGTTCGCCACTCGTAGCCCGCGAGATGGTCGTCTTGCTGGCGTTACCCATCCCGATCTTCCTTGCCATTGCGCTGTGGCAGGACCGGAATTTCCGGTTCGATCGGCTGCGTCGCAGTCAGATGGCGCTCTTGCACGCTCGGGAGGAGGAGCGACGTCGGCTGCGACGCGATCTCCATGACGGCCTCGGTCCGTCCCTGGCCGCGATCGGGCTGAAGGTCGATGCGGCGGCGAGCTGGGTCGCTCGCGATCCTGCCATGGCGGAAGGGCTGCTGATGGAGGTTCGGCGCGACCTGAACGCGACCGTCGCCGAGACGCGAAAGCTGGTCCGCGGCCTGCGCCCGCCAGCCCTCGATGAGCTCGGCCTGGCGAACGCCATACGGCGCACTGCGGACGATTTCTCGACGGGCGACTCCCAGCCCGCGATCAGCGTGAGTGCCGATGGCCTACCGACGCTACCGGCCGCCGTGGAGGTCGCCGCGTACCGGATCGTCCAGGAGTCGCTGACCAATGCCGTCCGGCACGCGCATGCGGAGCACCTTGACGTGCGCGTCGGAGTCGATCGCGGGACGCTGCGCATCGAGGTCGCAGACGACGGGATCGGGTACGACACGGATGGTCGCGCCGGTGTGGGGACTGAGGCAATGCGCGAGCGCGTCGAGGAGCTGGGCGGCGACTACTGGGTCACGAGCGCGCCCGACGCGGGCACGCGCATCCTGGTCACGCTGCCACTGGCTCCCGGATGAGCGCCGCGGGCCGGGAGACCGGCGCTTCTTCGGTTCCAATTCGGGTTGCGATCGCGGATGACCACCCGCTCTATCGCGACGGGCTGCGGACGATGGTCCAATCGCTACCCGGCATGGAGTTCATCGGCGAGGCGCAGGACGGAGTTTCGGCGGTCGAGCTCGTCCAACGACTTCAGCCCGATGTCCTGCTGCTGGACCTCGAGATGCCGGCCGGCGGCGGCCTGCAAGCACTGCGCGCGATCCACGTGCTGGATGTTCCGACAGCAGTACTCGTCATCACGATGCACGAGGACGACAACTCGGTTGTAGCGGCGATCGCAGCCGGGGCACGCGGCTACCTCTCGAAGAGCGCCGACCGGAACGAGCTGGAACGCGCGATCGCGACCGCTGCCGGAGGTGGCGTCGTGTTCGGAGCGCGCCTCGCCGGACGGTTGGCTGGCCTGCTCAGTGGCCCGCGCGATGCAGCGGCGCGCGCGTTCCCCTCGTTGACGCCGCGCGAACGGGACGTCCTCGAACGGCTGGCGCGCGGCGAGGGCAACGAGGCGATCGCACGAGCCCTCGGCCTTTCGCAGAAGACGGTTCGCAACCAGGTCTCGGTCATCCTCAGCAAGCTGGCTGCCATCGACCGCAACGCCGCGGCGGAGCTCGGCCGCCGAGCCGGGCTGGGAAGGGACGATCCGAGCGCCTAGCTGAACTTCCCGGCTCGAAATCCCCGGCGCGCGGGACGGATGGCTCATGCGCCCGGGACACCGAGCGGCGGACCCTGCCAATCACGACGACGGTCGTCGTCAATGAGAAGGCAGGAAGGGGCTCCCGATGGACACGGACGTCACCAGCGAGGCCTACGACGCGTACCACAAGCAGCTCTACGGCTATCTCGTGTCGATCACCCGCGACGGGGATCTGGCACACGACGTAGTGCAGGAAACGTACATCCGCCTGCAACGAGAAGTGATGCGCGATCGCGAGCCCCGGGAAATGCGTGCGTGGCTCTTTCGCGTCGGGCGCAATCTGGTCATAGATCGCGGGCGTCGGCAGCAGCTCGCAGAAAGGCTGCAGGATCGGCTCCTGGTCGAGACCATCGCCCCTTCAGCCGAGGACGAGTGCCTGGCTCGTGAAGCCCGTCGTGAGCTGGACATCATGCTGGCTCAGACGAGCGCACAGAATCGGACCGCACTGCTCATGGCAGCAGAGGGCTATAGCGGCGCCGAGATAGCCCTTGCCGTGGGCCTCAGCCACGGTGCCGTCAGGGCGCGGCTGACGAGGGCGAGAAGCCGCCTGCGAACACAGCTGCAACCCGTCTCGTGAGCGCCATCGCCGGGACGGCCAAAGGCGAAGCCGACGCGGGCACAGCTGCGGCGCGGCCGGGGCTCCTCCTGCCTCGCAGCCAGCTCCTCGCCATCTCCGTCTATTGGTTCGGCATCAACGCCCTGTGGGGCGGCTACGAGATCTTCGGCCAGCACAAGGTCGAGCAGTTTGTCGGAACTGCCACCCGCGGCGAGGTCATGGGCTACCTCGAGTTCGCGGCGGCATTCGTGGCCATCCTCGTCCAGCCCACCGTGGGCACGATCAGCGACTACCTTGTCACGCGCTGGGGTCGACGCAAGCCTTTCATCATCGTCGGCGCGTCGCTCGACCTCCTCTTCGTGTTCGCGGTCGCGACGTCCCAATCACTGCTCGCACTGGCGCTGTTCCTGCTGTTGCTGCAGTTCAGCTCCAACTTCGCTCAGGGTCCGTTTCAGGGTTACGTGCCCGACCTCGTGCCCGAGCGCCAGGTCAATGTGGCCAGCGGGATGATGGGCCTGATGCGCATGCTCGGAGTGATCTTCGGAGCGGCGATCGTCTCGACGGGCGCAGCGAGCGGTGATTTCGCGACGCCGCTCGTGCTCATCGGCTTCATCGAGCTGGGGCTGGCCATCGCCACGATCGTCTTCGTCCGCGAGGGGCAAGTGGCACGCCCGCGCCAGGGCAGATCGTGGGCGGCGATCGCCAGGGAGGCGTGGGGTACGGACGCACTGCGCGAGCGCGGCTTCCTGTTCATGACACTCACCCGCCTGCTCTTCCTGATGGGGCCGTCCGTGTTCGTGAACCTGAGCCTGTACTACATCCGCGATTCACTTGGCCAGAGCGGCTCGGACCTGCAGACCTGGCTGACCGTCGGCCCTGCCGCGATTGCCGTCGGCACGGTGCTCGGCACCCTGCCGTCGGCCTGGCTTGCCTATCGGATCGGGCGCAAGCAGGTCATCTGGCTGGCGGCCCTTCTCGCGGCCGCCGGCCTCGTGCTCCTGGCCCGGGCGCAGAGTCCGATGGAGGCACTGCCGGCGCTCGTGCTCCTGGGCATGGGAACTGGCGGTTACCTGGCCATCGACTGGGCGCTGATGACCTCGACCATTCCGCGCATCGCATCGGGGCGCTACATGGGCTTGGCGAACGTAGCCAACTCCATCGCCGGGCCGCTCGCATTGGTCGTGGGCGGACGAGTGCTCGACTACGTCACCGTCAATTCCGGCCTTGACGCCGGCCCGCGAGCCGCGACGTTGACCGGCATCGTCTTCCTCGCGGGCGCCGCTTTGACACTCACCTTCGTCCGGCCGCGGCCGGAGCAGCCACTCACCACCAACTAAGAAAGGAGAGAAAGTCGATGGTTAGCCCGCTCAGTATGGTTGTCCTCCTACTTGTCATGGCGGTGCTTGGGGCCCTTGCCTTCTTGGTTCGGCGGGGTGGAACATCGCGGACAATCGGACTCGGCCTGGTGATCGTGCTCAGCTGGGTCGTCTCGGTGGCGGTGATATCCGCCTTCTGGTATGAGCGGCAGGGAAACCTCGATCTAGGGTTGATCCTTTTGCTGGCTCTGATACCTACCATCGCGATCGGCGTATTGACCTCGCACTT
>CAVVHT010000007.1:0-414795 GCA_963748235.1 uncultured Chloroflexia bacterium
CGAGCCGCCGTCATCGAGCAGCGCAAGCTCCAGCTGGAGGCGGTACCCGCCTGCTGCGCCACGGTTGACATCGAGACCGGCGAGGCGACGCGCGGCGCGAGCCAGTCTCTGGCCGCGATCGCCGGCGCGCGGCCCTCCGGCGAGCGCCTCGATTAGTTGTTCGCGTAGGCGCGCGACGACCTGATCGGCGAACGCCACGAGATCGCGGCCGTCGCGCTCGAGCTCGTCGAGCAGCCGGATGCCATCGAGTGGGTCGCCGCCGGCGAGCCCGGTCACGAAGCGGTCGACGCTGTGCATCTCAGCCAGGCCGAGCAGGTCGCGAACGGTGTCGGCAGTAATTTCCTCGACGCCGCTCGATACGACCTGGTCGAGCATCGACTCAGCGTCGCGCATTCCGCCGGCGGCTCGCTGGGCAATCAGGTCGAGCGCGTCATCGGTGATCGATCGGCCTTCTGCCTCCGCGATGCGGCGCAGCTTGCCGATGATCTGCTTCTCGGAGAAGGGCCGGAACGTGAAGCGCTGTAGGCGCGAGACGACTGCCGGCCGGATGCCCGACGGATCGGTCGTGCAGAAGATGAACAGGACGTCGGGCGGCGGCTCTTCGAGTGTCTTGAGCAGCACGTCCCAGCCTTCCTTGATGCGCTGGACCTCGTCGATGATGAAGACCTTGTGGCGCAAGTCGGCCGGCGCGGTGTAAACGCGCGGCAGCAGCTCGCGCATGTCGTCGACCCGGTTGTTGCTCGCGGCATCGAGCTCGACCACGTCCAGCGCGCGACCGTCGCGAATTGCGATGCACGGCTCGCAGGTGTCGTCCGGCTCGCCGTCGATCGGGTTGAGGCAGTTGACGGCCTTGGCCACGATCCGAGCGGTCGAGGTCTTGCCCGTCCCGCGCGGTCCGACGAACAACAGCCCGTGCGCAAGGCGGTTGAGCCGGACGGCGTTACGCAGCGTCTCGATGACCGCGTCCTGGGCCACGACCTGACCAAACGTCTGCGATCGCCAGCGTCGGTAGAGCGCCTGGTGTGGCGTGGGCTGATCGGTCAACTGGCCGCCGGGCTGGATGGTCGGATCGGTGACGTCGGTCGCTGCCATGTGGTGCCGCCCATGGTACGGCCGAGGGAGGTATTGCCGTGCACCCACCGTCGACCGGGGACGTCCGCGTGCCCAACGAAGTGACCGACTCGGACCAGACCGATCCGCGGCACCCGGCGAGCAGCGCTTATCGCTGCTTCCTTCCGGACCTGACGAGGTTCACGCGTCGCCGGTGCGCGGGACCCGATCCTCAACGTCGATCTCCCCGTCGGCATCCGCGAGCGCGGGCCTCGGGTGGGAATTCAGCCCTGCTGGAGCGGATTGCAGGTACAGGGCACCGCTAGTTCCCCGCCTAGCACGGCCCGCGAATGATAGCGCGCGGTCGGCCGAGGCCCCCTGAGGCCGCCGCGGGGTCGGCCGAATATGCCAGCCGGGCATGCATGTGACGGGATGGAGCCGCCGCGTATTGGAATCCGAAGAATTCAGGGCCGAATCACGCGAGAGACGCTTCAGACGACCAGGAATCGACCGTTGAGGAGAAGGCGGTCCCATGCATGCACCACTGGCATGTCGGAGCCTGGGGTCGCCTGGTTGTGGGCCTCCCACGCACATCTCGGTGCGATTTCGTGTCGGGTGGTGCGCTCCGTGAACACACAGCCTGAAATGTCTCAGAGGCCCTCGTCAGGCGGACCAGATCTCGCGATCGTGGCCGAGGTAGACACGTGTCGGCTGCAGCTCGCGTAGGCGTCGGACCGACGCGTCGTAGGCGTCCACGTCCCAAGCGCGCGAGCGGCCCTCGCGAGCGCCAGCGAGGCCCAGCCACTCGTCGCGGCTGTAGAGCGCCTGGCCGGCGAGAACGATCGGCCCGTCGAGGGTGTCGATGACAAGTGATTGATGTCCCGGCGTGTGACCCGGTGTGCTGACGACGCTGATGCCGGGCAGCAGCTCGTAGTCGCCGGCACGCAGCTCGTACGAGGCGCCGGGGAAGTCGACCCATTCGAGGATCGTGTGGTTGCCGGCCTGGGCAACGTCCCACTCGGCCGGTTGGGCGTGGATCGGCACGCCCGGGAAGAGGCTGTTCTGGCCGGCGTGGTCGATGTGCAGGTGGCAATTGACGACCGCGCTGATGTCGGCCATGTCCAGCCCCGCCTCACGCAGGACGTCGGGAAGGCGGCCCGAGCGGGGCTGGTAGCGCTCAGCGACCTCGGCACTACCGAAGCCGAAGCCGGTGTCAAAGAGCAGCACGCCACCGGCGTGCCGAACGGCGTGAGCCATGACGACGCCCATCTGGCCTGCGAGCGGCTCATCGTCGGCGAAGGTGAACTCGGCCATCTCGAGCGGGATGACCATCGGTTGGGTGCTCAGCGCGATCAACTGACCCCCGAGGAACTGGCGGAGAGGGTGGGATTCGAACCCACGATGGGTTGCCCCATACGGCATTTCCAGTGCCGCGCCCTAGGCCTCTAGGCGACCTCTCCGAGTGGGCTGTGGACGGCGTCGGCTACGCCGCAGGTCAGTGTCGGTGGCGGAGAGGGTGGGATTCGAACCCACGGTGCTTGCGCACACCGCTTTTCGAGAGCGGCACCTTCAACCACTCGGACACCTCTCCGCGCAAGAGGATAACCGAGGCGGCCTCAGCGACGGGCGAAGGCATCCGATCCGAGCTCGGCGGCCTCGCGCTGCATGATGCCGGACACGACCGTCAGCCGACGCGGCAGGGAATCGCCTGAGGTGAGCTGGATGGCCGACCCGGCTGCGCCGCTGCGAGCGTCGGGCATAGCGAAGACGAGGCCGTCCACATCCGACTCAAGCATGGCCCCGACGCACATCACGCACGGCTCCACGGCGGTGAAGACGATGAGCCCCGACAGATTGGGGCGACCCAGGCGGCGCGCTGCTTCGCGCAGGACGCCGATGACCGCGTGCGCAGTCGGATCACCGGTCGCTGCGACCTGTGGGCGGCCGCGCGCGACGAGAGCCTCATCGAGTACGGCCACGGCTCCGTCGGCCGCCTCACCGGCCGCCATGGCGGCACGTGCCTCGGCCAGCGCGGCGCTCATGTACAGCTCGTAATTCACCCGCCGATCCTAGCATCGGCCTCTTGCGGCCAAAGTCGATGGTTCGTCGCGCGTTCGGAATGCAATTTGAGATGATGCGCAGTGACAGCAGTCGTCGTCGTCTGCATGATCGCGAGCGTGAACGTGGACCAACTGCGCCAGAACATGCGCTGGTCGCTGATCTTGGCGGGGGGAGTCAGCGCTGGATTGATCTATGCCCTGTCGGTTGTCGGGTCCGGCAACTTTGACAGCGGCAGCATGGGTGCCGGCCAGGATGCCCGGGCATATTGGTATGCGGCGCGTTCGGCCCTGCCCTACGGCCCCGAGGCGGGCACTTATGGCGCCTACCTCTATTCGCCCGCCTTCGTCCAGGTGTTGGACGCCGTGTTCGGCCTCCCTTGGCAGCAATTTCTGGCCACCTGGACGGCAGTGTTGATGGGCGCCCTGCTGCTGCTGGCCGGCCCCGTCCTGTTCGTGCTCGTGCTGCCGATCGCCTTCTTCGAGATCTGGGGCGGCAACATCCACCTGCTGCTGGCGCTGGCGATCGTGCTCGGCTTCCGATGGCCGCAGACGTGGTCATTCGTCTTCCTGACCAAGGTCACGCCGGGCATCGGTGTGCTCTGGTTCGCCGTTCGCCGAGAGTGGCGATCGTTCGCCCTCGCGCTTGGCGCCACAGCCCTTGTCATCGGCATTTCCTGGGTGCTGGCGCCCGGGCTATGGGCCGACTGGATCGGTCTGCTGATTCGCAATTCGGGCAACAGCCCGCCAGTAGGATCGATCGGCATCAGCATCTGGGTCCGATTGCCGATCGCCGCGCTGGTGATCGTCTTTGCCGCCCGGACGGATCGGCGCTGGCTCGTCCCGGTTGGCTGCTGGCTGGCGATGCCGGTGCTGTGGTGGGGCAGCCTGAGCATGTTGATCGCGGTCGTCGCGCTCGAGCGACGACGGATCGAGGCGTGGCTCGCGGCGGCCCTGGCCAGGGTTGGCCGTCGGCCACAGGAGCCACGCCCGATCGGCGGTCTGGTGCCCGAGCCAGAAACTTGAGCCAGACCGCCCAAGTCTCCTGACGAGGCCCTTCTACTGTTGCCGGCGGAACCGAACTCGGGTTTCGTCGGGCTGGAAAGCTGCTCCAAGGCGAGTCTGGCCACTGACGTTCAGGTAGCCGACGAGGTGCTCTGCCTGGAAGCCGGAGCTGATCTCGTCGTCGCTGAAGTTGACGAAGTTGTTCGTCGTCCGGATGAGGCCGACTTCGCCGTTGCCGACGATGCCTGCCGCGTTGTAAGCGACCGCGATGCGTCGGCCGTTGACGGCGATGCTCAAAGGCGAGGCGAAGAAGTCGCCGCCGCAGGCAGCGTGACCGATCAGCTCGCGAATCGGTCCCCACGTCTGGCCGCGATCGTTGCTGACCCTGGCGTAGACGGCATCGCAACGCGTCCAGGCCACGGCGACCTTGTCGCCGGCCGCGGCGATTACCGTCTGAATGGCGGGATCGTTGCGCGTCGCGTCGTCGAGGATCACCTCACCGAGCGACGTCACCGGGTAGTTCGGGCCACTGCCGATCCCCCAGCGCATCAGACGCAGGTCGCCGCCGGTTCGTGCGTAAGCGGCATAGGCCATGTTGCTCACGCCAGCCACGGCCAGGCTGTGGCCGAAGAATGTCTCGCTGTCGAAGCCGAGGTTGATTGGCGAGCTGAAGCCGCCTCCGGTGCGGCGCCCGTGAGCGACGAACAGGCGGTCGCCGGTGCTTTCTTCCTCGAGCCAGCTCACGAACAGGCGACCGCCGGCGCAGGTCACGTCAGGATGCTTCTGGATTCCATCGCTCGGCGCGACTGGCGTGGTCAGGAAGCCGCCGACACCATCGATGCTGCCCTGGGCATGCTCGATGAACCAGTCGCCGGGGCCGAACTTGTGGGCCATCACGGCGTTGAGCTCCGCTCCGCCGCATACGTCCACGGCCGGCTGCCGCGAGCCGCCGAACCAGGAGATCGGCCCAAAGCCACTCCCCGCATCGACACTCGTCCGAATTCCGACCTCGCGCGGACTGTCCGGCTCGTCCCATGCGACGGCCACGTTCTGGTTCGAGAAATCAGCGTCGCCGAGGCTGATGTCGTCCGCGTTCCGAAGCGTGGTTGCCGACGTCCAGGTCGGCGGCGCGGCAACGACATTTGTAGCCAGGATCAGAACGCTCGCGATCGCCAGCGGCACGGAGGCGAACCTCCGGCGGAAGCTCAGCTGCTTCACGGCACGGCCCTCCCATGGTGATTACAACGGCTCGGTCGAGTATGCGCCGCTGACCGGCAAACGCACTACGCAAGTTCAGGTAGTCGGCACAAACTTAAGGCGGGCTGGACGAGCGTCACTCGTACCAGCCCGCAGTGTTGCGGCCGATGAATAGTCAGATCCGACTAGGGCTCGATTGACACTCCAATGCCGAACGAACCGTAAGTCGCGCGGTCCATCGAGCTGTCAACAGTCGCGATGATCTCGGGATTCTCGAAGTCGAACGACTCTAGGCGCGCATTGAGGGTGTCCGCACGGGGCAGCGAGTCGATTGCCTCGATCTGACCCAGGAAGCCGCCCTCGCAGCCGGCGCCGGGGAAGAAGGCGCACGGATCGGGATCCCGACTGCCGCCGCCCTGGACGACGAGGAAGGCCTCGCCGAACGCGTCGCCCGGCACGTTGAGGGTGAGCGTCTTGGTCAGCAGGGCGCCGGACGGCGCCTCGCGGAGCTTGACGCGCAGGCGCAGCTGGTCGCCTGGGGCCAGAACCATGAAGTCGCGCTCGCGGAATGCGCCGCCATTCTTGGAGATGAGCACCTGCTCGATGACGTTCTGCTTGACGACGTCATCGACCCAGATCCGAGCTTCGACGCTTTCGAACGAGATGTTCTCGTACGGATTGGTCTGGATCGCGAAGAGCTCATCGGCCAGCCGGGCCGCTGAGTCGAACGAGATGTCGAGCTGCGACGCGATCCGGTTCTGGTTGGTGTAGCTCCACGGATTGCCGTTCTGGCGGTGACCGCTGACCGTCCAGCGCAGACGGGCACTTCCCGCTCCGGCACCGTGATCGACGGCCAGGTCGATCGACGTCAGCAACTGCAGGAAGCCGATGTCGGGAACGAAGTCGTCCATCGTCGACCGGCTGCGGCCGGTGCGATCGCTGCCCGTGTCGCTCGAGCTCACCCGAGCCTGGATCGGGATCAGGTTCGGCGCGTCGCCAAGGGCAGCGCGGATGCCAAGCAGCCGGTCCTGGTCGACAGTGCCGAACGGATCGGTGATGTTGGCCAGCTTGAATGAGCCGAAGACCGGGTCGGCGATGATGGTGATCGCGTTGGCGTCGTTGGCCCCGTAGGCAGAGCGACCGCGGAACTGGAGCGGGTGGCCGAAGGCCAGCGCCTGGCCACCACACACATAGGTAGTGGTGCCGATGCCACCGGCGGTGATGTCGCCGTACGAGAGCACAGCCGCGAAATTGCCGCCCGGCACGGGCTCATCCATCGCCCCACCAGGAGCGCCGGCGCGGCTGCCGCTGGTCATGATCACGTTCAGGCCCTGTCGCTCGAGGCTCTGCTCGAGGCGGTCGAGGCCGCGCGACGGAACGCCGGACACGGCGATCGGTACGGGCAGACGCGAGAAGGACGACGCCTGGGCCTCGCTCACGCCGGCGCGCGCCGCGAGATCGCCGCGCATTTCCTGTGGGATGCGAACGCGATTGCCGGCGGGCTCGGCCTGGTCAGCCGCTGCCGCGGACGAGTAGTCCAGGATCTGGGCCATGTCCTGGGCGGGCGTCATGCCGCCGACCGGCGATGTCGTCGACGAGAAGCCGTAGGCCACGGCGCCGGCGAGCTTGCCATTGATGTAGACGGGCGAGCCGGACATGCCCGACCAGATGCCGCCGGCGTCCTCGATGAACGTGTTACCCGGTGAGTCGCTTACCTCGATCACGACCATGTCGCGACCGGGCGCGATGCCGTTGTCGAGAATGCCCAGGACCTCGACCTGGAACTGCTTGGGCTGGCTCCCCTGGTCAACGGTCCAGCCCGTGCCGTTCTGGCCGGCGTGGATGTTGCTGAGGGCCATGATCGGGGCGCAATCGCCCGGAGCGGCCGCGACCGTCGTTGGCAACGCAACCGAGGTCAGCGCCAGCGCGCCGGCAATCGCCAGGCGCCAGCCACGGCTGGCAATCGATGGGATCATTCGCTCCCTCCCAACTGCCCACCGGGCCCGGCTGACGTACCGGATGTGACTCGGTAAAGCAATTTGATACTAGCCATTTGGACGAACCGAATGAGGTGCTGTTTACGGGCGTGAGCACCCTCGCCGATTAGTTCCCGGCAGCAATAGAGTCCTCAGAGCAAACGAAGTTGAGGGACCGATGACCGCTGCCGAATATTCCGAGGCGCCCGGGGCCGGCCTGAGCCCGCGCGCGAAGCTCGAGATCCTGTTCGCGACGCTGCTCGCGATGTTTTTGTTCGCGCTTGACCAGACGGTCGTTGGCGTTGCCCTGCCGCAGATCATCACCGACCTCAGCGGCAACGAGCTGTACACGTGGAGCATCACGATCTACCTGCTGACCTCGACCATCAGCGGGCCGATCTACGGCAAGCTGTCCGACCTCTTCGGTCGGCGGCCGATCTTCCTCTTTGCCGTCAGCCTCTTTCTGATCGCTTCGGTGCTGTGCGCGTTCAGCCAGGAGATGTGGCAGTTCGTACTCTTCCGGGGCCTCCAGGGACTCGGCGGCGGCGCCATCTTCCCGGTCGCGATCGCGGTCGTGGCAGACCTGTACACGCCTGCCGAACGCGGCAAGTACCTCGGCTTCTTTGGCGCCGTGTTCGGCCTGTCATCGATCCTCGGCCCGGCGATCGGCGGAATCATCACCGACAACTTCGGATGGCAGTGGATCTTCTTCGTCAACGTTCCGATCGGCCTGATCTCACTCTTCATGATCTGGCGCTTGCTGCCGTCATTCCGACGGGCCGACGCAGGTCGTAACATCGACTACGTCGGGGCGGCGCTGTTCACGGCCGCCATCGCCCCGTTCCTGATCGGCCTGTCCAACCGTCAGTCGGCTGACTGGACCGACCCGTGGGTGGGTGGCCTGATGCTCGTCGGCGGGATCTTCCTGGCCATCTTCGTATGGTGGGAATCGCGCTACCCGGAGCCGATCATCCCGCTCAGCCTGTTCCGCAACCGGACGTTCGCGGTCTCGGTCACGGCAATCTTCCTGGCCGCATTCGGCTTCTTCAGCGCGGTCATTTTCCTGCCGCGTTGGTTCCAGGTGGTCGCGGGCTCGACCGCCACCGAATCGGGCTACAACATCTTGCCGCTGCTCGGCGCTTTGATCGTGAGTGCCACCCTGTCAGGCCAGATCGTCGCGCGGACCCACCGCTACAAGCTGCTCATCTTTGTCTCGCTGCTGCTGCTTGCACTTGGGCTGTTTCTGCTGACCGGCCTCCATGCCAACACGGATCGAGCGACGCTCTGGCTGTGGATGCTCATCGCCGGACTCGGCATCGGGCCATCGTTCGCTGTGTTCACGTTGATCGTCCAGAACACAGTCGCGCCGCGCGACGTCGGGACGGCCTCGAGCAGCCTGACCTTCTTCCAACAGATCGGCGGCACGGTTGGGTTGACCATCGCCAGCACCATCTTTGCCAGCCGGCTGATCGAGGAGATCCCGATCCAGCTGGTCAAGTCGGGCGTGCCGCAGCAGTTCGTCGACCAGTTCCAGGCGCAGGGTAGTGAGGCCCTTGACCTGACGGGCACCGGCGACCTTGGGGCACGGATCCTGGCCAGCGTGCCGGACGAGTTCAAGAGCTTCGTCGAGCCGCTCATCCCGAACATCGTGGCCGGCATCCATGAGGCGTTCTCGATCGCGGCGGGGTCGACCTTCTGGATCGGGATCGTCGGCGCGCTGATCGCGGCGGCGGCCGTCCTGCTGCTCAAGGAAGTGCCCATGCGATCGACATGGGAGATGCCAGAAGAGTCGGCCGACGAGGCGCCAGGGAAGCCGGAGGCGGCAGGCGCTTAGCCGCCCTGGCACTCATCGGGTATACGCATCCACCTCTACGTGCACGATGGGGTATCTGCCCGGATGGTGTCCCCAGTCGCGCGGAGTACGGTGGAGACGACGGGACACGATGGCGCCGTAAGTCCAAATCGGCTTGGCCTGCGCTACAAGAAGGAGTCTTCTCCATGCGCAGCAGATCGACAAGGCTTGCAGTCGCGACGATGGTCGTGCTACTCATCGCGATATCGGCCGCACCTGTCGCCGCCACCACCGCGCCTTACCTCGTCAAGAACATCCACGCCTCGGGCAGTTCCGAACCGCGATCCCTGACCGCCGTCGGCAACACGCTCTTCTTCACGGCTGACGATGGCGTCCATGGCCGCGAGCTGTGGAAGAGCAACGGGACCGGACCGGGAACGCTGATGGTCCGGGACATAACGCCCGATGGAGCCGATGTCGGCTCGGACTGGCCGGGCGACCTGACCGCCATTGGCAACGTGCTCTATTTCACCGGCAATGACGCAGTGAACGGCGCGGAGCCGTGGATCTCCGACGGGACATTTGCGGGCACTCGAATGATCAAGGACATCAACCCCGGCCTCCCTCGATCGGGGCCCTACGGATATACCGAGTACAACGGCAAGGTCTACTTTCTCGCCGGGATCAACGGCCAGGGCCAGGAGCTTTGGCGAACAGACGGAACCGAGGAAGGCACCGAGTTGGTCGCCGAGGTGCCCGGCCCGGACGGACTCAACCCAACCCATCTGACCGTATTCGCGGGCAAGCTCTACTTCCTGCGCGAGTACTACAAGAGCGGGCTCGACCACGCCGTCCTCTACCGTACCGATGGCACTGCAGCGGGCACTAAACCATTCAAGGACAAGAACGGGCTCAAGATTCAGGGCAACTTCGGCCGCAACGCCTCGGGCGCGCTATACGTCATCGGGTCAAATCTATTCATTGGTCGCAACGACAAGGAACTCTGGCGGAGCGGCGGCACACAGGCCACAACACAGCGGATCGCCACCGTCGGGACCAGGGACATGATCGGCGTCGGCGGAATCGCCTTCTTCGCCCTCTTCAATGGCACGTTTGAGACTCCGACCAGTGGACTCTGGATCAGCGACGGGAGCAAAACCGGCACCAAGCCGCTCTTCGACGAAAACGGCGATCCAATCGACCTCGCCAACTCGAGCCGTTGGGCGCTCACCCCGTTGGGCGACGAACTGCTCTTTTTCGATCTTTACGAAGGCATTTGGACCAGCGACGGAACGCCAGCCGGAACGGCGCCGCTGGGCGTCGCGGTCTGGCCGGGCTACTCGAGCGTGGCCCTGAATGGGGTGGGCTACTTCGACGGCGCGGAGTGCTGCGACCTAGCGACACGCAAGCTGTGGCAGAGCGACGGCACGTTGGCTGCAACGCACCCCGTCAGCGGTTCACCAGACACGGCCGTCATGCACAGCCTGACGCCGGTCGGCGACAGCCTCTACTTCGTGGCTCGAGCCGGCAAGGGCACCGAGCTCTGGCGCTTCGTGCCGTAGCCTGGCGTCCCAAGAGACAGGACAAGAGCCCCTGGGACCAACCCTGGGGCTCTTTCATTTAATGATCAGTGGCGCGCCCGGCGAGACTCGAACTCACGACCTTCAGGTCCGCAACCTGACGCTCTATCCACTGAGCTACGGGCGCACGATGGCGGAGAGGGAGGGATTCGAACCCTCGGAGCAGGTTACCCCACTCAGCGGTTTAGCAAACCGCCGCACTAGGCCTCTATGCGACCTCTCCCTAACCGGTCGACCGATGATAGCATCGGCCTTCTTCCGCCCGTCCCTGGGCTCCTATGGGGTTGTTTTGCATGCCCAAGCGGGTCGCACTCGTCGGACATCCGGTCATACAGTCGCTGTCCAGTTCGCTCCACCAGTTCTCATTCGATGAACTCGGCATCGACGCGCGCTACGAGCCCATGGATGTGCCGCTGATCCAGCTTCCGGAAACCATCGAACTGCTGCGTGGCGACGACTTCCTGGGCGCGAACATCACCGTTCCATATAAGGAACGCGTGGTGCCGATGGTTGACCGATTGACCGAGGAGGCGCAGGCCACCGGCGCCGTCGATACCATCACTCGCGAGGGTTCGCGGCTGATCGGCCACAACACGGACGTGATCGGCTTTCGAGCTGCGCTCGATGCTCTCGTCGGCAAGCAGAAGATGCCCAAGGCGGCCGTGGTCATCGGCGCTGGCGGTGGCGCCCGAGCCGCGGTCTACACGCTGATTACCGAGGGTTTTCAGCGCGTCATCGTCTTCAACCGCCACCTGCACCGAGGCGAGGGACTTATCCGCCACTTCGGGCGCTCGGCTTCGCACATGGAGCTGCGCGCGATGCCCTGGCACGAGTCGGTCATCGAGGCCGAACTGGCCAAGACGAAGGTGCTCATCAACGCCTCGGCCGTGTCCGGTGCCGAGACGACCTCACCTATTCCCGGCGAGCTGCTCGCGCCGGACCTGCTGGTGCTCGACCTGATGTTCGTGCCGCGCGAAACCAAGCTGCTGCGCGATGCGCGAGCCGCCGGCGCGAGCGAGACACTCAATGGGGACGCGATGCTGCTCCACCAGACGGCCGCCGCGTTCAACCTGTGGACCGGCCGCGACATCGCCATCGACGCACTTCAGGCCCGACTCGACCAGGCACGCGACGACGCGCCAGCCGCGCCGGCGGAGCCAGCCGCGCCCGCTGCGGAGCCAGAGGCCGTGCCCGCCGCGTCCAGCAGTGACTGATCGCATTCGAGCTTGCTGAGCCGGATCGTCGATAAGGCCGTCAACCGAACGGCTCACCCCGGGCCGCTGCCGGCCTCCGCCCGCGCCACCGCCGTTCATACCGACGGACCCATCGTCGATCTCGTCGTTGGCAGTGCCCTGTTTCGAGATTCGTTCGTGCGTGGGGGAGGCGGCCACGTCGACCTGCCCCGGCTCAGGGCATCCGGCTTCAACATCGTCGGGCTGACCGTGGCGACGGCATGGCCCGACTTGCGTGGCTCTCTTTCACGCTGGCACTTCCGATCGCTGGGGCTGCCCGTGGCCGCAGTCGAATCGCCGCGGGCCATCGCCGACTGGCTGATCAGTCGGATCCATCGCTGGGTCGCCGAGTCAGCAAACCAGCTGTTGATCGTGCGCTCGAAGACGGACCTCGAGTCTTGCCTAAAGCAGGGAGGACCAGTAGGAATCCTGATCGGAGTACAGGGCGGTCAGGTGCTCGAGGGCGACCTCGCCAGCATCGCGCGTCTGCGGGAAGCGGGTGTTCGGATGTTCGCGCCCGCGCACGTGATGGACAACGCGCTAGTAGGAGCCTCGACCGGTCGACTTGCGGGCGGACTGTCTGACCTGGGACGGGAAGCAATCGCGGAGATCGAGGCGCAGTCGATCGTCGTCGACCTCGCCCACATGTCGCTGGCCGGCATTTCCGACGCGATGCCGCTCCTGACGCGGCCGTTCACTTTGTCGCACACCGGGCTGACGGACGTCGCCGGCGGCCGGTCGCTGATGAGGCGCTACTCGCCGGCGACGCGCAACATTCCGGCGTCGTTGGCGGCCGAGATCGGCGCCGCGGGCGGGCTGCTCGGGATCGTGCTCTCGACCCAGCTGTTGGGCGACTCGACCATGGACGCGGCGGTCAGGACGATCTCGCTGGCCGTCGAATCGGCCGGTGCGGAGCACGTCGCGATCGGCTCGGACATGGACGGCGCGCTCAAGATGCTCGTGGACGTCGAGGGCATTCCCGCGCTGACCGACACATTGCTCTCGTCCGGTCTGGCCACCAAGACGGTGGCAGGAGTCATGGGCGGGAATGCGGTGAGCCTGATGAGGTCGGCCCTCCCCTAGCGCAGGCTCCTACGCGACTGAGTTGGTGCGGCTCATCTCGCGGAAGAGCTCGGCGCTCATCTTCGGCGTCCGCTGCTGCGTCTCGAAGTCGACGTGGACGATGCCGAAGCGGTGCTGGTAGCCAACCGACCATTCGAAGTTGTCCATCAGGCTCCACAGGAAGTAGCCCTTGACCGGAGCGCCCTCGGCCGTCGCGTGCTGGAGGTGAGTCAGGTTGTTGCGCACGTACATGACACGGTCGGTGTCGTACACGCGGCCGTCGTCGGCGATGTGGTCGTCTGCCGCACAGCCGTTCTCAGTGACGTACATCTCGGCCGGGTTCCAGAGCGACTGGACCAGCTTTGGCGCCCAGTAGAGCGCCTCGGGTCCGACGAGCTGCCACGCCGAGCGCATCCTGGGATGCGACGCGTTGAATGGCACCTTCTCATAACCGCCGGGGTCGTCAGACGCCACGACATAGGTCGTTGGGCTGTAGACATTGATGCCCAGGATGTCGACCGGCGAGGCGATCGCATCGAGCTCGGCGTCGGTGAAGCGCGGCGCGGCCGCGCCCTGGGCCGCGAGATAGTCGTCGGTGTAGCGACCCTCCATCATCAGCGTCAGGTACGGCGCGTTCAACTCGCGTACCGCGCTGCGCGCCGCCGCGACGTTGGCCTCCGTTTCGACGAGCGGGACGGCAACGTCGAGGTTCTCAGCCGGTCCGCAGCGCGTGCCGGCGGCGGCGCGTGCCCGGATCGACTGGACCGCCAGGCCGTGGGCAAGCATCGCGTGATGTCGCGCCTGGTTGAGCTCAGCCGGCGGCAATTCCAGACCCGGCGCCATCGCCTCGCTGATCGGGCCGGCGCCGGGGATGGGCGCCATTCGCTGGTAGCCCATGTCGATGAACGTGCGCGCCTCGTTGAGCGTGAAGAAGCTCTTGACGCGGTCGCTCAGCTGCTCTGCGGTGTAGCCGGCGTAGTCGGCAAAGGCCCTGGCCGTGTCGCGCGACTGCCAGCCACCCTTGTCCTGCAGTGTCTGCGGCAGATCCCAGTGGAACAGCGTGGCAAAAGGCTCGATGCCGGCGGCAAGAAGGGCATCGATCAGGCGGCGATAGAAGTCGACCCCCTTCTCGTTCGGCTGTCCGGTGCCGTCGGGGAAGATCCGCGGCCAGGAGATCGAGAACCGGTACGCCTTGACGCCGAGCGACTTCATCAACGCCACATCCTCGCCGTAGCGGTGGTAGTGGTCGTTGGCGACGTCGCCGGTCGAGCCATCGACAATGTGACCCGGCTCGTGGGTGTAAGCGTCCCAGACGGAAGGACCCTTGCCGTCCTCGTTCCACGCGCCCTCGATCTGGTACGCGGAGGTGGCTACGCCCCAGCGGAAGCCTTCGGGAAAGCGACGCTCGGCGGTCACTCGTGCCACGGCCGGGGATCGGTGCGCAGCAGTGAGTAGATGAGCACGTCCTGGTTGCGGCCGTCGTTGAAGAACGCGCCACGGGCCGTGCCCTCGAGGGTGAAGCCGCACTTCTCGGCGATGCGCCGCGAGGCACCGTTCTCGGGCACGATCACAAGGTGGATGCGGTGCTCCTTCTTGGCCCCGAACAGGTAGTCGATCAGCAGCTGGACCGCTTCGGTGACGTAGCCACGGCTGGCGAACTGGTCGTCGTATAGCTGGTACGACAGCTCAAAGGCGTCCCAGTAGCTGACCGGCCGGAAGAACTCGATGTGGCCTGCGATCTCGCCTTCCGCGGTCGTGATGACGAGCATGCCCTCAGTCTTCTGCCAGAAGCCGTGCTCGCCGAACTCGCGTTTGAACGCCGTCTCGGACATGACGCCGAGCGGGAAGAAGTCGCCGCGCATCCGAATGGCGGCATGCGCCTCATAGAGCCGATCGAGGTCCGCGCTGCGTACGGTGCGCAGCTTGACCAGTTTTCCCTCGAGCATCGGCCCACGATACCTGTTTGAGACCTCGCGGCTAAAGTTCACGCGGGTCGAGAAGGCATCTCACGTGCCGACTCGGCTTATGCCGTCGGCTCGTGGTTGCACACGCGCCGGCGGCGCTTTCGTCATGTGCTAGGCGTGAGTGGCGGAGAGGGAGGGATTCGAACCCCCGGAACTTTCGTTCAACGGTTTTCAAGACCGCCGCCATAAACCGCTCGGCCACCTCTCCGTGTCGAAAGAGCATAACGACGATGGGCCGGTCGGCCCTGTGGTGACGACCAATGGCCCTCCGGCCCGTCCTCGTCGTGATCCATCCTTCGAGCATGAACAGAAAGTCGATGGAGTTCCGGTGTGAGCTTTGCCACCGAGTGGCAGACGCAGATACAACGCAGCGAGCTCGCCAGACCTGGCAACCACTGATCATCTGCGAGAACTGCTTGCGCGAGGCCGACAGCCAGCCGATCCGACATGGCGAGACACTTGGGGCAGCCGCCTAGCGTTCGACCCGGCCGGTATGCTGAAGCGACGTCAGAGGGAAGGGAGTCGCATGAACCAACCGCCGATGGGCCAGCCGCCGATGGGCCAGCCGCCGATGGGCCAGACCGATGCCCACTTTCTACGTCCAGCGCATGGGGTCCGAAGAGGGCCCATACGGCATCCCCGACATGCAGGCTCAGGCGCGGGCCAAGTACATAACGGCGCTCACGATGGTCCGGCGCGCCGACACCCAGGGCACCTGGTTCCAAGCCGGCGAGATCCCGGGCGTCTTCTCCGACAAGGATTGGCTGACAGCTCTGCTGCTGTCGCTCTTCGTCGGGACGTTCGGCATCGACCGCTTCTACCTGGGCTACGTTGGGCTGGGCATCTTGAAGCTGATCACGCTCGGGTTCTGCGGGATCTGGACCTTGATCGACATCGTCCTTATCGCCGTTGGCAACCTCAACGACTCGAATGGCATGCCGCTTCGTCGCACCTGAGTTCTGGTGACCGACAGACAACGCGTCGCGCGCATGGCACTCGCCGCGGCGGCACTCGCGCCGGCGCGACTCCTGCGCGACGGACCGACACTGTGCACCTTTCGCCGATTTACCGGCCAGCCCTGCCCCAGTTGCGGAATGACCAGATCCTGGAACGCGCTCGCTCGAGGGCACGTCAGCGAGTCGGTCCGTTTTCATCCCCTCGGGCCGCTGACCTTTGTTGGAGCTGTCGCGGTTGCCGTGGCGCCACCGGGAACAGTCGATCGCGCGTTGAAGCGTTACCCCGGCGTAGTCGCTGCGTTTGGTTTCGCGTGGACGGCCGTCTGGATCGGACGGATCGTGGTCGGACTGAGGCCCCGTCCCAGCCGTTAGGTCAGCGGCGCGAGGCGCGACGGGTAGCCCACGCCAGCCACGCTCCGACCACGACGAAGATTGCGCCGATCATTGCCCAGGTCTGCTGGCCACTCATGAAGCTGCCGCGAATGAAACCGAGTCCCTGCCCAAGCCAGACCAGACCAACGAGCAAGAGCACCCCGGCGACGAAGTAGCGGACGAGGAGCACCTAGCCCAGCGGACCTATTTGCGAAGCAAGCGGCTCCGGCAGGACCACCGAGCCGTCAGGCTGCTGATAGACCTCGAGCAACGCCGCAACCGTGCGCGCCAGTGCGAGGCCTGAGCCGTTGAGGGTGTGCAGGATCTCCGCCTTGGCACCCGCTTCGGGTCGGTAGCGGATGTTCATTCGGCGTGCCTGGAAGTCGCGGAAGTTGGAAACCGACGAGACTTCGAGCCACTCCCCCACTCCTGGCGCCCACACCTCCAGGTCGTACGTTTTTGACTGGGTGAAACCCATGTCACCGGTCGACAGCAGCCGCACCCGATAGGCCAGCCCGAGCCGCTGCAGCACTGTCTCTGCCGCCTGGGTCATCGATTCGAGCATCGACGGCGAGTCTTCCGGACGGGTAAAGGCGACCATTTCGACCTTGTCGAACTGGTGGACACGCAGAATGCCGCGCGTCTTGGCGCCGGCCGCACCCGCCTCGCGGCGGAAGCTGGGCGAATACGCGACGTAGCGAATGGGCAGCCGAGCAGCGTCGATGATCTCGTCGCGGTGGATGTTGGTGACCGGCACTTCCGCGGTCGGCACGAGGTACAGGTCGTCGCGGGTGACGACGTACATCTGCTCTTCCTTGTCCGGTAGTTGGCCGGTGCCGCGAGCGGAGTCGGCGTTGACCAGCGCCGGCGGCCAGATCTCGGTCATGCCGTGCTCGTTGGAGTGGATGTCGAGGAAGAGGTTGATCAGCGTCCGCTGCAGGCGGGCGCCGGCGCCGCGATAGACGGGGAAACCCGAGCCGGCCACCTTGGCGCCGGCGGGCAGGTCGATGATGTCGAGCGCCTCACCGATCTCCCAGTGCGGCTTGCGCTGCCAGCCATCGGCGTCGCGCGCGACTGGCTCGCCCCACTCGCGAACGGTTACGGTCGCGTCGGGTGGCCCGACCGGCACGTCAGGGTCGGCCGGGTTGGGGATCCGAAGCAGGATCTGCTCGAGCTGCTCCTCCAGCTGGGCAAGTTCCGACTCGACGCTCTCGATCCGCTCCCCGAGCTCGCGTGATTCGGCGCGCAGCGTCTCGGCCGAGGCATCGCCCGACTTGAGTGCCGCGCCCATCCGCGCGCTGACGTCCTTGCGCTGGGCGCGCATTGAGTCGGCCTCTCCCGACAGGCGCCGCCGATCCGCATCGAAGGACAGCGCGCGATCGACGAGCGTCGCGTCGTCGCCCTTGTCGCGCGCGCCAATTCGGATCGCTTCGGCGTCGTCGCGCAGACGCTGGATGCCGACGCTCATGCCGGGGCACTCCCGCGCGCCGCTTCACGCAGCCGCTCGATCACGAATGCGGCTGACAGGGACGCCAGCAGCCAGCCGGCGCGCGGGCCATTCGGCCGGCCCAGGAACGCGGCATAAAGCGCGGCGAATCCGTCGGCCGGGCGCACGTCGTTGGACTTGGCAGTCTCGAAGATGAGCGCCTGCCACTCCTCGCCGCCGATCGGCGCCTGCCGCTCGGCGGCGTCAGCGAGCAACATGAGGTAGCGCTGCTGATCCGCGGACAGCTCCGCAACGGAAGCCGGCAGAGCGTCATATTGAACGGAAAGTCGCGCGGAATCGGGCGCGAAGTGCTCCAGCCAGGCGGTCGCTGCCGCCACTCGCTCCAGTGCCACCTTCTGCTCGTAGTCGTCGAGGGGGGCGCCCTTCTCCGTCGCAAGTCTCTCCATGACATCCGGCCCGGGCACCTGGAGCAGCAGCGCGAGGTGGGCAAAGGCCGGTCGGAACGAGGCTGCCTCAACCTTCGGATCGGTGTCTGGATCGGCCAGGCTGAGTGCGAAGATCCGATCGTAGTTGGGCGGTAGCTCGCCACGCGTCGGCGTGCCGGCGACCGCGTCGGCCACCCGGTCGAACTCGTCGAACAGTCGCGGAATGGTGTCGCCCGAAGGGTCGAAGTTGATCGCGTGGTTCGGTCGGTGGCGCAGGAACAGGAAGCGCAGCAGGCTTGGCGGCAAGACCCCGGCAATCTCGTGCGCGGCGGCACCTTCGCCGCGCGACGTGCTCATCTTGCGCCCGCCGATGTTGAGGAACTCGTAGGGCACGTTGACCGGCGGCTCGCGCTCGAACACGCGGCGCGAAATCGCATCTGCCCGGTCGCGCGAGCCGCCGGCCGTGGCGAGATCCTTGCCACAGCCCTCGATCGTGGCGCCGACCAGTCCCCAGCGCGCGGCCCAATCCACGTTCCAGACCATCTTGGCGCGGCCACCAAAGGGCGCCACGCGACCCGAATGGCCGCAGCCACGCGCCCACTCGACGAGATCCGGGCGGCACGAATACGACACTTCGTGGCCGTCCCAGTCACTCGCCGACGTGGTTCCGATCCGACCACAGTTTTCGCAGATGACGCTGACCGGCAGCCAGCCGGCAGGGTGGTTGACAGTCGACACGGTGCGGTAGATGTCGAGGATCGTGTCAGCTCCATCGAGCGCCTTCTCGATATACGGGTCCATTGCGCCTGATGCGTACTGCTCGCTCATCCAGTACAGCGTCGGGTGAATTCCCAGGTCGGAAAACGTCTGCAGGAAAAGCGTCACGAAGTGGCGCGCATAGTTCGGATGCGGACTGCCCTCCGGCGCCGGAACATGCGCCAGCGGCACGCCCATGTACTGCTCGACCGCGTCGGGCGTGAGCAGCGACTGCGCATCCATCGGATCGAGGTCCTCGACACCGTAGCGAAACTCGACCTCTTTGCCATGCTCGGCAACGGCGCGGCGGATGGCGTCATGCAGCACGACGCCGCGCAGGCTGCCCACGTGAACTGTGCCTGACGGCGTCTTGGAGTCGTTGACCACCTGCCGACCGACCGCCTGGCCGGCAATCTCGTCGGCCCAGTAGGCCTGCGTCGGCCGGTTCTGGTCCGGCATCAACGAATTCGTCTCCTTCGCCGAGGGCCCTGCGGGCCCGGCTGCGCGCGACACAGGTCGGCCTCCTGCTTCAGCAGTTGGCCGACCGTCGCTTGCCCACTCAGCTGATGCTGAGGATCTTGTATTTGGTGTCCCCGGCCGGAACCGAGACGGTCACCTCTTCGCCCTTCTTGTGGCCGAGCAGTGCGCGTCCGACGGGCGATTCGTTGGAGATCTTGCCCGCCGCCGGCTTCGCCTCGGCCGAGCCGACGATGGTGAAGCTCTCCTTGCCGTCCGCCGATGAGATGGTGACCGTGGAGCCGATCTGGACGTGCGTGGTCGAGTGGTTCTCGTCGATCACGACCGCGTTCTTGATCAGCGCCGAAAGCGCCTGGATGCGGCCCTCTACGAATGCCTGCTCGTTCTTGGCGTCTTCGTACTCGGCGTTCTCGGTGATGTCACCGTGCTCCTTGGCTTCGTGGATGCGTGAGGCAACCTCGGCACGGCGCACGTTGACCATCTCATCGAGCTCCTCGCGGAGCTTCTCGAGACCTTCCTTGGACAGGTATGCGGGCTTGTTGTTCATGGGCGTTCGTCCAACTAGCGAAAAAAGGGTCCTGAGAAGGAAACACCCCGGCACTGCCGGGGGTCGCGGACGGGTATTAACCGGGACCGGCGGATTGTAGGCTCGGCCGTTTGGAGCGTCAAACACGCACGAATCGGGAGTCTCGGCCAAGCGCGTCAGTCCTCGGTGGCGAGCTCCTCGACGAGGCTCGCCAATCGAATAAGACGTTTGCGGAGCCGATCGAGCGAAGCTCGATCGGCGCAGGCGACAAAGACCGTGTCATCGCCGGCAATCGAGCCCGCCACTTCCGGCCAGCCGGTGCGATCGAGCGCGGCCGCGATCGGGTGGGCGGAACCGGGTACGGCCTTGATGACGAGCATCAGGCCCGCGGCGCGGATGTCGACGGGCAGATCGCGCATGACCATCGCCAGCCGCTCGTCGCCCGACGTCTCCGGCTGGCCGGAGCGCGGCGGGAGCGCGTACGCACGCGATCCGTTGCGGCTGACCTTGATCAAGCCAAGCTCGGCGACATCGCGGCTGACCGTGGCCTGAGTGGCGCGGAAGCCGCGATCGCGCAAGGCCGCGGCGAGCTCGTGCTGGGTGCCTATCGAGCGCGACACTAGAAGGTCTCTTATCTGCTGCTGACGCAGCCTCTTCATGACCTCCATGGCGACACCAATTGTGCGCCTTAGCCGAGCGTCAGAAGCACCGCAAAGACGACCGCTGCGATGAGCCGGTAGACGACGAAGACATCGGTGTTGAAGCGGCGCAGGTACGAGAGCATGAACGAGATCGCGAGGAGGCCGGAGACGGCGGCGGCGATCATTCCTGCCGCCAGCACGAGCGGATCGAACGTGCCGGCACTGCCGTCGAGCAACTCGCGCGTCTTCCAGATGCCCGCCCCGAGGATGATCGGTGTGCCCATCAGGAACGCAAAACGAGCGGCGGCGTCGCGCTTGAGGCCGAGGAACAGGCCGGCCGAGATGGTGATTCCGGAGCGGCTGATGCCCGGAAACAGGGCGAGCGCCTGCGCGAGGCCGATGCCCAGTGCGTCACGGACTCGCAGATCGGTCATCTCGCGCGTATGGCGCGCCAGATGGTCGGCCAGATAGAGGATGACGGCACCGACTACGAGCAAGCCGCACACGAACAGCAGGTTGGTGCGGAAAAAGCTATCGATGAAGTCCTCGAGCAGCACGCCGACGAGCGCGGCTGGAATGACGCTCGCCGCCAGCAGGACGGCCATGCGCCGGTTCGGGTCGTCGCCGATGCGTCGATCACGAAGCGCGGCCAGCCCGGCCTTCAGGTAGGTCAACAGGTCGCGCCAGAAATAGATCAGCAGGGCCGCCAGCGTGCCCATGTGGAGCATCACCACGAAGGCCGGGCTGTTGAGGAACGCGTCGTCCCAGCCCAGGACCTGCGGGATCAGGATCAGGTGTGCCGAGGACGAGATCGGCAGGAATTCGGTGAATCCCTGCACGATCCCGATGACGATGGCCTGGAGAAGAGTCTCCATCAGCCGTTATCCGTCAGCCGCCAGAGGTGGCGGGCTATCGGATGAACAGCGGAGCGAGCACCAGTGTGATCGTTGCCAGCAGCTTGATGAGGACGTGCAGCGACGGACCAGCGGTGTCCTTGAACGGATCGCCGACGGTGTCGCCGACAACGGCCGCGGCATGCGCCGGCGTGCCCTTGCCGATGACGTTGCCGTCTTCGTCCTTGAGGTGGCCCGACTCGATGTACTTCTTGGCGTTGTCCCACGCCCCGCCGCCGTTGTTCAGCACGGTCGCCAGCATCACGCCGGAGATCGTGCCGACCATCAGGAAGCCGGCTACTGCCTCGTGACCGAGCAGCACACCGACAGCGATCGGCGTGGCGACGGCAATCACGCCGGGCAGGATCATTTCGCGCAGGGCGGCAGCGGTGGTGATGTCGACGACTCGCGCGTAGTCGGGTCGCTGGGTGTAATCCATGATGCCGGGCATCTCGCGGAACTGGCGGCGGACCTCGACGATGATCGTCTGAGCCGTCGTGCCAACTGCGCGGATGGCGAGGGAGCTGAAGAAGTACGCGAGCATGGCGCCGATGAGGGCGGCCACGAACACGTTCACGTCAGCCAGGTTGATGCTCTCCAGCAGCGTTCCCGCCTCGCGCACACCCGCCTCGATCTGGTTGGTGAGGATCAGGTTGACCTTGTCGATATAGGCGCTGAAGAGCAGGAATGCGGCGAGGCTCGCCGAGGCAATCGCGTAGCCCTTGGTGAGCGCCTTGGTCGTGTTGCCCACGGCGTCGAG
This sequence comes from uncultured Chloroflexia bacterium, assembly GCA_963748235.1. Classification (GTDB taxonomy): domain Bacteria; phylum Chloroflexota; class Limnocylindria; order Limnocylindrales; family CSP1-4; genus JALYGJ01. Next base: position 22,169 of record CAVVHT010000007.1, read on the forward strand.
TCGGTCGGTGATCTCGCGCGCGCCGCCTTCAGCTTTGGCGAACTCGGCGATGCCGCCTGCGTTGTCGGTGATCGGGCCGAAGGTGTCCATGGCCAGGATGTAGGCCGTGGTCATGAGCATGCCCATGGTCGCAACGGCGGTGCCGAAGATCGCTCCGACGTTGTCACCGTTCTCATTTATCAGGTTTGCCTGTGAGCCCAGGAACGCGCTGGCGATGATCGCGACGCCGATCGTCAGGGCGGTTACAAGAGTCGTTTCGAAGCCCACTGCGGTGCCCGATATGATGTTCGTCGCGGGGCCGGTCCGGGACGCTTCCGCGATCTCCTTGACGGGACGCCAGCCGCCGGCTGTGTAGTACTGCGTGATGTAGACAAAGGCGATGCTCGTCACGAGGCCAACGACGCCCGCCCCGAACATCCACACCCAGGCCGGAATGCCATTGGAGCCGATCGCGTCGGTGCCCGTCTGCATCATGATCGCGGTCGAGATCGCCAGCCCGACGACGCTCAGCGCCGTGGTCACCCAGTAACCGCGATTGAGCATCTTCATCGGGTCCTCGGTTTCCTTGCCGCGGACGAAGAAGATTGCCACGATCGTGGCCAGCAGGCCGAAGGCGCGCACGACGAGCGGGAAAAAGATCCACGCTTCCGGATTGGGCCAACCAGCCGCGACCGCAATCGTGTACACCGCGACGCCGAGGATCATGGCGCCGATGTTCTCGGCTGCGGTGGACTCGAACAGGTCGGCGCCACGACCGGCGCAGTCACCAACGTTGTCACCGACCAGGTCAGCGACTACACCGGCGTTGCGCGGGTCGTCCTCGGGGATTCCTGCCTCGACCTTGCCGACGAGGTCCGAACCCACGTCAGCGGCCTTGGTGTAGATACCGCCGCCGAGCTGGGCGAAGAGCGCCACGAATGACGCGCCGAAACCAAATCCGACGATCAGGAACGGAGCCTCGGCGACGGTGATCTCGCCGACGAAGTTGGCGTAGAGAGTGAAGATGCCCCACACGCCGAGCAGGCTCAGGGCGACGACGAGGAAGCCCGACACTGCGCCGCCGCGCATCGCCACCTGGACGGCCTCGACGAGGCTGTGGCGCGCCGCCGCAGCGGTTCGTACGTTCGAGCGGACGCTGATGTACATCCCGATGATGCCGCTGGCCATCGAACAGGCCGCGCCTACGATGAAGGCGAAGGCGGTCATGATCGCGATCGGAGAGCCAGCGAGGCTGGGGACGTCGGCGACTTCGGGCGTCTCGACGAGATAGATCACTATGCCGATGACGACCGCGCCGACAAGAGCGAGAATCGCAATCGTGGTGTACTGACGACGAATGAAAGCGACAGCGCCCTCATGAATCGTGCTCGCCACATCGCGCATGGCGTCTGTGCCCGTGTCGCGGCGCAGGACGTCGCGCGCCAGGTAACCGGCAAAGAGGATGGCCACGATGCCGGCGATGGGAATGATCCACTGGATGGTGGCGGCGAGATCCACGCTTCGAGAAGCCTCCTGCTCGTGATTGGGGCGGGCGCGAGTTCAGACGGCGACCGCTGGTTTTGTCCGTGACCGGACGTGGAGACAATCCGGGTTTGGGCAACCCGGCGGCTGACAAGAGCGGCGGGAGTGTAGCAGAGGAAGCAGTCGACGCGGGTGTCGCGGCCGAAGGCGTTGGCCGGCCGGCACCCGACGGCGCCGATCCGGCGGCCAGCGACGACCCCACCTACACTCCGCAGGCCGTGAGCCGCAAGCCACTCGGCTGTCTGATCGAGATAGCCGAGACATTGATTCTGACCATCGTCATCTTCTGGCTGATTCAGACGTTCGTGACACAGCCCTTTCGAGTCGAGCAGGAAAGCATGCGTACGACGCTGGAGCCGGACCAGTACGTGCTGGTTGACAAGCTGACGCCGCGCTTCGACTCCTATTCGCGCGGCGATATCGTCGTTTTCAGCCCGGTCACCCGCGATGGCGAGTGCACCAATCCGATCGACGAGGATGCGTTCACCGACAACACGCCCTACATCAAGCGCGTGATCGGCGAGCCGGGCGACATGGTCGAGTTGATAGACGGCGGCGTTTACGTCAACGGTGAGGAGCTCGACGAGCCGTACGTCCGCGGAGTCGACACGCGCACCCTGGACGACGTCTCGACCTGGGTCGTGCCCAACGGACGGCTGTTCGTGATGGGCGACAACCGCGACAACTCGATCGACTCACGCTCGGAACAGATCGGCATGATCTGCAGCAACGACGTTGTTGGCCGCGCCTGGCTGCGCTACTGGCCGATCAACACGGTCGGCATCCTGCAGACACCGACCTATCCGAACGTCCCGCCCGCCGAGGCTGCGGAACAGGTCACTACGACGCCACTAACCACGCCCGCGAACTGACGGTTGGCCCACGGGGTGGCGCCACGTCTTGAGAACAGTTGCATGATCACGAAGCAGAAGGTGACTGGTCGGCCGACGCCGACTCCTCACCTGCGGGGCCATGCACCTAGCCGACTGAAGATGCCCCGAACCGACTGAATATGTGCGTGAGGCATGGGATTAACCAGGCAGGCCGTCCCATCGTCTGGCAGGCCGTCCCACCTTCTAGCCGGTTCGAGACATTCTGTAGTCGGATCGGGAAATAAACAGTCGGTTCGAGACATGGGCTCGAACCGGAAGCAGCGTTGAGGTCTGCCGAGCCCAGGTCAGTCGGAGTCGAGCACCCAGCGATCGAGGTCGCGCTCGTAGTCGAGCAGCTCCTCGGGCTTGAACCACAGGGCGAGCTCGTTGGCCGCGTTTTCCTCCGAGTCCGAGCCATGGACCAGGTTGTGTCCAGTCTCGAGCGCCCAGTAGCCGCGGATGCTGCCCGGTGCCGCGTCGACCGGTTTCGTGGCGCCATTGACGACGCGGCACACAGCGATCGCGTTCGGTCCCTCTACCGCCATCGCGACGAGCGGGCCGGAGGTGATGAACTCGATCAGCCCGCCGAAGAACGGCTTTTCGCGGTGGACCTCGTAGTGCCGCTCGGCCAGCGCGCGATCGGCAACCATCAGCTTCATGCCCACGATGCGCAGACCGCGCTCTTCGTAGCGGTCGACGATGCGACCGATCAGCCCACGCTGAACGCCATCGGGCTTGATCAGGATCAGCGTTCGTTCGGACATGGTTCAGCTCCTGTGTGTTGGTCTGGATTCAGTGCTGTCGGTCAGTCGGGAAGGTGAAGCGCCTCGTCGAGGCCAGACGTGGTGTCAGGCGGCGCGATGACGGCGAGGCAAAGTCGGTCGTCACGGAAAAGCTGCTGGGCGAGGGCCTGGATGCCTTCCGGCGTCACCTCGGCCAGCTCGGCGAGTGCTTCGTCGAGCGTCAGCACTCGGTCGTGGAGCGCCTCCTGGACGCCCAGCCACGCCGACAGGTGGCGGCTCTCCTCGAGGCGCAGCTCCAACCGGCCCGCGGCGTACGTTCGGGCCCGGTCGAGCTCGTCCATGTCGACTGGCTTGTCGCGCATGCGCTGCAGCTCGCCGAGCATCGCCTGGACCGATTCGGCCAGGTCGTCGGGATCGACGCCGGCGTAGATCTGGAGGGTGCCGCAATCGGCGTAGTCGGTCTGAAAGCTATGGACGTCGTAGGCCAGGCCGGCGTCCTCGCGCAGCTGCTGGAAAAGGCGGCTGCTCGACCCCTCGCCGAGGATCGTGTTGAGCATCTCGAGCGTCCACTGGTCGGCGTGATCGCGCGGCAGCGCCGGCAGGCCAAGAGCGACATGAGCCTGGGCGACGTCGCGATGCTCGACGCTCAACCGTTGTTGGGGGAGCGTCGGTGCGGCGCTGAAACCGGGGACGATGCCGTTGCCGGTGCCGAAACAGGAGATGACCTTCTCCACGATGCGCTCGTGGTCGACGTCGCCGGCCACCGAGATGACCGTGTTCGCGGGACGATAGGTGTCCGACCAGAAGCCACGGATGTCCGATTCGGCGAGACCGCGCACGCTCGCTTCGTCGCCGGCGATCTCCCAGCCCAGCGGCGTGTCGCCGAAGAAGGCCGTGTCGAACAGGTTGAAGACGTACTGACCCGGATCGTCGCGGTAGGAGCGGATCTCCTCGACGATGATGTCGCGCTCGCGGGCGATGTCGTTCGCTCGCAGCAGCGGGCGGCAGACGAGCTCCGACAGAACGCCGAAAGCTCGGTCGAACTCGCGTACCGGAAGCCGCGCCCAGTAGACAGTCGACTCCCGATCAGTGGCCGCGTTGGTCGATCCGCCGCATCCTTCGATCGCCTCGGACAGGAGCTTCGTGGTCGGGTAGGCGTTGGTGCCCTTGAAGGTCACGTGCTCCATGAAGTGGGCCACGCCCGACTGCGCGGGTGACTCGAGGCGCGAGCCGGCGAGGACGTAGACGGCGACCGACAGCGAGCGGCTGCCGGGCAGGCGGGCGGAGATGACACGCGGCCCGTCGGGCAACGCCGTGCGTTCGAACATCGGGGTCATGGGCCGGAAATGCTACACGCCGGACCCGGCAGGGCCGGGTCCGGCGTGGGGTAGGAGCCGGCCGCCCTGGGGTGCGGCCGGCTCGGGTTGGGTTAGTTCGCCCTACGAGATCTCAGCACCGACTCCAGCCATGGGATGGCGAAGTAGAGCAGGAAGGCGAGCGAGACCACCCACATCAACGGATGGACCTCGGATGCCTTGCCGCTGACCAGCTTCAGGAACACATAGGCGATGAAGCCGGCGGCGATGCCGTCGGTGATGGAATAGGTGAAGGGCATGAGGATCGATAACGACCAGCGCCGGGAACAGGTCGTCGATGCCGCGCCACTCGAACTCGCGGGCGATCGTGAACATCAGGTAGCCAACGATGACCAGCGCAGGCAGCCGTTGCCTGTGACCGGAACGATCGCGACCAACGGAGCGATCAGGATCGATAGCAGGAACAGGACGCCGACTACTACTGCGGTCAGGCCGGTCCGCCCACCATCAGCTACACCGGATGCCGACTCGATGTACGTCGTGTTCGAGCTCGTCGAGAAGAGCCCGCCGAGCATCGCGCCGACTGAGTCGACCAAGAGGACCTTGCGAATGCCCGGCAGCCTGCCCTGATCGTCCACCAGGCCAGCCTGTTCGCCAACGCCAATGACAGTTCCCATCGTGTCGAAGAAGTCCGACAGCATGAGTGTGAACACAACCAGGGCGACAGTCAGGAAGCCAGTCTCCGGATTGGTCCAAACCGACAGCAGATACCCGACCGGCGCCAGGATGGTTGAGAAAGCACCCGCGCTGAAGTCGGTGATGATCTGAGTCGGCAGCTCGGCAGAGCCGGGAACGGTGAAGCCAGATCCTTCAGCGCCCCACAGAGCCTTGAAGATGATTGCCGAGATCGTGGCGACGACGATGCTGATCAGCAGAGCGCCGCGAATCCTGCGCGCCATCAACGCCAAGGCCACGACCAGCCCGATGATGAAGGTCAGGAATGCGGGGGTGGTGAGCGACCCGAGGTCGAGCGGCGTCGCGCCGGCCGGGGTCACGAAGCCGGCGTTCACAAGGCCGATCAGCAGGATGAAGAGGCCGATACCAACGGCGATTGCCCGTTTCAAGCCGAGCGGGATCGCGTTCATGATCGTCTCGCGCAACCCGGAGAGCACGAGCAGAGTGATGATCAGGCCTTCCCAGAAAATGACCGCCATGGCTTCCTGCCACGGCATCTGCTCGCCGAGAATCAGCTGGAACGCGACGACGGCGTTCAGGCCCAGACCGGCGGCCAGCGCGAACGGGTAGTTCGTCGCAAGGCCCATCGCCAGACACAGGATTCCAGCCGCCAGTGCCGTTGCGACGATCGTCGGGATAAGGGGCGGCCCAAGGCCCTCTGTCTGGATGGACAGGATCAGCGGGTTCACCGCGATGATGTAGGACATCACGATGAACGTGGTCAGGCCGGCCCGTATCTCCGTGCCAAACGTCGTCCGGCGCTCGGCAAACTTGAAGAAGGAAGCAATCGCTTCCAATGCCCACTCCTCCCTTTTTATGTGGCTCGCGCTAGCGCAAGCCTTGTCCCTCTCTCCCCTAGAACGGCGGTCGATTGGGCCGACCGCTCAGCTCCCTTCGGAACCCTCCCCCGCCTGGTCGCCGCCATCGCCGCCGTCGAGAGTGCTCAGCTCCATCTGGACGTAGTCGGCCGTGGCCGGGAAGGTGAAAAGCTGTTGCTCGGGCTCGTCGGCGTTGGAGCGGCCGACGGGCGCGAACTCAACCACGATCCGCTCGTCACCCTGGACGAGCGTGTAGACGATCAGCTGGTCGGGGCGAGTCTCGAACTCGAGATGCTCGAAAGAGTCGATGTTGAGACAGATCGAAAGAGGCGTGAAGAAGGTCGACACCTCGGGCCGGTCGACGACGATGCGCTCGACCCATCCCGTGCCGTTGGAGACGATCGCCGATCCGCGGAAATAGCGGTACGAAACCGTCTGCTTGAGAAGCGGGCGCAGGAGGTTGTAGATATCCGTGGGGCTCGATACAAGGCCGCTATTGACGAAAAACTTCGCCGGCGGTTCGAGCGACACGCTCCTCCTCGTGGCTCCTTCGACAGACGCCTGACCCGCTCCGGCGCCTCGAACCGGGGCATGGTAGCGCAGGGTCGTCCCGGCGCGAAGCCCCGAATCGCAAGATGTGGCGGACGCCCGACGTATGATCGGAAGCGTGCTCGTTGCGATCGACGTCGGCAACACGAACATCAAGTACTCGCTCGTCCAAGACGGAGAGGTCGTGTCGGTTAAGCACGCTCCGACCCCGGATGTTGGCATCGGGACCGCGGTGGACGAGTGGGTAACCGGTCTGCTCGGGGAAGACGGAGTTGAAACGCAGGCTCTCGAATTCGCGCTCGTCAGCGTGGTGCCCGCCGTTACCGAGGCGATTCGCGAAGCGGCCGCCGCCCGAGGCATTCCGGTCCTGGTAGCGGACGAGTCGACGATCCCGATCGAGATCCGTGTCGACAATCCGGCCGCGGTCGGAGCGGACCGGTTGGTCAACGCTTACGCCGCGCTCCGTTTCCATGGCGCACCGGCCATCGTCGTCGACATGGGCACGGCCACCACGTTCGACGTGGTCCACGCCGACGGAGCGTTCGTCGGCGGGGCGATCGCCGCCGGTGCAGGCCTTGGCATCGACGCGCTCGCCGCGCGGCACGGCCCAGCTGCCGAGCGTTCCCCTGGTCATGCCAGCGCAGTGCCATCGGCCGCGACACGATCTCAGCGATGCAGAGCGGCGCGGTCATCGGCCACAGCGGCCTCGTGTTGGTGCTGATCAGAGCGATCACGGACCAGCTCACGGTAGGCGGCGGCCCAGCCCCGAAGGTGATTCTCACCGGTGGCCTCTCGACCGCAGAGTGGGCGCAGGCGATCCCGAACGTCGACGTGATCGACCCGTACCTGACGCTCGAGGGCCTCGCCCGGCTGCACCATGAGGTCGGGCAGCCAGCGCCGGTGGGCCAGGCATGAGCAACCTCGAGGGCCGGCTGATCCTGCTCGCGCGTGACGGGATCGATCGCGGCGTACAAGTCGGCCGAGATCGCCCGGGCGCTGACCGCCGCCGGCGCCGATGTTCAGCCGCTGATGACGCACACTGCGCAGGCCTTTCTCGGGCCGCTGACGCTCCAGACGCTCACCCGACGCCAGCCGATGACCGATCCGCTCGAGCTGCTTCCCGATCAGCGCATCGCGCACATCGTTGCCGCCGACACGGCCGACCTGATCCTCGTCGCGCCCGCCACAGCACGCTGGATGGCGGCGATGGCGACCGGCCTGGCCGACGACGTGATGACCGCCACGTGCCTCGCGTCGACCGCGCCGGTCGTGGTCGCACCGGCGATGGACGGCGAGATGTACGCGCATCCGGCGACGCGCGCCAACATCGACAAGCTGCGCTCGTTCGGTTACGCGATCGTCGAGCCCGAGTACGGACCACTGGCGTCGGGCCAGGTCGGCCAGGGCAGGCTGGCCGAGGTCGACATCGATCCTCGCCGCGGTGGATCGGGCGCTCGAGGGAAAGCCGATCCGCCAGCCGGACAGCCGAGCTATGGCCACCGCGCGATTCGGCGGAACATCAAGATCTCGCCGGTTGGCACGTTGTCGTCACAGCCGGCGGCACGGCAGAGCCGATCGATCCGGTCCGCTTCATCGGCAACCGCTCGACGGGCAAGATGGGCGTCGGCGATCGCCGACGCGGCCCTTGCGCGTGGCGCACGGGTGACGCTGATCCACGGCCAGACTTCCGTGCCGCTACCGGCGGGCGCGGCATTGGTCAGCGCGCCGACCGCGGCCGAGATGCGCTCGGCGGTGCTCGAAGCGATCGCGGAAGCGGACGTGCTGGTCATGGCTGCGGCCGTTGCCGATTTCCGGCCGCGCACACAATCGGACACGAAGATCGCCCGCGCCGACGGGCTGACGCTGGAGCTCGAGCCGACCAGCGACATCCTGGCCGAGGCCGTCACGGCCGCGCGCGCAAACCCGCGAACACGCGACGCGCTGATGGTCGGATTCGCGGCCGAGACCGGTTCGCTGGCTCGTGCCAGGGAGAAGGCAGAGCGCAAGGGCGTCGACCTGCTCGTCGCCAACGACGTGTCGGAGGAAGGGTCGGGCTTCGGGACGGACACGAATCGGGTGACCATCGTCGTACCGGGCGAGCCGGACGAAGCGTGGCCGCAGATGTCCAAGCGCCAGGTCGCCGAGAGAGCTGTTCGATCGGCTGATCGAACTCAAATCGCGGCGCGGTGCAGAATTGGCAGCAGGATGAGCGCACAGACCCAGCCCCAGCCAGCACCGAACACAGGCAAGCCGGTTCGACGGGTGACCGTTGCCGACATCGCCAAGATGAAGGCCGCGGGCGAGCGGATCGCGATGCTGACCGCGTACGACTACCCGACGGCGCGCATCGTCGACGAGGCGGGCATGCCGATGATCCTGGTCGGCGACTCGGTTGGCATGGTCATGCTCGGCTACGAGGAGACCGTGCGCGTCTCGATGGACGAGATGCTCCACCACGTCAAGGCCGTGGTGCGCGGGACGCGGCGCACGCTGGTCGTCGCCGACATGCCGTTCCTGAGCTACGGCGTCAACGTCGAACAGTCGCTCGAGAACGCGGGCAAGTTCATCAGCGAGGGCGGTGCCCAGGCAGTCAAGGTCGAGGGTGGCGTGCGCATGGCGCGAACGATCGAGGAGATCGCCCGCGCCGGCATCCCGGTCATGGGGCACATCGGGCTAACGCCACAGTCGGTGCACGGCCTCGGCGGCCATCGCGTGCAGGGCAAGTCGGTCGAGTCGGCGCGCAAGCTGCTCGCCGACGCGTTCGCGGTCCAGGAGTCGGGCGCCTTTGCGGTTGTCCTCGAGCTCGTGCCCGCGGAGCTGGCGGCCGCTGTCACAGAGCGGCTCAAGATCCCGACGATCGGAATCGGCGCCGGCGCTGGCTGCTCCGGCCAGGTCCAGGTGATCACCGATCTGCTGGGGCTGACGTACGGCTTCATTCCACGCCACGCCAAGCAATACGAGCACCTGGCCGATCGAATGACAGAGGCGATCTCGGCGTTCGCGGCGGACGTCGCGGCCGGGCACGTTCCCGACGGCCGAGAACTCCTCGTCGATGGACGCGGCCGTCCTGGAGGAAGTGCTCGGCAACGGCGAGCTCGATCGAGCCGCTCTGGCCCGTGCCGCGGCGATGATGAGCGACGAGCCGATCCCGCTCGACCGCGACCTCTAGCGTTACTCGGGCGTGACTCGAGACAAGGTCGTCGTTGGCCTGTTCGCTCTGCTCGCCATCGGTGGCGCGGTCGGCTTTGGACTGCTGATGCTCAACGCGTTCGGGCGTGATTCATGTCTGGATGGCTCGACTGCGGGTGTTGCATGTCCGGCGCTGGCCGAGGTCAACGGCGTTCGTTATCAGGTGGCGGTCGCGAGTGAGCTGCTCGACATAGCCCCCGACCTGAGCCCGTTCGCACCGATCGGCCGCACCAACGTTCCGGACGATTTCTCGGAGTTGAACGCCTACGCCATCGCCGGGATCGACCCCACTGCGGTTCTCGCCGCTCCGGCTCGTGCCGTCCGCGAGGAGGATGTCGCGGCCTACCGCTTCCTCTATGGCCCAAACAGTGATCGCGCCTTTCCGGCGCTCTGTGACTACATCCCCATTGATCAACGAGAGCGCGATGAACGCTGCGGAGCGCCGGCCTGATGATCGTTGTTCGTTCGCGCCGAGACCTGCGCGAGGCGCGCGCGGCACTCCCCTCGCCGGTTGGCTTCGTGCCCACGATGGGTGCGCTGCACGAGGGCCATGCGAGCCTTGTCCGGCGAGCGCGGGACGAGAACGCGTCGGTCGTGGCGAGCGTCTTCGTCAACCCGACCCAGTTCGGCCCGAACGAGGATTTCAGCCGCTACCCGCGCGACGAGGCGGCCGATCTGGCGCTGCTCGAGGGTCTCGGGGTCGACGTCGCGTTTCTGCCCACGGTCGAGGAGATGTATCCACCTGACGCCACCACTTCGGTTGATCCGGGCCACCTTGGCGACGTTCTTGAAGGCGCCGCGCGGCCGGGACACTTCCGGGGAGTGGCGACCGTCGTCATGATGCTGCTCTCCCTGGCTCAGCCCACGAAGGCCTACTTTGGCCAGAAGGATGGCCAGCAATCGGTCGTCATTCGCCGCCTCGCGAGCGATCTCGGGCTGCCGGTGGAGATCGTCATCTGTCCGACTGTCCGCGAGGATGACGGCCTCGCTCTGTCATCTCGCAACCGCTACCTGACGCCCGACGAGCGCGTTCAGGCACCGGCGCTTCATCGCGCGCTGCAGGCCGCGGCAAATGCCCTGGCGAACGGCGAGAGGTCGGCCGACCTCCTTCGCAAGGCGATGCTCGATGAGCTCGCATCGGCGCCCCTGGGCCAGGTCGACTACGTCAGCGTCGCCGACGCCGACACTCTCGACGAGCTCGAGACGGTCGACCGTCCGGCACTGGCCAGCCTTGCGGTCAGGTTTCCTTCCGCTCGCCTGATTGACTGCCTGCCGCTCGACCCCCAAGCCGTCGCCAAGCCTCGGAGACCCGAGCCGACAAGCCTGACGATGTCCCCCGCCGGCCCGGTGACCGTCTCCGCTGAGGGCGGACGACCCCTCGAGCCTGGCTCGGTGAAGCGGTCGAGAACCTTGTCGATGTCGAGGTGTTCGCTGACCAGGCGACGAGTGAGCTCGATCTTCTCGCGATCGGCCGGATGGGTCTTGACCAGTAGGTCGTGGACCTTGGAGGCCGCCTCGTAGGTGTCCAGGTCGACCAAGAACGCGAACATGCCCTCGGCCTTGATCGCCTCGAGGTCGCGCGGCCGCGGCCGGTAGCCGCCGGTGAGCAACAGTCCGGACAGGTCCGTCCGCGCAACGTCATCCGGCGCGCGACCGAACACCTGTTGGCGGCGAGCGAAGAGTCCGCGGCGTTCCGGCTGACGGGCAGCTCAATTCGCGGCGACGACGGCGTGGATCACATCCGTCCGATCGCCGGGAATGATCAGCAGCGATCCGGGGCCGACGCGCTCGATAAGGTGGCGCGGTTGCATGGCGCCGATCGCCACGTGCTCGATGACGCGGTCGAGATCCTCGCTTTGACTGAGCACCTCGCCGCGCACCTGCTCGACCAGCATCGAAAGAGTCGGGTTCGAGAGCAGCGGCCGGTACGGCAGCATGCCCAGCAGCTCGATCCCGTGACGAGCGAGACCGTCGCGCAGGATCTCGGGCAGCGACGGATGCGCCGCCGCGTCGACCTTGTTCACGATCGCGCCGACGACATCGACGCCGTGGCGGGCGAACAGCGCGCTGTTGAGGACGATCTCGTCGATCGGCCGTCCGACTCCTGCCTCGGCCACTATCACCGCCGGAGCCTTCAGCAGGCGCGCGACCTGGGCGTTCGAAAGGCCGATCACCGACCCCACGCCCGCGTGACCCGTTCCTTCGACCAGCAACAGATCGTGCCGCGTGGCGAGCGTCGCGTGCGCCTTGCGGATGCGCGCGGGCAAGTCCGGCGTCACCTCGCCGCGGATGTACGACTTGGTGAAGCCACGCGGAATGTGAACCGGGCTCATCTCGGTCAGCGCATCACTCAGCCCGAGCGCGGAGCGCATCAGGATCGCGTCCTCATCGGCCGGCTGGCTGTCGACGATCGCGTAACGCTGGCCAACCGGCTTGGTGAAGCCGATGTTCAAGCCGCGGTCGTGCAGGGCAGCGAGCAGGCCGAGCGCGACGGTGGTCTTGCCGCGGTTCATACCGGTCGCGGCGAGGTAAAGCTGGCGCATCGGCCTGAGGTTAGCGGCGCGCCCGGTCGATCAGAGGTTGTGGAGGAGCACGGTCGCCGGCGAGCCGGTCGGCGAACTGGTTGCCGCTCGAACGACGACGAGCACACCGCTGCCGTCGCGTGCCATGTGCGGTGCCTGGGCGGTCATCAAGCCCGGGCTATCAAGAAGCGTCAGCTCGTCGCCGCGCAGGATCTGCATCTGTGGCGCGTCTAGCTCGGCGTCATAGAACAGCGCCGTCAACCCGTCGGCGGATGCAATGACGTTGGGACCGACGACCGACTGCTGCGCGAGCACGGCACCGTCGAAATCGATCACGCTGGCTTCCAGCAATTCGAAGCCAACCACGATCAGACGCTCCTCGGACAGCCAGCTGAAATCGCCGTTCTCGGGAGCCGGAATGCCGATCGAGTTCCCAGCCGCCAGATTGATCACGTTGAGCATGAGATTGAACGTCGGCGCCTGGCGCGGTTGGCGCGGTTGCTCCACGAACTCCGGATAGGCCAGATATGTGCCTGTCGGATCGAAGTCCGCGGTCGAGACGGAAACCTCGGGGCCACTTTGCCAGACGGTGGCAAGGCCCGGCCAAGAGACAACCTCCAGGGGACCCTCGTTGGCCGGGCCCGATCGTTGGGGGAGCACAAATGCGAGCTTTTCGCCGGCGGCGGACCAGGTCAGCGGCGAACCGGAGCGCCATTCGGTCAGGACGCCGTCGCTCCAAACTGCCGTCTCAGGCAGGCCGTTGGCATCGAAACGGGTGAGCGCCAGCGCCCCGGTGCCGTTCGACAGTGCTGGTAGAACCGGAACTTCGACGATGGCGAGCAAATCGGAGTCAATACTGCCCAGCTCGGCTGTGCCCAACCGCTCGCCGTTCGGTCCGGTAGCTGGCGACCACTCGCCGCTCTCGTCCTGCTCCCAGTCGAGGCGGTATGCGACAAATCGTTGCGAGTCGAGCCAGACCGGATCGCTGACCCCTTCATGCGTTTGCAGAACTGTCCCATCCCGAGCCAGGACCTGGACCTGGTTGCCATCCGGTGGACCACCCGGAATAGTCAGCGCCACGAGCAGGTGCGCCGCGTCCGGTGACCAAGTCGCGCTCGCATCGGAGGCCGCCGCGAGCTGGATCCAACCTTCCTGGGGTTCCGGGGTTCCCGTCGGGTCAGGGGACGGGCTTGTCGATGGTTCTGAGCCAGCCGGCGTTGAGTCCGGCGTTGATGTCGGTCCGGAGCTCGGTGAATTGGTGGGTGTGGCAACCGACGGGGATGTGCTGGGGGCCGTCCCACCGCAGGCAATGACGAGCGCGGCGATCAGGGCAACTAAACCGGCTCGACCCCCATGCGAGGTCATCGCCGGACCTTAGCGCAACGTCGGCGTGAGGCCGCGGACCAGCTCGATCCAATTCGTGGTGCCGAACGGCGTGATGAACGTCGTGCGACCGGCGCGGTCGGTGCCGGCGAGGAACGGCGCGAATGGCGGGCTCGGCTCGTCCGTCCAGCCCCACACGAGTCGCGGCTGGCCGCTCAAGCCATTGGCGCGCAGCGCATTGCTCATCGTCGCCGAGCTCGGCAGGCGCCAGTTGCCAGTCGTCGGGCGAAGCTCGCCGAAGACGAAGCCGCGGCTGGTCACGTTCACCGACGCGACCGCTCGGACGCTGCTGCCGACCCTGAGCTCGACGAGCAGGTACGACGGCAGCTCGGCCGCAAGCGACTCGACCATCACGCTGCTGCCGATCGTGTACGTGGCCGGCAGGTTGCCGAGATCAGCGTCGTTCAGCAGCCCGTGGGTGCGCAGCCCGAGCGAGACGGCGTCTGCGACCGACTCCGCTGGCGCAAGCGCCGGAGCGTTCGGCGGGTCGGCCGGCGGCGGCTCCTCGGGCGGGTCAGTCGGTTCGTCGGCGTTTGCCGTCTCGTAGGCATTCTGACCGTAGCTTCGACCCGGGTTGTCGCTCGGCGGCTCGACGGCCACGGTCGGTAGTACGCCAACAAACGCGCCGGAGTAGTACGGCCCCTCGTTCACGTCTTTCTTGAAGTACTTCTGATTCCAGTCCTGGACGGTCACGTAGGCGTTGCCGGAGAAGCCGCCGGTTGGCCAGCCCGACCAGTTGCCGAAGCCGGCCTGGTACCACGGATCCCAGACCCGAAAGCCGTACAGGTTGTTCTTCTCGCCGTTTTCGTCGAACGGATCGAGCCTCGTCTTGTAGCCCACGACTAGGATCGCGTGCTGTCCGGCCGCCACGATCGCGCCTACCGGATCGCCGGTCGCGCGGATGTTGCGCACGAACTGCCAGTTCATGGCCTTGGCGGTCGTCGTCTTGTAGTCCTGGAAACCGTGATCCGTGCCCGCCGGTCGGTTCTCCCAGAGGGTCCAGGCCATGCCTCTGCCGTCGTGCGCGAAGCTCGGAGTGGGTGAGCCGCCGGTGCAACGGATGTAGTAGCTGGTGCTCGGGTCGGTCCAGTCGTTCTTGTCCTTGGTGGTCATATATGCGTTCAGGTCACTCTGCTTGGCCGCGAATGCAGGATCCATGTGCCGCAGCCAGGCGCGGGTCGAGGCGACCACGCACCAGCAGTTCGTCTTCTGTGGCTGCACAGCATTGGCGTTGAAGACCGATTGGTTGAACTTCCGGGTCGCAGCCGCCGCCGACTCGGCGAAGGTCTCGGACGAGAAAGTGCTTCCCTGCCCTGCCGCCGCCGCTGGGCTGCGCAAGAGGCTTTGGCTCGCGTTCGAGTCGGCCTGCTCGAGGAACCAAAGGATCGCCTTGCGGTTGCGGTCAAGATCCCGGTTGAGCTCCGACTGGCTGGGGTAGTAGCGCCGCGACGAGCCCTTGGCCATCTCGATGGTGAATGCGTATATGCCGTGCACGCCGTAGGCCCAGTCGTCGATGTCGCCGGCGACGATGTACAGGTCGCTACCCTGTTCGGCCCTGTAGCCGTTGCGCTGGGCCATGCCGCGACCCAGGGCGACCATCGCCTGATGATCGGCAGCGGTCATGTCACTGGGCACGTCCTGCTTTGTGTACGCGTACGGCCAGAGCACCAGCTTGCCCGCCGAATGAAGGCTGAGGATGCCCTCCAGCCGATGAGCGCGATCGTTGACGAAGTTGCGATAGGCGCGCACTTCTGGTGCGAACCAGGGCTCCGGTCCGCGGTAGAAATCGCTCGAGGGGTTGCCGCTCGATCCCCCAGGGCAGCAGTTCCAGGTGTAGCCGAACTGGCGGTTGAGATCGACGCCCACCGCGTTGGAGTCCGGAATTGGCTGGCGGTTCTTGCGCCACTGATGGAACGTTCCGCCCTGGAAGTCGAACTCACCGCCATCGGGGTTGAGCATCGGCACCACGTACACGACCGTGTTCTGGAGGATCGACGTCACGCGCTGGCCGAGGGTCGTGCCCAGGCCATAGTTGTTCGTCAG
This sequence comes from uncultured Chloroflexia bacterium, assembly GCA_963748235.1. Taxonomy (GTDB): domain Bacteria; phylum Chloroflexota; class Limnocylindria; order Limnocylindrales; family CSP1-4; genus JALYGJ01. The sequence goes on from CAVVHT010000007.1 coordinate 37,860, forward strand.
AACCTGGATCATGTGGATCGCCAGCTCACTCGAGGCGCGCTCGCGCGCGTGCATCAGGCCGTGGATAAGGATCTCGGGTTTGCCCTGGTTGCCGGCACCGACGTTGGCCGTGATTCGGATCGCCCTGATCGCGCGGCCTTGGTAGCTCTGGCCGATCGAGAACTTGGCGGCGATGCCGGGATGATCGGCAACCGCATCATCGATCACGTCGCCCATCTCGGCGTAGGTATTGAAGTATCCGTAGCCCTGTGGCTCGGCGCCCGCGACGGGCACCGGCGCAGCCACGAACAAGCGCGACGAGGCTTAAGCGCCACGACCCAAAGATAGGCCGCGGGGCATACGGTGAACGGCCATGACAAAAGGCTATGGGGTGCGTGCAACCCCGCCCATAGAACTATCCGGTGAGCGGCCCCGTGACGATCGCGGTGTGGTTAGGTGCGGTCGCGTGCGATCTGTTTTCGCTCGATGACGGCGATCGCGTCCTTGATCCGGGTCAGCGTCTCGGGGTCGATCGTCTCGTCGTCCGTCTGCGGCACCAGCCGATCGAGCACGTCGGCGATCAATCCGTAGAACACCGCCGCGTCGGCAACGAAGAACTGCGGCTCGTTGTTGTAGCGCACCAGCGTAAGGCGTCCCTGCAGCACCCGGCGGTCGTCGACGTGCGCCACCTGGGTCGAGAAGTTGTGGCCCTGGATGCCGTCCGGGTTGTTCAGGAAATTGAGCGCGTTGTCGATCGCGAGGCCGAACCTGGCCCGCCAAGCGACGAGCCGCTCGTGAATCTCGGGCGCAATGCGCACCTCGGCGACCTGGTCGAAGACCTCTGGCGTGACCGTCAGCAGTCCAACGAGCGTCGTCCCGGCACGCGCTCCGAGCATGACCTGCAGCGACCGCTCGAGGGTGAATACCTCCGAGTCGAAGCGGGGGCTGGTGATGACGTCGGTCAGCAGGTCCTCAACGTTGTCGAGCATCCCGCCATCTGTGACTGCCGTGGCCAGATGGAGGATCTCTTCCTTGAACAGGAACTGCTCTTCGTGATCGAGCATGCCCGCAGCGTAGCACCACGCTCATCGGGCGCTGGCAGCTGCCAGAGTGGACTGCGGGACTGCTAGGGGTAGAGACCCCTCATCGAAGTCGCCGACGCGACACGATCGACGGCCAGCAGGTAGGCGGCCATGCGCATATGAACCTGCTCACGCTCAGCGATAGCGAGCGTCTCGGCGAAAGCCTTGGTCATGATCTCGTGCAGCTTGCCGTTGACGATCTCTTCGCTCCAGTGGTCTCGGTTGAGATCCTGGACCCACTCGAAGTAGGAGACCGTGACGCCGCCGGCGTTGCACAGGATGTCGGGGATCATGAAGATCCCGCGACGATGCAGGATCTCGTCGGCGTCGGGCGTAGTCGGCCCGTTCGCTGCCTCTGCGATGACCTTGGCCTTGATGCGCTCGGCATTGGCCGCGGTGATCTGGTTCTCGAGCGCAGCCGGGATGAGGATGTCGCACTCGATCTCGAGGATTTCCTCATTTGTGACCGGTTGCGCGCCGGGAAAGCCGACGACCGTGCCGTGCTCGGCCTTCCAGGCGATGACGCGCTGGATGTCGAGACCTTCAGGAGCATGGATGCCACCCGAGGAGTCCGAGACGGCAATCACCGTCGAGCCCTCGGCGACCATCAGCTGCGCGGCGATCGAACCGGCGTTGCCGAAGCCCTGGACGACAACGGTCGCGTCATCGAGGTGGATGTGCAGGTGGCGAGCGGCCTCAGCGACGCAGAAGACCGTGCCGCGTGCCGTGGCCTCGTTGCGGCCTTCCGAGCCACCCAGGGCGATCGGCTTGCCGGTCACCACGCCGGGCACGGTGTAGCCGACGTGCATCGAGTAGGTGTCCATGATCCAGGCCATCGTCTGGGCATTGGTGTTGACGTCCGGCGCCGGAATGTCGCGCTCGGGGCCGATCAGGACCTCGATCTCGGTCGCGAAACGCCGGGTCAGGTTCTCGAGCTCACGCAGGCTGAGCTTCTTGGGGTCGACGACCACGCCGCCCTTTCCGCCACCGAACGGGATGCCGACGACCGCGCATTTCCAGGTCATCCACATCGCGAGCGCCTTGACCTCGTCGATGGTCACGTCCTGGTGGTAGCGGATGCCGCCCTTGGCCGGGCCACGGCCCAGGTTGTGCTGGACGCGGTAACCGGCGAAGACCTGGACGCTGCCGTCGTCCATCTTGACCGGGAAGTGAACGTGGAGCTCCCGCCTGGGCTCACGCAGGACCTGGCGCAGGCCCGGGTCGAGCTTGAGCCGGTCGGCGGCGTTGTCGAACTGCTGCTGCGCTACGTGCCACGTGTTCGTGGCCGGCGCCGCTCGCTCGGTCGTCATCTGGATCGAGATCCTCCAGCGGGGGCGAGATTCAATGGGCCGAAAGCAGAGGGCCCAGAAGCGGGCGAAGTCTACACTGCAGACAAGTGGTGGCTGATGTGCCAGAAGGCACCTTTCGGGTAGGCCAGCTATCCCCGGGTCGACGCGATTGGTTGACCTTGCCTCCTAGCGAAACCCGCTCGGAAAGTCCACCATCTGCGGATCCTCGACATCGTCCGTGGCGATGTAGGGATCGGATGACGAGGCCCTCAATCCTTCACCGGCAGGTTTCCTGAAACGCGCCCGCCATTTCTCGTCAGGCAGCGCTACGGCCGTCGCCCGATATCGGCCGGTGCCATCGTCAAGCGCTGTCATTTCATTCATGTCGATCCATCTTATGGATCCCGCGCGCTTGCGTTGGAGGACAACCCTTCGGCCGTCGATCGCGTCGCCCGCCAGGACGCCACTCTCAAGGGCGGCGATGTTGAGCGTCGCCGTGAACAGCGTGCCACCCTCAATTGCGTCATCTGACCTGCTGTTAAGCGTGAGCTTCGTCTTGAGCCTCAGGCACGTGCTGTACTTCGTATCCCGCGTTAGGGGTCGGTACTTGAGCTGGAGCCGGGCCACGTCGCACGGGCCGAAGAAGTCCTGATCCCAGCCTTCACGCGGGTTTGAGCGCACGCCAGGCGGATAACCGTGCATGACCGAATCCGTCCAGTTCGGCAAGGGATACGCGGACCATCGCATATGACCCAATCCCTGGACGTGCCCCAGTTCGTGCAGAACGATCATCTCGGCATCGAAGCAACCGGACGTTGGAGAGTCATGGAACTGACACCAGTCCAGAGGCCCAACGTCATCGAGCACATAGCCCTGTTTGCGGAGCTTGACCCTGAAGTCGTTGGGCGGGTCCTTGTACGGAGTCCAGCCGATGGCGCCGCGGGCCATGTCGGTCGTGTATGCGATCGTGCTGACACTCTCCGGGCTGTAGGAAATGCGTGCGGCCTTTGCCTCACGTGTTGCGGTGGAGCGTGCTGCGGCATGATTGATCGCGTCGGCCATCCATGCGGGTGGCTCACTGCCTTCGCGCCAACTAAACCCGACGATTTGATCCGGGTGCCATGAGCCGCCGCTGTTCGCGGTAGGTGAAACTGCCGCCGTATAGGCTGGCAAGCCGGCGAGCACAGCAATCCCCGCCACGAGGAGTGCGCCGCGGCGCGCGAGATTGCGTACTGTCACGGGTCAATTGACCTCGTTCCCGTCGTTGTCTGAATCTCGACCGGCCCGCTCGAGCCGTGCGACAAGGTCGCGCCGAGGACATCGACGGCGACGACCTCGGTCGAGCCGTCGAAGCCGACCTTAAGAACCTGCGTCGGCCAGTCGTCCCCGGCACCGAAGGTGAATAAGTGGGTCTCAGTGAAGGTAATCGTTGGTCCGTGGAGGCCATCGACATCACGAACTGTGCCATTGGCTACGTCAAGGATGCGCGTCTGGCAGGCCATCATCGTGCACGGCTCGACCGCCAGGCCAGTGCCCGTGGTGTTCCAGATCAGTGCCGTTTCCCAGCCCCGACCAAGAGACGGGTCGCGAGGCATGGGACGGATGACTTGGTCCGTCTCACCGGTTGCGAGGTTGTGCCTGGTCACGCCCGCGTCGGCACGGCCGGAGCGGGCGACGGAATGGACGTACAGGTGATGGCCCTGTCTATCAATCACGGCCGAACGAACGACATCGCTCGGCTGCGCCAGCAGCTGTGTGCAGCCAGTGATGACGTTGACCGCATGGATCTCGGATCCGCTCCTCGGGGCATCGAAGCCGTAAACGACGAGGTTCCCTACCTGTTCGGCGACGAACGACTCGGGCGGCAGGTCGACGGCGAACTCGCGGCCCGACAGAAGCCCGATCCTCAAGTGATAGCCGGTTAGTTCACCGCGGCTGCCTGTTTGATCGATGCGCTCGACGTTTGATCGCCAAACGTTCGAGCTCGAAGCCTCACTGGCGATCGCTGATGCATGCGTCGTGCACGTGGTGGCGCCCGCGTCCGCGACGTTCACGTGGCCGGGACGTAGCCCCGTGAAATACACGAGGGTGACCAGCCCGATTACGACGAGTGAGCAGACCGCAGCAGCATCCGCCCATGGCCGCGCAGAGGCACGACGGCCGGAGCGGAGTCGGAATGTCCCGACTCGTGCGGGGCGCGCTTTGTGAGACGAAATCACGACAGGCTAAGGCGGGCCATGCGGTGTCCTCTCCCCGAACCACTTCACGCTGGGGCGTGTAGCGGTTTACCGCACCATCCTAGCAGTCAGACCGACCAAAAGTCACTGGACCGAACTTAAAGTCACTGGACGGTACTTAACGTAACTGCACCGTAGGCGCCTGGACCGACATGCGGCCCGACCGACGCTCCGATCAGATAAGCCGTCATTTCCTCGCGCGCAACGCCCGTCGCCGCGGCGAGATCTCTGACAAAGTCGTCGATGTCCGGCGCCTGGCCATGGAGGACGGCCACTTTCTGCGGCTTGGTCGCTGCCAGCAGGTCGATCAGGCGCTCGCGCGCGCGCCCGCGGGTGCGCGGCCGATCGGCCGTCTCGACCACTCCGTCCTCGAGGGTGATGATCGGCTTGACCGACAGGACCCCGCCAATAGCCGCCCGGGCCGGGCTGATCCGCCCGCCGCGCTTGAGGTACTCGAGTGTCTCCAGGACAACGTAGAGCTTGACCGACTCACGGCGCCGCTCAAGCTCGCTCGCGATCTCAGCGCCGGATGCGCCGGCAGCGGCCATCTCGACTGCGTGATACACGAGCAGGCCGACGCCGAGGCTGGCCGTGTTCGAGTCGACGACGTAGATCGATCGCTCACCGAGCATGTCGCGGGCGACCTTGGCGCTGCCCACCGTCGCCGACAGCTTGCCGCCAACGCCGACATAGACGACCTCGTCGGCGCCCTGATTTAAGAGTGACTCGAAAGTCTCCTGGAACGTGCCCGGGGCGGCGGCAGCCGTCTTCGGGAACGGGGCTCCGGGAGCAGTAAGCTCGCGCCAGAAGTCGGCGGCCGACAGGTCGACGCCGGCGCGGTATGCCCTCTCGCCGAATGTGACCAGCAGCGGCACTACGGTGACGCCGGCTGCCTTGGCTTCGCCGGGCGGAAGGTCGCTGGCCGAGTCGGTGACGATCGCGACGCCGCTCATCTGGCCGCCGCCGGGCAAGATGTCAGGAGCGACTCAAACCCGCTCGAATGCCATTGCCACAGATCCGCCTCCACCAAGGCAGAGCGTTGCCAGTCCATAGCTCCCCTCTCTCCTGCGCAGCTCGTGAAGCAGAGTGGCAACGATACGCGCCCCGCTGGCGCCGATGGGGTGGCCGAGCGCAATTGCGCCGCCATTGACATTCACCTTCGACCAATCGAAGCCGAGCTCGCGCCCGTCGGCCAGGACCTGCGCCGCGAAAGCCTCGTTGATCTCGATCAGATCGAACGCCTCGATCGGCATCTCGATCCGCGCCAGCAGCTTCTGCACTCCTTTGACCGGGGCCAGGAAGAGCCACTTCGGGGCGACCTCGGCCTGGCTGTAGCCGATGATCCGAGCCAATGGCTTGAGGCCGAGCCGCTCGACGGCGCGCTCGCTGGCGATGACTGTCGCCGCCGCGCCGTCGGTGATACCCGGCGCGTTGCCGGCGGTGACGGTTCCATCGGGCATGCCCTGCGCCGATCCAGGCTCTGGATCCGGCAGCGCGAAGACCGGCTTCAGCCGGGCCAGCGCCTCCATGCTCGTATCCCCGCGCGGCCCCTCGTCGGTGTCGAAGCTTGCCTCTTCGCGTCCGCGGCGGACAGGGACGGGGACGATCTCGTCTGCGAATCGACCGGTCGATGTCGCCTCGAGCGCCTTGCGATGGCTATCGACCGCGAACTGGTCCTGGTCGACACGGCTGACCTGTGCCTTCATCGCCACGCGCTCAGCGTGCGTGCCCATGTGGCACGACTCGGTGCTGCACCACAGTCCGTCGTGGACGGTCGCGTCGATCAGCTCGGCATTGCCCAGCCGATAGCCGAACCTCGCCTTCGGAATGAGGTACGGCCCCTGGTTCATGTTCTCCATGCCGCCGGCCACGACGATCTCGGCGTCGCCGGCGCGAATCTCCGCCGCGCCGAGCATGATCGCCTTGAGCCCAGAGCCACAGACGCGGTTGATCGTCGTGGCGCTGGTGCTGTCGGCTAGGCCGCCGCTGAGGGCCGCCTGGCGCGCCGGCGCCTGGCCGACACCGGCCTGCAGCACCTGGCCCATGAGCACCTCGTCTACTTGGTCGTTCGCCACGCCGGCGCGCTCAACCGCCGCTCGGATGGCTATGCCGCCGAGAGTGGTGGCGGGTACGTCGGCGAGGCTGCCGTTGAACTTGCCGATCGGCGTCCGCGCGGCGGACACGATGAAGACCTGGCCGTTGCGGCCGTCGAATCCGTTTCCGTTGTCAGTCACAGCGTCATCTTACGACCGAATGGGCGCCCGATAGCATGGCCGGGCCGGGAAGTCAGACCGGTTTCGCGATGGGAAGCGGTGGGTCGACTGAAGAGCGCGTTGCACGGGTTCAGTCGAACGCTGGAGTCGGTTGCCCTCCCCGATCTTCCGTGGTGGTTGCCCCTGCCGCTGTCGGCACTGCTTGCGGCGCACACCTTGAGGCGCAGCAAGGGTGGATCTCCGGTTCGTTCGCTGCCCCGGCGCGAGTCGGTATCCATCGCCTTCCGACCAACAGAGTTGGCGACACCTCACCCCGTCACAGACCCACTGGTGGCTGCTCAACTGGCTCGACCGACTGAACGAGCCACGCTGGCAGCGTCGCGTCGAGTGGCAGGGCGTGGATCATCTCCATCGCGCTCTCGCCGATCCTATGTCGTTGAACAACTCTCGCCGCCGGCCGCGAGCGTCCCCAATCAGGCAATGCAGACGCTCGTCGACGCGGTCAGCCACGTGGGCTCACGCTGACCTTTTGGCGCCGCCCTTGGCAGCCGCGGCGGCGTCGATCTCGGACATTCGTGCCTTGACCAGCCGCGTGACAAGGTCGTCGGGGATCGGAGCGTCCGGCTGAAAACGGACCGTGCCCTTGGCCGTGCTGAAGCCTGCCAGCGCGGCGGCGAACGGCTCGAGTGCCGTGCCGCTCATCACGAAGAACGAGCAATGGTCCTTGGCCGCCGCGTACGAGACGAGCGGCCGGCCGCGGTATTTGAACGCCGGAACGGCATAGCTGATTGCCTCCTCGGCGTCGGGCGCCGCCGCGCGGATAACGCTACGCAGGCGCTCCAGGGCAGCGCGCTGTTCAGGGTCCGCCACTCCGGCCAGCCAGGCGTCGATCTCGGCTGCGCTCATGTCGCGACGATACAGACCCGTTCCAAGAGGTCGCCGATGGCTAGACTCGGCCGATGATCGCCTGTCCACGCTGCGGTCACCCGAACAGCGAGGGGGCACGTTACTGCTCGAACTGTGCGCTCGAGCTTTCCGCGGTTGCCTCGCAGGGCGAGGTTCGCAAGACGGTGACGGTCATGTTCATGGATGCCGCCGGCTCGACCGGGCTGGGCGAGCGCGTCGACCCCGAGGCACTGCGACGCGTCATGACGCGCTACTTCGACGAGTTTCGGCAGATCGTCGAGCGCCACGGCGGAGTGGTCGAGAAGTACATCGGCGACGCGGTGGTGGCTGTCTTTGGCGTACCCGTGGTTCACGAGGACGACGCGCTGCGCGCGGTGCGGGCGGCGGCGGACATCCGAGCGCGACTTCCGGACTTGAGCACGGAGCTCGAGCGTGAGCGCGGCTTGTCCATCGCCTGGCGGACGGGAATCAACACCGGCGAGGTAGTCGCCGGTGACGCGACCGGGGGTCAGCGCTTCGTGAGTGGTGATGCGGTGAACGTCGCAGCGCGGCTGGAACAGGCGGCACGCGTGGGCGAAGTGCTGATGGGCGAAGCCACCTACCGTCTCGTCCGCGACAGCGTGGGCACCGAGCCGGTTAGCGAGATCATCGCTAAGGGGAAGGTCGAGCCACTTGGTGCATACCGCCTGACAGAGCTGGCGGATGTGCCTGCCGTACTCCATGCGCGGAGGCTGGATTCGCCGATGATCGGGCGCCAGCGTCAGCGCCGGCTATTGGCCGATGCCTATGACCAGGCCGTGGAGGAAAGAGCCTGCCATCTGTTCACGGTCCTTGGCGCGGCTGGAGTCGGCAAGTCGCGCCTCGTCGCCGAGTTTCTGGCCAGCCTCGAGCCGGGCACGAGAGTGCTTCACGGCCGCTGCCTGTCGTATGGCGATGGCATCACATACTGGCCGATCGCCGACGCGATCCGCGAGGCAGCAGGGCTTGACGATGCTGACGACAGTGAGACCGTTCGCTTGAAGATCGGGGCGCTCATCGATGACGAGCGCGACCGGGCGCTTGTCGTCGAGCGGATCGGCCAACTTTTCGGCATGATGGCCACGCCGAGCTCGCCCGAGGAAACCTCGTGGGCGGTGCGCACGCTGCTCGAGTCGCTCGCCCGCGACGCCCCGGTGGTGCTGGTGCTCGACGACCTTCACTGGGCCGAGTCGACCCTGCTCGACCTGGTCGATCACTTATCGGACTGGACGCGCGACGCGCCGTTGCTGCTCATCTGTCTCGCCCGCCAGGAGCTGCTCGAGAACCGGCCCGGTTGGGGTGGCGGCAAGAAGTACGCCACCACGCTCACCCTGGAGCCCCTGTCGGAGGACGAGAGCCGCGAGCTGATGGCCAACCTCCTCGGCCGCCACGAGATGGGTGCCGACCTCGCGATCAAGATCGCCACCGCTGCCGAGGGCAACCCACTCTTCGTCGAGGAGATGCTCGGCATGCTCATCGACAGCGGTCACCTCGTGCGTGACAGTGGCGGGTGGTCGACCGCCGGCGATCTCGGTCGGGTGGCAGTGCCGCCGACGATCCAGGCACTGCTCGCCGCGCGACTGGACCGACTCTCGCGGCCCGAGCGGGCGGTGATCGAGCGTGGCGCCGTCGAGGGCAAGGTCTTTCATCGAGGAGCGGTGGCGGAGCTCTCCCCTGATGACTTGCGCGCGACCGTTCCCGATCAGCTGCTGTCGCTGTCACGCAAGGAGCTGGTGCGGCCCGACCGATCCGATTTCGCCGGCGATGAAGCGTTCCGCTTCCGCCACCTGCTCATCCGCGATGCCGCCTACTCGGCCATGCCGAAGGAGGCGCGGGCGGAGCTGCATGAGCGATTCGCGACATGGCTGGGCCGGACAGTCGGCGACCACGTGTCCGAGTACGAGGAGATCCTCGGCTATCACCTCGAGCAGGCATACCGGTACCGAGTCGAGCTGGGCTCGCACGACTCGAGGACGTCGGAAATTGGCGCGCAGGCATCGGCTCACCTCGCGCAATCGGGACGCCGAGCGCTCAATCGCGCCGATGTCGGTGGAGCGGCGAAGCTGCTCGGAAGCGCCCTGGAGCTGGCACCGTCCGACATGCCCGATCGAAGCAGGCTGGCGGCCGACCTGGGTCAGGCCCTCGTCCTCAAGGGCGAGTTGCGTCGGGCCGACTCCATGCTCGCCGCGGAGATGGAGCGCTACAGGGCGGCCGGTGACGAATTGGGGCTGACTCGCGTCGAGGCCAGCCGGCTTGCTGCCCAGACCACACTGGGCGGACTGACCATCAACGAGGTCATCGCTGCTTGCGAGCGCCTGCTGGCCGTCGCCGAACGATACGGCGACGACTGGACCATTGAGCGGGCGTCCTTCGAGCTCGCCCGCCACCAGTTCTTCGCCGGCCACGCCCAGCTCGCCGAAAACCTTCTGACGACTCAAGCATCGCGCTATCCGGTGGGCCAGGTTCCACCGCTCGTATATCAGATGCTGCTGGCGTCGATGTATTGGGGACCGAAGCCGATCGCCGCGGCAGTTCGCCAGGCCGAGCTGATCAGGCAGCAGAGCGACAGCCGCATCAATGAAGCGGGCGCCTCGCGAGTCATCGGCGGCATGCGCGCAATGCTTGGCGACTATGACGTCGCTCTCGAAATGGTCCGTGCGTCTGCTGAGGTCGAGGAGGCGCTTGGACGTATGTTCACCGCCAAGTCAACGCGCGGCCAATTCGAAGGACCGATCCTCGTCGCCGCCGGGAGGTACGACGAGGCCGAGCGTGTCATGACCGCGGCGTACGACGAGATGGTCGCCGCCGGGGACCGCGCGTTCTCGTCCACGGTTGCCGGCAATATGGCCGACCTTTACATCGAGCTTGGTCGAATCGATGAAGCCGATCGATTTGCAAACGCGGCTATCTCTGGGTCGGCAGACGATGACGTCGAGGCGCGCGCGCAGGGTCTGGCGGCGATGGGCAGGGTCCACGCGGCGCGGGGCAATTTCGATGAAGCCGAGCGGATCGCGCGCGAGGCAGTCGCGATGGCCGAGACGACCGACTACATCCATCGCCGCGGCGCCGTGACCGAACACCTTGCCGCGGTCCTGGCTGCGGCCGGTAAGCGAACAGAGGCAGCCGATGCGCTGAGGCAGGCGATCGCCTACTACGACGCGAAGGGCGCGCTCGCATCGGCCGTCCGGGCGCACAAGGCGCTCGAGGCGCTGAGCGACTAGGGTCGTTCGCTTATCCGCTTGAGCAGCTGGTCGGCGACGATCAGACGATGGATCTGGTTCGTGCCTTCGTAGATCTGGGCGCCTTTCGCATCGCGCATGAAGCGTTCAACGGGAAACTCGCGCGAGTAGCCACTGCCACCGAGTAGCTGAACGGCGTCCGTGCTGACGCTCATCGCCGCATCAGATGCGGTCCATTTGGCGAGCGATGACGCCTCGGCGATGTTCTCGCCGCGGTCCTTTGCCTCAGCGGCGGCACGCGTCAGAGCGCGCGCGGCCGCAACCTTCTGGGCCATCTCGGCGAGCATGAAGCGCAACCCCTGCATCTCGGACAGCGTCGTGCCGAAGGCTCGCCGCTCGGTCAGGTGGCGTGCCGCGGCATCGAGCGCCGCCTGGGCCAGGCCGACGCACGCGGCGGCGATCGAGATGCGCCCCTCGGACAGGCCCGACAGCGCGATCCGGTATCCCTGGCCCTCCTTGCCCAGGCGGTTCGCAGCGGGCACCTCGCAACCGTCGAAGATCAGCTCGGACGCCGTATCGGACCGGATGCCGAGCTTCTTCTCGCGGCGCCCGAACCCGAAGCCGGGCGTGCCCTTCTCGACCAGGAAGGCGGTGATGCCCGCCTGTCCGGCACCGGGATCGACCGTCGCGAAGACCAGGTAGCGCTCGGCCTCGATCGCGTTCGTGATCCAGATCTTGGTGCCTGTCAGCCGGTACGCGGAAGGTGGGCCATCCGATCCGTCGGTCGTCACCCGATCAGCACGCAGGCGCAGGGCCGAAGCATCGGAGCCCGCCTGTGGCTCGGTCAAGGCGAACGCGCCGAGCTTGGTGCCGGCCATCATTTCGGGCAGCCAGCGCGCCCTTTGCTCGTCGTTGCCCCATGTGATGACCGGATACTGGCTGAGGATGTGGACCGACAATGACACGGCCATCGCCATGTCGGCGTAGGCGATCTCCTCCATGACCAATGTCCAAGCGCGATACGAGAAGCCGGCGCCACCGGCGTCGACCGGGAACGGGACGCCGGTCAGACCGAGCTCGCCCATGCGCGCGAACAGCTGTCTGTCGTAGCGCTCCTGCTCGTCGCGTTCGGCCGCGCCGGGCGCCAGCTCACGACGGGCGAAATCACGCACCGTCTGCTGAAGGAGTCGCTCCTCGTCGGTCAGCGCGCCGGCGCCCGTCTCAGCCGGCGGCGATTTGATGGCGGTCACTTTTCGCGCGGGTAACTGTGGAAGCCGCGGCCCGACTTCTGGCCGAGGTGGCCGGCGTCGACAAGCTGGCGCAGCACGGGCGGCGGCGCGAAACGCGGATCGCCGAAGCCCTCGTGGAGGACCTCCATGATGTGCAGGCACACGTCGAGGCCAATGAAGTCAGCCAGCTCGAGTGGGCCCATCGGGTGGTTAAGGCCGATGCGCGCACCGGTGTCGATGTCCTCCGCACTGCCCAGCCCTTCTTCGTAGGCGCGCATCGACTCGCCCAGGAACGGCATCAACACGCGGTTGACGATGAAGCCTGGCCGGTCGCGGCTGACGATGACCTGCTTGCCCAGCTCGGCCGCAACCGCGCGAACGGTCTGCTCGGTCTCATCGCTCGTCTCCGCGCCGCGGATCAACTCAATCAGCGGCATGACCGGGACGGGGCTGAAGAAGTGCATGCCCACAAAGTTTGCGCGTCGTTCCTGAGGCAGTGCCGCGGCAAGCCGGGTGATGCTGATTGAGCTGGTGTTGCTGGCCAGGATCGCCGTCGCGGGCGCGGCTGCGGCGACCTCTGTAAACAGAGCCTGCTTGACCTGCTCGTCCTCGAAAACCGCCTCGACGACCAGGTCCGCGTGGCGCGCGGCGTCGGCCAGCGATGCAGCGACCCCAACCCGCTCAAGTTGCTCGTGGCGTTGCTCGGCGGTGATCTTGCCCTTCGACACGGCGCGCTCGAGGCTCGCCCCGATTCGCGCTCGGCCGGCTTCGGCGCGGGCAAGATCAGGCTCGTACAGCGTGACCTCGTGGCCGGCCGCGGCAATAACCTGGCCGATGCCGTGGCCCATCAGGCCGGCACCACAGACGAGAACCTTTCGTTCGCTCATCGTCCCTAGCCTAGCCGCCGCGCAGAAGGCCAAGCAGCTGGTCTGCGGCGGTGAACGGGTCTATCTCGTGCGCGGCCACGGCACGCAGGGTGCGTTCGCGGTCGGCGGCGCGACCAGGTGCGCTGAGCTGCTCGCCGACGCGCTGGGCGAGGATGCCCGAGATCTGCGCTTCGGCGCGCTTGAGCGCGGCTGCGTCCGACGTTCCGTTGCCCGCCGAGAGAGCCGCTCGGCGCGTCGCGTCGCGTCGATCGAGCGCAGCGAGCAGATCGGCCACCCCGGCGCCGGTGAGCGCCGACGCGAGCATCACGTCGGGCCGCTTTGGCGTGGGCCGATCGCCACGCGCGCGGTCGTGCTGCGCGCCAACGGTGAGCATCGCTCGCAGCTGGGCGGCGGTTCGGTCGGCGCCGGGGCGGTCCGACTTGTTGACGACCACGATGTCGGCCACCTCGAGCAGGCCGGCCTTGATCGCCTGCACCTCGTCGCCCATCTCGGGCGCCTGGACGACGAGCGTGGTATCGGCAATCGCGGCTACCTCGACCTCGCTCTGACCGGTGCCGACGGTCTCGATGAAGATCAGCGGAAAGCCTGACGCGTCCATCACGGCCGCTGCCGCGACCGTGCTCGCGGCGAGGCCACCGGAGTGACCGCGCGATGCCATCGAGCGGATGAACACGTCGCTATCGCTCGCGTAGGCCTGCATGCGCACCCGATCGCCGAGGATCGCGCCGCCGGTGATTGGGCTGGACGGATCGATCGCGATCACCGCCACTGGCCGGCCCTGCTCGCGCGCGGCGCCAACGAGCGCAGCAACCAGCGTCGACTTGCCCGATCCGGGAGCGCCGGTTACTCCAACCAGGTGGGCGGCGCCCGCGCTCGGATAAAGCACGCGCAGTGCCTCCTCGCCGGCCGGCGTGCGGTTTTCGATCTCGGTCAGCAGGCGTGCGAGGGAGCGCCGGTTCCCGCTTCGTGCGTCCTCGGCCAGGTTGCCGGACGCATTGCCGGCCACGTTATGCCCGGCGGACGTTGGCGCGAATGTATTCACTCACCTCGCGGATGGTCGTGCCCGGGCCGAAGACGCGCGACACGCCGGCCTGCTCGAGCGCGGGAATGTCATCGTCCGGAATGATCCCGCCGGCCGTGACGAGCACATCGTCCATGCCCTGCTCCTGCAGGCCGGCGCAGATCCGGGGCAGCAGGGTCATGTGCGCGCCGGACAGGATCGACAGCCCGACAACGTCCACGTCTTCCTGGAGCGCGGCCGAGACGACCATCTCCGGTGTCTGGCGCAGACCGGTGTAGATGACCTCGAACCCCTCGTCGCGCAACCCGCGCGCGAGAACCTTCGCGCCGCGGTCGTGGCCGTCGAGTCCGGGCTTGGCGATCAGTACCTTGATGGGTCGGTCACTCACGGCGCGATCATAGCCGCGCCCTCGGCCGCCCTCACCAATCTATTGGAGATACGTCCGAGGACTACTAACCGCCCAGTCAGATCCCGCGGTTAACAGTCCAACGAGGAATATTTCGCAGAAACCGTGGCGATCGGCTAGCGACGTCGACCGGCCGGCTCTGGCTCAGGCTCCGAGTACACATCGGCGCTGTGCTCGGCGTAGTGCTCGTAGGTGTTACCGACGACGATCTCGGCGACCCATGAATCGTTCGCCCTGAGCTGTTGGTCGGTCAGTCGCTGGAGCTGCCGTCGCAACCTGTTGAAGGTTCCCTCGACATCGCCCAGGATCTCGCCCGCCGTTCGGCCGATCGCCTGCCGCGCTGCGCGACTGTTGATCGTCTCCGTATCCGAGTCAAGCTTGACCGGGTTGCCCGACAGGAAGAACTTGCTCAACCGTTCGGTCACCAGGTCGTGCCAGACGCCGATGTGGAAGAGCATCTGCTTGCGCGTCCAGCCGTCCTCGGTCAGGTGCTCGTCCATGCGCTCGGACGGGAATCGCGCGGCCGAGGCGCGGAACTCTGCCCAACCGGCGTCGACCCGGCGGAGCAGCTCGCGCACCGTTTCCGGCGGCGGGTTCGCCGCGGACGGCAGTCGCGGCACCGGCGATGTCGCCACTGATGGCGGGTCGGGTTCGATCGGCACGGCTGCCTGAGTTGGTCTTGTGGGCTTGCGTTCGGGATCAGTCACAGCGTAGGTGGTGTCCTTTCCAGGTGGCTGAAGAACTCGGCCCGCGTTCTGTCGGCAGTACGGAACAGCCCCAGCACGTGCGATGTGGTCATGATCGTGCCCGGTTTGCGCACACCGCGCATCACGGCGCACAGATGGGAGGCTTCAATCACGACGCCAACACCATTGGGATGCAGCCGCTCCATCAGGAAGTCGGCGATCTGCTTGGTCAGGCGTTCCTGCACCTGCAGGCGGCGCGCATACATCTCGACGATGCGCGGAATTCTTGGACAGGCCGATGACGCGCCCTTCGGGGATATATGCCACCGCCGCCTTGCCGAAGAACGGCAGCAGGTGGTGCTCACACAAGCTGTAGAACGGGATGTCCTTTACAACCACCATCTCGCTGTAGTCGACATCGAAGATGGCGTTGTTGACCAGTCGCTCGGGATCGACGTGGTAGCCGGCGGTCAGCTCGCCATACATGCGGCGCACGCGACCGGGAGTTTCCTCCAGGCCGGCTCGGTCGGGATCCTCGCCCATCTCGACCAAAATCTGACGCACGGCGGCTTCGACCGGATCGCTTCCGTTGCGGTCGATCGCGAATGGGCTTTCGCCGACCTCTTGCTCGATCTCTTCGACCAGCTGTCGGACGTCCGGCGGCAGGGTCCGATCCATCACCGACTAGTTTGACACGCTACGTTCGACGCACCACCGGGCGCACCTACCCGTGCGAGCATTGGACGATGCTTGACGCCAGCCTCCAGGAGCGCTACGGCCCGCACACGATCTGCTTTGGCTGCGGGCCGGCCAACGAGAGAGGCTTGCATATCCGCAGCATTCCCGAGGGCGACGAGGTTGTCGCCGATTGGCAGCCCGAGCCGTACCACCAGGCATTCGAAGGCGTGCTAAACGGCGGCATCGCCGGAACGCTGCTCGACTGCCACTCCAACTGGACGGCGGCGTATCACCTGATGCAGAGGTCAGGCGGCGACAAGCCACCGACTACCGTCACGGCCGACTTTCACGTCCGACTGCTGAAGCCCACCCCTGTCGACGGCCCAGTGCGGGTGCGGGCACACGTCGTCGAAGCGACCGAGGACCGGGCGACTGTCGAGGCGACGCTCGAGTCCGATGGCGTCGTCACCGCCACCTGCCGGGCGACGTTCGTCGCCGTCCGGCCCGGCCATCCGGCTTACGGTCGCTGGTGAGCGGCGCGCTCCAATAGCTCCAGGAGGTCGGCACTCAACTCCGCCGGCCGGTAGCGCATCAGGTTGTGCCCGGCGCCGGCGAAGATCCGCACGTCCGGCGCGGCGAGCCCGGCGGATGTGCGACGTCGGATCACGTCGTCGATCGCGATCCGCCGTTCACGGGCTGTCTCGTCGTCCGCCGCGCCTGTTTCGGCCAGGGCAATCAGCAACGGAACGTTCAGCGTGCCTAACGCCTCGCGCGGCCGGAACTCGAACATCGCCTCGACGCTGCCGCGCAGCGCGTGGGCTCGGACGACGGACGTGACGTGGCCGGCGTATTTCTCGTCGACCGCGGCTCTGGCGGCGCGCTCCTGGTCGGAGTCCCATGTTTCTGGGTCGTACTCCCGCCGGTCGGTGAGGTAGGCGTCCATCGACGCCATCACCTCCGGCGGGTCGCCGATCGAGCGCTGGTAGTCGGCCGCCGCCAGACCAGTCGCCTCGGCCAGGTCCTCCCAGCCGCCCTCGACGAGCGCCAACCCACAGATCGACGCGGGCTGGATGGCCGCCATGCTTGCCGCGACCATCGCTCCGAGGCCATGCCCGGCGACGACGGCCGGCGGCCCGGCGACGTCCGTGCCGTAGCCGTTCGCGACGAGCACCGTCAGTGCGTCGAAGGCGAGCGATTCGAGGTCGTAGCCAGAGCGCGGTGAATCGGACAAACCGTGCCCGCGCAGATCGAGCGCCAACACGTGCGTCGAATGCCTCATCCGCCGCGCGACCGGCGCCCAGCTCCATGCCGTAGCGAGCAGCCCGTGAATCAACAGGGTCGGCGCGAGGACACCATCGCGCGGTCGTCCCCAGTCGAGGTAATGGATCCGATCGCCCGTGTCGGTCGTGACGATCAGCGAGTCGGGCTCGCTGTTCACGTCGTGGGCGTTCACGTCAGTAGCATAGGAACGTGGCTCTCAAACGCCGTGGCAGGCAGTCTCAGCGGCAGCCGGGTCGGCGCGTCGACCTGCCGCCGCTGCCGTCCGCCCGGCACCAGCCTTTCGAAGTACTGGTCGAAAAAGCCCTCGATGACCTCCCCGAAGAGGTCCTCAGCCTGCTCGAGAACGTGGCCGTGGTGATCGACGACGAGCCGACGCCCGACCAGCTGCGCGAGAGCGGCCTCGGTCCGCACGACAGCCTGTACGGCTTGTACGAGGGCATTTCGCCGGTCAATTACGGCGCAGATCTGGTGCCATTTCCAAACAAGATCACGCTCTTCCGACTGCCGCTCGAGGAGGACTTCCCCGACCCGGAGGAGCTTGCCCGCGAGGTCCAGAAGACGGTCGTCCACGAAGTCGGCCACCACGCCGGCATCGACGAACAGCGGCTGCATCGGCTCGGCTTCTAGGCGTCGCTAAGGTTGCGTGTTTGCGCAAGTAATGAGAGAATGAGCACCAATGACAAGCGCCACCCTGGCTAACGGCGAGGTAGAACGACAGCGGACGGCAAACGTCGCCCGCGCTCTGTCGGATCCCAAACGCCTATGTGTCCTCGAGACATTGGCCACTGGTGAGCGTTCCGTCAGCGAGCTCTCTCGCGACGTTGGTTGCCAGGTCCCGAACATGAGTCAGCACCTTGGTGTGCTGCGCTCGGCCGGGCTGGTCACCGCCCGACGCGAGGGAACCACGATCTACTACAGCCTCGCTGACCCGCGGGTGATCGAGGCCTACCGGATGATGCAGAACATCTCCCGATAGCGGGAGCCGCCAACCCCGGCGGAGAAAGGAATTGCCAACAAATGGCAGAGATCAAGGTCGCGACCGACGCCAACTTCCAGGAGCTCGTCCTGGGCAGCGACAAGCCCGTTGTCGTCGACTTCTGGGCCGTCTGGTGCGGCCCATGTCGAATGGTCGCGCCGGAGATGGAGAAGCTGGCTGAGAAGTACGACGGGACGATCCAGGTCGTGAAGGTCGACGTGGACGCCAACCCGGTGCTCTCGCAGGCGTTCAACATCATGAGCATCCCGACGATCGCGTTCTTCCGCCCGGGAACCGATGAGAGCGGCAATGCATACACGCCGCAGGGCGTGGTCGGCTTCCGGCCGCTGGAGCAGCTCGAGGCCCAGTTCGGCCTCAAGCAGTTCACGCCGGACGAGGTGCCGGCCGCCGATCAGGCCAATACGGCCGCCTAACCAGACCAGCACGGCAGGGCTACCTCCTCAGCCCTCCCCCTCCGACAAAGCCCCGTCTCAGGCCGGGGCTTTGTCATACCGCGCGAGCGGCCTTGATCTACTGGGCGGCGAGCCGCCAGCCGACGCGGAACCAGGCGTCGAGCCGATCCTGGGCGTTGATCCCTCATCCCACGACCGCGGCGCGAAGCGGACCCAGGCGCCGAGTCGCAGCTCGATCACTTCCTCGCCCGGCCGTGCCGCTCTAACTCTGGGCTCGCCCAGACCGGCTTCTTACGAGACCTTGGCTCGACAGTCGGGGTCTCACGTTTATGGTGACGGCGTGCCTAGGGCCATCGGTTCGCACAGGGCACGGAACGTTGCGCTCGCCGCCTTCGTAGTGGGTGGGTTGACCTCCGTTCTTGCCAGCGCGTTCAGCGCGGCAAATGTCCGACCTCCGGAAGTCTTCCTGCCGGTCGGCATCAGCTCATTCATCTACGTCGCCGCGGGCGCAGTCTTGGTCGCCCGCCGAGCGAATGATCTGATCGGTTGGATGCTTATTGCGGGTGGCTTCGCGCCTGCTGTGCTGGTCGTTCTCCGTTACGCATTTCCGGTCCTTGTGCCGCTCAACATCGCATTCGGTGCACAGGTCAACCTCCTACCCTTGGCGTACATCGTGCTCAGCTTTCCCGCAGGCCGTCTCATTGGGCGCGCCAGCCGAGGAGTGTTTTGGGCGGCGGTCGCGGTAACGATTGTGGGCGGGACCGCCGAGCTGCTGACGGTCGAGCCTCGACTGGCGCCACCCGGAGTCTCGTGCAGCCCGTGCACCTCCAACCCGATTCGCATCTTCGATCCGTCGCTTTATCCGGTGTGGCAGGACATGAACTCCGTCGCCACCGTTTTTCTCGTTGTTGCCCTGGTTGTTGTCGTCGTTCGACGCTGGCGAGCGTCACGAGGCCTGGCTCGCACGGCCCTGACGCCAGTGATGATCGGCGGCATTGCCATTGGGCTCCTTTTCGGCTTTCTACAACTCCTTGCGGTGACGATGAGCTACGAGCTGCCTTTCGCTAGCCAGATCCTCCTTCTGACTCGGATGCTGGTGCCGATCGGATTAGTCGCCGTGCTGCTGCGCTTCTATGCGGCTCGCTCGGCCGTGACGCGCGACCTGGTGCGCATGGGACGCGGCACCAGCATGTCGCGGCTGGAGGAGGCATTGCGCACGTCGTTGCGGGATCCCAGGCTGACCATCGCCAGGTGGCTGCCGGCTGCAGAAGCCCACGTCACAGATGCGGGCGAGCGACTGAGTCGGGATCCTGGCGGGCCGGACCAGTCCATTCTGTGGATCGAGGAGGATGGCCATCCGTTGGCCGCGGTCATTCATGACAGCGCCCTTGAGTCCGACGCGGAGCTGCTCAGCGTCGTCGGCGACGCTGTTCGGTACGCGGCCGGGGTTTCCGATCTGCGCGACGAGCTCACTGCACGCGGCGGTGATGTCTCGAGATTGCCAAAGGGAGAGGTCACGTTCCTTTTCGGCGATGTGGAGCGATCGACCGAGCTTCTCGGCCGTCTGGGCGACGGGTGGGGCGGCGTGCTCGAGACGATGCGCCGGCAGGTGCGCGATTGCGCGGCGGAGCACGGCGGGGAAGTCGTCGACATGCGCGCCGACGAATGCTTTCTCGCTTTCGCGCGCCCGACCGACGCGTTGGCCGCTGCCATTGATCTGCGTGGGCGACTCGACTCGACGTCCTGGCCGGCGGCCGAGACTGTCCTGCTGCGCATCGGCCTGCATACGGGCCACCCGGAGCTCACCGCCAACGGCTATATCGGCATCGATGTCCACCGCGCAGCCCGCGTGATGGCTGCCGGCAACGGTGGCCAGATCATGACGTCAGAGGGCTTCGCTTCGGCCATTGAAGGCGCGATGCCAACGGGCACGAGCCTTGATCAGATGGGGGCCGTGCAGCTGCGCGGATTTAGCGAGGCCGAGCGCCTGTTCCTGGTTTCGACTCCGGGGTAGCTCGGTCTCAGCTCTCGGCGGCGAAGCGCCACGCGACGCGGAACCAGGCCTCGAGCCGATCCTGCGCGTGGTCCTCGTCCCACGACCGCGGCGCGAAGCGAACCCAGGCATCGCCGCGCGCGGACTCGCCCGTATCGGGCGTGCGCCGCGCGGCTTCGGCGATCTCGGCGCCGAGTCGCAGCTCGATCACGTTGTCGCTCGGCCGTGCCGCGAACGTGACGCCGTCGCGTGCGTATTCGCGGTCGACCGGAGTCTCGATGTCACCAGCCTCGTCGAGCAGCTCTGCCAGGTAGTCGCCGAGGCTCATGTCAGACCGCGACGGGTTCGCGGTACTCCCCGAAGACGGCGCGGAAGACGCCACACATCTCGCCGAGCGTCGCGTAGGCGTTGGCGCACTCGATCAGCGCGGGCATCACGTTGGCCTCTGACGAGCCCGGGCTGCGAGGCAAGGTCGCGCAGGCGCGCCAGCGCGGCCGCAACCGCGTCCGGGTCGCGCTCGGCGCGCGTCCGCGCCAGCCGATCGAGGTGGCGCTGGCGTCGACTCCTCGGAGACCTCGAGCAGCGGGATCGCCAGCTCCTCGTCCGGATCGGCATAGACGTTCACGCCGACGATCTCGCGCTCGCCCATCGTCGAACTCGCGCTGGAAGCGATACGCCGCGTCGGCGATCTCCTTCTGCGGATAGCCCGCCGCGATCGCCTTGACCATGCCGCCGAAGCGGTCGATCTCATCGAGGTACGCCCACACCTGGCGCTCGACCTCGTTGGTCAGCGACTCGACGAACCACGAGCCGCCGAGCGGGTCGACCGTGTTCGTCACGCCGGTCTCGGACGCGATGACCTGCTGCTGGCGCAGCGCCAGCAGCGCCGCCTCGGCCGACGGCACAGCCCACGCCTCGTCGTACGCGTCCGTGTGCAGCGACTGCGTCCCGCCCAGGACCGCGGCCAGCGCCTGGATCGCGACGCGGGTCAGGTTGTTGAGCGGCTGCTGCGCGGTCAAGCGACACGCCGGCGGTCTGGGTGTGGAAGCGCATCCACGTCGACCGCTCGTTCTCGGCCCGGTAGCGCTGGGTCATCAGCTTCCACCAGATCCGCCGCGCGGCGCGGAACTTGGCGATCTCCTCGAAGAAGTCGTTGTGCGAGTTGAAGAAGAAGCGACAGTCGCGGCGCGAACTCGTCGACGCGCAGTCCGCGCCGGAGCGCTTCCTCGACGTAGGCCATGCCGTCGGCGATCGTGAATGCCAGCTCCTGGACGGCGGTCGATCCGGCCTCGCGGATGTGGTAGCCGGAGATCGAGATCGTGTTCCACTTGGGCAGCTCGCGCGTGCCGAACTCGATCGTGTCGGTGACCAGCCGGATCGACGGCTCGGGCGGGAAGAGGAACTCCTTCTGGGCGACGAACTCCTTGAGGATGTCGTTCTGGGTCGTGCCCTCGAGCCGCTCGCGCGGGAAGCCGCGCTTCTCGGCGGCGGCGATATACATCGCCCAGATCGGAGCAGCCGGCGAGTTGATCGTCATCGAGGTGGAGATGCGGTCGAGCGGGATGCCGTCGAGCAGGACCTCCATGTCGGCCAGCGAGGAGACGGCGACGCCGCACGTGCCGAACTCGCCTTCGGCTTCGGGATCGTCCGTGTCGTAGCCGTACAGCGTGGGCATGTCGTAGGCGATCGACAGCCCCGTCTGGCCGGCGCGCAGCAGCTGGTGGAAGCGCTCGTTGGTGTCCTCGGCCGAGCCGAAGCCGGCGAACATGCGCATCGTCCACAGTCGCGCCCGGTAGCCGGCGGCGATGGATGCCACGGGTGAACGGCGGCTCGCCGGGCAGGCCGACGTCGCGCACCGGATCGAAGTCCGACCAGGCCCCTTCGCCCGACCTCAGGCGATCGCCCGAGATGGTCGACCGCCGTCGGGCCGCCACCGCCGGCGCCGGCGCGTTCCAGGTCGAGCGGGCGTGTACAGGCTGGTCGATCTCGACGTCGCTGATGGTGCTGAAGCGCGCGTGGCGCTCGCTCGCGGCAGCTCCATCGGCGGCTCCGCTGCGTGAGTCCCAAGCGTGTTTTCGCGCTTGCCAGTCGTCACTCACGCAATAGGTTCTCCTTGGCGGTCGGCCTGCGGTCCGCCGCTTGCGCGCTCGACTCTAGCACTGGTGGGCCGAGGCTCCGTTGCTCAGGCGCTCCCCAATTTCGTCCCCTACTTGCCGGTACCGTCGCGCGATGGTGAGTCTCCCGGGACGGGCGTAACTTCCTCACGTCATCGAGCTCGAGGCATCTGGAGTTCGAAGACATCCGGGGCGTCGATCACCGGGCCTGGAGACGAAAAGCAGACCTCGCAACTGCCGTGCGGCGCGCGGCGCCGAACACCTGAGGTCCAGCCGACTCCAGGCAACGAATCGAGTAACTAGGAGAGCCGGCCTCGGAGGACTTGTCTCTTCATCATCCAGCCGCAGCCCGGGTCCCAAACCCGGGCGCCTGGGATCCGGGACCTCCGATTCTACACCCTGCTGATCCAGCTCGGCCTGGATGATGCGCGCCTTCACCACCAGCTCACGATCGCGGGTGATCGTGCGCGCGACCCAGTCGATGTACGTCGGCTCGAGCAGCTCGACCTCACCCAGCGTGTAGCCATGGAAGCGGCCGAACTCGAGCGTCGTCTCGCGCGCCTCCTGGAGCGTCGGCAGGGGCTGCGCCCGTTTCCCTGCGCGCCGTTCGACCGGCCCGGTGGGCGTGCTGGCGCGCAGGTCGCGCTCGGTCTCGAACCTGCGTCGGTTGAGCGGCTGGTGCCCGCGCAGCTCGGGCTGCCGCTCGCCGGTTCTCGCGTTGCGCGGCCGGAAGGCGGCCGTAGTGTCGAAGCGCGCCGTGACGGGCGGCGTTCGTGGCGGCGGTGGCGGACCGCTTGGTCCGGAAGCGTCGAAATCGGCATCGTCGTCGAATCGGACGCCCGCGTCGGCGGCCGCCTCGCGCGCGCGCCGACCGGCGGGTGACGTGTCCCACGCCGCGCGACGAACCGGGTCGCGCAGCAGGTCGTACGCCGCGTTGATGCGCGCCATGCGTGACGTGAGTCGGGCGGCTTCCTCAGCGTCGCCGGCGGCGCGGTCGGGATGATGCTCGCGGGCAAGCTCGCGCCAGCGCCGCTTTATCGACGCGTCACTGGACCCATGGGCAGTGCCCAGGACCTGGTACGGATCGCCGCGAAACCGCTGTTCAGGCATCAACGGCCAAGGCTACCACGGGCGTCATGCCACTCGGCCGGGCACCTCCCCGGGCATCTATAGCTGCGAACGCCTGCGGGTGGTGGCAGCGCCTTCTGGGCGGCGCGGCCTATAGTCGGAGCGATGGGTTTGCCGTTCGAACCACCGCTCGAGCCGATGCTGGCCAAGCTGTCGGCCGACATGCCGACCGGCGACGGCTGGCTGTACGAGCCGAAATGGGACGGCTTCCGCGCCATCGTCTTTCGGGACGGGGATGAGGTCTACATCCAGAGTCGCGACCTGAAGCCGCTCGAGCGCTACTTTCCCGAGCTGCCGCCGGTGCTCAAGGCAACATCCCTGAACGTTGCGTCCTCGACGGCGAGATCGTCATCCCGGGCGACGATGGGCTCGAGTTCGAATCGCTGCTGCTGCGCATCCATCCGGCCGCGTCGCGAGTCAAGATGCTCGCCGAGCAGACACCAGCGTCATTCGTCGCCTGGGACCTGCTCGCGCTCGGCGACGAGGACCTGCGCTCGACGCCACAGGCCGACCGGCGCGCCGCGATCGAGCGCGAGCTGCGCAACGCCGAGCCGCCGATCCACCTGACGCCCGCTACGCGGGACGTGGACCTCGCGCGCGACTGGTTCGATCGGTTCGAGGGCGCCGGGCTGGACGGCGTTGTCGCCAAGCCACTCGACGCTGCTTACCAGCCGGGCAAACGCGCGATGTTGAAGATCAAGCACGCGCGAACGGCGGATTGCGTGGTGGCCGGCTTTCGGTGGCACAAGAACGGCCCCGGAACGCACGTCGGATCGCTGCTGCTGGGGCTGTTCGATGACCGTGGCGATCTGCACCACGTCGGCATCACCTCGTCCTTCTCGTGGGACAAGCGCGAAGCCCTGGCGAAGGAGCTGGAGCCGCTGCGGTCGGACGCGCTGGTCGATCATCCGTGGAGCGAGTGGGCGTCGTGGGCCGGTATACGGCGCAGCCGATGCGAGCGGAACGCGAATGCCCGGCGCGACCAGCCGCTGGAACCGGGGCAAGGATCTGTCGTGGGAGCCGTTGCGAGCCGAGCGCGTCGTGGAGGTCGCGTACGACCATCTGCAGGGCGATCGGTTTCGCCACGCAACCACGTTCGTGCGCTGGCGACCGGACAAACAGCCAGCCGATTGTCGCTACGACCAGTTGGAGACGAACGCGCCATACGAGCTGGAGCGAATCTTCGGCGCGGGCTGACCAAAATTGGGCGGCGAACGCCCGACATGGACCGGTACACTCCGCACGTCTGAAGTACGCGGATCCGCCCGGCGGGGGCTTGTGTGGTGGGCACGACGGTTGCGGACGAAATGATGAGGAGGGAGTACATGGACCAGCAACAACCACCCGCGCCACAGCCACCGGCGCAGCAACCGCCGCCGCAGTGGACGCCGCCGCAGCAGCCGCAGTGGACGCCTCCGCCGCAGCAGCCGACCGGCTGGGGCGGCCCCGGCTACGGCGGCCCGCCGCCGCGCCCGACCGGCGTGACCCTGGCGAGCATCTATCTGATCGTGATGGGCGTTCTTACCGGACTGCTCGGCGGCTGCGTTGCCGGCTTTAGCGGACTCATTGGATCAGCCGCGAATTCGGAGGGGTTGCCGGGCTTTGGCGCCATTGCCGCGTTCGGGGCAGTCGTCGGACTGATCATTGCCGTCATCGGCATCCTGGGCGTCATCGCCGGTGCCGGCGCGCTCGGCGGTAAGGGCTGGGGACGCTGGATGGGCGTCGTCGTCTCCGTCATCTTTGTCATCTTCGGCGTGCTCGGGATCCTCGGCGGCCTGGGCAGCATGAACGACCCGGCGAGTGGCGGCGCCTCCTCGCTGGTCTTCAGCCTGGTGATCACCGTCGGCTATGCCCTGTCGGCATACGCCTTGATCGCCGCCGGCGCGTTCTTCGCGTACCGGAGGTAGCTCCAGGTCAGTAGCCAATCGCGCCGGCCGTCCACAATGTCGACCGGCGTTGTCATTCCCACGGAGCGAATGACCGATGACGCAGCCTGAAGACGAGGACACCAGGGAACACACGGCTTATTCGTTGCCGCCCGAGCCGGCGTCTCCGGAGCAGCCGTCAGCGCCGGAGCCGCCTGCGGCACCCGAGCCCTACGTCGCGCCGGAGCAATACGTCGCGCCCGCGCAACCGGCACCGGAGCCTTACGTCGCGCCGGAGCAATACGTCGCGCCGGAGCAACCGGCACCGGAGCCTTACGTCGCGCCGGAGCAATACGTCGCGCCGGCGCCTTACGTCGCGCCCGAGCCGCCTGCGGCGCCCGAGCCCTACGTCGCGCCGGAGCAATACGTCGCGCCCGACCAACCGGCGCCCGAGCCGTACGTCGCGCCGGCGCCTTACGTCGCGCCCGAGCCGCCTGCGGCGCCCGAGCCCTACGTCGCGCCCGAGCCGTACGCCCCGCCGTCCGCTGCGGCTGAGCAATACATGCCGCCGCCAGTCGACGCCGCCCCGTCGCCTTACGCGCCGGAGGCCCCCGCAGGCCCGGAGACGCCGGCCGCCCCAGAGACGTCGCCTCTCGCGGCCGAACCGGCGCCGGTCGCCGCTGCAGCGGCCACCCCGTATGTCGAAACGGACACGACCACCATGGAGACGCCGATCGTTGCGGCTGCGGCAGGGCCAGCGGCCGCGCCGCAGCAATGGCAGCAGCCGCCGGTCCAGCAGCAGCCATGGCAACAGCAGCAGCCGCCGCCCCAACAATGGCAGCAGCAGCCTCCTCAGCAGCAGTGGCAGCAGCCTCCGCCCACTCAATGGCAGCAGCCACCACCCCAATGGCAGCAGCCGCCACCGCCGTACGGCACGCCGCCGCCAGGCTGGGTCCCGGCTCAGCAGCAGGGCTGGAGCGCCGGCCCCACGTACGGGACGTCAACGATGGCCGCTGTGGCCGGCCTGCTGTTGGTCGTCTTCGGCCTCGGCGTGGCAGTTCTGGGCGGCTTCGCATTCACCCAAGGCGCCGAGCTCGGTCGATTCATCGCCAATAACAACATCGGTCTCTTCGGCAACCCGGTGAGTCGCGACACGATGCGCTCGCTGCTCAGCGTTACACCAGCCGCACTGGTCATCAGCGGCGTGCTGATGCTCATCTCCGGCGCCGGCGTGTTCGCGCATAAGTCGTGGGCGCGCTGGCTGGGTGTTCTGCTCTCGCTGATCGGTTTGCTGGTGTCGATCTTCGCCGTCAGCATCGCGTTCGCCCTGGCCGGCAGCTCACTGGCGCTGATCGTGTCGGTGGTGTTGCTGATCGGCTTCGCGTTCGTGCTTTTCGGCCTGATGGCCGGCGGCGGTCACTTCGCGGCGAGGTATCCGCCGGCGCGCTAGTCGGCCTTCTCGGCCTTCTCGGCTTTCTCGGTCGTCTTGGCTTTCTTTGGTGCGCGCTCGAGCTGACCTGACCTGTCGGGCCACTGGTACTCCGCCCAAGGGTCGTAATCGACCTCGAGCGGTTCCTGCTGCGGCCGAATCTCCTCGGGCACGTTCGAAAGGTTGAGCCGGACACGAGTCCAGGTGGTGTAGCGGCCGCGCATGGAGTCGACCAGGACATCGGCGGGCCGAAGCAGCGCGGCCGCGGGGGTATGGCGCTTCTTCCAGCGCTCGAGGCCGGCGAGTGCCTCGTCCTTCTTGGCCGCGCGGGCGACCTCGATGACAGGGATCGACGAGCGGCGCCTGCCGGTCGGGGTTGGCTTCGACCCCGGCACCTCCGCACCGGATGCGCGTGCGGCGGCACGCTCGTCCTCCATGCGCAGGAAGCGCTTCTCCATCGCCGCGCGTGCCTTCTCGCGCTCGGCCTCTGCCTCGGGCGTGTTGTATTCCTCGTCCGGCCTCTTCTGGCGCGACGGTTGTACGCGCGGCGGCTCGCCCTCCTGCTTGCGGTAGTTGGGCGGCCACGGCGCATCGCCCTGGCCCTCGGCTTCGTGTCGGGCGGACAGCTCCATCAGAGCGTCGAGCGTGCCGACCGCCGAGTCGATGCCGGCGTGTCGGTCGCCTTCACGGGCGAAGATCTCGGGAACTGTGGCCAGCGTGTAGTCGGTCGCCTCGACGTCTTCGGTCTGCTTCCAGGTCAGCGGCATCGACACCCTGGCGTCGGGCAGCGGCCGAACCGAGTACGCCGACGCTACCGTGCGGTCCTTGGCGTTCTGGTTGTAGTCGAGGAAGACGCCGTGGCGCTCCTCCTTCCACCACTTGCTGGTCGCGATCTCGGGCGCCCGGCGCTCGACCTCGCGCGCCAGCGCGAGGGCGGCGCGACGAACCTCCGGGTACGTCCAGCGCGGCTCGATTCGAACGTTCACATGGATGCCGCGTGAGCCGGACGTCTTGGGCCAGCCGACCAGCCCGAAGTCGGTCAGCACCTCGTTGGTCACCAGTGCGACTCGGCGGACATCTGCCCACTCCACGCCGGGGACGGGATCGAGATCGACGCGCAGCTCGTCGGGATGATCGAGGTCGTCGGCGCGGACCGGATGCGGGTTCAGGTCGATGCAGCCGAGATTGACGATCCACGCCAGCTGGGCCGCGTCACGCAGGACGACCTCGTGCGCCGTCCGACCCGACGGAAAGGACAGCTCGACGGTCTCGATCCAGTCCGGCCGCGACTCGGGAGCTCGCTTCTGGAAGAAGAAGTCCCCGGCGGCGCCGTCCACGAACCGCTTCATGGCCATCGGCCGGCCGCCGGCGCCGCGCAGCGCCCCGTCGGCGACGGCGACGTAATAGCGAACGAGATCGCCCTTGGTGTAGCCGGTCTCGGGGAAGTAGACCTTGTCCGGGTTGCTGATCGAGACCGTCCGACCGGCAATCTCCCATTGCTCTGGCTTGCGTGCCATCTCAGCTCGCGGCGCGCTGCCGGTCTGCCTCCAGCTCGACCAGCGCGCGTTCGAGATTGCCCCAGCCGATCACCTCGACGGTCTTGTCCTCGAGCAGCTTGTAGGTCTCGAAGAAGTGCTGGATCTCGATCAGTCGATGCGGGCGGACGTCCTCCAGCCGCGCCACGTGCGCCTGGTGCCGGTCGGCCACGGCGACGCACAGAATCTTGAAATCGACACCCTTCTCGTCGCTCATCTCGAGACAGCCAATCGGCCGTGCCCAGACGTGGCAGCCGGGGAACGTCGGCTCGTCGATGAGCAAAAGTGCGTCGGTCGGGTCGCCGTCCTCGGAAAGCGTGCCGGTCACGTAGCCGTAGTCGAAGTTGTAGAAGACGGCGGAGCTCAGGACGCGGTCGAGGCGGAACACGCCGCTGCGCAGGTCGTACTCGTACTTGTTGCGGCTTCCGCGCGGAATCTCGACGACGACCTCGACGACGGCGGGAAAGTCGGCCGGCCCATGCTGATCGCTCACGCTCCGAGTCTAGACTGCGGCCGATGGACGTCGACCAGGCGGTACACGCTCTGCGCGTGGTGAGACGCTTCAAACCCGACGCGATCTCGGACGACGATCTGCACGCAATCCTCGACGCTGCCAGGCGCGCCGGGTCGTCGAAGAACCTGCAGCGTTGGCAGTTCATCGTCGTGCGCGAGCGGGCCACGCTCAAGGCACTGTCCGAGGTTGGGCCGTTCGCCGGCCACCTGGCCGGCGGCGCGCTGGCCATCGCCCTCGTCACGCCCGATCCCGACGCGGCCGATTCGCCGCCGTCGGTGATGTGGGACCTTGGCCGTGCGGCGCAGAACATGGTGCTCGTCGCTTGGGGACGCGGCATCGGCTCGGTGCCAGCCACTGTCTACGAGCACGATCTGTGCCGGAGCATCCTCGGCTACCCGGCCGACCACCACTGCGAGTACATCCTCAACTTCGGCCACCCGGCCAGCGAGCAGTCAATCCACCGTCCGCTGCGTGCGGGCGGTCGAAAGTCGCTCGACGAGATTGTCTTCTACGAAAGCTGGGGTCAGACGCGCGACTGATGCCCGTCATCATCGGAACGTCGGGGTGGCAGTACCGCCACTGGCGCGAGACGTTCTATCCGCGCGGACGTCCCTCAATCGAAGTGGCTCGAGTTCTACGCTCAGCGCTTCGCCACGGTCGAATCCAACGCGGCGTTCTATCGCCTTCCGGAAGCAAGAACGTTCGCTGCCTGGGCGGAGCGCACCCCGCCGGACTTCTTGATGGCCGTCAAAGCGAGTCGCTACCTGACCCACGTCCTACGTCTTTCCGAGCCCGAGGAACCCGTCCGGCGACTGCTCGCTCGGGCTCGTGAGCTCGGGAGCAAGCTCGGTCCCATCCTCGTTCAACTTCCGCCGACAATGCGCGTCGAGCTGGATCGCTTGCGCGCGACGCTAGATGCATTCCCTCCGGAGCAGCGCGTGGCTGTCGAGTTCCGTCACAAGTCCTGGTTCACCGACGAGGTACGCCGCGAGCTGACGGATCGTCGCGTCGCGCTGTGTCTGGCGGACCGAACTCGCCCGCTGACTCCCATCTGGCGTACGGCCAACTGGACCTACCTGCGTTTCCACGCCGGTCGAGCACATCCGGTGCCCTGTTATGGCCGGCGGGCATTGGCGTCGTGGGTGTCGCGGCTGGCTGAGCAATGGACGACCGACGAGGACGTGTACGTGTACTTCAACAACGATCCTCGGGCGTGCGCTCTGCGCGACGCCCGACTGTTCGCCCTCGCCGGGCGCCGGCTCGGCTGGGTGGTCACACGCGTGCCGTTGCCGGCTGACGTTCGGTTGAGCTGACAGGCGGCCGCCGCCGTCGGCGGCGGGCGGCCGCCCGTTCGTTGGCTACTCGCTGACGGCGTTGTACGCGTTCACCTCGCCATGGCCATAGAACCCGTTGTTCGAGGTCGATCCGTAGCAATCCTTGGCAACGACACCGGCCCCCGGTGGCGTGTAGACACCGCCATCCGGACACGCGTGCTCGTCCGCGGTTCGCTGCAGGAGCGACGTGACCGCATCTGCCGGCATGTTCGGATGCACGCTGCGAATGAGCGCGGCCACGCCCGCTACATGCGGCGACGCCATCGACGTTCCCTGGCTGTATGCCCAGGCTCCGCCGGCCACGGTCGACAGCACGCGACCGTTGGGCTCGGTGCCCGGGACGCGGCTATCGCCGCCCGGTGCGGCGACCTCGACTACGCCAAGGCCGTAGCTCGAGTAGTACGAGATGATCCCGGTCGGGCCAGTCGCCGAAACGGTGACTACACCGGGTGCCTCTCCCGGCAAGACCAGGCATGCGCCGTTGACAACACGCGTCTCAACCGGTCCCGACCCGTCATTGGGACTGCCGTCGTCGACGAACTTGTGCTGCAGGTCGTACTGACTGTTGCCGGCCGAAGCTACGTTGACCACGCCCTCGCCGGACGCGTATCGGATGGCCCGCTGGACGGCCTGCCAAACCGGTCGCTGACGCTCGTCGTTGCGGCAGTTCAGCTCCCATGGGTCGATGAAGTAGCTGCTGTTAGTCACGTCGAAGCCGTGTTCTGCGGCCCACATGAAGCCGCACACCGCGGCCTCTGGGAAGATGAAGCCGTCATCGTTGACGACCTTCACCGCGGCAAGCTTGACGCCCGGCGCGACGCCGACGATGCCGGTTCCGTTTCGGGCGGCGCCGATCGTGCCGGCCACATGGGTGCCGTGGCTGCTAGTCGTCGGCTGCCATGCAGCGTGCGCCGTATCAGCCACGCCGTCGAGGCAGGACACTGACAACGAGTCATCAACCTGAGACGCGAGGTCGGAATGAGAGTCGTCGATGCCCGAGTCGAGCACACCTACGACGACGTCCGGATTACCGATGGTCACAGAGTGGGCCTCGGCGACCTGGATCGCGCGCATGTCCCATTGCTGGGCCCAAAGGGCTTCGCTGGTTGTGATCGGATCAGCTATCACATCGGAAGCCTCGAACACCTCGACCTCGTCGCCACCGACTGCCGTTCCGAGCCCTGTGGTCGCTGCGGCACTCGTCACGCCGCCACCGACCACCGCGGTCGCGAAATCGGTTCTCGTTGCAGTGACCACAATCACACCGATGGCGTCGTAGCTGGCAACCACCGTGCCGCCGGTGCTCATCACACGTGCCTCTGCTCGCGCGGTGCCGTGTCCGGACGGCGCAAGCACGAGATACGTCTGCTGCGCTCCCGTCGGCTGGGCGACCGCGGATCCCGCTGATACCGCCATGAGGGCGACTACAGCCACGATGACGGCACCAACTCGGGACCGTCGCTGAGCGGAACTGGACATGCCCATCCTCCCCTGGCTCGGTTCGACGGCGCATCCGGGCTTCGTGCGCGCGCACCGAGGCGACGATCATATTCCTCGAGCGCTAGTCGTCGAACCCCTGTGCCGGAAGTGGTGGGCAACGGAGTGGCTTGTCCTCGCGGTAGCCGAGCAGGTAATCGGCCTGGATGAGCGTGTGCAGCTGGCTGGTGCCCTCGTAGATGACCGCCGCCTTCGAATTGCGCAGGTAGCGCTCGACGGGATACTCGTTCGAGTAGCCGTAGGCGCCGTGGATCTGGATCGCGTCGAGCGCGGACTGCACAGCGTGCTCGGTGGCGAACCATTTGGCGAGTGACGTCTCGCGCGTGTTGCGCCGGCCGCGATTCTTGAGCCACGCGGCCTGGTAGCACAGCAGCCGCCCTGCCTCTATGCCGGCGCCCATCTTCGAGATCATCTGCTTGACAAGCTGATGCTGGCCGATCTCCTCGCCGAACGTCTTGCGCTCGTGGGCGTACTTGACCGACGCATCAAGACAGGCCTGGGCGAGCCCGACCGCACCGGTGGCGACGGTGAAGCGGCCCTGGTCGATGGCGCTCATGGCGATGGTGAAACCCTCGCCCTCCTCGCCGACGCGGTTCTCGACCGGCACGCGCACGTTGTCGAAATAGAGCTCGCCGGTGTTGCCGGCGTGGATGCCGAGCTTGCCCTCGATCGTCCGCGTCGAGAAGCCTTCCATGCCGCGCTCGACGATGAACG
Source organism: uncultured Chloroflexia bacterium (assembly GCA_963748235.1). Classification (GTDB taxonomy): domain Bacteria; phylum Chloroflexota; class Limnocylindria; order Limnocylindrales; family CSP1-4; genus JALYGJ01. The sequence goes on from CAVVHT010000007.1 coordinate 70,463, forward strand.
CGGTGATGCCCTTGTGCTTCCTGGCACGGTCGACCGACCCGAAGACCAGGAAATGATCTGCAACGTCGGCCAGGCTGATCCATATCTTCGAGCCGTTTAGGACGTACGAATCGCCGTCGCGCCTGGCGGTCGTGGCCAGGTTCGCCGCATCCGTGCCGACACCCGGCTCGGTCAAGCCGAACGTGGCCAGCTTTTCGCCCTTCGCCTGCGGCATGAGGAAGCGCTGTTTCTGGTCCTCGGTGCCCCATTGGTAGAGCGTCAGCGAGTTGAGGCCGACGTGCACGCTCATGATCACTCGGAATGCTGTGTCGGCCCGCTCGAGCTCCTCGCACAGGATGCCCAGGCTGACGTAATCGAGCCCCGGGCCGCCGTATTGCTCGGGAATCGGCGCGCCCAGGAAGCCGAGCTCGCCCATGCGCGCAAACGTCTCGCGGTGAACCTCGTGGCGCGCGTCCCACTCACGGATGTGCGGCGCGATCTCAGCCGCGGCGAAATCACGAACGCTGGATTGGACGAGGCGGTTCTCGCTCGGTCAGTGAGAGGTCAATTGTCATCGCCGCGCATTGTCGCGCCTGCACGCGCTTTGTCGCGCGTGCCGCGGTTCAGCGAACCGTGACGTTCACCCGCTGCACGAGGTTGTTGCCCATGCCGAGGTAGTTCCAGGGCTGATCGGTGGGTTGCTCATTGCCGGCCGCGTCGGTCGCGCGACAGCTCAGCTCGTGCTCGCCCGGCTCGGCGTCCCAGGCGAAGGTCCACGATCGCCAGGCATGGTCACCGACTGACGGTCCGAGCACAGCCTCCGACCAGGCGCCGTCGACGCCGACTTCCACGCGCTCGATTCGGCCACTCCCCGACCAGGCGCGACCGAACAGCCCAACCCGGCCCGGATCGACCAGCCGATGGCGGCTGAAATAGTCGGGAATCCCTGGCGGCGCCATCAGCGCGCGCGGCCGGATTCGGGTCACCGGCTCGCCCGGATCGTCGCCGTCGACTCTGAAGCGGTAGGTCGACGCCTGCTGGTAGCCCGTGAACGGCTCTTTGATCGCCTCGATCGAGGTCAGCCACTTGACACTCGTCATGCCGTACCAGCCGGGAACGACCAGGCGCAGCGGGAAACCGTGCTGCGGCTCCAACGGCCGGCCGTTCATCTCGTACGCGAGCATCACCTCCGGCCGGCGCGCCTCGTCGATCGTCAGGCTGCGCTGGTAGTCGTGCTCGTGCTCGCCCTGTACGCCGCGGTCGGCGCCGGTAAAGACGACCTCGACAGCTTCCGGGCTGAGGCCCACCCGCTCCAACAGTGGCCACAGCGGCGTGCCCGTCCATTCGGCCGTGCCGATCGCCTCGTACAGCCATGGGTTGCTCAACGGGCGTGGCGTCAAACGTGCGCGGCCGTTGCCGGCACATTCGAGCGTGACCGGCGCGCTCACACGTGGCAGTGACTTGATCTCATCGAGACTCAGGTCATACGGCGCTGCAGCCGCGCCGCCGATCCGCAGGCGCCAGCCGTCGGCATCGATCACCGGGATGTCGAAATGAATGAGCAGGTAGTGCAGCCCGGTCGGGGTCAGGTCGTAGCGCAGCGCCTCGAGCGGCATGCCCCGGTTGCGCGTCGCAAGCTGCAGCTCCTCGAACGTCAGCGGCCCGTCGGTCGGCCCGGAAGGCGGTGGCGGGATCGGCACATAGCAATCCTAGGGCGAGCGCAAAGAAAGAACCGCCGGTTTCCCGGCGGTTCTGACGAACCTGATTATTCCGGCAGGCCGCCCCAGTGGCCCGCCCTGTGGAGAGATAAGTGCTAGCGGTTGCGAGCGAGGAACTGCATCACGTCGTCGAGCCGGAACCGGCGGTCGCCGCGCTTGCAGACGCGATAGAACGGCAGCTCGCCGCGATCGCCGAGGCGCTTGACGGTGTTGACATGCAGGTGAAGCAGGTTTGCTACCTCACTTGCCGTCAGCATCGGGCCCAGTTCATGGACCTGCATTGAAGCCATTCGGGTCTTCTCCAAGGTTGGGATCACTGGTGGTACTTGAGGTTTGTGTGACGGGGCGAATGCTGGCTTTCACGAGCCACTCGGACAAGCCGTACTTTGGGAACTGAGTACCGGTACGTGGGGTGTTGCGAGCGGTCAACGACAGTCGTGTGCAGTCAATGCCCACTTGACGCACTCAATTCCGCCGCCGTTCCGGGCTAGAGTCGCTCGATGCGCCTGACCTCGCTATCGGTTCGCGGCGTCGCCGGCCTGCCCGAGATAGAAGTCGAGCTGCAACCAATGACCGCGCTGATCGGCCCACGCGCGAGCGGCAAGTCGCGCCTCCTGGCAGCAATCTCGTGGCTGCTGAGCGGACAACCAGACCTCGAAGCGGAAGGTGAAACCAGCCCGGAGGTGTCAGCGCAATTCGATTACCGCGATGGTGGTCGTCGCATCACCCGCGGCCGCGCCAGCGAACCCACCGGTCCGCTGCCAAGCGTCACCTATCTTTCGGCACGAGCGCGGCTCTCCACGTCTGGCGAGAGCTCGCCCTACGGATCGAGTGACGCTGCGATCGCCGAAGCCGTCGTGGCCCAGATCGCCGAACGGCGTCTGGCCGGCGCGCGAAACGAGGTTTTGCTCATCGAGGAGCCTGAGCTGATGCTCACGCCGCAGCAGCAGCGTCATTTCTACGGGCTGCTGCGGCGCTATTCGGAGCGCAACCAGGTCATCTACTCGACCCGCGCGCCGGCGCTGCTCGAGGCAGCCCATTACCCGGAGATCGTGCGCCTCGATCTGTCGCCGGGCGGCATGGCCGTCCGTCGTGCGGCACGAGGGTTGCTGACGGATGAGCAGCGCGTCCGACTCGAGGCCGAATTCGATCACGAGCGGAACGAGATGTTCTTCGCCACCGCGGTCGTGCTGACCGAGGGCCAGACCGAGCGACTCTCCCTGCCGCTCATCTTCCGTCGCCTTGGCCACGATCCCGACGCGCTGGGGATCTCGATTGTCGAAGTCGGCGGCAAGGGCAACCTGGTGTTCTACTCGCGCGTCCTTGACGAGCTGCGCATTCCCCACGTAATCGTGCACGACAGCGACCGGGGTCGTGCGGGACAGCGCGAAAACTCGCTCATCCGCGAGTCGGTCGGTCGAACTCCGGTGTTCGTGCTCGACCCGGACTTCGAGGCCGTCGCCGGGATTCACGACCGCGACGACAAGGTGCTGGCTGCGTGGCGGCGCTTCTCGGCAATCGATGCCGAACGGATCCCGCACGTGTTCCGCGACATCGCCGATGCCACGGTCGATCTGGCCAATGGCAGCGAAGGCGGCTAGTGCCCGACCGGCGTAGCGTTGCACGATGAGCCGGGAGGTCGAGGATTTGAACCGGCGCCTGTTGCGCGCCAGGGACGCCATGGATCGCGCCTACGCTGAGCCGCTCAATGTGCGCGAGGTAGCCGCCGTGGCGCATATCTCCGAGGCGCACTTCAGCCGCAGCTTCCGCGCCGTGTTCGGCGAAACGCCCCATCGCTATCTACAACGGCGTCGAGTGGAGCGGTCGATGTTCCTGCTCCGCGAGACACAGCGCAGCGTCACCGACATCTGCCTCGACGTCGGCTTCAGCAGCCTCGGCACCTTCAGCCGAACGTTTCGCGACATCGTCGGCGAGACACCGTCGGAGTACCGCGCGGGGCATGGACCGATGGTTGCGCCCAACTGCGTCCAGATGATGGCGATGCGGCCACTGGGTGCGGCGCACGGGGCTGCTATGTCCACGTCGCAGAAGGAGAGCAGTTTTGGAGAAGCCTCGGACGGGGCGGCTGCCTAGCATCGATCTCGTGCCAAGCAATCAGCTGACAGGAGAAAGCAAGCAATGATCGTCAAGCTCAACGTCGCCACCATCTGGGTTCTCGACAAGCAGGAGGCGCTCGACTTCTACGTCGACAAGCTCGGGCTCGAGGTCGGGTCCGACGTGAAGCAGGGTCCGTACCGATGGCTGACCGTGCGCGCACCATCGGATCCGGGCTTCGAGATCTCACTCGAGCAGCCTGGTCCTCCGATCCACGACGAGGCAACGACCGAGCAGCTGCGCAACCTGATCACCAAGGGCGCCCTGAGCGGCCTCGTCCTACACACCGATGACGCCCGCGCCCTGTACGAGACGCTCAAGGAACGCGGCGTGGCCGATTTCACGCAGGAGCCGACGGATCACTTCTACGGCACCGACATGGGCATCCGCGATCCCTTCGGCAACGGGATTCGCATCCTTCAGCCGAAGAAGGAAGCTCAGGCGGCAACTGCCTGAGCTCTCTGTCGTCGACCTCGAGAGAGCCGACCGCCTCTCAGGCCACCTCGCGGCGGATGGTGAGCGTGGCGACGACCACCAGCAGCACGGCGAGCCCGCCGAGGACGAGCACGTCGAGCTGAACGGCGGGCTCGGCCAAGCCAGAGCCCTTGATCAGCACCTCGCGCAGCCCGTGGATGCCGTAGGTCATGGGCATCAGCAGGGCAATCGGCTGCAGCAACCCGGGGAGTGACTCGACCGGCCAGAAGATGCCCGCCAGGAGCACCTGCGGGACGATCACCAGCGGGATGAACTGCAGGATCTGGAACTCGGTCCGGGCGAATGTCGAGAGGAAGATGCCCAGGTTCACCGCGCACAGGGCGAGCAACAACGCGATCAGAAAGGCCAACAAGGGCGAGCCCGCGCTCACGACGCCGAGTCCGAGATTGATCTCCGGTAGCGGGCCGATTGGCTCGATATGGACGCTGCCGAGCACGAACAACAGCACTATCGCCACCTGGAGCGTGGCGAAGATGCCGAAGCCAAGGCTGTAGCCGAAGACGATCTCGAGCCGCCGCACGGGCGTCGCGAGCAGCCGCTCGAGCGTGCCACCGACTCGTTCGCGCAGGAAGCTGATGCCGGTCAGGATGAAGACGAGGAAGAACACGACGAAGCCCACGAGGGCCGGCGTGAACGAGTCGAAGAAGTCAGTTTCAGTCGACCCATAGATCGTTTCCTGGTTGATAAGCGGCGTGTCGATCCCGAGCGCGACCGGCAGGATCTGCTGCAACTCGCCGATCCGGGCGCTGTCCTCGGTAACGGACAGGCCCGGTGTGACGATCGTCAGCGACGGAGTCGCACCGTCGACCCCTAAAACCAGCGCGATGTCGGTGTCGCCGTTCGCCAGCGACGATCGAGCAACTTCTTCCGTGATGATCTCCGGCTGGACGATGACGCCGGACTGCGCGGCGGCGTCGAGGAGGCGCTGCCGCCCAATGTCACCTGGCGCGCCAGCCACGTTGACCACCGCCATGCGTGTCGTCGGTGGTGCCTGATCGCGGATGACCCAGCCGAGCAATGCCATGATCACGATCGGGGCCACGAACACGAGCGCCAGGCTGCGATGATCGCGGCGGAAGAACTCGGCAATGCGGCGGCTGATCGCGGCTGTGCGGCGAAGGTTCATGCCTCGGCCTGCCCACCGCCGAGCCGCAGGAACGCCTCTTCGATGTTCGGCGTCCCGGCACGCTCGCGGATCTGCGCACCCGATCCCCGATCGAGCAGCTTGCCGTGAAGCATGAGCAGCAGCTCGTCACAGCGATCGGCCTCGTCCATCACGTGGCTGCTGACGATCAGCGTGGCACCATCTGCGGCGAGCTGACGGAAATACGCCCAGAACTGGACCCGCAGGGCAGGATCGATGCCCACCGTCGGCTCGTCGAGGAAGAGCACGGACGGCCGATGGACGAGGGCGCAGGCCAGCGACAGCCGGCGACGCATGCCACCCGACAGATTGAGCACTGGCGTGTTGCGTCGCGCCGACAGATCGACGAGGTCGAGGATCTCGTTCATCCGCTGCTTATCTGCCTGCCCGGTCAGCGCAGCGAAGAAGCGCAGGTTCTCCCACACCGATAGCTCGACGTAGATGCCGTCTGCCTGGGTCATGTAGCCGATGCGTGCCAGGACCTCGCGCGACGGCATCCGCGCGCCGAGCACGGTTGCCTCACCGCTCGTCGGCCTGGCCAGGCCGACGAGCAGACCGGATGAGCGTCGTCTTGCCCGAGCCATTCGGCCCGAGCAGCCCATATATGCGACCCGCCGGCAGCTCGAGGTCGAGATCGTCGACGGCGGTGAGCTCACCGAACTGCTTCGTCAGACCACGCGCCGAGACGGCGAATGCGTCTTCGCGTCCGGTTCCGTTCACTTCAGGCCTCGGAGCGATATGGCCACCAGCTCATCGACTGCTTCCTGGGTTGACATCGGGAGGTCGGCCATCCGCGCGACGGCCGGTCGCGACAGGAGGTGGAAGAAGACAGGCCCGATCACCGCCTGTATGGCCACGATCGGATGCATGCGGCGGATCCGGCCGCTGTCCATCTGTTCCGTCAGGTACTCACCGACGACGCCGAGGGTGCCCGTGAATGCCGGACGCATGCCCGCTGACCGCCGTTTCGGACGCGCTGCTGACCTCGAGGAAGATCGCGCGCATCAAGCCGAGTCGTTCGCCGGCGACGCCGACGATTGCCCGCGCGAGTAGCGGCAGGACTACCTCCGGCGGCTCGGTTCGGTGCGAGGCAACGATCGCGCGCACTGCCTCGAACGGCGAATAGGCCTCGATCAGCGCCTCCATCAGCGCTGCCTTCCCCGGATACAACCGGTACAGAGTGCCGCGTGAGACATCAGCAGCACGCGCGAGATCGTCCATCGACAGATCGGTCAGCGTCGTGCCGACGAGCATCTCCTGGGCGGCGACGAGGATCCTCGTTCGAGCCGGCGGGCGCGGCGTGTGGGCGACCGTGTCGAGCAGCGCCGCGCGGGAGCCAAAGTGGCGGTAGAAGGTCGCGCGGGAGACTCCTGCCCGCTCGGTAATTCGCACGATCGGCGCTTCAGAATCCGTCGCCAGCTCAACTCGGGCCGCCGCCACGACCTGCCGCCGGATAGTGGGATCTGCCGCGACTGGGGGCATGATCCGAAACTAGACAGGACGTCGTGTCCAGTCAAGTCTCACCTTGTCGCGAGCGTCGGCCGCTCATGGCCGGGTCAATTGCTCCGCTGCGCACTCCTCAGGCCGAGCGTGAAGACTCCGACGATGTCGGTGACTATCAGAACGATTCCGAGCAGCACGAGTCCGGGCGCGTCGCCCCATGCTCCAGCCACGATGGCCGTGACTGCCAACGCGGCGATAGCCAAGGCCGCGACCAGGATGACCACATAGGGGACGACAAAATCAGCCTGCTGGGCGGCTCGGATGCCCAGGATGAAGACACCGAGGATCACGCTTCCGATGACGGCGACACTCGCCAGCAACAGCAGCGGCGAATCGGCGACAAAGGCGGCCGCGGCGACGGCGAGTCCCACGACCAGCAGGGCGATCAACGGCTTCATGAAGTCTCCATTTTCCGTGGTCAGACAGCAGGATCAGATTCGAGGCCCTCAGTCGCGGCCCATCGTGGTGGCGATGTCGGCCTCGTTACCGGCCGCGTCTGCGAGCGTCCACGAGGCCGGCGATCTTTCGCGCACGATGCGGCCGCCGGCCGCAACCGCGGCAGCAACACGAGCCTCAGCCTGCTCGATCGGTACCCAGATTGAGACATGGATCGCGCCGCCGCCGCCTGGACGCGCTTCATCCATGCGCTCGACCCAGAAAGCTGGTCCGCGACGGTGTGGATCGAGGGCGCCTTCGCCGGCATCTTCCGGCGCCGCGTAGCCGAGCACGGCGCGCCAGAAAGGAAGCACCTCGGCGCCTGGGGTGCCGACGTAGACCTGGTATGACTGGACCGTCGCCGGATCCGCGACAAGACCATGGTCTTGGGCGACCGTCGAGATGGCGCGCGCCAGGTCGACGTCACGCTGGCTCATCCCGCGATAGGTGTCGGTGACCGTCAGAAGTTGGATCGTCACGCCGTCGTGCCGGATGTCGATAGCCGGAGTCAACTCTTCGACATTGGGCAGTCCTCCGATCGCCGCAGCGAAACGGGTCGCCGCTGCAAAGGACTGAGCTCGGAACATCGCAGCTGCGCCGCCGCTGAGGTTCCGCCAGTCCTCGACCCCCTCTGACTCGCGGAACGCGCGCCACGAGATGTGGTCCATCGTCATGCGTCCTCCTTCGCAGCGCTTGCTGGTTTCTTGACTGCTACCGTCGCGGCACTCGTCCGGACGCAGGAGCGGCAGGCTATGTTGCGCCCGCGGCGAGCGGCCATGCGAGAGGTGCACCGATGGGCGATAAGAGAACTTCGGCACGAGCGTTCCACGACGCCGGTGGTGTAGAAGACTGGCGGGTCCTGTTCTCGGGCGCGCATGCCTACTACCGCGTCGGATCGTTCGCTGAGGGCGCCAGATTCGTCGCCGCGATCGCCGAGGTTGCCATCGCCGTTGGCCACTTCCCGGATGTGGACCTGCGGCCCGAGGGAGTTACCGTCCGGACCGCCTCCGGAGAGTACGGAGCCTTAAGCGAGCGTGATGTAGAGCTCGCGCGCCGGATCTCGGCCGAGGCTCGGTCGTTGCAGATCGAGCCAGACCCTTCTCAGGTTCAAGTAGTGGGCATCGCCGTCGCACAGGATGCGGGCAGCGACGTAGGTCCGTTCTGGGCCGCCGCCCTCGGGTACAGGAGTCTGGGGCCGAATGAGGACGTGGTCGATCGGCACCGACGCAACCCGCACGTGTCGTTCCAGCAGCTCAAGCCACCCAAGGCCGGGCCGCGGCCGCACGCACATCGACGTCAGCGTGCCGGCAGATCAGGCCGAGGCTCGCGTCGCGGCCGCCCTCGCAGCGGGCGGACGGCTCGCCGACGATTCGCACGTTCCCAACTGGTGGACGCTCGCGTCGCCCGAGAACCACGGCGTCGACATCGCCGCCTGGCCCGACTTCGACGACGACGAGGACTGAGCCATTCAACGGCCACCCACCGATCGGGTCGTGCCCGGTCACGGCGAGCCGTTCGAGGCAGGCCGATCGAGTAGAGAGGCTGCTGCCCGGCCGCGCTCAGGCGGCCTTCGCGAACCCCTGGAGCAGAGCTGTCCATCCCTGCTGATAGTCGGCGGCCCTCGCCGCTGCCTCGGCGCCAAGCACCGCCCAGCCGGTATGGAGCAGATCGACATGCGTGCCACCATCGGCCGCTTCGCTGAAGGTCACCTCCACCAGGGTCGCCAGATCGGACTCGTCGCCGGGATGCCACGTCATCGCCAGCCGCTCCCCGGGCTGCCACTCGGTGATCGTCCCCCAATCGGAAGTGCGGCCATCGGCGGTCGCCTCGTACACGCGGCCACCGACGACGGGCTCGATTGCTACCGCCACCGCCTCGGCATGGAACACCGAGTGGGTGGCCAGCGGCCACCAGCTGCCCATCCGCTCCGTGAATAGCCGGAATGCCGCTTCGCGCGGCAGTTTCACCGTCACCGAGCTGCGAACCACCCGCGCCTCGTCAGCCTCCACGTCAACCTCGATCGCCATCAGAACTCTCCTTGCGGCCGATGCCGGCCCGCTGCTCGGCTTCGGTGTCGGCGACCGCCTTGAAGCCGGCCAATGCCTGCGACCAGAAGCGCTCCCAGTACTCACGCACCTCGCGGACGCCCTCCGGATCGACCGCATAGATGCGGCGCGTGCCGACCTGCGTATCCGTCACCAAGCGGGCCATCTTCAGGACGCGCAGGTGCTGGCTCACCGCCGGGCGGCTCACCGGCAGCCCGGCCGCCAGCTCGCCGACCGCCGCGGGCCGCTCGAGCAATCGCTCGAGAATCGCCCGTCGCGTGCCGTCACCGACGGCGTCCATGACCGATGCGTAAGTATTCACTTACCGTAAGTTACCACTTACGCTTCTCGACTGTCAACCCCCTCGGGCACAGTGGCAGGCGCAATGTTGACCACCTCACGCCGCACGCCTATCGCCAGGGTTCGCTCTCGCGCTGTCAGAGTCGGTCGTGGTGCATTGGCGTCCCCGGCAGGATTCGAACCTGCGACCCGCTGCTTAGAAGGCAGCCGCTCTAGTCCACTGAGCTACGGGGACGTGTTAGCCGCTCAGTTCACTCACGAAACCGGCGGATAGACGCGAGTTAGCGTGTCGGTAGAGTTAGCACGTCGGTAGACTGAGCAGCTAACTGAGGCCACCGCTTGTCCGCCTCCACCTACGCTCCTGACGGGCTCGAGTTTACGTGACTCGTTCGCCCTCCATCTCGACGCCACCAGGGCACCGAGTACATCACGGATTTACCTGTCAGCGGTCAACAACCTCATCGGCCACCTCGAGGCGATGGGTATGCCGAACAACGCGCGCGGCGTCCGTCGCGAACACGTCGAGAGCTTTCTCGCCTCACGCCGCGACAAGGTCAAGCCGGCCTCCCAGTCGGTCGAGTTCCGCGCCCTTCAGCAGTTCTGGAAGTGGGCGCTCGACGAAGGCCCGTTGCGCCGCGGGTCCGCGTCCCTGCAATTAGAACTAGGTGGTAAGCCGCTGATAATTCGCGCCGTCTAACGTGGCGCGGCACATGGCTAGCGTGTCGCGCACGGACCGACCTGGAAGTCGCGTGGGACGAGCTTCACGCTGCCGCCCCGCCGGCCTGGTTCGTGGGTCGTCCGTCCGCTACTTCAGTTCAGCACGAAGTACGCAACCCTGAGCCCGCCCGTTGGCGCGGTCCCATTGAGCTTGATCACGAATGAGCCGGTCCCCGGCACGGCAGCCTTCACCAAACGCGTCGTGTTCTGCTGGGCCGTGGCGATGATCATGCTCGCCGTCGTCACGCCAGCCAGCGTCACCGTCTTGCTGCTCGTTCCAGCGGCGATTGTGACGACCCCGCTGCGGCTGAACCTCGCCTTGCCGATGACGTTCAGGGCCGTGCCGGTGGTGCTACGCGCCAGCACGCCCGTGCCGCTCGCCGAATCACCGTAGACGCCTACGCCAGTTCCCGTTGCTGTGCCATATACACCCGACCCCGACCCGCTCGTCTGCCCGTGAACACCGATACCCGTTGCGCCGGTGTGAGACCCATACACCCCGGTACCGCCAGCGCCGCTCTGGCCCACGACGCCAGTGCCGGTCTGGCTGACGCCATACATTCCGAGGTTGACGCCGCACCCGACCAGACCGGTTGACTGTACGAAGGTACATTCCGTCGACCCGGTATCGAAGATCGTGGTAGAGGTTGAGGTGTTCCTGGTTCCGCTGATGGCAGGCTGACCTTGAGTCGCGATGGCCGGCGACGGCTGGCGGACTAGAACTCCTCCGCCTAGAAGCACCATCACGGCGACGACGATGGCCGCTTGTCGAATTCGATTGCGCAATGAGTACATCTCCTCGTCGTTTGCGAACCCCTCGACGCCACGGTGCGCCGTTCCCAATGGCGTGTCAACGAGCACGGGAAGCGGCGCTCGGCGCAACGTTGCGCCATCGAAGGTGGCGCGCGCGAGCGATAGCGTCAGAGGCATGGACGATCTAGAGGCCGCCTGGGCCCCAGCTCCACGCCGCCAACGATGCCTCGGCTGGCAGCGGCGGTCGCCATTGAGGCACCGTGCCATTTGGCCCTTGTCCATCGTGAGGCTCGGCGGCAAGACTTACCACTCGCCGCGCCCCAGCGCGGGGAGGGACCCGGCAGGACGGTCGGTCGTTGACGCCTCAGAGGCCGCCGCCCTGCCCCTTTCTTAGGCAGTCCATGCCACCATGCAGCGTCTGCAAGAGTGCGGCGGTCGCGCGTGTAAGCCGCGTGTAGGTCGCGCCGGGTAACGTGGCACGCGCGATGCCTAACGTGCCGGACGTGGATGATCCGTCTCTAGCCGCCGCCTGGGAAGACGTCCACGCCGCCAATGAGACGCTGGGCTGGTTCGTCGGCCAACCTGCGTACGAACCGCACCGCATAGTGGCCTGGTCGATGTACGCGTTGAACCCGAAGGAGCGGCCGATAATCGGCCGGCGGCGATAAGGACCAGTTGACGCCGCCACGCCGACCGGCTGGCTTTCCCGCGTGGCGGTGGACGGCCGCGCGTAGGCTTGTTGGGAGCTCACACCGGCGAATGAGAATGGCCGGTTTGGGCGCAGGACGGATAGGAGCATTCGATGCTGATCTTCAAGTTCCTGCACATCCTGTCGATGTTCGTCATGGTGACGATCGAGATTGGTCTGGAGACTCTCTTTGCCGCCGCCATCTCGCGACGCGACGTTCGTGCGCTCGCTGCCATCTATCGGTTCGAAAGACGGCTTCGTGCCGGTCCGATCGCGATCGCTGCCCTCGTCGCAGGTATCGTCTTCGGTTTGCTGACGGCCGCAACCGGCGGCTTTGAATTCCTTGACGGTTGGGGGATCGCTGCGTACGTGCTGGTCGCGGGCTTTTTGGTTAGCAGCACCATGTTCCTGCGGCCGGCGCTGCGCTTCGGCCAGGCAGCTGCAGATGCAGAGGAGGCCGGCCGCCCCACGGATGAGCTCGCCAGCGGGATGGGCTCGAGTCGCGTTCTCTAGTGGTACGTCGTGGACGTCGCCCTAGTGGTGGCAATCATCGCGGACATGGTCCTGAAGCCGCTGTGACGCATGAAGCGGCCGTCCTCCAGACGTCGCGTGCCTGGGGAGATCGCGAGGATCGCGCGCCGTAATAACCGCGGCTTAACTTGGAAATCTCGGCCAGCTTCACGGCGCGGTCAAGGCAGTCGGTCGGCAGCCTGTTCGGCCCGCCGTACTTACGCGGGCGTTCGCAACAACGTGCGGGTCGGCGATTGGACCGGCAGTGGCAGTCAGCCAGTGCCGGATTGCGACATTCACTGAAACCTGCCGATGGGCGAAAGCGAGGAGGAGTTCGTCCAAAAGATAGCGAGGCGCTGCGGGCGATCAGCGAGGGTCGGTTGCCGAAGTAAGATCTGGACCCGTCGTGCCGCTGAACTCCGGACCGAGAGGGCTTCTCATATGGCTTCGATTTCACTGTCGCAAGTCATCGACCAACCCCCTGAAGTGGTGTTCGCCTTCGTCGCCGAGAACCACCTTCGCAACCACCCGCGGTGGGACCCCAGTATGAAGCTCGAGCAGCTCACCGAGGAGAAGATGGGCGTCGGCGCACGTTTCAAACGAACGCATACGAGAACTGGCGTTGCTATCGAGGGAGAAATGGAGGTCGTCGAGTTCGAGCCGGGTCGGTCGATGGCAATGGTCATTCGCGACAGGTACCCGGACGGCATCCTCGATGTGCAGTCTCGGATGCTCGTCGAACCACAGGGAAGCGGAGCATCCAAGCTGACCATCTCGGTTGAAATCCCGGCAATGGACGGGTCCATCGATCCGCGGATGATCGAGACGTCACTGCACAACATGAAGCGCCTGATCGAGTCGGAAACGTGACTTGCGTGGGCTAGCGCAGCCGCGAGTGGATCGCGGTCGGTCAGACCGAGGACGAGCAAGATGGCGTGGTGTCTGCGAGATATCTGCGAGGACCGCTTGCCGAAGTAGTGACTGAACGGCTAGTAGCCCTCGGTGGTGACGAGCCACGCCAGGAAGCACGCCATACTGATCGAAGAGCTTCCTAAGCCGCTCTTGTCCACTGAGCTACGGGGACGCGCCACAGGCCTAGGCGGGCGCTCCGGTGGCTGCGACGCCGTGACTTTCAGTCGTCCGTGTTCGATGTCTGGTCCAGCAGCCAGGAATAGATGTCGTGGCCGGCCGATCCGTCGTACGTTGGCGTCCACGCGTCGGAGTGGTCGGCGTCGGGGTAGATGGTCAACTTGAGCTCGCTCGGCGGCGGATCCGTGCAGGCTTGTAGCTCGGTGACCGCGTCCTCAACGTAATGCACGGGCACGGTCGCGTCCGCAGCACCGTGGAAGAACCACGTTGGCGTTCCCGCGATGGCACAGCCGCCCCTCACCGTGGCGAGATCATGACCCGTATATGGGGCGCTTGAGATGGGCACGGCGGCCGCGACCCTTCTCTCCTGTGAATTGGCCAGGTAGTCCAGGACACCGATCGCACCGCAACTGATGCCGGTCAGATAGATACGCCTCGGGTCGATCCGATAGGTGAGGTCGGCCCACTCGATGACGCTCTGAATCTCGTCGCTGAGCTCGCAATGCCCAGCGTCGGCATCCGAGTACTGCGGCATGAGCACGACAAACGGCCGTTCGGTTGGCCATTCGCCGGCCGCGATCAACTGTGGGATGCCCAGCTCAGGGCCGCTCACCACGTTCCGCAGCTTGCCGTCGCTGCCGTCGCCGGTCTCGAGGTTGCCATGGAGGTAGACGAGCAGCGGCCAGTCTGAGTCGTCGTCCTCATAGCCGGGCGGCAGGTATGAAAGGACCCCGACGTCGATGCGTTCGCTGCCGCGGGGATGGGCTGTCATGCCCTGTGGCAATGGTGCCGCTGAGCTGGTCGGCGACGAGGTTGGAGCGGACGTTGCTGTCGCATTCGGATCGCGCTTGGGTGAAACCGTCGGAGCCGGCGTTGGACTGGCTGTCGGCGCAGGGGTTGGATTAGCTGGCGGAGCCGATGTTGCATTCGACGTTGGCACCGAAGTCGGTGCGGCGCCGCCCGCGCAGCCCGCGAGGCCGATGCACAGTCCAGCAGTCAAGACGAGGCGCTTCATGGTTGATTTCCTACTGGCTGCCATAACAACCACTCAAACTGATCGGCAATTGGATTTGGGCAGACGACGCAGCCGGCTGCTGTGAGTGCAGGGATGGTGGGTTCGAGCAGCGCGTCGTTCCCGCCGTTAGCGTCCACGATCCTGATATCGTCAGGACCCGGCGCCGCCTCGCGAAGGAAAACGATCCGCCCGTCGAGCGTCCAATTGGGCCACATTGACGAGCCATTGCTGGTCACGGCCTGCAGGTCGCTTCCGTCCGGGCGATATTGTGTGAACGTCCTTCGTCGCGTCGTCGGCTCCCGGTCCCAGCTGGAACAGCAAACGGGAACCATCAGACGACCAGTGCGGATGTTGGATAAGCGACTCGCGCGACAGCAGGACCTGGCTGACCTCACCGCTGTCGACATTGACTGTGAACAGGCCGTTCTGGCACAGGTCGTTCTCTGCCGGCCCGAACCCTGACCGTACGAAGGCCAGACGCGTCCCGTCTGGTGACCAATCCGGGGAGAAGATGTAACCCTGGGAAGCGGCGCTGGGGCACGGTGGTTGGTTGGGTTGCAGGTCAGACTCGATGACCACGCGGTTCGTTGTCTGTGTCGTGTCGAGCCTTGTGACGGCACCGGTCGAGAGATCGAGGATGGCCAGAGCATCTGCCTCGACCTCCCGTCGCCCGGAACCCCAGTCTTCATGGATCACGTAGGCGACCCGGGTGCCATCGGGCGAGAAAGTGATAACTGGCTGGTCGTCCAGTCGGAGTTCACAGAAGTTGTACTGATCCGGCTCCACGTCCAATTCGGCCGGACACACCGACTCGAACTCTTCCGGCTCGGAGCCGGCGGCGTCGGTCAGCGCAAGACCACTGTGGACAGTTCCAAGTCCGTCCTGGGGCCCCGTGAATTCAACTCTCGAGAAGCTGAACAGCAGCTGCGACCCATCGGGAGACCAGGCGAGTGGGTGCTGATGATCAGGTGAATTCTGGAAATCGGGCACATCGGGAAGCGGCTCGTAGGGCAAAAGCTCCTGGGCGCCGGTGCCGTCAGGATGGACGACCCAGATCCGGCATGTCTCCGGACCTGGATACCCACCAGCTGCGCAGACCGGGTACGCGACCAGTCCATCTGGCCCGAGGTGCGGCGTGGCGCTCGTAGTTGGCACGGGTGTCGGTGAAGCCGACGATGCTGGGTCGGTCGCCAGAGGCGAAGCCACAGGCGTCGGCGACGTCGCGGGCGCGATTGCCGGTCGGCTGAAGTAGAGGCCCAGGGCAATGACTGCGACGGCAAACGTCGCCAATCCGACCGCGGCCAGGCGGAATGTCCCAGACATGAAGCGTTCCCGCCACGCGCGCCACATGGGGCGGCGTTGTGGGGCAGTGTCGAGACGATCGAGGACGGTACCGAGAAGGCGCTCGGCGGACTCGTGCTCGTCCGTCTTCAGCCACGACCGAACAATGCGCGTCGTTTCGCGATCGGTGCTCATTGGGCAACCTCCCCCTTGACCTGTCGTGCGTCGGCGTCGAGCGCCGCGCGCAACCCGCGCATCGCGTAATGAAGTCTTGAGTAGACCGTCCCCGACGGGACGCCGAGAATCTCGGCGACCTGTGCGAGCGGAAGATCGAGGTAGTGGTGAAGCACCACTACGGCGCGATGGTCAATCGAGAGACTGCGAAAGCCACTCTCGAGCTCATCGCGATCGATCAAGGGTCGAAAAGCGTCCGCCGCCACCGGCTCGTCGGCAGGCAGGAGACGGAGATTGGGTGCCCAGCGACGTTGCTTCTTCGCCTCGGCGTAGCAGGCGCGAACGAGGAGGCGATATGACCAGGCGTCGAAGCGCGCGGGGTCGCGCAGCTGCGGGAGGTCCTGCCAGATGCTAAGCAGCGTCTGCTGCGTCGCGTCTTCAGCAAGGCTGAGGTCGCGCAGGATCCTGCGTGCCACGGCCAGGTACCGATCCGCGATCCCGGAGGCAAGGTCGGCGAAGGCCCCCTTGTCTCCTTGCTGAGCCCGGACCACGAGATCGGTATCCACTGCCCCATCCGCTCGGGCGGCATCAACTTCGATTTAGTGCCGCTCACACGGTATGGGGTGCGGGCAAACCGGAACCTTCAAATCAGGCGGAAATGAAGAGAGGCGACGCTTTCACGTCGCCTCTCGAGTGTGGCTGGACGACTGTCCGGCTAGTCGGAGGGCTGCCCGTGGACCTGCCGCCACGATGGGTAGCCGGGCACGGCGTATGTGCCGCTGCTGCCATATGGATCGATCGCCCTGACGAGGCTCTCCATGTCGGCGTACTGCCTGGGGTTGCCGCCATCGGCGTCCATGAGCGAAAAGGTCATCGTGTTCCAGTACGGGTTGAATGATTGCAGCGAGTCGTTCCCGTTTCGGAACCTGATCTGCCCTGACAGGGTCCATTCAGGACCGAAAGAGAGTCCGTTGGTCGTGAGTTGACGAAGGTCAGTTCCGTCTGCGTGAGCCGTGTATATGTCCTCCGCGTGGATCAATTCGCCGAATTCCATGGAGTAGTCGATGTCAGACGTGAATACCAGCGTCGTGCCGTCGGGCGACCATTGCGGCGCGGCCACTGGCGAAACCGAGAGATCGACCATGTGCGGGTTCGTGCCGTCGGCGTTGATGATGTAAAGGTTCGAGTCGCCCGCGGTTCCCTGTCGAGTCTCACGCACGAACGCGATCATCGAGCCATCGGGCGACCACGCCGGGTCACGTATGGGTCCGTGATGGATACCTTGCCGCAGCGGCTCGCTCAGCTCGGTCCGCGCGCCCGTTCTCAGATCGAAAATCGTGAGGAAATCGCAGCCGGAGACGTAGGAAGTGGAAGAGTCGGCCCAACGGGAGACCGGCCAGTACATTGAGCATGTTTGGAGAAGCACGATACGCTCCCCGTCCGGCGCAAAACTGAGGCTCCAGTCCGTACATGGGAATGGCTCGCGACTCTTCTCGAGGCACGCCGTGTCAGCGCCCGTGCCAAAGCCCGTATCGACGAACGAACCGATGAGATTGGACACATCTGCGAGGTAAACGTGCGACGTCCCAGTCGCATCGCTGTCCGTGACCAATAGACGGCTCCCGTCCTGCGACCAGGCGATGTTCGCCTGGTCCGAAAGGCCCGGCAGAATCTCGTGCGCGTCGGATCCGTCAACACGCATCGCCCACAAATCGAACAGGACTGGGTCGCCAGCCCCACGCAGGAACACCACCCAGGAGGCCTTGGATCCGGCCTGGGTCGGCTGCGTGGTCACGGTGGGCGCTGTCGTCGGTGAATCGGTCGGCGGAACAACCGCCGGTTGGGTGGGAGCAGCGGCCGTAACCGAAGGTGACTGACCAGGTGTCGGGCTTGTCGCCGGCACAACCGCGGGCCGGCTGAAATAGACGGCGATGGCGACGACCGCCACCACCAGGGCAGCGGCACCGGCCGCTGCGAATTTCAGAGTTCCATTCATCAGACTGTGTCCTCCACGCGCGCCACCAGGGGCGGCGTTGTGGGTTCACGGGGAGTTGAGCAAGCACGTCGTCCAGGACTCGGTCCGGCAGAACGTTCACGCCGTCCTTCCAGCCATGACCTGACGGTGCGCGTCAGCTCGTGTTCGGAACTCATCCGGCCACCTCCCCCGCTGCTGGTCGCGCGTCGGCCTCGAGGGCCGATCGCAAGGCGCGCATTGCAAATGAAGTCTTGATCGGACCGTTCCGGCTGGCACGCCCATCGTCTGGGCGACCTCGTCCACGGTCATGTCGAGGTAGTGGTGCAGGACCACCACCGCGCGATGTTCGATGGAAAGTCGGGCGAAACCGCGGTCGAGCTGGTCACGATCGATGACCGAGCTCATTCCCTCCGCCGCCGCCGGCTGGTGGCTCGGCAGCAATCGAAGGTTCGGCGCCCAATGGCGAACCCGGCGTCCTTCTGCATAGCAGGCGCGCAGCAGCAGCCGGTATGACCAGGCCTCAAAGCGGGCCGGATCACGAAGCTGAGGCAGATCCCGCCAGATAGCCAACAGCGCCTGCTGCGTGGCGTCCTCGGCGAGCTCGATGTCGCGCAGAATTCGATGCGCGACAGCATGTAGCCGATCGCCGCACGCGACGGCAAGGCTCGCGAAAGCCTGCTCGTCCCCCCTTGTGCGCGGATCACGAGATCGGTGTCCATGCCCTCTCCGCTCGCGCCCGGTTGAGTCGGGCGTCACACCTTATGGGAACGCGCCGCGCTTGATTCGACTCAATCTTTGTATACTTCGGTCGTGTCGAACTATTTGATCCGCATCCAATGATCCGACCGCGTCAAACCAACCCGAAGGGGAAGTCGAGCGCGCCATCGCCGGCTACCGCGAGCTGGTCGGAGATCCTTTCCACGTCGCGCGGACCGGAGTTTCCCGAATCGCACCTGACGATGGCCCAGATGAAGGTGCTGATGCTGCTCGGCGTCGGCGGTGAGGCGCGCATGTCGGACCTCGCCCACCAGCTCGGCATCTCGCCTTCCACACTGTCTCGTCGCTCGTCGAGCGGCTGGTCGAGGCCGATTTCGCTCAGCGCCGGGAGGACGTCGCGCGATCGGCGCAACGTTCTCGTATCGCTGACCTCGGGTGGCGTCGAGCTGCTCGACACGTTCCAGGAGCTTGGCATTCGCCACCTTCGCGAGCTGCTCGGCCAGCTCGACGAGGAGGCGCTCGTCACCGTCAACAAAGCAATCGATCACCTCGTCGCCGCCGCGCGGCGAATCAGCGCGGAGGTTTAGCCGTGAGCCGGCTCTCGAGTCTCGCCGTCCACCATCGCAGCGTCGTCATCCTGCTGTCGTTCGCCCTCTTCGTCGCCGGCTTGTCGGCCTGGGGATCGCTCAAGCAGGAGCTGCTGCCGGACATCGACTTCCCGGTCATCACCATCGTCGCGCCGTACCCCGGCGCGGGCGCGACCGACGTCACCGCGCAGGTCGCCGAGCCGATCGAGCGAGCCATCCAGGGCACGGCCAACCTCGCCCAGATCCAGTCGACCTCGGCCAACTCGATCGCGCTGGTAGTCGCTCAGTTCGAGTTCGGCACGGACGTCAAGGCCGCGCAGGCCGAGATCGAGGAGAACATCGCCGCTCTCGGGCTGCCCGAGTCGGTCGACCCGACGGTCCAGGCGCTCAACATCAACGCCTCGCCGGTCATCATCGCCTCCATCTCGGCGACCAGCGAGGAGGGCCTCGACGAGGCCGCGCAGATCGCCAACGAGCGAGATCGTCCCCCGATCCAGGCTGTCAGCGGCGTCGCCACGGTCGACCTGACCGGCGGTCTCGAGTCGCAGGTCTTCATCACTCTCGATCCGACCGCGATGGCCGAGGCCGGCGTCAGCCAGCAGCAGGTGCTCGGCGTCCTGCAGGCCAACGACCTGACGGTTCCGTCCGGCCAGCTGAATTCCGACGGCCAGCGGATCCCCGTTTCGACCATCGGCGAGCTGACCTCGGTCGACCAGATCAGCCAGCTCATCGTCGGCGTTCGCCAGACGCCCGCCGTCCCGGGCGCAACGCCCCGATCCCAACGCAATCCCGACTCCGGTCACGCTCGGCGACATCGCCACGGTCGAGATCGCCGAGGTGGCGACGACCGGCTACGCGCGCACCGACGGCCAGCCGTCGCTGACGCTGACCGTCACCAAGACCTCCGATGCAAACACGGTCACGGTCGCGAACGAGGTCGAGGAAGTCCTCGCCGAGATCGCCGCCGAGCACCCCGACGCGATCACCGTCGCGACGGTGTCGGACCTGTCGGTCTTCATCGTCGAGTCGCAGGAAGGCCTCGTCCGCGAGGGCGGCCTCGGCGCGATCTTCGCGATCATCACCATCTTCCTGTTCCTGTTCAGCCTGCGCTCGACGCTGGTCGCGGCGATCAGCATCCCGCTGTCCGTGCTCAGCGCGCTCGTCCTGATGCAGGTCGCCGACATCTCGCTCAACGTCATGACCCTCGGCGGCCTCGCGGTTGCCGTCGGCCGCGTGGTCGACGATGCGATCGTCGTCTTAGAGAACATCTATCGCCATAGAGCCATGGGCGAGGATCGGCTGACCGCGTCCATCGAGGGCCCCAAGGAGGTCGCCCGCGCGATCACCTCGAGCACGCTGACGACGATCCTCGTCTTCCTGCCGATCGGCTTCGTCGGCGGCCTCGTCAGCCAGCTCTTCCTGCCCTTCGCGCTGACCGTCACCTTCGCCCTGCTGGCGTCGCTCATCGTGGCGCTGACGGTCGTGCCGGTGCTCGCCTACCTGTTCATCAACAAGGTCCCGTCCAACGTCGACGAGGACGGCGAGCCCAAGAACTCGTTCTGGATCCGCGTCTACACGCCGCTCATCACCGGCGCGCTGCGCAACCGCGCCACCAAGCTCGCGGTGCTCGGCGTCTCGGCCCTGCTGTTCGTCGCGTCGCTCACGCTGGTCGGCCAGCTGCCGACGCAGTTCATCAACGCCGGCTCCGAGAAGATCCTCCAGGTGACGCTCGTCCCGCCGGCCGGCGCGAGCTCCCAGGCAGTGCTCGAGCAGGCGATCGAGGCCGAGACGATCCTGATCGCTCAGCCCGACGTCGAGACCGTCCAGACGAGCGTCCCCGGCGAGGGCGACGCCGGCTTCAACACGATCATCGCCGCGCTCCAGGGCCAGCCCGCGAACTCGGCCACGATCACCGTCCGGCTCGACTCCGACGGTCGACCTGGGCGAGGCCACGACTTCGCTCTCGACGGCGCTCGACCCGGTCAAGACGGACGGCTACGAGGTCAACGTCTCCGAGGCCGCCGGCTTCACCTCCAACAACCTCAACGTGATCGTCAGCGGCAGCAATCCCGAGGACGTCGCGGTCGGCCACCGAGGCCGTCATCGGCGCCATCGACGACCGCGACGATCTGGCCAACCTGTCGAGCGACCTTGCCGCGGCAACGCCCGAGATCCAGGTGCGCGTCGATCCCAACCAGGCCGCAGCCATCGGCTCGACCGCCGCCCAGATCGCCGGCGAGATCCGCGCGCTGCTGACCTCCACGACGGTCACCACGCTGACCCTCGACGAGTCGGCGCGGCCGAGCTCATCGTCCGCACTGATCCAGATGTCGCCACTTCAGTCGAGGAGCTGGGCCAGGTCCTCGTCGGCACCGTCCGACGCGTGCCGCTGAACAAGGTCGCCGACGGTCGAGCAGGTCGACGTCCAGGGCAGCATCACGCGCATCGACGGTGCGCCCGCGGCGCAGATCACGGCCGAGATCACCAGTGCGGACACGGGCGCTGTCTCGGCCGAGATCAAGGAGACGATCGACGGCCTCGTGGCCGACGGCGCGATCCCCGCTGGTGTCGACGTCCGACTGGCCGGCGTGACCGAGCAGCAGAACGAGGCGTTCGGCGGCCTGTTCACCGCGATGGCCGTGGCCATCCTGCTCGTCTACGTGATGATGGTGCTCACCTTCAACTCGCTCATCACGCCGTTCATCATCATGTTCAGCCTGCCGCTGGCGACGATCGGCGCCTTCCCGGCGCTGTTCATCACCGGCCGCCCGATCGGTGTCAGCGCGCTGATCGGCTTCCTGATGCTGATCGGCATCGTGGTCACCAACGCGATCGTCTTACTCGACCTGGTCGAGCGGCTGCGCGCGGAGGGCCACCCTGTGAAGGACGCTCTCATCGAGGGCGGGCGGACCCGGGTCCGGCCGATCCTGATGACGGCCTTCGCGACGATCCTCGCGCTGATCCCGCTCGCTGCGGGCTTCAACGAGGGCTCGATCATCGCGGCCGAGCTGGGCACGGTCGTCATCGGCGGCCTGTTCAGCTCGACGTTCCTGACACTGCTCGTCGTGCCTGTCGTCTACTCCCTCGTGGAGGGCGGCAAGAGCGATCGACTGCTGCGCGCCGACTGCGGCGCGAGCCAGAACCGGTCTGGCGCCGGCCGCCGCGAGGCCGTCCCCGCCGGTCGCCCACGCGGCGTCAGCGCCGCCATGGCCACGCCACCGGACATGCCGACCATCGTGAGCCAGCACTGCGGAGGACCGCCGACCGGCACCGGCTGGCCTACATGAGGGCCAGTCCGAGCGGCGGTTGCTTCCGTGTCGGCCGACTCTGGCCGTCTGGCGTCCGGCTCCATATACTCGGGCCGCGATGAAGCAGATGTACCACCCGGACGATCTCGCGGCGATGGATCCGCTGGTGCTGATGCGCAACCTCGACCACGTGCGCATGACCAGCCGGCGTCTCAGCTACATCCTCCAGCAGCAGGTCCACCTGTACACGCCCGAGGCGAACAAGCTCCGCACCGAGATCGACGAGTACGTCGAGGCGGAGCGCCAGATCGAATGGGAGATGGCCCGCCGCGGGCTGCGCGCCTAGAGAGCTTGGGTCGGTGGTGCTGAGCTGCCGGCCCTCAGGCCCCTTAGGCGGGAACCGGGCTGATCGAGATCGGAGCCGGTTCGGCCGGCGGCTCGTGCAGGTTCCGCTCTTCCGCGACGACCCGCTCGGTGAGCGTCACGAGAACGGGCATCTCGCTCAGGCAGAACGACACGCCGTGCTCGGCCAGCTCGGCGTAGCCCATTCCCTTGAACGTGCCGCGTGCGGCGACGGCGCACATCTCGTCGTACAGCGCCGGCCAGCCGACACGCCGGCGGCGATGGCAGAAGCGGACGAACTCGAGCGCAACGTCTGATCTGGCCGGCGACTCAACGCCGGTGTGCGCCACATCCATGGGGTCCGCGGAAATGTGTCCGGAGACGTGTTCGACCGTCCGGCCGGCAGCCTGAATAACCACGTTGAACCCTCTCCCGGCGCTCCGCCGCAGTGCCGATTGGACGGTGCGCTGCTACTTGCCCAGTAACCCCGGACGCGGCTGGAGTTCGCTCCGTGCCTGCGCCCTTTCCTCCCCATCCACCACTCGCTGTCTCGCGGCGTGTGGCAGGTGATCGGCGCATTCTAGGAGCCGCGACCGACCAGCGGAAGGCGTTGTGTCCACCATTCTGTCCACCTTCTTTTCCACACCGTCAAGGTCGGCTCTGAATGCACGGGGCGCGGCAAATAATCGACGCCCCCGGGGCGCGGTCCGGGGGCGTCAGGAAAGTTCGGTGTCATCGCGAAATGGGCCGGTAGGGCGATCCAAGCTGTGCTCCCCGCAGTCTACCAACCCGTTCAATCGGCCCTCGCAAAGCCTTCCGCCGGCCACGACCGGGATTGGGGTAGGGTCCCGGCGTGAACGACGGCGCCCGCCGGGTACAGCGCACTTACCTGCTTCTGACGCTCCTGACGACACTGGCCGCGTCGTTCATCTGGGGCGTCAACACGCTCTTCCTGCTCGACGCCGGTCTGACCAACGCTGAGGCATTCGCCGCCAACGCCGTCTTCAGCCTCGGCCAGGTGCTCTTCGAGGTGCCGACCGGCGTCGTCGCCGACACTCGCGGCCGACGCTTCTCGTTCCTGCTCGGAGCGGCAACGCTGCTCGCGTCGACTTGCTCTACCTGTACATGTGGCAGGTCAGCGCGCCATTCCTGGGCTGGGCCGTCGCATCGCTGTTGCTCGGCCTCGGCTTCACGTTCTTCTCCGGCGCGACCGAGGCGTGGCTGGTGGATGCCCTCAAGTCGACCGACTTCAAGGGCGACCTGGAGGGCGTGTTCGGCCGCGCGCAGGTCGTCGGCGGAGTGGCCATGCTGACCGGCTCGGTCGCCGGCGGCGTGGTTGCCCAGCTGACCGACCTTGGCGTGCCATACATTCTGCGCGCTGCGCTGCTCGGCGTAACGCTGGTCGTCGCCTGGTGGGCGATGCACGACATGGGCTTCTCACCGCAGCGCGACGTGACGCCGCTGAAGGCCGTGCGCAACGTCGTCAACGGTGCGGTCGACGGCGGGCTGCGCAATCCGCCGGTGCGCTGGCTGATGATCTCGGCGCCGTTCGTGGGCGGCGTCGGGATATACGCGTTCTACGCCTTCCAGCCGTATCTGCTCGAACTCTACGGCGACCCGAACGCCTACAGCATTGCCGGCCTGGCAGCGGCCATCCTGGCCGGCGCCCAGATCCTCGGCGGCCTCTTCGTGCGCCGCATCCGGCTGTTGTTCAGTCGCCGGACGGACGCGCTGCTGATCGGTGGCGTGCTCAACGTCGCGCTGCTGTTCCTGGTCGGCTTCATGCCGAACTTCGTGGTGGCTATCGTGTTGCTGGCGGTCTGGGCGTTGATCTTCGCCATCCAGATGCCGATCCGCCAGGCGTTCATCAACGGCGCGATTCGCTCCGAGCAGCGCGCCACGGTGCTGTCGTTCGACAGCCTGATGTCTCCGCCGGCGGCGTGGTCTTCCAGCCGATCCTCGGTCGGACGGCCGATATATACGGCTACCCGGCCTCGTACATGGTGGCCGGCGTCATCCGGGCGATCGCCCTGCCATTCGTGTACCTCGCCAGACGCGAGCACTCACCGTCGGACCCAATCCTGGCCGACCCCGCCGCGCCCGAGCAAGCCGCCGCTTCCTGAGCCCTCGATCGTGGGGATTGGTACCGCATATCGGATTCGAACCGATGATCTCCGCCTTGAGAGGGCGGTGTCCTGGGCCTCTAGACGAATGCGGCACAGATGCGACTCACGCAGTGCGCGATCGCGACCGGCATTTTAGCCGATCGGTGCGGCGCGTTCCTTCCGGTAGGCGTCCTTGATACGGATGAGGTCGCCTTCGAACTCGAATACGTCCACGCCGCGGTATCGCACCCGAGCTCCAGCTGCATTCGTTCCGTTGAATGTCCACGTCGCGTGGCCGCGGTTGCCGTCGATCAAGATCCGAGCGTCGGTGTAATGCGCGTCGGGATACATGCCCAGGAAGGACGCCACGCCGCGCCGGACTTCGTCGATGCCACGAAACGACGTCCCTTCGTCGTCGGGCCCGATCGATGCGAAGTAGGCACCGTCCGGGGCAAAGAACTCCATCACCCGATCCACGTCGTGTGCGTTCCAGGCGTCGAAGAATTCGGTGAGTCGTTCGGGTGTCATCTGCGACGTGGGCTAAAGGCGGTGCGACTCGATGAACTGGCGCACGGCGTCGGCCACCTGCTCGTAGCTCTCCTCGCCGATCACCAGCCCGTAGTGGGACTGTGCGCGCCGAACGCGACGTAGTCTGCGCCGAGCCACTCGGCCAGCCGCTCGCTGTCGTCGGCCGGGAACCAGCGATCGAGCCCGGCGCCGATGACCAGCTTTGGCACGTCCGGCAGCTGGTCCAAACCGACCGACACCCCCTCGAGCATCTGGCGCCGCGCGGCGCCAGATTCGGCGCCCATCATGTGCTGGACGCGCATCACGTCGGCCAGTGTCAGATCCGGGCATTGGCGGAGCGAGCTGGTCGGGCGGCAGGTCCCAGCCGAGCAGGCCGCGTCGGTACTCGCGCGGCAGAAGGCGAACCATGTGCGCCGGCGGTGGCTCGAGCAGCTCGGCGGGCAGTGCCGGGCTGAGCAGGATCAGTGCCGAGACGGGCCGCTCGGTGGCGACAGCGCAGCGCCAGCAGCCCGCCGAGGCCGTGGCCAAGCACGATCGGCGGTCGCGACATCAGGTCCGCGCCGGCGACCGCGTCCTCGGGGTAGGTGTCGAAGTCGAGCTCGGCAAAATCGGCCGTCTCGGACCAGTAGTGGCCGCGCAGGTTGAGCGCGTGGCCTTCCCAGCCGCGTGGCGCGAAGTAGCCCAGGTAGCGCTGCCACAGCCATGAGCCGCCGAGCTCGCCGTGGAGCATGTACAGCGGCTTGCGCCGCGAGCGCCGCTCGGGCAGCCACGACTCGATGTACAGGCCGCGATCGAGCTGACGATCCGCTCGTCCTTGCGGATCGGCCGGCCCGGTCGCTCGGCCAGCTCGATCGTGCCTTCGGCCGCTTGGCCATCGTCGTGGTGGCCGTTGCTCGGCCCGGAACGCTCGTCGGTCATCAGTCGAGGCGGTTGAAGACCAGGCCGGTGGCGGCCTTGGGATGGAAGTAGGTCGACTTGGCCGGCATGTGCTCACCGTTGGCGGCAACCGCCAGCACCGAGTCGATCGGCGTTGGCCGCAACAGGAAGGCAACATCGGCCTGGCCGGCGTCGACCGCGGCAATTGCCTGTGCCGCATCGCTGACGTATGCCAGCCGCTCGGCCGCCAGAAGCTCCTCGGTTGTGGTGCCAGTCATCTCGCGGAGGGTAGCGGAGAGCACGTTGACATCCAGCCAGCGCAGATCCTCGGACCCTTCACGGAGCCGCGACGTCGATCCGCGCGCGCTCGACGCCAAGCACCGCGCCGCCGTCGCGTGTCCAGAGTCCGATCAATCCAGCCTCGCTCGAGTCATCCAGCCGCCGCCTGAGCTCGGCCGAGCTCGCGACCGGCTCGACCGCATACAGAGACGCCGGCCGCGTCGATGACCGCGCCGCCGCTCTCCACGCCGCTGATCAGCCGGTGCCACGGCAGGAGCTGCAGGCCACCCGAATGCGCGTCGTACAGCAGTGCCAGCACAGAAGCGGCCCCGGCCGGCGCGCCCGGCTGGTCCCGGTAGCGCAGTGCCGTCTCGTAACGGTGGTGCCCGTCGGCGATGTCGAGCGGCCCCGCCGCCGCCAGCCGATAGCAGCTCGCGCTGCCGCTGGACCCTCATCCGCCGTCGCCATCCAGAGGCGCTGGCCAACTCCGCCCGGCCCCGGCGTATCGGCGACCGGTTCCACTCGGGTGAGCTGATCCAGCAACTCGGCCGTCGCCGCGCCACCGGCACGGTCGTCGTACTGCAGCATGACCGGTGACAGGTTCGTCTTCGTCGCGCTGAGCAGCCGGAATCGATCCTCCTTGGGCGCGCTCATGGTCAGCTCGTGCGGGCGGACGCCGCTCCCACGTGCATACGGCTCCAACCTGAGTCGAGCGAAGAACGAGCGAGCGACGTGATCCGAGCCGTCGCTGAGCGTAAAGCGCTGCTCGTACACGTATATGGCCGGACTTTGGTCGCGCACCAGTACCCCGGCTGCGACCCACTCGTCCAGTAGTCGTGCAGCGTGGCCATAGGCATCATCGGCTGGACCGGCAGCCGGCGCCCCAGGCAGCTCCAGGCGGACTGCGTTGTGCGGATCGGCAGCTTCAAGCCGCTCGCGTTCGGAGCTAGAGATGACGTCATACGGAGGGCACAACAACGCCGCGAGCTGGGCACGGTCGGCCGGGGCATAACGCAGCCCGCTGAACGGGCGCAGGTCGGGCACGGGAACCGATGGTAGCGCCCGCACGTCTAGCGTTGGCCGGGCAGCCCGGAGCGTCCCGTCAGCCACCTACCCTTGAGGTTCGATGAACCGTTCGCCGCTCCCGTCGCGCACCGTCGCCAGGTGGTTGCCGCGCTCGCTCGTCGCGCTCCAGGCAGCGCTGATCCTGATCGCGGCGCTCGCGCCGGCAGCACTTGCGCCGGTCGCGTTCGCGCAGGACCCAACAACCTCGCCCTCCCCTTCCGCACT
Source organism: uncultured Chloroflexia bacterium (assembly GCA_963748235.1). GTDB lineage: Bacteria > Chloroflexota > Limnocylindria > Limnocylindrales > CSP1-4 > JALYGJ01. The sequence goes on from CAVVHT010000007.1 coordinate 98,371, forward strand.
GCCCGCATCCGACCTGCGCATCGAGGCACGCCCACTCCTGGGTGGCAACGTCCGACCCGGAGCATGGACCGCGGTCGATGTTCAGGTCGACCAACGACGGCCCGGCGGTCAACGGCGAGCTGCGCATTCGAGGCCAGCAGGAAGGTCGATCTCAATACGGCGTCGAGGTGCAGCTGCCGCCCGGCGCCGTCCAGCGCTTCACTCTCTACGCCCAGACTGCGCTGTTCGGCAGCCGCATCTTCGTCGACCTGGCCAACGGCGAGCAGGTCGTCGCCACGCAGCAGGTCAACATTCGATCGCACGACGCATACAGCCCGATCGTCGCCGTCGTCGCCGAGCGACCCGAGAACGTTCTGCCGCAGGTCACCGACGCGATGGTCAACCCGAACGTCGCGACGACCACTGTCATCCAGCTCGCGCCGGCCGATCTGCCGCCGCGCGTCGAGGCCTGGGCGGCACTCGACCGACTTGTCTGGCAGGACGTCGACGCGGCCCAGCTGAGCCCGGCGCAGCTCGAGGCACTCAAGCTGTGGATCGGCGCCGGCGGACGGCTGACGATCCTCGGCGGCACGACCGGTGCGGGCACTCTTCGCGGCTTTGGCGCTGACCTGCTGCCATTCGACCCGCAAACCACCGTCGAAGCCGCGCCCGCCGACGTGGCCGCGCTGCTCGGCTCCCTGCCCAGCGATGCGGTCGCGGTACCGGCCCTCTCGGGCACGCTGAATCGCGGCTCTGTGCTGGCGCGCAGCGGCGAAGACGTCATCGCCGCCGAGTCCGGCTACGGCCGCGGCGTCATCACGCTGATCGGCTTCGATCCCGCCGCGTCGTGGATCGCCGACAGCAGCGCCAGCGACGTCCTGTGGCGGCGCCTGCTGCCCCAGACGAACGGCCCGGCACTCAACCCGCATGACGCTGTCCGACGACTCGCAGATCGTCTACGCGCTGCAGAACCTGCCCTCGATCGACCTGCCGCCGATCGAGCAGCTGTTCATCCTGCTGGTCGCCTACATCGCGCTGATCGGCCCGATCAACTACCTGATCCTGCGCCGGCTCGACAAGCGCGAATGGGCTTGGGTGACCATCCCGGCGCTCGTGGCCGTCTTCGCGCTCGGCTCGTACGGCCTCGGCGCCACCCTCAAGGGCTGCGACGTGATCGTCAACGAGATCGCGGTCGTGCGCGCCGCCCAGGGCACCGGGCGCGGCATCGGCCAGGTCTACATCGGCATCTATTCGCCCAGCCGGCGCACCTTCGACGTCCGCATACCGGGCGGCGCACTCATCTCCAATCCGACCAGCCTGGCCCAGACCGGACAGGCCGAGACGCCACTCGACGTGATCTTTGGTGAGAGCACTTCGCGACTGCGCAACTTCGAGGTCGGCTTCGGCGTGCTGCGCGGCTTCCGGGCCGAGGCGCCCGCCGACGCGCCCGAGATGGAGAGCGACCTGCGCTTCGTGAGCGGCAAGTTGCAGGGCTCGATCACCAATCGGTCCGATCGACTGCTCGAGAATGTCGCCGTCCTGTTCGGAGGCGGCGTCGCCGTGCTGCCCGCGCCGGGCCTCCAGCCCGGCGAGACGCGCGAGATCGATCTCGACACGACCGGCATCCAGTCATGTTGGCTACGCGCTTTCGGAGCGCATCTTCGGCACGACATTCCCGCGCGACGCGTCGGCGGCCAGGGCCGTGTACACGCGGCGCACGGTGATCGACCAGCTGTTCCCATATGGCTCGACACCGAGCGCCGACGCGCCACTACTGCTCGCGTGGAGCAACGGCCCGGTGATGGACGTCCAGCTCGCCGGCGACGGCACGCCCAACCGCGTCGGCGAGGGCCTGTTCATGATCCCGCTTGCCGTGCGCCTCGACGCGCAGCAGGTCTTCTCGCGACGGGGTGCATGCGCCGTTCGATCGTCGAGAGCACGGCCGCCCAGGGCTGGGGCGACCAGGGCGGCTGCTACCTGAGCCGCGGCACGATGACGGTCGAGGCGGCCGCCGCGCGCTTCGACGGCAGCTTCCGCGCCACGGCGCTCGAGATCGCGCTCACCCAGGGAGAGGTGCGACCGCTGCGCGGCAACGGTGATCCACTGACGCGCCCCTGCCCGAGGCCGAGCAGCCCGACCAGGACGATCCGGTTGGGACGGAGTCGACCGATCCGACGGCCAGCCCGAGCCCGACCGAGCCCGCTGGAGGCGGGACTCGACGGCCGTGACGACCCGAAGCCGGTCGAACCTGATGCCCGACGTGATCGGCCGCGACGGCCAGACGCTTCCCGCCGTCCAGCTGTACGACTACACCACCCAGCGCTGGGTCGAGTTCGAACAGCCGTTGACGACCAGCAGCTATCTCATTGCCAGTCCGGAGCGCTACGTGAACTCGAGCGGCGGCGTCCTGTTCCGCTTCGTCAATCGCAAAGCCACCGACGAGTTCGGCATGGAGCAGACCTACTTCCAACTGCTCGTCCGCGTCGAGGGCTCGATCGAATGACGCAAGCGACAGCGCGCAGCAGCGGCCAAAGGCCGACTGCGGAGGAGATCTATGACCATTGCGGTGCGCACCGATCGGCTCACCAAGCGCTATGGCCGCAGCCTGGCCGTCGCCGGCGTCGAGCTGGAGATCGAGTCGGGCGAGATCTTCGGCCTCGTCGGCCCCAATGGCGCCGGCAAGACGACGACGCTCAAGATGCTCGCCACGCTCCTGCCGCCTTCGTCGGGCGACGCCGAGATCGGCGGCCACTCAGTGCGCCGGGAACCCGACGCGGTACGCGGCGTCATCGGCTACATGCCCGACACCTTCGGCGTCTACGACGACATGCGGGTCTGGGAATACCTCGACTTCTTCGGTCGCTGCTACGGCCTGAACGCGGCTCGGCGGCGGCAGATGATCGGCGACCTGCTCGAGCTGGTCGATCTGGCCGATAAGCGCAGCGCCTACGTCCAGGATCTCAGCCGCGGCATGCAGCAGCGCCTGTGCCTCGCACACGCGCTGGTCCACGATCCGCAGGTGCTGCTGCTCGACGAGCCGGCTTCCGGGCTCGATCCGCGCGCCCGAGTCGAGCTGCGCGAGCTCCTGCGCGAGCTGCGCTCGCTGGGCAAGACGATCGTCATCAGCAGCCACATCCTGCCCGAGCTCGAGGAGCTGTGCACCTCGGTCGCGATCGTCGACCATGGCCGCGTGCTCGCCAGCGGCCGCGTCGAGGACATCGCCGAGCGCTTCCGCATCGGCGCGGTCTACCGCGCCACGGTGCTCGGCGACGACGAGCGCGTCACCAGCGCGGAGCAGCACTTCAACACGCTGCCCGATGTCGCGTCGGTCGTTCGCCGCCCGAATGGCGTGCTCGAGATCGCATTGCGCGGCGACGAGGAGGCGGCGGCCGTCGTTCTCGCCTCTGCCGTCAAGCGCGGCATTCGGCTGGCCAGCTTCGCTCCTGCGGCGAGCGACCTCGAGGAGCTCTTCCTGCAGATCACCGACCTCAGGCCGGACGCCCTCGCCGCACCCGTCCAGGAGGCGCAGGCATGACCGCCGATGCGCAGAGGCGCGGCTGGGGCGCGGCGTGTCGCAACTTCTGGTCGGGCATCAGTGCCGTATCGATCAAGGAGCTGCGCGGTCGCATGCGCGGCCGGCGCGCGTTCGCGGTGCTGACGATCTACCTGCTGCTGCTCGGCCTCTTCTCGTTCGGCGTGTACGTCTATCTCAAGTCGCAGGCCAGTCAGGTGACCGGTTTCTCGACCGACTTCGGTGGCATGCCATTCCCTGGGACCCAGACGCTGGGCAACGGCACGGCGCTCTCGGCGGGTATCGGCCACGCCATCTTCGGTGGGCTGCTCTTCGTCGAGACGCTGCTCGTCCTGGTTCTGGCGCCGGCGTTCACGACCGGAGCGATCTCGCTCGAACGCGAGAAGCAGACGCTCGACATGCTCATCACCACGCCGTTGAGCACGCTGGGCATGGTCATCGGCAAGCTCTTCTCGGCGCTGACCTACGTCTTCCTGCTGATCCTCGCGTCGATCCCGTTCGCCAGCCTGGTATTCGTATTCGGCGGCGTCGGGCCTGAGGATCTGCTCCGCGCGTATGCCTTCCTGTTCGCGCTCGCCTTCGGCATGGGCGCCATCGGCCTGTTCATCTCGGCCGTCGTCAAGCGCACGCAGACAGCCACCGTGGTGACGTTCGTCGTCGTCCTCGTCATCTCGATCGGCACCGCCGCCGCCCATGAGTTCTGGCAGGTGGCCGGTCGCCAGAGCTCCACCGGGACCGGACCTGTTGCTGACCCAGCGTGCCAATCGGGCGCCGGAGGCGGTGCTCTGGCTCAACCCGTTCGTCGCCAACCTCGACATGGTCTGCGCGACGGCTCCGGACACCTATCACGAGTCGTGCGACTACATCAGCAGCGTGACCGGTCGGCCGTACTTCGGCTCGCCAACCACAACCACGCCACCAGGTGTCACGGAGCCGCCTATCTTCAGGTTCCCGGGTGGCGCAGAGGACCTGCCCGGCGTGCCCGAACCGGCCGTAGACCCTGACTTCCCCAACATCGTCGAAGGCGACGGTGACGACCCGATCATGAACGTCGCTCCCGGCGCGGCAGGAGTGCCGCCAGAGGCGAACGGTGAAGGAGTCAGCCAGCAAGTCTCCTTCGGCTTCCCGCGTGACAGCTTCTGGCCCAAGAGCGCGGCGGCCTTCGTCGGCCTCGGCGTTCTGCTCACCCTCCTGTCTGCGCAACTCGTAGCGCCTTCCCGCCGTCTACGCATTCCGCGCCCATCTCGGCCGCGCCGCAACGGCTCGGATACCAGCCCGCCATCAGTCGACAACGCCACAACCGACCAGCCCTCACCGGAGGCCGTGTGATGACCCTCGACCCGCAACTGATCGAGCTGCGCCGCTCCCTCGGACGATTCCGGCGCCGCGTGTGGCTGCGCCGCGTCGTCCGTGACGGAAGCCTGATCCTCGCCGGCGTGCTCGTGATTCAGCTCGGCTTGGCTATCGCGGCTCGATTGATGCCTTTCGAATGGCACGCGGTCGCGGCCGCGCTCGTCGTGCTCGGCGGGCTTGTCGCTCTGCTCCTCGACGCCGTCCGCGTGCGCCCCACCCTCGCCGAGGCGGCCCTTGCCGCCGACTCCGAGGACGGATTGAGCGACCGCGTCTCAACCGCTCTCGCTCTCGCTTCGACTCCGACCGCTGAGCGTGACGACTCAGAGCTGTACGAGCACCTTGTCAGCCTTCAGCGCCACGACGCGCTGAGCTCGCTCGAGTCCGCCGACCCACGCGGCCTGCGCATCCCGTTCCCGCGCCGCCAGGGCGCGGTGGCGGCCTTCGCCGGCCTGCTGCTCGTGCCGGCACTGCTGCTGCCCAACATCCAGAACGACGTGCTGGCCCAGCGCGAGCGCATGCGCGATGCGGCCCAGCAGCAGGCCGAGCGCATCGAGGAAACAGCCAATCGCCTCGCAACGGGTCGCACGTCGCCCGATCCGCGCGCCGAGCTGGCCGAGGAACTCCGACGCCTGGCGCGCGAGCTGCGTGACCGCCCCGAGGATCTCGATCAGCAACTTGCCCGCCTCGGCTCGCTCGAGGACGCGCTGCGCAGCCAGATCGACCCGGCGAATGAGCAGCGCGCCGCTGCGATCACCTCCCTGTCGCGTTCATTGAGTCGCGCCGCGACCGGCAGCGACAGCAATCCGCAGGGTGATCCACAGAAGGCAAACGAGGATCTCGACGACCTCAAGGACCGTCTGCCCGAGATGTCGGACGAGGAGCGCGACGCCCTCGCCCGCCAGCTTGCGGAGATGGACAGCACTGCCCGACAGGCGGGCGCCAATGCACAGACCGCGCTGAGCGATGCCGTCCGCGCCATCCAATCGGGCGACGCAGAGGCCGCCGGTGAGGCACTCGACCGACTTGGCGAGGCACTCGAGCGTGGTCAGGAGCAGGTCGACCTCAACCGCGATCTGGCCCGCGCCGCGTCCGATCTGCAGGCAGCCCGGCGCGACCTGGCCGATGCGGCCGGGCAGGGTCAGCAAGGCCAGCAGGGTCAGCAAGGTCAAGGCCAAGGGCAGGGGCAGGGTCAGGGTCAGGGTCAGCAGCCCGGACAGAGCCCCGGCCAAGGCCAAGGTCAGGGGCAGGGCCAGGGTCAAGGTCAGGGCCAGGGTCAAGGCCAGGGCCAGGGCCAAGGCCAGGGCCAGGGGCAGGGCCAAGGCCAGGGCCAGGGCCAAGGTCAGGGCCAAGGCCAGGGTCAGGGTCAGGGTCAGGGCCAGGGCTCGCTCGGTGGCGGTGGCTCGAGTGCCCGCTATCTCGGCAGTGGCAACGGTGGCAACAGCGGCTTCGGTGGACCGACGCAGGGCAACCGCCAGTTCGGCACCGGCGATCTGGATCCCGTCTACGCCGACTTCGATCGGCTGGGCAACCCGAACGATCCGTCGTACATCCCGGGTCAGGGCGGCGATGGCCAGACCCAGCAGGGTCAGGGTCAGGGCCAGGGCACCGACAACCCGGCGATCGTGCCGTACACCAACGTCTACCAGGACTTCTTCGACTTCGCGATCACCAGCCTCGATCGGAGCTACGTTCCGCTCGATGTCAAGGACTACGTGCGCGACTACTTCAGCTCGCTCAACCCGGTCCAGGAATAGGAGAGCCAGATGGCCCAGCCAACACTCGAGCGGCCGCCGGCTGACCTCTCAGTCGAGGAGTTCGCCGACCGCGCCCGCGCGATCGAAACCGAGGTCAAGTCGGTCATCGTCGGCCAGGACGCGCTCGTCCGGCAGACGCTGATCTGCCTCGTCGCCAACGGCCACGCCCTCCTCGAGGGAGTGCCCGGACTGGGCAAGACGATGCTCGTGCGAACCGTCGCGGACGTGATCGACTGCACGTTCAACCGCATCCAGTTCACGCCCGACCTGATGCCGGCCGACATCGTCGGCACCAACGTGCTCATCGAGCAGGACGGCCACCGCGAGTTCCGTTTCCAGCAGGGACCGGTGTTCGCCAACCTGCTGCTCGCCGACGAGATCAACCGTGCCACGCCGAAGACGCAGTCGGCGTTGCTCGAGGCGATGCAGGAGCAGCAGGTCTCCGTCGCGCGCGAGCGTCACCAGCTCGAGCCACCGTTCTTCGTGCTCGCCACGCAGAACCCACTCGAGATGGAAGGCACGTATCCCCTCCCCGAGGCCCAGCTCGACCGCTTCCTGTTCAAGCTCTGGGTGCCTTTCCCCTCGGAGGAGGACCTGGTCGAGATCATGGAGCGGACCACCGGCGCGAAGATGCCCCGAGCGCGCGCCGCGGCGAATGCCGCAGAGGTCGTCCAGATGCAGCGTCTCGCGCGCAGCGTCCCGATCGCCCCGCACGTGACGGCCTACGCGGTTTCTGTGCTCGCGGCCACGCATCCCGATGCGCCACGCGCGCCGGAGCTCGTCAAGCAGTACGTCCGCTACGGCGGCTCGCCACGCGGTGCCCAGGCGCTCGTCCTGGCGGGCAAGATCCACGCCCTGCTCGATGGCCGATACAACGTCTCGGTCGACGACGTCCGCGCGGTCGCGATGCCGGCACTGCGCCACCGCGTGATCCGCAACTTCGAGGGAGAGGCAGAGGGCATCACCAGCGACGCGGTCGTGCGTTCGGTGCTCGACGCCGTGCCTGCGCCTTCGGTCGACTAGCCCTGACCGGCGCAGCCCTGGATATCGGACCGTGACCATGAACAGAGAGCTGCTGCCTTCAGCAGTCGATCCGACTGTCTTCGACGAGGCGTTCCTGCGCCAGCTCGAGCGGTTGATGCTGGTCACGCGGACGGCCGTTCACGGTGGCATGAAGGGCGTTCGGCGCAGTGTCAAGCGCGGGCAGTCGGTCGAGTTCACCGACTATCGCGACTACTCGCTCGGCGACGACCTGCGCGCGCTGGACTGGAACCTGTATGCGCGACTCGAGCGGCTGTTCATCAAGCTGTTCATCGAGGAGGAGGACGTCAACGTCCACATCCTGCTCGATGCATCGGCATCGATGGATGGCGGCGCGCCGGACAAGCTGCTGTTCGGCAAGCGCGCCGCCGCGGCACTCGCCTATGTCGGCCTCGCCTCGTACGACCGGGTCAGCATGGCCGTGCTCCAGGGTCGCGTCGCTCGACGCTTCCCGTCCGTCCGCGGCACGGGCCGCATCTTCCAGGTGCTCGCCGACCTGTCGTCGGTCAAGCCGCATCCCGGGCCGACCGATCTCGCCGCTGCCACCCGCCATTACGCCGCGCAGCTGACCCAGCGCGGGCCGCTGATGCTGATCAGCGACCTGTTCGATCCGAACGCCGAGCGGGCGATCAGCGAGCTCGCCAGCACGCGCTGCGACGTCGCCGTGCTGCACACCCTCTCGCCGGACGAGCTCGATCCGCCGATCGAGGGCGATCTGCGCCTGGTCGATCGCGAGACGGGCGACGCGGTCAACGTCACGGCCGACCTGTACACGCTCGATGCCTACAAGGCGCGCCTCGCCGAGTGGCAGGCACGACTTGACGAGGCCAGCGCCAAGCGTCGCGTCGCGTACGTGCCGACACCGACCAGCCTGCCGTTGAGCGACCTGGTCTTCGCCGAGCTGCGCCGCCGCCACGTGGTCGCGGCATGATGCGCTCGCAAGGCGATCTGCTTGATGGGCTTTCTCGCGCCGCTGGCCCTGATCGGCCTGCTCGTCGTTCCGCTGATCATCGCCTTCTACATGCTGCGCCTGCGCCGGCCGGTCCGGTCGGTCAGCAGCACGTACCTGTGGACGCAGCTGGTGCGCGACGTCGAGGCCAACGCGCCGTGGCAGAAGCTGAAGCGTTCGCTGCTCCTCCTGCTGCAGCTGCTGCTCGCCGTGCTGCTCGCCTTTGTCGTGGCGCGACCCTTCTCCGAGCACAGCGCCGGCCTGGCGCGCGACCTGGTGCTCGTCGTCGACGCCTCGGCGAGCATGTCGTCGACCGACGTCTTTCCCGACCGACTGACCGCCGCCAAGCGCGCCGCGATCGAGCAGATGGCCAACGTTCCGTCCGACGGCCGGGTGAGCGTCGTCTCGGCGGGCGAGACGGCACGCGTCATCGCCAACGAAGCCACCGATCGCGGCCGGATCGCGCGCGCGATCGAGTCGATCACCGCCTCAACGTCTGCGTCCGATCTGACCGACGCTCTCAAGCTCGCCGGCGAGCTCGCCGAGCGCGCGCGCGGTGCCGAGGTCCTGGTGGTAACTGACGACGCCGGATCGACCGTGCCGGAGGTAGTGCTCGAGGTGCCGGTTCGCGTGCTGACCGTCGGCCGCGAGCGCGACAACCAGGCGATCGCGGCGCTGGCCGTGCGCGCCGACCCGTCCGGACTCAAGCGAACGCTGTTCACGAGCGTCGCCAACTACTCGTCGTCGATCGTAATGCGCCGTCTCCAGATCCTCGCCGACGGCATCCCGGTCACGGCGCGCGACCTCGTCCTCGATCCGCTGACGCGGGCCGACGTGGTCATCGACGAACTGCCGGCCGGTGCCAGCGTTGTCGAGGCGCGGCTATCACCGCCCGGCGAGTCGATCGAGTCGGGTCCACCTGACTACCTGGCACTCGACGACGCGGCGTGGGCGATCGTGCCGCCGGACCGATTGCGCCGCGTGCTGCTCGTCGGTCCGGGCAACGTCTACCTCCAGAACGCCTTCTCGCTGCTGCCCAACGTGGAGCTGTACGGCGCGACGCCCGAGGAATACCCGACGACGACGGGCAAGGAGCTCTTCGATCTCGTCGTATTCGACGGCTACCTGCCGGCCGAGCTGCCGCGCAAGCCGATCCTTGCCTTCGCGCCGCCCCAGACGAGCGCCCTCGGCGTGGTCAACGGCACGCTCGACGAGTTCGGTATGGGCCAGCTGCCGACCGATGATCCGATCCTGCGCGGCGTCGACCTGACCCGGCTGCACATCGCCCGGACGCAGGCGATCGACCTGCCCGACTGGGCCCGACCCGTTATCCCCGGTTCGGACGGACCGCTGCTCTACGCCGGCCTGCGCGAGGGCGTGCCGACCGCGGTCTTCGCCTTCGATCTGCGCCAGAGCGATCTGCCGCTCCAGGTGGCGTGGCCGATCATGGTCTCCAACCTCGCCGGCGAACTGCTCGGCCTCTCGTCGCAGACGCTCGATCCAATGCCACCTTCATCGCCGGTCGACATCCCGATCGCGCCCGACTCGCAGGGCGTTCGCGTGACGCTGCCCGACGGATCGGTCGAGATCATCCCGCCGGCGGCCACCGGCGCATCGTCGGTGACCTTCGTCTCCACCCGCCAGCTGGGCGTGTATCGGGCGGAGGTGATCGCGCCAACGACCCCGAGCGGGTCGCCCGGCGCTTCCCCGACCCCCTCCCCGACTGTTTCGCCGTCGCCCGATCCAAGCGCATCGCCGGGTATCGGCACAACCGATGAGCCGCTGCTCTTCGCCGTTGACCTGTTCAGCCCCGACGAGTCCAACATCCGACCTGGTGACGGCGCGCGGATCGGCTCGCTGGGCACCAACACGCCGACCGATCCGGCCGCTGCCGGAACGGCACGCGACGAATTCTGGCCGCTGCTCGTCGCGCTGACGCTGCTCTTCCTGGTCGTCGAATGGCTCGTCTACGAGCGTGACGGCGCGCGGCGCATCGCCAACGGCATCAAGCGCGCCAACCCGTTTGCCGCGCGCCGCGCCGGCCGGCCCGGGAGACCCGCGTGAACCTGCCGTTCAGCGTCAGCCGGCCGGAGCTGCTCATCGTCGGCCTGCTGCTGCTCGTCGTCACGATCGGCCTCAGCCTGGCCGCGCGGCACCACCTCGGCAAGGGCCGCCGACGCGTGTCGCTCGTGCTGCGCGCCGTCATCCTCTCGTCGCTCGTGCTGGCCCTTGCCGGCTTCCAGATCAATTGGGCCGTCGACCGGCTTACAACTGTCTTTGTCGTCGACCTGTCCGACAGCGTCGGCACGGCCGGCCGCGAGTCTGCGCTCGCGTTCGTGCGCGAGTCACTCGAGGAGCGGCCCGACGGCGACCAGGCCGCGGTCGTCGCCTTTGGCAGCGAGGCACTCGTCGAGCGTCTGCCGGCCGAGCTCGAGGATCTCGACCGCTTCGCGTCCGTGCCGGCCACGTCGGCGACGGATGTCGGTGGCGCGCTGCGCCTCGCGGCCGCGCTCTTCCCGGACGAGACCCAGAAGCGGATCGTGCTCGTCAGCGACGGCAACGACACGACCGGCCGCGGCCAATCAGAGGCATCGCTGGCCAGCGCGCGCGGCGTCCAGATCGAGACCTTCGTCGTTGGCCTCGGCGCCGCCGACGAGGTGATCGTCCAGCGTGTCCACTCGCCGGCCACCGCGCGCGTTGGCGAGGACATCGAGATCGAGGTCACTGTGAGCTCGACGGTTGCCCAAACTGGATCCGTTCGACTGTTCGGCGACGGAACGCAGATCGGCGTCCAGACCGTCAACCTGGCCCCGGGCATGAATCGCATCGTGTTCTCGACGCGTGCCACCGAAGCGGGCTTTCACACCTTCCGCGCCGTGCTCGAGGCACCGAACGACACGTTCGCCGCCAACAACCGGGGCGACTCGCACACGATCGTCAAGGGCGATCCGAGGACGCTGATCATCGCCGGCACGCCGGAGGCCGGCGCGAATCTGAGCGCTGCGCTCGAGGCCGAGAACCAGGACGTGACCGTCGTCACTCCCGAGCAGTCGCCGACCGACCTGACTGGCCTGGCCTCGTTCGACTCGGTCGTGCTGGCCGACGTCGCCGCCCCGCGGCTGGGCACCGAGAGGATGATCGCCTTGCAGGTCTTCGCACGCGATCTCGGCCGTGGCCTGGTGATGATCGGCGGCCCGAGCTCCTATGGCGCCGGTGGCTACAAGCGCACGCCGCTCGAGGAAGCGTTGCCGGTCGATATGGACGTGCGCGACCGCGAACGCCAGCCGGACATCGCGCTGGTGGTCGTCATCGACCAGTCGGGCTCGATGGACGCCTGCCACTGCAATACCGCCAATCGCGACAACGGCGTCGCGATCAGTGGCGTGCCCAAGGTCGACATCGGCAAGGAAGCGATCCTGCGCGCGGTTTCGGCGCTGACGGAGCGCGACGAGTTTGGTGTCGTCTCCTTCAACGAAAACGCCAACTGGGTCATCCGCACCGCGCCGCTGGCCAATGTCGGCGACGTCGAGTCACAGATCGCTGGTCTCCACGCCGAGGGCCAGACGAACATCTTTGCCGGGCTGTCCGAGGCGGTCGCCTCACTCGAGGGCGTGTCGGCCACGCGCCGCCATATCGTGCTCTTCACCGACGGCTGGTCGAGCAGCGGCGAATACGACGACCTGATCCGTCGCATGGGCGCCGCCGGCATCACCCTCTCGACTGTCGGCGCCGGCGGCGGCGGCGCGAACGACTTCCTGTCCGAGCTGGCCCGCAAGGGTGGCGGCCGCTACTACGCGGCGACCAACCCCGCCTCGATTCCCGACATCTTCCTCAAGGAGACCCAGCAGGTCTCCGGGCAGCAGATCGTCGAGGAGGACTTCTTCCCGATCCTGACCTCGTCGTCACCCATTTTGCGCGGGCTCGAGGAGGGCCTGCCCCAGCTGCGCGGCTACAACGGCACGACCGCCAAGGCCGCCGCGCAGACCGTGCTTGTGTCGTCGCGCGACGATCCCGTCCTGGCCCAGTGGCAATACGGCCTCGGCCGGTCGGTCGCGTGGACCTCAGACGCGCAGGGTCGTTGGGCGGCGCCGTGGGTCGGCTGGACCGGCTTCAACCAGTTCTTCTCGCAGCTCGTCTCTTGGACCTTCCCGGGCGAGGAGTCGGGCGGCATGGAGGCCGAGTTCGTCACCGACGGCGACCAGACGCGGCTACGCCTGCGCTCGGCCGAGTCGGACGGCACTCCGCGCAACTTCTACGACACGCAGGTCAACATCACCGACCCGTCGCTCGACTTGCTGGAAGGTCTCGGCCTCAACCAGGTGGCGCCCGGCGTCTACGAGACCGATCTCGGGACGCTGACGCCGGGCGCCTACGCGCTGCGCTTCGTGCAGACCAAGCCCGGTGAGACGCCGCTCGCCCGAACGGTGATGCTCGTGGCGCCGACGCCGGCCGAGTACCGGCTGTTGGGCACTAACGAGCGGCTGCTGGCCTCATTGCGCGGCGCAACCGGCGGCCGCGAGATCACGGAGGGCGCTGACGCGTGGCGCCACGACCTGGGCACCACGACCGCATCGACCGAGATGCTCCCCTGGCTGCTGTTGCTCGCGCTCTTGCTCTGGCCGCTCGACGTGGCAATCAGACGCGTGTCGGTGTCGCGTGGCGACCTTGCGTTGGCACGTGCGTGGAGCGGCGCGCGATGGCGAACCTGGCGCGGCCCGGCGCGGAGGCCGGAGCAGGTCGGCGAGATGCTCGCCGCCAAGGGCCGCGCTGGCGGCGCCACCGCGCGCGCGGCGCTTACACGACCGGCATCGACTGATGAGGCGCCTCGGACCGCGCCGCGGACCGCGCTGGCAACATCACCGGCCAAGTCCGCGCCGGCCGCGTCAGACAAGCAGGAAGCGCCGGAGGCGCCGGAAGCCACTCCCGCGACCACCGACACGCTTACCCGTCTGCGCGAGGCCAAGCAGCGCGCCCGCGACGGCCGTTAATCGATATCGGGCTCCATGCGGGCGCCGGCTAACCGCTGGCTAACATTGCTCGAATGGCTGATCCCTTCCTGACCGAGACGCGCGCCATTCTCGAACGGACGCCGGGCGTCCTCCACGCGCTCCTGATCGGACTGCCCGAGACGTGGCTGGACGGCCGCGACACGCCGGATGGCTGGCAGCCGCGCGACGTCGTCGGCCATCTGATATCAGCCGAGCTGGACGACTGGATTCCGCGCGCGGAGCTCATCTTGAATCACGGGACCAACAAGCCATTTCCGCCGTTTGACCGCTTCGCGATGCTCGAGCGCGATCGTGACGTGCCACTCGACACGTTGATCGAACGTTTCGCCGAGCTGCGTGCATCGACCTTGGGCCAGATGAGCGAGCTCGTCGCAGACGAGGACCTCGATCGAGTCGGCCAACATCCAACGCTCGGCCAGGTCACCCTCCGTCAGCTGATTGCTACCTGGGCCGTGCATGACCTCGATCACACGGCGCAGGTGTTTGCCGGGTTGAGCGCTCACTACGACCAGGAGGTCGGGCCATGGAAGGCCTATCTCGGCATCCTGCTCCGGCGCGAGGACCCCAGCGCAATCCCTGGATGACCGCCAGGGCCAGGATCGACACCGCCGAAAGACGTCGCCGCATCGCGGTTCGCCATCACCTTGCGCCAGCATGTCGGGGCTCAGACGTTGCGACTGTTGCCGGCGATCTGGTCGGCCTCCATGCGACCGATCCGACGTCGGTCTACATCGGCGCCTTCGCTCGCGTGAACGGAGTTTGTGCGTCAGATCTTGCGCGCGTCCTGTACGACGAGCGGAGACTGCTCAAGGTCCTTGGCATGCGCCGAACAATGTTCGCGACGACGGTCGAGATCGCCGGAATAATCACCTCGGCGGTTACCAGAACCATCGTCGCCGGCGAGAGAAAGCGGCTGCTGAAGTGGCTGAAGGAGGCCGCCGTGGCGCCGGACGTCGACGCGTGGCTCGACGAGGTCGAGGCGCAGACGGTCGCGGCACTCGACGAGCTCGGTTCGGCGACGGCGACCGAGCTGACCAAGCGTGTACCCGGCCTGCGCGTCCAGATCTCGTTCGGCGCGGGCAAGAAATGGGCCGGCAAGGTCGGCGTCTCGACGCGGATGCTCTTCCTGCTCGCAGGCGAGGCACGCATCATTCGCGGCCGCCCGCGCGGGACCTGGCTGAGCAGCATGTACGAATGGGCGCCGATGGATCGCTGGGTACCGGGCGGCCTGGTCGAGCCGCCAACAGAGAAGGCGCAGGCCGAACTAGCGCGGCGCTGGCTGTCCGCCTTCGGCCCGGGCACGCAGCGCGACATCCAGTGGTGGACCGGGTGGACGGTGGCAATCACCAGGCGTGCCCTTGCCGACGTCGGAGCGGTCGAGGTGGAACTCGACGAAGGGACCGGCTTCGCGCTTGCGTCAGACCTCGAGTCGACACCCGACGTGGGGCCGTGGATCGCTCTCATGCCGTCGCTGGACACGACGACAATGGCCTGGAAGGAGCGCGACTGGTACCTCGGCGCTCACGCTACGCGGCTGTTCGACACGATCGGCAACGCCGGACCGACGATCTGGGTTGATGGGCGCATCGTCGGCGGCTGGGCCGTGCGCAAGGACGGCGAGATAGCCTTCCAGCTGCTCGAAGACGTGGGCCGTGAGGCAGAGCTGGCGATCGAGGCGGAGGCGGCCCGACTCAGGGAATGGCTGGCCGACTCACGGGTAATCCCGCGCTTTCGAACACCACTCGAACTGGAGCTGACGTGACCAAACCGCACGCCGTGATGCTGCTCGTTGCGAGCCTCGTTCTTGCCGCGTGCGGCGGCGCCACGCCGACCCCGTCGCCGGGCAACATGGACGATGTCATCGCCAACCTGGTATTGCAGGGCGTGACCGTGCACCGGCTGACGAGTGGCGATGCCGGATGTCCGAACACGGCCGGCGACAGTGTGCACGACAACGCGGTCTATCTCGAGGTCGCGATCGGCAGCCAGAGCGTGCTGCACCGCATCCACCTGCTGCGCTGGAGGCGGCCGGCCGACTACGAGGCGGGCCAAGCGGCCTTTGACGCGTGCATCGCAGAATTCAAGGCACTCAATCCGGGCGTCGCCGTGAGCACCCTCGAGGCAGCGCCTTGGCGTGCCTACGGTCCGGGCTGGAACGAGATGCTCCGCTCGATCCTCGATTCTGCCCTGCGCGCCACCGGCGGCGGCTGACCCCGGTCGCTCTCCGGCGCGAGCCTAGGAGGTCGGCAGGTCAGCCTGCGGCGTGTAAACCCAGAAGAGCTTGAGCGGCTCGGTCCCGGTGTTTTGATGCTGGTGGTGGACGCCTTTGGGGACCCACATCGCGTCGCCCGTTTCGAACGTCGCTTCCTCGCCTTCGGAGACGAGCAGCCCGGAGCCACCGAGCACGAGGTTGATCTCTTCCGAATCGGCGTGCACGTGGTAAGAGCTCGATTCGCCCGGCTCGAACACGGTGATCCCGGCCATGAACTCTTCAGAGCCCACCTGGGGCGACACGAAGCGAAACACCTTGCGCCGAAATCCTTCAGCGTCGAGCCCGATCCAGAGTTGCTCGCTGTCGCGGAAAGGCTTGATGAGCCGCACCTTCATTTGATCGACCCCACCTTCATCGGAGCTCGCCTCATTCGTCTTCGGGCACCGGCTCGCCGTCGTACAGGGCCGCCGTGGGGTCGATCATGCGCATCGGTCGTTCGCGCGTCCGTTCCTCGACGGCATGCGCGGCGAGACCGAAGCTGCGCGCGATTGCGAAAAGGAAGTCACCGTACTCGGGGTCCAGGCGCAGCACGGACAGCGCCACGGCGAGGGCGCCGTCGATGTTGACCGCGACCGGCCGACCGGTATGAGTGGCGACGCTTGCTGCCAGGGCGCGCACCGCCGCCGCGTAGCGCCCGTCTGATTGATCCTCGGCAAGACCCAGCAGCCGCTCGGCGCGCAGATCCTGCTCGTGCCAGCGATGACCAACACCGGGTAGACGCCGACCGGCGGCGCGCTCGGCCATGAAAACCTCATCGGCCCAGTCGTCTGCCTGCTCGGCCGGCGGTGCTGCGTCGATGAGACGCATCGCGCGTGTCACGACTGCCCCATGCAGCTCGCCGAATGCCAGGATGCCACCAGCCAGGGCACTCATCGGCATCGCTCGAGTGGACGCGATCGTGCGCGTCACGAGTGCCGACGGCGACAGCGGACCGTGGTCGATCGCGGCGACCAGGCACGCGCCCAGGAGGTCGGCCTCGACCGGCGTTGGGATGTCCCCTCGCCACAAGCGAAGCACCATCGCCGGAAACAATTCACGACCGATCGCCTCGTCGAGGGCGACGCCGCGCACGAAAACACGTCGGGCGGTCGTCGCGGTTATCGCCGTGGACCAGGTCGTCGCGTCGGCCGCCAGACCGGCGCTGGCGCCCTGGTGGGCCTTCGTTGGCCTGCTCGGCCGATCGGGGCTCATCGTGCGGACTGGTAGATCCGCTCGATGTCCCACTCACCGGGAGTCGCCACCGGCGTGTTGCGCATCGGAACGTCGATCACTGTCGGGCGGCGCGAGGCACACGCATCGCGAATCAGCGTTTCGAGCTCGGACGCATCCGACACCGTCACGCCGTCGGCGCCACACGCCCGCGCCAAAGCGGCGTAGTCGGGTGAATAGGGCTCACCGTTTGCCTCGAACTCGCATCCGTAGCCGGTGCCGTAATGCTTGCGCTCGAGGCCGGCGATGGTGCCAAAAGCCCGATTGTTCATCACCACCCAGACCACCGGCGCCCCCATCTCGACCGCGGTGGCCACGACACTCGGGTTCGAGCTGAATGCCCCATCGCCGACCAGCGCGACGACCGGTCGCCCGGTACCCGACGCGGCGACTCCGATGGCCGCGGCGGGGCCGAAACCCATCGTCGAGAAGCCGCCTGGCGTCAGGAACGAGTCGCAGCTGTCGACCGGGTACTGCTGGCCGACTCCGTTCTTGTTCCAGCCGACATCGGTTACGAGGATCGCGTTAGGTGCCGCGCGCCGGAGATCGGCCAGGATCCGCTCGGGCAGCAATGGGAACTCGTCGGACACGGCGTTGGCGCTGCTGGGGGCGAGAAACCGCTCACGCTCGTCCTTCAGTGCCTGCCAGTCGTAGCCGCGCTCGGGGGTCGCCTGGCCATAGGCCGCGGTGATCGCATCGAGGGCGAGCGCCGCGTCAGATGTCGCTGCGATGTGCGTCGGATAGTTGCGGCCCGGTTCGTGGGGATCGATATCGACGTGGATCAGGCGTGTCGGCGGAATCGAGAAGGTGACGCCCGGCTCCCAGCTGCTGCTGTCGGTTTCGGGGAAACGCGTGCCGACGGCGAGGATCACGTCAGCACTCGACGCCAACCGGTTGGCTGCCGGTGAGCCCCAGAAGCCGATCATGCCGAGCAACTGCGGATGATCGGGCGGCAGGATGCCCGTGCCCATCAGCGTATGGAGGACAGGCAGTCCGGCGCATTCGGCGAGTGCGCGAACCTGTGCCGCTGCCCGGCGCGTCCCGCCGCCGGCAAGGAGCACCGGCTGATTGGCCGAGCGAAGCTCGGCGGCAATGGCGGCCGCCGTTTGATCGCTGAGCGTCGGCCGTTCGACGGGTGACGGCGGAACGACCTCCGCCTCGAGTGGCTCGGCGAGGATGTCCATTGGCACCGACACCAGCACTGGGCCTGGTCGACCGGCGAGCGCGAGGTCCCAGGCGCGGGCGAGGATGCGCGGCAGCTGGTCGGCCCGGCGCACGCGCCAGGCACGCTTGACGAACGGGTCGTAGACCGAGATCTGGTCTGCGTCAGTGCGCAGGTTGAACTCCTGGTGCGGTCCTCGACCTTCGTAGTACGAGGGCACGTCGCCGGCAATCACGAGCAGCGGCACCGAATCGAACGCTGCTGTGGCGACACCTGTCGTCGCGTTCGTTACCCCGGGGCCAACGTGGAGGAGCACGACGCCGGGCTTGCCCGACGCGCGGGCGAGGCCGTCCGCGGCGTGCGCCGCGACCTGCTCGTGACGGGTGGTGGTGAAACGCGGTGCCCCGCGCCGTTCGATGGCGGCGAGGAGCGAGATGTTGGTGTGACCGCAGATGCCAAAGAGCTGCTCAACCCCACGATCGATGAGGAACTCGGTGATGTGGTCGGCAGCTGTCGATCGGTCCGTCAACGCTTTCACCTCAGCCCGGCGTTTCCACATAACGGACTTGGTGAGTCCGCCAATCAGGAACGTAGCCCGCGTCGATCAACGCTGTCAAGAGCGCGGACTCAGCCTTGACACGTTCGCCGGACGCATCCTACTCTCCCATTTCGTTCCCGTAATCCGGATCTCCCGGTTCGGAATAGTGGAAATCGGTGACCGTCTGGAGAACCAATGGCTACCCGCCCGATCACACCCGAGGAGACCGCACACGTCGACGAGCTGGTCGCGCGTGGTCGAGCTGCGCTCGCCGCCTTCGAGGACGCCACGCAGCAGGATGTAGATCGATTGTGTCAGGCGGTTGCCTGGTCCGTCGCAAACGAGACGACCTTCGAGCGACTGGCCCAACTGGGGGTCGAGGAGAGTGGCATCGGCGATCCCGTGAGCCGGGTTGGGAAACGGTTCAAGGTGATGGGCATCCTGCGTGACGTCCTGCGCCAGAAGAGCGTCGGCATGATCGAGGAGCTGCCCGACCGGGGGATCGTGAAGTACGCCAAGCCGGTCGGCCTGGTCGCGTCGCTCGTACCGACCACGAATCCGGAGCTGACTCCACCGGGCGTGGGCCTTTTCGTGATCAAGTGTCGTGATGCGGTCATCTTCTCGCCTCATCCGCGGAGCAAGCGCACGACCAGGGAAACCGTCGAGATCATGCGCCGCGCGCTCGCCCGCGAGGGCGCGCCCGAGGACCTGCTGCAGTGCCTCGACCGACCGAGCATCCCTGCCGCCCAATACCTGATGACGCGGGCCGACCTGGTCCAGGCAACCGGCGGCCGCGACATGGTCCGAGCGGCTTACAGCTCGGGCGTGCCGGCCTACGGGGTTGGAGCCGGGAACTCGACGATGGTCATCGATGAGACAGCGGACGTGGCTGAGGCGGCGCGCAACACGAGGCTCAGCAAGACGTCTGACTTCGGGTCGGGCTGCTCCGCCGACGGCAACCTCGTGATCGAAACCAGCATCTACGACTCACTGCGTGATTGCCTGATCGAGGAAGGTGGCTATGTCGTTGCCGGCGAAGAGCGTGAGCGGCTGCGATCGACTTTGTGGGACGACGAGGGTCACCGAACTCCTGACACGATCGCGATCTCGGCACAGGAGCTTGCCAGTCGAGCCGGCTTCTCCATTCCCGACGATCGCCGTTTCCTGATGGTCGAAGAGAGCGAGATCGGCAGACACAACGTGTTCAGCTCCGAGAAGCTTTCGGTCGTCCTATCGATGTTCCGTTACGCGGGCTTCGAGAACGCTCTGGCGATGGTCCGATCGATCTTCGAGGTCGGCGGCAAGGGCCATTCGTGCGGCATCTATTCGTTCGACGACGACCACGTCGACGCTCTCGCGCGAGTCGCACCGGTGAGCCGGATCATGGTTCGCCAGCCACAATCGAAGGCGAACGCGGGTGCCTTCAACAACGGCATGCCGATGACCTCGAGCCTCGGCTGCGGGACGTGGGGCGGCAACATCACGTCCGAGAACATTCACCTGAAGCACTACATGAACGTCACCTGGGTCAGCCGACCCATCGCCGAGGATCGTCCCACCGAGCAGGAGCTCTTCGGCGCGTTCTACGGCACGGCGACCGACTAGGCGCGCCGACAAGCGGCTGATGTCAGTACTGGCCAAATCGGCCCGCATCCTCGACTTCGTCGCTGAGTCAGAGGGCGATCGAACTCTTACCTCGATCGCCAGTGCCCTCGGCCAGCCGCGATCCTCGATCCATCGGCTGCTGGCTGAGCTGGTCGATCTCGGGCTGTTGCTGCGTGTCGGCGCCAACGCCTACGCCCCTGGTCCGCGCCTGGCGCGCTGGGGACAGGCAGCCGAAGGCGTCGACCAGATAATCCGGATCTCCGAACCATCGATGATCCAGCTGCGCGACGCGATAGGTGAAAGCGTTCACCTGTACGTCCGCCAGCGTGACGCGCGAGTTTGCGTCGCTGCCGTCGATGGCACGTACGAGCTGCGCCACTTCACAGAGGTCGGCAAGCCGATGCCGCTGTCTGTCGGCGCCTCGGGGAAGCTGCTGCTGGCGTTCGCTGGACCGACCGTCCAGCGCCAGGAGCTGCGCAGGGTTGCCGCCAAGCCGCTCACCGCGCGCGCCTTGAGCCTGGACGACCTTGAGGCTCAGCTCGAGGAAATCGCCGCTACCGGTTGGAGCACCTCGTTCGGTGAGCGCGAGGAGGGACTCGCCGCAGCCGCTGTGCCCATTCGGAATCATGCCGCGGATGTCGTGGCCGCACTTTCCGTCTCAGGGCCAACAGCACGCCTCACGGCAGACCAGTTCGAAGCCATCGGACCTCAGCTGAGGGAAGCCGCCGCTCAGATCAGCAGGACGATGGGCTGGCTGCCGACGTCCTGAGGTCGATCAGCCGCGACGCAGCAAGCTGGTGATCTCCGCGGCCGTAGCCTCCAAGGGACCGCGCATTTCCGCGAAGCGCGATTGAGGTAGACGCGTCGTCGGCGCCGATACGCACACCGCCGCGACCACCCGATCACGCGAGTCGACGATCGCGGTCGCCGCGGCAGACACGCCCTCCTCGCGCTCGCCAACTGACGTGGCCCAATTATCTCTCCGGATCGCCTCGAGCTGCTCGCCCAGCTCCTGACCAGGAGCATTGGGTAGCCGGTCGCGATCGCTCGCGGCTCGGGCCAACTCTTCGCGCTGAGTCTGGTCATCTGCGAACGCCAACAGGAGCTTGCCCGCCGCACCGGCTCTGAGAGGAAGGGGGTGGCCGAGCTGAATGAACGGCCGCAGCTCGTGTCGTCCCTCCACGGCGGCGATGCAGATTCGCTTGTCGTGATCGCGCACATAAAGGTGGATGCTCTCGCCGAGCTCGTCACGCAGTCGCCGCATGGGCTGGTCAGCGATCGCGCGCATGTCGAAGGTGTCGGCCGCCGCCTCGCCCCAGTAGAGAAGTCGCGGGCCGAGCGAGTAGCGCCCGTCCTCGGTCCTTCTGACGATGCCCAGCGCGGCCAGTTCGGCAAGCAGATGATGGGTCGACGACTTGGGTGTGCCCAGCACCGAGCGCACGTAGGCGAGCGTTACTGGCTCTCCCGCACGTCCGAGAGCATCAATCAGGTCGCTGGCCTTCTCGAGGACTGACATGGCAGCCCTACAGCCAGTTCAAGGGTCGCGTCACAGGCCGAGGAACTCAGGCAGCCAGAGCGTGAGAGCGGGGACGTACGTGATGAGGGCCAGCGCAATCAAAAGCGCCGGCAAGTAGTACGCGATCCCCTTGAATACCCGCTCCACGGGAATTCCGGTCACCGAGCTGAGCACGAATGCCACTCCGCCCATCGGCGGTGTCAGCAGGCCGATCATCAGATTGAAGATAACGATCGACCCGAACTGGAGTGGGTCGATCCCGAACTCGACGGCCACCGGCAACAGGATCGGGGTGATGATGAGCAGGGCCGATGTCGGCTCGAGGAGCATGCCCAGAACCAACAGCAGGACGTTGATCAGCAGCAGGAAAACGAGCGGGTTGTCGGTGAACCCGAGCAGTGCCTCGGCCACATGCTGGGGAACCTGCTCGCGCGCCAGGATCCAGCTGAGCAGCGCCGAGGCACCGATGATGAGCATGATCTGGGCCGTGATCGATGCCGTGTCGCGAAATATCAGGATCATCTGGCGCATCCGAACAGTCCTGTAGGCCAGCGCGAGCAACAGCATGTACAGCGCGCCGACGCCGGCCGCTTCCGTCGGTGTGAACCAGCCGCCGAGGATGCCGCCGAGGATGAGCACGGGAGCGCCCATCGGAGGTAGGGCCCTGATGAACGCCCGCCGAATGGCAGCCCAATCGCGAGGCTCGCCCACCAGGTCGGTTCGCTTACGGGCCCAGATCCAGACGGTGATCGCCAACGCTGCGGTCATCAGAATCGCCGGGATGATCGCGGCGGCAAAGAGAGCGCCGGTGGATACCAGCGCGACCGACGCAAACACAACGGCCGGAATGCTCGGTGGCATGATCGGACTGATGAGCGCGGAGCTCGCGCTGAGACCGACCGAGAACTCGGCCGGGTAGCCCTTTTTGCGCATGTGACCGACTTCGATCGCGCCGATACCGGCAGCGTCGGCCAGCGCGGCGCCACTCATCCAAGAGAAGCCGAGGCTGACGCCGATGTTCACATAGGCGAGGCCGGCACGTAGGCCGCCGAGCAGGAGGACCGCAAAGTCATAAAGCCGGTCGGCCATCTCGGTCCGGGTCGCGACGATGCCGACCAGGATGAACAAGGGGACCGCCAGCAGTGGCCAGCTGTTGATTCCGCCGATCACCAGCCGAACGGCCAGGCCGAGCGAGTAATCGTGGGTGACCAGGTAGAGGATGCTCGGCCCGATGATGGCAAACGCCATCGGGACGCGCAGCAGGAACAGCAGCAGGATTGCGAGCAGCATCAGCTCGAGGCTCATACCGGTTTGCGCCCGGCCACTATTTCGGGAACGTCCCGAACCGCGATTGTTACCAGGGCACGGATGGCCGTCGACACAAA
This sequence comes from uncultured Chloroflexia bacterium, assembly GCA_963748235.1. Taxonomy (GTDB): domain Bacteria; phylum Chloroflexota; class Limnocylindria; order Limnocylindrales; family CSP1-4; genus JALYGJ01. The sequence continues at coordinate 121,675 of CAVVHT010000007.1, forward strand.
TCCAAAGAGCACGACGGCATATACAACCAGTAGCGGAATCTCAGCTTCCGCCGTCACCTGGCCACGGTCGGTCGCGATCAGATCCCACGACGCGTACGCCATCCCGAGACAGGTCAGCAAGACGACGACGCTGGCCAGCAGCTGCACCACTCCAAGCACACGGATCGGCAGGAAATAGTCCACGACGTGGATAGCGATGTGGCGGTCATGGGCCATCAGGTAGCCCGCCATCACGAAGGTCAGCCAGACCATCGACAGGCGGGCCAGCTCGCCAGTTGGCGGGATTCCGGCGTTTGGAACGTAGCGCTGCCCGACCTGGAGCAACACCATGACCAGGATGGCCAGCAGCAGCAGCGCTCCGATCGTCTGCTCGAACACGCTCAGTCCGTGCAGTGCGGTCCGCAGCGGGCCACGAGCGGGAAGGATCTCGGGCGGTTCCTGCTCCGCGAGGTCGGCCGCCTGTTCGGGCAGATCGGCTATTTCGGCGCCGGCGTCGTACGGCAGCGGGTTGGGTGTCTGGGCTTTGTCGTCAGGCACCGTGAACCATATGCATCACCAAACAGCGTAATAGAGGCGGGAGGCGCGGAGTGCCGGCCCGCGAGGGCCGGCACTCTGAGGAGGAGGAGCTGCTACTGGACCAACGAGCGGATGCTGTCCAGAACCTCGATCTGCTCGGGGGTGAAGTTCTCGCGCAGGTACGGCTCTGCCTTGGCGCGGAACGCGTCCCGATCGACATCCTCGACGATCTCGATGGTCTCGTTTGCACGCCATTCGTCGAGAATCTCGGTTTCGATCTCGGTAACGCAGACGGGCTCCGCTTCCATCGCCGTCGCGACGGCTTCGCTGAGCGCGGTCTGCTGCGCCTCGTCCAGCACGTCCCAGAATGGTCCGACGACCACCAGGTTGGAGCTGAGCTGGTGACTGGACATACTCACAACGTCCTGCACTTCTGTCAGGTTGTTGGTCTGGATGTTGACCAGGGGGTTCTCCTGGCCGTCAACGGTTCCCTGCTGCAGAGCGAGAAAAAGCTCCTCGAACGGAACCGCAACGTAATCGGCACCCATCGCCTCGGCGTTGAGGATGAACGTCGGCGACCCCGGGAAGCGCATCTTGAGGCCCTCGAGATCCTCCGGGGTGCGAATCGGTTCGTTCGCCGTGAACTGCCGGGCGCCGGTGTTCCAGCCACCGAGGATGGTCACACCCGTCTCGTCGTAGAACCCCTGCTTGAGCGCATCCGACTCCTCGCCCGACAAGTAGTCATACATGTGCTGGCTGTCTTCGAAGACGAAGGCACCGTCGACCGCGCTTATCGGCGGGTAGATCGCGGCGAGCGCCGACGCGCCCTGGATGTCGATATCGATGTCGCCCGCCTGCACGGAAAGAATCCGATCTGCGTCGGGCCCGAGCAGGCTTTGACCGTAGAGCTCGATCGTCAGGCCAACGTCAGCCGCAGCCACCTCGTCCGCGATGATCTGGGCTCCGCACCGAACTGCCGGGTGCTCATCCACGTAGCTGTGGGCCAGCGTGAGCACACCTTCCTGGCGCGGAGGGAGCGTCGGGCCCGGGGTGGCTGTCGGCTCGCCGGCAGTTGCCGTCGGCCCGGCTGCTGTTGCGCTCGGCGCCGCGGCTGTGGGTGATGGGGCACTGGTGGTTGCCGCAGGCCCGCTGGAACAAGCCGCGAGCATCAACGCGACGATAGTCATGATCACTGCCCGTGGTCGTTGGTTCATGGTCTCTCCTCGCTCAACCGACGCCGTCCGTCACGGCGCTTACATGGCTTGGGTCAGCCAACAAACTCGCTCGCCCGTGCCGTTAGAGACACCAGGCCCTGAGGCGCCTTCCAGACGCGCGATGTTGTGCCCTAAGCCCTCCTTTCGAACCTGTCGACGGTCCGAGTTGAAAACCCTTCGTTCGGACCTATGAGACTGTGTCCCAAATAGTTGGACACCATCGCGGCAAGTGTAAGGGAGAAGTCAAGCATCGGAAGCATCATTTTTGCGCCCCGAAGGTGGCGCCGAATCACGACCACCAGCCGCCACGTTTACCCACGTCTTGCCGGGCAGACGAGGTGCTTCTTCGAAAGCGCGTTGCACATCATCGAGCGCAAATTCGTGAGCGACGATCCGACCGGGGTCAAATTGCCCGCCCGCTATGAGCCCGATCGTGTGCTCGAAGTCTGTCGGGTGGTCGTAGGTCAGTGACCCGCGCACCTCGAGCTGACGTCGTACCAGGGTGCGAGCCGCCAGGCCAAGCGGCCGATCATCCAATCCCAGCACGAGGATCGTTGCACCGACAGCACTGGACGCAACCGCAGACTCATTTGCAGCCGGCGAGCCGACGCTGTCGATTACGAGATCGAACTGCCTATCGACCGCCTCTGTCGTCGCCCCGAGACGGCCCGCGAAAGCGAGCCGCTTTTCGTTTACGTCCCGTACGTGAACCTCGATTCCTCGAGCCAGCAGGGCAAGGCACATCAGCAGCCCCTGGGGACCGGCGCCGACGACCAATGCCGTACTCGGCAAGTCGCGCGACAACCGGCGTAACGCGGCCTCGACGACGCTGAGTGGCTCAACACACACGAGGGCCGCGGGCTCAAGGCCGTCTACGCGCCATGCGAAGCGGCTCGGTACGACGAGCCGCTCGGCCAGCGCTCCGGGACGGTTCATGCCCACCGACAGCCGGTTCTCACACGCTGACGTCAGGCCGTGCTGACACGGACCACAGCGGAAGCAGGCTATGTTGGGCTCGACGACGACTGTCTCACCTATGCGTTCGTGAGCGACCCGCTCGCCCACGGCGACCACCGTCCCGAACGCCTCGTGGCCCATGACCCACGGCGTCGACGGCGTCGGCCACTTGCCACTGAAGACGCTCGAATCTGATCCACACAGGCCTACTCCGCCGACCGCGATCTCTACGTCATCGGGGCCAACCACGTCGGCGGGGAATTCCTCGACGACCACTCTGCTGGGCGCGACGAGCAACGCTGCCCTCACCGGGACGCGCCCCGCGTCAGGAGCCGACGTGGATTGGCCACCATCACCTGGTCGATCTCCTCCTGTCCAATCCCGGCCGATCTCAGTCTGGGCAGCACGTTGCTGACGATGTTGTCCATGCGCCACCTCGGGGCTGCTCCATACCGCCACGACGGAGGCGTCACATGACTGTAGAAGGCAGCGTCGTGCGAGATCACGATGCGGTCGGCGTAGCCGAGACGGATCAGTGACAGAAGCGTGTCGATACGCCTCTCGTCGTCGAGCACGAACTCCATCCCGAAGCGGTCGAGGCCGATGGTCGACCCGGCGTCCATGAGCTCGCGCAGATAGTCGATGTCCTGCGTGTCACCCGAATGACCGATCACCAGGCGATCCGGTGCCACGCCGCGTGCGCGGAAGAATTGCTGCTGCTCGAGACCGTTGCGCGACGCCGGATTTGAGTGAGTTGCAATGCTCACGCCGGTCTGGCGTGCGGCGGTCGCGGCCGCGCTCAAGACCCTCGCCTCGTGTGCCGTGATGCCGCTATCGCTCGACGTGACCTTCAACAAGCCAGCCCTGACGCCGCTCGATCCGATGCCGGTCTCGATGTCGCGGATGAACATGTCGATCAGCGGATCTGGCTCGGATACGAGCCGGCCCGGACCATGCAGCTGGAAGAACGGTGCTAACGCCGCCGCGCCATACAAACCGGTCGAGGCGATGATCGCTACGGGAGCGCGGCTGGCGACGTCGCTGATAAGGACGGGATCGCGGCCCAATCCGGGTACGGTCAGGTCAACGACCGTGTCGATCCCGAGGCGATGAAGCTCGGCCAGCCCCTCCACTGCGCTGTCGATCATCGCCGCCCGGTCCCACTCATCGAACTCGATGCTAAGCTCGAGCTCCGGATTACGGACGAAAATGTGCTCGTGCATCAGCGTGGTGCCGAGCTCGGCTGCCGGGCGAAGGCCCAGGTACGTCGCGACGCGGCCGTCGTCGGTCACGCGTCGCCCAGGCGCCGCCGCACTGAATCCGTATCCGCTCCAAGGGGCCGGGCCAGTCCGGGCACCGTGCCCGGGGTTCGCGACAGCTTGGGCGTGACTCCGGGAACGAGCAGTGGACGCTTCAGTCGCTCGTCGCGAACCTCCACAATCATCTGGCGGGCGGCGAACTGAGGGTCGCCGCAGATCTCGGCGATGCTGCTGATCCGACTGACCGGCACGCGATTGAGGCGCAGCGTTGCGACCACTTCCTCCGCTGACCGACTGCTGGTCCACGATTCGATGGCGCGATCCAGTTCGTCCGTGCGCCGGACCCTTTCCTCGTTGACGTGAAGGGATTCATCGTTGGCGTACTCGGGACGGCCGATTGCCTCGAACAATCGCCTGAAGAGGCCGGTGGTGTTGGCCGCGATGCATACGACCGTGCCGTCCGCACAGGGATACGTGTTGGTCGGCCCAGAATTGTGGGCGATGCTGCCGCTGCGCTCGCGGACCAGCCCCAGGTAGGCGTACTCGGGAAGTATCCCTTCGAGCATCGCGAAGATGGAGTCGGCGAGAGAGACGTCAACGATCTGGCCACGGCCCGATGAGTTGCGCTCGTGCAGGGCGATGAGCAGGCCGACAAGTGCGTGGAGCGACGGTATCGAGTCGCCCAAGCTCAGGCCTGTCCTTGCCGGTGGGCGGTCGGGGTCTCCGGTCACGTAGCGCATGCCGCCGGCCGCTTCGGCGATCGTTCCAAATCCTGGCTGATCGCGCAGCGGCCCATCCTGTCCGTAACCGGAAATGCGTACGACGATCAGCCGCGGGTTGGCTGCGATGAGGTCGGCTGGGTCGAGATTCCACTCCTCCAGCCGCCCGGGCCGAAAGTTCTCCAGCAGGATGTCGCTTTGCATCGCAAGCCGGCGGACAAAGGCTTGATCCAGAACGTCGTGAAGGTCGGCGCTGACGGACAGCTTTCCGCGCGATTGCACGAGATGCCATAACGACTCACCGCTGTCGGCGCGCCTGCCCCATTTGCGCAGCGGGTCACCAGTTCCCGGCTGCTCGATCTTGATGACCTCGGCCCCGAAGTCGGCCAAGTAGCGCCCGGCAAATGGCCCGGCGATCAACGTCGCGAGCTCCAGCACTCGTAGCCCGGACAGCGGGCCTCCCATCGATTGCGTCTGGCGTTCCGTATTGCTGGACACCATTCCACCCTATTGGACAATTCAAGGACCGGTCAAGAGTCAGATCGGCAACTCTCGCTGCATTTCGTCCGGTCAGATGTCGGCGCGGCTACGATGCGGCCGATGCAACTCGAGCGGTGGCCAACCTTTGGTCGCGACGTGCCCGACGCCGCGTGGAAGCCGGCGGCGAGCGCGGCCCTGGAGACGCGCCTTGGCCGCTTCATCCGGGCCTCTGGCGAATCGGATCTCGACTCACTCCAGCGCCACGCTGAGCGTGACCCGGCATGGTTCTGGGGCGCGGCTGCCGACGATCTAGGCGTGGCCTGGCAGAGAGGACCGAAGCAGGTCCTGGATCTCAGCAGAGGCGTCGAGTGGTCACGCTGGTGGACCGGCGGCGCGTTCAACTACGCATCGGCCGCGGTCGATCCTCGAGCGGCCACTAACCCTGACGGTCCTGCCCTCACCTGGGAAGGCGAAGACGGCGCAGTTCTGCGGCTTACCAATGTCGAGCTCCGTGACCAGGTCGATCGCGCGGCACACATGCTCGCCGGCCTTGGCGTCAGCGAGGGCGATCGCATCGGCGTCTTCATGCCGCTGCTGCCCGAGACGGTCATATCCGTATTGGCGCTGGGAAAGCTGAGGGCGATCTACATCCCGATCTTCTCCGGATACGCGGCACCGGCAGTTGCGAGCAGGCTCAACGACGCCGGCGCCACCTTGCTTGTCACTGCTGACGCAACGCTTCGACGCGGCGCGCGCGTGCCCATGAAGGAGACGGCCGATGCGGCTGTCGCACAGGCGCCGAGTGTCAAGATCGTGCTAGTGGTCGGGCGCCTCGAGAACAGCAGGCCGTCAGCAGGATGGGACGAATCGCGCGACCGCTGGTGGTCGGACGAGATGGCCGCCGTGGCAACGAGCAGCCAGTTCGAGACACCGGAAACAGACCCCGAGACGCCATACATGGTCATCTATACCTCGGGCACGACCGGCCGGCCAAAGGGCGCGGTCCACGTGCACGGCGGCTTCCCGATCAAGGGCGCCCAGGACCTCGCCCATTGCTTCGATCTGGGCCCGGGAGACCGACTCTTCTGGTTCACCGACCTGGGCTGGATGATGGGCCCATGGGCGATCAGCGGGGCGCTGCTCCTCGGCGCCGAGCTGGTGCTCTACGAGGGTGCGCCCGACTACCCCTCCCCCGACCGACTCTGGGCACTGGTGGCCAGCCACGCCGTGACCCACCTCGGCCTCTCGCCGACGGTAATCCGCGCGCTCATGGCACATGGCACCGAGCCTGTTCGCAGTCACGACCTGAGCGTGCTCCGGGTGCTCGGCTCGACCGGCGAGCCGTGGAACCCGGAGTCGTGGTGGTGGTTCTTCCGCGAGATCGGCGGCGGCCGGCTGCCGCTCATCAACTACAGCGGCGGCACGGAGGTGAGTGGCGGCATTGTCTGCTGCAACCCTTTGACGTCCATCAAACCGACTTCCTTTGGCGGGCCATCGGTGGGCGCGGCCGCTGACGTGATCGACGCAACGGGCCGCAGCGTGCGCGGCGAGGTGGGCGAACTGGCTCTTCGACAGCCGCTGCCGGGGATGACCCGCGGCTTCTGGCAGGACCAGGAGCGCTATGTCGAGACGTACTGGTCACGTGTGCCCGGCACGTGGGTCCATGGTGACTGGGCGATGGTCGACGAGGACGGCTACTGGTTCATCCAGGGCCGCTCGGACGACACGCTCAAGGTGGCCGGCAAGCGCGTCGGCCCGGCCGAGGTCGAGAGTGCAGCGGTGGCCCACAGATCCGTGCTTGAAGCCGCAGCCGTGGGCGTGCCACATGACGTCAAGGGCGAGACGATCGTCGTCTTTGTGCGTCTCCGGCCGGGCGAGTCGGACGATCCGGATCTGCGCCGCTCGATCTCAGACAAGGTGGTCGAGCAGATGGGCAAGGCGCTTCGGCCGGAGGCGGTTTATGTCGTGACGGACCTGCCCCGCACGCGTTCAGGCAAGGTCATGCGCCGCGTCGCGCGCGCTGCCTACCTCGGCAGCGACCCGGGTGATCTGTCCGCTCTCGAGAACCCACTGGCCGTGGAATCGATACGCAATGCTTCGCTCGCGAGACAGCTAGACGGCTGAACGGAAGGTAGGCTTCGCGCCCATGGACGCGAAAGCGACCGAGTTCCGTGTGCTCGGTCCGATCGAGGTGGTCCGCGATGGATCGGTCGTGCCGCTCGGCGGGCCGCGACAGCGAGCCCTGTTGGCGCTGCTGTTGATCGAGAGCGGTCGCAGCGTCGCGAGCGACAGGCTCATCGATGAGCTCTGGGCGGGCGAGCCGCCAGAGGGTGCCACGACCACGCTGCGCAGCTACGTCTCGCGCCTTCGCCAGTCGCTCGGCGACGGCGCTCCCGTCATCGGAACGTCCACCGGATACCGGCTCGACCTCGATGGGCACCAACTCGATGCAGCGGAGTTCGAACGGCTGATTCGAGCCGCCGATGAGGGACTCGCGGCTGGCCGCCTGCGCAGTGCGCGGGACGGCTTCGCCGCGGCCCTGACCATGTGGCGCGGCCGTCCGTTTGCCGACCTCTCGGACGACGGAAGCCTGGCCGTCGAAGCGGATCGCCTCGAGGAGCTGCGCCTGCACGCGCTGGAAGAGCGCATCTCGGCCGACATTGAGCTTGGCAGGTCACCTGAGCTGATCGACGAGCTCGAGGCGCTCGTCCGACGCCACCCCTATCGCGAGCGAATGTGGGGCTCGCTGATGCTGGCGCTCTACCACTCCGGTCGCCAGGCGGACGCCCTGGCCACGTACCACCGGACGCGACAGATGCTCGATGAGCAGTTCGGCCTGGAGCCCGGCGACAACCTGCGTGCCATGGAAGGCGCCATCTTGCGCGGCGAGGTGGTGCCGATCGCCCGTGCGCAACGACGCGACAACCTTCCAGTGGCGCTCACCACCTTCGTGGGCCGCGATTCGGATATTGCCGACATCGTGCGCATTCTTGGCACCGGGCGGATGGTCACGCTTACGGGCGTCGGTGGCGTCGGCAAGACGCGGCTGGCGATCGAAGCGGCACGATCCGCGGAAGCAATCGCTCCGGACGGTGCAACGTTTGTCGATCTTGCCCCTGTAATCGAGCCTGCGGGCGTCATACGCACTGTCGCCCGAGCACTCGACACTCGGGAGCAGGCCGGCGGACGTGAGCTCGACCAGGTTTCGGCCGACCTGCGGCGTTCGAGGATGCTTCTCGTCCTCGACAACTGCGAGCACCTCCGAGACGCCGTAGCCGACGTGGTCGCGACGATCCTGCAGGCGTGTCCAGAGGTACGCGTGCTGGCCACCAGCCGATCATCGCTCGGAATCGACGGCGAGATCGACTATCCCGTCGCGCCCCTCGAAGAGGCCGAGTCGATCCAGCTGCTGCTGGAGCGGATGCGGACTGCACGTCCCAGCGCCGATTTCGACTCGGAGAGTGAGGCCGCGGCGCGGATCTGCCGCGACCTGGACGGACTGCCCCTCGCCCTCGAGCTTGCGGCCGCGAGGGCCAAGGTGCTGTCGCCAACCGAGATCGCCGCCCGACTCGATGATCGCTTCCGCTTTTTGGTTTCGTGGCGCCGCGTGGCTTCGGCACGCCACCAGACGCTGAAGCGCGCGATCGACTGGAGCTTCGAGCTGCTGGCCGAGCCGGAGCAGGAGTTGTTCGCACGACTGTCCACCTTCGTCGGCGGCTTCACGCTCGAGTCTGCCGCCACATTCCTCGCCGCCGACGAGGGACGGGCGCTCGACTCGATCGACCGGCTGGTGGACGCTTCGCTCGTGGTTGTTCTGGCAGCGAGCCCCGAAACGCGCTACCGGATGCTCGAGACAGTGCGCCAGTATGCCGTCGCTCGATTGGATGAGAGCGGTGCCGCCACAGCGGCGCGCGACCAGCATGCGGCCTACTTCCGCGCCCTGGCCGAGCGCGCCGAACCCGAGCTGTCGACCAACGCGCAAGCCAGCTGGTTCGCGCGTCTGGACGCCGAGCACAACAACCTGCTCGCAGCTCTGACTCATGTCGCGGACGCCGCCAGTGACAGTGAGTCGCTGCTTTCGTTCACGGTTGCGCTGACGCGCTTCTGGTATGTCCGCGGCTACCTCGGTGAGGCGCGCGAGCGGCTCGAGCGGGCGCTGGACGTGAGTGGCGATGCGCCACCGGCACTCAGGCGGCGAGGCTTGACTGCGGCGGCGTCAGTTGCGCTGTTGCAGGGCGACTACGAGGCCGCCACCCGGCTGGCCGAGTCGAGCCTCGTTGCCGCCCGTGAAACAGGCGAGGACCGACTTGTGGCGAATGGGTTGAGCAACCTCGGCGCGATCATGCTCGCTGCCGGCGACAACGAACGCGCCGGTTCGCTGCTGACGGAGGCGGTCGATCGGGCGCGCGCCGTGGGCGACCGGCGGATCCTGGCACTGTCGCTGAACAACCTGGCCGACCATGCCCTGACGACCGCCGACTACGAGGGCGCCGAGCCTCTCTTTGCCGAGAGCCTCGACCTGCTCCGCGAGCTGGGCGACACGGCAAACGTCGCACGATCGCTGTTCAACCTTGGTGCTGTCGCATTGAGGCGTGATCGGCTCGACGAGGCGGGCGACCGATTCGCCGAGGGCCTTGCCGCGGCACGGGCAGCCGGCGACAAGGAGGACATCTGCTGGTGCCTGCTCGGCCTGGCGGCCCTTGCTGCACAGCGCGAGCGAGGTGAGCGAGCGGCCGAGCTGATCGGTGTCGTTACGGCGCTGCTCGAGGAGATGAGTGCGGCGTTCAAGCCGTTCGAGCGCACGCTGCACGACGAGGCGCGCGAGCGCGCGCGGGCTTTGCTCGGCGAGCAGGAGTTTGAAGCCGCCCGCGCGCGCGGCGCCGACATGACCCTCGACGAGGCTCTGGAGCTCGCCACGGCAGACTGACTCGCCCGGTTGCAACGACTGCAACCGGATTGCAATCGGCACCGAGCAGACTTCGGGCGATGCATCAGCACGAACGGCCAGTCGACGATCTCGCCCACACCCGCCAGAGCTTTACCGAGGCGATGGCGCGCCGTGACGCAAAGTCTGCAGCGGCGGCATACGCGGAGGACGCGCGGCTGCTTCCTCCGCTCGTTGACCTGATCGAGGGTCGCGAGGAAATCCTGGCCTTCTGGCAGGCGGGTATTGACTCGGGCATCTCAAGTCTTGATCTCGAGCCCCTCGACTGCATCGAGCTGGAAGCGTGTGCATATGAGCTCGGCCGCTACGCCATTTCAGCGATGACCGCTGATGCCGACACGACTGGACACATTGCAGGCCCTGCGCACGTCGTCGAGCGCGGCCGCTACATCACCGTCCATCAACTGATCGACGGCCGCTGGCTGCGTGCTGTCGAGATGTTCGCGTCTGACAACCAGCCTGGAGGGGTCGGTAAATGAAGAGCGTCATCGTCGTCCTGACTATGGTCGTCCTGGCCGGCTGCTCCGCTGCAGCGCCCTCTCCGGAGCCGACCCTGCCCGCCGCTCTGGCTGCCCGCACGCCATGGCAGACCGAGCTGACCAACCTCGAGCCTGATGGCACTCGTTCCCTCGAGTCGGCGCTGACCCTCTTCGCGATGGCCTTTGGCCCGATCCCAGGCGTCCAGGTCGAGACCGCTGATGAACCGGTCGGCTCGGCCAGCCCCGCCGTTCGTGCGATAGCGGCCCAGCGCGACAACCTGACCGATGAACAGCGGACGGCCATCGACGGCTACATGACCGCAGCAGAGGATGGCAGCGAAGTCGGCGTGCCGACCGCAAGCAGTGGCATGACGGCGGGCCTTCGGTCGGCCCCGGACCTGTCAGCCACCACGATCGTCGCGCAGCCAGACGATCCGTTCGAGCGGGACCTGCTCGAGATCGCGAAGCGGGCGCGCACCCGCGCTGCCTACTACTTCGGTGAGATACCTGATGTCGTTGGCGTGGGCAGCGGTCCACCCATTTCCCTTCGTTTCCTCGACCAGGCTGACTGGAACTTCGTGTCCTTCTACGTACCCACGCAGGCGCCATCGAGCTTCACGTGCAAGGTGTTTGTCAACAAAGCCTTTGCAAACTCCATCGCCGCAACCAACCGGGCCGTGACGCTGGATGTCACCCATTGTTATCAGAGCTGGGTGATGGGCAACGACCAGGGCTTCGATGGCGACGTGCCGGCGTGGGCGTGGGAGGGCCCCGCCGAATACATCATGCTCGAGTCGCTACCGCCGCAGGAGGATGACGTTCTGTGGTGGGCGACCTACCTGTTGCTGCCGGACGTTTCGCTATTCGAGCGCTCCTACGACGCGGTCGGGTACTACACCCAGGCGTGGGAGGCTGGCGTCGATCTCGGCGACGCCTTCGTCGCCGTGCTGACCGACGTCGACAACCCCGAACGCTTCGCTCTCGCCGGAACCGCTATCAACGAGTTCCTCGACCAATGGGCTTCAGGGCACGTCCTGGACTTCAACTGGGGCGACGAATGGCACTTCATTGGTCCGGGCCAACCGGGCGGCGTGATCCCACCACGTCAAGCGATGACCATCTCCACCGGCAGTCTCGAGGCGTACTCGCAGGATGCCTACAGCAACCATCTGTTCGCAGCCACATCGACGGCCGACATCGTCAAGGTCGAGGTGATGGGTCGCGCGCGCGTCGGCGACGGACAGACCGATGTCGTCGTCCCCGGCGTTGCCTACTTCTGCACGACTGACAAGGGCTGCGGTCCGTGCCCGGATGGCTCGGATCCGTCCATCGACCCAACACCGCTGTCGCCCAACTTCGTGCTGGCAGTGGGTGGTGGGACCGATGGCACAAACGGTACCGTTTCGGGTCACGCCCTCGAAGAGTTTTGCGATGAGACTCCCCCGCCGTCCGATTGCCCCGACCAGGGCGACTGCGAATCTCCCCCGCCCACACCCGACCCGACCTCGGATCCAGATCCTGATCCGAATCCGGACCCTGACCCAAGCGATGAGTGCGACGACGGCTGCCCGCAATCGAACGGCGACCCGCACCTGATCACGATCAACAACATCGCGTACGACTTCATGGCCGCCGGTGAGTTCGTGTTGCTGCGCAGCGGCGACGGATCACTCGAGATCCAGGCGCGCCAGGAGCCCGTCGACGACTCGACTTATGTAAGCGGCAACACCGCCCTGGCAATGCGCGTCGGGTCGAGTCGCGTGAGCATCCTCACGGATGTCTCCACGAAATCAGCTGAGCGCGACGATCGACGGCAATCCGGCGGACCTGAGCTCACCGGTCGAAATCGGCGGCGGCCAGGTCAGCCGATCCATCGATGGCATCGAGGTCAGATTTGCCGATGGCACGCGGCTGCTCGCACACGGCTCGCACGAGTTCGGCATCTCGCTCGCCGTGGTTCCGACCGCCGAGCTTCGGGCCTCGGGAGTCGGGCTGCTGGGGCCGTCTTCGAACGACCTCTTCACGCTTCCGGCACTTCCCGATGGATCGGTTTTGCCACGGCCCCAGAGCTACGACGAGTACCAGGCCCAGGTGTACGGCGCTTTCGAGGACGCGTGGCGGATAACCGCGGCGACGTCGCTCTTCGACTACGCACCCGGAACGTCTACCGAAACGTACACGCTGCCCGACTTCCCGGTCTTCGAGGACATCATGACCATCGAAGACTTCCCGTCCAACGAGTTCACGGAAGCTGCGGCGGCGTGCGCGGGACTCGGGAACGAAACGCTCACGCTGCAATGCATCTACGACATTCTCGTCACCGGCAACGAAGGCTTCGCAGAGGTGTACGAGCAGGCCGCAACGATCGTCGAGAGTGGCGAGCTTCCCTCAACCGGCGCGCATGCTCGGGTAGTGAACCTGTACACCGAGAACGGACAGCCCGTTGATCTCGACGTATATGCCTGGACGTATTCCGATACCGAAATGGCAGAGGTGGCCGCGCTGGTTGCGACTGTGCCCTACGGGCAGGCGAGTGCCTGGTTCAATCCCGGGCTGATCCAGCTGCCGTTCAGTGACTCGCGAGGCACGAGGGTGTCGGTCGAACGCCACGGGGATGCTCCCGACCTGTTCGCACCACTGGGAGCCACGACAGAGTTCCTCGGCCCAGGCACCACAGCGACCATCGCGATCTGGCAGGAAGAGGTCTTCGACGGTGAGCCTGACGCGTGGGTGCAGACCATCTACGCAGCCCATCCCGACTACGAAATCCCCGAGGCCACAGGCGGCAACGGCAGGTTGGTCACCAAGATGGCCGGCCTGCTGGCCGAGGAGGAACCGCCGACCCTCAACGCGAGCGTCGGCGACGGTTGCCTGGTCCATCCGCTGTCCGATCCGTCGTTTCCATCGCCTCAGCCCATCGGCAACGACCTCGCGATCCCTGTTGGCACTCACACGCTGACGTTGCATGAGCATCCGTTCGGCGAATTTCCAGAGTGCAACAACGAACCGCTTGGTCCAGGGGCGCCAATCACCGTCGCAGCGGACGACATCTTCCTGGTGTTCCCGTACCGACTCTCGAAAGCGGACGAGGTGCAGACGCTCGTGCTGCCTTTCGCGCCATGACCCGCAACCATCGACTCGCGATCATTGCTGCGCTCACAGCGATCGTCGTCGCCTGCTCGTCGACTCCGCAGGCCAGCCCAACGCCACCTGTCGCTGGCGACGCCGTCGAGCGGCTGACCGCGCAGCCCTTCGGTCAGCAACAGATCGACGCCGCGGTGGAGGCACTCGCAGTGAGCGGAGTGGCTACGTTCGCTCAGCCTGATTTCGGTATCGCCACTCATGCCGGTGACCGGGCCCGAGGCGCCTATGCAGCTATTCGGTGATCAGGTTCGAGCCATGGCGCTCGAAGCCAACCAGGGTGCCGGAATTGAAGGGTCGGAGCTCGACGCTCTGGTCGAGACTGAACCAGATCTGGCTCCCCCGTCGTACATCCTCGCCGGGTACATCGCTGCCGCCGAGACAGACGGCTCGCGAGCGGCGGCCAGATTGATGGGCGTCGAGGATTGGGGCCTAGAGGAGTGGCGCGACGCGCCGAGCGTGCTCTTCCCCCAGATCGTGCTGGTGATGTTCACAGCGGACGTGACGCGTGAGCGAATGAGCGAGGCAGGTGCCCCCGGAGGCCAGGCATTCCGCGCTGGCGCCGGTGCGGCCGCTATCGAACCGCTGCCGATCGCCGTGCCCGCTGCTCCTGTTGCCCAAGCCGACCCGTGCGGTGCGGTTTCCAGCTTCATCAACAACTCGCTGCGGGCGGTGTTCAACACGCTCAGATTGGGCGAGCCGGCACCGGGCGTCGGCCGCGTATTCGTGCGTATCTGGAACTTCGTCGTCAGCGTCCTCGAGACGGTCGTGACGACGATCGTGCGCGAGTTTGAGCAGCGGGTCTTCGACAAGATCGCTCAAGCCGCTGCCATCGTCGGCACGGTCGCCACCATCGTTTCGGCCGTTCGGCCGTGGACTGTGACGGTTAAGCCGCAGCCAGCCGTTACCGAGAAAGGGATTGCCGGTATCCGAGATCCCGATCACGGCCAGTTAACTGCGCGCGTCGAGCTGGGCGGCGTCGATCAATGGCCGACCTGGGCAGCTCGGTGCGCCCAAGCCGCCAACAGACCCTTGCCCAACCTCAAGCCCGAGGGCGCACCGATCGACTGGCTGCCGATAACGCAGTCTCCGGCAAACCTGGTCGGTGAGGACTCATCGAGCTCGGCGCTCGATGCCGACGGCGCCGCGCGGCTTGATTTCACGACGCTGATCGATTCCGTGGAGGACCCGTACGAAACGCGAACCGGGCGGATAGTCGCCCGTGTCGATATTCAACGGCCCGGCCTGCGCGATCTGTTGACCTGGATCGAGAGCCAGATCTGGTCGGGCATTCCGTCGGTCGCGATAGGTCCGCTCCAGACAATCCTCGGCCCATCGCTTGAGCGTGCCAAGAACAGCCTCAGCAGGCTGATCAGCGTTTCGTCTTCGGGACCGGCAACAGTGCTCTACCACGTGCAGCAGGAAGAAAATGCGTGTCAGGGTCCGGATTCGCCATTCATGGCAGCTGCTCCGCATCTGCCGGGTGCGGTGGGCTCAACGTTTGTGGCCCAGGGCGAGGGCGGTTGCGGAGCGTCGAACGGCGACCCGCACATCGTCACAATCGACGGCGATTTGTACGACTTCATGGCGGCCGGCGAGTTCGTCCTACTGCGCAGCAGGGACGGCAGCTTTGAGCTCCAGGCCCGCCAGGAGCCATACGGAGGCTCGACCAACCTGAGCATCAATACGGCGCTCGCGATGCGAGCCGGCGAGCACCGCATAGGCATCACGACCGACCCGGTTTCCGATCAGCTCAGTGTCACTGTCGACGGCGCTTTGATCGACCTCGCCGGTCCGGTCGAGACGGGCGGCGCCCGGATCACTGCGAACGACGCGACCGTCGAGATCCGCTTCGCCGACGGGACGACCCTCTACGCCGTCGGCCAGCTCGGGTACGGGGTATCAGTAACGGTCGCTGCTACACCCGCCCTGACGGTAAACGGCATGGGCGTAATGGGCCCCGTGTCCGGCGGCCTCGGAGTACCGGCACTCCCCGATGGCACAGTGCTGCCTGAAGTCTTCGGCCGAGACGACTACAACAACTCTCTGTACCGCACTTTCGCCGACGCCTGGCGCGTGGCGCCTGCAACGAGCCTGTTCGACTACGCGCCCGGCACGTC
The DNA here is from genome assembly GCA_963748235.1 of uncultured Chloroflexia bacterium. GTDB lineage: Bacteria > Chloroflexota > Limnocylindria > Limnocylindrales > CSP1-4 > JALYGJ01. The sequence goes on from CAVVHT010000007.1 coordinate 137,505, forward strand.
GACAGAGACATACACGCTGTCCGACTTCCCGGTGCTCGAGGACGTCATCTCGCTCGACGAACTCACGCCGGAGCAGCTGGCGGCCGGCGAGGCAGCGTGCCGAAACATCCAGTTCGCACTCTTGCGCCAGCAGTGCATCTACGACGTCGCCGTTACCGGCGATCCGGCCTTCGGCGAGATCTATGACCTTACCCAGGATGTCGTGTCTGGCGGCGCCATCGCCACTACCGATCAGCGAACGCGGGTCGTCAACTTCTATTCGAACGACGACGGTCCCACATCGCTCGAGGTCTACGCCTGGACAGAAGAGGGGCCGGCATTGGCCGCGACTGTGCCCTTCGGCGAGTCGAGCGCGTGGTTCGATCCGGGCTCGCTGATCGAATTCGAGCGGCCCACGACCAAGATCTCGGTCCAGCGCCAGGGTGAGCTGGTCAACGAGTACGGGCTCAATCTCGTCGATCGGACATGGGACACTCAGTCGGGACTCGAAAGAACCCTTCTTATCGGCACCGACGAACCCGACCAGTTCCACTGGGTCGGTGGCCGGGGGGCCAATTCAGTGTTCCTCGACGAAGAGGCACCCGACGGCTATCCGCTGGTCGACGCACCGGCCGATGCAAGCCTGCTCTTCCTGAGCGTTGAAGGCCTCGTCTACACCCACCCAGGAGTGACCTTCTTCACCAGCGCGGGGAAGGGCTGCCTGAACCAGCCCGGCTTCGACGGCCTCGCCCAGCTCGAGCGGCGTCACCGGAGAAAGCGGTGGCCGGTATTACGAGGGTCCGCTGGCGGTCGAGCCCGGTGGTGATCTCCAGATCACTCTGCATCCAGGCAGCCAGTCGGATGACGCCTTCAGTGTGACGTGCGATTCCTCGCCGCTCCACGGTCCGGTCCCCTTTGCCATCGGCGCCGGCGAGCGCGCCCACCTGCTGCTCTACGCGCTTCCCAGACGAAAACTTGATCAGATCACTGGTATTGCCGTTCGGCGGTTAGTTTCGTGTCGGAATCGCCGCCCAAGTCGCACGCGATCGGCGCATTATCCCCGCGGGGGTTTGGAAAAGGGAGGTGGAGAGTTGAGCATCATTGCCTGGTTGGTCGTCGGCGCAATCGCCGGCTACGTGGCCAACTATTTCCTTGGCACGCGCAACGGACTGATCATGACCGTCGGTTTCGGGATCGTCGGCGCTATTGTCGGCGGCGCCGCCTGGTCATACCTGCAGAACCGCACGTTCGATTTCAATGCCATGCTCAGCGGGATTGACATCCCGTCGATCCTGGCCGCGATTGTCGGCGCCGGCGCTCTCGGCGCGCTGGGCGGTTGGTGGAGCAAGCGCAACGCGGGGGCTTAGCGCCCGTCGAGCCTAGACTCCGGCCCTGGTGAGTGAGAGAGGCATCCAGGACCGGATAACCAGCACCTCCAATCCGCGTATCAAGGCGGCCGCGCGTCTGCGCGGCCGCCGCGAACGCGACGCGCAAGGCCTGACCCTGATCGACGGCGTGCGCGAGACGTTGCGCGCCATGTCCGGCGGAGCGGCACTGCGCGAAGTCTTCGTGGTGCCCGAGCTGTTGATTGAGCCAGAGGCACAGGTCCTGCTCGAGCGCCTGCGCGAGGAATCGGTGCCGATGCTCGAAGTCGGGCGCGAAGCCTTTGGAAAGCTTGCCTACGGCGACCGATTAGACGGCGTGGTTGCCATCGCCGAGACGCCACTGCGCACGCTGGCTGATCTCGTCCTGCCGCTGGAGCCGCTGATCGCGATCATCGAGGGCGTCGAGAAGCCGGGCAACCTGGGCGCAATCCTGCGCACCGCCGATGGTGCGGGGGTCGACGCGGTGATCGTCGCCGAGTCGGCGACGGACCTCTTCAACCCAAACATCATCCGGGCCAGCCTCGGCGCGGTGTTTGCCGTGCCGGTCACGGTCGCGTCGAGCGGCGAAGTCCTGGAGTGGCTCAAGCGACGCCGAATAGGGATCGTCGCCGCACGTGTCGACGGTTCGGTCGACTACGCGGACGCCGATTACCGCGGCGCCAGGGCAATCGCGTTGGGCAGCGAGGCGCGCGGCCTGTCAGACGCATGGGGCGAACTCGCGCTCGCGTCGGTCCGTGTGCCGATGCTCGGCGTGGCCGACTCTCTTAACGTGTCAGTTACGGCGGCGGTTCTCTTCTACGAGGCGCTCCGCCAGCGCGGACGGCGCGGACGCGACTCATGACGACGGCCGTCCTGTGCCTGCCGGAAGGCGCCGAGTTCTACGATCCTGCGCCCGAGGAGACGGCCCGCCGATCAGTCGAGCTGGTACGGGCATGGGACGGTCGCCCGGCAGCGGTGATCGGCTGGTCGGATGGTGGCTATGGGGCGCTCGAGCTGGCCGCCCGGCATCCGGACATGGTCGATCGACTGATCCTGGTGGCGGTTCCCGCGCCGGAAGATCGCGAACGGCCGGCTGACATCGCACAAATCCGCGCCAAGACGCTGCTGCTATTCGGCAACTCCGACTCGCGCACGGGCTCAGCCCACGGCCGATGGTGGCAGAAACAGCTGCAAAACTCCCGACTGGAGATGGTCCCCGGCGGCGGCCATGACCTGCTCCGACCGATGTGGGGCAGGATCCTCGCTCACGCCGCCCCGGGCCGCCACCAGTCAGTCGGCCGGTGAGTTGTCGTCGAGCACGAAGGTGATCAGCATGTTCACGCGGTAGCGCGTGATCTTCTCGCCCTCGATGTCGATCTGCTGCTCCTTGATCCAGGCGCCCTTGACGTTGCGCAGGGTCCGCGCCGCGCGGGCGATTCCCTGCTTGATGGCGTCCTCGAAGCTCACGTCCGAGGTAGAGCTGATCTCCGTTACTCGTGCAACCGACATGTGATGCCTCCCTTGTGCCGGTCGCCGGATGGCTACTCGACCCGGAGACCGAGCACCTTTCGTCCGATGACCAGCCGTTGAATCTGGCTGGTGCCTTCGCCCAGCTCGGTCAGCTTGGCGTCGCGCATGAAGCGCTCGACCTTGTACTCCTCAACGTAGCCGTAGCCACCGTGAACCTGGATGCCCATATTCGTGGCACGTTGTGACACTTCCGATGCAAATAGCTTGGCCTGGGCCGAGGCCAGCGTGTAGTCACGGTCGTTGTCCTTGAGCCACGCCGCGCGCCACACCAACTGCCGCGCTGCCTCGATCTCGGTCGCCATGTCGGCGATCATGAAGGCGACTCCCTGGAACGAGCCGATCGGCTTGCCGAACTGCTTGCGCTCACGTGCGTAACCGACTGACGCGTCGAGCGCGGCCTGGCTCAGGCCTACCGCCATCGCGCCGATGCTGATGCGGCCACCGTCGAGCGTCTTGAGGAAGATCTTCCAGCCCTCCCCCTTTGCTCCGAGCATCTGGTCGGCCGAAACGCGGCAATCCTCGAACAGCAGCTCGCCGGTGGCACTGGCGTGGAGGCCGAGTTTCTCCTCGAGGCGGCCGATGGTGAAGCCGGGCGTGCCCTGCTCGACGATGAAGGCGCTGATCTCGGGTGAGCCATCGTCACGCTCGCCGGTCCGCGCGGTGACGATGTACGTCCCTGCCTGGCCGGCGTTGGTGATGAAACGCTTGGCACCGTTGATCACCCAGTTGCCGCCGTTGCGCTTCGCCTCCTCGAAGCGGGCCGTGGTCCGCGTGCCGCCAGAGTCGGAGCCGGCCTCGGGTTCCGTCAGACCGTAGGCGCCCAGGACACTTCCCTGTGCCATCGGCACCAGGAAGCGCTGCTTCTGCTTTTCGGTGCCGGCGAGATGGAGTGGATTGCAGCCCAAGCTGGTGTGCGCGGCGACGATGATCGCCAGGCTGCCCCACACCCGGGCCAGCTCCTCGATCGCGATGGCATAGGCCAGCGTGTCCAGACCGGCGCCGCCCTCTTCCTCGGGAAACGGGATGCCCAAGAGGCCCATCTGGCCGAGCTCGGCAACGATGTCACTCGGAAAACGACGGTCTGTTTCGAACGCGTCGACCTGGCTCTCGACTTCGCGAGATAGGAAATCGCGGATAGTTCGGCGCAGGAGCTCATGCTCTGGACTGAGATCGAAATCCACGAGGAGTCAGGCTATCAGCCCGACCAATTCTTAGAGCACGAACCTCCACAGCTCACAGGTTCCTGACCATCCACGTCCCATTGTCTGTGCCATTGCTACGCCACAGCTCTCGACCGTGGGTGCCGTCGTTGACCGTGAAGTACAGGAACCCTCCGAGAGGCGTCAGTTCACCGGGGTTGGCGCTCTTCCAGCCGGGAAGAATGTCGATGACCTGATGCGTGCCCGTGCCCGTGCCATCGCTCCGCCACAGCTCCACCCCAGCCCCGGGCCCGTGCGACGAGTAGAGGAGCGCCCCGCCCAAGCCGACGCTGTTCGCCGATTGACGTCCCGGGCAACCCTGGAACGGCTGCGTCAGGCACCGAAACGGCTCGGCATCACTGACCTGCTCCGTGCCCGAGCTCGTCAGGTCGGACTTCCAGAGATAGCCCTGCCCATTCGACACGACCGTGAAGAACACAACGCCGTCGACGTACGTTGGCTGGTGTTGGTACGACGGCGACGCAGCGCCGAAGTCGGTTGCCACAATCTGCGTACCTGCGCGGGAGCCGTTGCTCCTCCAGATCGCACCCGGAGTGTGGAAGAACGCAGTGCCGCCCGCGTCGATGACGTTGAAGGCATAGTCCCAATCGCCGGGCACGAGGTCCTTGATGTGTCTTGTCCCCTCAGGTGTGCCATTGCTCCGCCACACAGTGGCAGGGGTCGGGAAGTGGCCCGTGCTTCCGACCGCCTTCAGGAAGAAGAGCCGGTTCCCCACGCCGGTCATGGGTGCGAAGGCAGACTTGCTGAGCGTCTTAAGGAGCCGGGTGCCGCCCAGGAAGCCTGATGTCTTCCAGAGCTGCCCGTCGTCGGTGTCACCGGATCGCATCAGGTACAGGCCGTCACCAGCGTTCTCGATTAAATCGATGTATTGATAGCCGGCGGCTATGGGCGCGACGAGTTGCTCGCCGCCCGGGCTGCCATCCGTTTTCCAGAGCTCATGGCCAGCGTCTGTCGACGAGACAAAAAAGAGCCTGCCGATGAACGCGTGCAGGCCGTACAGGTAGGCGGTTGGATGCTGCACCACCAAGACGGTGCCGGCGCTGGATCCATCGCTCTTCCAGATTGCTCGTCCACTTCCATTGTCTGCGACGAAGTAGAGGGTGCCAGCGACGTCGACGAGATCCTCAGGCGAAGATCCCGTGGGGCCGGGCCGAATGTCCTTGACTCGGACGGTTCCTGCCTCGGTTCCGTTGGACCTCCACAACTCGCGCCCGCCGCCGCCTTGGGCGGTGAAATACAGCGTGTTGCCGACCGCCGTTAGATCCCGGGGGTCGGATCCCGAAGTTGCAGCCGCCGCCGGCGACGCTAGAGATCCCGCAATCAACGCAGCCAGCGACAGGAACGCAACAACGCGAAGGCGCAACACAGAATGCGCGTCGACGAGCATGGCCCACCCCAGTTCAAGGAGCGGAGCGAGCGCTCGCGGTGACCGAGTCCCCCCACGGGTGACGACCGTTCCCCGCAACCCACCCTACGCCTACCTGTCAAACACCGACGCCGGTAACGATGCGCCTGAGATCAGGCCTCTTCCCGTTCCATCTTGCGCCGACTCGCCGGACCGCGACGTGGGAGCGGAATGCTGCTCACCCCGTTCACGAACGACGCCTGGCGCGCCCATTCCGCCGACTGCTCCTGCTCCTCGAACGACAGGATGCCCAACCGCCCGAGCGTAGAGAACTCGTCACGGATGTAGGTGCGCAGCATCTCCGGGCCGTCCGTGTTGATCGTGAACTTGACCCTGTTGCGCCGGAACGTGTCGAAGATCCAGCGGAACTCGTCCCAGCTCGAGACGACCCGAGTGTTGAGGTTGCTTGTCGGACAGACCTCGAGCGTGATGTCGCGCTCGCGGATCATTGCCATCGTCCGTGGATCGAAGGCCGATTTGACGCCGTGGCCGATGCGCGACGGCTCGAGCTGTTCGATCACATCAACAATTTCCTCGACCGGCCCCGATTCACCGGTGTGGACGGTGATGCCCAGCCCCCGCCGGCGGCAGCGGTCGAACAAGCGCTTGTAATCGGAGGGCTGAAAGTCGGGCGATTCCGGGCCGGCGATGTCAATGCCAACGACACCGCGGGTGCGGTAGGCGATCGCCTTCTCGGCAATAATCTCGTTCAGGTTGAACGGGAACGCGCGGTCGAGACAGAAGATCAGGCCCGGCGTTACTGGATATTCGAGCATCGCCCGATCCATCCCGCGGATGGCGGCGTGGATGATGTGGTCGAGGTCCTGCTCGCCGCCACGGTTGCGCTTCATCGGGTTGAAGCGAAGCTCGATGGTGGTGATGTTGTTCTTCCGGTAGGCGCCACCGATGACCTCGTACACCGAACGCTCGACAGCCAGCGGCGACGACTGGATCAGCTCCGTCCAGTGGAAGAGCTGCAGGTATCCGTCGAAGCTCCGCCCGCGCCGCGCGCTCACAGTGATCAGCTGGCGGAACTCCCAGTAGTCCTTGGTCGGCAACCGAATGCCCTGCGAATGGGCGATGCCCCACATGATCGCCGGCGCGACAGAGCCACCCAGGTGGGTGTGAAGCTCCGTCAGCGGCTGGCTGCGCGGCAGGACTGTGGGCACGCCCCGATGCTATCCGAGCGTGCCCCACCAAGAGCCAGCCGTGGCTTACTCGTCTTGAGGGGGCGGGTTCTCCACGATCGTGCCCGGCGGCGGGTCGCCCGGCTGCCAGCCGACCCGAACGTAGCCAATCACACGCCGGTAGCTGGACTGGTAGGTGTCCTCATGCAGGATTGCCCCGGTCGACGAGCGAACGGTTCGGGTGACCAATGACTGGAAGCCGTCGAACGGGTACTCGACGCGTTCGCTCGCGCCGGGCGGAAGCTCGGTGGTGTACTCGATCCGCGTCCAGGCTTCCTTGGGCGCCCACACACGGGCCTTGGACAGGTCCACCGTGCGGCCGTCGGGCACGCCGTAGATCTCGAACGTGACGCTGTTCGAGCGATTGATGCCGCGGATCAGGATCGGGTACTCAGAGTCGTTGGTGAAGCTCATCGTCTGGACATAGCGGCCGTTGATCCAGATCGTGGCATCGAGGCCGACCGGGTAGCGATCGATGTAGTAGGCGTGATTGCGCCGCGCGCCCATCTCGAAGCCGGCCCGCAGGGCGGCGTTGAACAGCGTCGTCGAGCACGAGCACAGGCCGCCGCCGAGCACACCGTCGAGCTGGGTGTTGCCGTGGATGATCGCCGCGCCGCTGGTGTAGCCATTGGCGGCGGTGATCGGGCCGGCGACCTCGACGAAGTCGAATGTGGCGCCCGGCTCGACAACGTACCCGTTGATCAGGTTCGTTGGCCGGCGGATGTTCTTGCCGAAGCCGTTGCGCGAGCTCGGGTCGTACTTGGTCGTCCAGCGCGACAGGCGCTCGATTCGCGACACGAGCGCCTGCGCCTGGGCAGCGGTGAACTCGGGGGCCAGCGGCGTGATGGCGAGGTTGAGCGACGAAGTCGGAGTGCCGTCTGCTCGGCCGTGCAGAGAGGACATGGCCGCGCTGATGGCGGCGGCACGGTCTATCTCCTGGCCGCCGGCGTCAGGAATGACCACCGGCTCGCTCTCTTCAAAGCTGTAAGTGGCGTTCGTAGCCGGAACGTCAACGGCGAACTTGAAGCTGTCCACGATCTGCTCGATCGGAGCCTGCTCAATGACCACTTCCCATACACCGGGTTCGGTCGCCTCGAGCCGCGTCCAGCCGGCGATCGTCTCGGCCTCAATTCGCGCCGTGCCACCGAGCGCAGACAAGGTCAGCGACTCGGCCATGACCTGGTTGGCGCGGTCAGCAGCGGCTTGCGCTACCTCGGTCGGTATCTGCGGCGCAACCGCGGTCGACTCGACTTCGATCTCGGTGTCCGCCGCCGACGTGTTGTGCAGAGCGGCCATCGCCGCGGCAACGGCAGCATGCTCATCGACGGCGGCGCCTTCCTGCGACGGCGTGACGACGTACTCGCTGCCGACGCGGCTGATGGTCGCGTCGACGGGATCCGATTCGGCAGCTGTCGCGATAGCCGCGACCCGCGCCGCGAGCTCTTCGGCATCGAAGTTGACCGACGTACCAATCGAAAGGCCATTCAGGAGCGTGCGCATCTGCTCCTGGAGCTGCTCGGAGGTAACGCCCGTTCGACCCACGCCGAACGCTTCATCGAGCATCAGCTCCATGTTGTAGTCGCGATCAATGTCCGAGTAGGCGACTTCCGACTCCGAGCCATCCACGCTGACGGACAGCGCGCCGGCGCCAAGATCGGGAAGGGCGCGGCGGAGCTTGGCCTCAGCCGCGGCTCGGTTGAGACCGGCGACATCCACTCCGGCAACGTCCACGCCGGGCAGCACCCGGCCCTCGTGGAAGCGGCCGTAGCCGGCGGCGAAGGCGGCAGCAAAGAACACGATCGCGAGCATAGTCACGATGAACCACACTGCCGCGCGGCGCCAGCTAAACGTGCGCAGCTCAATTCGCGGTTGGTCGGCGACCTCAGCCTGAGTTGTCATGGAGGCCCCATTTTGGCACTGATCGTCCCGAAGGGCCTATCAGGACGATCGTCTCAGGGTCCAGGCGGCTTGCGCAAAGCCCGCATTCCCGTCGCCGTGTCAGCCCTGCGTCGTCGCGAGCCGGGCCGGGCACCAGAGCGCCAGGCTTTCGTCGAAGTTGCTGCTGCCCTCGACGCCGTACCAGCGCAGACGGTCTGTCGCTGTTCCCTGGCGATTGCCGTTTGGCCGATACCAGATCGATTTGATGACGATCAGGTAATCCCAATTGCGCTTCAAGGTTCCAGGGGGCACCGACACGTCAACTCCCATTCGTTCAAGGTCGGCGACTACTGATTCGGTCGCGCTGGCCTGTTGGATCGGGCTTCGGTAGGTCACCGTGTAAGGGTCGGAAACCGATCGAGGTCGGCCCGGCTCGTAAATGTGGCGGTAGCGGCGGACGATGAAGCGCCAGCCCACGAGCTGTTCCCCTGAGATCGAGTTGAGTGATGGCGGATTGACGTCGATGTGCGCCAGCTTGCCGCGCCAGACGTCGCCGTCACTGACCGTCGCGTAGTTGCAGGCGACGCCCGGATCGGCATACGTGTCGAGGAAGTTGTGCGGACCGACGACTCCCACGTGGCCCATCTCGACGCTGGCGGCTGCAGGACTGACGGCAAGCAGCGCCGCCAGGCTAGCGACGACCAACGAGAGTCCGAGGCTGATCGATCGCGGCGAACGCCGCGTCGAATTGACTGGGCTCATGGCAAAGGCCTCCTTGGAGTTCCGACTGCTCCATTGGACGCCGTGAGGCGCGATCCAACTAGTGCCTTTTCTCCCCATTCGGCCACTGAAGATCGCCTAGGTATACCTAGGCGACGTGGCGCAGCGACTCCGCATCATCGGAAAGTACGAGAGCGAGTTGCTCGTCGACCGCTAAAGCAGGCTGCGGCATAAGTCGCACGCGCCTTCGGTCGGCGATCTCTAGCTCGCGCGCGAGCTGCTGTACGCGGGCGCGGCGCGGCTTCGTTTCGGCATCGGGCAGGTACGCGCGGCTGCCGTATAGCCGCTCGTAGAAAGGCACCATCTCAGGCCACACGTCGGCCAGCTTGTCCAGGAAGTGCTCGCGCGTGCCAGGCCGGAGGTAGAGGACGTTGGCCCAGACGTGCGTGGCGCCATGGTCGCGGGCTGCCTTGACGACGTCCGTCAAAAGTTTCGGATCGTCCGAGAGCCCGGGCAGGATCGGTGCGATGCCGACGCCGGCTTTGATCCCCGCATCCACCAGCCGTCGCATCGCGCGAAGACGTTGGATTGGCGGCGACGTGTGCGGCTCGGTGTAGCGCCAGACCTGATCGTCGAGCGTCGGCACGGAGAAATTGACCGACACGTCCGCCCTCGTTGCTGCCGTTGTGAGCACGTCGATGTCGCGAACGATCATCGGCCCGCGAGTGATGATGCTGAACGGGTTGGCCGTCTGTGCCATCACCTCCAGGCAAGCGCGGGTCAGCCTGTAGCGACCCTCGGCCGGCTGGTATGGATCCGTCGCGGCGCCGACTGCCACCAGCTCGCCCTTCCACGACTTGCGCGCCAGCTCGCGACCCAGGATGTCGGCGACGTTGATCTTGACCCGTATCGACGAGCCGTAGCGATCGTCAGACGGCCGTTCGGCGCGGCGCTCGAAGGCGCGGACGTAGCAGAAGGTGCACTGGTGGGCGCAGCCCATGTACGGGTTGAGCGACCAGCCAAAGCCCATTCCCTTGACCCGATTGAGGGCCGACTTGCACGGCTCCTCGCGATACTCCGCTCCCGGCATTCCCTGATTATAGAACGAGTGTTCTATTCACTACCCAGGCGGAGGCGACTCGGTGGGTGGTTCGGTTGGATCCGGATCCGGATTGCCGCCCTGGACGTTGACCGTCCTCGTCCTCGAACTGGAACCGTTTTCATTGCTGACAGTCAGCGTCACCGTATAGCTGCCGGCGGTGTCGTACTTGTGCGTCGGACTGCGGTCGCTCGAACCGCTTCCGTCGCCGAAATCCCAAGACCAACTGGTCGGACCGCCGGTGCTTTTGTCGCTGAACGCGACGCGGCGGTTCTCGAGGAGTGAGGTGCCGAACCTGGCGACCGGCTCCGCGGTATTGGGCGGGTCGGTCGGGTTCGGGTCGGGCGTTTCGGTCGGGTTTGGCGCCGGCGGCAGGCCCTGGCTGTACGGGATGCGCGTACCGGCCGGCGGGTCACCGGCCATCCGGCCGACCATTACGATGCCGTCCACGCGGCGGTAGTTCGAGCGAATCGTGTTCTCGTGAATGACGTTGCCGTTCGCGTCGCGCACCGTTCGCGTGACCGATGACGTGAAACCGTCGGCGGCGTACTCATCGCGCTCGGTCTGGCGCGGCGCCAGCTCGTCGGTGAACTCGTAGTAGTTATTGGCCTCGCGCTCGTTCTGGACGTCGGCCTGGGAAAGGTTGACCGTGCGGCCGTCGGACACGCCCCAGATCTCGTAGGTGACCTTCTTTCGGGCGTTGATGCCGCGGATGACGATCGGGTACTCGGAGTCGTTGATGAACTCCATCGTCTGGACGTACGAGCCACTGATCCAGATCGTGGCGTCGAGGCCGACCGGGTAGCGATTGATGTAGTAGGCGTGGTTGCGGCGCGCGCCGAGCTCGAAGCCTGCGCGCAAGGCGGCGTTGTAGAGCGTCGTCGACGCCGAGCAGAGGCCGCCGCCCAGGACGCCCTCGTCGCGCGTGTTGCCGCCGATGATCGCGGCGCCGTCGCCGTAGCCGTTGGCGCGCGTGATCGGGCCGGCGACCTCGACGAAGTCGAACTCTTCGCCGGGCTGGACGACAGTGCCGTCGATCAGCTCGGTCGGGCGGCGAATGTTGATGCCCTGGAAGTTGTGATTGCTGGGGACGTAGTTGGTCGTCCACGAGCCAAGCAGCTCGACCTTGCCGACGAGCGCCTGGGCCTCCTCGGTCGTGAACTCAGGCTCGAGCGGCGCGACAGCGAGCGCGACCTCCGGTGCATCGCTCCCGCCGCCACGACTGATGAGCGCGGCGACGATGCCGTCACCGGCGGCCGTCGCGTCGAGCTCGGCGCCGACCTGGCTCGGAGCGACCACTGGATCGACGCCCTCGAAGGTGAGCGTCGCTTCCACGGCGGGCCGATCCGTCTGTGCCTTGAGGCTGACCACGTACTGATCCACCGCAGCACGATCGATCATCAGCTCCCATGTGCCGGGCGATGTCTCTTCGAGCCGCACCCATTCGCGCAGCGTCTCAACCGGTACGGTCGAGCTCTGGAGGCCGCTCGACAGCAGCAGCGGGCTGGCCGAGACGAGTCGCGCCTTGTCGACCGCGGCCTGCGCGGCGGGGGTGTCGATGTCGGCCGGAATGATGATCGGATCCACAACGACGCTGGTGTCGCCGACGGTTGCGCCGCTGACTGCGGCCAGGGCCTGGGCAACGACTTCGTCGACATTGACCGACCGGCCATCCATGCCCGGCGTCACGACGTACTCGCCGTTTTCGTAGGTGATCGACGCGTTCGACGGGGTGACCTGCGCGGCATGCGCGATCGACGCGACGCGCGAGGTCAGAAGCTCGGAATTGAAAACGATGATCGGCGCGATCTCGACCGTGCCGAACATGCCGCGCAGCTGGTTGGCGAGCTGATCCAGCGGATTACCGGCGCGACCAACGCCCATCGCGCTGTTGAGCATCGCGTCCATGTCGTAGTCGCGTCCGATCTCGGAGTACGGGACCTCGTGATCGATGCCGCCGATGTGGAGCCGGAGGCTGCCCTCGCCAACGTCGGGAAGCTCAGCTCGTATGAGCTGCTCGACCTCTGCCGGCGGCAGGCCGGAAACGGCGATCTCGCCGATCGTGACGCCGGGCAGGACGCGACCGGAGTTCATGCTCGCGTAGGCGAAGGCAATCACGGCGGCCAGCACGAAGATCGAAACGACGCTGATCGCGGTCACTGCTGCAAATCGCCGCCAATTCAGGCCGCGCAGCGGCTGTCGAGCTTCGAAGGTGTTGGTCTCGGTGGTCATCTGTCCCCTGTGACGATTAGCTCAGGCCGTTTGCGGCGAGCGCCCTCTGGCGGCCGCTACGGCGGAGGCGCGCTTCCTCCGGTACCTGGTCTCGGGCGTGATAGCTCGATCTGACGAGGGGGCCTGATTCGACGTGCTTAAAGCCAAGGGCCACGGCCTCGGCCTTCATCTCTGTGAACTCGCTGGGATGATAGTAACGCTCGATGGGCAGGTGCTGCTCGGACGGCCGCAGGTACTGGCCGATGGTGAGCACGTCGCAATCCACCTTCCTTAGATCGACAAACGCCGTGCTGAGTTCCTCCCGCGTCTCACCCAAGCCGACCATCAGGCTCGACTTGGTATGGACCGTTCCGTCGCGGCCGGTGATGTCGCGCGCCATCTTCTTGGCCCTCTCCAGCACCTCGAGCGATCGCCCGTAGCGTGCCCGCTTACGAACCGGCTTCTGCAGCCGCTCAACGGTCTCGAGGTTGTGATTGAGGATGTCCGGCCCCGCCTCCATGACCGTCCGCAGCGGTTCGTCGCCACCATTGAAGTCGGGGATCAGGACCTCGATGCCCATGTTCGGCGACTCGCGGCGCAGCGCACGAATGGTCTCGGCAAAGATGTGCGCGCCGCCATCGGAAAGGTCGTCGCGCGCGACGCTGGTGACCACTACGTGCTCGAGATCCATTTGCGCGACTGCTTCGGCGACTCGGCGCGGCTCGTCCTCGTCGTTCCAGGTTGGGCGACCGGTCTTCACCGCGCAGAAGCCACACGCGCGCGTGCACACGTCGCCGAGGATCATGATCGTTGCCGTGCGCTGGTCCCAGCACTCCCCGATGTTGGGGCAGTGGGCCTCCTCGCACACCGTGTTGAGCGTCAGGCCGCGCATGATGCGCTTCAGGTCCTGGTAGTTCTCCCCGCTCGGCAGGCGCGCCTTGATCCAATCTGGATGGCGGCGCATTGCCGTGCTTCCGTCCGCGGCGGGTTCAGCGAAGGTTCCCCCGCCCATCGCGATCGTCGGCGGCTGGTGAGGGGCATGGCCAGACTGGCCCGGTGGCTGGAACATGGGGAGCTCGCGCTGCATCTGGCGCCAAGTTTACGGCCTAACCGCCGGTCGGTGGGCGGCAGGTTAGTTGCGAGTGGGTTACGCGCGGCGCGGCGAGCCTCTCGGGGCCAATGTGTCGGCGATCCCCTGCTCGAGCGATCGAGGGTGAAAGTCGAGCTCGTGGGCCGCTTTGTCGTGCGTCGCCCAGTAGGTGACCCCATCGCTTGATCTGATTATCTCGGCAATGTTGCCGGGCAGCCCAGGCAGACCGCCAAGTCGGTCGTTGAGCGGCGCAATCAGCCTGAGTAGTCCGGTGGGCAAGGTGCGCTTAGGCGGCTTTCGACCGCCCACGCGGGCGGCAATGGCGATTGCCTCCCATACCCGTAGGCACTCGCCGGCGATCGAGTACGCCTCGCCGACGCGGCCTCCGTCGAGCGCCGCGACTATGGCCGCTGCCACATCATCTACATGGGCCCAGGCCAGTCCTGCACTGGGATTCACCAGGAAACGCAGCTTGCCGGCGTGTGCCTGCTCGAGCTGAGCGCCGGCCAACGAGTGGTCGTTCGGGCCGTACACCTGGCCCGGCTGGACAATGACGATCGGAGCGCCACCCGCGATCAGCTTGAGCGCCGCCTCATGGGCTCGGTACTTGGTCTCGTCGTAGTAGGACAGAAAGCCCTGGCCCAGGTCGCGTTCGTGGGTCTCGTCGACCTTCTGGCCGCGCGTGTCACCGAAGACATTGGCCGTCGAGATGTAGACGATGCGCGATACGTCGCTGCTGGTCGCGGCGTCAAGCACCCGTTCCGTTGCGACAACATTTGCGTCCCACATTCGTGGCCGCTCGCTGAGCTTGATGCCAACCCGGTACGAGCCGGCGCCGTGAATCACCGCGTCGGCGCCGCGCATTTGGGCCGCCAGCTGGGCCACGCTCGAGAGATCGCTCGCCTGGAGAGTGACCTGATGGTGTTTCAAGAATTGCGCACGGTCCGGGTCGCGAACGAGAGCGACGACCTGATCGCCGCGCGCGGCCAGCTGGCGGACGACGGCGCGGCCGATGAACCCGGCACCGCCGGTGACAACGACGCGCATCTGAGCGCCGAGGGTCAAGCGGGCTGGCGCTCGCCGATCAGCGTGTATGCCTCGACCGGACGCCTGAAGCCCTTGAAATCGAGACTGCCCATTGAGCTCGCATCGAAGTTGGGCTCTATCCGCGTGTACGTCCTGCCGCTCATCAGGACCTGGCCCGGTTCGGCGACGCTGCACAGCCGCGACGCAAGGTTGGCGACGGTGCCGATGACCGCGTAGCCGTAGTGGCCCTCGTAGCCGATCCGTCCGAGAGTGGCGAAGCCGACGGCCACGCCGATGCCGAGGCCGAGGTCGAACCCCTGGCGATGCCACTGCCCGCTGAGTTCGGCAAAGCGTGCCTGCATGGCCACCGCCATCCGCGTCGCCTCGAGAGGATGGTCGGGAACGGGAAGTGGATCGTTGATGAAGATCATCATTCCGTCGCCCGCGTAGTGCTCGAGCGTCCCGTGATGCTCGGTGATGATGTGGCCCATCTCGCGGTGGTACTCGCGCAGGATCTCGAGCACCTCTTCGGGCTCGGCCTCCTCGGCGAACTGGGTAAAGCCGCGCAGATCGCAGAAGACAACCGACACCTCGCGCCGATGGCCGGCTAGCAACTGCTCGCCCTCGGCGTTCGCGATCAGCTTGGCCACGGTCGACGGCACGTAACGGGCCAGCTCCTCGCGCTGGCGCTCGATGGTCCCCATCAGCCGCACGTTTTCAATCACGATCGCGGCTTGGTCGGCGAAGGTCTGGACGAGCTCGATGTCTGCGTCGGAGAAGCTGCGGACAGACGTTCTGGCCAGGCCGAAGACGCCGACCAGCCTGTCCTGGGTGCGAACCGGCACGCCGAGCAGCGTTCGGAACTCGCCCAGTCGCTGACCTTCCTGCCATTGGTATTCGGGGTCGGTCAGGACGTCCTCGATCTGGACCGGCTCGCCCGAGATCACGACACGGCCGACCACCGTCTGCCGGGTGACCGGCGACGGGTGGTCGCGCTCGTACTGTTCCTGCTCGGGAGATCCGCCATGCTGCGCCGCCAGCCGATATGCATCCCCGGCCGGGACAAAGACATATCCATAATCTGCCTGGCACAGGTCGGCCGCACGCTCGACGACGATGCGCAGCGCGCCATCGAGGTCGAACGGCATCGCGCTGATAGCGCGAAGAATCTCGCGCACGGCTTCGAGTTGTTTTGCTGCCTGCACTAAAGAACGCCCCTCCGGCGCTGAACCCACGTATTCGATTGCACGGCTTTGCCGCGGTCGCCGACCGGCCGGCGACCTACCAAATGGCGGTGTTCGAGTCCACGGCTTCCAGCCACTTCCTGACGTCAGCCACAAAGCGGCCTGCCTGGGCGCCATCTGTTGCGCGATGGTCGAAGCCAAGGCACATGTACATCATTGGCTTGATGCCGATGGCGTCGCCGGTCGCGGTTTCGACCACGACCGGGCGCCTGACGATCGATTCCATCGTCAGGATCCCGACCTCCGGCGCGTTGATGATCGGCTGGGTGATCATCGAGCCCGTCCAGCCCGTGTTGTCGAGCGTGAATGTGCCGCCCTGGATGTCGTCCAGCTTGAGCTTGCCACCCCGGGCGCGGTCGGCCAGGTCGCGCAGGGCCCGGTTCAGGCCGTGGATGCTCAGACGATCGGCGTCCTTGATGACGGGGACGACGAGGCCATCCTCGACGGCGACGGCGACACCAAGGTTGATCGCCTGGCGGCGCCAGTGGCCCTCGTCGGTGTAGTGGGCGTTGAAGTCGGAGTGTCGCTTGAGAGCATCGACGGTCGCCTTGGCGACGAACGCGTCGAAGGTCAGGCTGATGCCCTCCTGCGCCTGGTAGCCGCCCTTGTTGGCGTTGCGCAGCGCCACGACACCGCTCATGTCGACCTCGATCGTGGTGTAGGCAACCGGCACCTGGAGTGCCTTGGTCATCTGCGCCGCGATGGCCTTGCGCATCGGCGAAGCCTGCTTTAGAGAGTCGCCCTGGGCGACCGGCGAGGGAGCCGATGGTTGGGCGGGTGCCGTCTGCGCCGGTGCCTGCCCTTGTGCGGCCGGCGCCTGGGCAGAGGCCTGCGCCTGGGCAGGAGCCTGTGCAGCGGAGTTGGCCCCGCCCGACTCGACGAACTTGAGCACATCGTCGCGCGTTACCCGACCGCTGTGGCCCGAGCCGGCGACCATCGCCAGGTCGACGCCGTGCTCGCGCGCCAGTCGGCGCACGGCGGGCGTGGTTGGACCCTTGTAGCCGTTGGGGCCGGACGCCCCGTTGCTGCCTGAAATCGTCGGTGGCGCGGCAATCGCAGTGGCGGCCTGAGCGGCGGCCGGCTGCGCTGTGGGCTGCTCGATGCTGCGCTCCGGACGTTCGTCGGATCCCGCCGGGCCGTTGCCGCCGGCCTGTGATGCCGTTTCGTCGACCGACGCTTCCGCCGCGGCGATTGGTGCTGTCGGGGCGGCGGCTGCCTCTGCCGGCGGCGCCTGCTCGGTCGCCCCGGCGGCTTCACCGACCGCGTCGATGACCGCGATATCAGTGTTGTTCGGAACCGTTTCGCCTTCCTGGACCAGGATCTCGGTCAACGTGCCCTCGAAAGGCGACGGCACCTCGGCGTTCACCTTGTCGGTGATGACCTCGACGATCGGCTCGTACTTGTCGACGTGATCGCCGGGCTGCTTCAGCCACTTGCCGATCGTGCCCTCGGCAACGCTCTCGCCGAGTTGCGGCATCTGGACCTTGGGCATCTAGAGCGCCTCCGTCGACTTCATTGGCAGTAGTTTCGCCGATCGTGCGAACAGGCGTCCAATCTGTCGATAAAGGCGCACGGCCAAAGAATCGAGAGCGATTTTCATGCGAGCGCAACTTATGCTGCGCACGTGCTGCCCGAAACGCTTTACGCCCGCGCTGGCGAGGTCCATATCGCGTACCAGGTGCTGGGCGACGGGCCGATCGACATCATCCTTGCCGACCAATGGTTCAGCCATATGGACGCGCAGTGGGATGTTCCGCCATTGGCGCAGTTCCGCCACCGTCTCGCGTCGTTCGGGCGGGTGATCATGTTCGATAAGCGCGGCATCGGCCTGTCCGACCCGGTTCCCATAAACGCCCTTCCGACGCTCGAGGTCTGGATCGATGACCTGCGCACGGTGATGGACACTGTCCGCTCCGCACGGGCTGCGCTGATCACCAACATCGGTGGCGCACTGATGGCGATCGTCTGTGCCGCCGCATTTCCCGATCGGATCACGTCGCTGGTCATCGTCGACGGCTTTGCCCGCTTCCTGGTGGCGCCGAACTACCCGATTGGCGCCCCGCCGCAGGTTGTAGACGGCCAGCTGGACGCAATCTCGGCCGGCTTTGGGCGCGGCATGATGATCGATATGTTCGCGCCGAGCATGGCCGGCGACCCGCGGCTGCACGATGCCTGGGCGCGCTACGAGCGCGAGTCGGCCAGTCCGGGCAGCGCCAGGGCGATGGTCAAGCTGATCTACGAAACCGACGTCCGCGACGTCCTGCCCACGATCCGGGTGCCGACGCTCGTGATCCACCACGCCGACGTTCAATACCTGCGCAGTCCGTACGGGCGCTACCTCGCCGACCACATCCCGGGCGCCAAGTACGTCGAACTGCCGGGCGTCGACAATCTGATCTGGGCCGGCGATCAGGACGCGATGGTCGGCGAGATCCAGGAGTTCGTGACGGGCGCCAGGCCAGAGCCAGAGGCGAACCGCGTGCTGGCCACGGTCATGTTCACCGACATCGTCGACTCAACGGTGCGCGCGGTGGCGCTCGGCGACAAGCGCTGGAAGCAACTGCTGGCGCAGCACGACCAGATCGTTCGGAGCGAGCTGGCGCGCGGCTCAGGACGCGAAATCAAGACCACCGGGGACGGCTTCCTGGCGACGTTCGACGGGCCGGCACGGGCGATCAGGACTGCGCGCGCTATCCGCGACGAGCTCGCTGCGGCCGGGATCGAGGTGCGTGCCGGATTGCACACGGGCGAGGTCGAATTCGTGGCCGGCGACGTCCAGGGTGTTGGAGTGCACATCGGCTCACGCGTGGCGTCCCTCGCGGGCGCGGGCGAGATCCTCGTTTCGAGCACCGTCAAGGATCTCGTCGCGGGATCGGGGATCTCGTTCGAAGACCGCGGCCGGCACGTCTTAAAAGGTGTCCCGGACGACTGGGCCATCTACGCCGTCATCGACGCTTAGGTGGCGACCTCCTGAGGGGACTCTAGGTGAGTCGATTCCGTCTCTCACCAGGATGCGGCGGCTGAGGCTTGATCCGGCTCCGGATAACCTTGAACGGTGACTGACGAGCTAGCACCCAGCGAGAAGCGCACCATGCCAAAGAAGAAGTTCGAGGTTGGGGTCTCCATCGGCGCCGCAATGGCCGGCCTGGAGCAGGCCGCGTTCAGAACGTTGCCTCCGATCCAGGAGGTTGTCGCCCATGCCCGCCACGACGATACGATTCCAACCGGCGATGGCGGATTCGTCGTTATCGAAATTCCTGAACCGTTCAAATAGGGGCCTGGGAGCTAGGCCTCGGGCGTCTCCGGGGCGGCGGCTGCGGCTTCAGTGGCGGCATCGACCGCCTCGTCGGAGACCTCGTGGGCCTGTGGAGCTCCGCCCAGGTCGGCCAAGATCTGTGTCAGCAGGGCTACCTTTTCGGAGGCGACGATGGCGCCGAGCGCGGCCTTGCCACCACTCAATTCGGCAGTGAGCCGGTCGCGGTTTTCGGCTGACAACGCGGGGCCGGCCTGGCGGAAGTGTCCAAGTGCGGCGCCGCCGATGACGCCGGCGAGCAGCCCGATCGGGGTTACCGCCGCCAGGGCGAGGCCGATCGTGGCGCCCTTGCCGCCGCTGCGCTTGCCCATCTTGTGCTCCTGGAGTTCGCCCTGGTCGTCGACGATCAGGACGCCGATTGGGCCGAGCTCGATGTCCGAGTAGGCCGCGATGCCGCCCTGAAGCTCGCCGACGGCAGCCTCGGCCGCCTCCTGATTGGCGAAGATCCCAAATACCAGCTGCTTGGGCACGAATGCCTCCCTCTTGACGGTGTTAGTAGGCGGCGAGTCTGCGAACCGCGTCGGCGATGCGGTCTGGACTGGGCATGTACCAGTCCTCGAGAACGTGGTTGTAGGGCACGCCCGGCACGTCCGGGCCGGTGACTCGGACAATCGGTCCGTCCAGGTGGTCGAACGCCTCCTCGGCGATGATCGCGGCCACTTCCGCGCCGTAACCTCCGAAGCGGTTGTCCTCGTAGACGATCACGGCCTTACCCGTTTTGCGCACGCTCTCGAGCACGGTCGTGCCATCAAGCGGGCGCAGCGTGCGCAGGTCGACGACCTCGACGCTGACCCCGTCGGCCTCGAGCAGTTCGGCTGCCTCGAGCGCGTAGTGGGCCATCAGGCCATAGCCGATCACGGTCACGTCCGACCCTTCGCGGGTCACCTTGGCCGAGCCGAGCGGCACGGTGTAGTCGTCGTCGGGGACGTCGCCACGAACCGAGCGGTACATCTTCTTGTGCTCGAAGAACAGCACCGGGTCGTCGTCGCGGATGGCCGAGCGGAGCATGCCGCGCGCGTCGTACGGCGTCGAAGGAATGACGACCTTCAGCCCCGGGATGTGGGCGAAGAAGGCCTCGACCGACTGCGAGTGGTACAGCGCGCCATGCACTCCCCCGCCGTAGGGCGCGCGGAGAGTCATCGGGCAGGAAAAGGCGCCGTTGGAGCGGAAGCGCATCCGCGCCGCCTCGGACAGGATCTGGTTAAAGGCAGGGAAGATGAAGTCGGCGAACTGGATCTCGGGCACGGGTCGCAGACCAGCGACGGCGGCACCGATCGAGACTCCAACGATCATCGATTCGCTCAACGGCGTGTCCAGCACGCGGTCGCCGCCGAACTCGTCGTACAGCCCGTCGGTGGCGAGGAAAACGCCGCCTTTCTTGCCCACGTCCTCGCCGAGCACCACGATCGACTCGTCGCGGCGCATCTCCTGGGCGAGCGTGTCGCGGACCGACTCGATGTAGGTCATGACGGCCATCAGTCGTCGCCCTTCAACACACCGAACGGTCCGCCGTCGCCGATGAAGCGGATACCCTGCCAGAGCGGATCGTCCATCCGCGCAGGTGGCGTGTCCGCATAGACGTGGCGCTGGGCAGTGGCCGGATCGGGATCGGCCTGCGCCTCGGCCCAGTCGGTGGCGTCCTCGACGACCTTGCGCGACTCTGCCAGCATCTTCTCCTCGGCCGCGTCATCGAGCATGCCCGCCGCGCGCAGCTGGTCGCGGAAGAGCGGCAGCGGGTCGCGCCCCTTCTGGGCGTCAAGCTCATCCTGGCTGCGGTACTTGGTGTGCTGGTCGTCCGACGAGTGGGCGGTGAGGCGCGAGACCTTGGCCTCGATCAGCGTCGGACCGGCGCCGCTTCGCGCGCGATCAATAGCGTCGCGGCCGGCGCGGTAGCAGGCCAGCACGTCCGCACCGTCGACGATCACGCCGGGCATGTTGTATCCGGCGGCGCGGATGGCGATGTCCTCGACCGCCGACTGGAGCGAGGTCGGGACGGAGATCGCGTAGCCGTTGTTCTCGACGACGTAGATCACCGGCAGCTGGTGAATGCCGGCAAAGTTGAGTGCCTCGTGGAAGTCACCCTGGTTGGACGAGCCCTCGCCGAGGTAGGTGATCGTGACCTGCTCGGTCTTCTTGAGCTTGGCCGCCCAGGCGATACCCGTTGCGTGCAGTATCTGGGTCGCTACCGGTGACGATACAGACAGGATGTTGCGGTCCGCGATGCCGTAATGACCGGGCATCTGGCGGCCACCCGAGGACGGGTCCACGCCGCGCGCGAACTGGGCGAGCATGATCTCGCGCGGGCTCATGCCGAAGGTGATCAGCGAGGCCACGCTGCGGTAATAGGGCACCATCCAGTCGTGGCCCTTGCGCAGGGCGAAGGCGAGGCCGACTTGCGCCCCCTCGTGGCCCTGGCCACTGATCACGAACGGGATCTTGCCGGCGCGGTTGAGGATCCACATCCGCTCGTCGACGGCGCGCGTGATGGCCATCAGCTGATACATCTCGATCAGCTGGTCGCGCGACAGCCCGAGATCGGCGCCGAGCTGGCTCGCTTCCGTCTTGGCCGGCGCCTTGGTCGCGGCCATCAGAAAGTAACCATCAGAAGTTGATCGACCTCCCATCGACAGCGAGAGCTGCCTCGCCCAGAGCTTCGGCCAGGGTCGGGTGAGGGTGCACCGTGGAGCCGATCTCCCACGCGGTTGCCTCGAGCACCATCGCCGCGCTCGCCTCGCTGATCAGGTCGGTCACGTTGCCGCCGACCATGTGGACGCCGAGCAGCGCGTCTGTCTTGGCATCGGCGATCACCTTGACGAAGCCCTCGTGCTCGCCCCGGATGAGCGCCTTGCCCACGGCCTGGAACGGCATCTTGCCGATCTTCACCTCAAGACCGTCGCGCTCGCATTCCTCCTGCGTCCGGCCGATCGACGCGATCTGCGGCCGCGAGTAGGTCGCGCGCGGCATCTTGAGGTAGTCGACATGCTCAGCCTCGGCGCCGGCGATCGCATGTACCGCGGCGATGCCCTCATGCGCGGCGACGTGCGCCAGCAGCAGGCCGCCGATGAGGTCGCCGATCGCGTACAGGTGCGGCTCGGCGGTCTTCATCTGCGAGTTGACCAGCACGAAGCCCTTTTCGACCTTGGCCCGCGTCGACTCGAGGCCGACGTTGTCCGAGTTGGGGGCGCGGCCGGTGGCGACGAGCATCTGCTCGGCACGCAGCTCCTTGGGCTCCTCCCCTTCCTTGCCAACCATCACGCACACGCCGCTCTCGTCGGCGGTCACGCTCTCCGGATCGAAGCGCGCGCTGGTTATCACCTTGAGTCCGCGGCGCCGGAACGAGCGCTCCAATTCCTTGGAGATGTCGCCGTCCTCGAGCGGCATCAACCGGTCGAGATACTCGAGCAGGGTGACCTCGACGCCCGCGTCGTGGTAGAAGCTGGCGAACTCGACACCGACTGCGCCACCACCGACGACGATGATGCTCGCCGGCAGCTTGTCGTTGGTCGTCGCTTCGTCGCTGGTGATGATCCGCTGGCCGTCCGGCTCGAGCCCGGGGAGTGACTTGACCCGCGAGCCGGTGGCGAGGATCACATCGTTCGCGTCGAGGACTCGCTCGCCGTCGGGCTTGCCCTCTTCGTTGAGCGTCTCGACTCGAACCTTCTTGCCGCCCTGCAGCGTGCCACGACCGCGGATGTGCTCGACCTTGTTCTTCTTGACCAGGCTGTCGAGGCCCTTGGCCAGCCGATCGACAACGCTCTGGCGGCGCTTGGCAACGACCGCGTAGTCGAGCCGCGCGCCCTCGACCACGATGCCGTAGTCGGAAGCGTGCTGGATGCGCTCGAACGTCTCGGCCGACTCGAGCATCGCCTTGGTCGGGATGCAGCCCCAATGGAGGCACGTCCCGCCGAGCTTGGGCTGATCATCGATGAGCGCCGTCTTGAGCCCCAGCTGCCCGGCGCGGAATGCTGCTGAATAGCCGCCAGTTCCTCCGCCGAGGATGATGAGATCGAAGCTGTTGGAAGAGCCGACTGCCACGCTCAGACGGCCGAAAGGAAGGCGGGGGTCATCGAGGCCGATGGTACGCGGGCCCCCACAACGGCGCAAGAAACGCACGCTTGCGAACCTGGTGCGTGGCTACACTCACGTGACTCAATGAGCGGCGATAGGAGAGAGGTGGGTCCGATGGTCGCTAACAGGCGGACGCTGATGCGTCTCAGCTGGGTGCTGGTGGTTCTGGCAATCGTGTCGGCCATCGTGGGCCTGCTCTTCGCCTTCGGGATACTGCTTCCGCCTCACGACGACGCAGACTTCGTCGACCGACTGGTAGCCAATCGCACAAGCGACGAGCAGGCTTTCCCGTTTGTCCTGATCGGGTCCGTGGCCACGATCGGTGTCTACCTGATCGCCGCCATGTTCGGGCTCCTCCTGCGCGCCTGGGCGCGACCTTCTTCGCTACGTGACGCCATGACACTGCTGTTGGTCGTCGCTGGCGTCGTCGGCATCATTGGGCAGCTGATGAACATCGGCGTCGGGCAGGCCGCCAACCCGTTCTACTGCGATTGTGGCTATCGGACGGAGGAGGTAATCGGCCTGAACCAGGCGCTCCAGGTCGGATGGTCGATGGTCTCGTGGATTGGCCTCGGCGCCATCACTCTCGTCGGTTTCGGTGCTGGAGTGGCTGGTCGAGTGGTTGAAGTGAGTCCGACGTGGCGCACACTGTCGACCATCATCGCCATCGCGTTGCTAGTCGGGGTCCTGCTGAAGGTGATCGGCGCGTTCATCTTTGTCGAGGCTTTCGATCCCTTCCAGATCTCGGACCTGATCTCGGCGGTCACCCTGGGCGTGCTCGTGCCGATCTGGGCGATCCTGCTCGCTCGGGGAGTACAAGAACCAGACCAGGAGATGGCCAAATCCTGATCCGGTCTGGACCGCAGCAGATTTACATCGTTGAGGATCGTTGAGGAGTTGAGATAAGCGGGCCGCTGTTCGACGCCGCCTTCATCGCCATCGGCTACCTCTCGGGCTCCTTGCCGATGGGCGTCCTCGTCGCGCGGCTGACCGGTGCCGTCGATCCGCGCACGGTGGGCAGCGGCCGCACCGGCGGCACGAACGCGCTGCGCGCCATGGGCGCTCGGCGCGCGGTGACCGTCGCGACACTCGACGTGCTCAAGGGATTCGTCCCGGTGGCCGTGGCGTCGCTGCTTGGCGCCTCGCCGCTCGCAGTTGCGCTGACCGGCGTCGCCGCCGTCGCCGGCGCGTGGGCGTCCGTGTTCCTGCGCTTCCACGGCGGGCGCGGCGTGGCCACCGGCATCGGCGCCGCGTTGTTCATTCAGCCACTGGCCGTGCTGCTCGCGGCGCCGTTCTTCTTCGGCACGATTGCGATCACCAAGTACGTGTCACTGGGCTCGCTGATCGGCACTGCCGCCGGCGCCGCGTTCATCGGCATGTTCGTCCTGCTCGGCTGGAACCAGCCGGCCGACTTCCTGTTCGGCGTGCTCGGCGCGGCAGTCGTCTGGATCGCGCATCACGACAACATCGGCCGCCTGATGCGCGGCGAGGAACGGAAGTTCGACCTCTTCGCCCGTGCCCGCCCCTGACGAAGTCAGCGCGGGCGGGCGGTCCTGAACAAGACGATCAAAGTCACCGCGATGAGGCCGACGATGATCATCGGGGCGAGGCCGACCGCGTTGTCGAGCATCGGGAATAAATCCGGTCAGCCAGGCGAAGGTGACGACGCCGGCAATGACGAGCACCGCGACGAGGACGACGTCTCGATCGCGCACACCATGTCGCGGCTCACTCATCCAGAGCGGCCTCAGTCATGGTCTGCCTCAGTCATGGTCGGCCTCGGGCGGGATGCCGATCGGCGCGACCAGCACGCGGCCGGCGAGTGCTTTGCCCATTCGGGTTCGCAGGCCCTCCTTGGGCCGGTGGAAGGTGACCGTGACATCGGCTCGGACATTGGGATCGGATGGCGTGCCCGACGTCAGGTCCAGCGCGGTCGGCGTGTCGATGGCGAGCAGCGGCACGCCGTGGCGCCGCGCGGCGATGGCCAGCTCGACCGCCTGGTCGATCGGCTCGCGCAGCCGGCCGCGAATGCCCGTGCCGAGCAGACCGTCGATTACCAACGCCGCGCGCTCCAACCCATTCAGGAATATCGACACGTCGTGTCCCGCTGGAGCGTGGACGAGCTCAACATCTTCGAGGCCATCGAGTCGATCCCAATTGGCAGCGGCGTTCGCGGTCCCCGGCCGCTCGGCGCTCGTGACCAGCACGACGTGGCAGCGGATGCCGGCCTCGGCCAGATGTCTGGACGCCACGAACGCGTCGCCGCCGTTGTTGCCCGGGCCGCCCAGGACAAGCACTAGTCCAGATGAGGGTCTGTCGATCGAGTTGAGCAGCGCGCGGGCCGTTGCCGCGACGGCAAAACCGGCCTGCTCCATCAGCTCGTGACTGGGCACTCCAAGGCGCTGCGCACGGCGATCAGCACCGCGCATCTGCTCGGCGGTCATCGGCCACCGCGCGCCGTACGGCGCCCAGTGAGCTACGAGCGCGGCAAGGTCCAGGTCAGGCGCGCGCAGGACCGGGTCGGAGAGCGGGAGCGTTTCGTGCATGACTGCCATCGGCTCGCCAATTCTTTCACGTTGTTGAGTCGAGCAGGCAGCAGGTCGCTTCAGGCTATGTGTCGACGCCTCCGCCCGTGCCTGACCAGGTACAGGCCGCCGAAGACGCAGGCGATGCCAAGCACGACCAACCAGCCACAGATCGCGTAGATCCCGAGTCGAAGATTGTTGATCGTGGACGGGGAGACGTCGACGCTGGGGGCGTCGTTAACGGCGTCCGACAGGTCGCCTATCGTCGTCGCCAGTTCCTCCATGTTCTCGGCGGTCGCGACCACGTCGGTGCGGTTCGTCTCAAGCGCCACGCCGATCGATGTCAGATCCCCGGCCAGCAGTCCGAGCTGAGTGCCGGCGACGTCGAAGCTGGTCGACAACCCGGCAAACGGCGCCTGGCCGAAGATCGTGATGTTCGACGAGTCACGCAGCTGGAACATGCTCGCGGCAACGCCGTTGGCGATGGTCGAAGCTCGACCGATCGCAGCATTTGCCTGGCCCAAGCTGTCGTCCATCCGACCGACTCCGTCGGAAATGCCTCCGATCGTCGCTTCGGCCTGATCGAGCGACTCGACCGCGGAGGCCCGAACCTCCTCGGCGGATTGGGACAACCGCTGGATCCGATCGAGCGGCCGACCAACGGCGACGGCCACGCCCACGAACAGGACGATCCCGACGACGCCGTAGACGATCAGAGCCAGTCCGGCGAGCTGCAGGCCGCGCCGCGGCTTCCGACCGCGCGGCGCTCGGCCGTCGAGGACGGTCGTGTCGTCAGGCATTCCGCATCGCGCGGCGCACCAGCAGGACGGTCAGGAACAGAAACACAATGCTCAGGCCGCCCAGCACGGCGAACGACCACCACGATGTGATCTCGCCACGGAGCATGATCTCCTGGAGCAGCTGGATGCCGTGAGTCACCGGCAAAGCGTATGCGGCGATCTGAACACCTTCACGGAATTCCGACACGGGCAGCACGAAACCACTGAAGAAGACTGAGGCCAATAGCAGCAGAAGTGCAAGCTGGACAGCCTGTCTCTCTGAGTCGGACACGACCGAGATGATGAGACCGATGCCGAGGCTTGCAAAGATGATCAGGCCGATTACGGCGGCGACCAGCACCGCGCTGCCGAGCATTGGGACGCCCAACACACCGACTAGCAGGGCCGTCGAGATAGCGGCGATCACGACCGAGACGAGGCCCAGTCCGAGATATTTGCCCAGTGCCAGCTCGAACGAGTTGACCGGCGAGATCCTGAACATCTCCATCGCGCCGGAAAGCCGCTCCCGAACGAATGACAACGCGGTCAGAGTCACGGCCATGTGCTGAAGCATCAGCGCCAGCGCCGCGGGCGCCGCGAAGCCGACCACGGAGGGCTCGCTCGGCGCGACGTTGGTCACCGTGACGGTCGTCGGCTGGGCGATGACCTCGGGCGGTATCTGCGACACCTGACCGCCCTGCTCCAGCACATAGGACTGACCCTCCGTCACGGCCTCCTTGATGATCTCTTCGTTGATCTGCTGGTTGAGCACCTGGGCGATGAACGTCCCGTAAGCGGCGCCGACCGGGTCGATGGAGTTGATCTGGACCTGGATCTCAGCATGCTGGCCGGCCCGGAAGCTCTGCGCGGCATCGGCAGGTGCGATTACCAGGAGGTCCAGCTCCTGCGCCACCAGGCGTGCCTCGGCAGCAGCGGCGTCTTCGGTCACGCCGACGATTGTTATCGCCGGTCCGGCGAGCTCCTGGTAGTAGGCAGCGTCGCGCGGGAGGGCCAGGTCGGGCGGGATCACGATGACCGTATCGAGCGGCCGTCGTACCCCGGTGAAGCCGAGGCCGAAGATGGCCATGATCAAGAACGGCCCGAGCACGAGACTGAAGAACGCGCCGGGCCGGCGGCGCACCTGGATAAGCTCTTTGCGCACCTGGGCGAAGACGCGGACGAGCGACTTGAACGGGCCAACGACGAGCTCTCTCATCGCGGTCGGAGCATCGTCGCCGGGCCGGGAGCCAATGTGCTCGCCGGATCCCCGTTTTCGGGGTTGCGGCGCTCGAGATCGGCCGTCACCAGGGCGGTGAAGACCTCGTCAAACGTCGGCCGGTACTCGCGGCTGAATTCGACCGCGCCACCGGCGTTCTCGACCGCATCGTTGACCAGCGGACTTGCCAGTCCCGCGTTCTCGGCGATGACCAGAAGCTGGGTCGGGCCGGTCTGCCGCACGGCGACCACCCCTTCGATCGGCGCCATCGATCGAACGTCGAAGGGCGCGTGGGTGCCGATCTCGATCACCTCGCCACCGAGCGCCTGGCGACGCAGATCCTGGGGAGTGCCGTAGGCGACGAGCCGGCCGTCCGAGATCAACGCGACTGCGTCGCAGTACTCGGCCTCGCTGACGTACTGGGTCGTGACGATGAGTGTCACACCGGTGCTGCGCAGCCGCTCTATCTCCTCCCAGATGCGGGTCCGGAGGATCGGATCGATGCCCGCGGTGGGCTCGTCCAGCACGAGCAGCGCCGGCTCATGCACGAGCGCACAGGCAAGCTCGAGGCGGCGCTGCATGCCGCCCGACATCTGCGACGCACGACGCGACCGTGCGTCAGTCAGATCGACCAGCTCGAGCACCTGGTCTACCTTTCGACCTCGGCGCCACGGCGGGATGCCGAACAGCGCGGCCATGAAATCGACATTTTCGCGCGCGGTCAGGTCGGGATAGAGCACGAACAGCTGGGGCATGTAGCCGATGCGCTCGCGCGTTCGGCGGCGGAAGACTCGTGGATCTTCGCCGAGCACGCGGACGACGCCAGAGTCGGGCGCCAACCCGCCGGTGATGATGCGGATGGTGGTCGTCTTTCCGGCGCCGCTCGGCCCGATCACGCCGAGCACGGAGCCCTTGGCGACCTGGAGCGAGATGTCGTCGACTGCGACGACATCACCAAAGCGTCGGCTGACGTGATCGAGGACCACGGGCAGATCGATGTCGACGTAAGCGCTCACACCAGGCGATCCGTCAGGCGGCGCCTGAACGGGTGGGGCCGGAGGCTGCGATCCGGGAGGCGGGATCTGGCCCGGGGGTGGAACCTGACCGGGCGGCGGGACTTGGCCGGGTGGTGGGACCTGGCCCGGCGGTGTCTGGCCAGGTGGCGGTACCGGTATCTGGCCGGCCTGCTCCGGCCACGCGCTGTCGGACGGGTTCGCCACGCTGGTCTCCAGTGGTCAGTTTGTGGGCCAAGGCACGGAGGCCACCATGGCGGTGACCGGTCAACTCAACCCTGAGGGTCAGCCGGTTGCATCTCGACCGGCTCGAGCGACCGGACAGATGCAAATCCATCCCAGCTTTTCGCGGCACGCCTCACCTAACGTCGTGCTGCAAGCAGCGTGCAACGTAGAAGGACTCGACTGAGCATCGACTCGTGGCGGCGCGGGCGGCTAGCGTGAAACGCACACATGAGCGGCGTCACCAACAATCCGAACGAGATGCTGCTCGCCGCCCGCGCCGTGGGGTTGCGCTACGTCGATCCGAGCGAGCCCGGCATAAGGCGTCGTCGCGCAGGATCGGGTTTCACCTACGTCGACGAAGTCGGCGAGCGGGTCACCGACGTGGAGGTGCTGGCACGCATCCGCTCTGTGGCCATTCCGCCCGCCTGGACCGATGTCTGGATCTGCCGCTCACCGCGCGGCCACATCCAGGCGACGGGACGCGACGCGCGCAGTCGCCGGCAGTATCGGTACCACGCGCTGTGGCAGCAGACTCGCGACGCGACGAAGTACGAGCGAACGATCGCCTTCGCCAAGGCGCTTCCGCGCCTGCGACGCCAGGTCGAGCGCGACCTGCGACGTCGGGGAGTACCGCGCGAGAAGGTGCTCGCCGCCATCGTCCGGCTGCTCGAGATGACTCTGATCCGGGTGGGCAACGAGGAATACGCGCGCGACAACCGGTCGTTCGGCCTGACTACCCTGCGCAACCGCCACGCGCGAGTCACCAGCAGCGGGCTGAAGCTCAGCTTCCGCGGCAAGGGCGGCAAGGAGCATGTCGTCGGCCTCCAGGACAGGCGTCTCGCCCGAGTGTTGAAGTCGATCCAGGAGTTACCCGGCCAGAGGCTGTTCCAGTACGTGGACGACGATGGCAAGCCGCAGGCGGTCGACTCGGACGACGTGAACGAGTACCTGCGCTCGGCAATGGGCGAAGACTTCTCGGCCAAGGATTTCCGAACCTGGGCGGGCACCGTGCTCGCTGCCGGTGAACTGCTGGAGGTCGAAATCGGCAATCCCGCCAAGCCGACGAACGCGGCCCTTGGTCGGGCAGTGGCAAAGGTCGCTGCGCAGCTGGGCAACACACCGACGGTGTGCCGTCGCTGCTACATCCATCCGCAGATCGTCGATGCGTACCTGGATGGAAGCCTCGCCGAATTGCCGTCGCCGCGACCCGGACGGCTGCGCCCGCGTGGCACTTCACTGCGGCCGGAAGAGCGGCGGGTGCTGCAGCTGCTGGAGCGCCGGCTGGCTCGCGAGAGCCGGTCTCGATCGGCTCGGGGGCGGCTGCCAAAGCTGTCGCGTGACCAAACGACAGCCTCGTACGTCTGAAGAATGGCGCCAGGTTCTCTGTTGACCGCGTCCGCCAAGCACCGATCGGCCGACTAAAGGACAATTGCCACTCCCGTGTACCGAGGACAGGCCGCGCGCAACGTGCCGCGCAATGGCCATCGCAACAGAAAGGCTCGACGTGTCGCGTTGGCGCGCGTCCGCGCGCGGCCGAGGCCGAAGGGCCCGCGCTACGTCTGGCCGGTCGCTTTCGTCCTCGCGTTTGTCGGGTTCATCGGGCTCAGCTCAGTGAGCGCGGTCATGGCCGTTGCGACCGGCTTGACCTTCGTCGAGAAGATGGAATCGGAGCTGCCGTCGGTGGCCGGCTTCGAACAGCTCGACTTTGCCGAGCCGTCGGTCATCTATGACCGCACCGGCACCATCGAGCTGGCCCGCTTCCAGGTCGAAAGGCGACGAGTCGTCGAGTACGACGACATTCCGAAGGTGCTGCTCGACGCGACGATCGCGGTCGAGGATCGCTCATTCTGGAGCAACGAGGGCTTCGACCCGAACGGCATCGCTGCTGCCGCGGTCGAAAGCGTTACCGGTGTTCGCGACCGCGGCGCATCGACCATCACCCAGCAGTTCGTGCGCGCGCGGTTGCTGCCCCAGGACGTGCTCGAGGGTGATCTCTGGACGCGCAAGATCAAGGAGATCCTCCAGGCCCGCAACCTGACCCGCGCCTATCCGGGCGAGGACGGCAAGCAGCGCATCCTGACCGCGTACCTCAATCAGATCTATTACGGCCACCAGGCGTACGGCGTCGCCGCCGCGGCCGAGGTCTATTTCGGCATCACCGACCTCAAGCTTCTGACGCCGTCCCAGGCGGCAGTGCTCGCCGGGCTGCCCCAGGCGCCGGACACGTACGACCTCTACAAGTGGGCCAAGCGCGACAGCCTGGGCCGCCTGTACGTGCCGACCATCTCGATCGCGGGCGAGCAGCTGCCGCCGCCGATCGAGCGACGCAACTTCATCCTCGGCGCGCTCGAGGAGGGCAACGGCAACTTCATTCGGCTGACCAAGGCGCAGCTGGACCAGTCGCTGCGCGAGCCGGTCGTGCTCCACGAGCCCGAGCCGGTCGTGTTCAAGGCGCCTCACTTCGTCTGGTACATGAAGTCGCAGCTGGACCAGATTCTGGCCGATCGGGCACCGGCCGAACGCGGCGGATACAAGGTCATCACCACGATCGACATGCACGCCCAAGAGCTGGGCGAGAAGTACGTCAGCGCGGGCACCGATTCTGACCAACCTGCCACCCGGGCAGATGAACGCGGCGATCGAGGCTGAGGGGCTCGAGGCTGACCGCGAATGGATATCGAGCGCTGCAGGGCATGGACATTCACAACGGCGCCCTGGTCGCGATGGACGCCCGAACCGGCCAGATTCTGGCCCACGTCGGCAGTGCCGGCTACTACCGGGACGACCTCGCGTCGGCCACGCTCGATCCCAAGTTCGACGTCGCCGGCCGCGGCTACCGCCAGCCTGGTTCGGCGTGGAAGCCGCTCGTCTACGCGGCCGGCTTCGACACGGGCGCGTTGACGCCCGGGACGCTCCTGCTTGACGTAACGACCGAGTTCTCGCGCGGCTGGGTGCCCCGCGACGCAGACCTCAAGGAGCGCGGCCCGGTTCTGGTCCGCGACGCGTTGACCTACTCGCTCAACATTCCGGTCATCCGGGCGCTCGATCGGGTCGGCGTCGACACAGTCGCCGCCCTGGCCAGCCAGATGGGCCTGACCTTTGCCCGCGGCGACCGGCATCTGGCGCAGGCCGGGCTGGCGGGAGCGATCGGCACTGCCGAGACGAACATGGTCGAGCTGACCTCGGCGTACGGCGCGCTGGCCAATCGGGGGCTGCAGGTCGAGCCACAGTCAATCCTCGAGATCCGCGATCGCGACGAGAACCTCATTCCGCTGCCGGCCACGGCGCCCCGGCAGGTGGTCAGCGAGCAGGCCGCCTGGCTGACCACGGACATCCTCAAGGACAGCACCGACCCCTTCGTCAACAGCATCTTCGGTCCGCGGCTGCAGATCGTGAACGCGTCCACGGACCCTCTGCTGCCTGACGGCGTACGCCGGTACGCAGCGGCAAAGACGGGCACCACAAACGATTTGCGCGACCTTTCCGTGTACGGCTATCTCGCGCCGCCCGCAGATCCGAGCGCGCCGCACATCGTCGCCTCGGTCTGGATCGGCAATAGCGACCACAGCCCGCCGCTCGCGGATGGAGAGCGCGTGCCGATCCTCGCCGCCGACGGCCCCGGCCGAATCTGGTCGGCTTACCTGCGCGAGCTGAGCAAAGAGTGGCCGAACGCGCCGTTCCCGACGCCGCCACAGGGCATCGCCTCCGCAACGATCGACCTGTGGTCGGGCGGTCGACCAGGCCCGTGGACGCGCGAAACCCGCGTCGAGTACTTCATCGAAGGCACTCAGCCGGGCGGCAATCGCCAGGTCGATCCAGAAGGGCTGCTCTATCGCCAGATGTGCGGGCGCTGGTTCGTCGACGTGACCAAGGTCGAGCAGGACGCGCCCGAGCGCTGGGTGCTGGCCGACCTCGACTGGATGGATCGGGCGCGGCGGGGCGCCGGGCGGCGGGGCGAGCACAGCAGCTCGACCGCGCGCCTATTCGGCCGCCAGGACTGGGGCGGCTTCATTGCCCCGATCGACTGCTCATTGGCGCCGACCCAGCCGCCGTTGCCGCCTGCATCGCCCGGACCGACGGCACCACCGCTCCCGGAGCCAACGCCAGGCCCGACCGTTCCGCCTGCGGCGCTGACCGTGCCCGCGGCTCGCACAACTCGAGCCAGGCGCCCGCGACGCCTGTAAGCAGGCTGATACAGCGCGACCGCTTCTACGCGTAGCGGGCTATTCGCCCGATCCGGCACGATCGCTCTCGTCACTCCACGAACAAGCACGCGATTTGACGGAGGAAAAGCATGACTGCCACAAGCAGAACGACTGAATCGGCCAACGGCTCGACCGTGGCCGAGAGCGCTCAGGACGCGGCTGAGCTCGTCCGCACCACGGCCGAGAAGGCCGCTGCGAAGCTGCCGGACGTCGCATCGACGGCACAGGATGCCGCGCGCGATACCCAGCGCAGGCTCGACGCGATGCCGAACCAGGCCCTACTGGTCGGGACCAGCTTCTCGATCGGCGCGGCCGCCGGGTTGTTCATCGGCGGATCTAATCGGTTGCTGGTGGTGCTCGCGCTGGCACCCGCGGCGGCGATGGCGTTGACGATGATGAATCGCGGCGACGCAGAAGCCTCCGAGTCACGTTCGAGCCGTACCGGCCGCAGCTGAAACGGCGCTCTACGAGTCGCCCGCCATGCGCGGGCGCATCAGCAACAAAGAAACAGCCGCGCCCATCGAGGGCGCGGCTGTCGCTATGTCTGCTGCTGAGCGGTCAGGCTGTGGCCTCCTCCGCGACGGGCTCGGCCTCCTTGGCCGGGTCGGCAGCGCCGGCCGAGGTCGTCGTGGTCGAGGTGTGGCCGGTGCTCGAGTCGCCCAGGTTGCCCTCGACGTCGAGCACGTAGCCAATGCCCTGGAAGGTCTTGATCGGACCCGCCTCACCCGGCGCGGCGCCGAGCTTGCGTCGTACGCGGCTGATCCAGACGCGCAGGTACTGCAGGTCGTCGCGGTACTCCGGGCCCCAGACCTTGGTCAGCAGCTCGGTGTGCAGCACGACCTTGCCGGCATGAGCGGCCAGGTGCTGAAGCAGCAGCCACTCGGTTCTGCTGAGCGAGACCAGCTCGCCGCCCTTGGTCAGGATGCGGCGCTCAAGATCGATCTCGATTTCGCCGAAGGCAACGATGCCCTGGCCCGGCGAGACGCCGCTCGCGCGGCGCAGAACTGCGCGAACTCGGGCGGCAAGCTCATCCGGATGGAACGGCTTTGCGATGTAGTCGTCTGCGCCCAGGTCGAGCCCCTTGGCCTTGTCGCTCGTCGACCCCTTGGCCGTGAGCAAAATGACCGGGACCGGACGCCACTCGCGCAGCTGGCGCATGACCTCGATGCCGTCGAGGTCGGGCATGACGATGTCGAGCAGGACGATGTCGGGCCGAACTTCCTCGGCCTTCTTGAGCGCCTCCTCGCCGCCGCCGGCAGTTACGACGCGGAAACCCTCGTCGTGCAGGGTGAGCGCAACGAGCTTGGTGATGCGTGGCTCGTCATCGGCGACGAGAACCAATGGTTGACTGTTCAAAAGAGCCCTCCTGTTGTGCATCCACCGTACAGGGAGCGTTCTAGGCTCTTGCCCAGCGCCGGTCTATCGAAAACGTTGCAAATTGAAATGCATATTGCAATTCCTGGCTTGGCCAAAGGGCGCTACAACGTGATCGTGGCGACCAATGCGCTCTGAGGCCTACACCTGGTTCGTGCGCGGCGCCGGCCTGGCCTTCGGTGCTGCGCTGACGATCGCGATCCTCTACGCCCTGCTTCAGGGGGTCGAGGTGCTCGTGCTGGTGTTCCTGGCAGTGCTCCTGGCGTCCGGAGCTGAACCACTTATCGATCAGGTCCGTTCGCGCAGCAGGCTGGGCCGTGGCGCAACGCTGTTGCTCGCCTACTTCTTCATATTCGGCGCAATCGCCGTGCTGGCGTTGCTCATCGTTCCCGCGGCGATCAACCAGGTCAGCACGCTCGGCACGAAGCTCACCCCGTTGCTCGAGAGCGCCCACGCGTGGGCCGAGACGATCGAGCCGGATGCGTTGTCGGCCGCGCTGATCGGCCTGATCGAG
The DNA here is from genome assembly GCA_963748235.1 of uncultured Chloroflexia bacterium. Classification (GTDB taxonomy): domain Bacteria; phylum Chloroflexota; class Limnocylindria; order Limnocylindrales; family CSP1-4; genus JALYGJ01. The sequence goes on from CAVVHT010000007.1 coordinate 172,690, forward strand.
GCTGCCCAGGGCGCCGTTTCGCCGTCCGCCCCGACTGTGCCGCCCGAGCCCGATCAGATCATCGCCGTCGGGCTGACCTTCGCCGAATTGGCCATCAGCCTGGTCAGCCTGCTGGCATTGATCTACTTTTGGCTCACCGAGCGGGCGCGACTGCAACGCTTTGCGCTGGCGATGGTGCCCGCCGACCGTCGATCGGGCACCCGAGACGCCTGGAACCAGATCGAGCTGCGGCTAGGCGGCTGGGTGCGCGGCCAGCTGATCCTGATGGGCTCGGTCGGCGTGGCAACGACCATTGCTTACTTCGTGATCGGCCTCGAGGGCGCCCTTCTGCTCGGCCTGTTGGCGGCCCTGTTCGAGGCGATCCCGCTCATCGGGCCTGCGCTCGGCGCCGTGCCGGCGCTGGTAGTCGCGGCCGCGACAGGCAGGATCGAAATCGTCATCCTCGTGGCTGTCGTCTACTTCGTGATCCAGCTGGTCGAGGGGAACATTCTGGTGCCGCTGGTGATGCACAACACAATCGGGATCCCGCCTTTCATCGTGTTCGTCAGCATCCTCGCCGGCGCCGCCATCGCGGGCATTCCCGGCGCACTCCTGGCCGTCCCGATCGCCGCATCGATCATCGTCGTCGCCGAACGTCTCCAGGCACGTGACTCACCTGTCCCGATCAGTCCCCAGCCGCAATCGGAAGTCGTTGAGGTGATCGAAGAGAGCGCCTGAGCTCGTAGACGCTCTGACAGGACTAGAGGGTGCGCTCGATCAGTACGAGCGAGCGACCGACGAGGACCACTTGTGAGCCGGGCCGGCGCCGGTCCTCATCGGGTACCGATTTCGTGTCGGTCAAACCGGTGACTACCGAGCGGCGTCGGATTCTGGCGCGGCGGCTGCCCGTCGGCCGTGTCGAGCACGAGCTTCCACGAGGAGCCGCGCGACCCATCTGGAATGGTGAACGAGACGGGATCGGCCGATGCATTGAGCATCAGGTAGAAGGTCGAGTCGGTTATCTGCTCGCCGCGCTGGTCGGAGCCGAGGTCATCGCCGGCCAGCAGCAAACCGATCGCCTGGCTCCAGCCCTCGGTCCATTGCTCGTCCGACATCGGCGAGCCATCAGGTGCCAACCATGCGATGTCGGTGACCGATTCGCCACGGATCTGGCGGCCCTGGAACCAGCGCCGTCGCCGGAACGCGGGATGGGCGTGGCGGAGGGCGATTAGACCCTTGGTAAAGGCGAGCAGGTCCGCGTCTGCGTGCTCCCAGTCGAACCAGCTGATCTCGTTGTCCTGGGCGTAGGCGTTGTTGTTGCCACGCTGGGTCCGGCCGATCTCGTCGCCGCCGAGGAGCATCGGCACGCCCTGGCTGAGCAGCAGCGTGGCCAGGAAATTGCGCCGCTGGCGAGCGCGCAGGGCATTGATCTCGGGGTCGTCGCTGGGGCCCTCGAAGCCGTGGTTCCACGAGCGGTTATGAGCCTCGCCCGGAATCGGCCCCTCGCCGTTGGCATCGTTGTGCTTCTCGTTGTACGAGACGAGGTCGGCCAGCGTGAACCCGTCGTGCGCAGTGACAAAGTTGATGCTCGCGTGCGGGCGCCGGGCCGTGCCCTCGTATAGGTCCGAGCTGCCGGTCAGCCGATATGCGATCTCGGTCAGGTTCTCCGGCTCGCCGCGCCAGTAGTCGCGCACGGAGTCGCGGTACTTGCCATTCCACTCCGACCACAGTGGCGGGAAGTTGCCGACCTGGTAGCCGCCTTCGCCGGCGTCCCATGGCTCGGCAATCAGCTTGACCTGGCTGACCGTCGGATCCTGCTGAATCAGGTCGAAGAAGGTTGCCGTTCGCTCTACGTCGTGCATCTCGCGACCGAGCGTCGATGCCAGGTCGAAGCGGAAGCCGTCGACGTGCATCTCCTGCACCCAGTAGCGCAGGCTGTCGAGGATGAGCTGCAACGAGTAGGAGTGGCCCACGTTGAACGTGTTGCCCGTTCCCGTGTAGTCCATGTAGTAGCGCCGGTCGTCCTCGATCAACCGGTAGTAGGAGGCGTTGTCGATACCCCTGAACGACAGCGTCGGACCCAGGTGGTTGCCCTCGGCGGTGTGGTTGTAGACCACGTCGAGGATCACCTCGAGCCCGGCCTCGTGGAGCGCCGCGACCATCTGCTTGAACTCGGTCACCTGCTCGCCGCGCCCATCGCCGCGGCTGTAGCCATTGTGCGGCGCAAAGAAGCCGATCGAGTTGTAGCCCCAATAGTTGGACAGGCCCTTCTCGGTCAGCGACGAGTCATTTACGAATTGGTGAACCGGCAAGAGCTCGATCGCGGTCACGCCGAGGCCGGTCAGGTAGCGCGTCGCTGCCGGATGAGCGAGGCCGGCGTAGGTGCCACGCAGCTCGTCGGGAATGTCCGGGTGGCGCATCGTGAAGCCCTTGACGTGCGTCTCGTAGATGACGGTCTCATGGAGCGGCCGGCGCAGCAGGCGGTCCGTGCCCCAGTCGAAGAATGGGTTGACCACCACCGAGCGCTGCGCATACGGCGCGCTGTCGGCGTCGTTGACCTTGCCATCCGGATTATCGAAGTGGTAGCTGAAGAGCGCCTCGTTCCACCTGACGTCGCCCTCGATGGCGCGTGCGTAAGGGTCGAGCAGCAGCTTCGAGGGTAGGTTCCGCTGGCCCGACTTGGGATCGAACTGACCATGGACGCGGAAGCAATAGCGCTGTCCGGCAGTCAACCCGGGGACGTAGCCGTGCCAGACGAAGCCGGTCGACTCGGGCAGATCGAGGCAATGCTCGGCGCCGGCGTCATCGAACAGGCACAGCTCGACGCGGTTGGCAACTTCCGAAAACAGCGCGAAGTTGACACCGGTGCCGTCGAATGTCGCGCCGAGCGGATAGGGCTGGCCGGGCCACATTGCGGTGGGCAGTTGCGCGCCCTGTGCTGTGTTCTGGGACGGGTGCGAGGCACTCTCGATCGCCAGGGCAGGTTCCTCCTTCATGGGACAAGACGGAGCGTGGTGGATGCCGATCGGGCTGGCAACGCTCCGCGGGCCGCGTCCGCTTGCAGGCTCCTCGCAATGGGCTGAAACAAGACTGATACTCGCGCCGATGCGCCGGCGCACCATGCGCAATCGATGGGCAATGATGCTAGCGCCATGACCGAACCACGAGATTCAGACGTCGACATCGACAACTTGCCCGGCACCGAGTCCGATCCCGACGCGGGTGCGCCAACGGGCGAGGACCTGCCAATCGGCCTGCGTGCCGGGCGGGATCCCGCCAACCTGGGCGACGAAATCCCCAGCTCAGGCGACGTGACCAGCCCGGATCCGGTCGGCGAAACGCCCCAGATGTGATGGACGACCGATTTACGAACGGGGCCTACGGAGAGACATCGGGCACCGATCAGCGCGACTCGCGCCCGCTGATGGAGGGCCTGATGGTCTTTTCACTGCGGCTCGAGGTCGACATCCTGCGCAACGAGGACCAGTACGCGAACGGCGATCGGAGCTCGGTCACGCTGGCCAAGGAGGTCGACTTTCGCGCGCTGCTGTCCGTGCTGCGACCGGGCGCCACGCTCGATGAGCAGGATGGTGACGCCCGGGCGAGCATCCACGTGCTTGAAGGCGGCGTAACGCTGGCCGTGGGCGAGGAAACGGCCGAGCTCGGCGAAGGGCAGCTGGCGGTGATCGACGCCGGCCGGCCGTGGACACTGACCGCCGCGACCGAGAGCGCAGTGCTGCTCACCCTCGCCTGGCCGCGCGAAAAGGCTGGCATCTAACCGCGCCTTACGCTCGGTTCGACCGAATCGAGGCCGGATATGCGTTTGGCGCGTCGGAACGCGAGTTCTGGCCGCATCAGTGCAACCGACGCATAAAGGTCTAGCGCGCTCAGCTATCGCTGAAGCAGCCCACTGGGCCGTAATCTGAGAAGGCATGTCGCTCGAGACTTATCGCCGCAAGCGAGACTTCAAGAAGACACCTGAGCCGGCCGGCGATGCTGGCCCGACCGCGCCGCCGCCGGAGGGCCGGCGATTCGTCGTCCAGCGTCATCGCGCGAGTCGACTGCACTACGACTTCCGGCTCGAGATCGACGGTGTACTGATGAGCTGGGCCGTGCCGCGCGGACCGTCGCTCAACCCCGACGAGCGGCGGATGGCCGTCCACGTCGAGGACCACCCGATCTCGTATTACGACTTCGAGGGCGTGATCCCCAAGGGCGAGTACGGCGGCGGCGACGTGATCGTGTGGGACTGGGGCACGTTCGAGCCCGAGGAAACAGACGATCCGGGCAAGTCGGTAGGCAAGGGCGAGCTCAAGTTCAGGCTCGACGGCCAGAAGCTGCGCGGCCGCTTCACGCTGGTCAAGACGCGCGGCTCCAAATCCGGCCCGGACGACTGGCTTCTCATCCACAAGCGCGACGACGACGCCGACCCCGACTGGGACGTCGACAAGCTGCCTCGCTCGGTCAAGACCGGACGCACCAATGACGAGGTGCTCGCCGGCAAGGACGCAGTGTGGGATTCGAGTGCGCCGGCAGAGGAAGCAAGCATCGACCTGGCCGGCGCGCAAGAGGCTCGCCTGCCCGACTTCGTCGAACCGATGAAGGCGACCATGGGCGACGCGCCGTTCGACGATCCAGACTGGCTCTTCGAACTGAAGCTCGACGGCTACCGCGTCGAGGCGATCGTCGATAACGGCACGGTGCGGCTTTGGACTCGCAACAAGCAAGACGCTGCGCGCTACTTCCCTGATCTCGCAGCCGCCAAGCCGACGTGGATCAAGGCCGACACCGCGATCCTCGACGGCGAAGTGGTCGCGCTCGACAGGGAGGGCAAGCCGACATTCAGCCTGCTCCAGGACCGCGCCGGCATGGGCCGATTTCGGGCCGCGCTCCGCGAGCGCGAACAAGTCAAGGAAGCGCGACGACGACTTCGTCGCCCCCGTCGTTTACTACGTCTTCGACCTGATCTATCTCGACGGTCGGATGCTCACCAACGTGCCGCTCGAGCAGCGCAAGCGCCTGCTGCGCAGCGTGCTGCGCGATCATCCCCAGGTCCGTTTCGGCAGCCACGTGGAGGGTGACGGAATCGCGTTCCACGCCGCGGTCGAGCAGCAGGGTCTCGAGGGGCTGATCGCGAAGCTGCGCACCAGCCGCTACGAGCCGGGTCGCCGCGCACGATCGTGGCTCAAGATCAAGATCCGGCGCGAGCAGGAAGTCGTGGTCGTGGGCTACGAGCCGGGCAAAGGCGCTCGCTCGGCACTCGGCTCGCTCATCCTCGCCGTCAACGAGGGAGACGGGCTGCACTATGCGGGCGAGGTAGGCAGCGGGCTTGGCAACCGGACGATCAACCAGCTCAAGACCGAGCTGGATGCTCACAAAGTTGATGAGCCGCCGGTGGTCGACGCACCGCGCATCAAGGGCGCGGTTTGGTCGGCGCCACGGCTTGTCGTGCGCGTCGAGTTCACGGAGTGGACCGACGACGGACTGTTGCGCCAGGCGGCATACAAGGGCCTCGAGATAGGCAAGGATCCGCGGAAGGTCGTCCGTGAGCGAGCGATCTCCGCACGTAAAGCGGCCGACGCCGCCGAGAAGGAGGCAGCGGCAACGGCGCCGAAGGCCAAGGCGAAGCCGGCCGCCAGCACGAAGCCGGCCGCCAGCGCGAAGTCGGGAGCTGCGAAGCCAAGGGCGAAACCGGCCACCCGCTCGAAGTCGGTCGTCCAGTTCTTCGAAGACCCGGGCGAACGGTCCGACCCACCGCAGGCGGCCACCGACGACGAGATGGCCGCACTCGAAGGAATGTCCAAGGAGGGCAACTGGGAGATCGGTGGCCACACGGTCAACCTGACCAACCTCGACAAGGTCCTCTTCCCCGCCTCGGGCTTCACCAAGCGCGACCTGATCCGCTACTACGTGACGGCCTCTCCGGTCATCCTGCCCCACCTTCGCGACCGTGCCCTCAACCTCTCTCGTTGGCCCGACGGGGTCAATGGCAAGACCTTCTGGCAAAAGCAGATCCCGCATTGGGCGCCCGATTGGATCGCGCGCTGGGACTACCCCGAAGCAGGTTCAAGCGAGTCGCACACGTATCTCGTCGCGGATCGCGTGGCAACGATGGCGTGGCTGGCCAACCACGCGACAATCGACCTTCACCCTTGGACTTCGAGATTCGAGTCATACCGAAACCCGACCTACGCGCTGATCGATATCGACCCGGGCACGAAGACGACGTTCGACGAGGTCGTGACGCTGGCACGGATCTATCGCACGGCGCTCGAGCATCTCGGCGTCGTCGGGCTGCCCAAGGTCACCGGCAAGCGCGGCATCCAGGTGTGGGTGCCGATCAAGCCGATCTACTCGTATCCCGAAACAAGCCAGTGGGTCGAGGCACTTTCGAGGGTGGTCGGCTCGACCGTGCCGGGGCTGATCAGCTGGGAGTGGGCGAAGTCGTCACGCAAGGGGTTGGCGCGCCTCGATTTCACCCAGAACGCGGTCAACAAGACGCTTGTCGCGCCGTACGCGGTCCGGCCGGTGGGCAACGCGGCGGTTTCCACGCCGCTCGAGTGGGACGAACTGGACGATCCGGATCTCAGGCCCGACCGCTGGGACATCCGCACGGTCCTGACGCGGATCGAGCAGCGCGGCGACCTCTTCGCGCCAGCCCTGGAGCTGCAGCAGGAGCTACCGTCACTCGCCTGACGGCTGGCATGGGTGACCCTGCGCAATGACCCTGCGAATTGATTCGCAATGAGAGGAATTCGTTAGGCACCTGAGCGCCTGACCACAGTTATGCTCGGCGCCCACCGGAGGGCATCAGCGCTTGCAAGAGGTCGAAGAAACCGAGCTGAGTCGAATCGAATTCGGACGTCGCCGCCGAGCTCGGCCGAGAGTCCGTGGAGCGCCTGCTGGCGCAGCAGGCGGCGATCGCCGGAATCGGCCAGCGGGCGCTCGAGGGCGAGTCGCTCAGCGTGCTGATGGCGGAGGCCTGCGAGCTGGTCCGGACCGCGCTGGGTGCCGAGTTCGTGAGCGTTCTCGAGCTGGAGGAGGACGGCAAGCAGCTGCGCGTCGAGGCCGGCGTCGGCTGGACGCGGGGTGTGATCGGCACTCGAGTATCGGCCGATCGCGACAGCTCGCTGTCCGGCTACACACTCGCAACGCGGGGGACTGTCATCGTCGACGACCTGGCCCGCGAGTCCAGGTTCCACGCCCCACCCACGCTGGCTGAGCACGGCGCCGTGTCCGCCCTCGGCGTGCGCATCGGTGAGATGGATCGGCCGTACGGCGTCCTGGCCACGTTCGCCACCCGGCCAGCGGGATTCGCATCGAGCGACGCCGACTTCCTGCAGGCGGTAGCCAACGTGCTTGCCGCTGCCGTCGACCGATTGCGCCTCGATAACGAGCTGCGTTCCTCGCGCGATCACCTGTCGGCGATTCTGACCAGCATCAACGAAGGCATCACCGTCCAGGATCCCGACGGCAAGCTGATCTACGCCAACGACGCTGCGGCCAAGCTGAGCGGCTTCGAGAACGGTGACGAGTTCCTCGCAGCGCCGGTCGCCGACATCCTCGCCCGTTTCGAGCTGTTCGACGACGACGGAGCGCCGCTCACCTTTGCCGACCTCCCCGGCCGCCGCGCGCTCGGCGGAGAGACGCCACCGACCACCCTGATCGGGTTTCGCGTTGTCGCCACCGGCGAAGTGCGCTGGTCGATGATCACCGCGACGCCTGTTCACGCGGCGGACGGCAGCCTTTATCGAGTCGTCAACACCTTCCGCGACGTGACAGACGAGCGCTGGACGCGCGAGAGCCGCTCCTTGATCGCCGAGGCCGCCACGGTCATGTCGAGTACGCTCGACACGGTCGAGGCCGCCCGACGGCTGGCGGAGCTCGCCGTGCCCCGCTTGGCCGACTACTGCACGGTCGACATGCTCGAGGCCGACGGCAGCATCCAACAAGTTGCCCTGGCACACGCCGATCCGGCTCGCCTCCGCCTTGCGCGCCGCGGACGCGAGCTGCGGCCGGTAGTGCCCGGCGCGGCAACAGGTCCCGCTCGAGTGATCCGCGAGGGCACGTCCGAGTTCGTGCCCTCCATCCGCCCCGAGCTGATGCAACAGTCACTCCAGGGCGAGGAGCTCGATGTTGTCGGCGAGCTCGGCCTGCGCTCCTACATCTGCGTGCCCCTGTTCGGCCGCGAAGGGCCGATCGGAGCGCTTTCGCTGGTCATGGCCGAGTCGGGTCGCACCCTCGGTGAGCGTGACCTGGCACTCGCCGAGGAGCTCGGCCTGCGGGCGGGTATCGCGCTCGAGAACGCTGGCCTGTTCCAGGCAGCCGATGACCGGCGCGCCGAGCTGGACGCGGTGCTCGGTGCCCTCGCCGAGGCGGTCCTCGTTTATGACACTGGCGGTCGGCTACGGCTGAATAACAGCGCCGCGGAGGAGATGTTCGGCACGGCCGTGCCGCGAACGCTCAAGGAGCTGCTCCATCGACGTCTGGGCCTGGAGCACGTCGATGGCGACGCCCTGCCCGACGATGGCGTGGCGGACGAGGTCCAGGTCGACGGCCATGGCCGTTGGCTCGAGCTGCGCCGTTACGGCGCGCCGTCGGCGGCCGGTCGCGGTCGGCGGCGACTGGCACCCACCGTGGTAGTGCTGCGCGACATCAGCGGGGCACGGGCAGCGCGCGCGGCGCGCGACGCATTCATGGGCGTGCTGTCACACGAGCTGCGCACGCCGATCACGACGATCTACGGCGGCAGCGAGCTGCTCGAGCGCGACCTCGACCCGGAGCATCGCAACGAAGTCATCGCCGACATCCGCGGCGAGGCCGAGCGCCTGGTCAGACTGGTCGAGGACCTGCTGGTCATGACGCGCGTCGAGCGAGGCATGGTCGACATCGCGGACGAGCCGATCCTCCTTCAACATCTGCTCGTGTCGGTGGTCCAGGCCTTCGAGGCACGCGTGCCAGACGCCAGCGTTGCGCTCAAGATCGGCGAGCGACTGCCCGCCGTGCGCGGCGACGCGACATACATCGAGCAGGTCGTGCGCAACCTGTTGACCAACGCGATTCGCTATGGAGCTGGGCTCGAAAAGGGCATCGAGGTCCAGGCATCCGACGAAGGTGGACAGGTATCAGTCCGCGTCCTCGACAACGGATCTGGCTTCGGCGATGGCGACGCGGAGCGGTTGTTCGAACTCTTCTACCGGGCGGACGCGGCCCGCTCCGTGCCGGGCGGCGCGGGCATCGGACTATTCGTCTGTCGCCACTTGATCGAGGCGATGGGCGGCGAGATCTGGGCACGGCCGAGGCCGGAGGGCGGCGCCGAGTTCGGCTTCTCCCTGCCGGTCATGGAGTCCGACCTCATCGCGTAGGTGCGCCCCAAGGTCGCGCCAGCCCACGCTGACGCGGTTTTCTTGCATAACACCAGCCCGGACAGCGTTATGCAGCAAGATTGTTGTTCGAGGTTACGATCGGCGCCACATTCACGCTCAGTGCTGACGAATCGCCGCTGTATCGGCCAAGATCCGTTGCAGTACGTCGCCCAGGCTGTCGTTACGCAAATTCCAACGGGAAGCCGTAGTTAAGCCTCCGAGCCGACGACCTGCCTTCCGAGCGACTGGATCTCGGCCATCTTGGCGCCCATTGCCTCGCGCTCGTCGGCGGAAAACGCCTCGCGAATGTCGCGGAACATCTCGCCTTCTTCTTCCTCGATGTGGTGCTCGATGTTCTCCTTGGCGACAGTGAACTTGGCGCCCCACTGCTCGTCGGTGACAGGCGTCTTCTCGAGCTCCTCCATGACCAGATCGACGACGTGATGTTCCTCGTACGCCTCGAGGGTCAGCTCCTTGGCCTTGGGATGTGCCTTGAGCGCCGGATAGAGCACCTCCTCTTCCATTGCCTCGTGGGCGGTGAGGATCGTCTTGAGTCGCAGGAACAGCTCGGTCCGCGTCTTCTCGCCGCGCTCGGTGGTCGATTCACCTTCCTCCAGAATCTTCTTGATCCGGCCGTGGTCTTCCTTGAGCAGCGTCAGCACGTCCAACGGGATGGCCTCCAGATGACGGGTGAATTGGATTAACGACCCTCAAGTTAAGCGTCAGACACGCCCGATCCAACGCGAGCCACTCGACGCCTCGTTACGGCGTTGTTGCAACGCTGGAGGCGACTGAGGTCAGGTCCCGGCGGCAGTCGGATCGTCGGGAAGGGCCGCGACCTCCAGGTCGTCGGTCTGCTGGCCGTAACCCTTCGCCGGATCGGGAATGTCGCGCAGCTTGAGCAGCGGCGAGCCAACCAGCCATAGCAAGCCGGTCAGGGACAGGAGCGTGGTCGCGATCAGCGTCTGGCGAACACCGATCGCGGTACCCATGATGCCGCCGAGCAGCGCTCCCACAGGTCGCACCCCGTAGTTGATGAAGCGCCACGCCCCGGTGGCGCGGCCACGGATCGAGTCGGGGGTGCGGGCCTGGATGATCGTGCCCGCGTTGATGTCGAGGATCATCACCCCGAACCCGGCGCCAAACTCGGTGATCGCCAGCATCGCCAGCAGAACCGGCAGCGATCCGGTCACGAGTGGAATGGCGATCAATGAGGCTGGAAAAATGAACAAGCCCAGCGCGTAGGCCGGACCGAGTCCGATTCGTCGCCCGATCCGGCCGGCGAAGACGGCACCGACGACGCCGCCCACGGCACCCGCACCTAGCGCCAGGCCGAGCAGCCCGGGCTGGACGTCGAGGTACGTCGTGACGTACAGGATGAACAGCGCGTGGAAGGCGAAATTGAACAGGTTGCAGGTGGCGACCGACAACAGGGATGGGCGCATGATCGGATCGCGGAGGATGAAGCGCATGCCGGTGGCCAGCTGGGCGCGAATGCTCTGGCCGGCTGGCTCAGGTGCCGGCTCGTCGGCTCTGACACGGGCCAGGAAGAGCGCCGACGCGACGTAGGAGAGTGCGTCGGTGAGCATGGCCGCGGCCGCGCCGAGGACCTGGATGAGGATGCCGCCGATCGACGGCCCGAGGACGTAGGCAAGGGACCGGCTGCCGTTGAGCAGCGAGTTGGCCTGCACGAAGTCCTGGCGTGGCGTGACCGCGACGAAGACTGTCTGCCACGAGATGTCGAAGGCGACTGACAAGGCGCCGACCGCGAAGGTGATGACGTACAGCTGGGGCAGGCTCAGCGCGTTGAACACGAACGCGATGGGGATCGTCGAGATGAGCGCGGCCCGGGCAAGGTCGACGATGATCATCAGCCGGCGTCGTCGGTGAACGCGGTCGAGCCACACGCCGGCAGGCAGCGAGAACAGCAGATGCGGCAGCAATCCGACCGCGGTCAAAAGCCCCATCTCGGCCGGCGAGGCGCCCAGCACGAGTGCGGCGATGATCGGGATCGCGAGCAGAGTGACCTGGTCGCCGACGACCGAGATCGTCTGGCCAACCCAGAAGTTGCGGAACGGCGCTCGATTGAGCAGCGGCGGGATCAAGGGCCCCCTTTGGTAGACTCAGCGCCTCGCTGGCGAGTGGCCAAACGGTAAGGCACCTGACTCTGGATCAGGGGATTGAAGGTTCGAATCCTTCCTCGCCAGCCAATTTCCTCGTTGGGAGTGCTTAGCTTCGTTGCGGGTGGCGGCAGACAGTTAAGGCAACCAAGTGAGGCCCTCTTCGAGAAGCTCTGAATTCGTTATCCGCTGGAGGTCGGTGCCGTCTGCAGCAATGGTGTAGACATCGGCCTGCTCGCCCACAAAGCCCATCGTCAGGAGAATGCGCGAGCCGTCGGACGACCAGACACCGCCGTATATGTAGCCGTCGAGTCCGTCGCCGACGAAGGGAGCGGAATCGCCCTCGGTCGTGACAACCTGAAGTTTGCCGTCCGTGGTGGCGGTCAGGATCGAACTCCCATCGGGCGCCCAGTCACATCCTCCCGCGTCCTCTAGCAGAACCCGCGGCTCGGCCCCCTCGGAGGCCACCACCATGAGCGTGCTGCCATTGCCGTCCGGGCTTTCTCGGCCGAAAGCGAGCTGCGAGCCGTCGGGGGAGTAATCGCACGGTATGTCCCGTCCGGTCGTCAGCTGCTGCGGGTCGCTCCCGTCAGACGCGAGAACCGTTCGTATGCCGTCAAGTGATGGGTCCGCGTCGCTCCATGCCTCGCACGCCAGTCGGTCGTCGGGCGCCCAGATGCCGCACGCAAGATTGAGGCTCGGCTCAGGATTCTCGAACAGTAGGAAGCCGCTACCGTCCACACCGATCGTTCCCCCCACGATCATCCCCTGGCTGTTCGGTCCCACGATCGATAGCAGCGATTCGTCTGGTGAAACCTGCCGAGCCTCATATTCGACTCGCGGTCCGAAAGGTTGTTCGTTCGATCCATCAGCATTTACGACGAAGTACTCGGGTGGACCAGGTTCGGGATAGCGGAGGATAAGAATGCGCCCGAGCGCCCCCGCTGTGCTTGTTGGGACGACCGTGGGCGTAGGACCCGTCGTGGGTGGCGCTGCGGTGGGCGGAGCGGTTCGGGCACCCAATGAGGCGGTCTGCACCGGAGTGGATGTCAGTTCCGGCGACGGCGGGCCTGATGTCGGCGCGGCCGCACCCGTACAGGCTGACATTGCTAGCGCTGCGATCATCGCGGTGGCTCGTAGGGGATACATGTTCCATTCACTTTCCGCGGGAGTTCCGCCTAGTTGGGCATTGACTATTCGGGCACCAGTGAGTTGTCCACGACGATCTCTCGTCGGTTGCCCGCGCGATCGACGAGGCCGGAAGGTGATCGCCGCCTATGGCGCGCTAGCCGTCCAGTCGGCTAACTCCTCCCACTGGCCCATGGGTGTATCGGTCAGCTGGTGGAGGTTCGTGCCATCCACCCGCACGATGTAGAGATCGACGCTCATCGTTGCCCTGCCGGAGAAGACGATCCATTCGCCATCCGGCGACCAGCTTCCGCCGAACGCTGACTTCAGGGTGTCGGAGTCGATCTCGATCGCCCTGATCTCGCCGCCATCGACCGGCACGAGGAGGAGCTCTTCACCCTCTTCACCCAAGTCGGACAGGATCGTCGTGCCATCCGGTGACCAGCGGCCCGGCCCGAACTGCCGGTCGCTCAGCGCACGGACGCCGCTGCCATCGACGTTGACGACCATCAGGGATCGTCTCCGCCGTCGGCCTCGATCCGCTCGCGGGCGAAGACGATCTGTCGGCCATCGGGCGAGTAGTCCGAGGGGATGTCATGATAGCCATCGGGGTTCGTCGTCACTCGGGTGAGGTCGCTGCCATCTGATGAGCGCACGGTGTAGATCCCGTTCCGGCTGACATCCGTCCCGTCGAACCCTGAACAAGCCAGCCTCAACCCATCGGGCGACCAGGCGTGGCAGTCGAGCTCCAGAGTTGGGTCAGGGTTGTCGAACTGGACGTAGTTCGAGCCATCGGGATCAACGAGGCCAAGGAACAGATGGTCATCGGCATCGTCTGCGACGACCGAGATGTGGCGTCCGTCCGGTGACCACCGAGGCGGATTGTTGCCGGGAAGCAGGGGCGTCGTGTCCGTGCCATCGGGATTGGTCGTGACGAGTGTCCCGACTCCATCCTGGTCCAAAGCGATGTAGACGATGCGCCCGCCGGGCAGCGGTAACGGGGAGATGTTCGGGGAGGGGGTCGGTTCTCGTCGTCGCTGTGGCCGACGCCCCGGTGTTGCAGTTGCGGTGGGCACGGCCGAAGGCCTCTGAGTGGCCGTCGTGGCCGCGCTCTGCGTCGGCGACTTCCCTCCCCCACAGGCCGTCAGGAATGCGATCGCCAGGATCGACATCGCCATCTGTTGGCGTGCCACCGAGGTTCGGCCAGGCTGATTCCGCTCGCGAACGATCACTGGATGCTCCCTCTCCGACAACGAGACATTTGGGCTAGACGCCATTTTCGAGCTCGAGGGTCACCACAACGCCGGCGTGGTCGGATGGCCAGAGCCCGTTCGCCAGCCGATCGGACGCCTCATCGCCGACGAGGGACGCCTTCCCGACATGGAAGGGCCCGCGCGTCAGAACCAGATCTACCCGTTCGGTAAGCGTCGACGTCGGGTTCAGGAGGTTGGTCGACTGGCAACACGTGAAGCCGGGGTCCGACGGGTGTCGCGCCGACCAGGCGTCGACATAACCGGACGCGATGATCGACTGATACGTCGCCGTGGATGACGGCACGCCCGTGATTACTGTTCCCTCGGCGTTGGAGTTGAAGTCTCCAACCCACACCACCGGCAGCGTCGTGCGCCCTGGCCCTGCCAGGAATTCGTTCGCCTGCAGGTGCTGGGCGAGGCCGGAGAGCGGGTCGAGATGGGTCGTGGCGAAACGGAACGAACGGCCGCTGCGCGTCACGTCAACCGATGCCCAAGCCCACGGCAGGGCGACGGGCACCCCGATAATCGTCGGGACCGTCACATACGCGGCGTACTGGCCGCCCTGCGCGTTCGCCAGCCTCAAGCCCGGCGCCTTCCGAGCGAGAATGACCTCGCGCTGGGTCAGCCGGACGTCGACTATCCCGGTCGGGAAAAGGCCCGGCGCCTCGATGTCAGTGCCGGTCTGCGCGATAACGACTTCGTATCTCAGGCCACGGGACCGGAGTTCGGTGAGGAGCAGGCCGACTAAATCGACCTCGACGGTCATCGCGTTTGGTGTCGGCGACAGGTCGGCCGGCGTCTGCGTCCGCCAGAGGGCGGCCTCCTGCAGGCCGATGAGGTCCGGTCGAGCACGTTCGATCTCATCCGCCCAGGCGTTGGCTCGACCGGGGAAGTCGCTCGCCTGTGCCTGGGTGAACGCCGCGGCGACGGCTGTGACGAATTCGAATTCCGTGGTCGCCGCGACGATGGGCCCGAGGTCGGTTCCGAACGACAGGTTGCGCGTCATCACCGTCAGCTCGCCGACGCCAGCGTGCGTCGCGGCGGCGGCAGGCATGAGCGTAAGGATCATGAGCATGGCGGCGGACGCCAGTGCGGCGAGAGACGCTGGTCTAGCCATCACCGTGGACTCTCCTTTCGGGACTCTCGAATCTGTTCACAGCATTTCAGGGCGACGGCAACGGTTGAATGTCGCCGTAGTAGGGGCAGCAGCCATTGAAGTCCGTGACTGCATGCGGATCCGAGCCATCGCGGCCCATCAACCAGAATTCGGTGCGGTTCTGTGTGCCGGCCGCGTTCGCACCCAGACGTGTGAACAGGATTCCGGAACCGTCCGGCGTCCACCGTGGCGTCGCCGAGTGCAGGTCATTTGTGAGTCGCGCTAGCCCGGTCCCGTCCGGACGGATGGTGTAGATGTCCTGGCCCTGGAACAGGCCGACTTGGTCCAGCGACTCCATCCAGGTCAACAGGGGGAGCGTGCTGAAGACGATCAGCGAGCCGTCGGGCGACCAGTCGGCATCACCGGCAGTCATGTCTGTTGATGTGATCTGCTGGAGGGCCGAGTCGTCCGTGCCAACGACCATCAGCTCGCTGGCGATGGGCATGAAGTCGTCGTCGAAATGCACCCGATGAAATACGAGGTGAGATCCGTCCGGTGACCATCGCGGCTTGACGTTCTCGCCCGCGGCTGAGCCAGAGCCAAAGGGCAGTTCGGTCGTGGTGAGCTCAGTCGCCTGGCCGGTCGCAAGGTCGACGATGACTACGACCGTCGAGGTCGGCGGCGGTTCGGTGGTCGGATCGAAGATGCCCTTCCACCGGACCACTGCGAGACGAAGTCCGTCCGCTGAATAGGCTGGCCAGTTGTCCTCGAGGCACCCGGCTTCGCCCTCGCGATGTTCGCAGCCGAGTTCGAAGCGCTGTGGTGTGGACCCACTCACATCGGTCTCGTAGACGCCGGACTCGACGCCGGGAACGAGTTGGTAGAAGACGAGCTTGTGGCCGTCCGTAGACCAATCAACGGCCAACAACTCGCCCGGAAAGCTGCTAGGCAGGAGGGCGCGACCACGCGTGAGATCGGACTCGACGATTCCGAGCCTGGTGCCCAGCTCGTATGCGATCGGGCCCTCCAAGGTGGGCCGAAGGGTGGCGGGGCCGGAGGCCGAGGGCATTGCAGTCGCCGCAGCGGGCGTGCCGAAAGTCGGCACGGTCGTACCCGAGCAGGCGGATATCGCAAACGCTGCGAGGAGGGCCGCGGCTCGTAATCGACGCATTTCGCTTCACCTTTGAAGGAGGGCGCCGTGACCTGGGCGCATACTCATCCGACGATCAGGAGGGCCGACGGGTTGGGGTGAAGTTCGCGCCAACGCAGGACCTGTCCGGATCGTCGGTTAGGTGATGGCTGTTCGCGGCGGCTCCCGGTGACGATCGATGCAGGTGTCTTGGCCGAGCCACTGCACAGCGCATCGCTCGTGATGCGCGCACAGGCCGGTGACCAGATCGCGTTCACCCGACTCATCGACGAGCGCCATCAACAGCTGTACCGGACAGCGTGGGCGATCCTGCGCAATGACGCAGACGCTCTCGACGCCACGCAGGAGACGTGCATCGGCGCGTGGCGCGAGACTGCCCCGGCTTCGGGATCCACACCGCTTCGATGCCTGGCTGATGCGCAGCCTGGTCAATCGCTGCCGGACTGCCCTTCGCTCGCGCAAGCGCGTTGAGGTGCGCGAGATACGGATCGATCCCTCGGTCGGGCTCGAGGTGGCCTCGCAACGATCGCGATATGGGCGATGCACTCGGCGCGAACGAGGCGATCCAGCGTGCGTTCGCACGTCTCAATGCCGAGCAGCGGACGTACCTCGTGCTGCATTACGTCGAGCACCGGTCGATCACCGAGATCGCGGCGATCGTTGACGCCCCCGAGGGAACCGTGAAGTGGCGGCTGTCTGAAGCCCGTCGCGCGCTCGAGAATCGATTGGCGAGGGAGAACAGGTGAGCACCTTCACGCTGACCGACGCGGCCATCGAACGGGCACTCGCGCCCAGCTTCGACGTCGCTCCGCCGGCCGGTTTCACCGAGCAGATCGCCCTAAGGATCGCCCCACAGACACGCCAGTCGCGCTTCTGGTTGCTCAACCCGGCCACATGGCCGCGACTTGGGCCGGTGATGACACAAGTGCTCCTCCTGCTCTTGCTCCTCACACTAATCATTGGTGCCGTCGCGGTCGCGTCGCTGACGAGGCGAGGCCTGAGCAACGGCCACGTGATCGTTGCGACGGGCGCCGAGTTGATCGACATCGATCCCGAAACGGGCACCCAGAGCACTCTCCTAACCGGCGAGGGCGCGATCTTTGGCGTCGCGCGTTCGGGCGACGGACGGCTGATTTCGTTCTGGACGCGGACCCCCCGAGGGAACAACGCTCGAAGTCAGCGACGCTGCCGGTGGCGACCGGCGACCTCTGGCGGAGAACGTGATTCCGAGTCCCCTCGGCCAAGGTCAGATTGATGTCTGGTCCCCTGACGGCCGATCACTGGCCGCCGGGGTGCTAGTTGGCGTAGAGCAGAGGATCCTCGTGGTCGATATCCCGTCGGGCAGCGGCAAGCTCATCGGACCGACCGGGGCCGCCAATCCCCTGTGGTCGCCGGACGGGAAGCTGCTCGCCTTCAGCCTTGCTCGCGAGGGGCATTCGGTGCTGACGGTGATGCACCCTGACGGGTCGGGCCAGCGTGAGGTCAGTGGAGATCTGACCGGCGTCAACGTCGGCGCCAACAACTGGTCACCCGATGGCGTCTGGGTGTACTTCGGCGCGGAGCGCAACAACTTCAACGAGTCTCATATCTATCGAGGGCACGTCGAGGAGAGATACTCGGAGCAGTTGACCTTCGACCTCATCACCGCCGCGCCCGCGCTGTCACCGGACGGCACGAGAGTTGCCTATTCCGAGTGGGAGCGTGGCTTGGGCGTCCAGAATTTGAACATCATGGACGCCGACGGCGGAAACCAACACCCGTTGCTCGCATCCGCGCTGAACTATGGCTGGTCGAACGACAGTCAGTTTCTGCTCGCAGAGTGGCGGCCCGTTGGCGCTGACTTCGAGTTACTTATCCTGCACCCCGACGGCACCGGCCGGCGCACCCTGATGACGTTCGAGGGCGGATGTGAGGCTGCCTGTGCGCCGAACCTCGGGTGGGGTCAGCCCCGTCCCTGATTCTCGGATCGGATGGCCCGACGGGTTCATCCCCTAACTGGGCGACCTACGCTCGTCCGCCCACTCGCAGTGCCACAGCGCAGAGGGCGTGCTGACTCTGGATCAGGGGATTGAAGGTTCGAATCCTTCCTCGCCAGCCAACCCTTGGCTAGTTGTTGATGACTTCGTGCGGCACGACCACGCTGGCGATGATCGGCTCGACCTGCGTTTCCCACTCGCTCAGAGCTGCCATAGGATCGGGTCCGACCGTCTCGACGGCCACGACGAGCATATGTGGGTCCAGATCACCCCCAACTGACGCGATGTAGAGGCGCCAAACCTGACTGCATGGGCAACCTGCGACAGGGGCATCGATATTCCGGCCCAGATTTGCTGGGTGTGGCCAATGGTTGGTATCGATGAAAAGGTTCACGCAGGCGCCCGGGCAGTTGGAGGCGAGTTCCGCGTCGCTCTGGGCAGAATTGGACACGATTACGGAGACGCTCCGAGCCGTGATCGTATCGACAACGATTGGAGAATCCGGACCACGCACACCGAATGTCCGGCTGGGGCCCTCTACGACCGTCAACCGCGCGTCGCCGAGCAGGTGATCCGCGAACTCATCCGCGGATGTGCCGAGGTCAGGCCTGGGCGCGCCATTCACCCAGGGGACCAGATCGCGCCAGAAAAAGATCGCGTTCACTTGATCTGGGTCGGACGCTCGATGAAGCATGAACTCGCCGGCATCCTGCTCGGCGCTTGACCAACCGGCAGGCAGAGTAACCGTGAGACCGCGGCAGAAAGGCCCACTGACCGGAAGTCTCGTACGTGCCCGCGGGCATGTCCTGACAGCGCGCATCAGTGGCATCACAGCCGGCCTCAAGGTGGATGACATCCTCGGCGGGTACCGCGTCGGTGGCGGGTGCCCAGTCGGCGAACTCCTCGTCCTGGTCGGGCGTGTGGGTGACCTGGCGGAGATCGGTGCCGTCCCTGCGCATGATGTAGATGTCCGAGTGGGGTGCGTTGCTAAGGTAGAGGCTGAATACGATCCACTCCCCGTCGGGTGACCATGATCCTCGAAGGGCGAGGTCGTTCGGTGCGTCCATGATGCGTATTGGGCTGGCCTCGCCGCCGCTCACGGGCACGACGGTCAAGTGAATTGCCTGAGTCGGCCAGGATCGTCGTACCGTCAGGCGACAGCCTTCCTCCTCCCATTAGCTGATCGCTCAATCTGTCGTTCTTCGCTGCCATCGAGGTTGACCACCATCAAGTGGCTGTCGTCCCCATCGATGGTCGACCAGGGGCTCGGGCAGGGAGCGAGCAAAGATGATCTGGTCGCCGTCGAGGGAGTAGTCACCGGGGATGTCATGGTGTTCGGGCGATGAGGGGCTTTCGGTCACCCGGATAAGGTCCCCGCCGTCCGATGCACGAACGGTGTAGATGCCGTTGCGCGTGGTGTCCGTTTCGTCCCAGCCCTCGCAGGCCAGCCTCGCGCCGTCAGGGGACCAGACGGTGCAGCCCAGGTTCAATGATGCGTCCGGGCTGTCGAAGCGCACGTAACCCGGAGCCGTCCGGCTTCACGATCCCGGTACCTAGCAATCCCTGCGGGCTTTCCACGGCGACGGCAATGAGGAGCCCGTTCGGCGACCAGCTTGGTCCCTCGGTGGATGGCGGAAGCAGTTGCTGCTCGTCGGTGCCATCGGTGTTCGAGGTGATAGGGGGTCACGCCGTTGGAATCGAAGCGGCCATAGGTCAGTCGACCAGCCGGCCAAGGTGCCACAGAAGCGCTCGCTGCAGGCGAGGTAGGCGTGGCCGACGGGGCGGTAGCTGCCACGGGCGTGGACGTTGCCGAGGGGGTGGACGTTGCCGACGGGACGGCGGTTGCTGCCGGCGTCGATGTTGCCACCGCCGTGGCCGAAGTCACGCTTGAGGTTGCAGGCAGCGCGCCGGAGCAAGCCGATATCGCCAATAGTGCGATCAAAGTCGCGATCGCGGTCGCTGGTTGTGTCCGGGTCATTGTGATCTCCTGCTGTCAGGGCGAGGGCAACGGCTGGATGTCGCCGTAGTAAGGGACGCAGCGAGCTGAAGACGACCAGCGAGCCGTCCGGCGACCAGTCGTCAAGGTGGGACGCATCCTTGTAAGCCGTTGAGGAGCGCCCGTGACTTGGGCGCATACTCATCCGACGATCAGGAGGGCCGACGGGTTGGGGTGAAGTTCGCGCCAACGCAGGACCTGTCCGGATCGTCGGTTAGGTGATGGCTGTTCGCGGCGGCTCCCGGTGACGATCGATGCAGGTGTCTTGGCCGAGCCACTGCACAGCGCATCGCTCGTGATGCGCGCACAGGCCGGTGACCAGGTCGCCTTCACCCGACTTATCGACGAGCGCCATCAACAGCTGTACCGGACAGCGTGGGCGATCCTGCGCAATGACGAAGACGCTCGCGACGCCACGCAGGAGACGTGCATCAGCGCCTGGCGCGAGATCACTCGGCTTCGCGATCCCGCGCGCTTTGATGCCTGGCTGACGCGCAGCCTCGTGAACCGATGTCGGACAGCGCTTCGTTCGCGCAAGCGCGTTTCCGTGCGCGAGGTCCGGCTCGACCCGTCAGGCGGGCTCGAGATTCCATCGCGCGACAGAGGCGTTGATGAGTCCTTGGCTGCGAACGACGCGATCCGGAGCGCATTCGCCCACATCAGCGCTCAGCATCGGACTTACCTGGTACTGCATTACGTCGAGCACCGATCGGTCGCTGAGATTGCGGCGATCGTCCAATCGCCCGAGGGAACTGTCAAATGGCGCCTGTCGGAGGCTCGGGGCGCACTCGAGAAGCGACTGGAGCGGGAGAACAGGTGAGCTCGTTCACGTTGACCGACGCTGCAATCGAACGGGCGCTGAAGCCCGACCTCGATGTTGCCGCGCCGGCTGACTTCATGGAGCAGGTTGCGGGAGCGATTAAGCCGCAGGAACGCCGATCGGGTTTGTGGCTGCTCAATCCAACGACGTGGTCGCGACAGGCCCCGGCCATGACTCAGCTGATCCTCCTGCTGCTCATGCTGCTTCTTCTTCTCGTCGGTTCCATCGCGGTTGCATCTCTCTTGCGCAGGCCGCTAGGCAACGGCGACGTCATCTATGCCAGCGGCGTCGATTTGCTAGCTGTCGATCCCGCGACGAGCGTCTCGCGCAGCCTTCTGTCGGGCGAGGGCAGGATTTTCGGCGTCACGCGATCGGTTGACGGAAGCCTGGTCTCCTTCTGGACCGAAACCGGCGAGGGAACCACGCTCGAGGTTGTCAATGCTGCCGGCGGCGACCGGCGACGCGTTGCGGAGAATGTGATTCCGAGTCCCGTCGGCCTGGGTCAGATCGATGTCTGGTCGCCGGACCGCCGACGGTTTGCTGCCGGGGTGTCTGTCGATGGAGAACAGAGGATCCTGCTCGTGGATGTCGCATCGGGGAGTGGCGAGCTCATCGGGCCGAGCGGGGCGGGGAACCCCCTCTGGTCGCCAGACGGGCAGTTGCTCGCCTTCTCCTACGTGCCCGACGCCAGATCGGTGGTGGCTGTGATTCACCCCGACGGATCGGGCCTGCGCGAAATCAGCGGAGACCTGGAAGGCTTCGCAGCATCGGGCGCTAACAACTGGTCGCCGGATGGCGTCTGGGTGTACTTCGGCGCTGAGCGCAACAACTTTAGGGAGTCGAATATCTATCGAGCGCGAGTTAGCGATGGTTACTCCGAACAGTTGACGTTCGACATGCTCTCCGCCGCGCCCGCCCTATCACCCGACGGCTCGACAGTTGCCTACTCCGATTGGCCGGGCGGCCTGGGCACGCAGAACCTCAAAATCATGGACGCAGACGGCGGCAACCAGCGCGTCCTCCTGGAGTCCGCGCTCAACTTTGGCTGGTCAAACGACGGACAGTATCTGCTGGCCGAATGGCGCCCTCGAGGCGCCTCATTCGAGTTGCTGGTCCTGCGGCCCGACGGCACGGATCGGCAAACGTTGCTGACATTCGAGGGCGGATGTGTCTCCGTCTGCGCAGAGAACCTTGGGTGGGGCCAGCCGCGCCCTTGACAATCAGAGTCTGCTGCTCAGGTAGCTAAACGGGGGACGGAATGGCTGACGATCAAAGGCGCGCCCGGATTTTCGGGGTGCTGTTCCTCATCACGTTCCTTACCTCGATCCCTGCCGCGCTTCTCTTCCAGACGATTCTGAGCGACCCGGCCGGTTACATCGCCGGTGGCGGGATGGACACCCAGATCTACCTGGCCGCGTTGCTGGAGTTCCTGCTCATCATCGCGAACGTCGGAACTGCCGTCGTGCTCTACCCGATCGCGAGGCGGCAGAGCGAGACCCTCGCCATCGGCTACGTCGCGGCTCGAATCATCGAATGCGTCTTCATCGCCGCGGGCATCGTATTCGTGCTCGGCGTCGTCAGCCTGCGTCAGGACTCTCCGGGAGCCGCCGATCTCGCCGTTTCCCTCGCGGCACTCAAGGATTGGACGGCTCTCTTTGGCCCTGGGCTCGTCGTCCCGTTTGGGAACGGGCTGATCCTTGCCTACCTGATGTACTCGTCCCGCCTCATTCCGCGCCCGCTGGCCGTGTTGGGCCTCATCGCAGGGCCTGTTCTGCTGGTTGGCAACGTTGGCGTTCTGTTCGACCTGTGGGAGCCAACCAGCGCCGTTGGCCTACTTGTGATCCCCGAGTTCGCGTGGGAGTTGTTACTCGGGGTCTACGCGGCCGTCTGGGGATTTAAGCGGTCTGCACCCATCCTTTCGGTGCAGCCAAGGGCTGAGTGAAAGGTGGTGCTCGATGGGCAGGGTCATCATTTCGACGCAACTGACGGTCGACGGCGTGCAGGACCGGCAGGACCGGTGGTTCAACCAACATGGTGAGCATGACTGGCACTCCCCCGCCGGCAAGGCTTCGCACGAGCAGCTTCTGGCGGCTGACGCGCTGCTCCTGGGACGCAAGAACTACGAAGGGTTCGCCGCGGTGTGGCCGACCCTGACCGACGATATCGGCTTCGCCGACCGGGTCAACTCGATGCCCAAGTTCGTGGCTTCCAGATCGCCGATCGACAACCTGACCTGGAACGCGCAGCAGCTCGAGGCAGAACTCGCGCCTGCGCTGCGAGCGCTGAAGGAAAACACCCAAGGCGATCTGCTTTCCTTTGGCTGCGGTATGTTCGCGCGACAGCTGGTGGCAACCGGGCTGGTCGACGAGCTTCGGTTCTGGATCAATCCGATCTCCCTCGGAGAAGGTGGGCATCCATTCGAGGACGGCGAGCCCATCGGGCTCCGGCTGGTCGGCACCGCGACGTTCGATACTGGGATCGTCCTGCTCCGCTATGCCGTGGCGGACTGAGGTTCGATTCCCTCCTCGCCCGCCAGCGTCCCCACCAGGAACCAGGTCTCCATGTCGCCCTTGCCTTTGACGGGGGTGGTGCCCTGGAACTCGCACGCGAACTCGTCCTTGAGCAGCTCGTAGGTGGCGCCGGTGATCTGGATTCGGCCGGCCGAGCCCTGCGATTCCATGCGGCTGGCGGTGTTAACAGTGTCGCCCCAGAGGTCGTAGAGGAACCGCTTTCGACCGATGACCCCGGCGACCACCGGGCCGGAGTTGATGCCGATCCGTAGTGTCAGATCAAGGTCGCCGACGGCTCCGTCGGAGCGCGTGGCGGCGAGCATGTCGAGGGCGAGCAGGGAAAGGACTCGGGCGTGGTCCTGCCGTGGCTCCGGAACGCCCGAGGCGACCATGTACGAGTCGCCGATCGTCTTGATCTTCTCGAGGCCGTAACGCTCGGCAAGCGTGTCGAACTCGCTGAAGAGGCGATCGAGCAGCTCGACAACCTCGGCCGCGGTGAGGCCGTTCGATCGAGGCGTGAAATCGACCACATCGGCAAACAGGACCGACGCCCCGGTGAATTGGTCCGCAATCGTCTGCGGCGACGACTTCAGCCGCTCGGCGATCGAAGCCGGGAGGATGCTCAGGAGTAGATTCTCGGCCCGCTCCTGTGCTTCCCGCAATCCCAGCAACGCGTCCTGGCGCTGCTTGGCGAACAAGGCGAGAAGCGTGAATACGATCGTCCCGCCGACTGCGACGTTGAGCGCCAGCATCAGGCTCGAAAACCATTCGGGCATCGGAGACTGGCTTCCGATGATCACGGCCGCCAGACCCGACCCGAGGAACATCACGAGCCAGAAGACGAACCACCGGATCCCTGAGCCGACGCCGCGGAACACGAGGGCCCCGAGCGGCGCCAGGATGCCCCACAGGCCGACGCCACCGGTCGGCAAGAGGCCGCCGATCGGGATCATCGACAGCGTCGGTGCCAGCGCTATGGCAAGGAGCTGGATGTTGAGCAGCAGATCGAAGTCACGGTTCCTGGTGTAGATGACGATCGACGTCAAGGAAACGACGGCGTACACCACGGCGAGATAGCCAGTCCACGCCCCGAAGGCGAGATAGAGAACGGCCCAGATCCCGGCGATCGGCAGGATCAGAAGCGCGATCAGGACGAGGAGGCCCTTCTGGAGGCGGGTCTCTTCGTCGTCGCCGGGTACGGCGCCGATGTCAGCTAAACGCGTCAGCGTTGAGTCCAGCAGTCGCCGGAGAAAGGTCACTTGTCCACCATATGCACGCCTCTCCGGACGGCTTCGTCTGTTCGTTCTCGCGGCGGAGAACGCGACAGCAGCGGACGGAGCCCGCAATGCAGGGCTAGTCGAAAGGCCTACCCGACTGAAACCGTTCCGGACAGGTCGCTATGGAGCGACGTAGACGAACGTTCCAGGGATATTGCCAACAACGCCGTTCGTGGTGTCGGTCAGCGTGACGTTGCTGAATGTCGCGGCCGTCACGGAGGTGCTCTGACCGGGCGGGCACTGGCTAGCGGCCAGCGCATACAGGACCAGCTGGGTACTTATCTTCCCGCTGCTATCAGCTTGAACCGTCGCTGTCGACTCGACCTGACCATTGAAGCTCTTGTTCACAGCTGACGGATTGCTGCCACCACCGTTGATGCACTTGGCGCTGAGGCTGACGTCTGCGGCCGCCACGTAGACCACCGTCGCGCCCGAGCCCAGGCCGACCTCCGTCCCGCTCACGATCAGCTTCGGACTGCCGAGCTGCGCCTGCAGAAGCTTGTAATGCGGATTGGCCCCGTATGCCAGTGACGACGCCAGCACCACCAGGCTGACAGCGAGAACGGTCGGCAACAACAACCTGCGACGCATGACGTCTCCCCTCATTCGGAGCATGACCCAATTGGCCAAAGCATAGCCGACCGGCCGCGACATGCGAGATAGCAGCTTCGGCGCTTGCCAGCATCACGTTCCGTGCGTACCGTCGGGACGTGGAGCAGCGAAAGACCGTGACCGTGCTGTTCTGCGACATGGTCGGATCGACGGCACTCGGCGAAGAGCTCGATCCAGAGACGCTGCGGCGGATCATGAACAAATATCACGCCG
The DNA here is from genome assembly GCA_963748235.1 of uncultured Chloroflexia bacterium. Lineage (GTDB taxonomy): Bacteria > Chloroflexota > Limnocylindria > Limnocylindrales > CSP1-4 > JALYGJ01. Next base: position 198,185 of record CAVVHT010000007.1, read on the forward strand.
CCGCCCGGGAGTCGATCGAGCGCCATGGCGGCACGGTCGATCGTTTCATCGGCGACGCGGTCATGGCCGTCTTCGGTATCCCACTTCGTCGAGAGGACGATGCGCTCCGCGCTGTGCGGGCTGCGCTGGATCTCCGACAGAGCCTTGGACGCTTGAATGCGCAGCTTGAGGAGGGAGGCGTCAGCCTCGCCATCCGCATTGGCGTGAACACCGGCGAGATCTTCGTATCGAGCAACGATGCTGAGACGGCAGCTCTCGGCGACGCGGTGAACGTGGCGGCGAGGCTCGAGCAGATCGCAGACGTAGGCACGATCGTCATCGGTCCGTCCACGGAGCGGCTCGTTCGCCACGCAGCCAAGGTCGAGTCACTGGGAGCGTTAGAGCTCAAAGGCAAGAGCAAGCCTGTCGATGCATGGCGTTTGCTTGACCTTGTCGAACATACGGAGGCGGTTGCGCGCCACCTCGACTCGCCACTCGTTGGGCGAGATGGTGAGGTCGCCCAGCTCGAGGCTGCTTTGGCACGCGCGGTCGACCAACGAAATTGCCAACTGGTGACCGTCATCGCGCCCGCCGGCACCGGTAAGTCGCGGATAACTCGCGAGTTCTTGAAGCGCGTAGAGGGTCGTGCCCGGGTCGCCGCCGGGCTCTGCCTCTCGTATGGCGAGGGGATCACCTACTGGCCGGTAGTGCAGGTGATCAAGACCCTGGCCGGAGTCGCCGAAACGGACGATTCGCAGATGATCGTCGAACGTGTCGGTCGGCTGGCCGGCGTCGGGGTCGGGCGCGACGGAGACGCGGAGCTCGTTCGCGACCGCATCGTCGGCCTGCTGGGTTTGACCGAGGCCCCCTCCCAGCCAGTGGAGACGTTCTGGGCGGTCCGACGGCTCATCGAAAGACACACGGACCAGCCGACTGTGGTGGTCATCGAGGACATCCACTGGGCCGAGGAAACGCTCCTCGACATGATCGAGTACCTAGAGGGCTGGACTCGTGGCGCGCCGCTCCTGCTCCTCTGTCTAGCGCGTCCTGACATCGGCGAGATGCGTCCTGGATGGGGAACCGGGACGCCGAACGCTGCGACCATCGAACTCAGACCTCTGGGTGACGAACAGGCGGCCGGCCTGATCGACAATCTGCTCGGGATCGAAAGCAGCGGAGTGGTGGATGAGCCCTGGCGGCAGCGGATCCTCGACGCTGCCGATGGAAATCCGCTCTTCGTCGAGGAACTGGTGCGCATGCTGGTCGACGACGGGTCGCTACGCGTCGTGGACGGGCGCGCTGTCGCCGTTCGAGAGTTGGCTGAGACTGAGATGCCGCCCACGGTCGAGGCCTTGATCAGCGCACGCATTGACCGATTGCCTGCGCCCGAGCGTCCGATACTGGAGCGCGGGGCAGTGGTCGGGAAGCTCTTCTATTGGGGCGCCGTGGGCGAGCTGTCGCCAGACACGGAGCGCCCGTCAGTCGGCACTCACCTGGAGGCGCTCGTGCGCCGCGACATGATCCGTGCCGACGCCTCCGACCTGCCGGGCGAGGACGCGTTCCGCTTCCTGCACGTACTCGTGCACGACGCCGCATACAAGGCAATCGGCAAGGAAGCCCGGGCCGACCTTCATCGACGTGTGGCGGACTGGCTGGAAGCGCGCGCTGGCGCACGTCTTCCCGAATTCGACGAGATCATCGGCTACCACCTGGAGCAGGCGGCGCGAGCGGTGCTCGACCTTGGGTTCCTCGACGACAACGCCAAAGCGCTCAGGGATCGAGCAGTAGAGCAGCTGGCTGTAGTGGGCCATCGGGCGCTCGCACGCGCCGACATGCCTGCCGCGTCGTCGCTGTTGCGACGAGCAGCCGAGATCGCGCCGCGTGGCGTGCAGAAGGCCCGACTGTTGATCGACCTGGGTTATGCACTTTTGCAGAGCGGCGAGCTGTCGACCGCGGATGAGACGCTGGCGACTGCAATCGACGTCGCCGCGGCTGCGGAGTCACGCGATCTCGTCGAAGAGGCGCGCATTGAGCGCGAGTTCCTCAGAGCCCAAACCCATCCCGGAGGCTGGACCGACAACGCCGCCGTGGTCGCCGATGCGGCTCTGGCGGTGTTCGAGGAGACCGGCGACGAGCTCGGGCAGGCGCGCGCATGGCGCCTTCGCGCCGAGATCTCGTGGATCAACTGTCAGTACGGCGAGAACGCGCAGCAATTGGAACGTGCACTCGACCACGCCCGGCATGCCGGTGAACACCGCGAGGTCTACGAGAACATGGCCTTTCTGGCCAGCTGCCTGGTCTTCGGTCCGACTCCGGTCGACGAAGCGATCGCGCGCATCGATGACATGCAGGCCCAGGCGGCGGGCACGCTGCGGCTCGAAGCCTCGCTTTTGGCGTGGGGCGGCTACCTGCGCGCCATGCGCGGAGAAATCGAGGAGGGTCGCCGCCGATACCATCGATCGCGACATACGCTCGAAGAGCTCGGCATGCGCTTCGCGCTCTCCCACGGAAGCGTGATCGCCGCCGGTGTCGAGCTTCTCGCGGGTGACCCGGTAGCGGCCGAGCAGGTGCTGCGCGATGGCTTCATGGACCTGGAGGAGATGGGTGCCCCGGCTGCTGCATCGACAGTAGCCGCCTGGCTGGCCCATGCCCTCGCCGAGCAGCAGCGCTGGGACGAGACGATCGCCATGGCTCGAACCAGCCAGGACCTGGCTGCGGCGGACGACATCGTCAGCCAGGTGGTCTGGCGTGGCGCATGCGTCCGCGGTCTTGCCGCTACCGGCAGCGTGGAGGAGGCACAGACACTCGCCGACGAGGCAATCGACCTGGCGCGTGGCGCGGATGATCCACGAATGCTCGGCCAGGCCTTGGTCGCCCTGTCGGTGGCGAGGCTCGCTGCCGGCCGCGAACAAGAGGCGACTGCCGCCCTGCTTGAAGCACGAGAGGCCTATGCGGCCAAGGGCGACCTCATCTCACTCGAGCGCATCGCGGTGCAGCGCGCTCCGCAGTGAGTCAATCAGGAGTATCTCGCTGCCGGCGCTACGTGGTCGCTCCGAGTACGTAGTGGCTGGCTGGTACTCGCTTCCGTGGCGCGCCGGATGGTCGGACGGAACTTCCTTCTCGACACTGCCGTTGTGAGGGAACACGACGACCTGCCGACCGACATGGGGAAAAGACTCGACATGCTCAGGATCACCCGGACAGCCATCATCGCCGGCATGCTTGGACTGGCGATCGCCGGTCTCGCGGTTGGCCCAGCACTAGCGGCCACGCCAAGTACGCCTTCGGCCAGCGGCCCCGACGGCTCGATCCGCTTCAAGCAGTACCGAAGCCCCTTCGGCGTCTATCCCGCTCCTTCGGAATGGACCGGGCTCGATGTCCGCAACCTCAACGGAAGCGGCCAGACACAGGCACTGCACGCGCAGGGCGCTTACGAGCGCGGCACGTGGCTCGTATTCGTGGTGGCGGCAGAGAACGAAGGTGGCGCGGACAGGTTCGCGATCCAAGGTTCCGGCACGGGAGCGTGGGACGTGAAGTACTTCGCACGGGGCATCGACATCACCGCCGCCGTCGTCGATGGCACCTACCAAACTCCCAAGTTGGCGAATGGCGAGCGCAGCTTCATCAGGGTCAAGGTTCGCCTGGGTGGCGCGGGCTCGAGCGTCATGCGCAAGCTGACGCTTACGTCAGTCGCCAATCCAACTGAGCAGGACGTCGTTCGCCTGCGCGTCGACTACAGCGCCTGCGGCTGCTGACGGACGACTGACGGCTACGAAATCGTGAACACCGTCGCAGGCGTGACCTCGAGCTTTTCGACCTCCCGACTCGAATGGACGTCGTACGTGGCAACCGGGTCGAGCTCCGAGCTCAGGTAACCCCGGCCCGGATCGCCGATCAGAACCCTGCTCCCTGCCTGCGCCGCCGCCCGAAGCCACGTAAGCATCCGCTTCGCCATCGTCTCTTCGAACGACACGTCCCCGGCGAGAACCACGTCGACCGTCGGCGGCGGGTCGTCGAGGATGTCCGCGCGGCTGAACCTGATCCGGACGTTGGAGGCGCGAGCGTTGACCGCCACGGCCGCCTCGGACAGGGGGTCAACGTCGACAGCGTGGACGGAGAGGGCACCGACTCGCAAGGCAACTATCGCGCCCAACCCTGAGCCGGTGCCAAGGTCAAGGACGGTTTTGCCGGCCACTTCTTCCGGCCGGGCAAGGAGGTGGCGGGACAGGGCGAGACCGCCGCTCCACGTGAAAGCCCAGTAGGGCAGAGCCGGATCCGGATCGCCCAGAAACTCGCCGACCCGGCTCCAGAGAAGTGTCACGTCGTCAGCAAGGTGAAGGCTGAGTCCCGGCACGTCCGGCACAGGTCTTAGTCGCGTCTCGCGCCGCACGAAGGCGCGGGCACTCGCAGATGAGAACGCAGCCACAGCCGGAGGCTACTGCGGGACTGATAGTGCGCGCCCAGCCACCGCACGGCTACCGCGGTGGGCGGGGCCCTGCGCGCGGGACGGGCGACCAGGCGCGCTGGGCGATTTCAGCCGCCTGAGGACGACATTGGCGTGTCAGCGCCTGCATCGGTGGCTTGCGCTTGTCTCGTATCCGGGACTTTGTAATGCTCCGGTTACGCCTGACTTGAACTATCTGCACTCACACTCCGAGTTCGGCCGACGCCATCGCCGTACCCTCGACGCGTGCAGCGATCTTCGCGAACGCGATGTCGCGTGAAGTCGATGTGTCGTCACCAAAGGGTGAGAAGCCGCAGTCGTCGGTCGTGCCAAGGTGGCTGGGATCTATTTGTTCGGCAGCCTCGAGGGTGCGATCGCGTACTTCTTCGGCCGTCTCGACGCGCGGGTTGATCGGATCGATGACCCCGACAAAAATTCGGCGATCGCCGATGTCCTGCGCCGCGACGGCCTTCATGACGCGACGACGGTCGGCCTCACCCGAGAGCTCAACGTAGAAGTTGCCCACGTCCATTCGGAACAGGGTCGGTAGCAGCTCCTCGTAGGGAACGTCCGCGCTGTGCGTCGAGTCCTGGTCGCCGCCCGGGCAGCTGTGGACGCCTACGCTGCGCCGCTCTTCGTCGGTGAGCTCGGCGAGAACTCGATTGTTGAGCTCGACGAACGCGTTGAGCAGTCCTCCAGAGGGGTCGAGCTTGAGCGAGAGACGTGCCTCGGTGAAGTCGATTTGGACGATCGCGCCGCGGGCAAGGATCTCCTTGATCTCCGTTGTCGCCTCCGCGACGAGGTCGTCAACAAAGGCGTCGCGGGAGTAGCCCGGCAATCCCTCCGGTGGGTACATGAGGCTGATCGCCGAGGCGGAGATCACAGCCTGCTTGAAACGCGCCTTCGTGTACGGCTGCGCAGCGTACAGATAGGCCGACGCCCTGGTCGCGTATCGGAATGGACCGCCCGTGATCAGCGGCAGCTGGCGGGTGTGGCCGTCCGCGAACGGAATGGTCACGCCGCCTGGGCGGATGTTCGACAGGCCGGTGACGGGATAGGTGGCGAAGCTCTGCTTGCGCTGCTCTCCATCGGTAACCACAGGCGATCCGGTCGCCTCGAATCGCTCGATCGTGTCGCGAACGGCCGCGTCGTACTGAGCTTCGAGCTCGTCTGGTGACAGCGTGCCTGCCGCGCCGACCCGCATGGCATGCTGAAGGGACTTCGGACGCGGGATGCTCCCGATCGGTTCGGTGGGTAGTGGCATCCGGCGATGCTATCTATCTTGCCAACTGGGTTCGTCGCTACGGCGGAGACGCCTCAGCCGGGAGCGGGCTCGTGCCTCAGCCTCCTCGGCAAACGAAAGGCCCTCGGTCGACGACCGAGGGCCTTGAACGTCCTAGGAATTGAGTTACTCGCGGATCAGCTCTCCGTCGGCGCCGATTACGAACCAGTTGTCTCCCAGGCCCTGCCCCTCGATATCGCCGGGCGCTGCATCGCTGGCGAAGTAATAGAGCGGGTAGATGCCGAAGACGACCTGGTCGCCCGCGTCGTCGGTACGTGCTGCGGTCGTGAATTCGGTCTCGTCGAGGCCCTCGCCAACGACGATGTCCTCTCCGCCGATGAGCGGCGGCCAGGCCGTCGCGCAGTCGTCGTAGCAGGTCGGCTCACCCGTCGCCTCGTCCGGTGTGAACCCGTAAAGGGTCATGCCGTCCGCATCGACCACGATCTGACCCAGATCGCTGTCAGCCAACTGAACGTCGCCAGTGCCAGTCGCCGGCGGAGCCGGGGCGTCGGTCAGAGAATTTGTCGGGGCGGCGGTGGGAGCAAACGTCGGCGCCTGGGTGGCAGCGCCGCCCGAGCACGCCACAAGCGCGATCGCCAATACGCCCAATCCAAGGAATCTCGATTTCATCTGTGTACCTCACGGCTGCGGAACACACCGAATCAGAAGTCGGCAGTAGCCAATGCTCGGGCGGACGGGAGCAACCGCGCTACGGGCGCTGGTCTGCCTGCCGATACGGACTTTGGTCTGAAGCGGCGACCGTGAGGAAGCAGGCCTGGAAGCGGCCTAGATGCGGCTCAGAATCTCCTGCTTCTTGGCCTCGAACTCGTCGGGCGTGATGACGCCGTTGTCGCGCATCTGGGCGAGATTGTTGAGCGTTGCCATCGCGTCTGGTGGCTGCGGAGCGGCCGGCGCTGCCGCGGCCGGCGCTGCGACGGGTGCGGCGGCTACAGGCGCTTTCGTCTTCTGCTCGAGGATCCGCTTCTTGAACGTCTCTACCTCGCGGACGGTCGTGAAGCTGTCCGAGCCGGCCTGGCCGGACGAGGTGAAGATCTGGATGTTGCCGTAGCCGCCCATTGCCTTGCCAACCGCTGTAACCCGAGAACGCACGTCCGCGACCGACGAAAGCAGTGTGTCCGTCGTGCGCTTCCTGGCCAGCCCATCCGAGCCAAGAATGCGCAGATTGGTGACGGCGTACTCGGCCGAACGCCAGGCGATCACGTTGTAGATGATCCATCCGACGCCGAAGAAGAGGAGGCCGAGCTTGAGCAACTCGATCAACCTGCCCACGAAGCCGATGATGCCGTCGGTCTGTTCGGGCTGAAGCCAGGCAAGCACGACCGCGCCGAGGATGAGCAGTACCGCCTTCCATGAGTCGGCCACCGGAGCCATCCAGTGCTTGTTGGTCTGGAAGACGATCTCTTCGCCATCCATGAGCCTGGAGTCAGCCATCGCCCTCACCTCTTAGCAGCGCCCAAAGCCCCATCGCATTGTGGCCCATCGTAGGTCACCGGAACAGCAGTGTTTGCACGTCGACTGTCAGACCGGCCCACGCCCTTGTCCAGTGGTGCTCTACCCTTCGACCGTTGGGGACCATGAACGAGCCGATCGATCCAGACGCGTCCGCTTCGGCGACGGCGCCATCAACTGGTGCTGTTGACGCTGCGCCCACGCAGGTGAAGTCGGTGCGCTACAGGCCGATGCCGATGCCGAGCGCGCCCTTCTGGTTGATCCTGATCGCGGCTATTGCGTTCGTGGCAATCGTCATCGCCGCCTGGTCAGTGGTGTTCATGTTCGCGGTCGGCCTCGTCCTGTTCGCCGTCCTGCTGCCTGTCGTCAACTGGCTCGAGCGCAAGGGCATACGGCGCGGCATTGGGGCGCTGCTGATGGTCGGCTTGAGCGTGCTGGTAACGATCGCCCTGGGCGTGCTCCTATTCAGGGTGGTCTTCGACCAGCTGCTGCCCTTCTTCGCCAACATCCCTGCCTACCTTGCTGCGATGCAGGAGACTGCTCCGCCGTGGCTCGCGAGCCTGATCGAGGACATGCTCAACGCCATCCACGGCGCAGTAGCAGGCATTGAGCCCGAGACCGTCGTTCTGGGCTTCTTTACCGGCATTCTGGGCGTCGTTGGCACAGTGCTGACCTGGACGCTGGTGCCCTTCTTCGTCTTCTACATGCTGGTCGACGAGCCAAGAATGGCGAGGGGCTTCCAGGATGGGCTGCCCGCGCCCTGGAAGCCCTACGTCAATACGTCGGTCCGCATCTTCATCGACGACTTCGTGCGCTACTTCAAGGCGGAGGTGGTCGTAGGCACGATCCAGGGCACGGTCGTCACGATCGGCGTATTCATCATCGGCCTCATCGTGGGCGCACCACTGAGCGACTACGTCATCCTGCTCGGCATCATCGCCGGCGTCATGGAGCTGCTGCCTCAGATCGGCCCAATCATCGCCCTGATCCCGGCCCTGATCCTCGCTCTCGCCACCTCGCCGCTGGCGGTCGTGCTGGTGGGCGGCTTTTACATGGTCGTGTTCATCATCGAGGCCAACGTTCTCGTGCCCAAGATCGAGGGCGAGGTGATCTCCTTCCGGCCGGCCGTGGTGCTCTTCCTGGTGGCCGTGGGCATTGGCATCGGCGGCATCATCGGCGGCATCCTGGCGTTGCCCGTGTCGGCCATCGTGCGCGACCTGTTCAGCTACGTGTTCCGTCAGGCGGAGCGCGACAGCCTGGCCGAGGAAGAGGAAGAGAGAGCCCTGTCCGAGTCGGCCGCGGCAGCTGTCGACTAACATCGGGCGTCCGTGCGAGCGGTTCAACCCGCTCCACGTGGCCCAATGACGCTGCCCGAGCCGCCCGTGAAGCAAGATCCGGTCACCGATGCACGCCCCACGGCTCCGCCGCTCCGCGTCGTCGCGGCCGATGACTCGTATCTCATCCGCGAGGCGATCCAAGCCGTTCTGGCCAGCAGCGACCGCATCGACCTCGTCGCGCTGAGCGAGGACGGCGACCAGCTCTGGCAGGCGGTCGTCGACGAGGCGCCCGACGTGGTCATCGTCGACATTCGCATGCCGCCATCGGGCGATTTCGAAGGCATCAGTATCGCGCGCCGGATGCGCGACGAGTTTCCCGACATCGGCCTCATCGCGCTGAGCCAGTGGGCCGAGCCCAGCCTCGCCGTCTCGCTCCTTCGGCCCAGCGCGCAGGGGCGCGGCTACCTGCTCAAGGACAGGCTGTACGACCGAACCGAGCTGCTCCAGGCGATCGAGGTGATCGCCCATGGCGGATCGGTCATCGATCCGGTCGTCGTCGAGCACCTCATCCAAGGGGCGCGCCGGCCATCTCGTTCGCCGATTGACGAACTCACCCCGCGCGAACAGGAAGTGCTGGCGCTGATGGCGCGTGGCAAAAGCAACGCCGCGATCGCCACCGATTTGACGCTCACCAAGCGCGCAGTCGAGAAGCACGTCGGCTCCATCTTCATGAAGCTGATGCTCGAGGACGAGAGCGTCGTCAGTCGCCGTGTGGCTGCGGTGCTGATGTACCTGTCCGACGTCCAGCCACGCGGTGACTTCGCGTGACTGACGCGCCCGTGACGGCCGCACCTGCGCCGGCCGCGGCGTCGGCCCCCTCCGAGCACAGGCTGGGCCCAAGGTTGCTGATGGCCGGTGCGGCCGTCATCGTGCTGGCGGCGATGAGCTTCGCCTCGTACCTGGTCGCGGTCCTGCTGCTGTCGTTCCTCGTAGCCCTGCTGCTCGCGCCGTTGCGTTCTCGCCTCGTCGCCAGGGGGATGGGTGGCGGGATCGCGCTGCTGATCTGTCTCGCCGCGTACGTTGGCGTCCTGGCAGCGACAGGCCTGCTGATCGTCGTGGGGCTCTCCGGCTTCGTCGACAACCTCGATACGTACACGACCGCGCTCGAGAACAGCCTGGGCTCGACGTCGCTCTCGCCTGACCTTGCCGCCGCACTCGTTCAGGCTGTCGCCGGATTCGCCGAGACTTTGATCAGCACCGTCGGCTCGGGGCTGGCCGTCATCGCCTACAGCGTCATCGTCGTCGCATACCTGCTGCTCGAGGCGCCCCGTGCCGGCAAGCGCGTCCTGTGGGCGTCCGGCGGGCGTCAGGACATCCTGGCGCGGGCGCGCGACGCCGGCGAGAACCTGCGCGACTTCATCATCGCCCGAACCGTGCTCGGCCTTGCCGCGGCGGTGCTCGACACGATCGTGCTGCTGATCCTCGGCGTCCCTTCGGCACTCCTCTGGGGAGTGCTCGCGTTCTTGTTCAGCTTCGTGCCGACGATCGGCTTCATGCTTGCCCTGATACCGCCGACCATCCTCGCCTGGGCGGTCAGCGGCCCGCTGACAGCGCTGATCGTCATCATCAGCTACTCGATCATCAACGTCGCGATCGACTACCTGATCCAGCCGCGCTACATGGGCACGTCGGTCAACCTGTCGCCGATCGTGGTGACGCTGTCGTTCGTGTTCTGGACGATCGTGCTCGGCGCCGCGGGCGCGCTGCTGGCCATTCCGCTGACCATCTGCGCCGTCGCGCTGGCAGACGCATTCTCCGACTCCAGACCGCTCGCTCGGATGCTCGTCGACAACGTGGGCGTGCCAGACTGAGGACGGTGTCCTCGGTCACCCCGTCACCCAACATCGCCGCGCCCACGCCGGAGCCCCAGGATCCGGCGCGCGTGCTGCGCGTTTCCATGCGCGTCGCGGTCGCGCTGCTGATGTCGGGCGACCAGACAGACGATGTCGAGGCCGCCAGCGTCGCGGTCGCGAGCGCGTACGGCTTGAACACCGTCCAGGCAGCCGTGACGTTCTCGACGATCACCATTTCGCACGATACGCCCGGCACCAACCGTCCGACCACGCTTCTTCACATCGTCAAGGATCGAACCAGTGACTTCACCCGCCTGGCAAGTGTCTCGTCGCTCGTGCGGCGCATCCAGGAGGAGCCACTGCCCCTCGAAACGGCCGAAGCCGAGCTGGACGATCTGGACCGTCTGCGTCCCGTTTACAACCAGGCCATCTCATTCGTAGCCCCGGGCGTCTCCGCGGCGGCATCCACGCTGGTCTTCGCTGGCAGTGCGTTCGACGCAGTGGTCACGCTCGGTATCGCGCTCATTCTTCAGCCAGCGCTGGCGGTGCTCGACCGCGCGACGATTCCGCCCTTCTTCCGACTCGTCTTCGGGGCTTTCGCGACGACTGCGCTGGTGGGCCTACTTGTCGGACTGGATGTGCCGATCATCGGCGGCCTGGTACTGACCGGCAGCCTGCTGCGATTCCTGCCCGGCTATGCGCTCGTTTCGGGCTTCCGAGACCTCATCGGCCAGTCCATGATCTCGGGCACCGCTCGCCTGGCGGAAGCGCTTCTGCTCGGCGCAGGAGTCGCCGGGGGTACGGCGATCGGTCTCGGACTTGCAGGCCTTTTCGGCGTGCACCTTTCACTGCTAACGGCAGGCGGTGTGAACTGGGGATTTCTGGTAACGCTACCCGCCGCATTCGTTGCCGTAGGCGCCTTCGCCGTCCGTCTCGGCGCACCGCCCTCGGCGATCGTGGCCGCCTCGCTGCTGGGCGCGTTCGCGTGGTGGATGAATGGCGCCCTGGCCGGTCCCGGCCCGGCCACGATCGACCCGACGCTGGCGACCCTCGCCGCCTCGGTCGTCATCGGCATCGTCGGTCGTCTGCTGGCCGGCCGCGAGCACGGTGCCGCTGCGTTGTGGGTCGTACCGGCGGTTCTGCTGCTGCTGCCTGGCCTCCAGATCGTCAGCGCGATGCTTGCCCCGACCAATGACCTGCGCATCGCGGGCATGCTCGCGGCGGGCGGGACGGCGTTCCTGCTGGGCACCGGCGTGGCCTCGGGCGACATCATCGTGTTGACGGCCAGGCGTCTGCGCGACCGTGTCGTCGATCCCGCCGTCGACGCCATGAGCGAAGGGATCGATGTACTGGTCGTCACGCCTGTCGAGCACGCGTTGGAGCGCCTTCATGGCCGTCGCGCTACCGACGCAGGCCGTTCAACTAAGGAGCAGGACGACCTGGGCGATTGAAACCGTGGGTTCGGGGTAAGACCCGAGCTGACTACAGAGCGGGGCAGCCGAGCTCTGTCTGGATCCCATCCGCCGCCGTAGCGACCGCGTCGATCTCGTCGCCGAGCTGTTCGACCGCTTCAGTCGGTGTCGTTGTCGGCGGCAAGGCGACGGCTGCGACACTGAGCCTGGTTATTGCCCCGTCGAGCTCCGTGTAGCCGGCCTGGCTCGCCGCCTGCGCCTGAACGCGCAGGCTGACCCACGACGACTGCAGGTTCGCGACCGCCGACTGAACCTCGGCCGTCGTTGCCGTGGCGGGGTCGAGCGCCCGAAGTGCGTCGACCTGCGCGTACACGGCAGGGATGGCGACGCAGATGGGTGGCACCGTGGGTCCCGGAGTTGCCGCGGGTGCACCACACGCGGCGGCAACAGCCAGGACAGCGAGTGCCAGCGTCAGACCAATTCGGCTTATCACGCGCTCATTCTAGGCATGCCCCAATAGCGAGTGTTGGAGCGGATAGTGTCCCTAAGGCGCGGGGTCGCCTCCGCCGTAGCCGGGAACGCGATCGCGATTGCTATATGCCGAACCGCCGGCGCTGATGATGTCAATTCCGAAGGCGAGGGCAATCCACAGCAGATCAAGGCCGCTGAACCCGTTCGAGCTCCATAGCAGGACGTACATCAACGTCGTGAAGGGCAGGAAGAAGATGCCCAGGATGGCGATGAACGCAGACGGGATCGCTGCTTCGAAGATGAGCGGACGAGCCAGCCAAATGAAGAAGACGGCCAATCTCGGGAACAACGACCCGAACAGGACGAGCAGACAGCCCACACAGCCTCCTGGTTACCCTCTCGCCGCCCGACGGTGACGCCGCCGGTACGGCCGCGCATGCCCGACCAGTGACGGGCGGCCAGCGTGTGCTCATGATAATGGCGTCACCTGTCAATCCCTGGCCAATGTGCCTACTCGTCGGTACCAAGCGCCGTCGCACGCCCGCTCAGCGTCGCGGAGCCTCACACTGGTGACCACACCGGCCCACCCTATTGCCGGCCGTCTGAAGAGATAGGCATCCTCACTCAGTCAATGACATTCGACACGCTCATCAATTGGGTGAGCACGAACGCGATCGCCCTCGTCGTCGGGCTGGTCGTGCTCGTGGTCATCTATCGCTTCGCGCTTCCCTTGGTGCACCGTTTCGTGCTCGCCGTTCTCAAGGCGCAGGAGGTAACCCTGGAGAAGGGCGGCGCCCCGGCAGACGAGGTTCGCAAGCGCGCCGCGACACTCGAGGATCTCCTGGCACGACTGATCAAGTTCGGCGTCTTCGCGCTGCTGATCATGCTCATCCTGTCGGTCCTCGACCTGTGGCCCATGCTCGCTGGCCTGGGCCTGCTCGCCGCCGCGCTGACGATTGCCGGACAGGCGATCATCCTCGACTATCTGATGGGCGTGCTCATCCTGGCCGAGGGTCAATACTTCAAGGGCGACTGGCTGACAGTCGACCTACCGAACGGCGTGGTTGCAGGCGAGGTCGAAGAGGTCGGTTTGCGCCGGACGGTGCTGCGCAACGCGCAGGGCGTGCATTCAATATCCAATGGCCTGATCCGATCGTCGTCCAACGCAACACGGGTCTATTCGACGATGACTGTCGACGTGCAGGTGTTGCGCGCCGGCCAGATCGACAAGGTGATCGAGCTGGCCAACGAGGTTGGCGCACTAATGGCTGCGGATCCGGATTGGAAGGATCGGCTGCTCGAGCCGCCGAGCTTCTTGTTTGTCACGGGCCTCAGCCTGGACGGCGCTGTTTTGCGCCTGCGCGGTCGCGTCAAGCCAGGCCAGCAATGGCTGGCCGCGAGCGAGCTGCGCCGTCGTCTCGCGACCGCGCTCGCGGCCCACAACATCGAGATAGCCCGTTGGGATACCGCGGCGATGGCAGGTGCCGGGCTGGTGGCGACGGCAAATCCTACTGAGAAGGAAGCTGGGGGCAGCGCGCCGTGACACTCGGGTTCAGGGCAACAGCAAAGGCATAGGAGACCGGAATGCTCGTCACAACTCCAGGTCCAGCAAGCTCGGGTCGGGCGCAGGTGCTCGCATGAAGCAGCATCACCGCATCCACAACGTCTTCGCGATCCTCTTCGGCGTGCTCGCCAGTATCGTTTTTGTCGTCGCGAGCATGACCGCCTGGTTCCACCAGACGGTCCTGTCGACCGACAGGTTCGTCGGCGTGGTCACCAACGTCACCAGTGACCCGGTGGTCATCGACCGGATCAGCACCCAACTTGCCGACCAGGTGGTGGCTCGGCTGACGATCCAGCAACGCATCGAGACCCTGCTGCCCGATCGTCTCGACCGGCTCGCCATTCCCGTCACCGAGGCAATTCGTGAGCGAATCGCAGAAGCGGCAGACCAGCTGCTGACCGACGAGCGCGTCCAGGGCGGGCTGGACTCGACCCTGACCCTCCTCCACACCCGACTTGTGGCGCTGCTGCGCGGCGACGCCGAGAACGCGCAGATCGTCAACGGCACGCTGACCATCGATCTTTTGGGGGTGGTCCGAGAGCTCCTCACCCAGTTGCAGGCCGACGGGGTTCTGCCGTCCGACGTCGCGCTGCCCGATCTTGGACTGGTCAACGATCGGGATGCGCTCATTGCTCAGCTCAACACTGCGCTCAACGCCCAGCTGCCGCCCGACTTCGGTCAGATTCAGATCGCCGACGCGACGGGTCTGCAGCGGGCCTCGACGCTCGTCCAGCAGGCCGACGTTGCGGTGGTCGGCCTGGTCGTCGCCGCACTGCTGCTGATCCTGCTCGCTGTTTTCTTCGCGCACCGCAAGGCGCGTGCCTTGTTCTTCGTCTCGATCGGGATCGAGGTGCTCATCGTGCTCGTCGCACTCGGCCTGATTGGGGCGCAGGGCTGGGCGGCGGACTCTCTGGCCAGCCCTGAAGGTCGGCCGGTGTTGAGCGCATTCGTCGGCGGCCTCGCTGGATCGCTCACGCTCTGGCTGACCTGGACGGGCATTGTCGTGGCGGTGGTTGCCGTGCTTGCCGCGGCAGTCGGCCTGCTCTTCGCCGGCAGGCGCACCGAGAGCGTGACCCCTCCCACCAGCTGACCTTCAACCGCCGTCGCCGCTACCATCAGAGCGCTTCGGAACGTCTGAAGAGGTGGGGGAAATGGTGACAATACGCCGGGTCAGCGCGACCCGATTGGACAAAGTGAGCCGTGCCGACCAACGGTCTACCGAACCAGCCAGCGATAAACGCCCCCCGCCTGACTCGAAGTCGCAGGGCACCGGGGAGCGGCGCTAGCGAAGGGCGCCGGCCTGGCTAGGTCTCGCCGTTCTTCTCGTTGTCGCCGGCCTTGCTCCGCACCAGGAACGGCAGCAGGTACCAGAGCGAGGCGATCAGGAGCGCCGTTGCGGCCGCCGCGGCGGCCGCGAACGGCTCACCGAACAGCACGTCGGCAACGAGGAAGATCGAGCAGGTCATGCCGATCGCCAGGAACACGGTGCCAATGAGCGTCAGCTTGTTGTTGATGAGCAGCATCCGTTCCTTTTCCTCAACCCCGCGCCGCAGATTGAGGCGGTGGTACGAGGCCGGCGCGATCAGGAAGGCGATGGCGATCGCGGCCGAGGCCAGACCGGCGAAGTAGACCTGCCGGGCCAGATCGCTGACGTTCGCGAAACCCTGCTGGAACGGAACAACGAGCAGAAAGGCGAACAGCACCTGGACGCCCGGCAATGCCACGCGCAGCTCGTTGAGCAGCTCGATCAGCTCACGATCGACTCGCTCCTTGAGATCCTCCTCTGCCACACGGCGATGCTAGCCGACTCGGCATCCCGATTACGATCTCGATGATGAGCCGCCCACCGGCCCAGCCATCGCTCAACCGACTTGCGGTGGCCGCGACGAACCACTGCCTGACCGGCTGCGCCATAGGCGAGGTGCTCGGGCTGGCCATCGCCATCCAGCTCGGATGGTCGGCCACGGCGTCGATAGCGCTGGCAGTCGTGCTCGCCTACATATTCGGCTATGCGTTGACGCTGCGGCCGCTGCTTGGCAGCGGGATGGCGCTCGGCAGCGCGCTGGGCATCGCCTTTGCCGCCGACACGTTGTCGATCACGGTCATGGAGATCGTCGACAACGCTGTGATCCTGCTCATCCCGGGCGCGATGGATGCCGGCTTGACCAGCCTGCTGTTCTGGGGCAGCCTCGCGATCGCGCTGGCCATTGCCTGGGTTGCGGCATTTCCGGTCAACCGCTGGCTGATCGGGCGAGGCCTCGGCCACGCCAAGGTGATGGAGCATCACGACCACGACTGACCGCCATTCACCGTGAGGGTTAGCATCGGCATGTGACAGACCAGAGCACCGAGACCCGCGCGGGCGCGAGCGAGCTGCTGCGTTCGCTCGACCTTCTTGTCGACGGACCGGCGCGATGGGGCAGCCCTGTCAATAGCCGCAAGGCCGGCGTGTTCATAGTCGAGCTGCCCGGCGGCGCACCAACCGCGCCGATCGACGGCACCGCCGTCAGGCGCTGGATCGAGCGCGTACCGGAGCTGATGCTCGACGGTGAGCGGCCGTCGCCGCAGGAGCTTGGCCGCTGGTTGGCCAATCTCTGGCTCCCGAACGAGCCGATCCTCTTCGTTGGCCGGTCCGCGAAGGGCATCGGCGCCCGCGTATCGGCGATGCAGATCACCACGCTCGGCGATTCGCAGCCGTACAGCGGCGGTCACTGGCTCAAGGCGCTCTCGGTGGCGACCGACCTGCGCGTCTGGTGGGCCGAGACCGATGCGCACGAGGAGTACGAGGACGCGGTTCTCGACACCGTCGCACGGCGCTCGGGCGGCCTGCCGTTCGCGAACCTGGCGCGCCAGAACGCGGATGCCCGAACACAGGGACTCGTCGGTAGCCTCCGGGCCGCCGATCCGGCTAGCAAGAGCGCCGTCACCAAGACTGCGCGACCGACGGCCGGCCGCGCGCCGGCGGCCACCCGAGTGCCGCGGCCGAAGACCCTGCGAGGTGCCGCGGCGCGACCCGCCGTGGAGCCGACTTACGTCTCGGCCGACGGTTTGGCCAAGCTCAATGCCGAGCTCGAGGAGCTGCGCATCAACGTCCGGCCGCAGGTGATTGCCCGCGTCAAGGCCGCGCGGGAGCTGGGCGACCTGAAGGAAAACGCCGACTACGAATACGCGCGCAAAGAGCAGTCGTTCGTCGAGGGACGCATCCTGTCGCTCGAGGCGATGATCAAGACGAGTGTGATCATCGACGAATCGGGCGGGGGCGGCAGCGCCCGCCTGGGCTCGACGGTCCTCGTCGATATCGACGGCGACAAGGAGACCTACCTGCTGGTCGGCCCGGCCGAGGCGGATCCGGTTGCTGGGCGGATATCCAACCTATCGCCGGTGGGCCGAGCGCTGATCGGATCGCGAGCTGGAGACGAAGTTGCCGTGCAGCTACCCGCGCGGTCAGTAACGTACCGGGTGCTCGAAGTCCGCTGAGCATCGGCCCTCCCGCCCCGCCATCGCCAAGCGATCCGCCGTGGTGGCAGTCAGGCGTCATCTACCAGGTCTATCCGCGCTCGTTTCAGGATTCGAACGGCGACGGCGTTGGCGACGTAAATGGGATCCGCGCCCGGCTCGACTACCTGCACCAGCTGGGCATGGATGCCATCTGGCTGTCGCCCATCTTTCGCTCGCCGATGGCCGACTTCGGCTACGACGTCGCCGACTACCGCGCGGTCGATCCCCTTTTCGGCACGTCGGCCGACCTCGACGCGTTGATCGAGGACGCTCACCGGCGTGGGATTCGGGTGGTGCTCGATTTCGTTCCGAATCACACGTCAGACGAGCATCCTTGGTTCATTGACGCGTGTTCGTCGCGCGACTCGGCCAAGCGGGACTGGTTCATCTGGGCCGATCCAATAGCGGACGGGTCGCCGCCCAACAACTGGCGCTCGCTCTTCGGCGGCTCGGCGTGGGAGCTCGATCCGGCCAGCGGCCAGTTCTACCTGCACTCCTTTCTACGCGAGCAGCCCGAGCTCAACTGGCGTAATCCAGAGGTGCGCGCCGAGATGTACGACACCCTTCGCTACTGGTTCGCGCGCGGCATCGACGGCTTCCGTATCGACGTCCTGTGGCTGCTCATCAAGGACGAGCAGCTGCGCGACAACCCCGTCGATCCGCGCGCACGCGGCGGTGACGGCGCGGCAACCTATGGCCGGCTACAACCGCTCTACAACGCAGACCGGCCCGAGGTCATGGAAATCGTCTCCGAGATGCGCGCCGTGGCCGACGAATTCGACGACCGGGTCCTGATTGGTGAGATCTATCTACCGGTCGAGCGCCTGGTCGCCTACTACGGCGCGCCCGGCGAGAGCCCCGGCATCCACCTGCCGTTCAACTTCCAGTTGATTGAGCTGCCGTGGGACGCGCGCGCGATCGCCGAGGCGATCGTCGCCTATGAGGACGCGCTGCCGCCACACGGCTGGCCGAACTGGGTGCTCGGCAACCACGACCAGCACCGCGTCGCGACACGTATCGGCGACGAACAGGCACGCGTCGCGGCCATGCTGTTGATGACCCTGCGCGGCACGCCAACGCTCTACTACGGCGACGAGATCGGGATGCGCAACGTCGACGTGCCCGCCGAGCGGGAACGGGATCCGGCGCGGTTCGACAGCGTGACCGGTGGCCGCGACCCTGAGCGAACCCCGATGCGCTGGGACACGACGCCGACGGCCGGGTTCACCAGCGGCGAGCCATGGCTGCCGATCGGCGGTGACGTCGCGAGCATCAACGTAGCCACTGCGACCGCGGAGGCGGGTTCGATACTCGAACTCTATCGGCGGCTGATCGCACTGCGCCGATCCGAGCCGGCACTCACGATCGGTCAATGGGCGCCGATCTCGGCCGATGACGGCCTGCTCGTGTACGAGCGATCGGCTGGCGGTCGCCGGCTCGTCATCGCGCTCAACCTGGTCGATCGCGAAACGCGGTTCGAGCTTCGGCATGCTGGGTGGTGGCAGCGTGATGCTTTCAACCCACCTCGACCGCGACACGAATCTGTCAGCGGCGTCCGATGAGTATCCGTGCCGACGAGGGTTTGATCGTCGCGCTTGACGGTCAGGCGCCGTCGTCGGTTGGTCCGTCCTCCGAGTCTTCGCCCAGCACCGTCAGCTGACGCGGCCCGTCGGTGGCGGGCTCACTGCGCCGGCTGCGGCCGCGACCTGTGTCGGCGCCCATTCGACGGCGCGTTTCGACATCGACACCGCCGCCGCCGTCACTTTCGAGGGCAGGATGCTCGACGAGGGCGACGAGGCGGTTGGCCATGAACCGACCGGTTCGCACGGGCGTGCCGGAACGGGTCACCTCGGTGACCTCGACCACGCCGCGAGCCGTCGTGATCTCGATCCGCCGGCCCGCGCGGCGGGCGACGATCTCGAACGTCTGCACGCCCTGGCCGGTATCGACCACGGCCTCGACTCGATCGCCCTTCATGGCGGCGATTATGCGCGTCCTGACTAGGCGCGTACTTCCTGACGCATGAATGACACGTAGGCGAGCGCGAACATCACCGCTGTCGCGGCTATGAGGGCCACGAATTGCGGCCAGATCACCAGCAGGCTCTGGGGCAGCGACAGGATCGACGGAATGGCGCGATCCGCCTGAGCAGCCGTTACGAGGCCCGGGCTTAGCGTCCGGATGCTCGGGTCGAGCACAGCCGCTGTGGCCTCCTCGAAGAGCTGGCTGGGCGACAGGCGGGCCAGCTCCTGCTGCACCGCCGTGTTGCGCAACGCCGCCGCGCTGCCCTGCGCCGCGTCCGGCGGCATGGGCGCGACGAAGCCCGCGACCAGGCCGACGACAAGCGTGGCGAACAGCGTGACGAGCAACCAGACCGCGATCGCCACGAGCGCCGATGTCGCTGCGCGACGCAGCAAAACCGAGCAGAGCAACGCGATGGCCAGCCACAGGCCGACGTACGCGACCGCGAGACCGACCCAGATCGCCAGCCGCGCGATCTCCTCCGGCTTGGGCAGGATGCCCAGCTGGAAGATGCCGACGGCCGTCACGACCAGGGTTACCGCAACGAAGATGACCGTGATCGCCGATAGCCCGGCGACGAATTTTCCGTTGATCACATCATCGCGGTGGATCGGCTGCGACAGCAGCCGAGGCAGAGTCCCCTCTGAGCGCTCGCCGTTGATCGCGTCGAAGCCGAAGGCGATGCCGAGCAGCGGCCCGAGGAACGCGATGAAGGTGGTGAATGAGGGGATGTCGCCGCGCGACACCGTGAACAGCTTTAGGAACAGCGACGGCGTGCCGCTGGCGTCGGTGGCGATGTCACGAATCGCGCCAGCCGTGGCGTAGACGGCAGCCGCGGCGGCGAGGCCGAGGATGACCGTCAGCACCAGGAAGCGGACGCTCAGGATGTGATCGGAGAACTCCTTGGCCGCGATGACGCGCCAGCCGGCGCGCAGATCCTTCTCCTCCTCGACGGCCGCGACCGGCCGCTCGACGGGTTCCGGCACTCCCGGCTGATTGCGCAGCTTCTTGCGCCTCCGGCCGCGCGTAGTGGCGTCGCCGCGGAGCGCGGCCGCATCTGATCCGGTCATGCCGCGACCTCCGTCGGTGGCACGGGCTCGCTGGCCGCGAAATAGCGGCGATAAACCTCGTCCAGCTCGTCGCCACGCCGGCGCAGGTGCGACGGCGGGTGACCCGCCTCGACCAGCGCTCGGGCAAGGTCTGCGCGGACGTCGCTGTCGGCGAAGGCAACAACCGTCCGGATGTCGCGCGGATCTAACTCGGCTCGCGTCACGCCACGCACAGCAGCTGCTATGCGGCGAATCTCTTCGACCTGCGGTCCGGCCTGGACCTCGATCTCGATCGGGCCGGTTCCGAGCTCGCCGGCGAGCTTGTCCATCGTTCCATGGGCAACGAGCCTGCCGCCGACGAAGATGCCCACCCGGTCGCAGACCTGCTGTACCTGGTGGAGCAGGTGGCTGGCGAGGAGCACTGCCGCGCCATCGCGCGCCAGCTCGCGCACGAGCTCGAGTACCTCGACCACGCCGGCCGGGTCGATGGCCGTGGTCGGCTCATCGAGGATGACGATCGATGGAACCTTCACCAGCACGTCCGCCAGGCCCAGGCGCTGGCGCATGCCGCGCGAGTATGTCTCGACCTTGTTGTCGCCGGCCTTCTCCAGCCCGACGCGCGAGATCAGTGAGTCGATGCGTTCCTCGGCGACCTTGCTGTCGATGCTGTTGAGTCGGGCCGTGTAGCGCAGGTTCTGACGACCGGTCATGCCGCCGTAGAAGCCGACGGCGTCGGGCAGGTAGCCCACGTGGCGCTTGACGGCGAGTGGATTGCGCGCCGGATCGAGGTCGATGACGCGCGCCGTGCCGGACGTCGGCTCGGTCAGGCCGAGGAGCATCAGGATGGTCGTCGTCTTGCCAGCTCCGTTGGGACCGAGCAGGCCGTACACCTCACCCTGCTTGACGCTCAGGTCGAGCTTGTCGACGGCCGTGAACTCACCGTATTTCTTGGTCAGTGCCTTGGTCCGGATCGCGATCGCGCCCGACTGGGCGGCCTGTTGCGCTGGCGCGGACTCTCCGGCCTGATCGCCGGCCTGCTCGGCCGGCGTCTCAGCGGCGGCCATAACGCTGGAAGACGAAGAACAGGCCAACGGCGACGATGACGAGGATGGCGATCCCAATCAGGCCGCCGATGGGGGAGCCCTCGACCGTCGTGCGCAGCTCGATCGAGTCATTGACCTCGTCGTTGCTTGCGCGCATCGTCACCACGTAGTCGCCGGCCACGGCATTGCCGGCCGCCTGGATAGTTGCCGGCACGGTTGTCGCTGCACCCGGGGCAATCGACTCGATCGTCTCGGTCTCGAACGTCACCGTCCAATCGCGCGGCGGCGTGCCGGCCAGCGCGACGTTCTCGAGCGGGGCGCTGCCGGTGTTGGTTATGACAACATTCACCGTCGTCGTGCTGCCAACCGTGACGTTGGCGCTCAGACGCTGGTCCTCGGTCGACATGGTCATCGCGTAGCTGCCGGTGATCTCGATGCCGAGCTCGGTTTCGACCGGCTCGGGACCGCCCAGCGCGCGGACGACGATCGGGTACTGGCCGGCGGCCACGTCGGCCGGCGGCGTGATCGACACATTGGCAGTCGACAGACCACCGGCGTCAACGACTGCCGTTGTCGCGCTGGTGTCGCCGCCCGGTCGCGCAACGACGCGCCAGCCTGGCGGGCCCTCGCCCTCGAACGAGAGCGTGATCTGCTGGTTGGTGCTGTTGCGGACCTCGAGGTCAAAGGTGAAGACCTCGTCGGCCGGACCGCTCTGGGTCGGGAAATCCGACTCCATCGTGACCGAACCTGCTTCGACCGCCTCGATCGTGATGTCGAGCGTCAGCTGCACGCTGGTGCCCGCCGCGCCGGTGCCCTCGATGATGACCTGGTTGGAGCCGGGAGCGGCGTCCTCGGGGATGACCACCTCGGCCGTCACAGCCGCATTGATCTGGAGCGGCGACTCCGGGTTGGACACCGTATACACGGCCGAAACGGTCGAGCCACCTCCGCGCAGCGTCGTGTCCCAGCCATCCGGCTGCTGGAGCACGGCCAAGTTGACCCTCTGCGGAGTGTCGGTCGTGACGGTGATGTCGAAGGTCGCGGTCGCGCCCGGGTCGGCCACCACGGCCGGGAAAGGAGTGGTGATCTCGAGCGGGCCCTGTGCGAGCACGACCGATGGAACCAGTGCGACCAGGAACGAGGCGGCAAGTACGGTACGCAGAACGCGCATCTTCAGCGGACTCCATTAGCTTGTCTGTGTAACAGCGGACGGCTCAGCGCGGGTGTGCTGCTCCCTTGGGCAGCGGGCGGCGGCTGGCGCCGATCGTATCGTCGCTCACCGGCTGTTGCCGTTGTGCAATCGGCCGGTGGGATTTTCTTCACTTGCGCAGAGCTTGCTGCACGTCATCCCCAGGCGCGCGCTAGTTGCGCGCCGCGATCTTAGCGGCTAGTTCGACAATCGTCCTGATCGTGGGCGCCTGCGGACCCTTCGGCGAGTAGGTGCGATCCTCCTCTGCCCAGGCGGTCGCGGCAATGTCGAGGTGAGCCCAATCGGTGTCCGGCTCGACGACCGCGTCGATGAACGCGGCGCCCAGGATCGCGCCGCCGAGCCGGCCGGCACTGTTGCGCAGGTCGGCAACGTCGCTCTTGACCTCGTCGCGATGCTCGTCCGCGAGCGGCATTGGCCAGAGTCGCTCACCGCTCTGGTCGCCGGCCTCGCGTATCGCGTCGACAAAAGACTCGGGCCGCCCGAAAAGACCTGTGTAGTAGCGGCCGAGCGCTATCCGAATTGCGCCCGTCAGCGTGGCGACGTCGATGACGCGCTTTGCTCCCTGGCGTTGTGCGTAGGTGATGCCGTCGACAAGCACCAGCCGGCCCTCGGCGTCGGTGTTGATCACCTCGACCGTCTTGCCGCTCATGCTGGTGACGACATCGCCGGGCTTGGTGGCATGGCCGCCGGGCAGGTTCTCGGTGCACGGCGCGACGCAGATGAGGTTGATCGACAGGCCCATCTGGGCAATCACGCCGGCACTGGCGAGCACGACCGCGGCACCGGTCATGTCGTGCTTCATGAGGTGCATGTCTTCGGACGGCTTGATCGAGATACCGCCCGAGTCAAAGGTGATGCCCTTGCCAACGATGCCCAGGTCGTAGCCGTCGCCGCCACGGCCGTGGTAACGGAGCACGATGAACTTGGCCGGCTCGTCACTGCCCCGGGCGACCGACAGATAGCTGCCCATGCCCATTTCGCGAGCGGCGTCCTCCTCGATCACCTCGATGTCGAGACCGGCGCCGTGTGCCAGTGCGGCGGCCTCCTCGGCGACGCGTGTCGGCGTCATCAGGTTGGCCGGCTCGTTGGACAGGTTGCGCGCCCAGTTGACGGCTTCGCCGACGAAAGATCCGCGGCTGATTGCGTCCTCGTCAGCGGCGTCGCCGGCGACGATGAGCACTTCCTCGATCGGCGGCAGCTGCCGTTCATCTTCGATCGTTCGGTAGGTCTCCGGCCGCCACATCGAATAGATGACGCCCTCGACCGCGCTCTGGACGGCCTCGGCGCGATCCAGCGCGTCTGTCTCGACGACGACGGCGATGCGTCGCGCGGTCGACTGCCACAGCGATCGAACGCCGGAGCTCACGACCTGCCATGCACGCTGGATGTCGAACTCGTCTTGCTTGCCGGCAGCGACGACTACGAGTCGCGTGGGGCTTCCGTCGGAACCTTCCTGCAGGTGTGTGGTCGAGCCGAACAGCTTCCGGGCGCCGCTCTCGCGGTTAACCCATTCGGCCTGTTGGCGAATGTCGTCAGGCGCGGCGCTGGCGGCGTTGCCCTCCTTGAAGACCGGGACGATCAGCGCGTCGAGCTGCTCTCCGGCAAGTGTCGAAACGGTCCGGAACTGCAAGCCGAACAACCTCCAGGTGCGGGCGGGGCGGGAATTGAAAGAGTATTAGAGTCAACGCCTTCGTGTGCTAATTGGAGATCAGATGCCGCGCCGTGTGTACAGCTTCGACCAGCCGGATCGGTTCATCTGCGGTGCCGTGGGCGAACCAGGCCAGCGAACGTTCTTCCTCCAGGCGACGAAGGGCGGCCAGGTAGTGTCGGTGGCCCTCGAGAAAGCTCAGGTGGCCATACTCGCCGAACGCCTGGCAACACTGCTGCTGACCCTGCGCCAGGGCGGCGTGGAGGTCGGCGAAGATCCGCCGGGGCAGCCTCAGCCACTCGAGGAACCCGTCGTCGAGCAGTTTCGCGTCGGCCTGCTGACGCTGGGCTGGGACGGTGACCGCGAACAGGTCGTCATCGAGGCCCGTGAGCTTGGCGACGAGGATGTCGAGATCGACGATGCCGAGGCCGAGGACGAGCCGGTCTCCGCAATTGCGGGCGAGCAGGAGCAGCACGCAGATGAGCCGGTCGGGTCCTTCGCGGCGGCCGATGTCGACGAGGACCTCGACGTGGTGCGTGTCCAGCTCGAGCCGCCGGCAGCCCTCGCGTTCGCCAGTGGCGCGCTCGCCGTGGTCCAGGCCGGCCGGCCGCCGTGCCCGCAATGCGGCGCGCCACTCGATCCGACCGGTCACTTCTGCCCGCGCCGCAACGGCTACACCCACTGAGCACGATCGGTCTGCTGCTCGAGGGCGAGCTCGAGATCATCGGACGCCTGACCGACGCGTCGAACGCGACGTTCCTGTGCCGCATCGCACCCGCGGCAAACGATGATCCGGACACGTGGCCCGTCGACACGACCGATCCTGACGTGCTGGCCGAGCAGATCGGACCGATGTGCGTCTACAAGCCTGTCAGGGGTGAACGGCCGCTCGATGACTTCCCGGATGGGACGCTGGCTCGCCGCGAAGTGGCGGCCTACCTGGTCTCCGAGGTGAGTGGCTGGCAGGTGGTGCCGCCGACAGTGTTGCGCGACGGTCCGTTTGGCGAAGGGATGGTCCAGGCATGGATCGAGACCGATGCCGAGGTCGACGTCGTCGAGCTCGTGACGCGCAGCGACCAGCGGCTGCGCTCGATGTGCCTGTTCGATGCGCTGGTCAACAACGCGGACCGCAAGGCCGGCCACCTGCTGCCCACGCCCGACGGCCGCGTCCTGGGGGTCGACCACGGCATCTGCTTCTCCGCCGATCCCAAGCTCCGCACCGTGTTGTGGGGATGGCGCGGCGAGTCGATCTCCGACGATGAGCTGGCGGTGATTCGCAGCCTCTGCGACAGCCTCGACGGGCAGCTAGGCGCCGCGCTACGACAGCTGCTCAGCGCGCGCGAGGTAAGCGCGACTCAGCGACGGGCCGAGCAGCTGTTGAGCGATCGCCGCTTTCCCCAGCCCGACCCGCTCCGCCCGGCGATCCCGTGGCCGCCCTTCTGATCTCTCGCGGCTCGGCTGTCTCGCTCTCCTACATGGGGCCAATGCGCCGAGCCGACTGAGCTATGCGCCGAGCCGACTGAATATGCGCCGATCCGACTGGACATGTCGGCCGAACATAATTAGGCGGTTCGAGACATATTTAGTCGGTTCGAGACATGGCATCGTCGACTAGGTGGACCCGCGCTCGTCTTCGTCGTGGCGGCTCAGCACGAATCCGAACTCGGCGCCACCCTCGGGCCGGCGCATCGCCCAGATCCGCCCGCCCATCGCCTCGACCAGCGCGCGGCAGACGAACAGGCCGATGCCGGCGCCCGAGACGGACGGCGAGTTGATTGGCGAGCGGTAGTACAGCTCGAACAGCCGCGCCGATTCGCCGGGATCGATGCCCGCGCCCTCGTCGAGCACGCGTGCCCTGACGCCCTCGGACGTCTCGTCGACGATGACCGTCACGGTCGAGCCGGCCGGGCTGTACTTGGCCGCGTTGCTGAGCAGGTTGCGCAGCACCTGCTCGACGTAGGTCTCGTCGCCGCGTGCCGTGGGCGCCGCCATTGTCTGCGCCTCGAAGGTCACTCCCGGCCAGCGCGACTGTTCTGACTTGACGACACGTTCGACGACGCGCTGCAGCAGCACCGGATCTTCGGCGCGCTCGACGGTTCCGCGCTCCGAGCGTGACAGGACGAGCAGGTCCTCGACCAGCCGATACAGCCGGTCGGCCTCCTCCTCAAGATCGTCGAGCAACTCCTGGCGCGTCTGATCGTCGAGCGCTCGATCGCGCCGCGCGAGCAGCTTTGCGCCGCCGTAGATGGACGTGATCGGCGTACGCAACTCGTGCGAGACGATGCTGTTGAACGCGTCGCGCAGCTCCGCCGCGCGACGCTCAGCGGCGACCAGTCGCGCCAGCTCCTCGCGCGTCTGGGACGCGTCCTCGAGCAGCCGGCGGCGCTCGGCCGATTCGCTCCGGGCACGATCGCGCTCGCGGCGCAACCGATATGAGAGGTACGAGATGGCCACGCCGGCAGTCAGGAACGCAACCATGCGCAGCAGGTAGCTCTCTGGATCGAATGCGACCAGCAGCGTCGGCGGAACGAAGAGGAAGGTGTCGAGGACGACGAGCGCAACAGTCGTCATGACGCCGCCGAGGAAGCCCCGATTCCAGGCCACGAGCGCGACGGCAGGCACATAGATGATGAACCCGGTGCTCTCGCCGGTCCAGATCAGGATGAGGTACTTGATCGCGATCCCGACGGCGACGGTCGCCACGACCGCGACAAGGGTGATCAGTGCCGGAGGCAGCCTATCGAGAACGTGGGGCCGCGCAGACGTTTCCGCTTCGTCGAGCTCGAGCGGCGGCGTCGAGACCTCATCCATGCCCGGCGAAGCCTATCCGGCCGCGCACCTCAGCTTGGCGGGCTTTTGCCCTCATCCTCGACCGGGAACAACTCGAGCAGGCCGCGAAGCGGGATCGAGACCCAGTCGGGACGATTGTTCAGCTCGTAGCTGAGCTCGTACAGGACCTTCTGGAGCGCCGACAGCTCGAGCAGGTTGCGCACCTCAGCAGAGTCCGTCGGAACGTAGCTCACGTCCTGTGAAGCCTCGAGGTACGAACGAAGGTACGTGGCGGACACCGAGCGATACCAGAGTGCCGCCCACGGCTCGAGCCGCTCGACGTCCTCAACACGCACGGTTCCGCCGACGCGCGGGTTGAGCAGCGTCCCGTATGCGGCATAGTGGAAGGAGCGGAGCATGCCGGCCACGTCGCTCAACGCCGAGCGCTTGTGGCGCCGCTCGGACAGCGGCCGGCCTGGCTCGCCCTCGAAGTCGATCAATACCACCTCGCGGCCGGTCCACAGCACCTGACCGGCGTGGAAGTCGCCGTGGGTTCGAATGCGCACGGTCGACAATCGGGCGGCGGTCAGGTCGCGTACGCGTGTGAGCACCTCGTCGGACAGCTCGAGCGCCGCCTCGGCCTGCGGCCGCGTTTCCTCTGGCAGTGCGTCGAGGCGCTTTCGGAGCGTCGCGAAGGTGGCCGTCGCGTGGTTGCGCATCGTTTGGTAGACCGAGCGCTGGTACAGCGCGGTGAACGGCTCGGGTGCGAAGGCTGGCTGATCGGAGCGTGCCGCGAGCGCGCGGTGCAGCTCTGCCGTTCGTAGGCCGAGCAGGCGGGCAACGTCGAGGTACGACCCGATCGCCTCGGCAGCTTCATCTGGCAGCTCGGAGTCAGAGGCGGCAATAACGTCGGTGATGGAGGTCGGTGTCGGCTCGGGCGGCGTGCTCTGCGTGGCAGCTCGCTCGAAATATGCGCTCACGGCGTCGAGCGTCAGCTCCCAGACGTCACCCTCGTTGGGCACGAACGCCTGCAAAATGCCCAACGCGGCGGGCTCGTTGCGCGCGGTGCGGTAGGCGAGCCAGCCACCGACTGCCGGACTGTGGGCGAAGCCACCGTCGGTCAGCTCCATGCCGATCTCGAGGTCGGGGTTGATGCCCGGCTCGAGGCGGCGGAAGAGCTTCAGGATCAGCCGGTCGCCGAAGGTCACCGACGTGTTGCTCTGCTCCGCGCGGCCGACGCTGACCGCGAGCTCGCTGCCGCGCTGGCCGCGCAGCTTCCGGAATGCCTTCGTCGGCGACGCAGTCAGCTCGCCACGCTTGCCCGCGAAGCGTTTCCGGGCGCCGATCGCCTCGACCAGAGCGCCGCTGAACGTGGGATGGAAGAGCGCGTCGTAGAGCAGCCACTGCGGCCCCTCCTCCCCTTCCGGTTCCACGTAGGCGATGAGCGACTGCGGGGTGTGCTGCACGATCCGCTCCGCCTCTTCCCCACGCGCCAGCGCGAGAGGCAGGAGGTACGTCTCGGGCTCGCCCTCGGTGTACTCCACGTCGAACAGCACCAGCCGTGCCTGGCACGCGTCGTCACCCTCGAAGGGCACCTTGATCCGCTCGCGCACGCTGACCGACTTGATGCGCCGCGCCTTGGAGCGGAACCAGCGCCGCGCGCGCAGGTAGCCAGGCAGGATCGCGGTCAGCTGGCCGGTGGCACGACCGCCGACCAGCGTGTCGATGTCGGCCGGCGCCGAGATCGTAGGTGCGCGCTCGTCGGCGGCACGAACTTCGATGCCCCGCCCGGTCGGGTCCGCCTCGAGCGAGAACCAGATGAAAGCGTGCGGGCCGAGCGTCAAAAACATCGGCCGGTCATCGACGCGCGGGAATTCGACACGGCCGAACATCTCGACCGGCACCAGGTTCCGATAGGCGGACAGGTCGAGGTCGGCATGCTGCACGAAGCGCGACATGTTTGCGACGACCAGGATCCGCTCGTCTTCGTACTCGCGCACGAAGGCGACGATGCGCCGGTTCTCAGGGTGCAGGAACGTCAGCGAGCCGCGACCGAACGCGCGGTAGCTCTTGCGCAGCGCAATCAACCGTTTCATCCACCACAGCAGTGATGTCGGGTTGTTCTGCTGCGTCTCGACGTTGAGCGCCTCGTAGTGGTATTCCGGATCGGTGATGACCGGCAGGAACAGGCGCTGCCGATTGGCCTGTGAGAAGCCTGCGTTGCGGTCGCCGCTCCACTGCATCGGGGTCCGCACGCCGTTCCGATCGCCGAGCCAGACGTTGTCGCCCATGCCGATCTCGTCGCCGTAATAGATGACCGGCGTGCCGGGGAGTGCCATCAGCAGGCCGTTCAACAGCTCGATCCGCCGCCGGTTGTTGCCCATCAGTGGCGCGAGGCGGCGGCGGATGCCCAAGTTGATGCGCATCTGCGGGTCGTGCGCGTAGACCCGATACATGTAGTCGCGCTCCTCGTCGGTGACCATTTCGAGCGTCAGCTCGTCGTGGTTGCGCAGGAAGAGTGCCCATTGCGCCGACTCGTGGATGGCCGGCGTCTGCTCGAGGATGTCGTAGAGCGGGAAGCGGTCTTCCATCCGCACCGCCATGAACATGCGCGGCATGAGCGGGAAGTGGAAGCACATGTGGCACTCGTCGCCGTCGCCGAAGTAGGCGGCCGAGTCCTCGGGCCATTGGTTGGCCTCGGCCAGCAGCATCCGATCGCCGTAATGCTGGTCTATGTGGGCGCGCAGGTCCTTCAGGTAGGCGTGCGTCTCAGGCAGATTCTCGCAGTTGGTGCCCTCGCGCTCGAACAGGTACGGCACGGCATCGAGGCGCAGGCCGTCGACGCCCATCTCGAGCCAGAAGTCGAGCACCTTCTTGATCGCTTCGCGGACGCGCGGGTTGTCGAAGTTGAGGTCCGGCTGGTGGTGATAGAAGCGGTGCCAGTAGTAGGCGTTCGCCTCCGGATCCCAGGTCCAGTTCGAGCGCTCGAAGTCCTTGAAGATGATCCGCGCTTCGCTGTACTTGTCGGGCGTGTCGCTCCAGACATAGAAGTCGCGGTACACGCTTCCCGGCGGTGCCTTGCGCGCACGCTGGAACCACGGGTGCTGGTCGGACGTGTGGTTGCAGACGAGCTCGGTGATCACGCGCAGGCCGCGTGCATGTGCCTCGCGGATGAGCGCCTTGACGTCGCGCATCGTGCCGTACTCGGACTTGACGCTGAGGTAGTCGGCGATGTCGTAGCCATCGTCCTTGCCCGGTGACGGGTAGAACGGGAGCAGCCAGAGCGCCGTGATGCCCAGGTCGGCCAGGTAGTCGAGCTTCTGGGCGAGACCCCTGAAGTCGCCCGAGCCGTCGCTGTCACTGTCGAAGAACGCGCGAACGTGCGTCTCATAGATGACCGCGTCCTTGTACCAGCGCGTCTCCGGGCCAATGACCACGCTGGCGGCCTTGACCGAGTCCGCCACTGACGTCGTTGGTGCGGTCACGGCTTCAGCCACAGCACGTACGCCGATCGAGCACGCGGGTCGAGCTCGAACGGGATGCGCGGACCCTGCCAGCGGATGCGTGTGTCGTCGAGCAGGTCGACCACATAGAACGGTCGATCAACGGGCAGGCCGAGCCCGGCCAGGTCCAGCTCGAGCACGCCCGACTGACCCGCCTGGTAGTCGAAGTTGACCACGGTAAGGATCACGTCCGTCCGATCTTCGCTGTTCTTGGTATAAGCGAGCAGGTTGCGGTTGCCCGTTGGGTGGAACCACAGCCGCTCGTTGGTCTGCAGGGCCGGGTGGCTCTTGCGCGCCTGATTGACGCGGGTGATGAGCTCGCGCAGCGAGTCAGGCCGGTCGAGGTCCCACGTCCGCTGCTGGTACTTCTCGGAGTCGAGGTACTCCTCCGTCCCCGGCTCGCGCGGCGTGCTCTCACCGAGCTCGAAGGCCGGGCCGTAGATGCCGTAGTTGGCCGACAGCGTTGCGGCGAGGACGAAGCGCGCCTCGAATGCGGCGCGGCCGCCCTTCTGCAGGTCGGCGTGCAGGATGTCGGGCGTGTTCGGCCAGGCGTTGGGTCGGAAGTAATCCTTGATCGGCGCCTTGGTCAGCTCCTCGAAGTACTCGCGCATCTCGGCCGCCGTGTTGCGCCAGGTGAAGTAGGTGTAGCTCTGGCTGAAGCCGAGCTTGGCCAGCCGATACATCGGCTTGGGCCGCGTGAAGGCCTCGGCCAGGAAGATCGTCTCCGGGTGGTCGCGCTTGATGTCATTGATCGCCCATTCCCAGAAAGCGAACGACTTGGTGTGCGGGTTGTCGACTCGAAAGATCGTCACGCCGCGCCCGATCCAGAAACGGAATACGTCGGCCAGCGCATCCCATAGGCCGCGCCAGTCCTCGCTCTCGAAGTCGAACGGGTAGATGTCCTGGTATTTCTTGGGCGGGTTCTCGGCGTACTGGATCGTGCCGTCCGGACGGGCGCGAAACCACTGCGGGTGCTCGGTGACCCACGGGTGGTCGGGCGATGCCTGGAAAGCGATGTCGAGCGCTACTTGGATTCCGCGCTGGCGTGCGGCGGCGACAAGGCGATCGAAGCCGGCGAGGTCGCCCAGCTCGGGATGAACCGCGGTATGGCCGCCCACGGATGCGCCGATCGCCCACGGCACTCCAGGGTCATACGCGGTCTCGGACGGGCGATTGTTGGCGCCCTTCCTGAACTGGCGACCGATCGGATGGATCGGAGGCAGGTACAGGACGTCGAAGCCAAGGTCCTGGACATACGGCAGGCGGGCAATGACATCGTCGAACGTGCCGTGGCGTTTGGGATCGGGCGAGGCCGAGCGAGGGAATAGCTCGTACCACGCCGAGAAGCCGGCTCGAACGGGGTCGACGGTGACGGCCAGCGGACGGTCGAGCGCGGTCTCGTGCGCCCGATCCGGGTGACGCTCGACGACCTCGAGCAGGTGCGCGTTGAGGCCCCTCGCCGCGGTCAGATGTTGGGTGGCTGCCTTGAGGTGATCCGCGTCGTCGCCATCGGCGCGCGCCGCCGCTTCCTCGACCATCGCCGCGCCAATCTGGAGGTCGACGGTCACGTCCTGGCCGGCCTCGACTCGCTTGGCCAGGTCGTGCTGCCACGTCCGGAAGCGGTCTACCCAGGCCGAGATCGAATACTCGTATCGGCCCACCTGCTCGAGCGCGAACGACGCGCGCCAGCGGTCGTTGCCGAGCGGTTCCATCTCGACCTCGTGCCACTCCCCGTTGTCAGCTCCCGGGCCGCACCAGCGCAGCACGACGCGAATCTCGTCGTGTCCGTCCGCGAAGGCGTCCGCCTCCACAACCATCTTGTCGCCGACTATCCGCTTGACCGGGAAGCGACCGTCGTCGACGCGCGGCGTGACGTTCTCGATGACCGCGCGGCGGCGGCCGTCGAGCTCGGTGTCGGTCACTTCCGAACAGGCTTGGCGGCGGCAGGCGGCTTCGTCGCGGCGGGCGGCTTCATGCTGGTCAGCGGCGCCGCCTTGCCGGCAGTGCCCGCCGGTGGCCGCGTCACGGCCGGGGCCGGCCTGGTCGACGCCCACTTGGGCTTGTCGCCGCTGAGCTTGGCCAGCTCCTTCTCGAAGTCGTCGATGCGGTAGCCGGACGCGGCGGCGGCCTTGCCCAACTCGGCCGCATCTGGCAGCGCCAGAAATTCGACCGCACGCTCGAAGCGCTCTCGGCCGAACCAGGTCACGCCGTCGTGTTGGTTGACGCCGATCGCGCGCCGGAAACGGTCGTCGGCGAGCAGCTCGGGCAGCTTTCGATTAGCCCCGGCGAGCCTGATCACGGTCAGGTCCGCCTCTGGCAGCGCGCGCTCGGCTCGCCACTCGGCGATCCAGGCGCCTTTCGCCAGCTCGGGCCGATTGGCAGCCACCAGGTTTTCCACGGCCTGGGCGGCGTCAACCTCGGCGGGACCCGCCTCAGCATCATCATCGGCCACGGCAGGCGGGGTGACACCAAGCAGCGCAGCGGCCTCGCGCACGGCCGCGGCGGGATCGTTGTTGCGCAGCGCGTCGTGGAGCGGGGCAAGGTCGAGGTCGCGCAATGCCTCGTCGATCGACGGCACTCCCCGACCACCGAGCTGCGCGGCCAGCCGGCGCCAGCGTCCATCAGTGTCGCGAACGTCGTGCAGCTCAATGTATGCCTGCGTCTCGTACGCCTTCAGCTCCAGGTACAGACCCTGCTCGGTCAGGTCGCGGTGCGAGCGCAGGTAGTCGAGCCCGGCGCGGCCGTCGCGCAGCACAATGAAGTCATCGTCTCCGCCGCCACTCACGCCGAGCCCGTCGGCGAGCGAGCGGCCGGTCACGGCGGCGTTCCTTATCCAGCCGCTCGTCTCGGCGAATCGGTTGTGGTAGACGACCAGCGACCGCTCGCCATCGCGCCGGTTGGAGTATGCGAAGACGTCTTCGTTCACGGCGCCGTCGGCGGTGACGAAGTCGTACAGCGCGAAATCGTCGACCTCGGCAAACAGTGCCCGTCGGTGCAGGAGCGGAAAGATCTCGCGCTCGTGGCGTGCGATGAGCTCTTGGTCGGGCGTCTCGTCGACGTACGCGCGGCGGTACTCCATGCCGTAGCGCTCGGCGAAGCCCTCGATCTGGCCGTGGCCGAACATCGGCAGCCCAGGCATAGTCGCCATGACGGTCGCCACGCCGAAGTACTTGTCGCCCGCCCCGAACTGGTCGATCGCCGTGCGCTCGTCGGGGTTGTTCATGAAGTTGACGTAGCGCTTCAGGATCTGCGGGTCGAACTCGAGCGTGTTCTTGATGACCAGCCGGTACTCGGCATTCTTCTCGTCGCGCATCATGTTCATGAACGCGCTGTTGTAGACGCGGTGCATGCCGAGCGTGCGGACGAAGTAGCCCTCCATCAGCCAGAACGCCTCGGCGAGCAAGAGCGTGTCGGGCGCCTCTGCCGCCACCCGATCGACGACCTCGCGCCAGAACTCGACCGGCATTGCCGCCTCGAAATCCTCCTTCTTCATCGCGTACTCGGCACGCGACGGGATGGCACCGCCACTCCCGGGCTCGGGGTACCAGAGCCGCGCGATGTGGCGCTTGGCGAGCGTCATCGCGGCATCGAAACGGATGATCGGGAACTGCCGCGCAACGTGGAGGATCGTCTGGATGACGGCCTCGCGCACCTCCGCCTTGATGAAGTCGAGCTGCGCGGTGTCGTTCCAGGGCATCGAGGTGCCGTCGTTGCCGTGGTAGATGTTGCGTTCCTGGCCGCTCCAGCGATCGGCGCGCTTGAACGTCACCGCCGCGTCGCTGTTGTCGTAGTAGTGGTCCTCGATGTAGATCCCGACGCGCTCGTCGGACGACAGGTTCGGACCGTTGTACGAGTAGACGGGATAGGGCGGATCGGAGCGCTGCATGAACCAGTCGGGATGCTCGACCACCCAGCGTGAGTCGATGCCCATGTGGTTGGGCACCATGTCGCTGGCGAGGCGGATGCCACGCGTCGCGGCTCGATCGCGCAGATTGCCGTACGCCTCGTCGCCGCCCAGGTCATCGGCGATGCGGTAGTCCATCAGCGAGTAGGCGGACGCGACAGCCTCCGGATTGCCGCGCAGCTGCTTGATGCGCTGCGACGCGCGGCTTCGCTCCCACAGTCCGATTAGCCACAGGCCGGTGAACCCGCTCGCGGCGAGCCGGTCCAGCTCCTCGTCCGGTATCTGGTCGAGCCGCCAGATCGGACGGCCATATGCGCGCGACAGCTGGTCAAGCCAGACATACGTGCTCTTGGCGAGCAGCACGACGCGCGGCATCCAGTCGAGATCCTGGCTGAAGCGCTCGACCTCGGTCTCGGCGCCGGCGCCGCTGGCAAAGCCATGCAGCGCGGCAGTGTCGGCGGCGTCCTCGGCGTCCTCGGCTCCACCCTGCGTGGCGTTGAAACGCATCCAGACCGCGCGATCTTCCTCCGACAGAACGTCGAGCGAGATGACCAGCCGATCACCGAACTTCTCGGCCACGAATCCCCAGCGGTCGCTCATCCAGCGCAGCTGCTCTGATAGCGAGTCAGGCGCCTCCTGCGCCGGCCGGCGCAGGAGCGTGACGAGATCCTCGTCATCCGGTCCGAAACCGAGCTGAGTCCTGAACCACGCCTGCAGCGCTACGATCGCGGCCGGGTAATCGCTCCCCGTCGACAGCGGGTCGTCGTCGAACAGCTCGCCGTAAGGCGCAAACGCGGCGTTGCCGTTGGCCAGCCAGACCATCAGCAGCTCCTCGAGCGCGACCTCGCGATTGGCCACGCCGCTGGTCGTGCCGGCCAGATAGTCGCGTGATGGCGTGTCGCCGCGATATGCGGCGAGTGCCGGGAAGTGATCAACGAAGGCGGCCAACGTCGCGTCCAGCTTGCCGTCGCCGAGCTGCTCGTCGAGGTGCTCGAGCGCCCCTGACATCGCCGCCGGGTTGCGTTCGCGGCGATACAGCTCGACGACGAAATGGAGGATCTCGTCGACGAGGCCCATGGCGTTGATGTCGCCGGCGCGCACGGCCGAGCCAGGGTCGGCGGCGAGGTCGCGCTGGGCGTTCATCTGCTGCGCGAAGCGGCGTGCGGCGGCGTAGTCGGCGAAGACAACGTTGCCGGTCAGGGCGAAGAGCGCGTCCTCGAACTCGTACCGGTCGCGCGCCGCGCGCGAGACATGGAACTCAAAAGTCATGCGGCTGAGTCAGTCATGTGCCGGCCAATCCTGACCGACGCCGACCGATCACGCTACCCCACCAACGGGTAGGGTCATCAAGCGCCCGTTTCATTCAACTCTGACGGCCGGGTAGCGGAGCGGTGACGTCGGGGGTGGCACCTTCTTGCTACCGTTTGTACGCCGGTCTGGCGAAAGATCAATGGGAGTTGCCGTGTTCTCAAACAAGCAGAGTGAACGAGGCTCGGGACGCGTGGCAGGACTTTGGCGGCGGGCAACGCTGGCTGTCGTCCTCGCGGCGCTGCTGGCGCCGCTCGGCGGATCACCGGCCCGCGCCGCGGTCAACCTCGAGCCCGTCCAATCGGGCTTCGACGATCCGATCTACCTCACCCACGCTAAGGATTCGCGTCTTTTCGTGGTCGAGCAGCGAGGCAAGATCAAGA
Source organism: uncultured Chloroflexia bacterium (assembly GCA_963748235.1). GTDB lineage: Bacteria > Chloroflexota > Limnocylindria > Limnocylindrales > CSP1-4 > JALYGJ01. Next base: position 234,274 of record CAVVHT010000007.1, read on the forward strand.
TCGTCGGCGGTGGCACGTTCCTGGACTTGTCCGGCAAGGTAAGCCAGTCCGGATTTGAGCGCGGCCTCCTCGGGCTCGCGTTTCATCCCAACTACGCGTCGAACGGCCTCTTCTACGTCTTCTACACCCGAGCCTCGGACGGGGACGTCGTCATCTCGGAGTTCGAGGTGTCGAACAACCCTGATCTGGCGGACCAGAACTCCGAACGAATCGTGCTCATGATTGAGCACTCGTCGGCTTCCAACCACAATGGCGGCTGGATAGGTTTCAAGGACCAGAACCTCTTCGTCGCCGTCGGGGACGGCGGCAACACGCCAGGCGCGGCACAGAACCTCAATGGCCTCAAGGGCAAGATCCTGCGCTTCAACCCGCTAGACCCAGACGGCAACGGACCGGCCGACTACAGCATCCCGAGCACCAACCCATACGTGGGCCAGAGCGGCAACGATCTCGTCTGGTCCTACGGCCTCCGTAATCCGTGGCGCTGCTCACACGACCGAACGCTGCTGAAGCTGTGGTGCGGCGACGTCGGTGAGGGCCGGCGCGAGGAGATCAACCGAACCAAGAACGGAAAGGCCAAGAACTTCGGATGGCCACTGAGGGAAGGCTTCCTCAACTACCCGTCTGGCAGCGTCTGCACCAGCAACTGCAAGCAACTGCCGATCCTGGACTACCCGCATGAGGCCGGCTCCGAGGACAACAGCGCGGTGACCGGCGGCTACGTCTCGCGGCGTTCGGGAGCGGCCCTCGAAGGAAAATATGTCTTCGGTGATTGGGGCTCGGGTCGGATCTGGATCATCCCAGCCAACTTCCCGGCGGGTGGCACGCTACCCGCTCCGATCGACAACACGAACCTCTCGATCAGTTCGTTCGGCGAGGGCAACGACGGCACGTTGTACCTGGTGGATTGGGACGGTTCGGTCTACCGACTTACCGACAGCTAGCCGGCGATCTAGTGGAAGCGCTGCCAGAGGTATTCGCGTAGCGTCAGGCCGGTGCCGTGCATGTCGGCCGCCATCTCGCGTCCAACGTAGCGCCAGTGCCAAGGCTCGTAGCGATAGCAGGTGACCGACTTCTTGCCCTTGGGGTAGCTGAGCACGAAGCCGTAGCGCCACCCGTTCTTGTTCATCCAGCTACCGGCCGCGGTATTCGCCCAGGCGCCCCATTCGCCGTAGCTCCAGGGATTGGGTTCATTGCCGGCACTGCCGAAGTCGATCGTCGTCCCGAGCTGGTGCTCGGAGTGTCCTGGGCGGGCGACCTGCGAACGGGCCCTCTCGACGCCGAACCTGTCGACCTCGCGCCGGAACAACGTGGCTTGCTGGCTGTAGCTGCGAAAGGCCGAGACGACGCGCAGTGGGTTGCCGGCTGCCCGCGCCGCGTCGGCCAGCGCGGCCAGGTCGTCGATCATCCCGCGTCGCACGCTGCCGCTGCCGGCGATGTCGGCCTGGCCGACCGACACGAGGTTGCCGGGCCTGTACCAGCTCGGCAGCATGTAGATCGTGTCGAGCAAAGTCATGCGCCATTGGTTGTATGCCGTGTACTTGGTCAATACGTCGTCGTAGCGGCACTCGGGCAGCGCGGCGGCGCGCGTTGGCGCGGGTTGCGCGGCCGCGCCAATGACCAACGCGAGCATGCTCAGCGCGGCGAGCAGCACGGTGGCCGGTCGGAATCGGCGGGCGTCCACTACGGCAGTCATCACGGCAAAGTCTCCCCCATCAAGCAGTCGTCCGCTGACCACTCTCGCCCGGGAGGCACGGCCTAGTCAAGTCAAACCTCACGTGAAACCTCACGCCGAGCGGCGTTTGGAATGTCGCGTTGATCCAATCGACGGGGTCTGCGCGTACCCTTCATCGATGCTGGGTCCGCGGTGGATGTGGGGGTTGGCGGGCGCGGCTGCCGCTGCGATTGCCATCGGCGCCGCGGAGCTGAGCGCTGCGCTGCTCGGGGGCAGCTCGATCATCGTGGCCGTCGGCAACCTGGTCATCTCGCTCCAGCCGCCGGGCGCCAAGGACTTGATGGTCGCCCTCTTCGGGACCAACGACAAGCTCGCCCTCGAGATCATGGTCCTCATCGGCGGCCTGCTCCTGGGCGGCCTCCTCGGGCTGATGGCACGCTCGGACATGCGCTCGGCGATGGCCGGCTTCGCGGTCTTCGGGGTCGTCGGAATCTTCCTCGTGATCCAGGACCCGCTGGCCAACCTGCTGCCGTCGGTGGCCAGTGCCGTGATCGCGGTCGTGGCCGGCATCGCGACCCTGGCCTGGCTGGGCCGCATGATCGAGCGGCGGTATCGAACACGGCCGAGCGACGCCGCCCTGGAACCGCTCACCGCCGATGTGAGCACGACGCCCACGACCGCGCCGCCGTTCGCGCGGCGCAGCTTTCTCGCCCTGGGTGGCATGCTCGTCGCTGCCGGCGGCGTCTTCGCTTTCTTCGGGCGCTACCTGGACACGCAGCTGCCATCCGACGTCGGCCCGGCACCATCGATTCCACCGCCGAGCCAAACCCTGCCGCCCATCGCGAACGGGTCCGACTTTGGGATCGAGGGGTTGAGCCCGATAGTCGTGCCCAACGACGATTTCTACCGCATCGACACCGCACTATCGGTGCCGCACATCGACTCGGCTACGTGGTCACTGCGAGTCCACGGGATGGTCAATCAGGAGGTCGAGCTGACCTACGCCGATCTGCTGGCGATGCCGATGGCCGAGCGCTACATCACCATCTCGTGTGTCTCGAACGAGGTCGGCGGCTACCTCGTCGGCAATGCCAAATGGGCCGGCGTGTCGCTCATGTCCGTGCTGGACATGGCCGGCGTCCAGTCCGGTGCCTCACAGATCGTAGGTCGCTCGTTCTCATGGACGGCCGGCTTCCCGACGGCCCACCTGCATGGCGCCGGCCGCGAGGCGCTCATCGCGGTATCGATGAACGGCGAGCCACTCCCCGCTGAACACGGCTTTCCCGCCCGGCTGATCGTGCCCGGCCTGTACGGCTACGTGTCCGCCACCAAGTGGCTGACCGACATCGAGCTGACGACGCTCGATGCGTTCGACGCTTACTGGGTGCCGCTCGGCTGGGCCAAGGAGGCGCCGATCCTGACCCAGTCGCGGATAGACGTGCCGCGCCACGGAACATCGCTCACCGCCGGTCCGGTCACGGTCGCCGGCGTCGCGTGGGCGCCGACGCGGGGCATCATGCGCGTCGAAACGCAGGTAGACGAGGGGGAGTGGCGCGCTGCGGAGTTGTCCCTGCCGCTTTCCGACTACTCGTGGGTCCAGTGGCGGGCGGTCGTGGACGTGCCGATCGGCGAGCACACGCTGCGAGTTCGGGCGACCGACGGAACGGGCGAGACGCAGACGGCCGAGCGGACGGCACCCGCCCCCGACGGCGCGCGCGGCCACCACCAAATCCGAGTCGCAGCCGCCTAGCGCTCGCTGATTGGCTCCCAGGCGGCGAACTCGCGCGACTCGAGCAGCGGCACGACCTCGGCGACATAGCGTTGGAAATGCGCCGATGCTCGGTGTGCCTCGAGTCCTGCCGCATCGACGTAGAGCTCATAGAGTAGGAAGCGCCGAGGGTCGTCGGGTGATCGAAAGGCGGTCCACTCGATCACACCCGGCTCCTGGCGTGACGCGGCCTGGTTGACAGCCAGGCCCTCGCCAACGGCCTCCTCGTTTCCCTCGGCCGCGACCAGCTTGGCGATCAGGCAGTAGCTCACTTCGACTCCCTCTCTGACATGTGGCTGGGCTAGAGGCGGCCGGCGCGGATCACGCGCTGCAGGAAGCGCTGGGTTCGCTCCTCCGACGGCGCGGACAGCATCACCGCCGGCGGGCCTTGTTCGAGGATCACGCCCTCGTCCAGGAAGCAGACGCGATCGGCGACGTCGCGCGCGAAGCCCATCTCGTGCGTGGCAATGACGAGCGTCATGCCCTCGGCGGCGAGCTCGCGAATCACGTCGAGCACTTCGGCGACCAGCTCCGGGTCGAGCGCGGCAGTTATCTCGTCGAGCAGCAGGATGTCGGGTCGCATCGCCATCGCGCGGACGATCGCGGCGCGCTGCTGCTGGCCACCTGAGAGCCGGTCGGGAAATTCATCGCGCTTATCGGCCAGACCGAAGCGGGTGAGGAGCTCCATCGCGCGGTCCTCAGCCTCCGAAGCCGAAAGGCGCAGGACCTTGCGCGGCGCGAGGGTCACGTTGCGCAGCACGGTCATGTGCGGGAACAGGTTGAACGCCTGGAAGACGATGCCGATCCGGCGCCGAACCCGGTCCACCTTCACGCTTTTGCCGGTGATCTCAACGCCTTCGATCCAGATCCGGCCGGCGTCGATGTCCTCGAGCAGGTTGATGCAGCGCAACAGGGTTGACTTTCCCGATCCCGAAGCGCCGATCAGGCACACGACCTCGTGCTCCGCGACGGTCAGATCGATACCGCGCAGCACCGTGAGGTCGTCGTACGACTTTTGCAGGCCGTCGATCCGAAGGGCTGGGACGGAGGTATCGGTCATCGGGCGACGGTCGCCATCTGCCGCCGCCGATCACGGGCCGCCAACCAATCCACGAAACGCGCCATCGGGATCGTCAGCAGCAGGAAGAGCATGGCGCAGATCACGTAAGGCGTGAAGTTGAACGAGCCACCCGCCTCGATCTGCGTCCTCCGGAAGACCTCGATGACGCCGATGAACGAAACCAGGGCGGTGTCCTTCTGCAAGCCGATGAAGTCATTCAGCAGCGGCGGCACTACCCGGCGGACGGCTTGCGGCAGAACCACATAGCGCATGCCCTGGGCACGCGACAAGCCGAGCGATCGAGCGGCAGCCTCTTGCGAGGGATGCACGGCCTCGATGCCGGCGCGATAGACCTCGGCCACGTACGCCGACCAGACCATGACCAGTGCGACAAGTCCCCACACGAACGGATCGGTCGTCACGCCTGGCAGGCGGAGTCCGGGTATGCCGAAGCCGAGCAGATAGATGACGAGCACTCCCGGAATAGCCCGGAAGATGTCGATGTAGAAGACGCTCATCAACCTGATCGGAAAGAAGACCGGCCCGGGCAGGCTGCGCATCACCGCCAGCATGAGCGCGAAAAAGAGGATGAGGATCTCGGCCAGGACGAACAGCTGGATGTTCTTCCAAAGTGCGCGAAGGATCACCGGGAACGAGGACTCGAATACCTCGGCGTTGAAAAACGATTCCTGGACACGCGGCCAGCCAGGCGAAGTAACGACGACGTAGCCGAGCACGCCGAAGAAGACGACGGTGCTGACAACGGCGACGAGCACGCCTCCCGGCCGGAGCCGGCCGAGCAGCCGCGACTGGCGGCTGCCCAGCAGCTCAGGCGGGGTCGTCGGGGCGACCCCGCTCATCTGACTATCCGTTCAGCAGGAGCTACTCCAGGAACGGAACCTCCTCACCGGTAATGATCCACTCGTCGAGGATCGCCTGGGAGGTGCCGTCAGCCTCGATGGCCGCGATTGCCTGGTTGACGCAGTCGACCAAGGGGCTGCCCAGCTCGAGCACAAACCCGACGTGGTCCGGTTCCGCTGGGGGCCCGAACTGGCCGACTATCGTCCCCTCGGCGTCGAGTTCAGGGAGTTGGACAGCGCGCATGAAGAATGCGGTGCTCAGGTCGACAATTATCCCATCGATTATGTCTCCTGCCAGCGCCGTCAGCGCTCCAATGTTGTCGGGGTAGTTCAGCGGCTCGACAGTCGGCTGAATGACCTCATCCAGGAAGGTGAAGCTTGTAGTGTTCGCCGCCGCCCCGAGTCGGAAGGAGCGAAGTTCCTCGATCGAGGTCGCGGCCGTTATGTCGTTCCCCGTGAGCGCCAGCAATGACTGATTGGAGTCGTAGTACGGCTCGCTGAACGTCACAGCCTGGGCGCGTTCGTCAGTTATGGCGACCTGGGCCATGTGGAGGTCGAACTGCTTCGCGCCCGGCGCAAATGCCTGCTCGAAGGTGCCCGGATTTGCGATCCAGTCGACCTCGTCGGGGGCAAAGCCCATCGCTTCGGCCACCGCATAGGCAGTCGCCCCTTCGAAGCCTTCTCCTGAGTACGGCTCTGCGCTGAAGTCAGACTCGGACCACTCGGAGCCGCCCTCCGGCTCGTTCTCGTATTGCGTGGCAGCGTCGCCGCCCCACCAGGGCGGGAACGCTGGAAGGTCGGTGCTGAGCGTCAGACGCCCTGGATTTTTGAGCGTCAGCGTGTCGCGCGCGCAAACGTCCGCGACTGCAGACGCCGTCGGGCTGGCCGACGCCGAAGCGGCCGTAGTGGCTGTCGCAGTCGGCTCGACACTTGGCTCCGTGCTCGGCGAAGCAGTCGGCGCATCGGTCGCTGTCGCTGCCGCCGTGGGCGTGGCTGTGGCCGCAGCAGTCGCTGACGGCGCGACCGTTGCGGTCGGAGCCGCCGACGGTGAGGCAGCCGGTGCAAATGGGCCCCAGCCAAGCGCCCAGGCGGCCAACAGCGCAATCGCAACGACAACGACCGCACCGATCAGCAATATCGGCGTGCGGTTGTTCTTCGGCGGAACGGGCTCAAACATGGTTTCGTCCGTCATCGGTCGCTCCTCCTTTAGACGGCCGACCTCCCCGACAGCGGCCATTGGCACGGCCGCCGTCAGGTACACGCGACCTGCACGGCGGTACTCCTCGTGTGGGCGAGAGGATAGCAATCACTCGCGCGTAGCGAACATCTCGGTCCACGCCGAGCCTCGCCGATCAGACGCCGGGCGACTCCAGACTGCCGTGCACGACCGACGCGATGATCGTCGCGATCCCGACCAGCACCAGCCCGAGCAGCGCCCACGGCATCACGCCGGCGCCCTCCGGCACTGGCGCAGTGATGATCACGCCGATGCCCGTGGCGATGAGGATGAGACCCCATCCCGCCACGATCCAGCGCGGCAGCCGGGGAATGAAGATCCATGTCAGCAGCAGGCCCAGCTGTAGGGCGCCGGCAAGCCACAACACGGTCACGTCGATGTAGCGCGGCGTCGCCTCGACCATCGCCAAAGCGGCGAACGTGGTCAGGGCCGTGACGGTCAGGCCGGTCAGCCCCAGTGCGAACCGGTCGCGGATCGCCATCAGACCTCCTTGAATTGTTCGAATGGCTGCCGGCAGTCGGCGCAGTGATAGATCGCGCGGCACTGAGTCGGCCCGAAGGCATTCTCGAGCGAAGTGTTGCGCGATCCGCAGTATGGGCAATCGGCGATCGGAAGGCTGGGCAGAACCGACAATTCGAGCGCGACCCCGCCCTGGCGGCGCACCGGCGGCGCAAAACCGGCGGCCCGAAGAGCGATACGGCCATCTTCGGTGATGCGCTCGCTGGTCCACGGCTCGGCGAAAGTGACCTCAACGGTCACCTCGTCGGCGAACCCGCGCAGCCGCTCGGCCACCGACGCGCGCATGACCTCGATCGCCGGGCAGCCCACGAACGTCGGCAGCAGCTCCACGCGCACGCTTCCGGCATCCGTCTCGACGGAGCGCACGACTCCCAGGTCGACGACGGAGACCGTTGGGATCTCCGGATCGTGCACGTCATGGAGCGCGGCCCAGACCGCCGACTCGAGCGGTCGGTGGGCGATTGTGGGGGCTACCACTCGACACCTTCCTCGAGCCGCGCGACGGACGTGAAGTCGGTCCACAGCGCGGTGAAGGCGACCGATGGCACGGCATGGTCCCGACCGTCCGCCGGCGGCACGCCCTCGGGGACACAGCGCAGGCGGAGCTCTGTCAGGCGCGGATTGACAGTCGCGAGCCACCGATCGGCAAGCTCGGACATCGGCGCGGCGATGATGCCTGCGTCGACGAGCCGCTCCTCATCGGGGAGTGGCGTGAAGACCGATAGCGCGACCGGCGCGAGCTGCTTGAGCGCCGAGAGGACCTTGCCGCGCGGCATGCCGGGCCGCATCGCCAGCCGCTCGAGCCACTTGTCGAGATGCATCAGGTGGTACCGCTCTTCGCGCCGGACCTTGGCGACGACCTCGGCCAGTGGCTCGAACGACGAATCGGCGAGTGCCGCGAGGCGGACCGAGTCGGCCGTGTCGTACAGCCAGCGCCGGGTAATCGTGTAGCCCCAGCCCTGGCGCTCCCGGTCGATCAGCCTGGCGTGTCGGTATTCGCTCGGCTGGCGATGAAAGGCCAGCCGATCGGCGCCGTCACCGGTAAGCTGGGCGAGCATCTCGTACCAGACGCGGGCATGGCCAATCTCGTCTTGGGCGATCGAGCTGAAGGCCACGTCCTCCTCCAGCATCGGCGCGATGCCGGTCCACTCCGAGTCGCGGAAGCCGATCACGAACTCGTCGTCGGCCATCGACAGCAGCAGGCCGGTCAGCGCGTCGCGCGCCTCCGGCCTGAGCGTTCGCCGATCGAACTGCGGGACGTCGGGCTGGATGAGCTGGCGCGTCGGGAGTCGGGCTTCGGTGGTCACTTGTCGGTCGTCTCCGCGGCCCGTTCCTTCGCCTTGTTCTTGGCCACTTCGAGCTTGTCGCGCATCACGTAGCCGCCCGGCTTCTTGAACGAACGGTCGAGCGGCGGCTGGAGCAGGTCCGGATCTGACAGATCGCTGATCTCCGTCCGCGGCACGACCCACAGGCGGACGCTCTCCTGGCGACGGCTGTACAGCTCGCGCGCATAGCTGAGCGCCAGCTCACGGTCGGGCGCGCGGACGTTGCCCGCGTGGCGCATCGGGTCGCCGTCCTTCTCCTGGCGGAAGACCTCCCACACGCCCGGATCGGCTCCGTCTCCCAGTCGACCCGCTTCCGCGATCCGACCCTCGGCCGGCGGCTGCGCAGTGGTCATCGGCCAGCGACTCAGGCGGCTGCCGACGAGACGGCCAGGATCATGTCGCGCACCCACGCCGTCTGGTCGTGGTTGAGGCGCCGGAAATCGAGCCGCTCCTGTGACATCGGCCCGTGGCCGGTTACAACGGTGCGCAGCTCTTGCCAGTCGGGCTCGGTGTAGCGCCACTCGCCGGCCGCCTCGTCGAGGCGCAGCTCCGGATCGGGCGGGAAGAGGCCGATCTCCCACAGTCGCGGCACGTACGTGGAGAGAAATTCCTGGCGCAGCTGCTCGCCGGTCTTCTCCTTGATGCGCCAGTAGAGGTCGCGATCCTTGGCCGGGTCGGTCCGCGGGCCGTGCATCTGCATAAGCGGGCCCCACCAGCGATCGAGCGCCTCCTGGACCATCTCGCGCTGCATCTGGCTGCCGTTCATCATCGTCACGACCACGTCGCGGCCGTGCATGATGTGGACCGACTCCTCCCAGCAGATCTTCTTCATCGTCCGGCTGTATGGACCGTACGAGGACTCGCGCAGCGCCTGCTGGGCGACGATCGCGGCGGCGTCGACGAGCCACGCGATGATGCCCACGTCGCCCCACGACTTGGTCGGGTAGTGGAAGACGTTGTGGTACTTGGTCTTGCCATCGAGCAGGTCCTGGTACATCTGCTCACGCGGCTTGCCGAGATCCTCCGCCACTCGGTAGAGCAGCTGTGCGTGGCCGCACTCGTCCTGCACCTTGGCCGTCAGCGCCAGCTTCCGCTTGAGCGTCGGCGCGCGCATGATCCATTCACGTTCGGGCAGCACACCCATCAGCTCGCTGTTGGCGTGCATCTCAACGAAGCGGAGCACGCTGGTGCGGTACTCGTCGGGCATCCAGTCGCGCGCCTCGACCTTGAGCCCCGCGTGGACATGCTCGACGAACGCCTCGTAGCGCTGCTCATGTGTCAGCTCGGGGTCCGCAAAGGTGGGCGTCGGCCGTTCTTCCGGCGAGAGGATCGGCTCGAGGGAAATCGGGTCGGTCATGAGAACGTCCTCATCATGAAGTGGGGCTGTAAATCGGCGAGGCCGTTGAGGAAGAGGTCGGCGTATTGATCTGCCACCGCGTCGGCGCTCGATGGGCCATCGGGTGAGTACCAGGTCGCAATGCCGTTGAGCGCGGACAGGATCGCCATCGCCGCCATTCGCGGGTCGACGTTGTTGAAGGCGCCGGATGCGATGCCCTCCCCGATCACGCTTCGGAAAAGCGCCTCGTAATCGTCGCGCCGCTCCGCAATCTGCTCGCGCCGGCTCTGGCTCAGAAATCGCCACTCGTGCAAGAACACGGCCGCGTCCTTCTGGCTGCCAGTGACGACGGCGACGTGGGCGCGGATCATTCGGCGCAGCCTATCCGGCGCGGGAGCCGAGCTCTCTGCGATGGGACCTACGTTGGCGTTGAACCGATCTGCCGCGCGGATCACGATCGACCACAGCACGTCCTCCTTCGAGGCCATGTGGGCGTACAGACTGCCGCCCTGCATGTCGAGCGCCTGGGCGATGTCGCGAACGCTCGTGGCCGCGTAGCCACGCTCACGGAAAAGCGTCGACGCGGCGGCCTCGATCTGCTGGCGGCGGGGAGTCTCGGTCGTCATCGTGCGCAGTCTAACTAACGGTTGTTAGGGTGGCAAGCCGGGTCGTGAGTCGGGCGCTGAGCGTGAACGACGTAAGGTGGAGCGATGAAGCCGTTCCGATTCGGTGTCCTAGTCGAGGCGGAGGTGCAGTCGCGCCCGGCAATCGTCGATCACGCGCGACGGGCAGAGGGCGACGGCTACGACATTGTTCTTGGCACCGATCACCTGGGCCGGCTTGCATCGCCGCAGCTCCTCCAGGTTGCAGCCGAGGTGACGAAGCTACGGATAGGCACGCTCGTGCTCAATAACGACTTCCGACATCCCGTCCTTCTCGCGCAGGAGCTGGCTGCCCTCGACGTCGTGACGGACGGCCGCCTGGAGATCGGCCTCGGCGCCGGCTGGGCGCGTGGCGAGTACGACGGCGCCGGGATGGCCTTCGATCGGCCTGGGCAGCGACTTGCCCGCCTCAAGTCGTCGGTCGCGATCGTCAAACAGGCTCTGTCCGAAGGCCGCATCGATCGCCCCGAAGGCGACCCGTACGGCGCCATTCAGCTCGACGGCATGCCTGGCTCCATCCAACGGCCGCACCCGCCGCTGCTGATCGGTGGCGGTGGCCCGAAGACGCTGGGCTACGCAGCCAGCGAGGCCCAGATCGTCGGCCTCGATCCACGCGCCTACCCCGAGGGTGGCCACATCGCCACTGACGTGACCGAGGCGCTCTTTGACGAGAAGGTCGGCTGGATAAGGGAAGCGGCCGGCGAGCGTTTCGCCGAGCTCGAACTCAACGTGATCATCTTCGACGTGGACCCCGGCTACCGAACAGGCTCAGAAGACACGGCCATCGAGACCGCCGAGCTGTCCATGGAAGAGATTGCTGGGAGCCCGCACTACCTGCTCGGCGACACCGAGGCGATGGTGGATCGGCTCGTCGAACGTCGCGAGCGATGGGGCATCAACTACCTGGCAATCAAGCCACGGCACATGGATGTGTTAGCACCCGTGGTAGCGCGATTGGCCGGAACCTGAGTTGGAGGCGCACCGATGAGCTCGCAGGAAGTCGACGATTACATGGCTGGATTGCCGGCAGAGAAGCAGACGCGAATGCGCGAGCTGCGTGGCTGGATCGGCGCCGCCGCACCAGACGCCGAGGAAGTGATCACCTACAAGATGCCCGGCTTCAAGCTGAACGGAAAGTTCCTGGTCTCCTACGACGCCTTCAAGAGCCACTACAGCCTCTTTCCGGCCAGCGATGGCGTCGAGAAGGCACTTGGTACGGACATCGAGCCGTTCGTGACCGGCAAGGGCACGATCAGCTTTACCGACGAGAAACCTCTGACGCAGGCGATGGTCGAGACCATCATCAAGGTGCGATTGGCGGAAGTTCGCGGCGAAAGCTGAGGCGGCTGTCGATTTCGTCGACTTTCATTCGTTGACTTGATGACGGCGACCACTTAGCCGACCATCACGCCCGAGGAGGCAACACATGCGGTATGCGCTCTTGATCTACGTCGAGCCGTGGGAGTCGACGCCCGAGCAGGACAACGAGACGATGGCGGCCTACAACGCTTTCGGCCGCGAGGCGGGCGAGGCCGGCGTGATGCGCGGCGGCGAGGCGCTCCACGAGGCCAAGACCGCGACCAGCGTTCGCGTCCGTAACGGTCAGACACTCGTGACCGACGGTCCGTTCGCAGAGACGAAGGAAGAGTTCGGCGGCTTCTACATGGTTGAGGCGGCCAACCTGGATGAGGCGATCAAGTGGGCGGCCAAGATTCCGGGCGCGACGCGCGGCACGATCGAGGTTCGACCGATCGTCGACTTCCCTGACACTGATGACGCCGAGTCGGCCGACCAGGCGCCGGCAGGCATGGCCGCTGGCTGACGCTGCCGCGCGCGGCATCGGACGCCCGGGTCCGCCGGCGTTCGATGCCGTCGATCGCATCTTCCGCGAGGAGTCGGGCCGCGTCGTCGCGGGGCTGATCCGGGCAGTCGGAGACTTCGACCTGGCCGAGGAGTCGGTCCAGGACGCCTTCGTCAGTGCGCTCGAGCATTGGCCACGCGATGGCCTGCCTCCGAATCCCGGCGCGTGGATCGCCACGACCGCGAGGCGCAAAGCGATCGACCGCCTGCGGCGTCAGAAGACGCTGGCGCAGAAGACCGACGTGCTCGCCCAGCTGATTGCAGACGATTCACCCGACATTGCGACTGAAGTCGAACAGGCGATGGACCGACCCGCCGTGGAGGACGACCGACTCCGGCTGATCTTCACCTGCTGCCACCCTGCCCTGGCGGCTGACGCGCAGGTGGCACTGACCCTGCGCATGCTGGGCGGCCTGCGCACGCCCGAGATCGCGCGCGCCTTCCTGCTGCCCGAGCCAACGCTTGCGCAACGATTGGTGCGCGCCAAGCGCAAGATCCGCGACGCCGGCATTCCCTATCGGGTGCCGCCGGCCGAGGCTCTGCCCTCGCGGCTGGACTCCGTCCTGCACGTGCTGTACCTGATCTTCAACGAGGGCTACTCCGCAACGGCCGGCGCCACGCTCGTCCGGCGTGAGCTGACCGCCGAGGCCATCCGGCTGGCGCGCGTCCTCGTCCAGCTGATGCCCGACGAACCCGAGGCATACGGTCTGTTGGCCCTGCTCCTGCTGCAGGACTCGCGCCGGGACGCGCGCCAGTCGGCGAGCGGCGAGCTGGTGCTGCTATCCGAGCAGGATCGATCGCGCTGGGACGGACAGCGCATCTCTGACGGCCTCGCGTCGCTCGAGCGTGCCTCTTTCCTGGGGCCACCCGGGCCGTATCAGCTGCAGGCCGCGATCGCGGCCGTTCATGCCCGGGCGGCCGCCCCAACCGAAACCGACTGGCCGCGCATCGTTCGCCTGTACGACCTGCTCTACGCGAGCAACCCATCGCCGGTGATTGCCCTCAACCGCGCCGCCGCGGTCGCCATGGCCCATGGTCCGGAGGCCGCGCTGCCGCTCGTCGACGCGTTGGGCGCGGACGGCGACCTCGACGACTACTACCTATTCCATGCAACTCGCGCCGACCTGCTGCGCCGCCTCGGTCGCCGCGATGAGGCCGCCGGCGCGTACGAACGGACGCTCGAGCTCGCGACCAACGACGTTGAGCGTTCTTATCTCCAGCGCCGATTGACCGAGGTTCGCCTCGCTCACTGAATGGCGCTACATATCGGCTACACTTTGGTGACATATGAGCGCCATGGCCGTTTACAGCGATGAGATCAAGCGGGTCCGTGACCTTGGAATCGATAGTGCTGCGATAGCGCGCGCGACGGGAGCGGCGCGGGCAACGGTGAACGCCTGGTTGCGGGCGACGCGCCGGCCACGCGCAGAGCATCGGGATCGGCTGCTCGAACTGGTGGCCATCGCCGATCGGTTGACGAGCGTGATGGACGACGAGCAAGTGGGGCTGTGGCTCCAGAAACCGTCAGTTGCCCTCGACGACCAGCGTCCGCTGGATGTGCTCGCTGACGGCCGCTACCGCGACGTCTCCCGGGTCGTCGCCGAGTTGGAGAACGACTCCTTCTCCTGATCGCAGACGGGATCGATTCCCAGCATCCACGTCACCGGCACCTGGTGGCGCATCGGCCACCCGGGCGCGGACCCGCTCGCCCTGACACCCGAACCTGCCAACGGGCGCTGGCAGCGCGGCGAGGTCGTCCGCGCCCTGTACCTGGCCGACAGCGAGGAGACCGCGTGGGCGGAGTGGTACCGCCACTCGTCCGAGCTTGGCGTTCCGCCCCAGAAGCGACTCCCGCGAGACATGTACCGCTTCGCGATCGACCTCGACAACGTCGCCGACCTGACTGCGAAGGGCGTTCTCGAGCGCCTCGGCCTGACCAGCCTCGCGCCTACCCGCCGGCAGTGGCCACGGACTCAGCCGATCGGCGAGGCGTGCTGGCGCGATGGCCGCGTCGGCCTGATCGCGCCATCGGCCGCCCACGCGGAGGGTCGGGTGCTCGCCGTGTTCCGGCCAAATCGGCGCCGTCCCGACAGGGATCAGATCGATGCCTCCAGCACGGCGTCATACCGAGCTACCCGCGCTACCGGTCGGGCTTCGGACCTAGCCGAATCTGGACCGCCTCAGCCGGTGTTCTGGAGTCCGGCGGCCACGCCACTGACCGTCAAGTGGACCAGCCGCAGCAGGTCGGCCCGACTCGGATCGTCGTCCGGTAGCTCGCGCAGCCGGCCCAACAGCAGCACCTGTAGCTCGGAGAGCGAATCGACATACGGGTTGCGCAGCTCGATCGAACGCTTCAGCACCGGCATGTTGTCGAGCAGCGTCTCGCGGCCGCTGATCTCGAGGATCTGCCTGACGGACAGCTCGTACTCGTCGCGGATCCGCGGCCACACTCGATCGGCGGTCGCGCCCGCCAGCGACGCGTAGCGCGCCGCGACCGGCATGTCTGCCTTGGCGAGGATCATCTCGGCGTTGTCGAGGACGCTGGCGAAGAACGGCCACGACCGATAGAGCGACTGCAGCCGATCAAGACCTTGCGAGCCATGCTGCGCCCGGTATTCCGTCAAGGCGGATCCAGTGCCGTACCAGCCGGGCACGTTCGCGCGCGATTGCGACCAGGCGAACACCCACGGGATCGCGCGCAGATCCGCCAGCGCGGTGGCGTGGCGCTGTCCGCGCGCGGCCGGTCGGGAGCCGATCGTCAGCGCGGACAGCTCGCCGATGGGCGTCGCCGTGCGGAAGTACTCCTCGAACTCGTCGTCGTCCCAGACGAGCGCGCGGTACGCGGCGCTGGCCGTCGCGGCGAGCTCGTCGACCACCTCCGAGTTTTCCTTCAGAGCGAGAGTGGCTTGTCGGTCGTGGTCGGGGGTCGAAGCCAAGAGCGTGGCGTAGGTCAGCTGCTCGAGGTGGCGAAGGGCGATGCCGGGGTTCACGTAGCGGTCGGCGATCACTTCGCCCTGCTCGGTGAACTTGAGCCGGCCGTCGACCGATCCGGCTGCCTGGGCGAGCACGGCACGCGTCATCGGTCCGCCGCCGCGACCGATCGCACCGCCGCGACCATGGAAGAGGACGAGCTCGACGTCGTGTCGCCGCGCGACCTCAACCAGCTCCTGTTGCGCTCGATAGAGCATCCACGCGGCCGCCAGAGCGCCTGACTCCTTGGTCGAGTCCGAGTAGCCGAGCATCACCTCCTGACGCCGGCCGCCCCGGTCGAGGTGTGCGCGGTAGCGGCCGTCGGTCAGCAGCTCGGCGACGATCGCGCCGCACTCGGCGAGGGCGTCGGCAGATTCGAACAGCGGCACCACGTCCAGCGCTTCCAGCCGCGCCCCGGACCGCTCGGCGAGATCGAGTACCGCCAGAACGTTCGCCGCCGAGCGGGTGAAGCTGATCACGTAACGGTGACACGCCTCGGGGCCGTACGTCGCCTGGATGTCGGCCATGGCGCGAAACAAATCGGCAACCTCATTGGCAGTCGGCTCCTCGTCGCGAAGCGCAGCGGCATGGACGTCGCTGTGCTGCCGGATCTCGAGTGACAGCCCGTGGAAGCCGAACGTGTCCAGCTGCCGACGAAGATCGAGCAGCTCGCCGTCGATCACGCGATCGAGACCGGCCGTGGCCAGTTCGGCGGCAATCTGTTCGAGGTCGTGCGCCAGCTCGGCCGGCGACGCGTAGGTACCGGCCGCCTGTCGCTCTCGTGTTCGGCGCAGCCGCTCGGCGATGCTGCCGAAGCGCCTTCGAAATGGCTCATCCGGATAGCGGCTATCGAGGTAGCGGGAGGCTTCGGGCAGCTCGGCCTCGTCGGCCGCGAGGCGTTCCTCGAGCTCGTCGCTCGGCGCGTGTCTAACCGTGATCGTCTGAGCCAGACGGCGACACACCTGCTCGTAGGCGCGCAATACGTGGTCGGCCTGGATGGCCATCGCGTCTCGCGTCGTCGCCGCTGTCACGTTCGGATTTCCGTCGCGATCGCCGCCGATCCACGATCCCCAGCGTAGGAACGCCTTGACCGGCTCGACGCCGCTCCTTGCTCGGTCCACCGCGCGGTAGAGACGTGGCGTGACCACGAAGAGCAATTCGTCGAAGACCGCCAGCGCGCTGCGAACCTCGTCGAGCGGTCCCGGCGAAGTCGATCTGATCGGAGCCGTGTGCCACAGGATCGAGATCTCCTCGCGCAGCCGGCGGCGGATCTCAGTGTCCTCAGCGGGGGTGAGTCGGGGGTCGTCAAGCTGATCGAGCAACCGATAGACGCGCCTTAGTCCGACCAACAGCGTCCGGCGGCGCGCCTCGGTCGGGTGTGCAGTCAGCACGGGCACGACCGACAACCGCTCGAACAGATCGGCCTGGGCCGCGCCACTCAACCCTTGCTGCCCGAGCGCCGCGACGGCGGCGGCGACCGACTCAACGACTGCGCCGCCGGAGGCGCCCGCCGAGCGCTGGCGTTGACGCAGCCGTCGGATGCGCTGCTTCTCCTCGGCCAGGTTGGTGAGCTGGAAATAGAGGCTGAAGGCACCGATGAGCGTCTGCAGGTCGCGCACATCAAGCGCCTCGACCGTACGCGTCAGCCGCAGGCGCTGCTGCTCGGCATCCTGTTCACGACGGATTGCGATCGTCGAGCGGCGCACCGTTTCCACCAGATCGAGGGCGCGCTCGCCCTCCTGCTCGACGATCACCTGGCCGAGCAGCGCGCCGAGCAGCTTCACCTCTCGCGCCAGCGGATCGCGCGCGCCGGACGTGCCGATGCCGCGTGGCTCGGCGCGTTGAGCGGGATTGGCCATTTCGGCTCAGGCCTCGGCGGGCGCCGAGGTCGCGGCTCCGCCTGGTGGTCGGTCCATCTCGCGGTATGCCGGGTTCACGAATGTCACCAGCGTCACGGCGAGATAGCTGGCGGCGATGATCACGATCGCTGTGATGACCCCGAATTGCTGACTGATGAAGCCAAAGACGAGCATGCCGAGCGGCATGGCGACAAAGGCAGCGGCCGTTATCGAGCTCATCACCCGGCCGCGGACGTGGCGCGGGACGCGTTCGAATATCACCGTGCTGATGATCGGGTTGATCGGGCCGGCGGCGAGGCCGACGACAAAGAAGGCAACCAACGCGATGCCGAACGGCGGCTGGAGGGCGAGCACCCAGAACGGCAGCCCGACGATCACGAAGGCCACGGCAAAGGTCAGCCTCCGTGGCAGGCGCGGGCCGATCATGCCGTAGCCGATTGCGCCCAACAGGGCTGCTCCGCCGAAGATCCCGAACAACAGGCCGAGCTCGATCGACGAGCCATAGACCTCTTTCACGTACACCGGCAGCACGACTCCGAGCAGCGGCGAGTCGAGGAAATTGGTGACCATCACCGTCAGCACGATCGCGCGTACGAGCCGGTCCTTCCAGACGAAACGGAGCCCGATCAGCAGATCGTCCATGTAGCGGCGGCGTCCGGAGCGCGGAGACTCGAGCTCGGCGGCCGCCTCCGCATCCTCGTCAGCGCTCGGCTCGTGGTAGGCGATTGCCGGCGTCAGCACGCCAATCAGCACGGCCGAGATCAGGAAGCTGACCGCGTCGATCAGGAACACGCCCTGCGTGCCGACGATCACGATGAGCGCGCCGGCGATTGGCGCGCCGACCAGGATCGCGCCGCGCCGAACGGCCTGCGACAAGCCGGTGGCGCGCTCGAGCGGCCAGCCGGCGAGCTCGGCCAGATCGGGCAACATCGAGCTCCGCGCCGCCGTTCCCGGTGCGTCGAGCAACGCGCCGAGGAATACGAGGATCATCAGCTGCCACGGCTCGATGCCGACGGTCAGCTGAATGATCGGAATGGCGACGATTGCCGCCGCGCTGGCGATGTCGGCCAGGACCGACATTCGTCGGAATCCGACCCGATCGACGAGCGCTCCACCGAAGAACGCGGCCAGCAACGACGCCAGCGCGGAGAAGAAGGCCGTGATGCCGGTAAGCGCGGCGCTGCCGGTCAGCTCGAGCACGAACCACGGCACGGCGACGAGCGCCAGCACGTTGCCGGTGACCGATATCGCGTCGGCGGCAAAAAGCGCGAAGAGCGGCAGTCGGCGGCGCGTCATCGCCGCAAGCCTATTTGCTGTCGCGCACCACCGCGAGGGCGAACCCGTCGTAGCTCTTGGCGCCCACGGTCTGCAGCACCGTGGCCGTCAGTCGATCGTCCGCAGCGAGCAGCTCGTTGAAGCGGCGCACGCCCAGCACGCTCGGGTCGGAGCTGTTCGCGTCGGCGACTCTTCCCTGGCGGACGATGTTGTCGGCGACGATCAGCGTGCCCGGCCGGGCGAGCCTGACCGACAGGTCGAGGTAGTCGGGATAGCTCTCCTTGTCAGCGTCGATGAAGACGAAGTCGAACGGCTGAGTCTCGTCGCCGGCCATCCGACGCAGGGACTCCACCGCCGGCCCGACGACCACCTCGACGCAATCGCTTAGACCGGCGCGCTCGATGTTGCTCCGCGCGACCTCGGCATGGCGCGGTTCGAGCTCCAGCGTCACCAGCCGACCGTCCGCTGGCAGCGAGCGAGCGAGCCAGATTGCGCTGTAGCCGCCGAGTGTGCCGATCTCGAGGATGCGCTCCGCACTCACCGCTCGCGCCAGCACGTGCAGCAGCCGGCCATGGACGGCCGAGACCTGGATCTGCGGCATGCCGGCCGCCTGCGTGGCGCGCACCGCCTCGTCGAGGACCGGGTCATCCAGACCGAACACGTCGCTTATGTAGCGGTCAACCTCGCCCCAACGCTCCATCCTCGGAGGTTAGCGGGCACCAAGCGGGCCGTGCTCAATCGTTACTCGTTACCATCACCTAACAAATATGGATGAGATGCCAGACACGGTCGCGTATCGAATCGACGATCCGAGCTTGTCGGCCACGGAACGGATCCGCCGTCGGTTTGCGGCGGCGTGGAGCGAGATGGGTGCCGCCTGGGGCGTGGCGCCTTCGACCGCCGCAGTGCAGGGCTATTTACTCGCTCACGGCGGACCAGTCACGGACGCGGAGCTGCGGGAGGCACTCGGCCTGAGCCATCGCGCCATCAGACTCGCGCTGGCCAGCTGCGAGGAATGGGGCATCGTCCAACGCGCGGAGGAGCCAAGGCGGAGTGGGCGGCGGGGACCGGCTGGTCGGGCGTGGGTCGCGCTCGACGATCACTGGGAGTGGTTCCACCGGGTGATCGAGTCGCGCAAGCAGCGCGAAGCGGATCCCGTGATCGCGATCCTCGAGCAGTGCCTGGTCGAGGCTCGCTCAGCCGCCGACAGAGAAGAGGCCGAGCGACTGCAGGCACGCCTTCAGTCGTTGCTCGGCTTCGTGCGCCAGTTCGATCACGCTCTCTCGGCCGTCATCCGCGCCGATACGGAGTCGCTCCGAAGGCTCTTCGCGGTCCTCGCACGACAGGAGCAGGAGACGCTTGATCGACTGCTCGCCACCCTGTCGGACATTCCCGAGGACGAACTCGATGATCTCGTTCGGTCACTCTCACGTATGCCGTCAGGCAGCCTCCGCCGGCTAATGCGCCTTGCCGGCCAGCCAACGGTTGCGCGCTTGATAAGCGCCCACCCCCGCCGGCCCTGAGACGCCACCTCCTGGCGCGCCAAGTGGGTGCTCGTGAGCAACGGAAACCGGTCGACAACTCTTGACGTTCCTTGTTCCGAATGGCGATTCCAGATATACGCTCGGTTTGAGGATGGGACCAATGACGTTCGCCGACTTGGTACTTCGGATGCGCAACGCGACTTGTGTGGTTAAGTAAGGATTAGTGCGGACGTGGTCGGTTGGCAGAGGAGAGGTACGGTGGCACGCGGGGTGAGGACGAGGCACACGTGGAAGCAAAGCTGATCGGGCGCAGCATCGTGCGCCACTACCGCGCCGCCACGAGGGCCGAAGTTGAGCAGGCCTATCGGGCCGATGCGGGCCGCGCCGCCGGCGCTGGCTACTCGCCGATCAGCCATAACTGGGTCCAGAACTCGCAGGGCTTCCTGCTCGCGGTTACCTACCGGACTCCGGCCGGCGACGAACCGGCCGGCCGGAATGGGATCGCTCGAGACGAGGTGTCCGATGCGTCCGGAGAGCGGACGGTCACGATTGCCCAAACGGCTGCGCCGTCCGACGAGTTCGAAGCAGCGACAGCCGAGCATGGTGTTGCGCAGTTCGCACCACCCGAGTCTGAGCCCGAACCCGAACCCGAGCCCGAGCCCGAGCTGGAGCTGGAACCCGAGCCCGAGCCGGAGCCGGAGCCCGAGCGCGCGATTGAGCCCGAGATTGAGCTCGAGTCCGCGCTCGAATCTGGCGGGACGCCCGAGTCGCAGCGCGAGGATCGGCTCACGATCCAGACGATGGACCTGCACACCGCCGGCGAGCCGCTGCGCTTGATACGCAGCGGTTTTCCGGAAGTGCCCAACCTGCCCATACTCGAGAGACGCCGTTGGGTCGAGGAGCACGCAGACAACATCCGCCGCTCAGTCGTCCAGGAGCCGCGCGGCCATCGCGACATGTACGGCGCGATCCTGCTGCCGCCGCACAACGACTATGCCGACATGTCCGTGCTGTTCATGCACAACGAGGGGTACAGCACGATGTGCGGCCACGGCATCATCGCCATCACGACCGGCCTGATCGAGGAAGGGCTGTACCCGGCGACCGAGCCGGTGACGACAATTCGCTACGAGGTGCCGGCAGGCATCGTCGCTGCCAACGCGGCGACGCGCCAGCTCGACGACGGCAGCTGGGCGGTCGACGGCGTCCGCTTCACCAACGTTCCTTCGTACGTCGCCGCCCAGTCACTCGCTGTCCGGCCGGACGGCGTCGAATTGAATGGGGCGGCGGCACAGTTCGGGGCGCTCAGCGTCGACTTGGCGTTCGGTGGCGCCTACTACGGCATCGTCAACGCGGCCGAGCTCGGTCTGCGGGTAGTGCCCGACCAGACCGAGGCACTGCGCCGTGCCGGCGCTGCGATCACCGATGTCCTGCGGCGCGACCATTCGCCGTCACATCCGAGCGATCCGGATCTCGGCTTCGTCTACGGCACGATCATCGTCGACTACGACCCGCGCACGTCGCCCGACGGAAGAGCAGGTGACGCTCACATCCGGAATGCGACCGTGTTCGCCGATGCCGAGCTCGATCGATCGCCGTGCGGCTCGGGCACGAGCGCGATCCTGGCCATGCTCCACGCCCGCAACCGGGTCAAGGTCGGCCAGGAGATCGTCAATGCCGGCATCACCGGCGAGCACTTCCTGGGTCGAGTCGAGGCCGAAACGGCACTTGGGCCATATCCGGCGGTCAGCACCAGCGTTGCTGGCTCCGCCTACGTGATCGGCTATTCAACGTTGATCGTCGACAGCCGCGACCCGCTCGGCGAGGGATTCCTCCTCAGCTAGCGGGTTCGCAACCATCCGGACGCAGGCTGTGTTTATCTCAGCGTGTACATGACAGTAACCGCGCCGGATGAGCTTTGTTCCCGGCTGGCAATCGATCTCGATGGAACGTTCGCCGAGCTGATGTCGGCCCACCAGGACCTCGTGTTCGGCGTGGCGCTGCGCGTCGTCGGCGACCAGGCGGGCGCGCAGGATGTGTTCCAGGATGCGTTCATTCGCGCCTACCGCGCCCTTCGCCGCTACCCGGCCCACCGGGTGCGCGAGTTGCGACCGCGGCCGTGGTTGGCGCGCATCGCGCTCAATGCCGCGCGCAACCACGTTCGCGCGCGCAAGCCAACGGAGGATGTGACCGAGCACCAGGACCGGCTCACCTCGGCGACCGACGATCCGCCACGGATCGCCGAGCGGCGCGACGAGCGGGCGATGTGGCGGCGGTTGCTGGCGACGCTGCCCGATCGCTATCGGGTGGCTGTCGCACTGCGCCACGTAGACGGTCTGTCCTATGCCGAGATCGCCGAGACCCTGGGCCGTCCGATTGGCAGCGTCAAATCGGACGTGCACCGCGGAACTCAGCAGCTGAGAGCCGCTTATGACGCCGAGCAACGCAACATGGCGCGCCAGGAGGCAGTCTGATGAACATGCAAACGGAGACGAAAATCACCGAGGACCAGGTCGTGGCGCGTGGGCTGGCCACGCTACGCGAACAGGTTCCGGCCGGACTGTCGGACGCCGTGCTCGACGAGCTCGGGCTGGGCGACGCGTACGTCCAGGTCGAGGGTCCGATTGGACCGCTCTTCGTCGCCTTTGGTCGTGCCGGCATCTCGCTCATCGAGCGTGCCGACCAACACGACGCGGGTGACTTCGAGGAAACGTTCCGTGCCACGTTCGGCCGACCGGTGCGTCGCATCGAGCGCGCGCCGCAGCTGATCGAACGCATCATCGACGCCCGCGTCTGGGGCCGCAGTCGCGGCAGTGCCGTGAAGGTGCCGCTCGACCTTCACCAGCTGCCCAGCTTCGAGCGCCAGGTGCTGCTCAAGACGCTCGAGATTCCGCGCGGCGAAGTACGCCCGTACGCCTGGGTCGCGGCAGAGCTCGGCCGCCCGCTTGCCGTCCGGGCGGTGGGCAATGCCCTGGCGCGCAACCCGATCCCGTTCGTCATCCCCTGCCATCGAGTCGTGCGCAGCGACGGGCGCATCGGCAACTACGGTGCCGGAGGCCCGACGGCCAAGCGCGAGATCCTCGAGTCGGAGGGCCTCGACACGAGCGAGCTCGAGCGGCTGCCGTCGGCCGGTGTCCGCTTCACGGGCTCGGACACGACGCACATCTATTGCTACCCGTCGTGCCGCAACGCGCGCCGGACCACGGCCCGCCACCTTGTGACGTGGCACTCTGCCGATGAGGCACGGCGGGCCGGCTACCAAGCGTGCAAGGTCTGCCGCCCAGTCGACGCTCCGTTCCGCGCCGCTTGAGCGGCCGGCTGGCCGCGATCCGTTGAGCGGCCGCCTGGCCGCTCTTTGCGGCGCGTGGGTCGCCGCCGTCCTAGTCCTGCTGGCGCTTCACATCATCGTGCCGCAGCGCAGCGGAGTGCTGGCGCTGACCCAAGTGATGGAGCCGTTCATCCTGCTGACCGGCCTCGTGGCGGGTGCGATCGCGTTACGTGGTCGTGTGCCGTGGCGTTTGGCTGTCGTCGGCGCGCTCGTCCTCGTCACCGTTGTTCGCTACGGGCCGATCGTGTTTTCACTCCCCGGATCGAGCGAAGGCGCCCGGCTCGACGTCGTTACCTGGAACGCGCTGGCCGGTCAGGCGGACGGGGTGCGCGTTCGCGCTGGCCTGGCGTCGATCGACGCCGATCTCGTCGGGCTGCAGGAGCTCCAACCCGAGGCGGCCGGCATGCTGGCATCCGACCCCGAGCTCGCCGCGCGCTATCCGTTTCGGGCAATGGCGCCCGACTACTCGGTCCGCGGCATCGGGCTGCTGAGCCAGCATCCGATAGTCGACTTCGAAAGCTCCTCGGACCCGCCGTACATCGTCGCCCACGTTGCGCCCGAGGGTCGCGATCCGATCTCGGTGGTTGTGGCTCATCCGATGCCGGCGCGCATGCGCGCGCCGGCCGGCATACCCGTGTCGTTCGACGCGACCAAGCGCGATTCGGATATCGCCTTGATCCGCTCGCTGATCGATCGCGAGATCGCGCTCGGGCGACAGGTCGTGGTGATGGGCGACTTCAATGTGACCGAGCGCGAGCCCGCATACAGGGACATCAGCACCGGCCTCCGCGACGCGCACCTCGACGCGGGCGTCGGGTTCGGCCTGTCGTGGCGGCCGGGCGCGCTGCGCTCGCTGCCGCTGGGGCTGCTGCGGATCGACTACATCTTCAGCACGATCGATCTCGAGGCGGTATCGACGCACCTTGAATGCACGGCCAACAGCGACCACTGCCTGCTGGCCGCGACGCTGGTCAGTCGCTAGTCTCTGGACGCTATGCCGCGCTACATCGACCTGAGTCACGTCATCGAGGACGGCCTGATCACCTACCCGGGGCTGCCCGCGCCGGTCATCGACGAGCACCTCACCCGCGAGGCGTCACGCGCGCATTACGCACCGGGGACCGAGTTCAGCATCGGCCGCATATCGATGGTCGGCAACACGGGCACCTACATCGACAGCCCATTCCACCGAGTCGCGGATGGCGCCGATCCGGCCGACCTGAAGCTCGAACGGCTGGCCGATCTCGATGGCGTGCTGGTGCGCGTGGCCGATCCGGACGTCCGAAGCATCGGGCCGGAGCGCCTCGACGGAGTCGACATCGGTGGCAAGGCCGTTCTCTTCCACACTGGGTGGGACCGAAATTGGGCAACGCCCGCCTACGGCGTTGGCCATCCATTCCTGACCGCCGAGACGACCCAACGATTGGTCGATGCGGGCGCCGTCGTCGTTGGCATCGACTCGCTCAACATCGATGACATGGCCGACCTGTCACGGCCGGCGCACACCGGATTGCTGGTCGCGGGAATCCCGATCCTCGAGCACCTCACCGGGCTCGATCAGCTGCCGCTGGACGGGTTCCGATTCACGGCCGTGCCACCGATGGTGCGTGGCATTGGCACGTGGCCGGTGCGTGCCTACGCGGTGATCGACTAGGTCCTGTAGCCCCTCGCGAAGACCACCGGCGCGTGCCATCGGAATGCGTCCGGCGGCAGTTCAGCCAGCCGGCTGCGAGCGTTTTTGTCGAGCGCGGCGCGCTGGTCATCGTCCAGCCAGCTGAGCAGTGCCCGTTCGTCGTAGGCGAGCTTGTAGTCGAGATAGGACTCGTAGTTCCAGTCGTAGACGAGCGTCTCTTCGCGTGCAGAAGCCTTGACGAAGCCCGCCCTGCGCAGCTCGTCGGCCGCCGAGCGTGCTGATCGGACGTCCCCGGCGTAAGGCTCGCCGGCATAGTCGGGCTCCTCAATCTCCAGGTCGTAGACCGCCTCGTCAAACGCCTCCGCGGCAAGGAACGGCTCACTGGCGTCCCGGTCGAGCCACGTGACATAGGCGAGCAGCCCGCCCGGGCGCAGCACGCGCCGGATCTCGCGCAGCGCGGCAGCGCGGTCGGGCACCAGCTGGAGCACGAACGACGAGATCGCCACGTCGATGGATTCGTCGGCCAGCGGCAGGTCAGCGGCCGGGCCGATCACGAATTCCGAGCGGCCAACGTCCGAGTCGGTTGCGCGGGCTGCTTCGGTCCTTCGAAGGGCAAACTCGATCATCCCAGCCGCTGCATCGCTGATTACGATTGTTGACGCCGGCCAGCGCTCGAGCGCACGCAATGCGAGCGTGCCGGTACCCGCGCCAACGTCGAGCACGCGCAGGCCGGGACTCGGGCCGGCAGCGACTTCGGGCTTCGCGGCCTCGACCATCTCGAGCAGCTGGCCCGCCGTCTGCTCGAGAACCGGTCCCCAATATCTGGAGTAATCGGCCGCATCCTGGTCGTAGCGTTCGACGATCGAGTTCAACGGTCGCGCAAAGCCTCCGGGGCCTTAGAAATCAAAATGGTGCCAGGTGGCCACAGAAGGCCCACCGGCGCCGATCATAGCCTTGGCCGCGCTGCTAACCTCCGCGCGGTGAGCGACTTCGCTCCGCCGGAAGTTGCTCGACCCGACTCTGGCGGGCGGCGCCGGTGGCCCGTCACGCCCTCGCGTTCCCGACGCCAGCCATGGTGGTTGGTGCTGGGCGTCGTGGCCAGCCTGCTCGCGCTCATCGCGCTGGCGTTCGCGGGCTTCACCATCTTCGCCGCACCGCCACCGACACCCGTCCTCGACGAGCTCACGCCATACGCCGAGCTCGACCGTCGCTGGGGCTCGTACCTGTCCGAGCGCGAATGGGGCACTCCCCGTGAGGCTGTCGGCACGAACGGCTGGGGCCTGAACTGGACTGAGGCGATCTCGACCGAGTACCGCTACAGCGACGACGGAATCGCCGGTATGACCGACCTCAACAACGAGTTCCGTCTCGGCTGGGGCTTCTGGACGGCGGCCGAAACTCACGTCACTGAGCGCCTCAACGGTCTCGGCAATTCGCAGGGGCCGGCGGGCGAGCAGATCACCGAAGACCGCGTGTTCCAGGAGAACGGCCCGACCCACGCCTACCAGCGACTGACCTATCGCTACCCACGCGAGATGCCATGGTTCTCGGTAGATCTAGAGGCGGCGCGTTACAACTCGAGCTCGATGACGATGGTCGCCACGGTGACCAACACCACCTCACAGACGAGATCGCTCGACGTTGTCTTCCGTGCCTCGCTGGCGCCCGGCCGGAAGGTTGAGCCGATCGAGGATGGGCTGCTGCTGCCCGGCGCGTCATCGGTAGTGGCAGTAGTCGGTCAACCGCCGACTGAGTGGCAGATCAGCCCGGAGAAGGGTGCGCTCGACGCCAACCTGCGCGCCGATGGCCTGGTCGGCGATCAGGGCGGTGAATTCGGCGCGTTGGCCTATCGGCTCGAAATTCCAGCCGGCTCGGAGGGCGTGATTCGGATTGGCGTCGCCGAGTCGCCGACAGCCGACAACCCCAACGCGCCGGCCCTGGCGACGGACGCCGCCGAGTCCGTGCTGGAGTTGAGTGATGGCGTCATCGGCGCTCGGCGGACGGAAGCGGGCACTCTGTTTGATGGGCAGGTGACCGAGCATGAGCGGCTCTACCGCCAAGCCCTGATGAGCCTGCTGTGGAACGAGACCTTCTACCGCTGGGACGGAGCGACCGGCATCAATCCCACGTGGGCCGGCAAGGTCGACGCGCGCGACGTGCTGATCCTGCCCGACAAGTGGGAGTTTCCGTGGCTCGCGAGCTGGGACTCGGCTTTCCACGCAGTCACCGCGTCGCTCGTCGATCACGGCATCGCCCACGACCAGTTGGGCTTCATGCTCTCGGATCGCTGGCAGCAGCCTGACGGCCACATTCCGTGCGCGGAGTGGGTCATGGACAGCGAGTGCCCGCCGATCTTCGCGTGGGCCGCGTGGCGCGTCTTCGAGCAAAGCCATGACACCGACTTCCTGCAGCAGGTCTATCCGGGCCTGCAGCGCAACTACGACTACTGGTGGGCACGCAACCAGGTGGGCGACGCCCTGTTCACCGGCGGTTTTCTGGGCATGGACAACATGCCGCGCAGCGGGTTCGGAACAGCGCAGGCCGACGCGACGGCGTGGATGGCCCTTTTTGCGCGCGACATGGCTCGCATCGCCAGCGAGCTCGGCGATCAGTCGACGTCCGAGCGCTACTGGATCGACCGCGGCCGCATCCAGGAACAGATCAACGCCACGCTGTGGGACGAGCAGAGCGGCTTCTATTACGACCTGACGCCGACCGGAGAATTCCTTCGGCAGAAGTCGTACAGCGGCCTGATCCCACTCATCGCCGGCGGCGTGCCACCTGAGCGGCTGCCACCGATCCTTGCAGCGCTACGCGACGAGGAGCAGCTTATGTCCGTCGGCGGGATACGAAGCCTGTCGAGCGACAGCCCGTTCTACCGGCCCGGCGTTGCCGGCGCGGGCGTCAACTCGAACTGGCGCGGACCGGTCTGGGTGCCGATCAACTACCTGCTCGTCGAGGCATTGATGGACGTTGATCCCAGCCTCGCGGCGGACATTCGGCGACGCGTCGTCGAGAACGTCGAACGCGACTGGGAAGACACCTCTCGCCTGCACGAGTACTTCGACGGCGACACGGGTGAGGGCCTCGGCGCCGATCAACAGGCCGGCTGGACGGCGCTCGTCGCGAACATGATCCTCGAGGGCTGGCCCGCCCCTCCCGCCGACGAGTAGCTCAGCGGGGAGTGGCGACCAGGCGGTAGACGGCGCCGCCATGACCCACGAGGTAGAGCTCGCCGGCCTCGTCCTCACCGAAGGAGGACGGGCTGGTGCCTGACTCGCCGAACGCCTCGGCGCTGGCCGACCCGGACTCAAGCGCCGACTCCGCATCGAAGGCCCACAGCACACCGCTGCAGTAGTCGGAGAACACGTAGGCGCCGTACATGTCCGGATAAGCGCTCCCGCGATAGACGTAGCCGCCCGTAACCGAGCAGCTGCCGTCATCTCGACCGTAGGAGAAGGCCGGCAGCGTCAGACCCTGCCGATTGCAGGAGCTGCGGTCGTAGCAGCGGTCGGCTTCCATGATGTTCCAGCCGTAGTTGCGGCCGCCCTCGCCAGCAGGCTCGACGTTGACCTCTTCGCGGACGTCCTGACCAACGTCGCCGATGAACATTCCGCCAGTGGCTCGGTCGAACGAGAAGCGCCAGGGGTTGCGCAGGCCCGAGGACCAGATCTCGGGCTGACCTACGTTGCCGTCGGCGTACGGATTGTCGGCCGGGATGGCGTACGGATCGCCCGAGTTGACGTCGATGCGCAGCATCTTGCCCAGCAGCGTGTCGAGCCGCTGGCCGTAGCCGTGAGGATCGCCGCCCGAGCCGCCATCGCCCATGCCGATGTACATGTAGCCATCAGACCCGAAGGCGATCATGCCGCCGTTGTGATTGTCGTAGGGCTGGGCGATCGTGAGCAGGATCCGCTCTGAAGTCGGATCGCCGTTGCCGGCGGCATCGAGTCCGAACTCCGACACCACCGTGTCGCCTCGAGGATGGGTGTAGTTGACGAAGAACCGACCGTTCGATTCGAAGTCGGGATGGAAGGCGACCCCGAGCAGGCCCTGCTCCCCGCCCGACCTGACGCGGTCGCTTATGTCCATGAACGTCCCCATCTCGACCATCGAGCTGTCGAACGCGACGATCGCGCCGCGCTGATGAACCAGGAAGATGCGACCCGATCCGTCACTTGCATTCGTCAACAAAGTAAGAGGCGGGTAGCCGGACGCGATCTGCTCGATGCCGAGCGCCACGGCATCGGGGTTGAAGGATCCGACGGGCGGCGCGCTGGCCGAGGTTGACGCGCTCTGCGTGGGCTCGGAGGATAGGCTCGCAGGCGTCGTCGGCGTCGCACTTCCGGGCACCGCACTGGCGGTTGGCGCCACGCTGTCAGTCGATGCGGGGCTGGCCGTCGGTGCAGAAGTGGGGCTCGTCGTAATGGCTGGCGTTGAAGTCGGGCCCGCGCCGGTCGGCGACGGCGTTTGCGCCCCGGTGCACGCGGCTGTCAGCAGAACAACGGCCAGCAGCGCAACTCTTTTCACTCAGGCATGGTGCCGCAATCAGCCGATCGGCGCTGCCGAGCGCCTGGGCTAGGGCGCGTCCACGTAGCGGAGCGCAATTAGGTTGCCGTTTTCAGTGCGATACAGGACCTCGATCGGATCGCCGCTCACCAGGTGCTCACGCAAGTGCGGCGCCGGTAGCCCTCCGTTCGAAACGTCCAGGCGCCCGACCGTGAACGCGAGCACCTCGCCAGCATTGGTCCGCAAGCTGAAGTGATCAACCTGGGCTGCGTCCGGACCATCGGCCGCTATGACGATGCCGACGGCGGAGCCCGAGGGCGTTGCTGTTGGTGTTGCCGTGGTCTGACAGGCCGCGAGAGTTAGTAGCAACCCGATCAGGAGCGCAGCGCGAATGCTGCCTCCGGATCGATGCCCAGCTCCTCGATCTGCCGCTCGGCGTCGCGCGCCGTCGATGCGGCCGCAGCGGGCGAGCTCGGCCAGCGTGGCCGCGGTGATGTGCTCCGCATCGATCTCGAAGAAGCGGCGCAGCGCCTCGCGCGTGTCGCTGCGGCCGAAGCCGTCGGTGCCCAGCGAGCGCCACCAACCGCCTGGCACCCAGCGCGAGATCATGTCCGGCCAGGCGGTGATGAAGTCGCTGACGGCGACGATCGGGCCCTGCTCGGCCGGCTCGCGCAGCAGCTCGGTGACGACCGGCGAGCGCGGTGGCCCGGCGGGATGGAGCCGGTTCCAGCGATCGATCTCGAGCGCCTCGTTGCGCAGCAGCTGATAGGACAGCGCGCTCCACACCTCGGCCGCGATGCCACGCTCGGCGAGCATCTCCTGCGCGCGAAGGGCCTGCTGCATGATCGAGCCGCCGGCCAGCAGCGTGGCGCGGAGTGGCGCGCGGCCCTCCTCCCCGACCGAGGGCGCAGCCCGGAAGCGATACAGGCCGCGAACGATGTCCTCGTCGCTGACGTCCTCTGGGCGCTCCGGCATGACGTAGTTCTCGTTGTACAGAGTCAAGTAGTAGAAGACATCCTCGGGGTTCGCGCCATACATGCGCTCGATGCCGTCGCGCACGATGACCGCCGTCTCGTAGGCGAACGCCGGGTCGTACAGGCGGATCGTCGGAATGGTCGACGCGAGCACTAGCGAGTGGCCGTCCTCGTGCTGCAGCCCCTCCCCGTTCAGCGTCGTCCGACCGGCCGTGGCGCCAAGCAGGAAGCCGCGCCCGCGCGCATCGGCAAACGCCCAGAACTCGTCGCCGGTGCGCTGGAAGCCGAACATCGAATAGAAGATGTAGAACGGGATCATCGGCTCGCCGTGCGTCGCGTAGGACGTGCCCGCGGCCTGGAACGATGCCGACGAGCCGGCCTCGGTGATGCCCTCCTCGAGCACCTGGCCGTCCTTCGCCTCTCGATACGAGAGCACCAGGTTCGAGTCGACCGGGTCGTACAGCTGGCCCAGCGCCGAGTAGATGCCGACTTCCTTGAACAGCGGGTCCATGCCGAAGGTGCGCGCCTCGTCGGGAATGATCGGCACGATCCGATCGCCGACGACCTTGTCGCGCAGCAGGTTGCGCAGCAGCTTGGCGAAGGCCATCGTGGTCGACGCTTCCTGTGTGCCGGAGCCGGCCATGAACTCGCCGTAAACCGGATCGCCGGGCAGCTCGAGCGTCTTGGTGACGACGACGCGGCGCGGCATCGGCCCGCCCAACGCCGCGCGACGCTCGTTGCAGGTACTTGATCTCGGGCGCGTTCTGGCCCGGGTGGTAGTAGGGCGCGTCCTTGAGCTTCGCGTCGGGGATGGCGAGCTGGAGCCGATCGCGGAAGACCTTGAGCTCCTGCTCGGTCAGCTTCTTGGCCTGGTGGGTGATGTTGCGGCCCTCGACGCCGGTGCCCAGCGTCCAGCCCTTGACCGTCTTGGCCAGGATCGCCGTCGGCCGGCCCTGGGTCTTGGTCGCGGCGTCGTACGCGGCGTAGACCTTGCGGTAGTCGTGGCCGCCGCGGCGGAGCTTGGCGATCTCGTCGTCGGACAGGTGCGCGACGAGCTCCTGGAGGCGCGGGTCCGGGCCGAAGAAGTGCTCGCGGATGTATGCGCCCGATTCGACCGAGTACTTCTGGTACTCCCCGTCGAGCGTCTCGTTCATCTTGTCGACCAGCGCGCCGTCGACGTCGCGCGCCAGCAGGTCATCGAACTCGCGTGCCCAGATGACCTTGATCACGTTCCAGCCGGCGCCGCGGAAGACCGACTCGAGCTCCTGGATGATCTTGCCGTTGCCGCGCACCGGGCCGTCGAGCCGCTGCAGGTTGCAGTTGACGACGAAGGTCAGGTTGTCGAGCCCCTCACGCGCGGCGATCGAGAGCGAGCCCATCGCCTCCGGCTCGTCGGTCTCGCCGTCGCCCAGGAAGGCCCACACGCGGCTGTTCGAGGTGTCCTTGATGCCGCGGTGCTGGAGGTAGCGATTGAAGCGCGCCTGGTAGATCGCGGCCAGCGGACCGAGGCCCATCGAGACCGTCGGGAACTCCCAGAAGTCGGGCATCAGCCGCGGGTGCGGATAAGACGACAGGCCCTGACCCGGCTGCGACCTCCTGGCGGAAGTGGTCGAGCTGGTCCTCGGTCAGTCGACCCTCGAGGAAGGCGCGAGCGTAGATGCCCGGCGCGGCGTGGCCCTGGAAGAAGACCTGGTCGCCCATGGCCGTCGGCGTCCTTGCCCCGGAAGAAGTGGTTGAAGCCGACTTCGTACAGGGTGGCCGCCGACGCATAGGTGGCGAGGTGGCCACCAATGCCCGGGCGCGCGAGCATTCGCGCGCAGGACCATCGCCACCGCGTTCCAGCGGATCATGCGCCGGATGCGCAGCTCCATCGCCTCGTCGCCCGGGAACTCCGGCTCCTGCTCGGGCGAGATGGTGTTGATGTAACGCGTCGAGGTCAGCGGCGGCAGGCCCAGGTTGTGCTGGCGCGCGCGCTTCAGCAGCCGATACAGGATGAATTGCGCGCGCGAGCCCGGCCCTCGTCCTGGACGACCGAATCGAGTGAGCTGATCCAGTCGGCCGTTTCGTCCGCGTCGCGGTCGGGCAGCTGGCGCTTGAAATCGCCGAAATCATCAAACATGTGACTGGCCCATCTTACGGGCGAGGACGGCTGATGTCTGTGATCGGTCCGGTCGTATCCTTCCGCCGTGGCATCGACCGGCCGTCCGGCCTTCGGCATAGACATCGGCGGAACAGGCGTCAAGGGTGCCTTGGTGAACCTCGACACGGGCGAGCTCATCTCGCGCCGCGTCCGAATTGACACGCCCAAGCCGGCCACGCCCGAGGCTGTCGCCAGGACCGTGACCGAGCTTGTCGATCGCGTGGCGGCAGATGAACCGCTGGCCGACGATCTCCCGTTCGGCTGCGGCGTACCGAGTGTCATCAAGGATGGCCGGGCAATGACGGCCGCCAATATCGACAAGGCCTGGATAGGCCAGTCGGTCGACGAGCTGCTCGGCGCGGCGCTCGGGCGCAGGGTCAGAGCGATAAATGATGCCGACGCCGCGGGACTGGCCGAGATGCGTCTCGGCGCGGGGCGCGACTGCGCCGGAACGGTCCTGCTGCTGACCATCGGTACCGGCATCGGCAGCGCGCTGTTCGTCAGCCATCGGCTGGTGCCGAATACTGAGCTGGGCCACCTCGAGCTAGCCGGCAAGGACGCCGAGACGCGTGTCTCGGGCGCGTCCCGCGAGCGGCGCCGCCTGCGCTGGAAGGCATGGGCGGCCGAGTTCAACGAGTACCTGGCGCGCGTCGAGGCCTACTTCTGGCCCGACCTGATCATCCTCGGCGGCGGCGTCAGCAAGTCGATGGCCAAGTACCGCGACACGCTTCAGTCGCGCGCGCCGATCGTCGCCGCGCAGTACCTCAACACCTCGGGCATCATCGGCGCGGCGATGTACGCCGCTGAGTCGGTCGAGGATTGACTCGCGTGAGGCAGTAGCCGACGTGCAGGTTCATCTGCTCGACGCGACCTACGAGCTGTTTCGCTCTCACTTCGCGCCGCGGCCGCAGCACCTCGACCGCGACGGGAATCCGGCCAACGCAACCGTCGGTCTGATCGAAAGCACCCTCTACCTGTTTCGCGAGGAGGGAGTGACGCATCTCGCGTGCGCGTCGGACCACGTCATCGAGTCGTGGCGCAACACGCGTTACGCGGGCTATAAGACCGGGTTCGGCATCGACCCGGCCCTCAAGCGACAGTTCGAACAGGGCGAGGAGGCGCTTCGGGCGATGGGTGTTGTCGTCTGGCCGCTCGTCGAGTGGGAGGCCGACGACGGGCTGGGCACCGGAGTCCACCGCTGGGCCGATGCGCCGGGCGTTGAGAAGACGGTGATCATGACGCCCGACAAGGACATGGCCCAGCTCGTCCGCGAGGACGGCAGGGTAGTCATGTACGACCGGCGCAAGCGCGCTTTCGTCGATGCCGATGGGGTCCGCGCCCAATTCGGCGTCTCGCCCGAGTCGATCCCCGACTTCCTCGCCCTGGTCGGCAATTCAGCCGATGGCTACCCGGGCATCCCGGGCTGGGGCAAGGACTCAGCCGGCGCAGTGTTGACGCGCTACGGCCACCTGGAGGACATCCCGGAACGAGTCGCCCACTGGGACGTCAGCGTCCGAGGTGGTGCTTCGCTCGCTGCGTCGCTGCGTGATCACCTCGACGAGGCGTACCTGTTCCGCGAGCTGGCAACGCTGGTGACCGATGTTCCGGTCATCACCGAGTCACTCGAGGACATTCGCTGGAAGGGCGCCCATCGCGCTGCGTTCGAGGAGATGGCCGAGCGGCTCGCTTCTCCCCAACTGGTCGACCGCGTTCATCTGTGGGTCGACTGGAAGAGCTAGCGCTCCCGGAGGTCCGCCATGACGAAGCGGAGGGCGTCGGGCAGCCGCCGCGCCCAGGCGCTCTCGCGGTGCCACGCGTTACGTTCCTCGACGTATTGAAGGTCGCGGCCCTCGCGCCAGCCACATCCGATCAACGTGTCGCGCAGCCGGCGCAGGTCCTCGACCGCGCCGCTCCACTCGTGCGTGCCCATGTCGATGTGGATGCGGCTCTTAGGCAAGCGGCCATCTTCGATCAGACGCAGCAGAGCGAAGTCGTGCCAGCGCACGGCCGGGCTCATTGAGACGGCCATGCCGAAGATCTTCGGTTGCCCGATCAGCGCATAGAGGCTGATAAGACCACCGAGCGACGAGCCGACGATCCCGGTTGCCTCGCGATCAGTGCGTGTCGGGAAGGAGCGGTCGACCAGCTCCTTGACCGTGCCGACCAGCCACTCGAGGTAAGCATCACCCTTGCCGCCCGACACGCGACCCCTGGTGAACTCGTTCTTGCCGCGCCAAGGGTCGTACTCTTCCATGCGCGCCTCGTGGCCGTTGGGTACCGCGACGGCAATCACCTCGAGCCCGTCACGAGCCAGCTCCTCGAGTGTCTCGTCGGCCTGCCACTCACCGACATAGGAGGTTCGGTCGTCGAAGGCGTTCTGGCCGTCCATGAAGTAGAGAACCGGGTAGCGCCGGTCCGGATCACGCCCGTGCGACAGCGCATCGGCGAGCGAGGGTGGAAGGTAGACGCTGATGTCGCGCGCCCGGCCGAGCTCCTTGGAGTCAAGTCTCTTCCAGACGAGAACCGTGCCGGTGACGGTGTGGTCCTTGCCGTGAACCTCCTCGTAGGGCAGCCAGCCCTTGGGCCAGGCTGTCACCCGCCGCCGGCTGGCGTGCCGTGTCGGCGCACCTCTTCATCCATGTCGAGCGGCGCTATGACCGCCTCGGTCTCGAGCTCGCCCCATTGCTCGCGCGGCACGCGCCACATGATCTCGAACTCGTTGCCGTCCGGATCGGCGCCGTAGAGCGACTTGCTGACGCCATGGTCGCTCGCACCACCCAGCGCGCCGGAGTCACGTAGCACTCTGGCGGCCGTGGCCAGGTCCTCGATCGTCGGCACCTCCCAGGCCAGGTGATACAGCCCGACCGAGCCGCGCGGCGGTCGCGGCGCGTCCGGACCGACCGAGAACAGGCCGAGGTCGTGATGGTTGTCGGTGCCGGCGGCACGCATGAATGCCCCGAAGTTGGGGATGCGCGAGATCTCTTCGAACCCGAACACGCGGCTGTAGAACTCGACAGCTCGGTCGAGATTGCGCACGTAGAGCACCGCGTGGTTCAGCCGACTGACGGGGATGGCGGTCATTTGAGCAGCTCCAGCAACGTCTGGTGGTGAGACGGCGCGGCGCCGAGCAGGCCGATCGACTTGCTGGCGCGCGAGATGTCGAACCACGGCGCGCCGTCGAGCGTGGTCAATTGTGCGCCGCCCTCGGTGGCAATGAGTCCGGCCGCGCAGATGTCCCACAGCGACAGCCCACCGGACTGGACAAATGCGTCGAAGCGGCCATTGCCGACGTAGGCGAGCGCCAGCGCGGCACTGCCCATCGAGCGCGACACGCGGATGCTGCGTCGGACCTTGTGCTCGCGCTGAGCCCAGCCGCGCCGCGGAAGCGAGAGCGACACGACGCAATCGAGGAGCTTGTCCTTGGCCGGGTGGCGGATCGGCTCGCCGTCGAGTCGGGCTCCCCTGCCTGCCTGGGCAGTGAAGAGCTCGTCGCGCACCGGGTCGTAGATGACGCCGAGAGCAGGGCGACCGTCGATAGCGAGGCCGATCGACACGCAGAAGACGGGGATGCCGTTGGCGTAGTTCACGGTGCCATCGAGCGGGTCGATGATCCACACCCGATCACCCTTGGGAGCGACGGCATCTGTCCGCCCGCCCTCCTCGGCCAGGAAGCCGTCGTGCGGAAAGGCGTCGCCCAACATGCCCACGATGAGCTGCTCGGACATCGTGTCTACCTCGGTCACGACGTCATGGGTGGACTTGTGGACGATGCGCTCGAGCCGCTCGTAGCGCTCCATCTGCAGCCGACCGGCGCGGCGCGCCGCCTCCGTCGCTACGGACAGCTCGTCATCGTGGCGCGCCGCCGCGCGGCGGGAATTCGTCACGAGGGATGCCACCAGCCGATTGTAGGATGGCCGCCGATGTATGCCCCCGGCGCCGCATGACAGCCGACAAGCGCTGGACGCTGGTCGCGGCGGTGCTTGGGTCGAGCATCGTCTTCCTGGACTCGGCCGTGCTGACGGTGGCACTACCCGCAATCGGCCTTCAGCCGCGCCTGTTCGTGAGCGTCCTCGAGGGCCAGAACTACGTCCAGTACGGCTATCTGCTGACGCTCAGCGCCCTGCTCGTGCTTGCCGGCGCGCTGTCCGACTTCTACGGCCGCAAGAAGATCTTCGTGATCGGCCTCATCCTCTTCGGCGTCGCGTCCGCGGTGTGCGCCATCGCGCCGAACGTAGAATTCCTGATCCTCGCGCGACTCGTCCAGGGTGCCGCCGGGGCAATCCTGGTGCCCGGCTCGCTGGCCATCCTGGCGACCAACTTCCAGGGCGAGGAGCAGGGTCGCGCGTTCGGTGTCTGGGCGGCTGCGTCGGGCATCGCGCCGATCATTGGCCCGTTCGTCGGCGGCCTGCTGGTCGACGAGCTGAGCTGGCGCTGGATCTTCATCATCAACGTGCCGCTCATCCTGGTCGCGCTCTGGGCGGCCCAACGGCACATCAAGGAGAGCCGCGACGAGACCTCCAGCGACGATTTCGACTGGATCGGCGCGCTGCTCGTCGGGCTGGCCGTCGGCGGCTTGTCTTTCGGCGCGATCTACGGCCAGCAGCGCCAGTGGCAGGACCCGATCGCGTTCGTTGCGCTCGCGGTCGGGGCAGTGTCCCTGATCAGCCTGCCGTTCTACTTCCATCGCGCGCGCAACCCGCTCGTGCCGTTGTCGATGTTCCGCTCGCGCAACTTCTCGGTCACGAACCTCTCGACACTGCTGATCTATGGCGCGCTGTACGTGCAGCTGCTGTTCGTAGTGGTGTACATGCAGGGCACTCTCGGCTACACCGCGGCCGCGGTTGGCCTGGCACTGATTCCCGGGCCGCTCTTCCTGGTCTTGCTATCGACCCATTTCGGAGCCCTTGCCAGCCGCTTCGGGCCGCGCACCTTCATGACCGTCGGGCCGGCGCTGATGTCCGTCGGCATGCTCTGGCTGGTTCGTATCCCGTCCGACAGCGCGCCCTGGCTGTTGAGCATCGGCGATCCAACAACGTACCTGCCACCGACCGACTACCTGGTCGACATCCTGCCCGGCCAGATCTTGTTCGGCCTCGGCCTCTCGATCCTGGTGGCGCCACTCACGACCGCGCTGATGCGCTCCGTGCCGGGTCGGCAGGCCGGCCTGGCCTCGGCGATCAACAACGCGATCTCGCGCGTCGGGCCGCAGCTTGGCGGTGCGTTGATCTTCGTCATCGTGACGGCCAGCTTCTACGCCGGCCTCGCCAATCGAGTGCCCGGTCTGGACGTCAGCTCGGAGGAGGTACGTGCTCAGCTCCCGCCGCTCAACGCGCCGGATCCGGCGGTGCCGGCCGAGACCGCCACCGCGGCGCGCGAGGCATCGACCGAGGCATTCCACCTGGCCATGCTGACGACCGCGATCCTGCTCGCGCTCGGCGCCGCCGTAAACGCGGTCGGTATTGACAACCGCCAGGCGCTCGAGCCGGCCGAGCCGGCCGAGAGCGCGTCGAGCCGGGGCCGATCCGGAGGGTCAGTTGCAGCGAACGACGACGGAACCCGGGCTGAGCGGCTGACCGCCGGCCCGCGGCTTGAGCGTCTGGGTGAACGAGATCGACTCGCCCGGCGGGATCAGACCGGTGAAGAAGACAGACGACGGGGCGTCGATCGCGACACCCGACGCCGTGCGGCAGCTCGCGGCCGACGGGCGCTCGCCGTTGTTCGCCACCATGACGACGACATCCAGGCTGCCATCGCCGCGCGTCGCCGCGCCGGCTATCGACGACGGGAACGGGCCAACGCCCGAGGTGGCGACGCGCAGCAGCACCGCCAGCAGCAGGAAGCCGCAGCAGAACGCCGATCACGATCGTGCCGTGTACCTGGGTCGAGCTGGGCGACTTGATCGCGCCCGGGTTATCGGCTTCGCACAGCGACACGCCGGGTGGCGTGGGCCGGCCGCAGCGGACAGCAGGTGTCGTGCGGTCCGGCGAGCAGCGCAGCAGCGGCCGCGTCGCCTGAGTTGGTGGTCTCGGATCGTCCGAACATGGGTTTCTAGCCTAGCGCTTACGCGATTTCAGGCTGTGCATTAGACCGACGTACCGCGCCCATTCTTGGGGACTGGCCTGGCGGCGCGCCAACGATGGCTGGAGCGACCGACTCGGCCCCGTTGTGGCCAAGAACGCCCTCGAGGCTCAGGTGGCGATGCCGGCCCTGGCGGCTGCCTCGAGCAGCGCGGGAAGCTCGGCCGGCCGAACCCACGAGACGACGATCTCGTCCGCGCCACGCTCGTGCCACTCCCCGAGGAACGTGGCCAGGTCGGCGATGAGTGGCTGCGACGAGAGTGGCTCGTCGCGCGAGATCGAGACTGCCAGCAGGTGTTGCACCTCCGCGCGAGATCGGCCGTGCGCAGATAGCTCCTCGAGGTGGATCGGCAGCAACCTTTCGTAGTCCTCGGCATTCGTCGTCCAGCCATCGCCGACACGAGCCGCGAGCTTCGCACCGCCCGGCTTCTCGCCGCCGACGATGATGCGCGGCGGCGGTTCCGGCGTGGGGTGTGCCCACGCCTCGTTCAGTGTGAAGAACTCGCCCGCGTAATCGACCGGGCCGCCCGACCACAGCAAGCGGATAACGACGACCGCTTCCTCGAGGATGCGCACTCGAACTGGTGGATCGGGCATGTCGATGCCGTACATGCCCAGCTCGGGCCCCGACCCGCCGACGCCGATGCCCAGGTCGACGCGCCCCCCGCTCTGGTCCCAGATCGTCGCCAGCATCCGAGCCAGCACGGCTGGTTGGCGGTTCATTACGTTGTTGATGAAGCTGCCGACCCGGACTCGCGACGTGTGCGCCGCGGCGGCCGTCAGCGTCGTCCAGCACTCGAGCACCGGGTCCGACTTCTTGCCGCGCGAGACGAAGTGGTCCCAGCACCAGACGCCGTCGAAACCGGCCTCCTCGGTCAGGCGCGCGGACTCGAGCCACCATGCCGACGTCACGCCGATCGAGGTGAGGTTGAGTCCGATCGGGATCATGTCCCCGCCCTGAACTCCGCCGTGCCGGCTTCGAGCGCCACCTCGATCATCCGGACCGTTGCCGCCTCCAGATCGGCCAGCTCCATGTATGTCTCCTCGGATGTCTCGTCCTCGGCGAGCGTGTCGCTTACGGTCAGGATGCAACCGGCACGCACGTCCTCCCCGCTGCCCTGCGCCCGAGATGCGAGATAGAACAGGGCGGCCGCCTCCATCTCGAAGGCGAGGACGCCGCGCGAACGCCACTTGGTGACGTAGTCAGAGTCGGGGTTGTAGAAGACGTCGACCGATGCCACCTGGCCAATGCCGGGCTCTACGCCGCGTGCGCGTGCGTGGTCGACCAGCGCGCGGGTGATCTCGAAGTCCGCCGCCGGAGCATACGGATCGCCGTGGAGATAGGTGCGCGTCGAGCCGTCGACGGGCGCGGCGGCCGTGGCAACGACAATGTCGCCGGTGCGCAGGCCACGGCCGATCCCGCCACACGTCCCGATTCGGATCAGTCGCTTCGCTCCCAGCCGCAGTAGCTCCTCGACGACGATCGACATCGACGGCGTGCCCATGCCGCTCGTCTGGACGCTGACCGGCACTCCCTTGAACGTGCCGGTGTAGCCGAGCATCAAGCGGTGGTCGTTGACCTGGCGGGCTCCATCGAGTCCGCCGTCGAGCATGCCGGCGACGAGGCGTGCGCGATTGGGATCGCCGGGGAGAAGCACGAGCGGGGCGTAGTCACCCACCTCGGCGCGCAGATGAATTTGGGGCATGGAGCCAGTCTAGCCGCGGCCGTCGGCGGCCCGGTCGGCGGCGCGATCGGGCTCTCCGAAAGGCAGCCGCCAAAGGGTGTGCCATGACTGTTCCGGTGTATGGCCGATCAGCCACGCCTCGCGCGCAAAATCGCGAATCGGCAGCATCCCGGGCAGCGCATGCTCGGCCGCGGCGAGATAGTCCTCGGGCACGTCCTGGGCGATGGTGAGGTGAGGCACGACGTTCGCGTGGGCACCCTGGTAGGGCGGGAAGTCCGGAAATGCCTCGGCCAGGGCAAGCGTCAGGCGCCGGAACGGCTCGGCCGGGTCGGGCTCGAGGTAGACCACATTGGGCCAGCGGCCGACAGACTTGAGCTGAAACGGGAACGCCGGCTCGGCCGCGACGATCTGCTCGATGACGCGTCGCACGTCGTCCTTCAAGGCCTCGGGCGGCTTGAATGGATAGAGCAGCGTTACGTGGGCGGGCACGCCCTGGGCGGCCGACGGATCCATCCGATCGCGCAGCCGGCCGACAGCCACCGGCACCTGAACCGGGACGATGATCGCGCTCTCGCCCGCCGGGGCCCGCCGGCCCGCGGCTTGGAGTCCACCGGCGAAGCGTATACGGTGCGCCGATGGCCAACGCACTTGACGTTGATTTCCGCCATGTCTCGCGCCGCTACGGCAATGTTGAGGCGGTCCACGACCTGAGCCTTCTCCGTGCCGGCGGGCAAGATCTGCGTGCTCGTCGGCCCGTCCGGCTGCGGCAAGACGACCACGCTCAAGATGGTCAACCGGCTGATCGAGCCGACCGGCGGCCAGATCCTGATCGGCGGTCAAGACGTCACCAACCAGGATCCGATCGTGCTCCGGCGCGGCATCGGCTATGTCATCCAGCAGGTCGGTCTGATGCCGCACATGAACGTCGCTGAGAACGTCGCCGCGGTGCCGCGACTGCTCGGCTGGGAGCCAAAGCGCATCGCAGAGCGCGGCAACGAGCTGCTCAAGCTGGTCGGGCTCGAGCCCGGCGCCTACCGCGACCGCTACCCGGCCCAGCTCTCGGGCGGCGAGCGTCAACGCGTTGGCGTGGCTCGCGCGCTCGCCGCCGACCCGCCGGTGATGCTCATGGACGAGCCGTTCGGCGCAGTCGACCCGATCGTCCGTGACCGGCTGCAGAACGAGCTGCTCCGGCTCCAGGAAGACCTTGCCAAGACCATCCTGTTCGTGACTCATGACATCGACGAGGCGATCAAGATGGGCGACCTCATCGCAGTCATGCAGGTCGGCGGTCTCCTCGCCCAATTCGGGCCTCCCGCGGGGATCCTGTCGAGCCCGGCGTCTGAGTTCGTGGCGCGCTTCGTGGGCGCCGACCGCGGCCTCAAGCGACTGTCGCTCCGGCGCGTCGCCGAACTGGAGCTCCAGCCGGCGACCTCAGTCGGGGTCGGCGAGCCGGCTGAGGCGGCGCGCGGCAAACTCGGCGAAGGCGACCTCGGCTACGTGCTACTGGTCGACGATGGGGGGCGGCCGATCGGCTGGCTGGACGCCGATTCGATCCCCGACTCGGGCGCGCTGACCGAGGACATGGCCGAGCCGATGTCGCCCGTATTCAGCACCCGGTCGACGCTGAAGGACGCTCTTTCCCAGATGCTCGACGCGGACGTCATGGTCGGCATCGTCGTCGACCGAAACGAGCGCGTCCTGGGCCTGGTGACCGTTGAGCAGATCGCGGCCGCGCTGCGCGAGACGCGCGCCACCGCGGCCTGATGGACCTGTCGCGCGACATCGAATGGGTGCTGACCCATCTCGATGACCTGGCCTATCGGACTGTCCAGCACCTGTGGCTGACCATCCTGGCCGTGTTCATCGGCTTCCTCATCTCGTTTGTGCTCGCCGTACTGGCGGTCCGCCGGCGGCGTTCGTACGGGCCGATCCTCGCCGTCTCCGATCTGCTCTACACGATCCCCAGCCTGGCCATCTTTGCCGCGCTCATCTCGGTTACCGGGATCTCGCTGCTGACGGTCCTCATTCCGCTCGTGATCTATACGCTGGTCATCTTCGTGCGCAACATCACTGCCGGCTTCGACTCGGTTTCAGCCGACGTCATCGAGGCGGCCGACGGGCTGGGGTACTCCAATCGAACCAGGCTGTGGCGAGTCGAAGTTCCCCTCGCGGTGCCGCTGATCATCGCCGGCGTTCGCCTGGCCACCGTCTCGACCATTGGTTTGGTCACCGTGACTGCCGTGCTGGGTGACAGCTTCGGCGGGCTCGGCTTCTTCATCCTCGAGGGCTACCGGCGCAACTTCCCGGTCGAGCTGTACGTCGGCGCAACGCTCTCGATCGGCCTCGCCCTGCTCGCCGACTTCAGCCTCGCGCGGCTTCAGCGACGGCTGACGCCATGGTCCACTGCGGCGGTATCTAACGTATGAACATCATCAGTGAGACCGTCGCGTGGCTGACCGACCCGATCAATTGGAGCGGCCCGAACGGCATTCCCGTCCGCCTCGCCGAGCACGTCGGCATCTCGCTCGCGGCGTTGCTCATCGCCATCGCCATCGCCCTGCCCATTGGCCTGTGGATCGGACACACCGGGCGCGGCGTCGCGCTGGCCATCAACTCATCGATCATCTGGCGCGCGTTGCCATCGATCGCGGTCATCGCGATCGTCCTGCCGATCACCGCCGCGATCGATCCACAGGCCGGGTTCAAGATTTACCCGGCGGTCATCGCCATGGTCGTGCTGGCCGTGCCACCAATCCTGGTCAACACCTACTCGGGCATCAGCGGCGTCGATCGCGACCTGATCGAGGCGGGCCGCGGCCTCGGCCTG
Organism: uncultured Chloroflexia bacterium; assembly: GCA_963748235.1. Lineage (GTDB taxonomy): Bacteria > Chloroflexota > Limnocylindria > Limnocylindrales > CSP1-4 > JALYGJ01. The sequence goes on from CAVVHT010000007.1 coordinate 277,337, forward strand.
ACCGAGCGCCAGCTGTTGACGCGCGTCGAGCTGCCGCTGTCGGTCGCGGTGATCCTGGCGGGCATCCGGTCCGGAACGGTGCAGATTCTGGCCACCGCAACCCTTGCCGCGATCTTCGGCTTCGGCGGGCTGGGCCGCTACCTAGTCAACGGCTTTGCCCAGCGCGACATCGGCCAGGTAATCGGCGGTGCCGTGCTCGTGGCCACCCTCGTGATCGTCACCGACATCATCTTCGCCGTCGGCCAGCGGCTGATCACGCCACGCTCGGAACGTGTGCGGCCGACCGACCATTCGTCCGTTTCGCGGGCTCCGGGCGTATCCGGCATATAGTCGGAAATGGCGGGCCCAACCATGGGTCAGCACAAGAAAAGGAGGACCCATGCGGACAAACCGCATGCTTGCTCTCGGGGCGGTGCTGCTGGCGGTCATTGCCGCGTGCAGCCCGGGTGGGAGCGGCAAGCCAACCATCAAGATCGGATCGGTCGGATTCGACGAGGCGCGCGTCATGGCCGAGATCTACGCCCAGGCGCTCGAAGCGAACGGCTACACCATCGATCGGGCGGGCATCGGGCTCGGCGCACGGCCGGTCGTGGCGCCGGCACTCGAGAGCGGCCAGATCGAGCTGCAGCCCGAGTACATCGGCAGCCGCGTCGGATACTGGGGCGGAGAGTCCACCGGGGACTCGGCGACAAATTTCCAGCGGTTGAACGAGCTCGCAGCGCCGAAGGGCTTGACGGCGCTCAACTACACGCCGGCGATAGATACAAACGCGTTCGTCGTGCGCCAGGAGACGGCCGATGAGCTCAGCCTGACCACCTTGAGCGACGCCGCAGCCGTGCAGGACCAACTCAATTGGGGCTTGGCCGAGGACTGCCCGACCAACGCGCTGTGCGGCGCACCGGGCGGCGCGCTCGAGCAGTACGGCATTACGGCCGACACCGTGGCCGCGTCCACACTGCTTCCCGCATGTGACACGCCGATGGCCGAGGCGCTCCGCCTGGGCACGATCGACGTTGCCGAGCTCTGCTCGACACAGCCCGACATCATCGTCAACGGCTGGGTCATCCTCGAGGACGACCTGCACACTCAGCCGGCCGACAACGTCGCGCCGCTGATCCGCAACGACCTGCTGGCCAAGGTCGATCGCGCAACGTTCGACAAGATCCTCAACGACGTGTCGGCCAAGATCGACACGACCACCCTGGCCAATCTGTACAAGCAGGTGGCCGTCGACCAGATGGACCCGGCGGACGTCGCCCGGGCCTGGCTGCAGGCGAACGGCTTCGTCCAGCAGTAGCGCGACCGTGGCGAGTCACCAACACGCGCCCGTTCGAGAGCCCGCTTCGGCGGGCTCTCCCTTTGCATCCGAGCCGACAACCGGCTCCGCTGATCCGAGCGTCTAACATCTTCGGGTGACCCTGGAAGCTGCGCCAGAGACCCTCAGCCCGAACATCCGGTCGTTCCTCGCCGATCAGTTCAGGCACACCACGATCGCCACCGTCAATCCGGATGGCTCTCCCCACCAGATCGTGATCTGGTACCAGCTGCGCGGCGACGAGATCGTGATCAACTCGCGTCAGGGCCGGCGCTGGCCGTCCAATCTGCGCCGCGAGAAGCGCGCCAATGTATGCATGTACGACGGCGACGATGCGGTGACGCTCGATGTTGAGCTCGTCGACTCATACGAGGGCGATCGAGCGCAAGCCGACATCGCCGAGATGGCTCGTCGCTACTACACGCCCGAAGCGGCAGAGATAGACATCGCCAAGTTCCGGACTCAGCAACGCGTCTCGTTCGTCCTTCGGCCGGTGCGCGTCCACGTCCACGGCGATCCGCGCTGATGACCAAGCCACAGATCGGCTACGCGGCGATGCTCGAGCAGTTCCACCCGACCGAGCTGATCGATTACTGCGTCGCGGCGGAAGAGGCCGGCTTCTCGGGCGTCATGGCCGCCGACCACCTGCAGCCGTGGGTTCCACAGCAGGGTCAGGCCGCATTCGTGTGGGCGTTCATGGCTGCCGTCGCGGAACGCACCAAGGGCGACGTCGGGCCGGGCGTGACGTGCCCAACATTCCGCACTCATCCGGTGGTCATCGCCCAGGCCGCGGCGACGCTGGCGGCGATGTACCCCGGCCGTTTCTGGCTCGGCCTGGGGTCGGGCGAGGCGCTCAACGAGCACGTCGTCGCGCAGTACTGGCCCGAGGCGCCCGAGCGCATCAACCGGATGTTCGAGGCGATCGAGCTCTTCAACCGCCTGTTCACCGGCAACGAGGTCAAGCACGACGGTCGCTTCTTCAAGATGGAGACGGTCAAGCTCTGGACGCTGCCCGAGACGCCGCCGGACATCTACGTCGCCACCGCCGGACCGATCACCGCCAAGCGCACCGGTCAGGCGGCGGACGGGATCATCACTGTCGGCGCGCCCGAGGGCAAGATCGAGATGATCCGCGAGCGCGCCCGCGAGGGCCGGCGCGAGGCAGGCGAGGACCCGGACACGTTCAAGTTCATCCTGCAGCTGCACATGTCATGGGCCGAGACGGACGAAGAGGCACTCGCCAACGCGATGACCGAGTGGCCCACCGGCGGCATGAAGTTCCCCAAGCAGGACATCCGCTCACCGGCCGAGTTCGAGCAGATGGCCAAGCTCGTCCGAGCGGAGGACTTCGAGGGCCGGATGCTCATTTCGTCCGATCTCGAGGCCCATCGACGTGAGATCCAGAAGTTCGCCAACCTCGGCTTCGACCGGATCTACCTGCACAACGTCGGGCGCAACCAGCGCCAGTGGATCGACGCGTTCAGCCGCGAGGTTCTGCCCGGCATCACCGGCTGACGCCGATGACCGATCGAATCAGGGTCGTGGTTCTCGCCGGTGGATATGGCGGCGCGCGCATGGCTCACGGGTTTCAGCTACTCGGAGAGAGGATCGAGCTGTCGGTCGTGGTCAACACCGGCGATGACCTCGAGCTCCACGGCCTTCACGTCTCGCCCGATCTGGACACGGTCATGTACACGCTCGCCGGCGTGGCGAATACGGCCACGGGATGGGGCGTTGCCGACGAGACGTGGTCGGCGTCGGCGATGCTCGAGCGATACGGCCAGCCGACGTGGTTCGGGCTCGGCGACCGTGACCTGGCCACCCATATCACCCGCACTGCCCGACTCGGCGATGGCGAGACGCTAACCCAGGTCACGAAGCTGCTCAAGGACTCGCTCGGCATCGACGCGGCGCTGCTGCCAATGACCGACGAGCCGGTTCGCACCAAGATCCGCACCGAGTCGGGCTGGCTTGACTTCCAGGACTATTTCGTCCGCCGTCATCACGCCGACGAGGTGCTCGAGCTCCGATTCGACGGCCTATCCAAGGCGCAACCGACCGCCGAGGTGCGCGCGGCGATCGAGTCGGCGGAGCTGATCGTGATGGCGCCGTCCAATCCATTCGTCAGCGTCGCGCCGATCCTGGCCCTGCCGGGCATGGCCGACGATCTGGCCAGTGCACCTGCCCAGATCGTGGCCGTCAGTCCGATCGTGGCCGGTGTGGCCCTGCGCGGACCGGCGGCCGACATGATGCGCTCGCTCGGCGGCGATACCCCGACGTCAGCAGGGATCGCGCGGCACTATGCCGAGCGCTATCCGGGCCTCGTCGAGGTGCTCGCCATAGACTCGGCCGACGCGGCGGACACAGCGCCAATCGAGGCGACCGGAATCAGGCCGCTGGTAACCGGCACGGTGATCGGCCAGCCGGACGAACGCGGCCGGCTGGCCGGGGAGCTGCTCGAACTTGCCCGAGCAGTAAGGGTCGCGAGCTAGAAGCGACCGATCGCGATCGTTCCGATCTGACTCAGCTTCTCAACCGCCGGAGCACCCGTTTCGGACCAGATCGCCTGGAGCGTCAAGGTCCGGCCATTCTTCTCGATCCACATCAGCGAGCCCATGAACTCACCGTAGTAGGCCGGGTAGCCGCCAATGGTCAGGTCCTGACCATTGGTCGAGGCAATCAGCTTGCCGGTGGCGATTGACTCGCCGCTGTCGAAACGTAGCGTGACCGTCGGCAGCACCGACGGGGACGTCCAGGTGCACTCAGTTGGCGAGCTGCTCGTTGCCGTCATCTGCTGGCCCATGATGGAGGTCATCTCGGCCTCGGTGACAAGGGCGCAGCCGCCGCTCGTCGCACCGCCCGGCTGGACAGTCGGAATGGTGATCGGCGGGATGCTGAAGTCGCTCGGGATCGGCAGATTGCTCGGCAGCTGGAAGCTGGGCATGTTGCTCGGGACGGTGAAGCTGGGAATGTTGCTTGGGACGGTGATCGAGGTGCACGCCGCGGCGAGCAGCACTGCGGCAGAAACCATGAACAGGCGGACACTTCGCATCAGCGGTGAAACCTCACGGGCATGCAAGTCGGGATGGGTCGGCGCGGTTTATAGCACAGGGTAGACCCCCGCCTCCATCGGCTCACGGCCAACTCCAAAGTCCCGCGTACCATCCCAGCGTGACCCGGTCAGACAACGCCGACCTGTCCGTCCTGCACGTGATCGTGCCGCTCCGCGGGGCGGCATCCGGCAAGAGCCGCCTGGGGCTTGCGCTCGATGCAGAGGAGCGCCAGGTGCTGATCCTGGGCATGCTCGCGTCGACTCTTGATGCGCTGGCTTCGTGGCCATCCGCAGCCGCCGTGCACCTGGTCACCGCCGAGCGGCAGACGATGGACGTGGTGCGCCGCACGCGACCGGGCGTCAACCTGGTTGCCGAGCCTCCCGATGGCGGGCTGAACACGGCCCTGCGCGCGGCGCGCGACGCAGCCGTTGTGCGCGGCGCGACGGCGATCCTGATCCTGCCTGCCGACCTGCCGCTGATCACCGCCGCCGCGCTCGAGGCGATGCTCGACTCGGCCGATGCCGCTGTCGCCGCCGGTGGCGGCCGTCCGGTCGTGGCAATCGCGGCGGCGGACGCGCGACGGGGCACGAACGGGCTGCTGCTCTCGCCACCCGACGTTATCGAGCCCCAGTTCGGCGACGCGAGCCTGGAGGCCCACCTGCGCGCGGCGGCCGAAGCCGAGGCGAGCGTGCAGCTCGTGATCGATCCGGCACTCGGCTTCGATCTTGACACGCCCGACGACCTCGAGCGGCTCGACCTGGTGCGCATGCTCGAGCTCGAGCGGCTCGGCCAGCTGATGCTCCAGCCCGAGCCGTATGCAGAGCATGAGCCGGCGGCGGGAGCCGTCTGACTTGCCCCAGCTGCTGGTCGTGCCCCTGCCGGCGCTGCCCGAGGTTCATAGCGGCGACGACCTCGCCCAGCTGATTGCCGACGCCTGGCGGGCGCTGGCCGGCGAGCAGCCGGACCTCGCGCCGCGACCGGACGACGTGCTCGTGGTGACCCAGAAGATCGTGTCCAAGGCGGAAGGATGCGTGGTCGACCTGGCGACGATCACGCCACGCCCGGAAGCGGTCGAATTCGCCCAACGCTGGGATCGCGATGCACGCCAGGTCGAGGTCGTCCTGCGCGAGTCGGCACAGGTGCTGCGCATGGAGCGCGGCATCGTCATCAGCCGCACGCGGCATGGCTTCGTGTGTGCCAATGCCGGAATCGACGCCTCGAATACGGGTACGCCGGACACCGTCACGTTGCTCCCCGAAGACCCCGATGCGTCCGCCGGCCAGATCCGCGCGCCGCCTTCCCGCGCTGCTCGGCATCGGCGACGCCGACGCACCGGCCGTGATTGTCAGCGACTCGTTCGGCCGTCCGTGGCGCTTCGGCATCGTCGACGTCGCGCTCGGCGTGGCCGGCATCGCGCCGCTGGTCGACATGCGCGGCGAGCCGGATGCCGACGGCCGGACGATGCGCTCGACGGTCGTGGCGTTGGCCGATGAGATCTGCTCAGCGGCCGAGCTCGCCGCGGGCAAGACCAGCCGTCAGCCGGTCGTGCTGGTTCGCGGCGTTGTCCGGCTTTGCGCGCGAGGGTTCCGTCCAGGCGCGACGTGGTCATGCCGAGGGAGATGGACCTCTTTCGCTAGCCGGCTCCAACTTCGCTAGCCTGCGCCGACATTGAAGATCGGACTCCAGATCAGCTCCTTCACCTGGCCCGGCGGCGACGCCGAGATTGGCTCAACCCTGGCGCGCATCTGCCGCACCGCCGACGAAGCCGGCTTCGACTCGATCTGGGTGATGGATCACCTGTTCCAGATCCGCAGCGTCGGCGAGGTCGAGGAGCCGATGCTCGAGGGCATGACCGCTCTCGGCTACATGGCCGCCCACACGCAGCGCGCTCGGCTGGGGCTGATGGTCGGTGCCGTGCCCTACCGCCAGCCCGGGCTGTGGCTCAAGGCGACGACCACGCTCGATGTGCTGTCCGGCGGCCGAGCATGGTTCGGCATCGGCGCAGCGTGGAACGTCGAGGAGGCGCGTTCGCTGGGCGTCCCCTTCCCGGAGCTGCCCGACCGATTCCGGCTGCTCGAGGACACCCTCCGCATCTGCTCGCCAGGCGTGGGCGGCGGAGGATCACGAGGGCGGCTCGTACAAGGGCAAAGTCGTGCGCGCCGGGCGATTGCTCAACTCACCCCAGATCCTGTCTCGTCCGCGCGTGCCGATCATGGTCGGCGGCGGCGGCGAGCGGACGACGCTGCGCCTCGTCGCGCGCTACGCGGACGCGTGCAACGTCTTCGGCGCGCCGGACATGCTGCGCCACAAGTTCGAGGTGCTGCGCGAGCATTGCGAGGACGTCGGCCGCGACTACAACGCGATCGAGAAGACGAACCTGTCGACGATCTCGATCACGCCCGGACGGCTCGCAAGGCGTCGCTCACTCCGGCTCGACTGGTCGACCGCCTCGGCAACTGGGCCGAGGCCGGATCACACCACACGATCTTCTCGGTCCGTGGCGTGGCGGACATCTCGAAGCTCGAGCTGATCGGCCGTGATGTCATCCCCCAGGTGCGCTCGCTGGGCGAGCCGTCGCCACTCGACTGATACCCCAGGGGAGTATGCAGTGCTGCTAAGAGTTGGAGCTAGATGGACAACACCAAGCTCGGCTTCCCGAGCATCTCGATCGTCGATGACGGCGCACCGGCGGACGCCACATCGGAGCGACTAGATCCCCAGAAATCCGGCGGCAATGGGACGCAGCCTGAGGGCGGCAACAACCACTCCCACGTCGTCATCGTCGGATCCGGCCCGGCCGGTCTGACGGCCGCGATCTACGCCGCGCGGGCGAACCTCGAGCCGATCGTGATCGGCGGCTACGCGCCCGGCGGCCAGCTGATGATCACCAGCGACGTCGAGAACTACCCCGGCTTCCCGGACGGCATCCAGGGTCCCGAGCTGATGCAGAAGTTCCGCGAGCAGGCGGAGCGTTTCGGCACGCGCATCGTCGACGTCGACCTGGACCGGGTGGACTTCTCGGTCCGACCGTTTCGGCTCTGGGCGGACGGGGTCGAGTACACCGCCGACTCGGTCATCGTCGCCACCGGCGCGTCGGCGCTGTGGCTGGGGCTCGACAACGAGACCCGCCTGCGCGGACGCGGCGTGTCGGCGTGCGCGACGTGCGACGGCTTCTTCTTCCGCGGCAAGAAGGTGGCGGTGGTGGGCGGCGGCGACACGGCGCTCGAGGAGGCGACCTTCCTGACCCGCTTCGCGAGCGAGGTCCAGCTGCTCCATCGGCGCGACAAGTTCCGCGGCTCCAAGATCATGCAGCAGCGCGCCATCGAGAACCCCAAGATCAACGTGCGCTGGAACACCGAGGTGGCCGACGTCCTGGGCGGCGAAAAGGTCGAGGCGCTGCGACTGCGCGACACGGTCACCGGCGAAGAGGTCGACGAGGACATGGAAGGCCTGTTCATCGCCATCGGCTACAAGCCCAACACGGACGCCTTTCGCGACTGGCTCGAGGTCGACGACAAGGGCTACCTGATGGTCACCGACGAGACGCGGACGCAAAATCGACGGCGTGTTCGTGGCCGGCGACGTCCACGATCACCGCTATCGCCAGGCGGTCACCGCCGCGGCCGACGGCTGCAAGGCGGCCATCGACGCCGAGCGCTGGCTCGAGTCACAGGGCATCGCCGAGGCAGCAACAGCCACCGCCTGGTAGCTCGCGGTCGACCGCATTCCGTTCCCCGCGGCTCACCCGTTCCAGCCCAGAAATTTCACCGGGTGGAAGTAACCACCAAGAAGCCGCTCCAAACGGCTGCAACTTCGTCTTTTTTCACCGGGTGGAACGGATCGCGATGATCGGGCCGATTTCTGGCCCATCAGACAGCCGACGTTGGTTTTTAGGCTTCACCGGGTGGAACAAGCTGCCACGTAGCGGTCGCGCGACGACCAGCGACCGCGCCGAGCTACTTCTTGTAGCCGAACCTGCGCATGTAACCGCCGAGCGTGAGCCACAGCCAGCGATTACCGGCACGCCCGATGTGCTCGCGCCATCGGTCGGCGGCGTCGGCGTCGAGGCCCTCCTCGCCCCATTTGAAGCCACGCGCCATGACCTTGACGTTCGTCGGATCGGGCGGGGCCTCGACGCCGAGAAAGGTGAACAAGCCGCCGAGCGTCTCGTCGGGCGACGTCACCACGTCCTCGAAGCGCACCAGCTTGTAGTGCTTCGGGTAGCGCTTCTCGTAGGTGAAGTGGCGCTTGGCCGCGCCGCGCCAGACCCACGTCGTCTGTAACAGCAGCACCAGCGACAGCATCCCGGGCACCTTGGCCAGCCACGAATACGGCTTCCGAAGCTTGGCGCGGCGCCGACGAAGGTCCGACACGTACACGCCGCGCGGGTCGCGAATCATGTGCACGACGCGGCAATTCGGGAACCACTCGATGAGCGTGTCGACCCAGCCAAGGTGCGCCGGCGTCTTCTCGCCCATCACCGGCCGGCCCTGCCAGTCGGCGTAGGTGCGCAGCAAAGCGGCAAACATGCCGCGCTCGCTGCGATCGGCTGCCAGCAGTCGTGCCTCAAGCTCCGACTGCGGAACGTTCTCGGTCAGCCAGCGCCAATAGATGGACACCTCACGCCAGCGCGACTGCCGCTGGTACTCGCCCGAGTAGATCATCGCGACGATTCGCCGGATGGTGTCGTCCTGGGCCAGGTCACCTGCACGGCGGAAGTAGTGGCGCGCCCCCTCGCTCGCCCGAAGGTGGCCCAGGTAGTGGTTCTCGCGGGCGATCGCGATGCGCGGTGACCGCTCAAGGATGTTGCGCATCAGCGTGGTGCCGCTACGTGCCGCACCGACGATGAAGATCGCCTCGGGCTCACCGGGCAGCAGCGGTGGAACCTCGGCCAGGGCAGGCTGCGCCGATGGGACCGATGCGTCGGTGGTCGTTACCATGGCCGTCGGTTCGCGTTCGAGTTCACGTTCGGATCAGGCAAGGCGCGCTAGGCAAGGGTCAGCTCCGGGATTTCGGCCGGGCATTTCCCGGGCGCGTTTCGAGAACGAGAGGAGCGTCAATTCTATTGACTTCGGCAGTGAGCCAGCCGGCTGACGCACAAGCGACCCCGCGGCCAGCCAGGACGAACCTGCTGGCGCGCAACGAGGTCCGCCTCTTCCTGACCAGCCTGGCGATCCTTTTCGTCGAGCTGATGCTCATCCGCTGGATCCCGGCCAACGTCAAGTTCATCGGATTCTTCGCGAACTTCCTGCTCATCGCCAGTTTCCTGGGCATCGGCTTGGGCATCATCCTTGGCCGCAAAGGATTCAACCCTCGCCTCTCGCCCTTCGCCTTCCTGCTCGCTGCAGTGGTCGCCCTCGTCTATCGCCAGCAGCTCAACGTCCAGGTCGACTCGGTCGACGAGATCTTCTTCGGCCTCGCCGAGAGCAGCGCCGCCGACCAGAACTTCCTGATCCTGCCACTGGTCGTCTTCCTCGTGGCCTCCCTGATGGCAACCTTGGCACTACCGCTTGGCCCGCTGCTCAAGAGCATGCGCCCACTCAAGGCTTACGCCATCGACATTGGCGGCTCGATGACCGGCATCGCCGCGTTCACCGTCCTCGCCGCGCTCGGGACGAATCCGGCGGTTTGGTTCGCCATTGCCGTTGCGTTGATCCTGGCCCTGGAACTGGGCCGGCGGCTCTCAATCTGGAGCTTCGCGAACGTTGGCGCTTTGATCGTCGTGCTCACGCTGGTCTTGAGCCACACCCAGGCCAACCCGAACGAGATCTGGTCGCCGTACTACCGCATCGGCTCGTTCATCGATCGCACCGGCCTCAAGCACCTGACCGTCGACGGCATCCCGCACCAGGCGCTGCACCCGATCGGCCAGGAGAACATCGAGCCGATCTACGACCAGGTCTACCGCTGGTTCCCGGAGCGACAGTTCGACGAGGTGCTCATCGTTGGCGCCGGAAGCGGCTCGGACGTGGCAATCGCCTTGTCGAAGGGCGCCGGCCACATCGACGCGGTCGAGATCGACCCGCGCCTCCAGCAGATAGGCCGCGAGGAGCACCCCGACCGCCCGTACGACGACCCGCGGGTGACACCGATCGTCAACGACGGCCGCGCGTATCTGCGCACCACGGACAAGAAGTACGACCTGGTCATCTTTGCGCTACCCGACTCGCTCACGCTGGTCAGCCAGCAGGGCGGCGTCCGACTCGAGTCATTCCTGTTCACCGAGCAGGCATTCGCAAGCGTTCGCGATCACCTGTCCGAGGACGGCATCTTCGTTCTCTACAACTACTACCGCGATGACTGGCTCGTCACCAAGCTGGCCAACATGCTCGAGGACACCTTCGACCACACACCATTGGTTACGCTCTACGGGCTGCCCATGGCCACGCTGGCTGCCGGCCCACTCGTCGCCAGTCTGCCCGATGGCCAGCCGCCCCGGCCGCCTGGCGAGCCGACGACGGGTCCGCCCGCCGTGCCAAGTGGGCAGCCGCAGCCCAAGCCGGCGACCGACGATTGGCCGTTCCTGTATCTGCGCACGCCATTCGTCGCTCAGCACTACCTGGCCGCGCTTGGAATCGTGCTTATCGGTGCACTCATCGCCGTGACAGTCGCCGCGCGGCTGACGGGAACAAGCATCCGCAAGTTCAGCCCGCACTTCTTCGTCCTCGGTGTTGCGTTTCTGCTGCTGTCGACGCGCAGCCTGACCAGCTTCAGCCTGCTCTTTGGCACGACATGGCTGGTCAACTCCCTCGCCTTCTTCGGGATTCTGACCAGCGTCCTGTTAGCCATCTTCGTCAACGCCAGATGGCCGATCAGGCGCCCGACTCCGTTCTACATCGCCCTCTTCGTGGCCATCGGTGTGGCATACCTCCTGCCGCCCGAATCGCTCCTGCTCGACCCGCCGATCCTGCGCTACGGTGTCGCCGCGGTCGTTGCCTTCGCGCCCGTCTTCCTGGCCAATCTCGTCTTCTCGTACTCGTTCCGCGACACGGCCACGGCGGACATGAGCTTCGCCAGCAACCTGCTCGGGGCGATGGTCGGCGGTGCGCTCGAGTATCTCGCTTTGATCACCGGCTACCAGGCGCTGCTGCTGGTGGTGGCGCTGTTCTACGGTCTCGCCTGGCTGTTCGCCACGAAGCTCCGCCTGGGCGCCGACAAGGAGCTGGCGACGGACCGGCCCGACGACGTCCAGCCAGTCGTAGCCCCCACGCCGGTCACTCCCCCAGCCACGGCCTGAGTTTTCAGCGCTTGGGGCGTAACGCCCTAGGCTTGGAGTGAATGGGTTTTCGCGGGGGTGGCGGCAGACACGGCATGAGCGGGCAGTTCGGCGATGCCGAGATCACGCCGCTCACCAAGCAGCGCCGAGCGCACACGTTGCGCCGCATCGCCGAGTTCTTCCGGCCGTACCGGCTGCAGGTCGTGGTCGTGCTGGTCACGATCGTCCTCACCAGCCTGCTGGGCATCATCAACCCGCTCCTGTTGAAGGGCCTGATCGACGAGGCGATCCCACAGCAGAACTTCAACCTGCTGCTGCTGTACGTCGGGCTGATGATCATCGTGCCGCTGATCAGCGGGTTCATCGGTGTCGGCCAGTCGTACCTCAACAACGTGATCGGGCAGCGCGTGATGCAGGACCTACGCAACGCCCTGTATGCCCACCTGCAGCGGATGCCGCTGCGCTTCTTTACCGAGACCCGAACGGGCGAGATTCAGAGCCGCCTGTCGAACGACGTGGGTGGCGTACAGGCCGTCGTGACCGACACGGCGAGCAGCGTCTTCGCCAACCTCGTCATCGTCATCACCACGGTCATCGCGATGGTGTTCATCGATTGGCGCCTCACCGTCCTGTCACTCGGCCTGCTGCCGTTCTTCATGTACCTCACCTACCGAGTCGGCAAGGTCCGGCGCAGGATCTCGAGTCAGACGCAGGAAAGCCTCGCCGATATCAGCGCGATCACGGAGGAGACAGTCAGCGTCAGCGGGATGCTGCTGACCAAGACATTCGGGCGCCAGGAACAGGCGGTCGGGCGATTCAGCGATGCCAACGCGAAGCTCGCCAAGCTCCAGATCAAGCAGAGCATGGTCGGCCGCTGGTTCTTCATGATCGTCGGCACGGTCTTCTCGATCACGCCGGCGTTCGTCTACTTCCTCGCCGGCTGGCTGACCATCCAGGGCGACCCGACCGCGCCGACGATCGGCGACATCGTCGCCTTCACCACGCTCCAGTCGCGCCTCTTCTTCCCGCTCGGCCAGCTGCTCAACGTGCAGGTCGAGGTCCAGGGCGCGCTGGCCCTGTTCGACCGAATCTTCGAGTACCTCGAGCTGCCGGTGGACATCGACGATAAGCCTGATGCGACGGCACTCGAGCCTGATCGCGTGCGTGGCGAGATCCGCTTCCGGCACGTCTCGTTCCGGTACCGATCGGCGGCGCGACCGCCGGGTGTGCCGAATGCGTCCGGCAACGGCAAGGGTCCGGCGGAGGCGTTGGAGTCGACCGAGCCGGCGCTCGAGGCCGACACGGCGCTCGAGGCCGACACGGTGCCAGAGGTCGTGATCCCCGAGCCCGACCGGATTCCCTTCGGCCTGACCGACGTCAGCTTCGAGGCAGAGCCGGGCCAGCTGGTCGCGCTGGTTGGGCCGTCGGGCTCGGGCAAGACGACGACGACCTACCTCCTGCCGCGGTTGTACGACGTAGACGCCGGCGCCGTCCAGATCGATGGACTCGACGTGCGCGACATCCGCCTCGCTTCGCTCGGCGAGGTGATCGGCTTCGTGACCCAGGAGACGTTCCTGTTCCACGCCAGCGTGCGCGAGAACCTGCGCTACGCGAAGCCCGACGCGACCGACCGCGAGCTCGAGGTGGCAGCGCGGATGGCGGCGATCCACGATCGTATTCACGCGCTTCCGGAGGGCTACGACACGATCGTCGGCGAACGCGGCTACAAGCTGTCGGGCGGCGAGAAGCAGCGCATCGCGCTCGCGCGCGTTCTTCTCAAGGATCCCAAGATCCTGGTCCTCGATGAGGCCACGTCCGCGCTCGACACGGTTTCGGAACGACTGATCCAGCTTGCCATCGAGCGCGTCATGAAGGGTCGCACCACGATCGCAATCGCTCACCGGTTGTCGACGATCCTGCGCGCCGATCTGATCCTCGTCTTCGAGGACGGGCGGATCATCGAGCGCGGCCGCCACGAAGAGCTGATCAAGCACGGCGGCCTATATGCGCGGCTATACCGCGAGCAGTTTCTGGCCGCGACCGGAGCGCCGGCGCCGGTCTAAAGAGCGGTCGCTATCCCGGCTAAACGGGCGGCGGCGGAGGCAGCGTGTCGCACGCGGACAGGCCGCCGGCGATTACCGAGACCGTGCGCGCGACCGGGTTGAGGGCGATGTCGAACCAGTAGCTGTTGTTGGTCGCGTTGGCCGCCTTTTCGCGCCAGATCATCTCAGGATTGACCGTCGCGCACAGGCGGTAGGTGCCGGTCGGAACGTTGGTTATGTCGATCGCCTGGTGGGCGAAAAATGGCTGGTAGACGTCGCCATAGCCGACCGAGATGCCGAATTTGATCTTGGTGCTGTCGCGATTGCCGCAGCCGAGGTAGCCGTACTTGTAACGCGCCGGCGAGTTGGGCGGCCTCAGCTCCCCGGGCGGGGCGCGCAGCGAATCGACGAGGCAAAAGCCGATCTTGCGCAGGTGGCGATCTACCGGCGGGTCGGTCGGCGCTGAGCCGGGGACAGGACCCAGCCTGACGACCACGACGCTCCCGACGTGCCAGTGGTCGTGACCGTCGCCGGAGTAGAAAACGCTGCCTGTGCTCGCCTTGCGACGGGTCGTGCCATCGGTCCGATGGACGATCTGGACGACCTCAGTCATCGCGTTGCCCGAGCGGCCGTTGGCGCGCACCTCGAGCGGTCCGTCGCCGACGTTCCACATGATCGTTCCGAAGCGGAGCTTGTAGAAGCCGCCTGACGTTTTGGTGACCTGCAGATCGTACGGCTCGGCCATGCGCAGGTCGGGCAACAATCCGGTCGCGGCTGCGTTTGCCGTCAGTTGGCCGAAGAGCGGCGTCAGCGCGGCGGCGAGGGCGACCGCAACTGCCACACGGATGCGGATCGAAGCGATGGACGAACTGTCCAACTCGTCCTCCCAGGCGCTGGCAATCTGTGCGCCCCTCTCGGCAGGCTAGACGGTCACGCAATACCGGTTGGAACGTCGCCTGGGAACGGGCGAGATCAGCCGCCTATGCCGTAGACCATCGGCGCTGGCTTGCCGCAGTCGTTGTCGCCGGTGCCGACGACCCGGAAGCGATGCGCCTCGTTGTCGAGGTCGATCTCGACCCACGAGCTGTTGTTGATCCGGTCAACGTCCTTCTCTTGCCACACGCCGTTCGGGTTGACCGTTGCGCACAGGCGGTACGTACCTGACGGCAGGCCGGTGATGTCAACCGACTGGTGGTTGAAGAACGGCTTGTAGTCGTCGCCGAAGCCGACCGAGATGCCCATCCGCACCTGCTCGCTGGTGATGACTCCGCAGCCGCTGACCGGGAAGCCGATTCGACTGGCCGAGTTGGATGGCCGCAGGGCCGCCGGCGCTCGGACCAGGTCGGTCAGACAGAAGCCGATCTTGCGCAGACCGCGCTGGTTGTAGGTCGGGCTTGCCTGGAATGTCGTGCCTGCCCCGTCGGTCGGGAAGAGGGCAATGGTGATGAACGTGCTGATGTGCCAGTGGTCGTGGCCATCACCGGCGTAGAAGGCGGTCGCGCCGGGCGGCGTGTAGTCGCGCTGAGCGCCGCCACGTGAGTGGATCACCTGGGCGACATCGTGCATCACGTTGTCGATGCGATCGCCGGCCTTGACGTCGAGTGGCCCATCGCCGACGTTCCAGACGATCGTCCCGAAACGCAGCTTGAAGGCGCCCGAGCCGCCGCGCTCGATCTGCAGGTTGTACATCTCCGACATCTTCAGATCGGGCAGAAGGTCCTCCGCGGCGGCAGCGGAAGGCGCGGCGGCGAGTGGCGCGACGCTCAACGCGAGCACGCAAAGCATCACCAGGCGCAGCCGTGCGCCGATTGACGATCTCAACTGCGACGGATCAACGCGACGGCTCAGCGAACTGCCGCGACACCCGGCAGCGAACGCTCAGCCGGGCCGATGTAGCGGACGTCGGGTCGAATCAGCCGGTTGGCTGACGACTGCTCGAGCACGTGTGCCGTCCAGCCGGCATGTCGCGCCAACGCGAAAGTGGCCGGGAAAAGGTCCGGCTGCAGGCCGACACCCTGCAGCACGGCAGCGGCGTAGTACTCGACGTTGGTCTTGATCACGCGGCCCGGCTTCATCTCCTCGAACACGCGCAGCACGGTGTCCTCGACCGCGACGGCCATCTTCAGCCAGTCGGCCATGCCCGACATTCCCTCGGCGACCTCGCGCAGGGCGGCAGCGCGCGGATCGTAGGCGCGGTAGACGCGGTGGCCGAAGCCCATGATCAGCTCGCCATTGTTTATCCGCTCACGCGCCCACGCGTCGGCGCGCTCGGGTGAGCCAATCTCGAGCAGCTGGTTGACGACCTCGGCCGGCGCGCCGCCGTGTAGCGGGCCTTTAAGCGCGCCGATCGCGCCGGCCACGGCCGAGGCGATATCGGAGCGCGTCGAGGCGATTACGCGGGCGGTAAAGGTCGAGGCGTTGAAGCCATGCTCGGCGCCGGTGATGAAGTACGCGTCGAGAGCTCGGGCAGAGGCGGGATCGGGCGCCTCTCCGGTCAGCTGGTAGAGGAAGCCCGCTGCCAGCTCGAGATTCGGATCCGGATCAATCGGCTGCTTTCCCTCGCGCAGCCGGGCGAACGCGGCGAGTGCCGAGGGAGCGAGGGCGGTCAGCGCTCTGGCGTGCTCAACAGTCGGCGGCCAGCTCGGTCGATTGATAGCGCCCCAAACAGACGTCGCGGTGCGCAGCGCATCCATTGGCGATGCGCTCGACGGCAAGACGGAGAGCGCGATGGCGACCGGCTCGGGCAGCCTGCCGGTAGGCAGATGGGCCTCATCGGACCACTCCCCGGTCCATAGAAGCTCGGCCACCTGCGCGTACGTGCCCGCGCGGACAAGCTCGGCGATCGGGTAACCGCGGTAGGTCAGACGACCGTTCGCGCCGTCAACTTTGGCGAGTGCCGTCTCGCCGGCCAGGACCCCCTCGAGCCCCGGCGAATAGGGTCTGTCGTCGGCCGGTCTCTCCATCGCGGAGAGTCTATCCGCCACTCAGGCCGACCGTCGCGCGCGACTCGAGCAGCGCGCCTGAGGCGAGCATCTCCTCGATGGCTCGGTCGCCATCGCCCGGCTCCAGCTCTACGGCGCGGATGCAGTTCTGGATGACGGTCACCGGATAGCCGCGCTCGCGGCCGTCGAGCACGGTCGACTTGACGCAGTAGTCCGTCGCCAGCCCGGCGATCACCAGCCGTGTTACGCCTTGTTCGCCTAGCAGGCCGGCCAGTTCGGTCGGCGCCGTTGCGCCGCTGACCGGGTCGCGATGGGTGAAGCCGGAGTAGCCGTCCTGGCCGTTGGAGCCCTTCTGCACGATCGGGCCGTCGACCAACAGGTCGGAGTGGAGCTCCGCACCCCACGTGTCGTGAACGCAGTGAACGGGCCAGATGCCGCCGTCCTTCTCGAAGTGAGGCGTCGATTCGGGGTGCCAGTCCTGGGTGTAGACGACCGGCGATCCGGCTGCTTTCGCCTTGGCGATCTCGACATTGATGAGCGGCACAACATCGTCGCAGCCGCGCACATAGAGGCTGCCGCCTGGGTCGGCGAAGTCGTTCTGGACGTCCACGACGAGCAGCGCGGTGGTCGGGTCATAGTTCGGCATCGGCGTGATTCTATGTATGGCGCAGAATGTCGGGCACGGTGGCAAACCCAAGTCCCCAGCCGCCAGTCGAACGAGTCCCATCGCGCACGCGGACGCCGCTTGTCGTGGGTATCGTCGCCATGGCGCTCGTGGGCTTGCTCGTCTGGCGACCATGGGCCGAACAGCCGCCGCCGCAGTCGAGCCCGCTGGCGGTAGTGCCAACCGTTGCTCCGGAGCCGACCTCCACTCTGCGCGCCGCATCCACGCCGATTCGCGGCGACCCGGCCACTCCGCCGCCCACGGTCCGCCCGGCACCGCCGCTACCCCCGCCCGACCTGGCGCCTCTCGGTCCGGCCGGCGAGTTCGCCCTCGGCGACGCTGACGCCAATGTCCGCTGCCAGTACGGACCCCGAACAAACGGTCAACGCTTCCTGCAGAGCCTCGAGGTTCCGCCGCCAGTCGCCTACGTCACCAACCCACGTGACGAGGTGAGCCATCTCGAATCGATGGGTTGGCGCGCCGAACTTCAGATGAACCGGCTCGACACGCTCTTCGACAGCGAATGGGAGACCGTTGCCCGATCGCGCCGCCAGATCGCACGAGCGATCAACGACCGGCCGGCCGACTTCAACCCGCTCACCCTGGTGCTCAACTCGCAGCAAACCCAACCGAGCGCCGTCTATCGCGTGCTGGTTGTTGTCGAGTGGTACACGCGCAACGTCGAGCTCGCCGGCCGAGGCGAGTTGATCGCTTCGCGTTACGCACAGGGCGCGACATTCGCTGACGTCCGTCCCGAGGGCTGCCACGGAGTGAGGATCGTCGCCTAGACCCGTTTCTTCTCGTCACCTGCCTGGGATCCGCGCACCAACTGCGTAGTTGTCAGTGCCAAGGGGATGCGCAGGTCCTGACCCAAATCGAGCCGTGAGTGAAGCAGTCGCGCACGCGCTCGATTTCCATCAATTGAGCGCAGGTTTATCGTTCAGGGAACATGCCAAAGGTTCTCTCGGAGGGACAGATTGAGCGATCTGAGCACCGGAAATGGCAAGGTGATCGTGATCAGGTCGATGTCGCTTGACGGCTTCATCGCCGGTCCTGGCGACGCGATGGACTGGATCTTCGACTTCGTGGCCCCGAACGAGTTCCCGGAGGTCGCGGCAGCCACCGGCGCGATGCTCATCGGCCGGCGCACGTACGAAGTAGGCAACAGGATGAAGGTCGCCAAGGAGCAGGGGTCTGCATCGAGCGGTGAAAACTATCCCGTCTCCGGACCCATGTTCGTCCTGACCCACGAGCGGCCGGAGCCGCTGGACCCGGGGGTCACGTTCCTCAGCGGTGACATCGCGGAAGCGGTCGCCACGGCCCGCAGCGCCGCAGGCGGCAAGAACCTGGAGATCCTCGGTGCTGACGTGGCCGGCCAGTGCCTGCGGCGGGGGCTCGTCGACGAGATCCTGGTGTATGTCCTGCCGGTGCTGATCGGTGACGGCGTTCGCTTCTCGGCCCCTGGCGTCGGAAGGATTGACCTGGAGCCGCTCAGCAGCACGCGGTCGGGCGCCGTGACCGTCCTTCGGTTCCGCGTTCGACAAGTCCCCGTCACGTGACACTTGCCGACGTTGCCTGGCGGTCTATACGACCAAGTGGGCGACAGTCCCAGGCGACGCGTTATGCCAGCTTCCGGAATCCGATCTTGGGATAGTGCAACCCTCTCGCGCGTAAGACCAACGAAGAGGCGCGGGCGAGCAACCACGCTCAGCACCTAGTTACGTCATATGACGAGCTCCCGGTGACGAACTCCCGACACGGCGTTGACGTTGTAGCGATACTCAGTATCATTACCGCCTGATGAGACCGAGTCTCAACGATGCGCTTGCCCAGTCTGGCCGCCGCGTGACCGGCCCGCGCCAGGCGCTGGTCGAGCTGATCGGTGAGCAGCGCGGCCACTTCACGGCCGCTGGGCTGATGGCCGACGCGCGCCGGGAGCACATCAGGGTTGGGCGGGCGACCGTTTTCCGGACGCTCGACGTGCTGACCGAGATCGAGGCACTCGAGCGACTCGACCTGCCGTCGGGCGAGCACGCGTACGTCACGTGCGAGCCCGAGCAGCACCACCACCATGTGATCTGCCGGAGCTGCGGCAAGTCGATCGACGTCGAGGACAGCGGCCTGCAGTCGGTCGTGCGCGAGATTGCCAGTCGGAGTGGCTACAGGATCGACAGCCACCGGCTCGAGCTATATGGGCTTTGCCCCACTTGCCAGACGGGTGCCGCGTGATCTGGCTCGCCGGTGCGCTGCCTTTCATCTCGACGCTCCTCGGCGGGTTTGCCGCGTTCCGGCTGCGCCACCGCCTCCACGTTGTCATGGCGCTCGCGGCTGGCATCCTCGTCGCGACCGGGCTGGTCGACCTCTTGCCAGAAGCGATCGAACTGATCGGCGGCGAGAGTGCCGCCATGTTGGCCGGAGCGGCGGCGGTGGTGGGATACCTCATCTACGCCGGTGTCGAGACGTTCATCCACCAGGGTAGCTACGAGCACAGCCACGAGCCGGGTGTCGATCCCGACGAGCCTCATGAGCATGCCGTGGCCGCGGCGCCTTCGAAGCTGGGTTGGCTCGCTCCCGCCGGGCTCATCGCGCACAGCACTCTCGATGGCGTGGCCATCGGCCTTGGTTTCGAAGCCAGCCCCGAGGTCGGCCTGATCGTCACCATCGCCGTGCTCGTCCATGACTTCGCCGATGGCCTGAACATCGTCACCCTCGCTCTCGCCGTCGGCCGTGGACGGGGCGCTGCCATTGCGCTGCTCGCGATCGACGCCGCGGCGACGCTCGTCGGCATCGGCATCAGCCAGGTGATCGCCCTGGCGCCCGAGCAGCTCGGCATCCTTCTCGCCGCGTTCGGAGGCGCGTTCATCGCCATCGGCGCCGGCCATCTATTGCCCGAAGCCGAACATCGAAAGGGAGCCAGCGCGTCACCCCTGGTGGCGTTCACGGTGATCGGCGCGTTGACCGTTGTCGCGACGCGAATGATCATCGGCGGGTGAACGTCGCTCGGCCCACCAACGAAGATCGTCCGGTGATCAGCGTCGCCGGCCTGCGCAAGAGCTACGGCGACGTCCAGGCAGTAGACGGCATCGACTTCGAGGTGCAGCACGGCGAGGTGTTCGGCCTGCTCGGGCCAAACGGCGCCGGCAAGACGACGACGATCGAGATCTTGGAGGGCCTCAACAAGGCCGATGGCGGCGAAATAGCGGTGCTCGGCATCGACCCACAGCGCAACGCGGTCGAGCTGAAGGAGCGCATCGGCGTCCAGCTCCAGACCGCCGCGCTGTACCCCAACCTGACTGTGGTCGAGCTGATCGACCTGTTCGGGAGCTTCTACGCCAAGGCACGGCCGACGAAGGAGCTGATCCAGCGGTTCGGTCTGGACGAGCGCGAGATCGCGCTCACTAAGGAGCTTTCGGGTGGCCAGCGTCAGCGCCTGTCGGTCGCCCTGGCAATGGTCAACGACCCCGAGCTGATGTTCCTCGACGAGCCGACCACGGGGCTCGACCCCCAGGCCCGGCGGGCGCTGTGGGACCAGATCGCGGAGCTGCGCGGCGAGGGCCGGACAGTGGTGCTGACGACGCACTACATGGAAGAGGCCGAGCAGCTGTGCGATCGCGTCGCGGTCATGGATCACGGCCGAATCCTCGAGATCGGCACGGTCAACGAGCTGGTCACGCGCCATTTCGTCGAACGCACGATCCGCTTCGCATCGCGGCCCGAGCTGACCGACGAACGCCTAACGACGCTCGCCGCTGTCGGCCGCGTCGCCCGCGAGGTTGACGAGACGGTGCTCTACACGGCCGACGTGCCGGCCACGATCGGCGATCTGCTGCGCGTGTCGGACGAGCTTGGCCTCGAAGGGCTGGACATCAGCGTCAGGCGACCCACGCTAGAGGACGTGTTCCTCGAGCTGACCGGCCGCGCGCTGCGCGACTGACCGATGAGACGTTTCACTCGCGGCCTGTTGCCGCTCACGGCTGCCAACATCAAGAGCTTCTACCGCGACCGCGCGTCGCTCTTCTGGACGCTCGCCTTCCCGGTCATCTTCGTGTTCCTGTTCGGGTCGCTCTTCTCGGGCAACGGACCGACCACCTTCGCTGTCGGCTGGGTCGACCAGGACGGCTCGCCGGCGTCGGCGCAGCTGCGCCAGAGCTTCAGCGGGGTGGAGCTGCTGGAGCTGACCGACGCTGCTGAGGAAGACGCGCTGTCGCAGATGCGTGCCGGCGATCTCGACGCCGTGGTCGTCGTTCCCGCCGGCCTGGGCGGTGCGCTCCAACCGGGTGTGACGCCGGCCCAGCCGTTTCAGTTGATCGTCTACACCGACCCAAGCCAGTCGACCTCGAGCAACACCGTCCAGCAGGTCGTCGCCCAGGTTGTTGGTGGCATCAACCAGGGGTTGAGCGGCGCACCGCCTGCGCTCGCGGTGGAGCCGCGGCCGATCCAATCCGATGAGATCTCTGCCGCGGCCTACTTCGTGCCCAGCATCCTGGCCATGGCGCTGATGCAGCTCGGTATCTTCGCGTCGATCCCGCTCACCGCGCAGCGCGAGAAGCAGATCCTGAAGCGGCTCAACGCCACTCCCCTGTCGCGCTCCACGCTCGTCGCCAGCAACGTGCTGATGAGACTGCTCATCGCTCTCGTCCAGACGGTGATCATCGTCGGCATCGGCATCGTCGCCTTCGACGTGTCCATCGTCGGCCCGATGCTCATCGTCGCCGCCTTCGTGGTGCTGGGCTCGATGACGTTCCTGGCGATCGGCTACGTGATCGCCTCTTACGCACGAACTGAGGACACTGCCAACGCTCTGGCCAGCGTCGTCCAGTTCCCGCTCATGTTCCTGTCGGGCATCTTCTTTCCGATCGCGTTCATGCCCGACTGGCTGCAACCGGTCGCGGCGGTGATGCCACTCACCTACCTCGGTGACGCATTGCGCCAGACCATGGTCGGCGGCGCGGCGTACGTGCCGCTGTCAGTCGACTTCCTGGTTCTCGCCGGCTGGCTGATCGTCTCGTTCCTGATCTCGGCGCGCTTCTTCCGCTGGCAATGACCAGGGGCCGGCTGCTGGTCGGCACGAGCGGATTTGCCTATCCGGCATGGGCGCCGCGCTTCTACGCCCCGGGCACCAGGGCTGACGGGTTGCTGCGCGCCTACGCCGGCCGACTGCCAGCTGTCGAGCTGAACAACACCTTCTACCAGCAGCCCAAGCCGGACAAGATCGCGGCGTGGCTGGCGGCCACGCCGGCCGACTTTCGCTTCGTGGTCAAGGCCCAGCGCGGCGGAAGCATGCGCGCCTTTGGCGAGGCAGCAGCTCAGACGGTCGAATGGCTTACGGCTCCGTATCGGTTGTTCGGGGAGCGCCTGGGCTCGGTCCTTTATCGGCTGCCTGCCAACGTCCATCGCGACGAGGAGAAGCTGCGGTTGTTGATGGCGGCCTGGCCGGCGGACATGCCGCTGACGCTCGAGGCGCAGCACGCGTCGTGGCGGGACGACGCGATTTTCGGCCTGCTACGGGCGCACGGCGCGGCACTGTGCGCTACGGACTTGGACGACGGAGACGCGCCCGACCTGCGCCTGACCGGCCGATTCATATATCTGCGCCTGCGGCGCACGACCTACACGGAGGCCGACTTGGCTGACTGGGCCGCCCGACTACGTGCGTTCGTTGACGCCGGCATCGATTGCTACGTCTTCTTTCGCCACGACGAGGAAGGCGTGTCGGCACTTCGCGCCGAGGAATTGCTGCAGCTCGTGTAGCCGATCAGCGCGCGACGAGTCGGTTGGCGGTCTGCTCCCATGCCCGGACCCTAGTTTTCGACCGTCGCTTCGGCCAATCCCGCGACAGGTTCCCAGGGCTTCAGATTGGATTCAGGTGAGCGCGGCGGCTCGCCTTCATTTGGCGCGCTGGTAGGCCTCCGAAAGCCACCTGCCGACCTCATCGTCGATGTCCGAGACGGACTGAATCTCGAGATGATGCATCCATTGCCTCGCAGACGGATGCGCCACCTCCTTGAAGCGTGCCGACGGGTCGTGGTGGCCGAGCGCGATCGAGAGGGCGACCTCGGCGGACTTCGAGGAGAGGTACTGATTGGGCCGCCATATGTACGCGAAGCCGCGCCGTCGACGGAAGCCGATCTGGCTCTTGGACACGCGCGTCTCGAACGGTCCGAGCCGGCCAAGGATCTCGAGCACCCGGCGATAGACCTCGAGGCCGTGCTGGGTCCCGGTCAGGAACTCTTCAGGCTGCATGGGCGAAGGATCGCCGAAGCAAGACGGCGCTCGCGGAGAACCAGGCCACGCCCAGAAGGAACCCGCCGAGGGCGTCGGTCGGCCAGTGGACGCCGAGGCCGACGCGGGCGAAGCCCATGAACAGGCCCGCAAAGGCTGCGGATAGCAGTGCGACCGGCAGACGCCGGCGCGGTGGCGCCAGCAGAAAGCCCAGGGTTGCCAGCAGGGCGACTGCACGGACGACGTGCCCGCTCGGGAAGGCGAAGCTGTCTGGGCCGAAGAAATGCTCGACGGCTGCCGTGGCCGGTCGCTCTCGCTCAACGAGGATCTTGACCCCAAAGCCCACCAGGTCCGACACGAGCGTGAGCGCTACGAGCGCCGCGATGATCCATCCCCGCACCCGACCGAGCAGGATGGCGACGACGGTCACGAGCGGGAGCCAGACCGGCAGGTCGCCAATCGTATTGAGTGCCACGACCAGGGCGTCCAACGGCCCGTCACCGATGGCGAGAAAGTCCACGACCGACACTTCCCACGGTGCCGGCGGAGACGATCTGGCCCAGATCGCGAGCAGCACGAAGGTCACCGCCGCCACGACCGCGGTAGCCACGTACCAACCTCGGTTGTAGGTGCGGCCTACGGCGACGTCCTCCGGGGGCGCGGGGTTACCGGATGTCAGACGCCGATCGGGTGCCAGACGGTCTTCATCTCGAGATAGGCCGCGATCCACTCAGGTCGCTGGGCGCGGCGGTCGTCGAGCCAATCGAATCGATCATCGGTGTCACGCGGCGGTCGGGCGACGCGCTTGACGTTCTCCATGGCCGAGTCCTCGACTGCCGCGCGCATGTCGCGCGGCACGCCCCAGATGTCGAGCGCGTTGACCTGCATGTGCCCGGCGAGGATCGGCACGAGCTCGCGGCGCAGGCCGGTCAGGACGTTGATCACGCCGGGCGGCACATCGGACGTGGCCAGTACCTCGCCCAGCGTCACCGCCGGCAGCGGCCGCGACTCCGAGGCCAGCGCAACCACAGCGTTGCCACCAACGACGGCCGGCGCGATCCGCGAGACCAGGCCGAGCAGTGACGACGATTTGGGCGCCACGATGCCGACCAAACCGGTCGCCTCGGGGAAAGTGAAATTGAAGTACGACGCGCCGACCGGGTTGACCGTGCCGAACAGTTGGCTGATCTTGTCGGCCCAGCCGGCGTACCAGACCCATCGATCAATGGCCCGATCAACCTGCGCGACTGCATCCTCGGCTGGCAGCCCCTCTGCCGCGGCCACCTCCTCGACGAACTGCGCCCTGCGGCCTTCCATCAGCTCTGCCACGCGATACAGGACCTGGCCCCGATTCATCGCCGTCTTGCCCGCCCAGCCGTCGGCGGCTCCATGCGCCGTTCGGATGGCGTCGCGCAGATCCTTCTTGGACGACCGCACGGCATTGGCCAGTGGCTGTCCATCTGCGGCGCGGACGATGTACGTGCGACCCGACTCGGAACGCGGGAACTGGCCGCCGACGTAGAGCTTGTACGTCTTCCTGACCGGGATGCGCGGCGCCGTGGCCGCCTTCTCGCTGGGCGCCGCGGCGCGGGTGACCCGCCTAGTTGCCATATTGCTGGGTCTCCGGTCGCTCGATGAGCAGCGTGTAGGCCGGGCCGAACTCTGCCGCCGGACGGTGCTTGACACCGGCCGGGACGACGAACAGGTCGCCCTGCTCGAGCGTCACTGCGTCTTTGCCGTGCATCTCCACGCGGAACGTGCCGCTCCAGCACAGGAATAGCTCGTCCTCATCGTGGTGGTGCCACGGGAACTCGCCCTCGAGCCGCGCCAGCCGAACGACCGCGCCGTTGGCCTCGACCAGATCCTGCGGCTTCCACGGCTCATGGAGCGCGGCGGCGAGCTGTGGAATTGAAACGGCCTCGCTGGTCGACATCAGTGGCTGCCGTCGAGGTCGAGGTACGACAGCAGACCGTGCAGGCCGCCCTCGCGGCCAAAGCCCGACTCCTTGTAGCCACCGAACGGCGAGGTCGGGTCGAATTGGTTGTAAGTGTTGGCCCACACCACGCCGGCGCGCAGCTTGGAGACCATCGACAGGATCCGGCTGCCCTTCTCCGTCCACACACCTGCCGACAGGCCGTAGGGCGTGTTGTTGGCCTTCTCGATGGCCTCGGCCGGCGTTCGGAAGGTGAGCACCGACAACACCGGCCCGAAGATCTCCTCTTGGGCGATGCGACTCGACTGGCTGACGTTGGTGAACAACGTGGGGCGAACGAAGTAACCGCGCGCCGGCAGCTCGCACGCCGGCTGGTACATGTCCGCGCCTTCCGCCTGACCGGCCTCGAGCAGCTCCTCGATCTTGGCCAGCTGGGCGGCGTTGTTGATCGCCCCAACATCGGTGTTCTTGTCGAGCGGATCGCCCACACGCAGAGTCGACAGGCGGTCCTTGAGGCGCTCGATGAACGGCTCGGCAATCGATTCCTGTACGAACAGGCGACTTCCCGCGCAGCACACCTCGCCCTGGTTGAAATAGATGCCGTTGATCACGCCCTCGATCGCCTGGTCGATCGCGGCGTCGTCCATGATGATGTTCGCCGCCTTGCCACCCAGCTCGAGCGTGATCGCCTTGTCGGTGCCGACGATCGCGCGGCCGATCTGCTTGCCCACCGCGGTCGAGCCGGTAAAGGCGACCTTGTCGACGTCCGGATGGCTGACCAGCGCAAGGCCGATCTCGCCCGGGCCGGTGATGATGTTGACCACTCCCGGCGGCAGCTCAGCCTGGCGGACGACATCGGCGAAGAACAGTGCGCTGAGCGGCGTCGAGCTGGCCGGCTTGAGCACGACCGTGTTGCCGGCTGCGAGCGCCGGCGCGATCTTCCAGGCCAGCATGAGCAGCGGGAAGTTCCACGGAATGACCTGGGCGGCGACACCGAGAGGCCTGGGGTTGCGACCGGGGAAGGCGTATTCGAGTTTGTCCGCCCAGCCGGCGTAGTACCAGAAGTGGGCGGCCGCGAGCGGAACATCGACGTCGCGTGACTCCTTGATCGGCTTGCCGCCATCGAGCGACTCGAGCACGGCGAACTCGCGACTTCGCTCCTGCAGGATGCGCGCAATGCGGAACAGGTATTTGGCCCGCTCGCGCCCGGGCAGCTCGCCCCACTCCCGCTTGTACGCACGTCGCGCGACGGTGACGGCCTGGTTGACATCGTCAACGGTTGCTCGGGCGATCTCAGCCAGTGGCTCCTCGGTGGCCGGGTCGGTGGTGGTGAACCACTGTCCGCCGCGCGGCGCGACCTCCTTGCCGCCGATGAAGAGGCCGTAGCGCGACTTGAGCTGAACGACGTCGCGCGCCTCCGGAGCGGGCGCGTACTCCCACGGAACGGGCTGGCCGTCACCTATGCCCCAGGTAGCCGGCGAATTGGTGCCGCGACCCACATCGGCCGATCGGCGGCGGGTCACGAGCGCCCGGCTCGGCGCATTCTTTCCTCGAGAACCGCGTCGAGAATTTGTCACGGCCTGAGATTACACCGCTCATCGCAGTTCTGGTAGCGAGATTAGGTGACTACTTACTCACATAACAGTAGTCAAGGACCTGTGCATGACGAATTGCCGCTACGCTCATGCGAATGCGGCGATTGGCTGAGACCCCGGAGATGCTCGACGGATCGCTGGATCCCACGCTACTGGCGGGCAACCTGCGCGACCTTGCACGCGTGAACCGCTGGCTGGGCGGTAGTGCCCTGTCATGGTCCGCCCTTTCCCCGTTGCTGCAGCGCGACCGACCAACAACTCTGCTCGATGTCGGAACCGGATCGGCCGACGTGCCGAGGTACCTGTTGGACTGGGCGCGGGCGAACCATCGGCGTCTGGAGGTGAAGGCGACCGATGTCAGGCCCGAAATCGTCAGCGTCGCCCGTGCCCAGAGCGGCGAGGCCGCCAGCCTCGAGATAGCCCTCGCGAGCAGTGACCGGATAGATGAGGCAGACCGATCCTGGGACGTCGTTCATTCCTCGCTCGTGCTCCACCACCTCGACGAACCTGCTGCAACCAGGATGCTGATTGAGATGGCCCGCGTCGCGCGCACGGCCGTGATCGTCAATGACGTCGAGCGCAGCCGCATGTGGTGGTTGGGCGCTTGGCTGTTGACGCGAGTCGCCACAGGGAATCGCTACACGAAGCATGACGCGCCGCTCTCCGTCCGGCGCGGGTACAGGGTCACCGAGCTGCGCGCGATGGCCGAGGCAGCCGGCCTGCGCATGACGGCCAGGCACAAGTCGTTTCCGGGATACCGATACGCGCTCGTGTTCGGCAAGCCTGACCAAGCAGATGGCTGACGCAGCAGACGTGGCCATCGTCGGCGGCGGGCCTGCCGGCTCGGCGCTCGCAATACGACTCGCCCGGGAGGGTGTCAGCACCGTCGTCTTTGAGCGTCAGCGGGAGCCCGAGTGGCGCGCCTGTGGTGTGTTCTCATCGCCACTCACATGCGATCGACTGGTCGATCTCGGGTTCTCGCGGAACGATGTCGGGGTACTGGCGCGGCCAATCTCGGCGCTGCGGCTCGAGACCCTGGGCGGCGCTACCTGCCGCATCGAGTACGCCCACGGAACTGCAAATGGCTTTGACCGCGTGCGGCTCGATGCCGCCCTCCTCGATCGCGCACGCGAAACGGGCGCCGACGTGCGTAGGGCGACCGTGGTGCGTTCGCTGGAGTTACCCGCAGCGCACCACCTTGCGCGGCTCGACGTCTCGCCGACCGTTGGCGCGTCAAGCGGCGAGCGGCAGATCATCGAGGCGCGCGTCGTGGTTGGCGCCGACGGACCCGGCTCGAACGTGGCCCGAACGGGTGGGCTCGGCGGCCGAAGCCGCATGAAGAAGTTCGGCCTGACCTATCAGCGCGAAGATCCGGACGCCGCTCTCGCCGGGCGAGCCATGGAGGAACGATTCGTGTTCGGACGCGGCTGGTACGCCGGCATCGCCCCCGTGCCCGACGGTCGTGTCAACATCGGCATCGTCCTGCCGGGCGAATGGCTTTCTTCACCCCCGAGCGTCGTGGCCGAACGGCTGATCGGCCGATTCCGCGGTCCGCCCGCTGGCTGGATGACGGCGCCGGTAACGGAGGGCTACCGCACATCCGGCACGCTCGAGCATCGCCCGCTGCGGGTGGCCGGCCCCGGCTACCTACTGGTCGGTGACGCAGCCGGCTTCATCGATCCGCTCAGCGGTGAGGGCCTCCATCGTGCGCTCGTCTCGAGCGAAATGGCGGCCGAGGCAATCAGGCGATGGCTGGCAGGCGACCGACGGGCGATGGAGGACTACGATCGCCACCTGCGTTCCAGATTCCTGACCAAGGATGTCGTGTCTTGGGTCCTCCAGTTGTTCATCGCCAAGCCGAGCATGCTCGACTACGCGCTGCGCCGACTGTCGCGTCGAGCACGCGAGAGGAAGACGCTTACGTTGGTGCTGACCGACCAGCTGCGCGCCTCGCTCGCCCTCGACCCTCGCTTCCTGCTCCGACTTCTCGCGCCGTGAACATGACGCGCGTGGCCGCTTACGCCCTGGTCGGCGACGCCGAGGAACGCATCCTCCTCGTGCGCATCGCACCCGGGTATCCGGGCCATGGACAGTGGACGCTCCCCGGCGGCGGGGTGCACTTCGCTGAAGATCCGGCTGTAACGGTCATTCGCGAATTGGCCGAGGAGACCGGCCTGAAAGGCAGGATCGAGGGCCTCGCGTTCGTGCAATCGGGGTCTGGCGCGCGCGATGACGGCGGCGCCTGGCACGCGATCAGGATCGTTTACGACGTTGCGATCCTCGGCGGCGAGCTGCGCGACGAGGTTGACGAATCGACTGACCAGGCCGCCTGGTTCAGTCTGGCTGAAGCGCGTGACCTGCCGCTGGTCGACCTCGCGCACGCGGCGCTGGCGCATGGCGCTCGATCCAGTGAAGACTGAGATCTCGATTGATGTGGCTGCTCCGCCCCGCGCACTGTTTGACCTGGCGCATGATCTCGAACGCTGGCCAGAGTTGCTTCCCCATTATCGTTATGTGACCGTCCGGTCACTTACTGATGGCAGGCGAATCGCGCGCATGTCGGCACGCAGACTCGTCGGGCCGGTAGGCATCCCGGTCACGTGGCGCAGTGAGTTCCGGTCGGATGATGCGGATCCCGCTGAGTTGCGCCTCCATTTTCTGCACCGTGCAGGAGTGACTCGAGGGATGCGCGTCACATGGCGTATCCGGTCCGCGCATGGCGGATGTCGGGTGACGATCGAACATGACTTCGTGCGCCGAGTGCCAGTGCTCGGTCCCGAATTCGTCCCATTGCTTGTCGACCGACTCTTCGTCAGGCCGATCGCCGGCCGGACGCTGGCCACATTCAAGCAACTCGCCGAGGCACAGCCATGAGAGATCGCGACAGAGAGGTATGGGTGACGGGCCTCGGAATGGTCACCCCGATCGGCACCGGCCTCGACAACTTCTGGGCTGGCCTCCAGGCCGGCAAGTCGGCCGTCAAGCGGATCGATCGTTTCGACCCGTCGGCCTTTCGCTCCCAGGTCGCCGCACAGATCGACAACTTCGAGCCGACCGACCACATGGATCCCAAGGCCGCCCGTCAGACCGACCGCTTCAGCCAGTTCGCACTCGCCGCTGGACGGCTCGCGCTCGCCGACGCGCAGCTCGATATTGGCGCTCGCAACTCGCCGCGCGGCGATCGGTTCGCAGTCTACGTTGGCTCGGCGCTGGGCGGCATCGCCTATGCCGAGGAGCAGCACGTCCGGTACATGGAGCGAGGCATCCGGACGGTTGCGCCGAACCTTGCGCTGGCAGTGTTCGGCGGCGCCGCACCGGCGAACGTGGGCATCGCCCTGGGCCTCCACGGCCCGATCCTGTCGACGGCCAACTCGTGCGCCGCCGGCGCGGTGGCCATCGGCGAGGCACTACGGCTGGTGCGTTCCGGGTCCGCCGACGCCGCCCTTGCCGGCGGCGTCGAAGTGCCACTCAGCCCACTCGCATTCGGGGCATTCGACATCATCCGGGCGCTCGGCGCCGGGCACAACGATCAGCCGCAGGAGGCCGCTCGTCCGTTCGATGCGGGGCGCGACGGTTTCGTGCTCGGCGAGGGCGCCGCGCTGCTCGTGCTCGAAGCCCGTGAAGTGGCGGAGAGGCGCGGCGCCACCCCGTACGCCGAACTGCGTGGCTACGCCGCAACGAGCGACGCCTTCCACATGGTCCAGCCGCGACCAGACGGGGTCCAGGCAGCACGCGCCGCCCGACTGGC
The DNA here is from genome assembly GCA_963748235.1 of uncultured Chloroflexia bacterium. Lineage (GTDB taxonomy): Bacteria > Chloroflexota > Limnocylindria > Limnocylindrales > CSP1-4 > JALYGJ01. The sequence continues at coordinate 308,067 of CAVVHT010000007.1, forward strand.
GCTCGCCGACGGGCATATGAAAGCGGCCGATATCGACTACGTCAACGCTCACGCCTCGTCCACACCGCTCGGCGATTCCGTCGAGGCGCTTGCCATCGCCCGAGCCCTCGGACGGCGAGCAAACGAAGTTCCGGTGAGCGGCACGAAGGCCTACTACGGTCATCCGCTGGGGGCATCGGGCGCGATCGAGGCAAGCATCTGCGCCCTCGCCATCGCGCGTGGGTGGGCGCCGGGCACCGTTAACCTGCGGGACCTGGATCCCGAGGTGAGTCGCTACCTGCCCGGCGTCAGCGCCGAACCGTTCGAGGGCAAAATAGGCGGCGTGCTCTCGACATCGTTCGGCTTCGGCGGCCTCAACGCCGCGCTTGCCTTCCACGCTGCGCGGTGACCGACCACCTTCCCTTTCGTGGCGGGCGCGTCCTGTTGCGTGACGTCACGCTCGATGACGCCGACCTGCTCGATGAGTGGAACCGGGATATGGAGGTCGGCGGCTTCAACGACTTTGGACCGCGCGAACCGATTCCGCGAGAGCAGCTGGTCGATGGGCCGCTGCGCAACGACCGAAACGGCAGCTTGATCGTCGAGCTGCTCGACAGCGGCGAGCGCATCGGCACCGTCGGCTGGCGTCGGGTGCTGGTGTACGGCCCGAGCCCGTTCTCGGACGCGTGGCAGATCGGGATCGAGTTGGTGGCCCACGCTCGAGGCAAAGGGCTGGGCACCGAGGCACAGCGGCTTCTCGCCGACTACCTCTTCGCGGCGACCGACCTCAATCGTGTCGAGGCGTCGACCGACATCGAAAACGTCGCCGAGCAGCGCTCACTCGAGAGGGCGGGCTACAAGCGTGAGGGCGTGGCGCGCGGAAGCCAGTTCCGCGGCGGCGCCTATCACGACCTCGTCTACTACTCGCGCCTCCGGAGCGACGCGGCCGACTGACCGAGGCCTGTAGGCGCAGGCCCGTGGCGCCGGGCTGGTCGCGCCAGGCTATTGCGCCGGCCGCAGCACCAGAAAGGCGTCGACATCGAGCAATGGCGTCGCCGACGATCCCGCGTTCAGCACCCGGATCAAGCTCGGATCGGACACCGCTGCACGCGGCGACACGAACAGGATTCGGCGCACATCGGCAGTTGCCGCTGTCGTAGAAACGGCGACCGACGGCTGGCTGTCGAGCGCTACCTGGGCAGACCCCTTGCGTGGTCCCACCTGGCCAATCCATGCGACCTGCACGCCCTGATAGGCGAGCTCCATCCAGGCGCTCGTGGCTGCACTCTGTCGAAACGCTCCGCCGATCGCCTTCGACGATGACTTGCGTGTCCAGCCGCCACCCCGCTCGACGGCGGTGTGGCCGTCGTCGTAGAGCGTCAGTCGTAACCGCTCGCTCACCACCCACGGGCTGACATTGCCCCACTGGTCGGTGGCACGGACGCGCACACTGAATTCCGCTGCCGTACGGAACCACGACGGTCGCCGCCGATGCCGTGGGCGAGCCAGACTGACACACTGCTCCATCCACCCGCGCCGATCTGCATCTCGACGTCGGTGTCGGTCACGCCCGTTTCATCGGACGCCGCCCACTCGACACCGATCAGGGCTGCCTGCTTGCCCGCCTTCACCGACCCGACAATCGAAAGCTCGGGTGAGCTGACGTCGGGTGGCTCGGACATCCTCGAAGACGGCCGGGCCGTCGCTCACCACCTGGAGTGCGTTCACGACCTGGCGCAGCCTGTCAGGCGGAGTCCGGAGTCCGGTTACGAGCGACACATCGGTCTGTCCGGGATGACGGACCGCCATCTGGGTCGAGTTTCCGCCGTCGAGATTGACGGCATCGACGGCTCCGAGCGACAGCATCAGCGATGCCATCTCGGGCAACGTCATGCCGACCGAATCGATGTTGCCGTTGTCGGTTGCCAGCAGGATCAGGCTGCCATCGGCGCGGATGCCGACCGCCGATCGCGGGTGGTAACCATTCTTGGTAGCCGTCACGTCGTGGCCGTCGGCGACGAGCGGGTTGCGGCCACCGACGGAGTTGACCACGTTCGCCCAGCCGGATTCGATCGTTATGTCCAACACCACCTCGTCGCCGACGGCGAGCGCGGCGAACGGCGCGGCCGCGCCGTCAGCGACCGACAGCACGACCTGCCCGGCGCCGATCGGCGTGTCGCCGGTGTCCGAGTTGACCGCCACGATCGTGCCGCTGTGCGTGCCCGATGTGCTGAGCGGAAGGGCGAAGCCTTCGATGACGTACTCGACGCCGAGGTCGTTGGCGTAGGTGCGCGTGTCGTAGCGCGGCGTGTAGAGCACGACCTCGTTGTCGTTCCGGCGCTGGTTCACCCGATACAGCGGGTGTTCGGCGCCGCCTGGCAGCGTCAGTTGCATCGTGAACGACGGATTGCCGATCATCGGCACGCCGCTGGCGTCGACGCCGAAGGCCAGCAGCTCACCCGTGCCGGTGACGGGCGCGCCGGCGTTGATCAGCTCGCCATCGCTGACGTTCAGGCCCTGTCCGGTGCCGCCGATCGGCGTCCCATCCGGCGCGCTCAGGTAGAAGAACGTGCTGCCGTTGATAGTCGCGACGACGTGACGGTCGTCAGCGTTGTAGTCGGCCGCCTGGTCGGTCACGAAAGCCGCATTGGTCGCGATGCCGTTTGCCTGGGAGAGGCGGACGTTCAGCCCTTCGCGAGCCATGTCCACTGAGACGACGTTGACGTAGTGCGTTTCCGCGTGGGCCACGAGCGTCCCATTTTCGTGCCTGACGCCCGGCGCGATCGCCGCGCTGGCAGTCGGTTGGTAGGGCGTGCCGATAGCCCCGCGTGTCGCTGCCGGAGCGAGGCCCAGCAGCATGACCAACATCAACCCGAGCGCTATCGAAAGCCGCATCGAATTTCTGGTCCCCTCCCGTGCAGCCTGGCCGCTCGTACGCAGCCTAGCCGCAGGTCAGTCGATCGTGAAGTAGTCAGCTCCCTGGTAGCGCCCGGTGCGCTCTTTGCGCACCTGCATCAGCAGGTCGTTGAGCAGCGTGCTGGCGCCGAAGCGGAAAAGGTCGGGCGTCATCCAGCGCGGCCCGAGCGTCTCGTACAGCACGACCAGGTACTGGATGGCTTCCTTGGCCGTCTTGATCCCGCCAGCCGGCTTGATGCCCACGATCTGGCCCGTTCGGCGCTGGAAGTCGCGCACGGCCTCCATCATCACCAGCGTGACCGGTAGCGTCGCCGCCGGCTGGACCTTGCCCGTAGACGTCTTGATGAAATCCGCGCCGGCGGCCATGGCGAGGATGCTCGCCCGGCGCACGTTGTCGTACGTCTCGAGCTCGCCCGTCTCGAGGATGACTTTGAGATGGGCCGGTCCGCATGCTTCCTTGACGGCGACGATCTCGTCGAACACCTGGCGGTAATCGCCCTGCAAGAACGCGCCACGGTCGATGACCATGTCGATCTCGTCGGCGCCGGCGGCGACCGCCTGACGCGTCTCGAGCAGCTTGACGTCGGAATACGTCTGACCCGAGGGGAAGCCGGTCGAGACGCTCGCGACCTTGACGCCGGATCCGGCGAGGGCGCGCTTGGCGACCGGGATGAGGCCCGGATAGATGCAGATGGCGGCAACGCTCGGGACGGTCGGGTCGCTCGGGTCGGGCCGCATGCCCTTGGCGCACAGCGCCCGTACCTTGCCCTCGGTGTCCTTGCCTTCGAGCGTTGTCAGGTCGACCATCCGGATGGCCAGATCGAGCGCCCAGACCTTCGATTCGCGCTTGATCGAGCGGCGTTTGAGGCTCTCGACACGCTCCTCGATGCCGACCTGGTCGACGCCACCAGCACGCTCGACGAGCGATTCGATCAGATCTCCACGGCCTGCCCATGAGCGCACCAAGGCGTTGGCACGGCGTTCGGCCGATCGATCAGCCGGTGCTTCGAGGACCTTGCTCACCTATCGATCTTACAACGAGTGGTTCAGCGTGCAACACTGCTTGACTGGTTTCTGTTGATATGTGACCCTCTGGTCACGTCATGATCAACGACGATCCTCGTCTCGACGAGGTCCTGCGCGCGCTTTCCGACCCAACCAGGCGTCGGTTGTACGTCGAGATCGCCGCGCGACCCGGTCTGAGCACCACGGAGCTCGATGCCCGAACGCCGGGCATGACGCGGTGGGGAGTGATGAAGCACCTGTCCGTGCTGCGCGCGGCGGGCCTCATCCAGACGCTGCCCGCTGGCCGGCGGCGCCGCCATTACGGGGAGAACGGTGCACTCCAGCCGTTGCGCGCGTGGCTGGCGATCGCCGATCGTCAGCCGGCAGGCTGAGCGAAGTATTGGCTCAGTCGCTCCGGCCAGTCATCGCCAAAGCGCCACTCCGCGATAATCGCCCCGTCGCGCAGGCTGGCGGTTGAGACGGCGGCCTCGTCGAGCTCAAAATGATCGAGCAACACCTCGACGATCGCGGCTCCGGCACCGAGTTGGCGCGCGCGCCGCGGCCTGACCCCGAAATGCTCGGTGATTGCGGCCGAGTCCATTTCGCGCAGCAGCCGCCGATCATCGGCCAGGCCGGCGCGCGACAGCCGGCCCAGCCTGGCCAGGTTGGTTGCCGTTCCGCCGACGAAGACGGCCTGCAGCCTGCCGTGGTGCCCGGTTGTTGAAAGCCCGCTGCTAGAAAGAGTCGGTAGCTGGCCACGGATCTCGGCGACAGCGTCGTGGAGCGAGTCGAGCTCCTCTTCGGTGGGCGGGTCGTTGTGGACGAGCGAGTTCGTCAGGCGAGCTGAGCCGATTGGCAGCGCCGCTACCTCGAGCGGCGCCCCCGGCCGGTAAATGCCGACCTCGGTCGATCCGCCGCCGATGTCGACGACGATCAGCGGAAAACGCGGCGTCCTTCCGCCGGTGACGCCGAGCACGGTCAGCTCGGCCTCTTGGTCGACGCTGATGACGTGGAGCTCATGGCCGGTCGTGTCGAGCACCGCGGCCGCGACCGTATCGGCGTTCTGTGCGCGGCGAAGCGGCTCCGTGCCGATCAGCGCCAGCCGCCGGGCGCCGGCCTCACTCGACAGGGCGCCGTATTCGACGAGGGCATCGATGATCAGGTCGCGCGAATCCTTCGGTATGCCTCCGTGGGCGTCGACAACGTCGCCCAGGCCGAGTAGTTCGCTGCGGTCTAGCAACACGCTCAGGCCGTGGCGACTGGCGGCCGGGGCTCCGTCCAGGCGCGCAACGAGCAGGTGAATGCTGTTGCTGCCGATGTCGATCGCCGCGCCGACCCGGGTGGTTCGCGTCTTGGGCACTGCCGTCCAGTTTGCCGTGCCGGCGCGAAATTCGGTAACGTTCAAGACGTGATCCGCTTCTTGCGGGCGCGCAGAGGGTCCGTGATCTCCCTCCTCGTGCTCGCGTCCCTGCTCGCCGGCAGCATCGCGCCGGTCTCGGCTGCCGAATGGAACGGCCGCTTCAGCATCTGGCGCAACAGTGCCTTTGCGACGCAGTACTGGGATTACTCGTGCGTGGGCGCGACGATCCAGATCATGCTCAACCTGATCCACGGCCGCTCGGACGAGTCGCGCAATCGACAGGACGAGTACCTCGACTTCGCGCAGGCCGAGAGTCGCTACGAGGTCACCGACCAGGGCGCCGACCCCGAGGGTTGGGCCCAGGCGATGGTTCGCTACGGCGGCGGCGATGACTACGGTTGGGCCTCTGCGCCCACAGCCCAGGAGTCGCTGTGGGTCGCGGCGCGCCAGATGCGCGAAACAGAAAAGCCAGTTGGACTGCTCGTTCATCTTGGTCGCCACGCTTGGGTCATGACCGGCTTCGAGTCGACCGCCGACCCGGCGCTGACCGACGACTTCGAGGTCACCGCCGCTGAGGTTGTCGGACCGCTCTGGCCGCACGGGACACTCAATGGCACATCATTCGATCCGGGCCCGCGGACGTGGATGGATACCCGAACCCTGTCGCGCAAGTTCGACACGTATGCCGAGCCCGGCCAAGAGGTCTGGCAGGGCCGCTACGTGACGATCATCCCCAAGGCGAGCGAGGCGAGCCAGGGCACGAACGGCCCGGGTGGCCCGGGGACCAGCGGCGCACCTGATCTCAACTCTGCCTTCGGCTGGGCGTGGGTCTTCCGCAGCCTGGCCGCTCAGGGAGCTGTGCGCGACCTGATCTGGATTCGCTGACGGCTCGCGTGGCGTGAGCTCCTTCGTCACTGGCTCTGAATATCTTGCGCCCGTCCGCGTCCATGCCGACCGGCCGAACGCCACCCTCGAGCTGGAGTGGCCGGACGGTCACCTGACGCGTTACGACCTGGTGACCCTGCGTTGGCTGTGCCCGTGCGCATTCTGCCGCGGCGAGGCGGGCATTCCCGGATGGCTCGACTCGAACCCAACGCTCTCCGACGCCCAGACCCAGCTGACCGACCTGCAACTGGTGGGCAACTACGCGCTCCAGCCAACCTGGGCCGACGGCCACCACACGGGCTTCTACACGTTCCGCCGATTGCGCGAGGAGTGCCCGTGCCCCGCGGACACCGAGCAACGCGCCAGGGAGCGCGCCGCGCACGGCGAGCACGGCGGCCCGACAAGGCTGGGTTAGGCCCCTGCGGCGTGCGTGACCTCGGCTAGCGCCTCGAGCGCGAGTTCAGTGAGGTGCAGAGTACTAACGGGTAGAAGCCGGTCGGTGCACCCAGGCACCACCGTATTGGGTGTGCACCTCACGTTGGTAGACTGGCTCACCCCATGACTGCCGTCCGTCCGCCGGGTGATCAGCTGATCTCGCCGCGATCCACCACTCCGCGCCAACCGGGTGCCGCCCGAGCGCGTCGCGCGGCAGCCGCTGCGCAGATCCCCTACATCAACCGCGAGCTGTCGTGGCTCGAGTTCAACGACCGGGTGATGTTCGAGGCCGTCGACGAGCGCAACCCGTTGCTCGAGCGCGCTCGTTTCCTGGCAATCTTCGCCAGCAACCTCGACGAGTTCTTCCAGGTCCGCGTGGCCGGCCTGAAGCAACAGGTCGAGGCAGGCCGGTCGAGCCCGACGCCCGATGGTTTGGGCGCCGCACAGGCACTCGACGCGATCCGGACGCGACTGCTGCCGATGGTCGCGCGACATTCGGAGACCTTTGCCGCGATCCGCAACGAACTGGCCGAGGAGGAGATTCGCATCGTCGGCTACGACGAGCGGCCCGAGCGCCACCTGGAGCTGCGGGAACGCTTCTTCGACGAGATATTCCCCGTGCTGACGCCGCTCGCGGTCGATCCCGGCCACCCGTTCCCGTACATCAGTGACCTGTCGCTATCGCTTGCGGTGACCGTCCGCGACCCGGACAGCGGGGAGCGACTCTTCGCGCGGATCAAGGTGCCGGCCATCCTGCCGCGGATGATGGAAGTTGGCGTGAACACCTATGTCCTGCTCGAGCAGGTCATTGCGGCCAACCTAGATGCGCTCTTCCCGGGCATGGAGATCCTCGAGCACCACCTGTTCCGAGTGACGCGCAACGCAGACTTATCGATCGAAGAGGAAGAAGCGCCCGACCTGCTCGAGGCGATCGAGGAGGAGCTGCGCAAGCGCCGTTTCGGCAAGGTCGTCCGGCTCGAGATCGAACGGACGATGCCTCATCTGACGCGCCAGCTGCTGATGCGCGGGCTGGGCATTGAGCCGGCCGACGTGTACGAGATCTCGGGTGTGCTCGACCTGACGGCACTCAACGCCATCGCCGACCTCGACATTCCCAGCCTTCACGTTCCGCCCTGGCAGCCGGTCATCCCGGCGCCATTCCAGACGGCCGATCCCGACGAGGAGCCCGATGTCTTCGCGGTCATCCGACAGGGCGACGTCCTCCTTCACCACCCTTACGAATTCTTCGCGGCCACGGTCCAGCACTTCATCGAGCAGGCGGCCGAGGATCCCGACGTGCTGACCATCAAGCAGACGCTGTACCGCACGAGCGGCGATTCGCCCATCGTCAAGGCACTCATCCAGGCCGCCGAGCTGGGCAAGCAGGTGGTCGTGCTGGTCGAGCTGAAGGCTCGTTTCGACGAGCAGGCGAACATCGTCTGGGCCCGCGCGCTGGAGCGGGCCGGGGCTCACGTCGCTTACGGCCTGGTAGGCCTGAAGACGCACTCCAAGCTCGCCCTGGTCGTCCGGCGCGAGGGCCGTGGGCTGCGCCGCTACGTCCACATCGGCACGGGCAACTACAACCCCAAGACCGCACGCATCTATGTCGACCTTGGATTGCTGACGGCCGACCCGGACCTCGGCGCCGACGTGACCGAGCTGTTCAACCTGCTCACCGGGCACTCTCGCCAGACGCGCTACCGGAAGCTGCTCGTGGCGCCGACGACGCTGCGTCCGGGCATCGTCGAGCTGATCGACGGCGAGGCGGACCGCCATGCGGAGCACGGCGACGGGCGGATCGTGATCAAGTGCAACTCGGTCGTCGACCCGGCGATCATTGCCGCCCTCTACCGGGCCAGCGCGCGCGGAGTGCAGATCGACGTAATCGTCCGTGGGATGTGTTCGGTCAGACCGGGCGTCGACGGCTTCAGCGAGTCGATCCGCGTGCGCTCGGTCGTCGGCCGGTATCTCGAGCACTCGCGCATCTACATCTTCGGCAGCGGCGAGCGCGAGCAGTTCTACATCGGCTCAGCGGACATCATGGAGCGCAACCTCGATCGCCGGGTAGAGGCGCTCGCGCCGGTCAACGATCCGGCCAGCCGGGCTCGCCTTCGCTCGATCATCGATGCGATGCTCGCCGACGACCGGCGGGCGTGGCAGCTCGACTCGGACGATCGGTGGCGACGCGTGGAAGAGATCGTCGATCAGCCATCGGGGATCGATACCTTCGAGATCATGATGATCTCGGCGCAGGCAGCCTCCGCCGCAACTTCATGAGCTCGGCGCGCCGAGCGGCCGCTCGGCCATCGACCGGCGAACGCGAGCTGGAGCTCAAGTACGCCGTTGCTGATGTCGATGCGGTGCGCGAGCTCGTCTCGACCGCCGAGATCGCCGGCTTCGAGGCCGGGCCGTGGCGCGCTTTCGACATCGTCGACCAGTACCTCGACACGCACAGCGGCGCGCTTGCCCGAGCGGGCTATGGCGCGCGTCTGCGCCACGTCGACCACCGAACCCTTGTCACGATCAAGGGCGCACGCCGCTCGACCGGTGGCGGCGGCCGTGGGGCAGGCAACGGCAGCCGCCGGAGCGCGGTGCACGATCGACTGGAGCTTGAGGCGCGCGCCAATCGACGGCTGCTCCCGGAGCGCTGGCCGTCGAGCGCGGCGCGGTCATTGATCGAGGCAACGGCCGGCGATGAGCGCCTCTTCACGCTCTTCTTCGTTGACCAACGGCGCGAGGAGCGCGAGTTGCTGGCGGACGGCGCGGTTGTCGCCAAGCTGTCGCTCGACACGGCCAGCGTGCGCCGCTTCGGCCGCACCCTGGGCAGCTTCGTCATCCTCGAGGTCGAGGCGAGCGCGCCCGAGGCGGCCGAAACGCGACGCAGCCTCGAGTCAATCGCCGCCTTCCTTGCTGATTCACCCGAGTTGCGCGCGGAGGAGCGATCCAAGGAACAGCTGGCGCAGGCGATGGTCGACCAGGCGAACGAGCTCGCGCGGGCCGTAAGGCCGCCGCGCCAGCCAGGCGTCAAGGCCGACGAGCCGCTCGCCGAGGCCGGTAGGAAGGTGCTGCGTATGCACCTGTTGCGGATGCTCGTCGCCGAGCCGGGAGTGCGCGCCGGCGAAGACATCGAGACTGTCCACAAGATGCGTGTCGCAACGCGGCGGATGCGCGCCGCGTGGCGTGTCTTCGACGGCGCGTATCGGCCGCGTCTGCAGAAGCGCTACGTTGCCGAGTTGCGTGGCGTGGCCGGCGCCCTGGGCGCGGTGCGCGACATCGACGTCCAGCTCGAACGGCTCGATGTATACGTCAAGGTGCTTCCCGGCGACCAGGGAGCCGCATTGCAGCCGCTCCGCGATGAGCTGAATCGCGGCCGTGCCGAGGCACGTGCCGACCTCCTCGATTTGCTGTCGTCATCCGACTACGACGACTTCATCTCTGACTACCGCGCGTTCGTCGATACACCCGGAGCCGGCGCCGACGACGATGTGGTTGGGCGAGTGCGCGACGTCGCGGCCGGCCGCATCTGGCGCGCCTTCGAGCAGCTTCGCGCGCACGAGACGATCGTGCCCTTCGCGGACGTGCCGGCACTCCACGCGGTGCGCATCGACGGCAAGCGGCTGCGCTACGCGCTCGAGTTCTTCCGCGAGATCCTGCCCGCGTCGGCTGACCCATTGATCGCCGACGTGACTGCAATGCAGGACACCCTGGGCATGCTCAACGACTCACAGATCGCGGCCGACATCACCCGCGCCTGGCTGCTCGAGTCGGTCGGCTCACTGGCACCCGCGCAGCGTGCCGCGGCCGGCGCCTATCTGAAGTCGAGCGAGGCTGACGTCGCCCGGCTGCGGCGATCGTTTCGGCCACTCTGGCGACGCGTTTCCGGACAGCCGTTCCGGCGCCGGCTGGCACTCACCGTCGGCGCCATCTGACCCTGGCAGTTCCGTAGAGAAGCACCGGTGAGCGCGGCTGCGCGTTAACAGGACGTTAACGAAGCGCCAACGAGACGTTCACGGGCGGCGCCAAGACTGAGGCGGGAATTAGCAGGAAACGCTTGCCCGCCGATCGGAAGCGGCGGGCGTCAGAGAGGAGAATCTCGCTTGAGCATCAGCAAGACGGTCGCCGTCGCTGCGATCGCCATCGCGCTTCTGGTCGCCGCCTGCGGCGGCGGTGGCGCGACGACGGCACCGACCAGTGCCCCCACTGCGTCCGGCGCACCGACCGGGGCACCGAGCGATACCCCGACGGACACATCATCTGATACGCCGAGCGAGTCACCGGCCGGTGGCGCGGTGCCGGTAGTGACCGGCAACGTCGACATCCACGGCTCGTCAACGGTCTTCCCGATCTCCAACGCCGTGGCCGAGGACATCGCCGCGGTCAGCCCTGAGTTCAGCTATTTCGTCGGCTTCGAGGGCACAGGCGCGGGTTTCTCGGACTTCTTCTGCGTCGACAGCGGCGACATAGCCGATGCCTCGCGCTCTATCCGCGCCGACGATCCGAGCAACGACGAAGATGAAGAGGCAACGATCTGCGCCAACAACGGTGTGGAATTCGTCGAGCTCAAGGTCGGCTACGACGGGATCGCCGTCATCACCGACATCGCCAACCCGATCGAATGCCTCACGTTCGCCGATCTTTACGCGCTGATGGGCCCGGAGTCGGACCCAGTGGCCAACTGGAACGACGCCGAGGCGCTCGCCCAGCAGCTCGGTTCGACCACTGACCTGCCCGATGCAGCGCTGTCGATCACTGCTCCCGGTGACGAGTCGGGCACGTATGACAGCTTCGTCGAGCTGGCCCTGGCCGACCTCGTCGAGGCGCAATTCGGCCCCGACGAGGTGGCCATCGACGAGAACATGCGGCTGCGCACCCCGGGCGGCGTGTACATCGCGTCCAGCAATGACAACGCGATCATCCAGGGTGTCGGCGGAACGCCCAACTCGCTCGGGTTCGTGGGCCTGGCCTACGCCGAGGAGAGCATCGACCAGGTCAAGATCCTGGGTGTCGATGGCGGAGAAGGTTGCGTGGCAGCGAGCCCCGAAACGGTCGCCGATGGCACATATCCCATTTCGCGACCGCTATTCATCTACCCCAGCCTCACGCGCGCCGCGAGCAATCCGGCAATCGTGAGCTACGTCGATTACTACCTCTCCGACTCAGGCATCACCAACGTTGCCGAGACCGGCTACGTTGACCTGCCGGCCGAAGAGCTCGACGCCACCCGCACAGCGTGGGACGGCGCCAAGCCCTAGGGAGCACCCACCGATCTACCTCCTCCCAGCACGCAGGTCGGCCCATCCGGCCTGCGTGCCTTGAACCGCCAAGCACACGCTTCAGGGGATACGTGACCGCGTCTCACGAGACAGCACAACTCAAAGTCAGCGACCTGCGCGGCAGCACCGGCCGGCGCCGGCGCGAGCTGATCATCAGGTCGCTCTTCTTCATGGCCGCGGCGACGGCAGTGCTGATCTCGATCCTGATCGTGGTGGCGTTGATCGGGCAGGCGTTCGTGTTCATAACACGCGTCGATCTGAGCAGCCTGGTCAGCGGCTCGTGGCAACCGCGCGCCGGCAACTTCGACCTGCTCTCGATCATCGCCGGCACGTTCGTGGTGGCCGGCATTGCGATGCTCGTTGCGGCACCGCTTGGGCTGGGTGCGGCAATCTTCCTGGCCGAGTACGCCAGACCGCGTGTCAGACGAACTATCAAGCCGATTCTCGAGGTGCTGGCAGCTATCCCGAGCGTCGTCCTCGGCTTCTTCACGCTGACCGTCTTGACACCGCGGGTCGTCGACGTCATCTGCCCGGGGACGACGCCAATCTTCAACATGGCCGGCGCAGGGATAGCCGTCGGCATCCTCATCACGCCGCTTGTCGCGTCGATTGCCGAGGACTCTATGTACGCCGTGCCCAACTCTCTGCGCGAGGCCTCGTACGGACTGGGCGCGCGGCGGCGAATCACGAGCCTGCGGGTTGTCGTCCCGTCGGCGGTGTCGGGCATCATCGCGGCGCTGATCGTCGGCTTCTCGCGCGCCGTCGGCGAGACGATGATCGTCGCCCTTGCCGCGGGCGGCGTGGGCGGCGCGATCTTCAACCTCAACCCGTGCATGCCCGGCCAGACGATGACCGCGGCAATGACCGCGTTGGCAGTCGGCTCCGACCAGGCCGGCGGCGGGATCGCCTATAGCAGCCTCTTCTTCGTCGGCCTGCTGCTGTTCGTGATGACGCTCACCCTGAATCTGATCAGCGAGCGCTTCGTGCGCCGACTGCGGAGCGCGTACTGATGGCTTACGCCGGTCGCATCAGCACTCCCGCCACATCTGCCGCCGTAGAGCGAGCGCTGCTCGGGCACAAGCGCCCGGTGGGTGAGTGGATCTTCCAGGGCTTCCTGCTGCTTTCGCTGGTCATCGCCCTCGGCGTTCTGCTCTGGCTGCTGACCGACGTATTCGTCAGGTCGCTGCCGGTGTGGCAGGAGCGAGGCGTCCAGAGCTTCGTGTCCGCACCGCTCTCGTCGGATCCGGCAAAGGCGGGCATCGCCCAGGGGATCTTCGGCTCGATCCTGCTGATGGCCATCGTCACCGTGCTCGTGATCCCGATTGGCACAGCGGCGGCGATCTATCTCGAGGAGTACGCGCCGGACAACGCGGTCACCCGGCTGCTCAACACGACCGTGCGCAACCTGGCTGGCGTGCCGGCCGTGGTTTATGGATTGCTGGGGCTGTCGGTCTTCGTGGCCCTGCTGAGCGATGTCGGGAACGATGGGCGCAACATGCTCGCCGGCGGGCTGACGCTGGCAATCGTCGTTCTGCCGATCGTGATCATCACCGCGGCCGAAGCGCTGCGGGCAGTGCCGGCGACAATTCGCGAAGCAGGTTTCGGCGTCGGTGCCACGAAATGGGAGGTGGTCCGCAGCCACGTCCTGCCCTACGCGGCACCGGGGATCTTCACCGGCATCATCCTGACCATCGCCCGTGCGTTCGGCGAAACGGCCCCGCTGTTGCTCGTCGGGGCCGCGGCGGGCGGCTTCGGTCAAGCAGCGAGCGCAACACTGGTCGAGCGGTTGACCGGTCCGTACACGGCGCTGCCGACGACCATCTACGCGTGGGCGACCCTGCCTCAGGCCGAGTTCAAGGCGCTCACCGCGGCGGCGATCGTGGTTCTGCTCGCGGTCGTGTTGATCATCAATGCAATAGCCATCATCCTGCGCAACAGATATGAACGAAGGTGGTAACCCCGTGAGCGTCAACACTCCTGTTCGGCCGGAGCCGAGCGCGCCACCTCAGCTGACCATCAGAGCCGCCGATGCACCGGTCGCGACGTCGGAGGAGGAACCGCCGTCCGTCTTCGAGCTGCACAACTTCGACGCTTTCTACGGCACGTTCCAGGCGATCCGCGGGATCAGCATGGATGTAGCGCCCAACAGGATCACCGCGCTCATCGGTCCATCAGGGAGTGGCAAGAGCACCATCCTGCGCTGGCTCAACCGGATGAACGACCTCATCCCGGGAGCGACGATGGGCGGCGAAGTCCTGTATCACGGGGTCAACCTGTTCGACAAGCGAGTCGACCCGGTCGAGGTCAGGCGACGCATCGGAATGGTCTTCCAGAAGCCCAACCCGTTCCCCAAGTCGATCTACGAGAACGTCGCCTTCGGACCGCGAGTCGCCGGCTTCAAGGGCAAGATGGACGACCTGGTCGAAGAGTCGCTTCGTCGGGCCGCGATCTGGGACGAAGTCAAGGACAAGCTCAAGCAGCCCGGCACGGCGCTCTCAGGTGGACAGCAACAGCGGCTGTGCATCGCCCGTGCGATCGCCGTCCAGCCTGACGTGATCCTGATGGACGAGCCTTGCTCGGCTCTCGATCCAGTTGCAACGCTGCGCATCGAAGAGTTGATGTGGGAGCTGAAGCAGAACTACACCATCGTCATCGTCACCCACAACATGCAGCAGGCGGCGCGCGCGTCCGACCAGACCGTGTTCATGACCATGTCGGAAGACCGCGCCGGTGTCCTGGTCGAGAGCGGGCCGACTGCCCAGATATTCACCAACCCGCAGAACAAGCTGACTGAGGACTACGTCTCCGGTCGGTTCGGCTAGGAGCACGATATGACCGACGAAGACATGGACCGGCTGACCACCAGCAACGGGACCAAAGCTGCGATCAGCGAACAGCCGACTTCGGGCGCCGACTCGGACGCCGGCGACCGGCCCGGCTATTACCCGAGTCGCGACATGCTCGACCGCGAGATGCGCGAGATCAAGGACGAGGTGCTGCGCATGGGCAGCATGGTCGCGGCGCAGATTGGCGTGGCAATTGAGGCGCTCGTCGACCACGACGCCCAGAAGGCGACCGAAGCGATAGTCGGTGATGGGCGAATCAACGAAGCCCAGCGCCACATCAGCTCGTTGATCACGACGACGATTGCCACCCAGCAGCCGGTCGCGCGCGACCTGCGCTTCATGCTCGCTCTGGATCACGTGACGTACGAGCTCGAGCGGATGGGCGACCATGCCGGATCGGTCGCCAAGCAGGCGCGCAAGCTCGCGCCCGAGCCGCCGCTCAAGCATTACCTGGAGCTGCCGACGATGGGCGCGCTGGCGGCGGAGCAGGTGCGCGGCGTGCTCCGCGCGTTGGTCGATCTGGACGTCGACGAAGCGCGCGAAGTGGCGCGTCGCGACGACGACATGGACGCTCTCTACCACGCGATCTTCGACGAGACACTCGAGCTGATGCGCTCCGATCCGAGCAACGTCGATCGCGGCACGCGCGTGATCTTCGCCGCGCACTACCTCGAGCGCATCGGCGATCGCGTGACCAACATCGCCGAGGACGTCGTGTTCCTCGCCACGGGGGATGTGGAGGACCTGAACCCATGACCGATTCCAGCCCAGCCAGCCCGCCCATACGCGTTCTTTTCGTGTGCACCGGCAACTCGGCGCGCTCGATCATGGCCGAATCGCTGCTGCGCAAGCACGGCGGCAGCGCGTTCGAGGTATTCAGTGCCGGCACCGACCCGCGCGGCATCAACCCGCTGACCATCCGGACTCTCGAGGAGGCAGGGCTGCCGACGAAGGGCCTGAGCTCGAAGTCGGTCACGGAATTCCTTGGCCAGGAGTTCGACTACGTGATCACGGTGTGCGACAACGCGCGCCAATCGTGCCCGGTCTTCCCAGGCAGCCACCAGGGCTTTCACTGGGGATACGAGGATCCGGCCGAAGCGACCGGCTCGGACGAGGAGCGCATGGCTGCCTTCCGGGCCGTGTTCACCCAGCTCGGCCTGCGCATCAACGAGTTCGCGATCATCGCTCGACGCGTCGACAACGAGGCGCCCGTTACCATCAGCTGACCTCATGGAAGACGGTTCAGCCCAGACCGATATCGAGCTCTATCTGCTGCGCCACGCTCACGCAGGTAACCCCTCCGAATGGACGGGTGACGACGCAAAACGGCCGCTCAGCAAGAAGGGTCGCCGCCAGGCCGAGATGCTCGGGCAGTTCATGGCTCAGCGCGGCTTCGCGCCCGATTCGATCGTCACCAGCCCCAAGCTTCGTGCGCGCCAGACGTCGGAGATCTTTGCCGACGCGCTGGGCCTGGCCGTAACCGTCGACGACAGGCTCGCGAGCCCGTTCGATGTCGACACAGTCGATGCCATCGTCGAGGGCGCCGGCGGGACGTCGATCGTGCTCGTCGGCCACGATCCGGATTTCAGCGATGTTGCCGCTGAGCTCATCGGCGCGGCGTACTTGCCACTCAAGAAAGCGAGCATCGTTCGTATCGACGTGGCACTGCCGATCCAGCACGGCAGCGGCATCATGCGCTGGCTGCTTCCGCCCGACCTGCTGATCGAGCAGGTCTAACCCGAGCACGTGCTCGAGGCTGCCCTCGCCGGCGCTATTGCCGGCTACGCCATCGCCGTTCCGGTGGGCGCGATCGCCGTGTTGATCATTCACATCGGCCTGACCCGCGGATTCCGCAACGGCCTCGCGGCGGCGGCCGGCGCCGCCACGGCGGACGGCATCTACGCCACGATCGCGGTGGTGGCCGGCCTCGGATTGACGGCCGTGATCGGTCCATGGATCGGGCCCTTGCGGCTGATCGGCGGCGCGGTGTTAATCGCCATCGGCGCGCGCGGTCTGTGGTCGCTCCGCTCGGCGCACGACCCGATCGCGGCGTCGGGACACGAGCGGCTGCACCAGCCCCACCACCGGACGTACGCCGAGCTGCTCGGACTAACGCTGCTCAACCCGGCGACGGTGATCTATTTCAGTGCGCTGATGATCGGCCTGCCCTTCCTGGGCGGTGCCTCAGAGCGTTTCGTGTTCGCCGCGGCAGCCTTCCTGGCGTCCCTCTCGTGGCAGGCGTTGCTGGCCGCTTTCGGCTCGGCCCTCGGGCGTGGGGCAGGCCATCGACTGCACCGCCCGACGATGGTCATCGGCAACGTCGTCATCATCGGTCTCGGCGTCCTGATCCTGATCGAGGGTCTTTCGGGAACCCAGCCGGCATGAGCGCCGTCCAACGTACGATGCGCGCCGTCCCGCTCTTGGCGGTCCTCCTCCTCGCCGCCTGCGGCGGCGCGTCTCCTTCCCTTTCGCCACCGGCCGAGCCGGTGCGCGTGCTCGCCCATGGCCTTTCGATCCCTTTTGGCGAGCCATTCAGCGTCTCCGCCGCGACCGATGAGACCGAGTTCACCCGGCAGTGGCAAAGCGTCGATCGAGGCCCTAACGCGCCGCCCATCGATCTCGCGACCGAGATAGTCATCTACCTCGGCATGGCCGGCAGCTCGAGCTGCCCCGAGGAGTTCAGCAGGCTGGTCGTCGACATCGATGCGGCCTTCGTCTTCGGGGAGTGGCAGGGCCATCCGCCTAACGTCCCGTGCACCGACGATCTCCAATCGCAGGGCGTGCTCCTCGCCGTCAGTCGGGCCGAGCTGCCGCAATCGGAGTTCGTGCTCCAGCTGCGCGAAGAGCTGATCTGCGCGGATTGTCCGGTGCACCCCGACCGAGTGATCGTCGCGCCCTAGCCCGGCCGGGCGCCCGAGGGCGGATCAGGCGAGCGGCACGGTGAAGGTGAAGGTCGAGCCCTTCCCTTCCTCGCTTTCGACCCAGATCCGCCCGCCGTGTCCCTCGACGATGTGACGCGCGATCGACAGGCCCAAGCCGGTACCGCCGCGGCCCGGCGTGCGCGACTTGTCGACCTTGTAGAAGCGTTCGAAGACGCGGTCGATGTCAGCCCGCGGGATACCCACTCCTCGATCGCGGACTTCGACGGCCACCTGGTCGCCCGACTGACGAGCGAGGACCTCGACTGTCGATCCTTCGGGCGAGAACTTGACGGCGTTGTGCAGCAGGTTGACCAGCACCTGCTCGAGCCGTTCGGCATCGCCCCTGACCCACGGCAGGTCGGAGGATTCGGGCAGGTCCGCCGCAAGTGTGATGCCCTGCCGTTCGGCAAAGGTTCGAAGCCGGTCGAGCGCAGACAGGACGACGGCGCGCATATCAACGTTGTCGAGGTGCAGCTCCGCCGCCCCACCCTCGATGCGCGACAGGTCGAGCAGCTCGTTGACCATCTGGGCCAGGTGCCCTGTTTCGACGTCAATCTTGTTGACCCGCTCGCGGATGCGCGGCGGCACGTCGGCGCGCTCGAGGTCCTGGAGGAGGGTCTCGGTCAACAGCCTGATCGTCGTCAGTGGGGTGCGAAGCTCGTGCGACACGTTGCCGATGAACTCGGCCCGGACGCGCTGGAGCCGGCGCAGCTCTGTTACGTCCTCGATCAGCAGCCACAGCTGCGCGTCCCGGTTGCGGACGAAGCGCAATTGGAGACTGCGCGCGGAGCCGTCTCGATGTACGAGCTCGTACGCAGCCGAGCCGTGTTCCAACGCTGATCGCGCCGCGTCCTCGACGCGATGATCGAGAAAGACGGCGATCAGGGTGTCCCGCGTCGAGCCATGTCGATCCAGTCCGAGCATGACGGAGGCAGCTCGATTGGAAGCCAACAGCTCGAGATCGGAACTGACAAGGGCAAAACCCACGTCCAGCTGGTCGAGCAGGTCGTCCACGGCGTCGGTCAACCTGGGCTACGTCTGATCTGGCGTCCGCAGGACGTAGCCGACACCGCGAACGGTCTGGAGATAACGCGGATTAGCCGCATCCTCCTCGATCCGCTTGCGCAGCCAATGGACGTGGACGTCGACCGTGCGTGTCTCCCCGGCGTAGTCGTAGCCCCATACCCGTTCGAGAAGCTGCTCTCGGCTGAAGACCTGGCCGGCATTGCGAATGAGGAAGGTGAGCAGCTCGAACGCCTTCGGCTTGACCGCCAGCGGCTTGCCGTCGCGCAGGATCTGGTGGCCGGCCAGGTCGACGTGGACCGGCCCGAGATCGACCCGGCTGGCTACCGACTCGCTGCTCGCCGGGATCTCCGTCCGACGAAGAAGGGCTCGAATGCGAGCCTGGAGCTCGCGCAGGCTGAACGGCTTGGTCACGTAATCGTCCGCACCAAGCTCGAGGCCGAGCACCTTGTCGAGCTCGCTGTCGCGAGCCGTGAGCATCAGGATCGGCACAGATGACTCGGCCCGGATGATCCGGCAGACCTCGATGCCCGACATGCCGGGCAGCATCAGGTCGAGCAGCACCAGGTCCGGTCGGTCGGCCCTGAAGCGTTCGAGTGCCTGCGGGCCGTCGGCGGCAGTGGTTACGCGCAGGCCGTCCTCGACGAGCGACTCTGCGAGCGTCTCGCGAACAGTCGGCTCGTCTTCGACGATGAGTACGGCCCGCGCGACCTGGCTCATTCCTCGCCCGCTACCGCCTTGCGCTTGATCTCCTCGATAGCCGCCTTTCGGAACTCGCGGCCCTGGATCCAGTACTCGACGAAATCGGTGCACTCGCCGGCGTCGTTGAAGCGGCAGATGTAGATGTTGGTGAAGTCGTCGCTCTTCGTGCCGTCCGGGTTGAAGTAGTGGCTCCAACCCTGGGCGATGTGGACGTCGCCGTCGATCGCCAGAACTTCGTACTTCGCGTCGAAGGTGCCCTTCTCGTCGGGCTCATCGAGCCAACTCTCGACGATTGCCGCGCGGCCGGTCTCGGGCTCATCCTGAGGGTGGTAGCGGTAGCTGGCGTCCTCGCTGAACAGAGCGCCTATCTCGTTCGGGTCGTAGCTCTTCCACGCCGCCACGTATCGGTCGAGCCACGCCTGAAACCCCTGTCGATCCACGGTCAGTCTCCTGCTGGAAGCGTCTCGGATTGCTATCAGCAATAGTAACCGGTCACCGGCGATTGTCTAGTTACGTTGTGGTGCTACTCAGTGACCGGAACGGCGTTTCATCAGAGTCCGGTGAGTGCTTCGCGGGCGGCGTCGATACGCTCGAGGGTGCGCTCATAGCCGAGCGCGACCATCGTGTCGAATAGTGGCGGCGTCGCGGTCTTGCCGGTGATCGCGACGCGGATGGCCATGAACAGGTCGCCGGCCTTCCAGCCGCGCTCCTCGGCGAGCGCGCGGAGGGGTGGCTCTAGCTCGTCGGCCTCGAAGCTGACCTGGCCGACCTCGGCAATGATCCCGCGCGCCGCCGTCAGTGCCTCGGCCGTTGTGGGCGCGTCCCAGCGTTTGGGCACCAGCACATCCGGCTCGAGGCTCAGCTCGTCAACGAACAGGAAGTCGAGCAGCGGCCCGACGGCGGCAAGCGTCGACATGCGCTCACGGACCATTGGCATCAACGACTTCAGATCCTCCGCGGAAGGAGTCCTGGCCGAGCCCGTCGGTCCAGCCGCGACTTCGACCGCGGTCACCAGGAAGGGCAGGCATCGCTCGACCAGCTCGTCGTCGGACAGCTTGCGGATCCACTGGCCGTTGAGCCACTCGAGTCGCTCGCGGTCGAAAACAGCTCCGCCCGACTGGACCCGCTCGAGCGAAAAGCGCTCCGCGAGCTCATCCAAGGTGAAGATCTCCTCCTCTGTGCCACTCGACCAGCCGAGCAGCGACAGGAAGTTGACGAACGCCTCGGGGATGTAGCCCTGCGCTCGGTAGTCGGCGACCGCGGTCTGCGACTTGCGCTTGCTCATCTTGGTCCGGTCGGGATTGAGGATGAGCGGTAGGTGGGCGAACTGGGGCACATCGGCCCCCATCGCCTGGAACAGCAGGATGTGCTTGGGCGTGTTCGACAGGTGATCCTCGCCGCGGATCACGTGGCTGATCTCCATGTCCGTGTCGTCGACGCAGACCGTGAAGTGGTAGAGCGGGGTGCCGTCCGAGCGAACGATGATCAGGTCGCCGCCGAGCGCCGTCTTGTCGATCTCGACGTGGCCGCGAACGATGTCGTCGAACGCGACCACGCCCTCTCCCACCCGAAACCGAACGACCGGCTTGCGACCCTCCGCCTCGCGGGCGGCACGCTGGTCGGGAGTCAGCCGGGCGCAGCGACCGACGTAGTGCGGCGGCTGATGGGCGGCCTCCTGGGCGGCCTTGTCGGCGGCCAGCTCTTCCTGTGAGCAGTAGCAGTGATAGGCCTTGTCCTCGGCCAGGAGCTTCGTGGCGGCCGCGGCATAGCGGTCGAGGCGCTGCATCTGCCGATAAGGCCCAAACGGGCCGCGCGCGGGCAGGCCGGCGACCTCGGGGCCCTCGTCCCATTCGAGGCCCAGCCAATGCAGCCCGTCGAGGATGTCCTGCTCGTAGGCGAGCGTGGAGCGCGCCACGTCCGTGTCCTCGAGGCGGAGGATGAACGTGCCACCCATCCGTTTCGCGAAGAGGTAATTGAACAGCGCCGTCCGAGCAGTGCCGATGTGAAGCGGGCCGGTGGGGCTGGGCGCGATCCGGACCCGGACGCTCATCGCTGCCCCACGCGCCACGGCCCGCCGCGCGCGGCGGCGATCCCGGCCGAGGCGAAATAGCCAACGAGCATCACGCCACCAGCGGCCGCGACCAGCTCGATAGACAGCGGCAGCGGTGCCGCCAGCAAAGTGATGACGGTGACCGACGCAGCGGCGGCGAGGAGCATGCCCAGCGTTCCCAGGGCACCGAAGTAGGCGACCTTGGGCAGCAGAACGAGGGCGAGCAATGTCAGACCGATCAAACCAGCCTGGACGAGCTCGATCTGGGGCGGACAGCCAAGCGCGCCCCGGTCGCAGCCGGTACCGACAGTTCCGCCATACGCGATCAGCACGGCGATCGGCAGCCAGGCCACGAGCGCATAAAGCAGGCGCTCCTTGAGGTTTGGCCACCGCTGAGCACGGAGCCGCTTCAGGAACTCCTCGCGCGCGCGGCCGACGCTGACCGGGTCGCGCGCGACGCCGGCACTCGCGCTCGCGTACGCGTAAGCAGGTTGAGGCGGTGGCGTCTTGGCGCTCTGGCGCGGAGAGGCGGGTTGCTGTTCGCGAGCGGCGCGCGCGGCCTGCTGGCGTGCTTCTGCCTCGGCCGCGGCCCGCGCACGTGCTGCGGTCAGCACCTGGGTGCCCTGGTACTGGAACGAGCCGCGGCTGGGCAGATCCTGATCGCCGCGTCGGAAGTAGGCGCGTGCCGCCATCGACCATGCGGCGCCGCTTGAGCGGTTGTAGACGTCGAAGTCGTGTGGCGTCTCATCATGTCCCGGTTCGGGCGGAGTGTCTTTTCCGGCGTCGCTGCCGGAGGCTGACGACCGCCGACGCCTGGTCTGGGCGCGCTTCTTCTCGCGCGCGGCGGTTCCCTCCTCCCACCACGGCACCTCGCTCGCCGACCAGGTATAGGCGCGCGAGCTGCGTGGCCGAGCCGAGGCCGGCGGGATGGGCTCGCCCTCCGGCCGTGGCTGGCCGGCGCCTGCTTCCTGCGCCTCGGGCGGCGCCGCGGTTCTCGCACGGGTCGACCCGGCCGGCCGCCGCGTGCTCCGTGCTGGGCGTGATTTGGCAGGTGCGGGCTGCGTGGCCCGCATCGGCCCGGCGTGCTTGGCGTCCCAGTCGCGGCGCAGGAGCGGATCGGACAGCACCCGGTACGCCTCCTGGACCGACAGGAAGCGCTTCGTGTCGCCGCCAGTGCCGTCGGGGTGGTAGCGCTTGGCAAGCTTTCGATGGGCGGCCTTGATCTCCGCTTCGGTGGCGCCGCGCGCCACGCCCAGGGCGCGGTACGGATCGGGGACTGGCTGCACCGTTACTCGCTGACCTCGGGCACGTCAGGCAAGCTCGGACAGCGGTGCGAGCCGGAAGACAGGCACGCTGGCCGCGATCTCGACGCCGCGCGGGTCGCGCGACGGAGGTCTGTGCATCTCCGTCAGGCGCTCGAGCGAGTCGGCGTCGAGCGCGCCCAGCTGCGCGAGCGCCTCGACGGTCGCCGCCCGATTGGCGCGTCCGAAGCCGTCGCCGTCCTCGATCTTGATCGCCACTCCTGCGGACGGCGACGCATTGCCGCGAGCGCCGGGCAGCAGGCCGATGCCGCGCAGTCCCTCAGCGCCACCCTTGCACACGAGTGCGCCTGAACGAACGCGCATCAGCCGCGTGTCGCTCGACTCGCGCGTGCCGCCGACCATCTCTGGCGCGGCCATCATCGCGTCGCGGATGCGCGTCAGTGTCGGCACCAGCGGCGCGCGCGCGATGTCAGCCGTCCCGGCCGGGTCGGCCAGGAGCTGGAACGCGCGCGCGATCGCGGTGAGCGAGAACGCATAGGTTGGCACTCCACAGTTGTCGATCGCCATGATCAACGCCGATTGCTTCACACCGAAGATTCGGGCAACCATCGCGCCCGCCGCCAACTGGGACGGGTGGTCGGGGCGCCAATAGTCGGCCAGTGACCAGCCACTGAGTCGGGCGAGCAGCAGGCTCGCGGTGTGAAAGCCGGAGCACATGTGGCGGATCGGTCCGGGAGCCTCACCTTCGCGGGCGAGGCGGGCACGTGTCAGCGAGTCGGCCGGCGCGCCCTCGATGCCGCACTGCAAGAGTGCCTGGCTGAGGCCCGATCGGCGCAGCACTGCCTGAACGGTTCTGACGTGCGCGTCCTCACCGGTGTGCGACGCGGCCATGACCGCCAGCTCGGCGTCGGTCAGGTGGTACGCCTCGACGCCGCCGGCCTCGACCAAGGCAGCCAACGCGAATGGCTTGACCGCGGAACGCAGCGAGGTCACGACGTCCGGATCGCCGACGCCCTGCTCGACCTGGCCCCCGATACCGACCTGGACGATGTGCCCGCGGTGGCGGCTTTCGGCGAACGGGCCGCGGCGCACCTCGACCAGCACCGGAGCGGCTGCGCCACGTGGATATCGCGCGCGCGGCAGCGCCGGCCGGGTGTTGCTCCTGACGGACGGTCGAACGCCCACCGGCGCACCGATCGCCGCCCTCGTCGGGGTCCTCGCCATGATCAGCGATGGTAGCGCTTCGCTTCACGAAACCCGGTCATGAGCGACCCCTACAATCCGGCCGATGGACGACTTCCCGGGCCTGCACGTCTCGTCGCATCCGGCCGTGCTGCACAAGCTCGCCCTGCTGCGCGACGAGACAACCAAGCCGCCCCAGTTTCGCGCGCTGGTGCGCGAGATCTCGTGGCTACTCGGCTATGAAGCGCTGCTCGACGCGCGAATCGCATCTCGTCCGGTCAAGACGCCGCTCGAGGAAATGGAGGGCGCACGCCTCGCCGACCGGATCGGGCTGGTGCCCATCCTGCGCGCCGGCCTGGGCATGGTCGACGCGATGCTCGAGCTGATGCCCACCGCGCAGGTCTGGCACCTGGGACTGTTTCGCGACGAGCGGACGCTGCGGCCGGTCGAGTACTACAACAAGCTGCCCGACTCGGCCACGGTCGACCTGTGCCTGATCCTCGATCCGATGCTCGCGACCGGCGGTTCAGCCTCGGCCGCGATCGAGGTGCTCAAGAACTGGGGCGCGACGCGCATCAAGCTGATCAACCTGATCGCCGCGCCTGAGGGCGTCCGCACGGTCCAGCAGGCGCATCCGGACGTGCCCATTCACGTGCGCGGCCCTCGATCGGCAGCTCAACGAGAAGGGCTACATCATGCCCGGCCTCGGGGACGCCGGCGACCGCCAATTCGGGACGGGCCGGACCGACTAGGCCTAGGGCCGAGTCAGCGTCGTGCGCAGATAGGCCTTGAACGGAACGTCGAGATAGCCCTTGACCGCGTGAATTGCGACGCCGCGCTTGGTCACCAGCGTGCTGATCGCCTTGCCATCGCCGATGAATATCCCGACATGCTGGTTCTTGCCCCAAACCACGAGGTCGCCTAGCCGTGGATTGGACTTCCTCACCAGGCCGCGTTCCTTGAACCACTTGAAGTAACCGCCCACACTGCGGTAGCCACCGATGCGGTCCTGAAGGTCATTCTCATGGAACGCGTACCAGACGAGTCCCGAACAGTCGAACCGATCCGGTCCGGTGGCTCGATGTCGCCACTGGTCGCCGAGCTGGGCATAAGCTGTGCGGTAGACCAGGTCGTACTCGGTCGGCTCGACTGCGGCTGCTGCTACCGGTGCCGTGACCTGCACCAGCGCCGCCATGACAACGGCAATAAGTCCAAGGCGAACCCGGTTCGCACGAACGGTAGCCATTCAGGTCCCTCCACCGGAACGGTCGAGGCGCGCAATTTGCTGGGGTGCTCTGCGTGTCTCGAGTTCGTGCCAAGGTCGCGGTTTTGCCCCTGCTGGGATATGGCCCGACAGTGCTAGTCGAGGTTCGCCGCTGGCCCTGTGCGCGGACGCGCCACTTCCAATGCCGCCTCTACCTCCAGGGCGAGGGCAGGTGCGTCAGCGGCTCGCGATCGGGCAGCACGTCGGTCTGCAGAGACGGATCCGCGGCCGGCACCGGGCGCTCCGGAACGCCGAGCTCCCTGAGCACGATGTTCCTACCCTGGGCGATTCCGGCTGCCTTGTAGAAAGCCACGAGGCGGTTGAAACCCTGCCGGCCGAAGCCGCAGTCGCTCGACAGCACCAGCTTGTCGGCCGGGATGACGTCGAGTGCCCGTCGGATGCGGCCGGCAACGACTTGGGGCATGTCCGCCTGGAGGCTGCGGTGGTTGACGACACCGACGGCGACCTTCTTTTTGAGATTGCCGGCGAACGGCTTGAACAGGTCGATCTCGGCCAGGTCGTTCTCGGTCGCCTCGACCGTCCACACGTCGCCCTTCAGGCGCTCGAGATAGATCTCGATCGAGTTCGCGTAGGACTCGCCGCTGTAGACCTTCTGCATGTTCGGATTGCCCCAGCAGGTGTGGATCCACAGCTCGACATCATCGAGCCCATCGACCTCATGGTTGAACGCGTCGACCATGAAGTCGAGTAGCTCCTTCTCCTCCGGATGGAATGCGGCGGTGAAGTGGATCGTTGGCTCCTCGATCTGGATCACCTTTGCACCGGCCGCGGCTAGCTGGCGCAGCTCAAAATTCATCGCCGTCGCCATGTCCCAGATGAGCTGCTTCTTGTCGTCCATCGGGTATTCGGTCGTGTGGCTGTCGAGGAAGATCGCCAGCACCTGCGACGAGCACGTGCCGAACTTGACCGGCTTGCCCGCACGCGCCTGGGAGATTCGCCACAGCTTGGCGTACTCGAGCGGATTGCGAGGGTCGTGCTCGACCTTGCCGACCACGCGCGGCCAGCGCCACGTCGTCTCGATCTCGTTCATCAGCGTGCCCGACGGAAAGGCGAGCAGCGAGTCGCGCGACTTCTCGTATTGCAGCTCTTCGTGATCGAGTCCCTTCCAGCGCTGAAGCGGGTAGTGGTGCCACGAACGGCCGGCGAAGTCCTCGTCGAGGTGGTAATCGCCGTTGGTGAAGATGTCGAGCCCTGCGCGATGCTGATCGGCGAGGACGGCAGCATGAGCGTCTAGAAACTGTTCACGGAAGCGCACGTCGAGCAGGGCCGTGTCGAGCGGCCGGCCCCACAGGCCCTGGTCGTACCAGCGGGGCCGAGGCCAGGAGCCTGTCACGGTCGCCGGGAGCATCAGGTCCTTGGTGGCGGTGAACATCTGCTGGGAGCCTCCTCGTCGAGATCCTGGTCGGCTGGGATGTCGATGCTATTCGCCGACTGCCCTTATCGTGGTCGCGATGGAAATCATCGATCCGCCGACGACGACCGAGCTGTGCGAACACGCGCCGGCGTCACCGGTGGCGCCGCGCTCCAACGCATGTGAGGAGTGCGGCAGCGCGTTCAACATGCGCTCGTGCCTGACGTGCGGCCATGTGGGCTGCTGCGAGTCGCAGGCCGGCCATGCCCGTGATCACGCGCTCGTCGAGCACCATCCGGTGATGGAACAGGTCACCGGCAGTGGCAGCGGCTTCGCCTGGTGCTACGAGGAAAGCCGCTACGTCCGCTGACCGATATCTAGACATCTGGGCCGAATTTGGCCTAGATTGCTCACATGTCGGGAACGGGGATCCAGAGCCGGGCTGCGCATCGGCGAGGCAGCAGAGATGCTCGGCGTCTCGGTCGAGACCGTGCGCCGCTGGGAGCGCGACGGTCGGCTGACGGTTCGGACTTCTGGCGGCCAGCGCTTGGTCCCGTTGCCGGAGGTTCGGCGCCTGCTCGATGAACGCCGCAAGTGAGCCTCGATCGGCCGATCGTGGCCCAGTCGGCGCGAAATCGATTTGCCGGAGTCATCACCCGCATCGAGAAGGACCGGGTTGCTGCCGTCGTGGAGGTCTGGCCGGGCCGCATCGCCTCGTCAGCCTGATGACCGCGGAGGCCGTCGACGACCTGGGCATCAGGGTCGGTGACGAAGCAATGGGCGTCGTCAAGGCGACCAACGTGATCGTCGAGATTCCGCAGCGAGCCGGAGCGCCGGTGATCCGACGCCGTCGCTTGCCGCGTCTGCCCTCACGGTCGTCGTGGCTGTACCGCCGGCGTGCGGCTGCTTACCCCGGTGACGGTGACCCGCTTCGCCGCCGCCTCCGTTGGACGGAGTCCCTCGAAGAATCGGGCGAGACGTTATGGCCGCACCGAGCCACGATCTAGCTGTCTCGACCGGGTCGTCATCCGCGCTGCGCACGCAGATCGAACAGGGCGCGCCGGCGGACGTCTTCCTGTCGGCCGACATCATCGAACCCGCAGGCGCTGGTCGACGCGGGCCTGGCCGACGGTCGATCGTCGCTTTCGCGACCAACCAGCCTCGCCATCGTGGTACCCGATAGGAAATCCGGCGGGAATCGCGTCCCCGGCGGACCTCGCGCGCCCGGCGTTGCGGATCATCGCCGCCGGGCGAGAGGTGCCGATCACGTAGTACGCCGAGCAGGCCGTTCTGAACCTCGCGGCAACACCCGGCTATGACGCCGCCTTCGCGGCCGCATACGAAGCGAACATCGTGTCTCGCGAGGACAACGTCGGCGCCGTTACTTGCCAAGATCGTCCTTGGCGAGGGTGATGCTGCGATCGTGTACGCCACGATGCCCTGTCGGCCGAGGTCGAGACGATCGCGCTACCCGCTGAAGCAACGCCACCGCGACCTACGGCGGGGTAGTCTCGCATCTGCTCACGGGCCGGCGCGCCGCGAACGCATTCCTCGATTGGGTCGCAGGTCGAAGTGGCCAGCGGATTCTGGCGAGTCGGCTTCGGCCCGCCGCAATGAGGCGGCGGCCAGGCGCGGCCGTGTGGGTCGTGGCCTCGATCGGCACGGCGTTTCTCGGCCTGCCCGTGCTGGTGCTCATCTCGCGCGCCGTGGGCGGCGGGACACTGCTCACGGCGCTGTCCTCACCGGCGGTGATCGACGCGCTCGTGCTCAGCCTGTTCACGACCGGCATCAGCCTGCTTGTTGTGGCTGCGCTCGGTTTGCCGCTCGCGTTCCTGCTTGCGCGCGCCAGGTTCCCCGGTCAGTCGCTCGTCGAGACGATCGTCGACCTGCCGATCGTTTTGCCACCGTCGGTGGCCGGACTCGCGCTGTTGCTCTTCCTCGGCCGGCGCGGCGTGTTCGGAGATGCGCTGGCCGGCGCGGGCGTGAGCATTGCCTTCACGACGCTCGCCGTCATCATCGCCCAGGTCTTCGTCGCGATGCCGTTCTTCGTCCGCTCGGCCCGCGCCGGACTCGTCGGCATCGACAGGGAGATCGAGGATGCGGCGCGCGTCGACGGAGCGTCGGAGAACGGCGTGCTGCGCTGGGTGTCCCTGCCTTTGGCGGCACCCGCGCTGGCAGCCGGGTTGGTGATGAGCTGGGCGCGGGCTCTGGGCGAGTTTGGCGCCACGATCATGTTTGCCGGCAGCATCGCCGCGAATCACCCAGACGCTGCCGTTGCTCGTCTACGGGGAGTTCCAGTCAGGCGACCTCGAGGCGTCCGTCGCCGCTGCCGCGGTGCTCATACTCGCCGCCGTGGTCGCCCTGCTGGCGGTGCGAGGCCTTCATTGGAGCCGAGCGCTCGACGTCCGCGGCGCCAACACCTAAGCCGCAGGTCAACAAAGAGGCCGGCCCTTGCGGACCGGCCCCCTTCGTGGTTCGGATACGAGTCGTCGGGACTACTGCCCGCCGGCGGTTACCTCGATCTCCTCTTTCTGGTAGTCCTCGCCGAACGCATCTCCGGTGAGGCCCTCCCAGGCCGCCTCGGTCAGGTCGGTTCGGTACACGCCTTCGGCAGGCTCGGCGGTGATGATCGCGCCCTCTACCGCGACGTCGACAGTTCGAGCGAAGGCGTCCGCGTCCATGAAGCCGATGCCTTCCGGCGACGGCCAGATGAGCGCGTTGATCTCGTTCAGCTGCCACGTCTGGTGGCCGGCGCCGAGCGTCGGACCGTTGTCGAGAACCACGTCGACGCAAGCGTCGAAGTTGTCGCGGCACCAGATCCAGCCGTTGAACGAAGCGCGCAGGAAACGAGTCGCAATGTCCTCGTTTCCTTCCTCGGCCAGCCAGTCGCCGCGGGCGAAGATCCCGTCCTGGAGCATCGCCGTGCCGGCCTCTTCCATCGAGATGACCGACAGGTCCTCGGGCTGGTAGAGCTCGCCCGTGTCCGGGTTCTCCGCCTCGAGCACCTGCGCGTACTCGTTGTAGATCATCGCTTGCGCGGCATCCAAATCGTTATTGAGCAACGCGTCCATCGTGAAGTCCTGGCTGACGATGGTCACGTCCTCGGCATTCTCCGGGTCAATGTCGACCTCGCGCATCGCGGCGAAGAGCTCATGCTCGTTGCCAAAACCCCATGTTCCGACGCGCTTGCCGCGCCAGTCCTCGGGCGGGTCGATGCCGGCGTCGGTCCAAGCGACCTGGAGCGTGCCGGAACGCTGGAAGGGCTGGGCAATGTTGACGAGGTCCGCGCCCTGCTCGATTGATGCGAGCACCTTGGGCAGCCAGGCAAGGCCGAACTCGGCTTCACCCGCAGCGACGACCGACTGGGGCACGATCTCGACTGCGCCCTGCAGGATCTCGACCTCGAGGCCCTCGTCCTCGTAGAAACCCTGGTCGACGGCGGCGAAGTAGCCGGCGAACTGCGACTGAGTGACCCACTGCAGCTGGAGCCGGACTGGCGTCAGCTCAGTCGGTCCGTCGGTGGCGGGTCCATCCGTTGCCGGCACATCGGTTGCTGGCCCGCCGGATGCCGGCGCAGTGGTCGCCGGTGCCTGTGTCGGCGTGCCGCCGCCGCTACATGCCGCCGCCAGCATCAGCACAGCGGCGGCCAGCCCAAACGGGCGTAGGGTGAGTTTCATTCTTCCTCCTCAGTGTCACGGTCGTCGTGTCGCGAGCGCTCTCCTCCGTGGGCTCGCGGACCGTCGGTCGCCGACAGTCTACGACCTCGGTCGGACGCTCACTCCTGCCTTCGAACGGACGAATGCCAGGGCATGATCAGCCGCTCCGCGATCAACACGATCAGGTACAGGCCGATACCGATTGCGGCGGCGAGAATGATCGCCGCCCAGGAGCGCTCGAAGTTGAAGTAGGCGGCGTGCTGGGCGATGTACTGACCCAGGCTCGCCCGCGGTGCGCCGAAGTACTCGCCGACGATGGCGCCGATCGTCGCCAGTGTCACCGCAATCTTGAGTGCAGTGAAGATGAACGGCAGGGCGTTCGGGATGCGCAGCTTGAGCAACACAGTGCGCTCGGACGCGGCAGTCGAGCGCATCAGCTCGAGCGCCGCCGGATCGACAAGCGTCAGGCCACGGACCGTGTTGATCATCACCGGGAAGAAGCAAAGCAGCGCCGCGATCATCATCTTCGACAAAGGATTGGCCAGCCCGAACCAGTTGTTCATGATCGGCGCGAATGCGATGATCGGGATCGAGTTGACGGCGATCGCCAGGGGCATCAGCGACTCGCGCAGGTTGACGAAGCGCGCGACGAGCAGGCCGACCAGCAGCCCCGCGCTGACCCCGATGATGAGCCCCCCGACGGCCTCGCCCGCGGTGTAACTCGCCGCCGCCCAGATCTCGCCGAAGTAGGTGACGAACGCCTCGCCGATGGCGAACGGAGCGGGCAGCACGAAACGCTGGATCTCCAGGAAGGTGACGGCGGCCTGCCAGAACAGGATGAACAGCACCGCGACGACGATCGCCGGCGTCCAGTCGGCCAGCTTCAGCGCCGCCCGGCGACCGGCACTACCCTCGGGTGTCGCGACGGTCATCTCAGGAAATGCCTTCGGCGCGTACCCGGCGGGCCTGCTCGTCGGTGCCGGACGCGTCGGTGTCCTGCACGTCAGCCGACTCGCCACTGGTCGGAGCATCCGTCCGGACGGCCGATTCGTCGCCAGGGTGACCCTCCTGCGCGCGGAGGCTCTCGCGCACCCGGGTCACGAGCTCGAAGTAGCGCTCGAGCTCGCGCGTGTCGACGTTGCGCTCTGCTGGCAGGTCGACATCGATGACGTCGGTTATGCGCCCCGGACGCGGCGACATGACGACGACCTTCGTCGACAGGAAGACCGCCTCGGGAATCGAGTGAGTGACGAAGACGATCGTCGTGCCCGTCCGCTGCCAGATCTGGAGCAGCTCGAGGTTCATGCGCTCGCGCGTCATCTCGTCGAGCGCGCCGAACGGCTCGTCCATCAGCAGGATCTCCGGCCGCAGCGCGAGCGCCCGGGCAATTGCCACGCGCTGCTGCATGCCGCCCGAGAGCTGCCACGGCCGATGGTCGCCGAACTGCGCAAGCTCGACTAGCTCGAGCATCTCTCGTGCCCGTTCGCGCCGCTCGGCGGCCGGCACGCCGCTCACCTCGAGCGGCAGTTGGACGTTCTTCTCGACCGTGCGCCAATCGAACAACACTGGCGCCTGGAAGACGATGCCGTAGTCGCGGTCGAGGCGGGCGCGGTGGGCGGTCTTGCCATTGACCGTGACCGTGCCCGAAGTCGGCGTGGTCAGATCGCCGATCAGCCGGAGCAGGGTTGACTTGCCGCAGCCCGATGGCCCGATGAGCGACACGAACTCGCCGCGGCCGATGGCCATCGTTACGTCTCTCAGTGCCTCGACGCCCTGCGCCTTCTGGCCGCCGAAGACCTTGCTGACCTTGCTGACCTCCACTACCGCCTGCCCTGGCTGTGGGTCGGTCATGCAGGCTCCTCGGTCGGTCGGTAGCCGCGCAGCACGACCTTTTCGACGACGACCACGAGCAGGAACGCGGTGATGCCGGCCACAGCGGCGAAGAGCAGCGCGGCCCACAGGCGCTCGGGCGCGATCGTGTAGTACTGGTTGAAGTTGAGCAGCGCACCGCCAAGGCCCTCGCGCGTGCCGGCCGGCAGCTCGCCAACGATCGCGCCGACCACCGCCGCCGAGGCCGAAATTTTGAACGCGGTGAAGAGATAGGGCGCGGCCGCCGGCAGGCGCACCTTCCAGAGCACCTCTCTCGAGCTCGCGGCCAACGAGCGCATCAGCTCGATCGCGCGCGGATCGGCCGATCTGAGCCCGCGCAGCGCCGCAATCGTGACCGGAAAGAAGGTCAGGTACGCGGCGACCAGCGCGACCGAGAAGTCACCGGCCTTGAGGCCGATGACGATGACTGGCGCGACGGCGATGATCGGGATCGTCTGCGACATGACCACGTACGGCGTCAAGGCTCGCTCGAGTAGGCGGACGTTGGCCAGCAGGATCCCGAGCAGCAGCCCGAACGTCGCTCCGATGGCAAACCCGATCGCGGCGCCACGGAAGGTGAACACGGTGCTGTCGAGCAGCAGTGCTGCGAGGGGCGGCCGGTTGGGCTGGATGGGCACCGTGAGCGTGTTGGCGATCTCCCAGAAGTGAGGCAGGCTCTGATCGCTCAGCATCCTGACGCGCAGCGGCGGAAAGTGAAGGAAGTTGAACGGCGCGCCCTCTTCTACGCTAAACCGCCACGGGTCCCCTCCGATCAGCTTGGCGACTTCCCAGACGACGAGGATGCCGCCCAGGATCAGCAGCAGCCCAATTGTTCGCTGCACGCGGCGGCGACCCGGTCTGCGCTCCTCCTCCATGGGCGCGAACTCTAGCGCTCCACGACCTCCTTCGACCCGGGCAGATCGAGCCATCCCTCGCGCAGCGCCCGGGTGGCCAGCTCGGTACGTGACGCGACGCCGACTCGCTCGAAGATCCGGCGCATGTGCGACTCGACAGTCTTGGGCGAGATGCCGAGATCGACCGCTATCTCATCGTTCGACAGCCCTTCGACAACCTTTCTCACGACGTCGAGCTCGCGCTCGCTCAGGGCCAGCCGCTGGGCAGGCCGAACGCCGAACTGAAGACCTCCGCTCGCCGCGGCGCGGATCGCCGACAGCAGGTCGTCGATCGGCCCGTTCTTGAGCACGAACCCGGACGCGCCAAGGCGCAGCGCTGCCTCGGCGTATTGCGGGTAGCCGTACGCAGTCAGGACGACCACAGCCGGACGCCGCGCGGAGCTGCGCTGGAGTGCGGTCAGGCCGCTCTGAGTGCCCAGACGCACGTCGAGGAGAACGACGTCGACGTCGGTCGCGAGGATGGAGTCGGCATCGGCCACGCTCGCACCCAGGGCCACGACCTCCATGTCGTTCTCCCTGGCCAGAAGCGAGGCGATACCGTCGCGAAGGACCGGATGGTCGTCAACGATCGCGACCGTGATCGGTCGTGCCCGGGTGATGTCGTCGGATCGGTCTGTCATGCGCGCCATTCCATGGTCACCCGGGTGCCGCCCGTCGGCCAGCGACGGATGTCGAGCAATGCGCCGATCTGCTCCGCCCGCTGGCGCATGTTGAGCAATCCAAAATGACCGGCTCCGGCGCTGGCGGCTTCGGTCGCGTTGATACCCGGCCCGGCGTCATCGATCGACAGTGACGCGCCCGATGGGCTGGTCCAGTAGCGGACGACGATGGGCGGACGTCCGTGGCGAACGGCGTTGGAAAGTGCTTCCTGTGCGACGCGGAAGAAGGCGAACTCGACCGCTGGCGGCGGCCTAAACGGCTCGGAGCGCTCCAGCCGAACCTCGCCGCGGCCAACCATCGACGCGTTCAACCAGCCATCGAGTGCCGGTCCGGTGCCGAGGTCGTCGAGAATGGGCAGACGCAGGTCGCCGAGGATGGCGCGCAGACGATCGGCCACCTCGCGCGCCGACGCCGCGGCCTGCTTGTCACCCGATGCGTCGAGCCGCCAACCGAGCATCGTCAGCTCCTGGAGAGCATCGTCATGGATGTCCGCGGCGATTTGCGGGCGCTCGCCATCCATGCGGCGACCACCTGGTCGCGCTGGGTCGTGGCCACGCTCGCCGTTCGAGCCAGCGGACGAACGGCCAAATATTGGATGGCGAGCACGCCGACGATCCAGATCACGAGCGGTATCACCGCGCGCACATCACCCGTCCATGTGGTGAGAACGGCAATGGCCGGCGTTATACCGAGGACGGCCAGCTCCAGCGCCTGCACAACCCATTTACGGCCACGGTCGGCCGACGGGAGGGCATGGCGAAGAACGCCGGCGATGAGGCCCGGCAGGGCAGTAGAGGCAGCGATCAAGAGCATGGCGCCGAGGCGGAGTGAATTGCGCGATGCCACGGACAGGCTGGGCGCCAGGATGCCAACGGTGGCGCCGATCAGGGCAAGGGACGCCGCCAGCAGAGAAACCCGCAGCCCATACGGATGAGCCATCGATTGGCGATCGTCAGGCCCAGCGTCGCGGCGGCGCCAGCGGTGAGAGTCCAGGCAGCGAGGTCGGGCGAATCGCTAAACAGTTCGGGCCCGGACCCGACCAGCACCGGGATGACGGATGCCACGGCTGCCGCAATTGCCATCTCGTGAAAGGGCGTACCGGGCGCCTGGCGCCAGAACCACCAGGCGCCCACGGCGAGCATGAGACGCCCGTAACGGCGGTCGCGAGGGCGTATGGGTGAGCCCGAATTGGAGTGCCCTGGTCGTCGACAGCACGATTGCGGCCACGGCGATGAGCGCGGCGATGCCATTGGCCGGACGGTCGAACATGACTCTATTTTCACATCGGTTTAGACCACCGCTATCAGGGATGTCCCTTAACGTGCTGCGGTGGAGCCGTCGATTTAGATCCTGCGCGAGCCGGCCTAGCGTCAGGTCATGCTCAGCCACTGCTCCCTCGCCTCGTCTCGCACGCAGAGCGTCCGCGTCCGGTCACTGCTGATCTATGCGTTGGTGGTCGCGAGCGCCGTGGCGGCGTCGGTCGGGTTGATCAGTGCCTTCAGAAACGCGCAGATCGGGCCTTCATCGCCTATCGGATGGCCGATTGCCGGATCGCCGAACGTCCGGCAAGGCATGACGGTTACGACGACTGGGCGGCGACGTTGCTCGACCCGGCGCATGCGCTGCGGCCCTCGTATCGCCCGCCCGACCTGCGCGTGGCCACTATTCACGGCGAGGTCGTTGAGCTCCGGCCGTCCGTTCTCGAGCCGTTGGCCGAGATGCTCGAGGCCGCGGCCCGCGAGAGTGCGACCATCACCGTGACCAGCTGTTCGCTCTTACGAGGAGCAGCAACAGCTCGTGCTCGCCAGTCCGGGCATGGACGACCTGGTAGCCCGGCCGGGTCATTCCGAGCACCAGCTGGGCACGACCGTTGACCTCGGCGGCGGCGCGGAATGGCTCGCGCTCCAGGCGCCGGAGTTTGGCTTCGCGCTCAGCTTTCCGGCCTTGCGCAGCCCCGAGCAGACCTGTTACAGCCCCGAGCCGTGGCACTACCGCTACTTCGGCCGTGCTCGGGCAGCCGCAATTGCGGGGTCCGGCCTCAGCCCACGCGAGTGGCTATGGGCAGAGCAGGCCAGCCAGACGCGCTAGGTCGCCAGCTGACGCGCTAGCTGGTCAGCTGACCGCTCCTCCGGTGGGCGAACAGCCTCGTTGATCGAGCGTTCCCACCAGACGAGGCCGGCGTGGCGCGGCATGGACGCACCTTTGACCAGCGCGCTCACCCACTCGGCCCACGAG
Organism: uncultured Chloroflexia bacterium; assembly: GCA_963748235.1. Taxonomy (GTDB): domain Bacteria; phylum Chloroflexota; class Limnocylindria; order Limnocylindrales; family CSP1-4; genus JALYGJ01. The sequence continues at coordinate 343,876 of CAVVHT010000007.1, forward strand.
CCCTGCAGGCGGGCCCGGGAGATGGTGCTGGTACCGGGCGATCAGCTCGCGATTGGCCCTCGTGTCGCGAACCACCCAGCACAGACCGATTTCGAACGGCCTGCCTTCGCGGGCCACCGCCACCGCCAACTGGCGTGCCTCGGCAACCTTCCTGTCGCTCGACCTGGCCGACGCGCCGAGGTCGCCGAACGTGTTCCAGCACTCGACGATGGCCATGTGACGGCGCCGTCGGTCGACCAGCGGGACGTCGATCGATCGGGATGGATCGCTGGGCTCGTGTCGCCAGCTCGAAGCCACCGACCCACCCGCCCGGTTTCGTCACGCGCAACATGAGTTCCTGCATTGCCAGGCGGCTCACGTCGCGCAGCTCGGCCTGCGGGTCACGCCTAAAAGTAATTAAAAGAAGATCCCGAGTGTCTCGCCGAGCGCAAACCACACCTCGAGGGGCACGCCAGCGCCACGGCCGGCTTCCACGTCGGCAAGCCGAGCCTGGCTTAGTCCTGCTTTCGATGCGAGAGCCGTCTGTGTCAGACGTCTCCGTTTGCGGGCGTATCGAACAGCCTCGCCGGCACGTCGCGCCACGTCATTCGCTCTCGCCTCGCCGACGAGGCTCAGCCGAGGACGCTGCGCTCCAGCCATATCGACCAGATTGATAAGACCGGCTTATCGGCTGCTTATAGGCGGCAAATTCCACTGTTGGAGGCAGGTGGTGATGCGCCTCTACGCGCAGGAATCCGGGCCCAATCAAGGCCTTGGGCAGCGCCTGGGTCCCTGGTATTAGTGTGATCGATCAACTATGCGGGTAGTAATGATGTGCGGGCAAAGCGGCTGGAGGAGGCTCGCCCGCTACGCCACGGCCGCGTCGGTCGCCTCGAGCGCCCGGTCGATGATCGCGAAGCCCTCGCGAGCTCGTCCTCGCTGATCGTCAGCGGCGGGTTCGTCATGAACCCGTTCCAGCGCACGAACGTGTACAGGCCGCCCTCGCGGATCGCGCGTCCGAACGCGACCATTTCGTCCGAGGTGCCGTTGTAGGGCGCCATCGGCGTGAACGGCTCGCGCGTGCGGACGAGCTCGACCATCCCGAACAGGCCGATCGACCGCGACGTCCCGACCGAGGGGTGCTTCGCCTCGAGGTCGAGGTGGAGCTCGCGCATCAGCCCGCCCATGCGGTCCGCCCGCTCGATCAGGCCGTCGTCCTCGTAGATCTGGATCGCGGCGAGCGCCGTCGCGCAGGCGAGCGGGTGCGAGTTGTAGGTGAGGCCGCCGAAGAACACCTTGTCGCGGAAGACCTCGGCGATCTCGCGGCGCATCCCCACCGCGCCCAGCTGGACGTAGCCACCCGTCAGGCCCTTGGCCATCGTGATGATGTCGGGCACGACGCCCCAGTGGTCGATCGCGAACCAGCGACCGGTGCGCCCGAAGCCGGACATCACCTCGTCGGCGACGAGCAGGATCCCGTGACGGTCGCAGATCTCGCGGACGCCCTGCATGTAGCCGTCGGGCGGGATCAGGATGCCGTTGGTCCCGACCACGGACTCCATGATGAACGCAGCGATCGTGTGGCCGCCCTCGTACCGGATCACGTCCTCGAGGTCCGGAGCGCCTCGTCGACGGGCTCGGGGTCGCGCCTGCCCCACTTGTGGAAGTCCGGCGCATGAACGACGCCCGCCATGCCCGGCTCGTTGGCCCAGCGGCGCGGATCGCCGGTCAGGGTGATCGCTCCGGCGGTGGCCCCGTGATACGAGCGGTAGCGCGCGAGGACCTTGTGCCGGCCGGTGGCCTGACGGGCGAGCTTGATCGCGTTCTCGTTCGCCTCGGCGCCGCCGTTCGTGAAGAAGAAGACGTCGATGTCGCCGGGCGTGATCTCGGCGAGCTTCGCGCCCGAGGCGGGCGCGCGGCTCGGTGGCCATGAACGGGTTGACGTAGGCGAGCGTCTCGGCCTGCTCCTGGATCGCGCGGATCATGCGCGGCTCGCCGTGGCCCATGTTGGTGCACATGAGCTGCCTGTTGAAGTCGAGGTAGCGCTTGCCCTCGGGCGTCCAGAAATACGAGCCCTTCGCGCCGGCGACCGGGATCGGGTCGGCCGCCTACTGCGCGGTCCACTCGTAGAGCGTGTGCTTCCTCGAGAGGGCGACGATCTCCTCGCCCGTCATCGAACCCGGTGCGACTGAGATACCCATGTTCTACTGCGCCTCCTCTTCGCCGCCGAGTCTAGCCGAGGCAGTATTCGGCCACTTTCGCCGCTGGCGAGAGTTGCAAAATTGCCGAGCAGAGCGCATCTGGCCGAGCCATACTCCCCGCGAACGGCCCGGACCAGGGTCGCCGCCGGACAACTGAAAACAGCGGAAACAGTCAATTCGCCCCAGCGGATGACGTGCCCTCGCCGTCCAGGGCTAACCGCTACAACGGCCGTCGACGTGCCCCGTCGGTCTCGAGTTATGGAGGAGTAACCTCGGGATGCCGGACTTCCGACGCGCGCCCAGACTTCTGGTTTTCACCCTCGCCCTGCCGGTGATTGCGCTGGTCTATGCCAGCGCGTTCGGTGGTCGGCTTTGGGCTGCCCTGCGGCCGGCGGTCGCCGGACGTTCCTTGGCGCAACAGTGATCGGATCCGTCTATGCCGAGGCGGCATATCGACGCGCCCCTGCGACCCCAATGCGCGCCGCTGCTGTGCTCGCACTGGCGGTTGCGCTGGTTGGTCCGGGGGTTGCGTCGCCCAGCCCAACCTGCGCGGGTGATCGGCCGAGCAGTCATCGCCGCCGCCCGTGAGTACCTTGGTGCCAATTACGTGCTCGGCGCCGAGGGCCCAGTGTTCGATTGCTCGGGCCTGGTCTTCCGCGTCTTCGCCGACACCGGCGATCTGCCGCGCGTCGGCGGCATGCGACTCCGCGCCGCCGGCTACATGCGCTGGTTCATGGCGCGCGGCTTGTATTCGCGCGACGCTCTGATGCGGAGCGTAGGCGATCTCGTCGTCTGGAACAACGGCGAGCACATCGGTCTCTACCTCGGCGATGGCAAGGCGCTCAGCGCGCTCGTTCAGCCGTGGGGCGTTCCATCCACGGCCTGCATTCGATCAACATGCGCGTCACCCAGATCCTGCATGTAAACTGGTGGTGGCGACAGCGGCAACAACGGGCCGGAGACAATCCCGCCCCGCACCGAACAAACCGGACAACCGACGAAGCCGGGATTCGGTGACGGCCGACCGGGGGACAACAAAGGCCATCAGACGAACTCCGGAAACCCGGCGCCCAACCCCGACGACAACGGCAATCCGGACGGCAACGGCAATCCAAGGACGGCGGGAACGGCCCCCTCGACCGGCAACGACAACGAAAATCCGGTTCGGGCGGGCAAAGAAACGCCGTGGCGACCGGACCATGAACCTGCGTCAGGCGGCCGATCCGAACTCAAGGATCATCGGCTGGGTCGGCCGCGGCGGCCAGTTCCGGATCATCGACCGCGGCAACAGCCCGGCCGGCTACCTCTGGTACCGGATCCGGACCAACAGCGGCAAGGAAGGCTGGCTGTACTCGCGCTGGGTCAGGAGCTCTAGCCCGCACCCCCGTCGACGGCAGTACCCTCGACGGAGCGTCCGTCGGCATAGTCGGGTCCGACGATCACGTTCAGGCTGGCCGGCCTAACGCGGCATTCGAGCGGGGTCGTGCCCAGATCGTGCGAATCGGCACGACACGGTAGCTGCCGGCGACCATTGATCCGCACCGTCGCCGAGCGATAGGTGCGGACATGCGGCGAGTAGCGCCGCCGGCCGAACATGATCGACGCCAGGTGGCGCAGCAGCTCGAGCTTCGAGAAGTGGCGGAAGACGCGGACGTCGAACTTGCCGTCGTTGAGTCGCGCGTCGGGCGCCACGGTCATGCCCACGCCGGTGTACGCGCCGTTCGACGCGGTCACCATCAGTGCCCTCGTCATGACACGCTCGTCGTCGTCGAGGATGATCTCCATCCGCGCCGGCCGATAGCGAAACGCGGCCGCGATCGCCTTGAAGGGCGAGCCCCAGTCACCGTCCTCGAAGTGCTGCGCGGCGGTGAAAATGGCCGCGTTCAGCCCAACCGAGGCGGTCTCGAAGAACACCACCTCATTGGCTACTCCGACATCGATCGTCGCCCGACGCGCGGCTGCTATAGCCATGGCGGCCGGCCCGATATCGCGCGGCAGGCCGAGCATGCGCGGGATGTTCATGACGCTGCCGAGCGGCAGGATGGCGAGCGTCACGTCTGTCCCCAGCAGCTGCTCGGCTATCCGGCCGATCGTCCCGTCGCCGCCGGCGGCCACGATCAGGTCGGCGCCCTGCGCCAGTGCCTCGGCAACGGCCGTGCGCGCCTCGTCCTCAGACTCGGTCGGAACGATGTCGACATCGAGACCGGCTTCAGCCATCGCCTGACGTAGTGCCTCGTCGTCCGCACCACCAAGCGGACCTCGGACCTTCTGGCCGGCGTTGGCATTCCAGATGACGCGGATCGGTGCGCCCGTCACCCTCGAACCTTGATTCGCCGATACAGCGCCATCAGCGCGATCAGGTACGACAAGCCAAGCATGTACGACGCGGCCACGTCGGTCGGCCAATGATGGCCCTGGTAGATCCGGCTCGGTCCGACCAGCCCGATCATGCCGACCAGGCCGAGCGACAGCGGCCAGCGCACCTGCGGCGGCTTGACGAGGCTGTAGACCAGGAACGCGAGGAAGCCGTAGGTGCCAACGTAGGTCAGCACGTGGCCGCTCGGGAAGCTCGAGCCGCCCAACGGGGCAAGCACGACGCGTACCTGCTCGGGCAGCGGTCGAGGGCGCTGGACGAAGCCTTTGACGACCGTCGACATCAGCGCCGTTCCCCACGCAAGCGTCTGGAACCCGGCTTCGGTGCGCATCCGCGAAACGAAGAGTGCGGCAATTACGAGCGGCGGGATGACGCGACTTTGCGGCGGAAAGCCGGGCCACGAGGAGGCTTCCATCAACATGGCCAGCGAACGATGTTGGCGAGCCTGCCAGCGGATGGTGATGGCGACATCGAGCGCATCGGAGCGACGCGCCTTGACCGCGCCGAACAGCATCGCGAACGCGCCCAAACCAGCGCCCGCAACGAGCATGCCGTTGCGGCCGCGAAGTAGCGCCAGGCCGCGCGGAACGGTGTTGCGCGCCGCGGCGACGCGTGCCTTGTCGGCGATCTGAGTCACGAGTACTGATTGAACCTGTTTCGCGGTCGCGCTGCCAAGTCCGCGGCGCGCTGCGCGCCTATCAAATGCGGCACGGGGCGCGGCACGAGTCCCACGGACTCAAATGTTGAACGTCATACCCTCGCGGCCGGGAAGCAACTCGAGCCATCGGGGGCCGCAGTCTTTGCCTCGGCCAGCATCTGGTCGAGCTCGGCGTCGTCGTGCGCCGGATCGTGATGGAAGGTCACCAGCCGCGCGGCGCCGGCGAGTGCCGCCAGGGCGACCGCATCGCCGATCTGACTGTGACCCCAGCCCACGCGCTGGTCGTATTCGTCGGCCGTGTACTGCGCGTCGTGAAGGAGCAGGTCGGTGTCCCTGGACAGGTCGTGGCCGGACGTCCATTCGCCATCCGGCGAGCTGCCCTTGCCCGCTGAGAGCGCAGAGCCTAATGCCGGTTCATGGTCGGGCAGATACGTCATGGTCGAGGTCTTGTCGCAGACTCGGTAGCCGACTGTCTGGCCGGGGTAAATCACGGTCTGGGCGCAGACCTCCATGCCGCCGATGTTGAACTCACCGTTGGGAACATCGTGCAGCTCCACACGGGCCGCCACATCGCGCAGCCGGACCGGGAAGAGCGGCGGTGACAGATAGCGCGTCAGCCGGGTGCGCAGGTCCTGCGTCGTTGACGGCGGACCCCAGACGTGGACCTCAAAATCCTTCTGGAAGAGCGGCGCAAAGAACCCGAGACCCTGGATGTGGTCCATGTGCAGGTGAGTCAGCAGGATGTCCAGCCGGCGCGGCTCGTGGTAGGTGTCGCCGACTCGGCGCACGCCGGTACCGGCGTCGAGGATCACGATCGTGCCGTCGCGGCCCTCCACCTCGACGCATGACGTGTTGCCGCCATAGGCGACCGTGTCCGGACCGGCGCTCGCGATCGAGCCGCGCGTGCCCCACAACCGGACCCGCATGCCACCACCGGCTGAAATCCCGCCATCGGGTTTGGCGTCGGTCACGCCTGCCTGCGCGCCCAGAACATGGCCACGCCGCCGATCAGGTGGCCGCCGCCGCCCAGCAGCGGGAACGCGGTCACCTCGAGCTCGCGGTCAATGCCGTCGAAGCCGCGCGCCCAGACGCGTCGATGGACTGGACGCCGCTCACGCAGCGCGACGACGAGCGGCGGCTGGTCGTCGCGTAGTGGATTGCCCTCTTCGTCGCGGAAGGAGAAGATCCGCCGCCGCTGATCGAGCGGCATCTCGCCGATCTCATCGAAGCGCTGGCCGAGGAGCATCTCGGCGGGCTCATTGAAAAACAGCAGGTCGCCCGTCTCGTCGGCGATGAGCATCGGCACCGCCATGCCCGACGCCAGCTGTCGGATCAGGATCAGCCCCACCTCGCGCTGCGGCATCCGTCGATTGTCGCGGATCGCCATGCCCCTGTTACGTCACAGCGTGCTTCTTTCCGCGAATTGTTCATCTGGCGACCAATACTCGGCAAAGGTCAACACCGCCCTAGGCCAGGGCCAGCCGTGAAGCCACGTCGCCCAAGCGCGATTTCGCAGCGATTCCCGGTCAGGCATGCCCCTTTGCGTCCGCGTACTTCTCCATACGCCGGACGCGCCGTGAAAGGAGCCATGCGTGAGTTCCGTACTCCGCCCCTTTGGCAGGCTGAGCCTGTCACTGCTGGCGATCACAGGGTTGATCCTGTTCGCCTGCGGCCCGTCGTCATCATCAAGCCCGACTGCGGGCGCAAGCTCGACGCCGGCCGTCACTTCCGAGCCCGGCGGCACGGACGCGTCCGACACCGAGGCGCCCGGAGAGACGGCTGCCCCCGGCGGCACCGAGGCGCCGACCGACACGACTGCCCCGGTGGTTCGCCAGCGCCGGGAGGCTCGGTCGAGCCGGGCGGTTCCGCTTCTCCGGGTGCGACACCGGACGGATCAGCCTCCCCCGGCGCATCGCCGGACGCGAGCGCTTCACCGGATGGAGGTCTGGACATCAACCTCTCGCTGGCAATCGTCGATCTCGCCGGAAACGTGACGATCTGACCGGCGGCACGTGCGAGCTGACGACCTTACCGGAACGCCAGTCGTGGCGGGTGAGGAGTTCGAGACCGGTGCTGTCATCGACTCCAGCCATCCGAGGAACAGGTCGACGTGTTGCCGCTGACGATGACATCTTCCTGCAGGAGCGGGCGCTCGATCTGCTGCCCGAGCCAAGCGCTCGCCGAGTCCGGACCCGGCCGCGACAGAGGCCCGGAAGCGGATGCTGCCCTTCGCTGTCCGTCTCTCTGTCCATCGGTCGCTGCCCGGTGACGAGGCGGCGCGGACGCAACAGTTTGGCGGGTCGGTTCGTCGAACGGGCTTGGCGGTTCGTCTCGTCAATTCGAGCACGGGAGTGATGTCGATCGCCTTCGGCTGCACCGAGAACTCGGCCGAGGAACCATCCTCACCCGACGCGACCCGGGCTCGCCTACCGCTCCCTTCGGGTCACCGAGCTCGCCATCGGGTCCGAGGCTCCCTCGCTTCTGCGGAGGTTCGTGGAATTAGGTGGAGAGGGGAGGGGGTCCACGGTTGAACTCGCTGGCGGCGACACGCAATGTGTCGCCGCCAGCAATACTTGGGCCGTGGACCAGTTGCCCGGCCAATCCGATCTCACCTGCGTGATCTGCGGCGCGCAACTCGTGGGCGACCCTGACGACCAGCCCGACTGGCCGACCGGCCCGATGTGCGGCAACTGCTACCAGGCGCGCGAGATGGACAACGAGCTGTGGTGGTCCGAGGACGCCGCCTCCGAGACGGAGGGCGCCTGAGTGCAGCACGAGTCATATGACGCGATCGTCGTTGGCCTCGGCGCGATGGGCAGCTCCGCCGCGTATCAGCTGGCCAGGCGCGGCGCGCGCGTACTGGGCCTCGAACAGTTCACGCCCGCGCACGAGCTCGGCTCGTCGGGCGGTCTGACGCGCATCATTCGGCTCGCCTACTTCGAGCACCCCGATTACGTGCCCCTTCTGCGCGCCGCGTGGGAGCTGTGGCCACAGATCGAGCTCGAGGCGGACGTGGCGGCCGGCCAGATGATGCAAGTCACAGGTGGCCTGTACTCCGGCCGCCGGGGAAGTGCCGTACTTGGCGGATCGCTGCGCAGCGCGCAGGAGCACGGGCTGGCCCACGAGCTGCTCGACGCCGACGAGTCGCGCCACCGCTTTCCGCAGCTGCAGATCGACGACGACATGCAGACGCTCCACGAGCCGCTGGCGGGCATCCTCTTCGCACCGCGCTGCATCGCCGGCCATGTCCGCCTGGCACAGCGCAACGGCGCCGACCTGCGGTTCGGCGAGCGAGTAACCGGCTGGTCCTCGGATGGCGAAGGACTGATGGTGACGACCGACAAGGGCAGCTACTCGACGGCCAAGCTGGTCGTCGCCGCCGGTGCGTGGTTGCCCAAGGTCGCGCCGGAGATCGAATTGCCGTTGACCGTCGAGCGCAACGCTCTGTTCTGGTACCAGCCGGTAGCGCAGCCCGAGCTCTTCGCCGCCGATCGGCTGCCGGTGTGGATCATGGAACTCGACGACGATCACGCCTTCTACGGCTTCCCGACGGTGCCCGAGACATCTGACCTGCCGGCGCAGGGTGTCAAGGTCGCCCGCCACCACGGGGGTCGGTCGGTCGACCCCAAATCAGTCGACCGCGAAGCGACTGATGCCGACGAGGCCGCCGTGCGCGACTTCATGCGCCGGCACATGCCGCTCGCCGATGGGGAGCGGCTCGACTCGCGCGTGTGCATGTACACGAACACGCCCGACTTCAACTTCGTGCTTGACTTCCATCCCGCCGACGACCGCGTCGTGATCGCCTCACCGTGCAGCGGCCATGGCTTCAAGTTCTCGAACGTCATCGGCCGTATCACCGCCGATCTGGTGCTCGAAGGCGGCACTGAATACTCGATCGACTTTCTCTCAATTGGGCGATTCGCGAACAATTGAACGCGCGCCGCGCGATGAATCTGTAAGCATTTCACTCAGTTGACTATTAGCTGATGCAGGCCTATGTTCCACCGCGCCGGTAGGCAAAGACCGCCTAGCCGTTAGTGCCAGAACCGCCATCCATGCCCTGTTGGGAAGGCGGTCCCAAGGCCCCAGCCTGCTACCGAGTCCCGTGTCGGTGGCTTAGGAGGTGCTAAGCGCCAATCGCCGTTATGTGCGCGCGCATTTGATCCGACGTGCTCATTTCACAGAGGAGAGGAATGCCTTGAAGAGGCTAATCATTGCGATCAGCGTGGCCGCCCTCGTGGCGAGCGCCGTTGCCGCACCGGTCGCGGCACGGAAACCACTCAACACTGGAATCGCCGCCCATTCGGACAACGTGTCCACACCCCTCAGCGCGCGGCAAGTGGCCATGAAGCAGGCCGCTCAAGAGCTCGTGCTGAGCGGCCAGGCGAAGGGCAAGGGCAAGAACAAGGTTGTCAAGCTCGCCCCCGGCCAGTTCGTCGAACTCGCATTCGAGGGCGAGGACCAGATCCTCACCCTGCTCGGCGAGTTCAGCGACACGGCTCACCCCGTAACTGGCGGCGACCCGGGCCCGCTTCACAACCAGATCCCCGAGCCGGATCGTGACGTCGACAACACGACGATCTGGGAGCCCGACTTCAACGCCGCTCACTACGACGAGCTGCTGTACTCCAAGAGCACCGTCCCGTCGATGGCCAACTTCTACCTCGAGCAGTCCTCCGGCAAGTACAGCGTCACCGGCCACGTCGGTGACTGGGTTCAGGTCTCCTACAACGAGGCCCGCTACGGCACGAACCTGTGCGGCTGGCATCGTGTGCTCGACTGTCTGGGACTTCGTCGAGGAGCAGTCGGACCTGTGGTGGAACGACCTCGTCGCCGAGACGGGCAGCGAGGCGGCAGCCAACGAGTTCCTGACCACGTTCGACATCTGGGATCGCTACGACGCCGACGGCGACGGCAACTTCGACGAGCCGGACGGCTACATCGACCACTTCCAGTCGGTCCATGCCGGTCAAGGCGAAGAGACCGGCGGCGGCGCCCAGGGCGAGAACGCCATCTGGAGCCATCGCTGGTATGCGTTCTACAATGCGGCCGGTCCCGACGGCGCCGGGCCGAATGGCTTCGGCGGTGTGCGGATCGGCAACAGCAACTACTGGATCGGTGACTACACGATCGAGCCGGAGAACGGCGGCGTCGGTGTGTTCGCTCACGAGTTCGCTCACGACCTGAACATCCCCGACCTGTACGACACCAGTGGCAACACGGGCGGCGCCGAGAACTCGACCGGCTTCTGGACGATCATGTCGTCTGGGTCTTACGGCTCGCAGAACGGCATCGACATCGGCTCCACGCCGACGCACTTCGGAGCCTGGGAGAAATTCCAGCTTGGCTTCCTGAACAGCTACTCGGTAGCCACCAACAACTCGACCGGCACCTACCACCTTGGTCCGGCCGAGTTCAACACCAAGAAGCCGCAGGCTATGTTCATCGTCCTGCCGGACAAGGAAGTGCCGCTCGAGCTGGGTGCGCCCTTCGAGGGCAACACCTACTACTACAGCGGCTCTGGCAATGACCTCGACGTCTCAATGACCAAGTCGGTCACCCTGCCCGGCGCTGGTGATCTCGAGCTCAACGCCATGGTTCGCTACGACATCGAAACCGACTGGGACTATGCCTACGTGACGGTCGATGGCACCAGCGTCCACACCAATCTGTCCACGAATACAAATCCGCACAGCCAGAACTTCGGCGAAGGCATCACCGGCGACTCGGGCGGCAACTGGGTCGCACTTACCGCCGATCTGTCTGCTTTCGCGGGACAGACGGTCGAGATCGGCTTCCGCTACTGGACCGACGTGGCCGCCGTCGAGCCTGGATTCCAGGTTGACGCGGTCGAGATTCCTGGTCAGCCGTTCGACGGCGCTGAGTCCGACGCCGGCTGGACCTTCGATGGCTTCCGGACCACCACCGGCTCCGAGACGCTGGCTTTCTTCAACGCGTACGTTTTGGAGAATCGCCAGTACATCGGCTACGACCGATCGCTCGACGTTGGTCCGTACAACTTCGTTCCGGGTAGCTCGACGTTTGTCGAGCATTTCCCATACCAGGACGGGCTGCTGATCTCGTACTGGGACAATTCGCACTCGGATAACAACGTTGGCGATCACCCGGGTGAAGGGCTCCTCCTTCCTGTCGACTCCCACCCAGGTATCGAAACGTGGAACGACGGCACGCAGATGCGTCCGCGCCTGCAGTCCTACGACTCCACCTTCACCAAGGCAGCGACCGAGGCGGTAAGCCTGCAAGGTCCTGGCGGCGTCAAGACGATCACCTCCAAGCCGGGCAACAGCGTGTTCAACGACACGCTTCGAGACGGCGACGGGACGTCCATCTACTGGGCCCCCGGCCACCCGTCGGACAACCCGTCCGGCGGCCGCTACCAGGCCGAGTGGAACAGCGTCAACGTTCCTGACACGGGCACCATCGTCCGCGTCAAGAGCGTCAGCAGCACCGGGATGATGGTCCTCCAGCTGCAGTAGGTACCGAAGCGCGTCAGCTTCGACGCCGATGATCAACGCGAGGCCCGCCCGGCTTGACCGGGCGGGCCTCGCTTCTTTGTCTGCGACGAGCCGCGTGCAGAGCCGAACCGGCGCCGACCTGGTGCCCAAAAGCACCACCCAATTCGGGGGGATTACGACGTCGCGTGGCGCCCTCTTGGGACGCCAACAAAGAGTATTGACCCAGCCTGATTTAGGGGAGTAGCGTGGCCGCCTCGTTCGCGGACACCGGGAGGCGTGCGCTGACTCGACGAGGAGGCCTCCCGACCGCCCAGTGGTCGGGATGAAAAGGGGAGGGTTACGCGTCCGTGAGACGTTTACTCACTGTTTTTGCCGTGGCCGCGATCGCCGCAACGGCGGCGGCACCGGCGGCCGCTCGGTCCCCATCGAGCCTGGCACGGGGAGACATGAACATCTCTCCCGCGGGCCTGACGCCGACCGAGGTAATCCATGGCAACAAGTCCGTATCGGGACGACTCGCCCAAAGCGACCCTGAGCTGATCGCGCGACGCGACGGCGAGGTCGTCAACGTGATGATCAAGTACGACCTTGATCCGGTCGCCAGCTTCCAGGGCGGCGTCACCGGCATGTCAGCCACGAGTCCTTCGGCCACGGGCAAGTCGCTCAAGCAGAACCCTCAGGCTGTCGGCGCTTACACGCGCTTCCTGAACACCCAGGCGCGAATCATCCGCAACCGCATTACCGCCGCGGTACCCAACGCCAACCTCGACCGTGACTTCCTCACGGCGTACGGCGGCGTCAACGCGCGCATGCCGGCCAACAGGGCCAAGGACCTGCTCCGCGTCGACGGTGTCGCCGCAGTCATGTATGACTACGTGGCTACGCCCCAAACTGACGCATCACCTGAGTTCATCGGGGCAGACCTAGTCTGGCCCAGCCTCGGCAACGCGACGGCGGGCGAGGGCGTGAAGGTCGGCATCATTGACACCGGCATTTGGCCCGAGCATCCATCGTTCACCGATCCCGGTATCAGCCATCCCGGCGGCACCTACGGCTGCGAGTTCGGCAACAGCAATGCTGACCCGGATCTGGGCGCCGACTTCGCATGCAACGACAAGCTGATCGGCGCTTACGCGTTCCTGGAGACTCAGCGGACGTTCACCACGATTCCGGAAGGCGCCTACTGCAACGCCGCCCAGACCGAATGCAGCGCACGCGACGCAGACGGTCACGGCACTCATACGTCGAGCACCTCAGCCGGTCGCCAGCTGGATACGGCAGTTCTATTCGGCGTCGAGCGTGGCCCGCTGAGCGGCATCGCGCCAGGCGCTCACGTCATCCACTACCGCGTCTGCATCGTTGGATGCTTCAGCTCCGACTCCGTCGACGCGGTGGAGCAGTCGATCGTCGACGACGTCGACGTCATCAACTTTTCCATCTCGGGTGGCGCAAATCCGTTCTCCGACTCGGTCGAGCTGGCCTTCCTTGACGCCTACGCGGCAGGGATCTCGGTCAACGCCTCGGCTGGCAACTCGGGCCCCGGCCCGGCGACCACTGACCACGGCGGCCCATGGGTCACCACCGTTGGCGCGTCGACATCGGACCGCCACTTCCTGACCACTCTGCACCTCACCGCTGATGGTGGCGCGACACTCGATATCGAGGGAGTCACCGTCACCGCGGGCATCAGCAGCCCGACACCTGTCGTGCTCGGCGCTGACACTGAGTCGGGCGAGCTTTGTGACACGACGGCAACAGCCGGCGAGTACACCGGAGTGATCGTGGCCTGTCAACGCGGCGTCGTCGCGCGCGTCGAGAAAGGCTACAACGTCCTCCAGGGCGGCGCCGCGGGCATGATCCTGTACAACGTCGGCGTCACGGACGTAGAGACGGACAACCATTTCCTGCCCACGGTTCATGTCAACGATGCGAGCGAGACGATCGAGGCCTTCGTCGCCGGCAACACCGGCGTCATGGCCGCGTGGGACACGGGCGTCGCGGGCTTCGTTCCAGGTGACGTCATGGCGTCGTTCTCGTCTCGTGGACCGCTGGGTGACTTCATCAAGCCGGACGTGACCGCACCTGGCGTGCAGATCCTGGCCGGCGCCTCACCCGATCATCTCGACGATCCGGCCGAAGGCCTCGGCCCGGATGGCGAGCTCTTCCAGGCAATTGCCGGTACCTCGATGTCCAGCCCCCATTCGGCAGGCGTCTCAGCACTGGTCAAGGCGGCTCATCCGAGCTGGACACCTGGTCAAATCAAGTCTGCCCTGATGACCTCGTCCGTACAGGATGTGGTCAAGGAAGACGGTTCCACGCCGTCCGATCCGTTCGATCGTGGCGCGGGCTCCATCCGTGCCAATCGCGCGGTCCGTCCCACAGTCACCTTCGAGGCGACCTCCGCCCAGTTCTTCGCCGCGGCGAGCGATCCGCTCGGCCGTATCCATCTCAACATCCCAAGCATCAACGCACCGGTCTTCGCTGGAGTGATCGAGACAACGCGCACCGCGCGCAACGTGACGGGCGTCACCCAGACGCTCAACATCACGACTCAGACACCGTCAGGGATGAAGATCACGGTCACGCCCAGCAAGCTGGTCCTCGGTCCCTTCCAGGCCAAGCCCATCTCGATCAGGATCGAGGGCGCGGCGCTTTCGGATGGCCAGTACTTCGGGCAGATCACGCTCAATCCCAAGACCGACGGCTACGTCAACGCAGTTCTGCCCGTCGCGGCCAACAAGACCGATGGCGAGGTTGTCCTCGATCACTCGTGTGACAGCCCGATCGCGCTGAACACCGAGGCCGAATGCGAGGTCACGGTGACCAACTTCGCCGACGAAGACGCCGCCGTTAGCGTCACCGTCAAGGGCGAAAACAAGAATGCCCTGAAGATCAATGACTTCTCCGCGGGCAACAAGAAGGGCAACGGTTTCGTGTGGAACGGAACCCTCGGCCCGTCTCTGCCGCCTGAGATCGAGGACATGTCGGCACCTGGTGACGGCTTCTTCGACATCAGCTTCGTTACCGGTGAAGGCATCTACGACGACGAGACCATCGCGGTCTACGACATTGGCGGCTTGGGCGGTGGTGCCCAGTGGGGCGATACCACTTTCGGCGCATTCAGTGTGTCGTCGAATGGCTACCTGGTCATAGGCGAAGGCACGTCTGAGGACAACGACTTCATCCCGCAGGACATGCCCAACCCGGCCAGGCCAAATGGTGTCCTGGCTCCGTACTGGACTGACCTCGACCTTGGTGACGCAGGTGATGTTCACATCGCCGTTGCGGACGATGGTGCGAACTACACGTTCTTTGTCATCCAGTGGACCGAAGCTCCGATCTGGGGCTCGTGCACGACCACATGTGAGTCGCGTACGTTCCAGATCTGGCTTGGTACCCAGTACTTCGCCGACACTTACAACGGAGGGATGAGCTACATCACCTTCGAGTACGACGCGACCGCGATGGGTCCGGGCGCCGGAGACGACGACGGCGTGATCGAGGACGACGGCTTGAACGTCGGTGCTGAGGATACGTTCGGCCTTACGGCTGTCGATCTCGGCATCGATGTCGAACCAGACACCACGACGCCCTGCCTGACTCCGCCGTTCGATCCGTGTGGTGGCTACTTCGTGACCATCGGCGAGTCGACGGCTGGTGGGAGCGTGACTCTTACCTACGACGCCTTGGGCAAGAAGCTCGGCACGTGGCCTGTGAGGGCGACGATGACGAGCAGCGTGACCCAGGGTACGGCCAAGCAAGTGGAGCACATCGAAGTCACTCCATGACGTGTTAGCCCGTTCCTGCTGGACGGATCGAGAAAGGGCCGGCGGCAACGCCGGTCCTTTTCTCTTTGTGGGACCCGAGGACTAGGATCCGACACGATGAAGCACTTGGCCCTGGCAGCGCTCCCGTTGGCCGCCGCGCTCACTATCGGCGCGTGCAGCCCGCCGCCGCTCGCGACTCAGACTCCGTCGGCGACGGTTGCGCCGACGCCGCGTCCCCCGGACGTGCCGCACACCACTCCGCCACGGCCGAGCAATACGAATGTCCAGGAAACGCCGATGCCGACCCTGCCGACGCCGACGTTTGCGGGCGGGACCCCCAGCCCGTCGATCGAGATCCCGCCGCCCATCAGATAGGCGGCCGGGGCTGACATCTAGGCCAGCTCCAGCCGGCGCAGGAGTTCGTCGAGATCGGTCACGGTCTGGGCGTCAAGCACCGGCCCAGGCGCGCGCACCTTGTCGGACGCGATAGCGCCGCGACGCATGTAGATCCGCTTTCTGATCGGCAGGTTGAGCAGCTGCTGGTTCTCGAACCGGATGAGCGGCATGTAGCGATGGAACCGCTCGACCGCGGCTTCCTCGCTACCCGCACGGTAGTCGCGCAAAATCTGGACAAGGATCTCGGGGTACCCGAAGCCGGTCATCGTCCCGACCGCACCGCGACGCAGCTCCTCGAGCAGCATCTCCCCGCCGAGCCCGCCAAGGACGCGCAGCTGCGGATTGGCGGCCACCAGACGGCCGACCTTGGGCGCTGTGGGCTCCTCCTCCAGCTTGACAACGCGCAAACCAGGCGCCTCGTCCGCCATGCGCGCAATGAGCTCGGCGCTCATCCACACCCCGAGCGTGGGCAGGTCCTGGATGACGACCGGCAGGTCGGGCACGGCCTCCGCGACGCGCAGATAGTGGCCGCGCACAGCATCTTCATTCGGCCGCGTCAGCGGCGGCGCCGAGAGCATCACCGAGTGGGCGCCCTTGGCCTCTGCCTCCCGCGCATACTCCGCGGCGCGATAGCCGGAAGCGGCACTCACCGTCACGCACACCGGCACGCGTCCAGCCGCCCGCTCGAGCGTCACGTCGATGATCGTCGAACGCTCCTGGTCGGTGACTTTCGCTCCCTCACCCAGGACGCCGAGGATGGTCATGCCGTCGACACCTGAGCCAACGACGAAATCGGTCAGCGTACGCAGGCTCGGGAGGTCGAGCTCCTCGTCGGGGTGGAAGGGCGTCGGGACGATGTTCCATACGCCGACCAGCTGCTCTGTGCGGGAGGTCAGGTCAGCGGTCACGGCGCATCACTAGAACGGCAGCAGCTGGCGAATTGCGAACACCACGTTCGCCGGTCGCTCGGCGAGCCGGCGCATGTACCAGGGGTACCAATAATCCCCGTAGGCGATCAGCACGCGCACCGCGAAGCCAGCCTTCTTCAGCTTGCGTTGCTGGTCGGCGCGGATGCCGTACAGCATCTCCACGTCGAAGCTGTCGCGCGGCAGGCCGATCGACTTCGCATGATCGGCCACCTGCTGGATCAATCGGACATCATGCGTGCCCAGGCCAAGGAACAGGTCGCGGCCGGACTTGACCGCGGCGAGCATCGACACGCACAGCGCCAAATAGTTGGCGTCGACTTCCTTGCGCGACTGGTAGGCGATCTGCGCCGGTTCTGCATACGCGCCCTTGACCAGCCGGATGCGCGGGCTGAGTGGCAACAGGCGTTCGACGTCGGTGTACGTGCGTTTGAGGTATGCCTGCAGGCAGATGCCCACGTTGGGATAGGTCTGCTTGAGTCGCTCGTAGAGCGCGATGGTGGCCTCGGTGTAATCCGAACCCTCCATGTCGATCCAGACCGTCTGCTGGTCGGTCGCGGCCGCCTTGTCGAGCAGGCTGGCCATGTGGGCATAGGTCCGCTCTTCGTCGATGTCGAGCCCGAGCTGGGTCAGCTTGACCGATTCCTCGGCCGACAGGCCTTCCTTGCCGGCCATGTCCATCAGCTCGAGGTAAGCCTCGGCGTTCTCGTCGGCATCCTTGAGGTCGGTTAGGTTTTCGCCGAGGCGGGTGAAGATGACCGCCATGCCCTGACCCTTGAAGGTACTCGCCGCGGCGATCGCCTCGGCCGGGGACTCGCCGGGCATGAACTTGCGTACCGCGCGCCTGGTGAACCACAGCCGGGGCACGTGGCGGCGCATCCAGCCATTGCTTGCCATCCAGAGCAACAGTCGTCTCATGCGCGGCGCTAACGTTAGCGACATGGACCTCGGCCTTGGTGGAGCGCGCGCGCTGGTTACCGGCGGATCAGCCGGATTGGGTGCCGCGGTTGCGCACGCGCTGGCAGAGGAGGGCGCACGAGTCGCCATCGCGGCACGCGCCGGGGAGCACCTCGAAGAGACGGTCGCCCAGACTTCCGGCATTGCCGTCCCGGTCGACCTGGCCGAGCAAGACGGACCTCAAACGGCGGTCGACTCGGCCGTGGCGGCCCTCGGCGGGCTGGACCTGTTGCTCGTCAACATGGGCGGTCCGCCGCCCGGGAAGTTCCTCGACCTGACCGACGAGCAGTGGCAGAAGGCGATCGACATGACCCTCTGGTCGACGCTACGGCTGCTCCGCGCGTCATTGCCGGCGCTGTCACAGAGCGACCGCGCGGCGATCTGCGTGATCCTCTCATCGTCGGTGCGCGAACCGATCCCGGCACTGACCACGTCGAACGTGCTTCGCCCAGGACTCGCCGGACTGATCAAGTCGCTCGTCCCCGAGATCGCGCCGGTGCGCATCAACGGCATCGCGCCCGGGCGCGTCGCAACCGGCCGGATCGCGACGCTCGACGAGGGGCGTGCCAAGTCGGCCGGCATCAGCGTCGAGGAGGTCCAGCAGCAGACGATCGCGCGTATCCCTCTCGGTCGCTATGGCGACCCGGCCGAGGTCGGGCGCGTTGCCGCATTCCTGCTCTCCCCTGCCGCCTCGTACGTGACCGGCGTAATCGTCGGTGTCGACGGCGGCATGATCCGATCCCTGCCCTGAAGGAGTCGATCGAATGGATCCGCTGATGATCGTGCTGCGCCTGCTGCACATCGGCGCCGGTGTGTTGTGGGTCGGAGCGGCGTGGATGCTTTACCTGTTCGTAATGCCGACGATGCAGGCCCTCGGGCCGGAAACGGCGCGGACGTTCACGACCTATATGCTGCGCCGACGGCGGCTGGCGCACGCGATCTTGATTGCCACGGTCCTGACGGTCGGTGCCGGCGTGATCCTGCTGGTGATAGACATCAATCGCTACACGCAGGCTGTCTGGTTCAGCACCGGCTTCGGCATCGGCATCACGATCGGCGGTGTCGCGGCAATCGTTTCCTTCATTCTTGGGCCGCTGGCCGTTTGCCGCTATCAGGCAAGTTGGAAAAGATAGGCATGGAAGTTGAGGCGTCCGGCGCGCCACCCCGCGCCGACAGCAGGCTGAGCTGACAGCGGTCGGGCAACGACTCAGAACGGTCTTGACTCTCGACTCCGCCCTGCTCCTGGTGGCGGTCGTGTTCATGGCCATTGCGAGGTATCTATGAGCCGCGATGAGATCCGCACCAAGGTCCAGGGCGCGGTCGAGTACCTGACCGCCAACCCGGCTGAGGCGCGCTACACCGATTCACCGGCGACGGCCAGGCTGACCGACCCGGGCGGGCTGCAGGTGGCCGTCGAGGGTCCCGACGGCGCAAGTCTGGCGACGGACATGCCCGCCTCCGTTGGTGGGGCGAACAGCGCAGCATCGCCGGGCTGGTTTCTGCGCGCTGCGGCAGCGTCTTGCGTCGTGACGCTCATCGGCATGCGTGCCGCGCATGTCGGGATCGAGCTGGAAAGCGTCGAGGTGACCGTCGACTCCGAGTCGGACGATCGCGGCATCCTGGGCATCGATGAGACCGTCCCCGCCGGTCCCCTGAGCACGCGCGTTGCGATCCGCGTCGTATCCACTTCCGCGGACCGCGCGGCCATAGAAGAATTGTGTGGCTGGGCCGTAGATCACTGTCCGGTGACCGATGCGCTACGTCGGGAAGTACCACTAATCGTCGAGGTCGCGTAGTCAGATCGGGCTAGGGGCCGGTATATGGACGGTTCTGCCGCTCAGTACTAGGCTTCATTGTCCAATGGAAGCAACGTCGACTCGTCACGCGACGTCGGCCGCAGCGCAGGACGTCCTGCCCAGCTGTCCGCACTGCGGTGCGCCAATGATCGTTCGCGCGCAGTGGCATGGCGACGTCATCCAGGGCCTCTACTGGGCATGCCGGCGTGCTCCGGGCTGTGAGGGTACGCGACGGATCAAGTCGCCCGACGCGATACGGCCGATCGTCCACGACGGCAGCGCGCAGTCGATCTTCGAATGGCTGCGAGCGCGCGATCGGGGCGAGGCTCACCCACCGCTGCTCGGCGGCCTGCGCGGCATGTTCGGGCGCAGCGCTCCTACGCCAACGTCGGCTGTAAATGAGGGGCAGACCGACTGGCAGATGGATCCGTTCGACGGCTTGGTCGAGAGCGGCTTTGTTGCACTCGATCGGCGCAACCTGCCGGCGGCGCGCGTGACAATGGACAACGTGCTCATTGGTCCACCGGGTGTTTTTGTGGTCGAGCGCAAGCCGTGGCCGGGCCAGATGAGCACAACGACCGATTCAATCTACGTCGACGGAAGCCAGCGCCCGAGCGCCACGGACGGTATCGCTCACGCAGCCGTCGCGCTCGAGCAGACGCTGGCACACGAGCTCAAGCCTCTGGGAGCCACCGTCCGAGCTGCGCTGCTGCTCGAGAATGCGTCGAACAAGACGTTCGTGGGCACCGTTGGCAAGGTTGCAGTCGGCGGCCCGCGCGGACTGCCCAAGCAGATCCGCGGCACGTCCGATCCGATCCTGGGACCCGAGACGATCGTTCGCCTCGCACTCGCTGCAGACCGCCTGCTCGAATAGGCGCGCCCGCGCCAGCCGTTAGCTTGGCTCAGCCGTGCAGCGCACGTCGCAGACTCTCGGCATTCTGCGAGCCGAGCACGAGGCGGGTGCCCGTGGCGAGGTAGACGAGGTCGACGTTTACGCCCGCCTCGGCCACCTTGCGCAGGTGGCGACCCATCTCGCCTGGCTGGTCTACAACGGAGACGACCTCGACTTCACGTTCCTCGCCACATTCGACACCGGCCGAGCTGAGTGCCTCGCGCGCCATGCCAACGTCGGCCACAAGGATGTGGACGTGGGCCTCGCCACCTTCTGCCTTGCCGACGACGCCCTCGATGTTGACGCCGGCGTTGCCCAGCACTTCCCCCAGCTGGGCCAGCGAGCCGGGTTCATTGGCGATGTTGACAGTCAGATCGTGCGCCATAGCCATCTCCTCGCTTTTGCGGTTGCGTCAATCATCAACCCGCCGCCAAGCCCCGCAGCCGCCAGACGAGAAGCCCGCGTCCGTCTCGTCGATGCTGACGCGGCCTATATCGCCGTCGCTGACGAAGAACCGCTCGATCCGCTGGCGTCGGGTTCCACCGAAGCCCGCCAGCCGCTCCCACGAGCAATTCATCCCTTCCGCGGACGCATACATGCCCGGCTCGATGTCGACACCCACGATGTACGTCCCCTCGCCGAACTCGGTTCTGGACTCGAGCACGGGGACCAGCTCGTCGGTCCATGCGCCGCAGCCGACCGAATTGAACCCGGCGTCCCTCTCACCGATGGTGACGACCTGGAATCCGGCGCCAATCCGGCTGGCGATGATGTCGGACAGGCCGCTCTCGAAGCCACTCAGGCGCGTCCAGTAGCACTCGCTGGCGAAGTCGACGGTGCGGTACGTGCCCGGCGGGACGTCGTCCGGCACGCGGTATGTGCCATCGATGAACACGGCCGGCGGTGCAGAGGGCATTGGGCTCGATTGTGGAGTCGGGCTTGCGGTTGCGTCCGCCGTCGGGACCGCTGTCGGCCTCGCGGTCGTGGTGGACGTCGGTGTGAGCTGGGCACTCGGTGGCGGGCTCGGACTTGCCGTACAGGCCACGAGCAACAGCGCGGTCAACACGATCCGACTCACGCCGACAGCCTACCAAGGGGCCTGATTTGACAGTACGACGTTGCGCTGTCACGATACCGCCATGCCAACCGATTACTCCCTGCAGGAATTGTCGCGCCTCGCCGACGTCACGCCACGCACGATTCGCTACTACATCGTCGGCGGATTGCTGCCCGCACCGACTCAGTCGGGACCTCTCGCGCGCTACTCAGAGATGCATCTCGATCGGCTGCGGCTGATCAAGAAGCTCCAGTCGGCTCACCTGCCGCTGGCCGAGATTCGCTCGCGACTGAGCGGAATGGCAGACGCCGAGATCGCGACGATCGCCGAGGAAGATTCGTTTCCGCCGAGCACGAACAGTGCGGCCGACTACATCCGCGACGTTCTGGGCGGCACGACCAAGCACTCATCGGCCGCGCCGGTCGAGCCACCCGACATTCCGACCATGGCGTTGCCCGGGATGTCGCCGCCCGCCACTCCCTCCAAGCCGCCGCCATCGCCGGAGCCTGATCGCGCCCAATGGGAACGCATCTCGCTCGATCCGGACGTCGAGCTGCACGTTCGACGTCCACTCACCCGCCAACTCAACAAACGCGTTGATCGACTTATCGCCATCGCGCGCCAGCTCCTGGAGGAGGAATAGCCATGCCCTGCCGCAACATCACCATGAAGGCGCGCTCCGATCGCGAGTTCATCCGCTCCACCTACCGCAGCAACCGCTTCGTGCTCGCCGAGCTGATCGCTCCGCACAGCCACGTGGCCGAGGGCGCCGAGCGTCGCCGGCCGCCGGTCAACCTCGCGTTCGTGCTCGACCGGTCAGGGTCAATGGCCGGCGAGAAGCTGCGCCTGGCCAAGCTCGCGGTAGAGCAGTCGATGGCGCGCCTCGGGTCGGAGGACCGATTCTCAGTAGTCGTCTACGACGACGCGATCGACATCGTCTTCCCATCAACCCCAGCCACGACAGAGGCGCGCCGCGCCGCATTGCAGCGGCTCAACGAAGTCAGCGCACGAAACATGACGAACCTCGGCGAGGGCTGGCTGCGCGGATGCGCGCAGGTGGCCGAGTACCTGTCGGCCGACGGTGTGAATCGGTGCCTGCTGCTGACCGACGGTCTGGCCAACAAGGGCATGACCGACCGAGACGAGCTGGCCGGACATGCGGCGGCGCTGCGCTCGCGCGGCGTCTCTACCTCGACCTTTGGCGTCGGCGCCGACTTCGACGAGGTGCTGCTGACGGCAATGGCCACCGCCGGCGGCGGCAACTTCTACTACATCGCCGAAGCGGCCCAGATTGCCGACCTCATCACGTCCGAGGTTGGCGAGGCGCTCGACGTGGTCGCGCGCGACGTGACGCTCGAGATCGACTCGCCCGACGGGGTGAACGTCGAGTCGCTCTCTCCGTTCCCATTCACGACGCGCGGCGGCCGGACGGTCGTGTCGCTCGGCGCACTCGTGGCAGAGCAGGTCGTAGAAGTCGTGCTGCGTCTCAACTTCCCGTTCGGCGAAATCGGCCGCGAAACGGGCGCGGTGCTGTCGCTCTCCGCTGGTGATGACACGGAGGTCGTGGTCGGCGCGAACGTGTCGCTCACCTGGGCGTACGCGGACCCGAAGACGAACGACCTTCAGCCGCGCGACGTCGATGTCGATCGGGCCGTTGCGCGGATCTTCGCCGCCCGGGCGCGCCAGGAAGCCACCGGGCTCAACCGGGCCGGCAACTTTGGCGCGGCGCAGGCGATGCTGCTGTCAGTCTCGAAGCGCATCCGCTCCTACGCCGGTCGCGACGCTGAGATGCGTGCGGTCGTGGCCGAGCTCGAGCGCGACGCCTCTGAGGTCTCCGCGCCGATGGCCGCGAGATCACTCAAGGAGATGCACTTCCGCGGCTATTCGTCGGCGAAGTGCCGCATGGTCGACGGCAAGGCCATGCGCCGCAAGCCCGACGCCCGCTAGGCCCCGGGCCAGCCGCATGGCCACGCCACGGCCCGGACTGCCGCACCGCAACACCTGGAGTGTAGAAATCCGCGATACGCGGCTAAGTCGCTCCGTTTCGGGCGCGGCTGCCGTTTCTCATGGACAGGGTCACGCTCAAGTCATCGCGGCAGGCACTCGCAACTAGCTACCACCGCGATAACTCGACGATAAGCGCCGAATCCCACACTCGGAGTGTTGTGGGACGACGTATTCCGGTGCTGAAGCGCAGCGCTACGCAGATGAGGGCCGATGAGGCCTCTCAGGATCTGGCCCGCAAGCTCGGTCGAATGATCAGAGACGGACGCCTGAGACTGGGTGCCACGCAGGCGGTGTCTGCACAGCGGGCGGGCATCTCAGCCAGCGAATGGAGCGCCCTTGAGCTCGGCCGAAAGGCAGCGACGCTACCGACGTTGAATCGTGCGGCATTCGCGGTCGGCGGCAGACTGGATGCGTGGGTGAAGCAGGCGTCGGGCGCGGATCGGCCGCGCGATTCGGTTCACCTCAAAGGGCAGGAACTCATCATCCGCACCGCACTGCCCGGCGGTTGGGACTCTTTGCCGGAAGAGCTCATCGATCGCGAGGCGCGCACGTCTCGTGCGGCCGACGTCCTGCTTCACCGACGTGAGCCGCAACGAACGTCGGAGTACTCGCTGATGGAGTTGATCGACTGGTTCGACGACGTTGGCGCGCCTATGCGCGCGTGGCAGCGCCGGCTCGACGCTGTTGATCGTTTCGCGATCGCGCGAATGCGGCCAGGCGACGCGCTACCCATGGTCGGCGGTTGCTGGGTCATTCGCGCGACGAGGCGCAATCGCGAGCTCATCAGCGAGCACCGTCATCTCTTTCGTGCCCGCTTCCCCGGTTCGGGCCGCGCGTGGCTCGCCGCGCTAACGGACAAGGACGCGCAGATGCCGAGCCATCCGGCACTTATCTGGGTAACGGTCAGAGGCGACCGCGTCTACGCGGCGCGGTGGGGGCTACTCCTGGATGAGGCTGATGATGTTGCCTGCCGGGTCGGTGAACCAGGCGATCGCGGCAGGGCCCTGACCACTGGCGTCGCGAGAGATGCCCTTCGCGTCGGTCTTGATCTCGGGCATGTCGTACTGCTCGAACGTGACGCCCTCGGCGCTGATGTGGTCGTCCACGTCATCGATATTGTCGACTACTAAGTTCAGCACGGTGAACGTGGCCGGCTCGTGGTTCGGCTTGGGATAGATCATGACCGACGCGCCGTTGCCGAGCTTCAAGTTGAGCATTCCCATCTCACTCGATGGTCGCGTCCAGTCCCAGGACGCGGCTGTAAAAGTCTCGGGCGGCCTCGACATCATTGACAGAGAACCCGACGAACACGCTCTTGGTCTTGTGCATGGCTGTACTCCTTGCGGGCAGGTTTCGAGGCTATGACGTTCACCGGTCGTGAAACTCATCGCCAGCAAGCGAGGTGTTTCAGTTGCGGCGCAGGACGAAGAGCTTGTCGGTGCCCGACTCGGCGCCCCACAGCTCGCCTTCGCGGCCGAGCAGCTGGCGAACCGCAGCGTCCGCCGTCGGGATGCGGGAACGAGTCGAATGTCTCGGTCGCCGGATCGAAGCGGACGATCGAGTTGGAGCCGAAATCGGTGACCCAGACCAGGTCGAGTTCGTCGACGTAGACCGCGTAGGCCTGCGGGTTCGGGCCGGGCAGCGGCCATTCCTGCCACTCCCCGCTGGCCGGGTCGTACATCCCGAGCTGGCCGGCATCCCATTCGCTGACCCATAGGCGGCCGACCGAATCGGACCACACCCGACGCGCCCCCTGTGCCGGAGTCGGCGGCTCGTAGACCGTCGCTTCGCCGGTGTCGGTGTCGATCTGGGCGAGGTAGCTGCCCGCCAGTGATACGAACCAGATGTCGCCTTCCGGGGTGGCGTCGATGCCGTACGGGCCCGGTCCTTCCGGCGCGTCCAACACCTCGACTTCACCCGTCGCCGGATCGACGCTGCCGTAGACGCCGCCCGACTGAGCGGTGAACCAGAGGATGCCGTTGGCATCGAACGCGGCGGTGTTGAGGTTCGAGTCGGGCGGCCGGGGCAGCGGGAACGTGGTGACCTCGCCGTCCAGCGACGCGGACGATCGCGTTCAGGCCGCCGTCGGTGATCCATGCTGCTCCGTCGGGCCCGACGATCACGCCATGTGGCGCGCTGCCCTCCCCCAGCGGGATCTCGGTCGTCTCGCCGGTCTCCGGATCGAGGATGCCCAGCCGGCCAGTCAGCTGTGCCGTGTACCAGATCGTTCCATCAGGCGCGGGTGCGACGTCGTGCGGGTGCGTGCCCGGCGGAACGTCGAACTCCTCGTACGTGTAGGCGGCCGCCGGCGGCGCCGTCACCGGTGGTCCGGAAGTAGGCTCTTGGGGCCGTTTCGAAACCGGGCTCGCTGTTGGCTCGACGGTGGCAGTTGGCTGGGCGGTGGCCGACGGGCTCGGAGCGGATGTTGGTGTTCGGGAATCCGTAGGACGTCGGCGAGGGAAGTGGGTGTGGTTGTCGCGGAGGGCGAGCTCAAGCCAGGCGTCTGGGTTGGCTGCGACGGGCTCGCGCAGGAGACCAGAAGCAGAGCGGCGACGACCACGGCGAGCGTCCGCATCGGCCGAAGGTAGCACGGAGAGGCCGATTTCTCAGCCTCCGTTAAGGTAAAGAAAGAGATGGATGCGATAACAGCCGAGGGGCTGGTCAAGGTCTATAAGACGCGCCGTGGCAAGAGCGTCGTGCGGGCACTGGACGGAATTGACCTCAACGTTGAAGAGGGCACTGTCCTGGGTCTGCTCGGGCCGAACGGCGCCGGCAAGACGACCGCAGTCCGAATTCTGACCACGCTGCTCCGCCCCGACGCCGGCAAGGCAACCGTCGCGGGCTTCGACGTCGTGCGCGACTCGCAGAAGCTGCGCAAGGTGATCGGCCTGTCCGGCCAGTACGCGGCCGTCGACGAGAACCTGACCGGCCGCGAGAACCTGTGGATGTTCGGCCGCCTGTACCAGCTCAAGTCGCCCGAGGCACGCTCGCGCTCGGAGCAGCTGCTGAACGATTTCGATCTCGCCGACGCCGCCGATCGGGTGGTCAAGACGTATTCGGGCGGCATGCGCCGGCGGCTCGACCTGGCCTCCGCGCTGATCGGTCGGCCGCGGATCCTGTTCCTCGACGAGCCGACCACCGGCCTCGACCCGCGCTCCCGACTGGGCATGTGGGACGTCATCCGCGACCTGGTCAAGGAGGGCGCCACGCTCCTGCTCACCACGCAGTACCTCGAGGAAGCGGACGAGCTGGCCGACAAGATCGCCGTGATCGACCACGGCAAGGTCATCGCCCGCGGCACGTCCGACGAGCTCAAGAGCGAGATCGGCGGCGAGCGGATCGAGGTCGTCGTGCGCCAGGCGAGCGACATTCCGCGCGTGACCGAGATGATGAAGAAGCTCGACACGACCGACCCACGCGTCACCGTTGACGAGCACACGCGGCGCCTGTCGATGTCGACCAACCTTGGCCCGGATTGCCTGCTGACGCTCGTTCGCGAGCTGGCAGCCGAGCACGTCGCGATCGACGACATCGCTCTCCACCGGCCGACGCTCGACGACGTCTTCCTGGCACTCACCGGCGAGACGACCGAGCAGGAAGCCGAAGCCGACGAGAAGGCCGCCCAGGAGAAGGCCGCGTGATCACGCTCCAGCAGGACGTCAACGACGGGCTGATCCTCGCCTGGCGCTACCTCAAGCGCATCCCGCGCATCCCCGAGCTGGCGATCTTCGCCGTGCTCCAGTCGATCATGTTCGTGCTGCTCTTCGCGTTCGTGTTCGGCGGCGCGATCCCGCTGCCCGGCTACCCGAACAACCCGACCGCGTACCGCGAGTTCCTGATGCCGGGCATCTACGCGCAGACGATCACCTTCGCCCTGGCCACGACCGCCATCGGCATGGCCGACGACATGGGCAAGGGCATCATCGACCGCTTCCGCTCGCTGCCCATGGCCCGCTCGGCGGTGCTCAGTGGGCGCACCTTCTCGGACGTCATCTACAACTCGGGCATCCTCGTCGTGCTGATGCTCGCCGGCGTGGTCGTCGGCTGGAGCGTGAACACCGGCATCAGCGGTCTTCGTCGCCGGCTTCCTGCTGCTGATGCTGTACACGTTCGCGATGGCGTGGGTCGGCGTCTGGCTCGGGCTATCCGTGCCCAACGTCGAAGTCGGCCAGCAGGTGATCTTCACCGTGATCTTCCCGCTGACCTTCATCTCGAACGTCTTCGTGCCGCCGGCCACGCCTGCCCGACTTCCTGCAGCCGATTGCCGAATGGAATCCGGTCAGCACGCTCACCGCATCGCTGCGCGACCTGTGGGGCAACCCGAATCCCTACGTCGGCACCGGCCTGCCCGCGGAGCAGCCGATCCTGGTCACCCTGATGTGGGTGGCGATCATCCTGGCCGTGTTCATTCCGCTCGGCGTTCGGAAGTACCGCTCGGTCAGTCGCTAGCCGGAACGCTTCGGTCGGTCAATGGGCCCGGCGGCCGCTCGCCGCTTAGCTCGACGCGTTCGGTGAACCACTTCGCGATCCAGCCGATCTCACCGTGCGGCAGGCCCGACTTTCAGCCACGGCTTGCCACGCGCGTCTAGGGCACGGCCAAGCACGGCCAGCTTCTGGTCGCGGCGGACAGTGCCGATCGCGCGGTATTCACCGCCTGCTTCGCGGCGAATGTAGACCCGCCCGCCGGTCACCCGGACGCGCGGCAGCGGCTCGTGCCTCATCTGCGGGTCGGCAAAGTCGCCGCGGGAAGCACTGGTCGGGAAGCACTCCTGCGCCGCGCGCGCCGGGAGAGGCCGCGGCCTGCACCGCGCCCATGACCCGCCGCACGTAGAGCGCCGCGTGCTTCGTCCATTTGCTCTCGTCTCCTTCGCCGTCGCCGGTCAGCCACCAGTAGGCGACGCGACTCCAGTTGCCGCGCAGCTCGTGCAGGTCCTCGATCCGGCGTTGCGCAACGTATTCCTGGTTTCGCGGCGTGGGCTGTGCCCAGCGGTTGCCCAGGTAGCGGCCGGCCCAGGCGCGCCAGTTGCGGGGCATGATCTGGTACTTGCCGTAGGCGCCCGAGCGGTCGTTCTCGGCTGTGTATCGGCCGGTCGACTCTGTGCACGCCAGACCCGTCATGAAGGCGTCGATGTCGACGTTCGATTCGCCGCGCGCGCCGACCGGCGACGCGGGCATGGCGACGAGCGCGGCGACAAGGCCGGCGGCCAGCACGATTCGCGACAGACTATGGGGGCGAAGCGGCGTCATCGGCAGTCTCCCTGTGCGTTCCAGCTGCCGAGCTCGCACACGACAACAAGCTCAACAACGCCGCCAGGGCACCGGTAGCGAGAATTCAGGATAAACCCGCTCGTCCAGTCCGCGCCGACACGGACGCCCAATCGCAGGTTCCATCCACCGATCCGACTGATCAGTCGCCGTAGTGACTGTTGGATTGGGCGAGGTCGGTGGATCGCTGTCGAAACCGGGCGCCCACAGGCATCGGAGTGCGGAAATGTCGAACGTCAGCCTGAGCCGATTGCCCCGCTGTTGTAGACCGACCCGCCGGGGGCGCACTTCTTCGAGCCGTTCCGGACGAGGCAGCCGTAATACTGGCCCTGTCCTTCCTTGACCGTCCAGCCGCCGATGGCCAGCCCGTCGAGGTTTACGTGCGAGCCGTTCTTGAGCACCGAGAAGTGGACGTGCGGCCCACTCGCGTAGCCGCCACAGCCGGCTCTGGTCGACGTATAGCCGAGCAGCGCCCCGCGTCCGATCGACTGCCCAGCACTGACCTGGATGTTGGCCAGGTGGTAGTAGGAGGTTGTCCAGCCGTCACCGTGGCGGATCTGCACAAGATTGGCGCACGGCCGAGTGACTATGCCGCCGCGCGCGGAGCGAACCTTGTATGAACCGCCACCAACCGGGCCGTTGAAGTCGAGCGAGCTCCAAGGGTGCTTGCTCTTGCCGTAGTTGTTGTGCGGGCCGCCGGTCAGTCGCCAGGCATGGCCGTCGGTCCAGGGTAGGCCGAGCGAAGCGGATGCGCTTGCTCCCGCGCCGAGAGAGTCGGTCGTGGCGAGCAGGTCGCCCGCACGTGTACCGGCAAAGGCAAAGCCGGCCTCCACGGCGAGTACCCCGAATTCGGCCGTGCCTTCGGTCGCCAGGGTCACGCCGTCTGCGGTTCGACGCGCCAGGTAGAGAACGACGGTCGGCTCATCTCCGGGGTACGCCAGCGTGCCGATTTCCCAGCCGTTGGCAGCCGCAAAACGGACGGCGACGGGCTGGTTATTGCTCGGAGCGGCGGCGGCTGGTTGGACGGTCGCAACTGCGACCACGGTCGCGGCGAACACAGCCACGAAGCGTCCAACCCAACGCTGGGGCATTGGGCACTCCCCTGCGAGGTGAGGTCAGTCCAAATCCTAAGCGGTAAGTCCATCCTAATTAGCACCAGACCGCACACTACCCGTACTTTTGGTCCTATCCGATTGGGTCAAGGTCCACCCTTTTCGCGGCTAGACTCGTCAGCCATGAGGGGCAAGTTCGTGGCGTTGGCCGTGGCGCTGTCCGCCACCACGTTGGCCGGTTGCGATCTCGTCGTCGGCGTCGTCACCACGCCAACCCCGCGCCTCTTCGAGCCGCCGCTCGAGACCGAATCGGCAATCGTCACCGACGTAGTCGACGGTGACACGATCCGCGTGGACATCATCGGCGGGCGCGAGGATGTGCTGGTCCGCTACATCGGGATCGATGCGCCCGAGGAGGGCACGGAGCCGCTGGCCGAAGGGGCAACTGCTGCCAACGAGGACTGGGTCGGTGGCAGCGAGGTCTTCCTCGAGAGCGATCAATCCGATACCGATCAGTTCGGCCGGCTGCTGCGTCACGTCTGGATCCCCGAGGACGGCGGATGGCTGAACGTGAACGCGGAGCTCGTCCGACTTGGCCTGGCCGACGCTCGGACGTACCCGCCCGACACGGAATGGGACCTGTACTACTCGGCAGCCGAGCACCAAGCGCGCGAGGCCGGCCTCGGCATCTGGGGGCTGCCCGCGCCCTAGCGGCTCTGCCGGCGACTAGCCGAGGCGGAAGACGTGGTATTCGCCGTCTTCTCGCACGTATTCGAAGCCGTTCTTCTCCACGACACGCTTCGAAGCAACGTTGGTCGGCGCGATCCACGCCTCGATCGGACGATCGGTCACGATCGCGAGCATGTCGCGGACGGCGGCCGAGGCGACGCCCCTCCCCCAGAATTCCGACGCGACCAGGTAGCCCAGCTCGCGGTGGTCGTCGTCTTCGATCCAGCTAACGACGTGGCCGACTGTCTGGTCGTCGACGGTGATGGCACGAGCCGTGATCGTCGGATTGACCACCATCCGGTGCCAACGGTCGGTCAGCTCGTCGAGACCGCGCGGCTCGTAGACACCCATCGCCGCTGCCTGCGGATCGAGCTGATGCGCGTAGAAGGCCGCGATGTCCGACTCCTGGACCTCACGCAGCACCACGTTCGCGGTCGCCTCGCCTGTCACCCCAAAACGCTACCAGCGAATAGAGTCGGGCCATGCATCGGCGCGATGGGAAGCTGATCGTCTCGGCCACCGACCTGGTCGGTTTCCTTGAGTGCGGCCACCTCACGCGGATGGAACGTGCGGCAGCCGCAGGGCTGATCAGCAAGCCCGATCGGAGCGAGGACCCGGAGGTCGAACTGCTCCAGCGGCGCGGCGCGGCGCATGAGAAGCGTTACATCGACCAGCTCAAGGCCGACGGCCGGCAGGTAACCGACCTGACGCTCGACAAGCCCGAAACGTATGTCGAGCAGGCGGCGGCAACCGAGGCGGCCATGCGTCGCGGCGACGACGTGATCTACCAGGCAACCGTTTTCGATGGCCGGTGGCTCGGCTATCCCGACTTCCTGCTTCGAGTCGACGGTGCGAGCCAACTCGGCGGCTGGCACTATGAGGTCGCCGACACCAAGCTCGCGCACAGCGCCAAGGCCTCCGCGCTCATCCAGATCTGTTCGTACGTCGAGCAGATCGAGCGCATCCAGGGGGTTCTTCCGGAACAAGTTCACGTCGTTACGGGCGGCGCCGAGATCGCGATCCACTCGTTCCGCTCGGCCGAGATGATGGCCTACTTCCGATATGCCAAGGCGCGCTTCGAGGAGGCGATCGACGACGCGATCGCGGGCGAGCCGATCCATCCAATTCCCCGTGAGGTGAGCTACCCGGATCCGGTCGAACACTGCGCGGTCTGTCGCTGGTTCCCGCACAACTGCCGCGTCCAGTGGCGCACGGACGATGCGCTGCCGCTCGTTGCCGGCATCAGCCGCTCCCAACGCACGACGCTGAATGCCAACAACGTCACCACGATGCGGGCGCTCTCCGAGCTGAGCCAGCCGATCACGATCGAAGGCCTCAAGCGCGGACAGGCAGAGTCGCTGTGGCGGATGCGCGAGCAGGCCCGGCTGCAGGTTGCAAGCACCGGCAAAGACGTGCCCGTATTCGAGCTGCTCGAGCTGGAGCGCGACTCCGAACAGAACCTCGTCCCCGACCGCGGCCTATCGGCGCTGCCGGTTCCCTCCAAGGGCGACCTGTTCTTCGACATCGAGGGCGATCCATTCGCCTTCTGGGAGGGCCTGGAGTACCTGTTCGGGATCTGGGAGTCGGGCGGCGGCGAGACCATCTGGGACCAAGGGTCGTATCAGGCCATCTGGGCGCTCGACCGAGTGGCCGAGAAACAGGCGTTCGAGCAGCTGATGGACCTGTTCATGGAGCGTTGGGCGGCGTTCCCGGACATGCACATCTACCACTACGCGCCTTATGAACCGACGGCTCTGAAGCGCCTCGCGGGTCGGCACGCGACGCGCGAGGAAGAGGTCGACCGGATGCTGCGCGGTCACCTCTTCGTGGACCTCTACCGCGTGGTCCGACAGGGCCTGCTGGTCGGCTCCGAGCGCTACTCGATCAAGAACCTCGAGGAGCTTTACGGCTACAAGCGCGAGATCGAGCTGCGCGACGCCAACTCGAGCATCGTCGAGTTCGAGCGGGTGCTCGAGATTGGCGATCCGGACGGCAGGATCAAGGAGCAGATCCGCCTCTACAACCGCGATGACTGCATCTCGACTGAGACGGCTCCGCGATTGGCTGGAGGAGCGACGGCTCGCAGGCTGAGCAGCAGTTCGGAGTGGAGCTGACGCGCCCCATGCCGGGCGATCCGAACGTTCCCGACGAGGACCTATCGGCCCAAATCGCGGCCGTGCAGGATCTCGAACGGCGGCTGACGGAGGGGATCCCCAAGGTCGAGGCAGAGCAGACCGACGAGGACCGGGCGACATGGCTCGTGGCCCACCTGCTCGACTGGCACAGACGCGAGAACAAGTCGGCCTGGTGGCGCTTCTATGACTTGATGACCCACTCAGACGACGAGCTGTTCGAAGAGAAGGAACCCATTGCCGGTCTCGAGTTCGTCGAGCGCATCGTCCGCGAAGGGAAGGGAATCACGACCGACGACTTCCGCTACCAATTCCCGGCCGCAGGAGCACAGCGTCGATCCGGGCAACGATGTCCGCGACCCACAGCTGGCCGAAGGCGAGAACAAGACCGGCACCGTCGCCGCGGTCGATGACGTGGCACGCACGATCGACATCCGACGGTCGAAGAAGTGGGTCGGCCAGCATCCGACCGCGATCGTGCCGCTCAACATCTATGGCGCCAAGGCCCAGCAGGACGCGTTGATGCGCTTCGGCGAGTGGGTCGCCGCGAACGGCCTTGCCTCGGAGGCGCCGGAGTGGCGCGCCGCACGCGACCTGTTGCGGCGGCGGCCGCCACGCGCCGGGCAGGACATCGGGGAGTGGCTGAAGCGCGGGCGGCGAACCGGGCAAGGACACTGCCTGTCGCCTCGCGCCCGCGCTCGATGCCACGACCCTGGCCATCCAGGGGCCACCCGGCTCGGGCAAGACCTACACCGGCGCTCGGATGATCCTTGACCTTGTGCGCGCCGGCAAGAAAGTTGGCATCACGTCGAACAGCCACAAAGTCATCGGCAACCTGCTCGAGGCGGTGTGCGATGCGGCTAAAGAGGCTGACGTGTCAGTTCGGGCGATGCAGAAGGGCGACGAGGGCGAGGTCGCCGAGCACGACTTCATTGAAGTGAAGCGCGCGTCGTCGAACAGCCAGGTCGACGCTGCCCTTGCCGCTGGCGAGGTCGACGTCGTCGCCGGCACGCCCTGGCTTTGGGCACGCGACGAGATCAGCGGTGCCGTCGACACCCTCTTCGTGGATGAGGCCGGTCAGGTGTCGCTGGCCAACGTCGTCGCGGTGTCAGGCGCGGCGCGCAACCTGGTTCTGCTCGGCGATCCCCAGCAGCTCGACCAGCCGACCCAGGGCGTGCATCCTGGCGGCGCCGCCAAATCGGCGCTCGGTCACTTCCTTGGCTTGGACGAAACGGTTCCGCCGGATCGTGGCGTGTTCCTCGAGAAGACCTGGCGGATGCATCCTGCGATCACGTCGTACACGTCCGAGCTGTTCTACGAGGACAAGCTGGCGTCGGTCGACGGCCTCGAGCGTCAGCAGGTCCAGGGGGCCGATTGGCTGAATGGCTCGGGGCTGCGCTGGCGACCGGTCGAGCACAGGGGCAATACCAACTCCTCGGTCGAGGAAGCGGGCGTCGTGGTCGAGATCGTGCGCACACTCGTGGGCGGTGGTTGGACGGACAACGAAGGCGTCCAGCGGACGATCACCAAGGAAGACATTCGGGTCGTTTCGCCGTACAACGCACATCGGCTGCTGATCGAGGATCTGCTGCGGGCGGCGGGCCTGAGTGGAGTGCCGGTTGGCACGGTCGACAAGTTCCAGGGCCAGGAGGCGCCTGTTTCGATCTACACGATGGCTACGTCACTCCCCCAAGACGCGCCACGCGGCCTTGGTTTCCTCTTTTCGCTCAATCGGCTGAACGTGGCGACGTCGCGCGCAAAGGCGCTCGCCATAGTCGTCGCCTCTCCCGAGCTGCTGAAGGCCGTGCCAAGAACGCCCGACCAGCTGCGCATGGTCAACGGCCTCGCCGCCTTCGTAGAGTCAGCCAACAACGCTGCTCACCTGTCACGTCTGTCCTAAAGGCTATGTTCCGGGCCGACTGAATATGTTCCGAGCCGACTGAATATGTCTGGGAGTGACCCGGTCAGTCTTAGTCGGTTCGCGACATGGTTAGTCGGTTCGAGACATAAATAGTCGGTTCGAGACATAAATAATCGGTTCGGGACATGGGGCTCGGGATAGAGGCCCATGGTCGGCGGGCCGGCCGGCAGAGTCAGGGAGCGGGAAGCACGGCCACGATGAGCCACCGGTCGCCGGTTGCGCGGCGCATGGCGAACGTGCTGCTGAACGGCACGGACTTGCGCGACACGACGGCGCCTGCAGCATCGAGCGCGTCCTGGATGAGCGTGCCCGTGCCGGCGAAGCCGAGGCTCAAGCCGGTCTGAGCGCCAAACGGCACCAGGAGCGACACGTCGAGCGCGTCGAAGTCGTAGTGCGATAAGACGGTCGTGCCGCCAGCGGCCGCGTCGGCTACTCGTGCTTCCATCTCGACCAGTCGGTCGCCGTGGTCAACCGCGGGGAGAATCAAGGGGTCGCGCCGAACCAACGCCACGTTCTCGATCTCGAGGTTCTGCGCCAGCTGCAAAGCAACGGACGCCATCTCCTCGCCAGCCAGCGTGTGGTCGAAGTCGATCACTTCCTGATGAACGGTGATCGGCGGCAGCGTCGAGGGATCGACGATCGGCGGGTCGCGGTTGAGCGCCTCGAGGTTGGCCGGCACGGTCACTCCCCGTGCCGGCGTGCCGGCAACGACGATCCCTGCGCCGATCAGCAGCACCGCGATCGCGGCCACCGCCGCCCGACCCGCGCTACCAACGAGCCGCCGCCCGAACAAGGACAGATCGTCCATCCCCGACTTCGGCTCGGGCACGAAGCGATCGATCAGCGGCCTGACTGCGCACACGGCGACCAGTCCGGCGAGCAACCCGACCTTGGTCGCAAACTCGTCCGACATGGGCGCCATGAACAGCGTGCAGACGATGGCCACGGCCGCGCCAAAGACGACCCGGCCGACGCGCCCGGACGGCGTCGTCTTGGGGTCGGTGATCATGAAGAAGAGGAAGATCATCACCTCCGGCGAGGTGACGATGACCCGCCAGAAATCGGCCCCGCAGACCGGCGTGAACGACCAGTTGGCGGTCATGCAGTGACCCGTCGCCGAAAGCAGGCCGACGCCCGCGGCCAGTACCAACCAGAAGGTCGCGGCGAGGCCGAGCAGCTTGAGCCGACGGGTGATCAACAGCCCGCCGCCGATGATCACCACGTAGGCCGCGATCATCCATACGTTGAAAGGTGCCCACCAGAAGTCGAGTGGCTCGATGAACGACGTGCCGACCAGGATGTAAGCGACCACGAACGCGACGACCAGGCCGATGTTCGATGGGTTGAAGACGTGCGTGCCGCGGTACTTGATGACGTACTTCGAGAGCAGCGACAGGCCGCCTATGACGGCAAAGGTCTCCCAGCCGAACGTGTTCCACGGTTGATCGGGCGGGGTCCCGACCACACGCAGGATCAGGGCAACGCCGCTGCCGGTCAGCATCGCGCTGGCCGGCCACACGAAGGATCGGGTCTGATAGAAGGTGATCGCGACCTCGATCACGAAACAAGTCAGGATCGAGGCCAGGATCTGGGGCACGCTGACCCGGAAATGAAGGCCAACCTGACCCAGGACGTGGACGGTGATAATCACTGTCGCGACGTGCAACCGCGGGTCGCGAATGTTGGGTAAGACAAGCGGGTAGGCTTGCCCGCCAAGCGTCAGGGATCGCGCCGTCACGACCGTAGGATAGGGAGAACATGACCCGAGACGACGAACGTATGCAGAGGGCTCAGCAGGGGGTGCTTGTCGGCGGCCTGGCCGACGTCCCGGGGATCCTTGCGGCCATGAAGTTGACGCCCGCAATGGGCGTTCACCTGCGCGCCCTGGCCGACGAGCTGCTGGTCAATGACTACGAAGGTGCGACCATCTCGCGCTTCGATCGCGAGGCAATTGCGACGGCCGTTTCCGCCGCCAACGACTGCTTCTTCTGCATGGATTCGCATGCCGAGCACGGTGCGGCGCTGTTGAGCGGCGAGGAATTCGACGCCGGCCTGGCGCTGCTCGACGAGGTCAAGAGCGGGTCATTCGCCGGCTTCGATCCCAAGATGCAGGCCCTGCTGAACATCTCGCGGACGGTCGGCCGAAACCCGCTTGAGCTGACCGCGGCAGATATCGAGGCGGCCACGTCGGCCGGCGCCAGCGATGCGGATGTTCAGCTGGCGGTGGCCATCGCGGCCGGCTTCTCGATGTACAACCGGCTGGTCGACGGCCTGCGCGCCCAGACCGCGCCTGTGACCGAAGTCTATCGCGAGACCGCGGCTGCGATCGCCGCCCACGGCTACAGCGGCGGGCCGCCTCCGCAGTAAGCGGGTGAGCCGCGGCTCAGTAGGCCACGACCAGGGGATACCATCGGAACGTGCCCGAGGGACAAGGGGGCAGTTCCGCCGCATCTGACAGCGCCCAGCTTCAGGACGCCCTCTATCGCATCACCGACATGGCCAGCGCGGCGAGTGATCTGCGCGAGTTCTATGCGGCCATGCACGGCGTTGTTGGCGACCTGATGTTCGCCAACAACTTTTACATCGCGCTGTACGACGCCGACGAGCGAACACTCAACTATCCCTACTACCGAGATGAGGTCGATCTCGACATTCCCGATCCCGAGGCATGGGAACCGATGGGAACCGGACAGGCACGCGGGCTCACGGCCTATGTCCTTCGAACCGGGATGCCGCAACTCGTCACCAAGGAGCGTTTTCATCAGCTCATCGCCGACGGCGAGATCGAGCAAGTGGGCGAGGACGGCGAGGATTGGATGGGCGTGCCGCTTATCGACGAGGGGAAGTCGATTGGCGTGGCCGTCGTGCAGACGTACGAAGCTGGGCTGCACTACACCCAGGAAGACGTCGATCTCCTGACCTTCGTCGGGCAGCACATCGCGTCCGCGCTGAGCCGCGCACGGGCGATCGCCGAAACGAAGCGGCTGTTGCTGGAGACGAAACAGCGCGCTGCCGAGCTGACCGCTCATCAACGGCGTGCAGGCCGGCCTCGCGGCGCAGGTCGACTACGCAGCAGATGTACGACCTGGTTGGCGACAAGATCCAGGAGTTCTTCGACGCGCAGGTGGTCGACATCGGCATCGTCGACCCGGAGGTCGGCGTTATCCGCTTCCCGTACACGATCGAGCGCGGAGTGCGCTTTCCGGACGAGCCGATCCCGGTCATGGGCATCCGCGAGCACGTCCTCGAGCACTGGCGAGCCGTTGCTGATCGGCGAGCGTTCGCGGAACGAGCGATCGAGTTCGGCCAGGCGGCGGCGATCCAGGGCGAGGCGCCCAAGTCGTCCGTCTTCGCGCCGGTCATCGTCGGCGGCGAGGCGACCGGCGTCATCTCCCTTCAGAACCTCGATCGCGAGAATGCGTTCAGCGAAGCGGACGTGAGCCTGCTGGTGACACTCGCCGGCGAGCCTGAGCGTGGCACTCGACAACGTCCGGCTGCTCGACGAGCTGCGTCGCCGCGTGGCCGAGCTGGGCACGATCAACAGCGTCGGCCAGGCGATCTCGGCGCAACTCGATCCCGATGCACTCGTCCAGATGGTCGGCGACAAGGTCCGCGAGACGTTCAATGCCGACATCGTCTACGTCGCGCTGCTCGACTCCGTGCGCGGCAAGATCGACTTCCCCTACTACTCCGAGAACGGCGCTGGTCGAGCGCCAGGAGTCGATCGGCTATGGCGAGGGTTGGACCTCGCGCGTCCTGATGTCGCGCCGAGCCGCTGCTGATCAACTCGGACAAGGAGCGCGAGACGTTCGAGACTCGTGCGCTCGGCACGCCCGCGCGCTCGTACCTCGGCGTGCCGATCCTCCTCGGCGACGAAGCGATCGGCGTGATCGCGGTCCAGAGCACGAGCGAAGAAGGTCGCTTCGGCGCGGCCGATGAGCGGTTGCTGGCGACGATCGCGCCGAGCGTCGGCGCCGCGATCCAGAACGCGCGGCTGTACGACGAGACGCGGCGCCTGTTCGCCGAGGCGCGCGAATACCTCGAGCAGGTCGCGAAGGTGACCGACGCCGCGGTGGCGCTCGAGTCGGGTGAGTTCGGCCGTGGCTCGTTGTCGGCCGTGGCAAAAAGGGAAGACGCCCTGGGCCAGCTGGCGCGCACGTTCCAGACGATGGCCGAAGAGGTCGCCGCGCGCGAGGCACGACTGCGCCAGCAGGTCCAGGAGCTGCGCATCGAGATCGACGAGGCGCGCCAGCAGGCCAAGGTCGCCGAGATCACCGGCACCGACTACTTCCAGGATCTCCGATCGCGCGCGGAGGACCTGCGCCGCGCCGTCCGCGCACCCGACCCCGTCACGACACCAGACGCCGTCACGACAACGCAAGAAGACAAGGGGGGCTAACGGCCCATGGCCACGATCGTCTCAGTCCACTCGTTCCGCGGCGGGACTGGCAAGTCGAACACGACCGCGAACGTGGCGGCGGTACTGGCCAGCCAGGGCAAGCGCGTCGGCGTCATCGACGGCGACATCCAGTCGCCTGGCATCCATACCCTCTTCGGCCTTCATGGCGACGACGTGACCTCGACACTGAACGACTTCTTGTGGCACGGCAAGGCGATCAAGGACGTGGCCCTCGATGTCACCGATAGGCAGAGGGCCGACCTGCCCGGCAAGATCTACCTGATCGCCTCGTCGATGCAGCCGGGCGAGATCACGCGCGTGTTGCGCGAGGGCTATGACGCGCGCTACCTGACCGAGGGGATCCGCACCCTGACGACGGACCTGTCGCTCGACGTGCTCGTGCTCGACACGCATCCCGGCTTGAATGAGGAGACGCTGCTGTCGCTGGTCATCAGCGACGCGCTGCTGATCATCATGCGTCCCGACCGGCAGGACTACGAGGGCACCGGCATCACCGCGCGCGTGGCCAAGGAGCTCCAGGTCCCGAATATCCAGCTGTTAGTCAACAAGGCGCCCGAGTCGCTCGACCACGCCCAGATCGCGCAGCAAGTCGGCGCAGCGTACGGCTGTCCGGTGGTTGCCGTCCTGCCGCACTCGGACGAGATGATGCTCCTCGCGTCGGAGGGCCTGTTCGTCCTGCGCTACCCGAATCATCCCGTCTCGGACATCTATCGCAAGGTCGCTGGAACGCTGGCCGCGTGAGCGGCGACTCGATCCTGGGTGGGATCGGCATCACGCGCGAGAACCTGCTTGACGGCATGCCCGCGCGGCGCGCGAGCACGATCCTCTTCGCGATCGAGAACCTGACCCACCAGCTGGTGACCCGATCGCGTCGGGCACTGGCTCGCTACCAGCCGGCCGCATCCGCGCAGGATCGGGAGCGGCAATTCATCGACGCGGTGAGTGGCGGACGGGAATCGTCGGTTCGGCCGGCCGTGCAGGACCTCGAGCGGTACGCGACCGAGTGGACGCCAATGGTCCCTGACGTAGCAGATACCAAGGCCGCGCTGCTCCATCAGATCTCGACTCGCTACCCGCTTTACTACGACCGGGTGCCACGCATCCGTGCCGCGCTCTCCGTTGATTCCGAGCCTGTCGCGCAGGCCTTCCAACGTCAACAAGGGCGCGATATCTCGACGGCGTTCTTATCCGACATCGACTGGCGCGAACGCCTGCGCTGGTGGCGCGCCCGGGTCTCCGAGCGACTGGAGACGATGCCGCCCTTTTGGATGGCGTTCTCGCTGACGCTGACCGAGACGGTCGGCGGCGGAATGCTGGCGATCCCGATCGCGCTGGCCTGGGTGGGCGTTCCGCTCGGCCTCGTGCTGCTCGCGGTGTTCGGGTTCATCTCGATCATGACCATCGCCGCGCTCGTCGAGGCGATCACGCGCGACGGATCGATGCGCTACGGCGACGGCTACTTCGGCCACCTGATCGAGAACCGGCTCGGCCGACCTGGCGGCGTGGCGATCGGCATCGGCCTGTTCCTGCTCGAGGCCGTCGGCCTGCTGGCCGCCGGCATCGCCTTCGCGACCGTGCTGTCGGAGCAGACCGGCGTGTCGTGGCTCGTCTGGCTCGGGCTCCTCTTCCTGGTCATCATCTTCGTGCTGCGTCGCGAAAGCCTCGACGCGACGATCGCCGCCGCGCTGCTGATCGGGATCGCCATCCTGTTCCTGGCGGCCGGGCTGATCGTGATGGGCCTGGTGAACGTGCAGCCGGAACTGCTGGCCGCTCCCCCAGGTGGCGGCTCGCTTTCCGTTGCGGCGCTCGTCTTCGGCGTGCTGCTGTACGTCTACTTCGGCCACACCTCGGCCGGCAACGCCGCGCGCCAGGTGCTGCGCCGCGATCCAACCGGCCGCACCCTGCTGTGGGGCAACGTGGCGGCGATGGCCGTCGCGGCCGTCATCTACGTGCTGTTCGTGATCGCGGTCAACGGCTCCGTGCCCGCTGCGCTGCTGGCATCGGAGACCGGCACGGCCATCGGGCCGCTCGAGGCGAGTGGCCGGACCGGCCGTCGGTTGGATGGGCGCGATGTACGTGATCCTGTCGCTCGGCATCGGCTCGGTGTTCGGCTCGCTCGGGCTCTACCTGCAGGCCAAGGAGCGGCTCGGGTCGCGCGTCCCGGCCGGAGGCTCGGCGAAGTTCCTCGTCTCGGCGACGCCGGTCATCGCGATTTTCGTGCTCCTGGTGGTGATGCTCGCATTCGGGCTCGGCTCGTTCATCGGCTCGCTCAACCTCGTTGGCGCGCTGGTCCTGCCGCTGCTCGGCGGCGTCTTCCCGATGCTCATCCTGGTCGCCGCGCTTCATCGCGGCGAGCGCGTGCCGGGCACGCCGCTGCGCTGGCTCGGGCACCCGGTGGTCGTGACGCTGATCATCGCGCTGTATCTCGGCGCAGTCGTCGCCCATGCCCTGTTCATCTGGGAAGAGCCAGTGCAGCGCCTCGTCGCGCTGGGCACGGCCGTGTCGATGGTGTGGCTCATCATCGTGTCCATCCGCCGACACTCGTTCGTGCCGCGCACAGTCGTTGAGTTGCGTGCCGATGAGCCGCCCGGCTCAGGCGCCGGCGTTGCCGTGGTCGCCGACGGCAGGAGCGTGTCGGATCGGCGAATTGCTGATCTGGCCGCCCAGGGA
Organism: uncultured Chloroflexia bacterium; assembly: GCA_963748235.1. GTDB lineage: Bacteria > Chloroflexota > Limnocylindria > Limnocylindrales > CSP1-4 > JALYGJ01. The sequence goes on from CAVVHT010000007.1 coordinate 385,554, forward strand.
GTCGTCTCGGTCGAACTGCCGCCGGATCGGCCCGCCGAGCTCTTCGTCTGGGCGCACCGGCCCACCCGCGACGGCGACTCGGAGCCACTGAAGGTCGACGTGCAGACCGATGTCGAAACGGGCGACGGACTTACGGTTCGACCGATCGAACGGTGGGTGCCCAGCACGACATAGCACGAGGCGCGGCTGGACCTGCGTGGGAAACTGGCGCTATGGCGGATGCAACCGCGACACGGTTGCCGACCGGGACAGTGACGTTCCTGTTCTCGGACATCGAGGAGTCGACGCGCCTTCTTACCGCGCTCGGCGACCGCTGGCCGTCGATTCTGGAGGTCCACTCGGAGATCCTGCGCAACGCGATCGCCGCGCATGATGGGACCGTTGTTAGCACTGAGGGCGATTCGTTCTTTGCCGTGTTCCCCAGGGCGATGGAGGCGGTTGGCGCCGCCGCGGGCATTCAGCGAGGTCTGGCGGCTCATCAATGGCCAACTGGCTCTGAGGTCAGCGTCCGAATCGGGATCCATACCGGCGAGGGCCGACTCGGCACGGACAACTACGTGGGATTGGACGTCCATCGGGCGGCGCGAATCGCTGCCGCCGGCCACGGCGGTCAGGTCGTCTTGTCGGCCACCACCCAGGCTCTCATCGGTCCGGAACCAGGAGCGGGACTGTCGTTGTCTGACCTCGGATCCCATCGCTTGAAGGACCTTCCGTCGCTCGATCGGTTGTGGCAGCTCAACGTCGACGGTCTCCCGCAGACCTTTCCTAGCCTCAAATCGCAGGACGCGCATCCCAACAACCTGCCGGTCTCGGCTACACCGCTGATCGGCCGTCGCGACGAGCTCAGGACGGTGGCCGACCTGCTCCAACGTCGTCGGCTGCTGACGGTGACCGGTGTGGGCGGTGCCGGCAAGACGCGACTGGCCCTGGCAGCGGGCCGGGAGTCGCTCGCCAACTTCTCGGATGGCGTGTTCTTCGTCCCGCTTGAGGAAGCTCACGATCGGTCGGCAGTCGTATCGGCCGTCGCCGCTGCGCTGGGCGTCCGAGAGAAGCCAGACCGCAATCTCGAGGACGGTGTTCTGCGCTACCTGCGTGATAGGGAGCTGCTGCTGATCCTCGACAACTTCGAGCAGGTGATGAGCGCCGCGCCACTGATCAACGAGATGCTCAGCAGATCCGACACGCTGCGCATCATCGTCACCAGCCGCGAGGTGCTGCATCTCTCGAACGAGCAGGCGTACGACGTTCCGCCTCTCGAGCTCCCGGATCCAGCTCACGTTTCTCCCCTCGCAACCCTGTCGCAGTACGAGTCGGTCGCCTTGTTCGTAGAGCGGGGACAGGCCGTCCGGCCCGAATTCATCCTCACCGCCGAGAATTCTTCAGCTGTCGCCGCGATATGCGCACGGCTGGACGGACTGCCGTTGGCGATCGAGCTCGCCGCGGCACGGCTCAGGTTGCTCACACCACAGCAGATCCTGGAACGACTCGACGACCGGCTCGGTCTGCTAGCCACTGGCGCGACCGATCTGCCCGAGCGGCAGCGGACCCTCCGCGGCGCGGTCGACTGGAGTTACGAGCTGCTTGAGGATCCGGAGCGTCAGTTGCTTCAGCGCCTTGCCGTGTTCGCCGGCGGTTGGACGCTGGAAGCAGCGGAAGTCGTTTGCCGACCTGCTGCCGAGCTCGGGTTAGATCTGCTCGACGGCTTGTCGTCACTGGCCGATAAGAGCCTCGTCAGGCCGGCCGACGACGAGACCGACGCGCGGTTCGGCATGCTCCAGCTGATACGTGAATTCGCGCTCGAAAAGCTCGACACGGGAGGCGAAGCGGAGGCGGTTCGCCGTCGCCATGCGGACTACATGATGAAGTTTGCCGAGCGGGCCGGACCGGAAATGGTCGGTTTCGACATGCGCACCTGGAACCGACGCCTCAAGAGCGACGACGAGAACATCCGCGGCGCGCTGCGCTGGGCAATCGAGGCCGGGGATCCGGAAGTCGGACTACGCACGGCTTCGGCTATCTGGCGCTACTGGCATTACTGGGGTGTTCTCCGCGAGGGCCGTGACTGGTTGCTGGCCCTGATCGACCGAATTGACGCGTCCGTCGTGACACAGACAAGGGCGAATGGTCTGAGCGCCCTCGCTTCGATCACGTATTGGCTGGGCGACATGAGTAGATCCGACGAGCTCTATGCCGAGGCACTCGCGATCTTTCGGCAGGTTGGCGATGAAGCGCATGTGACAGAAATGATCGAGGCGCGCTCTTGGACCGCGGTGGGCCACGGCGATTACGAGCTGGCCATGGAGCGTGCGGCTGAGGCACTGCAGCGGTACGGCGGCGCAGGCGACCGGGCGGGCATTGCGCGCTTGGATTTCTGGATCAAGAGCGCTGCGTTTTTCATGAACTTGGGCGGGACCGCAGAGGAAGCACTAGCCGTCACGAGAGCTGCCATCGACAGCGCGCGGGCGCAGGGCAACGCCTGGGACATGGCGAACTCACAAGGCGAGATGGCGGATATCTACCGGCGCATGGGTGACATTCCGAGTGCGATCCGCGAGTTCAATATCACTGCGGAGCTGTACTACGCACTGGGCTACATCGGCATGTTGCCCTGGCTCAAGCTGCTGGCACGCCTCGAGGTCGATCGCGGCAACTGGGAGCGTGCTGCGACCCTTGCCGCGGTTGCGAAGCACGCGGTCGAGGATCTCGGCGGCGAGCTGCCCGAGGAGATGATCCAGGTCGGCGACCCGCTTTCTGACGCGCGCGTTCAACTGCCAGCTGGGGCATACGAGCGAGCCCTTGAACGTGGCCGCGCGATGAGCTTCGAGGCCGCGGTCGCGTTCGCCCTCGAGGCCTAGCCAGAACTTCGTCCAGGCCCGGTGCGGATCCCGCGCGATAACAACCTCCGTCGGCAAACCCGCCCGCAGGTCGCGCTACCATCGGCCGATGGCCGGATCGAGGGGTGTCAAAGCAAATGGTGGCTGACGGTGCCAAGGTCCAAGACGCCCTGGCCGCCGAGCTCGCGATCGTCAACGAGATCGTCCACTCGCTTGCACGCCAACGGGACTTTTCCCAGATCGTGGAGGCAGTGGGCAATCGCGCGGCTGCCGCGCTCGCCGTGCGCGGGATGTCCATCTCGATCGTCGACGCCGCGACGGGCGACCTGACTTTTCACTACTGGATCGACGAGGGCGAACGGAATTACGAGATGGAGGGCGTCAAACTCGGCGACTCTCTCTCGCAGGAGATCCTGGCGACGAATCAAGCCATACGCATTGGCTCGGCGCAGGAGGCAGCCGACCGGGGAACACCCTTCAAGGTCCCCGGCACCGAGTCGTATCTGGGCGTACCCATTCCCGCCGGCGATCGGGCGATGGGCGTCTTTGCTCTCGGCACGCAGGTCCGCGACGCATACAGCCCGGAGGACGAGCGCCTCGTTACGACGATGGCGTCGGCGATGGGCGTCGCACTCGACAACGCCCGGCTGGCAGCCAACACGCGACAACGGGTAGCCGAGCTGGCCATCGTCAACGAGGTCAATCAAGCGGTAGGCGCGCAACTCGGTCCAGATGCCGTAATCGAGCTTGTGGGCGACCGGGTGCGCGAGACGTTCGCTGCCGACATCGCATACGTCGCCCTCCTCGCGGCTCCGGGCACGCGGATCGACTTCCCCTACTACAGCGAGAACGGCAACCGAAAGCCGCCGGCCTCGATGGATTATGGCGAAGGTTGGACATCGCGCATCCTGGCCACCGGCGAGGCGCTGCTGATCAACACGGAGGCAGAACGAGACTCCTTCGAGCGGCATCTGCTGGGCACGCCGCCGAAGTCATACCTGGGCGTCCCCATCCGTGTCGGTGACGCAGTCATCGGTGTCCTCGCCGTCGAGAGCACGCGCGACGAGGAGGCGTTCGACGACGCCGATCAGAGCCTGCTCTCCACGATCGCTGCAGGCGTCGGCGTGGCCATTCAGAACGCCGAGCTGTATGCCGAGACGCGACGACTGCTGGCCGAGAGCAACCAGCGCGTGGCCGAGCTCGCGATCGTCAATGAGATTGGCCAGGCGCTCGCGCGCCAGCTCGACTTCGGCCAAATCGTGGAGGCCGTTGGGGATCGTGCCGCAGCCGCCTTGGCCTCGCTCGGTATGACCATCTCGATCGTCGATGCGGTCACCGGCGAGCTGACCTTCTATTACTGGATCGACGACGGGGTTCGCAACCACGACCGCGAGGGAATCGTCCTGGGCGACCAGCTTTCGGCCGAGATCCTGCGTACCAACAGAGCCGTCCGCATTGCATCGGCGACAGAAGCTGCCGCCCGCGGAACACCATTCAAGGTTGGCGGCACGGAGTCGTATCTCGGCGTGCCCATCCCTGCGGGCGATAAGGCGATCGGTGTGTTTGCCATCGGCACGCACGAACCCAATGCGTACAGCGCCTCGGAAGAGCGTCTGCTGACGACTTTCGCGTCAGCCATGGGTGTCGCGCTCGACAACGCCCGGCTGGTGGAGGAGACGCGTCAGCGCGCTGCGGAGCTGACGACGATCAATGAGGTCGGTCAGGCAGTTGCCGCCCAATTGGACCTGAACCCACTGATCGAGCTCGTCGGCGAGAAGATCGGCCGGACCTTCAGCGCGGCGGATGTCATCGGGGTCGCGCTGCTTGATCCGTCAACCGGACGAATCGAGTTCCCGTTCTACTCGGAAGACGGCGAGCGTCGCGCACAGGCTGGCCTGAACTACGGCGAAGGGTTCACCTCGCACATCCTCACCACGCGCAAGCCATTGCTGCTCAACCGGTCGGCACAATTCGAGGAAATGGGAACTCGCGGAGTCGGCAGGGCAGCGCGCTCCTATCTCGGCGTGCCGATCCTCGTCGGCGACGAGGCCATCGGCGTGATCAGCATCCAGTGCAGCATAGACGAGGGGATGTTCGGCGAGGCCGACCGGCGGCTTCTTTCGACGCTTGCCGCAAACGTTGGAACGTCAATCCAGAATGCGCGCCTTTTCTCGGCTATGGAACAGGCCAAGATGGCGGCCGAGACGGCCAACGAAGTCAAGAGCACCTTCCTCGCCAACGTCAGCCACGAACTGCGGACACCGCTGACGTCCGTGGTTGGATTTGCCAAGATCATCCGCCGTCAGCTCGAGGAGCGCATCCTGCCCAATGTCAACGCGGAGGATCAGCGCACTACGCGCGCCATCGCGCAGGTGCGCGAGAACGTCAACGTGATCGTCACCGAGGGTGAGCGACTGACCACGCTCGTCAACAACGTGCTCGATCTGGCCAAGATCGAAGCGGGGCGCTTCGACTGGCACATGGAGCCCGTCTCAATGGCTGAGGTGATCGACCGGGCGACAACCGCGACGGCCAGCCTGTTCGACTCAGAGGGCATCGAGCTGCGGCGCGATGTCGCCGAAAATCTTCCCCAGCTGCTTGCGGAGCGCGACGGCTTGATCCAGGTGGTAATCAATCTCCTCTCCAACGCGGTCAAATTCACTGAGCGCGGCTCGGTGACCTGCCGCGGCCAGCTGACCGACGAGGGGGTCATGGTCAGCATCACCGACACCGGCATCGGGATCGCAGCCGTCGACCAGGAGACAGTCTTCGAGAAATTCACCCAGGTCGGCGACACGCTGACCGACAAGCCGCATGGAACGGGCCTCGGCCTGCCCATCTGCCGCGAGATCGTGGAGGCTCACGGCGGCCGGATCTGGGTTGAGAGCGAGATCGGGGTGGGAAGCACGTTCACGTTCGTGTTGCCACTCACGCCACCCGAGCCGCAATGAACGACCATCAAGCGGCATGAGCCAGGTCAGCGACGTGCTGCGCATCCGGGCCGACGTGAGCGAGCTGGCGCAGGTTCGACAGTTCATTCGCGACCGCTCACAGCTTGCCGGCGCGAACCGGCAAACGACCGACGACATGGTTCAGGCAGCCGATGAGCTGGTCACCAACTCCATCGTCCACGGCTACAAGGGTGACCAGGGAGCCATCGAAGTGGGGGTCGATATCCGCGACCAATCGTTGATCGTTCGGCTCCGCGATTGGGCGCGGGCCTTCGACCCAACGTCGATAGCGCCCAGAGGACACAAACACTCCGCTGAGCCAGCGACCGGCGGGTGGCATGGGAATCCATCTGAGCCGCGAGATGACCGATGAAATGACCTACCAGCGCATAGACGGACAAAACGAGACGACGCTGGTCAAGAAATTCAGCAGCGAGGGAGACGGACCATGTTGACGATTGCGGTGACGCATGATCAGGCTCGCGTTCCGGTGGCGGTCATGAGCCTGGACGGCGAGCTCGACGCAGCCAGCTATCTCGAGGCGATCGAGACCGCCCGTCAGCTGATATCGGATGGCACAACGCACATACTGCTCGACCTGGAGAAGCTGTCCTACATGGGCAGTTCCGGCCTGTTCGTGCTCCAGAGCGTCTCGATGATGCTGCGCGGTCAAGCCCCGCCGGACCCCGAGGGCGGTTGGGGAGCGATCCACCAGGCGGCGGGTGACCAATCCGAGTCATCGGCCCACCTGAAGCTGCTTTCGCCTCAGCCGCAGGTCGATCGCGTTCTCGACCGCAGCGGCTTGAAGCGCTTCTTCGAGACGTACACGGACCGGGCCGAGGCGCTCGGCTCCTTCTGATTTGACACCGGCGTCAGCATCCCTGCGACGGCTGCTTGGCGCCAACGTTGGTGAGCTTCTTGATTCTGTGACCGGCGATGTTCCTGGCTTGAGTCTCGCCGTCGTCGGCACGGACGGTGGGGTGGCCTTCGCGAGTGGTGATTGGCCAGACGGCGCTCTGGAACAGGCACGATCCGGGAGCGGCCATCGCGTCCTCGACATCGTGCCGCGATCGGATGCGATCGCCTGCCTCGTTTCAAAGGGCGAGGCACCCGAGTCCCTTCTCCTGGGAGTCCAGCAGAGCGTCGCGCTGCTCGCGCGCGAGTCGCTCGACAAGCACGATCTCGCGCGCGAAACGCTCGAGCGCTATCGCGAGCTGAATCTGCTCTACAGGGCGTCATCGACAATCGGCGCCTCCCTCGACGCCAATGTCGTTCCGGAGCTCCTGCTGTCGGAAGCGCAACGAGCGATCCCTGCAGATGCGGCGGCGTTCATCCTCGGCGAAAGCCCTCCCGCGCAGGGCTGGGAGGCGGCGGCCGAACTGATCCACGAGGTGAGATCCAGCGGACGGCCCGACATCGCAACCTGGACGCCGACCGACGAACAGGCCCTATCGTCCGCGCTATGCGTGCCAGTTCGGGCCGGTGAGACTGTGCTCGGTGCGGTGATCCTTGGTCGCGTGGTCGGACGACCGCCGTTCAATGCCGGCGAAGAAAAGCTGCTGCTGGGAGTCGCGAGCCAGGCCGGGCTGGCGCTCGAAAGAGCCTGGCTACACGAGCGAGAGGCCCACCAGCTACAGCTCGAGGAGGAGCTGGCGGTAGCGCATCGAATCCAGCTCTCCATGCTGCCATCGACGACGCCGGCCATTCCCGGCTGGAGCTTCGCGGCGACATACAGGGCCGCTCGCCAGGTCGGCGGTGACTTCTACGACTTCCTCGACCACGCGTCCTCGGAACGCCGATTGGGCGTGGTGATCGGCGACGTCACCGGCAAGGGCGTGCCGGCGGCGCTGATGATGGCCTATTCACGCGCGGTGCTACGCGCCAAATCGATGGCCGGCCGCTCGCCTGATGAAGTGCTGTCGTACACGAACGAAGTGATCACCAGGGACCGTCAGACGCAGCTCTTCCTGAGCGCCTTCTATGCCGACCTGGACCTGGACAGCGGGCAGCTCACGTATGCCTGCGCAGGACACGACGCTCCCCTCTGGATTTCGGCAGATGGCCGTACGACGCACGAGCTCGAGGCGCCCGGGGTGATCCTCGGCGCATTCCACGACCCTGGATTCCAATCCAGGTCGATAGCGGTCGCCGCAGGTGACACGATCGTCTTCTACACCGACGGAGTCACCGAGGCGCGTGATCTCGAGCGCCGCCTATTCGGCGACGACCGCTTGCAATCGGTGACGGCCGCGGCCGTGGCAGGTGGTGGATCGGCTGAATCGGTGCTCGAAGAAGTGCTCCTGGCGGTCTCCGAATTCGCCCAGGGCGCGGAGCAGGCTGACGACGTGACTATCGTGGTCGTCCAACGACAGAGGAAGGTGTAGTGGAGCAAATCATTCTCGTTGCAGACGACGAGCCGCACATCCGGCTGCTGATCGAGCAGTCGCTCGAAGAGCTGGCCGATGAGGGAGTCGAGATCCTGACCGTTGGCGACGGCCAGGCAGCATTGGACACGATCAAGGCTCGACATCCGGCACTGGTCGTGCTCGACGTGATGATGCCCAAGATGAACGGCTTCGACGTCTGCCGCGCGGTCAAAAACGAGCCCGGCCTGGACGACGTGTTTGTGATCATCCTGACCGCGAAGGGGCAGGAGTACGACCGCCAGCGGGGCGAACAGGTCGGCGCCAACCTGTACATGACCAAGCCCTTCGACCCGGACGAGCTGCTCGCCCGCGCCCGCGAGGTCATCGGCTAGGCGCCGAGCACTGGCTAAGGTGGTCTGATGCCTGCAGTCGGGGACAAGGTCGGCAACTACACGATCACGGGCGTCATCGGACGTGGCGCGATGGCGAGCGTCTACCGCGCGCACGACGAGCGGCTGAATCGCAACGTAGCGCTCAAGATCCTCGATCCCGGCTACTCGCTCGACTTCATCTTCCGCGCCCAATTCGAGCGCGAGTACGGCGTCACGGCGCAGCTTCGCAACGACCACAACATTCCGGTCTTCGACGCTGGCGCCTGGGAAGACCAGCTTTACATCGCGATGATGATCGTCGACGGCCCCAACCTCGGCGAGGTCATGAAGTCCGACGGGCCGCTCGAGCTCGGGCGCGTCGTCACGATCGTTTCGCAAGTCAGTGAAGCGCTCGACGAGGCGCACAGCCACCGGGTCGTCCACCGCGATGTCAAGCCGGCCAACATCCTGCTCACCCGACACGGCACGAACGGCACCGAGCACGCCTACCTGGCCGACTTCGGCCTGACCCTGGGCATGGAGGGCACGCACCTCACGCGCACCGGCGGGTTCATGGGCACGCTCGCGTACAGCGCGCCCGAGCAGCTCAATGCGGCCCCCGTCGATGGGCGTATCGACGAGTACGCACTGGCAGCCACGGCCTATCACATGCTGGTTGGTGAGCCGCCGTTCGTGCGCGACAACGAAGTGGCGCTGATTAACGCCCACCTCTTCGATCCGCCACCCAACGCGAGTGCGATCCGATCCGACCTGCCGCCCAAGGTAGGCGAGGTGATCGCACGCGGAATGTCGAAGGAACCCGAGAATCGCTACCGCACGGTCGGCGAGTTTGCGCGGGCGCTGAGGTCTGCGAGCGCGCCCGTTCTGGCCGCAGCGGCGGCAGCAGATGAGCGTCGTCGGGTCGGCCGCCTCGGCTGGGCGGCGATCGTTGCGGTCCTGCTCGTCATCGCCGCCCTGGGTGGCGCGGCGGCGATCTCGTTACTTCCCGGGCCAAGCCAGCCCACGTCGTCGCCCGGCTCCGGGGCACCTTCACCAACGCTGATTGCCGGTGGCGAAGCCACGGCCTCTCCGGCATTCCCGACCGCTGTTCCGTCCACCACTCCCGGCCCCTCGAGCGTCGCGCCCTCCCCGACTTCAGGCTCCGATCGGACTCCACGACCTACCAATTCGCCACCGACCAACCCACCCGCGACCTCCACTCCAGCCCCGACGCTGCCACCAGCGGGCGACCTTCCGCTCGTCGCCGAGGGCGACTGGTCGGTCGCCAATTCGCCGAGCGGCACATCGGGCGATCCATACAGCCTGGTCGGCGCACACAGCCGCCGTTATCGAATCACGCCGAACTGCGTGTCAGAAGACGATTGCCGGCTTGCCGTGGTCACTTTCGATGGGGAGAGCGGGGATCGCCTCGGCTCGATCTCATTCCGGTGGACGGACGAGTGGTACGTCTACCGAGGCCCCGCGCGCTGGTACAGCCGGGCCGGTGGGAGCACATGTGAGACGTCGGGCGGTGAGCTCATCGATAATGCGTTCACGACTCAAGAGGTCGTGCACATCCGCCCACCAACGCTGGGCGATCCGGACAGTTCGATGACCGGCACGAAGTCGATCTCGGGCACGCCAACCGCGGCCGGCGAGGCGGCCGGCTGCGAGCCGTTCGAGATGGCCTACAACGTCGAGATGCACCTCGCCGAGTAGCGCCCGTGCCAGCTCTCATATCGCTATGATAGTGCTATGAGATCCGTTTCCGCCCTCGACGTTCGCAAACATTTCGGTCAGCTGCTGGACGAGGCTGCCGCCGGGGAGCGGCTGATCATCGAGCGTGCCGGCCAGCCGGTTGCCGCCCTTGTGCCCCTGTCGGATGTGCCCGAGCTGAACCGCGAGGAAAGGATCCGTCGTCGCCTCGAAGCGATCGACGACATCGTTCGGCTCGCGCGACAGCGTCCCGTCGATCGGTCGGTCGACGCAGCGACGCTGATCAGACGGCAACGGGACGAGAGGACGCAGCAGATCATGCGAGCCGTCGCACAAGGCAAGAAAGCCGCCAGATGACCTTCGTCGCATCGACGCCACCGGTTGTCGTGGATGCGTCGGCAGCGATCGAGTTCCTGGAGGGCAACCCGGCGTGGGCGTCGATCTTCGATGCCTGGGCGGCCGAGGATCGGATGCTGCTCGGCCCGACCCTCGTGCTGGCGGAAGTCGCCAACGGCCAGTTGCGCGGCAGGCGAGCCAATGCAGCCTCAATCCGCTTGCGACTCGAGCGACTTGTGGCGTCTGGACTCGAGACCGTCGACCGCGGACTTGCCGACATGACGGAGGCCGTCGACCTGGCCGATAGGCACGGACTGACCGTCTACGACGCGCTGTACCTGCAACTTGCGCTCGATGTCGAGGGCGAACTGGCCACGCTCGACTCGGACCTGCAACGAGCGGCCATCGCGGAAGACGTCTTCGTCATCGGCCCGAAGGTCGAGCGGTAGACAGCGGCTCTACGATTTGCGCGGATCACAGACAGAAGGAGAGGCGAACCAATGCCCATGTACCTGACTCGCTTCAGTTACACCCCTGAAGCCTGGGCCCGACTGACCAAGAACCCGGAGGATCGGCGCGAAGCGGCGCGCACATACGTTGAGTCTGTTGGCGGCAAGCTGCACGGATTCTGGTACGCCTTCGGCGAGTACGACGGCTACACCCTGTGGGAGGCGCCGGACAACGGCGCAATGGCGGCAGTGGCGATCGCGCTCGGCGGCGGCGGAGCGCTTTCGAAGGCCGAGACGACGGTGCTGATGACCGTCGAAGACGCGATGCAGGCGATGGGCCGAGCCGGCTCAGTCGGCTACCGCGCGCCCGGCTCCTAGCCCCCTGCTCCCAGCGCCCGGCCCGGGGCGATGGCCCCGCTCAGAGGTTCATCGCCCATAGCTCGACGCCGCGCAAATCCTGGGCGCGGAAGAGGACCTGGTCGCCGATGACCGTCAGGAACATCGGCCAGCCTGGGCTGGGCGGGCCGACCTGGATCGTGCCGGCAGCCGTGCCGTCGGTCGAATAGAGCCTGGCTTGCGGGTCGCCATCGACGAGGGCGGAATAGTAGGTATCGCCGTTGACGTCGAACGTGTACAGAACCCTCATTCCGGCGGGAAGCTCTGGATAGGTCGGGGTGATGGGAAACGTCCCGTCGACTGTTCCGTCACTGCGCCAGAGCTGGTTCAACGGATCGTTGAGGGGCTTGAAGTAGACGAGGTCGTCGACCGGGGTGAGGCCCATCGGATCGCAGTTGTAGATGCAACCACTCCCCAGATTGAGAACATTGAACGTGCCGGCATTCGTGCCGTCCGTCCGCCACAGCTTCGAGGACCTGTACTGGAAGAACACGAGGTCGTCCATCGCGAGGATCTCGCGCGGCTCGTTCATTACGGAGCCTGAGCTGTTCTTGACCTTCTTTGTGCCGGCCAATGTGCCGTCGCTACGCCACATCTTCCCCTCGCCGCCGAAGTACACGCGTGATCCAAAAGCAGTCAGGTTCGATGTGTTCGACGGCGCGCCGGGGACCGCGAATGTGCCCGCCTCGGTTCCGTCGCTGCGCCACAGCCGGTCGTCGCCGTTGGGTGTGAAGAAGGCCACGCCGTCAACGTCGACGGCAATCGGCCAGATGCTGCCAGCAGCCATCCCTTGAACCGGGCCGGGCACTATTTCCTTGACCAGATGCGTCCCGATGGCCGTGCCGTCGGTGACCCATAGCTCCTGGCCGTGCTGGCCGTCGTTCGCGCTGAAGAAGATCTCGTCGCCGATCCTGACCAGGCCGCGCGGGTTCGAGGTCTTGCCGCCGGGCCGGATGTCGAGCACGCGATACGTGCCGGTCGACGTGCCGTCGCTGCGCCACAGCTCACGCCCAACCGCACCACCGGAGGCGGTGAAGATGACCACGTCGCCCAGGGCAACGAGTTCGAAGGGCTCCGAGCTCTCCGACCCTGCCTTGATGTTCTTGACCAGATACGGCGCCGACGCTGCCGCTGCGGGCAATGCTCCCGTTCCGATGATCAGCGCGGCCAGCGTCGCGGCAACTGTGATGCGCGCTGCACGACGCCGATCCCTGTTGATGGCAAACGAGAACATTCCGACTCCGATCCGTGTGACGACCCTACTCACGAACCATTAGACGCTTCGCGGCCGATAAGCGCCTCCGTCCAGCCACCTGCCGGACTACCCAACCGCGCCTACGTGGTGCGGCGCGCATGGTCCTCAGGGTCTAGCGATGGACATCGCGGCGGTGGCCGATCTTGACGATCGTCACGGCCGGGCGCCGATCGTCGACCTCGTAGACGATGCGCAGGTTCCCCTGCCGGACGCGGTACTTCTCCTCGCCACTCAGTTTCTCGCAGCCGCGCGGGCGCGGATCGTTGGCTAGCGTCGAAATGCGTTCGACAACTCGCCTGCGTTCCCTGATTGGAAGCTCCTCGAGCTCTCTTGCGGCGCTCCGCTTGATCTCGACGCTATAACCGGCCACGCCGCTTCAGATCGGCAACGAAGTCTTCGAACATAAGCGTGGGCTCCTCCGCCCGTTCGCGAAAGGCGGCCAAATCGTCGGCGTCCTCTGCAAGCGCCAAACGAACGGCGTCGTTCACCAGGTCCGACATGCTCTGATCGGTCTCTGCAGCCTTAAGCCGCAGCGCCCTGTGAACCGGCTCTTCGAAGTAAACCGTTGCTCGCTTGACCATCGTGCTGGCACCATAGCGTCAAAACGTCAAAACGGCAAGAACTCGCCAGAATGGCTGGCTCTGCCAATTCTTAATGCGCGATCATCTGGCCATGCCCGAGCTCCCAACGGGGACAGTCACCTTCCTGTTCACCGACATCGAGGGTTCGACGCGGCTTATCCAGGAGCATGGCGACCAATACGCCGAATTGCTCGCCGAGCATCGCCGCCGGCTGCGTGAGGTGTTCGCCCGCAATGACGGCGTGGAGGTGGAAACGCAGGGCGACTCCTTCTTCGTGGCATTCGCCCGCGCCGCAGATGCGGTTCGAGCCGCAGCCGAGGCACAAGAATCGCTGAGCGGCGAACCGGTTCGGGTGCGTATCGGCATCCATACCGGCACGCCATTTGTCACGGCTGAGGGATATGTAGGCGCCGACGTCCACGTCGCGGCGCGGGTCATGGCTGCGGGACACGGCGGCCAGGTACTCGTATCTGAAGCGACGCAGCACCTGGCGACAGACGTCGCAGGCCTGCGCGACCTGGGAGAGCATCGGCTGAAAGACCTGGGCGCACCGCGGCGGCTCTATCAGCTGGGCAACGGCGAGTTCCCGCCGCTACGGACGCTTTACCGAACGAACCTGCCGATCCAGCTTTCATCCCTGATTGGACGCGAGACCGAGCTGCGCGAGGCTGGGGAGCTGCTCCGGCGCCATCGTCTCGTGACGCTCACGGGACCAGGAGGAAGTGGCAAGACACGCCTCGGGATGCAGCTCGCTGCCGACGCGGTCGACGATTTTCCTGATGGCGTCTTCTGGGTACCTCTGCAGGCTGTCCGAGAACCAGCACACGTTGAGACCGCCATCGCGTTGTCCGTTGGTGCCGACGATGGCCTGATCGACTACATCGGGACCCAGCGGCTGCTCCTACTGGTCGATAACTTCGAGCAGGTAGTCGAAGCGGCATCCACCATCTCCGCGCTGCTCTCGGGGACGCCGAACACGAAGGTCATCGTGACCAGCCGCGAGCCCCTGCTGCTTGACGCGGAGCGGCGATACCCCGTCGAGCCGCTGCCCATCGACGACGCCGCCGTACTGTTCGTGGAGCGGGCACGGGCAATCATTCCCGACTTTGAGCCAACGCCCTCCGTGCCAGAGATCTGCAAACGGCTGGACGGGCTGCCGCTGGCCATCGAGCTTGCGGCAGCGCGCGTCGCGTTGCTGGGCACGACCGAGTTGCTCGTACGGCTCGAGCGCGCCCTGCCCCTCCTCTCCTCGCGGTCACGTGATGCGCCCGCGCGGCAGCAGACGCTGCGGGCGACGATCGAGTGGAGCCACGAGCTGCTCAAGCCGGACGAGCAGGCGCTCTTCTGCAGCCTCGCGGTCTTCCGCGGATCGTTCACGCTAGAGGCGGCAGAGGCCGTCTGCGCCGCAGACCTGGAGACACTCGAGTCGCTCGTCGTCAAGAACCTCGTGCGGCGCCTGGCCAACGGCCGCCTGTTGATGCTGGACACGATCCGAGAGTTCGCGATCGACAAACTAGAGGCCTCGCCGGATTCAGACGCCGTCCGCGCAGCACACGCCGACTACTACTTGTCGGTGGCGGTCGCGGCCAACCTGAACGCCGGGATGATGCGTCCAGGCGGCCAGAGGCTGGATCTGGCCCTTCCGGAACTCGACAACTGCCGCGGCGCCCTCACCTGGTGCCTCAAGAACGGGGGCATCGAGCTCGGGCTAAGAATCGCCGTCGCCCTGGAGCAGCTCTGGGTCCTGGAGGACCCGAACGAGGGCGTCACATGGTTCGAGCGCTTTCTGGAGGCGCCAGGCGCTGATCAAGTGCCGATGGAGGATCGAGCCCATGCATTCCGCGCCTATGGAAGCTCGCTTCATATCGCTGGCCGCCCTCAAGCTGCCGACGAGGCTGCGAGGCGTTCGCTGGCACTCTTCGAAGAAATTGGCGACGAGCAGGGCCAGGCCGTGCTGCTACACCGCCTCTCAATCACAGCGACGATCCTTGGTGACCTGCGGCGCGCGCGCGAATTGGTCGAGCGGAGCGACGAGATTCACCGGAATGCGGACGACAAGTGGGGCCGCGCGCAGACCACGGGAACCTTGGGGTCAATCTCTCGCGATGAAGGCGACGAGCGATCGGCAATGAGGCTCTTTCGCGAAAGCGCAGAGCTCGCTCAACAGGTTGGCGTGCCTTGGTGGCAGGGCGGAGCGCTTGCTGAACTCGCATGTGTCTCGATCGATGTCGGGCTTGTCGACGAGGCCGAGGAACATGCGCGGGCTTCACTGGCAATCTCCGGGATGCTCCGCGACAGGCCGGGCCGAGTCTTTGGCGTTGCCATCCTCGCCCGTGTCGCGGCAGAGCGCGGCCAGGCTGAGCGGGCCGGCCGACTGTGGGCACCCGTCGAGGAGGCGGAGTATGCCTCTCCACTGGGCGGCTGGATGCGCCACCGGCCAGCATTTGAAGTCCGGATGCGCGAGCTTGCCGGACCCGACTTCGAGCGCGGCTATGTCGACGGCAAGATGTTGACCCTGGACGAGGCGGTGGCCCTCGCGCAGCAGTCGGCCTAGCCGGTGCGGCTGGCGACGATTGCGAGGATCTCGGGGCCGTAGGAGTCGAGCTTCACTGGGCCCATGCCCTTGACGCGGCGGAGCTGCGAGATCGAGCGTGGCTTGTCGGCGGCGATTTCAACCAGCGTCGCGTCGTGGGCGACGACGTATGCGGGCACGGCATCCTGCTTGGCCCGCTCGCGGCGCCAGATCTGGAGTGCCTCGAGCAGCGGGTCATTGCCGGTTGAGGCGGGCGTGGTGCGTACGCCGGAAGGGATTGTGCGCACGGACTGGTGTCGGATCTCGCCCAGGAAACGCGACGGCTTGCGCGACCATGAGATCGCCAGGTGCGTGCGGGCGCGGGTGATGCCCACGTAGAGGAGGCGCCGCTCCTCGGCCACCTGCTCGTCCGTCTTGGCCTGGCGGATGGGCAGCGTCCCCTCCTCCACTGCCGGCAGGAAGACCGCGTCCCACTCGAGCCCCTTCGCCCGATGGTAGGTGAGCAGGTTGACGCCGACTCCCTGCGCCGCCGCTTCGGCCGCGTCCCGACGATCCAGCTCTGCCGTCAGGTCAGACGCAGTGGCTATCGCGTTGGCTTCGACCAGGTCCGTAACGATCGTGAGGAGCAGCTCGAGCGACGCGGCGCGCTCGCGGGCCTCTTCTCCGGTTGTCTCGCCGCCGGGCTGATAGCCAAGCCGCTCTTCGAAGAGCCGGCGCACGGCCTTGTCGAGCCGGGTGCCCGTTTCGGTCAGCTTGGCGGCGGCGATTGCCTGGCGCGCCGTGCGCACCTCAGGCCGCTGGTAGAAGCGCTGACCGCGGACGGTGTACTCGATAGCCGCCCGAGTCAGCGCGTCCTCGATTGGCGGCAGCTGGGCGTTGATGCGAACCAGGACGGCAATCTCCGACTTGGCCAAATCGTCGGCGATCAGCTTGCGGATGCCCGACACCATGACGTTGAGCTCGATCTCCGGGCCGGCGAAGCGCTCGATCGTCGGCTCGGGGCCTGCTGGTCGGGAGGTCGTCAGCGCACCGCGTGGTCCGCCTTCGGTAAGTCGGTTGGCCAGGGCGAGGACCTGCGGGGTCGATCGGTAGTTCTCGGTCAGGGCGATGGTTCGGGCGCCGGGGTGCTTGTCGGCGAAGCGGAGCAGGTAGTCGGGCGTGGCGCCGGTGAAGGTGTAGATCGTCTGGTCGGGGTCGCCGACGACACAGACGTCGGGCGAGTCGCCCAGCCACAGCTCGAGCAGGCGCTCCTGGAGCGGGTTCGTGTCCTGGTACTCGTCGACGCTGATCCAGGTCTTCTGGGATTGCACGAGGCGGGCGGCGTCTTCGTCTGATTCGAGGAGTTCGACGGTCAGGGCGAGCATGTCCTCGAAGTCGAGCTTGCCCTGGAGCTGCTTGGCGCGCTCGTAGCCAGCGTAGATGCGAGCGAAGAGGTCACTTGGGATGGGCGCCCGGTCTTGTGTCTGCGGGTCCTGCTCCCACTTGTCGGGCGGGATGCGGCGGACCTTGGCCCACTCGATCGCGTCGGCGATGTCCCTGGTCGGCGTGAAGCGGTAGTGGCCGGGCAGGTTGCGCGCCAGCGGGCTGATCAGCGGCAGCTTGGAGTTCAGGATCTGGGGCGGCTCCTGGCCGTCGTGGTGGCTGGGCCAGAAGTGGCGCAGCTGGCGGACCGCGTGCGAGTGGAATGTGCGGGCCATAACACTCGGGTGGCCGAGGGCGGCCATCCGCTCGACCATCTCGTTGGCCGCCTTGTCGGTGAAGGTGACGAGCAGGACCTTGCCGGCCGGGACGGCGCCAGTCTCGATCGCGTGCGCGGCCCGTCGGCTGATGACGCGCGTCTTGCCCGTCCCCGCGCCGGCGAGGATGACCAGCGGCCCGCTCGAGACGCCGACAGCCTCTCGCTGGGCCTCGTTCAGATCGTCGAAAAGGCGGTCGGCTGGATTGGCTTGGGTAACGGTCACTTCGCGTTAAGTGTGCGCCCGTGCGGTGACAACTGCTGTCACCCTCCAGGATCATTGAGCCGGTCGTCAGGTTGGCCGACTGGCTGGCTCGCCCGCCAGTAGGAGGACATGCAATCTACCCCTCGTGGTTCTCAGTTGCCACAGGTCCCCAGCCCGACCCCGACGCTCGGTTCCTGTCGGCCGATTGGGACGCAGGGGACCGTGATGGCACCGCTGATGATCTGGTCGCGGAACTCGTTGAGCGGGCCTGCGTAATCATCGATGCGCCCACCGCTGTAGCTAAGTTCGATCGCATTCGCCGCAAGACCCAGCTCAACAGCGCCCGCGGTGAGTTTTCCCTGGGACTCGTCGGACAGGACCTGGTATACGGCATTGTCGAAGCGCTTGACCACGGAGGTCAGGATGTGGTCGCGCCAGGTGGAAGCGCGTGGGCCGCCAATCGTCAGATACTGGTCCGAGTCGACACCGATGACCCATAGGTGCCGGTCGACATCGCTCGACAGCTGCGCCGCCGCTTCGAACACGCCAGTGCCGGAGTCGCCGGCAGCATGAAAGATCACATCCGCCCCGCGTTGGTAAAGCTCCGTCGCCGTGGCTTGCCCAAGGTCCGGCGACACGAAGCCCTCGTAATTTGGCGGGGCGGTCAGGTACGCCGTCTCCACCGTGATCTGCGGATCGATCGCGCGGACGCCGGCCTCAAATCCAGCCTGAAAATGCCATATCGGCGGGATATCGATCCCACCGATAAAACCGACGATGCGCGTCTCGCTGTGCAGCGCCGCCACTGCTCCGGCCAAGAATGCGCCCTCGTGGTCGGCGAAGCTCAGGTTGGTTACGTTGCCGGCTTCGCCGCCGACCTCTGTCATGTCCACGTAGCGAACATCCGGGTGAAGCGATGCTATGGCAGGGACGTCCGTCGCCAACGTCGCGACGACAATGAGGTCTGGACTCTCTGCCGAGAGTGCCTCGAGGGCGGTTTCGGCGCTCTCGACACTGGTGTCGCGCTCGATCGCCAGGAGGCCAAAGTCGGCCACGCCCCGGTCGAATCCGGCCTCGAGGAGCTGATCGACCTCGCCCGCAGCGTGGAACAGCAGGCCAACGGTCGGGGGCTCATCGCCGCGGGCGAACAAAGACCAACCGCCCACCGCGGCAAGGAGAATCCCCAAGGCAATCACGGCCGCGAGCCTGAGGCGGCTTCGACGCTCGAGCCGGCGCACGGCGATTGAGTTGGCCTCGGCGCTGCGTGCGTCTGCGCTGCGTTGGTCCTGTGACTCGGTCAGAAACTCGCGTTCGCCAGCGGTTAGATGAAGCGTCCCCGTTGAGTCCCAGTTGACGAACTCATCGAGCCGGCTGCCGCTAAGAAGAAAACCCGGATCGCGACCGGTGTCCTCCCACTCCTCCAACGCGGCCACGAACGATTCATGCCGGCGTAGAGCTGTGCGATGTCGGTCGATCCAGCCAGCCAGCCGGTCCCACTCCCACAGCAGCGCCTCATGCGCGACCTCCACAGTCGCCGCGCCTGTCGCTGGGTCCCTGTCGAACGACAACAGGCGGTGTTGGGCGTAGATATCAAGGACCCGCGAGAGCGAAACCGGGTCGAGGTCGGTGGCTGTTAGCTCGGCAAGCGGCAGCCTCCGTCTTGAATCGGCCGTTCCGCGGCCCGGACGGACGAGGCGCAGGAAGATCTGCATGG
Source organism: uncultured Chloroflexia bacterium (assembly GCA_963748235.1). Taxonomy (GTDB): domain Bacteria; phylum Chloroflexota; class Limnocylindria; order Limnocylindrales; family CSP1-4; genus JALYGJ01. Next base: position 404,996 of record CAVVHT010000007.1, read on the forward strand.
CGGTCCGCTGCTCAGCCGCGTCAAGTCGCTCGAAGAGTTCCTCGGCCCGTCGCGAGAGCAATCCGCGAAGGCCGCCGAGGGCGCGAAAGTCCGCAAGCTTGAGCGCGCTGCTGGTTCGCTGGTCGAAGATCTCGGTGAGCGCGTACTGGAGCAGAGGCAGCGCGCCCGGCTGATCGGCTGTATCGGCGATCAGGGTCGCCACGAGAGCCGGCTCGATCGCCACGCCTGCGCGCTCGGCGGGGCGCACCACGGCCGCCTCGAGCTCGTCGGCGGTCATTGGAAGGACGTTGATCACGGCCGCAAGGAAGATCTTGGCGAAAGCCGGGTAGAGCAGTGGGCGGTCGTAGAAGTCCGCGCGCAGAGTGACCACAGCGGCCGGTCCATGCTGCTTACTGATCTGTGCGAGCAACTCATCCAAGAACTGCTTCTGGAAGCGCTCGTCGGTTGACGTGAACAGTTCTTCGAACTGGTCGATGACGACCAGCAATGGACTGTCCGCGCTGGATCGCAGCGCCACCATGGCCGCCAATCCCTCACGGTCGGGCGTTACATGGAGGATCGTCCAGCCGCCGCGCACCCGAGGGAGCAGGCCGGCCGCCACGAGCGACGATTTGCCGGACCCCGACGGACCGACAAGCGCGAGTAGGCGCGCGCCGTCGCTGAGCGACGAATGGAGCCGATCAACAAGCCCATCCCGCCCGAAGAAGTCATCGGCGTCCGCTTCGCCGAACGCCTGCAGGCCCTTGTATGGGTTGCGCGAGTCGGGCCGTGGGGAGTCGTCATCCGAAGAATCGAGGCCCAGTGTCGGGTCGTGAATGATGATCCGCTCATGGAGCCGTCGGAGCGCGGGTGACGGTTGGACCCCGAGCTCCTCGTCGAGCGCTTCGCTCAATCTCTTGTAGGTGCGTAGGGCCTCGGCGTGCCGACCGGTTCGGTACAGCGCGAGCATCAATAGTTCGCGGGAGCGCTCCCGGAGCGGGTCTTCCTGGACTGCGGCTTCCGCCAGGGACACGACGGCAGTCGCCCGCCCGGCATCTAATTCGGCCGCCGCGAGTTCCTCAATGGCGTCGAGGTGGAGATCGTGAAGCCGCCGAATGTACGGCTGTGCGAATTCTTCGTACGTGAAGTCGGTGAGGGCCGGCCCACGCCACAAACGAAGCGCTTCGCGGAGCAAGGCGACGCCTTCCACTCGTCTGTCCGCGGCAAGCATGCGGGTACCCTCCCCCGCCATTCGCTCGAAGCGTTTGGCGTCCACCCGGTCGGCCGCAACATCAAGTAGGTAGCCGGGCGGACGGGTCAGGATGGGCTGATCGCCAAAGCTCGGGGCGAGGATGCGGCGCAGCTCGGAGACGTAGATCTGAATCGAGTGTGCGGCGGTCCGCGGGGCGCGTTCGCCCCAAAGGAGATCGATCAGCTGATCGGTAGGGACGATCTCACCGACATGAAGGAGGAGGATCGCCAGGAGCGCCCGTTGTTTGGGCGCTCCCAGCGAGAGAACGGCGCCGCCTGCTGCGTCAACCTCCAGCGCGCCCAGGATCCGGAACGTCATTGGATGGTCTGGCATGGGTCTCCGGCAGGTTATTCGGCGGCTTCCGTCCAGATCTCGTCGATCGTCTGGTATACGAGCTCGGGCTGAGTCTCCACGATCTCATGGCCGGCGCCGTGGGCCCAGATGAAGCGACCGCCCTCACCAACAGATGCCAGCCGTTCCTGCAATCCCGCCTCCGGGGCGAGGATCTCACTGCAGTCTGGCTGCCCACACTCCTCGTCGTACATGACCGCGTATGGCATTGTCGGCGGCAGGGCGTCTATCAGCATCTGGTCGTTGCCGGTGAAATCGATGCCCTCCGGGTTGTTGCCTCGGAAATCTTGTTCAGCTCCTTCCACGAACTCCGCCGGGAAATCGAGCTCTTCCGCCATGGCCATCCACTCGGAATATGCCGGGTTCGGATTGATCGCCACGAAACCCGCTACGTCCTCCGGGTTCGCCTGAGCGAACAAGAATGTCACCACTGCGCCTCCTGAGCCGCCGATCAAGAAGTACGGAGGCTCAACCTCGAGGGCCGCCAGAACGTCTCGCGTCTCGGCCACCACCTCGCTCACGGGCCGCGGTAGATCCGCGGGCGCCTCGCTTTCCCCGGCACCGGGACGGCTCCACGCGCACACCTGTGTGCGGCCAGCGAGATGGCGCTCGATAGCCGAAAACTGCATGTCGGATCCGCCAGTACCGGATTGCAACACGACGATCGGGAGATCGCCGGTGCGCGAGCCGCTGCAGTGACCGGATATCCGCAGTCCGTTCACGGTGACTTCGAAGGCCGCTGGGCTGGGCTGGGCTGCCGGAGTGCTTACCGGGGATGGCGTGGAGGTGGGTACCAACAGCGTCGGCGTGGCCGGGACGGGCGTGGCCGGGGCGGGCGTGGCCGGGGCCACGGTAGCCAGCGGCGTGGCGGGCGCCACGGTAGCCAGCGGCGTAGCGTGGGCCACGGTGGCCAGCGGCGTGGCAGGACGCGCAGTTGGTGCAGGGGTTGCGGCATTGCACGCGGCCAGTAATCCGCCGACGGTTGCCAAGATTGCCACGTAGAACCCAGCACGAGTTTGAAATCCGAAGAACCGCGTCATGGCCGTCTCCTTGAACTATCGCCACGAACGTGGCTTGTCGTGACGACGGTCCTGCCTGTCGCTCTATTGGGGCTCTATGACCAGCGTAGGGACTTCTTGACGCGCGCCGCACATGAGCCCAATCTGTCGACGCCTCGTGTTCTGGTCGGGCTCGCTCGCTCCGGCACGACGGTAACGGCTATCGGAGGGTTCTCTTGACGCTTGCGCGTCTGGCCGCGGAGGGGCGCCGCGATGCTGGCGTCGTTTCCGCTGTCGCATTCGCGTCGGTCGCTGCGATCATTGCGCTCGCCTCGTTTGTCTCGGAGCCACTTCGACCTGCCGAATGGAGCTTCGACCCGAAACTCGCGTGGCCCTGGTGGCCCGGCCAGCCGAGCCAGACGCTGCTGGTCCTCGTCGTTGCCCTGTTCGCCCTTGGCCTGGCCGCGTTCATCCGCCGTCCGCGCAGCGAAATCGGCCAAGCGCTTCTCGTTGGCACCGCCGCTAACCTCGCGTCGGTCGCACTGTGGACAACCATCAAACCGGCCGAGCTCGCTTATCCGTCTGCTTCCTGGCTGGCTTTCGTCTCGGCTGGATTCCTATCGCTCGTCCTGTGGTCGAGCCTCGTTCACCTCGTCTTCGTATTTCCGACACGGGACCAATGGAGCCGGGACGCACGCTGGCTGGCCCCCGTTATCTATCTCGGACCGTCAGCCTTACTCGCCGCGGGCGCAGCTGGGATCGGCGCACTCGATCCGACGTCCCTCGCGTGGGTGGAGGCATGGTCACGCGTCCATGCCGCCGTCGTCAGTCTCATGCTCGTCGTGGTCATAGTTGGTATCTCGGTGCGGTTCCGTGGCATTTCGCCGGTTCGCCGCAGTCACGTGGCCGGTATCGCTGTCGCGGTCGTCGCTACTGCTGTGGCGTCGCTGCTCTTGGTCGACCTACCGATCCTCATGGTGGGTTCGCCACTCGTAGCCCGCGAGATGGTCGTCCTGCTGGCGTTACCCATCCCGATTTTCCTTGCCTTTGCGCTGTGGCAGGACCGAAGTTTCCGATTCGACCGGCTCCGTCGGAGTCAGATGGCGCTATTGCACGCCCGCGAGGAGGAGCGACGTCGCCTGCGGACGGGATCTCCATGACGGCCTGGGTCCGTCACTGGCCGCGATCGGGCTGAAGGTCGATGCGGCGGCGAGTTGGGTCACACGGGATCCAGCCATGGCAGAAGGGCTGCTGATGGAGGTTCGGCGCGACCTGAACGCGACCGTCGCCGAGACGCGAAAGCTGGTTCGCGGCCTGCGCCCGCCAGCCCTCGATGAGCTCGGCCTGGCGAACGCCATACGGCGCACTGCGGACGATTTCTCTGCGGGCGACTCCCGCCCTCGATTAGCGTGAGTGCCGATGGCCTACCGACCCTACCGGCCGCCGTAGAGGTCGCCGCGTACCGAATCGTCCAGGAGTCGCTGACCAATGCCGTCCGGCACGCGCATGCAGAGCACCTGGACGTGCGCGTCGGAGTCGACCACGGGACGCTGCGAATCGAGGTCGCAGATGACGGGATTGGCTACGACACGGATGGTCGCGCCGGCGTGGGGACTGAGGCAATGCGCGAGCGCGTCGAGGAGCTGGGCGGCGACTACTGGGTCACGAGCGCGCCAAACGCAGGCACGCGCATCCTGGTCACCCTGCCAATGTCTCCCGGATGAGCGCCGCGGGCCGGGAGACCGGCGCTTCGTCGGTCGCAATTCGGGTTGCGATCGCGGATGACCACCCGCTCTATCGCGACGGGCTGCGGACGATGGTCCAGTCGCTGCCCGGCATGGAGTTCATCGGCGAGGCGCAGGACGGAGTTTCGGCGGTCGAGCTCGTCCAACGACTGCAGCCCGACGTCCTGTTGCTGGACCTCGAGATGCCGGCCGGCGGGGGCCTGGAAGCTCTGCGCGCGATCCACGAGCTGGATGTTCCGACAGCAGTACTCGTCATCACGATGCACGAGGACGACAACTCGGTCGTAGCGGCGATCGCAGCCGGGGCACGCGGCTACCTCTCGAAGAGCGCCGACCGGAACGAGCTGGAACGCGCGATCGCGGCCGCTGCCGGAGGTGGCGTCGTGTTCGGGGCGCGCCTTGCCGGACGGTTGGCAGGCCTGCTCAGCGGCCCGCGCGATACAGCGGCGCGCGCCTTCCCCTCGTTGACGCCGCGCGAGCGTGACGTTCTGGAGCGGCTAGCGCGCGGTGAGGGCAACGAGGCGATCGCACGTGCCCTCGGCCTTTCGCAGAAGACGGTCCGCAACCAGGTCTCGGTCATCCTCGGCAAGCTGGCTGCCATCGACCGCAACGCCGCCGCGGAGCTCGGGCGCCGAGCCGGGCTGGGAAAGGACGATCCGAGCTCCTTCTGACATTTCCCGGCTCGAATCCCCGACGCGCGGGACGGAAGGCTCATGCGCCCGGGACACCGAGACGCGGACCCTGCCAATCACGACGACGGTCGTCGTCAGTGAGATGGCAGGAAGGGGCTCCCGATGGACACGGACGTCACCACAGAAGCCTACGACGCACACCACAAGCAGCTATACGGCTATCTCGTGTCGATCACGCGCGACGGCGATCTGGCACACGACGTGGTGCAGGAGACGTACATCCGCCTGCAACGAGAGGTCATGCTCGAGCGCGAGCCGCGCGAGATGCGCGCGTGGCTCTTTCGCGTCGGGCGCAACCTGGTCATAGATCGCCGGCGTCGGCAGCAGCTCGCAGAAAGGCTGCAGGATCGGCTCCCGGTCGAGACCATCGCCCCTTCAGCCGAGGACGAGTGCCTGGCTCGTGAAGCTCGTCGTGAGCTGGACATCATGCTGGCTCAGACGAGCGCACAGAATCGGACCGCACTGCTCATGGCAGCAGAGGGCTATAGCGGCGCCGAGATCGCCCTTGCCGTGGGCCTCAGCCACGGTGCCGTCAGAGCTCGGCTGACGAGGGCCAGAAGCCGTCTGCGGACACAACTGCAACCCGTCTCGTGAGCGCGATCGCCGGGACGGCCAAAGGCGAAGCCGGCACGGCCACAGCTGCGGCGCGGCCGGGGCTCCTGCTGCCTCGCAGCCAGCTCCTCGCCATCTCCGTCTATTGGTTCGGCATCAACGCCCTGTGGGGCGGCTACGAGATCTTCGGCCAGCACAAGGTCGAGCAGTTCGTCGGGACCGCCACCCGCGGCCAGGTCATGGGCTACCTCGAGTTCGCGGCGGCATTCGTGGCCATCCTCGTCCAGCCGACCGTGGGCACGATCAGCGACTACCTTGTCACGCGCTGGGGTCGACGCAAGCCGTTCATCATCGTCGGCGCGTCGCTCGATCTCCTCTTCGTGTTCGCGGTCGCGACGTCCCAATCACTGCTCGCCCTGGCGCTGTTCCTGCTGTTGCTGCAGTTCAGCTCCAACTTCGCTCAGGGTCCGTTCCAGGGCTACGTGCCCGACCTCGTGCCCGAGCGCCAGGTCAACGTGGCCAGCGGCTTGATGGGCCTGATGCGCATGCTCGGTGTGATCTTCGGCGCGGCGATCGTCTCGACCGGCGCGACGAGCGGTGATTTCGCGACGCCGCTCGTGCTCATCGGCTTCATCGAGCTGGGGCTGGCCATCGCCACCATCGTCCTCGTCCGCGAGGGGCCAGTGGCACGCGACCGGCAGGGCAGATCGTGGGCGGCGATCGCCAGGGAGGCGTGGGGTACGGACGCGCTGCGCGAGCGCGGCTTCCTGTTCATGACACTCACCCGCCTGCTCTTCCTGATGGGGCCGTCCGTGTTCGTGAACCTGAGCCTGTACTACATCCGCGATTCACTTGGCCAGAGCGGCTCGGACCTGCAGACGTGGCTGACCGTCGGCCCTGCCGCGATCGCCGTCGGCACGGTGCTCGGCACCCTGCCTTCGGCCTGGCTTGCCTATCGCATCGGGCGCAAGCAGGTCATCTGGCTGGCGGCCCTTCTCGCGGCCGCCGGCCTCGCACTCCTGGCCCGGGCGCAGAGCCCGTTGGAGGCACTGCCGGCGCTCATGCTCCTCGGCATGGGAACTGGTGGTTACCTGGCCATCGACTGGGCGCTGATGACCTCGACCATTCCGCGCATCGCATCGGGGCGCTACATGGGCCTGGCGAACGTAGCCAACTCCATCGCCGGGCCGCTGGCGCTCGTCATCGGCGGTCGAGTGCTCGACTACGTAACCGTCAATTCCGGCCTCGACGCCGGCCCGCGAGCGGCGACGTTGACCGGCATCGTCTTCCTCGCGGGCGCCGCTTTGACACTCACCTTCGTCCGGCCGCGGCCGGAGCAGCCACTCACCACCAATTAAGAAAGGAGAGAAAGTCGATGGTTAGCCCGCTCAGTATGGTTGTCCTCCTCCTTGTCATGGCGGTGCTTGGGGCCCTTGCCTTCTTGGTTCGGCGGGGTGGAACGTCGCGGACAATCGGACTCGGCCTGGTGATCGTGCTCAGCTGGGTCGTCTCGGTGGCGGTGATATCCGCCTTCTGGTATGAGCGGCAGGGAAACCTCGATCTAGGGTTGATCCTTTTGCTGGCTCTGATACCTACCATCGCGATCGGCGTATTGACCTCGCACTTCAGCCGGCACACAGGGCCGGCGTAGCTGCGCTCCAACTCGGAACCGTACAAACGCCGAGAACTGCAATCGGCGCGAAGGGCAGCCTCGAGAGCTTCGTCGGCGCGCCAGCCTCCGCCTCCCTCTGTACCAGCAGCGGATGTTGCGAGGCCGTGCGGCAAATCCGCCCTACAGGCCGAAGTGCATGAGGACCATCGCACTCAACACGACGAGGAACGCCACCAAGTCGAGGTGAAGTCGATCCATCCATTGAGGCTTGGTTGGCACTGCCAGGGCGATCCCGAATACAACCGCGACAAGGAAAGTCAGGCCGTAGGGAGTTCCCAGCAGCACGTCGAACGACTTGACCGGCCCAAAGACGGTGCCCAGGAGGATGCCGGTGATGCCCACCCCGATGATGACCGGCACGTAAATCCGCGTGGCGTACTTCTCGACGTAACCGTTGAATGCCACTTGAGACGCCTCGGGCAGTGTCCGTACGGCGGGTTCAACGAGCAGCACGCGGGCGATGTGGCCGCCGAACCACGTCACGGCGAACAGGACGTGGAGCCAGTGCAAAACAACGGTTATCCAGTCCACAACCGTCCCCATGCGGCGGATAGCGCCTTTCCGCAACGGTACACCGCTCGCACCCGTCGGCGAATGCCCAATCCGGTCACCATACGATCGCTGCCTGTGCTGGAGGTGGCGTCGTCTTCGGAGCGCCGCCGCGCCGGGCTGGGAAGGGACGATCCGAGCGCCTAGCTGAACTTCCCGGCTCGAAATCCCCGGCACGCGGGACGGATGGCTCATGCGCCCGGGACGACCGAGGGCGGACTCTGCCAATCATGACTAACAGGCGTCATGATGCGGATAGGAAGGGGCCAACCATGGAGTCGATGAGCAAGCTCGGAAGTACCCGGGACACAGAGGCATACAACAGACGTCGGAGGGCGTCAGTGATCGCCACCGCGGGCGGCGGCCTTCGCGCACTGTGGCTCTTGCCGCTGGACATCGCGTTCCTTGTTTTCGGCCTCCGCTACGGCTGGCTGAAGTGGCTGTTCACGCACGCGCCGCCAAGGTTCCTGGCGTTCATGGGTCGCATCCGTGCGGAGCGCGCCGCCCACCGGGCCATCCGCCGCGTGCCCGCCTATCGCCAGTTCCTCGAGAAGGCCAACGTGCATGGCGAAGAGAAGCTGCCATTCGGGATCCTGGGCATCCTGCCCGAGACGGACAAGCGCAGCTACATCGACAAGTACAGCCTCGAGGATCGCTGCGTGGACGGCCAGTTCACCTTCCGCGGCACGATGATCGACAAATCGAGCGGCTCGACCGGCACGCCGTACAACTGGATCCGTTCGTCTCGCGAGCGATCGATCGCCCACCGGAACATCGGCTTCTTTGCGCGCTATGCGTTCGGATCCGGGCCGCTGGTCACGATCAATGCGTTCTCGATGGGCGCCTGGGCGGCCGGCTTCAACATGAGCCTGGGCATGAACAGGCACGGCCTGGTCAAGTCGACAGGGCCCGATCTGGACAAGATCTTCTCGACGCTTCGCCACCTTGGACCGCGCTACCGCTATCTGATCGTTGGCTATCCGCCGTTTGTGAAGCATCTGCTCGATGTTGCCGATCGAGACGGCTTCAACCTCGATGGCTACGAGCTCCACGCCCTCGTCGGTGGCGAAGGCATGAGCGAAGGACTGCGCGACTACCTGCTCGGTCGGTTCGCGTCGGTGTATTCCGGCTATGGCGCGACGGACATCGAGATCGGCATGGCCGCCGAGTCGCCGGTCAGCATCGGTCTGCGCCGGCTGGCCCGCGCCAGGCCGGATGTTCGCGAAGCGCTGTTCGGGCGAGACCAGCGACTGCCGATGGTCTTCCAGTACAACCCGCTGATCCACTGGCTCGAGGTCAACGCCGCGCACGAGACAGTCGCGACCATCAGCCGCCTGGATGTCCTGACGCCGCGCGTCCGGTACAACGTCCACGACGAGGGCGGGGTAATGGACTTCGGCCGGGCGTCGCGCATCCTCGCCCAATTCGGATACGACATTAATCGCCTCAACGAGCTCGACGAAGTCGCCGGGCCGCGCGGTCCCCTGCCCTGGTCACCGCCGATTCCGTTGCCCTTCCTGTGGATCCACGGGCGGAGCGACGCGACGATCAGCGTGATGGGCGCGAACATCTATCCCGAGGACATCGAGACGATCATCTATCGCGATCCGCAGCTCGCGCGGCAGGTGAACTCTTTCCTGTTGTCGCTGCGAACCGACGAGGCTGGCACGCCACGTCCCGGCATTGCGATCGAGCTGGTCGAAGGGGCCGCGGTAGACGCTTCATGGATCGAAGAGCTGGCCAAGCGTTTCCAGGACGGCCTGCTCGGGTTCAATATCGACTACCGGACATCGGCCGCTGAATTCGGCGAAGCGATGCTCCCCATCGTTGATGTCTGGCCCCACGGCACGGGCGTCTTCGCCGCCGACGCGGACCGGATCAAGCAGCGCCGGATCGTGCGCGACTGACATGCGCCGTAACAACGCCATGGGTCGCAGCGTCCACCCACTGAACAAGCCCCGTCCGTCCGGAGTTGGAATGAGCATCAATCGTTGGCTCGGTCTGGGGTTG
>CAVVHT010000008.1:0-31042 GCA_963748235.1 uncultured Chloroflexia bacterium
GCTGGTGCGCGGGTCCTGGCCGATGATCGGCGGGACGTCGAGCGGTGAGGGCAGGTAGTCGATGACCGCGTCGAGCATGGGCTGGATGCCCTTGTTCTTGAGCGCCGAGCCGGTCAGCACGGGCACGATCCGGTTCTGCAGTGCGCCGAGGCGCAGGCCGCGACGGATCTCGTCGACGGTCAGCTCCTCGCCCTCGAGAAACTTGTGGGTCAGGTCGTCGTCCATCTCGGCCGCGGCCTCGACCATCACCGCGCGGTGCTTCTCGGCCTCGGCCTGGAGCTCGGCCGGGATGTCGCCCTCGACGATCGCGTCGCCGAGGTCGCTGCCGTAGGTGATCGCCTTCATGTTGATCAGGTCGACGACGCCGCGGAACTTGTCTTCCGAGCCGATCGGGATCTGGACCGGGATCGGGTTGCCACCGAGGCGCTCGCGGATCGAGTCGACGCCGCGCCAGAAGTCGGCGCCGGTGCGGTCGAGCTTGTTGATGAAGCAGAAGCGCGGGACGCCGTAGCGATCGGCCTGCCGCCAGACCGTTTCGGACTGCGGCTCGACACCGGCCACGCCGTCGAAGACGACGACCGCGCCGTCGAGCACGCGCAGGCTGCGCTCGACCTCAACGGTGAAGTCCACGTGTCCGGGCGTATCGATGATGTTGATCTTGTGACTGGGCTCGCCCCAGTAGCAGGTCGTGGCCGCGGCGGTGATGGTGATGCCGCGCTCCTGCTCCTGCGGCATCCAGTCCATCGTCGCAGCACCCTCGTGCACCTCGCCGATCTTGTAGATCTTCTTGGTGTAGAAGAGGATGCGCTCGGTGACCGTGGTCTTGCCGGCGTCGATGTGGGCAATGATGCCGATGTTGCGCGTTCGCGCGAGGGAGATGTCGCGAGCCATGTCTAGTTCTCTACCTGAGCCTTCGGCCTACCACTTGAAGTGGCTGAAGGCCTTGTTCGCCTCTGCCATCTTGTGCGTGTCTTCGCGGCGCTTGACGGCCGCCCCTATTCCATTCATCGCGTCGACGAGCTCGCCGGCGAGCTTCTCGCTCATCGACTTGCCACTCCGCTTGCGGGCGGCCTGGACGAGCCAGCGCACGCCGAGCGACATGCGTCGATCGCCGCGGATCTCGACCGGGACCTGATACGTGGCGCCACCGACTCGGCGCGGCTTGACCTCGATGATCGGGGTCGCGTTGCGCAGCGCAGCGTCGAGCACCTCGAGGCCGGGCCGACTCGACTGAGCCTCGGCACGGGCAAGCGCCTGGCGGAGGATGCGCTCAGCGAGGCCCTTCTTGCCGTCCATCATCAGCTTGACCACGAAACGATCCGTGGTCCGCGTCATCGACGGCGCGTACTTGGCCTTGCGCGGGATCTGTGCTCGTCGGGGCATGTGTGTCTGAGTCTCTCCGCCTACTTGGGCTTCTTGGCGCCGTACAGCGAGCGGCTCTGCTTGCGGTCGCGCACGCCGGCGGCATCGAGCGTGCCGCGGATGATGTGGTACTTGACTGACGGCAGGTCACGCACGCGGCCGCCGCGCACTAGCACGACGCTGTGCTCCTGCAGGTTGTGGCCGATGCCCGGGATGTAGGCGGTCACTTCCTGCTGGTTGGACAGCCGAACGCGGGCGATCTTGCGCAGCGCCGAGTTGGGCTTCTTGGGGGTCATGGTGCGCACCTGGAGACAGACGCCGCGCTTCTGCGGGGCGCCCGAGATGGGCTCCTGGCGCTGCCGGAGGCTGTTCCAGTTCTTGCGCATGGCAGGCGCCTTGACCTTGTAGATCTTCGGCTTCCGCCCGTGGCGCACGAGCTGGCTGATGGTCGGCACTCAGTGACTCCCTTGTTTCCTGCCTGGCTGTCCGGCCTCCGTTCGACTCACGCCCCCTCCCCCGTGGCGCGCGCCGACCGATGGCTATGTACTTCAATGGGTGGACCCGCCGCAGAGCCCCGCTGGCGGTTTATGCCGGCGGTGCCCTCTCCCGCGACGGGATCGGTATTGCGGCCCTCAGGCCACGATCGCAGAGTGTACCAAAGGTGCCCTATTGCCGCAACGGCGGCGGCTTGAGACGAGAGTGGCCGTTGCGGACGTCTGCTCACGGCCGTGACGCGCCCCGGAAATGGCGAAACCTGCCGCCCCAGTCGGCAGGTTTCGCAGTGGTGCTATGCCGGGCTCAGGGGGATGGCGAGGGTGAAGGATCGACGGCAGCCGCCGGATCGAGCTGAACTGTTGCCAGGACCTGTTCGAAGAAGGCCCGATCGTCCGAACCGTAGAAGACGATGAAGTAGCCACGTTCGTCGTCGGCGACGAGAACGTTCAACGGCCGTTCAGGACACAGGGCCAGGATGCCCGACGCGCCATCGACCGTCAGCGGCTCGGTGTCGGCCGCGGGGCACGGAGCAGCGTCCCAATCAGGAAGCGCGGAGATCTCGGCGATCCATTCGTCACCGCTGCGTCCGGCGAGCGACTGCGACGCTATGCCGATGAACACGATTCTCCCCTTCGTCGGTCGCCAGCGTGTCGCGCGACGGCGGAAGTATCCGTGCCGGGCAGGGCCGTCGTCCAAGGTCCCGAGCCCGGAGCCACGCTCCAGCCGGCGGGATAGTCGACAGACATACCGTGAAGCGCCGAGGTGAACGTCTGGGTCAGCGTCCCGTCGGATGGCGACGCGGACGGCTCGATCGCGGCAGAGGGATCGAGCCGGACAGTCGCCAGGATGTCCTCGAACCATGCGCGATCGTCGGACCCATAGAAGACGACGAAGTAGCCTCGTTCTCCATCGGTGACGAGGGCCTCCAGGGGTCGGTCCTGACACACGGTGAGAATGCCGGACGCACCGTCCACCGTCACCGGCTCGGTGTCGGTGGCGGGACATGGGGCTCCCTGCTCGGGGTGAGCGAGGATCTCTGCAATCCATTCGTCGCCGCTGCGTCCCGCGAGGGGCTGCGAAGCAAGGCCGATGAACAGGTTGTCGACTTCGTTGCTCATGATCGTGTCGCGTGAGTCTGCATCCGTGCCCGGCAGACCTGACGTCCACGGAACGGAGGAGGCAACGAACATCCAGCCGGCCGGATACCCCACCGACATGCCGTGGAGCGCCGAGGTGTAGGTCTGGCTGAGCGCGTGGTCAGCCGGTGTCGCGGTGGGCTGTGGCGACGGAGTCGGAGTGGGTGACGGACTTGGTTCGGGAGTGATGGCCGGCGTCGCCGTAGGTTGAGTGCCGATTCCCTGGTTGTTCGCGTAAAGGGCCCATCCGATGGCCACTACCGCGACCACCGCTACGGCCGCGGCCGCAAGTTTGGCGAAGCTGCTCATGTAGCTGAACCTCCACGGCACGCCCTTGAGCGCGCGCCGCTGATGGGTGTGTTCGATGGTTGCCAGCGCCTCCGCAAGCACCCGATCCGGTGCCTGCGACGGCAGCTCGGCCGCGTAGAAGTCGGCGATCCGTTGCTCGAGGCGTCGATCAGCAGTCATGCCGTGCGGCCCTCCCCCAATACCTTGGGCACAGCACGTTCATCGGCCTCGATGGCCGCGCGCAGCGCCTCGATGGCGTAGTGAAGTCGGGACTTGACCGTCCCGAGCGGGATGTCGAGTGCTTCGGCAGTCTCAGCGGGAGACATGCCGACATAGAAATTCATGATCAGGATCGAGCGCTGCGCGTCGGTCAGGCGGCGAAGTCCACGTTCCAGCTGATCGCGATCCGCGAGCTCCGATGCGCTATCGGGCTCGGATGGCTCGAACTGCAGAACCGTTACCTCGGCACGCCACCGTCGACGATGGCGGCCCGAGTCTGCGCAGGCACGAACGATGAGCCGGTACAGCCAGGCATCGAACCGCTCGACGTCGCGCAACGTCGGCAGATCTCGCCAGGCACGGACCAGCGCTTCCTGGGTGGCATCCTCCGCGAGTTCGGCGTCACGCAGGATGAGGCGAGCGATGCCGTACATCCGATCGACGGCGCGGCCGGCCAGGACGCTGAAGGCCTCACGGTCTCCGCGTCGCGCCCGTTCCACGAGCTCCGCCTGCACGCCACGCTCCCCACCCCCTCGGGCGACCCACCTGGTCGCTTCAACCCTAATGGCGGGCTACAAGCGGGATTCGTTCAATCTGGCTCCAGGAGATGGGGCATGACTGGGCCAGATATGGCGAGACCCGCCGCGACCATTAGAACGGCCGCCACGGGTCTCGACAGTGTTGACGTACGAAGCTACGCCGGAGTTTCGGACTCCTCGGCAACATCGGCGAGCGCCGGCTCGGCGTCGTCGTCCTCTTCCTCGTCGGCCGCCAGGAACGGGTTCTCCAGCCCGCCCTGCGCGCCGTCGCCATCAGCGCCATCGGCGCCTTCGCCCGACGAGCGGGTTGTAGGCGGCAGCAGCTTCGGCCTCGGCCTCGGCACGTGCCTGAGCCTCGGCCAGGAAGATGTTGATCTCCTCCTCGCCGAAGCCCTCCGGCAGCTCGCCACCGGCGAGTGCCTCGGCTGCGGCGCGCCGCGCGGCAGCCCGAGCGGCAGCGAGGTTCTGCGGCGCGCCCGACCCGGCCGGGATGAGCTTGCCGATGATCACGTTCTCCTTGAGACCGAGCAGGTTGTCCTTGGCGCCGTTGATGGCTGCCTCGGTCAGCACTCGCGTCGTCTCCTGGAAGGAGGCGGCGGCAAGGAAGGACGAGGTGTTAAGCGATGCCTTGGTCACACCGAGCAGGACGGTCTCGGCAGTTGCCGGCTCGCCACCCTCGGCCATGACCCGGTTGTTGAGCTCCTCGAACTCGAACTTGTCGATCAGCTCGAACGGCAGCTGCTCCGAGTCGCCCGGCTGGTCGATGCGCACCTTGCGCAGCATCTGCCGAACGATGATCTCGATGTGCTTGTCGTTGATCGTCACGCCCTGGCTGCGGTACACGCGCTGCACTTCCTTGACCAGGTAGCGCTGAACGTGATCGCGGCCGCGGGTCTCGAGGTACTCCTGCGGGTTGATCGGCCCGTCGGTGATCGGGTCACCGGCACGGATCATCTGCCCGTTCTCGACCAGCAGCTTGGCGTTGTGCGGGATGGCGTACTCGCGCTCGACCACGTCCTCTGATCGGACGCGCAGGCCGTCCTTCGACCGAACGACCAGGCCACGCTCAGGTGCGCGGACCTCGTCGACCGTGCCGTCCTTGGCCTCCTTGCGGGCGACGACCTGGTTGGCTTCGACGAGGTCGCCCTCGGCCGCGAGCAGCTCATGACCCTTCGAGATCTCGAGCGGAGTGTCGAACTCCTCGCGTGAGGTGACCTTGACGCGCCGACCGCCGCTCTCCATCTGGATGATCTCGACGACACCGTCGATGTGGCTGATCTCGGCCTTGCCCTTGGGCATGCGGGCCTCGAACAGCTCCTCGACGCGCGGCAGACCGGCGGTGATGTCCAGGCCGGCGACACCGCCGGTGTGGAACGTCCGCATGGTCAGCTGCGTGCCCGGCTCGCCGATCGACTGCGCGGCAATGATGCCGACAGCCTCGCCGATGCCGACCAGCATGCCGGTCGCCAGGTTCCGCCCGTAGCACGCACGGCACACGCCGTGACGCGACTGGCAGGTGAGCGGCGAGCGGACCAGCACCTCTTCGATGCCGGCATCCGCGATCTGCTGTGCGATCTCCTCGGTGATCTCCTGGTTGCGGTCGACGATCGGCTCGCCGCCCTTCTTGCGCGAGGTGGGATCGATCACCGGACCGGCCGCGTAGCGACCGATCATGCGCCGTTGGAAGGCGTCCGGCTCAGGCGCGAACTCCTCCGTCTCGGCGCGCGTGATCCACGTCCCCTCTTCGGTGCCGCAGTCGTCCGCACGAGTGATGACGTCCTGCGCCACGTCGACGAGTCGGCGGGTCAGGTAGCCCGAGTCGGCGGTGCGCAGGGCGGTGTCAGCCAGACCCTTGCGCGCGCCGTGGGTCGAGATGAAGTACTCGAGAACGGTCATCCCCTCGCGGAAGTTGCTCCGCACGGGGACGTCGATGATTCGACCGGTCGGATCGGCCATCAGGCCGCGCATGCCGCCCAGCTGGCCGATGTTGCCCTTGTTTCCGCGGGCACCCGATCGGGTCATCATTCCGACCGAGGTCAGAGCGGCGGAGGAGTTCTCTGTGCTGACGAGCACTCCATCGACCTCCATCCGATCGGAGATATCGGAAGTGATGTCCTTCCAGATTGAGACCACGCTTTCGTAGCGCTCTTCCTCGGTGATGAGGCCACGCTGGAACTGCTGGTCGATTGCCGCGACCTGGCCGTCGGCCTCGCGGAGCAGTTCCGCCTTCTGGGGAACCTGCGGGATGTCGCTTACCGCGATCGTCATTCCGCCACGTGTGGCGTAGTGAAAGCCGACCGCCTTGATGCCGTCGACCAGGTGCGCCGTCTCGGCCGGACCGAGCTGCCGGTAGCAGTCGGCCACCAGCTCCTTCAGTGCGGCGCGGGTCATCTGCTTGTTGACGAAACGGAGCTGGTCGGGCAGGACCTGGTTGAAGATGACCCGGCCGATCGTCGTCCGGACGGTCTGCTGGGTCGTTTCGCCCGAAGCCTCGTCCCATGCACGGACGGAGACCTCGATCGGCGCATGGAGGCCCATGCTGGGCACGCCGTGGTTGGCCAGCTCGACATCCTTGCGAGTGTCGATTCGACTGACGTCGTAGGCCAGCAGCGCCTCGGTCTCGTCCGAGAAGCTGGCGATCGGCTTCTTGTCCTGGGTGTCCTCGCGCTCGATGGTCAGGTAGTAGCAGCCGAGGACCATGTCCTGGGTCGGTGCCACGACCGGGCCGCCGTCAGACGGCGAGAGCAGGTTGGCGGTCGACAGCATCATCCGTCGCGCCTCTTCCTGCGCTGCGCGCGAGAGAGGCACGTGGACGGCCATCTGGTCGCCGTCGAAGTCGGCGTTGAAGGCGAAGCAGACGAGCGGGTGGATCTGGATCGCCGAGCCCTCGACGAGCACCGGCATGAACGCCTGGATGCCCAGACGGTGGAGAGTCGGCGCGCGGTTGAGCAGCACCGGATGGTCCTTGATGACCTCTTCCAGCACGTCCCAGACCTCGGGCCGCGATGACGCCCGCTCGACGATGCGCTTGGCGCTCTTGATGTTGTGGGCCAGGCTCTTGTCGACCAGCTGGCGCATGACGAACGGCTTGAACAGCTCGAGCGCCATCTTCTTGGGCAGACCGCACTGGTGCAGCTTCAGCTCCGGGCCGACGACGATGACCGAGCGGCCCGAGTAGTCGACGCGCTTGCCGAGCAGGTTCTGGCGGAAGCGGCCCTGCTTGCCCTTGAGCATGTCCGACAGGCTCTTCAGGCGGTGGTTGCCGGTGCCGACGATCGAGCGGCCGCGGCGGCCGTTGTCGATCAGCGCGTCACAGGCTTCCTGGAGCATGCGCTTCTCGTTGCGGATGATGATCTCCGGCGCGCCCAGCTCGAGCAGCCTCTTCAACCGGTTGTTGCGGTTGATGACACGGCGGTAGAGGTCGTTCAGGTCTGACGTGGCGAAGCGTCCGCCGTCGAGCTGGACCATCGGCCGCAGATCGGGCGGGATGACCGGCAGGACGGACAGGATCATCCACTCGGGACGATTGCCCGAGCGACGGAAGGCCTCGATCAGGCGCAGCCGCTTGATCGCCTTCTTGCGCCGCTGGCCGGACGTGGTCCGGACCTCGCTGTGCAGCTTCTGGCCGAGCTCTTCGAGCTCCATGCGCTGAATCAGCTCGCGCACGGCCTCGGCGCCCATGCCGGCGCCGAACAGGCGCGATCCACCGCGCACGCCGGTGCCGTACTTGCGGTCCAGCTCGCGGAAGCTGAAGCCGTCGAGCGCGGTCTCGGGCAGCATCATGCCCGGCTGCAGGCGGTTGATCTCGTCGCGTGCCTTGCGGATGTCTTCCTTGGTGCCCTCGGCCTCGCTGCGCAGCCGCTCACGCTCGGTCTCGAGCGTCGCGTCGAGCTGCAGGCGCAGGTCCTCGACCTGGGCCTTGATCTGGTCCTCCTGGAGCTTCTCGCGCTCCTGGATCTGCGTGTTGGCGCTCTCGACCTCGGCCGCGGCGGCCTTGTTGAGACGCGTGAAGGCGGCCTTGTCGGCCTTGTCGCCGGCAGCGACGATGATCTCGCCGGTCGGCTCGAAGACGATCGGCTCGGTCGCCGCTTCCTTGCCCAGATCCTTCATCTGGGCGTCGACCGCCTGCTGTGCCTCGACCAGCTTGGCAGTGACGTTCGTGCGCTCCTCCTCGAGGCCGCGCTTGAACTCGGTCAGTGCCACGTTCAGTTCGTCGGTGCTCTTGTTGAGCTCGGAGCGAAGGCTGTCCTCCATCTCGGACAGCGCCTTGCCGCCGCGTCCGCCGCGACCCTCGGCCTCCTCGTCGAGCTGCTGCAGCAGCCGCGCGCGGGCGTCCTCATCGACCCAGGTGACGATGTACAGGGCGAAGTAGAGGATGCGCTCGAGGTTGCGCGGGCTGATGTCGAGCAGGATGCCGAGCCGGCTCGGCGTGCCCTTGAAATACCAGATGTGGCTGACCGGGCTGGCCAGCTGGATGTGGCCCATCCGCTCGCGACGAACCTTGGCCCGAGTGACCTCGACGCCGCACTTGTCGCAGATGATGCCCTTGTAGCGAATGCGCTTGTACTTGCCGCAGTAGCACTCCCAGTCGCGCGACGGGCCAAAGATGCGCTCGTCGAACAGGCCGTCCTTCTCGGGACGGAGGGTGCGGTAGTTGATCGTCTCGGGCTTGGTTACCTCGCCCTTGGACCAATCGCGAATCTGCTCGGGTGACGCGAGCGAAATGCGAATGGCGTTGAAGTTATTGACCTCGAGCATGGTTCTCCTTCGTCACGCGATCCAGGCCGGCGGAATCGCGAGCTTCGGTGAGCTGGGGCACGGCACCCCCGGTTCCGGCACCGGCCCCTCGGCCGGTGTATTTGTCAGTCAGGGCTAGTCCTCGAAGCCGGCGAGATTGATCCCACCGAGATCGGGCAGCGGATAGGCCGAGGCGTCCTCGGCGAAATGGATCTCCTCTTCGTTCTCGTTCAGGATCTCGACGTTCAGTCCGAGGCTCTGGAGCTCCTTGATGAGCACCTTGAATGACTCGGGTACGCCGGGCGCCTGAATGTCCTCGCCCTTGACGATTGCCTCGTACGTTTGCACGCGGCCCATCACGTCGTCCGACTTGACGGTCAGCAGCTCCTGCAGGATGTTGGCGGCGCCGTATGCCTCGAGCGCCCAGACCTCCATCTCGCCGAAGCGCTGGCCACCGAACTGAGCCTTGCCACCCAGCGGCTGCTGGGTGATGAGGCTGTACGGGCCGGTCGATCGGGCGTGGATCTTGTCCTCCACCAGGTGGTGGAGCTTGAGCATGTAGATGTAGCCGACGGTGATGTCGCGGTCGAAGGCCTCACCGGTCCGACCGTCATGAAGGATTGCCTTGCCCGTCTCGGGCAGGCCGGCCTTCTTGAGCTCTTCCTTGATCTGGTCCTCGTTGGCCCCGTCGAAGACGGCGGTTGCCGCCTTGACCTGAGCGCCGCCGTCCTGGCGACTCTGCTCCACGAGCGCCCAACCAAGGTGCGTCTCGAGGATCTGGCCGATGTTCATACGACTCGGCACGCCGAGCGGGTTGAGGATGATGTCGACCGGGGTCCCGTCGGGCAGGAAGGGCATGTCCTCCTGGGGCAGGATCTTGGCCACGACACCCTTGTTGCCGTGACGGCCGGCCATCTTGTCGCCGACGCTGATCTTGCGCTTGGCCGCGACGGAGACGCGGATCAGGCGGTTGACGCCCGGCAGCAGCTCGTCGCCGCGCTCGCGGTTGAACTCGCGAACGTCGACGATCTTGCCCCGCTCACCGTGTGGCAGGCGCAGGCTCGAGTCCTTAACCTCGCGCGCCTTCTCACCGAAGATCGCGCGCAGCAGGCGCTCCTCCGCGGTCAGCTCGGTCTCGCCCTTGGGCGTGATCTTGCCGACCAGGATGTCGCCCGGCTGGACCTCGGCGCCGATGTAGATGATCCCGTCCTCGTCGAGGTCCTTGAGCGACTCCTCGCCGACGTTCGGGATGTCGCGCGTGATCTCCTCGGGGCCGAGCTTCGTGTCGCGCGACTCGATCTCGTGCTTCTCGATGTGGATGCTGGTGAACAGGTCGTCGCGCACGAGGCGATCGCTGATGACGATCGCGTCCTCGTAGTTGCCGCCCTCCCAGCTCATGAACGCAACCAGGATGTTGCGGCCGAGAGCGAGCTCGCCCTTGTCGGTCGAGCTCGAGTCGGCGATGGGCTGATTGGCCTCGATGCGCTCGCCGACCTGGACGATCGGGCGCTGGTTGATGCACGTGCCCTGGTTGGAGCGAACGAACTTGTCGAGACGGTACTCGTCGAGCTCGTCGGCCTTGCCCTCCTTGGGCTCGATCTGGATGCGCTCGGCGGTTACCGACAGGACCGTGCCGGCGCGGCGCGCGACCAGAACCTGGCCCGAGTCGAGCGCGGCGCGACCCTCCATGCCCGTGCCCACGATGGGCGACTCAGGCTCGAGCAGCGGCACTGCCTGGCGCTGCATGTTCGAACCCATCAGGGCGCGGTTGGCGTCGTCATGCTCGAGGAACGGGATCAGCGCGGTCGCGACTGACACGACCTGCTTGGGGCTGACGTCCATGTACTCGATCTGGTTCGGCCGGGCCTCGGGGAACGTGTCGCGGTAGCGTGCCGGGACGCGCTCATCGACGAAGTGGCCGGACTTCGCGTCGAGGTGGGCATTCGCCTGGGCGACGTAATGCTCCTCTTCCTCGTCAGCGGCGAGGTAGACGATCTCGTCGGTCACTCGGGCGCGGATCGGGAACGCGGTCGCCTTCTGCTTCTTGAGCTCGGCGATCGCTTCCTTGGTGAACTGCTTGCCCTTCTTGAGCACGACCGTGCCGGACTTCGTGGCCACGTCCGCGTCGGCAAACTCGTCGCCGATCTGCGGATCGTCGAACGAGGCCGTGCGCTTGACCTTGCGATAGGGAGTCTCGATGAAGCCGTACTCGTTGATCCGGCCGTATGTCGCGAGCGAGCCGATCAGGCCGATGTTCGGGCCTTCCGGCGTCTCGATCGGGCAGATGCGGCCGTAGTGGCTGTGATGCACGTCGCGGACGTCGAAGCCGGCACGCTCACGCGACAGGCCGCCCGGACCAAGGGCCGACAGGCGGCGCTTGGAGGTCAGCTCGGCGAGCGGGTTGGTCTGGTCCATGAACTGCGACAGCTGGCTGCCGCCGAAGAACTCCTTCATCGACGCGACCACGGGGCGGATGTTGATCAACGCGTTGGGCGTCGCCTTCTCCGCTTCCTGGATCGACATGCGCTCGCGCACGACGCGCTCCATGCGCAGCAGGCCGACCCGGAACGCGTTCTGGATCAGCTCACCATTGGCTCGGATGCGGCGATTGCCGAGGTGGTCGATGTCGTCTGCCGTGCCCATGTTGTTGTTGAGCTCGATCAGGTGGCCGACGATGGCGGCGATGTCCTGCTTGCTGATCGTCCGCTCGCCGGGCAGGGTGATGCCCATCCGGTCGGCGACCGCGCTGAGCTTCTTGTTGACCTTGTAGCGGCCGACGCGGCCGAGGTCGTAGCGGCGGAAGTTGAAGAACAGGCTCTCGACCAGCTTCTCGGCGTTGTCACCGGTCGGCGGATCGCCCGGGCGCAGCTTCTTGTAGACCTCGATCAGCGCTTCCTGGCGGGTGTTGGTGCTGTCCTTCTCGAGCGTGCTGGCGATGTAGGCGAGCTCGCCCGAATCGACGCGCGAGAAGATCGCGCTGATCTCGTCGTTGCTCTCGTAGCCGACGGCACGCAGCAGCTTGGTCGCCTCGAGCTTGCGCTTGCGATCGACCTTGACGTACAGCTGGCCACGGGCAGCGGTCTCGAACTCGAGCCACGCGCCGCGGTTCGGGATGACCTTGGCGTTGTAGAGCATCCGACCGGTGGCCGGATCCTCGACGCTGGTGTAGTAGACGCCCGGTGAACGGACGAGCTGGCTGACCACGACGCGCTCGGCGCCGTTGATGATGAACGTGCCTTCCTCGGTCATGAACGGGAAGTCGCCCATGTACACGCGCTGGCGCTGGATCTCGCCTGTTTCCTTGATGAGCAGCTCGACCCACACGTACAGCGGCTTCGAGTAGGTCAGGTCGCGCGTGCGGCACTCCAGCTCGGAGTACTTGGGCGCCTCGAACTCGTACTCCTTGAAGCGGAGCTCCATGACCCGGCCGGTGAAGTCCTGGATGGGGCTGATCTCGTCGAGCAGCTCGCGCAGCCCGTTCTCGATGAACCAGTTGAACGACTCCAGCTGGAGCTCGATCAGGTTCGGGATGGGCAGGACTTCGGGGATGCGTGCGTAGCGCTTGCGCTCGAGTGAGGCAGTAACGTTACGCCGGCCGGAATCAGTGACAGACAGCATCAAGCGCTCCTAGCGACGGCGACGACGACGGCAGATACGGGAGTGGCAAGGTCTTTGAGGCAGGCACGGAGAGGCGGACATGGTTGTCCGCCGGCAAGGATCCAGAGATAAAGGGCCGCGCTCAACGACCGCCTATAGTACCGACCCCTGCCCTGACTGTCAACGACGCCTGAGGCGGGCTTTCCATTCGGCGCGGGCTCGCGCGTGGCTCACCCAAGACGGTTCGAGGGGGCGGGGCCGTCGGGCCGCCGCCCCCTCTGCTCGTCATCAGCGCTGGACTTCGTCCTTATCGGCGATGGTCATGCGCGGCCTCACATTGAGGCGCACTGGTCAGTCGCGGCTCCGCCGACCTGGTTGGGTGCGTCGAAGTCGTTGACCAGCGGGCTGTTGCCTGTGCAGGAGAGGTCATCGCCGATCTGATTGCCGATCACGATCACGCCGTAGTTGCGCGTCTCGCCGCTCAGAATCGTGATGTCGCTAGAGGTGTTTCCGGACAGCGTCACCGAGCCGGTGAACGATGAGCCGGCCAATATGACGTCGCTCGTCGTGCCCGAGATCACGGTGTCACCACTGATGCTGGCACCGAAGATCTGGACCACCTGAGCCCCGTTGGCCTGGATGCCGCCGTAGATCGTCGAATCCGCCGACACCACCAGCGAAGCCCCGGACCGAACCGACACCCCGCCGTTCAGCTGGGCGCCGTCGACGCACGTCACGCCACTGTTCACGTTGAGGCGGCCGTTCCGCGTGCCCGTAACGGTCGTGGTGCATGCCGGCGACGACTTGGGCAGCACCGTCGCACGGAACTGCCCGGCCTGGCCGATGTTGCCCGCAGCGTCGATCGCTCGGTGCTCGACGAGGTGAGTGCCGTAGCCCGGCTCGAACTCGCCGCTCGGGTGGGTCTCGTCGAAGGACTGCTCGAACGTCGCCCTGGACAGGCCGCCCGTGCCGAGGTTGCCGTAGGTGAGGGCCTTGATGTTCGTCCCGGAGTGGGCGAACTTGAAGGGCGTCCCGATCGGCTGCTCGGGGAACCCGAAGTAGTTGAACCAGCCGTCCTCGTCGAGGCGGAGCTCGCCGACGACGAAGCCGGGCTGGTCGTCTTCCGGTTCGAGGAGCATCTCGAACTCACCGAAGTAGACGTTGTGCTCGAGGCTGTCGGGCACCGTCGCCAGCGGCTCAGTCAGAGTCCTGGGCGCGCTGGGCAGCGTGTTGTCGACGAGCCACTCTCGCGTCGCCGTGTCGCCGCCGGCCGGGTCCGACGCCGTCACGCTCAGCTCGTACGCTCCGGGCGCGAGACCGAGGGCAGCGACGTTCAGGTTGCGCAGGTTGTCCGGGTTGGGGATCTCGTTTCCGTCCAGCTCCCAGGTCACGTCGATGACGCGATCCGTGGGGTGGTTGGTCTCGATGAACACCCAGTCGTCCCCGGCGACCGCGATGTTGGTCAGACTCCCGTTGGTGATCTGGGCTCCTGCGGGCGACGGAGTCACCGTCGTCGCACCGACCGTCCATTGGCGGGTCTGAACGAACCGCGAGCCGTTGAAGCCCGAGGTGGTGGAACCGTTGCCAGTCGACGGGTTGCGTACCCAGTCGATGCCGTCCGGCCCAACCGGGTCGCGCGACCTCGACATGGACGACCGTGTCCGGCGCGAGACCGAGCTCGCCCAGATCGAGGAACGGTGCGTTGTTCGTCTCGACGATGTCGCCCGATGGCCCACCGATGCGCCAGGTCACCTGCAAGGCGTGATTTCGAGGCTGGGGCGGATCGACCCACAGGACCTCGTCCGACGCGACAGCGTCAGGGCCGCGTCGGCCGGCTGGGCAGCGCCATCTGGCCTGAGTTCCGAAGGCCGGTGATCCGGGCGACCATGTGCTCGAGGCCGACCTGGTCCCAGTGGAAGCCGATCCAGCGCATGATCGAATGCTCGCTCGGGCGGCGAACGCCGCACGGGAAGGTGTTGCCGCCCTCGTGCAGGCCGATCGTGCCGCCCGACAGGCTCTCCTCGCCGATCCAGCGCCACCACTTGAACTCGCTGGCGATCATGTCATCGCGTCGACGTTCGGATGGTGTGATGGAAGCTGCCCGGCTCGCCGCCGGCGTAGCACGGCTTGACGACGTTGCGTGAGCTGTACGGATACTCATCGGCCATCGTCCCGAGCGAGTGGCCGAGCTCGTGAAGCGAGATGAGCGGGCCCTGCGGACTGCCGCCCGAGGTCGTTGCCTGGGTGCCGCCGATGCCGCCGTAGGTGAACGTGTTGAAGATCGCCAGCGTCTGCAGGTTCTGGGCGTTGAACGGGATGCCGAGCACCGGCGCCACGTAGTTCTGCAGATACATGTTGTGCTGCTGCGAGCCGGTCGGAGTGCCCGGCGCGAGAGCGGTGAACGGTCCGCCGGGATCGTTCGTTCCAGGGCTCGTGTCATTGTTGTAGACCGTGCCGCGGGCGAGCGGGTCGACGCAGCCCGACTGGAAGATCATTCGCAGCGGCGTCAGCTTGGCCGGATCTGCACCACCATCCTCGTCAGGGTCGCAGCGGACGCCCGACTCGCCCGAGATGATCTCGAGCGCGTAGACGTTGATGTAGTTGCGATAGGAGCTGAACGGCTCGACGCTCCACATCACGTTGAGGTTGCGATCGACGTCGGCGCGGAATTTGTCCTGCTCTGCCTCGGTGTAGCCGTCGCCCATGACGATCAGGTTGAGTCGCTGTGTGGCAGGTCCCGTGACCTGCATCGGCACGAGCGTGGCGCTGCCAATGTCCGCGGCGGCGACGGGTACCCCCGGCGCTACCAGGGTGAGCATCAGGCCGAGAGTGGCTACCAGCCCTATCCGGCGCCTCACGTTGCTGCCCTCCTGACTCGATCAGGCGGCACCAGACCGGGCAGCACCGTCGTGGGGAAGATGGCTAGCGCTCCAGCCCCGATCGCCAGGCCCACACCTCAGACGACAAGTCGGCATAGAGGCAGCTCGACGGTGTGCCGATCAGATCGGGCAACATTCGCTCGGCTTGTACGACACGGCGTCGTGGGCAACCTCTTGTCTGGACTCGCTGCTGGGGCGGCGGCTACAGACTTGTGAGGTTACCTAACAAGCCGCGCCAATGGAAGGCGCAGAACTGACTATTTGTCTTCATTGTTCGGTCGGCGGCGGCTCGGCGACGTCGACCTGGACCGTCGGTTCGTCGGCTGGTGTCTCGTCGCCGGCGGGTGGCGCTGGATCGAGTGGCAGCGCGAGCTGGCCGTCAGCCGGGAGCGGCGCCTCCTCCTCGCCCAATCGGTTGAAGAGATAGCGGTAGACCTGCATCGCCGCGGCGGTGATCGGGATGGCGAGGATGGCGCCGAGCAGTCCGGCGATCGAGCCTCCGATGATCAGCGCGAAGATGATCAGCGATGGATGCAGCTCTACGGCGTCGCCCTGAATGATCGGCACGAGCACGTTGTTCTCGAGCTGCTGGACGATGAGGTAGAGAACGACTACGGCCACGGCGGCGACTACGGGGTCGTCCGTGATGAGGGCGATGAGCAACGTCGGGATCATCGAGATGATCGGGCCGATGATCGGCAACAGCTCGAGTACGCCGGCGATGACCGCAAGCAGGATCGCGAACTGCAGGAAGCGCTCGTCGATGACCAGCCCCAGGGCAACGAGCCCGGCGTAGGTCATCAGCCCGACGATCACGCCGAGGAGCAGCTGCGCTCGGATCCAGCGGCCGAAGACGCGCTCGATGATCGACAGCACCGACCACACCTCGTCGCGCCACGACGCGGGCAGCGAGCTCTGCAGCTGATCGGTCAGGCGGACGCGGTCGCGCAGGATGTAGAAGGCCCAGATCGGGATGATCAGGAAGCCGAAGAAGCCGGCCGCCGTGCTGAGCACCGTTCGGGCGACGGGCAGCAACGAGCCGAAGTCGACGCCGGCCCCGCCCTCCAGCGCCCCGGCGATGGCCTCGTCGATGAACTGGCGGACCGATTCGGGCAGATCGAGCGAGCGGTACACGTCGCCGATCTGGGCGAGCATCGTTTCGAGCGAGGCGAGCAGGCTGGGCAGGTCGCGGACATAGTCGAGCAGCTGGCTGACGAGCGGCCCGACCAGCAGCGCAAGTACCTCGATGATCACAAACAGCGCGACCAGGTAGACGATCAGCACGGCCAGGCCGCGCGGCATTCGGCGGCGACCGAATTGCAGCCGCGACAGCCAGCCGACGGCGGGATCGAGCAGGTACACGATCAGCGCGCCGACGATGAACGGCGTCAGGGCGTGCCGGCCGAGGTAAAGAACAACGCCGATCACGATCGCCGCGGCGATGACCAGCGCCACGCGCGGTGAGGGCATGCCCAGCTGACGAGGCACTCGCTGTGCGCCTGGCGGGGGTGTGGCGAGCGTGCCCGGTTCGGGCAGCGGCGCAGGATTGTCGGTGGCGGCCTGGGCGTCGGACGTCATCCGGGCGAGCCTAGCGCAACGCAATAGCGAAGGGCCCGCCTTTCGGCGGGCCCTTCGATTGACCGGCGCTTCCGGCAGTTAAGGCAAGTTACTTGATCTCGACCTTGGCGCCCTGCTCCTCGAGAGCGGCCTTGATCTTCTCCGCCTCGTCCTTGGCAATGCCCTCCTTGACCGGCTTGGGAGCCGCGTCGACGAGGTCCTTGGCCTCCTTGAGGCCGAGGCCGGTCAGCTCGCGAACGACCTTGATGACCGGAATCTTGTTCGGGCCGATCTCGGTCAGGGTCGCGCTGAACTCGCTCTGCTCTTCGGCAGCCGCGGCGGGGGCGCCACCGGCCGCGGCGGCAGGCGCCGCGGCCGCCGCTGCCGGGGCAGCCGCGGTAACGCCGTAGCGCTCTTCGAACTTCTTGATGAACTCAGACAGCTCGAGGACGGTCATGCCGTCGATTGCCTCGAGAAGCTGATCGTGGGTGATTGCTGCAGCCATCGTGGTTGGTGTCCTTTCGTCAGATGTGGCGAGAGTTGTGAATCGGTCGAATCAGGCCTGCTGGCCCTTTTGCTCGGCAACCTGCGACAGGGCGTAGCCAAGGTTGCGCAGCGGTGCCGCGAAGAGCGACGCCATGGTCGCCAGCGGCGAAGCCATGCCACCTGCCAGCTGAGCGAGCATCACCTCGCGCGACGGCAGGGTTGAGAGTCGAGTGACGCTGGCCGAGTCGACGCGCTTGCCGTTGAGGACTGCGCCGCGGACGGCAACGGTCTTGTACGGCCGGATCGCATCGAGGAACGTGCGGGCGAGAGTCACCTCGTCGCCGTCACCCATCGCCAGCGCGGTGGGTCCCTCGAGCATCTGCGTCAGCTCGGTGTTGCCGATCTCCTCGGCAGCGATCTTGGCCAGGCGGTTCTTGACCACCCGGTAAGTGATGCCCTCACCGCGCAGGGCGCGGCGAACGGCCTGGATGTCGGCTACGGTCAGGCCGCGGTAGTCGGCCACGATCGTTGTCTTTGCCGCTGAAAACTCTTCCTTCAGCTCGGCAACGGTGGCTCGCTTGGCCTCCGTCGGCATCTTGCCTCCTTTCCCTGGTACGCCCGGCGCGCCGGGACGTCCTCGCTTGGTTCCGCGCGAGGGCGTCAAGGCGCTGCGTCAGCAGCGTCCAGGGCAGATGCCCCGACGATCCCTTTTGGCTTCGCAGTGGCACTTCGTGCCCTGCTGCTTGCCAAGCCTCGGCGTGCCCGTCGGCGTCCCCCGTTCGAGAACGGGTCCGGTCGACGATTTCGATCCGGTCCGACCGATCGACCATCCAGCGGACGGTCGACCAGCGGCTACGGATGCAGCGCTGTCTGCGGCGGAACGATCTTCTTTTTGACTGCCCTTCTTGGCAGCCGACCTATCAGGCGGCGGCGACGGCGAGAACCGCCGGCACGTCGACCCGGATGCCCGGGCCCATCGTGGAAGCCACCGTCAGGCTCTTGAAATACTGGCCCTTGGTGGCGCTCGGACGAGCGCGATTGATCGCGTCCACCAGAGCGGCCAGGTTCTCGCTCAGCTGCTGAGCCTCGAAGCTGGCCTTGCCGAAAGGCGTGTGAATGATACCGGCCTTGTCGACCTTGAACTCAACCCGGCCCGACTTGACCTCCTTGATCGCGCGCTCGAGATCGAAGGTGATCGTGCCCGACTTGGGGTTCGGCATCAGGCCGCGCCGGCCGAGGATGCGTCCGAGGCGACCGACGACGCCCATCATGTCCGGGGTCGCGACGGCCAGGTCAAAGTCGAGCCAGCCCGCCTCGATGCGCTTGGCGAGATCGTCGCCGCCGACCTCGTCGGCGCCCGACTTGAGTGCCTCCTGGGCCTTCTCGCCCTGGGCGAAGGCGATCACGCGGATCTTCTTGCCGGTGCCGTGGGGCAGCACGACCGTGCCGCGCACCATCTGGTCGGCATGGCGCGGATCGACGCCAAGGCGGATGTGCGCCTCGGCCGACGCGTCGAAGCTGACGTAGGCGGTCTGCTTGAGCAGGTCCATTGCCTCAGCCGGCTCGTACGGACGGCCGCGCTCGACGAGCGCTACCGCTTGCTGATACTTCTTGCCTCTGGCCATCTCGGAACCTCCGTGCTGACGGCCCCGTTCTCTCGGAGCCTCCCCTCTGTGCCGCGGGGTGTGCGGTCTCCCGTGTTGGGAGATTGCAGATCTGTCTCCGCAGTCGCCCTCTCGGGCGCTGCTGCGCGCTTCCGGCGAACCTCCGCAGGGCGGATGTACGCCTTCAGCTTGCAGGCTTGTTAGCCGACTACCTCGATGCCCATTGATCGGGCGGTGCCTTCGACGATCTTGGCCGCGCCGTCGATGTCGATCGCGTTGAGGTCGGACATCTTGACTTCGGCGATCTCGCGGATCTGGCTGCGAGTCACCTTGCCGGCCGTCTCGCGGCCAGTCGTTGACGAGCCCTTCTCGACGCCGGCCGCCTTGCGCAGCAGGTCTGCCGCGGGCGGCGTCTTGAGGATGAACGTGAACGAGCGATCCTCAAAGATCGTGATCTGGGCAGGGATGACCTGGCCGCGCTGGGCCTGCGTCCGCTCGTTGTAGGTCTTGCAGAACTCGACGATGTTGATGCCGTGGGGGCCCAGCGCGGTGCCGACCGGCGGCGCGGGCGTGGCCGCACCAGCCGGCAGCTGGAGCGTCAGGACTGTTCGGATCTTCTTGGCCATAACTGGGTATCGGTCCCTCTAGAGCTTTTCGACTTGCAGGAAGTCGAGTTCGACAGGCGTTTCGCGGCCGAAGATGCTGACCAGCACCTTGAGCTTGTTGCG
Organism: uncultured Chloroflexia bacterium; assembly: GCA_963748235.1. GTDB lineage: Bacteria > Chloroflexota > Limnocylindria > Limnocylindrales > CSP1-4 > JALYGJ01. The sequence goes on from CAVVHT010000008.1 coordinate 19,628, forward strand.
CTCGGGGTTGACCTCGTCGACCGTGCCGATGAACTCGGCGAACGGACCGTCCGTGACACGCACGCTCTGGCCCTTCTGGAAAGCGACGCGGTACTTGGGCGTCTCGACGCCCATCTGGCGCAGGATCTGCTTGACCTCGTGCTCCTCGAGCGGCACCGGCTCGTTGCGCGAGCCGGGGATGTTGCCGCCGCCGACGAAGCTGGTCACGCCGGGCGTGTTGCGCACGACGAACCACGAGTCGGGGTCGAGGATCATCTCGACCAGCACATAGCCCGGGTAGACCTTCTTCTGGACGGTCACGCGCTGGCCACTGCGAATCTCGATCTCGTCCTCTTCGGGCACCAGGACCTGGAAGATCTTGTCCTCCATGCCCATCGACTCGATGCGGTGCTCGAGGTTGGTCTTGACCTTCTTCTCGTAGCCCGAATACGTGTGGATCACGTACCAGCGCTTCTCGGGCGCCTTTACGGGCGCCTCAGCCTCGGACATCAAAAGAGCTCCACCTGGCGGATGATGAACGTGAACAGGGCGTCAAAGAAGGCGATGTAGATGCCCAGGGCCGCGCTGATCACGAAGACCAGCACGGTCAGGTTGCGCACCTGCTCGCGCGTCGGCCAGGTCACCTTCTTGAGTTCTGACCACGACTCCTCGAGGAAGCGCCTGATCCGCGTCAACGTCGATTACCTCTGGTGGTTGGGCTGGCAGGCGCGACAGGACTCGAACCTGCAACCGCTGGTTTTGGAGACCAGTGCTCTACCAATTGAGCTACGCGCCTCTGCCTGCTCAATAGTCTATGTCGGGCTTGCTACTTTGCCTCGCGGTGCAGGGTGTGCCTGCGACAGCGTGGGCAGTACTTCTGAAGCTCGATCCGATTCGGGTCGTTCTTCTTGTTTTTAGTGGTGCTGTAGGTCCGCTCCTTGCACTCGGTACAAGCGAGATGGATCACCGGCCTGTTCTCGGCCGCTCGTGCCACCTGATTACTCCTGGATCTCGATGATCGCGCCGGCGCCGACGGTGTGGCCGCCCTCGCGGATGGCGAAGCGCTGGCCGGTCTCGAGCGCGATCGGGGTGATCAGCTCGACGTTCATGTCGACGTTGTCGCCGGGCATCACCATCTCCGCGCCGCCGGTCAGCCCGATCGAGCCGGTGACGTCGGTCGTGCGCAGGTAGAACTGCGGCCGGTAGCCGTTGTAGAAGGGCGTATGGCGGCCGCCCTCCTCCTTGGTCAGCACGTACACCCGCGCGGTGAACTTGGTGTGCGGCTTGACCGAGCCGGGCTTGGCCATCACCTGGCCGCGCTCGATCTCCTCGCGCTCGATGCCGCGCAGCAGGCAGCCGATGTTGTCGCCCGCGCGACCCTCGTCGAGCAGCTTCTTGAACATCTCGACGCCGGTCACGACGACCTTGCGCGTGTCCTTGACGCCGACGATCTCGATCTCCTCGCCGACCTTGACGATGCCGCGCTCGACGCGGCCGGTGGCGACGGTGCCGCGGCCCTTGATGCCGAAGACGTCCTCGACCGGCATCAGGAACGGCTTGTCGACCGCCCGCTCAGGGGTCGGGATGTAGGAGTCGACGGCATCCATCAGCTCCTGGATCGGGGCGTAGGCCGGGTCGGCCGGATCGTCGGGTGCCTCGAGCGCCTTCAGCGCCGAGCCACGGATGACGGGCACGTCGTCGCCCGGGAAGTTGTACTTGCTGAGCAGCTCGCGCACCTCGAGCTCGACCAGCTCGAGCAGCTCCGGGTCGTCGACCATGTCGACCTTGTTCAGGAAGACGACGATGTAGGGCACCTCGACCTGGCGCGCGAGGAGGATGTGCTCGCGCGTCTGGGGCATCGGCCCGTCGGTCGCGGCGACGACCAGGATGGCGCCGTCCATCTGGGCGGCGCCGGTGATCATGTTCTTGATGTAGTCGGCGTGGCCCGGGCAGTCGACGTGGGCGTAGTGGCGCGCCTCGGTCTCGTACTCGACGTGGGCGATGGCGATGGTGATGCCCCGCTCACGCTCCTCGGGCGCGTTGTCGATCGTGTCGAAGGCGCGGTATTCGGCGTCGCCCTTCAGCGCCAGGTACTTGGTGATCGCGGCGGTGAGCGACGTCTTGCCGTGGTCGATGTGGCCGATGGTGCCGATATTGACGTGCGGCTTGTTGCGCTCGAACTTCTTCTTGGCCATGGTCGGTCTAGTGGTTCCTTCTGTGATTGAGATTGCTGACGGTTCGGGTGGGGAGGCGTGGAGCCCACATTGGGACTTGAACCCAAGACCTCTTCCTTACCAAGGAAGTGCTCTGCCAGCTGAGCTATGTGGGCCCGGACGTCGCCGGAAGGTTAAACGGATTGTGGTGGGCAGGGAGGGAATCGAACCCCCACAGTCGAAGACGGCTGATCTACAGTCAGCGGAGCTCACCACCTGCTCAACCTACCCATTGGCACGGCTGCGAGTGCCGGGTTCGTCGGCCAGTGGCTCTGGACACCCTGACGGCGCGCAGCCCTATTCAGTTGTTCTACCTTCTGTTGGAGCCGCCGATGGGACTCGAACCCGCAACCGGCGGTTTACAAAACCGCTGCTCTACCAATTGAGCTACGGCGGCGCGACGACCAAGGATACAGCAATCGGCCGCGCCGACGCCAGCGATCAGCCGAATGGTCAGCCGAATGGTCGTTCCGCCATTCCATGACACCGTTACGATGCCGCTTGTGCGGCCGCCGAGCCGCGAGGGGTTCGTGGAGGGTTCGGTGAAGCGATTGCGCCTGTCGTCTGGCGCTGCCCTGGTGGCGGCGTCGGCTCTGCTCATCCTTGCCGCCTTGCCGGCAGCTGCGCTGACCGTCAAGGGCGAGGGCCACTACGCCCGGTTCCAATGGGGCGTCGGCAGAGGCGCCCTGGTCGTGGTCGATCGGGAGAACGGCACTCCGAGGGTGAACGCCTATGGCGGGGGCCCCGATACGATCCCGCCGACGGAGTCGATCACGTTCATCTTCCGGTCGATCGACTGTGACGGTACGCCGGCACCTGACAATCGCCTCTACCGAACGACCGCGATGACCGACGAGAACGGCGCATTCGTCATCACCAGAGCGTTGAGCTCGAGCATCAACTTCGACGCGCTGAAGTCGTTCTGGATCACCTTCGGCGACGACGATCCCGAATGCGCGAACGCCCTCAACTTCGAGAAGTACAGTCCGACCGTTCATGGTCCGGACAGCGACGGCGGCCTGGGCGTGGTCATGAAGTCCGGCGGTGACCACGTCACGCTCGAGAACTTCATGGCCGTGGTCGAGGACCGGCCGGCCGGCGGGGCTCGGGTATCGGTCGCCCTCGGAGACTTTGACGGGGACTCGGACGTCGACGGCCGCGATTACCTGGTGTCGGTCAGCCCGCAGCCATGCAGCGTCAGCTCGGGATCCTCGACCGCGTCGTTCAGCGTCAACGACGTGGTGGGCGTCGCCTTCAAGGCGAAGGCCATCGATCTCAGTCAGGCCGAGCTCGACTCTCTTCGCTCGGTACGTGTCAAGGACAAGGCGTTGAGCGAAGTGGTGTGCACACCGCTGAGCCTGATGGCTCTACTACTTCCGTAGCCGATCCACACGCTTCTGGCCGGACTGAACTGATCGACTAGCCGTCGCTCGGCAGGAGCTCCTCGACATCTGACCCGGTCTCGGATGGCGCGGCGGCGGCCTTGGGCTTGGCCGTCTTGGCGCGGGTTCGCTTGGGCTTGGCCGGCGGCTCGTCGGGAGTGGCGGGCGCGGCGGCGGCCTTTGGTTTCGCCGTCTTTGAGCTGGTGCGCTTGGGCTTGGCCGGCGGCTCGTCGGGGGTCGCGGGCGCGGCGGCGGCCTTTGGTTTCGCCGTCTTTGAGCTGGTGCGCTTGGGCTTGGCCGGCGGCTCGTCGGCGGTCGCGGGCTCGGTGACAGGGTCCTGCGGCGCGGCCGTCTCTGGCGTCGATGTTCCCTCGGGAGCTGCGGCTGGCGCAGTTATCGGATCGGGACGCTGGGATGCTGCCGCGAAGAGCAGGAGTGAGCCGGCCACCGACGCGTTGAGCGACGCGATCTTGCCGCGCATCGGAATTCGAACCGCCATGTCGAGGCGCTTCCTGACCGGACCCGAGATTCCCCTCCCCTCGCTGCCGACAACAATCGCCAGCGGGCCGCGGAGGTCGGCCTCCGAGTACTCGAGCGGTGCATTCTCGTCGGCGCCGACGATGCGCAATCCGTGGCCGCGCAGGTCGACCAACGCCCCGGCGAGGTCGTCGACGGGAGCCAGGAGCATGTGCTCGGTCGCCCCGGCAGAAGCCTTGATGGCGGACGGCGACAAGGGCGCTGCACGGCGCGTGGGATAGACGACTCCGTCCACACCGGTCGCCTCGGCGCTGCGCAGCAAGGTCCCGAAGTTCTGCGGATCCTCGAGCGAGTCGAGCACGAGGACAAACGGTTGGGCGCCGCGCTGGCGGGCGTGAGCAACGATGTCGTCCAGGTCGGCCGTCGGCCGTGGCTTGGCGATGAGAGCGATGCCCTGGTGCCCGTCGAAGCCCGCCAACGAAGTCAAGGAGCCACCCTCGAGCTCCACCACCGGGATACGCAGGGTCGTGGCGTGGACGACCAGCTGGTCGAGCGCCGCGCGGCGTTCCGGCACGACGAGCAACCTGATTGCCTCGCGCCGCGCGGCGAACGCCTCTTCGACTGGTCGCTTCCCGCCGATCAGCTCCTCGTCTTCGCCGAGCAGCCCCTCGGTCGATTCGCGCTGCGGACGAGGTGCGTACGTGGGGCGCGCGACGGCTCCGGGCGGCCCGTATCTTTGCGGCGGCCGAGGTCCATACGCTGGCGGCCTCGACCCATATGCCGGCGGCCGCGGTCCGTAGGCAGGGGGTCTGGATCCGTAGGCCGGCGGCCGAGGTCCGTAGCCGGGCGGCCGGCGGTCGAAGCCCTGTTGAGGCGGTCCCGATCGCGGCGGCCCGCTACCCGACCTAGCCCCGGGCGGGCGATTGTCGGGCGAGCGATTGCCCGGCGGTCGCGATGCATAGCCCGACGTGCGCGGCGGGTAACCGGATGGTCGCTGCCCTCGCGGACGATCGTAGGCCGGGCGGTCGTATGAGGGCCTGTCACGCGGCGCCGACGAGTCTCGGTCCTGAGATTGATTCCAGTCCCGGCCGCTCGACCGATCATCGCGCCGGGGTCCACGGTACGGCTGGTCCTGTGGCGGAGCGCCATGTGAACGTGCACTGGGCGGCCCGCTCCTGGGCCGTCCGTCAGGGGGCTTGCCACCAGTATGCCGCTGGCCGGGCGGCCGGGAGCCCGGTGGCCGTGAGCCATACGTGCGGCCGTCCGGCGGACGACCTCCGGACGAGCTGCTCGGCGGACGACCTCCGGACGAGCGTCCGCTCGATGGGGCTTTCCCGGTCGGACGACCCTGCTTCGGACGATCCCCGCTTGGCCTGCCCCCCGACGGAGGCTTGCCGGAGTCGCGCCGCGGCCGCTTGTCGCCATCGCGCGGCGGCTTGTCTCGGTCAGCCATTCGAGCCCCGCGTCGTCACACGCCAGCGCTGGCCATCGCGCGTGTCCTCGATGACCACCCCAAGACCGAGCAGCTCGTCGCGCAACCGATCCGATTCTGCCCAGTCGCGCCCCTCGCGCGCAGCCTGACGCTGCTCGATCAGCGCGGCCGCGCCCTCGGGAAGCTCCTCGGCAACATCGAGCACGCCGAGCACCCGATCGAAATCGCGGATTGCGGCCACGCCGCGCTGCGCATCGGCGGTGGAGAGCGACCGTGCATCGACGCGCTTGTTCAGCTCGCGCACCAGGTCGAACAGCGCACCCAACCCGCCCGACACGTTCAGATCGTCGTCCATCGCCGCTCGGAAACCGTCGCGTGCGACCTCGAGCGCCTCGTCGAGCGTGGGGTCGTCCTCGCGCTCCTCGGCGTAGGCGTCAAGCGACGCGACCGCCGTCGAAAGCCGCTCGAGCGCGGCTGTGGCGTGGTCGAGCGTGTCATCGCCGTACTCCATCGGCGCGCGGTAATGCGTCGCGATCAGCGCATAACGCAATGCCGCCGACGAATAGCCCTCCGCATAAACATCGGCCGGCCGCGCGATATTGCCGATCCGGCGCGCCATCTTCTGGCCCGACAGCTGCAGATGGGCGTTATGAAGCCAGATGCGCACGAAGGGCTGGTCGGTCGCTGCCTCCGACTGGGCGATCTCGTTTTCATGGTGGGGAAAGATCAGGTCAACTCCGCCGGTGTGAATGTCGAACGACTCGCCGAGATATCGCATGCTCATCGCGGAGCACTCGATATGCCAGCCCGGGCGGCCGTCCCCGATCTCGGTCGACCACGACGGCTCGCCGTCGCGCGGCCCCTTCCAAACAGCGAAGTCGCGCACATCGTCCTTACCGTAGTCGTCGGCCGCGACTCGCTCGCCTACTCGTGCGCCTTCCGGATCGAGCTTGGCCAGCTTGCCATACGCCGGCCAGGTCGAGATGCGGAAGAAGATCGAGCCATCGTCGGTTCGATAGGCGTGGCCCTTGTCGATCAGCGTCGCGATCAGCGTGGCCATCTCCGGAACGTGCTCGGTCGCTCGTGCCAGGTAGGTCGGTGGGCCGACTCGGAGTGCCTCCAGGTCGGCCATGAATCGGGCGATGTGGGGCGCGGTCAGATCGTGGAGAGTGCCGCCCGCGGCCTGCAGGTCGCGAATGATCCGATCGTCGACATCGGTGATGTTCATCACCCAGGTGACGCGCAGGCCCGTCCACTCGAGATACCGGCGAACAAGATCGCCGAGCAAGAACGCGCGAAAGTTGCCGATATGCGCCGGGCCGTAGACGGTCGGTCCGCAGCTGTACACACGGGCGTGGCCGGGCTCGATCGGCTCGAATGGCTCAAGAGCGCCGCCCAGAGTATTGGTCAGATGGAGGGACATGTACCCCGCATCATCGCCGATGGACGGTGACCAGTGCGCTGGCGCTGATCACCCGACCAGCGCCTTCGGCCCCATTCAGGTTGCCGGTGGACGCCACGACGGCGATCGAGTCGCTCGAAACCGACAGGAGATCGGCGATGCGAGCGCGCATCGCGTCGACGTGAGTGCCGAGTCGAGGACGTGCGCCGACAACCGACACCTGCGCGCGAGCCACCCTCCAGCCCGCCTCGGCCGACCGACGGACCACCTCCTCGACCATCCGGCTGCTGGCAATTCCGAGCGTCGCGGGATCGGACGGCGGAAAGACGCGGCCAAGATCGCCCAGCCCGCACGCGGCGAGGATTGCCGTGGCCAGAGCATGCAGCACGACATCGCCATCGGAATGGCCGTGAAGTCGGGGTGCGCCTTCGAGCAGCGCGCCGCCGAGCCACAGCCCGTCCTCTGGCCCGAAACCGTGGCTGTCCTCGCCGAAGCCGATCCGCTCCCCTGCCCGGCCGGCGGCGATGGCACGGGCGAGCTCGAGATCACTCGGATCGGTGACCTTGAGGTTGTCCGGCTCGCCCGGGACTGTCGCGACCGGGATGCCGCTGCTCTCGAGCAGCCCTGCCTCGTCGCTGAACGTGGCTCCACCGGCCGCCTCGAACGCGTCGAGCAGGAGTTCGCGCCGGGCACCCTGCGGCGTCTGTGTCCGAACCAGGCCTTCGCGCTCGACGGACGCGCCGAGCATCGTTCCTTCGACGCGCTTGAGCGAGTCGACGACCGGCACCACGGGTACGGCCGCGCCGTGCGCCGCGGTCGCGTTGGCGACCGAATCAACGAGTTGCGGGCTGACCAATGGCCGCGCCCCGTCGTGAACGAGCACCACGGCCGCCTTGCTCGCGGCGACGCCGGCGCGCACCGAATCGGAACGCTGATCACCACCGGCAACAACCGTCGCGTCACGCAGCCAGTCCGTGCCGGCGAGTGCCTCGACCCGATCACGACGCACGACGACGATGATCCGATCGATCGACCTGGCGGCGGCCATCGCCTCGACCGACCAGCGCAGGATCGGACGCCCGAGCAAGTCGGCGTCCATCTTGTCGGTGTCTGTTTGGCCCGCGCCGGCCATGCGTGAGCTGGCGCCCGCGGCGACGATCACCGCATCGGCGAATCGGGAATCCACGCCCTCCTCAGCCGCGTGGCTGAGCGAAGACCATTCGGCCGGCGACCGTCTGCAGAACCCGTACGACGTTCACGTCCACCTCGCGCTCGATCATCGATCCGCCCCCCTCGACCACGATCATCGTGCCATCGTCGAGATATGCCAATCCCTGGCCGGGCTCCTTGCCCTGCTGGATGACCTTGACGCGCATCGCGTCGCCGGGCAGGAACGCCGGCTTGAGCGCATTCGCGAGCTGGTTGAGGTTGAGGACGCGCACATCGTCGAGCTGCGCGACGCGGTTGAGGTTGTAGTCGTTGGTCAGGATGGCGGCTCCTTCGGCGCGCGCCAGTGAAAGCAGCTTCGCGTCGACCGCGTCCACGTCGGGCACGTCCTCGTTATTCAGCTCGACCGCGATGCGCGGATCCTTCTGCAGGACGGACAGCACCTCGAGTCCGCGCCGGCCACGAACACGACGTGCCTGGTCGCGGCTGTCGGCGATCTGCTGCAGCTCGGCGACCACGAAACGCGGCACGACGAGCGTGCCCCACAGGAAGCCCGAGGCCACGACGTCGGTCATTCGGCCGTCGATGAGCGCGCTGGTGTCGACGTACGTTCTGGTGCCGCCAAGCGGCGTCGTGGGATCGACCTCGGTCACCTTGAGCAGGCCGTAGCTGCGCGCCGCCTCGGCGAGGTCGTGGCGCTTGGCGACGGTCAGGCCCATCATGCCGAGTCCGGTGGCGATCACGGTCGTGATCGGCGCCAGCCAGTTGTACGGGTCGGGCAGATTGGCCATCGGGAGGCCGAGCAGCAGCCCGATCAGCAAGCCGACCACCAGGCCACCGACGGCGCTGACGAATTCGCCGGTCGATAGGTCGCCCACACGCTTGATCAGCCACCGCGCGGGCAGGACGGTGATGTACGGCAGGATCGAGAAGCCGATCACGAACCAGGCGGCAATCCACGCTACGAGCAGGATCAAACCGACTGGCGTGTTCAGGTCAACGGGCGGTAGCCCGTAGCCGGCGGCGAGCACGACGGCGTTCAAGGCACCTATCGCACCGCCGAGAAGTCGGGTGAAAAAATCAACTCGCGGTGCCTCCCACGGAAACGGCAGATGTTCTGGCCTCGCTGGACCTCTCGGTCAGCAGCGCCGCTGCGATGGCCTCTCGCAACGTGCCGACACGAATGATCTCCAGTGCGATGCCGTCCAGTCCATCATCCGTTCGTCCTGCCCGGAGCGGCACGATCGCTCGGGCAAAGCCAAGCCTGGCCGCCTCGCGCAGCCGGCGGGCGAGGCCGCCGATCGGGCGCAGCTCACCGGTCAGGCCGATCTCGCCACACAACACCGTTCCGGCCGCGATCGGGCGGTCGCGCAACGACGATGCGAGCGCCAACGCCAGCGGCAGGTCGATCGCCGGCTCCTCCACGGTCAGCCCGCCGACGACGCTGGCGTAGACGTCGTGACTGGCCAGGTTGAGCCCGGCTCGACGGCCGAGCACGGCGAGCAGCAGGTTCAGGCGCTGGGTGTCCAGCCCCGCGACCGTGCGACGCGGCGAGCCGTGGACCTGCGGCGCCACGAGCGCCTGGACCTCGACCAGCAACGGCCGGCTGCCCTCGAGCGTGGCCGCCACGGCGACGCCCGGTGCGCCGAGAGAGTCGGGCTCGATGAACGCGGCGGCGGGGTCGGCGAGCTCGATCAGGCCCTGGGCGGCCATCTCGAACACGCCCACCTCCTCAGTCGAGCCAAAGCGGTTCTTGCTCGCGCGCAGCAGGCGCAGGCCGGAGAAGCGCTCGCCCTCGAGCGTCAGCACCACGTCGACGATGTGCTCGAGCGTCTTGGGGCCGGCGAGCGTGCCGTCCTTGGTCACATGGCCGACCAGGATCACCGGCACGGCCTGTTCCTTGGCAAACGCCTGGAGGCGCGCGGCAGCGGTGCGCACCTGGCCCACAGAGCCCGCGGGCCCGTCGAGCTCGTCGGTGGTGAGCGTCTGGATCGAGTCGACCACCAGCAACGCCGGATCGATTGCCGCCGCGGCGGCAACGATGCGCTCGACTGATGTTTCGGCAAGCACGTCGATCCCGTCGCCGCTGACGCTGCCCTCCCCGGCGAGGCCGAGACGCGTGGCCCGCAGCCGGATCTGGGCCGCGGATTCCTCACCCGACACATACAGCACGTGGCCAGTCGAGCCGGCCAGCGCGCCACACAGGGCCAACACGAGCGTCGACTTGCCGATCCCCGGCTCACCGCCGAGGAGGATCAGCGATCCCGGGACGACGCCGCCACCGAGAACCCGATCGATCTCGCGCAGTCCGACAGGGATCCGATCAGTGTCAGACGCGGGGATTGCGCCGAGCGGAGTTGCTGATGGCGCGGCGACGTTGGTCGCGCGTTTGCCCGGGGACCGGCCGCGCTCAACGGGCGTCTCGACCAGGGTGTTCCAGCCGCCGCATCCGCGGCACTGCCCTTCCCAGCGCAGGCTCTCGGCACCGCACGTGCCGCATACATAGCGGCTCTCGGGCCGCGCCATGCGGTTAGGCCGTTGCCTCTACCGCGACCTTCTCGCTGACGGGCTCAATGGTCAGCCCGGTGTCCTCAGACTTGTCGACGCGGATGGTCATGCCCGCCGTGAAGCGACCTACCAGGAGCGCTTCGGCGAGCTGGTCCTCGACCATGTTCTGGATGACGCGGCGCAACGGACGCGCGCCGTAGTCGATGTCGTAGCCCAGCTTGATGATGTGGTCCTTGGCCTCCTGGGTGACCTCGAGGTCCATCTGCTGCGCTCGTAGCTGGTCGCGGACGCGCGCCAGCATCAGCTCGACGATCGAGCGGATCTGCTCGATCTGGAGCGAGTGGAAGACGACGACCGAGTCGACGCGGTTCAGGAATTCCGGCCGGAACTGAGTCTTGAGCTGGTCGAGGACCTTCTCCTTCATCCGGTCGTACTGCTGCTCCTCGAGCATCGCCTGGTCAGTGGCGACTGGCCGGAAGCCGAGGCTGGTGTCCTTGAGCAGTGACTTCGCGCCGACGTTGCTGGTCATGATGATGACCGTGTTGCGGAAGTCGACGCGGCGACCCTTCGCGTCCGTCAGGTGCCCGTCCTCCAGGATCTGGAGCAGGATGTTGAACACCTCGGGGTGTGCCTTCTCGATTTCGTCGAGCAGCACCACGCTGTAGCTCTTGCGGCGCACGGCCTCGGTCAGCTGGCCGCCCTCGTCGAAGCCCACGTATCCAGGAGGCGCTCCCACCAGGCGGCTGACGTTGTGGCGCTCCATGAACTCGCTCATGTCGATCTTGATCAGCGCATCTTCCGAGCCGAACATGAACTCGGCAACGCTCTTGGCGAGCTCCGTCTTGCCCACGCCCG
>CAVVHT010000009.1:0-1707929 GCA_963748235.1 uncultured Chloroflexia bacterium
TGACGGTCGCAAGCTCAGTCGCAAGACGGGTCCGCGCAAGGCGCTTTACCGCAACCTGATCGTGGCCGTGCTGCGCTACGAGCAGATCAAGACGACCGAGGCGCGCGCCAAAGAGGTTCGTGGCATGGTCGAGCAGATGATCACCCTGGCCAAGCAGGGCTCGCTCGCCGCTCGACGACGGATCGTGGCCGAGCTGCCCGATGAGCCGCTCGTTATCGACAAGCTGATCAACGAGATCGCACCCAAATACGGGGACCGCAAGTCTGGCTATACGCGCATCGTCAAGCTCGGCCCACGCGCCGGCGACGCGGCGCCAATGGTCCAGCTCGAGCTGGTTTAGCACGCGGCCGAAGGCCGGCCGCGGAAACGGTAGATGTCCGCCCGCAAGGACGGCACAGCAAACGGCGACCTCACGGAAGCCAACAGAAAGCGCGCCCGAGAGGGCGGCCCCGTTCGCTACAGCGCCCGGGTCGAATACGACGGAACTGACTTTGCCGGCTTCCAGATCCAATCGGGAAGCAGGACTGTGCAGGGAGAGCTGGAGCGCGCTCTTGGTCGGTTGTCCGGTGGAAGCCGGGTCCGAGTCGAGGGCGCAGGACGCACCGACGCCGGGGTTCACGCTCGCGGGCAGGTGATCGCATTCACCTATCGCGGCCGCCTCGGCCGGGGCGAGGTCCATCGAGCGCTCACCGCAGTGCTGCCCCACGACGTAGGACTCGGGACGCTGCGCAGGGTTGAGGCAGGCTTTCGCCCACGCTATCGGGCGAGGTATCGCGAATACCGATACTTGGTCTGGAACGGGCCTCCAAGCCCGTTGCGCGAGCGATATGCCCTTGGTGTCCGCGAGCCGCTTGACGTCGAGGCGATGGCCGAGGCAGCGACCGTGTTCGTGGGCCGGCACGATTTCTCCGCCTTCGGCGGCAGGGATCGACAGCCGGTGCGGACGGTCCGCCAGGTACGGGTCCGGCGCCAGGGTCGATGGATCACCGTCGTGGTGATCGGTGACGCGTTCCTGCGCCAGATGGTTCGCCGAATGGTGGCCGCGCTCCTGCGCGTCGGTCACGGAAGCGCCACCGTGGACGATGTCCGTCGAGAGCTCGGGTCGACGTTCACCGGCGTTCGCCGGCGAAACAGCTCCGGCAAATGGACTGGTGCTCTGGCGAGTGCCGATGGGGCCACCACACAGGTTCAACGACGAAGAGCAGGACAAGCGAGAACGATGAGCAAGACATACACGCCGCGAGCGGCAGAGATCGAGCGAAACTGGTTCGTGGTTGACGCCGCGGGCCAGCGCCTCGGCGCTGCTCGCCTCGCGCATCGCCGTCGTTCTCGAAGGCAAGCACAAGCCAACCTACGCGAAGCACATTGACACCGGCGATCACGTGATCGTTCTCAACGCCGCGCAGATCGACGTCGGCCGCAACAAGGCCGAGCAGAAGGTGTATTCGCGCCACAGCGGCTATCCCGGCGGTCTTCGCCAGGAGACCCTCGGCCACCTTCTCGCACGGCGACCGGAAGAGGTAATTCGTCGCGCAGTCAAGGGCATGCTGCCGCGCAACAAGCTGGGCGTGCAGCAGCTGCGCAAGCTGAAGATCTATGCAGGCGGAGAGCATCCGCATGAGGCGCAGCAGCCGGAGCCGCTGCCAACGGGAGGTTCCTCGCGCTGATGGCCACTTCCAATTCATTCTTCTACGGCACCGGCCGACGCAAGACCAGCATCGCCCGCGTGCGCCTGCTGCAGGGTGAGGGCGAGATCGTCGTCAACGGCCGATCGCTCGAGGAGCATTTCGGCAACGCAGTCGACCTGACCGACATCACAATGCCCTTCAGGGTGACCAACACCGAGGGTCGCTACAACGCGATGATCAAGGTCGAGGGCGGCGGCCATCACGGCCAGGCGGGCGCGATTCGCCACGGCATCGCCCGCGCGCTGCTCCAGTCGGACCCCGAGGGCGCGCGTCTGCCGCTGCGCCAGGCCGGCTTCCTGTCGCGCGACCCGCGCATGAAGGAACGCAAGAAGTACGGTCTCAAGCGAGCGCGCAAGGCGCCGCAGTACACCAAGCGCTAGGGGCGCTCAAGCCACTTTGAGGCGGGCAGATCGTCCGGCTCTCGTCTGGCCCTTCTGGGCAGCGGTGCGGTGACGCACCGCGGGCGAAACTAGCCACGTGACCGAGGATCTCTACGCCCGATACCACGAGGCGCTTCGACGCGGCCACCAGCAGGCGTCCGAGGGCAAGTTCAAAGAAGCTTTGGCCAGCTATCAGGCCGCCGTCGGCCTGGCCGGCGAGCGCGCGCTGCCGCACATCGCGGTTGGCGCGATGCATCTCGGCTCGGCCACCACAAGGAGGCTCTGACGGCCTACGAGCGCGCGCTCGCGCTCGAGCCGATCAGATCTCGACGCGTTGAGTGGCCGCGCGGCAGCACTCCTGGCCGCCGGCCGACGGGGGGAGGCGGAGGCCGTTCGGGCGCAGATCATGACCCTGCGCGGGAAGGGCAAGGACACGACCGCGCCCGAGCGGGCCGGCGACAGGTGCTGCCGCTCACCGGCGCTGAAGCTCTCGCCGCTGCCGGAGAACAGGCTCGCGCGCCAGGGCAACACGGAGGCGGCGATCGACGCTTGGCTGTCGGAGAGCACCGAACACATCGCCGTGGACCACTTCGACGCCGCGCTCGACGCGTGCCTGCGAGCCCTGTCGCTCAACTCCGGATCGACTCGTGTCCACCTGGCCCTGGTGCGCGTCTACTTCCAGCGCGGCTGGCACGAGCAGGCCGTTGAACGCGCGATTCTGCTCGACCGCCTGTTGCTCATGGTGCCCAACGGGGCGAATCCGACCGAGCTGCGGGAACTGGCGACGCGATATGGCTCGGCCGATCCGCGAGTCAGGGACATCATCTCGCGCGACCAGGCGTCGACACCGGTCCAGTCCTGACGCCGGTTCGCGGCGGCTAATCGTCCACGAGGCTACAATCGGACCCAATGGACCAGCTTCTCGAACTGGTCAAGGGCTTCGAGGTCCAGCCGGTCGCGCTGCTCGACATAGTCCTGACCGCGCTCCTGATCTACGGCCTCTTCAGCCTCATCCGTGGTACGCGCGCGGTGCGCCTGGTGATCGGCGTGACCATCCTGTACGTGCATCTACGTGATCGCCCAGGCGCTTGGATCTGTCGCTGCTGTCGCAGATCCTCCAGGCGGGCGCCGTCGTCGGCCTGCTGGCGCTGGTCGTTGTCTTCCAGCCTGAGCTGCGCCGCGCCCTCGAGCGCATCGGTCGCGTCGGCTCGCTGAGCTGGCTCGTTCGCGCCGAGCGAGAACGCCGGTCTGTCGAGCGCGTGGCAGCGCGTCATCGCCCATGGCGCGATGTGCGCTCGGCGCCGAGAAGCATCGGCGCTCTGATCGTGGTCGAACGCGAGACGGGGCTGCAGGACATGGCGGAGACGGGCGTGATGATCGATGCCGAGCTGTCGCTGGAGCTGCTTGAGACGATCTTCACGCCGCACTCGCCACTCCACGACGGCGCGGTGATCGTCCGTCACGAACGCGTGGTCTCGGCCGGCGGTGGTGCTGCCGCTGTCCGACACCGAGTGCGTACCGCGAGCGCTTTGGCACGCGACATCGCGCCGCGCTCGGCATAACCGAGCAGACCGACGCGCTCGCGGTAGTGGTCAGCGAGGAGACCGGTACGGTCAGCCTCGTCGAGCGCGGCCGGATCGTGCGCAACCTCGACGAGGAGCGACTGCGCCGCGGCCTCATGGAGCTGCTTGAGCACAACATCTCTCCGCGGCGCGCATCCCGGCCCGGGCGAACGTGATCCGCCGGCGCGGATTGCCGCTCCGTCCGCGTGTCGCGCGCGCCGGTCCGCCGCGATTGAGGCACCGGTCGACTGTGTCAGCCGCTCACTGCGCCCCAGCCGCATGCCGCGACCCGCAGCTCACACTCCCGCACCGGCTCATGCGCGCAGCACGCCGCGGCGACTTGCGGCCGGGTCGAGTGAGGCGCGTCAGCCAACTTCATGCTTCGCAACTGGCCGCTGAAGCTGGGGGCGATCGTCGCTCGCCACCATCCTCTACAGCGGCCTGGTGCTGGGCCAGAACACGCGTACCTGGACTGGCGAGGTGCCGGTCGAAGCCATCCGCCCGCCGGCCGGCGCGACGCTGCATCTCGGATCTCGAGCCCGTCACCGTGATGCGCTATCCGCGCGCCGCTCGACGTCGGCGTTTTGTCGCCCAACTCGTTCGTGGCCACAGTCGACCTGTCCGACGTCGAGCCGGTGCCCGGTGGCCCGCCGGTGCCGGTCCCAGTGACGCTGATCGCACTCGACCCGCAGCATGCAGGTCGTCGACTTCCACCGCAGCAGGTCCAGGTCCAGCTCGATCCGGTCCAGCGAACGCGAGATGCCCGTCAAGGTCACGCATGGAACCGTGCCCAGACACGATCACCGTCGCACCGGCTCAGGTCGATCCGTCGACAGTCATCGTGCGCGGTGCCAGCTCGCGCGTCGACATCGGTCGCCGCCGTCGTGGCGCGCGTGCCAATCGATGCCAGCGCCCTGAACATCGACCGCGAGGTCGACTTGATCGCGGTCGATGTCAATGGCAACCAGGTGCCGAACATGGAGATCCAGCCCGAACGCGCACGGGTTCGCGTTGCGGTCGCCCAGGAGCTGGCCACGCGGACCCTGCCGGTCGTGCCGCAGCTTGTGGGTGAGCCGGCGCCGGGCTATCGGATCACCTCGGTTACGGTCGAGCCACTGGTCATCACGGTCAGCGGCGAGGCAGCGACCGTGTCCGCGCTGCGACTCGCTCCAACTGCGCCGATCGACGTCGACCGGTCGGACGATCCGACCTGGAGGCGATGGTCGCCTTTGAGCTTCCCGCCGACGTGTCGCGTCAGTGGCAGCGACCAGGTTCGCGTCGTCGCTGCACGATCGCGGAGGTCGAGGGACGCGGACGTTCCTTGCCGGAGTGACGCCTGAGGGAGCTCGATCCGACTACACAGTACGGCCTCGCCACGACCCAGATCAACGTCACCCTGGGTGGCTCGATTGCGGCGCTCGATGCGGTCGACGCGGCCGCGCTGAGCGCATCGGCGCCCGTTTCCGGGCTCGCACCGGGCAGCCACATCATCGCCGTGAGCGTCAGTCCGCCGCCCGGGTTGCAGGTTCTCGAGATGGCGCCCGCCGCAGGTCTAGGTCACCGTGGTCGGGCCGACACCGAGCCCCAACCTCACCCCGACGCCGGGCCCGTGACCCGACTTTTCGGCACTGACGGCATCCGCGGCGTTGCCAACGGAGACCTGACGCCCAAGCTCGCCTACGACCTCGGCCGCGCGACGGCGTCTCACCTTCTCGGCGGAACAGGGGGACATCGCTGGTCGGCCAGGACACTCGCCGCTCGGGCGACATGCTCGTCGCCGCCGTCGCGGCCGGGGCGATGTCAATCGGCGTCGATGTCGATCGGCTGGGCGTGTGCCCCACCCCGGCGCTGGCATTGCTGACCGCCGAGGCCGGCTTCAGCGCCGGGGTGATGGTCTCCGCGTCGCACAACCCGGCCAGCGACAACGGCCTCAAGGTGGTCGACGGGCGCGGCCTCAAGCTCGACGACGTGGTCGAGGACGAGCTCGAGACCCATCTACTCCGCGCCGACGAGCTGGTCGGTCCGCCGAACGAGCACCTGGGTCAGATGCGTGACGTGCACGACCTGCTCGGCCGCTACGTCGACAAGCGGATGGCGCTCGCCCGTTCGTTCAGCTACGCGGGGCGGATCGTGGTCGACTGCGCTAACGGCTCGGGCTGCCACGTCGCGCCGCAGATTCTGGCCGCCACCGGTGCCGACGTGGAGCCGTGGTTCAACGAGCCGGATGGTATCAACATCAATCTCGAGTGCGGCGCGACCGCCCCCGAACAGGCCGCGCGTGCGGTCGCCTCGTCGGGCGCGGACATCGGCTTCGCGCTCGACGGCGACGCCGATCGTTGCGTGGCCATCGACGAGCACGGCGAGGTTGTCGACGGAGATCAGCTGATCGGCATCATCGCCCTCGATCGGCTGGGTCGCTCGCAGCTGCCTGAGGGCATCGTCGTGGCTAGCGTCCTTTCCAACGGCGGCCTCGAGCGCGCGCTCGTCGACGCAGGTGGGCGACTGGCGCGGACGCCGGTCGGCGACAAGTACATCCTCGAAGGGATGCTAATGATGGGTGCCGCGCTGGGCGGCGAAAAGAGTGGGCACGTGATCATCGGTGAGCACACCAATGCGGGCGATGGCATAGTCACCGCGCTCGAGATCCTGTCGATCGTCGCCCGCACCGGCCGGCCACTTTCCGAGCTGGCGGCGCAGATTCCCCTGTTTCCGCAGCAGCAGCGGACGATCCACGTTCGTCACAAGGATCAGTGGGAGGCGGATCCGACCTTCGCCCGTGCGGTCGACGACGCTCGCGCATCCCTCGATGGTGTCGGACGTGTGCTCGTCAGGCCGTCGGGAACTGAGCCAGCGTTGCGCATCATGGTCGAGGGGGAGGATCACACCCGCGTGTCGGCCGTGGCCGATCACCTCGCGACGCTCGCAGTCGAGCGCCTAAACTAACCGGCCCGTCGGGGCCTCCACAAAGCGCGCGGGAAGGGGACAGCTCGCAGATGTGCGGAATCGTCGGCTACATCGGGCCGCGTCAGGCGGCGCCCATCCTGATGGAAGGCCTCGCCCGGCTCGAATATCGCGGCTATGACTCGGCCGGCATCGCGCTCGTCACGAGCAACGGCGACATGTTTGTCGAGAAGCGCGCCGGCAAGCTGTCCAACCTGCGAACGGCGCTGGTCGATGCCACTCCCTCGGCGGCGATTGGCCTCGCGCACACGCGCTGGGCGACGCACGGCCGGCCGAATGACCTGAATGCCCATCCCCACACCGACTGCTCGGGCCAGATCACGGTCATCCACAACGGCATCATCGAGAACTTCAAGTCGCTCCGTGATGGACTGCGCGATCGCGGCCACAAGCTCAGCTCGGACACCGACACGGAGGCGCTGGCCCATCTCATCGAAGAGGCCTACGAGGGCGACATCGCCGATGCAGTACGTGTGGCGCTGCGCCAGGCACACGGCGCCTACGCCGTCGCCGCGATGCACGCCGCCGAGCCGGATCGGCTCGTCGGCGCGCGCCTGAACGTGCCGCTCATTGTGGGCCTCGGCGAGGGCGAGAACTTCCTCGCCTCCGACGTTGCCGCCGTGCTTGCCCACACTCGCCGGGTGATCTTCCTGGAGGAAGGTGACGTGGCCGACATCGACGCAACCTCAGTGCGTCGTGACCGGTATGGATGGCACGCCGCACGAGCGTCTCGTCCAGGACATCGACTGGTCGATCGAGGCGGCCGAGAAGGGCGGCTACTCGCATTTCATGCTCAAGGAGATGCACGAGCAGCCCGAGGCGATCCGCGCGGCGATCACCGGCCGAGTTCACGACGACACGATCGAGCTGGACGAGCTGGAGCCGATCGCGGCGCGGCTGGCCAAGGTCGATCGGGTCGAGTTCGTCGCCTGCGGCACGGCCAACTATGCGGCGGCGGTCGGTGCCTATGTCATCCAGGACTGGCTGCACATGCCTGCCCGCTGGAACATCGGCAGCGAGTTCCGCTACAGCCCGCCACCGCTCGACGAGCGCACGCTCGTCGTCGCCGTGACCCAGTCGGGCGAGACGGCGGACACGATCGCGCCGACCCGCTACGCCCGCCAGCAGGGCTGCCCGATCGTTGCCGTGACCAATACCGTCGGCTCGGCGATCACGCGTGAGGCCGACTCGGTCCTGTTCCTGCAGGCGGGGCCGGAGATCGCCGTCGTGGCGACCAAGACGTTCGCCACGCAGGTCACCACGCTCATCCTGCTCGCCGCGGCGATGGCCAAGCAGCGCGGCCGCCTGCCGCGCGAGCGCGAGCGGCAGCTCGTCGAGGAGCTCCGGGCGCTGCCCGACAAGGCGCAGCGAACGCTGGATATGGCCGAGCCGGCGAAGGAGCTCGCTCGGCGCTACGTCAACTCGCGCGGCTTCATGTTCGTCGGTCGCGGCATTGGTTACCCGGTCGCGCTCGAGGGCGCGCTGAAGCTCAAGGAGGTCAGCTACGTCCACGCCGAGGGATACGCGGCAGGCGAGCTCAAGCACGGACCCATCTCGCTCCTCGACGCCGAAGTTCCGCTCGTCGCCATCGCGACGCGCTCGTCGGTCCAGGAGAAGCTGATCAGCAACGTGATGGAGGGCCGCGCCCGCGACGCACGCGTGCTTGCCGTCGCGACCGAGGGCGACAGCGAGATGTCCGAGTTCGCCGACGACATCCTGTGGGTGCCCGAGACGATTGAGGAGCTCAGCCCGATCCTCGCCGCGATACCGCTCCAGCTTTTCGCCTATCACACGGCGGTGGCGCGCGGCACGGATGTCGATCAGCCGCGCAACCTCGCGAAGTCGGTGACGGTCGAGTAGCCTCAGGCGCCTATGGCGCTACCAGGAGTGCCCGCCGTGCCCGAGGGCACGACCGAGCTGGGCATAGACATCATCAAGGTCGAGCGCATCGCCAACGCGCTGCGCAAGCACGGCGACCGCTTTCCGAAACGCGTGCTGACCGACAGCGAGGCGCGCTACGTCCGTAATCGGCCGCAGAACTTCGCCGGTCGGTGGGCAGCCAAGGAGGCCGTCTCGAAGGTGCTCGGCCTGGGTGTCCGCGGCGTCGGCTGGCGTGACATCGAGATCGTGCGCCTGCCGACCGGCCAGCCCACGATTCGCCTCCACGGCCGCGCCAAGGCGCGCGCCGAGCAGCTCGGCATGGGCCGAGTGGCCGTCTCGATCAGCCACGAGGGCGAATACGCGGTGGCGATCGCTTTCGGGGTGCGCACCCAGGGCGGGGCATTCGTCTTCCCGCCCGATATCGAAGAGCGGCTCGACAGCCGCGAGCGCCAGCTCCTGGCGCGCATGGAGCGCCTGCGCCAATTGGAAAAGGATGCTGGCTGAGGCGTCGGTCGTGGAGCTCGACGCGGACTTCTGCCGGACGCTTCTTCCGCGGCGCGACCCCGACGGACACAAGGGAACCTTCGGCACGGTCGTGTGCGTTGCGGGCTCGCTCGAATACGCCGGTGCCGGAATCCTGTGCGCGACGTCGGCCGCTCGCGGCGGTGCTGGCCTTGTGGCACTCGCGGTGCCGCACTGGCTGGCGCCGGTCGTCGCCGGTCGGGTGCCCGAAGTGGTCACCGTACCCCTGTTCGGCCTGAAGGCTGTCCAGGATCTCGATCCCGAGTTGGCACTCGCATCCGTTGATGAGCGGAGTCCGGACGCGGTGGTATTCGGGCCCGGCGTTGCCGAGACCGACGGCTACCACCGATTGCTCGAGGGCCTGCTGTCCGAGACTGGCGCGCCGGTCGTCGTCGATGGCAGTGGCCTGAATTTGCTCGCCCGAACGACGGGCTGGTTCCAGGCCAATCGGCGCCAGGTGGTGCTTACACCTCACCCGGCGGAGTTCGCGCGCCTGACCGGCGCGGAGGTTCCGGGCAACGATGAGCGCCGGCTCGAGCGTTGCGTGGATGCCGCGCGACGATTCGGCCAGGTCGTGGTCCTCAAGGGGGCGCGAACCGTCGTCGCGGCGCCGGACGGGCGCTCAGCCGTCTCACCGTTTGCGGTCGCCGCACTGGCCACCGCAGGCAGCGGCGACGTCCTCGCCGGGCTCATTGGCGCGCTCATCGGGCAGGGTATGGCGCCATTCGACGCGGCGTGCCTTGGCGTCTATCTGCATGGTCGGGCAGGGGAGCGACTGTCGTGGCGTCTCGGCGATGCCGGGATCATGGCCTCGGATATCGCTCACGAGCTTCCGGCCACCCGCCACGAGCTGGCCCAGCACTCGCAGTGACCATCGACGATCGCCTGAGCGCGGCAGGCGCTGCCCGCGCTGCCGCGTGGCGTGTGGCTCGAGATCGACGAGGCCGCGCTGGCAAACAACCTGCGTGTCGTGCGCGAGCTCGTCGGCCCTGGCGTGACCGTCAACGCCGTCGTCAAGGCTGATGCCTATGGGCACGGGCTGCTCCCGGTGGCACGCGTCTTCGAGGCCGCCGGCGCCGACAGGCTGTGCGTCGCATCGCTCGACGAGGCGCTGCTGTTGCGCGCGGCGGGCCTGCAGTCCCCGATCCTGATCCTGTTCCCAATCCCCGCTGCGGCGGTTGCCCGGGCCGCTCAGGCACGCTTCGAGATCGTCGCGGCCGAGGAGTCGTCGACGCTGGCAAGCCTCGCGGCGTGGGCAGGGGCGGCACCGAGGGACGTTGAGCTCAAGGTTCACCTCGAGGTCGAGACGGGCCTCTCGCGCGGCGGCTTCAGACCGGCCGACGTGGCGCGTATTGCCAGTCACGTCATTCAGACGCCGCGCACGACGTTGGCCGGCCTCTGGTCGCACCTCGCCAGCCCGGAGAGCGAATCGGATACCGCCACACAGGTCGAGCGGCTCGAGTCAGCCACTGCCGCCATGCAAGAGGCAGGCTTGCCCGTGCCCGCGCGTCACATGGCCGCGACCGGTGGGCTCTTTACCGCCCGCGCGCCGTCGTACGAAGGCGTTCGACCGGGGCTGGCGCTATACGGTCTGCTGCCCGACGACCTGCCCATCGGGAACCGGGCGCTCGAAGCGGCTAAGCGGCTGATACCGGCGATGTCGATCCGGTGCCGTCCGCTGCGTGTCGAGCGATTGCCCGCCGGGACGAAGGTCGGCTACGGGGGACGCTGGACGGCGGCCCGTGAATCGGTCATCGCCACGCTGCCGATCGGCTACGGCGATGGCTTCGTCCGCGCCTACTCGCCGCGGCGCGGAAGTGCTCGTCCGTGGCGTGCGTGCGCCGCTCGTCGGCACGGTCGCGATGGACGCGGTGATGGCCGACGTGACCGACGTGCCGGGTGTCGCGATCGACGACGAGTTCGTTCTCATCGGGGAGCAGAATGGGGCTCGAAATCGTGACAAATGAGCTGGCGCGAGCCCGCACCACAATTCCGTGGGAAGTGGTGACCAACATGGCATACCGGGTACCCCGGGTGTACCATGCCGACTCGGTACTTCTGGGCCTTCGGACGCTGGATGGAGAGGCCCGCATCAATGATGTTGGCCTGGTCGATAGAGGGTTTTGATGTCCGAACAGGAGATCCGATACGAGGATCCGGTCGAGTACGTCGCCCGCGAAATTCAGCTCTACGGAATGACCACTTCGGCGATGCTCTTCCTCGACGCGAGCCGGCCCTATCGGGCGCTGGGCAGCCAGGCGATGCTCTTCTTCGACCCGACGCTCAAGACCATCTTCGGCAGCGGATCGGACGCCATGCAGCGCGTCCTCGCCGAAGAAGGGGGCATCGAGCGACTCATGGAGCGCCTCGAGGAGATCGACGAGGAGCCGGGCTTCGACGCCTGAACGGCTGACTTACGGGAGCTGGCTGACCAGCGCCTCCATCTGCTCGTCAAAGTTGTCCCCGTTGTACGCGAGCTTGAAAACGACATCGCCGTAGCCGTAGTAGTAGCTCTTGTACTGCGGTTGTGTGTCGGGATGACCCTGAACGATGAGCTCCTTGCCGCCGATGGTGATGGGTGAGGCCACATCGTCGGTTACCTTCGAGAACTCCAGGAAGCCATCCATCAGCGCTGCGGCATCGGCGCCTGCGACTCGAAACGCCTGGACGATCATGACCTCGCCTGCATTACTGCCTTGCGCCTGGACAATTGTCAGGTCCTCCGCCGACTTTCCAAGATCACCGAGCACGTGCTCAAAGTCTTCGTACGCGCCCAGGAAGTCGTCGGCAGCGATCGTCTCCGGAGTGAGGGTTATTCCACCGACTTGGGTGGGAACCAGCGCCTCGACATCAACCGGACCCGACGGGGTAGGCGCTGTGGTGGGCGCCGAGGTGGTGGCGGCGACCGTTGGGGCGTTCGTTGGCGTCGACGCCAAAGTCGAAGTGGCTGCCGGGCTCGGCTCGGTTGTGGTCCCGGCCTGCGTGGCTGAAGCGGTCTGCCCCGGCGTGGCACCGGACTGCGTCGGCGTGCCGCCACCGCTGCACGCGGCGACGACCAGGGCCGCTGCGGCCAGGAATGAGATGACGACATGCTTCACGGCTCGAACCTCCAGTGTCACGGGGACGCGCAGGCTACGGGCGAATAATGCGCAGCGAAATAGGGGAAATCCCTCGTGTTCTGACCCGTCCGATGGCAGCGTGTCCGGTTTCGATTAACGTGGAGCGGTGACAACCCAGGCAGCGTTGGAGCGCGAGCGCGCCATCGTCGAGACGCGCTCCGCCGAGGAGACGCGTGACTTTGCGAGCACGCTCGCCCAGGCGGCACGTGCTGGGGACCGGATTGCGCTGCTCGGGCCGCTCGGCGCGGGCAAGACGCAGTTCGCGAAGGGCTTCGCTCAGGGCCTCGGTGTGCGCGATGTGGTCAATAGCCCGAGCTTCACGCTGATGGCCGAATACGCCGGCCGGCTGCCACTCTTCCACCAGGACCTGTACCGACTCGCCGGTGCCGAAGAGGCGATCCGGCGGCGGCCTGGTCGACGAGCGCCAGCTCGACGGCGTCACGCTCACCGAATGGGCGGAGAGGCTGCCAGAAGAGATCGACCCCGGCCGCTTGACGATCGAGCTCGAGGTGGTCGGTGATGACGAGCGGCGGATCATGGTCACGCCGGCGCCGCCGATCACGAGCGCTACATGGCCGCAGCCGCTGGCTGGGCGAGCGAAATGAACCCCGGGAAGCTGCTCGATCATCGACACCGCCACGCGCACTCCGGTCGTGGCGATCGCCGACGACGTCGGGCTGCTTGCTCGGCGAGCAACGCTGGGAGAGCCGCCACCGGCACGGCGAGGAGCTGCTCGAGCGCATCGACCGCCTGCTGGCCGAGGGCGGGACGAGCAAGCGCGAGCTGGCTGGCGTCGTCGTCGGCACCGGCCCGGGCAGCTTCACCGGCCTGCGCATCGGCCTGGCGACCGCCAAGACGATCGCCTACTCGCTGGCCATCCCGGTCGTCGGCGTCTCGACGACGGTCGCCATCGCAATGCTGCGCACGAGGCCGGCGGAGCGAGTGCACGAGGTCGTGGTGACGCTGCCCGCCGGTGCCAATGATCGTTACGTGCACGCGTGTGAAACGTTGCCGGTCGGGCAGCCGAGCCGAGACTGATCGCCCCAGCTCATCGCCGACGCCGGCAGTCGGCGCGGATGGTCTGATCGCGATCGACCTGAGGCGCCCCTGAGTGCCGGAGATGCCATCGAGCGCGGCGCCGGGCAATGGCGGGCCTGGCCGCGTCGCTGGCCGAGCTCGGTGGCGCGCGGCTCGACGACCGGCGAAGCCGACGATCGCGCGAGCTCGTGCCGGCCTACGTCGCGCTGCCGCGGGGCATCGCCCGTGCCGCGGCGGAGATGGACATGGTCGCCCGACCTCCGCTGAGGCTGAGCGTCGAGCCGATGCGGTCGACGACATTCCCGACGTCCACGCCATCGAGAGCGCCTGCTTCCCCGTGCCATGGCCGGACTACGCGTTCCGCCAGGAGCTCGAGACCAACCGGATGGCGCACTACCTCGTCGTCCGCGCGCGGTCACGAGGTCGTCGCCTACGCCGGCATCTGGCTGATGGTCGACGAGGCGCACATCACGACCTTCGCGGTGCTGCCCGACTGGCGCCGCCACGGCATCGGCGGGCGGCTGCTGGTCGAGCTGATGCGCCTTGCCGCGGACCTCGGCGCGCGCGTCGTGACCCTCGAGGTGCGCCTCTGCAACCAGCCGGCCCGCGCGCTCTACCAGCGCTTCGGCTTCCGGCCGGTGGGCGTCCGCCCGCGCTACTACTCGGACAACGGCGAGGACGCGCTGATCATGACCACGACGCCGCTGCGATCGCCCGAGGTCGAGCATGCGCTGGCCGCGCTGGCGAAGACGCTATGGCGACGGCGTCGTCGATGACGCCAGCGACGGCCAGCGGGCCGCATCCTGGCCGTCGAGACGCTCCTGCGACGAGACGGCCGTCGCGGTCGTGGAGGGCGGCCGGCGCATCGTCGCCAACGTCGTCGCCAGCCAGGTCGCGCTCCACGGGGCGACGGGCGGCATCGTGCCCGAGGTCGCCGCGCGCGCGCACCTGCGCTGGATGATCCCGGTGCTCGAGGAGGCGCGCAGCGAGGCCGGCATCGACGACTGGTCGGAGCTCGACGCGGTCGCCGTGACCGAGGGCCCGGGGCTCGCCGGCTCGCTGCTGGTCGGGCATCACGATGGCCAAGACGCTGGCGTGGGCGCACGACTGCCGCTCGTGCCGGTCAACCACCTCGAGGGCCACATCTACGCCGCCTGGCTGCTCGATCCCGGACGAGGAGGAGAGGCCGGCGCCCGAGTTCCCGCTCGTGGCGCTCGTCGTCAGCGGCGGCCACACGTTCCTCGTCGAGATGCGCGACCACCTGACGGTACCGGCTGCTCGGCCAGACGGTCGACGATGCCGCGGGCGAGGCGTTCGACAAGGTGGGGCGGCTGCTCGGCCTGCCCTACCCGGGCGGGCCGGCCATCATGGGCGGCCGCCGGGCGCCAGCGCACGACCGGCGTTCCCGCGCGCCTGGCTGGGCGAGACGTTCGACTTCTCGTTCAGCGGCCTCAAGACGGCCGCGCGGCGGGAGGTCGCGGCGAGCTGGGCCTCGCCGGTCGACCGCGAGGGCTCCGACGGCCCGGAGCTGCCCGAGACGCGACGTCGCCGAGCTGGCATGGGCTTCCAGGAGTCGGTCGTCGACGTGCTGGCGACGAAGACGCTGCGCGCGGCCGAGGAGATCGGCGCGCGGACGATCGTCTCGGCGGCGGAGTGGCCGCGAACCGCGTCCTGCGCGAGCGGATCGCGGACGGCGCCGCAGCGCGCGGCATCCGCTCGTCGTGCCGCGGCCCGGGCTGTGCACGGACAACGCCGCGATGATCGGCGCGGCGGGTCTGGCGCGCTCGGGCTGGCGCGCGCGCCGGGGCAACGACCTGGCGGCCAGGCCCTCGCTCAAGCTGGCGGTGCCGGCGATCGCTGACCAGCGTGACGTCGACGAGCTCGATCCGCAGCGCCTTCGGCCGAGGGCTCGAGCGCTACCTGCGGCGCCACGGGCTGACGGCGCACAGGCGCCGCTGCCAGAACCACCTCGTGGACGGCCAGGTCCTCGAGCACATCGTCGAGGTGGCCGCGTCCGGCCGGGGGAGGGCGCGATCGTCGAGGTCGGGCCCGGCCTCGGCATCCTCACCGCGGCCCTGCTGCGAGCCGGCGCCGAGTGACGGCGGTCGAGCTCGACCGCGCCTGGCCGGCCATCTCGCGAGCGCTTCGGGGAGCGAGGCGCGGGTCAGCTCGACCTGGTCGAGGCGACGTCGCTCGACGTGCCGCTGACCGACCTCGTGGCAGCGCGCCCTGGGCGCTCGTCGCCAACGTGCCGTACCACATCACCAGTCCGATCCTCCACCACGTCCTGGGCGGCGAGCCTCGGCCGGAGCGCTTCGTGCTGATGGTCCAGCGCGAGGTCGCCGAGCGGATCGCGGCGCCACCGGGCGGGATGAGCTACCTCTCGGTCTTCGTGCAGTACCACGCCGACGTGCGCGTCGCCTTCGTCGTGCCGGCGCACCGCCTTCGAGCCCGCGCCGGAGGTCGATCGGCCGTGCTCGTGGGCGAGACTCGGCCGCGCCGCCTCGACGACGGAGGCGGAGGAGCGGCTGTGGCGCTCGTCCAGGCGGGCTTCCGCGAGCGGCGCAAGATGCTCCACAACGTGCTGCCGCGCCAGCTGCCGCGGTCGGCCGCGAGCGCATCGACGAGGCCCTGGCGAGAGTCGCCATCGCGCCGGACCGGCGGCCCCAGACGCTCAGCGTCGACGAGTGGATGGCGCTCGCCGCTGCCGTGCGGACCGCGCGAGGCTCGATGCGGCTGATGCACGCCGGAGGCGCGCGCCAAGGTCAACCTCGACCTGGCGGTCACCGGCGACGAGCGGACGGCTTCCATAAGCTCGACTCGGTCTTCATGCGCCTCGGCCTCCACGACCACCTCGACCGTGGCGCCTGGCGACGGCGCGGACGACGGCTGAGGTCAGGGCCTACCCGGCTGCCCCGTCGACGACGACCTGGTGCTCAGCGCGCGCGCCGCGCTGCGGCGACAGCGATGGCCGTGGAGACCTGCCGGCGCTCGACTTCCGCCTCGAGAAGCGCATCCCCGTCGCCGCCGGCCTGGGCGGCGGCAGCGCTGACGCCGCCGCCGCCCTTGACGCTGCGCGCCGGCGTGGGGCCTCACCTCGACGCACCGCCTGAGCTGAGCTCGCCGTCGCGGCTCGGCGCCGACGTGCCCTTCTTCGCGCGCGACGTCGCCGGCGCGCGCGTCGGCGGCCGCGGCGAGCTCGTCGACGCCGCTGCCCGCCGCCGGCGCCGGCTGCCCGGCCTCCTGCTCGTGACGCCGGCCGCCGCCCTCTCGACGCGGCAGCGTCTTCGCCAGCGACGACGACGCTGGGCGAGCCCGGCGTCGACGCCGGTCGATCCGTCGACAGCTGCGGCGGCTGCCGATGCCGCGGCGCGAGCTGCGCGACGCCAACGACCTGTGGCCGGCCGCAGCATCTCTCTGCCGGCGCTGCGCTGCGCGACGAGCTCGAGCGCGTCGACCGTGGCCGTGGCTGATGACCGGCTCCGGGCCGACCCTGTTCGCCCTCTATCCTTCGCCGCGACGCGGCCGCGGCCAGGCTCGAGCTCTCGGCCGGCCCGTCCTGCGCTCGCAGGCGCCGCTCATCGAACGCCTCGACCTCGTCGACCGACGCACCAGGAGGGACCGAGGCCATGAAGCAGCCATCCATCCGGCGGCGCGCCGCCCGCCGCTGGGCCCTACAGCCCGGCCGTCGACGGCCTGCTCTGTTCTGCTCGGGCCAGGGGCCCGACCCGGCGACCGGCCAGCTCGTCGAGGGGGCATCGCCGAGCAGACGGAGCGACCCTGCGCAACCTGGAGCCGTCCTCGAAGCGGCGGGCCTGGACTAAGGCGACGTCGTCAAGACGACCTGCTTCCTGGGCGACATCGACGACTTCGGGGCCTTCAACGAGGTCTACGCGCGCTTCTTCCCCGACCGTCCCCGGCGCGCTCGACGTCCGCCGCAGGGGCGCTGCCGCTCGGCGCGCCCGTCGAGGTCGAGGCCATCGCCGTCCGCCGCTAGGCCGTCGAGCCCGGCGTTTGACACCCCGCCGACGCGACCCTACAGTCAGCGGCCACCCGATGCCCGAGCAGCCTCCATCACGCCGGGGCGGTCCCGACCGCCGTGAGCACCACGCCCGACCGCCGGCGAGGGCGGTCGTGCTCGCCGCCGGGCTGGGCACGCGGATGCGCTCGCGGCTTCCCAAGGTGCTGCATCCGCTCTGCGGCCGGCCCATGCTCGCCTATGTCCTCGATGCCGCCGTAGGCGTCCGGCGAGCGCCGCTCGTCGTCGTCTCGCCGGCGACGAGGCCGTGCGCGAGGCGTTCGCGAACGACGCCGACTTCGCGCTCCAGGACGAGCCACGGGGCACGGCCGACGCGTGCGCGCCGCCCTCGCTGTGCTCCCCGCCGACGTCGCCGAGATCGTCGTGCTCTCGGGCGACGTGCCCTCGTGGACCCGGCCGCTGCGTCTGGCTGACCGCCGCGCGCCGCGACAGCGACGCCGCCATGGCGCTCATCAGCGTCGAGGTCGAGGAGCCGGGCAGCCTCGGGCGCGTCGTCCGCGGCGGCGCGGCCGCGTCAGCGCATCGTCGAGGCCAGGGACGCGAGCGCCGAGGAGCTCGACATCGACGAGATCAACGCGGGGCTCTATGCGTTCGACGTGGCCTGGCTGCGCGACGCATCGGCGACGTCGACGCCGTCGCCCGCGACGGGCGAGCTCTACCTGCCCGAGCTCGTCGCCTGGCGCGCGACGGACGACCGGGCCGTGGCGACGCTGGAGGTCGAGGACGACGGCACGCTGCTGGGCATCAACGACCGAGCCGAGCTGGCCGACGCCGAGGTCGAGATGCCCTCCGCATCAACGAGGCGCACATGCGCGCCGGCGTGACGTTCGCGACCCGGCCACCGCCTTCATCGAGGCGGGCGTCGAGATCGCGCGCGGACGTCACCATCGAGCCCAGGGTCGTCCTGCGCGGCGCGACCGTCATCGCGAGCGGGCGCGGTCGATCCGCAGCGGCAGCCAGATCGTCGACTGCGCGGTCGGCGAGCGCTCGGTCGTCTGGGCGAGCGTCCTCGAGGGCTCGGTCATCGAGGCCGACGTCACCATCGGGCCGTTCGCGCATGTCCGCCGGGCGCCCACATCGGCAGCGGCGTCGAGCTCGGCAACTACGCCGAGGTCAAGAACAGCGCATCGGCGCCGGCTCCAAGAGCCACCACTTCAGCTACCTCGGCGATGCCGAGGTCGGCGAGCAGGTCAACATCGGCGCCGGCACGATCACCGCCAACTTCGACGGCCAGCGCAAGCACCGCACGACGATCGGCGACCGCGCGTTCATCGGCTCCGACACGATCCTGCGCGCGCCGGTCGACGTCGGCGAGGGCGCCTCACCGGCGCCGGCTCCGTGGTCACCCGCGACGTGCCCGCCGGCATGATGGCGGTGGGCGTCCCGGCGCGCATCCGCGAGCGGCGGTGCGCGACCGGCGGTCCGAGACCGCCGGAGCTGACCGGCTGTGCGAGCTCGCTCATCATCGCCGTCCTCGTCGCTCCTCAACGGCGTCTTCGTGGCTGCGGAGATCGCGCTCGTCACCGTGCGGCGCAGCCGCATCCGGCAGCTCGGCGACGAGGGCGACCGCGCGCGCCCGCCGGGTCGCCCGGCTGGTCGAGCAGCCGGGTCGGTTCCTGGCCGACGATCCAGCTCGGCATCACGTTCATCGGCTTCCTCGCCGCCGCCTTCGCGGGCGCCAGCATCGCGGACGCTGGCCGACGTGCTGCGCGACATCCCCTCGCTGGCCGCATCGGCCGACCTGCTCGCGCTGCTCGTCGTCACGCTGGTGGTCAGCCTCGTGACGATCGTCTTCGGCGAGCTCGTGCCCAAGACGCTGGCGCTCGCCCACGCGGAGCGCTACGCGCTTGCTCTGGCGCGCGCCGATGGAGCTGCTGGGCAGCGTCCTCGCGCCGGTCGTGTGGCTGCTCACGACGATCACCCACGCGATCACGCGGCTGCTCGGCGTCGCGAGCATCGACCAGGAGCGCGATCACGCACCGAGGAGCTGCGCATCCTCGTCGAGCGCGGCGGCGAGCAGGGCACGATCGAGGCCGAGGAGGAGCAGATGATCGGCGGCGTGCTCGAGCTCGGCGAGCGGCGCGTCCACGAGGTCATGGTGGCCCGCGTCGACATCGCGGCCCTGCCGGTCGACGCGCACGCTGGACGAGATCGTCGAGACGATCGTGTCGCGAGGGCCACTCGCGCATCCCGGTCTACGAGGACAGCATCGACAACATCATCGGCATGCTCTACGCCAAGGACCTGCTGCCCTACCTCGTGCGGCGACGACCAGCCGCCGCCCATCCGCAGGCTCCTGCGCACGCCGCTCTTCGTGCCCGAGTCGATGCTCGTGGACGACCTGCTGCACAGCCTGCAGCGGCGAGGGTCCACATCGCCATCGTGCTCGACGAGCACGGCGGCACGGCCGGCCTCGTGACGATCGAGGACCTGATCGAGGAGATCGTGGGCGAGATCCAGGACGAGTACGACGAGGAGGAGCCGATGATCGTGCCGCTCTCGGACGATGACAGGCGCGCGTCGACGGGCGGGCGGCCGTCGACGACCTGATGGAGCACTTCGGCGCGAGCTCGACGGCGAGGACCAGGAGCGAGTACGACACCGTCGGCGGGCTCGTCTACCACACATCGGCGGCGTCCCCAAGGTCGGCGACAAGGTCGAGGTCGACGGCCTGCGCCTGACCGTCGAGGCGACCGACGGCCGGCGGGTGGGCAACGTGCTGGTCGTCGCGCCGCGGAGCGACGACGAGGCCGACCGCACGGGCGCTCGCGAGCGGCTGCGCGCCTGACGGCGCGGCTCGGGCGTCTCGCAGTTCAGGCGCTGATGGCCGAGCGACGATCAGCTCGAGGCGCTCCAGCGCCTCGCCGTCCGACGATGCCCGCCGCCTCCAGCTGGGCCACGCCTCGTCGCGGTAGGCCGGGGCCCGGTCGCGCGTGTAGTCGCGGGCGCCGCACGCGCTCGAGGATGGCCCGGGCCTCGTCGAGCTCCGCCGGGCGTCGCCTCTGGCCGTCGCAGGATGATGCGTGCAGCCGCTCGCGGTCGGCGCTCGGCGGCTCCTCGAGCGCGTAGATCAGCGGCAGCGTCTTCTTGTGCTCGGCGAGGTCCGAGGGCTCCTTGCCGGTGGCCTGCTCATCGCCCCAGATGCCCAGCAGGTCGTCGTTGAGCTGGAAGGCCAGGCCGAGCGCCCAGCCGAAGCGCGGTACGCGTCGATGACGGTCTGCGTCATCGGTGGCGAGCATCGCGCCGGCCTGGACGGAGCCGGCGATGAGCGCCGCGGTCTTGCGGCCGATCATGTCGAAGTAGCAGTCGACCGACAGCCAGCTCGTCGTGCTCGGCGTCCAGATATCCATGAACTGGCCCTCGCACAGCGCGAGGCAGGTCTCGTCGTACAGGCGCATCAGGCGCGAGCACCTTGGCGTCGCGGGAAGCCCAGGTCGGTCAGGCGATGGAGCGCCATGCGCGACAGCGTGAACAGCGTGTCGCCGGTGTTGATGCGCCTGGGGGATGCCGGAGATCGTCCACAGCGTCGGCGCGGTGGCGGCGCTCGAGGTCGCGGTCCTCGATGTCGTCGTGGACGAGGCTGAAGTTGTGGCCCATCTCGACGGCCGCGGCGCCGGGCAGGGCGCGCGCGGTGCTCGCCGGCGATCGACTGGTAGGCGAGCAGGCCGAGCAGCGGCCGCAGCCGCTTGCCGCGCGGCCCGTCGCCGTCGAGGCCCAGGTGGTAGCGGACCATCTCGTAGAGCTCGCGCCGTGCGCTCGTCCTGGGCGCGGTCGATGACGCGCAGGATCTCCGCCTCGGTGTCGGCGATGAGGCGGTCGAGGTCGTGGCGACGGTCAGCACGGGCGGAGCATACAAGCGGTCCGTAGCTGACTCGTCGGCGCATGACATCGGCTACCGGATGCGTCACCTGAGTAATGCCGCAGGTCGCGCGAGCGGCGCATCGCGGCGTACGCCTTGGTCGACATGCCCGCGCCGCGCATCTACCGCACCGAGGCGATCGTGCTGTCGCCGCTTCGAGCTGGGCGAGGCGGACCGCGTGCTGACCCTGCTGACGCCGCACGACGGCAAGCTCAAGGCGATCGCCAAGGGCGTCCGCCGGCCGCGCAGCCGGATCGGCGGCGCGGTCGAGCCGTTCGCGGAGCTGGAGCTGGTGCTGGCGCGCGGCGCGAACGTTCGACGTCGTCACCCAGGCGAGCGTCGGCCATGCCTGGCTGCGGCTGCGCGACCGGCTCGAGTCGACCGCCACCGCGTGGTACCTCGGCCGAGCTGGCGGAGCGCGCCGTCGAGGAGCGCGCCTGCGCCTATCCCGTCTACGCGCTGCTGCGGCGCGCGTACCAGCTGCTCGACGACGGCATGGCGCCCGGCCGCGTGGCGCGCTGGTTCGAGATCGGCCTGGCCGACGCGCTCGGCATGCGCCCCGAGGTCGAGCGCTGCGTCGAGTGCGACCGGGTGCTCGAGGCGGACGAGCGTTCCGCTGGGTGCCGGTGCTGGGCGGCATGCTGTGCTCAGCGGCACCCGCCGCCGCCGGCCGAGCAGGTCGCCGCTGTCGCTCGACGCGCTCAAGCTGCTGCGCGCCTATCGGCGGCTGGACATCGAGGCCATCGCCGGGCTGCGGCTGCCAGCGCGGTGGAGGCGGAGGTCGAGTCGGCCCTGCGCCGGTTCATTCGGCATCGTGCTCGAGCGCGAGGCACGCTCGCTGGCGTTCCTCGACGAGGTGCGAACGCCTCGCCCGCGGAGATCCGTGACCGTCCCGACCTGAAAGGGCGGCACGCTGATGCGGTCTATAGAATGCCGCTCCCGCGACCGGCGCTGCCATAGCCGGCGCCCCAGGAGTCCCACTTGACCGTCACCACGACCGGGCATCCGACCCTGCGAGCGATCCCGCGCCCGCCGTCGCCGCGCTCGACACCATCGTCTCGCTCGCCAAGCGACGCGGCTTCGTCTTCCCGAGCTCTGAGATCTACGGCGGCATCAACGCCGTGTGGGACTACGGCCCGCTCGGGGTCGAGCTCAAGAACAACGTCAAGCGCGCCTGGTGGCGAGAGATGATCCAGCTGCGCGACGACATCGTCGGTCTCGACGCGGGTATCCTGATGCATCCCCAGGTGTGGGTCACGTCCGGCCACGTCGAGTCGTTCAGCGACCCGCTCGTCGAGTGCGCCACGGACCAGC
Source organism: uncultured Chloroflexia bacterium (assembly GCA_963748235.1). GTDB lineage: Bacteria > Chloroflexota > Limnocylindria > Limnocylindrales > CSP1-4 > JALYGJ01. The sequence goes on from CAVVHT010000009.1 coordinate 22,364, forward strand.
TGCGCTTCCGCCTCGACGAGCTGCCCGGCACAGAGAACCTGACCGAGACTGACAAACGCGACCCGAAGATCGTCGAGCGGCTTGGCCTGAAGTGTCCCGTCGACGGCGGTCCGCTCAGCCCGCCGCGTCGCTTCAACCTGATGTTCAAGACGTTCATGGGACCGGTCGAGGAGGACGCGGCGGTCGTCTACCTGCGCCCCGAGACGGCGCAGGGCAGCTACGTCAACTTCAAGAACGTCCAGCAGTCGATGCGCAAGAAGCTGCCCTTCGGCATCGCCCAGATCGGCAAGAGCTTCCGCAACGAGATCTCGCCCGGCAACTTCGTCTTCCGGATGCGCGAGTTCGAGCAGATGGAGATGCAGTACTTCGTCCCGCCCGATGACGCAGCGCGGATCTTCGAAGAGTGGCTGCCGCGTCGCTGGGCGTGGTACGCGGGCTACGGAGTCGCCGAGGAGCGTCTTCGCTTCCGAGAGCACGCGCCAGACGAGCTGGCGCATTACGCCAAGAAGGCGATCGACATCGAGTACCGCTTCCCGTTCGGTTGGAAGGAGCTCGAGGGCATCCACAATCGGGGCGATTGGGACCTCGGTCGCCACCAGAAGGAAAGCGGCGAGAACCTCGAGTACTTCGACCCGGTCAGCGAGTCGAGCTTCGTGCCGTGGATCGTCGAGACGGCCGGCGGTCCGGATCGCTCGGCATTCACGTTCCTGATCGACTCGTACCGTGAGGAAGAGGTGCGCGGCGAGAAGCGCGTTTCGCTCGCCCTCCATCCGCAGCTTGCGCCGTACAAGGTGGCCGTGCTGCCGCTGCTCAAGAAGCGGCCCGAGATCGTCGAGCTGTGTCACAAGCTGGTGGCCGACCTGCGTCGCGACATGATTGCCGTCTACGACGACACCGCGTCGATCGGCAAGCTCTACCGGCGACAGGACGAGATCGGCACGCCGTGGTGCGTGACAGTCGACGTCGACTCGCTCGAGGACGGCGCGGTTACGGTCCGCGACCGCGACTCGATGGCCCAGGAGCGTGTCCCGCTCGAGAGCGTCAAGCAGCTCATCGTCGATCGGTTGGCGGCCAGCCTGCCCGGCGCCGGCTAGCCAAACCAGGGCTCAGCTTCACCGCGTTCGACTGGAGCCATACATCTCCAGTCGTTAGTGCAGGATCTGCGAAAGGAACAGGCGCGTCCGTTCGTGCTGAGGGTTGCCGAAGATTTGGGCCGGCGGGCCCTGCTCGACGATCAGGCCGTCATCGAAGAACACCATCCGATCGGCCACCGCGCGAGCGAAGCCCATCTCGTGGGTGATGCACAGCATCGTCATGCCCGACACGGCGAGCTCGCGCATCACCTCGAGCACCTCGTTGATCATCTCCGGGTCGAGCGCCGAGGTGGGCTCGTCGAAGAGCATGATCTTGGGCTGCATGGCCAGTGCTCGAGCGATGGCGACGCGCTGCTGCTGGCCGCCCGATAGCTGGGCGGGATGCTTGTGCGCCTGCTCGGGGATGCCCACCCGCTCGAGCAGGTCCATCGCCGCCTTGTCGGCTTTCGCTCGCGGCAGGCGGCGCACCTTCATCGGCCCGAGGGTGACGTTCTGAAGCGCGGTCAGGTGGGGGAACAGGTTGAACGACTGGAAGACCATGCCGATTTCGCATCTGACGGCGTGGATGTTGCGAATGTCGTTTGTCAGCTCGATGCCGTCGACGAAGATCTCACCGCGCTGGTGCTCCTCGAGCCGATTGATCGTCCGGATGAAGGTCGACTTTCCGGAGCCGGAGGGCCCGAATATCACCAGCACCTCGCCGGCCTTCACGGTCAGGTCGATGCCGCGTAGCACGTGCAGCTGGCCGAACCACTTGTGCACGTCGCGCGCGACGATGATGTCGTTCGCCGCGGCCGCGCCGTCTTCTGGGATCAAGTCGTCGAACGGGTGCGCCATGTGTCCACCGATCCTAGCGCTTGCCCACACCCAGCTCGGCCTCCAGCCGGTAGCTGGCCTGAGACATGACGTAGCACATGAAGAAGAAGACGGCCGAGATGAAGATATAGACCTCCAGGTCGGCGCCGATCCACGCCGGCTGCGCGACCACGGCCCGGCCGACGCCGAGCAGCTCGAGCAGGCCCGTGCCGGCGATCGCGACCAACGTGGTGTCCTTGAGCAGGCTGATGAACAGTCCGACATTGGCCGGGATGACCGAGCGCAGCGCCTGGGGCAGCACTACGTAAAGGTTGCGCTGGAGCGCATTGAGCCCGATCGCGTCCGCCGCCTCGATCTGACCGCTCGGGATCGCCTGCAGGCCACCACGGACGTTCTCGGCAACGTAGGCGGCGGTGAACAGCGTCAGGCCGGCCAGGGCGCGGAAGACGTGCTCGATGCGCAGGTCGCCGGGCAGCACGAGCGGCAGCATGATCGCGGCGAGGAAGAGCAACGTAACGAGCGGGACGCCACGGATGATCTCGATGTACGCCGTGGACAGGAAACGCACGACGGGCAGATTGCTGCGCCGCCCGAGAGCGAGCAGGACGCCGATCGGGAACGACAGCACGATGCCGCCGACGGCGAGCAGGAAGGTCAGCAGCAGGCCGCCCCACAGGTTGGTCGGCACGAAGCGCAGGATCGGCGCGCCGAAGCCCTGCAGCAGCAGGAACAGGATGGGCACCATCACGATCCAGATCAGCACGCGCGCTCGTGACGAGATCGGAAGCCTCGTCGCGAGTGCGAACGCCACCCAGACCAGAGCTGCGTTCGCGAAGAGAGCAAGAGCGGCCACACCGCCAACGTCCGAGACCATCGCCAGCAGTCCGAGCAGCGCCTGACCGGCCGACAAGCCCGTCGCCAGGGTTCGGACCGCGCGACTCGTGGTCGAGGCGGCCGAAATCCCCGTCAGCAGCGAGACGGCGAGCACCGCCAGCCAGACTCGCCACGCCTCGTCGGCCGGGTACTGGCCGATCATGAACAGCCTGAAGTTGGTGGTCACGACGCCCCATCGCGCGTCGGTCAGCACCCAGTTGAGCGTCACCACCACGGCCAGCACCAGGACCAGTCCGACGACCACGGTCAGCGCCGAGTTGAGCAGGCTGTTGAACAGGTTCCGGCGCAGCCAGCCGACGACGCCGACGGTCGCAACCGGCGGCGGAAGGTGGCCGGGCGCGGTCGTCATCGCTCGAGCACCTGGACGCGGCGGTTGTAGATGTTCATCACCAGCGAGGTGACCAGGCTGATCGTGAGGTAGATCGACATCACCAGCACGATCACCGCCACCGGCTGGCCGGTCTGATTGGCGACGGTGCGACTGACCGAGAACAGGTCGGGAAAGCCGACGGCGATCGCCAGGCTCGAGTTTTTGATCAGGTTCAGGTACTGACTCGTGAGCGGCGGCACGATGATCCGCAGCGCCTGAGGGAAGACGACCAGGCGCAGAGTCTGGGCCGAGGACAGGCCGATCGCGTTGGCGGCCTCGATCTGGCCGCGCTTCACGGCCTGGATGCCGCCGCGCACGATCTCAGCGATGAAGGCCGCGGTGTAGAGCACGAGCCCGAGTAGCAGCGCCGCGAACGGTGCTGACAAGACCACGCCGCCGACGAAATTGAAGCGTTCCCTGACCGGCACATCGAAGGCAACCGGCGAGAGTGCGACCCAGCCGACGACGGCGATCGCACCGAGGACCAGCAAGCCCACCAGGCCGAGTTGGTGTGTCGGCTCCTCGCGCTCGGCACGTCCTCGTGCCATGCGCGCCAATACGAAGGCGATGCCGGCTCCAACGGCGACCAGAACGACCCACAGCCCGAACTGGGCGTCGGCCAGCGGGCGGGGGATGATCAGGCCGCGTTGGCTGAGGTAGATCGATCCCGGCAGGCCGATGGCGTTGGCAACCGTCGGCAGCTGCAGGAACAGCGCGTAGATCAGTACCAGCTGGACGAGCAGTGGCGTGTTTCGCATGACCTCGACGTAGCCGGCCGCGATGCGACTGACGAGCCAGTTGCTCGACAGCCGCGCGACGCCGACGACGATGCCCAAGATCGTGGCGAAGAAGATTCCAACCACGCTCACCAGCAGCGTGTTGATCAGACCGGCCAGCAGGGCCTGACCGTACGAGTCGCGCGGCGAGTACGGCACGACAGTCTGCGAGATGTCGAAGCCGGCGGTGGCGCGCAGGAAGTCGAGCCCGAAGCCCAGCCGCGCGTCGGCCATGTTGCGCGTCAGGTTGGTCCACAGTAAGTAGCCGGCGAACAGAATCAGGACGACAACGACTGCCTGGCCGACGAAGCGCAGGACGCGTAGATCACGCCACGGCGGAACCGAGTGCCGTCGCGGAGGCGAGGCGGCTGTCACGCGGCTGTGGCGCGGATGACGGAGATATACGGCGCGCCGGGCATCCGCCCGGCCCGCCCGTCAGCTGCCGCTATCGGTAGGGCGGTGCGTAGAGCAGGCCGCCGTTCGTCCAGAGCTGGTTGTAGCCGCGGTCGAGACCAAGCGGCGTTTCGGGACCGACGTTGCGGTCGAAGATCTCGCCGTAGTTGCCGACGGCGGAAATCACGCCCACTACCCAGTCGTTCTCGAGTCCGAGGTTCGTGCCCTGGACCTGCTCTGGGTCAGCTCCCAGCAGGCGTAGGACGACAGGGTTATCGCTGCTGGTCGCCATATCGGCGACGTTGGCCTGGGTGAGGCCCAGCTCTTCCGCCTCGATCGTGGCGAACACCGTCCACTTGACGACGTTGAACCACTGGTCGTCGCCGAGTGGCGCGACCGGGCCGAGCGGCTCCTTGGAGAGAACGTCCTCGAGCAGGACGTGATCGTCGGGAGTGGCCATCGCTGATCGTCGCGACACGAGCTGTGAGCGGTCCGACGTGACCGCGTCGCAGGCACCCGATTCGTACGTGCTGTATGTCTCGTCGATCTCGCCCAGGACTGTGGTCGTGTAATTGCCTTCGTGTCCGGCCTCGGCCATCGCGTCGGCAAGGTTGAGCTCGGTGGTCGTGCCCGACTGGACACAGATGGTCGCCCCGCCGAGATCGGCGATCGAAGACGCGTCCACTTCTGCCCGGACGAGGAGTCCCTGGCCGTCGTAGAAGGTGGTCGGTGCGAAGAGGCCCCATTGGGCATCTCGTGTCACGGTCCAGGTCGTGTTCCTGATCAGGACGTCGACCTCGCCGGTCTGTAGCGCCGGTCCGCGGTCGTCCGCCGAGAGCTGCCGATATTCGACGGCCTCGGGGTCGCCCAGCACGGCGGCCGCAACTGCCTTGCAGTAGTCGACGTCGAAACCGGACCAGGCGCCGGTGCCCTGCTCGAGGAAGCTGAAGCCGGGCAACGCGCCGTTTACGCCGCAGATGAGCTGGCCGCGGCTCTGGATTGCCGCAAGCCGGTCGCCGGTGGGTGCACCGGATGGTTCGGCGGATGGTTCGCCGCTGGCCGCGGCAGTGGCGGTTGCCGTTGGTGCTGGAGCTGGAGTGTTGGTGCAGGCACCAACGAGTAAGGCGCCGAGCGCAAAGGTGACAAGCAGCCGTCGAATTCATCGCCGTTCACTCCTCCCGGTGGGGCTTGGTGCCGAACATCGTAGTCGGCGCGGGAAGATGATTTCGAACGTATTTGATTGCCGCAATTGCGCTGAGCTAATGGTCTGCGTTTGCCTCGACGGCGTCGATTGCGGCGGCAAGGTCGGCCGCAGCGAGTCCACGCGGCTCCTTGCCCTTGGGCCAGTAGAGCTCCTTGTGAACCTGGTCCTCCGCGTAGCCGCGGCCGAGCAACCGCTCCTCGGCGGTCGCGATCATGTCCGGGTTGCCGCAGATATAGGCGACGGAGTTGGCCGGCGTCAGGCCCAGCTCGTCGAGGACCGGCACGAGGATCGACTCGACCCTGCCAGTGCGTCCGGGCCAGCCGGCGTTCCGCGCGTGTTCGGGGCGTGACACGGTCGGCACGTATGTGACCGGGTATTCGCCGCTCGTTTCCCAGCTCTCGAGCTGCGCGCGATAGCCAATCTCGTGTGCGTACGAGACGCCGTTCAGGAAGACCGCCGGCCGAGGTGCGCCATCAGCGAGCATCTGCTTCATCATCGACACGAACGGTGCGTTGCCGGTACCCGACGAGATAAAGATGTGTGTTCTGTCGTCGTCCGGCTGGAGCAGGAATTTGCCTTTGGGGCCGATCATCCGCATCCGCTGGCCGATCTCCATCCGCCACAGCAGCGGCGTGAACGTGCCACCCTCGACCAGCCTGACGTAGAACTCGTAGCCCTCGGTTCCGGCGCTTACCGGTGGCGATGCGACCGAGTACGGGCGCTGGACCATCTTGCCGTCGACCACGACGCCGATCGTCATGTACTGGCCCGGCTCGAACAGAGTCGGGTCGCCATCGAAGCGCACCCAGAAGTAGGCGAGCGACTCAGATTCGTCCTCGCGCCGGACGAGGCTCGCGTTGTACTTCTCGTCATGGGCTGCCATGACGCGGGTATCGGCCAACAGCTCAGTCATCGCTGGGATGGTAGCGGTCATGGCAGTGTGTTTCGCCATTGTGGCGTGAGATGCGTGTACTCGGGCCGCCACATCTCGGCGTCGACGATCCTGACCACCTCCTCGTCATGCAGCTGCCGCCCGTAGCCGCAGTCGCGCAGGTGCTTGACGGTTGCGATCGCGATAGACCGCGCGGCGCGGCGCAGATCGGAGACCGGAGGGTAGAGCGCGCCAAGTGCGACCCGATCGCGCCGAACGAGCTTCGCGAGCTCATGCGCTGCAACCACGAACACTTCGTCGGGAATAGCTCGCACCTCCGCGATCATTGCGCCCAACCCAACGCCGGGGAAGATGAAGGCGTTGTTGGCCTGGCCGATGACTCGGCGGGCCCCCTTCCATTCGACTTCGGGACTTGGGCTGCCCGTTGCGACGAAGGCGCGGCCCTTGGTCCAGGAGAGCAGATCGCCGGCCTCGGCTTCGGCGCGATCGGTGGGATTGGACAGAGGCAGGATCACCGGATGAGGACAGGAGCCGGCGACGATCTCGATCAGCTCGCGTGAGAACAGGCCGCGCTGGCCGGTGGTGCCGATCAGGACCGTTGGTCGAAATGCACGCGCGATGGCAAGGGTGTCGCGCAGCCCGTCGCCGGTCACGCCGGCCGCCGCGAACCATGCCGGATCCACGGCAAGCGGGCGCTGGTCATCGTGAATGTCGTCCCTGCCCGTGTGCACGAGTCCGACACTGTCGAGCAGGACCAGGTGCGGCTCGTCCGAGCCCGCGCGCCCTGACGTCGCGCCGTTTGTCGCCAGCTCGCGCTCGATCATCGACGCGATACCGATCCCGGCCGCGCCGGCACCCACGAGCATGAACCTATCGTCCACCAGCCCGCGCTGCGTCCGGCGCGCGGTAAGCAGGCCAGCCAGGACGACTGCGCCGGTGCCCTGGATGTCGTCGTTGAAACTCGGCAGTCGGTGGCGGTAGCGACCCAGGATTCGGACGGCATTGTGCTGCTTGAAGTCCTCCCATTGGACGACCGCCGATGGGAACACGCGGCGGACGGATTCGACGAACGCCTCGACCATCTCGTCATACGCGGCGCCTCGCAGTCGACGGGCTCTGTAGCCGAGATAGAGCGGGTCATCGAGCAGGTCTTGACGGTCGGTTCCTACGTCGAGCGAGATGGGCAGCGTGCGCGACGGATAGATTCCGGCGGCCACCGTGTAGAGCGCGAGCTTGCCGACCGGTATCGCGATCCCGCCGGCGCCCTGATCACCGAGACCAAGGATGCGTTCGTTGTCGGTCACGACGATCAACCGAACATCCCCGCCCGCGCCGCTCAGGATCTCATCCATTCGATTTACGTCGTCGGGAGTGATCCACACGCCGCGTGGGCGCCTGAAGATGTGGCTGAACTCCTGGCAGGCGCGACCAACCGTCGGCGTGTAGACGATCGGCAGGAACTCCTCGAGGTTCTCGGCCAACACGCGATAGAAGAGCGTCTCGTTGCGGTCCTGCAATGCCGCAAGGCCGATGAACTGCTCGAGCTCATCCGGCTTGCGCCTGATGTGCTCGAGCTCGAGCGTCACCTGCTCTTCGATTGTCGTCACCCTCGCCGGGAGAAGCCCGCGCAGCCCCAGGGCGTCGCGTTCTTCCTCGCTGAAGGCCGTGCCCTTGTTCAGCAGCGGCTGGCCGATCAGCTCGCTCCCACGCTGCTGAACGACGATCCCGGCTCGACCGTGGTTGACCGCCGGCGGCAGTTCGGGGCTCGCATGCGCATTCGTCAACGTTCCGTTGGCCATAACGTGACTGAACCTATGCTCTCGAGTTGCCGGCTGGCACTGCCGAACGGCCCTATTGGGACGAGCAATTGAGGCCGAACGACTCTCGCGGTCGTGTGCGCGACGGAGGAACCTTGACTGGCCCGATCAGGGCGGCGTCGGCGATGGAGCTGGTTATGACATCTCTGCACAGCCACAGCGCACTCAACTCCGTGCTCGTATGGATCGACTCCCATGAAGCGCACGTCATCAGCTGGGACGGCCAGCGGTGCTCGGCGAGGCGGCTCGAGTCCGAGGTGCCGGCACACCACCGGGCCACTGGTGGGGTACGCCATGCCGGAGGAGCTCGTCCCGGTGGAGGCCCACCGGCGAGCGCTCTCGAGGGCCATCGCGAGGAGCACCTTCGGCGCTTTCTTGAGGAAGTGCGCGCTGTCATCCCTCGCCACGCCTCAGTGACCCTTCGCGGTCCCGGCGTTGTGGCCGAACGCCTTGCTCGGGAGCTCAGAACGGCTGATCGTAGAGCCGGCGTCGATCGCGTCGTGGACGTCCGGCGTCAGGGGCCGATGTCAGGGCCCCAGCTGGTGGCGGCGGTGCGAACCTTCGCCGGCGATCCTGAGCCTCGCCGCCATCCCGCTCGGCGTCGGTCACATCCGCGTAGCGAGGCTTCACCGCGCGCTCCGGAGATCGAAGAGGAATATTGAGCGCCGTGGCAGTGAGCCACGATGCGCCTTGGTAGTCGCGACCGGGGTGACTTGCCGCTGCTCGTCTTGGCCGCGTCTACAATCGGTCGACTGACCGTAAGACAGCCGATCGTTGATCGACGCTCCCCAGCACACCCGAGGATTCCCCGAATGACCGACGTGACCGCAACCTCCGACGCGCCTGCGCACCGCGCGGCCAAGCGCTACATCTATGCGTGGGGCGGAGGCACGGCCGAAGGCAACGCGACGATGCGCGACCTGCTCGGCGGCAAGGGCGCCGGCCTGGCCGAGATGACCAACGCCGGCCTGCCCGTGCCGCCTGGTTTCACGATCACGACCGAGGCGTGCAACGACTACTTCGCCGCCGGCGAGCGGCTCCCGGACGGCTTGTGGGATGACGTGCTGTCGGCCGTCAAGCGGCTCGAACAGGAGACCGGCAAGGGTTTCGGCAGCGCCGAGAACCCGCTTTTGGTGAGCGTCCGGTCGGGCGCCAAGTTCTCGATGCCGGGCATGATGGATACCGTCCTGAACCTCGGCCTGAACGAGCAGACGCTGAACGGTCTGGTCGCGCTTACCGGCAACGATCGCTTCGGCTGGGACGCCTACCGTCGCTTCATCCAGATGTTCGGGCGCATCGTCATGGACGTCGATGGCGAGAAGTTCGAGCACGCCCTGGACGCGGCCAAGAAGAGCCGCGGCGTGGCGCAGGACACTGACCTCGACGCCGGTGCGCTGCGTGAAGTGGTTGGCGAGTTCCTGTCGATCGTGCGTCAGTCGGCCGGCCGCGAATTCCCGACTGATCCGCTCGAGCAGCTCGACCTGTCCATCAAGGCCGTTTTCGCTTCTTGGTTCGGCAAGCGCGCCCACGACTACCGCGAGTACAACAAGATCGCCCACGACCTCGGCACGGCGGTCAACGTCGTGACCATGGTCTTCGGCAACATGGGCGACGACTCGGGCACCGGCGTGGCCTTCACGCGCGACCCGAACACCGGCGAGAAGGTGCTCTTCGGCGAGTACCTGACCAACGCCCAGGGCGAGGACGTGGTGGCCGGCATCCGGACCCCGACGCCGATCTCGCAGATGCGCGACCAGATGCCCGAGATCTACGCCCAGTTCGAGGAGATCGCCGGTCGCCTCGAGAAGCACTACCGCGACATGCAGGACCTCGAGTTCACGATCGAGCGCGGCCGGCTGTACATGCTGCAAACACGGTCCGGCAAGCGCACCGCCGCGGCGGCCGTGCGCATCGCGGCGGACATGGTCGACGAAGGCATCATCACTGAGCGCGAGGCGCTCGCCCGGATCGAGCCGGCGCACGTGGACCAGTTGCTGCGCGACCAGTTCGACGGTGCCGCCAAGACCGGGGCGCAGCGCATCACCCTCGGGCTAAACGCCTCGCCCGGCGCGGCGGTGGGCAAGGCCGTGTTCAACGCCGATCGCGCCTTCGAGCTGGCCAACCAGGGCGAGAAGGTGATCCTCGTCCGGATCGAGACTTCGCCCGACGACTTCCACGGCATGGCCGCCGCGCAGGGCGTGCTCACTGCACGCGGCGGCGCCACCTCGCACGCGGCGGTCGTGGCACGCCAGATCGGCAAGCCGTGCGTCGCCGGTTGTGCGTCGCTGGTCATCGACTACGGCACGAAATCAGCCCGTGTGAATGGCCTCGGCTTTTCAGAAGGGGAGTGGATCTCGCTCGACGGCACGACCGGCGAGGTGTTCGTAGGCGCGCTGCCGACCACCGCGGCACGTTTCGAGGACCAGGCCGAGCTCCAGAAGGTGCTCGAGTGGGCCGACCGCGCCCGCCGCCTGCAGGTCTGGACCAATGCCGACAAGCCCGAGGAGGCGGCCATGGCGCGCCGCTACGGCGCGCAGGGCATCGGCCTGTGCCGAACCGAGCACATGTTCCGCGAGGGGGAGCGGCTGGATATCGTCCGCGACGCGATCCTGGTCGCCTTCCAGGCGACGCGCGCCAAGGAGAAGGCTGCCGCGGGCGGCGAGCTCAGTGGTGAGGATGCGGAGGCGGTTCGCCGGTTCGACGAGGCGATAGCGAAGCTCGAGAGCCTCCAGGAAGGCGACTTCTACGGCATCTTCGAGGCGATGGACGGCCTGCCGGTCGTGGTCCGGTTGATCGATCCGCCACTGCACGAGTTCCTGCCCAATCACGCCGAGGTGCTCGTCGACGTGACGCGCATGGAGGCCACAGGCGTTGCCGCCGACGATCCGAAGTTCGTCGAGGCGAAGGAGCTGTTGCGCGCCGTCGAGGCACTGCGCGAGCAGAACCCGATGCTCGGCCTGCGCGGCATCCGTCTCGGGCTGATGATCCCCGACCTCATCAAGATGCAGACGCGGGCGATTCTCAACGCCGCGATTCGCCGCAAGCAGGCCGGTGGCGACCCGCACGCCGAGATCATGATCCCGCTCGTGGGCCACGTGAACGAGCTCAAGGCCGCGCGCGAGATCCTCGACGCCGAGGCGCGCAGCGTGCAAGAGAAGGCCGGTGTCGAGGTTGACTTCATGTTCGGCACCATGATCGAGATCCCCCGCGGCGCGCTGACCGCGGACGAGATTGCCGAGCATGCCGAGTTCTTCAGCTTCGGCACGAACGACCTGACCCAGATGGCGTTCGGCTACTCGCGCGACGATGCCGAGGGCGGGTTCCTGCTCAACTACGTCGAACGCGGTGTCCTGCCCGAGAACCCGTTCCAGACATTGGACGTCAACGGCGTTGGCCAGCTCGTTCGGATCGCGACCGAGAAGGGTCGCGCCGCGCGGCCTGGCCTTAAGGTCGGCATCTGCGGCGAGCATGGCGGCGACCCGGCGTCGATCGCCTTCTTCAATGAGGTCGGCCTCGACTACGTCAGCTGCTCGCCTTACCGCGTGCCGGTAGCGCGCCTCGCGGCGGCGCAGGCGGCACTATCAGGAGCGGCCGAGCGCGACAAGTAGTCGTCGTGGTCGGCGAGGCGTCGCCCACGACCTCGTGACTTGAAGCGATTCGTCTCCACCCAGAGTGGAGAAACGGTGCGCTTGATCCGTATTGCGCACGGTGGCCGCGGGGCTAGGGCGAGCTCTTGCGTGAAATCGGGCGCGTTTACAGCCTCCGCCGAACCAAGGACCCGCGACTTTGAGCATTGACGCGTCGATCTCCACTTCCGAGTGGAGAAGCAGCCTCAAACGAGGCTGCAAACAATGGGGCACGGATAAAGCCCCCGACCTTTGCAGGTCGGAGGCTTTATTGACCGGCTCGAAAGACGGGTTGTGAGGTCAGCTACGCGCGACGCCGGCTGAAGCAATCGTCGCAATAAACGGGCTTGCCGCTGGTCGGGCGGAACGGAACCATGGCCGGCTTGCCGCAGTTCGAGCATGTTGCCTCGAACATCTCGCGCGGACGTCGCTCGCGATAGCCACCGCTGCTGCTTCCGCCGTAGCCGCCGCTATCACCGCCGCCATACCCACCCTGATCGCCGCTGCCCATCTGGGCCTTGCGGGCCGCTCGGCAATTGCGGCACCGTCGTGGATCGGAGAAGCCGCGATCTGTGTAGAACTGCTGCTCGCTGGCTGTGAACACGAACTCCTGGCCACAATCGGCACAGGTCAGAGTTCGATCTGCTTGCAAAGAAGAACACTCCTTCATCGGCCGGACTTCGCGACTTTTTCTCGCGAAGGGTCCGTGAGAGGAGTGTCGTGGGGTACCGGCAATTTTCTTGCCCGTATCGACGGGCTTGTCCTGCTCGAATATCGATCCGAGCTACTGCAGTGTGGCGGCTGGATGAACGCGGGTCAATACCTCTCGACGTGGTTTCAATTGTTGCGATCCGGGTTGAACCGCCCTCGCCGGTACACTCGGCGGGCGTGGTAGACAGGCGGCGAATGGCGCGGACGTGAGCGAACAATGGCTGCCGTCTGACCACGGCTCGGAAAAAGGCCCGCTGCAAAAGAAGGTCGCGCGCGGCCTGACCTGGACGTTGATCGACACGTGGGGCTCGCAGCTCCTCGGGCTGATCGTCTTCATCCTCCTTGCCCGGCTGCTGACGCCGGTCGATTTCGGGCTGGTCGCTTTGGCCAGCGTGTTCGTAGCCTTCGCCCAGCTTCTCGTCGACCAGGGCCTTGGTGACGCGCTCATCCAGCGGCCCAGCCTGACGCGGCGCCAGATCGACACCGCCTTCTGGGTCGCCGTCCTGACCGGGGCGCTGCTGACGGTGGGCACCATCCTGCTTGCCGGACCGATCGCGGCGCTGCTCGGCGAGCCGGCGATCGAGCCGATCATCCAGGCACTCTCGCTGACCTTCGTCGCGGTCGCGCTGAACAGCATTCAGATGGGCCTGCTGCGGCGCGAGATGAAGTTCCGCAGCCTTGCCGTGCGCAAGCTCCTCGCGGTCGGTATCGGTGGCGCAGTCGGCATCGCGATGGCGGTCATGAACTACGGAGCGTGGGCGCTTGTCGGTCAACAGCTCGTAGCGGCCGGTGTGTCAGTCATCGCGCTTTGGACGGTCAGCCCATGGCGGCCAGGTTTCCATTTCTCACGCGCCGACTTCCGCGAGCTCTTCGCTTTCGGCATCAACGTCGTCGCCGGCGACCTGCTCAACTTCCTGAGCCGGAACGTCGATCGGCTGCTCATTGGCGCCTTCCTCGGTCCGACGCTGCTCGGCTTCTACGCCGTCGCGTACCGAATTCTCGACACGAGCCAGGTACTGCTCGTCAACGCGGCCCGCAAGCTTGCCTTCCCTGTCTTCTCGCGGCTGCAAAACGATCAGGACCGTATGCGCCGCGCGTACTCGCGCGTCACGCGCGCGCTGGCGGTCATTATCCTGCCCGGCTACATCGGCCTGGCCCTCGTCGCGCCCGAGGCGGTCGTCTTCATCTTCGGCGCGGAGTGGGCTGCGAGCGGGCCAGTGGCAGCGATCCTGTTCCTGATTGGCCCGGTGCTGACCGTGCAGCTCTTCAGCGGGGCGCTGCTCAACGCGGTCGGACATCCCGAGGTCACGTTCCGGATCAGGCTGATCACCGCGATCGTGAACGTCGTCGGCTTCGTCATCGCGGTGGCCGTCTTCCAGGAGATTGCCGCGGTCGCCGCTGCGTACGTGATCCGCGGCTATTTGTTGATGCCGCTGATCATGGTCTGGCTCAAGAGGTACGCCGGTATCCCGATCTCTGCTCACCTGGGCGAGCTGCGCTCACCGGCGCTGGCAACGATCGTGATGTCGACCGCGGTTGTGGCCGTCAAACTCGCCCTGACCGGCAATGTGAGCACCTTCGTGCTGCTCACGGCCGAGACGATCACCGGTTTGGTCACGTTCCTGATTGCAATCATCGTGATCGACCGGCCGCTGCTCAACGAGGTGCTGACGCTCATCGCCCAGTCAGTGCCTGGAGGCGAGCGTCTCGTTCGCAGGTTCGGAGTGAAGATTTCCGAAACGCCCGGCGGCGGCAAGAAGCGAGGACGGAAGAAGGACGACGAGACACGCCACGAGGTTGCGGCCGCGGAAGCTGAGGTAGAAGAAGCTTTCGCCCCCGATCCAGGCTTGGGCAATACATCCGATGTCTGAGTCAGCTGCCTCCGATGTCTGAGCCCGCCGCGACGCCTGCTCTCGCCGAGCAGCTCGCCGCTGGAGCGCTCGATCCAGAGTTGCTGGCGCTGGTCTGGATGCTTGCCGAATCCGGCGTGCCGCTGACTGTGGCCGCGACCGACGCGATTGCCGCGCGCGAGATGCGCAACAACATCTGCGCGCTCCTGCCGGCCGATCACCACGCCGCCGACCTAGCGATCGCCGGCGGCACGGTCGTCGCCGGGTCGCTCGAGGACGTTCTGCGCGTGCTCGGCGGACGGGCGCAGACGGGCCACGAGGAGGCCCGCCACGCCGATTTGGGCCACGGCGCGATTGCAGACGAGGTGCGCGACCTTGGCATAGTCATCGTGCTGCGTGACGGCCACGTGGTTGCTGCTCACTACGTCCGGCCGATCGAGCGTGATGGGGCCGGCCATCTCCAGCGCCGGCCACCCGCCCTGCTCGCGGCGTGGAACGAGGAATCAGGGCGCCTCGACCACTTCTACTGGGGCATAACCGATGAGCTTGCAACGCGAGCTGGCATGAGCCGCGGGGAACTTGAGGACGAGCATGCCTCGCGCACTCGTCGTCTCGATTCGGTGTTCATGGGCCGTAGCTCCACAGCTCAGAGCCACTGACTCCGTCGTCGAGGGCGAAGAAGAGGCGATCACCAGTGACGAAAAGGTCGCCACTCGAAGCATCATCGAGGCTGGCGACCGCCCTGGCGCCCGCGGTGGTTGCATCTGACTGCCACAGCGTCCATGTGCCATAGGGCAGCGTCCACCAGAACGTCATGTCACCCTCGCCGACCATGTCTCGGGCCAACGGCAGAGGCGACACGTCCACCTGCTGCGTAAGCGCACTCGATCCATTGCTGCGCCAGATCTCGGACGGGTAGCCCTGTGCGTCCCACGTGTTCAGCCACACCATCGAGCCGAACGGGCGCACCTCATAAAGGTCACTGGCGAAGGTCTTGAGCGCTTTCGTCGTGCGCACCGTCCCGTTGCTGCGCCATAGTCGGTGCTGGTCGACGAAGAACGCATGGTCGCCGGCCGTGCCAAGAGATGGCCATGCCCGGTACTCCAACGACTCAGTCGTCACCTTGCGCAGGTGCGCTTTCGTGCCGTTGGTGGCGTAAACGTCGTACCGGTGCGCAGACATTGGGTCGGCGGCCATGATGTAGAGCAGGTTGTTGGTCGCTGCCAGCTCGTAGATGCTCGAGGGCGCCCACCTGACGCGAGTCGTCCCGGCGGAAGTGCCGTCACTGCGCCAGAGCCTGCTACCGCCGTCCAGGAAGTACAGGTTTGCTCCAAGCGCGACCCAATGCTCCGCCCACGGGCCGACGACTATCGTGCCCGTCGACGTTCCGTCGCTCGACCAAAGGCCGTAGTTCTCGGGCAAACTCATTCTGTCGACGTTGAAGAAGAAGTGACTGCCAGCGGCGATGCCCGCATCGACGGGCCACGTACCGGCACCGCCGGGCGTGATGTCCTTGACAAGCCTCGTGCCCGCGGGGGTGCCGTCCGTCCTCCACAGCTCGTGCCCCCGCGCGCCGTCACGAGCGGCGAAGTACAGAGAGCCGCCCATGGTCGCTACAGGCTTCGGGTCCGAGCCGCCGCCGCCCGCCCGGACGCCGCGCACCATGTAAGTGCCATCCGCCGTGCCATCGCTGCGCCACAGCTCGCGGCCGTGGACGCCGTCCGTGGCGCTGAAGTATGTAACGCCGGCCAGGGACGCGAAGTTGGTCGGCACTGAATTGCCGGTCGGGTTGATGTCCTTGACCAGGGCGAGCGGTCCGCTGGCCGCAGCCGGTGGCGCGAGCACGATGAAACTGAGCAGTACCGCCGCCGAGAAAGCGAGAAGACGCATATGCCGGAGCCTCCACCGGACCGCGTCACAGTCGACCGAGTCTGAGCCGGCGCACAGTCCGCCGACCGCAGCGTAGGTTCGGCAATTGGGCACGGACATCTGCCGAAAGGCCGTTTTTCTCGGGCCGTGCGTCCCCGTAGTACGCTCGCCCAGGTGGAAGCGGGGACCAACAACAGCTACGTCGTCCGTCCGTCGACTCTCGGCGAGCTGCGCGAGAGTGAGTACCAACCGCGCTCGGTCAAGTCAGAGCTGCGCGCCAACCTGCTCCGCCGGCTGGCATCGGAAGAGCCCATCTTCGCCGGCATCATCGGCTACGAGGACACGGTCATCCCGGCCGTCGAGAACGCGATCCTGGCCGGTCAGGACATGTGCTTCCTTGGCGAGCGTGGTCAGGCCAAGACGCGCCTGGCGCGCCTGCTGGTAGGCCTGCTCGACGAGCACATACCGGTCGTCGCCGGCGGCGAGCTGAACGATGACCCGCTAGCGCCGGTTAGCCCGCGGGCGATGCAGATCGTTGCCGCTGAGGGAGACGCCACGCCGATCACGTGGCTGGCGCGCGATCGGCGCTACACCGAGAAGCTGGCTACGCCCGACATCACTATTGCCGACCTGATCGGCGAAGTCGACCCCATCAAGGTCGCCGAGGGCCGCTACCTCGCCGACGAAACGACCATCCATTACGGCCTCGTGCCGCGCGCCAATCGCGGCATCTTCGCGATCAACGAGCTGCCCGATCTGGCCGAGCGCATCCAGGTTGGGCTGCTCAACATCCTCGAGGAGCGCGACGTCCAGGTGCGCGGCTACACCCTGCGCCTGCCGCTCGACCTGTTCGTCGTGGCCAGCGCCAATCCCGAGGACTACACCAGCCGCGGCCGAATCATCACGCCGCTCAAGGATCGCCTCGGCTCCCAGATCCGGACCCACTACCCGCGCACGATCGAGGACGAGATCGAGATCATGCTGCGCGAGCGAACGCCGCTCGACGGCGACGGGCTGCCCGAGCTGGTCGAGCCCGACTTCATGCTCGAGCTGATCGCCGAGCTGTCGCAGCTGGCGCGTCGCTCGCCAGAGGTAAGCCAGCGGTCGGGCGTCAGCGTCAGGGTGAGCATCGCCAACCTCGAGGTGATCAGCGCCAGTGCCGTCAAACGCGCCGTACGCCTCGGCGAAAGCCAGGCTGCGCCGCGCATCAGCGACCTGCCCGCGTTGGTCGCATCCACCGCCGGCAAGCTCGAGCTCGAGTCGCTCAACGACGAGATGCCCGAGGAGCGCGTCGTGGATCGGCTGCTCACTCGCGCCGTTCACAACGTCTTCAATCGAACCATGGACGCCGACGACCTCGATGAGGTCGTCGAGGCGTTTGACTCGGGTTCGGTGGCCGACACGGGCGAGACGGTCCGGTCGGCCGATTATGTCGCGTGGGTGCGCGAGACGCCGGGTATGCCCGACGCGGTGCGCCGGCTCGGAGCTGCGAAATCGGCTGCCGCCACCGCGTCCGCGGTCGAGTTCGTGCTTGAGGGCCTGCACCTCAGCCGGCGGCTGAACAAGGATCGTTCCGGTGTCGGGTCCCGCTACCGGCGGTAGCCTCGATCCGCGCCCGGCGCCGGGGCTGACGAGCGGCGGCCCGTATCGCTACGCCCGTTGGGACGGCCGCCAGCGGCTCGACGAGATCGACGCCGATCGCCTGATGGACATGCTCTCGGACGACCTGCTGACCGAATCCGACCTCGATGGCGCCCTCGCGAGATTGCTCAACCGCGGCGTGCGTGACGAACAGGGCCGGGGCGCGATTCCCGGCCTCGACCAGATGCTGCGCCGTCTCGCCGCGGCGCGCCAGGACCTGCTTGCCCAGCATCGGCTGGGCGACGTGCTGGCCGAAGTGCGCCAGGAGCTGGACGAGATCGTCGCCCAGGAACGACGCGGCATCGAGCGCCGCCTGACATCGGGGAGTGGCGCACCAGAGGCGCTCGACGAGCTTGCCGCTGACCTCGCCACGCGGCGCCAGGATCAGCTCGCAGCACTGCCGGACGATCTCGGCGGGCGGATTCGCGGCCTGTCCGACTACGACTTCCTCGAGCCTGACGCGCGGCGCCGCTTCGACGAGCTGATGGACACGCTTCGCCGCCAGGTCCTCGACGCGCATTTCGAGGGCCTCGCCGATGCCATCCGCGACGCCACGCCCGAGCAGCTCGCCGCCAACCGCGAGATGGTGCGCGAGCTGAACTCACTGCTTCAGGATCGCCTCGCCGGCGGCGATCCGGACGTGTCGGGGTTCCTGTCGCGCTACGGCGGCCTCTTCCCGGGTGCTCAAACGCTCGACGACATCATCGACCAGCTCGCCCAGCGGATGGCCGCGATGCAGTCGCTGATGGCGTCGCTCAGCGCCGATCAGCGGCGCGAGCTGCAGGACATGATGGACGCCCTGCTTCGGGACGACCGCCTGCGCTGGGACCTCGCCCAGCTCGCGGCCACGCTCGACCAGCTGCTTCCCGACGGTCTGGGCCAGCGCTACGAATTCCGCGGAACCGATGAGCTGTCGCTGGCCGGTGCGCTCGAGCAGTTGGGCCGCCTGAACCGGCTCGACCGCCTGGCGGCTGAGATGGGCGACATCGGCTCCCCCCAGGAGCTGGATCAGATCGACGCCGACGAGCTCGCCGAATTGGTCGACCGCGACTCGGCCGACGACCTGCGTGGGCTCCAGGAGATCGCCAAACGGCTCGAGGAAGCGGGCTATGCCGAGCGCAACGACAACCAGCTCAAACTGACGCCGCGTGGAGCGCGACGGCTGGGCCAGGGCGTGCTCGACGAGCTCTTCGGGAACATGAAACGTGACGCATTTGGCGGTCACGTTCGCCGATCGTCGGGCACGCTCGGCGAGCGCGGCGACGCGACGGTTGCCTACGAGTTCGGCCGACCGTTCGACCTGCACCTGACGCGCACGCTGGCCAACGGCTTGGCGAGGGGAGGGCTGCCCGGCGAGCGGCCAGCGCGTATCAGGCTCGACCCGCGCGACTTCGAGGTGTACGAGAGCGAGGACTCCGCCCGCGCGTCGACGGTGCTGCTGGTCGACATGAGCCGCTCGATGCTCCTGCGCGGCTGCTTCCTGGCCGCCAAGAAGGTCGCCCTCGCGCTCGACATGCTCATCCGGACGCGCTATCCGCACGACGAACTCCACGTCGTCGGCTTTGCCTACTACGCAAGGGAGATCGCGCCCGGCGCGTTGAGCGGCCTGTCATGGCACGGCTACGAGTACGGCACGAACCTCCAGCACGGCTTGATGCTCGCCCGCCAGCTGCTGGGCAGGAGTCATGCCGCGAATCGCTCGGTGGTGATCGTCACCGACGGCGAGCCGACGGCTCACTTCGAAAACGGCCAGGTCGAGTTCAGCTACCCGCCCACGCGCCAGACGGTGCGCGAGACGATGCGCGAGGTGGCGCGCTGCACGCGCGACGGGATAACCATCAACACGTTCATGCTCGAGCGCTCGCGCGCCCTGGCCGAGTTCGTCGAGCGCATGACCAAGCTCAACCGCGGCCGTGCCTTCTTCGCCACGCCAGAGCACCTGGGCGAGTTCGTCCTGCTCGATTACGTGGATCGCCGCACTCACCGTTCCTGATCAGCCGCCGGCGACGGCCGGAATGACGTGGACTGTCGCGCCGGCGGCGAGCGCCGCGCTCAGGTCGCGCTCGCGCTCGCCATCGACGAAGACGTTGATGTGCTCACGCAGCTGCGGCCCGGGGTCGCACAGTCGGTCGTGCATGCCCGGCCAGCGCTGGTCGAGCTCGGCGATCATGTCGCCCAGGGTGCTCACATCGATCGCCACCCGCCGTGGCGGGGGATCGGCAAAGAGCGTCACCAGCGAGCGCGGCAGGTGAACGGTGATCACGCTCAGTCGTCGACGACCGCGACCTCGACCGACCAGATCGACGGCAGGTAGTCGGCAATCATCTGCCAGCTACCGCCTTCATCGTTGCTGGCGAAGAGGTGGCCGGCGCTGGTTCCGAAGTAGATTCCGGCGCGATCGAGGCTGTCCGCGGCCATCGCTTCGCGCAGGACGGTCAGGTAGGCGTTCTGGTGGGGCAGACCGTCGTCAAGGGCCAGCCAGCTGTTGCCGCGGTCACGACTGCGAAACACCTGGGCGTGGCCATCGACCATCTGCCGGCCATCCTCCGGGCCGGCGTGCGGGATGACGTAGATCGTCGACGGATCGTGCGGGTGGATCTGGAGCGGGAATCCGAACTCCGATGGCAGACCGGGCGACAAATCTACCCATTGCCGCCCGCCGTCGTCGGAGCGGTAGACGCCGCAATGGTTCTGCTGGTAGAGCGTGTCTGGCTCGGCCGGGTTCAGCTTCAGCTTGTGGACGCAGTGCCCGAACTCGGGCGTAGGCCCGGGGATGAAGTCGGCGCGGACGCCCTTGTTGCGCGTTGCCCAGGTCTGGCCGCCGTCGGTCGTTTCGAACGTGCCGGCCGCGGAGATCGCAACCCACAGCCGCTGCTGCGTCGTTCGGATGGGGGACGATCGAGTGCAGGATCAGCCCGCCCGCGCCGGGCTCCCACTCTGGCTGCGATGGGTGTTCGCGCAGGCCCGCGACGTGCGACCAGGTCTGGCCGCTGTCTTCGCTGCGGAACAGTCCCGCCGGCTCGGCGCCGGCATAGAGCGTGCCGTTGGTCTGGGCCACGTGCCAGATCGAGCGCATCTTGGGGCCGTCCGGGCCGTAGTCGATGCCGCGGCTCGACTGCGTCCAGGTGGCGCCGTCGTCGGCGCTGCGAAAGACGGTCGCGCCGTACCAGGGGTTGCCGCCGCCGGCAAAGAGAGTCCCGTCCGCGGTGCGAATGAAGTGGTGAATGGGCCACAGATCGCAGAACGGGCCGCGCGTCGTCCATGTCCGACGCGCGGCGTCGCTCTCGATGATGAAGGCGCCCTTCTTGGTGCCGACGAGGACCTGTACGCGTTGGCTCACCGCGCCACTTTAGCGGGCAGATCCTCGTCGGGCAGGGACCGGATCAGGTTCGGCGCGCGAAACCGCGGACCTCGTCGCGCGTCGCGATCAACGCACCCAGGATCGTCGATGCAACGGCGATCATCAGGGCGAACACACTGCCCCAGGCCGCATCGCTGAGCGCCTTGGGATCGGCCGCCTCGAAGGCGCCGGAGAAGATGTTGCCGGCCGATCCGAGGGCAGTGCCAAGGCCCATCGCGACGAGTGCCAGGAGCAGCACTACGAACAGCGCCCAGGTCAAGAAGCCGTGCATGATCGCCGATTCGGTCTCGTCGACATGCGCCGTCCACGCGGCAACGAAGCCGCCGAAGCCGAAGGCGAGCACGCCGAACAGGCCGGTCAGGATTGCGCCGACCTGCTCGCCGAACTTGGGAGGATCGGCCTCGAGCCCAGCCGCGAGAGCAATCGTGCTAAGCAACACGAACAGGCCGAAGGCGCTCAACACGCCAGCGATGATCGAGCTCCAGCTGATCAGGTCACTGCGCGCGACATCCGCGCGACTTTGATCGGAAGCCATCTCGATTTCTCTCTCCCCGTTGGCGCGCGACTACAGGATTCGCAGCAGCAGGATGACCAGGATGATCACCACCAACAGACCGATGATGCCCACGTTCCTTCTCCTCCTGAGTTAGGTGACGCCGGCCCGCGGCCCCCCGGCCACGAGCCGACTTTGGGAAGCGTGGCGGTTAGGGCATTTCAGGCGTGCCTGCACGACCGCCAGTGATTTGTTGCAATGAAGCGCCCACTCAGCGGGAGCGCCCCGTCGATTTCAGGCATAGGATTCGTTCGTCCCCAAGCTCAAGGAGCCGCACTCGATGACCTACCCCGTGCCCGCATCCTCGGTCGGCGAGTTGCTCGACGCGCTGTCCGGCATCGCTCGTGTCGATGGTGGCCGGCTGGTGATCGACGACGAATTGGCCTTTCGCGAGCGTGGCGTCGACATGTGCGTCTGGTCGGCCACCTTCAGCGAGGATCACCAGGACGTCATCGATGTCGCGCGCTGGCTGATCTGGGAAGCGTCACAGCTGCTCGGTTCGCCGTCGGCGAGCATCCACGACCTCTACATGGCACGCGGCCGGGGCGAGGTCAACGGCTTCACCGTGCCGGCGGTGAACATCCGCACGCAGGTGTTCGACATGGCCGGCGCGATGTGCCGCGCGGCCCAGTCGCTCGATTCCGGAACTATCATCTTCGAGCTCGCCCGGAGTGAGCAGGAGTACACCTTTCAGCGGCCCGGCGAGTACATCACCAGCGTCCTCGCCGGCTGCATCGGGGCCGGCTGGCAGGGCCCGGTGTTCGTCCAGGGCGACCACTACCAGTTCAACGCCAAGAAGTACGCCGCGGATCCGGAGTCGACGACCGAGGCAATCCGGCGCTTGATTCGCGAGGCGGTGTCAGTCGGCTACGGCAACATCGATATCGACTCGTCGACGCTGGTCGACCTGTCGCTGGCGACGGTCGAGGAGCAGCAGCGCACGAACTTCGAGCGCGCCGCCGAGATGTCGGTGCTCATCCGCCAGGTCGAGCCCGCCGAGCAAACGATCAGCATCGGAGGCGAGATCGGCGAGGTAGGCAAGCAGAACTCGACCGAGGAGGAGCTGCGCGCATATCTCGACGGCTACCGGGCCGAGCTGACGCGCCGCTCGGGTGATGTCCCCGGCCTGTCGAAGGTGAGCGTCCAGACGGGCACGTCACACGGCGGAGTTCCGCTCCCCGGTGGCGGGGTGGCCGAGGTGGCGCTCGACTTCGGCACGCTCGAGCGACTCTCGGCCGTCGCGCGAGAGTACGGACTCGCAGGTGCCGTTCAGCACGGCGCATCGACTTTGCCCGACGAGCTTTTTCACCGCTTCCCGCTCGTCGAAACGGCTGAGATCCACCTCGCCACGGGCTTCCAGAATTTGCTTTACGAGCACCCGGCCTTCCCAGGTGAGCTGCTGGCGGAGATGCAGGGCTGGTGCACCGCCAACACCGCCGACGAGCGCAAGGACGGGGAGAGCGACACGCAGTTCCTGTACAAGACGCGCAAGAAGGCGCTCGGGCCCTACAAACGTCAGCTGTGGGAGCTGCCCGAGAAGGACGAGATCATCGCCAGTCAGGAGAGCAAGCTGCGCTACCTGTTCGAACAGCTCGCCATCGCCGGCACGCGCGAGCTCGTCGAGCGCTACATCAGGCCCGCGCGGCGCTCGATGCCCGCGCCCGCCGCTCTGCTCGCGCTCGAGGTCGGCTGAGTACGTCCGCAGAACTGGCCCGAGTCTTCGTTCGCTGAGCGGTCCAAGCGCCGCCTGGAGAGTCGGCGGCACGATCGGGTCACCGTCGGTAGACTCATCGCGTAACCACCTAAGCCTTTTCTTCGAGGTACTTCCCGCGTGGCATCCGCGCGTCCAACGATCGCTCCCGGCCAGCTCGGCCTGGTCCAGTCGTTCCTGAACACCGTCGACCTGCAAACCGGGCGTGACTCGTTCTCAACGCCAGCCGAGTTTGATTCGTGGCTGGCCGAGCAGCGGCTGGTTTCGCCGGGCACGGAGTACGACGAGAGCGACCGCCGACGGCTGGTTGAGGTGCGCCGCGCGGTAATCGACCTGGTTGCCGTCGGCGATGGCGAGGGCCTTCACAGGCGTGCGGTCACGACACTCAACGAGGCCGCCCGTCGCGTACGACTCGGGGTGCGCCTGCATCCCGAGGATGGCTACCGGCTGATGGCCGAAGGCGTCGGAGTCGATCGGCCGATCGGCGAGATCCTGATCAGCATCACGGCTTCGATGGCCGCCGGCACCTGGCCGCGGCTCAAGGTGTGTGCCAACGAGTCCTGTCAGCGCGCGTTCTACGACACGTCCCGCAACCGTTCCGGGCGTTGGTGCTCGATGGCCGTATGCGGCAACCGAATGAAGGGCCGCAACTATCGCCAGCGCCATGCCGGCCGAGCCGCCGACAGTGACGGGCTGCGCGACGAGGCGGCAAGCTAGGAAGTGACCCAATGCTGAGCGAGGCCGCCATCATCGACGCGCTGCGTGCCGTCCAGGAGCCCGAGCTCGGACGCGACATCGTGACGCTCAACATGGTCAAGGACGTGGTCATCAGCGGCGCCGACGTATCGCTCAAGATCGAGCTCACTACGCCCGCCTGTCCGCTGAAGGACGAGATCGAGCGCAACGTGCACGGCGCACTCGCCGGCATCGGCGTCAACGAGGTCGCGGTCACGTGGGGCGCGATGGTCCGCCGCGCACAGCCGGCCCAGGCGCAACAGCTGCTGCCCGGAGTCAAGAACATCATCGCCGTCGCGTCCGGCAAGGGCGGCGTGGGCAAGACCACGGTCAGCTCCAACCTCGCCGTTGCGCTGGCCATGGAGGGTGCCACGGTCGGGCTGCTCGACGCGGACATCACCGGCCCCAACGTTCCGCTGATGCTCGGCGTAGAGGGCGCCCCGACCGCCAGCGCTGACGGCAAGATCACGCCGCTCGAGCGTTACGGCGTGAAGATCATCTCGATCCAGTTCTTCGTCCCCGAGGGCCAGCCAATCGTCTGGCGCGGCCCGCTCGTGGGCGGCGCGATCCAGCAGTTCCTGCGCGACGTGGATTGGGGCGAGCTCGACTACCTCGTAATCGACCTGCCGCCGGGCACGTCCGATGCCCAGCTGACTCTCGCCCAGGCGGTGCCGATCAGTGGCGCGCTGCTGGTCACCACTCCCCAGGACGTGGCCGTGCTGGACGTTGCCAAGGCACTCGCCATGTTCCGGCGCATGAGCGTGCCGGTGATGGGCCTGGTCGAGAACATGAGCAACTTCATTTGCCCGCACTGCGGCGAGGCGACCGAGATCTTCGGCCGCGGCGGTGGCGAGCGATTCGCGCAGCGCAACGAGCTCGAGTACTTCGGCGGCATCCCGCTCGACATCAAGGTTCGCCAGGGTGGTGACGCCGGCGTACCGGCCGTCGCTCAACGTGAGCCCGGAGCGGCCGCGGACGTGATGCGCAACCTGGCCCGCACGGTTGCGGCACGGATGAGTGTTCGTGCCGCTCAGCAAGCGCCGGCAATCACCATCAGCTAGACGCGTCTACTCCGGCGCCTGCTCACCGCTCTGCGCTGCGCGGAACGCGCCCAGGTCCGGCCACGCCGCGCCGCAGGCGCGGCAGCCGATTCCCGGGGGCTGATCGCGTCGTGGCGCGCCAAACCCGAGCAGCTCGTCGTACGGCCGGACGCCGGTCGCGTCGACGTCTGGATAGCTGATCAGTTCGAGCTCATGACGTCCGCACTCGGGGCATGCCTCGCCTGAGCGCTGAGCACCTTCTGGGTCGGTCATTGCGCTTCCTGCCCGAGCATTGTCCATAGAGCCGCGCACGCCGTGAGCGCTGCGCGGCGCCGTCCTTCGTCACCGCCCAGGAACGCCTTGCGCGTCACCTTGCGCGTGCCGGCTGAGCCGGCGATCGCGATGACCACGCCGGTGTCGCCCTCCCTTTCCGCGGCGCGGACGGCCATGCCGATATCGCTGCCGCGCTCTCGTCGCGCTCGCTCTGCACGCTGCTCGAGGTCCAAATCTGAGCGTTCCGTCTCGGTGTGAACCAGGAAGTCCGCTCCACCGAGCAGCGCCCCGACCTGGCCACCGGTGCCGATCTCGACCACCGTCAACGTGCGCTTGCCCAGCCGCGAAGCCAGTGCGTCGGCCCACGTCTCGCTGCCCTCGGCGAACACGTATTGACCGACTCGCTCGCGCAGTTGGCCGACCGCGTCGTCAACCAGGCTCTGCGCGGTTGATCGGCCGTCCGTGGCAGCCGAGACGACAACGTCGACCGCGTCAAGGCGGGCATAGGTCGCGACCTGCGGGTTGGCGGCGCGCAGCACGTCTTCGCCGATGAGCGCGACGAGTGCCGACTCCCCCACGCCGGTCAGTCGCAGCGTGTGCGATGCGCGCTCGACACCCAGCCGGCCCGCCTGCAGCCGCGGCAGGGCATGCTCATGCCACATCGGCCGCATCTCGCGCGGCGGACCGGGGAGGGCCACGATCAATCGACCGTCGGGTCGCTCGACCCACCAGCCGGGCGCCGTGCCATGAGCGTTGGCGAGGGCCGAGCCGCCCTCGATGAGCCACGCCTGCTTGATGTTCGCCTCGGGCATCTCGAGGCCGCGCCGCTCGAACATGCCGCGCATCCAATCCACCGTTGCCTGGTCGATGAATGGCTCGAGCCCGCACGCGGCCGCGATCGCCTCGCGTGTCAGGTCGTCGGGCGTTGGGCCGAGGCCACCGGTCGACACGATCAGGTCGGCTCGCGTCAACGCGGTCGCAAACGCATCGCGCACCACGTCGAGGTCATCGGGGAGTGCCGCAACGCGCGTCACGCGCACGCCCAGGCCGGTCAGCTCGCGTGCGAGGTCGCCGGAGTTCGTGTCGCGCGTCGAGCCTGTGGTCAACTCGGTGCCGACGGCGAGTATCTCGGCCGACGCCAGGACGCGGCCCGGCGCGCCATCCTCAGCTAGGATGGAAAGCACTCACTGTGAAGCGTGCCCCGGCCGGATCGCGCAGGACCGCGAGCCGGGTCGGAGCGACGTCGATCGGTTCGACGACTACCGTTCCGCCGAGCCTGCGGGCGCTCTCGACGATTTCGTCTGTGTCGGCCACGGCGAAGGTGACGCTCCAGTGCGGCTCTTCTGCCTCATCGGTCAGGGGCAGGATCCAGGCGACGCATTCCGAGAAGCCGGGCGGCGCGCCGAAGTCGGCGTGGCGCTGGCGCAGTCCGGGGTCGAACTGCTCCAGGAAATCGGCGTAGCCGGGCAAGCGGACCATCAGGCTGCGGGCGTCGGCGCCGTTCACCGAAGCGGCGTTCAGGTCCGCTTGCCTGGCATCCGCTTCCCAGCCGAACACGGCCTTGTAGAAGCTCCTTGCGCCACCAACGTCGCGCGTGTTGAGCTCGCTGAAGTTCCAGGTGCCGGGCGCGTTCACAGCCGCTGCGCCCTTCAGTGCGGCGGGCTGCAACACGCGGAAAGTGGCGCCCGCCGGATCGGCGCAGGCCGCCACGTTGGCGAGATCACCGGCGTCCATCGGGCCGACCGTGACGGCTCCGCCCGCTGCGCGGACGCTGTCGGCAACGGAATTCGCGTCTTCCACGTCGATGTACGTGTTCCATGCCGCGCCCGACTCGTTGCTCGGCAACAGCGACCCTATTGCCGCGACCTCGTCACCATTGAGCGTTGCCACGAGATAACGCCGGTCGGTGGCGCCCACGGCGCGCTCCGCGAATTGCCAGCCAAAAAGACCACCGTAGAACTCGGCTGCGGCATCGGGGTCGGGCTGGTTGGTGTCGATCCAGGCCGGCACGCCGGCCGGAAATCCGACTCTTCGCGGCACTGCTCAACCTCCTTCTTGCTCGATCGATGCCAGTCTATGCCGCCTCTTCCCGGACCAGTTCGGGTTGACGAATCGCGGTCGTCTGTGTTAGCAATCTCCCTCGGAGAGTGCTAACGACCGCAGCCCGGTGCCGCACCACTGACGCGGCGAACGAGCTGCCCGGCCACATATCGAGCGAGAGGACTGACCAACCATGGCCAAGCTGATCAATTACGACGAAGAAGCACGCACGGCGATGAAGCGCGGCATGGACGCCCTCGCCGACGCGGTCAAGACGACGCTCGGCCCCAAGGGCCGCAACGTGGCGATCGACAAGAAGTACGGGGCACCGACCGTCACTCATGATGGCGTCACCGTCGCGCGTGACATCGAGCTCGAGGACCCGTTCGAGAACATGGGCGCGCAGCTGCTCAAGGAAGCCGCGACCAAGACGGAAGATGTTGCCGGCGACGGCACCACGACGGCGACGGTGCTCGCCCAGGCGATCGTCAACGAGGGCCTGAAGAACGTCGCCTCGGGTGCCAACCCGATGCAGATGAAGATCGGCATCGACAAGGCGGCCGAGGCCGTGTCGAACGCGATCAAGGCGGCTGCCCAGCCGGTCAAGGGCCGCGATGAGATCGCCCAGGTCGCCACGGTCAGCGCCGCTGATCCGGAGATCGGCAACCTCATCGCCGACGTCATGGACAAGGTCGGCAAGGACGGCGTGATTACGGTCGAGGAGTCGAAGTCGATGGCCTTCGAGACGGAGTACGTCGAGGGCATGCAGTTCGACCGTGGCTACGTCAGCGCCTACTTCGTGACCGACACGAACCGGATGGAGGCGATCCTCGAGGATCCCTTCGTCTTGATCACGGACAAGAAGATCAGCGCCATCGCGGATCTGCTGCCGACGCTCGAGAAGATGCTCCAGTCGGGCAAGAAAGACGTGCTCATGATTGCCGAGGACGTCGACGGCGAGGCCCTCTCGACGCTCGTCGTCAACAAGCTGCGTGGCGTGGTCAACGTCGTCGCCGTGAAGGCGCCCGGCTTCGGTGATCGGCGCAAGGAGATGCTGCGCGATATCGCCATCCTGAGCGGCGGAACCGTCATCAGCGAGGAGGTCGGGCGCAAGCTCGACTCCGTCCAGCTCGAGGATCTCGGCCGCGCACGGCGCGTCGTCGTGACCAAGGACAACACGACGCTGATCGAGGGCCACGGCTCTGAGTCGGAGATCCAGGGCCGGATCAAGCAGATCAAAGCCCAGATCGAAGAGACCACATCCGACTACGACAAGGAGAAGCTCCAGGAGCGAATGGCCAAGCTTTCCGGTGGCGTGGCGATCATCAAGGTCGGCGCCGGCACGGAGACCGAGCTCAAGGAGAAGAAGCACCGCGTCGAGGACGCTCTTTCCGCCACCCGATCGGCGGTGGAGGAGGGCATCGTCCCGGGCGGCGGCGTGTCATTGATCAACGCCCAGTCGGCTCTCGACTCGCTCAAGGTCGACGGCGCCGACGCGCAGGTCGGCGTGCGCATCGTGCGCAAGGCGCTCGAGGAGCCGATGCGCCAGCTGGCCGAGAATGCCGGGCTCGATGGCTCGGTCGTGCTCGAGAACGTCAGACGGCGGCAGCAGGAGAAGGGCGGCGCGACGCTCGGATACGACGTGCTCGCCGACGAGTACACCGACATGGTGGCGCGCGGCATCGTTGACCCGGCCAAGGTCACTCGCTCGGCAGTCGAGAACGCGGCCTCGATCGGTGCCATGGTGTTGACAACTGAGGTGATGGTCACCGACAAGCCCGAGCCCAAGTCGGCAATGCCGGCGATGCCCCCGGGTGGCATGGGCGGGATGGGCGACTTCTAGCCGCACCATTCATCGCAGACACAGGGGTCCGGCCGCAAGGCCGGGCCCAATTTGGTTTCCGACGCAACCGGTCGCAACTTGGCTCCGCAGCGAAGCTGCAATGGAGACGGGGCCTGGCACGCTTGACCGTTCTGGTCGGGCAGGTGAGCATGGAGGGGATGGATCAACTGAACCCGTCGGGCTTCGCCGAATTCGACCGCCTGAGCGCGCTCTTCCGCCGGACGCGCGAACTGCTCGATATCGCATGCACGACCGGTGATCTGCCCGACTCGGCGACAGAGCTGCTGGCGAAAGAGACACTGCCACACGTTGAGGACATCGAGCAGGGATTTCGCGTCTGGCTGCGCGCCGGCGCGACGGAGATCTCCGTGCTGCGGGCGTTTGTCGCTCGCGCCGGCGTCCACGGCGACGACAGGTTCACCCCGGCTGAGAACCGCGCGGCGCTGATCGAGGCAATGAACGAGATCGCCTTGAGCTCATCGCTCCCGGCCATCGTCCCGGCGCCGCGCCGTGCGATCGCCGCGCTCCAGAACGCGCGGCTCGTATTCGCGATGCTGCCGGCCACCCCCGCCGAGGACGTTCACTACCCGAGCGGCCGCCGCACGTACGCCGACATTCTGCCGCCGCGCGGCCCGGCCGAGCTCGCCGAGCGCATCGAGGAGCTCGAGCGCAGCCTGTGGGCAGTCGCCACTCGGCGCTCGAGGAGGCTGTCCGACGGCAGCTACCGACGCACCTACGGCTTTTTCGACGCTGCCGCTCGTCTGAGTGGCAACCACTTCCTGACGGCCTGAGCCTGCCTCGATGACCCAATCCGGTCCCACCGGCAGCGGCACGCCCGATAGCTCGGGGCCCGGCTACGGCACGCCCGGCAACGCGCCGCCGCCGACGGATTTGCCGCCAGTCGACGAGTCAACCGCTGACGAAGGTCCGCCGTCAAGCCTGGGCGAACAGATCGGCCGCACCCGATCGTCCTTCATGCGCCTTGTCCAGGCCCACATCGCGCTGTTGCGCGCCGAGCTCGACGAGATCATGGGCGAGGTCAAGGTCCTCGCTACCCAGGCCGGCGCCATCCTTGGCATTGCCCTGTTCACGGCCACGATGCTCTACGTGGGCGGCTTCCTGTTCCTCGGGGAGTGGCTCTTCGGATCGATCGGCTGGGGCTTCGCGCACGGTGTCCTGTTCGGTGTTGCCATCATCGTCAACCTCGCATTCATGATGCTCGGCGCGCGCGGGAGCAGCCTGGCCCTTGCGTTCGTGCTGGCAGCCGGGCTGACCGTGGCCATCGCCCTGCTGTGCGGCTCGAACGTCGCCTACAACACCGCCGCGGGCGCAGCTTCCGGACTGGCCCAGCCCTTGGGGACGCCGGGAATCGTCGCGCTGCTGGGCGGCATCGTGATCGGGATCGTGCTGTTCACGCTGCTGTTCGCGCGCGCCGGTGGGCGCAACGGCGCCATCGCCGGTTTCTTCCTCGGCGCCATCCTCGGCGCCTTGGTCGGCTGGCTGATCGCCGGCGCCCCGTGGACCTGGCCGCCGGCCGTTGGTTTCGCAATCACGATCGGCCTGATCGCCTGGGCGATGCTTGCCGCGCTGCTGGCACTGCCCGGACTCAATCCTGAGGAGCGCTTCGCGAAGCTCTACCCGCGCCAGTCGATCGAATCATTCGAGGAGACGCGCACATTCCTGGAGGAGCAATGGGCCAGTCGTCGGCCGAAGCTCGGCAAGAGCTAGAACGCGCCCGCCTCGGCGTCTCGTCCGAGCTGGATCAGCTCGCTGATTCGACGCGCACGGCGCTCGACATTCCGGCCAAGATCAAGCGCAACCCGGTACAGACGGCGGGCGTCGTCGGTGGCGCCGCGTTCCTCGTTCTGGGCGGTCCGAGGCGTGCCGCGAAGGCCGTCGAGAAGAAGTTCTTTCCCAAGCGCTATTACCGACCGCCGACGGTCCTGCCCAAGGATGTCGAGCGCTCGATTTCCAAGTTGCCCCCGGGCGATCAGGACATGGTTCGCGGGCACCTCGAGCGTGACTTCGCGGCCTACCTGCAGAGAGAGCACACGGCCGAGCCGGCCAACGCCCGACAGTCGGTGTGGAAGACGTACGACCTGCTGGTCGGCATCATCGGCGCGGCCGCTGCGCGCGAGCTGGTCAAGCGGTTGTTCGAGATCCCGCAGGAGACGAAGGTCGAGGCGATCGAGGAGCAGGGCGAGGCGGTAGCCGAGGCTGAACAGATGATCTCGGACGCCCGAAAGGGCTAGTCGACACCGCAGCGCGGCGCGTCAGAGCGCGGCACGTTAGCTGAGAGGCCTGGCCGAGCACTCCGCACAACGACCGACGATGGTCATGTGGCCCATGTCCGGCTCGAAGCCGTAGCGCTTCCTTATCGGCGCGGCGACGGTCGCTGCCTCGGCCATGCCGATCTCCAACGTCTTGCCGCACGACGTGCACTGCAGATGAGCGTGCTGATCTTCCGATAGAACGTGGAACTCCTCGCGCCCGGTGGCCGAGTGGCTGTGTCGGATGTAGCCCAGTTCCTCCAGCACGTCCAGCGTCCGGTAGACGGTCGACGGCGTCGTATCCGGGTCGCGCTCACGGCACAGCTCGACGATCTCGCTGCCGGTTACGTGGCCCCTCGTCTCGTCCAGGACCTCGAGCACCAGCCGCCGCTGCGGGGTCCAGCGCTGGCCGCGAGAACGCAGCTCATCGCGGATCGCGTTCGCCGACGCCGCTAGTCCCACGCGCTGTCCAGTGATCCGGATCGAGCCATCGGACGCAGAGTATATCGAGTCACATGCGACAACTCCTTGTTACCATCTGTTGCAATAACAGTTCGACAGAGGGTTAGGCAGCGCACTTGCACAAGCTTCGGTTGATCCTCGTCGGCAGCCTGGCGGCGTTCATCGTTGCCTGCGCCGGTGGCGCAGAGGCGACGCAATCGCCGAGCGGCGCCCAGTCCGCTTCTTCGCTCGGCTGGTATGACGAGCTCACCGGACAGCCCGACAAGCTCGACGTGGCAACCACCGTCGCGCCGATCAGCTCGCTTGCGCGCAACATTGGTGGCGACCGCATCCGCCTGCACGGCATCGTTCCCGACGCGACCAACTCGCACACCTTCGAGCCCAGCCCGTCCGACGCCAGGCATCTGCAGGCCGCCGACGTGATCGTCGTCAACGGCCTCCACCTGGAGCAGCCAACGCTCGACCTGGCGGAGGCGTCGAAGAAGAGCTCGACGCCGATCAAGATGCTCGGCGACAACACCATCACGCCCGACGAATGGCTGTTCGACTTCAGCTTTCCCGAGTCGGAGGGCGACCCAAATCCGCACCTGTGGATGAACGTCCCGTACGCGCTCAGCTACGCCGAGCTGATGCGCGACTGGTTCAGCGAAGCGGATCCCGACAACGCGTCCTACTACGGCGCCAACTTCGACAGGCTCGAAGCGCGTCTCGACGAGCTGGACACGATGATCAGGGCCGGCGCAGCAACCGTCCCGGCTGAGAATCGCAAGCTGCTCACCTATCACGACTCGTGGGCCTACTGGGCGCGTGAGTACGGCTTTGACGTGGTCGGCGCGGTGCAGGCCTCGGATTTCAGTGACCCGAGTCCGCGCGAGGTAGCCGAGCTGATCGATCAGATCAGGGCGGAAGAGGTTCCGGCCGTGTTCGGATCGGAGGTCTTTCCGAGCCCGGTGCTGGAGCAGATCGCTCGCGAATCGGGCGCCGAGTTCGTCGACGAGCTGAGTGACGATGAGCCGCCGGGCGCCGAGCGCTCAGCCGAGCACACCTACCTCGGCATGCTCAAGAACGGACATGCAGATCATGATCGGAGCGCTCGGCGGCGACCCGACCATCTTCGACTCGCTCGTCGTGACCGACACCTGGGAGTAGCGAACCAAGCATGGCTGTCGCCAGACCGGTGACCGATACCGACCCGCTGGTTGTCTTCGAGCAGGTCACCTGCGGCTACGATCGGGCGCCGGTGCTCACCAACATCAACCTCACGATCGAGCGCGGCGCGTTCGTGGGCATCGTTGGACCGTCCGGGGCGGGCAAGACGACGCTGCTGCGGGCGATGGTCGGGGCCGTTCCCAAGCTCCGCGGCCGGGTCACGATCGGTCGGCAGGGCCGGTCGGCTTCGGGACGACGCCCAATGTCGGCTGGGTGCCCCAGCTCGAGACTGTCGACTGGAACTTCCCGGCGACGGTCCACGAGGTCGTGCTGATGGGCCGCTGGGGCAACCAGCCGTGGCGGCCTTGGACGAGTCGCGCTGACAGGTTGCGCGTCGATGAGCTGCTCGAGCAGCTCGGGATTGCCGGCCTTGGGTCGCGCCACATCCGGGAGCTTTCCGGAGGCCAGCAGCAGCGCGTGTTCCTCGCGCGGGCGATGGTCGGCCGGCCAGACCTCCTTCTGCTCGACGAGCCGACCAGCGGCGTCGACATCAAGACGCGCGACGACATCCTGCATCTGCTCGCCGACCTGAACGCAGACGGGATCACGATCGTGCTGACGACGCACGAGCTCAATTCGGTCGCAGCCCACTTGCCGTGGGTCGTGTGCGTCAATCGCGGGATCATCGCCGAGGGAGATCCCGAGCGGATCTTCACCTCGGGCGTGCTTGGACAAACTTATGGCGCGGACCTGCGCGTGGTGCGCCAAGAGGGCGTGCTACTGGTCGCCGACGCGGCTCCGCACCGACTGCGTGACGCGCTCCGACACCACCACGATGGCTTCGAGCACGCCCACCACGAGCACGACGGTGACGGCCACGTCCACGACACGCACACCATTGACTCAGACGACCCAGAGCGTCCCGGAGCGCCCCTACCGTGACCCTGATCACCGAGCCGTTCGGCTACGAATTCTTCCGCCAGGGTCTCGCCGCCTCTGTGCTGGTCGGAGCGCTGTGCGGAATGCTCGGCGTCTACATCGTGCTGCGCCGGATGAGCTACATCGGCCACGGACTGTCGCACGCGGTCTTCGGCGGCGCCGTCATTGCCTACGTGGCATCGATCAACTTCTATGTCGGTGCCGGATTGTGGGGATTCGCCTCGGCGTTGTTGATCAACGCCGCCGCCCGTGGCCGGCGGATCGGCGCCGATGCGGCGATCGGCATCGTCACCACCGCGAGCTTCGCGATCGGCGTCGCCCTCATCAGCAAGACGCGCAGCTTCACACGCAACTTCGAGGCCGCGCTGTTCGGCAACATCCTCGGCGTCACCCCGACCGATCTGATCGTCGTGCTGAGCGTCACGATCGCCGTTGCCGCGTTCATCATCCTGTTCTACAAGCGCCTGCTGTTCATGACCTTCGATCCCGAGGTCGCGCCCATCTACGGCGTCCGAGTCGGAGTGGTCGATACGCTCTTCGCGCTGGCCATGGCGGCGACGATCGTCGCGTCGATCAACGTCGTCGGCGTCACGCTCATCGCCGCGACACTCGTCATTCCGTCGACGACGGCGCGCCTGCTGACCGATTCCTTCGCCCGGATGATCGTCCTCTCGACGCTGATCGGCGCCTTCTCGGGCGTGGCCGGGATGTACGTCAGCTACTGGCTCGACGTCTCATCGGGCGCGACCATCGTGCTTCTCGAAGCGGCCATATTCGCCATCGCGTTCGCGGCCACGACCTTGGCACGACGAGGCACCGGCTGGGGAAACGAGCGGATCCCAGTAATAGCCACTGACCGTCCGGCAGACGACCTCGGTTAGCTGACGGGCAGTTCTGCCAGACTTAGCGTTCGGGCGAGTGGCGAAATGGCAGCCGCGCTGGGTTTAGGACCCAGTGTCGCGTGAGCGACGTGTCGGTTCGAATCCGACCTTGCCCACCAACTAGCCGCCCATTTCCTCGACGAGCGAGGTGACGTCGACCTCGCCGCGCAGGTTGAGGCCCTCAGCCGTCACCCACGCCTCCTGGAGCTGCCACGCGTCGGACGGGGCGGGTTGGATGAGCACGATCTGGCCGCCGATCTCGGGTTCCAGCAACAGGGCACCGCCGGTGACGCGCAGCTGAGATGTCGCCTCGAGTCCGCTGACGACGACCGTCACCCCCGAATCGGTGACGCGCACGTCGTCGATGCTTAACCCGGCTCGGGCCGCGGCCACTCGAACCAGGCGCTCGGCCTCGTCGGGCGACAGACGCGCCGTTGCCGTGGCCGCGTCGGCCGGCCCGTCGATCGCGATCTCCGAGGCGCGGATCGAATCTCCGCCCACGGTCACCTGGACGTCGCTCAACGTGCCCTCGACCGCGTCGAAGCGGCGTTCGAAGAATGACGCGTCGATCAGGGCGATCTGGGCACGTCCAACGGTGGCCGGCGGCATGTCGATGTCCTCGGCGACCAAGTTGACGCGGCGCGACCGGCCGAGCACGAGAAACGGATCGAACGGCGCGACGGTCACCTCGAGCGTCTGGCTGCGCAGGCCAAGGTCGCGCACCGTCTGAGTCAGCAGTGGGCCGAGCGCAAGCGGCAGGACGACGAGCACGAGCAGCGCAACGAGTAGCAGGAAGAAGGCAAGAAATCGGAGAAAGCCGGCCACGCACCTATACTCGGTGCTTCCTATGATCAATGCCGAAACCCGTCAGATGAAGGTGACGACGACGCCGGCGGAGCGAAGCTCTGTCGTGCTCGAAGTTGAGTTTCCGCCCGAGCGCGTGCGTCGCTCGGTCGATGAGTCGGTGCGCCATATCTCGCGCCGAACCAAGATCCCGGGCTTCCGTCCGGGCAAGGTCCCGCGCGCGATGCTCGAGCGCGAGTTGGGCATCAAGCGCGACGATCCCGATGCCGAGAACCAGATCTACGACGATGCCAAGGAACACCTGTTCGAGCATTCGGTCATCGAGGCCGTGCGCGAAGGCGACCTCGATGTGCTGTCCATCCCGGCGCCCGACTGGATCAACTTCAGCGAGGAGACCGGCGCGACCTACCAGGTCACCCTTCCGGTGCGGCCCGACGTCAAGCTTGGCGCCTACACCGATTATCCGTTCTCGATCTCGATCGACGAAATCAACGACGAGTCGGTCGACAAGGTCATCGAGCAGCTGCGCGACCAGCAGGCCAGCCTGGTGCCGGTGGAGGATCGCGGTGCGGCGAGCGACGACTACGCGGTGATCAAGTTCGTCGGCCGGCGCGACGGTCAGCCGGTGGACGGCGCGCAGAGCGATCGCACCCCGCTGATCATCGGCCGCGAGCGCTTCATACCGGGCTTCGAGGACCAGCTGATAGGTCTGCGCGAAGGCGACGAGAAGACGTTCACTCTGACTTTCCCCGACGACTATCCCGAGGCCGAGCTGGCCGGCAAGGACGTCGAGTTCGAGGTCGGCCTGCTCGAGCTGCGCGAGAAGCGCCCGCCCGAGGCAGACGATGACTTTGCCCGCTCACTGGGACAGTACGACGACCTTGCCGCGCTGCGCGACGAGATCCGCCGACGCCTGGAGCGCAACGCCCTCGACCGCGCGCGGCACGTTTTCTCGGATCGAATCATTGAGTTCGCCGTGGCCAACGCGACGCTCGAGCTGCCCGACCTGCTGATCGACCGCGAGCAGGAGGTGATGCTCGACGAGCTGCGCGTGCGCCTGGCCGAGCAGGGCATCGGCTTCGAGGACTATCTGCGCGCCACCGAACGCGACGAGAGCCAGATCATGGCCGAGAACCGGCCCGATGCCGAGCGGCGCGTGAAGACGCTCCTCGTGCTGTCGGAGATCGCCGGCAAGGAATACGTGGAGGTCACCGACCAGGAGCTCGCCGCCGACCTGGCCCGCTCGCGCGATCGCTACGCCAGCAATCAGCGCCTCGTTTCGTATCTCGAGTCGCCACGTGGTCAGGCATACACGCGGTCGCTTCTGCGGCGCTCGAAGACGGTCGAGCTGCTCGTCGATCGCTGGATCGAGCAACATCCCGAATTCGAGAACGTGCAACATCTGCACGACGACGAAGAGCACGACCATTCCGAGCACGACCACTCGGGACACTCACACGACGAAGGTCACACTCACGACGAAGGGAGCCACTGATGCTCGTCCCGATGGTCATCGAGAGCTCGAGCAGGGGCGAGCGAGCGTATGACATCTACAGCCGCCTGCTGAAGGACCGAATCATCTTCCTCGGCGATGCGATCGAGGATCACATGGCCAACCTGATCATCGCCCAGCTCCTGTTCCTGGAGGCCGAGGATCCCGAGCGCGACATCTCGCTGTACATCAACTCGCCCGGCGGCGTCGTCACGGCCGGCCTCGCGATCTACGACACGATGCAGTACCTGCGCGCGCCGGTCAGCACGATCTGCATCGGCATGGCCGCCTCGATGGCGTCGGTACTTCTCGCCGCCGGCGCGAAAGGCAAGCGCTACGCGTTGCCGAACAGCCGGATCATGATTTACCAGGGCTCGGGCGGCTTTCGGGGAAACACGCCCGATGTGCTCATCCAGGTCAAGGAGCTCGAATCGCTGATCAACATCAACCACGAGATCCTCGCCCGGCACACCGGCCAACCGGTCGACAAGATCGTGCGCGACACGGAGCGTGACCTGTTCATGTCGCCCGAGGATGCCAAGACCTACGGAATCATTGACGAGGTCTACAGCGCGACCGATCAGTCACTCATCAGCGAGGCAATTGCGCGCGGCGCGAAGGCCGGTGAAGGACCGGCCGAAACGCCGGAAGAGCGAGAGCGCGATGCCAAGGGCCAGACCAAGGGCTGAATTGGGTAATCCGCGTGACTTCACACGGGTTGTAAATCGAGCCAGCAGGCCGAGAATGATGGGAGTACGCTGGGCCGCCCCAAGTTGCGCTGGGGACGAATCGGAGGCGTGAAGATCACGTCATGAGCAGCACCACCAAGGGAACCAAGGTTCCCTATCGCTGCAGCTTCTGCGGCAAGAGCCAGGAGCAGGTCCGCAAGTTGATCGCGGGCCAGGGCGTCTACATCTGCGACGAGTGCATAAACCTGTGCCAGGAGATCATCGAGGAGGAGATGCTCGAGGCGCCGCGCGCCAAGCCGCAGGCCGCCAAGCTGCCCAATCCTCGTCAGATCAACTCAGCGCTCGACCAGTACGTCATCTCTCAGGACCGCGCCAAGAAAGTCCTCGCCGTCGCCGTCTACAACCACTACAAGCGCGTCGGGGCCGGCCACGTCGTCGACGACGTTGAGCTGCAGAAGTCGAACGTGCTGCTCGTCGGGCCTACCGGCAGCGGCAAGACGTTGCTGGCACAGACCCTCGCCCGTGTGCTGGACGTGCCCTTCTGCATCGCCGACGCCACGTCGCTGACCGAGGCGGGCTACGTCGGCGAGGACGTCGAGAACATCCTCTTGCGCCTCATCCAGGCGGCCGACTTCGACGTCGCCCGTGCCCAGCGCGGCATCATCTACATCGACGAGATCGACAAGATCGCGCGCAAGTCGGACAACCCCTCGATCACCCGCGACGTGTCGGGTGAGGGCGTCCAGCAGGGGCTCCTGAAGATCCTCGAGGGGACCGTTGCCAACGTCCCGCCGCAGGGTGGGCGGAAGCATCCACACCAGGACTTCATCCAGATCGACACGACCAACATACTGTTCATCTGTGGCGGCGCGTTCGAGGGGCTCGAGAAGATCGTCGAGGAGCGCGTCGGCAAGCGGACGATGGGCTTCGGCTCGCAGGCCCAGATCGAGAAGATCGAGCGCGAGAAGCTGCTCGAGCAGATGATGCCCGAGGACCTGCTCAAGTTCGGCCTGATCCCTGAGTTCGTCGGCCGGCTGCCGGTCATCGTGTCACTGTCAGCGCTTACGCGCGACGACCTGATGCGCATCCTGATCGAGCCCAAGAACGCCGTGACGAGGCAATTCCAGAAGTTCCTTCAGCTCGACAAGGTGGAGCTGCACTTCACGCCAGGCGCAATCGAGGCGGCCGCCGAGCTGGCGCTCAACCGCAAGACCGGGGCGCGCGCTCTGCGTTCGATCGTCGAGGAGTCGCTGCTCGAGGTGATGTTCGACATTCCCGAGAGGACCGACGTGCGCAAATGCATCATCACCGAGGAAACCATTCGTAGCGGCCGCGCGCCGCTGCTGCTCACCAAGGCGGAGATCGACCGCGGCGTGGACGAGACGAACTACGAGGAGCTCGAGCGCCCGAGCGCCTGACCCGACCGGCGATCAGAGCGTTCGGCCAGTTTCCGCATCGGTCGCGAATGTCGACCACGACATCGGGATAGACGTCCGCATTCCCTCCCTGGTCGCGAGCGCCCGACGGTGGGGCAAATTGTTGCGTTCAACCGGAGATGAGGTCGCGTCCAGCGACTTCTGAGGGAAACCAGATTCCGCGCAGGGATGCATCCGGTTGACGGAGCCACGCTCGGATTTCCGACCGCGGGCTGGTCAGCGCTGGGCGCGACCCAGGTCTGCGATCATCGGCCGTGTGAGTGGCCTCGGCGGTTTCGGCGGACGCAGCCTCGCGCGGCTGCTCGGGCCGCTCAATGTTTGGAGCTTCGCTCTCCAGCGCATGGCCGCGCTCGATGAGATCGACGCTGCTCAGCGAATGGAGCAGTTAGGCTTCCCGGCGATCTGGATGCCGGAGAGCGTCGGGAGCAAGGACGTGCTCGTCCATTCGGGGATCCTGTTAGCCAATACAGACACGGCGATCATTGCGCCGGGGATCGCCAACATCCATGCGCGTGACCCGATGGCAATGGCCAACGGCGCCAAGGCGCTCGGCGAGGCCTACCCCGGTCGTTTCGTGCTCGGCATCGGCGTCAGCCACGCTCCGTCAGTACAGATGCGCGGCGGGGACTACGACAATCCATTGGCCCAGATGAGCACCTATCTCGACGCGATGGAGACCGCCCAATACACTGCCCCGGCTCCCGATCTATCGGTTCCGCTCGTTCTCGCCGCGCTCGGACCCAGGATGCTCGATCTCGCCGTGCAGCGGGCAGATGGCGCTCATCCGTACTTCGTGCCGGTCGAGCACACCGCCTTCGCTCGAAGCCGGCTGGGTCCAGACCCGGCCCTGGTCACCGAGGTAACAGGCGTCCTGACGACCGACCGATCAGCCGGCATGGACGTCGCCCACGCGTTTGCCAGGCACTACCTGGCGCTGCCCAACTACGCCAACAACCTGCGCCGGTTGGGCTGGTCGGACGACGACATGGCGAGTGATGGCAGCGACCGACTGATCGACGCGGTCGTCGTCGTCGGTGACGTCGACGCGATCGTGCGCCGCGTCAAGGATCACCTCGAGGCCGGCGCCGACACCGTCTGTCTCCAGATTCGCTCCGAGCGTTCGAACGATCCGGCGCTCCAGGCGCTGGCCGAAGTCGCCGACGCTTTCAGTCGATAGCGACCTGGCGGCGCACGAACTCGAGCGTTCGTGCCCACGCGTCGGCCGAGGCATCCGCGAACTCGACCGCCTTGCGATCGAAGAACGAGTGCGGCGCACCGGGATAGGTGACCAGCTCACTGTCGACGCCGGCGGCGTCGAGTGCCTGTCGGTACTTTTCGATGGACCCCTGCGGAATGGCCTCGTCGGCGCCGCCGAAAAGGCCGAGAACCGGAGCCTGGCCAGCTCGTACGTTGTCAACCGGCGCAGGTAGGTCGACCCGTCCCGGCCCGGCGACGATGCCGTAGAAGCCGATCCCGCCCGACAGGCCGAGTTCTTCCCGCGCGGCAGCCAGGAACGCGAGCCGTCCGCCGTAGCAGAAGCCGACGCTGAAGATCGTTCGCACATCCGGCCGCGCGACCAGGAAATCGCGAGCGGCGGTGATGTCCTGGAGGACGGTGGCGTACGAGGTCTGCTCGACATGTGGGTTGTGGTCGAAATCGGCGCCGCGCGGCGGTCTCGACGCGGTGCGGCCGAAGTAGTCGATCGAGAGGGCTTCGATGCCGGCCTCGGCGAAGCGCAGCGGCAGCTCCTCGTAGAAAGCATGGAGGCCGCGAACGTCGGGCAGGATCAGCATCGCGGCACCCGAAGGACTGCTCGGTCGAGCATGGAACGCCGTGAATTGGGTTCCGTCCGCCGAGGTCAGCTGGATCCTCTCGCCGTCGACAGCGGCGCCTGCGAGAGGTGGAATTGGGGGTCGGCTATCAAGGTCGTGGCACATGGCGGCGATGCTACACTCGCGGCTCGCGACAGTGACCGGGAGGAGTAATCCGACGGAGCACTGACCAGAGATTCCGGCGATTGGTGGAAGCCGGATCAGTCGTCGTCGGACGAAAAGTCGCCCGCAGCCGCGACGGATGCGCCCGTTAGAGCGCGAAGAGTGTTCGCCGGATACACGGCTACGGGATGACCGCAGTACGCCGGCGAGCGAACCAGCAGGTGGTACCACGACCTCGTTCGTCCGCTGGACGATCGGGGCCGTTTCATTTTTAGAGGATTTCGAGTGGCTACGGACACCCGCCCGACAACCGAACAGACGCCTGACATGCCGCCGGTCTACCGGGCGGCCGAGATTGAGTCGGAGATCTACCAGCGCTGGGTGGCGGCGGACGTTTTCGCGCCCGACGGCAGGGGCAGTCGGGCGGACGACTCCATGCCACCGTTCGTAATCATCCAGCCACCGCCCAATGTCACCGGTGCGCTGCACATCGGCCACGCCCTGACGTCAACCGTCCAGGACGTGATGATCCGCCGCGCTCGGATGCAGGGGCACCCGACGCTCTTCCTGCCCGGCGTGGATCACGCGGGGATCTCCGCCCAGTTCGTGCTCGACCAGATCATTGCCGCCGAAGGGGAGACGCGTGACTCCCTCGGCCGCGAACGTTACCTCGAGCGGATGTGGCAGTTCGTCAGCGAGACGCGCGATGTCATCGGCCATCAACAGCGCCGGCTGGGCATCTCGGTCGACTGGAGCCGGCTCCGGTTCACAATGGACGAGGGCTCGGCCGAGGCGGTTCGTGTCGCCTTCAAGCGCCTGTACGACGACGGCCTGGCGTATCGCGGCGAGAAGCTCATCAACTGGTGCCCGGGCGACCAGACCAGCCTGTCTGACCTCGAGGTCATCGCCACGCCGACCACGGGCACGCTGTGGCACGTCCGCTATCACTTCGTCGACGACGAGGGCCGGCCGCTGCCGGACGAGATGATCACGGTCGCGACCACGCGACCGGAGACGATCCTCGGCGACACCGCGGTTGCCGTTCATCCACAGGATCCGCGCTACACGTCCGCGGTCGGCCGCAGTGTCCTGATCCCGTTCGTAGACCGGATAGTGCCGGTCATCGCCGACGACGTCGTTCAGCGCGAGTTCGGCAGCGGCGCGGTCAAGATCACGCCCGCGCACGACCAGGACGACCTCGCGACCGGTCAGCGCCACGGCCTGCCGATCATCGACGTGATGACCGACGACGGCCGAATCAACGAGAACGGCGCCGACTTCGCCGGCTTGACGCGCGAGGCTGCACGAGAGCGGATCGTGGCCGAGCTCGAGGCGCGCGGCGACATGGTGAAGGCGGAGCCGCACGAGATGGTGATCGGCCGCTGCCAGCGCAGCGACGACATCGTCGAACCGCGCCTCAAGACGCAATGGTTCGTGAAGACGCGGTCGATGGCCGACAAGGCGATGGCCGCCGTGCGCGATGGCCGGACGGAGTTCGTCCCGCCGCGCTTCACCAAGGTGTTCTTCGATTGGATGGAGAACATTCACGACTGGAATGTCAGCCGACAGCTGTGGTGGGGCCACCGCATCCCGGCGTGGTACTGCCCCGACGATCACGTCACAGTTTCCGACGCGGCCGATGGCCCCGACTCCTGCGCAGTCTGCGGGCTGGCAGCGTCCGAGCTGCGCCAGGACGAGGACATCTTCGACACCTGGTTCTCGAGCGGTCTATGGCCGTTCTCGACGCTCGGCTGGCCGGAAGACACGCCCGACCTGCAGCGTTACTACCCGACGACGGTGATGGAGACCGGCTACGACATCATCTTTTTCTGGGTCGCGCGGATGATGATGCTCGGCGAGTGGCTCACCGGCGAAGCTCCGTTCCGCACCGTCTATCTGCACGGCATGGTGCGCGACCCGTATGGCGGCAAGATGTCGAAGACGAAGGGCAATGTCGTCGACCCGCTGTCGGTCATCTACGAGTCGGGCGCCGATGCGCTCCGCTTCGCGCTCATTCACGGCTCGGCCGCTGGGGCCGATCAGCGCCTCGGCGCCACCCGCCTCGAGGGCTCACGCAACTTCGTCAACAAGCTCTGGAACGCGGCGCGCTTCGTGACCGGCACCCGCCCGGCGGGGCTGTCCGCCAACGAGCTGCTTGGGCTGCCGGACGCGGCGTTGCTGGGACCGGCCGAGCATTGGATCCTGGATCGCGCAGCGCGCACTATCGAGGACGTTGATCGGGCGTACGGCGACTTCCAGTTCGGCGAAGTGGCGCGGCTGCTCTACGACGCGATCTGGAACGACTACTGTGACTGGTACCTCGAGCTGGCAAAGGTCACTTTGTCGGCCGAGTCCGAGTCGCCACAACGAAAGCAGGCCACGTGGGAGACGCTTGTCTGGGTGCTTGACCGATACCTGCGCCTGCTCCACCCGGTCATGCCCTTCGTGACCGAGCGAATCTGGGCGACGCTGCCCAAGCAGGCCGATGATCCGGAAATGCTAATCGTCGCGCCGTGGCCCAGCAGAACGGATGTGGCCGCCGATCCGCGGATGGCCGAGGGCGTCGCGGGGCTGATCGACTTGATCGGAGCGATGCGTACCGCGCGTGCCGAGTCGGGCATCGCGGCGGCCGATTGGCTCCCGGCGCGCGTGTGGCTGGCCGACGGTGCCGCGCGCGACGCCTACCCGCCGCTCGAGGCCGGAATCGCCCGATTGGCGCGAGTCAGGCCGTCGCTGGTGAGCGACCGGAGCGAGCTCGACAGCGACGGCGAAGGCGGACTGGCCGTCGTTACCGCCACGGCCGAGGCACGCCTCGCGCGCTCGGCCGCCGATCGCGAGCGCGAGCGCGAGCGGCTCGCCAAGGACGTGCGCAATGTCGAGGCGCAGCTCGCCGCCGCAGAGTCAAAGCTGGCGGACGAGAACTTTGTCAAGCGCGCGCCGACAAGCGTGGTGGATCAGGCTCGAGCGCGCGCCGCCGAGCTACGCGAACTGGCGGCGACCCTCACCGCCCGGATGGAGGACAGCTGACGTGCCACTTTTTCGTCGAAAGGGAGGCAAGGAGCAGGCCAAGGCGCCAAGCCGGCCGGCACTGCCGCCAGATCAGCTCGAGCTCGAGGGACAGTCGCTCAGCTTCCACTACCGAGCGCTCAGCAGTCACGGCGTGCGCACCACGGCCGAGCATAACGTCGCGGTCAGGCTGCCGACACTGATGGAGGGCTTCAACCTGACCCAGGTCGAGTTGATCGACCCGCTGCCGGTCGAGTTCCAGGACGCTGCGCCGAGCATCGTTCGTCCC
The DNA here is from genome assembly GCA_963748235.1 of uncultured Chloroflexia bacterium. Taxonomy (GTDB): domain Bacteria; phylum Chloroflexota; class Limnocylindria; order Limnocylindrales; family CSP1-4; genus JALYGJ01. The sequence goes on from CAVVHT010000009.1 coordinate 67,224, forward strand.
GAAACGGCGCTGCACTGGATCAACGTTCATCACGGCCGTTCGCCCCTCGCGCGCCACGCGCTGCTCATCCTCGAGTCGCTCGACACGCTTGACCTGGCCTACGAGACGATGGCGGTGGCGCTCCTGCACGGCGAGCTCGACGGCGAAGGGTTTCCGCGCTTCGACGCGATCTTCGGCGGCCCGGTCAGCTATTGGGACGAAACGACGGGCGAGCTGATCGTTCGCATGGTCGTCGGCTGGGGCGGGGAGGGGACTCGCGGCGACACCCAGCGAACCGCGCAGCGACTCCTGTCGCGCCTGCTCGGCAACCTGCTCGCCGCCCAGGGCGCGACCGAGCTGGGTCGCGTCGAGCGGCCGGTCGCCGTGTCCGGAGGCCAGCGCTCCGTGTGTCCGCACTGCGCGTTCGACGCCATGGATAGGCGCGCCTTCTACTGTCCCAAGTGCGGCATGCGGATGCCGCGCTAATCGATGCCTATCTACGACTACGCCTGCCGGGATTGCGGGCAAAGCATCGAAGTGATGCACGGAGTTAACGACACTGGCCCCGGAGTCTGTGCCAACTGCGGTGGCCCGATGCGCAAACTGCTCTCCACGCCCTCGATCGTCTTCAAAGGCTCAGGTTGGGCGAAGAAGGATGCTCGATCCGCGGCTAAGCCCGCTGCTTCTAAATCGGACTCAGGCGACACTGAGAAGGCGGCGACCAAGTCAAAGGGCGATTCCGGCTCGGAGAGCAAGACGGAGGCTGGGTCAACTGGAAAAGCAGCCAATTCAGGATCGGGCAACAAGTCAGACTCGGGCGCAGGAGCCGAATCAAGCGCCTAGCACCTCGACTGGCGCTGCCCAGGGTCCGCCCAGCGCAGCACGCAAGCCTGCGTGGCAGATCAAGCTCGATCGGATCATCGGCCGCGTCACAGCCAACCCGATTGTCAGCCAGGGCATGGCCGTCATGGACGCGGCCAACGAGGCTGCCGCGCCGCTGTTTGCAGCGGCGCTTGCTTTCGCGACCCTGTTCGCCGTCATCCCGCTCATCCTGCTCGTGGCAGGTGTCATCGGCTGGTTGGTGCAGGACCCAGTTCAGCGCGAGGCGCTTCTCGACCAACTGGTCAACCTGATCCCACCGCTGGCCGATCTGTTCGAGCAGACGCTCGACAATCTGGCCCAGGCGAGCGGCACGCTGTCGATCATCGGTCTCATCGGTCTGCTCTGGGGATCGAGTTCGTTCTACGGCGCGCTCGATGAGGTGATGCGCCGAATCTTCCCCGGCGGTGGCATCCGCGACCCGATCGTGCGGCGGATCCGGGGAGTGCTGGCGATCCTGATCCTGGTGGGCTTGGTCGTCGGAGGCGTCGGTCTGGGCGCCCTGTGGGCGATCGTCGACGACCGAGTCCGGGATTTTGGTCTGGTGCGTTGGCTGTCGCCGCTGATTGGTTTGGTCGCAGTCATCCTCGTCGTGTGGGCGTGCTACCTGGTCGTGCCGACCAAGCCGCCAAGCTGGCGCGCGGCGTTACCGCCGGCGATCGTTGCCGGAACGGGCATCGGATTGCTGACCGCTCTGTTCGGGCTTCTCACCCCGCTGCTGATCGGCGCCCTTGCAGGGCTCGGCGTGATCGCAACCGTGTTCGGTGCTCTGATCTGGCTGAACTTCAGCTACCAGATCCTGTTCTTTGGCGCCGCCTGGGCGCGTGTCCGGCGCGACCGCGAGGAAGCCGCGTCGATGATCGTGGGCGCCTGACCGCTATTCCTGCGACGTTCCGCAGCGGCGGCAGAAGCGCGCCTTGGCCGACACGGGCAGTTGGCACGTCTGGCACGGCCGAATGACCGGGGCCTGCTCGAAGAGACCGGCCGGCACCGGCGGAGCCGGCATCGCCGCTTGAGGCATCGGCGCAGGGCGCTCGCGTGCGATGACGAAAGCGGGCGGAGGCGGGACGTCGAACTCGATGCGCGGCGGCGCGGGCGGCGGCGGCAACGGTCTTGCAGGCGGCAGGCCGAGGGGAGTGGACAGAGGATAGAGCGGCGCAACCGGAGGGATGGCCTCGGTCTCGGTGTAAATGGGCGGTGGGAATACCGGCGCCGGCGGCGTGGGATAGAAGACCGGCTCGGGGTCGGGCAACGGTGCGACGTAGGGCTCAGGCTCGGGCTCGGGCTCGGGCTCGGCATAAACCGGCTCGGACTTAGGCTCAGGCTCGGCGTGGACCGGCTCCGGCTCCGGCTCGACATAGACCGGCTCGGGATCGGGCAACGGCGCGACGTATGGCTCGACGTCGGGCTCGGCCAGCACTGGCTCCGGCTCAGGCTCGGACTCGGCCAGCACTGGCTCCGGCTCAGGCTCAGGCTCGGCCTCGGCATAGACCGGCTCGGGCTCGGGCTCAGGCTCGGCATAGACCGGCTCGGGCTCGGGCTCAGGCTCGGCATAGACCGGCTCGGGCTCGGGCTCAGGCTCGGCATAGACCGGCTCGGGCTCGGGCTCAGGCTCGGCATAGACCGGCTCGGGCTCGGGCTCAGGCTCGGCATAGACCGGCTCGGGCTCGGGCTCAGGCTCGGCATAGACCGGCTCGGGCTCGGGCTCAGGCTCGGCATAGACGCCGGCTCGGGCTCGGGCTCAGGCTCGGCATAGACCGGCTCGGGCTCGGGCTCAGGCTCGGCATAGACCGGCTCGGGCTCGGGCTCAGGCTCGGCATAGACCGGCTCGGGCTCGGGCTCAGGCTCTGGATCGGGCAGCGGGGCCACGTAATAGTCGAAACCCGGCTCGGACGCCACCGGTGGCTCGAACTCCAGCGGTGCGGGGGCGCTGTCAACGAAGGGCGCGGCAGACGCAGCGGCGGCCAACGGCAGCTCGGGCGACGGCGAACCCGGGAGCGCTTGCTCGATCGTCGGCCACTCCGGTTCCTGGCGCACTTCGACAGGCGCTGGCGCCACCGGCAACGGCATGAACTGCTCGTCGAGTGGCACGCACGTTTGGCAGAGGCCGGCCGCCTCGTTCCAGCATTGCGGGCACGAGTAGCCGCGGCATGAGAGGCACAGCCGCAGGAACTGGTCCTCGAATGCAGAGCGCGAAACGGCGGGGTTAGTGAGGCCTGCCGCGGCCAGCAGCCGGCCAACCGTCTTCTTCGCGTCCTTGCGTGTCTCGGGAGCAGTCTCGATCGGCTGGCGCGTGCCACAGCGCTCACAGAAAACGTCTACTGTCGCCATCCTGAAAGCAGGATGGCCCATCGCAGCTTCAAAACACAGCGGCGCGACCGTACCGCGAGGGTAGGCAGATGGTCCCTGACAGCACCATCGACAACTCGTGCGGGCAGCCCGCCTGAGCGGGGTTCAAAGGGACCCCTGCTAGACTCGGCCACCTGATGGCCGGCCCCCTCGCCGCGGTCGAGCGGTTCTTTGAACGACTGTTCGAGCGGCCTGCGGCGCGCATCTTCCAGGCCCATGTCGAGCCGGTCCACATCCAGCGTGGCCTCGAGCGGGCGATGGAATCCGAGCGGCGCATGGTCCAACGCCGCACCTATGCGCCGAGCACCTTCCGCGTATTGCTCAGCACTTCCGACTACGCGGCTCTCGACGGCGACCGGGCCATCCTGGCGCGTGACCTTTCCGAGTCCCTGCGCAACTTCGCACGCGGACACGGCTACGTCCTGCTCGCCCGGCCGGCGCTCGAAATCGAAGGATCGGCTGCCGTCCAGCCGGGCGACGTCCGCGTTTATGCCCAGCCGGTCGTGCTTCCCGGCCCATCTGACCGACCTGTGGGAGTCCCCCGACCACAGCCCACAACGCCGCCGCCAGCGCCACCTCCGGTTGCGACCGACACCAATGGCGCCGGCCCAGTCGACGGCCTCGGCCAGCCGACGGCCGTGTTCGCAGCACATTCATCGAACATGCCCCGTGCGCAGCTCGCGGTCCGTGTCCCGAACAACAATGTTGAGCGCTTCCCGGTCCTCGGCGGCACGATCCGGCTTGGTCGTTCGCTGGACAACAACGTGGTCTTGAGCGACGACCGCGTATCGCGTCACCATGGTCAGATCGGCGTTCGGCTGGGCATGCTCGTGTATACCGATCTGGGCAGCACAAACGGCTCGTACCTGAACGGCAGCCCTGTCACCGAGATCGCTCTCGGACCCGGTGACGTGCTCCAGCTGGGCAGCTCGACGGTGACGATCGAGCCGTCGACTTAGACTTCGCCGTCCGTCATGGACGTATTCAGCTTGAGTCTGTGGGGACTGCGGATCCTGTTCGTGGTTCTCATCTACGCCTTCTTCTTCTTCGTCGCGCGCGCCCTGTGGCGCGATCTTCGGGCTGGCGTGGCCGGGGCCGGCCGGCCGCTAGCCCGGTTGTTCGTGGTCGAGGCAAAGGAGGGCCGGCCCGAACCGGGCACGTCGATCCCGCTCGACGCGGTCAACTCACTCGGACGCGACGTGAACAACTCGATCGTGCTGGACGACTCGTTCGTGTCGGCCGATCACGCGCTGCTTACTTTCCGCGGCCGTGCCTGGTATGTCGAGGACCGTGGCAGCACCAACGGGACGTGGCTTAACGGCCAAAAGGTCGGCGGCTTATTGCCGCTCGGCTACGGCGACGAGGTCCAGATCGGCCAGATCCGGCTGCGTCTCGAGCGCGAGCGCGGCAACGCGTGAGCGCCCCACCCGCGAGCGCGCCAGGGTGATCGCCATGCGCCGGGCGCTGTTCAGCGTCGGCATTCGACCGCACCTTCGCTGGCGCGAGCTCGGCCTGCTCTCGATCGTGGCGTTCACGCTCGTAGTGGGCTGGGCGAGCCTGCAGTCGTTCCGCAGCGGCCAGCTCGAGATGGGTGACGCGAGCCTGCTCTTCACCTACCTGCTCGCCATCTTCGTCATCCACGCGGCCTTCGTGATCACCGGCCGGCGGATGGACGAGATTCTCTTCCCGACCGCGGCGATGCTCGCCGGGTTATCGCTGCTGCTCATGGAGCGTCTGCCGCAGGATCTCGTCACGCAGCAGATCCTCGGCCGCGAGCTCGGCCTGGCCGACGTGCAGCTGGCCTGGACGCTGCTCGGCTTCACCGTTCTTGGCGCGACGGCGATCCTGGTTCGCAGCGACGGCTGGCTGCGCCGCTACAAGTACACCTGGGCGGCGCTCGGCATCGGCCTGCTGCTACTCGTGTTCGTCTTCGGCGAGGTCACCGGCGGCGCTCGTCTGACGCTCGTCATTGGGCCTGTCTCGGGCCAGCCGTCGGAGCTGCTGAAAGTAATCCTGGTCGTCTTCCTGGCCGGCTATCTGGCCGAGAATCGGTCGCTCCTTTCTAGCGCCAGCACACGACTCGGTCCGTTCCGTCTGCCGCCGCTGCCGTACCTGCTGCCGATGCTCGCCCTGTGGGGCCTCGCCCTGGCGATCGTGATCGTTCAGCGTGACCTGGGTGCGGCGCTGCTGTACTTCCTGGTCTTCCTCGGGCTGCTGTACGTGGCCACCCGACGCGCCTCATACGTCGTGCTCGGCCTGCTTCTATTCGTGGCCGGCAGCGCGGTGCTGTACTTCGCGTTCCCCCACGTCCAGGACCGAGTCGATATCTGGCTCAACCCGTTCACCGACCCGCAGGGCGCTGGCTACCAGGTCATCCGGGCGCTGTATGCCTACGGTCGTGGCGGCGTCCTCGGCACGGGTCTCGGCGCCGGGCTGCCGCAGGTCGGCTCGGTGCCATCGATTCCGGCCATCCACACCGATTTCATCTTTGCTGCCCTGGCCGAGGAGATGGGCATGCTCGGCGCGCTCGGCGTGCTCGGGCTGTACGTCCTTATCGCCCAGCGTGGCTTCCGGATCGCTGCGACGGCGGCCGACGATTTCCGTGCCCTACTGGCCACCGGCTTGACGCTGGTCATCGTCGTCCAGGCCGCGATCATCGCCGGCGGAAACCTCCGCGTCGTACCCCTGACCGGTATCACGCTACCCTTCGTCAGCTACGGCGGCTCGTCGCTGCTGGTCAACGGCGCGGTCATCGGTCTGCTGCTGGCGCTCAGCGATCGCGGGGTAGAGCCCCCGCCGCCCGATCAACGGACGAGCATGTCGAGCCGAATCAGCCGCCGAGCACGGCGCGCCGGCGGTCGGCTCGAGGAGGCACTTTCTTGACCCACGAACCCGGCCGACGCGACCCGTGGCGGCGTTTCCGCGCGCGGCTGAGGGCCGGATTCCGGCCGCGCCCCGTCGGGACCGAGGCCATGCCGGCACTCCGGCCGTCGGCGATCCAGGTGGCGCCGCCGCGTATCGCGGGCAGCCTGATGCGTCTCGCCCTGGCGGTGGCGATCGCGTACGGCGCTCTCGCCGCCGGCCTCGGCTATTGGCAGGTCCTCGAAGCGAATCGGCTGAGCTCGGACCCGCTTAACCCGCTCGTCCTGGTCGGGGCCCGGCAGGCGCCGCGCGGCACGATCTATGACCGCAACGGCAACGTCCTGGCGCGCAACGTGGGCACAGATGACGATCGGCAGCGCTCGTACCCGTACCTCGCGGCCGCACCAGTGGTCGGCTACCGGAGTGACATCTTTGGCGCGGCCGGTCTGGAGCGGACCTATGACGCGCAGCTCACCGGCCTCGTCACTCTCCGTCCGGGCGACGAGCTGCTGCGCAAGTTCCGCGACCAGCCGTACAACCCGTCCGACCTCTACACCTCGCTCGACATCGACCTCCAGCAGGCCGCCTTCGACCTGCTCGGCGACCAACGTGGAGCGGTCGTGGCGATCGAGCCGACCACCGGCCGAGTGCTCGCCCTGGCCAGCAACCCGACCTACAACCCGAACCGCGTCGCGGATCCAGACGACGGTCGCGACTACGTGGCCGCGCTCCGCGAACGCGAGGACTCGCCGATGCTCAACCGCGCGACACAGGGCCTGTACGTGCCCGGATCGGTGTTCAAGATCGTCACCGCCGTTGCCGGTCTCGGCTCTGCCGCGATCGGGCCGGATACGACTTACGAGAACCAACCCGAGGAGTACGAAACGGGTTTCCTGATCGAGGGCTTCAAGATTCGCGACTTCCCGCGTCGCGTCCAGACCGACCATCCGCTCAACTTCTATGAGGCGACCGAAGTTTCGAGCAACATCTGGTACGCCCATGCTGGGCTCGACATCGGAGCAGACAACATGATCGGCTGGGCGAGTCGCTTCGGCTTCGGCGATCGAATTCCGTTCGAGTTGCCGACATCACCCAGCCAGGTCAACGGCGGCGATGGCCCGCTGGCCGGTTTCCGCGACCGAGTCGAGCTGGCCAACGCCGCCTACGGGCAGGCGGAGGTCCTCGTCACGCCACTCCAGATGGCCCTCGTCGCGTCGACCATTGCCAACGACGGGCTGATGATGAAGCCCAAGCTCGTCGACGAACTGCGCGCCGGCGACGGGACCGTAACCCGGCTCGATGCGCAGGGCTGGTCGCAGGTGATCGACCCCGGTCGGGCACAGGCAATCGGCAACGCGATGCAGCTCGCCGTGGAGGGTCCGTTCGGCTCCGATTTCGCCGGCGCGGCGAAGGTTCCGGGTGTGCCAACCGCCGGCAAGAGCGGCACTGCCCAGCTCGGTGGGGAAGCGGCGCCTCATAGCTGGTTCATCGGCTACGCACCGGCGGATGCGCCACTCATCGCGATCGCCGTGATCGTCGAGGGCGGCGGCGCGGGCGCTCAACGCGCCGTGCCTATGGCCGGGCGCCTCATGAGCAATTACCTTGGCGTCGCCCGGTGATCCTCGAGGCGCGCGTCGCGCTTCGCGGGCGCCAGACGTCATTGGAACCGAATCCGGTGGGCGAGCGTACTATCAGCCGACGCCGTCCGTCACCGGGCCCAAACGGGGAGGGGGCTGGCTGATTGGTGTCGGACACTCCGGAGGGCGTGCGCGTGGCAAAGATCCAGGAATCGGGTGAGAAGGTCCTCGCCAACGTCGAGCGAGTGATCGTCGGCAAGCACCACGAGGTGCGTCTCGCCCTCGTCGCGCTGCTGTGCCAGGGACACCTGCTAATCGAGGATGTGCCGGGCACCGGCAAGACCGTCCTCGCCAAGGCGATTGCCAAGAGCCTAGGCTGTACCTTCCGACGTATCCAGTTCACACCCGACCTGCTGCCCTCGGACGTCACCGGCCTGTCGATCTACAACCAGAAGACGCAGGAGTTCGAGTTCCGGCCAGGCCCGATCATGGCCCAGATCGTGCTCGCCGACGAGATCAACCGAGCCACGCCAAAGACCCAGTCGTCACTGCTCGAGAGCATGGAGGAGCGCCAGGCGACGGTCGACGGCGTGACCTACGAGCTGCCCGACCCGTTCATGGTCATCGGCACCCAGAACCCGATCGAGTACGAAGGCACCTTCGCCCTGCCCGAGGCACAGCTCGACCAATTCATGCTTCGTCTCCAGCTGGGCTATCCGCAGCCGCTCGAGGAGATGCTCATCCTCGACGAGCAGAAGCGCCAGCATCCCATCGAGGACCTCGCTGAGGTTGTGTCGACCGAGGAGCTGCGGGAGCTGCAGGCCGGCGTGCGCGAGATATACGTCGACTCGGCCGTCAGCGACTACATCGTCCGGCTGGTCAACGCCACGCGCACTCACCCGGACATCTACCTCGGCGCTTCTCCGCGCGGCTCGCTGGCGCTATACCGAGCAGGCCAGGCGTTCGCCGCGCTGGCCGGCCGCGACTACGTCATTCCTGATGACGTCAAGGCGCTGGCAGTGCCCGCTCTCGCCCACCGGTTAATCGTCAAGACCGCGGCCACGGTGCGCGACGTCGACTCGGCGCTCATCGTGCGCGAGCTGCTCGACAGCGTGCCGATAGAGAGCCGCATACCCCAGCAGGAACGAACGGCCGTCAAACCGGCCTAGCGCGGATCGCGAACGATGGTGCGACGCGTCGAGATCATCATCCTCGCCGGCATTCTGCTCATCGCTGCCCTGTCCACGGGCGCCCAGTTCCTGTTCTTTTTGGTCTATTTGGGCATCCTGGTCATCGGCGGCTCGTACGTGCTGACCCGTTTTGGCCTGGCCGATCTCGAGGCGGGCTACGTCCTCGACCGCCTGCACGCACAGGCCGGCGACATGCTCCGGGCCTCATACACGGTCCGCAACACCAGCCGCCTGCCCAAGCTGTGGCTCGAGGTGCACAACCCGACCACCCTTCCCGTCCCGCTGCCCGGCCAGGCGGTCACCCTCGGTCCGCGCGGCGAGCAGTCGTGGTCCGTGCGCGTCCCCCTCGCGCGTCGCGGCCACTTCCGGATCGAGCCGCTGGCGCTGCGCACCGGCGACCCGCTGGGCCTCTTCGAATCGCATGCCACGGTTGGCAGCCACTCGACAGTGATCGTCTATCCGCGGGTCGAGCAATTGCCCGGCTGGCGGTTGCCACCGGCATTCATCGAGGGCTCGCACGCCCAGGTCGTGCGCACGCCGCAGACGACGCCGCACGCCACCGGCATACGGCCGTACGCGCCGGGTGACGCGTACAACCGCATTCACTGGCGCAGTAGCGCCCGGCAGGCTGAGCTGCAGGTCAAGGAGTTCGACCTCGAACAGACGGCCGACGTGTGGATCTTCCTCGACCTCGAGAGCGGTGCTCACACGGGCCGGGGCGACGAATCGACTATTGAGTACGGAGTCCGAGTTGCCGCATCCATCGCCGCGCGGGCGCTGCTCGAGAACCGCAACGTGGCGATGACCGCGTCGGGCGCGCGGATCGGCCGCCTGCCGCCCGACCGGGGCCCGCGCCAGTATCAAAAGGTGATGCAGGTCCTCGCGGCGGTGATGCCCAACGGCGACCAGCCACTCGGCGACATGCTCGTCGACGGTGTCGCGCGACTGCGCCGCGGAATGACCGCGATCATCATCACCCCGTCGCTCGAGCGCAACTGGATCCGGCCCATCTCCGGCCTGCGTGGCCGCGGCGTGGAGGCGGCGATCGTGGTCCTCGACGCGCCGGCCTTCGCCGCCAACGATCGGCGATTGCACGATCTTCCCGACCCGGACGAGGAGACGATGGCCGCCGAACAGCGTGCCGCACGCGCACTTCAGCACGCGCTGGCCGAGCACGATCTGACCTGGCACAACATCCTCCCTGGCGAGCCGATAGCCGCACAACTGGTCAGTCTCGGTCCACGCTCTATGGTTCTCGCGCGATGAGCGGCATCTCCACTACCAAATCACCCGACCACGGCCGACGTGAGTGGGAGCCACTCGTCGATCGCGACGAGTTGCATGACCTGCCGTACACGCCGCGCGAGGGATGGACGAGCCTGATCGCGCTGGTGGTGATGGTCGTCGTCGTCGCGGTCGCCGTCGACGATGCGGCATGGGCCGGCACGGTGCTCGGCTCGACCGGCTCGCAGACGGGCTTCCTGCCCCTCGCCGGGTTCCTCAGCGTCCTGCTCGGGTCGTACCTGGCCAAGTCCAGCCTGACCGTCTGGCGGTCGTACGTGATCGGCGCACTGGTCGGTGCGGCCTACCTGCTCTTCTCGATCGGCAGTGTCATATCGAGCGACCCGGCAATCGAGGAGCGCCTGCGCGCGCTCAACCTCTCGGTCTCGACGTTCGTCAACGAAGCGTTCGTGCTTGGCATTCGTTCGTCGGAGACATCGATCTTCCTGCTCATCATGGGCTCGCTGGTGTGGGGCCTTGGGCTCTTCGCCGCATTCGCCGTCTTCCGCCGCCATCGGCCGCTGCCGGCCATCCTCCTCGCCGGTGCCATTTTGCTGATCAACGTTTCGGTCACCATCCGCGAGCAGTACGCGCACCTCGTCGTATTTGTGGCCGCGGCGCTCGTCCTGCTCGTGCGGCTGAACCTGCTCGAGCAGGCGCGCGAGTGGCGCTTGCGCGGGATGCGCGACGTCGCCGACATATCGGGCACTTTCCTGCGCAACGGCGCCGTCTTCGTGATCGTGGCGATCCTTGCGGCGACGACGCTAGCCGCCAACGCAAGCTCAGCGCCCTTGTCACGCGCCTGGAACGACGTCGACGACGAGCTGCTCGAGATCGGCTACACGATCAACCGCTGGCTGGGCGGGGTCAGCGGCTCGGCGCGTGGACCGAACGTCCTGTTCACCCCGACGCAGACCATTCGCGACGTGTGGCAGTCGTCGACCGAAGAGGTTTTCACGGCCTCCACGAGCGACGGCGATGGCTATCGCTGGCGAGGCGCCACCTATGACTATTTCGACGGTCGCAACTGGCAGCCGCTCGACCGATTCGAGCGCGTGCTGAACCCCGGCGACTCACTTCTGGACGGCACGCCGGAGGAGATCACACAGGGTGCCGCGTGGGAACAGGTTGATGCGACGATCACGCCGACCTCGTTCGGCGGCGACGTCTTCGTAGCACCAGCGACCCCAATATCCGTCAACCAGCCGAGCGTCGTGTTGACCCACGGCCCCGGTGGGGCGTTCACGTCCGCCGAGCTTAGCTTCGGTATCCAGCAAGGCGTCCCGTACCAGGTCCGATCCCTCGTACGCAAGATCGTCGGGCGCGACGCGCTGACGGGCAACCAGCTTGCCTCTGCGGGCACCAACTATCCGCAGTGGGTAGATCGTTATCGTCAGATTCGTCCCGGATCTGTTGGCGACAGCGTGATCAGGCTGGGCGAGTCGCTCAAGAACCGCCTGCCCTCCGATGAGCAGACGCCCTACCACATCGCGGTCGCGGTCCAGGACTACCTGTATCGATCTGGCGGCTTCACTTACAACACCGACATTCGCGGCAGATGTGCCGGCGAGCAGCTGGTCGACTGCTTCATCCGGATCAAGGAAGGCTTTTGCGAGTACTTCGCGACTACGATGGTGATGCTCCTGCGCGCGGCGGACGTGCCGGCACGCTACGTGCTCGGCTACCTGCCCGGGCGTGAGCAGGCCAACGGATCGTGGCGCGTCGATCGCAGCGCAGCGCACGCGTGGGTCGAGGTCTTCTTTCCGGGTTTCGGCTGGGTCGAGTTCGATCCCACGCCGGGCAACTCGGAAAACGGCCAGACGCCAACCAACCTTCGTGCCGGTGGACCGGTCTCCTCGGGCGATGACGGTGACGGCGGGTTCGTCGGTCAAGGCGAGTCCGAGGGTGAAGAGGGGCCTTCAGGGCCGGGCGAGCCATCCCAGCCGCTGCCACCGCTCCCCACCGAGGTAGCCCCGACCGAGAGCTGGTTGCCGATTGCGGTCGCGGTACTGGTCATCAGCGGCCTCGCGGCGCTCGGCCTCTTCACCGCCTGGCGGCGGCGAATCCCATCGGCCGAGCCGGAGGTCGCCTACAGCGGCATCACCCGTCTCGCCACACGGCTGGGTCACGGCCCGCGACCGGCCCAGACGGCGTACGAGTTTGCCGCCGGCCTGGGTCAGCTGGTGCCCGTGGCTCAAAGTGATCTCAACATGATCGCCACGGCCAAGGTCGAAGCCACGTACGGCCGAAGGCGGCCGGGTAAGTCCATGCTGCAGAGCCTGGCGCTGGCCTACCGGCGAGTGCGCATCGGACTCTTACGGACGGTCTTCAGGCGGCCGAGGCTCATCAGGCGCCCGCGCGGTATCAGGCGCCGCTCGAGCTAAAGCGCTCCTCGCCGGTCGCCACGCGCCTCGGCGGCGGCACGTGCCTCGATCGCGATCGGTGCCAGGTGCTCCGACAGATTGTGCGCGCGGAGCGCGGGCAATCCCTCGTGGAGCGCGACGACCGTGATCGCGCACAGGTTGAACGGGAATGACCAGAAGCGCTCGAGCGGCAAGTTCAGCAGCAGCATCAGCGCCAATCTGAAAATGCCGTCGTGCGCGACGAGCACGGCCCACGGCTCGTTCGCCGTGTTGCCCGCCGGAAAAGTGGCCTGATAGCCGGGAACCGGGTCGTACACGCCTTCGTAGGTGGTGCCGAGACCGATGCGCACCGCGTCGATCGCCGTGGCGACTCGGGCCGCCGCCTCGGCCAGCGACTCGCCGCCGGGAGCGTGATCCGTCGTCGGGGAGCGCCGCCATGCCGCCAGCTCGGCCGCCCACCTGGTGCTCACGATGCCGTGCGGCTGGCCCTCCCAGTCACCCTGGGCGATTTCGGTCAGGCCGTCGGCCAGGTGGAGCGTAACGGCGGTCGGCTGGGAATCGGCGATGGCGCGTGCCGTAGCCGCGGCGCGGTCCAGTGGGGAGTGCCAGATCCCGATCGGCGGGCCCGGCGGAATCGGCAGCGGCGTCTGCTCGCTGCGCTCGGCGAGGCGACCGGCGACGAGACCTGCCTGGCGCAGGCCCAGCTCGGATAGCGGCGGATTCTGGCGGCCCTGGAAACGGCCCTCGGCGATCCATGTCGACTCGCCGTGTCGGACGAGCACCAGGGTGCCGGTGACGCCGGTGAGTCGGAGCGGCGTCAGTCGAGGCGGATCAGCCACAGGTCAAGGACGGCGTCGTCGGCACGGATGCGCTCGGCGACGCCGTTGGGCACCGCCTCGTCGAGGGCGAGGATCATCAACGCGTCGCCCCGCGGCTCGTTGCGCCCGAGCTGCATGGCGCTGATGTTGACGTCCGCCTCGCCGAGCATTTGGCCGATACGGCCCATCGTGCCCGGCCGATCCTGGTGCCGCGTGACGAGCATCCACGGGGCGGCCGGCATGTCGACCCAGTAGTCGCCCAGCCGAGCGAGGCGCGACTCGCCGGCGTTGACGGTTCCGGCAACCAGCGTCTTACCGCTGAGCGTCACCATCGACGCGGCTCGGGGGCTGTCGGCAGTGCGCGTCTCGGAAAGCTGGATGCCCCGTTCGCGCGCCAGCTGCGGAGCATTAACCGGCGTGACTCGCTCGCTGGTCATGTTTGCCAGCAGGCCGGACAGGGCGGCCGCTGCGAGCGGGCTGCTGTCGTGCGCGGCGATCTCTCCGGCGACCTCGAGGCGCAGCCCGTCGAGCGACGTCGCGAACTGGGCGTAGAACTGGCCGAGCATGCGCGCCAGCGGCACGAACGGCGCAAGCGCCTGGGCCGTTTCGGGCGGCACGAGTGGCGCGTTGACAACGTAGCGTGCCGGGCGCCCGGCGAGCACGTCGAGGATCTGCATCACCACCTCGACCGCGACCTTGGTCTGCGCTTCTTCGGTGGACGCACCGAGATGCGGAGTGAGCACGGTGTTCGGGGCCGTTAGCAGCGGCGAGTCGCGCGGCGGCTCGTTCTCGTAGACATCGACCGCGGCTCCGCCCAGCCGGCCCGCCGCGAGCGCCTCGGCCAGTGCCGCCTCGTCGACGACGCCGCCGCGCGCGACGTTGACGAGCAGCGCGGTCGGCTTCATGCGCGCCAGCTCGGCGGCGCCGATCATGCCGCGCGTCGTGCGGGTCAGCGGCACGTGCAGCGTCACCACGTCGGCACGCTCGAGCAGCGCGTCGACGGAAAGCAGCTCGATGCCGCGCGCCGCCGCGGTCTCCTCGCTCACGAACGGGTCGCTTCCGAGCAGCTCCATCTCCATCGCCCGAGCGCGCTCGGCGATGGTCATCCCGATCTTGCCCAGGCCGACGATGCCGAGTGTCCGGCCACGCAGCTCGAGGCCCATGAAATCCGCCCGGCGCCACTCCCCGAGGCGCATCGATGCGTCCGCCATCGGGATGCGCCGGGCAAGCGAGTAGATGAGAGCAAGGGTGTGCTCCGCCGCTGCGACTGTGTTGGCCGTCGGCGCGTTCACGGCAGCCACACCGGCTCGCGTCGCCGCGTCAAGGTCGATGTTGTCGACACCCACGCCGGCGCGGCCGACGACGATCAGGCGTTTGGCGGCCTCGAACGCCTCTGCGTCGACCTTGACCTGACTGCGCACGACGAGCGCCTCGTAGTCCGGCAATGCGGCGAGGAACTCGTCGCGCGGCATGCCGATGCGGACGTCGACATCGTGCTCTGATCGCAGGAGCTCCAGCCCCTCCTCACCGAGGGGCTCGACGACAAGGACCCTCACGCTCCCGAGGCGACCGCCTGCGGCAGCTCCTGTGCGGCCGCGTCCCGCGCCGCCTCGACGGCCCTGCCTACGTCGACCGACTTGCCGAGCGCCCGCATCGACTGGCCGATGATCGCGATGGCGGAGACGACCTCATCGGACGTCACTGATCCCAGATGACCGATGCGCATTATCTGACCGGCCAGCTTGTCCTGGCCACCTGCCAGGACAAGGTCGTTGGCTCGCATCTCCTTGTTGAGCGCGGCCCATTCGATGCCCTCCGGCACGAACGCAGCGGTAACCGTCTGCGACGCGTGGGCGGGGTCGGCGAACAGACGCAGGCCGAGGCCTTTGAGGCCTGCACGGGCGGCATTCGCACAGGCTGCATGGCGAGCGAAGACATGCTCGTAGCCTTCCTTGTCGAGCATCTCGAGCGCCACGTCCATCGCGAACAGCACGCCGACGGCCGGCGTCCATGGCGTCTCGCCGTTGGCGAGTGACTTGCGTGCCTTTGCCAGGTCGAAGTAAAAGCGCGGCATGGACGCCTGTTCGGCCGCCCGCCAGGCACGTTCCGAGACCGCGATCATCGCCACGCCGGGAGGCGACATCCAGCTCTTCTGAGAGCCCGTGGCGGCGACATCGAGCCCCCAGCCGTCGGTGTCGAAGGGGACGGCGCCGAGTCCGCTGATCGCGTCGATCAGCAGCAGCGTGTCGGGCGAAGCCTCGTGGACCGCCGCGGACAGCTCGTCGAGCGGGTTGACGACGCCGGTCGAAGTCTCGTTGTGAGTAAGCAGGATTGCCTTTGCCGGACGGCCGGCCTTGGCCATCTCGCGCAGCCTCGCGGCCACCGCGTCGGGATCGGCTGCCTGGCCCCATTCGACGGTTAGCCGCTCGACTCGCGCCCCGTAGACCTCGGCGATGCGGGCGAAGCGCTCGCCGAACGAGCCGATGCTCACCGACAGCACGTCGTCGCCCGGCGAGAGGTGGTTGACCACGGTGGCTTCGAGGGCGCCCGTGCCGGAACAGGTCAGGATCAGGATGTCGTTGTTCGTCTTGAACGCTCGTTGGAGGCGCTGGGTGACGCGGGTGATCAGCTCGCGGAACTCCGGCCCGCGGTGGTTGACCATCTGGCGCGCGCCAGCCTCGCGAACCGCGTCGGGCAGCGGCGTGGGCCCAGGAATTCGAAGATTGGCGGCGCTCACGGCGTGACCCCTCGTGGTGCGTCGGTGAATGGGCCGATGGTATCCCGGAACGCGTGCCATCATCTGCCCATGCCCGCGCGTCGGAGTCAGGACGGCCCCAAGGTTCAGCAGGCGCTCGATCTGACCGGGGCGGCCGCACATTCGCCGCTCGCCGCGCGCATGCGACCCCAGAATCTCGACGAGTTCGTGGGCCAGGAGCATCTCGTCGGCGAGCGTGGCGCGCTTCGCCGAATGATCGACCGCGGCCACCTCGCGTCGATGGTCCTGTGGGGCCCGCCGGGCTCCGGCAAGACCACCCTTGCGCGTCTCCTGGCCGAGGCCGTCGACGCGCCGTTCGCCACCCTGTCGGCGGTCATGAGCGGCGTCGCCGACGTGCGTGGCGCGATTGCCCGCGCGCGTGAATGGATCGACAACGGTGGTCGGTCCACGGTGCTCTTCATCGACGAGATCCATCGCTTCAACAAGAGCCAGCAGGACGCGCTCCTGCCGCAGGTCGAGGACGGCACGATCACGCTCATCGGCGCGACCACCGAAAACCCGTACTTCGAAGTCAACTCGGCGCTCCTCTCGCGGCTGCGCGTGTTCCGGCTCGAGCCGCTGACCAACGAGAACCTGGGCACGGTCGTTGATCGGGCACTGGCCGACGAGAAGGGCCTTGAGGGCAAGGTGACGCTCGACGCGGCCGCGCGCGAGCACCTCGTCGACCTGAGCGGTGGCGACGCCCGGTCGGCGCTGAACGTGCTCGAAGCGGCGGCGGTGATGTCCGATGCACCGGGCATCGAGGAGATCGAGGCCGCCGCGCAGCAGCGCGTGCTGACCTACGACCGTGCCGGCGACGGCCACTTCGACACCGTCAGCGCGTTCATCAAGAGCTTGCGCGGCAATGACCCCGACGCTGCGCTCTACTGGCTGGCAACGATGGTCGCGGCAGGCGAGGACCCGCGCTTCATCGCGCGGCGGTTAATCATTGCCGCGTCCGAGGACGTGGGCAATGCCGATCCGCATGCTTTGCAGGTCGCCGTCGCGGCATCTGGGGCACTCGAGTGGGTCGGCCTGCCCGAAGCTCAGTACGCGTTGGCCCAGGCGACTGCCTACATCGCCGCCGCGCCGAAGTCGAACCGTGCCGGGTCGGCCTACTGGGCGGCGATGGACGATGTGCTGAAGCGTGGCTCGTTGCCCGTGCCCAGCCACCTGCGTAGCGCGACGTGGCGCGAGAAGCGCGACTTCGGCACCGGCCGCGGCTATATCTACCCGCACGATTACGAGGGCGCCGACGTCGACCAACAATACCTGCCCGATGAGCTGGTCGGCCGGCACTACTACGAGCCGTCAGACCACGGCTACGAGAGGACGATTGGTGAGCGGATGGCCGCTCGCCAGGCCGCGCGCGACGAAGCAGCCGAGTTCGGCGGACCGTTCCCCGACAAGGGAGCGAAGGGCAAGGTCAATCCAATGAAGGTCGCCGGTGGAGCGCAGCAACAGCGCGAGGACGAGAGGCGCAAGCTGGCCGAGCGGCAGAAGCGGGAAGCGTCGAGCTAGAGCTCGGAGTCGGGCCTAGTAGAAGGGGAGCGGGATCACCTTCAGGACGACGATCAGCAGCCACAGCACGATCATGAGGCCGAACAGCAGCGTGGCAACGACAGTGATGCGGCGCAGGTCCTGGGCGACGTAGACGTACTCCGTCGCGGCGCGTGCAGCGAGCACGCTGCCCGGCTTGACGCGCTGGCCGCGATGGGTCGAGCGAGCGGCTCGTTCGAGCTCGGACGCGGCCGCAGCCGGCTGGTGCTCGACGACGTCCTCGGCGATGACCTCGGCCGCCTCGAGCTGGCTGACCCCAGCCTCGCTGGCTGGGCGTCGCGCGCTGGCCGGGCGATCGGTTGGAGGCCTGGTGCCAGGGCGGCGGTGGGTGCGGGCTGGCCCGCGAGTGCGCTTGCTCACTGTCCCGAGCATAGCATCGGGCGCGGCCGAACCCCGGCAGCCTAGAATTCGACCTTCCGTCACCGCCACCCATCGGAGATCGTCCGATTCCTGATTCGACTGTCACATTGCTCGCCGTCGCGGCGCTCGCGGTTGGCGCTCTTGCCCTTTTGGTCAGCATCTTCGCTCTCACGCGGAGCAACGCCAGCCGCCGCGCGCCGGTCGCTACAAGGCCCGATCCGACACTCAGCGAAGTCGGCCTGCGCCTTGATCAGCTGAATGTTCAGCTGGCCGCCATAGAGGCCCGGGTAGGGGCGGCCGAGGCGCAGGGGAAGCACTCGATTCAGAGCATCGGCGTAGTCCGTTTCAATCCGTTCGCCGACACGGGCTCAAACCAGAGCTTCGTCCTCGCGCTGCTCGATGGGCGCGGCGACGGCTTCGTCATGTCGAGCATGCATTCGCGCCAGGCGACACGAGTCTTCCTCAAGGCGGTCATCGCGGGCAAGACGGACTCGGCCGTGTCCGAGGAGGAGACCGAGGCGATCCGCCGCGCGCTGCGCCGCGACAAGGTGGAGTAGCAACTTCGCGGCGTGACACGAGAGCTGTCACTTCCCGAGCGGAGACTCGGGACGTGGCCATCCAACTTGCTCCATCTATCGTCGCTCCGAGGCGCGCCGCCGCCAAACCGCCCATCTCGCTCGAGATCGTCGCCGGCCTGCTGGTCGGCCTCAACCGGGAACAGCGCCGAGCGGTAACCCACGGAGACGGGCCTCAGCTCGTTGTCGCCGGCCCGGGGACCGGCAAAACGCAGGTCATCACCCACCGCCTCGCGTGGCTGATTGCCACCGGACGGGCTCGGCCGAGCGAGATCCTTGCGCTGACGTTCACGGACAACGCCGCGTCGGAAATGCAGGAACGAGTGGATGTCCTGCTGCCATACGGCATGGCCGACGCGCACATCCACACATTCCACGCCTTCGGCGACCGAGTTCTACGCGAGCACGCCTTCGAGCTTGGACTGCCCGGCGACGTGCGTTTGATCAACCGTGCCGAGGCGGTGGTCCTCCTGCGCGACCATCTCTTCGAGCTCGGCCTCGACCGGTACCGGCCCCTTGGCAACCCGACGCGCTTCCTGGAGGCACTGGCCGACCTTTTCAGCCGCGCCAAGGACGAAGGTGTCGACCCTGACATGCTCACCCGGCATGTTTCGCGCCTGACGGCAATGGCCGACAACGATGACGCGTCGATCGACACCGTCGCTGCCCGCTCGGAGATCGCCTCTGCATACGGGACGTACCAGGCTCTGTTGGGACGCAATCGTCTGATCGACCATGGGGATCAGCTCGCCCTGCCGCTCCGACTACTCAACAGCCGTCCGGCAGTGCGCCGCGAGCTCGTCGGTCGTTATCGCTATCTGCTGGTCGACGAGTTCCAGGACATGAACCGCGCGCAGATCGAGCTCGTCATGGCGCTAACCAACGAGTCGCGCAACGTAACAGTGGTGGGCGACCCGGACCAGGCCATATACACGTTTCGCGGTGCGGCCACGGACGGCATCGCTCGCTTCGCGGCTGCGCACTCTGACCTTCGAACGGTGACCCTGAAGACGAACTACAGGTCACGCCGGCCGATCATCTGCGCCGCGCAACGGCTGATCAGCCACGCCAAGCCGCTGAGCTGGAGACCCACGGGCCAACAGGTCACGGCCGCCCAGAAGTCCACCAAGGCGGCACCCGTTCGTGTAGTCGGCTATGCGACGCCGGACGAGGAGGCGGAGGGTGTCGCGGACGAGATCCTGCGTCGACTGCGTGGCGGCGAGCGCCCTCTCGATTTTGCGGTGCTGACCAGGAGCAACATCGAGCTGAGCCCAATCGTGCGCGGCCTCACGCTCCGCGGCGTTCCGGTTCGCAGTCACTCAAGGTCCGACTTCTACGCCCGGCCCGCGGTCCGGCCGCTGCTGGCTCTTTTGCGCGTGGTGACTGATCCGTCGAACACGGTCGAGCTCTACGTGCTGGCAAGCGCGGCGGCTTACGGCCTCGGCGGCGAGCGGCTCACGTTATTAATGGCCGCATCACGGCGTCGCAATCGCTCGTTCTGGGAAGTCCTCACCGATGCTGTCGATCAACCAACTTCGGGGAGTGGCGACGCGTTCACCAGCGCTGCTCGCCGGCTGGTGAGGGACGTGCGTGCAGCGATCGAGCTGTCCCACGAGCGCAGCGGGGCAGAAGTTCTCTACGACCACCTGCGTCGAAGTGGCTGCCTGGCAAAGCTCGCCAGCGAAGCTGACCCGGCCGACGCAGATGCCGTGGCGCGCTTTTTCGACATCGTCAGGGCCAGAGAGGCGCTGATCGTCGACCCGCGCGTCCCATCACTCGTCCCCCACCTGGACGCGCTCATCGAGGCGGAGGACGAGCAGGCAGACACAGGTCCGCTCGATGCCGATGCGGTCTCCGTTCTGACTGTCCACCGCGCCAAGGGCCTCGAGTTCCGCGTCGTCTACGTCGTCGGCCTTGCAGAAGGCCGCTTTCCAGCGCGGGGCCGCCCTGCTGGACTGACCCTGCCGTGGGGCGAGATACGGGGCGACCTCGACGATCCCGAGGAAGAGCAAGTGGACGAAGAGCGGCGGTTGTGCTTCGTAGCCATGACTCGAGCTCGTGACGAGCTGTGGCTCAGCCACCACGCGAGCGGCCGGGGAGGCCGCGGCAGCCTACGCGCGTCGCCGTTCATTGCCGAGGCGCTCGATGTCGTTCCGCAATCCAGCGCGGCTCCAGTGATCCCGATAGAGCGCATCGAGATCGCGGCTCCCAGTCCTCCGACGCCGCCAGCGTCATCTGCCGAACCGGCCAAGCGATCCTCAGCCAAACCGACCTTCAGCTTCTCGCAGCTGGAGGACTACCTCGAATGCCCCGAGCGGTACCGACTGCGCCATGTCGTGGGCGTGCCCAGCCCGCCCCATCACGCGATGTCGTACGGCCGTGCCCTACACGAAGCCGTTGCCTATTTCCACCTGGAATCGCGGCGCGGCGACGCTCCATCAGAGGACGAGCTTCTGGAGGCCTTCGATCGCGCCTGGAGGTCGGAAGGTTTCCTGTCACGCGAACACGAGGACGCGCGTTACAACGCTGGTCGCGCTGCACTGGCCAGCTTCCACGCCGCGCAGGTCGCCGATCCCGCTCAAGTCGTGGCGGTCGAGCGACCGTTCGAGTTCGATCTCGACGGCGTACGTATCCGCGGCCGCATGGACCGCGTGGATCATGGCGCGACCGGCGCGGTGATCGTCGACTACAAGTCGTCGAACGTGACAGATCAGCGCAAGGCTGACGAGAAAGCACGCAACTCGCTCCAGCTCCAGGTCTATGCGCTTGCCCAGCAAGCAGCGTCGGGCGAGCTGCCTGCCGAGCTTCAGCTGCACTTCCTCGATAGTGGCGTTGTCGGGAGGACCCAACCTACCCCCGAACGACTCGGGCGAACCAAAACGAAGATCAGCGCCGCGCTTGACGGCATTGCCGGTTCCGAATTCCCGGCCAAGCCCAACGCGATTGCCTGCGGCTACTGTCCGTTTCGGCAGATCTGCGCGTCGAGCGCGGCGTAATTCGGTGAACTGCCGCGGACCCGCGAGCGACCTACACTCGGCCATGGATGGCACGACAGTGAACAGCCGCGACCGGCTGGCCAACCTGGCCCTGTTCGTCGCGGCAGCAGTGGCGTGGCTGGCGGTTGGCTACGTCCTGACCACCTACGATCCGCGCGGCCAGGCCTGGGTCCTGCTGGCCGGCGGCCTTCTACTCGGCTTGGCCGTGGCACTCACGCTCGCGCCGCTACTTTGGTTGGCCGTATTCGTCCGTCATCGACGGATCGCATATCGCGGCGATTGGTGGCGCGCAAGCCGCCGCGCGGCGCTCGTCGCACTCGTGATCGTCCTGTTCGTCGTGCTGCGCGGCCAGGAGGCACTGAGTCTTCCCCTGGCGATGTTCGTTGTGGCCATGGCCGCGCTGGTGGAGGTGACTTTCTCGCTGCGCCGCTGAGTTGGTGCCTGACCATCGGGCTACGAACATCGCGTGACCGTTAGGCGTAGCATTCATCGCGGGCGCCCTGCTGGACCGAGGCTCGGAACCGGCGGCGACTCGCCCGCGAGGGACGTGCGATGACCGACGAGCACGCTCCGCCCGACTTTGCGCGAATGAACGGATGGGACGCGCCGTACCCGGTGTACGAGCGTCCCGAGATCCCCGCGTATACGGGCGTGACAAACAGCTTTTGCAACCGGCCGCTGATCGAGAGTGACGCTGAGCTGATGAGTCGCGCGCCCGACGTCGCGATCATCGGCGCCCCGTTCGACGAGGGCGTTTCGTACCGATCCGGTGCCCGATTCGGCCCGCGAGCCATCCGCCAGGCCACGTACACCCAGGGCGGCCACTCGCTTCAGCTCGGCGTACAGCCGTTCGAGGTGCTCGACGTCGTCGATGCCGGAGACGCTAACGTCGTGCCTGCGGCGCTCGAGCGCGGCCACGCGATGATCTACCGCAAGGTCCTGGCCGTCGCGGAAACGGGTGCGATCCCGATCATTCTCGGCGGCGATCACTCGATCACCTGGCCGTCGGCAAGCGCCGTCGCCGCGGTTCGCGCGCCGGGCAGTATCGGCATCGTCCACTTCGACGCTCACGCCGACACCGCGAACAGTGACTGGGGAGTGCTCGCCGGACACGGCACGCCAATGCGCCGACTGATCGAATCCGGCGCCGTCAAAGGCAGCAACTTCGTCCAGGTCGGCCTGCGTGGCTACTGGCCGCCGCCCGACGTCTTCGCGTGGATGCGCGAGCAGGGCATGCGCTGGCACCTCATGCGCGAGATCGAGGAGCGCGGTGCCGAGGCGGTGATCGATGACGCGATCTCGGAGGCGCTCGACGGCCCCGACGCGGTGTACCTGTCGATCGACATTGACGTGATCGATCCCGGCATGGCGCCCGGTACGGGCACGCCCGAACCGGGCGGTCTGCTCACCCGCGAGCTGCTGCGTGCGGTGCGGCGCATCGTCGGCCGCGTGCCGCTGGCGGCCATGGACATCGTCGAGGTATCGCCGCCCTACGACCACGCCGACGTTACCGCGGCTGCCGCGCACCGTTGTGCCCTGGAAGCCATCAGTGCCCTTGCCGCGCGTCGGCGCGACGGCCATGCAGTTCGTTTCCCACGCGCGGGAGACGAGTCGCTTGCTGCCCACGTCCAGGCTTCTGCGGCGCGCCGCTGAGCCGGTCGACCGCGCCGCGCAACGCGTTCGTGAGTTCCGCCGGTAGACGTGCCACACCGGCTGGGGCGCAAATAGCTCGCTACTACGATCTCGATATGGTCGAGGACCCGGGCGATGTCGCCATGTACCTCGCGCTGGCCGCGGAGGGCCGGGGTTCGATCCTCGAGCTGTGTGCGGGAAGCGGCCGAATAGCGGTGCCACTCGCCGCCGCCGGCCACGACGTCACCGCCGTTGATCGAGATCCGGACATGCTCGACCGTGCCCGCACCGCGTGGAAGCGCCATCCGGCGCGAAAGGCCGGCGACGGCTCACTCACGCTGGTCGAGAACGACGTCACGTTGCTCGACCTGCCCAAGCGCTTCGACCTCGTGATCCTGGCGCTCAACAGCCTGCTGCTGCTCGACGGTCGAGACGCGCAACTCGCCGCGTTCCGAGCGATGGCCCATCACCTCGAGCCCACCGGACGTGCCGTCATGGACGTGTGGCTGCCGAGCGCGGCAGATCTCGAGCTGTACGACGGTCGGCTGATGCTCGACTGGGTCCGTCGTGGCGAGGAGCGCGACGAACACGTCGCGAAGCTGACCGCTGCGCGACACGATCCGGAAAGCGCCACGGCCGAGATCACCACGTTCTTCGACGCGTGGCAGGACACGAAGCGACCGCGCCGCGTCATGCGCCAGGACACGGCGTACCTGCTGAATGCGACCGGCGTACGCCGTCTGCTGCGGGAGGCCGGCCTCACCGCCGAGCGATGGGCCGGCGACTACTCTCTCGCACCTTTCGAAGCGGGTGGCGATCGGCTGGTCGTGATATGCAAGGGTGGACGTTAGTACGGAGGTCGATCGGGCCCCGGTTGATATAGTCGGTCGGTGGCCGGTTCCCCTTCTCCTGACGCGGAAATTCGCCTGCTCCTCGTCGAGGACATGCCCCAGGTGGCGCAGTACATCCGCAACCTGCTCGACACGCAGACGCGAATCACGCTGCTCGACGTGATCACCGACGGACGCACCGTCATCGATCAGGTGCGCGAGCTTCAGCCTGACGTGCTGATCGTCGATGCCCTGCTGCAGGGCCGGACCAACGGCCTGCAGGTGGCGAGCGACGTGCGTGGCGCGGGCGTCGACCTGCCGATCATCTGTTTGACCGTGCCTCAGAAGCCGATCTCCGTCGGCGAGGGCATGGGCCGCACACGCGTCCTGTCGATGCCTTTCTCCGGCTACGACTTCATGCGCCTTCTACAGGAAGTGCACAAGGAGCACCGTGCCGAGGCGCCCGAGAACCTGTCGCGCGTCCACGTCTTCTACGGTGCCAAGGGCGGGATGGGCACCACGACGCTGGCCTACAACGTCGCTGCTGCTATCGCCGCACTTGGTAACCAGCGCGTCGCGCTGTTCGACGGCAGCTTGCAGAAGGGCGACGTCCGCGCTCTGTTGCGCGTACCAGATGAGACGCCCTCGATCGTCCAATTGCCCATCAGCCGACTGCAGAAGACCGACCTGGTGGAGGTCATGTATCGCGACAAATCGGGCGTCGACGTCCTCCTCGCGCCGCCCCGAATGGAGCAGGCCGAAGAAGTGACGGCCAAGGAGCTGGAGCGCACGCTCGCCCTCATGCGTCGCGTCTACAACGTGGTCATCGTCGACACTGGCACGCAGGTGGACGACGTACTGCTCTCCTTCCTCGACCACTGCGACTCGCTCGTGCAGGTGGTTACGTACGAGTCAGCCGCGCTCTACCAGGCGCGCGCGATGGCCGAGACGCTGACCGCCATCGGCTTCGCCAACGACAAGATGAGCTACCTGGTCAATCGCGCCGACTCGCTCGGCGGCCTGCCTCGCGACGCAATCAGCCAGCAGCTGGGCAAGGCACCCGACTACTCCGTCGTCAGTGACGGCCTGCTCGTCGCCGAGGCGAACAATCGCGGCGAGCCGCTCGTCAAGCTCGGACCTGAAGCGCAGATCACGCGTGACATCGCGCGCATCGGTGAGCAACTGTCCCAGGCGCAGGATGAGGTGGGAGTGGCCGCTCGGCTGCACTGATGAGCGACGCTAGGCCGATCGGCTTCTTCGACTCCGGCGTCGGCGGCCTTACCGTGTTGCGCGAGGTGATGCGCCGGTTACCCGAGGAGTCGACGCTCTACCTCGGCGACAACGCACGGGCGCCGTATGGGCCACGCAGCGACGTCGAGGTTCGCCAGTTCAGCGGCGAGATCCTCGATGAGCTTGCCGGCCGTGACGTCAAGGCGATCGTGATCGCCTGCAACACGTCCACCGCGGTGGCACTCCCCGAGCTCAGGTTGCGCTACGACTTGCCACTGCTAGGTGTCGTTCGCCCCGGTGCGACCGCTGCCGCTCTCGCGACGCGCAACCGTCGCGTCGGCGTGATCGCAACCCAGGCCACGGTCCGTTCGCGAGCCTACTTCCAGGCGATCAAGGAAGAGGATCCGTTCGTCGAGGTGTTCGAGCAGGCGACGCCGAAGCTCGTGCCGCTTGTCGAGGCGGGCAAGCTCGACGGTGGGCTGGTCGAGGAGGTGGTCGCCGAGCAGCTCGCGCCGCTTCTTGGCGGCGAACACGAAATCGACACGTTGCTGTTGGGCTGCACCCATTACCCGTTGCTCGCGCCGATCATTCGACGCCTCCTCGGCGCCGACGTCGCCGTGATCGACTCGGCCAGCGCAACCGCAAGCGCGCTCGCCTCGCTGCTCGAGGTGCACGGCCTCAACGCACCGCTTGGCTCTGTGGCCGAGCACACGCAGCTGACGACCGGCGACGCTGAAATCCTTCAGCGCCGTCGCCGAGACGCTGTTCGGCAGCTCAATGGCGCGGGCGAAATCAATCGCGCTTGCCGCGGTGAGTGGCTCGTGAGCGGCAGGGCAGGGGCGACCGCCACTCGACGAGTGGAGAGTGCCAATGCGCGGCGCAACGACCGCGCTGCCATTGGAGTCGGAATTGCCCTTGGTGCGGCCGGGATCGCCATCGCTTCGCGCTTCATCGCCAGGCGCGCCCAGCAGACGGCCGGCGATGGGCTGGTCGACTGGACGCGCGTCGAGCAGATGGCCGTGGCTCGATTGCGTCGCGCGCCGGGAGCATTACCGGCGCACGAGCTGCGTGCCGCCGAGTCCGCGTACGCCGCGGCGATGGCAGAGGCGGTGCCGCTCCTGGAACGCCAGCTGGGACAGCCGCTGCCGGGAGTCGTCGAGCGGCACGAGGTCGTCGACCGCGCCGGATGGGCACGCGCCAATATCAGCACGTTCGCCAGCCTGATCGATCGCCTCGAACCGCACGTTCGTAGCGCCACGCCTGAACGCGGCCTGGCGTCGGATGTGGCCAAGCTCGCCAACCGCTTCATCACCACCCAGCAGGTCGGTTTCCTGCTCGGCTATCTCGGGACACGGGTGCTCGGCCAGTACGACATCGCCCTGCTCTCCGCCGAGGCCAAGCCGGGCAAGCTGCTTTTCGTCGAGGAGAACATTCGCTCGACAGCGGCCGCTCTCGGCGTGCCGCCCGACGACTTCCGCAAGTGGATTGTTCTGCACGAGGCGACGCACGCTTTCGAGTTCGAGGCGAATTCGTGGCTGCGGCCATACCTGCGCGACCACCTCGAGCGCCAGCTCGCCGGCGTGTTCGACCAGGCGCGCAACCTTCAGTCGGACGGCATCGGCAATCTCATCCGCCGCCTTCGAGAGTCGCAGGACAATCCGATCGCCGCATTTCTCACGGCCGAGCAGCGACTTCTGTTCGACGAGACACAGCGGGTGATGAGCCTGCTCGAGGGATTCAGCGACTGGGTCATGGACGAGGCGGGCGCGCAGCTGCTGCCCGATGTCGAATCGATCCGTACGCGGTTCGAGACACGCCGCAATCAGCGGCGAGGCAACATCGATCGACTGGTGGCACGCCTGACCGGCCTCGACATGAAGCTCGAGCAGTACCGCCGCGGAGAGAAGTTTGTCGCCGGTGTCGCGGCTGCCGGCGGTCGGCCCGCCGTGACCGCGCTGTGGAGCGGTCCATGGGCGCTGCCCAGCGAGGCGGAGATGGCCGACCCCGAGGCGTGGGTGAGGCGCGTCATGCCAAGCGCCATCTCGTCGGGCACCATGCCGGCCAACGCTTGACGCGGACGCAAGCGGCTTGAGCGCGAGCATTGATACGGCGTCCCGTGTCGCCCACAGGGTGACCGGGCCAGGTAGCGGTCCAAATGGCGTGCCGGCGTCGATCGGTTTGTCGCCGATCCTCTCGGCGCGCTACCGCGAGCGCGATCTCGAACGCATCGCCGCGGCTTCGCCCGGCAGCCGGCTGGTGAGCGTGTCGCTTGAAGGCCTGTCGGACGGTGACCTATCGGATGTCGAGGTGCTGCTGCGCGGCCCGCTCCCGCAGGGCGTTTTTGACCGACTCCTCGGCCGCTGCCCGTGGTTGAAGTGGGTCCACTCCGCCACGGCCGGCGTCGAGCGCGTGCTGACCCCCATGGCCCTCGAGCGCGGGCTCGCGATCACAAACGCCCGCGGCGTCTTCTCGGACCCCATCGCCGAGTACGTCGTGATGTGGGTGCTTGCCATCAGCCGGCGCCTTCCGCAGCTGCTCGAGCTGCAGCGCGAGCGCACCTGGCAGCCGCTCGAAGGACGCGAGATGACCGACGTGACGATCGGCGTCGTCGGCTACGGGTCGATCGGCCGCCGCGTGGCCGGGCTGGCACGGACGTTCGGCAGTCAGGTCGTGGCCACGCGGCGCAGCACTGAGGGCGACGATGAGCAGGAAGGAGTCGACCTGCTCTCGTCGGATCAGCTGCCCGAGCTGATGGCACGCAGCGACTTCATCGTCCTCGCCCTGCCGCTCACCGCCGGCACGACTGACCTGTTCGACGCGCAGATGCTCGCCCACGCCAAGCCCGGCGCGTGGCTGATCAACGTCGCCCGAGGTGCGCTCGTCGACGAGCGTGCGCTCGTTCGGGCGGTGCGCAACGGACCGCTCGGCGGCGCCATTCTCGACGCGTTCCGCGAGGAGCCATTGCCGGCCGACTCATCGCTGTACTCCACGCCAAATGTCTTCGTCACGCCGCATACGTCATGGTCCTCCGGCCGCGTCCTGGACCGGAGCATCGACCTGTTCTGCGACAACCTCGGCCGATTCGCGCGCGGGGAGCCGCTGCTCAACCTGGTCGATCCTGGCGCCGGCTACTAGCCGCGCGACGGCAGGGAGAAGATGGAAGTAGCAATCGTCGGGCTAGCCCGTTCGGGCAAGACCACTGTGTTCAACACGCTGACGCGCGGCGAGGCCGCGACGGGTGGCTTCGGTGGCATGACCGTCAATGTCGGCGTTGTCAAGGTCCCCGACGAGCGGCTGACGCTGCTGACCGAGGTCTTCAAGCCGAAGCGCGAAGTGGCGGCCGATGTGACGTACGTCGACCTGCCTGCGCCGCCACTCTCTGCCGACGGCGTCGCGGCGGCCGAGATCCCGGCCGACCAGCTGGCCAGACTGCGCACCGCCGAGGAGCTGCTCCACGTCGTGCGTGCCTTCGAGGATCCATCGGTGCCGCACCCTGATGGATCGGTCGACGCGTGGCGAGACCTGGAGCAGCTGGATCTCGAGTTCGTGCTGGCCGACCTGTCGGTCATCGAGAAGCGGATCGAAAAGCTGTCGACATCCGGGCGCCACGGCACGCCCGCCGAGCGCGAGTCCAACGAGCGCGAGCTGGCGGTGCTCGAGAGGCTCGCCCCGTCACTGCGCGAGGGCAATCCGATCCGCGATATCGAGCTGGGCGACGACGAACAGAAGCGCATCCGCGGCTTCCGGTTCCTGACCGAGAAGCCTGTCCTGGTGTTGCTCAACGTCGGCGAGGCGGACATCGGACGCGCGCCGGAGATCGTCGCCGACTTCACCACCCGCTACGCCCATCGCCAGTCGCAGGTCGAGGCTCTGTCGGCCAAGATCGAGATGGAGATCGGCCAGCTCGACGCCGAGGCGGCGGAGGTCTTCCGTTCCGACCTCGGGCTGACCGAGTCGTCGCTCGAGCGAGTGATTCGACTGTCCTACCAGCTGCTCGGGCTGATCTCGTTCTTCACCGCCGGTCCCGACGAGACCCGGGCGTGGACGATTCCTGACGGGTCGACCGCCGTCGACGCTGCGGCCGCCATTCATACCGACCTGGCGCGCGGATTCATCCGCGCCGAAGTCGTCGCCTACGAGGACCTGATCACTCTCGGCTCGATGGCCGAGGCACGGAAGGCCGGCAAGCTCCGCTCAGAGGGCCGAGATTTCAAGATGAAGGACGGCCTGGTCGTCGAAATTCTGTTCAACGTCTAGCTCAACATCGCTACCTGCCTGTCCGCCGGCAGCCGTGACCGTGGCGTACTGAGTCAACAAAACGACCGGATGCCCATCACACACAGCCGGCACAGTGGTAGTCGATTGAGCGAATTCCAGCGGGATCCTTGATCTTCCAAAGCTCGAGATTCTCGGGCCGATTGTCGTCCCGGACTCCGTTCCTGTGGTGAACACGTTCAAACGGCAATAGATATCGGCCGACTGCCTCCTCCATCACCAGGATGTGTTCGAGCACGTACGGCCATCCAGGCTTCGTGCGTGGATGTCCTTCTGCGCGGCGCCATACGTAGCCGTAAGTCTTCGAGACAGATCGGCCCCCGCGCCAACTGACTGACCGATCGCCACGCCGCTCTCGAGCGCTTGCGTAGGCGCATTCTTTGCCGCAGAAGCGCCGTCTTGCATCTGCTGATCTGACTTCCCTTCCGCATCGCTGACATCGGCTCACCCGCCTGACCACTCGATTCCGTCTAGAACACGAGTTGGAACAGAACACCTGATTGCCGGACCGCGTAGTGAATTCAGAACCACAATTTGGACAGACTAGAATTCGCTCAGTACCGCCAAGAGAGGCGACGCACCGGCGCGAGCAGAACTTGATCCTCGGCTGCGCGGGCGTGAACTTGGCCCCGCATGGACATACCTTCGCCATCGCCATGCGGCGCTTCCGGTTTGGTCGGGGACCTTGCGCCGCACAAGAGCGATTGCAGTACCGCTGCTCGAGATAGTTGGCTACGTAGGATCCGTTACACCGCTCACAGATGCGGGGCTCTCGAAACGGTCGTCGGGGCACGCTGACACTCCCTTGCGTGCCCTGGAGGACCAGTATCGCACAGACGTTCTAATCGAGCCGAACCAAATCCTTGGTTAAGTCCGAGTGAGCTTAGTTGTCGCGGTAGGGGCGGTCGTCGGTCTCGGTCTCGATCAGCATCGATCGGAAATCGTCCTCTTCGGTGGGCGCAAGCGCCTGGCGCTCGTCGACCGGCGTGATCACCGTCTCGCCTTCCTCGGCTGAGACGCGGACTGAGGCGCGCAGGGTGGCTTCGATGTGAACGAAGCCGTGGCGCTTCTCGAGCTCGGTCGCGATGGCCTCGATGAGCGAGTCCTCCTCGAACGTCTTGAGCACGTTCTCGCGCGCTTCCTGAACGATCTCCAGGTACTCCTGCTCGTCATACTCGGCATCGTGGCCGAGCAGCACGTTGGCAAATATCTCGTCGTCGGCCTCGGAAAGCTCGTAGAAGTACACCGGATCTCCAGTTCGCAGTCGTTTTCGATCGGAGTATAGGCGTGGACTCCCGCCCAACCGTCCTGGTGATCGGGGCCGCCACGCGCGACATCGACGATGCGGATCCACGTGGCTGGCGCCTCGGGGGAGGGGTCTCGTACGCCTCGATGGCCGCCACGCGTATGGGCGCGCAGGTATGTGCCCTGATCGGCGTCGAAGCCGAGGCCGCCGAGGCCAGCGAGCTGGATGTGCTGCGCGCCGCCGGCGTCGACGTCCGCCTCGTGCCGCTCGAGCGCGGCCCCGTCTTTCACAACCTGCAGACCGACGAACGTCGGGTCCAGATGCTCCACCAGGCGAGTGACCCGATCCCGGCTGCGGCACTTCCCGACGATTGGCGCGCGACGCCAATGGTGATGCTCACGCCGGTCGCCGCGGAGATTGGGCAGGACTGGGCTGCCGCCTTCGCGCGCGACGCGTTCGTGGCACTTGCCTGGCAGGGCCTGGTGCGCTTTCTCAAGGCGGGTACGCCAGTGACCGGCTTGCCACTCAAAGTGAGCCCCCTGGTCGCGCGAGCCGATGTGCTTGCCCTCAGTGCGGAGGACTCGACCGTCGACAGCCCTCCGCTGCGCGACCTGCTCCGCGAAGGGCAGCGTCTTCTGCTGACGCACGGCGAGTACGGCTCGGCCGAGCTGCGGCTGTTCGACGGCCGGATCCACGGCCACGTGATGCCGCCGCTGCCCAGGCGCGTGCCGATCGACACCACCGGAGCCGGCGACGTGTTCCTCGCCTCGTGGCTCATCGCGCGGTCGCTCCACCCCGACTTGGCACAGCCGGGTGACGAGCGCGCCCTCGCCGCTGCATCGGCGATGGCGAGCCTTTCGCTCACCGTCAGCTCATTGGTCGACCTCCCCAATCAAAGGGATTTGTGCGACGTGATCATCAAGCTGCGCGACCGACAGCTCCGCTAAACCGGCGGGCGGCGAGGGAGCGACGACGGAGTCGCGTCAGTCGATGAGCTAGGTCGCGTTCGATTTCGGGCATCGGCCGGCCCCACGAGCATGCCCGATCGGCGACACCGGCCGCCTCGCGACAGGCCTCGATGGCGCCTGCCAGGTCACGCCCGACGTGCTCCCGATATCGAGCCACGTGCAACCAGGCCGCGGCCGCGCCGGGTCCGCCTCGAGCGCAGATCTCGAGCCATGCCTGGTACGCCTCTGCCCTTCGCCCGAGTCGAGCGAGCAGCCGCGCTCGCTCGCCAACGAGGTGCCGCCGCAGCCGCGCCGCGTCCTCGAAGCCGACTGTCCACGCATCGGCCGAGATGGCTGCCTCGATGCAGCGCAGCGCGTCGTCGATCCTGCCACTTCGCCGCAGCGATAGCGCCAGTCCGGCTGCATCCCCGGGGTGGAGTGCCGTCCATGAATCGGGCGCGGCATAGTCGGACGCAAGCAACGCAAGAAGCAGGCCGAGCGAAACGATGTCCTGGCGGTTGTGCTCGAGCACTGGTCGCAGGACTTCGCCACGACGCGAGCGCAGGTAGCCGAAATAGCGTTCCGGGATCAGCGCGCCGGGCAGGTCGTAATCGCGCACGACCGCGCAGATCTCATGCTCGACGAGCGCTAACCGAGCGCCGCCGAGGCGGTGCTTCCACAGCCGCCGCGCAACCGTCAGCAGATCCAGGTGTCCAGCCAGCGGCGGCGGCCCTCTGCGGTGCATGCGATGTCGCGCAACGACCAGCGGCCAGTCGAACGTTCGGCCGTTGTATGTCACCAGCCACGCGTCCCGGGGAAGAAACATGCCGAGCGCGTCCAGTAGCCCGACCTCTGCCGCATGGTCGGGAAGGACGAGCTGGGTGACGGTGTATCGATCGCCTTCCCAGGTTCCTATCCCGACCAGGAAGGCAAGCGTCCCGGACGCCGTCGCGAGGCCGGTCGTCTCGAGGTCAAGGCACACAAGAGGCTGATCAGATCCAACAGAAAAGGGCAAACGACCCAAGGCACTGCGATCAACAGGCAGTTCGACGCTCGACTCCACCACGATCACGCCGTGGGCGACCTCGCCGCCTAACGCTCCCGCCAGGGCCGCCGCGTGATTCGGCCGTTCAGCACGGACGGGAGCGCGGTCGCTCGGCCCAAGCGACCTGAGCCGATCCAGCCGCCGGCCAAGCAGATTCGACGTTGGTGCGCTGCTCATTTCGGGCAGCGTCCTCGGCGTCAGTGCCAGCTAGCCTGTCACGCCGCCTTCCGGGCCGGCTGATCGGCAAGCAGCCGCAACAGGGCCATTGCCCCTGATTTCGGGCTGCCGTCACCGCCCAAAGTCGGACCGACGCAAGCCGGGCACCCGGCCACGCACGGACAATCCGAAACCAGGCTGAGAGCGCCGTCGATGAGCTCAGCATGCCGGTCGTAGAGCCGTGCCGCGAGACCGACGCCACCGGGCACCGAGTCGTACAGGTAGACGATCGGCCGTTCGACGTGGGGTGAGCGGACCTGGGCGACCATGCCGATGTCGTGCGGGTCGGACATGAGCAGGACGCTGGCGACCGTCTGCATCGCCCGTCCGGCTCCGGTCAGCGCCGCGTCGAGCTCGTCGCGCCGCCAGGAGTCGAAGGTCGCATCGAGGCCTACCCAGTACGAGGTGGTATGCAGCTCGATCTCGGGCAGGTGGATCTTTCCCCAACCCAGGTTCTCATGCGTCTCGAGCCGCAGCTTCTTGTAAAGCGTCGCGATCGACGAAACCATGACCTCGCCGTGGGCGCGCTCGGCCACGGGCGCCGCGGCAGCAGCGAAGGTCTCGAGCGGCTTGAGCGTCACAGCCAACAGTGCCTGCGTGTAGTAGTCGACGTCGACCGGGGTGACGTACGCCTTGCGTTCGGACCAATCGAGCAGATCGACGTGGTATTGGCGCGACTCGTGCAGGTAGATCGCGTTGGTGTAGACGAGGACCGGCGCCGCGAACAGGTCAATCTCACCGATCACCACCGGCCGCGGCTGACCGGTCGTATCGATGATCACGACGTTCTCCGGCGCGCCCGATCGCAGCGACACCTCGGAAGCCGGGAAGTTCTCGCTCGCCCAGTACCAGCGGTCGTCGTCGGCCAGTCGGACGTGGCCTTCCTCGGCCAGGAAGGCAAGCAAGTCGTCGGTCGGTACTCCGGACAGCGAATCGCCCGTGTTGAAGGGCATCTCGAAGGCCGCCGCCCGAACGTGGCCAAGGAGCACGTGCAGATTGGTCGGATCGAGGCGCGCTTCCTCAGGCGTCGAGTCGAAGATGTAGTCGGGGTGTGCCGCGACGAACTGGTCAACCGCCCCGGCTCCTGCGATCAGGATTGCGGCTGACGGCTCCCGCCGGCGCCCCGACCGCCCCATTTGCTGCCAGGTTGCGGCGATGGTGCCCGGATAGCCGGACAGGATCGCCGCGTCCAGCCGACCGATGTCGATGCCCAGCTCGAGCGCGTTGGTCGACACCACTCCGAGCACTTCGCCGCTGCGCAGCCCGGCTTCGATCTCGCGCCGCTCGGTGGGCAGGTAGCCGCCCCGATAGCCACGTATCCGCTTCAACGGGCCGCGGCCCTCTCGGAATGCCTCGCGCAGGCTGGTGAGCAGCAGTTCGACCGCCACGCGTGCCTTGCTGAACACGATCGTCTGGCGACCTGCGCGCAGGAAGGCGAGCGCCGATCGATGGGAGAGCGACATCGGCCCGGGCCGCATGCCCGTGCGCTGGTCGACGACGGGCGGGTTAAGGATGACGATGTGCTTCTCGCCGGCGGGGGCACCGTTGCGATCGACGACCGCCATCTCCCGTCCGGTGAGCGTCTCGGCCAGCTGCTTCGGGTTGCCGATCGTCGCCGAGCAGCAGATGATCTGAGGCTTGCTGCCGTAGTGCTCGCACAGCCGAAGCAGGCGGCGCAGCACGTTGGCGACGTGCGATCCGAAGATGCCGCGGTACATGTGCGCCTCGTCGACGACGATGTAGCGCAGCTGCTCGAAGAGCTGGAACCACTTGGTGTGATGGGGCAGGATCGCCGAGTGGAGCATGTCCGGGTTGGTGACCACGACCTGCCCGGCTGTGCGCAGGACTGTGCGGTACGGGCCCGGCGTGTCCCCGTCGTAGACGCCGGCAGATACATCGATCTCGGACGCGGTGGCGATATCGCGAAAAGCAGCCAGCTGATCCTGGCTGAGCGCCTTGGTTGGGAAGAGATACAGCGCTCGCGCGGCGGGATCCTCGGCCACCGCTTGGATGACGGGCAGGTTGAAACAGAGCGACTTGCCCGACGCGGTTGGCGTTACGACGACGATGTCCTTGCCTGCCCTGAGCTCATGGAGTGCGTCGCCTTGATGGGTGTAAAGCTTCTCGATGCCGCGCGAGTGAAGCGCGCGGACGAGCCGCTTGTCGAGCCAGGTCGGGAAGGGGACCGTCTGTGCCTCGCGCTCGGGCAGCACGCGGTGGGCGACGAGAGCGGCCGCTACCTCGGGATCCTCCAGCAGCCGATCGAGGGTTTCGATCGTCCCGGCGGGGGCGTAGATCCGCATGGCGCTGCCTCCGTGTCCGCATCGCGTCTGGTCATTTGGACCAAACGTTCGCTTTGGTGGAGCAGCATAGCACTCGCCGACTAGCCGAGGAGATCGATCCCGATCAGCGTCTTGCCTGCGTCGATTGAGCGATCCAGCGATTCGACGTCCGGCCGACTGCCCTTCGTGGCTGGGATGCCGGCGAGGAATCTGAACCACGGGTGGTCGCGGAAGAGGCGTAGGTGTTGCGAGAGCGATTGGTCGTGATCGAGCACCGGGATTGCACGAGCCGACCGCCAGCGGCCAGCGTAGTTGAGCGCGATGGAGCCGTCCGCGTCGAGGTTGTGCCACCAACGGTCGCCGGTCGTGACCTGCAGTCGCTCACCGTTCCGGACATACGAAACGGGGACCTGGTGGAGTCGGCCGGTCTTGCGGCCGGAATAGGCAATCAGCACGAACCAGCGGCTGACGAGGAAATGAAGCGGCGAGACGAGCAGGCGCCGCATTACCGGGTTCCAGAGCTTCAACAGCCGCCCGCGCCACGTTCCTCGCAGCGACGGCGATTCGGCCCGATTCATTGCCTGCCCATGGTGCTGCGCACCGTGCGGCGGCCAGACAACAGGGCGCGAGACGTGCTCTCATCGCCGTTTCAGCGGCGATTTGCCGGGCGAATGGCGCGGCGCTGGTTTGACACGCGGGAATCGTCGCGCTTACGCTCCGCTAGATGCCGAGACCAGCCGTGGCCCTCGCTGCCGCAGGTGAGGCGTCTGCCGTCGCCCACTCCACCAAGCGCACCGACCTTGACGAGCAGCTTTCGACGCTCGGCAAGCAGATCGGCTACGGGCGCAAGTTCCGGCCCAAGCGATCCCAATTCGTGCTCATCGCGGTCGCCGTGCTCGGCTTCTGGTTGGTGATCGTATTCGGCCGCGCCTTGACCGAGCTCAACGAGGTAACCGCCCGGCAGGCGGTCGTTGTCGGCGAGACCCAGGCCCTGCAGAATCGACTCGAGGCTGGGAGGCGCGAGCTCGTGCTCGTCCAGACCGACTCGTTCCAGGCCCTCCAGGCGCGCTCATTTGGCATGGGTGAGCCGGGCGAGGTTGTTTTCTCGCTGCAGGGCGCCGACACGGGCCTGCCGATCATCCCGCTCGGCAGCACCAGCGCTGCCGTCGCGGCCGGGTCACCGCTCGACGCGTGGCTCGACCTGCTTTTCGGTGACTAACTCGCGCCTGAAGCGGACGTCGTAGAAGAGCAACGTCAACGCGACACTGGCGATCGGCATCAGCGCGATGCCGATCAGCCCTGAGATGAGCCCGCCGACCACGAACGTGACCGGCTCGAAGACGAGCCCGGTCGTGGTCACTTCGATTCCCGTGCCTACCACGAGCTCAACCGCGGCCGTGCCCAACAGCGTCATCGCGCCCACGAGCAGACTGAAGACGATCGAGTAGCCGAACACGCGCAAGCTCGAGCCCGCGACGAGACGCCAGCTGCGGCGGAGGGAATCGAGCGCGCCGTGGCCCTCGACCATGATGGCCTGCGGGATGAACGCGAGTCGGACCGATACGAAGATCAGAATCGCGATCGCCGCGACCACGACGAGCAGGCCTGCGAACACCAGCAGTCCCGGCTGCAACGCGCCGTTGACCACGTTGGCCAGGATCAGGATCGTCCCGATCGCCACGCCGATCAGCAGGATGCCGAAGGTCAGCAGGATGGCGAGCAGTCCCGCGCCGACGAGTGTCAACAATCTAGACAGCGCCGCGCCAATCGATGCCCGCGCCGACAGCCGCTCGCCGGAGTAGGTGCCCGCCGCCTGGTGAACCAGGCCGCCCTGCGCAAGGTAGGCCCCGGCGCCGATGACGATCAGGGAGAAGAAGCCAAGCGCGATCCACGTCAGCGGCAGAAGGTCGGTCAGGGCGACGGTGCCGCCGTCAAGATAGTCGAGCTGGGCCTGTTGGGCCCGCATCAGATCGGCGCTGGTGAGGAGTTGCAGCGCGGTTGTGACCACGACCAGGGGTAGGTACAGGACGAGACCGATTGCGAAGAAGCGCACGAAGCCAAACCGGTAGAGGCTGAAGGTGAGCTGCAGGATGCGCCCGAAGTCGAGCGGATAGGCAGGTCGGCCATCGGCGGACGCACCGGCTGGCCCGAATGCCTGCTGGGGCGCGTCGGGCGGCGGCGGAAATGCGCCCGGCATCTGGTCCATCGGCGGAGTCTATTGGTCGGGTAGCCTCCGGCCATGGATCGGCCGCCGCCGTTCGAATCGCTGCCGTCTGACAAGCGGGCGTTGCGCCTCCGGGCAGTGCGCGACGGCCTGATCATCAGCGGTTGGCTGGCGACCGGTTTCGCTTTGATGGTCGTGACATCGGTTGGCCAGAGCTTCGGCTACGACGCCTATTCCTATTGGTCGATCGACTTCAACGACCTCTACGGCCGCGCCATGAACAACAACTTTGCGCTGGGCGCGTTCCGCTACGCGCCGCCGATTGCCTACCTGTTCGGGCCGCTCGGCGCGTTGCCCTGGTGGCTATTCCTATGGCTCTGGGCGGCACTGATGCTGGCCATCATCTTCTGGTTGAGCGGCCGCTGGGCGCTGGTGGTGCTGGCCCTGCCGCCGATTGCGCTCGAGCTTTACCACGGCAATGTCCACCTGCTGATGGCAGCGGCAATCGCGCTCGGATTTCGCTATCCGTGGACGTGGGCATTCGTGTTGCTGACGAAGGTTTCACCGGGCATTGGTGTCCTGTGGTTCGCCTTTCGACGCGAATGGCGGTCGCTGGTCATCGCCCTCGGGGCGACCGCGGCAATCTCGCTCGCCACGTACGTCGTCGCGCCGCACTACTGGAGCGAGTGGATCGCGTCGATCTTCAGCAACCTGTCCGAGCCGCAGTTCTTCAGCGTGCCTCCGGCTGCGCCGATCCGCGTGCCAATTGCAGTCGTATTGCTCTACTGGGGCGCCCGCACCGACCGGCCGTGGACCGTGCCGATCGCTGCGACCTTGGCACTGCCGATCATCTGGCCGCACGGCCTGACCGTCGCCCTGGCGGCGATTCCGTTTCTGCGCCGCGGAGATCGAGCGGCGTCAGTTCCGGGTTGGGAGCGGGCCGTCAGCGTGCGTGGCTTCGCCACCTACGCGGCGGTCTTCGTGGGAGGGGCGCTGCTCATCGGGCTGGTTGCCGGCAGCCAGGTCGAGCAGCTCATGAACTGGGCCTCGGCGCTGCTCTATCCGTACAAAAACCGGCCCTAGTCACGAAACCGACTGGTCCAAAATGCCGGCGCGCCGCGCCCATCCAATTGGGGCTACCCGGCGCGAGTAGCGCGCCCTATTCTCGGCATCGTGATCACCGTCGATCTCGCGAACACGATCTTCATCCTGTGCCTCGCGATCGGAGGCATCCTGCTGCTGCTCACGATCCTGCTCGAGGATCTGCTCGGCGGGATATTCGAGTCGATCGGACTCGGCTTCGACCTGGGTGGCGTGACGCTCATGCCGCTGCTGCTCGCCTTCGTGTCGATGTTCGGCGTCGGCGGCCTGTTCGGCACCCAGCTGCTCGGCATGAGTGCAGGCATGGCCTCGCTCGTCGGCATCGTCTTCGGCCTCGCCGGCGCTGGACTCGTGTGGGGCATGTTCGCTCTGCTGCGGCGGGCCGAGGCACCGCCCCAGTTCAGCCTCGACGAGCTAATCGGCCAGCGCGGGCGCGTGTCGGTCGCGATTCCTGCCGGGCGCGCCGGCGCGGTGCTGATCAGCTACGCCGGCTCGACGCACGACGTCACTGCAACAGCTGATGAGGCGATCAATCAAGGTGCACTGGTGACCGTTACCGACGTGGCGGGCACGACCCTGGTAGTCAAAGCCACGCCCGTTGCCGGCGAGGGAGGAAGTTCGGATGTCTGATCTGTTCAGCTTTGTCGGCACGGGGCCGCTGCTCGCGCTGGCCCTGATCGTCGTTCTGGCCCTGCTGCTGTTCTACGTCGCCAACCGATACCGAGTGGCCAACGCCAATGAGGCGCTCATCGTGGCCGGCTCGCGCGGCGCCAAGGTGCGTGACGAGAAGGGCCAGATTGCCGCGCCGGCCGGTGCGGACAAGGGCATCAAGGTGGTCGTCGGTGGCGGCACGTTCGTGCTGCCGCTGATCCACAAGGTGGGCAAGCTCAAGTTGACCGCGCGCCAGATCGGCGTCGCCCTTCCCGACGCGGTAACCAGCCAGGGCATCAAGGTCGCGGTGCAGGGCGTGGCGACGTTCAAGATCGGCCGCGACGTCGAATCGATCCGCAACGCCGCAGAGCGCTTCCTCGACGCCCGCGACGAGCAAGTGGACTCGATCGTCAAGAACGTCCTCGAGGGCTCGTTGCGGTCGATCGTCGGCACGCTGACGATCGAGGAGCTGATCATGGACCGCCAGAAGCTGCTCCAGCAGGTCCAGGATTCAGCCAAGGGCGACCTTGCCACTTCCGGCCTCCAGATCGATGCCTTCACGATTCAGTCGATCAACGACGAGTCTGGCTACATCGATCTTCTCGGCGCCCAGAAGATGGCCATCGTCGAGCGAGATGCGCGCATCGCCAAGGCCAGCTCCGACCAGGATGCCGCGGTTCGGGAAGCCGAGGCGAACCAGGTCAAGATCAACGCCGAGCGTGACGTCGAGCTGCGCCGTGCGGAGGTGCTGACACTTACTGCCGCCGCCCAGGCGAGGGCCGCGCAGGCCGGTCCGCTGGCCCAGGCCGAGGCACAGCAGGAGGTCACCCGGCGACAGACCGAGCTGGCCGACCTCGAGGCAGCACGAACACAGAAGGAGCTGCTGACTTCCACGATCCGTCCGGCCGAGGCGGAGGCCGAAGCTGTAGTGCGGCGCGCCGAGGGCGACAAGGCGGCCAAGATCGCCGCGGCTCAAGCCGAGGCCGAGCGCCAGAAGCTGGCCGGTCAGGCCGAGGCGGCTGTCATCCAGGTCAAGGGCGAGGCGGGCGCGAAGGTGATCGAGGTGAACGCCCACGCCGAGGCGCAGCGCGTGACGCTGGAAGGCAATGCCGAGGCGCAGATCACCCTCAGCAAGGGCGAGGCGGAAGCGAAGGCGCTGGCGCTGCGCGCCGAGGCATTCCAGAAGTTCAACGAGGCGGCAGTCATCCAGACCGTGCTCGGCATGCTGCCCGAGATCGTTCGTGCCGCGGCCGAGCCGATGTCGCAGATAGACAACCTGACCGTGCTCTCAAACGATGGCGCCTCCGAGCTGGTGCGCAACACCACGCGAACCGTGACCGAGGCAAGCGCGACGGTGAAGGGCCTGACCGGCCTGGACGTGCCGGCGCTGATCAGCAACGCCATGGGTGGTGCCAGAACCAGCGGCTCATCAAGGAAGGCATCGGGATCGAGCGGTGGGGAAGGTGGGGGCGACCGACCGACACGCCGTCAGCCGGCCGACGAGGCGGCGAGCACAACGCCGCCGACAACACCGCGGCCACGCGTCGACGCGGCGCCGTCGGCGTCGGTCACGATCGAGACCGATGAGCAGGCAGGTGCCGCCCTCGATCGTGCATCGCAGGCCATTCGCCGCGCTGCAGAAAGCGTCGCCACTGCCGCCGGCACGATGCCGCCAATGCCGCCCATGCCCTCCTCATCGACGAGCGGCGAATCGTCGGCAGCCGCGCCGGCCATCGGCCCGGACACGCCTGTGACGGAGGCAGCGGCGATGCTCGCCCAGTCCCTGCGACTCGTGCCGGGCGTGGAGAACCACTTGGCGGTGCCGCTGGCGGAGCTCGACCGACGCGGTCCGCGCGCCATGCGCGTCGCTTGGCGCATGGCGCGCGAGCGCCTCGAGGACGAGTACGGCGAGAAGACCGTGGGCGAGTTGATGGCGCGCTTCGCCGATCGGGGCTCAGCGCGCCAAAACTGATCCGTAACTCGATCGCAATGCCCTAACCGGCTTCGTGCGCGCATGGTTGGCGCCTCCTCAGCCACTCTCGGTATCCGGGAGAAACAACTGCAGGAGGACCTACTACATGATCGTAACCATCATCGCCTGGATCGTGCTCGGCGCGATCGCCGGCTGGATCGCCGGCCTGCTCGTCAGCGGTGACGAGGGTCTGGGAGTCGTCGGCCACATCGTGCTTGGCATCGTCGGCGCTTTTGTTGCCGGCTTCGTCGCCATGCTTTTGAACCTCGATCCGGGCGCTGCAGGCGGCGGCGACGTGGTCAACATCTATTCGATCGTCCTCGCCGTGATCGGTGCGGTCGTGGTCGTTTGGGTCGCCAACTTCCTGATGCGGGGGCGACGCACGGTCTGATCCGAACCGGTCAGAAGAGATCAAGAGCGCCGGCGTTGCCGGCGCTCTGTTGATTCGCTTCGTTTGTTGGCCCTGCGGGGCGGGCGGAGTGGCTGGCTACTCGGGCTTGCCGAACTGAGAATTCGCCGCGCCATGGATGGCCGTCGAGCTGCTCGGACCGATCCAGCCGTTCTTGAGCGCGAACACAACAGCCTCCGTCCGATGGCGCAGACCGAGCCTCGCCAGCAGCTGCGAGATGACGCTCTTGACGGTGTGCTCGGAAACGCCGAGTGAAACGCCGATCTGGTGGTTGGTCATGCCCTGCGAGGCCAGGTCAAGGATGCGGATCTCGCGCTCGGACACCCGGGCCGGCCGGATCGGCCGGCGGCCGGCCATGTCAGCGAATGTCTCGAGAACCCGTCGCGCGACGTTGGGGTGCTCGACGAGGGTGCGCGTGATCGGTTCCTGCCCGTCGGCGGCTTCAAGAATCGTGTCGGCCAGCTCGGCGGGCTTGGCGCTGTCGCCGACGTGCCCGTCTGCCCCGCCCACCACCGCCCGGTAGACCTCATCGTCGTCCTCGTGCCGGGCGAGCACAACCAGGGCGCCGTCGGGCATCTCGCGCCGAAGGCGTCGCAGGTCGTCCACCGTCGCCTGTGACGACTCGTCGACGTCGAGCAGCACTACATCAGGCGGATTTTCCCGGACGGCGTCGACGGCTTCAGCGACCGTCTCGGCCTCGGCGACGACTTCGACGCGTTCCTCACTCTCGAGCAAGGTGCGCACGCCAGCGCGAAGAACCGGATGCTGGTCGACGATGAGCAGCTGGATACGGTCGGACGGCTCGCGGGCAACACGGCTCTTGCCCGGCGGCCTTCCGCCCTTCTTTTCTTCAGTTGTCACGGCTGACCAAGAGTAGCGCCGTGAACATGCCGGTGCTGGACGAGTTGGTACCGGTAGGTCCGGCCATTCCTCCGCGCTGAGTGCCGAAACCCCGTCAGTCGGCGGATTCGGGGACGTAGGTCAGGAGCAGCACACCGGCGCCTGTCGGCTGGGCGTCGGCCAAGCGCAGTCTCTTGACCGTGTCGGCGCCGCGGAAGAGGCGCTTGCCCTCGCCCAGCACGATTGGATAGACCATCAACCGGTACTCATCAACGAGGTCGTTGGCCATCAGCGTCTGAGCAAGATCGCCGCTGCCGATGACCAGGATGTCGCCGTCGACCTCTGACTTCAGTTGGCGCAGGCGGGCGACGACCTCGCCGTTGATGAGCGTCGAGTTCTGCCACGCGAGAGGCTCGCTCAGGGTTCGCGACACGACGAACTTGGGCTTGGAATTCATCGGGCGTGCAACCGGATTATCGGCCGACTGGTACGGCCAGTAGCGCGCAAAGATGTCGTACGTCCGTCTGCCGAGGAGGTAGCCGCCGGCGGCTGTCAAGCCGTCAAGAACGTGGTTACCAGGCGTGTCGTCGGGGTGAGCCTGCTGCCAGCCGCCTTTGTCGAAGCCCTCGCTTCGGTCCTCGTCCACGCCGCCCGGTCCCTGCATCACGCCGTCGAGGGTCAGAAACTCCGAGAGAACGATCTTGGCCATGCCGATATCGTGATCCATCGAACAGGATCGTGCTCCACGGCGGCACGGTAGGGCCCTGCGCTAAAATCGGTGACTACGGCGGAGTAGCTCAGTGGTAGAGCAGGGGACTCATAAGCCCTTGGTCGGTGGTTCAAATCCGCCCTCCGCTACCAACTCACGGATTCCTCTAGGCGCGTGTCTGAAACCTTCATGACACGCCGTGCGCGGGCATTGATTGCCTACTCGTCTGACAGCTTCCCTACTGTCATTGCGTGGCTTGGAGACCCTTGATCGGGCACGTCCGAAGGCCCGGCCCCCATCGTCAAGCGGCCCGTAGATGAAAATTCGGCGCCTGCTGATCGGCGTCCAATCGGGCG
Organism: uncultured Chloroflexia bacterium; assembly: GCA_963748235.1. Taxonomy (GTDB): domain Bacteria; phylum Chloroflexota; class Limnocylindria; order Limnocylindrales; family CSP1-4; genus JALYGJ01. The sequence continues at coordinate 110,673 of CAVVHT010000009.1, forward strand.
TGTGGTTCGTGCCCGTCTTGTGCGTGATACTGGGCGCGATCCTTTCATTCATCACGATCGGCATCGACCGGGCCTTCGCTTATGAGGCGATACCGCCTGAGTTGGTGGGCGGACCAGATGCTGCCCTGGCGATCCTCTCGACCGTCGCCCTCTCGATGGTCAGCCTCACCGCGCTCGTGCTGACGATCACGATGGTTGTCGTCCAGCTGGCTATGGGCCAGTTTTCGCCGCGAATAGTGCAGCGAATTCTGCAGGATAAGCCCAGTCAGTTCGCGATTGGCCTCTTCGTTGCGACCTTCGTTCACGCCATTCTTACCATCCGCGAGGTCACTAACAATGGCGACGGGACGGGCAATGTTCCCGGGATCTCCATCGTGACCGCTTTCGTCCTCGTGGTTGCCAGCATTGCCGTGTTGGTGATCTACGTACAGCACATTGGGCAGGCTCTGCGAGTCTCCGCACTTATCGAGCTGGTTGGAAAGGACACCCGAACGCTTATCAATCGGCAGTATCGCGACTCGAGCTTTCCGTCGGTTAAGAGCCAAGTCGACGAGCCAGAAATCGTGACCGCGTTGCAGTCGGGCGTCATTACAGTCGTCGACCACGATGCGTTGGTGGACGAAGCCAAGCGCCTGGGGTGCGTTCTCGAGCTCATCCCCGCGCTTGGCCAATTCGTACCCCTGGATGCGCCTCTGTTCCGTGTCACGGGCGCCGCGTCCGGATTGGACGAGGCTCGGCTGCATGGGTCACTCATTTTGCGGCTGGAGCGGACCCTGGACGAGGACGTGGCGTACGGCCTGCGATTGTTGGTCGATATCGCGCTGCGCTCGCTGTCCGAGTCGCAATTTCAGGATCCAACCACCGCCGTTCAGGCAATCGATCGCTTACACGACCTGCTCCGTCAGCTGGTACGGCGGCCATTTCCAGATGGGCGTTATCGAGATGAAACCAATGAGGTTCGGCTTATCGTGCCGACCATGAGCTGGCAGGCGTACCTGAGCCTGGCCTTCGAGGAGATCCGCATGGCTGGTTCGGGATCGCCTCAAGTCGTTCGGCGCATGAGAGCCGCGCTGCTGGATCTGAGATCGATTGCTCCCACCGATCGCGTGGAGAGCATCGAGCACCAACTGGAACTGCTCGAATTGGCAACACGAACTGAACCGTCGACTCGTGAACTTGGCGTCAAGGACGGGCACGATAGCTTGGGCATCGGCGTAGCCGCTGGCTCCGAGCCCGAGGCGACGCCAGGCCCAGTAGGCTCGCTCGCTACCTCGTCAGCCAAATGGGCTACAGAGGCTGACGCCGCTTCCGGCCGTATAATCCGCTGACGGGTCGCTCTAGCCGTACCCGGACACCCGGAGGCCATTCACTCTCTTGAACAGTCGTTTCCTACGCAACGGCATCGTCACCCTCGTGCTCGTCGTCGGCACCGCGGCGCTGCTGTACATGTTCATTTTCCCCAGCAATGAAAAGGAACCCATTCCGTACAGCGGTCAGGGTTCGTTCCTCGAGCTGGTCGAGCAGGGCCAGGTCGCCACTGTCACCCAGCGCGGCCAGACGCTCGACATCGAGAAGACCACGATCGATCCGCAGACGAACAAGCCAGCGCTCGAGACGAGCCTCGTGCCGAGCGAGCTGGCAACAAACGTCCAGTTCGACATCGACGCTGCCTGCGTCTCGTCCGCGCAGTGCACCACGCCGCCAACATTGGTTGGCGCGCCCGCCTCGGACGGCAGTGCGTGGCTTGGCATCCTGCTCTCGGCGCTGCTGCCGATCGTGCTCATCGGTGCGCTGCTCTTCTTCATGTTCCGCCAGGCGCAGGGCACCAACAACCAGGCGATGTCGTTCGGCAAGAGCCGGGCGCGCATGTTCCTGGGCAACAAGACCGTCGTCACGTTCCATGACGTGGCCGGCGTTGACGAAGCCAAGACCGAGCTCCAGGAAGTCGTCGAGTTCCTGAAGTACCCCGAGAAGTTCAACCAGCTCGGCGCGCGCATTCCGCGCGGCGTGCTCCTGGTCGGGCCTCCGGGCACCGGCAAGACGCTCCTCGCGCGCGCCGTCGCCGGCGAGGCGGGCGTGCCCTTCTTCAGCATCTCTGGCTCCGAGTTCGTCGAGATGTTCGTCGGCGTCGGGGCCAGCCGCGTTCGCGACCTGTTCGACCAGGCCAAGCGCAACTCACCGTGCATCGTCTTCGTTGACGAGATCGACGCGGTCGGCCGCCAGCGCGGCGCCGGTCTCGGTGGCTCGCACGACGAGCGCGAGCAAACGCTCAACCAGATCCTGGTCGAGATGGACGGCTTCGACACCAACACCAACGTCATCGTCGTCGCTGCCACCAACCGACCCGATGTGCTCGATCCGGCGCTTCTGCGCCCGGGCCGCTTCGACCGCCAGGTCATCCTCGACCGGCCCGACATGAAGGGCCGGCTCGAGATCCTCAAGGTCCACATCAAGGGCAAGCCACTCGACAAGGCGGTCGACCTGACCACCGTTGCCCGCCAGTCACCCGGCTTCTCCGGCGCCGACCTGGCCAACCTCGTCAACGAGGCGGCCATTCTCGCCGCGCGACGGAACAAGAAGGTCATAACGATCGGTGAGTTCGGCGAGGCGCTCGAGCGCGTCGTCGCCGGCCCCGAGCGCAGGAGCCGCGTCATCAGCGACGCGGAGAAGGCGATCATCGCCTACCACGAGGGCGGCCACGCTGTCGTGCAGCGCATCCTGCCCAAGACGGATCCTGTGGCCAAGGTGAGCATCATCAGCCGCGGCATGGCCCTCGGCTACACGATGGGCATGCCGACCGAGGACCGCTACCTGCAGAGCAAGAGCGAGTTTGAGGACAAGATCGCCGGCATGCTCGGTGGCAACGCCGCCGAGAAGCTGATCTTCGGTGACACCACCACGGGCTCGAGCAACGACATCGAGAAGGCGACCAACGTGGCGCGTCGGATGGTGACCGAGTTCGGCATGAGCGAGAAGCTCGGACCGCTGGCCTTCGGCAAGCGCGACGAGCTCGTCTTCCTGGGCCGCGAGATCGGCGAGCAGCGCAACTACTCGGATGACGTCGCCAAGATGATCGACGAGGAAGTGCGCGCGATCATCGACCGTGGCTACTCCAAGGCAATGGACGTCCTGGTCCGCCACAAGGATCGGCTTATTCAGCTCGCAGAACGCCTGGTTGCCGAGGAGACGATCGAGCAAGAGGAGTTCGCCAAGATGTTCGCCGACATTCCAGACGCTCGGGCGGACACGCACATGACTCCTCAGCCGCTTGACGGCTCGGCGCCGCGTCGCGAGCCGGATGAGCCGCAGACCGGTCCGGCGACTGCTCCGAAGCCCTCGCCTCAGCCCGCCTAGATCGTTTGACAACCGCTCCACTGGTCGGCGAGGCCACCTTCGCCGACCTGGATTCCTTTGTCGATCGGACGCGCGATGAGCGCCTGGCCGACTTCTTCGAGATCCTGCGCATCCCGAGCATCGGCACGCTCTCGGAGCACACCGATGACGTGCGTGCCACGGCCAAGTTCATTGCCGATCGACTGGCAGCGATGGGCTTCGAGCACGTCGAGGTCTCGCCAACCGATGGACACCCCATCGTCTACGCGGACTGGCTTCACGCCGAGGGCGCGCCGACGGTCATCGTCTATGCCCACTACGACGTCCAGCCGGTCGACCCGATCGACCTGTGGGACACGCCACCGTTCGAGCCAACCGTCAAGGATGGCCGCATCTACGGCCGTGGCGCCGCCGACGACAAGAGCCACGTCCACCTGCATCTGTGGGCGGCCAGGGCGTGGCTGGAGTCGCGCGGACACTTGCCGGTCAACCTCAAGGTCATCTTCGAGGGCGAGGAGGAGTCCGGCTCCGACCATTTCGAGCCGTGGATCATCGCCAATCAGGACCGCCTCGCGGCGGACTTCGCGCTGATCAGCGACACCGGCTTTTACGAGGGCAATCGGCCGGCGCTGACGATCGGCCTGCGCGGCCTCGTCTATATGCAGATCGATGTGACCGGCTCGGAGCTCGACCTTCACTCTGGAACGTTCGGCGGCAACGTCCAAAATCCGGCCGCCGCCCTCGCGTCGGTCATCGCGCGGCTGAAGAACGACGACGGCTCGATTGCCGTGCCCGGCTTCTACGACGAGGTGCGGCCATTGACGCCGCGCGACCGCGAGGAGTTTGCGCGTCTGCCCTTCAACGAGGGCGAGTTCGTCGGCTCTTACGGCCTGCATTCGGTCCATGGCGAGCCCGATTTCTCGGTGCTCGAGCGGCGCGGCGCACGGCCAACGCTCGACGTCAACGGCATCTGGGGCGGGTTCCAGGGCGAGGGATCGAAGACGATCATCCCGGCTGAGGCGCATGCCAAGATCTCGTGCCGCCTGGTGGCCGACATGAACCCCGATCTGACCTTTCAGCGAGTGCGCGACTACGTGATGTCGAATGTGCCGGCTGGAGTCAGCGTGACGGTTCGCAAGATCAACGAAGGCATGTGGAGCCTCACGCCGATCGACCACCCCGCGACCCAGGCCGCTGCGGCATGCCTCGAGGAAGTCTTCGGCGAGACCCCGTTCTACCTGCGCGAGGGTGGCTCCATCCCGGCCGGCGCCACGTTCTCCAACGTGCTTGGGCTGCCGGTCGTGCTGCTCGGCTTCATCCAGCCCGACGACCAGATCCACGCCCCGAACGAGAACGTTCGCATGGACAACCTCGAGGGTGGGCTGCGGACGATCATCCGCTACTGGCAGAAGCTGTCCGAGACTCAGCTCTGAGCAACGCGCTGCGCTAGCGCGATGGCCCTCCTGAGGTGACCTACCCGGACCACAGGTAACGGCGGCCGTAGGAGGTTCGGCTGGTGCCGAGAGGCGACGACGGCCGGTAGCCTCGGCAACGTGTCGAGTGACTGGCAACCTGCTGACCCGTTCCCCATCAATCCACCTTTGAGCGACGACGTCGTGCAGCCCCCGCTGGCCGACCTCCCGACCGACTTCGACGCGTTCGCCGCGTTCGCCGCGCCCGCCGCCGGAATCGAAGCGCCACCCGCTCCGTTCAGCGGCGATGCGCCGATCACCGAATGGAAGGCTGAGGGCGAAGGAGCCACGCTCCGTCCCAAGAGCGCGATGGACGTGCTGACCGGACTGTCCGAGAAGGTCAGCCAGGGTGCCGTGGCCGAGTACCAGCCGGTTCCGCTGGGCTTCTCGCCGCTCGATCGCACGCTCGGTGGCGGCATTCGTAGCGGCGAGCTGATGCTCATCGGCGGCGCCCAGGGCACTGGCAAGACGACGCTGTCGCTCCAGATCGGCCGAAACATCGCTCAGAGCGGCCAGGCGAACGTGCTCTACATCTGCTTCGAGCACGACGAGGAGTACCTGCTCAACCGGATGATGGCGATGGAGTCGGCGCTGGCCGGGCCCATGCCGCCGACCGCGAACTCGGGCGTGCGCATTCAGGACGTCCGCCGCGAGGTCCTCGGGACATGGCTCGCCCAGGGTGCCGAGACGAACAACGCCGACCTGCGAGCCAATCCGCGGCTGCGACCGGCGCTGGAGCGCATCGCACGCTACGGACAGGGCCTCTACCTGATGCGTGGCACGAACGCGTCGACGACACCGGGCAACCTGCGCCGGCTGGTCGAGGACTACCGTCGTGGCGCGCCACACCGGCCGCTGGTCGTCTTCGTCGACTACCTCCAGCGCGTGCCCGTCTACCCCGACCCGCCGACCGAGGCGGAGAAGGTCACCGCCGTGGTCGCCCAGCTCAAGGACATGGCACTCGGCCTGGGTGTCGCGGTCGTCTGCGTCGTCGCTGCCGACAAGGAGGGTCTGAAGGCCGCTCGCCTGCGCAACCACCACCTGCGCGGCTCGTCGGCCCTCAACTACGAGTCGGACGTGATCCTGATCCTGAACGAGAAGTACCACATCGTTGCCAAGGTCAACATCGAGTTCAACCCGCATCAGGCACAGCGTTTCCGCAACTGGACGATCGTGAGCGTCGAGAAGAACCGCGCCGGCCGCGATGCGGTCGACCTCGAGTTTGAGAAGCACTTCGAATACTCGTGCTTCAACCCGAACGGCCGCCAGGTCCAGGAGAAGCTGATCGAGGAACGGCTCTACAACGACACGTAGCCGGTCCGGTCGGTCGAACGCTGCATGCCTTTCCTATCCAACTCGAACCGCAGTAGCGCTAAGTCGGATTCCGACGGTCGTATGCCCGTCCGTGGAGCATCGCGAGCGTGGCTAGGGCGTCCGGTCGGCCCGCATGTCGCGAATCGGCGCCAAAAGGTGGAGTTGGCGTTGCCCGGAGTGCAGTCTGAGCAAAACTCCGCGCCCACCTGACTTCGCCAATAGACTGGCCGCGTGACCGATGAACGCCTGCCGCAGGTCCTGACGCGCCCCGAGGTCGTGTTCCTCGACGTTGGCGACACGCTCATTCGCGCCCATCCGTCGTGGGCCGCCATCTATCGCCAGGGACTGCTCGAGTTTGGCATCGAGGTGACCGAGAAGGACCTCGAGCGGGCACTCCTCCAGGAGACCCAACAGAACCCATGGTGGCTCGACGATGCGCCGTTCGAGGCGACCGAGGAGAACTCGTTCGAGAAGATCGTGCGGTTCGATCGGGCCGTGCTCGGCCGGATCGGGCTAAGCGACCTCCAGGACGACGTGTTCCGGCGGATCGAGGATGCGTTCGCACGTCGCTCCGCCTGGTACGTCTATCCCGACGTCTTGCCATGCCTCGACGCGATGCGCGACGCCGGGTTGCGCCTGTGCGTGATCAGCAACTTCGTGTGGGGCGCGCCGGAGCTGATTCACGACCTCGACCTGGCGCGCCACTTCGAAGCGCTCGTGATCAGCGCGCGGGTCGGCTTCCAGAAGCCACACGAGGGCATCTTCCGCCACGCGCTCGAAGTCATGAGTGTCGCGCCGGAGAATGCGATTCATGTCGGCGACTCGTACAAGGCGGACGTCGAGGGCGCGCGCCGGCTGGGGATCACGGGCGTGATGATCGTTCGTCAATCGGCCGACACAGCCTTCATGCGCACAGAGCTCAACGACCCGAACCTGCTCGTGGTGACCGACCTGATGGAGCTGCTCGACCTGCTCGGCATCGAGCGACCAGCGCTGTCACCTGCCTGAGCTCTGGCGGCTGTTCGTCGCCGCGCCACTTCCCGACGCGGCGGCAACACGTGTCGTGTCGGCCCTGGAGCCCCTGCGTGAGGCATTTCCCGGTACGCGCTGGGTATCGGCCGACAAGCTCCATCTGACGCTCGTTTTCCTGGGCCAGACCAATTCACTGCGTTTGCAGGAGCTGGTGGCGGCCATCGATGCCGTTGGTTCGCGAGGATCATCCTTCGAGGTATCGACGGGTGAGGCTGGCGGACTGCCCGACGGGCGGCGGGGCGGAGTGGCGTGGCTGCGATTGAGCGAGGGTGGTGCGGAAGTCGCGCATCTGGCGCTCGAGCTCGATCGGGACATCGGCAGTGGCGCCTACGACGATCGTCACCGGCCGCGGCCTCACCTGACTGTCGCCCGTCGGGTCGACGAGAGCGTCATCGCCGCGCTACGCGAGCATGCCCAGTCGCTCGACGTCAGCTGGACAGTGGATCGCCTGGTCCTATTTCGAAGCCACAGCGCACCTGCCGGATCGCGCTACGAACAGCTTCACTCGACCCTCTTGACCGCGGACAGTCAGGCTGCCTAGACTGCCCGCCAAATCGAATATTGGCTGTGATCGGGAGTAGTAGCGCTCGAGATCCGCATCAGAGACCCGGCGGTTGGTGTGAGCCGGGACGGTATCGAACGCCAATGGACCCGGGAGCCCCGGACCGAGATGGTTGCCGGCTTTGGAGGGGGAGTCGGCACCCAGGGTAGGCTCCGGCGCAGTGCGCCAGCGTTATCAAGGTGGCACCGATCGGCGATCGCACGCGAAAGCCCGTCGGAAATCGAGTGCGGCGGCACAGCAGACCGCTGAAATCGGGTGGTACCGCGGAAGGACCGGCCTTTCGTCCCGGCAGGACGAAGGCCGGTTACGTGTTTTTCGGCCCCGGAACGAGGCCGAAGGAAAGCGGAGGAAACCACCGTGAGCCAGTTCAGCGAGCGAACCAAGTTCGTGCTCGACGACGACCGACTGCCGCGCGCCTTCTACAACATCGCGGCCGACCTTTCCGAGCCACCACCACCGCCGCTCCACCCGGGCACGGGCCAGCCGATCGGGCCAGCGGACCTTGCTCCGCTGTTCCCGATGGAGCTGATCAAGCAGGTCGTCAGCACCGAGCGCGAGATCGAGATTCCCGACCCGGTGCGCTACGCCTTCGCGCTCTATCGGCCTTCGCCGCTCTACCGAGCGCGACGGCTCGAGAAGGCACTCGATACGCCGGCCCACATTTACTACAAGTACGAGGGCGTCAGCCCGTCGGGCAGTCACAAGCCGAACACCGCCATCGCCCAGGCCTTCTACAACAAGCAGGAGGGCGTGACGCGCCTCGCGACCGAGACCGGTGCCGGGCAATGGGGCAGCGCGTTGGCCTTCGCGGGCTCGCTCTTCGGGCTCGAGGTCAAGGTGTTCATGGTTCGTGCCAGCTACGACCAGAAGCCCTACCGACGCATCCTGATGGAGACGTACGGCGCCGACGTCGTCGCCAGTCCGAGTCGGGATACCGGCTACGGCAGCGGCGTGCTCGCCCAGTTTCCGGACCACAGCGGCTCGCTCGGCATGGCGATCAGCGAGGCGATCGAGGACACCGTCACTCACCCGGGGACGAAGTATTCGCTCGGCTCGGTGTTCGATTTCGTGCTGCTCCACCAGACCGTGATCGGCCAGGAGGCGATCGAGCAGATGGCGATGGCCGGCGAGGAGCCTGACACCGTCATCGCCTGCGTCGGCGGCGGGTCCAACTTTGCCGGCCTGGCGTTCCCGTACATCGGCCGCCAGCTTCGAGGCGAAGGTTCCTATCGGGTGATCGCGGTCGAGCCAACGGCGGCGCCGAGCCTGACCAGGGGCAAGTACGACTACGACTTCGGCGACACGGGCGAGATGGCGCCGCTGGTCAAGATGCACACCCTCGGCCACAACTTCGTGCCGCCGCCGATCCACGCCGGCGGTCTGCGTTACCACGGCATGGCGCCGCTGGTCAGCAAGCTCGTCGACGACGGGTTGGTCGAGGCCCGGGCGGTGGCCCAGGTCGCGACTTTTGAGGCCGGCGTCAAGTTCGCGCGCGCCGAGGGCATCGTGCCGGCGCCAGAGTCGAACCACGCAGTGCGCGTGGCCATCGACGAGGCACTCGCCGCGCGCGAGGAGGGCCGCTCGCGAACGATCCTCTTCAACCTGTCCGGCCACGGTCACTTCGATCTGTCCGCTTACGAGTCCTACCTGACCGGTCGGCTCGAGGACTACGAGTACGTGCCGCTCGATCAGGCAGCGGCCGAAGCAGAGAAGGAGCTTGCCGTAGCAGCCGCGTGACCTAACCCATGATCTAACCCTGGAGAGCTGCTGGTCGCCATCAGGGCGGCGGCCAGCAGCCACCTCCTCGCCGCGCCGCGCGCCGGTCGCGTGTGGCTCGCAAATGACCCGGATACGATCCGCACGTGGTCTCGGACGCCGTCAGTGAGCTCGTCCTTGGGCTGCCGCGTGACGCCGTTCCCGGCGGGCTCGACTTCCGCGGTGTCATCGGCGCAGCGCTGGATCCCTACCTCGCCGCCGTAACCGAGCACGGCACGTTTCGGCCACGGGACGAGGTCGAGGACGACGCTTCCTGGAAGCAGGCAATTCCGTATCTGCTGCTGCGCGACGGCGAGCAAATCTTCCTGATGCGCCGGACGCGTGCCGGCGGCGATGAACGACTGCACGACCGGTATACGATCGGCGTCGGCGGCCACGTCGAATCCGGAGGACGACGACGTACTTGGTGGTCTACGCCGCGAGTGGGCTGAGGAGATCGAGGCCGATTTCACGCCCGACTTCGAGCCGATCGGCGTTCTGAACGACGACAGCAACTCAGTCGGCGCAGTCCACTTTGGTCTCATCTTTGCCGCGGATGCGCGAGGTCGGCCGGTCGACATCCGTGAGAAGGACAAGCTCTCCGGCGACTTCGCCACGCTCGACGAGGTTGCCGGGTTGGCCGACAAGCTCGAGACGTGGAGCGCGTTGTTGCTCCAGTTCTTGACGAGCACAGAAGGCTCGCTCGAGGTTGCGCGATAATCAACGCACAGAGATGAACAGGTTGCGGCGCGCGAACAGGCTGCGGAGACTCTCTTCGCTGCTCTTCGCCGCGGGACTCGCACTGCTCCTCGCGGGTCAGGTCGTCGCGCAGGACGAACCGGCGCGGGTCTACGTCATGCCGACCAGCGGCGTCGTCGACCAGATCATGGCCGGCTATATCCGCGACGGATTGGCGAAGGCCGATCGCGAGGGCTACGACGCGGTCGTGATCGAGCTCAACACGCCCGGCGGCGATCTCAACGCCACGCGCGACATTGTGGGCACTCTTCTCAACTCGCCCGTGCCGGTGATCGTCTGGGTTGGCCCGGCCGGCGCGCGGGCGGCGAGTGCGGGCACCTTCATCACGATGGCCAGTCACGTGGCCGTCATGGCGCCGGGCAGCAACATCGGCGCCGCTACCCCGATCACCGGGGAGGGGCAGGACATCGGCGAGGACCTCAAGGCGAAGATCCTCGAGGACACCAACGCGCTGCTGCGCAGCATCTCCAGCCTGCGCAACCGCAACGTCGACTGGGCGCTGACCACGGTTTCCGAGGCGCGGTCATACACGGCCGAGGAGGCTGTCGAGGAAGGTGGAGTCGATGGGACCGCGCGAACGATCGAGGAAGCGTTGGCCTTTGCCGACGGGCGGACGATCGACGTCGGCGGTAAATCGGTGACCCTCGGCCTTGCCGACGCGCAGACGCAGGACCTGCCGATGAACCCGCTCCAGTCGCTGCTTCACCTGCTGTCCGACCCGAACATCGCCTTCATCCTGTTCACCATCGGTTTCTACGGTCTCTTCTTCGAGCTGCAGAACCCGAACTGGGTGACCGGCATCCTGGGTGCGATCGCGATCATCCTCGCCTTCATCGGCTTCGGCAGCCTGCCGCTGAACATCGGTGGCCTGCTGCTTATCGGGCTTGGGATCGTGCTCTTCGTGCTCGAGTTCACAGTCGTCAGCCACGGCCTCTTAACCGTGGCCGGAATCGTCTGCTTCGTGCTCGGCGCAGCGGCGTTGTACACCGAGCCGGGCACGCCGACCGCGCCGGACGTTTCGGTCGGCATCCCAGTGATCGTGGCGATGACCGTGGTCACGGCGTTGTTCATGGCGCTCATCACCATCGGTGCAATCCGCTCGCGACGAATGACGACAGCCGAAGGCCTGGTCGGCGCTGGGCTGCCAACCAACTCGATTGGCGAGGTTCGTCGGCCGCTCGAGCCGATCGGCTCCGTCTATGCTGGTGGCGAGGAGTGGACTGCTCGTACCGCCGACGAACGTCCGTTGTCGCGCGGGACACCGGTGCGCATCGTGCGCCAGGAAGGACTGACTCTCGTGGTCGAGCCGGCCGAGGGGACCGGCGCACCGGCGTAGCAAGGAAGGATTCGAATCAATGCCATTCGACACCATCACGCTGGCCGGGCTGGTCGCGGTCATCGTCTTCATCCTGGTCGCGCTGTACCTCTCGGTGCGCGTCGTCCAGCAGTACGAGCGAATGGTCATCTTCCGGCTCGGCAAGACGGGACCAAGCCTCGTCCGCGAGCCGGGCCTGCGCTTCCTGATCCCGATCATCGACCGCCCGGAGAAGGTCGACATTCGCGAGAAGTTCATCGAGGTCCCGAGCCAGACCACGATCACCAAGGACAACGCGCCGATCAACATCGACTTCCTGATCTACTGGTACATCGTCGATCCGCTGCGCAGCCTGGTGAACGTCCAGAACTTTGCCGGCGCGCTGCAGGGAATTGCGACGACGACGCTGCGCGCCGTCATCGGTGACATCCTGCTTGACGACGTGCTCTCTAAGCGCGACCAGATCAACGAAGTTCTGCGCGCCAAGCTCGACGAGCAGACCGAGCGCTGGGGCGGCAAGGTGACCACGGTCGAGATCCGCGAGATCATCCCGCCGCGCGACGTGCAGGACGCGATGAACCGGATGCTCTCCGCCGAACGCAACCGGCGCGCGGTGATCACCGAGTCCGAGGGCACGCGGCAGGCCAATATCAACGTTGCCGAGGGCGAGAAGCAGGCCGCGATCCTGCGCGCAGAAGGACAGCGCCAATCGTCGATCCTCGAGGCCGAGGGCTTCAGCCAGGCCCTCGAGCGCATCTTCGGCGCCGCGCGCCAGGTCGACGAGAAGACGATGACGCTGCAGTACCTCGAAACGCTCAAGGGCCTGGGCGCGTCCCCGGCGACCAAATACATCATCCCGGTCGAGTTCGTCGAGCTTGCTTCTCGGATCAGCGGCTATGCCGAGCAGGCATTGGGCCCGGGCAAGTCGCCGCGCAACGAGCCGCCGCCGGCGCGGCCCGACGCTTCGCAGGCACGCCCCGAGGGCCAGCAGTTCTAGGCCGTTGCTGGTCGGTGATGGTCCTTTAGGTACCCGAGGGGGGAGTACCACCTAGGCGTGGGTGAACTCCGCGATAGAGCCTAGGATCGGCTGGAGTCGATACCCAGAACTGCCTGGAGAACTATGCCTGCCCGCGTCCTCGTCGTCGCCGCACAGCCGACCATCCAGCTTCAGCTTGGCAACATGCTCCGCCGCGACGGCTACGAGATCCTGCTTGCCAACGACGCTCAGGAGGGGCTGAATCGCTGGGGCGCCGACAAGCCCGACCTGATGGCAGTCGACAACGACTTGCCCGGACCGTCCGGCCTTCAGCTGGCTGCGCGCATACGCCAGACCGAGCCGCAGGGAACGCATACGCCCATCGTCGTCCTGGGCGGCTCGGCCGAGGTCGACGCCAAGGTGGCCGCGCTGCGCGCTGGCGCCGACGACTATTTGGCAAAGCCGGTCCACCCGCAGGAGCTGTCTGCCCGAGTCCGCGGCCTGCTGGTCCGCTTCGCCCGCACGAAGATCAGCCAGCAGCCGAGCGAGAAGGTCGGCAAGGTTCACGCCTACTATGGCGCCAAGGGCGGCGTAGGCACGACCACACTGGCGATCAACACCGCGATCGCACTTCAGAAAGAGATGAAGAAGAAGGTCGTCCTGGTCGACGCCAACTTCATGTTCGGCGACCACCGCGTCTTTCTGGATCTCGGCCCGGATCAGCGCTCGATAATCGACGTGGTCACCGCAACGGCCATCGATGGCGACGTGTTGCGCAAGGTTGTCGTTCACCACGACACGGGTGTTGACCTGCTGCTCGGGCCGGCAACTCCCGAGGCTTCGGAGCTCATCTCCGGTGAGCACCACCACCTGCTGCGCATCGTCGAGCTGCTGCGGCAGACATACGACTACGTCATCGTCGACATGGACGAGCGCCTTGATGACCACCAGCTGGACATCATCGGCACAGCAGATCGGCTGATCGTGGTCATGACCGCCGATCTGTCATGCGTCAAGAACGTGCGCCTGGTGCTCGGCACGATGGCCAGCCTCGGGGTGCCCGACGAACGACTCCTATTGGTGCTCAATCGCGCCAACGCGTTCACGGGCATCAGCCCCAAGTCGGTCGAAAGCGTGCTTCGCCGCCAGGTGTCACAACAGATCGTCAACGACTACCGAACGGCGATCTCGTCGCTCAACTCGGGCACACCGTTCATGCACAAGCGGCCCGACTCTGCATTGGGCCGGGCGGTGCTGGAGTTCGCGCAAATGCTCGATCAGCAGGGGGCAGAACCGGTCGAGCTGCCCGAGTTTCATCTGCTGACTGCCTCCGCCGGCGCCTGATCGGCCGCGACCGCAACTTCGCAAAATCGGGTGATAAGCCGGACGTAACCGGCAGGCAATAGCTGCCGCCTAATGTGCGGCCGTGCTGGCAACCCTCGTCACCGCGGTAATCAATGGCCTGCGTGGCGAGCTTGTGCGGGTCGAGATCGACGTCGCGCCGGGGCTGCCTGTCTGTCACATCGTAGGCCTGCCGGACGCGGCGTTGTCCGAGGCACGCGAGCGAGTCCGTGGGGCGATTCGCAACAGCGGCTTCGAATATCCGATGTCGAGGATCACCGTGAACCTTGCGCCGGCCGACCGGCGCAAGCGGGGCGCTGCGTACGATCTCGCCATTGCGGTCGGGATACTCGTGGCCTCGCGACAGATCCGGCGTGGCAGCGACGGCTGGGCACTGCTGGGTGAGCTGTCGCTGTCGGGCACGGTCGAGCCAATCACCGGTGTCCTGCCGATGGTCGCCACGCTGGCCCGGCAGGGCTATCGGCGCGTCATCGTGCCTGCTGCGAACGAAGCGGAGGGGCGGCTCGTGCGCGACATCGAGGCGATCGGTGTCGAGGGCCTGGACGATGCCGCGCGGCTGATCGCGGGGCCGCGCGGCCGAACGGCCGCGCGGGCAAGCCGCCGTGATGCTGTGGAGCTTTCGGGGCCACGTCCCGAGTCGCGCCGGACTACCAGGACGGCGGCTGCCTTCGCGACATCGATCGAGCATGTCGACCTCGCTGATGTGCGCGGCCAGCAACATGCCCGCTGGGCACTCGAGATCGCGCTCGCAGGCAGCCACAACCTGTTGCTCGTTGGTCCACCCGGTGCGGGCAAGACCCTGCTCGCGCGAGCCATCCCCGGCCTCCTGCCGGCGCTCAGTGACGACGAGGCGCTCGAGGTCACAGTCATCGAGAGCGTCGCCGGGCTGCTGCGCGACGGGGGCCTGCGTCGCGCGCGACCGTTTCGCGCGCCGCATCACACGAGCTCGTACGCGGCACTCGTCGGTGGTGGTCCCCACCTGATACCGGGCGAGGCGACACTCGCCCACCACGGCGTGCTGTTCCTGGATGAGCTTGCGGAGTTCGATCGGCTTGCGCTGGACGCGCTCCGACAGCCACTGGAAGAGGGCGTTCTGACCATCGCCCGAGCCACCGGCAGGGTCCGCTACCCGGCGCGCTTCCAGCTCGTGGCGGCGATGAACCCGTGCCGATGTGGCTATCACCACGACCCCGACCGGCGCTGCCGCTGCCCGACTGGCGATCCGGAAAGATACGTGCGGCGGGTGAGCGGCCCGCTGCTCGATCGCATCGACATGCAAATCGAGATGGCCCGAGTTCCGCCACCCGAGCTGCTCGGGTCGACAGTGCCGGAGGACAGCGCCACTGTCGCGCGCCGCATCCTGGTGGCGCGCGACCGCGCACTGGCTCGGAACGACGGCCGGCCGAATGCGCAACTCGCTGGCTCCGCCGTGCAGAGCGCATGTGCACTGACGGCCGCTGCCAACCGGTCGCTTCGCGAAATGGCCGCTGACAGCCACCTTACCGCCCGATCGGTGCACCGGCTGTTGCGCGTGGCTCGGACGATCGCCGATCTCGATGGCCGCGCGGAGGTCGACGAGGCGGACGTGCTCGCGGCGGGCGTGCTGCGCGACCCCGGCCGTCCGATGGAGGACCAAATTGCCGCGTGACTCGAGAAGGGACGCGTGGATCGCGCTCGCCTCAGTTCCCGGTATCGGCGAGGAAACGTTCGCCCTGCTGCTCGCGACGTTTGGCGACGCATCGAACACGTTCGCGGCAACGCTCGACGGCCGCCTGGACACTTGGATCGCCGAACGCAGTCGCGACTTTGGGAGGCCGCCATTTTCGGCACGAACCCTGGGCGAGTTGCGCACCGCAGCCGGCGATCCAGCGAGCCGGCTGGTTGCCATTGACGATCTTGGGCTGTGGACATCTACGCCGCTCGACGCGGACTATCCCGAGCGGTTGCGCGACCTGCCGGCGCCGCCGGCGGTGATCCACGGCCTGGGTGACCCGGCCACGCTTAGCCGGAGGAGAGCAGTCGGCGTGGTCGGCACGCGGCGCCCTACGCCGGCCGGGCGCCTGCTTGCGGTCCGCGTTGCCGGCCGCCTGGTCGAGTGCCAGGCGACGGTTGTGTCGGGCCTGGCGGTTGGCATCGACGGCGCAGCGCACGCGGCCACTCTCGAGCACGGCGGCGCGACCGTCGGGGTGATCGGCGCGGGGCACTGCCAGCCTGGACCGCGCGCACACGAGCGGCTGCGCGGTGAGGTCGCACGCGCGGGCGGAGCCGTCATCAGCGAGCACCACCCCGAGACGCATGCGTCAAAAGGGACATACCCGCGGCGCAACCGCATCATCGCGGCGCTGTCAGATGCGCTCATCGTCGTCGAGGCACCGCGCAAGAGTGGCGCACTGACTACCGCGAAGCACGCGCTCGAACTTGGTCGGCCGGTCTTCGTTGCACCCGGGCGGGTGGGTGACTGGTCGACCGAGGGCTCGTTGGCGCTGCTGCGCGACACGCCGGCCCGGCCGCTCATCGGGCTGGATGAGCTGACCGAGGATTTAGGCTACTTCGACGCGTCATCGATCGCCGGCGAAGCCAGTGCCGACCACGCGGGCCTCGGAGGCGACGCGGTGGCCGTCGCCAGCCGAGTACCGGCGCTCTCCCTGCTCGGGCCATCGGAACGCGCCGTCGCCGAACGGCTCTGCCGTGGACCGGCCGGACTGGACCTGCTCGTGTCACAGACCGGCTTGCCGCCCGGCGTCGTGTCGGGCGCGGTCACGCTGCTGCTGATGCGCGGATGGGTCCAGGCGCACGGCCCAGCCTTCGTCGCAGCCGGTCCGTTGGCGGCACGGTGAATTCGGGACCTCCGTACCGTTGTCCGGCCCGGTGCGTCCGCGCGACACTCCCCGCGTGATCAGCAATGTAGTCATTCACCTCGTCAACGAGCTGCCGATCGTGGTCGACATGGAGGCGCTCCCGTCCGGCGCGGATCGGAGCATCGTCTGCACCAATGTTCGCACGGTCGACGGCAAGCGGCCGCAGTTCGTGCACGACCGCAAGTCGACGTTCGTGTTCCCGATGGACATGATCCGCCTGATCGAGGCCCCGCTTCACATGGAGTCGCAGGCGTCGTCGCGCGAGGATCCGCCGCGAACCGTGCTGCTCGGTGCCTCGAGCGAGGCGGACAATGGCGCGCTCGTTCCGCTCGAGGAGCAGCCCGACGAGACGACGCTCGACTTCGACGAAGAGCCCGACGAGGACCTCCTGGCGCGCATCCGTTCGGTCTAGCCACACGGCGGCTTCCCTTCGCGGCGTGCGCTGCGAGGTAGTATCGAAAAGATGAGTAAGAACCTGGTGATCGTCGAATCACCTGCCAAGGCGCGCACCATCGAGCGCTACCTGGGCCCCGGCTACAGCGTTTTGGCATCGTACGGCCACGTCCGCGACCTGCCTGAGAACCCCGGCAAGAACAAGCTCGGCGTCGACGTCGAGCACGACTTTGCCCCCGAGTACGTGGTCAGCGAGGACCGCAAGAAGCAGGTCGCCGCGATTGCCAAGGAGGCCAAGAACGCCGACGCGGTCTATTTGGCCACTGACCTCGACCGCGAGGGTGAGGCGATCGCCTGGCACGTTGCAGAGGCCGCTCATGTGCAGCCCGGAAAGACATACCGGGTGACTTTCTCGGAGATCACACCGGACGCAATTCGCGACGCTTTCGCAAACCCAAGAGAAATTGACCACAACCTCGTCGACGCGCAGCAGACGCGCCGAATCCTCGATCGCCTGGTCGGCTACACGCTCAGCCCGCTGCTGTGGCGCAAGGTCCATGCCGGTCTGTCGGCCGGCCGTGTCCAGTCGGTCGCCGTCCGCCTCGTCGTCGATCGGGAGCGTGAGATCCGTGCCTTCACCGCGCGCGAGTACTGGTCGATCGAGGTCGTCCTGTCGACCGACCGCGGCGAGACGTTCGTCAGCGAGCTCGTTCGAATCGATGGCGAGACGCTCAAGAAGGGCGAGGAAGAGGGCCTCCACATCAGCGACGCGGAAACCGCGGAGCGGCATGCAGCCGCCCTGCGCGACGCCCGCCCGGAGGTAACGAGCATCTCGAGTCGGCAGAGCAAGCGTCGCCCCGCGCCGCCGTTCACGACCTCGACAGTGCAGCAGGAAGCAAGCCGCAAGCTCGGCTTCAACCCCAAGCGAACGATGCGCATCGCTCAGAATCTGTACGAAGGCGCCGACCTTGCCGAGGGACGGGTCGGGCTGATCACCTACATGCGCACCGACTCGCCCAACATGGCCAACGTTGCGCTGACCGAAGCGCGCGACGTGATCTCGACGCGCTACGGGCTGCGTTACGTGGTGCCCAAGGGCCGCCACTACAGCGCCAAGAGCAAGGGCGCGCAGGAGGCACACGAGGCGATTCGGCCGACCAGCTTCTCGCGCGATCCAGACAGTTTGGCGAGCGTGTTGTCGGCCGAGGAGCTCAAGCTCTACCGACTGATCTGGCAGCGCGCGTTGGCGTCCCAGATGGCCGAGAAGGAGCTGGAGACGACGACGGTCGAGCTGAAGGCCGATCCGTACGACCTGCGCGCCAGCGCCACGCGGACATTGTTCGACGGATTTGCCGCGGTCTACACCGAGGGTTCCGACGACACGACTGAGGAAGAGGAGCGGCGGCTGCCCGAGCTCCAGGAGGGCGAGCGGACAAGCGTCGCCGACGTGACGCCGAACCAGCACTTCACGCAGCCACCGCCGCGCTACACCGAGGCGTCGTTGATCAAGGCTCTCGAGGAGCGCGGTATCGGCCGGCCGTCGACCTACGCGGCGACCATCTCGACGATCATCGATCGCGGCTACGTGACTGTCGTGGAGCGACGATTGCAGCCCGAGTACGTCGGCGAAGTGGTCACCGACCTGTTGGTCGAGCACTTCGGCAGCTTCGTCGACTACGACTTCACCGCGCGGATGGAGGAGGATCTCGACGAGATCGCCAGCGGCAAACGCGAGTGGGTGCCGCTGCTGCGCGAGTTCTACGACCCGTTCGTGGAGCTCGTAAGCCTCAAGAGCGAGGAGCTGAAGCGGTCCGACTTCACGACCGAGGAGACCGACGAGGTCTGCTCCGAGGGTCACCCGATGGTCATCCGCCTCGGGCGCAACGGCCGCTTCCTGGCCTGCTCGAAGTATCCCGAGCACAAAGAGACGCGGCCGCTTCCCGGCGAGGAAGCCGAACAGGCGGCCGTCGAGGGAGTCGGCGAGACCTGTCCGCAATGCAACGAAGGCACGCTCGTCGCGCGGCGCGGCCGATTCGGTGCGTTCGCCGGCTGCTCGCGCTACCCGGACTGCAACTACATCCGCAAGACGGGACCGCCGCCGCCCGAGCCGCTGGCATTCGAGGTTGCCTGCCCCAAGTGCGGCGAGGGCCACCTGACCGCGCGCCGAGCGCGACGGACAGGGTCGGTGTTCTACGGCTGCTCGCGTTACCCCAAGTGCGACTTCACGTCGTCGCGCGAGCCGGTCGGCGCGCTGCACGACGCCGACGACGGCCCGGTCGCGCGCGAAGGCGAGGGCGGCATCTGTCTCAAGTGCGGTGCGCTGGTGGACCTGCCCGAACTCGTGATTCCGGGCGTGAAGCTGGCCGGCGGCGATCCCAATCCTGAGGCGCTCGTCTCATCGCGCCGCGGTGGTCGAAGGCCATCGAGTGGCGGCGCGAGCAAGGGAGGAGCGGCGACTAGCGGCCGCCGACGGCCGAAGCGAGCTGCTTGATCACGGCCGCGGCGTGAACGACCGACTCGCGCAAGGCGGGTCGGACGGCACCAAGGCCCTCGACTCGTTCCTTCGCCGCCTCTCCGCTCGTGACTCTTCCGAGCACACGCTGCGCTCATACCGAACCGCGATCAGCCAGTACCTCGAATTCCTCGATGTCCGAGGCGTCGACTGGCGCGAGCCGCCGCGGCCGCTGATCCGCGGCTACATGGCCGAGCTCGCCGAGCGCGGGCTGGCCAAGAGATCGGTCGGCAGCCGGCTCGCCGCGCTGCGCTCGTTCTATCGCTACGCCAGACGCGAGGGGCTCGTCCAGGCAGATCCGTGGTCGGCCGCGCTGACGCCCCGTCAACCTCGACGCCTGCCCGCGGTTCTCGCCGTGGACGACGTAGAGCGGCTGATCGAGGAGGCGCCCGGCTCAACCGACAACAGGGCGCTTGCGTTGCGTGACCTGGCCATGGTCGAGACTGCCTACGCCGCCGGGCTGCGCATCAGCGAGCTCGCCGCGGCGCGGCTGGCCGACCTGGATCTGAACCGCGGCGAGCTGCGCGTCACGGGCAAGGGCCGCAAGGAGCGCGTGACCTTGCTCGGCGCCCCGGCTCGCGCGGCGCTCGACGCCTACTTGCGCGACGGTCGGCCGAAGCTCATGGAGCAGGGGAGTGCCCCCGAATTGGGCGTCGTCTTCCTTAACTCGAAGGGCGTGCCGCTCGGCGTGCGCGGTATCCGCTACCGGCTCGATCGACTGATGCGCGCGGCCGGCGCGCCGTCCGGATCCTCGCCGCACACACTCAGGCACTCGTTCGCCAGCCACCTGCTCGAGGGCGGCGCCGACCTGCGCGTCGTCCAGGAGCTGCTCGGCCACGAGAGCCTCGGCACGACCCAGATCTACACCCACGTGTCTCCGACGCGATTGCGCAGCGCATACCGCGCCGCCCACCCACGCTCCCAGCGGAACGCCGGTACGTCCTCGCCGTGACCGCCGCTCGCCATCTGGCGCGCGCCGGACTGATCGTCGCCGCTGCCTTCTTCCTGTCGCGCGTGCTGGGCTGGGTGCGCCTGGTGGTGATCACCAACATGTTCGGCGCCGGGGCCGAGCTGGACGCGTACTTCGCCGCGTTCCGCCTGCCCGACGCGATCTTCGAGTTGGTCGCGGCCGGCGCGCTGTCGTCGGCGATGATCCCGGTGCTCGCCGGGCTCTATCAGCGCGACGAGGAGGCGCGCGCGTGGCGCGTCGTTTCGACGGTGCTCAACGTGATGCTCGTCGCGCTCATCGCGCTGGCCGTCGTCGTTGGCATCTTCGCGCCGGTGATCGTGCCGCTGATCGTTCCCGGCTTCGACGCCGCGACCACCGAGCTGACCGTCGAGCTGACGCGGATCATGCTCGCCTCGCCGATCCTGCTGGCGATGGGTGCCGTCGCGTCGTCGGTGCTCAACTCGCGTGGCCGCTTCGCCGCGGCCGCGCTCGCACCGTCGGTCTACAACCTGGCGATCATCGGCGCAGCGATCATGCTCGGCCCGATTCTGGGCGTCGTCGGACTGGCCATCGGCGTGGTCATCGGCGGCCTGTTCCACGTGCTGGTCCAGCTGCCCGCGTTGTTCAGGACCGGCTTCAAGCCGTCGTCGAGCATCGACCTGTCGGACACCCAGTCGCGCCAGGTGCTGAGGTTGATGGCGCCACGCGCCATCGGGTTGGGCGCGAACCAGGTCACGTTCATCGTCGCGACCCTGCTGGCAACCGGGGTAGGCCTTGGAGCCGTCACGAGCTACACGATTGCCTGGACGGTGATGCTGATCCCGCTCGGGGTGCTCGTCTTTCCGCTCGGAGTTGTCCTGCTGCCAGCGATGTCGCGCGCGGTGGCCGCCGAATTGACGCGCGAATTCGGCGAGCTCGTCGTCCGCTCGGTGCGGCTGCTGCTGTACATGAGCCTGTTCGTGACCGCCGTCGGCATCGTCCTGCGTGAGCAGACGATCGCGCTGCTGTTCGGTCGTGGCCTGGACGCGGCGGCAATCGCGCTTACGGCCGACACGCTCGGCGTCCTGCTCCTCGGCCTGGGCGGTTACTCGATGGTCGTCGTCTTTGCGCGCGCCTTCTACAGCGGCCAGGACACGCGGACGCCGGTGCTCACCGCGCTGGCCGACATGACGGTCGCGATCACCATCAGCGTGCTGACTGTTTCCAGCCTGGGTCTGCAGGGCATCGCGCTCGGTCTCGCTGCCGGCGGTTGGACTGAGGCGATCGCGCTCGGCTTCATGCTCTGGCGTCGTACGCCCGGCGCGGGTGTGGAACGGATCGTTCGGCCGATGCTGCTGTTCGCCGTCGGCTCGGTGATAGCCGGCTGCCGCGGCCTTCGGCATCGTGCAGCTCACCGATCCGATCGTCGGGCCCGATCCGGGTGCCGTTGCACTTTTCGGCCAGATCGTCGTCGCAGGCGGAGGGGGCTTGATCGTCTACGCGCTGTACACGCTGCTGCTTCGGATACCGGAGCTGCAACAGTCGGTGGAGCTCGTGCGATCGATGTTCAGGCGATGACATCCGAATCCAGGCCGCTGGGCCCCAGGCCGCTGGGCGATCTCGTGCGCGACCTGGAGCAGCGCGGAATGCTGCGCAGCGTTCTCGCGCCACCTGGTGTGCCGCTCGCGGCGGTCGAAGTCCACGGCGTTGCCTTTGATTCGCGCGCAGCGCAACCCGGGACGCTTTTCGTAGCGGTGCCCGGCGCTGAGTCGGACGGTCACGATTTCGCCGCGGCCGCGGTCCAGAACGGGGCTTCGGCCGTCATTGCCGAGCGCGCCGTGGCGCGGCTCGGAGTGCCGCAGATCCTGGTCGGCTCGTCGCGTTCGTCGCTCGCCCTGGCCGCGGCGTGGATAAAAGGCGACCCGAGCCACTCGCTCGGCGTCGTCGGCGTCACCGGCACCGACGGCAAGACGACGACCTCGTACCTGGTCCGCGCCATGCTCGCCGAGTGCGGCCTGTCGACGGGCTTGATCAGCACGATCGAGGCAATCGTCGGCGGGGAGAGCCGGGGCTATTCGGGCAAGACGACGCCCGAAGCGCCGCTCATCCAGTCGGACCTGCGCGCGATGGTCGATGCGGGCGACCGATTTGCCGTCGTCGAGTCGACCTCGCACGGCCTGGCCCTGGAACGCGTCGCCCAGGTTGCATACGACGTGGCGGTGCTGACCAACATCACTCATGAGCATCTCGATCTGCATGGCACGTTCGAGGCGTACGTCGCGGCCAAGCGCTCACTCTTCGACCGGCTGGCTGTCACGGCCGACAACCCAGCCAAGGGCTGGCCGAAGTCGGCCGTGATCAACGCGCAGGACGAGCGTTCCGACGACTTCATCCAAGCCTCGCGCCGCGCCGGCGCTCAGGTGCTCACCTACGCGGTCGATCCCGAGGTGCCTGCCGACCTGGTCGCACTGGCCGTGCGGGACGCCGCGGATGGGCTCCGACTGCGCGTCCGGACGCCGCGCTGGGAGGACGATGTGACCGTGCGGCTCGTCGGCCGCTTCAACGCCTTCAACGCGCTAGCCGCGCTCGCGGTTGGTGAGGCACTGAGGCTTGATCCCGATGCGATGCGCCGAGGAGTGGCGTCGCTCGATCACGTTGCAGGGCGGATGGTGCCGATTGACGAAGGGCAGCCGTTTGGCGTCTACGTCGACTTCGCCCACACGCCTGGCGCACTGGCCGCGGCACTCGACGGGCTCGCCCCGATCGCGGCCTCGCGCGGCGGCCGAGTGATTTCCCTGTTCGGGTCGCCAGGCGCGCGCGACGTCGCCAAGCGGCCGATGATGGGCCGCGCTGCAGGTGAGCGGTCGCACATTGTGGTGCTTACCGAGGACGATCCGCGCAACGAAGATCGGATGACGATCCTGCAGGAGATGGCGGTCGGGGCAGAGGCGGCCGGCCGGCGGCGCGATCGCGACCTGTTACTGATCCCAGATCGCGAGGAGGCAATCCATCGCGCGATGGAGCTGGCGCGCCCGGGTGACGTCGTGCTTCTTGCCGGCAAGGGCCACGAGCCGACTCTTGCGCGAGCGGAAGGCCCGATCTCATGGGACGAAGCCGCGCTCGCTCGTGCCGCGCTCGCCGATCTCGGCTACTCGAAGAAATAAGCCTGGGACAACGACTCGGTCGTGAGGGCGGTGAGCATCGAGGAACTGCGCGCGGCGTTCTGACGCAGGGACGCGTTGGCGACCGACACGGCCTCCGCGCCGAGCGCATCCGCGAGCGCGTCGGCCATCGGGTTGACGTTGACGCGGCCGAGGTTGGTGACGACGGCGACCGTCACGCCGCTGTCGGGGTAGTGCCACATGGCAGCGTCGAAGCCGCGCAAGGATCCGGTGTGGCCGATCATGCCACGGCCATTCTTGACTCGATAGCGAGTGCCGAGGCCGTACGTGCCCTCGGCATACGGGGAGTACCCAAAGTCCGTCACTTCGGCCAGTGAGGCCGGGCTGAGGACGGACCCGCCGTACAGCGCAGCGCACCACTTCGCCACGTCACGCGCGCTCGACACCATGCCGCCGGCCGCCCACGCCACGGTCGCGGCCGAGATCGTCGGCTGGTAACCGGTCGAGTCGGACCATTCCTTCCAGACGCCCGACTTGTATAGGTAGCCCTGGGCCGACCCGGGAGGTGGCGGACCGTCACCCTGGAAGTAAGTCTTCCGCAGCCCGAGCGGGGTCAGGAACCGCTGGCGCAGCACCGTGCCCAGGCTGTTGCCGGTCTCGGCCTCGATGACCAGCCCGAGCAGGATGAAGCCCGTGTTCGAGTAGCGAAACCCATCGCCCGGCGCGAAATCGGGCGCGTGGTCGAACTCGTCGAGGATATCCTGCGGCGTCCACGAGTGGCCCTTGTCGGTAACGAAGACGCGCCGGTTGTAGGTCGAATGCTCGAAGTAGTTGAAGACGCCGCTGGTGTGACTGAGCAGGTGGCGGAGGGTTATCTGGTTGGCGCGCGGGTAGTCGGGCAGCCAGTTGGCCAGGGGATCGTCGATCGACAGGGCGCCTTCCTCGGCAAGCTTCATGATCGCGGCGGTCACGTAGGTCTTGGTGATCGAGCCGACCACGAACGGCGTCTTGGGTGTCGCGATCTTGTCCGGGTTCATCTGGCCGAGGCCGCTGCCCGCTTTCCAGATGCTGCCGTCGGGGAAGATCACTGCCGCTGCGGCGCCCGGAATGTGCAAGCTGGTCCGTTGCTGATTGAGCACGGCGCGCAGCTCGTCGGCGGACGTTTCCGCCATCGTGGCAGCCGAGATGCGCGCCGGCAGGGTCGCGCCGCGGGCCGTTGCCGTCGCCGGCCGGATGGCAGCTTCGCCCGAGCCTCTGACGGCGACCGCGGCCAAGCGCGTCGATCGTCGGATTGGCGTCGATTCGGCCGCGGTTGGTGAGCGTGACGATGGTCATGTTCGACTCTTTGAAGTGCCACATCGCCGCCGCGTAGCCACGAATTCGAGCCCGTGTGCCCGAACATCCGCTCGCCCGCGAACTCGCGGCTGCGCGTGCCCAGGCCATACGTCTCGTCGGTGCGCGGGTAGTAGGTCCAGTCTTCCATGTGCGACAGAGCGTTCGGGCTGACGACGTGCCCGCCGTACAGGGCATCACCCCAGATCGCCATGTCGCGCGCGCTGCCAGCGATCGCGCCCGCCGCCCAGGCAACGGTGGCGGCCGAAACCGTCGGCTGGTAGTCGGTCTCGTCGTCGACGACGCGGAAGCCGGATGGGCGCAGCAGATACCCCGCGGCCGCAGTTGGTGGAGGCGGGCCGTCGCCCTGGAAGTAGCTGTCGGCGAGGCCGAGTGGCTCGAAGTAGCGCTCGGCCAGGACGTCACCCAGCGATTGACCCGTGATCTGCTCGACGATCAGGCCGAGCAGGATGAAGTTGGTGTTGCTGTAGTGGTAGTCGGTGCCCGGCTCGAAGTACGGCTCGAGCACGAACGTGTCGAGGATCTCTTGCGGCGTCCACGAATGGCCGCGCATTGTGCCGAAGACCTGCAGGTCGTAAGTCGGATGCTCGAAGTAGTTGTAGATGCCGCTTCGGTGGTTGAGCAGCTGGCGAACGGTGATGTTCTCGGCGTTGGGATAGTCGGGCAGCCAGTTCGAGATCGGCTCTTCCAGTGACAGCTGCCCTTCGTCATAGAGCTGCATCACCGCGGCCGTCACGAAGGTCTTGGTGATCGAGCCGACCACGAACGGCGTGTCGCCTGTCGCCGCTTCCTGCGGCTCGATACGAGCGTCGCCGCTGCCGCCGGTCCAGATGCTGCCGTCGGGAAAGATCACCGCGGCGCCGATGCCAGGGATGTCGCGATCGACGCGGTTCTGGTCGAGTGCCGTTTGGAGGTCCGCGCCGAGCTCGGCCGCGAGGCCAACGTCAGGCGTTGGGCTCCGGACCGGCGTTGGTGTGCCGGGCACGCGCGTCGGTGTCGGTGGCGCGGGGCTCGGCGTCGAGTCCGGGGTCTCGGTGGCCGATGGGTCGGTCGGCGTTGGGCTGTCGGTAGGTGCCGGATCGTCGCTTGACCCCGGGCTGTCGGTCGGTCCCGGGTCACCTGTCGGCGAGTCGCTCGGAACCGCCGTCGGCGGTGGACTGGCGCCTGGCGTCGGCGACGGCGTCGCCTGAGGCTGCGCCGAGCACGCAACGAGCAGCACGGCGAGTGCCATTGTCAGCAGGCGCAGAACGGACTTGGACATCGGCTCCCGAGGACTATTTCGCGCTTTCAACGGTCCTGGGGGCACGCCGGAACCGAACAGGCATCAAGTTACACTGAACAGCACGATGTCCATCGAGCCATTGACCCCGCCGCGGGAGAGTGGGGCGGGTACGAGCACCCGTCAGAAGGCCGGACGAGCCCTTTCGTTCGGCTACAGCCGCCGCGCGCTCAACGCGGCCGAGCGGCGACTCGAAACAGAGCTCGTGGCGCACCACCCGACCGCCGATCTGGCCAAGGTCCGCGAGGCGTGGCAGTTCGCGATCGAGGCGCACAGCTCGCAACGGCGGGCGAGTGGCGAGCCGTACGTGACTCATCCGCTGGCCGTGGCGCGCACATCTGGCCGAGCTCGGTCTCGACCCGGAGACGATCCAGGCGGCGCTGCTGCACGACATTCCCGAGGACACCGAGTATCAGCTGAGCGACATCGAGGAGCGCTTCGGCGCCGGCGTGGCGCAGCTCGTCGACGGCGTCACCAAGCTGTCCAAGTTCGGCGCGCGCCGAACGCAGGAGGAGCAGCAGGCCGAGAACATCCGCAAGATGCTGCTGGCGATGGCGGAGGACGTCCGCGTCGTGCTCATCAAGCTCGCCGACCGGCTGCACAACATGCGCACCATCGCTGCCCTGCCGCCCGAGAAGCAGAAGCGCATCGCGCGGGTCACATCCGAGATTTACGCGCCGCTGGCCGAGCGCCTTGGCATCTGGCAGATCAAGTGGGAGCTGGAGGACCTCTCGTTCAAGGTTCTCGAGCCGGATGAGTACAAGCATCTGGCCGATCAGCTCGAGGCGCACCGCCGCGAGCGCGAGGCGTACGTCAAGCGCGCGATGGTCGTGCTCCACGACTCGCTGGCCAAGGTCAACATCACGGCCGAGTTGTCAGGACGGCCCAAGCACATCAGCAGCATCTGGAAAAAGATGCAGCGCAAGGGCGCGAACCTGAACGAGATCTACGACGTTCATGCGATCCGCGTACTGGTCGACGAGGTTCCTGACTGCTACGCCGCCTTGGGCGTGGTTCATTCGATGTGGCGGCCGATTCCCAACCAATTCGACGACTACATCGCGGTGCCCAAGGCGAATGGCTACCAGAGCCTTCACACCGCGGTCATCGCCCTTGACGGCAAGCCGCTCGAGGTCCAGATCAGGACGCACAGCATGCACCGCGTGAGCGAGATGGGCATCGCCGCCCATTGGCGCTACAAGGAAGGCGGCAAGGTCGACAAGAGCTACGACGCAAAGCTCGCCTGGGTGCGCCAGCTGATGGACTGGCAGCGCGACGTTTCCGATGCGACCGAGTTTGTCGAAGGCCTGAAGCTGGACCTCTTCCAGGATCAGGTCTTCGTTTTTACGCCGCGCGGCGATGTCAAGGACCTCCCTGCCGATTCGACGCCGCTCGACTTCGCCTACCGGATCCATACCGATGTCGGGCACTCGTGCATCGGCGCCAAGGTCAACAACCGCCTCGTGCCGCTCGACTACACGCTCCAGAACGGCGACATCGTCGAGATCGTCACGACCAAGGCCGCTCACGGACCTTCGCGCGACTGGCTGAAGATCGTCCAGACCGGTCACGCCAAGGAAAAGATTTGCCAGTGGTTCAAGCGCCAGGAGCGCGAGGAGAACATCGTCCACGGGCGCGAGTCGCTCGAACGCGAGCTGCGTCGCCTGGCGCGCTCGTCGCTCGAGAAACTCGGCCCGGAGCGCATCGCCGAGATGGCCGAGCTGTACAAATACCAGTCGGTCGACGACTTCTTTGCCGCGATTGGCTATGGGGCGGTCTCGGCACAGCAGGTCGTTTCGCGGCTCGATGTCGTCGACGACGCCAACGAGCAGGTCCTTCCGTCGGTGGCGCCCCAGCTGCCGACCCGAACAGACGGCGTCCGGGTCAAGGGAGTCGGCGAGCTGATGATCCGCTTCGCCCGCTGCTGCCATCCCATTCCGGGCGACCCCATCACCGGTTACATCACTCGCGGTCGCGGCGTGACGGTCCACCTGCCAACGTGCCCGACGATCGTCAACGAGAAGGAAGTTGGCCGCCTGATCGAAGTCGAGTGGGAGGGTTCGGTCCAACAGACCTATCCCATCGCGATCCGCGTCGAAGGCTATGACCGGACCGGGCTCCTGTCCGAGATCACCAACGTCGTCGCCGAGAACAAGGTCAACATCATTGCCGCGAACGTGCGCGTCCACCCCGACCACACGGCCACCATCCAGGCCACGCTGCAGGTCTCGTCAGTGGCGCAGCTGGCGCGCGTCCTGACGCGCATCGAGCAGCTCAAGGATGTCCATACCGTCCAGCGCGAGTTGACCTAACCGTCGGGCGGCGCGTCAAAGTCCGGCTGGAGGTTAGTCTCGTTGTTTGGCCCGCGCCTCGTCCTCCGCGGCCCGCGCCTCAACCTCGAAGCGGTTGTCGCGGTACCGATCCTTGCCTTCACGTTTGGCTCGCGCCGACTCGGCCATGTAGTTGCGGATGTAGCCGACAAATCCGTGCTCGCGCCATTGCCGCACGTGAGCCAGCTCGTGGGCCAGCTCGGCTTCGTCCAGAGGGCGCCACGCGAAGATCCAGCTTCTAATGGTGATCGCCAGCCAGTTTGGAAGGACGTAGCGTTGGCCGATTCTCTTCAGCCACGGCAGCACCAGGATTCGATGTGGCGGAACCGTGCTGGTTGGCATCAGCAAAGGTTATAGACGTAGGCGGACCCTCACGGTGATGCCGTGAAGGTCCGCCTAGCCCCCGCCCCCCGCCCCCCGAAAGGTTCCTCTTCAGCCCCCCGCTGCAGAGGATTGGGGTAGTGCCGCGAAAGTGGCCACGAACGTGAAGCTCGCGACGTGGTGCATCTGATCCTCGAGGCGGACGACGATCAGTCGGCAAGAGCCGGCCCATTCGGACCGCGTCGCCCAGATGAATTGATAGTGGTCCTGAAGCGACAGATACTTGACGCGGCGGATGCGTGCGGTGCTCATCTTGCCGAGCGGCTCGAGCGTGTCGCAGTTGACTGCCTGGTGGCGCGGCCAACCATGCAGCACCTGTGGGCCGTAATTGCCGAACATCGTGAAGTAGGCCTTGAGCTTCTTGCCGGCCAGCAGTTCGTGGTTGGCGTTTTCGCTAACCGGCGCGATGTAGGAGAACGGGTAGACGACCCGATAGCTGACCGAGTGAGACGACGTGTCGCCGTCGGCATCCTCCGCCTCGACGACAAAGGTCTTCCAGCCGACGCTCGAGGTGTCGACGTTGGCGCCCGACGGCACCGGACCATCGCACTTGACGATTGCAGTGTCGGAGCTGCAGCTGAAGTCGGCGCTAACCGTCTGGCCCAGCGTGTACACGTGCTGGTCGATGGCGGAGTTGATGACAATGGTCGGCGCCACAGGGGCTGGCGCGGCAGTCACGTCCAGGTCCGCGGTGTCGGTCGAGCCGCCAAAGCTGGCATCGCCGTCGAAGCTCGCACCGATCTCTCCGGGATATGTGCCCGGCGAATAACCCGAGAAAGCGACCCCGGTGAGCGTTGCCTGCCCGTCCGCGTCGGTCATGGCGCTGCCGGCCCAGTTGCCGCCGAGGCTGAAGCTGACGAGTTTGCCATCTACGCCCGTGCCCGACGACGAAAGTGTCGCTATCAAGGTCGCGCTATTTCCATCGGTGACGTTGAGGTTTGACACCTGCAGAACGGTTTCTACTGGCGTCGGATTGCATTCGATGACGTTCCAGCTCATGTGCAGGCCGGGAGTCTGGCGTGCCAGCGATCCGCTGCCTGACTTGTCCCCGTCTGCTTCCCACTTGGCGAGCGCCGAGTGCGCACCGATCACGGTGCTGGTGACGCTGAAGGTACCGATGGCGCTGTCGGCGCTGAGCGTGTTTGCAGCGAGGCCGTTCCAGTTCAATTCGAGTGAGATGGTGCTATCGGCGCCGGTGCCAACAGTGACGTCTGCTCCGTCAGCCCCGGTCGCGCCGGCGCCGGTGATGGTGACTGTTGCACCATCCGCCCAGACGGAAGCCCCAGAGCCATTCTTTGCCTTCAGCAGGACCTGTCCACTCGTCGACTCATTGAGACACACGTCGCCAAGGTCAGCGGCTGGGCCGCTCGAATCCTCGACGAACGGAGTCAGTCCATCGGGGTCCATGACGACATCGTCGGCCGCCAGAACGGTGCTGCCGACCGTGAATACGAGTACGAGTCCGATCCCCAGCGATCGAAGGAGGATGTGCATCCAATTTCCTTTCGGGACCTAAAGCTGTGACGGTGAGGATTTGTTCGTCTTGTGCGTTGCCCGGCCAATCGAATAGCCGATTGGTAACGGGTGCTTTGGACTATCCGTCTGGAAATGGCCTTCGACAATCACCACAGCCGCACTTAACTGCCCATTTGCCGTCAGTACGCCCGGTTAGGTCCGTTTAGGCCTGTTGGTTCACAGCAACCACACATCCGAGCCCGGGATCGCTGTCGCTAGACTCCGCCACATGCCCAAGTTCCAGGCGCCGAGAGGGACGCGCGACCTGCTCCCGGCCGACGCTGCCACGTACCGGCATATGTCGGACGTTGCCCGTCGGCTGTCCGACGCTGCGACGTTCCGCCATATGTCGGACGTTGCCCGTCGGCTGTCCGAGCTGTACGGCTACAAGCCGATCGAGACGCCGATGTTCGAGGACTCCGCGGTCTTCGAGCGCGGCATCGGCGAGGTGACGGACATAGTCGAGAAGGAGCTCTTCCGGATCCGCTCACCAGGCTCGGACGACGATCGCTGGGCGCTCCGACCCGAGGCGACGGCGGGCATCTGCCGCGCGTTCGTCGAGCACGGCATGCACACACTCCCGCAGCCGGTTCGTCTCTCGACATTCGGGCCGATGTTCCGCTACGACCGCCCGCAGGCCGGCCGCTACCGGCAGTTCTACCAGTGGAATGTTGAGGCGATCGGTGATCCGGGACCGGCGATCGACGCCGAGCTGATCGAGCTCGCGCTGCGCTTCGTCCGCGAAGCTGGCGTCGAGGATGTCGAGGTGCACCTCAACTCGATCGGCGATGCCGCCTGCCGCCCGGCGTACATCGCGGCGCTGGTCGAGTACCTGGCCAAGTACGAAGACGCGCTGCCACCGACGGAGCGCCATCGCCTGCGCACAAATCCACTGCGGGTGCTCGACACGCGCGACGCCCGGACCCAGGCCATCCTCGATGACGCGCCGACGATCGATGCCTTTCTATGCCCCGCCTGCCGCGACCATTTCGACTCACTCCTGGCCCACCTCGACCGGCTCGAGGTGCCGATCCATCGCGCGCCCCGCCTAGTTCGCGGCCTCGACTACTACACGCGCACCGCGTTCGAGCTCTACCAGCGCGGCGCGGAAGGTCAGCAGTCGGCACTCGGCGGGGGAGGGCGTTACGACGGCCTGATCGAGCTGTTCGGGGCACGGCCCACGCCGGGCGTTGGGTTCGCGCTGGGGATCGACCGCATCGTTCTGCTTGCCTCCAAGCAGGGCGCCGCCGAGAGCGTCGGCAAGCCAGTCGCCGTCGTCGTTGGCGCCGACCCCGCCGCCACCGACATACGACTCGCCCTGGCCACTCAGCTGCGCGCCGCGGGCGTGGCAACCGGCGCCGATCTCGCGCCGCGCAAGCTTGGCCGGCAGCTCGAAGGCGCGGCGCGCGAGGGCGCCCATTTCGCGATCGTCGTAGGCGACGAGCTCGAGGCGGGCCAGGTCCAGCTGCGCGACCTGGAGGCAGGCACCCAGCGACTGGTCAACGTGACCGACCTGGCGCGGGAGCTGCAGCGCGCCCACGCCAGCCACCGCCATGGTGAATCGGGCGCCGAAAGCGAGCGTTAAGCCGGCGCGGCGGTCCGCACACGTCCCCTCGGCTACGATACCGGCCGCATGAATCCCGATGGACCCGTCACCCTTGCCACCGCGTACCGCACGCACACGCTCGGCGAGCTACGCCCCGAGCACGTCGATGCTGAGGTTTCGCTGTCCGGCTGGGTCAACCGTCGGCGCGACCTCGGCCAGCTGATCTTCATCGACCTGCGCGACCGCCACGGCGTGACCCAGGTCGTCATCGATGCGACTGAATCACCCGATGCGCACGCGGCCGCCACCGCGGTTCGCAACGAGTTCGTGCTGCGCGTCCAGGGCACCGTTGCGCGGCGTCGCGAGGGCACCGAGAACCCCAAGCTGGCGACCGGCGAGATCGAGATCCGTGCCGCGTCCGTCGAGGTGCTGTCGTCCGCCAAGACGCCGCCATTCCCGATCAACGAGCCCGAGGACACCGACGAGACGCTCCGCCTCAAGTACCGCTACCTCGACCTGCGTCGCGAGGCGATCAACCACCGCCTGGTGCTGCGCTCGAAGCTGTTGCGCGCACTGTCCGAGGTGCACCACAAGCACGGCTTCGTCGAGGTCGAGACTCCGCTCCTGATCAAGTCGACGCCCGAGGGCGCGCGCGATTTCATCGTCCCGTCGCGCCTCCAGCCGGGCAGCATCTACGCGTTGCCGCAATCGCCGCAGCAGCTCAAGCAGCTGCTGATGGTCGCCGGCTTCGACCGCTACTACCAGATCGCCCACTGCATGCGCGACGAGGACGCCCGCGCCGACCGCGGACCGGAGTTCACCCAGCTCGACATCGAGATGAGTTTCGTCTCGCAGGAAGACGTGATGTCATTCGTCGAGATGACGGTTGCCGAGGTCACACACGCCGTCGTTCCCGATCGACCGCTTCGTGCGTCGCCCTTCCCGCGCTTCTCGTACCGCGAGGCTATCGATCGCTTCGGATCGGACAAGCCGGACGTTCGCTTCCGGATGGAGCTGACGGACCTGGGCGAAGTGGTCCGCGGTTCGGGCTTCGGTGTCTTCGACAACGTCGTCGAGTCGGGTGGCCGCGTGGTCGGGCTGGCCGTGCCGGGTCTCGGCGGAGCCACTCGCTCACAGATCGACGAGCTGACCGCGATGGCCAAGCGGGCAGGCGCCAAGGGACTGGTCCATATAGCCGTCGATGACTCGGGTTCAGTCACATCGCCGGTACTCAAGTTCCTGGGCGAGGGCAGGGCGGACCAGATCGTCGAGGCGGTCGGCGCCTCACCGGGCGATCTCGTCCTCATCGTTGCCGACGCCGACATCCACGCACAGGAGGCGCTCGGCGATCTGCGTGCGGTCCTCGGCCAGACGACTCGGCCTGATCAAGGACGACAACGAGCTGTCGTACCTGTGGGTCTACGACTTCCCGATGTACAAGTGGGACAAGGACGGCAACCGCTGGGATGCCACGCACAACCCGTTCAGCGGCGTCCAGCCCGACGACGAGAAGCTGCTCGAGACGGCTTCGGGCGACTTCGCGCAGCTGTCACCGTCCGATCCGGCGGGACAGGCGCGGGCGCTCCAGCACGACCTCGTGCTCAACGGCTGGGAGCTGGGCGGCGGCTCGATCCGAATTCACCGCCACGACCTGCTCGAGCGCTCATTCCTGCTCCAGGGTCACTCGCGTGACGCGATGCAGGAGAAGTTCGGCGCGGTGCTCGACGCGTTCGAATATGGCGCGCCACCGCACGGTGGAATCGCGCTCGGCATCGACCGTTGGATCGCGCTGCTCACCAACCAGGAGAACATCCGCGAGGTCCAGGCGTTCCCCAAGACCGGCACCGGCTCGGACCTGATGCTCGGCGCGCCGTCACCGGCCGAGCCCGGCCAGCTCGCCGAGCTAGGGCTGCTGATGGCGCCACCCAAGGAACCCGCCAAACAAACGTAGCGGCGTCCTAGGGCTCGGCTCCAAGTCGCTCCAGCAGTTCGACGGTGGCGTCAGCCGCCTCCAGTTGTTGCTGTTCTCGCGGGATAGTGGCCGGTGGGTCGTTCGGCTGACCTGAGTAGGCGCCAAAATTGGCGTGATTGCCGCCGTCGATCGGTGTGATTGTGGGGTTCGCCGGAAGCAGGGCGAGCGACTCAGCTGCAACGAATTTGGCCTGACCGGTATCGAGCGTCCCATACACGACCGCTGAGGCAATGGACGTATCCGACACATCGGCGGCGCTGTATGCGGCCCACAAAACCAGTCCGGCAACGGCGTCGGGGTGGCCGGCGATGTATTGACCGGCCATCGCGCCTCCGAGCGAGTGCCCACCGATTGCCCACGTCTGGATCTCCGGTCGGCCGGCTATTGCCCGGTTAGCCGCATCGACATCCAACACGGCGAAGTTGAAGGGCATCGAAACCACCACCACGAGATAGCCACGATCGGCGATGAGGCGGGCCGTCGGCGCATAGGCTTTGGCAGGAACCTTGCCGCCCGGATAGAGAATGAATCCGACGTCCGCGCCCGCTGTCGGCACGAATGTGATGTTGCCGTCGTGCTGTTCGACGGCGACTGTCGCGCTGGGAATGAGCGCTGCGTCGGCTTCGAGAAGTACCTGCTGCGGAATTGCCAGCCAAACCGCGCCGGCGACTGCGACAACCACCACGACTGCCAGTAGCGCCGCCACCACCCGGCGCACGGTTACGCGCCGCCGCGGCGCGCCACTCATCTCACCAGTCGCCTTCGTCGGCGGCCTGCGAATACGGTGCGAGGGCAGGGCCCTCTAATGGCACGTCGTCGGGCATCTCGGCGGCTGCGGCACCCCATTCTGGCGCGGCGCCCGCGACCGGCTCGGGCGGGCCTTGGTATTCGGGGAGCGAGTCCATGGCAGTGCTGATGTCGTGAACGACGCCCGGATCGCCCGTGTCGATGACCTCGAGCGGGGCACCGTCAGCGATCAGGTCCGCCAGTAGCTCGTCGGGCATCAGCGCCGCGTCTTGTGCGGCGAAGGAATCGAGCAGAGCGACCGGGATCAGCGCCGGCCAACCGATGGTTTCCTCGTAGCGCGGCCGCAGGATCGCGTCGCGATGAGCGCCGTGTGCCTCAATCAGCGAGGTGACAGTCTCGGCATCAACCCACGCCATGCGGCCGGGCCAGATCAGGCACGCGTCTGTCTCGGTCACCTTGTCGGCCGCGACCCGCATACCGCGCGCGATCTGGCCCACCGGACCGGTTTCGACCGGTGCCGGCTCGGCCAGCACGGCCGGCGATCCGGCCAGAGTTGAGGCAACGCCACCTTCGGCGTCGTCGAACGAGACGACCACGATCGGCGTTGCGCCGCCGGCCCAGGCGGACTCGACAATCCGCCGCGCGGCGCTCCGGCCGGCGGCATCGGCGAGCGCACCTTCGATCCGGGCGAACAACACGACTGCGGCGACCGTCATAGGGCGCATCGTAGCCGCGAAGCCATCCTGTGCGACAATTGGCGCTCCCCATGACGAGTCCCGCGCCCGTAGTTCCGCACGCCCCTGCCGCTGGCTCCGCCGTGCGCGACGATCTGCGCAACCTGGCCATCGTTGCCCATGTCGACCACGGCAAGACCACGCTGGTCGACGCGATGCTCCGCCAGTCGGGCGTCTTCCGCGCCAACGAGCAGGTCGTCGAGCGAGTGATGGACTCGATGGATCTCGAGCGCGAGAAGGGCATCACGATCATGGCCAAGCAGACCACGATCGAGCACGACGGCCGCCGGCTGAACATCGTCGACACGCCGGGCCATGCCGATTTCGGTGGCGAGGTCGAGCGGACGCTGCTGATGGTCGATGCGATCCTGCTGCTCGTCGACGCGGCCGAAGGTCCTCTTCCACAAACGCGCTACGTCCTCAGCAAAGCGCTCGCCCGTGGCCTGCCGGTGGTCGTCGCGATCAACAAGATCGACCGCTCCGACGCGCGCCCGGCGGAGGTGCTCGACGACATCTACGAGCTGTTCATCGATCTTGGTGCCAGCTCCGAGCAGCTCGACTTCCCCGTTCTTTACACCAATGCCCGAGCGGGAACGGCCGCAAACGACCTGGAGACGCCGGGCACCGACCTGCGGCCGCTGCTCGACAAGCTGGTCGAGGTCACTCCGGCACCGACTCACCATCCCGATCATCCGCTCCAGCTACTGGTCACCAACCTCAGCGCCAACGACTACGTCGGCCGCATGGCCGTCGGCCGAATTTGGAATGGCACGCTCAAGATGGGCCAGCGGGTCATGGTGGTGCGAGATGAGCCGGACTCGACCGACGGCAGCATCGAACCCGGCCGGACGACCGTCCTGAACGGCACCGTCACCAATCTCACCACTGCCCACGGCATCGAGCGCGTCGACATCCAGGAGGCCGGGCCGGGCGAGATCGTCGCCGTCGCCGGCCTGCCCGAGGTGACCATCGGCGACACGATCACCGACCCCGCCGATCCCCGGCCGTTGCCGCGTCTCGACCTGGACGAGCCCACGCTGCGCATGACGTTCGGCGTGAACACCTCGCCGCTCAGCGGCCGTGAAGGCAAGTTCGTGACCAGCCGCCAGATCAGGGAGCGCCTCGACCGTGAAGTGCTGGGCAACGTGTCGATCGAGGTCCTGCCGACCGCAACCCCGGACACGTTCGAGGTGCGTGGCCGCGGCGAGCTGCAGCTGGCCGTGCTCATCGAACAGATGCGCCGCGAGGGCTACGAGCTGCAGGTGTCACGGCCGGAAGTGCTGCTGCGTGAGGTCGACGGCGAGATCCATGAGCCGTACGAGCGGATCACGATCGACATCCCACCGGACTTCATCGGCCCGGTCTCCCAGTCGCTGGCCGAACGACGAGCCCGAATGGAGCTGATGACGACCGACGCGGACGGCCGAACGCGAATGGAGTTCATCATCCCGACGCGCGGCCTGGTCGGCTATCGCGGCCAGCTGCTGTCAGAGACGCGCGGCACGGCCCTGCTCCACCAGATCGGCGACGGCTACGGGCCGTGGGCCGGAGAGGTCACTCATCGGACATCGGGCGTGCTGGTCAGTGATCGTTCGGGCGAGTCCAATGCGTACGGCCTGTTCAACCTCCAGGAGCGCGCTTCGATGTTCATCGGCGCCGGGGAGGCCGTCTACGAGGGCATGATCATCGGCGAGAACAGCCGGCCGAGCGACATGGACGTCAACCCGACCAAGGAGAAGAAGCTGACCAACATCCGCACCCACTCGCATGACGACGCGCTGCGCCTGACGCCGCCGCCACCAATGACCCTCGAGAAGGCGATCGAGTTCATCGCCGAGGACGAGCTGGTCGAGGTGACCCCGTACAGCCTCCGGCT
This sequence comes from uncultured Chloroflexia bacterium, assembly GCA_963748235.1. Lineage (GTDB taxonomy): Bacteria > Chloroflexota > Limnocylindria > Limnocylindrales > CSP1-4 > JALYGJ01. The sequence continues at coordinate 148,099 of CAVVHT010000009.1, forward strand.
GCGCAAGCGCAAGCTGAGCCAGCACGACCGACGGCGCGAGGCGGGACGCGAGTACGACGAGCGCCGCCGCGCTGAACGCGCCGAGGAAAACTAGAGCTCGACGACCTCGCGCACGGCATCTGCGAGATAAGGGCTGTCGAAATACTCGAGCTCTGCGCTCTCAACCATCTGCCTCGCGCGAGCCGAGTCGTCCGCCGCCATCCAGCAACCTCGTGGATTCTTGACTCCATCGCTGTCGAGGCCGGACTGCACCCAGACGGCTCGCGCATTCAGCGTCCGAGCCTGTTCGACGACCGCGGCCAGCTCGTCGAGCGGACGGTGCGCGTAGACGACGTCCACGCGATCGGGCGGGCCGTCCACCGGTTGCACCTGGACACTGCCGTCGACCACCCGATACGCGTTGTACTCGGTGGGCCCGGGCCCGTCGTGGGACACGACAGAGAAGCCGTGGCGGGCGATGGTGTCGGGTACGTCCCTATCCGGCCAGTCGACGAGTAGAAACGATGTCGAGGTGGAAAGTAGGTCGCGGTAGTTGCTCATGGCGTCGCGCCAATGGTCCCACACCACGCACGTGCCGAAGCGGCCAACATGGACCGGTTTGGATGAGTACTGTCGCTAGCGATGGCATGGCCATGGGTCTCTTTGCGCACCAGACCGACCTAAACGTCACTCTTGGCGATGCCTCGGTCGTCTGTTGATCTGGTGATCACATCGATCGTGCAGGCGGCCCTCCAAAGTCACATGGGACGGCGGACGATCAATTCCGCTCGCTAAGGGGTTTTCTCGGACTATGGCCAGGCGCTTGATAGTCGCGCTCTGCGTGCTGCTGGCGTGCCTGTCTATGTACGCCGCACAGGTGGCGGCTGAGGAGGACACGGCCGAGCGGCCGGACATGATCGTGGTCATGGTCGATGACCTCGGCGCCATCGATGAGCGGATTCTCAAGCGGCTGCCAGAGATCCGCTCGCTGTGGCTGCAGGGCGGCCTGCGGTTCGAGTCGGCCTACTCGGAAACGCCGCTGTGCTGCCCCGGGCGTGCCTCGTTCCTGACCGGTCAGCACACTCGCCGACACGGCGTGGTGGTCAACGACGCGCGCCGGTTGGACCCTGGCTACACGATCGCCACCGTGCTCAACGACGCGGGCTACTACACGTTCATGGTCGGCAAGTACCTGAACGGCGCCGATGGCCTGAGCGACCACACGCCGCCCGGCTGGGATCGGGTGGCGATGCTCGGCAGATGGGACGGCAACGTATCGAGCGAATGGTGGATCGACGGCTTTCCGCAGAGTGCCGGTCACAAGGATCGTTTCGTCGCCGACAAGGCGCGCGAGCTGTTGAGCTATGCGCCGACTGATGAGCCGCTCTTCGCCTGGATCACGCCGCACGCCCCACACGAGGCCGAGGCGACGGGAGACGAATGGCTGCCAGACATAGAGCCGCGCTACTCAGGTGATCCGCGCTGCGACGGTATCGACCCGTGGAAGCCGCCGAGCTACGAATTTCCCAGGCAGCCAAACGGGTTCCCGCTGGACGATATCTGCCGCTCGCTGCTGACCGTTGACGACATGGTCGGGCAGCTGCGGGACGAGGCCGAGCGCCAAGGCCGGCACCCGACATGGGTGTTCATGTCCGACAACGGCATGGCCTGGGGCGCCGGAGGCTACGCGATGAAGAACGTGCCGCAGGCCGGCCGGCTACCGCTTTACTTCGCCGGCCCCGGCGTCAAGGATGGTTCGACGTCGGCGCTCATCTCCAATATCGACATTGCTCCCACGCTGGCCGACCTCGCCGGCGTACGCATGTCACGTGCCGACGGCAAGAGCTTCCAGGGCGTCCTGGGAGACGGTCGCGGCGGACGCAACGCAATGCTCGAGGATCATCCAGTTGGCGGCGAGACGGGCAAGGGCCCAAGCGGCCCATGGTGGGGCGTCCGCACTCGCGACTGGCACCTGGTCGAGTGGAACGGCACCCACCTTTACGATCTGAACTCCGATCCGTGGGAGATGCACGACGTGGTCGGCGGACATCTCGATATCGCAGTTGAACTCGCCGACAAGTGGCACCGACCGCTCAGCATTCTGCAACCATCACCGCCGCCTTCGACCCCTCGGCCGTCGCCGACAGCGCCATCGTCACCGGGCCCGACCGACGATCCGCCAAAGTCAACGCCGACGCCCGACCTACAGCCTTCCGCTTCGCCTGCGCCGAGCCTTGCGCCATCGAGCGCCCCGGCCAACGCTCCGACGGAAGTTCCGATTCGGCCGACTCCTCCATCGCCCGAGGGCCCACTCCAATCGACCACGCCGCCCAGCTCCGACACGCCGAGCGGCTCGCCAGTGGCGCGTCCCACCGACGACTCCGAGCAGGCCGTGGTGCCGGTCGACGACAAGGGCCCGCGCGACATTGGCCCTGGCGCATTGGTGGCATTCTCGGCCGTGGCGGCGGTCGGAGCAGTGCTGCTTCTCACGCGGCCGCGCTTCCGGCCCAGCTCGAGCAAGTAGCCCCGCAACGTTCCGCAGCGGCGGCGACCCTGCCCAGTCCTACAATTCGGCACGATGCCGATCTACCTCGACCATGCCGCCACGACGCCGCTGCGCCGCGAGGCTCTCGATGCGATGTTGCCGCTGCTCGGCGAGCAGTTCGGCAACCCGTCGTCGGTTCACGGCTATGGCCGGGCGGCTCGAGCGGCGCTTGACGAGGCACGCGAGAGGTTCGCCGCGCCACTCAACGCGCGAGACGCGCGAGATCATCTTCACTGCCGGCGGCACAGAGGCGATCAACCTCGCCGTCAAGGGCGTGGCGTGGGCGGGCAAGGCACGCGGCACGCGCCTGGTTACGAGCGGCGTCGAGCATCACGCTGTGATGCATTCGCTGCGCCACCTCGAGAAGTTCGGCTTCGAGGTCGTGACGCTGCCCGTGGATCGGTATGGGCGAGTGGATCCTGAGCAGCTCGACGCTGCGATCAACGACCGGACAATTCTCGTCTCGCTGCTGATGGCCAACAACGAGGTCGGAACGGTCCAGCCGCTGACCGAGATCATCCGCCGCGTGCGCGCCCATCGGGGAGTGGCCATCCACCTCGATGCGGTTCAGGCTGCGCCTTACATGGCAATCGACACGCGCGAGCTCGACGTCGACATGATCAGCTTCAGCGCCCACAAGTTCGAGGGGCCCAAGGGGATCGGCGCGCTCTACCTGCGCCACGGAACGATCGTGCTGCCCCAGCTGCATGGCGGCTCCCAGGAGCGCTATCGCCGCGCGGGCACCGAGAACGTGGCCGGCGCAGCCGGCATGGCCGTCGCGTACGAGCTCGCCCGCGCAGAGCAGGCCGAGACCGCGCCGCGTCTCGCCACTCTTCGCGACCGGCTGCGCGACGCGATCCTGGAGCTGCCCAACGTCGAGCTGACCGGTCATCCGCGCAAGCGCTTGCCGGGGCATCTGTCGGTCATCGTGCGTGACACAGAAGGCGAGGACCTGGTGATGAGCCTCGACCTGGCCGGGCGTTGCCGCCTCGACCGGCGCTGCGTGCACGACCGGCTCGACCGAGCCATCGCACGTGCTGACGGCGCTCGGCTACCCGGATGAGGAGGCGCGCGGCTCACTGCGCATCTCGCTCGGTCGAACCACGACCGACGAGGAAATCGATTCGGCCGTCGCGATTGTTCCGCAGGCAATCAGCGCCCTGCGCGCATCGACGGCACTGAACGCTTCTGATGCGCTGGGAGAGCAGGTCGGCGCATGAGCGACGGCGCATGAGCGACGGCAACAGCGGACGAGTTCTGGTCGCGATGTCGGGTGGCGTCGATTCGTCGGTCGCCGCTGCGATGCTCGCCGAGGAAGGCGTAGACACGGTCGGTGTTTGGCTGCGCCTGCATGATGCGGCCGACACGTACAGCGAGTTCAAGAAGAGCTGCTGCTCGCTCGACGCCGCCGACGACGCACGGCGTGTGGCCAGCCAGCTCGGCATCCCGTTCTACGTGCTCAACCTCGAGCGCGAGTTCGACGCCGGCGTCATCCAGCCGTTTCTCGGCGCATATCTCGACGGCCGGACCCCGAGCCCGTGCGTCGACTGCAACAGCTACGTCAAGTTCGGCGCCCTGCTCGGCAAGGCACTGCGCCAGTTCGAATGCGCCGCAGTCGCCACCGGCCACTACGCACGTGTCGAAGCGCTCGAGGACCCCGATCTCGCCGGCGGGCGCCGCTACCGGTTGCTGACCGGTCTCGACGCGGACAAGGACCAGAGCTATTTCCTGTATGGCCTGCGCCAGGATCAGCTCGCCCACACGCGCTTCCCGTTGGGCAGCCTGACGAAGTCCGCGGTGCGCGACGTCGCGCGGCGCCACGGCCTGGTCACGGCCGAGAAGCCCGAGAGCCAGGAGATCTGCTTCGTGCCCGGCGGCGATTACCGCACGGCCCTATCCGATCGCGCCGGCTGGCGCGAGACGGCCGGGCCATTGCTGGACGACGAGCGGCGAGCAGGTCGGCGAGCATCGCGGCGCCGCCGCTTACACGATCGGCCAGCGCCAGGGTCTGGGCGTGGCACTGGGCGAGCCGCGCTACGTCAGCTCGATCGATGCGTCGACCAATGTCGTCACGCTCGGCCGGCGCGAGGACCTGTACCGGCGCGAGTTCGTCGTCGCCGACGCGTCCTTCGTGGCCGGCACGCCGCCGGCCGAGGAGTTCGACGCTGCGGTCCGGATACGACACCGGGCCGACCCGATCCCAGCCGCGATCCGGCGCGATTGATCCGAACCAGCCGGACAGAGGCGGCCGATGGTCGGTCACGCTCGAGCGCGACGCGTGGGCTCCCGCCGCAGGTCAGGCGGCCGTCTTCTACGAGGGCATGGAGGTCCTCGGTGGCGGTCGCATTGCCTGACATCGAGCCGGCGCCGGTGCTGGCGATCCTGGTCGGACTATTCAACACCGGCCTTTACCTGCTCATCCGTGGCTCGAGCGGACTGCGCCTTCCGTTCATTGCCATCGCCGCGGTGCTCGGCGCCTACGCCGGTCAGGCCCTCGGCCTGCGCCTCGGCGACCCGCTGCTTGATCGGCGACTTCGGGCTGGTATGGGCTAACGTTTTGTCATGGATCGGAATCATCCTGATCGTCGCCGCGAGCATGCTTTCGCCGTCACGCGACAAAATGTCCTGACATGACCGCCGAACAGTTGAACATGATTCTTGCCGGGGCCGCGGTCGCGGCGCTGATCGTGCTCGCCCTGGCCGCGCTATTGGCAGTGCTGTCGCTGCGCCGCATGACGCGCGATGTGAGCAGCCTCACCCGCTCGCTCGACCAGGTCGTCGCCGCGCTCAACGAAGAGCTGCCGCCGACGCTGAAGGACCTCCGCGCGACGTCGGCCAATCTCGCCCGGCTGAGCGAGGAAGCGCCGCCGCGCGTCGAGCGCCTTGATCTGCTGCTCGAAGAGGCGGACGCGACGATCAAATCACTCCGGGCGACCGTCGAAGAGGCCGAGAACATCGTTCGTGGCCCGGCCGCGGCAGTCGATCGCGCCAAGCGCATGGCCGGCTCGGCAGGTCGGACGCTCGCCAGTGGAGCCGATCGTATCCGGCGCGGCGTCGAAGATCGGATGGGCGGCGGCTAGGCCGCTGCCAGCCAGCGGCGGCTAGGCCGCTGCCAGCTCAGCTTTCAGCTCGTCCGCCTCGCGCGTCAAGCCGACGCTGTCGAAGACGGCAATCGCTCGCGTCAATGTATCGGCGCCACCATCGTGGCCAGTCGATCGGAGGGCGCGTCCCCAGTCGCGCAACACTCGGGCCACGAACGGCGGCGAGCCCATCGCCTCGAAGGATGATGCGGCGACTTCGAAATCGGCCAGCATCTGCGCCTCGTTCGGGCGTCGGCATCTTGGATTCCGTCTGGGCGCGTCGCCACAGGACGAAGGCACGCGCCCAGGAATCGCCCTGGGAATCGGCCTCGGCCAGCGCCTCGTCGAAGGTCCGTGCCGACGGGATTGAACTCGCCCATGCTCGCCGCGACCGATCGCAGTGAGGCAGTGAGTGACGGCCTGAACATCCGCTCGCCGGTGACGTCGGCGACTGTTGAGCCGCGCTCGTAGGCGATCCTGGCTGCCGGAAAGTCTGTTGCCTGCATCAGCGAATCGCCCAGAACATTGCTGCTCGAGATGAGGCAAGCCGTCGCGCCGGTCTCTTCGGCGAGTGCGACACACTCGTGGGCCAGCAAGATCGCGCTGTCCTCATCGCCGCGCGTCTGACGGACGATCGCCCGCCCGATCCTGCTGTCAAGTCGCGCGACCAGATCGCCCCGCTCGGCTACCTCCATCGCGACGTCGATGGCGGCTTCGGCTTCGTCGAAGCGGCCCATGCGTGCCAGGCCGATGCCGAGCGCCATGCGCGCAAATGAGGAGCCGATGCTGTCCTTGTGCTGGGCGAGCACCGGCGCAGCCAGTTGCAGCATCTCGACCCCCTCGGCCAGCCTGCCGGTGAAGACCTTGAACAGGCCGATGATCGAGTTGGGCATCGCTCCGATGTACGGGTCGTTGAGCTCCGTGGCTATCTCGGCGACCCGGTCGAGCGAACGTTGGATAGCCGGATTCGACTCGCCCCCTTCACGGCTGTAGAGCATCAGCAGCGCGGCGTGGAGGTGGACGTCGGCCGCCAGGCGCGGGTTGTTCAGCCGATCGACTTCCTCGAGTAGGGGGCCCATCGCACGCGCCGTTTCTTCCGAGCTCAAGATGGAGAAGCCCGCCTTCTGACGGCCGAACTCGATCTCGACCCGCCGCGTGCGCACCTCCACGGAGTCGTCGGGCGACCCGGGCGGCAGCAGGTCGCGGGCGCGCGTCAGCAGCTCGAACGTTTCCTGGACCGCGTGCCGCTCGTATGCAAATCGGGCGGCCTCGACCAGATACTCGATCGCCTTGTCCGGTTCGCCGGCCTGCTCGAAATGCCGGGCGAGCACTGCGGCCAGCTCGCCGTGCCGCTCGGGGTACAGGTTCTCCAGCGCGTCGCCCACTTGGCGATGGAGCGTGCGTCGCTCCTGCTTCAGCAGCGACTCGTACGCGGCGTCCTGGACGAGCGCGTGACGGAAAAGGTACTCGAGCTCGGGCTGGATCGTGGCCAGCCGGATGAGGCCCTTTGATTCGAGCGTGTCGAGCTCGAGCTCACCCATCGGCGAGAACCCGCTCGAGGACGCGCACCGGGAACTGGCGACCAATCACCGCGGCGACACGCAGGCTTCGCTTTGCATCTTCGGGAAGCTGATCGATCCGTGCCAGAAGCAGGCCGTGCAGCGTGTCCGGGATCTCGATGCCGGTGATCGAGTCGGTGGCCACCCAGCGGTTGTTCTCGCGCACGATTGCGCCACGCTCGATGAACATGCGGATGACTTCCTCGACGAAGAAGGGATTGCCCTCCGAGCGGTCGAGAATCTTGGCTCGGACCTGCTCGGGCAGTGACTCGATCTCCAGCAGGTTGCTGACGAGGGCGCGTGCCTCATCTTCGGTGAGTGGCTGTAGGCGCACTTCGGTGACCGCCGCGCCGTACGTCTGCTGGATCTGCGAGACGAGCCGCCAGCCGGGCACATCGGTCTCGGCGCGAGCAACCAGGAGCACCAGCACTCTCTGTGGCGTGACCAGCGGGATTAGACCGAGGGTGACGTCGACCGATGCGGGATCGGCCCAGTGGATGTCCTCGAGCACGATAACCAGTGGACGATTGGCTGCCAGGGCGGTGACGAGGCGTTTGACAGACGAGACATAGCGGCCCTGCATCACTTCCGGGTCGATCTGCACCACGTCAGCTTCACTCGAGCTGAGCGGCACGGCCAGAAGGTGCGCCAGGTACGGCTCGATGTCGCCCGCCTCGTCGGGCATCACCCGAGCCAGGGTTGCCGTCAGAGCCTGTCGAGTCTCGCCGTCCGAGGCGCCGACAGGCACGCCGAGCATGGAGCGGACCAGGTCGAGGATCAAGTGGTACGGCACGCTCCGTCCGTAGCTGACGCAGTGACCCTCGACCCAGCCCGGCTGGTCGGTGTCACTGCCCTCGGAGGTGGAATCGGCAGTGGCCTCGGCCATCGCCGTGGCCGTGACCGAAGCGCGCAGCTCGGAGAGCAGGCGCGATTTGCCGAGGCCGGGTTCGCCGGTGACGATCGCGACGCGGCCACGGCCTGCCTTAACGACCGAATAGGCGTCGACCAGCGCGCCGAGCTCGGCTGATCGACCGACGAGCGGGCTCGACAGACCCACCGCATCGAGTCCCCGGCGCGGTCCTGGCTCTGCCCGCAGACCAAGCACGCGGTAGAGGCGGACGGGTTCGGACTTGCCCTTCAGCTCGACCTCGCCCAGGTCTTCGAAGTCGAACGCGTTGGTTACGAACCGGTGAGTCCGATCCGAGATGACCGCCGTGCCCGTGGCGGCGGCCGTCTGGACCCGGGCAGCCACGTTGACCGCGTCCCCAAGCGCCGTGTACTCGTAGCGCAGGTCGCTCCCGACATTGCCGACGATGACCGGTCCAGTGTTGATGCCGGCCCGGATCTGGAACTCTATGTCGTGCTCCAGCCTGAGCTGGCGGGCGAACTCGTCCGTGTCGTTGATCATCTCGAGCGCCGCGCGCACTGCGCGTTCGGGATCGTCCTCGTGGGCGACAGGCGCGCCGAAGAAGGCCAGCAGAGCGTCACCCTGGAGCTGGGCGATCGTGCCCTCGTAGCGAAAGATGGCGCGCGACATGAGGTCGAACGCCTCGTTCATCATCTGCGTCCAATCCTCGGGATCCATCCGCTCGGCGAGCGTCGTGGAGCCGACCACATCGGCAAAGAGGGCGGTCACTGGCTTGCGTTCGCCGGTCAGCTTGGCGCTGCGCATCTTGTCCACCAGCGGTGCTGGGGCCGCCGCGGCGATGCGTGCCTGGAGGGCATCGACGGATGCGTCCGTGACGGCGGCGTCCGTGAGCGACATGCCGCAGCTGGGGCAGAACCGCGCATCCGCCGACACGGCCGTCTCACATCTTGGGCACGTCAGCCCAACCGACTCAACCGACATCTGCCCGCATCTTACGTCGCCAATCTCCTGATCGGCCGTGGTTCATTCACCGGGAGACTGATACGTCCGGTGGATGACGAAAGATCTCCGCTAATGGCCGACTGGATGCAGTTCCTCCGACGGTTCAGTCGGCCCACGACTCGAACGTCCGCCAGGGCAGTCGGCGAGCGGCTGAGTCCGGCGTTCGGCGGACGTATCAGTCGCGGAGTGACCGATCGGCGGACCAAGCGCGGATCGTGGGTCAAGGAAAGGCCTCCCTTTCGCTACTCTTAGGCCATGTCCGACCGCACCATCCGCGAGGACGGCGCGTCGATCCCCTGGATGCCGGCCGCCGAGATCCGACAGCACTTCCTCGACTTCTTCGCCGAGCGAGGACATACCGTCGTGCCCAGCGCGTCGCTGGTGCCCGCCGGTGACCAGACGCTGCTCTTCACCAACTCGGGCATGGTCCAGTTCAAGGAAGTGCTGACTGGCGCGGAGACGCGGTCGTACAAGCGCGCCGTGGACGTCCAGCGCTGCCTGCGCGTGGCCGGCAAGCACAACGACTTCGAGGAGGTTGGCCGGACCACGCGCCACCACACGTTCTTCGAGATGCTCGGCAACTGGAGCTTCGGCGACTACTTCAAGCGCGAGGCGATCGCGTGGGCGATCGAGCTGCTGACCGAGGTCTACAAGATCCCCTTTGAGCGACTCGGCGCCACCACTTACACGTACGACGACGAAGCTCGGAACATCTGGCTCGAGATGGGCATGTCCGAGGAGCGCATGGCGCGCTGGGGCGATGCCGACAAGGGCGACGACAACAATTTCTGGCGCATGGCCGACACCGGACCATGCGGGCCGTGCAGCGAGATCCACTTCGATCGCGGCCCCGAGTTCAGCGAGGGGCCGCACTGCGTGCCCGACCACTCGGAGACGTGTCCGCGTTGGCTCGAGATCTGGAACCTCGTGTTCATGGAGTTCGATCAGCCGGCTGACGGGCCGCGCGTGCCGCTGCCGTTCAAGAGCGTCGATACCGGACTGGGCTTCGAGCGCCTGTGCTCCGTCCTGCAGGGCGTGCCAACCAACTACGACATCGACATATTCCAGTCGATCCACGAGTGGATGCGCAACCTACTCGGCCACGACCCGGAGACCTTCCAGGCCGAGCGCTTCAGCTATCAGGTCATCGCTGATCACGTTCGCTCGCTGACGTTCCTCGCCGCAGACGGCGTGCGACCGACCAACGAGGGGCGCGGCTACGTCATGCGCCGCATTCTGCGCCGCGCGGTGAGGCACGGGCGGCTGCTCGGTCGGGCGGAGCCCTTCCTGGCCGAGCTGTCGGGCGTTGTCGTCGACACCATGGAAGGCGCTTACCCGTTCCTGACCAAGCGGCGCGACGAGATAGCCGGGATCATCGCCGCCGAGGAGCGCCAGTTCCAGCGCACCCTCGACGCCGGGGTCATTCATTTCGAGGAGGCACTCATCCCGCTGACCTCGAATGATCGAACGGTCGGCGTTCGAGCGGAAGACCTGCCCGCCGACTCACCGGTGCTGCCTGGCGAAGTCGCGTTCCGCTTGCATGACACCTACGGCTTCCCGATCGACCTGACCGAGGAGCTCGGCGCCGAGTACGGCGTGCGCGTCGATCGGACTGGCTTCGAGAAGGCCCTGGAAGAGCAGCGCGAGCGCAGCCGAGGCGGGCGCAAGGCCGACATGGCCGGCCAGGCGAGCACGCAGGCACTCTATGGACAGATCGCCGGCCGTGTCGGTGAGACGCCATTCCTGGGCTACGAGACGACCACGGCCGCGGGCAGGGTGGTCGCCATCCTGCGCGATGGGACCGACTACCAGGAGCTCGAGGCACTGCCCGAGATCGAGCTGCGCGCGCCCGCCGAGGCCGAGGCCGAGATCGTCCTCGACCGGACACCTTTCTACGCCGAGGGCGGCGGCCAGATTGGGGACCAGGGAGTGCTCTGCGCGGCGGATGGCACGCCACTGTTCACCGTGACCGACACGCAGCGCCCCGTGCCCAACCTGATCGTCCATCGTGGCCGGCTGCACGGCAGGCTGGCGGTTGGTGACGAGGTGGCCGCCGAGGTCGACGCCGAGCGGCGCGCACGAACGATGCGCAACCACACCGGCACGCACGTGCTTCACCGCGCGCTGCGCAACACAGTCGGCGAGGGTGCGCGACAAGCGGGCTCGCTAGTCACGCCCGAACACATGCGCTTCGACTTTCCCTTCGATCGGGCACTCACCGCCGACGAGAAGCGGTCGATCGAGACGCGAGGTGCGTCGCGTGGTGCGCGACAACAAGACTGTCACGCCCAAGTTCATGTCGATGGCTGAGGCGATCGAGGCCGGCGCTGACGCATTCTTCGACGAGAAGTACGGCGAAAAGGTGCGCGTCATCTTCGTCGACGGCTTCTCGCGCGAGCTGTGTGGCGGCACGCACTGCGCCAATACCGGCGAGATCGGTGGCTTCGTGATCACCGGCGAGCGCTCGATCGGAAGTGGCATGCGGCGCATCGAGGCGCTCACCGGGGATGCCGCCGACGCCTACTTCGAGTCGCGCGTCGCGTTGCTCGACCAGGTTACCGAGGAGGCCGGCGCGAGGTCGCCCGAGTCCCTTCCGGATCGGCTACGCGAGCTCCAGGAAAAGAATCGCGACCTCGAGCGTCGCTTGCGCGCCGGCGGCAGCGGGCAAGCTCGACCGGGCGAGCTTGCCCGCAGCGCGCAGTCCGTCGACGGCACGCGGTTCCTTGGCTACTCGGCGCCATTCGAGTCCATGAAGGAGTTGCAGAGCTTCGCCCGAGCGCTGCGTTCAGAGCTCGGCGCGGGAGTCATCGCGCTTGCGCTCGAGTCAGACGAGCCCCAGCTGTTCGTGACGGTGAGTGACGATCTCGTCGCACGCGGCATCAGTGCCGGCGCGCTGGTCAGCGAGGGAGCACCGGTGATCGAAGGTCGCGGCGGCGGCCGGCCGGAAATGGCTCAGGCGCGCGGGACGCGACGCGATCGGCTGCCCAGCGCGCTGACAGCCATTCGCGAGGCACTCCAGGCCACGCTTCGCAACAGCTCCGACGGCACTCCCACTTCGTAGCAGTGGCCTTCTGGCGTCGATTCCTCCAGCGTCCTGAGTCAGAGCGGCTGACTGCCTGCACCGCTCTCGACGTTGGGACCGAGTTCGCCAAGGCGCTTGTGTTCGAGATCGACCAATCCGACACGGCGATCGTGCGCGGAGTCGGGCGCCGCCGGCAGGGTCTGGCGCACATGCAGTCGGGCACTGTGGCTGACATCTCGGCCGTCGTCGACAACTGCCAGGTCGCCCTCTCGGAAGCGGAGGAGATGGCGGGCTTCCGTTCCAGCCAGGTGATCATCGGCATCGCCGGTGAGCTGGTCAAAGGCTTCACCACCGGTCTGAGCCAGGAGCGCAAGAAGCCGGAACAGCAACTCAGCGCGCGCGAGCTGGACACAATCATCGAAACTGTCCAGCACGACGCGCTCAAGGATGCCGAGCGAACGGTGACGTGGGAAACGGGACTGCCCAACGTCGATATCCGCCTCGTCCACGCGGCGGTGACGGCGGCCACGATCGACGGCTACACGGTCACCAATCCGGTGGGTTTCCACGGCCGCCACGTCCGGATCAGCATCTTCAACGCCTTCGCGCCGCTGATACATCTTGGCGCGCTGCAGACCGTGGCGAGCATGCTCGATCTGGAGCTCGTTGCGATCGTTGCCGAGCCGTACGCGGTCGCTCGCTGCATGGACGACGAGCAGGTCCAGCAGGCCGGTGCCCTGTTCATCGACGTGGGCGGCGGCACGACCGACATCGCGCTTGTGCGCCAGGGCGGCATTGAGGACACGCGCATGTTCGCGCTCGGTGGCCGAGCTTTCACCAAGTCGCTCGCCGACAGGCTTGAGCTGCCCTTCGCGCTGGCCGAGGAGATCAAGGTCGACTTTGCCAAGGGCCTCAAGATCGACCGACACGACGAGGTCGCCGAGATCATCGCCGAGGACGTGGCAGTTTGGGCAGCCGGTGTCGAGCTGGTGCTCGAGGAGTTCGCCAAGTCGGGCATGCTGCCCGGCCGGCTGTACCTGTGCGGGGGAGGCGCCCGGCTGCCGCAGATCAGTGCCGCGCTGCGTGACCCCGCGTTTGCCAAGCATCTGCCATTCGCGCGTCCGCCCCAGGTAGAGGCAATTACCGTCGACCAGGTGGCGCAGGTGGTCGACACGACCGGACTATTGATCGACGAGCAGGACATCCCGCCGATGGCCCTCGCTCACCAGGCACTCGAGATGAGCGCGCCCGAAGCGCCACTCGACGGCGCGTTACGTCGAGTTTTGCGCCAGATGAAGGTCTGAGAATGGATCTGGACTGCGCAGTCGCCTGTTTGACGCTGCTTCCCGAATACAGCGAAGCACCGCTCGCGCGGGTCTTCGCCGCCGCCGCTTGCTGATGTCGGTCTGCTACCTCGAGATTGATGACGAGATAACCGGGGCGATCAGTCGTATCCGAGCGGTCACCGACGACGAGGTCATCATCGTCGTCCCGCCGGGCTCGCGGATCGCGACCAGCCGGATCAACTTCAAGTTGCTCGGCAAGGAGGCCAATGAGCGGCGGCTGAACATCGTCGCGGTTAGCGATGAGCCGCAGGTCCGCGCGCTGGCGATCTCGGCCGGCATCCCGACCTACGACTCGCTCGCGGCCGCAGGGCAGGCGCTGGCCAAGTTCCGTGACGCGGACCGGCGGCTGGCAGAACGTGCCGGCCGGTCGCCGGACGAGCCGCCAGCTCCACCGCCCGCCAGAAGCGTCGCAGCGGCTGCTGCAGCAGCTGGTTCGAGCGAAGTACCGGCGGAGACGATGGTGCTGCCCAGTCCGTTGCGGGAAGTGCCGTCCACCGAAGGGCGCGCCCGGCCCGCGGCGCCGGCATCTCCCGCTACTTCGGCAGCCTCCGAAACGGCCGTGACACCCGAGGCGGCCGCCGCGCGCCGGCCGCGCAAGCAGAGCCGCATCAGCCTTGCGCCGTTGGCGGTGATTGTTTTGCTGCTGTTGCTCGTGGCCGGCGTTGGCTACGGCGCCTACGCGTTCCTGCCCACGGCGACGATCACCATCTCGCCGTCGACGACCGAGCTGCGTCCGTCGCCGTTCGCCGTCACGGCCGATCCAGACGTAGCCGTCGTCGATGTGCCCGCAGGCGTCGTGCCCGCGGAGCTCGTCGAGCTGCCGCTTCACGTCACCGGCACGTTCCCGGCGACGGGTATCGAGACGCGCGAGACGAGAGCGGCCGGCGAGGTCCGTTTCCGAAGCGAGAACACGCTCGACCAGGTCGCGGTCCCGGACGGAACCGTCGTGGCCACGGCCGACGGCATCCAGTTTCTGACGACGCAGGCAGCGACCATCCCGCGCGCCGACTTCGCGACCAGCACGCCGGGGACAGTCGACGTGCCGGTCCGGGCGGTCGACGCCGGGCCGCGCGGCAACGTGCCCGAGGGATCGATCAACCAGCTGCCCGCGCCAATTGCTGCCCAACTGGTCAGTGTCCGCAACCCCAGGCCGACCGACGGCGGGGAGCGGATCGAAGAGGCGTCGGTGACCCGCGCCGACTACGACGCGGCGGTCGAGTCACTCGCCGGCCAGCTCGGCGGCGCCCTGGAGTCGACCCTGGCAGATCCGGACAGCGTGCCGCGCGGCCTGACCACGTATCCAGCCACGGCGACCTTCGGCGAGGGACGACCCGATCAGCCGGCCAACGCCATCGTCGGCACGGTGACGCCCACCTTCAGCCTCGGCCTCGACGCGCCGGGCTCGGTGGTCGCGGTCAACGAGGCGCTCGTCGACGAGCTGGCTGCGGCGCGGGTTCGGACGGGTCTGTCGGCCGACCAGCGCCTGATCGGAGACCAGGTCGAGAGTGGTCGGTCGAGCGGCGTCGTGGACGGCGAGACGATCGTCTACGAAGTGGCGCCTACGGCGCTCGTGTTCAGCGCACCCGACGACGCAGAGCTGGCGACGCTGGTGCGCGGCAAGACGGTGGCCGAGGCGCGCCAGGCGCTGGCCGGTTACGGTGACGTGACCATCGAAATGTGGCCCGAATTCATCGACCGCATCCCGGACCAGGTGGCGCGCATCCGGGTCAACGTCGCGCCGCCCGGAGCCGAATCGTGACCAGGTTGCTGGGCATAGACCTCGGCGAGCGGCGCATTGGCCTGGCCGTTGCCGATACGGACACGGGCGTCGTGCGGCCGCTTTCAACGATCCGCCGCGCGGATCCGGAACGCGACGCTGCGACACTGGGCCGCGTCGCCACGGAGCAGCGTGTCGACGAACTGGTCGTCGGCCTGCCGCTCAACATGGACAGCAGCGAAGGCGCGCAGGCGGTGGCCACCCGTGAATGGGCCGCGCTCGTGGCGGTGGCGCTCCGATTGCCGCTGGCGTGGCGCGACGAGAGACTGACCAGCGAGGCAGCGGAGCGTCGAGTCGGCGCCGCGCGCCGGGGCCGGTCGGGCGGGCCGCCGTCGTCCGCATCTCGCAACGCGCAACGCGCACGAGTCGACCGGGAAGCGGCGGCTGCGATCGTCCAGGCCGAGCTCGACGCGCGAATTGTCGCCGCGCTCACGGCAGGTCCTGCCAAGTCGGGTGACGAAACCAGATGAGCGACCGCAACTCGGGCCGGCCGCCAAACGGCGACCGGCCCGTCTATCCGCGACGGGATCGGGCCGAGATCGAGGCACACGTCAAAAGCCGCGAGAAGCACGTTGCCGAAGCCCAGGTCCGTGCCCGCGAGCGCCAGCAGTCGGCGTCGGTCAGACGCGACTTTCGTCGGACGCGGCGCAACTCGAGCAGCAATCGCCGGTGGGCGATCATCGCCGCCTCGGTCGTGTCGATCCTGCTCATCTCGTGGGTCGTCGTCCCGCCCGCGTTCGGGGGAGTCGTGCGCTCGCTGGCCGAGGGCAACCCCGACCTGATGCGCTTCGGTGTCGTGTCAGACGCCGTGGGTGCGGTGATGGCCGACCGGCCCGACACGCCCGCCGGCACCGATCCGACGCCCGTCGAGTTCGTCATCGAGCCCAACACGGGCAACCAGGAGATCGTCAACGCGCTCGTCGATCGCGAGATCGTCACCGATCGCCTCGCTTTCAACTGGGTCCTCGCAACCGAGGGCGGCTTTGACAACCTGAAAGCGGGCACGTACATGCTCACCCGGACGATGTCACCGCGCGAGGTTGCGGCGACACTCCAGGGAGCGCCGATCACCGGTGGCGATGGCGTGGCGGTGGCTCTGCGCCAGGGTCTGCGTCTGGAGCAGATCATCGCCTACCTCCAGACGCTGCCGCTCGACAACCTCGACGCGGAAGAGTTGTACACCATGGCCACCGCGCCGTCCGCCGAGTTGCGCGACCAATTCAAGATGGCTGCGTGTCATTCCCGAGGGGCGCAGCGTCGAGGGCTTCCTCGGATCCGGGATCTTCGAGGTGCCCGTCGACATCGACGCCGCAGGCATGCTCGAAACACTGCTCCAGCGCTACGAGGACAGTCCATCGCTGGCCGTGCTCCAGGATGCCGAGGAGCGCGGCGTAAACGTCTACGAGATGGTCATCCTCGCCTCGATCGTTGAGCGCGAGGCGATCCTCGACGCCGAGCGCGCTCTGATCGCCGGTGTCTACCAGAACCGACTCGACGGTCTGCTCCAGACGCGTCTCCTCCAGGCCGACCCCGTCGTTATCTATGCCAAGGACACGATGAATCTGATCGACCTGCACTTCAGCGAGTGGCCGGAATACCGCTTCTGGACCCTCGACGGTATCGGCTCGGTCGCCGATTTCGAGGTCACCGAGGACCTGGTCGGGTACCAGGTCTACGACTCGCGCGGCCTGCCGCCGGGTCCGATCGCAACCCCGGGCACACTGTCCCTCGAGGCAGCGCTCAGCCCTGACCAGACGGACGGTTATCTCTACTTCCTGGCCAAGGGCGACGGCAGCAACTCGCACGCCTTCGCCCGCAGATACGAGGATCACTTGCGCAACATCGACGTGTACATCCGCGGCGCGAGCCCCGATCCGTCGCCTTCAACAGACACGCCGACTGGCCCTCCCACGGCGATCCCAGCCGACCCTCCCACCGCGATCCCGACCCAATGACCGAAGTCCTGACGCGCGTCCCCGTACCGCCCACCGACGCCGACCTGCAGCGCTGGCGCGATGCCGACGCCGTCGCTCGGCCGCTCCGACTATCGGTGCTTCGCGAGCGAATGGCGGAGGAGGGGATCGATGCTTACTTCGGAGTGCGCCGCGAGAACATCCGCTACCTGACCGGCCTGGAGCTGGCGGAGGGCGAGGAGAAGGTCGCCGGAAACTCGGGCCAGTTCCTCATCTCTGCCGACGAGCTAGTCGTCTTCGCTGACTCGCGCTACACCGTCCAGGCACGTGAGCAGTGCGCCGGCGCGCGAGTTGAACGGGTATACAACGACCTCGTGGCGCGCTGGCCAGCGCTGCTTGCCGATGCCGGTAGCGCACGCCGCATCGCCGTCGAGGCGGGTTTCGTGAGCCAGGCGATGTGGCAGCGGCTGTCCGCCGCCGCGCCCCAAGTCGAGCTTGTGCCGATCGAGAATTGGATCGAGCAGCAGCGTCAGGTAAAGGAGCCGTCCGAGGTGGAGCGGATCGCTGCCGCCTGCGCAGTTGCCGACGCGGCACTCGAGCGCCTGTTGCCATCGATCGTGCCCGGCTCGACCGAGGCCGAGCTTGCGTTGAGCCTCGAATGGGAGATGCGCAGCAACGGCGCCGAAACGCTTGCCTTCGACGTCGCGTGCCTTTCCGGGCCGCGAGCCGCGCTACCCCATGGGTCGCCCGGTGCGCGCCGCATCGCGGCCGGCGAGGTTCTTCTTTTCGACTTCGGCGCGCAGGTTGGCGGCTACCGGTCGGACATGACGCGGACGTTGTTCGTCGGCGAGCCGCGGGCCGAGGATCTCGAGATCTACGCGCTCGTGGCGCGTGCCCAGCAGGCGTCGATCGATGCGCTGGCGCACGCGCTCGTGACCGGTGAGCGCCCAAGCGGTCGTGCCATCGACGGCGTCGCACGTAACGTCATTCGAAACGCCGGTCACGGCGACCACTACGGCCACGGACTGGGTCACGGCATCGGACTCGGCACGCACGAGATGCCGTCGCTCGGCGTGTCCGCGCCGGACACGCCGTTGCCCTCACCGACGGTCTTCTCGGTCGAGCCGGGCGTCTATCTCGACGACGTGATGGGTGTGCGCATCGAGGACCTGGTGCTGTTCGACGCGGAGTCTGGCCGTCTCGATCGGCTGACCCTGTTTCCGCGAGAGGTGACGGTTGTCGGGTAAGCGGGCGTCTTCGGGTTCTTCGGCTAGCATTCGGCCGTGATTTCGACAGGAGATTTGAAGCGCGGGATTGTCATCGAGCTCGATGGCGAGATCTGGCAGGTGCTCGAGTACCACCACATCAAGATGGGCCGTGGCTCGGCCCAGGTGCGCATCAAGCTGCGCAACGTCAAACGCGGCCAGACGGTGGAGAAGACGTTCCAGGCCGGCGAGAAATGGCCGCGCGCCTACCTCGAGCAGCGCCAGGTCCAGTTCCTGTACCGCGATGGCGACGACTACCACTTCATGGACAGCACCTCGTACGAGCAGTTCTCACTGACCGCCGAGAAGCTCGGCGACGCTGCTCAGTACCTGACCGACGGCATGACCCTCGACCGCACCACTTACGAGACCGAGACGATCGGCGTCGAGCTTCCGGTAAGCGTCGAGCAGAAGGTCATCGACACCGAGCCCGGCTTCGCTGGCGACACCCAGAGCGGAGCGCGCAAGCCGGCCACAACGGAGAGCGGTCTCGTCGTCCAGGTGCCGCTGTTCGTCGGCGTCGGCGACACGATCCGCGTCGACACCCGTACGGGCGAGTACCAGACCCGCGTCTGACCTGATTCGCGTCGCCCGGCGGCGCGGTCGATTTCAGAAACTCCTTCGTCGGCTGTTGGTCAGTTTTGTCGGCGGAACTTCACCCGGGACTGATTCGGGTTGTCAAAGGCATCGGCTACCTTGGTCGATCCGCCGATCGTCACGAATCCGGCAAAGTGTTCTTCGTGATCGCCGAGGGTGTCCCGTCGGCTGCTCGCAAACCCGTTCGTCGTGCGGGCAAGGGATGTCCGGTGGAAGTTCGGAATTCCAGCCGTCGAATACGTTAGCGCGATGCGGTCACCACGGATCGCGAGGGCATTAGGTCCGGAGGATACGTCGGCGACATCGCAGCCAAAGTGAAGGATGCGACGTGTCGGCCCCCAGCTGGAGCCATCGTCATTGCTGACCTTGGCATACGTGCCGGAGCATCTTTGCCAGGCAATCGCGACCGTATCGCCCTCCGCCGCGATCGTAGGTACGCTGGAGTCACGCTCGCCGCTGCCGGCGATGATCAGCTGGTTCGCCAGTGCGGTCACAGGGAAGGCGGGACCAGCGCCGATTGACCAGCGCGTGAAGCGGAGATCGCCGTTCTGGCGCACGAGGAGAGCGTGCACCATGTCTCCGGACGCAGCCAGTGCAATACCACTTGGGTACCACTCGTGGGTCGCGCCCAGGTCCTGCGGAGGACTGAACATTCCGTCGGACGGTCGTGCGTGACTGACAAGCAGGCGGAACGTTTCGCCGGAATCGCGTTCCAGCCAGCTCACGAACACTCGCCCGTTCGCGCACGCGACGTCCGGTTCGATGCGGAAATCGGTTCCCGACGTCACTGTCGTGACCGCGTATAGGTCGGGGCCGCTGAGATCTCGGGTTGCCCAGACGACCTGAGTCTCGTCGGGGCCTGTGTGCCGCTCAAAGACGACATGCACGTTGCTCCCACAGATGTCGGTTGCCGCATTGGCCGCATCACCAAATCGGGTGTTGGCAGACCAGGTTGCTCCCCCGTCGGTGCTGGTTTTGATTCGCACCTGGTCAATTTCGAAGGCAGGTTCTTGCCAGACCACGGACGCCCTGCTGCCCGAGAAATCGGCGTCGGTTACCTGGACGGTACCGTGCGCCCTCAGTACAACCGGGCTCGTCCAGGAGATGGCCGCCATGGCCTGGCTGGTCATAGCCAGAATCAGCAGCAGGCTGAGCGGCACGGCCGCAAAGATTGGCTGACGAGCACGTCGAGTCATTTCGTTCCCTTGCTCCAATTCTCTGCGGCCCCGGCCCCCGGATCACCCGATAAGACGTGCCGTGGCGTGCTGGAGTGATCCACTCGCCCGCGTCGCGTCCACGCGGTAGGGTACGGCGGTGTCCGAGCCGCGCCTGCGCCCGCAGACTGAATCGGGCTACGGAATACCTGAGTCACTGGACGGAACGATGGCCTGGTCATGGGCACGCGAGCGGCTGACCGATTCACTCATCTACTGGGTGGCCACCATTCACCTTCAAGGGCGACCGCACGTGGCTCCGATGTGGGGCGTTTGGGTCGACCAAGCCTTCTGCATGGAGGGCGGCACCGGCACGCGACGGGCGCGGAACCTGCGGCTGAATCCCGAAATCGTGGTGAGCATCGAGCGCGGCCGCGACGCAGTCAGCGTCGACGGCCGCTCGGAGCGTGTCTTCGAGATCCCCGATGACCTGCGCGACCGACTGGTCGCCGGCTTCGCCAAGTACATCGACACGTACGACTACCGGGTCGATCCCGCGGGATGGGACGACGGCCAGATCTGGCGAATCACGCCGCGCAAGGTCATGGGCTGGAGCAGCTACCCATCGGACTGCACGCGTTGGACATTCGACGATTGAGGGAGCCGACCAACCGGCCGATCGAACCGATGCGGCCGGAGTCGCAGGCGGCCAGCCTGCCGATCATGACCGTTGCCGAGCTGACCGGGTTGGTCAAGTCGACCCTGCGATCCGCGCCACGCTTGCGCGACGTATGGGTCGAGGGCGAGGTCGGCCAGGTCAGCATCAGCGCTGCCGGCCACTGCTACTTCACGCTCAAGGACGAGCGCGCCCAACTGCGCTGCGTGATCTTCCGCGACGACCGGCTGATGATGCCGTTCGAGGCGCGCACGGGCCTGCGCCTGGTGGCCAACGGCGGCCTTGACGTGTTCGAGCCACAGGGCACGTACCAGCTCTACGTGCGCAGCCTGCAGCCATCCGGCTTCGGCGACCTTGCGCTCAGATTCGAGGCACTCAAGGCCAAGCTTGCCGCTGAGGGGCTGTTCGAGGCCTCGAGGAAGCGGCCGCTGCCACCCATGCCGCTCACCATCGGCGTCGTCACGAGCCTGTCAGGCGCAGTACTGCATGACATCCGGCGCGTCATCGCCCGCCGCTGGCCACTTGCCCGAGTGGTCGTTTCGGCCTGCCAGGTGCAGGGCCAGGGTGCGGCGCCGACGATCGTCGCAGCGATGCGCCGTGTGGCACGCTGGGCGGACGACGAGACCGGCCGAGCTACCGACGTGATCATCCTCGCCCGCGGTGGCGGCTCGCTCGAAGACCTGTGGCCGTTCAATGACGAGGCGGTCGTTCGCGCGATCGCCGCACACCCGTGTCCGGTGGTCGTCGGTGTCGGCCACGAGACCGACGTGACGCTGGCCGAGTTCGTCGCCGACGTCAGAGCGGCGACGCCGTCCGTGGCGGCAGAGCTGATCGTTCCGTCGCGTGCCGATGAGCAGGCACGCGTCGCACAGCTTGGGACGCGACTGAACGGCTCGATGGCGCGGTCGCTGGCCGATCGGCGCCAGCTGCTCAACACCGAGACGCGTGCGCTCGAAGGAAGACATCCGCAGGCGCAGATCACCGCCGATCGCGAGCGAGTGGGCCTGCTCCTGGACCGTGCCGCACGCCTGATGCGCCGCCGCCTGGAGATCGATCGATCAACCTTGGATCGGGCAGGGGAGGAGTTGCCTGCGCTCGCCGCGGGTCGGATAGCGGCGGCGCGAGCGGAGTTCGCCCGTCAGTCGGCCGCTCTCGGCGCTTTGAGTCCGTACGCCACTCTGGAGCGTGGCTACTCGATCGTCCGTGGCCCGACCGGCGCCGTGCTGCGCAATTCGAGGACCGTCAAATCGGGCGATCCACTAACAGTCCGGCTACAGCGCGGAGAGGTCGGCGCGCGGGTGGAATCGGTGCGAGACTCCGAGTCGTGAGCGAGACGACGCCGGCTACGAAGCTCGATGCGGAGCGGCAGCGCATTGCTGCCCTGCCGTTCGACAAGGCGCTGACCGAGTTCAAGTCGGTGGTCGAGAGGCTCGAGGCGGGCAACCTGCCGCTGGAGGATTCGATCGCGCTGTTCGAGCAGGGAGTGCTGCTCCAGCGGCGCTGCGAACGGATGCTCAGCGAAGCCGAGCTGCGGTTTCAGCGTCTCGTCGAGTCGGCCGGCGGCAAGGTTCGCGCACTGGACCTGTCAATGGGTGACGCGGACGAGACCTAGTCGTGGGGCAGCACCGTCGGCCCGTCGTGCACGAGATTCCCTTCGACGCTCCCTAAACCGCCGCGAGCGTAGAATCGCCCGCCACACGCGACACACCGGCACGCTCGCGAGCGTCCCCAGTTTCGAACCCGAAGCGGAGAGTCCCTTGTCCCTCCTGGAGAGCCTCGAAGGCCCGAGCGCCCTGAAACAGCTCAATGACGAGCAGCTGCGACAGCTGTGCGCCGAGTTGCGCGGCAAGATCATCAGCACCGTCGCCGACACCGGCGGACACCTGGGCAGCTCACTCGGCGTGATCGAGCTCACCGTCGCTCTCCATCGGTTGCTCGACAGCCCGACCGACAAGCTGGTCTGGGACACGGGCCACCAGGCGTACGCCCATAAGCTGCTGACGGGCCGGCTAGACCGATTTGGCACGCTCCGCCAGCTGGGCGGAGTGGGCGGCTTCCCGCGTCGAAGCGAGAGCGATCACGACGTCTTCGACGGTGGCCACGCGGGCACCGGCCTCTCCATCGCCGAGGGCCTTGCCCTTGCGCGCGAGCAGCGCGGCACTGACGAACGCATCGTGGTGGTAGTCGGAGACGCGGCGCTCATCAGTGGAATGGCGCTCGAGGCGCTCAACGACATCGGCCACCGCAAGACCAAGATGCTGATCATCCTCAACGACAACGAGATGAGCATCTCGCCCACGGTGGGTGCGCTGAGTCAGTACCTGAGCCGGATCAAGCTCTCGCGCACATGGCGCGGCAGCAAGCGCGTATACGACGACGCGGTCGAAAAGCTGCCGGTGATCGGCCCGACGGCGCTCGAGTGGTCACGCCGGCTTCGCAAGTCGGTCGTCAGCTTCGCCCAGCCGGGCCAGCTGTTCGAGGACCTCGGGATCACCTATGCCGGGCCGGTGCCGGGACACAGCCTGGTCCGCCTGAACGCCGTCCTGACCCGCGCGCTGCGCGACATGGACGGACCGGTCATCGTCCACGTGCGCACTCAGAAGGGTCGCGGCTACCAGCCGGCCGTGGCGGACCAAATTGGCTTCCATGGAGCGGCCCTGCCGCCGATGACGGTCGTGCCCGGCGGCGGCAGCGGCGCGCCGTCGCCGAGGACGATCAAAGGTGGCGACGGCGACGCGACGCCCTCAATGGCCCAGGCAGTCGCGGCACGCTCCAAGCCGCCCAACTACACCGCGGTAATGGCCCAGGAGCTGATCGCGCTCGGCAACGACGACCCGCGGATTGTGGCGATCACTGCGGGCATGCCAACCGGCACCGGCCTGGCTAAATTCCAGGCCGCGCATCCGGGGCGCATGTACGACGTTGGCATCGCTGAGCAACATGCGGTGACCCTCGCCACCGGTTTGGCACTCGCCGGGATGCGGCCGTTCGTGGCTCTTTACTCCACGTTCCTGCAGCGCGCCTTCGACCAGACCGTGCATGACGTGTGTCAGAACGATCAACCGGTTGTGATCGGCGTGGACCGCGCCGGGCTCGTCGGCGAGGACGGCACCAGCCACCAGGGCATGTTCACGATCACGGCCCAGCGCCAGCTGCCCAACCTGATCGTGGCCTCGCCCAAGGACGAGCAGGAGCTTCGGCGCCTGATGCACACAGCATTCGGCCAGGACCATCCGTTCGCGCTTCATTATCCGCGCGACTCGGGTTTCGACCTGCCCGAGGTCGAACCGACGCCGATCCCGGTGGGCGAGGCCGAAGTCCTGCGCGACGGCACCGAGCTGCTCATCGTCGGCTTCGGACCGATCGTAATGCGCGGCCTCGAGGTCGCCGACACCCTGGCTGCCGAAGGTTGGTCGGTCGGCGTCATCAACGCGCGCTTCGCAAAGCCGCTCGACACGAACCTGATCCTGGCCAACGCGCGTGGCAAGAAGCTCGTAATCACGCTCGAGGAGAGCGTCGTTACCGGCGGTTTCGGCTCGGGTGTGCTTGAGGCAATTGCCGAGGCCGCCCTGGGCGATCCGACTCTGAGCGGGCTGCAGGTCAGACCGGTCGGGTTGCCGCCCGACCATTTCGTCGACCACGGTTCGGTGGGTGATCTGCGCCGCTATCTGCGGATCGACACGCCGGGCATTACCGAGCAAGTACGCGAGGCGATTGTCACTCTTGGCCTGCGTCCCGACGCTGAGCCCAAGTCCATGGGAGCTCGCACGGCCTGACCAGCCAACGGTCGCGCTCGCGACTCGACGATCTGATCGTGGCGCGCGGGCTCGCGCCCGATCGCGATCAGGCGGCGCGGCTGTTGATGGCCGGCGCGGTGCGCGTTGGCTCGGGAGACGGGGCGCGCACCGATCAAAAGCCTGGCGAGAAGGTCGACGCCGCGGTCCAGATCGAGCTCGTCGAGCGGCCGCGCTTCGTGTCGCGTGGCGGCGAGAAACTTGACGCGGCGCTCGAGCAATTCGGGATCGCGGTCGCCGGGCGCGTGTGCCTGGACGTGGGCGCCTCGACCGGTGGTTTCACCGATGTTCTGCTGAAACGCGGCGCGGCGCGCGTCTATGCTCTCGATGTGGGACACGGACAGCTTGCCGATGTGCTGCGCCGCGATCCGCGCGTGACATCCTTGGAGCGCACGCACGCCGCCCGGCTCGATCCGTCCTCAGCCGATCGCGTGGCACTGCCCGAGCCAGTCAGCCTCGCGGTCATCGACGTGTCGTTCATCTCTTTGACTCGAGTGCTTCGCGGCGTGTTTGCCGCGCTGGACGGCGAGGGCGAGGCCGTCGTCCTGGTCAAGCCACAGTTCGAGGCTGCCCCTGCAGATGTGCCGGGCGGCGTGGTCCGGGACGAAACCGTGCGCCTTGCGCTGGTCGACAAGGTCGCCGATCACGCTCGTGCGATCGGCCTGGCCGTGCGAGGCACGATGGAATCGCCACTCCGCGGTCCCAAGGGCAACCATGAGTTCCTGCTTCACCTGGGTCGAGCCTGATGCGCCGCTTCGGGCTGGCTTTCAACCCGACCAAGCCGGAGGCGCTGATCCTGCGCGACCGGGCCGTTGATTGGTGTCGGCTGCACGATGCCGAGGTCTGGGCGTGCGAGTCGAATGACACGCCACAGCTGATCGAAGAGTTGGCGGCAACGGATTGCTTGATCGTGCTCGGCGGCGACGGGACCTTCCTGCGCGCCGCCCGTGCTCTGGCCCAGGTCGACGTGCCCGTGCTGGGGGTCAATTCCGGGCGCATCGGGTTCCTGTCCAAGATCGAGCCGACCGCTCTCGAGGCCACCATGGCCGACCTGCTCGCCGACGACTACCGGATCGAGCCGCGCATGATGCTCGAGGCGATGCTGCGCCGGACGGCGCACGCCGACAACCCGACTCCGACCACTCAGATCGCTGCCCTGAACGATGCCGCGATCGTTCGCGGCGCTGAGGCTCGCGTCCTTCGACTCGATGTCTCGATCGACAATTCGCACCTCGCCACGTACGTTGCTGATGGTGTGGTGATCGCCACGCCGACTGGCTCGACTGCATATTCATTCAGCGCCGGCGGTCCGATCCTCGACCCCACAGCCCGCAACCTGATCGTCACGCCGGTCGCGGCCTATCTGTCCTCGATCCGCTCGATCGTGGTCGGGCCTGCCCACACTGTCCGAGTGCGGCTCGTGGATGGACCGCCCGGGATGGTCAGCATCGACGGTCGCGACGACTACCCAATCGAGGTCGGTGACTCGGTCGAGGTGAAATCGCTGGATCGGCCGATGCGCTTCATCGAACCGCGCGGCGCGCTGCCGTTCTGGGACCTGCTGCGCCAGAAGGCTGCGCTGCTGCCGGCCTGATGCTGAGAGAGCTGGCGGTTCGGGACCTTGCGCTCATCGAGCGCGCGCGTGTCGAGCTGCAGCCGGGCCTGACCGTCATCACCGGCGAGACAGGTGCCGGCAAGTCGCTCTTGATCGACGCGCTCGGCCTGGTGATGGGGGAACGCGCCGATTCCGGTCTCGTTCGCCACGGTGCTGCCGGTGCGCGCGTCGAAGCGCTGTTCGAGCGTGACGGCGAACTCGAGCCGCTCATCTGCGTGCGCGAGGTGTCCGCCGAGGGGCGCAGCGTCGCACGGATCGACGATGAGACCGTGACGGCCGGGAGGCTCGCGGCAGTCGTCGAGCCGCTGATCGAGATCCATGGCCAGCACGAACAGCAGCGCCTGCTCTCCGCCACTTGGCAGCGCGACGTGCTCGACGCGTACGGCGGACATCAGGAGTTGCGCCGTGTGGTCGCCACGGCAGTCGAAGCGTTGCGTGCCAACGAGGCGGCAGTGCGCGAGCTATCGATCGAGCCCGACGAGCTCGCCCGACGCCTCGAGCTTGCCGAACATGCGGCCGACGAGATCGAGGCTGCCGCGCCGCGACGTGGCGAGGTCGAGGAGCTGCGCGGTCGGCTGGGCGTGGCCGGCAACGCGCAGCGCGTCGCGGCGTTGCTCGAAGAAGCGCACGACCTGCTCGCCGGTGAGTCGGAGAGCGCGCGCGACCAGGTCGCGCGCGCAGCAACGGTCGTGGCGGAGCTGGCGCGGCTGGATCGATCGGCACAGGCGCTTGCCGATCGAGTTGCCGGCGTCGAGGCGGAGACGGACGACATTGCCCTTGAGCTACGCCGGCGCAGCGACTCTTTCGGCGAGTCCACGCTGGATGCCGAGGCGATCGAGGCACGGCTTGGCGTGCTCTACGGGCTCATGCGCAAGTACGGCGAGACCGAGGAACAGGTCATCGAGCACGCCGAACGGGCTCGCGCCGAGGCCGATCGGCTGCGCAGCGTCGATCGCGAGCGAGAGCGGCGGAGTCAAGAGGCCGAGCAACTGCTGATCGAGGCAACCGCCGCGGCCGACGAGCTCCATGCGGCGCGGACAATCGCCGCGGGGAAGCTTTCCGGCGCGGGAACCGACCTGCTCATCGAGCTCGGCTTTCCTTCGGCTGCCTTCGTCGTCGAAATGGATGCCGCGACGCTCGACCCGACCGGAACCGACACGGTCTCATTCCTGCTGGCCCCCAATCCGGGCGAGCCGCCACGCCCGCTGGCGCGCATCGCCTCGGGCGGCGAGATGTCGCGCGTCGCGCTGGCGCTCAAGACGGTTCTCGCCCGGGCCGATGCGACGCCAACCCTGATCTTCGACGAGGTCGATGCCGGCATCGGCGGCCGTTCGGCCGATCCAGTTGGCCGACTGCTGTGGCGCCTGGGCCGTGACCACCAGGTGATCTGCGTCACGCACCTGCCGCAGATCGCCGCGTACGCGGATCAGCATCTGCGCATCGAGAAGGGCGAGCGAGACGGGCGCACCGTGACCGATATCACGCGGCTCGACGATGGGGAGCGGCGTCACGAGCTGGCCCAGATGCTCGGCGGCGACGCCGGCGGCGCGGCCCTGGGCACCGCTGACGAGCTGCTCGGTCGGGCCGCAGATCAGCGACAGGCGGAAGCCGCGCCCCTCTCGTGACAGCTGCGTTGCCGTTGGATCATGCGATTGACGCCTATTTGACGTATCTGCGCGTCGAGCGCGGATTGTCGAACGCAACGATCAGTGCCTATTCGAACGATCTGCGCGCCTTCGCTCGTGCCGCGCTGCCGTCGGGCGACGCGTGGCGAACTGAGGCAAGCGTCGCGACCGACCATCTCGTGTCGTTGACGCGGCCGCCGCGGGTGCTGCGTCCGGCGAGCCACCGCCGCAAGGCAGCCGCGATTCGAGCGTTCTATCGCTTCCTGTTCTCGGAGGGCATGATCGAGCGCGACATCGCCTCGTTGTTCGATCTGCCGCGCGCCGCGCGCACCCTGCCCGACACGCTGGACGTGGCTCAAGTCGAGGCACTTCTCGAAGCGCCAGATGCGAGCAGTGCGCTCGGCGCGCGCGACCGGGCGCTGCTCGAACTGCTCTACGCCTGTGGGCTGAGGGTGAGCGAGGCGCTCAACCTCGACATGGACGACGTGTCGCTGTCCGAAGCAAGCGTGCGCGTGATCGGCAAAGGGGATCGCGAGCGGCGTCTTCCGATCGGTGACATTGCTCTCGAGGCGCTGGCCACGTACATCGAGGATGCGCGGCCGCAGCTATTGGCCGCGGCTGGGGTCGCCGGGGAGAGGCGAATTGCAGACGCAAAATCGGCCAAGCGTGGCGGCCCCATGTTTGTGAGCCAGCGTGGAGCGCGCCTGAGTCGAATGGCCGCCTGGCGGCTAATCAGACACGCAGCGCTGGTCGGTGGTGTGAAAGGCCACGTGACACCGCACACGCTGCGTCATAGTTTCGCCACGCACCTGCTGGAGGGCGGTGCCGACCTGCGCGTCGTGCAGGAATTGCTCGGACACGCGAGCATCACGACGACGCAGCTGTACACGCATCTGACCGGTGAACGGATACGTCAGGTCTACGCGCGGGCGCATCCCCGCGCATGAGCTAGGGAGAGGTAATGCGCTACGCGGATTCGCTTCTGACCGAGGGTGAGGTTGTCGTCCTGCGCTCGCGCCAGCACTGGCTGTCGATTTTGGCCAAGACGAGACTCGGCTTCGCGCTGTGGGGGCTGGCGATCCTGCTCCTCATCGGCATCATCTGGTTCAACGTTGCCCCCGGCCTCGGGCGCGACCTGCCCACCTGGGCGGCGCTGCTGCTCATCGTCATCGGCCTGGTGCTGATCGTGTACCGGGTCTGGCAGTGGCTCTCGCAGGACTATCTGATCACGAATCGGAGGCTGGTCCGCGTGTCGGGCATCCTCAATAAGCGATCGAGCGACAGCTCGCTCGAGAAGATCAACGACGCGGTGCTAGTTCAGTCTGTCCTCGGCCGGATGCTGAACTTCGGCGATCTGGAGATCCTGACTGCGGCCGAGATGGCCAACGACCAATACCACATGCTCAAGGATCCCAAGGGCTTCAAGAAGGTGATGCTCACCCAGAAGAACTCGCTCGAGCGCTCCTTCTACTCGGGTCCGCCCACCCCGCCCTTGCGTGCCGAGCCGCCGATGGCGGCCGCGCCACAAGCCACTCAGCCGGTGGACATGTCGCAAGCTGCCCCCGCCGCAGCGGCGACCGCGCTCGCAGAACCCGCAACCAATCCCGACCCGTTTCCTGGCGCTCAGACACCGCCGGCGGAGCCAGCTACTACCCCGGAATCGGTGACCGACGAGTCGCTCGAGGTCACCCAGACTCTGGCGCGCCTGGCCGACCTGCGTGACAGTGGGGCCATATCGGCAGAGGAGTACGAGCAGAAGAAGGACGAACTGCTCGGCCGTCTGTAGTGGTCATCGACGAACAGCTTCTATCGGCCCTCGTCGCGGTCGCGATCTTCCTGCTCATCGGATTCCCGGTGCACGAGTTCAGCCATGCCTTCGCCGCATTCAGGTTGGGTGACTCAACAGCCCGCTGGCAGGGCCGGCTAACGCTCAACCCGATTGCGCACTTCGATCCACTCGGTGGCGGCCTGCTGGCACTGAGCGCAATCGTCGGCAACTTCTTCATCGGCTGGGCGAAGCCGACGCCGGTCAATCCGTACAACCTTCAGTACGGCCGACGGGGCGAGGCGATCGTCGCGCTGGCCGGCCCACTGTCCAATCTGATCATGGCCGCTGTGGTTGCCATACCGCTGCGATTGATCATCATGGATCAGCAGCTGTTCTCCGACGTGCGCGACAACCAGTTGGCCTGGTTCATTTTCAATGTCGCGTTTACGTTCGTGACGATCAACGTGTTCCTGATGATCTTCAACCTGCTGCCGATCCCGCCGCTCGACGGCTGGCGGGTGTTGCTCGGCCTGCTCGATGCACGGACCTCGTACACACTGCGCCAGTACGAGCAGTACGGCTTCATCCTGATCCTCGTCATCTTTCTCGCCGGTGGCCAGATCGTCGGAGGGATTGCCAACACGGTGATTGATCTGTTGCTCGGCCTGTGACCTGGTGGTCGGCGAAGGTCCGCCGCTTTGTGCGCTACCTGTGGGCGCGCGTGTCGCCAGCGGAACGCGCCGAGCTGGCGACCTGGATCACGCCCGGCCAGGTGGAGTTGTTCGACTCGATGCATCGCGCCGACCAGCGTCATGGCCTCGATGTCGTGGCCGCGCTTCGTGGCGACGGACAGCAGGATCCCGCCCTGCTCCTCGCAGGCTTGCTGCACGACTGCGGCAAGGGCCGTGACCTGCATATCTGGCATCGCGTGGCGTGGTCTCTATCGGAGCGGTACGGCCGGCGAGTGGAGCGCCTGGCGCTTCGATTCCCTGGCTTCCGCCGAGCGTTCAGGACGATGGTCGAACATGCCGAGACCTCGGCACAGCTCGCACTGAGCGCCGGCGCAAGCGCAGCGACTGCCGAGCTGATCCGCAATCAGGCCGAGCCGGTTGATGCCGAGCTCGGACCAGCCCTGCTCCGCGCCGACCAGGCCAATTGAGTAGGTGAGCGCGGTGACGACGGGTAGTGTCGAGATCCGCTTTGCTGAAGCGCGGCGACCGGAAGACGCGACCCATGTACGGCTCGACGTCTTCGACGGGCCGCTGGCGTTGTTGCTGTCACTCATCGAGCAACGTCAGCTCGACGTATTGACGGTCAAGCTTGGCGACCTCGCCGGCGCGTACCTCGACGCGCTGGCCCGTATCGAACGCGGCCGACTGGCGCTGCTCAGCTCGTTCGTAACCGTGTGTTCGCAGCTCATCCTCATCAAGTCGCGTGCGTTGCTGCCGCGGCCGCCGGCGCTGACGGCGGCCGATGGCGAACAGGCCACTGAAGTCGACCCGGAGGAGGAGCTTCGCCGGCGGCTGATCGAGTACCGCATGTACCGCGACGCAGGACGGCAGCTCGGGGAGCGGCTGATCGGTGCTCCGTGGCTCTACCACCGCGAAGCGGGTACGGCCGCCGCCGCCGGACAGGCCGGCGCGCGACCAGACCCGGGACCGCCGCTCGCGGCCCAGCTGCTGGCCGACGCGCTGGCAGCTTCGATTCGCCTCGTCCCGCCGGCTCCGCCGCCGCCCGAGGTGATCGCGCGCACGATCACGCTGGAGGAGCGCGCGGCGGTCATCCGCTCAGCGTTGCGCGCCGCGCCGCAATTCGTGCTGCAGGAGCTGCTGCGCGACGTGACCGATCGCATCGTGGTGGCAATCACTTTCCTGGCCATGCTCGAGATGGCCAAGGGGCGCGAGCTGATCGTCGAACAGGCCGAACCGTGGGGCCCGATCAACGTCCGTCCCATCCCGATTCGCGCCGAAGCTGCGCTCGACGATGCCTGACGCGCGGGTGGACATCCTTGCCGAAGAGCAAGCCGACGCGCCGGTCTCGACGGAGATCGACGTTCTCGCCGCAGCGCCTCCTGGCGAGATGAGCGTCGCGCAGCTCGAGGCGCTGCTCTTCGTTGCCGAGCGGCCACTCACTCGGCGCGAGATCGCAACCCTTGCGGGCATCGATCGCGACGCTGTCGACGCGCTCCTGGGCGACCTGGAAGTGGCACTCGGCGATCGCGGCGTCCGGCTCCTGTCGGCAGGCGACCAGGTGCAGCTCGTCACGGCGCCTGAGGCGGGCGGGCTGATCGCTCGCTACGTGGGCACCGACGGCGTCCGGCTGTCACCGGCCGCGCTCGAGACACTCGCCATCGTCGCCTACCGCCAGCCGGTGACGCGCGGCGTGATCGAGCGCATTCGCGGTGTCGACTCCGACTACGTCCTGCGCAGCCTGCTTCATCGCCGCCTGGTAGCTGAGCAGGGCCGCGCCGATACGCCCGGTCGGCCGATCCTGTATGGAACGAGCTTCGATTTCCTCGAGCGCTTCGGGCTCACCTCGCTCGACGAGCTGCCCACGCTCGAGCCCGAGGCGGCAATGCGGCTCGATGAGTGACCGCGTCCGCGTCCACAAGGCGCTGGCCGACGCCGGCGTCGCTTCGCGTCGTCGATCGGAGCAGCTCGTGATCGACGGTCGCGTGACGGTTAACGGGACCACCGCCGGCGTCGGCCAGCTCGTCGATCCGGCCCGTGACGTGATCCTGGTCAACGGTCGCCGGATCGAATTAACCCAGCGCCGGCTCTACCTTGCATTGGCCAAGCCGTCGGGCGTGACCAGCACAGTCAGCGATCGCCATGCAGGCACGACGGTGATCGATCTCGTGCCGCCGGCCATGCGACACGGCGCCGCGCGCCTCTACCCGGTCGGACGGCTCGATCGCGATTCGGAAGGACTGCTGCTGCTGACAAACGACGGCGCTTGGGCCCAGCGAATGCTCCACCCGAGCCATGGCATCGAGCGCGAATACGCGGTCGCCGTCGATCAGCCGCTGTCGAACGACGACCGACGGCAGCTCGAGCAGGGAATCGCGCTGGAGGAGGGGACAGCACGATTGGTCGGGCTTCGACCGGCAACGGCGACCGAGGTGCGGCGCCTGAGTGCGAAAGTCGGGGCCGGCTCACGATCGGATGTCTGGTATCGCGTGACCCTGCGCCAGGGCATGAAGCGCCAGATCCGACGGATGTTCAGCGCGCTCGGCATCCCCGTCCGCCGGCTGGTTCGCGTCCGTTTCGGAACGCTGATGCTGGGCGAGATGGCCATTGGTGATGTTCGGCCGGTGAGCGCCCGCGAGCGCGGCCAGCTCGAGCAGCTCGTCGGTGGCCCAGAGGTCGAGGCGCAGCTGCCCGGTCTGATCGTCAGCATCGATGGCCCCGGCGGCAGCGGCAAGAGCACCGTCGGCGCGCGCGCCGCGAGCGAGCTCGGCTATCGCTTCTGCGACACGGGCGTCCTGTATCGCGGCCTGACCTGGCTGGCCATGCATCGCGGCGCTGATCTGGACGACCAAAAGTCGCTCGTTGGTCTGGTCGGACAACTCGAGCTGGCGCCAGATACCGATGGCCGCTTCACCCGATTGTTGATCGACGGCCGCGAGGTAACCGACGAGCTGCATACGGCCCAGGTCGATCGCGAGGTCAGCCGCGTCTCGCAGCACGCCGCCGTGCGTGCTGCGCTGCTGCCGGTCCAGCAGGGGCTCGCTGCTCCCGGGCGAATTATCATGGCCGGCCGCGACATCGGCACGGTCGTGCTCCCCAACGCAAATCCGAAGCTGTACCTGGACGTCTCCATCGCCGAGCGCGCGCGACGCCGGGCAGTGGAGCGAGGCGTGGCCGACGACGCGCCCGCCGTGGCCGAGATCGAGCAGGACCTGCGTCGGCGCGATGACGTCGACTCGACCCGCGAGGCGAGCCCGCTGCGCATCCCCGATGGCGCGCTCAAGGTCAAGACCGACGGCATGTCGCTCGACCAAACCGTCGCCCAGGTCGTCGCCAGGGTCCGCCAGGCGGAGAGACAAACGACGAATGGCGACTGAGCCGCCAGCGCGACATGGCGTGCCGCTGCTCACCACGCTCGCCGGATACCTCGCGCGTTTCTGCCTGCGCGTCCTGGCCAGCGTCAACGTCGAAGGGCTGCGCGACCTGCCCCGCGACGGCGGCCTGATCGTTGTGGCCAATCACATCTCGAACGCCGATCCGCCGTTCGTCGCTGGCTGGCTGACTCCCGCCCTGGGCCGGCAGATGCACATCCTGGCCAAGGAAGCGATCTTCATTGGGCCGCTCGCATACCTGCTTCGCGCTCTCGGCGCCTCACCGGTTCGGGCCGGCGGAAGCGACATCGAGGCGTACCGGATGGCGCAGGGCATCCTCGAGCGCGGCGACGTGCTGTGCATCTTCCCCGAGGGCACGCGGAGCCCGACGGGCGTGATGGGCGAGCCCAAGCCCGGCGTAGCCATGCTCGCGTTGCGCACCGGGGTGCAGATCCTGCCCGTTGGCGTCTCGAACACGGATACCTTCCTCGGCCGCGGCCGGCGCGTGCCGCGGCTGCGGACGCGCATCAAACTCAGGGTCGGGCGACCGTTCACAGTCGCCGCCGATCCCGCGCTGTCGCGCCGCGAGGCGACCCGCGCGGCTTCGGACGAGATCATGCGCCACATCGCCGAGCTCACCGACGAGCGCCATCGCGGCCCATACGGTGCTCGACCGTCGATATAGTTCGTGGCCGACCTAGTTCGCACGCGACACTTCGCCAACCGCATCTGCGCCGCAAACCGAGGGAGCTACGTGGATCCGAATCAGCCTTCGCCGCAACAGCCGTCGCCCGACCAGCAGCCCTACGCGCAGCCGCCCTACCAGCAGGCGCCTTACCCGCAGGCCGCGCCGCCGCAGTGGACACCCGAAACGCAACCGCCCCCGGGCTACGGTGCTCCGCTGCCTCCGCCGAAATCGAAACGTGGCCGGATCATCGGCCTGATCGTGCTGGCCGTCGTCGTGATCGGCGTCATCGGCTTCTTCGCCCTCCGCGATCGGCTGCCGAACGACGTCACCAGCCTTGCTGCGGGTGAGTGCTTCGATAGAGGCACCGAGTCGACCGTGTCGAATGTGCAGCGCCAGCCGTGCAACGAAGCCCATGACGCCGAAGTCGTGATCGCGCTGACCCATCCGGCCGACTCGACGGTTGCCTACCCGGTCGTGTCGGGCTTCGATGATTTCATCTCCGCCAACTGCATTCCGGCCTTTGACACCTACGTCGGACGGGCGTTCGCCAGCGCCACCGATCTCGACCTGGGTTACTTCCAGCCGACTCTCACGGGCTGGGGGGAAGGAGATCGCGGGATCACCTGCTTCGTGTATAGGACTGACGGCCAGAAGATGACCGCCAGCATTCGCGCAGGGGCGTCACCGGCTCCCTAGCTGCGGTCAGTCCTGGTCCGTTGGCCGCGATCACGCTAGCGTCGGGGCCGGCGGGAACGTGCACCGGTGCGATACTTGACCTGTCATGGGATCCGTTGAGGAAGTCCGTATCGCCCGCCGCACCGGGTTCTGCTATGGCGTGCGCGAGGCGATCGACTACGCCAAATTGGCTGCGGCGCAGGGCAAGCAGACCCACACTCTCGGCCAGGTTGTTCACAACGAAGGCGTCATCGCCGACCTCCAGGCACAGGGCATCCGCACGGTCGACACGCTCGACGACGTCGATCACGGCGCCGCGGTGGTCATTCGCGCCCACGGTGTGACGCCGGAGGTCATGGCGCGTGCCGAAACGAAGGGTCTCGAGGTGATCGACGGCACCTGTACCTGGGTGATCCAGGAGCAGAAGGAGCTCAAGCAGCTCGTCGACGAGGGCTACACGATCGTGCTGCTCGGCACTCCCCATCATCCCGAGGTGGTCGGCCTGTTGGGCTTCGCACCCGACGCGATCGTTGTCGACGAGGAAGAGGACTGGGACCGTATTCCGCGGACCAAGCGCATGGCGCTGATCAGCCAGAGCACCCAGCCGCCGTGGAAGTTCGAGAGGCTGGCCGCCCATCTCGTGAGTCGGGCGCACGAGCTGAAGATCGTGAACACCGTCTGCCCGGTCACGATCCGTCGCCAGCAGGACACCATGGAGCTCGCCGAGCAGGTCGAGATGATGGTCGTCGTCGGGGGTCGCAACAGCGCCAACACGAAGGAGCTCACGCGGCTGTGCGAGATTGCCGGCAAGCCGGTCGTGCAGATCGAGGGTGAGCGCGACCTCCAGGATGCTGCCGCGTTCGGTGATGCGCGCGTAGTCGGCGTCACCGGCGGAACGTCGACACCGATCGAGGACCTCGAACGCGTCGTCGAGCGGGTGTACGCACTGGCCGGCACCGACCACGCCCGAAATCGCGCTGGTGAGATGGCCCACCAGGCCCTGACCGCAGTCGCCGAGCCCGCCTATCGCAGCTCATCGCTCGATGCGCAGGGCAACCCGCGCCGGCGTACTCCCGTAGCCGGCGCGGCCTGAGGTATGGCGCCGCGCCGCGGGCGGCGCCCGACACCGGGACGCAGCGAGGACAGCTCGTTCGAGGGCCTGCCCGTCGTAGCTTTCGTCGGTCGGCCGAACGTAGGCAAGAGCACGCTCTTCAACCGGGTCGTCGGCGAGCGCGTGGCGATCGTCGAGGATCGCGCCCGGACGACGCGCGACCGCCTGTACGACATCGGCGAGTGGAACGGCCGGCGCTTCATCGTCGTTGACACGGGCGGCCTCGAGACGCGCCCGGGCGACGCGATCGAGGAGAAGGTCCAGGATCAGGCGCGCCTGGCCATCGATGAGGCGGACGTGATCGTGTTTCTCGTCGACGCGGCCGCCGGGATCACTCCCTCGGATCATGAGGCGAACGCCATGTTGCGCGCGTCCCCGGCGCCCGTGATCGTGGCCGTGAACAAGGCGGACAACCAGAAGCGCGAGCTCGAGGCGGCCGAGTTCCACGCGCTCGGTTGGCCGGAGACGTACGCCATCAGCGCGCTGCACGGCCGCGGCGTGGCCGACCTGCTCGATGTCGTCGTCTGGGCTCTTCCTGCCGAGTCGGATGCGGAGCTCGAGCGCAAGCGACTCGCTGACGCCGTCGACGATGAGGCGGAGTTCGGCGAGCCGCCGCTCGACGATGCGGATCAGCCCGAGGATGCGGCATTCGTCATCGACGACCGACCGTTTCGCGTCGCGATCATAGGCCGGCCGAACGTTGGCAAAAGCTCGCTGCTCAAC
Organism: uncultured Chloroflexia bacterium; assembly: GCA_963748235.1. GTDB lineage: Bacteria > Chloroflexota > Limnocylindria > Limnocylindrales > CSP1-4 > JALYGJ01. The sequence goes on from CAVVHT010000009.1 coordinate 184,941, forward strand.
TCGCTCCTGGGCGAGGAGCGCTCGATCGTCAGCGACATTCCAGGCACCACGCGCGACGCGATCGATACCGCGCTCGAGTGGGCGGGGCGCACCATCCGGCTCGTGGACACGGCCGGCATTCGGCGTCGCGGCAGGGTCGCCTCCGGTCCGGCCGCGGAACGCTACGCGACGCTGCGCGCGCTGAAGGCAGTCTCGCGCGCGGACGTGGCGGTGCTCGTGCTCGACGCCCAGGATGGCCTGACGACCCAGGACGAGCACGTGGCCGGCTACGCGCTCGAAGAGGGCACCGGCCTCGTCGTCGCGATCAACAAGTGGGACGTCGTCGAGAAGGACGAGGACACATTCGACGAGTACGTGTCCGAGATCCGCCAGAAGGCGCCGTTCATCGATCTCGCGCCGATCGTGACGATCAGCGCCAAGTCCGGCCTGCGCGTCGGCCGCGTGCTCGAGGCCGCGGTCGAGATCGCTGCCGAGCGACGGCGGCGCATTCCGACCTCGGCGCTCAACGCCTGGCTGCGCGAAGCAACTTTCCGTCGCCCGGCGCCGACCGTTCGCGGCCGCCAGTCGCGCTTCTTCTACGCCACCCAGGCAACCATCGAGCCGCCGACGTTCATCATCTTCGCCAACGGCGCGGCCGCGATCCACTTCAGCTATCGCCGCTATCTCGAGAACCGGCTACGCGAGACGTTCGGCTTTGCCGGCACGCCCATCCGGCTGATCATTCGAGAGCGCTCGCGCGACGATCGTGAGCCTCGGCCGGTGCGGCGCAAGGGCGGCAAGGGCAGCAAGCGCGGCACCGCCGCGAAGGCCACCAAATCCGCGAAGCCCGTCAGCGCCAAGAAGGGCACCAAACCGCGTAACGGCTCAACGCCACGGCCGTCGTAAGCCGCGCTAACGTTCACCGCTGATGGAGTTGCACGCTCGCCGCGCGGTCATCGGTGCCGGTACGTGGGGCACCACTCTCGCCCTGCACCTGGCCAAGCAGGGTCCGGTTGTCCTGCTGGCGCGCGACGAGCAGCAGGCTCGGCAGCTCCTCGCCGACCGTGAAAACAGCCGCTACCTGCCCGGCATCAGGCTGCCGGTCGAGCTCGAGCTGACGGCCGATCCATCGGCCATCGCAGGTGCCAGCGATCTGGTCGTCTTCGCTGTTCCGTCAGCGGCGATGCGCTCGACCGCGGAGCGGGTGAAGGACTTCCTGCCGAAGCCGGCGGTTGCCTTGTCGGTCGCCAAGGGCATCGAGCAGGGCAGCCGACTTCGTATGACGGAGATCATCTCGGACGTCATCCCCGCCGTCAGTGGTCGGATCGCCGCCATGTCGGGCCCCAACCTGGCGCTCGAGATCGCCCAGGGCCTGCCTGCCAGCTCCGTCATCGCGGCTGAGAACGAGGACGTCAGCCGCCGCGCAAGCGAGATGATCGGGACCAGGTCGTTCCGTCTCTACCGCAACCGCGACGTGATCGGCGTAGAGCTGTGTGGCGCCTTGAAGAACATCATCGCCATCGCTGCTGGCGCGGCCGAGCAGCTCGGCTTCGGCGACAACGGCAAGGCCGGCATCATCACCCGCGGTCTGGCCGAGATGACGCGGCTGGGCATGGCTGCCGGAGCAAACCCATTGACCTTTGCCGGTCTTGCCGGCCTCGGCGACGTGATTGCCACCTGCTACTCGACGCTGTCGCGCAACCACTCGCTGGGCGTCGAACTCGCCAAGGGCCGCAGATGGACCGACATTGAAGGCACACTGGCGGGTGTCGCCGAAGGCGCCTACACGGTCAACGCAGCACTCGAGATGGCGGCCGACCTAGGCGTCGAAATGCCGATCGCGCAGGAGGTCCACTACGCGCTGTTCGAGGGCAAGGGCGTCCAGCGGTCTCTAATCGACCTCCTATCGCGCGAGCAGAAGGACGAGCTGGCCGGCCTTGAGGGGTGGGCACGGCTGTCGATTGATACGCCTCTGCAATCTCCCCTAACGACGCCTGACCGCACCTAACTACACCAGACCGCACCATGCCCGGTACTCACCGCCGGGGTATATGTCGGGTGGTCCTCTGTCGCTCTGGTTGGGAGCGGCCTAACCTGCGGTCATAACGTGTGGTTGGGGAAGGTAACCGGAATAAGCCAGGTGGGAACCGCCTAATACGAAACGGCGCCGTGGTCTCCAGCCGTGGGGGCTCATCCGTTTCAAATCACCATCGCAGCACGTTGGTTCCAGCCTCGCTCCGTCAGGTCGTGTAGCGATGGCCTGAGGCCACCATAGAAGCCGCTGGCGTCGAGGCAGGCCCGGTTACCCCCAACCGAACTCATTCCCTTCCGCTGCTAGACTCAACTCGTCTTCATCGGGGCGTAGCGCAGTCTGGTAGCGCACTTGAATGGGGTTCAAGAGGTCGGAGGTTCGAATCCTCTCGCCCCGACCATCTCCTGAGCACGAAACGAGCCCTTCGGCAATCGCCGGAGGGCTGTTCTGTGTCTATGTACCACCCGGTGCACCACTCTTAGCAGCGGCGGCGCGGGCCCGAAGAATGACGTTGGCCGCCGCCTGGGAGAGGTTCACGCCGCGAACCAGTCTCTGAGCTGGTGCGTGGGACAGCCGGTGCATGGTCACGACTGCGTATTGACAACTGGAATAGTGTTGCCCTGACGCACCTGGCGAGCGCCCCAGCGCTCTAGTGCGGGTGCACAGTCAACCCGTGCCCCAGCATGGGTCAAGAGGAATATGCCGTGTCTTTTACGTATGCCCATGGGCGGATTTCAGTCGCGCTTACGCTTGTCGCCGCGATGTTACTGGCGACCCCGTCGCCCGTGGCCGCGACGACAGAGTTTGAGTCAATGGCGCAGATAGCCCGCGCCCAGATCGGTGATCGCTTTCGGATTGGAGCGGAAGGGCCGCATAGGTTTGACTGCAGCGGTCTCGTGTACTTCGCGTTCGACCGGGCTGGGCTGCTCGACCGCGTAGGTGGTCGCCGCCGCTTGGCGCGCGGCTATCTGCAGTGGTTTCGTGAACGCGGTCTGGCAAGTGCTAGGAACCCTCAGCCGGGCGACCTCGTGATTTGGGGCCGCGGGAAGCACATCGGCATCTATCTCGGTGACGGCAAAGCGATCAGCGCGCTAATCAACCCGTACGGCGTGAAGGTCCATCCGGTGAAGGGCTACCTCAATATGCGGTTCACGACATACCTGCATGTTTCGCTGGATTGATTGCCGCCGAACAGATCGGTCAGAGGCACCACGCGGCCTCGCCCGAATGCGGCGAGTTGATTGGCTAGTGATCAGCATCCAGAACGACAGCGCGGGCCCCCGACGTATTCACGGTTGACGCCAACGGCCTTCCCGACGCCGGCGTCGCGATCGCGTACCTCCATGGCTGGCCCGAGAACAACATTACGTCGGCCATCGACGCAGGTACGTTTACAACCCCGACGCAGCAACCCGGCGCGAAGTATCGGATTCGCTTTTAGTCGTGAGGTGACAGCAACCTCAATCAGGCAACCAAACAAGCTCGATTCGGTTCGCTACTCCGTGTTCCGACTCCCCGCATCCTCCCGGTAATACCTGCTGGCGATCCAGAGAGCACCGATAGGGAAACTTCCGAGTGAACGCATCGAGCTAGACAATGCCCAGACGCTGCTTAAGACCAGCATGTTCAGGCACCTAGCAGACTTGACTAACTGACCGGGATGGACCAGTCTCGGCGTCAACCGTCTCGCACCGGGCTCAATGATGGGGACCGCTCGTGCACTCCTTTGGAGCATTGGGAGTTGCGCTGACCGCCGCCGCGATCGCGCTGAGCTTTGCTCCGTCTGCTGATTTGGGGACGGACTACATCGTCGTCCTGGGCTATGAACCTGCTGCGGGCGGGCGTGGCGTCGATACGTTCGTACGAGAAGCTCACGCCGAGCTAGCCGTTCGTGCTACGCACCGCTTCACATCTGCGCTGAGTGGGTTCAGTGCCAGGCTGACGGAACGACAACGGTTCCGCATCGCGAGTGATCCTCGAGTGCTGGCCATAGTCCCTGATGAGCGCATCCAGCTGGTCGACGAGTCTCTAAGCTCGCTCCGGCCGCCACCCATGCCGGCGACGTCCGCGGTACCTTCACCGACGACCAGTCCCGCGCCGACACAGCGCCCGCCATTACCGACACCCGGGCCAGACAGCCAAATCGTTCCAACTGGTGTTGCCCAAATCGGTCGGCCGTCCCTTGCAACAGCTCCCCTTGACGGTTCTGACCGGCGCGTCGACATCGATCTCGCGGTCATCGACACGGGCGTATCGCGTCACGCAGATCTGAACGTAGTCGGCGGCCGTGACTGCACCGGGTCCGGTACGTGGAAAGACGGTCACGGGCATGGCACGCACGTCGCGGGCAGCGCCGCCGCGCTGGACAACGGCTTCGGCGTTGTCGGCGTGGCACCCGGGGCGCGCATTTGGTCGGTGAAAATCCTCGACGCGGACGGCGTGGGCAGGGCCAGCTGGTTGCTGTGCGGGATCGAGTGGGTCATTCGACAACGTGACCCAGACGACTCGACCAAGCCGCTGATAGAGGTGGCGAATCTGAGTGCCCGCTTCAGAGCGGCCACAAGCCCAACCGACGATGGCAACTGCGGCCGCACAAAGAGAGATGTCGTCCACCAGGCCGTGTGCCGTTTGATCGCCGCCGGAACGACGTTTGTCGTCGCTGCCGGCAACGACACACAGAACGCGGGAAGGTACCGCCCCGGGGGATACTCCGAAGTCATAACGGTCAGTGCGCTATCCGATTTCGACGGCGTGGCCGGTGGCCTGGGACTGCACTCAGACAGCTGTCCCCCGAGCTACGCTCGCGAAGCCGATGATCGGCTCCTTCGCGCCAGCAACTATGGGCGGGTCATTGACCTCATGGCCCCGGGTAAATGCATCTGGTCCACAAATCGCAATGGCAGGTACCGGCCGATGTCTGGCACGAGCATGGCATCCCCGCATGTCGCTGGTGCGGCTGCCCTCTATCGCGAAATCTATCCCCAAATGTCGCCTGCTGAGATCCGGAATGCGCTGCGAGCCTGCGGTACCCATGATTGGTTTCTCTACTCCGATCGCGATGATTTCCACGAGCCACTGCTTAACGTCGCACGCCTGTGCATCGATTTGGCCCCTCCATAGGGTTCGGGCTGCGAGCGGCCAGGATGCTTCCGTTCGTGGTTAGCGAGTGCCGATCAACGAACGCTGGGGCCGACAACTACTTCCAGCCTGTCGGTCGGCACTGACCTTTCCCGAGGGGTCGCATCGGCCCGCCCGGCGCACTTTTGCCAGACGGGCCAATTCTCGTATCGGCTCATAGAGTTTTAGCCGCGACGCTCTATGGCCACGCCTGAGGGGCCGAGTCGCGAGTTTCTTTGCGCTTAGGCTTCGCGATGCGCGACGCTCAGCCCACGATGATCGTGTATGTGATGCCAGCCTGAAAGTCGAGCGCCTCGAACTCGTCATATGCACGCAGCGTGTACGTGCCGCGGGGTAGCGGACGGAGGACCATGAAGTAGCCCTTGTCCATCGTCAGGCCAGATTCGGAACTCAGCAGATTATTCGGCGGCAAAGTGTCCAATCGCGACGTCACGACATAGTCGTCGAGGTTGGTGACGGTGCGTCCATTGAACGTGACCTCAACGTAGCTCAGCTCAGCGAACCCCGCGTCGACACACTCACGCAGCTCGGCCTCGTTGCTGCCAAAGAAAGGCTCGGGCTCGATGCTTGAGCATTCCCAGCCGCCAGGAGTTAGGACAAGAAAGCTTCCCTGCGGCACCTCGCAGGTGGTCTGCCATTCGCCCCCGAGTGATACCGGCAAGAACCAAATCTTCGCGTCGATGGGGCTCTGTTCGCAGCGGACCGCGAGTGCCGGACTTGTCTCAGCGGGACTTCCATAGAGCCACTGGTTGTATGCAGTGGCAATATCGACCATCGAGAGGCCGTGCGGATGGGCGTTTGCTGGCAAGAACCCGCGTATTGCTGGCGCACCCGCTTGTGTTGCTGAAGCGGCCAGCATCAGGATCATGATGGCAAGCAGTAACGCATTGCGCATTCGTCCCGAGACACCCGTCGACGAGCTAAGGCCGTTTCTGAGTCCCATGTTTGCCTCCCCCGCGCGTTCGGGTTCGCCAGTGGCTCGGCACGACCTTGGGCGACCAAGGCTGGGGCGGTCGCGCTTCAACGCCTCCGCAACGGTCGGTCTGTTCTACACCCAGCCGGGTCCCTTCGCAAGGGGCTTGGTGATGGCCTCGACCGCGCGGCGTCCCTGAGGTAGGAACTAAGCGCCCCCCGCCGCGCGGCTGGTTCGTCGGCCGCCCTGGGTCCCGCCACAGCGGGACGTGGACGATGTACGCCTTCGATCAGACAGGGCGCACATTGGCTGGCGCGCTCGCGGGAATGGACCGCAATTCGCGATACGGAGGTCGACTGCGTTCTCTCGATGGCGAAGTGCCTGCGGGAGATCAACGAGCAACAGACGCTCGCCACTCGTGCCTCCAGCCGCCGCGCCGCGCCCCGTATGCCGGGCGTCCGCTCAACAGACATAGCTCCGTTATGGGATCGACGAGAATGGCGTGGCTGGCCTTCCCCGTCCATTTTGCATCGTCCCGTGCGCCGGGGCACCTTCCCAAAGAAAATGTCTAGCGATGGGCAATAGTCGCTCTTAACCCAGTTCAACGTGGCTACTCACGATGCCTCCAGCCGAAGCCAAGCGGCAGGAATTCATCGGCATCTAGGCAGTGATAGGGCCGCCGATAAGTCGCGTCGGGTAACGTGGCGCACGATTTGACTACGTTGCCTGGCGTGACCGATTGTGAACTGGCGGAAGCCTGGGCAGAGCTCCAAGCCGCCTCGGTCGGACGGTACATGTCTCGGTGAATCCATGAAGTGGGTCCGATGCTCGGGCATTCTGCTTCTTGCCGCGGGCGTCGCTTCGGGCTGCGGCAACCTCGGGAATTTGCCGACATCGAGCGTGGCTCCCATCATCACGAGCACACCGTCGACCAGCCCCTCGACACCGAGTCCTGCGGCCAGCGCACCACCATCGCTGTCGGCCAGCTCATCTCCGTCGCCGACGCGCGGCCCATCACCATCTGCGACAACCAGCCCCTCTCCGTCGCCGACGGGGACAGGCAGGCCTCACTTGGGGATGACCGAGGGTTGCCGGCCATCATTCTGGATGAAGCCTGACCACTTCGGCCTTTGGGAGGAGCATCGCCCAACCGACCTCCTCGGCATCTTCTTTCCAGAGCCCGAGACTTACGCCCAGCTCTCCCTAGTTGATGCCTTGCTTCCGGCTGGCGCAGGCGAGGACGGGCACTTGAGGCTTATCCGCGAAGCCGTCGCCGCGATCCTCAACGCAGCGCACGAGTCCCTGGAATATCCATTCAGCAGGTACGGGGTCGGCATCGGCGGTCGACCGCCAATCATTCCGACCGTCGCCAGCCTGCTGCGTGAAGGAAAGACCGATGAGATGGCGTCCTTCGCCGCGGAACTGGCAGCCGCGAACGGGCTAGGGTGCCCACTGAGTGCCACAACCAGCCAATAACTGGCGCCGCCTAACGTGGCACACCTATTGCCTAACGTCCCCGGCGTGACCGATCCTGAACTGGCGGAAGATCGGGGCCGAGCTAGCCGATTCCCTTGACTCGGATGGTTCGTCAGACAATCGGCCTACGAACCTCACCGCGTCGTGCCGTGGCTGATGTATGCATCCGATCAGAGGGAGCGACCCAAGGTCGGCCGGCGCACCCGCGAGTGGACCGCCATCGGCGAGACCGAAGTCGACTGCGTGTTTCCATGGCGCGGTGTCTGCGCCGCCCGCGAGGTGCTGCGGGCGGGTTCCTTGGCTAGTTAAGCCGTTTGCCGCCGTGATGGGCGCCGGCGGGCACCGTTCTTCCACATGGCATTCGGACCTGTCCCACGCGGGTCTACTGGCGGCGAAGGCGACCTGCGCGACGCGGAATGTTGGAGAGGGCGCGACAGCCGAGTCCTTGGACTACCACGGGTACAGGGCTTCCAGTTCGCAAATCTTTGCTTGGCTGTTGAGGGGGCGCTGCTCCCACGGGTCGCGGGCGATGTTGTACAGGACGGAGGGCTGCGTGCCTATCTTCAGCAGGTGCCACTCGCTGGTGCGAATGCCCCACCAGGGCGATCGCCAGGGCCCGCCGGTGTATCCACCAAGCGGATGGTCCTCGAGCACCCATTCTCGGCCGCCAGAGCCACCTCTCAGCAGCGACTCGACCGATTGGCCGTCCGCCCATGGCATCGCCGTGCCTCCGACTTCTGCCAGCGTCGGCCCGAGATCGATGTTGGACACCAAGGCGGCCGTGGAACCCTGTACCACTCCCGCCCCCGAAAAGAAGAGTGGCAAGCGCCCTGCCTCGGGCACGTTCTTGAGCGGAAACCCATGCCAGCCCCAAGCCATGCCGTTGTCCGATGTCATCACCCAAACGGCTGGTCGGCCCCGCCGCGATTGCGCCTCACGCAATGACCCCACCATCTCGTCGACGGTCAGCAGCGACCGGCAGATGTCGTCCAATGGAAAGCCGGACGGCTGCTTGGCATAGGCGTACGCGGGCGGATTCCAGCGCGGAATGTCGGAGCACCGCGGGTCACCTCGATACCGCTGCTCGACGGCGGGAATCCACGGCCGGTTGGTCTCACCCGGCGCGAAGTGGGGCGCACGTGGATTGACCCACGCGAACAGCGGTCGCTCGGCACCCACGCTTCGGACCCAGTCGGTGCTCTGATCAAGCGTGTAACGATCGTGATAGCCAACCGAAAGCGGCACCCCGTCCACCGCCCAGTTTGTTGGATTGGCCGAATTTGACAACAGCATCACCACGCGATCCCACCCCGGCGGCGTCTTGTCGGGCAACTCCCCGGATTTATTGAGGTACTTGCCGAAAAGGCCAGTTTGGTAGCCCAATTCATGCAGCGCGGTCGCGAGCGTGCGCGCCGGGTTGAGCAGGGTCGCCCGGTTCTTCGTCACGCCGTGGTTGCGGGTGTGTTGGCCCGTAAGAAACGCGGCGCGGCCGGGGCAGCACAGCGGCGTCTCGGAGTAAGCCGAGTCGAACCTGAGACCGCCATGGAGAAAGAGTTGCCTGATATTCGGCAACCGGTCCAGGACTCGATTGTCGATGGCACCCAGATCGTCGACCATGATGACGATGATGTCCGGCTTTGCCGCCGTCGCGCCAAGTGCGCCAGTGGCACCGACTGCCGCCAGGAGGCATGCGCTGATAAGGGCCAGTAGCGTTTGCCGAGCGACCACGGCTGTTCTCCTGTTTGTTCGTGGCCGGCACCCATCGTGATCCGTTTGGGCCCGGTGGGTGACCGACGCTGCCGCGTCGAGGTAGGCTCGTCGACACGAAGACTTCACCGGCGTGGCGATCCGATCAAGATGGCCGCTGGGGCGGCTGGATCACCGTCTGACCAGTCAATCGTGGACCCGATGTCAACCCCCGGGCGATAGTTTCGATCGCATCATGCGCCCATCGGCCCGGACGTTCCCCGCGGGGCCAGATTGCCGCGGAGGGTGCACACACTGCACCCGGTTTTGCCGGACTCGTGCGACCCGAGGTGATCGGCTGGCTGCGCGAGTGGACTGGCCGGCCTGGACCAGATCCAGGTGACTGACGCCAGTCAAGGGTGGCGCTCGACCACCACGCTTCTTGGCCCCGGTCATGGGCGGGGAGGCCAATTCCCTCAGTCGCCGGCCGGATACGCACGGCGAGGATCAGGACCTTGCCGAAACCTAGATGGGACTTCGCGCCGCCACACCCGCGGCGTGGTTCGTAGGACTCCCAGAGCGGCACCTCGGCGGCAACTGGACGATGTACGCCTTCGATCAGAACGAGAAGGCGCACCTCGGCCGGCGATCGCGGGAGTTGACCGCAGAGGCACCGTCAGAGCTCGAGTGCGTGCTCACAAATGGCACGGTGTCTGCGGGAGATCGGCGAAGGACGAGTTCCGAGATAGACCGACAAGAGGTGCCGGGTCGCCGTCTGACGCAAAGGTCGAGACTAAGATTGCGTCGCCATGCCACGGCCCGAGACACCCCAAGATGCGATGCGGGGTTTCCTCGCGGGTGAGGATCCCAACATCGCCCGTTTCAGGAGGGTGATGCGTCGCTTGCCCCATGGACCCAACTGCAAGCTCTGCGCCGCGCCCTTCGAAGGCCCCGCTGGCGCTGTACTCCGACACGTTGGTTTCGCCCGTTATGCCGGCAACCCGGCCATTTGCGGCTCATGCATTAAGGGACTGAACAAGGTCGGTGTCTTCGGGGCGGAGATCCCGGTGAGCCTGCTGTTCGCCGACATCCGCGGCTCGACGGGCATCGGTGAGCGATCGAGCCCGTCGGAGTTCCGCGCTTTCCTGGATGGCTTCTACAAGCTTTCGTCCCGGGCGATCCTTGAGAACGACGGCATTGTTGACAAGTTTGTGGGTGACGAGGCCATCGGCCTCTTCTTCGTCGGCATAAGTGGGACGAAGCACACGGCCGCCGCCATACGGGCGGGTCACGCGCTGCTCGATGGCGTCGGGCGCGCTGATGCAAGCCAGTACGGCCCCATCCCTGTAGGCGCGGCCGTCCATACCGGAGACGCGTTCGTCGGCTCGACTGGCGCGGGAGGAACGGTGAGTGACTTCACTGCACTCGGCGACGTCGTGAACACGACGGCGCGCCTGGCCAGCGAAGCGGCCGCTGGTGAACTCCTCCTCTCCATCGAGGCTGCAAGAGCAGTCGAAATGGACTCGCTCTATCGGGAGCATCGGACACTGAGCGTCCGTGGCAAATCCGACACCGTTGAGGTGGTCGTAGTGAGACCGACCGAGATCAGCGAACGGCGAATGGGGTAGGTGAATTTGCATCTTGGGTGAAGGCGCGTTTGCCTGCGGGACCTCGGCGCGGGATGGGTGCCGCGCTAATGATGCTTTGCTCGGTTTGCGTTTCGAATCCTCTCGCCCGGACCATTTCCTGAGCACGATTTAAGCCCTCCAGCAACCACCGGAGGTCTTTTCGCGGGGGCTGTTACCGCCTTCGATGGGCGCACAGATGCAAGCGCAAGCGCCCCGTCCACTGCCGTCTGGGGCTAGACCGGCGAGCGAACGCTGCAACTGCCGGTACGACCGCGGAACGAGGCGCTCGCGGCACGGTACAGGTAGGCGCTGCGGGCTGACGGTACGCTGGCGTACCGACGCGGGCCAGTCACGACTCGGGTCTTGGCGGGATCGTCCCCCAATCCGAGTTGACCAAAGGCCGATGATGCTGATTGAGACGCGCACCGAGATGTCGGTGCCGTGACCGCCGACCAGAAGCGCGCGCCTGGGAGGAACGGTCGTGTCCTACGTCAACCAGTCGTACTTCCGTGGACTGATGGTGGTCGTTGCAGTTATGGCGGCAATGGTGATCGGCGCGGCAACGGCCACGGCGTTGCCTACGAGTCGGAACGGCAAGTCCGTGACGGCCGTCAAAACCGTCACTGAGACCACGCAGACCGGCACCAGCTCGCAGACATTCTCCAACGTGCCCGGGATGTCGGCCACCGTCGGTGTGCCGGACGGCCAGAAGGCACTGCTCGTGATCACGTTCTCGGGCTCCACGCAGTGCGCCGACCACAGCCCGGAAACTGACGATGGCTACTGCTACATCCGAGTCCTCGTCGACCGGACGGCGGCGGCTCCGGGGGAAGTCAGGTTCGACGCGGCTGAGGACGGCAACGGCTGGGAGGCCAACAGTTTCCAGTGGGTGATTTCCGGTCTCGGCCCTGGGCAACACACCGTGACTGTCCAACACAGGGTTGACGACATCGAAAGCACCGTGTCGATGACCGCCAAGACGCTCACCGTCCTCAGATCCGTCCAGTAGTTAAAAGGAGTCGAAACATCAGCTGCTGGGCATGATGCGCACGTCGGCGCTCGCGTTCCAGCGCAGCTCGGGGTGATGGACGTCTGGCTTGATGGCAACAGCGAACAGCACGCCGCCGCCGCTGTTCGAGCCGCGCACCTGGATGCTCTCGACCTGGCCGGTCAACTCGAGTCCGGGTAGTGACGGGAAGCTAACCGTGGCCTGATCGCCGACGGCGATGCGAATGACCTCCAACTCGGACAGGTCGGTCGTCTCGATCAGCCAGCCGGTCAGATCGCCGAGCGCAACCAGCGGTTGACCTGCGTTCGCCTGTTCGCCCACTTCTACGTTTACTGCCGCGATCGTCCCGGCGAAGGGCGCGCGCAGATCGGTGTCCTCGATCGCCAGCTGGGCATCGCTGAGACGCGATTGGGCGACGTCGAGCTCTGCCTCTGCCAGTCGCAGCTCTGCCTGGGCCGACTCGATCTGGCCGGTGCTGGCATCGGGTGGAAGCTGATCCACCTGGAGTTGAGCGCGCTCGACCGCCGCCTCGGCCCTGCCAACGTCCGCCTCGGCCAGGTCTATCGCGGCGAGGTAGCGGGTTCGGTCGAGGCGAACCAGAATCTGGTCGGCGTCAACGAGGTCACCGTCACTGACGTACACGCCATTGACGATGCCGCTGATGGGCAGCGCCAGATCGGCGCTGCGCTGCGGGACGACGACGGCCGAGGCACGGACGGACGTGTCCACAGGTGTGGCCGAAGGGCTCGGCGATGCCTGTGAACGCCTGGGCGTCGCGGTCGGGCTCGGTTGCGCGCTCGTGCTCGGTGGCACGCTCGTGCTAGGACGGGTTGTGGGCGTGGGTGTGGCCGACGGCCGCCCCGCGGTGTAGCCGAGCAGCACGGCAACGGCGAGCGCCACGACGACGAGTGCGGTGACCAGGATTGCTGGTCTCATTGGGCGTCGGGACCGGTTGCGTTCATGACCCTCCTGCGCGCGGCTGACGCTCGGCGTCGCGCACCGGTTCCATGGGGATTGCCACAGGCGGCCCTAGACTAACCGGGCAACCGACCGAGGCGCACGGGCTGGCGTCTTTGATCGCGACACTCAGCGGGAGAGAACCCATGGCAGTAACACGTTCTGCGAGCGCCACCTGGTCGGGCAATCTGACCGAGGGCAGCGGGAGCGTCAGCAGCAACAGCAGCGATCACATTCGCGACGTTCCCTTGACGTGGTCGGCGCGGACAGATGATCCCGAAGGTCTCGGCGGCCCCGAGGAATTCCTTGCTGCGGCGCATGCATCATGCTTCTCGATGGCTCTCTCGAACACGCTGTTCAAGGACGGCTTCACTTCTGACAGCCTCCAGGTCACGGCCGAGGTCACAGCCGACAAACGCGAAGACGGTTGGACCGTGATCAGCAGCCACCTGACGGTGATCGGGCGCGTGCCGGGTGCGGACCAGGCGGCCTTCGCCAGCGCGGCGGATCGAGCAAAGGACGGCTGTCCAATCTCGCGCGCTCTGAAAGGCAACGTCGAGCTCAGCGTCGACGCGACACTCGAAGCCTGAGCCGAGTTCATAATCGGCGCCATGCCACCGATCGACAATCTCCAGCGGGTTCCGCTCTACCACCTCGAGGGACTCGAGCGACAGGGCGTCTTTACGACCGGCCTGCTGCTCGAAGTGTCCGAGACCTCGACCCGTCGTCAGACCCTTGCCGATCAGCTCAACGCCACGCCCAATGACGTCAGCGACTGGCGCGACGAGGCGCTGCTGCTCAATCTGGCCAACTTCGGCACCGACGAGCAGGCGCTCTTTACGCAGGCGGGCATCGTCGGGCTGTCTGATCTGCTTGCCGTCGAGCTCGACGACTTCCGCGACCGGCTGGCACGCGCAGCACGGGTGCTCGGGATCGATCCCCCGACCGACCTGATCGTCGAAGGCTGGTGGGAGCAGGCACACACCCTGCGCGAGGAGTAGCGACGACCGCTGGCGCCCATCCGGGCACGGTTTCGGAGACCGCGACGCGCTCACGGCGGATCGGCTGGCTGGGATTGGCGCTGTCGGCGTCGACCATGATCCTGCTGGTGGCTGTGCCACTGCTGCTCCTGTTGACGCCCGTCTGGGTGCATTTAGCGATCGACATCTCTGGCGGCACCGTGCCCGGTGGCAGCCCTGCCGATGCCCACCGGATCTCGGATGCGACCGTTCGTGACCTGCTGCTCGGCGGCAGCTTCGCCATGACCGCACCCGACGGCTCGGCGATGTATACGGCCGACGAAGCCGCCCACATGGCCGACGTAAGGGTTGTCCTGTACGGGTTCCTGGCGCTCGCAGTGCTGAGTGCCGCGGTGCTTGTGGGCGCTCTACGGCACGGAAGGGCTGACGCGTCTCGTTGGTCGGCGGTGGCTCGCGGCGCTGTGTTTCTCGTTGTGGTGCTGATCGTGCTCGGCGTCATTGGCGCCCTTGCATTCGGAGTCGCTTTCGAGCTTTTCCACCAGATCCTTTTCCCGGGTGGCAACTGGGCATTCCCTGCCGACTCGAACCTGATCCGGCTCTATCCGTACGCGTTCTGGCAGGCCAGCGCGGCCGCACTGGGTGTGCTGGCCATCGTTCTTGCCGCAATCACGTGGTTCTTCGCCAGGGGCCGTGCGGCCGCGCTGGAAGAGGCGGGACGATGACCGCGCCGCCACACGTCCATCCCGAGGCACACGCCGAGCCGCTGCTTTCGCTCGAACAGGCGCGATCCCAAATGCTCGACGGGCTGGAGCCACTGCCTATTGAAGAGATCACGCTCGACGGGGCGTTGGGCCGCGTGCTTGCAGAATCGCTCACCAGCCGCTTGACGCTGCCGCCATGGAACAACTCGGCGATGGATGGATTCGCCGTGCGTGCCACGGACGTCGCCGGCGCAACATCCCAAACGCCCGCGGTGCTCCAGGTCACGGGCGAGGCAGCCGCCGGGCGTGTGGCCGTTGGCTCAGTCGCGCCCGGCACGGCGATGCGCATCCTGACCGGCGCGCCAGTTCCCGCCGGAGCCGACGCGGTCGTGCCCGTCGAGCAGACCGACGCGACCCCGGGCGTGGCCGACCTACCGACGCGCGTCGCCATCCTCGAACCGGTCACCGTTGGAGCTCACATTCGCGTGGCCGGCGGCGATCTGCGTGCCGGCGAGTTGCTGCTCGCCGCCGGTACGACCCTGTCTCCGGCCAAGATCGCTGCGGCCGCGTCGGGTGGCTACGGCCAGCTGTCCGTCCACCGGCGGCCCATGCTCGCCGTGCTCTCGACCGGCGACGAGCTGGTGGCGCCGGGAGAGTCACTCGGCCCGGCGCAGATCCCGGATAGCAACTCGGTCGGCCTCGTCGCGCTCGCGCGGGCAAGTGGCGCCGAGGCGCGCAGCATCGGCGTCGCGCGCGACTCGCTCGATGATGTGATCGAGCACCTCTCGGCCGCGCTCGTATGGGCGGACATCGTCATCGCCAGCGGCGGGGTGTCGGTCGGAGCTCACGACGTGGTCAAGGACGCCTTCGCGCGACTCGGTCGGGTCGATCTCTGGCGCGTCGCCGTCCAGCCGGGCAAACCTGTCGCCTTCGGACGCGCTCCCCGGCCCAGCGGCGCAAGCGAGGTGCTTCTCTTCGGCTTGCCGGGCAACCCGGTCAGCAGCCAGGTCACCTTCGAGCTCTTCGTCCGGCCGGTGCTCCGTCGCCTTGCCGGCCATCCGGATGTGATCGGGCGTGAGATCGTTCGCGCGCAATTGGCGCAGCCGGCGCGCAAGGCACGCGGTCGTCGGGCCTTCCTGAGGGTGAAACTGGTCGAAGAGGGGAGCGGCTGGCGCGCCGAGCTGGCCGGTGGCCAGGAATCACACATGTTGTCGGCCTTGGCCCGTGCTGATGGGCTGGCGGTCGTACCCGAGAACGTCGATGAATTGCCGGCCGGAGCAGAAGTCGAGGTCATCCGCCTGAGATGATCTGCGTGCGATGAACGACCGACGATGAAGCCGAAGCCCGACTACAAGCCCGGCGGGCCGCCGGAGCGACGCGAGAAGCGACGGCTGACCCACGTCAACCGCGGCGGACGGCCGCGGATGGTCGACGTGAGCGACAAGCCCGCGACCGCGCGACGCGCCGTTGCGGAGGCGTTCGTGACGCTCGAGCAGGAGACGATCACGCTGATAATCGACGGTCAGGTCACGAAGGGCGACGTGCTGACCGTGGCCGAGATGGCCGGCGTGATGGGCGGCAAGCGGACGGCCGAGCTCATCCCGCTGTGTCACCCGATTCCACTGACCGACCTCGTCGTCGAGATCACGCCAGACCGATCGGCAGGCGGCCTGCGCATCAAGGCGACGGCGGCCACTGTCGCGCCGACCGGCGTCGAGATGGAAGCGCTCACCGCCGCGACGGTCGCGGCGCTGACGGTCTACGACATGGTCAAGAGCGCCGATCGCAGCTCGGCAATCCGCGACGTTCAGCTGCTCGAGAAGTCGGGTGGCAAGTCCGGTGATTGGCGGCGCCCGGCGGGCACGGTCGGCGCGGCGCCCAAGCAGAGCACCAAGAGCCAGAGCTGGCGCAGGCGCCCGCCGGGATGAGCCCGGCCGCTCTGGTCCTGACGGTCAGTGACGGTGTCGCCGCGGGTACCCGTGACGACGAGAGTGGCCGTGTCCTTGCCGAGCGGCTGACCGAGCTCGGCTACGACGTCCGGCGGCACGCCGTGGCGGACGACATGGAAAGCATTGCGCTGGCACTCACCGACGCGAGCGACGATGGAGTGCGCCTCGCGGTCAGCACGGGTGGCACCGGCCTCGGCCCGCGCGATCGCACTCCGCAGACACTTCACGCGCTGCTCGATTACGAGATCCCCGGCTTCGCCGAGCAGATGCGCGCGTACGGCCGGACGAAGACGCCGCTCGCCGACCTGTCGCGCAGCATGGCCGGAGTACTCGGCGCGACCCTCGTGCTGGCAGTGCCGGGTAGCCCGAACGGAGCGCTCGACTCGCTCACGGCTGTCGAGCCACTGCTCGAGCACGCACTGGAAACGCTTGGAGGTCATACCGCACACGGCTCAGCCGAGCCGTCCGCCGATGCCGACGTCTAGGTAGAGCCAGATGGTCGAGCGCGTACCCCTCTACCCGCTGGCACCAACCGTCTTCCTGGTCGCGGTAGTGCTCTTCGCACTGCTGATGGCGCGCCACCTGCGGGTATGGGCATACGCGCGGCCCGCTGCGGTGGGCGACGAACCGGGCCGGCTGAGCTCGGTGTTCGTTTATGCCATTGCGCAGGTGCGCATGTTCCGCGATCTCGATGCGGGGCTGCTCCACGCGGCGATCTTCTGGGGCTTCGTGACGCTCACGATCGGCACGTTCGATCGGGTTGCGTTCGGTCTCGTCGAGCACATCGTTCGGCCGCCACTCGACGGCTGGCTGTGGCGGCTGCTGATCCTCGGCCAAAACATGTTCGTTCTCGTCGTCCTAGTGGGCGTCGGCTACGCGCTCTTCCGGCGCCTGGTTTGGCGCTATCCACGGCGGACGACGCTGTCGCGCGACGGCGTCATGATCCTGCTGCTGATCGGCGGCGTGGTGCTGACCGAGCTGTTCGCCGAGGCCTTCCGGCTGGCGCGCTACGGCGATCCCGACATTGGCTGGGCCGTCGTGGCGGCACCGGTGGCGGCCGTGCTCGGCCTGCTGCCGGCGAACGTGCAGGAAATCGGCTACGGCACCTTCTTCTGGGCCAACGTTCTGCTTGTCAGCGGCTTCCTCGTGTACCTGCCGCGCTCGAAGCACCTGCACATCGTCACGGCCTTCTTCAACGCCGGGCTGCGCAAGCTGAAGCCGCGCGGCGAGCTGCCGGCGATGGACCTGGAGGCCGCCGACGCGCGCTTCGGCATCAAGACGGTCGAGGACCTGTCGTGGAAGGACCTGCTCGACGGCTTCACGTGCACCGAGTGCGGCCGCTGCCAGGAAGCGTGTCCGGCGTGGGCGACGGGCAAGCCGCTCAACCCCAAGACGATGATCATGGGCATCCGCGAGATCGCCGTCGAGGCGGAGGCGGGCGTGCCGCTCATTCCGTGGATCAAGCCGGCGGCCAAACCGAACCTCGAGCATCCGGTCGTCGACGTCGCCATCCCCTATGACGCAGTGTGGGATTGCGTTACCTGTGGCGCGTGCGTGGAAGCGTGCCCGGTGATGATCGAGCACGTCGACAAGATCGTCGGCCTGCGCCGAAACCTGGTGCTCGAGGAATCGCGCTTCCCCGAGGAGCTGGCCGCGTCGTTCAACAACCTCGAGCGCTACTCGAATATCTGGGGCCAGCCACAGTCGACGAGGCTCGACTGGGCGCGTGGGCTGCCATTCGACGTTCCGACCGCGGCCGAGGTGGTCGAGGACGGCGGCCCCGATGCGGTCGCCGAGCTCGAGTGCCTGTACTGGGTTGGCTGCGCCGCGTCATTCGACGACCGAAATCGCCGGGTCGCCCGGGCGGTGGTTTCGTGCCTGAACGCGGCCGGCGTGAAGTACGCGGTGCTCGGCCAGGAAGAGTCGTGCACCGGCGACCCGGCGCGCCGGATGGGCAACGAGTACGTGTTCCAGATGCTGGCCACGGGCAACGTCGAGACGCTCAATCGGTACAAGCCGAAGACGATCATCACCGCCTGCCCGCATTGCTTCAACACGATCGGCAACGAGTACTCGCAGCTGGGCGGCACGTACACCGTCAAGCACCACTCTCAGTTCCTGTCGAGCCTCGTCGAGGACGGCCGGCTGCGCATCGACCGACAGAAGGCGCAAAGCGTCACGCTCCACGACTCGTGCTACCTGACGCGCTACAACGGCATCGTCGGCGAGACGCGCGCCGTGCTCAACGCCGTGCCCGGGATCGAGCTGCGCGAGATGGAGAAGTCAGGCAAGCAGACGTTCTGCTGTGGCGCGGGTGGGGGCCGGATGTGGATGGAGGAGAAGCGCGGTACGCGCATCAACGCGGAACGAACGCGCCAGGCGCTCGACACCGGCGCCGAGGCGGTCGCCACTGCATGCCCCTTCTGCCTGGTGATGATGCGCGACGGAGTGGCCGACTCCGGCGGACGTGGCGATGGCGTGGTCGTCCAGGACATCGCCGAGATCTTTGCCGCCGGCCTGCCGGCGCCGGGCACGAACGGCCGCCAGCTACCGGTGGTTCAGTAGCTGCTGCCTGACGTCGGCTACTGTCCCAGCAGCTCGCGGTCGAGAAACTCTATTACGCGCGTCTCCCATTCGTCCGGGTCGAGCTCGAGTGCCTGGACGTGACCGATCCCGCTCGTTTGCCATACCTCGAACATCGCTGAACGCTCGGCCATGTCGGCGGCCACGGCGCGCTCATCGGCGGCGTCGGCGGCGATGATCAGAACGGGAACGGTGGCGTTCATCGTGGCGACCGTGCCCAGAGTTGGCGGAGCGTTGGCCTCGGTCCAGACGTCGGCGAGTGTCCACATCGTCGTCGACACGGTGCGAGCGACTGCTGCGCGTGGGTCAGTGCCGTCGAACCAGAGATCACCGGGTACCCTCGCTGCGACGCCCTCGGCTACCACGGCGCCAACGTGGTTCGCGAGGCTTGGATCAACCGTTGCGGTCACTGCCTGCTCACCACCCATCGATAGCCCGAGCAGGCCGATGGTTCGGGTCGGAACGCCGTTGCCGCGCAACCAAGTGACTGCGCCGGCAATGTCATCGCCGCCGGTCCAGCCCCACATGTTGCCGTAGTCGCTGCTATTGCCCGCACCGCGCGAGTCGACCGCGAGGATTCCATAGCCGTTCGAAACGAGGGCAGAGGCGTGGGTCAGCGTGCCGCTGCGGCTTCCCGTCGAGCCGGGCAGGAGGATGACGGTCGCTCCGTTCGCGCTTGGCACGTGCCACGCGCCCATCACGCGCACCGTCGGGGGTCGGGAAGGACACGTCCCGAGCGCCGGGCAGCGTGCCGGTGATCGGCATCCGCGGTGGATGTACGCCGAGTGTCGCTGCAGCAAGGGGCATGAGGACGAACTGGAGATAGAAGGCGCTGCCGACCAATACCAGAACAGCGACGCGCCACCCGCCACCATCCGGTCGCCGCTCGAACAATGGCGATGGCGCTCCAACCGATTAGAAGCGACGCTGCCAGGCCAGCCAAAACACCGATCGTGCCGGCAAGCCAGGCTCCCTCGATCAGCCGGGCAACGGCGTAGCCGACCGAGATGGGTAGACCGCTTGCGCCGATCACCAACGGCACCGCTACGGCCCAGGGACCTTGTCTTAACTTGCCCGAGCCGACGGCGACTGCCGTCAGGGCCGAGATTCCGACAACGATCGCCTTGCCGGCTTCGCCGAGAGGCAAATCCAGAAAGACGAGCGTCAAGCCAATGAGGACACCTGCTTCGAGCAAAGGAATGAGCTGGTGTGAAAGCCTGGTGATGGTCGGTCGAGTTGTGTCGAGCGCAACCGAAGTAGCCATGGTGCTCCCCAATGCTGGTGTCGGCTCGAGTTCACCCCATTCGACGACCCAATCCAAGTGCCGATTGGCTCAGGCGGAGGGTGCCTCCGGTCTCGTCTCGGGGTTGCGCGCCATGAGCTCGGCGGCAAGCGCAACCTCCAGCAAGCCAACCGTGCCGCCGATCAGGACTGCGACGAGCCACTCGGCGATTACCTGCGCTTCGAGGCCCACGGCGTAAAGCGCGTCGTGGACCAGCTCGTGGATGGTCTGCTCGAAGACGACGGGGATGATCACGAGCACGATCATCGGCAGCACGGCAGTTCGGCTGATGCGTGACGTCCTCCGGAACGCGTCGACCACGCCGCGCCGTTCTTGGACGAGCACCGGACCCACGAGCCCAAAGAGGATGTAGACGATGACGCCGGGCACCACGAACAGCGCCAGGCCGATGACGGTGGCGATGCTCAGCAGCACGTCGGCCACCATCAGGCGGCCCCATGGCAGCGTCCGCACCACCTCGCTGAACTTGATGTGATGGCCGTGCAGGTACTCGCGCCCGACCGCCTCGTCCAGGAAGCCGGCATAGAGGACGGGTCCGAAGAGGCGCAACGGGATGGTGACCAGCAGGGCGACCACCACGAATGAGATCGGCAGGAAGCCGATGTTGCCCTCGAACCCCTCCACCGTCCGATCGACCAGTGCTGCCAGGAGGGCCGGCAGGCCAAACAGCAGCAGGGAAACGAGGGCCACTCGACGGAAGCTCTGGCGGAGCATTCCGAGCGCGTCGCGCACGACTTGCGAGAAGGTGAGTGGTCCCCGCCCAAGCCTGTGGCCCGGCAGGTCGGTCATGGCTCGGATGGTCGCACAATGAGTGGACCGGACCGGTGTCCCGCTAGCATCTCGCCATGACCGTGTTGAGCGAGGAACAGGCCGCGCTGCGCGAGGCGATCCGCGAGCTGGCCGACGAGAAGATCGCGCCGCGCGCCGCGCAGATCGATGCCAGTGGCGAGTTCCCGTGGGACGTTGTCGAGCTCCTTGCCCAGCATGACGTACTGGCCCTGCCATTCCCGATCGAATACGGAGGCCTGGGCGGCGACATGATCTCGACGCTCGTCGTGGTCGAGGAGCTCAGTCGAGTGTGCGCCACGAGCGGCCTCATCCCGGCAGTGCAGGAGCTCGGATCCTTGCCGCTGCTCCACGGCGGCTCGGACGAGCAGAAACGACGATGGGTGCCGGACCTGGCCGCCGGCAAAGCGCTCGCCGCCTTCGGGCTGACCGAATCGGGCGCAGGTTCGGATGCCTCGAGTGCGCGCACGCGCGCGACCAGGGACGGCGACGATTGGATTCTCAACGGTGAGAAGCGCTTCATCAGCCAGGGCGACGTCGCCGGCATTGTCGCCGTGTTCGCCGTGACAGATTCGGATGCGGCCGCGGTCAAGGCGCACCGGCACATGTCCTGCTTCTACGTCGAGAAGGGAACGTCCGGCTTCACGTCGCCGCGCGTCGAACACAAGATGGGAATTCGTGGCTCGACCACCGCAGAGCTTGCGTTTGCCGATGCGCGCATCCCGGATGCCAATCGCGTCGGCGAGCTCGGCGATGGCTGGGATCTGGCGATGAAGACATTCGAGCGATCGCGGCCTGGCATCGCCGCGCAGGCGGTCGGCATCGCCCAGGGAGCGCTCGACGTGGCGACGCGCTACGCCTCCGAGCGCCGTCAGTTCGGCAAGCCAATCGGCGAACACCAGATGGTCGGCGCGATGCTGGCCGACATGGCCACGCGGACGGAGGCGGCACGTCAGCTGCTGTGGACGGCGGCGGAGCACATCGAGGCTGGCGATCCCCATGCGCCACGCTGGGCGGCGATGGCCAAGCTGTTCGCCGGCGATACCGCGATGGCCGTCACAACGGACGCGGTGCAGGTTCTCGGCGGCTACGGCTATACGACCGAGTATCCGGTGGAGCGGATGATGCGCGACGCCAAGATCACGCAGCTGTACGAAGGCACCCAGCAGATCCAGCGCCTGATCATCGCCCGGGACCTGCTCGGGGAGGTGCGCCGAACTTGACGGTTGGAGCTGAGAGCTCGCTGATGCCAGATGGTCCGGGGCTTGTCAGCCTGAAAGTCGATCGTTACGCTTTACCGGTCTATCCATGGGGAGGGATGGACCGCATCCGGCCCGTCCGCCGTGAACTGACGAGTCGGTAAATCCTGGCCCTAGCGCGCCTTGTGCTCGCGCCCGGAGGCGGTCTGCACCTTCCATTAGCCGCCCCACCGTGGGCGTGTAGGAAAGAGGTGAAATGAGGCGATTCGTGGCTGCCCCACCAGAAGCTGGGACGCTGCCGATCTGCAGCGCCAGCCTGACATTCACCCTCGACTCGGCAAGCCCTCCGCCGGTCTGACAGCCGGCGGGCCCCAGCCCGTCCGACCGTTCTGACCGTTACCGTCGATCGCTGCACCCCGCCCCAGCGGGAAAGACTCTTTGTGCGCGGTCGGCTAGATCGGCTTCCGCCGTGTTCGAAGGGAAACAAGGTTGTTCAAAATTCGTACTTTCGTGTCCGCGCTGGCCCTCGCCGTGGGTCTCGCGGGCGTCGGCTTCCAGATCCAGTCAGCCGCAGCAGCAGAAAGCGAGGCAGACGGAGTCGTTCAATTCGCACACCGACAGCTCGACAAGCCTTACCGGCTCGGCGCCAACGGTTTGCGCCGTTACGACTGTTCGGGACTCGTTTATCGCACCTATGTCGAAAAGGGACTGGCCAATCGCATCGGGGGTAATAGAAGGGCGAACGGCTACTACAAGTGGTTCAAGAACAATGGTCGCCTCACGAGCAACCCGCGCAAAGGGGATCTCGTCGTGTGGGGCTATAGGGGCAAGCGTGTCAGCCACATCGGCATCTTCCGGGGCTACAGCAACGGAAAGGCCATTGCGGTCAGCGCGTTGACGAGCGGCGTCGCGGTCCACAAGGTCCACGCCATCAATGTCCCCTTCAGGGCCTATCTGCGGGTGAATATCGACCGCTAAAAGGGTCCTCCGCTTTCTCCCCAACGGGGCCGGCACCCCTCGCCGGCCCCGTTTTTCTCTGTTCGCTAGGCTTCTGCGAGCAAAGGGAGGCCACGTGAACATCGTCGTACTGCTCAAAGCTGTGCCCGTCGTCGGCACAGAGCGGCTGGGTGGTGATCTGCTTACTGATCGGTCGGTCCAGCTCGAGGCCAACGGGAACGACGAGTACCTGCTCGAGAAGGCGATCAAGCTGACCGAGACGCACGGCGGCGAGGTCAGCCTGCTGACCGTCGGACCGGCCGGCGCGACAGAGCCACTGCGCAAGGCGCTCGCGATGGGCGCCGCCAAGGCGGTTCATGTTGCCGACGACGCGATCCGCGGATCGGACATGCGGGCGACGCTGGCGATCCTG
Source organism: uncultured Chloroflexia bacterium (assembly GCA_963748235.1). GTDB lineage: Bacteria > Chloroflexota > Limnocylindria > Limnocylindrales > CSP1-4 > JALYGJ01. The sequence goes on from CAVVHT010000009.1 coordinate 208,629, forward strand.
GCAGCGGCGCTGGGCAAGATGGACTTCGATATGGTCTTCGCCGGTGCCGACACGTCAGACGGTCAGGGTGGCGTGCTCGGAGCCGCTCTCGCATCGCGACTCGGCTTGCCGTACCTGTCCTACGCGTCGGAGATCGAGCCGCTCCCCGATGGAGGGGTGCGCATCCAGCGCATCAGCGCGGCTGGATACGACGTCCTCGAGTCGCCCACCCCGGCCGTGGTCATGGGCACGCAGCTACTCGGTGCGCCTCGCTACCCGGCACTGCGCGGGATCATGCAGGCGCGCTCGAAGCCAATCGACACATGGACGCTGGCCGACCTCGGCCTCGATCAGAGCACTGTCGGAGAAGGGGCGGCCACGACGCGAACACTCGGCTCCGACAAGCCGGCCGAGCGCGCCGGCGCCACCTTCGTGCGCGAGCCGGCCGACGTTGCCGTAGCCCAGATCGTCGACTTCCTGGCATCCCGGAGGCTCGTCTGATGGCCGAGATCTGGGCCATCGGCGAAGTCGTCGACGGCGCGCCCACAAAGCTGAGCCTCGAGCTCGCCACGCTTGCGCGGCAGCTCGCCGAGGCCGCCGGTGCCGAGGCACGAACAGTGCTCGTGGGGCCGGCCGCGTCAGCCGCAGCGGCTGCCGTCGCGGGCTACGGACCTGCGGTCATCGCCGTCGACACCGACGCGACACTTTCCGATCGACCCGCGGCCGCCGTCGTGGCGCCGCGCGTCGCCGCTCTCGTCGCGGAGCGCGACCCGAGCATCCTGCTGGTTGGCGCCTCGAACGACGGCAAGGACGTGGCCGGACACCTGCTTGGGCTGACCGACCTGCCGATGCTGGCCAATGGCGCGGCCGTCGAGTGGGGAGAGTCGGCGCCGCGCGTCGAGATGAGCACGTTCGGCGGCAAGCTCGTGACGAAGAGCACGTTCAATGGTGAGCGCGGCATCGTCATCGTGCGGCCGGGGAGCGTGACGGCCGAGCTGGCCACCGCGCCGGGGAGCGTCGAGACCGTCACCCCGGGCAACGTCAGCGAGCTGCCCGAGGTGCGGGTGACGAATCGGGTCGAGGAGGCCGGAGCCGCCGCGCCCATCGAGGAGGCGCGGATCATCGTTGGCGGCGGGCGCGGCGTCGGCACGCCCGACGGCTTTCGGTTGATCGAAGACCTCGCCGAAGCGCTGGGCGGGGCGGTTGGCGCAACCAGGGCGGTGGTCGACTCAGGGTGGATCGGCTATGGCCAGCAGATCGGCCAGACAGGCAAGATCGTCAAGCCCGCGCTGTACGTTGCGTGCGGTATCAGCGGCGCCATCCAGCACAAGGTCGGCGTCCAGACGGCGGGCACGATCGTGGCCATCAATCGCGATCCGGAAGCGCCGATAGCCGAGTTCGCCGACCTCTTCGTGGTTGGCGACCTGATGGAGATAGTGCCCAAGTTGGCCGAGGCGATCCGGGCGAGAAAATCAGGCGGAGGCTGACTCTTCGGCCCGGACCTCACTGGCGGGCCGCTTATCCGAGGTTCCCACCGCGACCGGACTGAACGGCATCGGCCGATCGAGTCTGGCCAACAGCGGCGGCGAACCGAGCCTGGTCCAGATCTGGCGTGCCTCATTGGCCGCCGCAGCCACCTCGGGGTTGCTTCGGTCAAGTCCGACCGACATGTCTGTCAAAAGCAAACCGAGGCTCATCACCACGCCACTATCGCGCCAGCCGTTGGCCGCTTCGCGATAGAGCGCGAGCGCCTCATCAGTGCGGCCGTCGACGGCGGCGAGACTGGCGCGGGCCTGCGTACGAAGGAGCCGGAACATTCGGCCCGGAGCCGGCATCGCAAGGAACCGCTGCGCCGCGTCGCGCACGAAGTCGGGCTCACCCATCCAGCAGGCCACGCTCGCAGCCCAGCTGGCTGCTTCGGCCGCTCCTTGCGAGATCTCCTGGTTCATCGCATCGGTCAAGATCAGTTGACTCTTGTCGAGATCGCCGCGCAGGGCGAGTACCTGACCTTCGAGCAGCTTCATGTTCACGCTCATCGAAGCCAGGCTGGCGTGGGCGAGCAATGGCCGCAGTCGTTCAAGCAAGCGGTCGACAGCTTCTTGGTTGCCTCGCAATGCGAGGAAGAGGGCGTTTACCTGCCAATACTCGATACGTGACCCCGCGCCACCCGCTTCGTCCAACTCGGCAATCAATCGCTCCACTTCCTCCCACTCGCCCAGGTATACGAGCGGCGCCGTCAGGAGTCCTTGAAGGTATAGCGCCTGGCCCGGCGACCCGACCTGCTTCGCTAGCTCCAGGCCGGTGCGAATGAGGGCGGCAGAGGACGCCATGTCCTCGTATGCGAAACCTACCGACAGGTTGTTGACTGCTCGCCACTGGGTTCGACGCAGCTTGTACCGGTCGGCGAGGTCGATCACGCCAGTAACAATCGCCATCGTCTCGTACAGCCTGCCCTGGTGATTGATCGCCAGGGCCCGATTGAGCAGCGCCTCTGCGACGATCGGGATCAGCTGGCGTTGGTCAGCCTTGACCAGCACTCGATCGGTGATCGCCAGCGCTCTGGGGTCGCGCAGGTTGGCATACACCCTTCCGAGCTCTGACAGCAGACGTATTCCCTCCGGCTCGTCTTCGATTGAAGCGGTCAGCTCGACCGCTTCCTCCAGCACAGGCAGCGCGTCGGCCGGCCGATAGACCATCTGCAGCGCGATGGAGATGCCGGTCGCGGCAACTGCCAGGCCGCGTAAGTCGTTCGCTCCGCGGTACAACTCGGCGGCCTTCTCATAGTGATCACGAGCCCGGGGCGGGTTTGCATCCGCTGCTTCGTCCCCGGCTCGGACGTAGAGGGCCGCCTGTTCGACCGGATCCTCGGTCAGATCGAGCGCGCTCAGGATGTATGTCTCGGCCAGCGGATGTGATCCGAGGCTCGCCGCACGGTCAGCCGCAGCGCGCAGGGCGAGTCGGGACTGTCCGGCAAGAGCCTCGGCCTCAGGTCCCGGGCGTGCGTTGCGTTGAGCCGCCAGGTAGTGCTCCGCGAGCACGCCGGCGAGCTCCTCGTCGCCGCGACTTTCGAACCAGCGCGCGGCCGCAAGGTGTCGCGATTTGCGTTCGTCGCGCGCAAGCTGGCTGTAGGCGACTTCATGCACGATCGCCTGCACGAAGCTGTACTGGCCGCGCACGGGGGAGCGGGGATTGCTGTCGACCGTAAGAAGCTCGCGCCGGACCAGGCTCGTCAGCGTGGAAAGCACGACTTGCTCGTCCAGGCCCGACGCCGCGATCAGGCTCTCCGAGCTGAAGGTATGACCCAGCACGGCTGCGTCCTGAAGCAGGGACTTGTCGTGAGCTCCAAGACCGTCCAGGCGGGCCGCAACGAGAGCGGCGAGTGTCTCGGGCACGGCGATGGTGGTCAGGTCTGCAACCGGACGATAGATGTCGCCCTCGGCGACGACCTTGCCCTCGCTCAGCAACATACGCACCGTTTCGACCGCGTAGAGAGGCACCCCTTCCGCGCGAGCAACGATCGCCGCGACCAAATGCTCGGGGAGTCCCGGCACGAGACCGGCAAGGAGCTCGCGCATCGCCTCGTCCGACAGCGGATCGAGCACCATCGACATGAAGCTGCGTCGTGCGGCGCCCCAGTCGGGACGTCGTTCGAGAAGCTCGGGTCGCGCGAGCGTGACAACGAACAGGGGCAGCGCCCGCGTCGAGTCAACGACGAACTCGATGAAGTCAATCAGGCCGCTGTCGGCCCACTGCAGGTCCTCGAACAGGAGCACAGTCGTGCCCTTCTCTGCGATGCGCTGGAAGAACGTTCGCCACGCGGCGAACAACTCATCTCTGCCGCCGGCCGGGGCCTCGCCGAGCCCGAGCAGCGCCAGCAGCGAGGCTTCGAACCAGCGCCGCTCCGCTTCATCGGCTGCCCATTGCGCGGCTGCCGCGCCTACCTTGCTTCGAGTCGTGGGCTCGTCGTCGTTCTCCAGCAGCTCACAGCGTCGGCGAACCATCTCGCCCAGGGCCCAGAAGGTGATTCCCTCGCCGTACGACGGACATCGGCCCGCATGCCAGTAGGTGTCTTCCACGAGCCCGTCGGTGTACTTGGAGAGCTCCCACGCGAGGCGGCTCTTACCTATGCCGGCCGGGCCCATGACCGAAACCAGTCGCGGCCGGCGATCCCGAGCACTGGCATGGAATGTCTCGACTAGAAGGCGGAAGTCGTCATCTCGGCCGACGAACGGCGCCTCGAGCAAATCGGCTCGGTTGCGACCGCCAACCTCGGCGACCACGCGCAGCGCGCGGAAAGCTGGAACGGGTGCCTGCTTGCCCTTCAATAGCTGCTCGCCCGCCGACTCGAACTGGATGGCCCGGCTCGCGGCACGCTCCGTCGCCTCGCCGACCAGGACTGTCCCATCAGGTGCGACCGACTGCAGCCGACTCGCAGTGTTCACAAGGTCTCCGGCGACCATTCCCTCGCCAGTGGCTCCCATCGTCACCGCGGCTTCGCCCGTCAGCACACCGGCGCGCGCCCGAATGTCGGGACCAAGCATCTTGACGCCGTCGACGAGCGCAAGCGCCGCCCGGACCGCGAGCTCGGCGTCGTTCTCCCGGGCTACCGGCGCTCCCCAGACGGCCATCACCGCGTCGCCGATGAACTTCTCGACCGTTCCGCCGTGGCGCAGGACCGCATCGCGCGCAATCGCGAAATAGCGTGTCAATAGCTCGCGGGTCTCCTCCGGGTCTCGATCCTCACTGAGCGTCGTGAAGCCAACCAGGTCGGCAAACAGAACGGAGACCAGACGACGTTCCGCCACCGGTCGCGATGATTCCAGGGTCGCCGCAGGTGACAGTGAGTTTCCGCAATTGCCGCAGAACTTAGCGTCAGGCGAGTTCGGGACACCGCACACCGGACATCCGGCAGCAAGAGGCGTGCCGCACTCCTTGCAGAACTTGTTGTCCGCCTCATTGGCGGTGCCGCAATTCGTGCAGATCATCGGGTCACGGCACTGTGCTGCATGGCCATTGAGCCTAGCGGACCGCGCTAGAGGGTCGGCTTGAAGACCATCAGGAAGACGATCGCGACCACGGCCAGGACCGTGAAGCCACCGAGCAAGTTGGCGCGCATCGCCGCGCTGCGGTAGGCGTCGGAGGCCGGATCGCGCTCCGCCTCTGCCCGCTGGCGTCGCAGCGCCGGCCCGTAGAGCACGATGCCGACGATGGCGACCATCACGTACAGCACCAGCGCAAGCGCGATCCAGAAAGTGGTCAACGGAATGCTGGCGTTGAACACCATGAGCAGGCCGGTCAGCAGCAGCACGATGTAGGCCGGGTTGGCGACCCGGCTGTCGAGCCGTTGGATGCCATCCAGAGCGTCTAGCAGGCGTGTGCGGTCTGTTCCGGCGCGACGCAGCCAGTAGGCGTAGGTCAGGTTTGCGCCGACAGCCACGATCGCAGACAGGATGTGAACGAACTTCAGGATTAGAAACAGGCTCATTCCGGTCAACCTTCCGCGACTGACTCGAGGCGCGACTCGGATGTCCCTCGACCCATCGGCTGCCAGCGCGCCAATCCCTCATCCAGTCGGGCGCGCATCGGCGGCGAATCAAGTCTCGTCCAATGCTCGCGCGCTTCCACAGCCGCAGCTTTGCCCTCGGGCACGTCGGGGCCAAGTGCAATCGCGCAGTCGACCAGCCCCATGCCGAGGTACATCGGGACATCCAGCTCCCGCAACAAACCTATTGCGTTCCGAAAGCCGGCGGTGGCATCCGTGGCGCGCCCTTCGAGCGCTTCGACAGTCGCATGAGCCAGCGTCCGATGAGCCTTGATCACCCGCCCCGGCCAGTGAATCTGCTCGAACCCGGCGAAACCCGTACGCGCCCGCTCAATATCGCCTGTCCACAGCCCAACCCGGACCGCCCACTCGGCACAGCGGAAGGCGCGTTCGAAATCCGTCACGATGCCGGTCGCGGCGTGCTCGTATGCCTTGTCGAGCTCGCCCTCGAATGCCGCAACCTGGGCCTCGATCCATGATTGTTGGACCCTTGCTCCGAACAGGGTGATCTGGTCGAGCTGTGCACGTGACTTGGCCAGCTCAACAGCTGCCTCGGATGCATCTCCGCGCAGTGCCCGGTACACGGCCAGCCACTGGAAATACTCGAAGAAGTTCAATTCAGTTGGATCGACCTCGGCCAGCTCCACGATCGTCTCGTCGACAGCGTCCCACTCGCCAAGAGCCACGTTCAGCTCGACGAGGCCCGCTCTGAAGAATGCCAGCGAGCCGAGTGTCCCGGCGCGCCTGGAAACCTCTACTGCTTCGGAAAATAGCCCAGCGGCCTCGCGAACGTTGTCCGACATCAAGCCGACGGCTAGGTTGTTCATCGCCCTGATCCGGGCGAACGTCAGACCGTGTGCCTCTGCAATCGGCAGCACGCCGCGCAGCAGTGTTGTCGGCTCGTAGTACCGGCCGGCGTAGGTCAGCACAAGGGCCCGGTTGATGAGACCTTCGGCAATTATCGACATGAGCTCGAGTGGCTCGGCCAGCTCGAGGACTTGATCGACGAGCTGGAGTGCACGTGGATCGCGCGTGTTCGCACATGCGCGCGCAAGCTCGGCGAGGAGCATGACCGCATCTGGCTGGCCCGCGATCGCCGCCGTTTCCTTGACCGCCGCATCCAGGATGGGCACCGCATCGGCCGGCCGATAGAGGATCTGGAGCGACACGGCTATGCCCGTCGCGCAGCGCGCCACTCCGTTCAGATCACCGAGTGAGCGGTACAGGTCCATGGCCTGATCGTAGTAAGTGAGCGCGCTCTCTGGCGTGTCATCGTGAGTCTCGCCGCCGATGCGCTCCAACAGGCTGGCACGCTCGGCCGGGATCTCGGCCATCTCAAGTGCCTGCAGGAGGAACGTGGCGGCCTGACCGTGTGAGCCCAGGTTCGCGGCACGATCCGCCGCGCCACGCAGGGCGATCTTCGCTTGGCTCGCGAGGGCATCCGCCTCGGGCCCTTCCGTGGCGTTGCGGTAAGCAGACGCATAGTGGCCCGCCAGAACACCGGCAAGCTCATCGTCGCCCAAGCTCTCGAACCACCGGGCGGCGGCAAGATGACGCATCTTGCGCTCGGGCCGCGCCAGCTGGTTGTAGGCCACCTCGCGGATCAGCGCCTGCATGAAGCTGTACTGGCCCCGCTCCGGCGAGCGAGGGTCGATATCAACCGTGAAGAGCTCGCGTCGGCCGAAACCATCGAGGATCTTCGACAGCTCGTCGGCGTCGATACCGCTGAGCGCTTCCAGAGCCGCTTCGGTGAAGCTCTGGCCAAGGACCGCGGCCGCCTGGATGACGCTCCGCTCACGGGCATCCAGCGAGTCCAGCCGCGCAGCGATCAAGGCGGCGAGTGTTTCTGGAATCGCGATCCTGGTCAGGTCGCCAACAGGAAGGTACCGACCATCCTTTTCGTGCAGCCTGCCCTCGGCCATGAGCATGCGCACTGTCTCCACGGCATACAGAGGAACTCCGTCGGCCCGCGAGATGATCTGCAGCTTGACGCCGGACGCGAGCCCGGGCACCAATCCTTCGAGCAGCTCATCCATGTGCTCGGCAGAAAGCGGCTCCAGAGCCAGCGAAACGAAGTTGCGGCGTCCGTACCCCCAGTCGACACGTCGTTCAAGCAGCTCCGGCCGGGCGAGTGTGATTACAAAAATGGGCAGCGACTTCGTCCAGTCGAGTAGGTGATCGATGAAATCGATCAGGCCCTTGTCGGCCCATTGGAGGTCCTCGAACAGAAGCACCGTGGTGCCGTGCTCGGCGATTCGTTCGAAGTAGGTTCGCCACGCGCCGAAAAGCTCGGCACGGCCGGCACCGTTGGCGTCGCCATGCCCGAGCAGCACGAGCAATGCACTCTGGATCCAATTCTGTTCGGCTGGATCCGGCACCCACTGCGCGACGGATTCGGCGAGCTTCTCTCGGGTGGTCGCTTCGTCGTCAGTTTCGAGCAATCCGGCCCGCCGGCGGACCATCTCGCCGAGCGCCCAGAACGTGATTCCCTCGCCGTACGACGGTGACCGACCGGCGTGCCAATAGGTGTCTTCGACCAGTCCATCGGCGTACTTGGAGAACTCAGACGCCATCCTGCTCTTGCCGATGCCGGCCGGCCCAAAGATCGACACCAGCCGTGGCCGCTTCTCGCGCTCAGTGGCGTGGAAGAGATCCTTCAACAGGCGCAAGTCATCGTCGCGGCCGACGAAAGGAGCTTCCAGGCCGCCGCTGCGGTTGCGCCCGCCGACCTCGGCCACGATGCGCACGGCGCGGAATGCGGGGACGGGCGCCGACTTGCCTTTGAGCGCCTGCTCACCGGCCGGCTCGAACAGGATGCCCTGATTGGCAGCCCGCTCGGTTGCCTCACCCACAAGGACCGTCCCCGGCGTGGCGACAGACTGGAGGCGGCTGGCGGTGTTGACGAGATCACCGGCGACCATTCCCTCGGCGGTTGCCCCGATGGTGACCGCCGCTTCGCCGGTCAGCACTCCGGCGCGAGCCTGGATCTCGCTGCCCAGGCCCTTGACGGCGTCAACAAGCGCGAGCCCTGCCCGGACTGCCCGCTCGGCATCATCCTCACGTGCCACCGGGGCGCCCCAGACGGCCATCACCGCGTCGCCGATGAACTTCTCGACCGTTCCGCCGTGGCGAGTGATGACGTCGCGCGCCAGGTCGAAATAGCGCGACAGCAGATCGCGCGTCTCCTCCAGGTCGCGACTCTCAGCGAGGGTGGTGAATCCGACAAGATCTGCGAATAGGACGGAGACCAGTCGACGCTCGGCGATCGGTTGAGCCGTTATGGGGTGACTGCCCGTAGGGACCGCCGCGGCCGGCGGTGCGCTGGTGAGCTGAGTCCCACACTCGCCACAGAATTTGGCGTCGGCACTATTAGTGGCGCCACAGTTCGGGCAGCCAGCCGCCAGTGACGTGCCGCATTCCTTGCAGAACTTGCGACCCGCCTCGTTCTGAGTGCCGCAGTTCGAACAGATCAAGGAAGCGCCCTCACCTTCACTGCGGTTGAGCGTACCGGACTCCGCGACGTGCGGCTATCAGGGCGCGGCCTGAGCGAGGACGATTCGAGCGAATCGGGGCTCGTTTACGCTGTATCTAGTGGTACTCTTGGTATACGCCACTACAGGTAGTGGCACACAGGAGGAACTGCCTTCAGTGCGCTGCCCTAGCTGCGGGGAACGTGACACTCGCGTGGTGGACTCGCGCGATATCGACGACGCGGCTATCCGCCGCCGCCGCGAGTGCAACCTTTGCGCGACGCGATTCACAACCTACGAACGCGTCGAGGCCGCGCGGCTGACCGTCGTTAAGAGCGACGGCAAGCGCGAGGAGTTCGATCGCGACAAGCTCGCTTCCGGCCTGGCCAAGGCGCTCACTCGCCGGCCCGTCGCGGACGATGCCGCCGAAAGGGCAGCCGAAGAGATCGAGACAGCCCTGCGCGCACGCGGCTCGTCCGAGGTCCCTTCAGACCTGATCGGGACGCTGGCCATGGAGAAGCTGCGCGAGCTCGACCAGATCGCCTATATCCGCTTCGCCAGCGTCTACCAGAGCTTCGAGGACATCGAGCAGCTCCGGCGCGAGGTCGACACGCTGCTCGCCGAGCGCGAGGAGCTCGAGGCCGACGAAGACGGCCGACAGCCGGGCGGTGGCGGGAGCGCCGGCGGCAAGCGATACCCCAAGCGCTGACGGCTCTCCGTCGACCATAATCGGACCAGATGGCCGTTCTCTCCGACCGTGACATTCGGGCCGCCATGCAGGCCGGCCGGGTGCGCATCGATCCCTATGACGCGGCATGCCTCCAACCGTCTTCGGTCGACCTCCATCTCGACGCCGACTTCCGGGTATTCCGCAACAACCGCTACCCGTACATCGACGTGCGGGCGCCACAGCCCGACCTGACCGAGCTGGTCTCGATCGCCGAAGACGAGCCGTTCATCCTGCACCCCAACGAGTTCGTGCTCGGCCAGACGCTCGAGTGGGTGGAACTGCCCGACGATCTCGTCGCCAGGCTCGAAGGCAAGTCGAGTCTTGGCAGGCTTGGGCTGTTGATCCACTCGACCGCGGGCTACGTTGACCCAGGCTGGAAGGGCAACCTGACGCTCGAGCTGTCGAATGTGGCCAACCTGCCGATCGCCCTGTATCGGGGCATGAAGATCGGTCAGATCTCGTTCTTCAAGATGTCGAGCGCGGTCGAGCGGCCGTATGGTTCGCGCGAGCTCGGTTCCAAGTACCAGGGACAGTCGAGCCCAACCGAGTCGCAGTTCTACAAGGACTTCGAGGACGGCCGCAACGTCCCCAAGGGTGGCCCGCGCCGTTAGCCAATCCGCCTGACACGGATGACGTGTGATCCGGCCGTTATGGATCGCGTCACGTCCGCATAAGCGTCCCGCATGCTGTTCCGGCGGTTGTTTGACGCGCAGGAGGTTCAAGCTACCGCCAAAATGGCCACCTCGCGGCCGAATCGGCGATGCGCGCGATCGGCCAACGGTCGTTTCACTCGGATCGCGTGTCGGTACGCCTCTTCAAGCGCGTGTCGAGCTCGCGACGACCTTATGCTGCGTCGATGGCGATCAATCAATCGGTTGACTGGCGCGCCGATCTCGGTGGGGGAGTGACAGTTGCGCTCATTCAGGCGGGCACGTTCACGTCTGACGCGGGGACAATCTTCGGGCCGGTGCCGCGGATCATGTGGGAGCGGCTGGTCGAGGCCGAGATCAACCCCGATCACACGCTGACCCAGGCGCTCAACTGCCTCTTGGTCGAGACGCCCGCTGGCCGCGTCCTGATCGAGACCGGCATCGGCGAGTACATGGACGAGACGCGGCGCAAGCATCGGGGCGTACGCGGCGACTCGATCCTGCCCGCGCTGCGCACTGCCGGCTTCGAGCCGGACACGATCGACATGGTCGCGGTCAGCCACCTCCATTTCGACCATGCCGGCGGATTCCTGACCGCGGAGGGTGGCCGCGCATTCCCGCGCGCGCGGATCGTCGCTCAAGCCGAGGAGTGGGAGCACGCGCTCGGTGCCAACCCGCGGCTCAAGGCGTCGTACGAACAGGACGAGCTGCGCCTCTCCGAGGAGTGGGCACGACCTGATTCGCCACGCGGCGATGAAGAGGTGCTGCCCGGCGTAACTGTCGTGCGAACTGGTGGCCATTCGGGTGGCCACCAGGCGATTGTCGTGCGCGGCCTGAGCGGCACGGTCGGTTTTTTCGGCGACCTTTGCATGCGGCCATGGAGCGCGAATCCGCGCTGGGTGCCGTCATTTGACGACTTCCCGCTAACATCGGTCGAAGTGAAGGGCTCGCTCTTTCGCCAGGCGGCCGAGGAAGACTGGACGGTCGTCCTGTCGCACGAGCCACGCCGACCGATCGGCCATATCATCGCCGACCGAGATAGGTACAAATTCGACTCGACTGTGTAGTCGGGTTTTGGAAGCCAGCGCAGCTTCAGACTGCGCAGAACGTCAGAGGGGAATGGTGTCCAGAATTATTCGCGCATCGATTTCCATGGTCATCGTCGCGGGCATTGCAACTGCCTGTATCTCGGTTGGTCCAACGACAAGCAGCAGTCCCAGCTTCGCGATCCCATCGCTGCCCTCGGCGAGCCTGCCGAGCATCACCCTGCCGCCTACTCCGACCTTCGCCCCGACCCCGGCAGTCACCCTGCCGCCAACCTCGGCGCCCACCGTTCCGCCGACTGACGCGCCAACGACTGCCCCTACGGACGCACCGACTGATGCGCCGACGACGCACCCACCGACGCACCGACCGATGCGCCGACGGAATCTCCAGCCGGCACGGCCGGCACGCTCGACTTCTCCAAGCCGGCCACCTACGGCGACGTGTCGCTCGCATCGGGCTTCGTTCCCGATCCTCACCAGAAGAGCATCACGCCCGGCGGATCGGTCGACGCCAGCTACCTCGGCACCGGCGAGAACGGCAACAACTGTCGCGGATACGCGACGTCGGCGCCCGATTATCAGGTCACTTACACATCGGGCGGGGCCAGCCTGTTGCGCTTCTACTACCTCGCCAACGACGACGGCGACACGACGCTGATCATCAACGCGCCGGACGCCAAGTGGTATTGCGCCGACGACAGTTATGGCACCTCCGACCCGTCAATCGACTTCGAGACTCCGGCCAGCGGGAACTACGACATCTGGGTCGGAACGTACACTGCAGGTGCGTCCATCTCGGGCGCGCTGAACGTGACCGAGCTCTCCGGGAACCACCCCGAGTAGGGTCGGCTATTCCGCAATCAACGGCGCGAGGATCTGCTCGGCCTGGGCTCGGTTGACCGGGCCGAGCACGACGTTGCGTATGACGCCGTCGCGATCGAGGAAGTACTGCGTCGGCAGCCCGAAGGCTCGATAGGTGTGGAACACGGCTGACGTGGCGTCGAAGCCAACGGTGTAGTCGAGGCCGTAGCGCTCAACGTACGAACGCACGTCTTCGGCGGTCGTCTCCTGCACACTGATCGCGACCACGGCTAGTCCGTCGTCGGCATGTGCCTCGTACGCGTCACGAAGCACCGGCGTCTCTTCCTGGCAAGGCGGGCACCAGCTCGCCCAGAAGTTGATCCAGACCGGTCGGCCGCGCAGGTCGGCCAGTCGAATCGGGTTGCCGTCCAGATCGGTCAGCTGCACGATCTGGCCGTTGACCGTGCCCTCGAACTCGGGCGCCAGATCGCCGATGCGCAGACCGGGCTCCGGGCTGCCGACTGGCACGAAGCTGCTGCCCGGGCTGGGCAGTGGCGGCTGTGCCGGCAGCGCCAGCGGTGCGGTGAGAAACGCGAACACGACACCAGTCACGACGATCGCGCCCAGAACGCCGGTCAATTGGAGCAGGGTGAAAGGACCGATGAAGGGTCTTCGCCAGCGGTCGGGCCTGGGCGTCTGCTCCGGGTCGGGTGATTGTTCGGTCATACCTGCGGCCACAGGAAGCTGAAAGTCCTGGCGAAGATGGCCAGCCAGTCGAACAGGATGGCTACGCCGATCAAGACCACCAATGCGCCGCCGATCAGCTCGATCTGGCGCCCGTACTTGAGCAGCGGGCGCGTAAACGCGGCCGATCTATCGAGCGTGGCGGCGATGAGCAGGAACGGGATACCGAGACCGAGCGAGTAGGCGACGAGCAACAGAACCACCTGCGGGCTGGTCGACACGGCAGCGAGGGTCAGGATCGCGCCAAGGGTGGGGCCGATGCACGGCGTCCAGCCGATTGCGAAGACTGCGCCGAGGGCCAGCGCACCGATCGGGCTGCGCGCCGCGGCGCCACCAAGCGGCTGTTGGCCAAACTCGGACGCTGCGGGCCGGAACGTTCGCTGCAACACCGGGATGCGCAGGACGCCCATCAGGTTGAGGCCAACGATGATGAGCACAATGCCGCCGATCTGGCGCAGCAGCGTCAGGTTGTCGCGCAGCGGGCCGGCGGCGGTGTAGACGGCTACGCCGAAAAGTGTGAAGACGGCGCCGAACCCGAACACGAACGCGGCCGCGTGGGTAAGGGCGCGCCAGCGCGACGTCGGGGCGAGCTGGACGTTGGGACCGGCCGTTGGTGTCACGACCATTCCAGCTCCGGCCGCGGTGACCACGCCGAGCTGCCCGAGATAGGCGGGCACTACCGGCAACACGCAGGGCGAGATGAACGAGACGAAGCCGGCGAAGATCGCCGCGGCGAGGGTGAGCTCCATGTGGTCAGGCGGCGCGTCCCATTGTTCGGTCGAGGAATGTCTCGATGGTTCGCGCACCCATTGCCAGCGTCAGCTCGCTGCCGTTCAAAGCAAGGACGGGAATCAGGGCGCCGTAGCGAGCCTCGAGGTCGGGATGGTCGGCCAGATCGATCTCCTGGATGCGCGGGATCGGGTCGCCGCGCCGAACGCGCTGCTCGAGCACGGCTTGGAGGGCCAGGCGCGTCTCGTCGCACAGCTCGCAGCCGGTGCGGCCATAGAACTCGAGCGTTGGTAGGGAAGGGGAGTGGGTCATCGGGAGCGCCTCGATTCTATGCCGGGTCGGCCGTGTGCCCGTTGGACGCGGCAGTCGGGCCTGCTGTTCCGCGTAGAATCGGTCTCCCGCCCCCGTAGCTCAGTGGATAGAGCGAGGCCGTCCTAAGGCCTGCGTCGGGAGTTCGAATCTCTCCGGGGGCGCCAGTCAATCCGAGGTCTCAGGTGTGTGCCCGCGCTCGTAGCGGGCGCGGCGCCCAGCGATCTCGAACCCAAGTCGTTCATACATGCGAATGGCGTTCGGGTTGTCTATGTGGACCGTGAGTCTCACTGTCGGCGAATTGGCTGCCTGCATGCGCAGCATGCTCTCCACCAGTAGGGCCGAGCCTATCCCGCGGTTGCGTTCGCCGGCTACGACGCCGATCTGCCAGATGAAACCGCTCGGCGGACTCGTCGAAAGGTCGAGACAACCGATGATGAAACCCAGCGCACGTTCACCAGTCTGCGCCAGCAGTGACCAACCGGGAACCAGATCATTGGCCGTGGCGCGGTTGGTCCATTCGCGGGCAGTCCATCCTGGAAAGCCTGGACGATCCATGAATGCCGGCTCATACGCCCTGGCGAACTGTGCCGCAGATCTCGGTGCCCACACCACGAGGTTGGTGCCGTCTGGGAGCGAATGCCGCGGGATCGGGTGTCGCAGGTCCCGTCGCATGACAAGGGATGCCTCCGACTGCTTGTAACCATTGGCGTGGTAGAGGCGATCAGCGGCGTCGGTCAGAGACTCCGTGTCAACCTGGAAAACGCGCTGTCTGATTGGGACGTCGGCAAGCACGACTGCGGCAGTTACTCCGCCCCACCGCATGATATAGGTGCCGATACCTCGGTTTCGGAAGTCCGGTCGCACGTGACCCACCATCACGGCGCGGCCGACAGCAGAATCCTCACGGAAATTCACGGCCGCTGCGGCGACAAGGCGACCATCCAGAGCGAATGCGCCAAGCCGGTCTCCAGGCGCTTCTGGGAAGAAACGCTCGTCTACTGCGTCTTGGTCGAACAGAAAACCCAACCCACCGTCGCTTTCAAGGCACTTTCGGCCGAGCTCGACGACCGCCGCCAGGTCGCTGCGATCCAACCTGCGCCATGTCAGCTCAGACAGGGAAGGTGAAGGAGTCCTTTGCGGCAGCTCGCTGAAATCTTCCATGGAAGCGTCTCGATCTGGCCGCGGCCCGGCCGGCGGGTCCATGTGTCGAGTCTAGGTGGTGACCGTGTCGTCAACCGTCGGGAGCAGTTGGGTTCCACGGCCCCTCGATGACGGTCGCTTCCTTCTCGCCGGGCCAGGGCGGCATTGAGATGCACAGGAACTGGAGTGGGTCGACACCCGTGCAGCGATATTGGAATGCCGTCCCAACGGGAATGTCGATGGAAACGCCTTTCCCCAGAACGGTCGTCTCCTCACCAGTGGCGTCTCTTCGCCATATCTGCCCCTCGCCCGAGAGAACATGCCAGAACTCGCTCACGGTGGCGTGGACGGTCGCCCGATTTACCTGGCCTGGCGGGACGGTGGAGTGGATCATGTTGCCGGTCGCGCCTTCGATCAGATACCGGATCTCGGCCCCTGCAGGGGAGCGAGCATCGGGGGTTGAGGGGAACGAGCGGGTCTGCATGGGAGAACCTCCTCTGCGGGGTTGCATCATGGGACAATCGACGCCAGATGCTGGCCTTTTCCAGGTTTTGGGCCACCCCGTTGATCGTCGCGGTTGCGATCGCGTCGACCATCGCCATCGGCGCGCAGCCGGCAGCGGCCGCCGACTCGTTTATTGACGGCATTGACGTTTCGCATTGGCAGCGCGCGCCGCGTTGGCTCGAGGTCAAGAATGCTGGAGTCGGGTTCGTGATCGCCCGCGCCACTTACAGCAATGACGGACTGGACGAGCAGTACGAGCGCAACCGACGGCTTCTCCGCAACAAGGGCATTCCTTTCACGGCTTACCACCACGCAGGGCCGGACGCGACGATTGGCGATGCGATCGCCGAAGCGGATCACTTTGTCGACGTAGCCCAACTCAATGGTCGCAACCTGCTGCCTGCGCTCGACCTGAAGACCCACGGGGACTTAACTGCGGAAGAGCTCCAGGAGTGGGTGAAGGCCTGGGTCGCCCGCGTCGAAGAGCGCCTGGGCGTGAAGCCGATGATCTACGCGCCGACGCCCCTGTGGGTTGACTGGATGGGCAACACGACCTGGTTCGCCGAGAACGGGAATTGGTTCTGGGTTCGCGATTGGGACAGCGTCGACGTCCCGATTCTTCCTGCCAACAACTGGGGCAGCCAGGGCTGGACCTTGTGGCAAACGGGTACGGCGCCGGTCCCCGGAATAAAAGGCTGGGTCGATCAAGACCTGCTCAATGGACTCTCGCTCGCGCCGATACGGATCAAGAACAACCGGTAACGCCCGCTAGCCAGCCGCAGGTTCCGGAGCGCTTCTCTCGAGCCCTAGGCGCTGGGCGTGAATAGCTTCCAGTGGCCCTCGGAGACGACCTCGACGACACCGTCGGTCACTTTGATGGCGGTCTCGTCGTCGATCGCGTACGCCGGACCCGCGATGCTGGCGGCCCACTTTTCTGCGTCGGCCATGGTGTTGTCTGGCATGTCCGGGTGGTCCAGGTGCGGGAAGATCGAGAAGTCGACCAGTCCCAGCGTCTCATCGCCACCGGTGGGCGGCTTCCAGTGGACGAAGTCCTCGCCGATACGCGGGGCCATCACCATGCTCCCGGCGCTTAGCCCCACCTAGACCGTTTCGCTCAGCGACGGCAACAGGTCTGCCAGCCCCGACTGGCGAATCCAGTAGGCCAAATACAGCGGGTCGCCGCCGTTCACCAGCAGGACGTCGGTCTCCTCGACCCACGGGACCCAGCGTTCGTCGATGCTCGGCAGCGCGGTGAGCTCCAACACGCCCATGGACTTCCATCCCAATTCGACCATGGGGGTGCGTGGTTCTTGTCCACTGATGAAACGCCACGCGTGGCCGGGGTCAGTCATGGGGTGCCCGTATGTCGCAGTAGGAATGCACAGGGCGCTGGCATCGGCGATCGTCTTGCCCAGCAGGTCGACCAGCGCGTCGTGGATGCTCGGGTTCTTGATGCCGGCGGAAGTGAGAAGAAGTTTCACGATGCCCCAGATTGGGCGCTCCCGAAAGGTCCTTGTCCTCCATCTCCCACGCGTGGTCGAGCGTGTGGAAGGCCGAGTGTCGGATCAGGAAGGGAAGGGTCCATTTCCGCATCCGCCGTTCGACTGGCCGCCGTTGTATGTCCGCATTCGCGGCGATGTAGTTGTCCCGATACCCCGGCAGCCCTTCACCTACGAGGACCGTGTCCTCGGGCAATTTCAAACCAACCCGCGCCGCAAAGTCCAAGGTCTCAACGCGGATGACGTGACGGATGATCTCGTCACGTTCGCGGCCGCCTCCGCGCGGGCCCTTGCGCATCTCGGGCGAGACCCGCGCCGCCACTGCGTCGAAAAATGTCCAGCAGGCCCGCAGTAACGTGATCCCACGCTCCAGATCGTCGTCGTCCATAGGGTCCGGCTCCGTCGACGAGGGCGCGAACGAGATGCCCCAGAAATCGGTCGAAGGCGTACCGACCTTGTCCTCCACGATCTCGAGTCGGTCCGGCAGCGTCGAATTCGCCCGCCATTCCGGCAAGGGCGGCGACCGGTCGTAGCGCTCCCGGTACGACTCGAGAGTCTCCAGGGCGACCTCAGCTGTCTTGGCGCCACGGCTCCAACCCGGCCAGTCGAGGCGAACGCCACGAAGCTCTTGCCCTTTGGGCCGCGATCGATGACGGTGCGGACGGTCACGCTCCGGGCTGTAGCGGCAGCTCGTCGATCTCGTCGCGCAATTCGATCAAATCGTCGTCCTGCTTCGAGCACGTCACCAGCTCTGGGTCGAGCTGAAATGCCTCACGAAGCAGCTCTCGCGCCTGGTCCATTTGACCGTGAAGAGCCCGGAAGCACGCGGCGTTGTAGATGCCGCTCCGATTTCGCTTGGCGGCATCCGGCTGGCGCGAACATGCCTCACGACCTCGTCGACATACTGCTGACGCGATCCGCATCGACGCCGATTTCGGCATCGACCAGCCAACCAAAGTGAGTCATGGCATGGAACGCCCCGTTGCCCAGCGTCCCGCCGAGCAGCCGCTCTGACCCCGCGATCAAGTCGGGATCCGTGGCGCCAATTTCGCTCTCCAGCTGTCCACTCACCTGATCGGCTTCCGCCGCCACTGCGTCCCAGCTCCAGTCGGCGCGCGACGCCTGAATCTCTGCGTTGAGCTCGTCCGTCTCGTCGCCATCGTGACGGCGGGAATCTCGACTCCCTCGCGAGCTGCCGCAAATCGCCGCGCCTGGCGAGCCTTCCATGCCGTCAGATGAGCCTGATGGTCCTTGGGCGACCAGTCACCGGGGCGGATCGGGGCATCGCGCACCAAAGGGTCGAGCGCGCCGAAGATGTCGCGCTCGGCCCGCCGCATGGCCCGAAGCATCTCGATGAGGTCATCGTTCAGCGGAGTGCCCTCGTCAGTCATCGGGCATCCGCGGCGATCGCCGACCGGCTGCTTCGCCTCGGGGAAGGCGAGCGTGCCGGCGCCCACCCACCACTCCATCAGGTCGTAGGCAAGCCGCCCCGCCTGAACAGATGGATCACCGTCGCTCAGGCGCGCCGCTTCCTCCAGTCCACACGCGAATATCGAGAGGCCGCGCATAGATACGTCGGTTTGCTCGCCGAGAGGCCCGTTGACGACCAGGATGCCCTGCATGCGGAGCTCTGTTCGATAGGCGAGGTGCCGTGCCTGGAGGGAATCCAGCTCCGCGTCGGACATCTGCGGAGCGTCGGCCGGTCGGCGCAGGAGAACGAGCGTGAAAACGTCGAATGCTTCGGGGATGTTCGGGTCGCGCGGCATGGCCGGAGAGTTTACGCGCGCCAGGGCCGTAGAGCGGTACGCTGGATCGCATGAAGGCCGATGACATCCGATTTCTCTTTGCTTACGACCGGTGGGCAACACGCCGCATCCTGGCCGCGCTCGACGGGCTCGACACGGAGGTGTGGGCCAAGGCGCACGTGATCGACGAACGTGGGCTGGGCGGCGTCCTGGTTCACCAGCTCGGCGCCGCCCAGCGCTGGCGCGTCATGTTCGAGACCCAGGGCGATGGTGAAGGTCCGCATCCAGAAGACGAACTACTGCCGAGCATCGACGAGTTCCGCGCACTCTGGGGCGACGAGTGGGTCGCCGTCGATGCCTGGTTGCCAACGCTCACCGACGACTTCCTGCAGATCGTCTTCGAGGGTGTTCCGATCTGGCAGATGATGGTCCACGTCGTGAACCACGGAACGCAGCATCGTTCCGAGGCGGCGGCTCTTCTGACGGCCGAGGGTCACTCGCCAGGCGACCTGGACGTAATCGATTACTCCAACGAGCTGGCCGGACAACCAGTTTCCTGACTCGCCACCGTCTAAGGGTTGACTTATATAAGTCGCATCTTGTAAGGTCGGCGGGTGCACGCTTTTGATGTCCTGGGGGATCCCGTCCGGCGTCGGATCCTCGAGCTGCTCGCAGAGGGCGAGCTGACCTCGGGAGCGATCACGGAGGTCGTTCGAGCCGAGTTCGGGATCTCGCAGCCGGCCGTGTCACAGCACCTCAAGGTCCTCCGAGACAGTGGGTTCACCACGGTTCGCCCCGAGAGCACACGACGGCTGTATGCCGTCGACTCGACGGCGTTCCGAGAACTCGACGACTGGCTCGATCCATTCCGCCGATTTCTGGAGCAGCGGCTCGACTCCCTGGCGACCGAGCTCGCCCGCGGCAAGCGCGAACGCCGGCTTCTGGCCGAGGCAACACAAGCGACTCAGGCAACCGACAGCAATGGAGTTACACCGCAATGATCGACATCACCCGCGAGATCGAGGCCATCCAGCGCGAGGTCGGCAGCGGCCGGATCGCAGCAGGGGAGGGCCGCTCCGTCATTCTGCGGCGCACCTACGACGCGCCGATCGACGATGTCTGGGACGCGTTGACAAATCCCGAGCGGATCGGCCGCTGGTTCCTGCCCATCAGCGGCGACTACCGCCTTGGCGGGACGTACCAGTTCGAGGGCAATGCCGGCGGCAAGATCGTCGCCTGCGAGCGCCCGAACAGGTTGCGTGTCACGTGGGTCTACGGCGAGACGGTCAATCCCGAGGACGTATCGGAGATCGAGGTGCGCCTCTCACCGGCCGGCGAGGAGGCGACCGTGTTCGAGCTCGAGCACATCGCTATCGTGCCCGAAGACCGCTGGGCCGAGTACGGCCCGGGTGCCGTCGGCGTGGGCTGGGACATGGGACTGCTTGGTCTGAGCCTTCACCTGCGTGGCCGCAAGCTCGAAGATCCAATTGCCTGGCAAGGTGCGCCGGAAGGACGAGACTTCGCGACTCGGAGCAGCTCGGCGTGGGGTGCGGCGAATGTTGCCGCGGGAGCCGATCCGCAGGCTGCGGATCAGGCAGTGGCAAACACCACCGCGTTCTACGCGCCGCCGGAGGACTGAGCGTCGGGACGCGCCTCGAAGTCGAGTGACGCGGAGTTGATGCAGTAGCGCAGCCCGGTCGGGTTAGGTCCGTCGGGGAAGATGTGGCCGAGGTGTGCGCCGCAGTTGGCGCACACGACCTCCTCGCGAACCATCCCGTGCGAGACGTCGCTCTTCTTCTGGACACGGCCCTGCTCGGCAACGTCGTAGAAGGACGGCCAGCCGGAGCCCGATTCGAATTTCGTCCCAGAATCGAACAGGGGCGCCCGACACACCACGCAGCGGTAGATGCCATCGGCGTGGTTGTCCCAGTAAACGCCGGTGAAAGGCCGCTCGGTCGCGGCCTCCTGGGTGACCGAATACTGGATCGGTGTCAGCCGCGCACGCAGCTCTTCGGGATCAGTGGCGCTCATGCTCATTTCCTCCACGATCAAGGATACGCATCAACGGAGATCGACCCTACCGGCGCCCCGTCGTATCCTCCGCGAACTTGCCGCGCCGACGCGGGCCGCTAGAGGGGCTCATCAGAATGCACACGATCGCGCTAAGTCGAGTTGCGACAGTCCTCGCTCTCAGCATGGTGACGGTCGGCTGCGTGAGCATCGGCCCACTCGCCAGCGGCAGCGTGCCGCTTCCGTCGGGCGCGACGCTCACACCGACAGGGATTCCGACGGCGTCGAGCGGAGCGACGATCGAGCCGACCCGGAAGCCGCGACCGTCGCGCAATCCCACCCAGGCACCGACCGATCAGCCGACCGCTACCCCGACGACAGAGCCCACTGCGACGGCAACGACGGAGCCCACCGCAACGGCCACCACGGCGGCGACTCCGGCACCGACGTTGAGCTTCTCGCTGCCCGCGGTCTACGGATCCACTGCCTTGACCTCTGGATTTGTCCCCGATCCGTTCACAGTCGGTGTCGCTGCGGGCGGCGACGCCAGCGCCAACTACCTCGGCGGCGGATGCTCTGGCTTCACGACCGCGGCGCCGACTTTCAGCGTGAACTACACCTCGGGATCGTTCACGTTGCTCCGCTTCTATTTCATCGGCACCGCCGACACCACGATGATCGTCAATAGCCCGGCAGGTACGTTCTCGTGCGTCGATGACTCGTTCGGGACGCTCAATCCGACGATTGATTTCAACTCGCCGTCGGGCGGGCGCTACGACATCTGGGTGGCAACGTACGCAGCAGGGCCGACCACCAACGGCACGCTCTATGCGACGGAGAACTCGGCCAACCACCCCTAGGTCGCCAGGCGCGGCCGCGAACTCAGCTTTGGGCTGTTTTGGTCCCGGACTGGGCCGAGTAGGCACGCTGGTACTCGTCCCGTAGGCGCTTCACATCCGCCGCCGCCTGCGCGCGCTCGGCGGTGTCGGTGTCGGCAGCCCCCAGGGCTCGCTCGGCGGCGCGCCACTCCCCCAAGATCACGGACACATCGCGCGTCGGCGTCATCTCGTCGATCGAATCAATCTCGACACCGTGGCGCTGGCTCAGCTCCTGGCTCCGTTCGCCAAGCTGCTGCTGGTCGTGACTCTCGGCGAAAATCACCGCAGCAAGCCGCTCAATTTCGCGCGCCAGCTTCTGGAACCGGTCGCTGTCCGGCGGCAGCGTCCGCTTCTCGGTCTCGAGCTTTTCGAGCTGCTCGAGCGTCGCCAGCAGCGTGTCCGATGTGGAACGCAGTTCGTGTTCGATTTCTGCTGTCACGGCCCCTCCAGGGTGACGGGCTCCCCAAAGCCGTTGGTCAGGATCAGCGTACACCGGGGTTAGGCGAATCGCCCGGAGCGGGCCTCGCCGAAGCGAACAGCCTGAACCGATAGACTCTCCGCCGGTGTTCGAGCACTTCCCTTTCCCTGGCCGCTTATCGACGCGCGCCGTCGTGCGGCCGGCGCGACTTCGCTGGATGGGATTTGGCATTGCCACGACCCTCCTCGTGGTCAGTGCGGCATGCACGGTAACGCCCGGACAGGGCGGATCTGTCGACGCTCGAAATCGCCTCTGCCGAGCCGTTTACGTGGGACCCGGCACTCGCCGGTGACGCGGGCACGGCCAGCGTGCACGCCCAGGTCTATGAGGGCCTGACGACGTTCGATCCGGACAGCAACGTGCAGCCGGCCCTTGCCTCGAGCTGGGAAGCGTCCGAGGACGGACGCCAGCTCACGTTTCAGCTTCGGCCGGGAATCCGCTACAGCGACGGCAGCGAGATTACTGCGCAGCACGTTGTCGACAGCTGGCTCCGGCTGATCGATCCGGCGCAGCCGAGCCCACTGGCCAGCCTGCTCGACGACATCTCGGGCGCCGCCGCCTACCGCGCCGGTTCAGGCGAGCGAGACGCGGTCGGCCTGAGTGCCGAGGGTGATCTCGTGATCGTCGAGCTGCGTCGGCCGGCGACCTACTTCCTGGCCGTGACGGCGTCGCCGACGTTGGCCGTCGTGCCACCGTCGATGGTCGGCCTTATCGGGGCGAATCCGCCGACCGTCGTGTCGGGCGCATACGTCCCCTCGATTCCGACGCCGGAAGTCATCGCACTGAGCGGCATTGCCAATTATTGGGCCGGCCTGCCGGCGCTTGACCAGATCGAGCTGGTGATCGACTTCGGCGGCCGCAACGGCGTCGACATGTTTTCTTCGAGCGAGATCGACTACGTCGGCATCGGTGCCGGCGATGCCTCATGGATCGCGTACGACGCCACGCTCGGCCCGCAGCTTCGAATGACCGAGGGTTTCAGTGTCAGCTACTACGGCTTCAACACGACCTCCGTCCCGTTCGACGATCCCGACGTACGACTCGCCTTCGCCCAGGCCGTCGATTGGAAGCGGCTGAGCAGCCTTGCCGAGAGCACCTCGGCCACATCGCTCGTGCCGCCCGGCATTCCCGGCCGGGACGAGGAGGACCACCAGCCGCCGTATGATCCCGAAGCGGCACGCGCCCTACTTGCCGGCGCCGGTTTTGAGGGCGGCGAGGGGTTTCCGCCGGTGGTTATCGGGACGTATGGAGTGGGCTACGAGTCGGTCGTCGCCCAGGAGCTCGAGCAGAACCTTGGCGTCGACGTGACCGTCGAGGGCTACGACTTCGCCACTTACACCGACTTCCTCAACCAGCCCGGCGCGCCCCAGATCTGGACGCTCTCCTGGAGCGCCGACTATCCCCATGCACACGACTTCCTGGGCCTGCTGCTCGAAACAGGCAGCAGCAGCAATTCCGGCAACTGGAGCAACGCCGACTACGACGCGCTGATCAACGAGGCAGCGGCCACGGCTGACCCGGCCGAGCAGGCGCGACTGTACGCGCAGGCCCAGGACATCCTCGAGGTCGAGGCGCCCATCGTGCCGGTCGAGTACAACGAGTCGTGGGCGCTGAGTCGGCTGGGCCTGCTTGGCGCACTCGATTCGGGCGTCGGGTACATCCGCTACGCGGGCCTGGCGTGGGCGCCGGGTACCGGCCGATGACGCGAGCCCGTCACATGATCTCCGCCTTGCTGCTAGCCGGCGTGCTGACAGCCGCTTTCGGCGCGACGCTTCCGGCGGTCGTGCTCGGCGCGGATCCGACATACGGCCAGCCGAGTGTGACCGCCAAGCTCGGCCAGCCGCTGAGCTTCACCTCGACGCTCAGCGGCGACGATATTGCCGCGGTCGAGGTTGTCATCAGGCTCGATGGCGAGGAAACCGGCGTGATCGTGGCTGCCACTCTAGGGAGTGCGCCCGACACATGGCAGGCAGTTGCAGCCATCGACGTCGCGACGTCGGCGTTGTGTGCTTGCCTCGCCGACGGTCAGAGCACGCCGAACACCAGCTTCAACTACCAGTTCAAGGTCCGTGCCGCGGACGGCAGCACGACGCTCGGCCCCGTTGGCGAGGCGGTCGTGACCGACGATCGCTTCGAGTGGCGCACGTTCGATCAGGACCTGGTCAGCGTCCACTGGTACGAGGGCGACGATGCCTTCGCCCAGTCGGCGGCGCAGGTCGCCAACGACGCGATCGACCGCGCTTCAGCCTTGCTCGGCACGCAGCTGCCCAACCCGGTCGACCTGTTCATCTACGCCACTGAAGAGGATATGCGCAGCGCCATCTCGCCCAATCGCGAGAACGTTGCCGGCCAGGCCCACTCTTCGATCGACACGATGTTCGTCAACATCGGGCCAAACGAGAACCCCGCTACGGGCACCACGGCCACGCTCGTCGCACACGAGCTGACTCACCTGGTCATGAACGAGGCGACCGAGAACCCGTACCACGGCGTTCCGCGCTGGATCGACGAGGGCGTAGCGGTGTACCTGTCCGAGGGCTACAACTCGTACTGGCAGACGTTCGTCAACAACGCCGTCGCCCAGCGCACGCTGATCCCGCTCGACGGTCTGCGCGGGCTGTTCCCATCCTCCGCCGACGAGTTCTACCTCGCGTACTCGGAGAGCGTCGCGGCAATCGACTACTTCATCCGCACTTACGGCGAAGAGACCCTGTGGGCGCTCGTCGGCAGCTACGCCGAGGGCGTCTCCGACGACGACGCGTTCATCGCCGCCACCGGCGCCGACGTGGCCACTTTCAACGCCGCCTGGTTCGGGTCGCTCGGATTGACCGTGCCGCCGCCCGTCGGACCACAGCCGGGCGCACCGGGACCCACGCCGGCCGACTGGCAGGGTCAACCGGGACAGCAGCCCAGCCCGGGCGCCTCCACGCCGCCGTCTTCGTCCGATCCGGCCGCCTCACCGACGACTCCGGGCTCGTCGCCGGCGCCGTCTTCGGTTGCTGTGCCCGGGTCGAGTGCCGCGCCTGCGCCCGCGACCGGCGACAACGGCAGCCAGGTCGGCGCGATCGCCGTGGGCGTCGTGGCCGGGCTCGTGTTCGTGGCGGCCCTAGTCCTGATCGTGGTCGTCAGCCGGCGCAACCGCGCCCAGCCGCCGCCGCTCGTCTGAATGAACGCCTTCTGAATGGCCGCTGAAGGACCGCTCGAGCTGCGGCTCGGCGATCGGCTGACTCTCGCCAAGCGCCATCCGTGCGGATCGCACACGTGGGCCGTAGTCCGGCTGGGCGCCGACATCGGACTTGAGTGCGACGGCTGTGCGCGGCGCGTGCTGCTCGAGCGACGTGAGCTCGAGCGCCGCTTCCGTGGATTCGTTGAGCGGGGAGTGGCATGACCGCCGCCACGGTCACCGAATCGCCCATCGCCGTCCTGCGCAATCGGCGCTTCCTGGCGCTGTGGTTCGCTCAGGTCGTCACCCAGGTCGGCGGCAATATGGTGCTCTACGGACTGACCGTCCAGGTATTCGCCGTAACCGGGACGAGCACGTCAGTCAGCCTGCTCATCCTGAGCTACCTGGTCCCGGCCGTTCTCTTTGGCGCCGTCGCCGGCGTGTACGTCGACCGCCAGGACCAGCGCCTGATCCTGGTCGCAACCAACGCCTTTCGCGGCGTGTTGTTCCTGGCCCTGCTCGGGGTCCAGAACGAGCTCGCGCTGGTCTACCTGCTGATGATCGTCATCTCGACTCTGACGACATTCTTCGGTCCGGCCGAGGCGGCGATGATTCCCGTCGTCGTCGCGCGAAGACAGCTGCTATCGGCGAACTCGCTCTACATCTTCACTCTCCAGGCGGCGTTCTTCCTCGGCTTTGCGCTGCTCGGACCGTTGGTCGTCAACGTCGCCGGTCAATCGGTGCTGCTGGTCGTGGTCGCCGCGAGCTACCTGATCGGCGCGCTGGTGTGCTTGTTCCTGCCCAGTCACAACCCGCGTATTGGTGGTCACAATCCGGCCCAGGCGCTGGGCGAGGCGAGCAGCGCCGTCGCCACAACGTTCAGCCAGCTTGCCGACGGTTTGCGCTTCATCCGCGAGCACAAGACGATCTTCTGGCCGCTCGCCTATCTGGCCCTGACCGCCTCGCTGATTGGCGTGCTGGGCGTGCTCGGACCGGGCTTCGCGACGCAGGTACTCGGCCTGTCGGAGCGCGACTTCGTGGTCGTCGTGCTGCCGATCGGGGTCGGCCTGGTGATGGGCATCCTGATCCTCAACGTGTACGGCAAGCATTTCAGCCGTCGGCGCGGCATCGAGGGCGGTCTGATCGGGTTGGGCGTGTCGCTGCTGGCACTCTCCATCGCCCAGCCACTCACAACGACGCTGTCGCTCGGACCGCAGATCTCATTGCTCTCGCTGGTGATCGTGGTCGCCTTCTTCGCCGGCATCTCGTACGCGTTCGTCGCCGTTCCGGCACAGGTCCAGCTCCAGGAGGAGCTGCCGGAACAGATCCGCGGCCGAGTCTTCGGCGTGCTCAACATGCTCGTCAGCATCGCCAGCTTCCTGCCGATCATCATCGTCGGCCCGATCGCCGACGTGGTCGGCACGTCGCTGGTGGTGGCTGCCTCGGCCATCGTCGCCCTGCTCCTCGCGGTGGGCTCGATCTGGCGCGCAAATCCGGCGCATGAGGGACCCGGGCACACGGGCCTGATCGATGCCGCCGACCCCGTGGCGCTCGCCGGACGGTCGCTCACCCAGCCGATCCTCATCGCGCACGGCGGCGCCGGCCACGAGCATGAGCTTGGCGATGAGGCGCTCGCGTCGGCCGTGATTCCGGGGCGACCGGGACCGGCCGATTCATCAGACGTAGCCGACTAGCGCCATGAGCCGCGTGGCCATCGTATTCACCGGCGGGACGATCTCGATGCAGCATGATCCAGAGGCGGGTGGCAACCGACCCACGCTCGACGGAGCGGCGATCCTGGCCCGCGCTCCCGAGTTGGCTCGACTGGCCGACATCGAGCCGGTTGACTGGGGCATGGTGCCGGCGTCGCATCTGCATTTCGCGCAGCTACTGGAGATTGCCCGCTTGGTCGATGAGCACCTGGCGCGGCCGGAGATCGTCGGTGCCGTCGTTGTCCAGGGGACCGACACGATCGAGGAAACCGCGTTCGCGTACGACCTGTTGCTCCGATCCGACAAGCCGGTCGCAGTCACCGGAGCGATGCGCACTCCCTCGTCACCCGATTTTGACGGTTCGCGCAATCTCGCCGACGCCGTGCGCCACGCGATGAACGGCGAGATGGCCGGCGCCGGAGTCGTGGTGGTGATGGGAGGTCTGACGATCCCGGCCGCGCAGGTGGTCAAGGCGCACACCACCGCGATGGACGCGTTCCAGGAGCGCGACCCCGATCTGCCGGCGCCGGCCCACATGCGACTACCTCTCGTTCCGACGGTAGCGATCGAGGACGTCCATCTATTCACCGCGGTGGTGGGCATGGATGGCAAATTGCTCAGCCTGCTTCGTCCGCAGCGTCCGCGCGGCGTGGTCGTGGCCGCAACGGGGAGCGGCAACACGTCTGTCGAGCTTCTTGACGCTGCCCGCGATCTGATGGCCGACGGCACGATCGTGGCCCTCACCACGCGATGCCCGGCAGGCTCAGTCGCGCCCGATTATGCCTTCCCGGGCGGCGGCGCGACGTGGCAGCAGGCCGGCGCGCTGATGTCGCGGCGCGACGGCCCCAAGACGCGCGTTGCGCTGGCACTCGGACTTGCCGCGGGCCTCGAACGCGACGCGCTCGCAGCTCTGCTTTGGGCATGACCGCCGCCGCGGACCTGCTGATACTCGGCCGAATCGCGACGCTCGCCAGCAATGCTGGCCTCGGCTGGCAGAACGGCATTGCCGTCGCCGGCGGCCGCGTGCTGGCGGTTGGGGGAGAGCCGGAGCTCGCCGTCCTGGCCGGCCCGCGGACCGCGGTGTGGCGGCTCAACGACGACCAGGCTGTCATGCCCGGGATCACCGACGCGCATCTGCACCTGATGACCGTGATCCTCGCCGAGACCCAGATCGACCTGACTGGGCTTGACCTGGCGGCAACGCTGGATGCCGTCCGCGCCGAGCACGTGGAGCGGCTCAGAAAGGGCGATTCGAGCGGTTGGCTGCTCGGCCACGGCTGGTCGATGCACCAGCTCGGCGGTTGGCCGGACGCCGGGCAGCTCGAGCAGGTCGCGCCTGGCCGCCCGGTCGCGCTGTACGCGCACGACCATCATTCGCGATGGATCAGCGAGAGCGCGATCCGGCTGGCCGAGATCGATGGACCGCGCGGCGCCGCGGCCGGCGAGCTCGTCCGCCGCGACGCCACGGGGTCACCGAGCGGCGTCCTGCACGAGGGCGGCAGCTCGCTCGTCGACTGGGTGATCCCCGATGCGACGCACGACGAGCTCGTCGACGGCCTGCGCCAGGTCGCAGGGCGCCTCGCCGCCGTGGGCGTTACTGGTTGCCACGACCCGGGCGAGCTGACCTCGGGCGCCGAGATGAGGCGCGGTCCGCTGTTCTATCGCGCCTTGGCCGAGGCGAACGCCTTGCCGCTGCGCGTACACGCGTCAATCCGCGCGCCCGAGCTCGACACCGCCATAGATCGTGGACTGGCCAGCGGCCAGTCGGTCGGCCGCTTCACGATGGGCTGGCTGAAGCTCTTCGCCGATGGCTCGCTCGGCTCGCGCAGTGCCGCGCTACTCGAGCCGTACAGTGACGCGGAGGTCAATCCGCCCACCGGCGGGGTGCGCGGCATGGTCGTGACCGACGCGCACGACCTGACTGAGCTGTTGCGCACAGCAGGGGAGGCGGGCATCGTCGGTCAGGTGCATGCCATCGGCGACGCCGCCGTTCGCAGCGCGCTCGACGTCCTCGCCGGGGTCGTGGTGCGACGCTCGCCGGGCAGGGCAGAACTGATGCCACGCATCGAGCACGCCCAGCTCGTCGATCCCGCCGACCAGCCGCGGTTCGGCGCGCTCGGCATCGCCGCTTCCGTCCAGCCGGTTCACCTGCGCAGCGATGCGGCCCAGGGCCGCGCGGCGTGGGGCGAGCGCAGCGAGAACACATTCCCATTGGCCACCCTGGCCGACGGCGGCGCGGTCATGCCCTTCGGAACTGATGCGCCCGTTGAGCCGTTCGATCCCTGGCCCGGCATCGCGGTGGCGCTGGCGCGGCGCGACCCGTTCTCGCCACGCGACGCAGAAACGGGCGCCGCTCACGCGATCGACATTGGCCGCGCGCTGCGCGCGGCGTGCCTGGATCCGGCGATCTCGGCCGGCAACGAAGATCTTGGACGGCTTGTTCCCGGCCAGCGCGCGGATCTGCTGGTCGTCAGCGCCGCCGACTTGGGCGATTCGCCAGATCCGGCCGTGCTGGCCGCGACCCGGCCACTGGCCACGCTGATCGACGGCAGAATTGTGCATCGGGTTCCGCGCTTCGATCCTTAGCTCGGAACGACGGCTTCTGACGCCATTTCGCGCTCGTCCAAGTGCTCCCAGACGGTGCGCATCGGGCCACGCCGGCCGAGTGCGATGAAGGCCACGATGCCGGTGACTATTGCCAGCACGCCGGGCACGACCAGGGCGACACGTGACCCGGCGAGAGTCGCCTCGAGATTCGCCTCGCGAGCGACCGGATCGAGCAGCTCGAGCAGCGCCAGAAAGGCCGGCAGTCCGAGCGCGAACAGCAGCTCCTTGAGCGGCTCGATCCGGAGGGCGATCTCGTCCGG
Organism: uncultured Chloroflexia bacterium; assembly: GCA_963748235.1. GTDB lineage: Bacteria > Chloroflexota > Limnocylindria > Limnocylindrales > CSP1-4 > JALYGJ01. The sequence goes on from CAVVHT010000009.1 coordinate 238,628, forward strand.
CGTCAAGCCGATGAGCGTTTCGGCGTAGGCGCTCAACGCCAGCTGGGTGACGATTGCGGTCGAGAAGACGACCCTCAACCTGTTCGACACGAACAGGAGCACGACCAGGCCAAGAATGCCGAAGGTGATCGTGATGTCAGACATAGGCACGCCTACCTAACCGGTACGCCTACATATGGCGGCCGACGGTTCAGATCTGGACCGGGTAACCGGGACCCAGGGGCAGCCCGAGCACGAACCAGACCACGAACAAGATGATCCAGACGACCGAGATGAGCAGCACGTACGGAATCATCAGCGCGATGATCGTGCCGATGCCGGCGTCCTTTTGATAACGCTGGGCAATGGTCACCATGAACGGTAGGTAGACCATCAGTGGCGTCACTACGTTGAGCGGCGAATTGCCCACCCGATATGCGGCCAGACCGGTCTGCGGCGGCACTCCGAGCTGGACGAAGAGCGGGATGAAGATGGGCGCAAATATGGCCCACTTCGGGATCAGCCCGGGCATGATGATGTCGAGCAGCAGGATGACGAAGATCATGCCGATCAACAGAGGCAGTGCGCCGATGCCGGCCGACTCGAGCACCTCGGCAAGCACGATGGCGAGCACGCTGGGCAGGTTGCTGTAGTTGAAGTAGGCGATGAACTGGGCAATCATCAGCAGCATGAAGACGAGACCGGCGAGACCGGCGAACGTCTTCACCACCGCGTTGATGACGTCGTTTGCCTGGGTGAAATTCCGCGACCCGTAGCCGTACGCGACGCCTGAGATCAGGAACGTCATTGCGATGATGAACAGCAGGCTGTCCATGAACGGCGTGTTGCCGATGATCTTGCCCGTCTCCGGGTCGCGCAGGGCAGATCCGTCGGGCAGTGTCAGCAGCAGGATCAGGGCCATGAATCCCAGGAATGCCCCGAGCGCGAAGCGCAGTCCGCGGGACGTGGCGGCCTTCTCGGATTCGGACCGCTCGGCAGGGGTGGCACTCGCTTTGTCCGCGTCCGCGCCGGTATCGCCCATTACGGCACCGCCCGGTCCGGCCGATGCCAGCTCGGGCTCCCACTTGCCGAGACGCTTTTCGACGATGCGCTCGGTGACCAGCGCGGCGACGATGGCCAGCACGATTGACGAGACGATGCTGAACCAGTAGTTGGCCAGTATGGTGAGCGGCGGGCTGCCCGTGGCGCCCAGCGCTTCATTGGTGATTGCTGTGATCTGGGCGTCAATTGGGCCAGGAATCGGGTTGACGCCGAAGATGGCGCCGACGCCCGCGAAGCACGCGGCCATGCCGGCCAGCGGATGACGACCGACGCTGGCGAAGGCGGCGGCCCCGAGTGGCACAAGGATCAGATACCCGGCATCAGTTGCGATGCTCGACAGGACGCCGACGAAGATCAGCACGAACGCAAGCAGGCGCTTGGGCGAGGCAGAAACGAGCAGCCGGATGAGCGCTGACATGAGTCCGCTGGCCTCGGCAACGCCTGCGCCCATCAGCGCGACGAAGGTCACGGCGATGACGCCGAAGCCCGCGAAGTTGGGCACGAATGAGGTGAACAGGAAGCGGATGCCTTCGGTCGAGAGCAGGCTCTCGATCCGGATTGTCACCTCCTCCATGTGGTAGTCGTCTTCGTAGCCGTAGTCGCCGATGTCCGGTTCGAGAATCGGCTGTGTCGAGTCCTCGTAGTAGTCCGGCACGACCTCGACGGCATCCGGCACCACGATTGTTTCGGTGACGCTGACGTTGAGCGCCGAGAGCACCGCCGACAGCACGATCACGCTGATGATCAGGTACAGGAACATCATCACCGGGTGTGGGACCTTGTTCCCGGCCCGCTCGATTACATCGAGCATGCGCTCGGTGAAGCCCTTCTTCGCCGCCGGTTTCTCGTCCGGCAATTCGGCGGCCATGCTCTCCGCGGTCATCGGGTCCCTCCGTTCGACGGGGCTGAAAAGCTCGTGGCGAGCTCGACCAGCAGTCGGGCGCCAAATCCTGTGCAGCCGGGGGTGTGCCACGGACGCCCGTCAGCGCTCTGGGCTGTGCCGGCGATGTCGATGTGCGCCCACGGCACGCCATCGACGAACTCCTGCAGGAAGAGTGCGGCGGTGATCGCGCCGCCCTCGCCGTAGCCGAGGTTCTTCATGTCGGCGACGGGGGACTCGAGCTGCTTGCGGTAGCCCTGGTAGAGCGGCAGCTGCCAGACGGGCTCGTCGGTCAGATCGCCGGCGGCCTTGATCTGGTCGACCAGGCCTTGATCGTTGCCGAAGACGCCGGCGACCTCGGTGCCCAATGCCCTCATGCACGCGCCTGTCAGCGTGGCGATGTCGATGATTGCGTCGTGCCCGTCCTCGCGGGCAAGCACCAGCCCGTCGGCCATCACCAGCCGACCCTCGGCGTCGGTGTTGACGACCTCGATCGTCGTCCCACCGCGGATGGTGATCACGTCACCCATCGCCATTGCCGTGCCTGAGGGCATGCTGTCAGTGCACATCAGGTAGCCGGTGACGGACGTCCGGGCGCCGGTCTCGGCGAGCGCGGCCACGGCGGCGAGAATTGCGGCGGCACCGGACATGTCGTTCTTCATCGCCGCGTGCACGGCGTCGCCGGGCTTCAGGGCGAGGCCGCCCGAGTCGTACATGATTCCCTTGCCGACCATCGCCAAGCGGCCGGTGGACTGGTCGGGTGCGTACGTCAGCTTGATCAGCCGTGGCGGCTCGGCACTGCCGGCATTGACTCCGAGGATGCCACCGATGCCCATCTCGGCCATTGCGACTTCGTCGAACACCTCCACGTCGAAGCCGAGCTCATCGCCGAGTGCAACGGCGATATCGCCCATGCGTGAAGCGGTCAGGAAGTTGTGTGGCGTGTTGGCCAGGTCGCGCGCGAGGGCGGTTGCGCCGGCGAGGGCGACACCGCGGTTCAAGCCGCTGTCCAGGGGCGCCGGGTCTGCGCCGATGAGCGTCAGCTCGTGCACCGCCGTGGCCTTGGAGTCGGAGCGCAGCACGTCATAGCGGTAGCGGGCGAGCAGCACGCCCTCTGTGACGGCCTGGGCCGCATCCTGTGCCGACACCTGGCCTGTCTCGGTGAGCATGACGGCGAGCCGCTCGTGGCTGGCTGCGGCGCGAGCGAACGCGGCCGCAGCGTCGCGCAGCGCGGCCGCGTCCAAGCGCGCGGGATCGCCCACGCCGACCGCCACCTTCAAGGGCCCGCTTGCCGACGGAACAGCCAGCGTCGAGCCCGGTCCGGCCGCGAAACCGGCTGCGGTCAGTGCCGCCCGGTCGAGACCGACCTCGGGCGGAACGGCGCCGGTTGACGGCACCAATACACCGATAGCGGTCGCACCTTCGATGGCCGTGCCGGCCGCAGCAACCGATGCCCGCCGCGAGCTGTGGCGTGACGGCGTGTGTTGAAGCGCCAGCGGCGTTTCGTCGGCCATGAATCGTTGCCCTCCCGAATCGAGCGACCTCGAATCACTGGGCCCCCGAGGTCGCCGACTCGAAGTGTGGCGTGGTTCCGTTGGCGTCTAAATGGGGCGGACACCACCTCTCTGGTCAGATGGATCTGCCTGACGTGGATTGAATAGCCATACGTAGCCTGCAATGGGTATCAGGTTGGGTATCGCCCCTGAGGTCGCCTGACGAGGCCAGGTGTAGCGTGGTTGGCAAAGGAGCCACTCATGCGCAAACGGTTCGTCCTGATCGCGATGTCAGCGATGGTGGCTTTGACCCTCACGCTTCCGAGCACGGCCGCAGCTGCTCACGGGATCTTCTATCGCATCCTCGAGCGGGACTGCACAGCCAGCGAAATGACATACGTCGTGCAATTCGTGGCCAAAGGTGGAAGCGGAGTCAACAGGCTGCGCGTCAAGACTCGCATCGAGCAGAAGGCTCCGTACCACGCGACCTGGACAGGCGGCGTCTACTACTTCCCGCCGGTCGATTACCCCTACACCGACGACGGGACGCGCCACTTCCTCCACATCGACCGGTCCTATCCCAACACTGCGGGTGTCGAAGAGAGGATCGTGATCCATCTGCAGGCCTACGGCCCGGACGGAATTCTGTGGGGCGGCCTGCTCAACGGCCTGAAGTGCTGACCGCCGGAGTCGTGGCTCGGATTGAAGGAAAGCGGGTCGCCCGAAACTGCCCCCTGAGCCAGAGCGCCGCTGCGCGTGTGGAGGATCTCGGGCACGAGATCCCGGACGTGACGGACGCGTGTCGTCGGGCGACCGTGATTGAGTGTATCGACAAGCGCAAAATGAGTCGTCGGCCATCGCCGGGCCTAGATCGCAATTGGCGACGTCCTGGTCACCGAACTGAAGCGACCCCGACTGGCTCGGGTAGAATTGTGGGCCTCGGGCGGCTAGCTCAGCTGGTTAGAGCACTTGCTTGACATGCAAGAGGTCACTGGTTCGAGTCCAGTGTCGCCCACCAAGATCCGCGATTTGAGCGCGAAAGTCGACGTGACTGAGCGCGTGGTATTGATCGTCGCGGACAGGTCCGACAGGTCTCATGTCGGCGGTCGAGCTGGCGCTGGCGGGCGTCGACAAACGCGAGCGTCGAGCTTCGCGCCTCTCGGGACCGTGGCACGCGTAACTTTCCGCCGCCTCGTACGTCAAGTAGGTGTACAACCTGTCTGGGCTGTCACGACGCAACGCGTCGGCATGTGAAAACGAGGGTCCTTTGAACCGTCACCGGTTGCGTCTGCTGGTCGTTGTTGCCCTGGTGACCGCGTGTGGCGGAGTCACTGTTGCGGCACCTACCGTGGCGCCGACGCCGACTGCATCGCCGACTCAGACTCTGGCCCCGGCACCCACATCCGAGCCGACGCCGACCGAGGCGCCACGAGCAACGCCTCCAGCGACGCCCGCTCCGACCGCAACACCCGCTCCGACGCCGGCGCCAACGGCGACGCCGGCCTCCCAGCCGACTTCTACGCCGGTCGCGACTCCGACGCCGGCATTACCAACGCCGACGCCCACGCCGAGCGTTGAACCGTCGGCATCACCGGATCCGTCCGATGAGCTCCCCGCCGGAATGTCGCTGCTGGGTCGCTGGACGACTCGCTTCGTTCCGGGTCCGCTGAACGGCAATGGAGCCAACATCCGAGTTCCCGCGAAGCGAATCGACGGGACGATCGTCAGGCCCGGTGCCCAGTTCGAGTTCATTCACGCGATCGTGCCAGTGAGGAGCCCGCCATACGCGATGGGCGGCTACCTCAGGAACGGCCAACTCCAGACGGATCCCGGCATCCTGGGCGGCGGAATGTGCTCGGCCTCGACGACCTTGTTCAACGCGGCACTCCGCGCCGGACTGCGCATCACCGAGCGCCATGCGCACGCGATCTACATCGGCCGCTACCCGGTTGGGCTCGACGCGACGGTGTTCTCCAACGGCCGTAGTGACGGGCAGAACGTCAAGTTCGTCAACGACACAGGCCATCCGGTGCTGATCCGGGCCTTCTCCAGCAAGCGGAAGGTGACGTTCGAGATCTACGGCGTCGACGACGGTCGGCGCGTTCGCCTGTCGGATCCGGTTATCTCGAACCTGCAGGAGGCGCCCGACTACCTCGAATACACCGACGACCTGCCACCTGGCGTGCATAAACGCAAGCAGGATCGATACGACAGGTTCGGGTCTTCGGTCGAGAGGACGGTCAGGGACGCGAACGGAAACGTCATTTCGCAGAACACGTTCCGCTCGAGCTACCGAATGCTTGCCGGAATCATTTTGGTCGGCCGCAGCCAGGGCGACCCTCCCGCCGGAACGCGCGTCCTCGTCCAGGATTAGCCGTTCGCGGTAGGTACCGCAGGGCTAGACTCGGGCCTTGGCAATCCATGCCGCGACCGCCGAGGGGGCGGAGGGCGGAGAGAGGTCCAATTCGAGGTCGTACTCGTCGAGCTGGCTTGACGCGATCGTCACCGCCATCGACCGATTGCCCGGCCCGACCTGGGCCGCTTATCTGGTTCTGACTGGTTTGGCACTCGGTTACGTTGCTGTCGAGGCGGCCCTGTCGTCGCGCGGCCTGTTCGGACAGGATCCGGCGTACTTTGCTTACGCGTTCGGGATGATCTACCCGCTCGCCGCCTACCACTACCTGTCGCGCGGCGCCCTGTCTGCGTGGGACACCTTTCGGCCGGCGACGCACTTCGACGACGACCAGGCCGCCTTCTGGAGATCTCAGCTGAGTACGACTCCGGCCAAGGCTGCTGTGATTTTGTACGTGTCAGCCGTTGTCGGCTACCTCGCCCTGCTTGCCTGGTCTCCGCAGGGGTTCGACCTCGTTGGCCATCAACCGGCGTTTGTCGCGATGCGCATCCTGTCCGAGGCGTTCTGGCTCGCGCCGCTGACGTGGATGGTGGTGTACCTGATCTATCGACAGACGAGGATCGTCGCGCAGCTTCACCGATCGGTTGTGAAGGTGGATCTGCTGCAGCCCGGCCCCCTTCAGGCAATGGCCAGGCTCACCGCACGCAACGCCATCGCCCTCCTGGTGATACAGCTCTTCTTAATTGCAGTGCCGCTCCCGAACGTGTCCGAGTCGGCCCGGCTGGCGCTCGCTCTCGTTGTAACGCCGTTCATGGCCGTCTCGATTGCCGCGTTTGTCTTTCCGCTGCGTGGCATGCACTCCCTGCTCGAGCGCGAGAAGAGTCGTCGGGGAGTTGTGGTCTCGACCCGCCTGGACGCTGCGCTATCGACACTCCACGACGTTGTCGACGCGGAGACATCGGGCTCGTCGGATGCTGAGGCGTCGCGGCTGGCACAGGTTCAAATCGACGCGCTCAACAAGGCATTGACCAGCCTCCTGCAGGAGCGCGAATTCATCGGCCGCCTGTCGAGCTGGCCGTGGGACACGTCGACGTTGCGGGCGGTGGTTTCCGCATTCGCCATTCCAATTGTGTTGTTCGTCCTGACCCGGGCCCTGGAGCGCTTCGTCCTCTAGCCAATCTCGGCTAGCGCGACCAGAGGGTCATCTGTCCGAGTGTGCCTGCGCGCGACGCGGTACGGCGGGCGACGGGCAGCTGGATGACGTCGACATCGTCGTAGGCGCCTGCCCAGGTTTCCTCGCCCCACCTGATCCAGATCGCATGCATCCCGGCCGCGGCCGCGTGGCGCAACTTGGCAAGTGACCATTGCTTGTCCGTGCTGTCAATCTCGATCACCACGTCGGCCAGTGAACCGCCGCGCCTGATGACGACGTCGACGAAGCCGATCGCGGACGCGCCGCCCATCTCGCTTGGCGCGACCACGCGCGCTTCGGTGCGTGCGAGCCAGCCCCTTTCAACTGCCCAGGCGAGGATGGCGCGCGTGATGTGAGTGGTGGTCGCGCCCGTGGTCAGCGAATGGGGGTCGAGCCGGAAGAGGAAGACGGCAAGATCATCGGCAACGGTCATCGGCACCACCAAGGCTGATACATGGTCGTGCCACCTTCAACGTCACGCGACCGCGATCGGCGGCTCGCGAAGGTCGCGCTGCATCACCCGGTCACGCTGTTTATCCGAGCCGAGGATGAAGTCCTTGTCGCCAACATGGGCGAATCCCATCCTTCGGTAGAAGGCGATCGCACGTTCATTCCGCTCCCAGACGCCGAGCCACATCGTCTCTGCGCCTGAACCGCGAGCCTCCTCGATGCATCGTTCCATCAGGGCGCGGCCAACTCCGTGTCCGTGCCACTCGCCAAGGACGTAGATGCGCGCGAGCTCCACCGGCTTCGGACCGGACACGCACGCCGGTGGGTCGACCCAATGCAGCTTCGCGTAACCGGCCGGCGTCGACGCGACTTCGGCGATAAGCATCCGCGACGAGGAGTCGGCGATCTCGCGTGCCAAGCGCTCGAGGGTGAAGGTGGCCGCGAGGTGAGCGGCGATGTCCTCAGGCGTGTTGTCGGCTCCGAACGCCTCGATGAAGGTCTGAGCGCCCAGCGCAGTCAGGACATCGGCATCGGCGATGTTTGCGATCCTGACCTCTGGCTTGGGAGGCGTCGTCGGCGTGGGCACCTCCGAAGCGTACGGCGTCGCGGCTAATCGCCGAGCGGGTAGAGCTGCTCCAGCCCGAGCAGGTCGCCCAGGCCGAGGCTCGCCTCGTCGAGGTTGCATGAGCCATTGCTTCGCGTACTCATGGTCAAGGCGCCGTGACGCCGCTCCGACACGTGTCCAAGGCCGAAGGCATGGCCGATCTCGTGGGTCATGGTCGCTTCGAGCAGCTCGCGGAAGCCGCGACAGTCGTCGAGGTTGAGCGCCCATTGGACGTCCTCGTTGATCAGCACGTCCGCCTCGACGATGCGGTCTCCGCTCAGATACGGGCACGCGATGGCGAGGGTCCGGCCGCGCAAGCGTCGGGGCAGCGATCCAAAGCCGACGACGCTCGTCCCGTCGGCAAAGGTGGCTCCGCACGGCTTCAGCTCGGTGGTGCCCTCGTAGCTCGCTTCGGCGGCGACGGCATCAGCCCGGCCGCAATCGTTGAACGCCGAGGTGATGTTTGCGAACGACTGCTCGAGAACGCTGAGTACGGCATCCGTATCGAGGTCGGGCGGCGTCGACGAGGCGAGATAGCTCCAATCGAGCGACTCGCGCCAGCTGTAGCCGCCGATCGTGAACTGGTCGTCGAAGCAGGCCGCCGGAAGGTCTCCGCTGGGCGTGGGTAGTGGCGGGATCATTGGTGTTGGCAGCTCCGTTGGCAGCTCGGTCGGCAGCCCGGTCGGCGGTGAGCTCGGTGGCGGAGACGGCTTGTCGGGCGTAGGTGATTGATCGGCAGTCTCGGCGGGGGAGGGCGAAGCACTTGGCGCGGTCGAAGTCGGCGCCGATACGCCAGGAGTTACCAACACGGGCGGCAAAGAGTCAGTGGGCGGGCCGCCGGATGGTGGCGCGATGTCGATGCTCAGGCATCCGCCGAGGAGCAGGCAGCCGACCACGATCAGTCCGGCCGCCTTCATCTCTCGCGACGGACTTTGGTCAGGAGCCGGGCGCCTTCGATCTGGCGGCGGCGAGCAGCTCGATCAGCACGGGCAGGTTGATGTCCACGAGGCGCTTGAAGGTGACCGTGCTCCGGCCGACTTTAGCCTTGCCCAGTCGCTCGGCGTACGCCTCGGCCATGTTCTTGCCATCGGCCACCGCGTTCACGTACACGGTCAGGTAGTTCTTCTGGGCGGCGAGCCCGACGACGAACCACTCGCCTTCCTTGCCCTTGCTGTCCTTATAGCTGTAGGCGCCGTAGCCAATGATGTGCTGCTCCGTCCCACCCCAGAACGTGCCCTCCCACAGCACGCGCTCGTGCCCGGTCATGACCCGCGCGATCTCGGCATCCAGGGTGGTCATGTCTTCGCGCACGCCGTCGGCCAGCGACGCCAGAAACTCGTCCGGAGACGTTTGCGATTTGTGCATCCTCGTAGCGTAGGCCGTTCGTGGGCTACGCTGCCACCGATGAGCTCGACCGGGCCCGGCCACACCCTTTTCACCGCTGCCGCGGCCGACAAGTACGACCGTTACGTGGGGCGCTACAGCCCGGCTCTGGCGCAGGCGCTGGTCAAGCTGGCTGCGGTTCGCATCGGGGACAGGGCACTCGACGTCGGTTGTGGCCCAGGCGCGCTGACGACCGAATTGACCACTCTGCTCGGAGCGCACAGCGTCGCCGCGGTCGATCCATCGCCGTCGTTCGTGGAAGCGTGCCACGCGCGGAACCCGGAAGTGGATATTCGCCAGGCGCCGGCCGAGGAGCTGCCATTCGAGGACGCCACGTTCGACCACGTCCTGTCCCAGCTGGTGGTCAACTTCATGACCGACGCCGCGGCCGGAGTCGGCGAGATGGCCAGGGTGGCTCGACCCGGCGGCAGGCTTACATCCACGGTCTGGGACTACCGCGGCGAGATGACCATGCTGCGTGCATTCTGGGAGTCTGTTGCGGCGATCGATCCCTCCGGCGCCGCACGCGACGAGCGACTGACGATGAAATGGTGCACTCCCGAGGAGCTTCAGCAGCTTTGGTCGGACAGCGGCCTGGGCGAGGTAGTGGTTTCACCGATCGTCGTGACGGCCGCCTACTCGGGCTTCGAGGATCTGTGGGATCCATTCGATCCCGGCATCGGGCCGGTGGGGGCATACATGGGCCCGTTATCGGCTGAGGAGCGCGCGGTCGTCAGGGATGAATTCCAGCGTCGACTCGGGGTCGGCGATGAGCCCTTCCAGCTGACTGCTCGCGCGTGGGCTGTCAGCGGGATCGTTGCAAGCGGCCGATGACGATGTACGTGCCCAGCTACTTCAAGCCCGACGATGAGGCGGTCGGCGAGCTGCTGCGCAACCACGGCGCTGTCGATCTCATCACCGCCACTCCGTCCGGACTGCGCGCGACGATGCTGCCGATGGTCTACGTCGAAGGAACAGCGGATGCGCCTGGCCGACTGCTGGGGCACGTCGCGCGCAAGAACGATCATTGGCGCCAACCGGTGCTGGGCGAGGCACTGGCCATCGTCCGTGGTCCCGACGCTTACATCACGCCCGCCTGGTACGCAACCAAGCACGAGCACGGCCGCGTGGTGCCGACATGGAACTACATCACAGCGCATGTCCACGGTCAGCTGGTTGTGCACGACGACGTCGAGTGGCTTGAGGCCAACGTGCGGCAGCTCACCGCGAAACACGAGGCGGGACGGGTCGAGCCGTGGTCCGTCGACGATGCACCCTCACAGTACGTGGCCGGTCAGCTGCGGGCGATCGTTGGCCTGGAGCTGGTCATCGGTCGCATCGAGGCCAAGTTCAAGCTCAGCCAGAACCGGAGCGCGGACGACGTGGCCGGCGTCGTCTCCGGTCTGGCCGAGGACGGCCGGCCTGACATGTCGGATTCCGTTCGAACGGCCTCAGACGAGGAACGCCGATAACCTGACCGGTCCATGGTGAACGTGAGCGCGTCATGACCGCGCGCCTTGCGCCTTATGTCGCGCTCCTCCGCCGCAATCCGGCGTTTCGGCGCATGTATGCGGCGCAGCTGGTCAGCTTCGCCGGCGACTGGTTCGCAACCGTTGCCCTGCTCGGCTTGGCACTCGAGACGACCGGTTCGGCGGCGGCCGCCTCACTCGTGCTCGTCATCCAGACGGGTGGCTTCGCGCTCGCATCGCCGATCGCCGGCATCCTCGCCGATCGGCTCGATCGTCGGAAGCTGCTCATAGTCGCCGACTTCGCGCGCGTGCCGGTGGCGCTGTCATTCCTGCTCGCGCGCGACCCGAGCACGTTCTGGATCGCGCTGCTCGGAGTCCTGCTGCTGTCGGTCGGCGCGGCGTTCTTCGAGCCGACCTCGTCCGCGGCACTCCCAAATCTGGTCGAGGAGGACGAGCTGGGCGAGGCGAACGTGTTGATCGGCTCGGCCTGGGGAGTGATGCTCGCGGTCGGCGCGGCGATCGGCGGACTGATCGCTGCGACATTCGGCCGCGACATCGCGTTCGTGCTCAACGCGGCCACGTTCGCCATCTCGGGCCTGTTGATCGTTGGCATCCACGCCAATTTCCAGCAGGTCCGCGCGCCCGACGGAGAACGCGCCCCAGACGGCGGCGGCGGCTTCTTCGGCTCGCTCCGCGTTGTGCTCGATTTCGCGCGGCACAGCCGGCTGGTGTCATCGCTGCTGCTGTCCAAGACGATGTTCGGTGTGGGAACCGGTGTCGTGCTGATGCTCGCCGTGTTTGCGCACGACGTTTTTCGGGCAGGCGATGTCGGAATCGGCCTGCTCTTTGCCGCGCGCGGGCTGGGCGCGTTGATCGGGCCGTTCCTCGCCCGCGCGCTGGTCGGAACCAGCAATCGCGGCCTATTGCTCGGAATCGGCGGGTCGGTGGGAACGGTTGCCATCGCCTATGCGCTGTTCCCGCTCGCTCCGTCGATCTGGATTGCGGCCCTCCTGGTGTTCGTCGCTCATCTCGGTGGTGGCGCGCAGTGGATGCTCTCGACGCTCGGCCTCCAGCGCGCCACGCCGGACAACATCCGCGGCCGCGTTTTCTCGTTCGACTACGGGCTGGTGACGCTGACCATCGCCGTCTCGGTCCTGCTGGCTGGATTCCTGTCCGAGACGCTCGCGCCGCAGGCCGCGGTGTGGACGATGGTCGGCCTGATCGCGATTGCCGGTACAGCCTGGATCTGGTTCAGCACGCCCGCCCGAAGAGCCGCTGCGTATACTGAAGGCCAAACTTAAAGCGTCGAGCGGGACGCGCGCATTCGGAACCGAAGCCTCAGAGAGTCCGGGACGGCTGGCTGGAAGCCCGGACGGTTGATCGGCCGAGACGCACCACCCGTGAGCGACCGGAGAACCGGTCCGGGCACCGCCCGTTAACGCGGCATTCCAGAGAGCGCGGGCTGCTCATCAGAGCGTGCCGGCGAAGGCGGGTGGAACCGCGGGAGGTCCAGGCCTCTCGTCCTGTCGATGGACGAGAGGTCGTTTGATTCTCCGGAGGTTAGAGATGATCGCTGAGCCACCCGACAGCAACGAAGACGAACAGGAAGAGCTGGCGCTCGAAGCACCCAAGCGCGAGTCGGCCGAGGAGCTGCTCGACGCAGGCGGCGGCAATCCGCTCGATTCCATGCGCCACTCGGCCGCGCACGTGATGGCCGAGGCGGTGATGGACCTCTTCCCGGGCACGAAGCTCGGCATCGGCCCGCCAATCGCCGACGGTTTCTACTACGACTTCGACCTGCCGCGGCCGCTGACGACGGAGGATCTGGCGGCCATCGAGGCGCGCATGAACGAGTCGATCGCGGCCAATCATCCATTCGTCTTCAGCGAGAAGTCGAACGCGGACGCCCGAGCGTTCCTGCTCGACAAGGGCCAGCCATATAAGGTCGAAATCGTCGACGACCTCGTTGCCGATGCCAAGCAGCGCGGGCTCCCGCCGCCGAAGACGACGTTCTACGAGCAGGGACCGTTCATCGACCTGTGCCGTGGTCCCCACGTCGAGTCGACGGGCAAGATCGGGCCAATCAAGCTGCTCGCGGTTTCAGGCGCCTACTGGCGCGGCGACCAGAAGCGACCAGCCATGCAACGCGTCTATGGCACGGCCTGGCCGACGCAGGAAGAGTTGGATCATTTCCTGTGGCGACGCGAGGAGGCCAAGAAGCGCGATCACCGACGGCTCGGCGTTCAGCTCGACCTGTTCAGCTTCCACGACGTGTCACCCGGTGCCGCGTTCTGGCATCCCAAGGGCTGGCGCCTGTACAACACGCTGCGCGACGCGATGCGTGAGATCCAGGCGCGGCGCGGTTACGAGGAGATCTACACGCCGCCCCTCGTGCACAAGAAGCTGTGGGAGCAGTCGGGCCACTGGGACCTCTACCGCGAGAACATGTTCCTCGTCGAGTCAGAGGATCAGACGTACAGCCTCAAGCCGATGAACTGTCCCGAATCGACGTTCATCTACCGCTCAAAGGTGCGCTCGTATCGCGAGTTCCCGCTGCGTCTGTCCGAGTACGGCGCGCTCCATCGCGCCGAGCTGTCGGGCGTGCGCTCGGGCCTGACGCGAGTCCGCCACTTCTACACCGACGACGCGCACATATACGTCACGCCGGCACAGATCCACGACGAGATCCTGGCGCTGATGGGCGAGGTGACGGAGTTCTACTCGTGGTTCGGCCTTGAGCCGATGCTCACCTTCGGCACGAGGCCGGAGAAGGCGTTGGGCGACGAGGCAACGTGGCGCGCGACGGAGGCGATGATGCTCGAGGCGCTCAAGACGTCCGGCGTCAACTACCGGGTCAAGGAAGGCGACGGTGCGTTCTACGCGCCCAAGATCGATATCCAAATTGCAGATGCTCTTGGACGCGAGTGGCAGACGGCAACGATTCAGGTCGACCGGCTGATGCTGCCCGAGCGCTTCGACCTGCACTACATCGACGAGAACGGCGAGCGCCAGCGCCCGGTGGCGATCCATCGGGCAATCCTTGGCTCGCTCGAGCGCTTCATCGGCGTCATCACCGAACATTTCGCCGGCGCCTTTCCGCTCTGGTGCGCGCCGGTCCAGGCGATGGTCATACCGATCGCCGACCGGCACAACGAGGCGGCCAATGAGCTTGCCGGGGTCCTGCGCGGTCGCGGACTGCGGGTCGAGGTCGATGAGTCGTCAAGCCGGATGCAGAACAAGATCCGCCTCGCGCAGGAGCAGAAGGTGCCGTACATGCTCGTGCTCGGCGATCGCGAGATCGAGGCGCGCACGGCCGCGCCGCGCACGCGTGCGGGCGAGCAGCAGGATGCGATTGGCTGGGACGACCTTGCCTCGCGACTGGCCGCGGAGGTCGCAGCGCGCCGACCTGACTAGGAATCTGACCGCGGCACGGGACATTTCAGTAGGTGGCGTGCCCGCCGGCCGGGCGCTGTGCGCGCTGCAGACCATCGGCGTACTGGCTCGACTGGACGCACAACGACCTGCTCATCCTGAGCACCCTGACCGCCTTTCAGGGCAGCTACGCGGACTGGCTGATCGCGGGTCCGGTGTGAACCTCTGTGCTATAGTCCCGCGGGCCGCGGAGCGTGCGGCATAAGGTCGTTGAGCGCGCCGGGAGTGCCGTTGAGAGAGTGCGAATGAGGGATCGGGCCTGAGTCGAGAGCTGCGAATTAACGAGATGATTCGCGTCCCGCAAGTGCGGGTCGTGGATGAAGAGGGCAACCAGATGGGCGTCATGTCCACCCCGGACGCTCTCCGGCTCGCACAGGACAGAGGCTACGATCTCGTCGAGGTCGCTCCGATGGCCGCACCGCCGGTCTGTCGCCTTCTTGACTACGGCCAGTTCAAGTACGAACAGGCACGCCGTGAGAAGGAAGCACGCCGGCATCAACGCTCGGTCGAATTCAAGGAGATAAGGCTCAAGGTCAAGATCGGCCGCGGTGACTTTGACACCAAGGTCCGGCGCGCGATCCAGTTTCTGGAGTTGGGCGACCGGGTCAAGGTGACGGTCCAGTTCCGGGGACGCGAGGTCAGCCACGCTTATCTCGGCCGCGACCTGCTCATTCGCTTCTCCGAACAGATCGGCGAGCACGGAACAGTCGAGCGACAGCCCTTGCTCGAGGGCAAGCAGATGTCACTCGTCATCACCTCGAACCACAAGCCAAAGGTCCAGCGCCAGGAAGAGGCCAGGAACGGTGCCGAGGCCGCAGC
The DNA here is from genome assembly GCA_963748235.1 of uncultured Chloroflexia bacterium. Classification (GTDB taxonomy): domain Bacteria; phylum Chloroflexota; class Limnocylindria; order Limnocylindrales; family CSP1-4; genus JALYGJ01. The sequence continues at coordinate 253,744 of CAVVHT010000009.1, forward strand.
GAACGGCGAAGTGCCGTCAGCCGAAGCCGAAGGAGTACCAGCTGCGGCCGAAGCGGCACCATCCGCGGCCGAAGCGGCACCAGCCGAGACGCCGGCCGCTGAGGAAGAAACCAAAAAGCCGGCCAAGCCGGCGCCAGTAGCAGCCTCGGGAGCCGGCAAGCCGGCCGGGGCGTAGAGCTAGAAGAGAACAAACGATGCCCAAGATGAAGAGCCACAAGGGCGCCTCGAAGCGCTTCAAGGCAACCGGCAGTGGCAAGATCGTGCGCGTCAAGGCGTGGCGCGGCCACCACCTCGACATCAAGTCGTCGCGCCGCACCCGCCGCTACGCAGGCAAGGCCGTCGTCGATCAGACCAGCGAGGAGCAGGTGAAGCGCCTGCTCCCGTACCTCTAGGAGCAAGATGGCCCGGATCAAGCGCGGAGTTACCGCGCACAAGCGCCACAAGCGGCTACTCAAGGCTGCCGAGGGTCGGCGCGGCACTCGTTCGAAGCTGATCAAGCCGGCGCGCGAAGCTGCGCTTCACGCGATGGCCTACGCGTATGTCGGCCGCAAGCAGCGCAAGCGCCAGATGCGCGCGCTGTGGATCGTCCGCCTCAACGCTGCCGCGCGCGAGCAGGGCCTGACGTACGGCAAGCTCATCAGCGGGCTCAAGCTGGCTGGCGTCGCTCTCGATCGCAAGATCCTGGCCGACATCGCCGTGCGCGATGCGGCCACGTTTGCCAGCATCGCCGAGGTCGCGAAGGCCAGGTAGCGGCGCCAACTCGCCGTGGACCTGGAGTCCTTTCGTTCCCAGCTCGAGGAGCTGCGTGGCCGTGCCCGCGCCGCGGTCGACAAGGCCGATGATCCCGCCGAGCTCGATGCCGTAGATAGCGCCTATCTCGGGCGCAATGGTGAGCTGCGCAAGCTGCTCGGCGAGATCGGCAAGCTGCCCGGCGAGGACCGGCCCAAGGTCGGCGCGCTGGCCAATCCCATCCGCGAAGAGCTCGAGACGTCGATCGCCGCGCGCCGTTCGCGACTCAACGACATTGCCTATGAAGTTCGCCTGGCGCGCGAGAGGGTCGACGTCACGTTGCCCGGTCGGTCACTGCCGGCGGGCTCGCTTCACCCGCTGATCGAGACGCAACGCGAGATCGCGCACATCTTCGGCCAGTTCGGATTCGTGACCTACGAGTCGCCCGAGGTCGAGTCCGACGAGCTCAGCTTCCAGATGCTCAACATTCCCGAGGACCATCCCGCGCGCGACCTGTGGGACACGCTCTACGTCGCGGGCTCCGACCGTCGGCTGGTGCTGCGTCCGCACACCTCACCGGGCCAGATCCGGATCATGCGCGAGTACAGCCCGCCGATCCGCGCCATCCTGCCCGGACGCTGCTTTCGCTACGAGAACATCGACGCCAGCCACGGCGTCGAGTTCTTCCAGGTCGAGGGGCTGATGGTCGACGAGGGCACTTCGATGGCCACACTGCACGGCCTGCTCGACGAGTTCGCCCACGCGATGTTCGGCGCCGATACCCGAACCAGGTTCCGCCCCGGCTACTACCCGTTCACCGAGCCGTCGGTTGCTTTCGACATCAGCTGCACGATCTGCGGCGGCACGGGCTGTCCGGCGTGCAAGCGAACCGGCTGGCTGACGATCCTCGGCGCCGGAATGGTTCATCCGGTCGTTCTGCGCAATGGTGGACTGGATCCCGACCGATACCAGGGCTTCGCTTTCGGCATGGGCACGGACCGCATCGCGATGCTCCGTCACGGCATCAACGATATCCGCGCGTTCATGGACAACGACATGCGCTTCCTGGAGCGCTTCTAACCATGAGAGTGCCGCTTTCGTGGTTGCGCGAATACGTCGATTTCGACTTGCCCGCCGAGCGACTCGCCGAGCGGTTGACGCTGCTTGGAATGGAGGTCCAGTCGATCTCGACGATCGGTGCCGATTGGAGCTCGGTCGTCGTCGGCGAGCTGCTGACCGTCGCGCCGCATCCCAACGCTGATCGGCTGTCGCTGACCACGGTCAGCGTCTCGTCGTCTGGCGCGCCGCTGTCGATCGTGTGCGGCGCGACGAACATCGCCGTCGGCCAGCGCGTACCGGTCGCATTGCCCGGCGCGAACCTGCCCGGTGGGCGGCACATCGGCGTGACCAGCATCCAGGGCGTGGAGAGCCAGGGCATGCTCTGCTCGGGGGCCGAGCTCGGGCTGACCACCGACTCGGACGGCATCCTGGTCCTCGCCCAAGGCCCCGACGACCCGGCGCTGCCGGGCCTCAGACTTGGGCGGCCGCTGGCCGAGATCGCCGGCGACACGGTGCTCGACGTGGACGTCAAGCCCAACCGTGGCGACGCTCTGTCACTGATCGGGCTCGCCCGCGAGGTGGCGGCCATCACCGGCGCAAAGGTTCGCTGGCCGGAGATCACGGTGCCCGAGTCGGGTGACTCGACCAACGATCACGTGTGGGTCGAGGTCGCCGATCGACGGCTGTGCACCCGTTTCGTCGGCCGCTACGTCGACCAGCTCAAGGTCGGCCCGTCACCACTCAATGTTCAACTCCGGCTGGCGGCAGCAGGCATGCGTCCGATCTCGAACGCGGTCGACGCGAGCAACTACGTGATGCTCGAGCTGGGCAAGCCGATCCACGTCTTCGACGCTGCGGCCGTCACCGGCGGCGTGATCGTCGTCCGGCCGGCCAGGCAAGGAGAGCGGATCACCACTCTCGATCACGTCGAGCGGACACTGACTCCCGAGACGCTGGTCATTGCCGATTCGCAGGGCGCGATCGGGCTTGCCGGCGTGATGGGTGGCGCCGACAGCGAGGTGACCGAGTCGACCACGGCGGCGATCATCGAGTCGGCCATCTTCGATCCCGTTTTGATCAGGCGAACGGCGCAGCGCCATGGTCTGCGCAGCGAGGCGAGTGCCAGGTTCGAGAAGGGCCAGGAATTGCGGCTGGCGCGGCTCGGCGCGGACCGAACAGCACAGTTGCTCGCGGAGTGGGCCGGCGCACGGGTCGCGGTCGGCGTGATCGACACCGATCCAAATGACGACCCGCCGCGGCGAGTGGCATTCCGCCCGGCCCGCATCAGCCGTCTCCTGGGCGAGGAGATTGGTCCCGACGAGACGCGTGCGGCCCTGGAACGGGTCGAGATCGCCGTCGAGCCTGCTCGCGACGACGACCGCCTCGTGATTGCCGAGGGCGACGAGCAGCGCAGCGCGGCAGACGCGCTTGTTGCGGTCGTGCCGCCGCACCGGCGTGATATCGCCATCGAAGCGGACGTTGCCGAAGAGGTCTGCCGCGTTCGTGGCTACGACACGGTGCCCTCATTGGTGCCCAGTACGGCGATGCCCCGCTACCGGCCCGATCCACGCCGGGTGACCGATTCTGTGCGCGACCTGCTCAGCGGCCGAGGTCTATCCGAAGTCGTCACGCATGGGCTGCTCGGGCCAGACGACCACGCACGGCTCGGTATCGCCACGGACGATCCGGGCACGATCAGGGTCGAGAACCCCGTCACAGGCGACCACTCGGAGCTGCGCCGCTCGCTCCTGCCGGGCATGCTGGCCGTGCTATCCCGCAACCAACGGCAACGCCGCCACGACCTGGCGATCTTCGAGATCGGCGCCGTTCACCAATTCAACGGCGGCGAGCCGCGTCAGACCGAGATGCTCGGCATCGCGCTCGCCGGGGCGTGGCGCTCCGCATCGTGGGTCGAGCCGGCTCGCCCCGCGACACTCGACGACGTCAAGGGCATTGTCGAATGGCTCGCCGCGCGACTTCACTTGGGGCGTGCCGAGTACCGGCCGGCGTCGCTGCGTGCCGGCATCGACCACCCCGGGCGGACGGCCGAGGTGTTTGCCGAAGTGGACGGCCTGAGGGTCGACCTGGGCCGCGTGGGCGAGATCGATCCACGCCTGCTCGTCGCGTACGAGATCCGTGCCGAGCGCGTTCCGTTCGCGCTGCTCGATCTGTCGGCGCTCGAGCGCCTGTCGAAGTCGACGGTGGAGGTTCGCCGCCTAGATCACCTGCCGATGGTCGAGCGCGACCTGGCTGTGGTCGTCTCGCGCGACATCGCGGCCGGTGAGGTCGAGCGCGTCGTCCGCGCCAATGCCGGTTCGTTCCTGAGCGGCGTGACACTATTCGATCGTTACACGGGCGCGCCGCTTGGTCAGGACGAGGTCAGCCTCGCCTTCCGGCTGCGCTACCAGCCGATGGATGAGCCACTCAGCGAGCAGGCCGTCGACGGATCGGTGGAGCAGGTCAGCAAGGCGCTGGCGGCCGAGGTCGGTGGAAGGATTCGCGATGGAGGCTGATTTCGCGATCCTGGTGGTGCTGGTGGCGTGCGTCATGCTCGGCATCCTGCGCGGGGCCGTTCGCCAGCTGCTCGCCTTCGGGGTCTGGTTCGTCGCGTTCATCGTTTCCGCCTACGCGCGCGTTCCGATCGGCGAGTGGCTGATGCAGCAGAACGGCACATACACACAGAGCTATTCGGAGATGCTCGCCTTTCTGCTGTCCTTCGTCATCCTGTTCGGTATCGCACTCGCGGTGGTCGAGATCGGTGGCTCGACCGTCCATCTCAGCAAGCGGCCGGTTGTCGACGAGCTGATCGGTGGGCTGGTGATGTTCGCCGTGGGCGTTCTGTTCGTGGCTTCGGTCGTGATCGTGCTCGAGACGTATTACGCCGCTGGGCCACCTCCGAGCGAGCCGCAGTTGCAGGCCGTCCGCGGCCTGTACTTTGCGCTCGAGGAATCGGTCATCGTCCAGCAGATGCACAACACCCTCATCCCCGGTTTGTTGACACTCCTAAATCCGCTCCTGCCGGCCAGTGTCACTGCCGGCGTCTGAGCAGGCAGTCGCGCTCGGCCGAAGCTACTTCGAGCGACCAACTTATGCGGTGGCGCGCGACCTGCTCGGCGTCTGGCTGCTCAGCGAGACCCCCGGGGGTCTGAGCGGAGGGCCGATCGTCGAGGCAGAGGCTTACGGCGGCCCGGAGGACCTCGCGTCGCACGCTCGCGCCGGGCTCACCCGACGCACGACGCCGATGTTTGGCGACGTTGGTCATGCGTACGTCTATCTCGTCTACGGCATGCACGAGTGCCTCAATGTCGTCGCGTATTCGGCGCCGGACGAGGCAGGAGCCGTGCTGATCAGGGCGATCGAACCCGTTGTCGGCGTTGACCTGATGCGGGCGCGCCGTGGCCGACCCAGCGATGCAAATTCGCGGCTATGCGCCGGGCCGGCGCGGCTTACCCAGGCCCTGGGCGTGGATCGCTTGATGGATGGGCACGACCTGACGTCGGGGGAGGGGCTGTGGCTGGCGCCACCCCGGGAGCCGGTGGCGTTCGAGATCGCCGAAGGCCCGCGCATCGGCGTCGAATACGCCGGCGAGGATTGGGCCGCCCGGCTGTGGCGCTTCTGGCTCGCCGGTCACCCATCCGTGTCGCGTCAGCGATGACCGACGCGCGCAGCCAGGAGCTGCTCGAGTTTCCGCTGGTGCGGGCGCGGCTGGCTGCGCACACGGCGTTCGCGCCGTCGCGCCGGCTGGCCGAGGCACTCACGCCCTCCTCTGATCCGATCGTGGTCAAGCGCATGCTCGACGAGACCGATCAGGCTCGGGATCTGCTGGCCAGGCGACCAGACGTCGGTGTTGGTGGTGCGCATGACATGGGCACGCTCGTCCTGCGCGCGCGACGCGGCGGCCGGCTCGACGGCAACGAGCTGCTGGAGATCATGGACACGCTCGTCGCTGCGGGCAGACTCAGCGACGCATTGCGCGACGAGCGGCCGCCGCTGCTTCACGAGCTGGGCCGCTCGATCAAGCCACTTCCCGTGCTGCGCGCTCGGCTGGAGCAGAGCCTGGACCCCGCTGGAGTGTTGCTGGACGGCGCCTCGCCGGCCCTCGGCGGGCTGCGTCGGGCGGTGCGCGTCGCGTATGAGCGGCTGCGCACGAAGCTCGAGACGATCGTCCACAGCACTGATATCGGTGCGGCGCTGCAGGAGCCGATCGTGACGCTGCGCAACGGCCGCTACGTGGTGCCCGTGCGCGCCGACGCTCGTGGCCGGGTGAAGGGCATCGTCCACGACCAGTCGGGGAGTGGCCAGACGCTGTTCATCGAGCCGCTGGTGGTCGTCGAGCTGGGCAACACCTGGCGCGAGGCGCAGCTCACCGCGCAGGCCGAAGAGGAGCGCATCCTCGACGAGCTATCCAGCCTGATCGCGGGTCAGGCCGAGGCGCTCGACGAGACCCTCGCCGCCCTGGCCACGTTCGACTTCTGGATCGCCCGGGCACGGTTGGCCGGCGAGATGGACGCGGTTCGGCCGGAAACCGTGGAGCGCGACGACGTCGAGCTGCTCACCGCGCGGCACCCGGGTTTGACCGGCCGCGTCGTGCCGATCGACATCCGCCTTGGCACCGACTTCCGCGCGTTGGTCATCACCGGGCCCAATACCGGCGGCAAGACTGTGGCGCTGCGCACTCTCGGCCTGCTCGCGCTGATGCACCAGTCCGGTCTGCACGTGCCAGTCGCGGCCGGTTCGCGGTTGCCGGTCTTCCGCGACGTCTTCGCCGACATCGGCGACGAGCAATCGATCGCCCAGTCGCTGTCGACCTTCTCCGGTCACATGCGCTCCATCGTCCGCATCGTCGAGGAGGCCGGTCCAGGCTGCCTGGTCCTGCTCGACGAGCTCGGCGCTGGAACCGATCCGACCGAAGGCTCCGCGCTCGCCCAGGCTCTGCTCGACCATTTCGTCGCCGCCGGGGCGCTCGTGGCCGCAACGACGCACTACGCCGAGCTGAAGGCGTACGCCCACAACTCGCCGCAGGCCGAGAACGCGTCGGTCGAGTTCAACATCGAGACGCTCTCGCCCACGTATCGATTGCAGATCGGCCTGCCGGGCACGTCGCAGGCATTCGCGATCGCGGCGCGCCTCGGTTTGCCGCCGGCCCTCGTCGATGACGCTCGCTCACGGCTCGATGAGTCGCAGGCCGAGTTCGAACAAACCCTCGTCTCGATTCGCGAGACGCAGCTCACCACGGAAGAGGCACTCGCTCGCGCCACGGAGGCCGAGGAGCGCGCACGCGCCGCTCGGCGCGAGGCGGAGGAGGAGCGCTTCCGCGCGCGGCGCGAGCGTGAGACTGCGCTTGAGGACGCGCGCACGGAAGCGCAGCGCGCCCTGGCCGAGGTCCAGGGGGAGATCAGCGCCGCGCGCGAGCTTCTCGAGCGCGAGACGCTGACTGACCTGCGCCTACAGGAGTCGGCTGCGCGGCTCGCTGAACGGGGCGCGGCGCTGTCGGAGCCAGTGCCAGCGCCAGAGGAGGACGGAGAGCCGGTCGCGCCCGCAGTTACGGTCGGCCTGACGGCGCGCTCGCGCGACGGTTGGCAGGGAACAGTCGCCGAGATCGATGCTGACAGCGGCTTTGCGACGCTCGCCGCCGGGGCGATGCGCGTTCGGGTTCCGATCGATGAGCTGCAGGTCGTCGGCGGAGCGCCGGCACCCATGCCGGGTGAGTCGATCATGCCCCAGGTCCATCGCGTGATCCCGACCAGCCTCGATCTACGCGGAGCGCGCGTCGAGGAGGCGCTCGAGATGCTCGAGAGCTACATCGATGGCGCTGCTGTCGCCGGCGCGCAGCGAGTGACGATCATTCACGGCCACGGCTCGGGCGCGCTGCGCGACGCGCTGCGCGCCCGGTTGGGCAACCATCCACTGGTCAAGAAATGGCGCGCCGGCGAACGTGGCGAGGGCGGCGACGGCGCCACGATCGTCGAGCTCTGACCCAAAGATGGAACTTCGTTGGCTCTGAGGCGCACCTACTTCACAACGGCGCATTGAGCGTCGGCCACCGAAGGAGTTGGCCACGACTGAGATCGTGATGCGTGCACAGCAGGGCGACCACGCTGCCTTCCAGCAGCTGGCGTCGGCGATGGCGCGACGCCTGTACGCCACCGCCACGTTGATACTGCGCGACGGCGACCTTGCCAACGACGCCGTTCAGGAGACGCTGATCCAGGTCTGGCGAAACCTGCCCGGGCTGCGCGATCCGCAGGCGTTCGACGCGTGGGTTCGCCGCATCCTCGTTCGGCAGTGCTACCGCGCCATCAGCGTGCGTCGAAAGCACCGCCTGGAGGTCGAGGTCGCTTCGATCGAAGACCTGGCACGACCCTTCGACAGCCGGATCGACGAATCGGACCAGTTGGAGCGGGCGTTCAGGAGGCTGTCACTCGACCATCGAGCGGTGCTGGTCCTCCATCACCGCGAGGGCCTCGAGCTCGCAGAAACCGCCGTCGCACTCAACATCCCGGTCGGAACCGTGAAGTCGCGCCTCAACCGCGCAACGCTGGCGTTGCGTGCCGCGTTCGACGCCGAGGAAAGAGCCGCAGCGACGCTGCTGGAAGGGCAAACGGCATGAGCACGACTGATTTCGATCGCACGCTGTCAGATTGGTTCGAAGCGGTGGAGCCGCGCACGGTTCCCGATGCGCTGCTTCCCAACGTGTTTGCCGTGACGGCACGCGCCGGCCAACGTCCCCGGTTGCTGGCGCGAGCGAGAACCTCTTTGAGGCGCGCCGCGTTTCGGCGGGTTCCGGCTCTCTCCGGCCGTCGCATTCGCCATGCTCGCGCTTCTTGCGGCGCTGGTCGTTGGCGCGGTGGCGGCGGGAGCGCTGCTGTCCCGGCCGAGCGGCGGCTGGAAGCTGCTCGACCGGTCGGACGTCGACGGCGCCTTCACCTGGATCGCCGGTGTCGCTTCCCGAGGCTCGGGTTTCGCCGCCGTCGGCAATACCTCGGTCGAAACCGGTGGCGCATGCACGACCGCGACTCACGCACGCCTCTGGCTCTCCGGTGATGGCAGCGCGTGGACGGAGCAGACGCCCGAACTATTTGCTGATGCGCGCGTCGACAAGCTGGTGACGGTTGGCGACTCGATGTACGTGATCGGACAGTCGCCGGCATCGTGCGATGAAGACTCGGCGCTGAACTTCACGGCCCGCTCCGACGATGGCCGCGTCTGGACGCTCGTGTCCGGCACCGACGTACTCAACACTTCGTATTTCGACCCGCCGATCGCCATGGGCGGCGCTCCGACTGTGTTGGCCATCTATCAGGAGCCCGAACCACCTGACGGCTCGGGATTGACCGAGACCCGCGTCATGCGAGTCGTCGACGACGCGTGGCAGCAGGTGGGCACCGTGCCCGGCGTCCAGATCTATGGTCCAGCGGCGATGGGCAGCACGGCGATCGCAGTGGGTGCGACAACTGATGGTGAAGCCAGCCTTTGGAGATCGACCGACGCCGGCGTTACCTGGTCAGCGGTTGACGTGCCCGACTATCTGCTGTGGTCATTGGTCGCCGGTCCCCACGGCTTTGTGGCCGGTGGAATCCGGTCGGAACCTGGCCTGTCGGGCGAAGGGCCGACTGAGGGAGTCGTGCTGAGCTCAGCTGATGGGCTGAGCCTGGATCGAATCGGCCAGCCTGACTAATCAGCCAGGCAGAATCCTCTCGACGCCAGGCGGCTTCATAGCCGTCCTGGCACAGAACGGATCGGATTTGGAGGAATGCGCCGAGTGGGTGCCATCCGGCTCTGTTCCCATCGCCGTGCCATCGGACGGACCGACTCCGACCGTGCCCGTGTTCTCTGTCGAAACGTCGCCAGTGTGCATTCGCTACCGGCAGACAATGGAGACGGCGTTTTCCGAGGATGGGATCAGCTGGCGAGCGGCGACAGCGTTGCCCGATCGAGAGAATGACCCGCCGGTCTCCACGTGCCCATGCCCGACCTCATGCACTCGATCGCCGCCGGCGAGCACGGCATCGTCGTCAGCAATCCCACCTTTGGCGGTCGGCTCTGGTTTTCGCCGCTCGACGAATTCGCTCCGCCGCCGACCGCAGACGACGGTCGGTGAGCTAGGCGGACTCGGCATTCCTCGGTCGGCGTAGCATGTCCGTCCACCGTGGATCAGCCTCGCTTGTATGCCGCCGAGATGGAAGCCGAGCGCCTCGGCTGGTACGAGATCGTTCGCCTGGTCAGCTCGCTGACGCCCGAGGAGTGTCTCGTGCCGGGCTACCAGCGCGATCCCGACTGGACGGTCCGTGACGTGGTCGCTCATGTCGGCACCTGGCTGGCCGAAGCCCAGACCCAGTTCGAGCGCATGACCGCTGGGACATACGAGGGACACGAGATCGATATCGACGCGCTCAATGCAGAGCTGCTCGAGGCGATGCACGACCAGCCGTGGTCAGTGGCATGGACCCAGGCCAACTCGGCACGTACGCGGATGCTCGACGAGTGGTACCTGCTGTCCGAGCCGACCGACGAGGCGGCATGGTGGATCCGCAAGTCGGCCATGGATCACTACCACGAGCACCTCGGCCGGCTGCGCGAATGGGCGGCCGAGCTGATCGCTCGGCGGGCGTAGAGCCCTAGGGCGGCAGGCGTGGGGGTCGGCGTCGGAGAGGGAGTCGGGGTCTCCACGGGTGTGGGCTCCGGCGGCGGCTCAGTCGGTGGGTCGGTCGGCGGCGGAGTCGGCTGGTCGGTCGGCGGCGGTCGTCGGCTCGATGCTCGGCGTAGACGGACGGCGAGGGCGAGATGGACGGCGACGGCGACAGCGATGGGGACGGGGAGGGGGCCGACGTGCACGACTGGGTCGGCGGGAAGGGCGCTCCCCATGATCGGCCGTACGGCGTGGTGCGGTTGTTGAAGATGTAGCTCGTCCGCGTCTTCACCTCAGGGTCAGGTCCGCCGGCCGTGCCGGGGCCCTGTTTGGCGCGCGCGATCCAGTCCTGGTTGGCGCGCCTGCCAATCGGGCCGTCCGGCCTCGACTCCTTCGAGCGCCAGGAAGCCGCGCGTCTCTGGCGTTCCGGCACAGCCGTCGGCCCAGATGAGCCAGCGGTTCTGATCGTCCATCGCCGGCGCGCCGGGTTGGCGACGACGACCATGCCGACCTTGGTGTTGTCGTCGCCGGGCACCGTGCCGTCGATGAACACCTCGGTCACGCGCTCGGACGTGAACTGCGTCGGACGCATGCCGCTCCAGGCGTCGACCTCGGCGTCGACGATGCCGGCGGGTCGTGCGAAGTCGTGCACCGGCCACGATGAGCTGACCTCGGTCAGGAAGCCGCTCCACATGGGCGCGGCCACGTCCGTCGACAGCACCGGGTTCTCCGCCGTCAGCACGGGCGAGCCATCGCTGTTGCCATTCCACGCTCCGACGACGAGTGCGTATTCGCCGGCGGCGCGACCGGCCGCGTCCGGCGGAGCGATGTAGCCGAAGGCGACGAGGTCGTTGGCGTCGTTGTTGGTGCCCGTCTTGAGCGTCGCCGGGCGGCGCGTGCCATCGGCCGCCTCGACGGCGAATTCGCCCCAGATCGGGTTCTGGTTGGGGTTCGTGTTCGAGGCCAGGATGTCGGTCATCACGAACGCGGCCTGGGGCGACACGACCGCCTCGCCGGCCGGCGGCACGTAAGGCTCGATGAGGTCCTCGCCTGACGAGTTGGTAACCCGCAGAACCTTCGTGTAGCCGATATAGCGACCCTCGTTGGCCATCGTTCCGTACGAGACGGCCACGTCGCGTGGATGAGTCACCTCCGTGCCCAGAGTCAGCGACAGACCAGCCCGCGGCACCTCGGTCTGGAAGCTCATTCCGAAGCGGCGCGCCATGTCGAAGACGTGCTGGGTGCCGTTGATGACCTGGGCCTTGACGGCCGGGATGTTGAGCGACCACTGGAGGGAGCTGCGCATGCGGATCGGGCCGCGCTCGAGCAGGTCGTAGTTCTTGGGCGTGTAGCCATTCGAGTCGGCGAACGTCGTCGTGACGTCCATGAACATCGAGCCGGCGGTCATCGTGCCGTCGTTGATGCCGGTCACGTAGTTGAACGGCTTGAATGCCGATCCCGGCTGCCGCCAGCCGTCGGCGAGCACGTCGAACTGCGGCTGGAACCGCGGCGTGGCGTCCTCGTCACGGTAGTAGCCGGCGCTGCCGGTGTAGGCGATGACCTCGCCGGTCTGATAATCAATCGCGATCAGCGCGCCGTTGTTGACCTCGAGATCCTCGAGCCGCCGCATCCAGCGCTCGTAGGGCACGCCGATCTCCGCCGCGTACGCCTCCGGATCCGCGGACTTGGGCAGGAAGACGGCAGCGTCAACCCATTTCTCGGCCGTTTGCTGCACCTCGGCGTCGAGGGAGCTGATGATGCGCAACCCGCCGCGCTCGAGCTCGGGACACGTTTCGGCGTCGCCGCACAGACGGGTGGCGAGCTCCTCGCGCAGCGCCCAGATGAAGTGTGGCGCGATCCATTGCCGTATCTCAGGATCTTGGGGCGACAGGATGATCGGCTCGTCCATTGCCGCGAGGATCTGCTCGGGGCTGAACTTGCCCTCGGTCAGCACCAATCTCGAAGGGTCGGCAGCCATCTGGCGCAGGATCTCATTGCGCCTGAAGACGATCGGCACGCGTTCGCTGAGCGGCACATACAGCGTGCCGTCGTCGGCCACCACTGCGTTGCGGGCGAGGTCGTACGACGACGGCGACTGGGGCAGGCCGGCCAACAGCGCCACCTGGCCAAGGGTCAGATCGTTGAGGTCGTCGATGCCAAAGTAGCCGCGCGCGGCGGCCTTGATGCCGTACAGGCCGTTGCCGTAATAGTTCTGGTTCAGGTACGCGGCCATGATCTGCTGCTTGCCTTCCTCGCCGGGGAAGGCTTCGGTCAGTCGGACCGACTGGATGATCTCCTTGATCTTGCGCTCGATCACCCGATCCGGGTCGCGCACGAGCTCGGGATCGAGCAGGCGCTGGCGGGCGAGCTGCTGGGTGATCGTCGACGCGCCGCGTTCGCGGCCACGAATCGAGTCGACCGTGGCCGACACGATGCCGATCGGGTCCACGCCTGTGTTGGTCCAGAACGAGCGGTCCTCGGTCGATGTGACCGCGTCGACCAGGATCGGCGGGATCTGGTCGAAGGTGACCGGCTCGCGCCGCTCGCCGGCGTTGAATCGGGCCAGCTCGACCGTCCCCGTGCGGTCATAGACGACCGACTCTGAGATGAACTCGAGGTTGTCCAGCTGGCGCGTGTCGGGCAGCCCCTGGCTGTAGAAGGCGAAGACGCCCACGGCAGAAATGAGCCCGACGAGCGCCACGAGCGCCATCGAACCGAAGATGAACATCGGAATTGCGACTGCCAGCCGACGCGCACCGCCGCGACCGCGCCTGGCCTGCGATTGGGTGCTGCGTCCGACCTGCCGGCTGTCGCGGCTGGTCTGCATCTGCGCTCGACTCTAGCATAGGAAGCATGGAGAACCCCGAGCCCGCCGCCTCTGACCGGCACGCCTTCCTGCGCGAACTGGAGTGGCGCGGCCTGATCCAGGACGAGTCGGAAGGCTTGGCCCGGCGGCTGACGCGCGGGCCGATCAGTGGTTATGTCGGCTTCGATCCGACCTCGCCTTCGCTCCAGGTGGGCAACCTGATGCCACTCGCGATGCTCGTCGCTCTGCAGCGGACGGGAGCCGGCTCCCCGGTGGCCGTGGTTGGCGGTGGGACGGGGATGATCGGCGATCCGTCGGGCAAGAGCGCCGAGCGCAACCTGCTCGACGACGACACGCTCGACGCGAATCGGGCAGCTATCCGCGTCCAGCTGGAGCGGTTTCTCGATTTTTCAGGGTCTCTCGGCGCGCGGCTGTTCGACAATCGCGACTGGCTGACACGCTACCGGCTGCTCGACTATCTGCGCGACATCGGCAAGCACTTTCCGATCAGCTACATGCTCGCCAAGGACTCTGTTCAGACTCGTCTGGCCACCGGCATCTCCTTCACCGAGTTCTCGTACATGACCCTCCAGGCGACCGACTTCCTGCATCTCTACCGCGAGCACGGTGTTGAGCTGCAGATGGGAGGCGCCGATCAGTGGGGAAACATCACCGCCGGAACGGAGCTGATCCGGCGCATCGAGGGGCTCACCGATGATGGCCACGCGCACGCGTTCGCCGTGTCGTGCCCGCTGCTGTTGACGTCGACCGGCGCCAAGTTCGGCAAGACAGAGCAGGGCACGGTCTGGCTGTCGGCCGAGCGCACCTCGCCGTACGAGTTCTACCAGTACTGGATCGGCCAGGACGACCGCGACGTGGCGATGATGCTGCGCAGGCTGACGCTGCTTCAGGCCGACGAGATCTACGAGCTCGAGGAGCAGCAGCGATCAGCGCCTGAGAAGCGGCCGGCGCAACGGCGGCTGGCGTCCGAGATGACCACGCGCGTCCACGGCCAGGAAGAAGGGCGGCGCCAGGAGAAGGTCGCCGAAGCCCTGTTCACCGGCCAGCCACTGCGTGATCCTGACGTCCTGGACGTACTCTTTGGCGAGCTCGATCACTTCGAGTTCAGCGACGATGATCTGGCACTCGACCCGGCAGGACTTGCGGTGCACAGCGGCCTGTTCGCGTCGAAGTCGGAGGCGCGCCGGATGATCCAGCAGGGCGGGTTCTCGATCAACGACGAGCGTGTTACCGCCGACGACGGCGCGCGGCCGGAGCCGATCGACGGGCGCTACCTCGTTCTTCGCGCGGGCAAGAAGCGGACGTTGATCGGCCGCCGCCGCGAGGCATGACCGACCTCGACGTCGTTTCGCCGTCGGCCTCGATCAGGGGCGGCGTGCTGTTCCTGCACTGGTTCGACCCGCAGGCAGATGACGGCAATAGGACTCAATTCCGTGCCGAGGCCGAGCGTCTGGGCTCCGAGGGCGTCGTCAGCGCGATGCCGCAGCTGGTATTTCCATGGTCGGTCGATCCCGTCGGCTCGTCGGCGGATTCGCGCCAGATCGAGTCAGAGATCGATCTGCTGGCGGCGTGCGTCGATGAGCTCGAAGGTCGCGGCGCCGAGCGGATCGTGATGGTTGGCCACGACTTCGGCGCGATGCACGGGGCGTTGCTGATGGCGCGCGACCCACGGATCGTGTCCGGCGTCCTGATCGCGCCCGCCAACCGATGGGCCGATTGGTTCTTGCGCTTCTGGCCGATCGAAGAAGACCGGATCGACTACATGCGCGCCCTGCGCGTGCTCGACCCGATCGAGCACATCGCATCGATCGCGCCACGGCCGCTGCTGATGCAGTTCGCCAACGACGACTACTTCATCGCCGGCATGGACGCGTCAGAGCTGTACAACGCCGCCGGTGAGCCGAAGCGGATCGAGCGTTACGAGGCTGACCACGCGATGCGCAGCGATCACGCCGTTGCTCATCGTCATGATTTCATCCTGGAGCAGCTGGCGAGAGCCTAGAGCGCCCTCATCTTGTTGTTGCGCGCGTCGTGGCTCAGTTCCGCCAGGCCGAGTGCCTCCATCAGCGGCGGCATGTACATCCCGAAGCGCCCCCGGTAGCCCTTGCGCTGGCCGTACCAACCGCCGACCGGATTGTCTTCCGCGCGACCCCACGCCTCGACCGTCCCCGGCGTTGTCGCCTTCTGCTCATCCGCTGCACCGAGGTCCATCCAGTCGCCGTGCGCCTTGAGCATCGCATGCAGGTCGTCGATCGCACGGGCGAGGTAGGTCAGCTTGGTCGAGCCGACGTTGCACACGATGAGTGGCGGATCGGCCGTGTCATCGCGGTACATCGTGTATTCGGAGGTGCCCGGCGGCGTCTTCAGCTGCCACGGGTCTTCCTTCGTGCCACTGCCCTGTGCCATTAGTCGATCTCCTCCGTAACGTTGTCGTTACTGTAACCGTACGTTTACCATATTCGCAATATGCCCCGAGCGAGCGCTGCCGCCGATCCTTTCGCCGCTCTCGGCGATCCAAATCGACGCGCGATCGTTGAGCTGCTGGGCGCGGGAGGTCGGTCAGTCCAATCGATCGCCGACCAGCTGCCGATCAGCCGCCCTGCCGTCTCGCGTCATCTGTCCGTGCTCAAGGGCGCCGGCCTCGTGATCGAGGAACCGCAAGGCACCCGGCGCATCTACAAGTTGCACGACGAGGGGATCGCGGCGGTCCAGGCGTATCTCGAGAGCGTCTGGGGCGACGCGGCGCGCCGGTTCAAGCTCGCTGCGGACAACCTTCCTCCGCCGTCTCGCTCGGCCGATAGGTGAGCGTCCCGGCCGGCTTGGAGCCGATTCACGTTCGGTTCGACGTCGATTGCGACGCCCAGCAGGCATTCAGCCTGTGGACGGCGCGCACCTCCCTTTGGTGGTCCGTTTCGCACACGGTGTCCACGGAAAGCGGGCTCGACGTGATCTTCGAGCCGCGACCAGGCGGGCGGATCTACGAACGGACATCAGACGGCACGGAGCACGACTGGGGCGAGATCGTCGAGTGGGAGCCGCCGCGCAGACTCGTCTACCTGTGGCACCTGCGCCGACCGGGCGGATGCGACCGAGGTCGAGATTCGTTTCACAACCCGGCCAATGGGAACGCAGGTCGAGATCGAGCACCGAGGCTGGGATCGGCTGGGCGCATCGGCAATCCCGCGCCGCGATGGCAACCTCGCCGGCTGGGGCTCACTCCTGCCCCACTACCGCCAGGCCGCCAAACGCCTCGCCTAACCGCCAGCCGCGGCTGTGGCACCCACCGGGTTTTCGGTACGTGATACGGCTTGGTCATCGAGCTGGCCGTACATTCGCCAACCCAGGTAGGTGGCAACGGCGGTCGCGAAGCCGAAGATGATGATCGGCGGCCACTCGAACGAACCCTCGAGGAGACCGGCCGAGATGAGCATGCTCGTGATTGCCCCGGCCATCGCAACGAAGAAGACGACGTACACGGCGGAAAGGACGTAGCCGGACCTATTTTGGCGCCAGGCAAGCCAGGCGATGAGCAGCGTGACCGGCACGACCAATCCAAGGTCGAGGGCCTGCACCGTCATCGTCGTCTCGCCAAGGAGAAGCTCGTCCGCCTTTCCGTTGAGCGCCTGCCAGATTCGACCGCTCCACATCACAACAAGCAGTGCAGACATCGCGACGCTCAGCGCGACCCAGCCGCGGCGCGGGAACGCGTCGCCAAAGCGGGAGGCAATGGCGGACTCCGCAATCTCAACGCCGAGCCAGATCATGCCGATCACGCTGGCCGCCACGATCACGATGAAGAGCAGAAACAGGGGTCCGAATGCCCACGTGATCGAGTACTCGAGGTAGGCGTAGCTGAGATAGACCAGCAGGCCCTCGGCGACCAGGAGCGCTCGAATCGAGCCGCGCGCCATAAACAAGGCCGCCAGCAGCATGGCCGGCGCGACTATGCCCAGGGTGAAGGCATCCCAGCCAACGCCCTCGGCGACGACGCGTTGAGCATTGAACGCATACACGCCGTTGGCGGCGATCTCGTAGTCAATGCCGCGCACGCTCGTCGCGATTTGGGTCGCGCCATCGCCGCGCGCAAACACGCCGAGAGCCGCAGCGAGACCGGTTAGCGCGCCGACAGCGGCGCAATGGATGGCCATGGCAGATCTGGATCGGGTGGTCACCGGGAGCTCCTTTCACATGCTCCCAGTGAAGCGGCAGGCCGGCCGGGATCCGAGGGCCATGTGTCACCTGAGCGCCGATCCATTCGGCGCAGCAAATCGACCGGGTTACGACTCGGCAGTGACCCGCTCGACCGCCGCTAGGAGTCGTTCGTTCTCCCACCGGCTGCGAACAGTGATCCTCAGGTGGCCGCGCAACGGATTGGCCGGCCCGAACGTGCGCGGCACGATGCCCGCTCGAAGAAGGACGTCGGCAGCGTGTTCGGCGTCATCGTTGTCGCCGAGGCGCACGAGCAGGAAGTTGCAGATGCTCGGTGTCGAGGGCCAGCGGCGCTCGGCCAGCTCGGTGGCCAGCCACTCACGCTCATTGGACAGCGCCTCGACATTGGCCGCGGCGTAGGCCGGTGAACCCAGCGCGGCGGTCGCGACGTGGGCGGACACGGTCGAGATGCTGCCCGGTGGGCGGAAGCGCTCGAGCCTTTCGATGATCGACCGATCACCGGCACCAAAGCCAACCCGGATGCCAGGCAGAGCAAAGGCCTTGGACATTGTCCGAATGACCAGCAGGTTCGGAAACTCGGCACGCCAGCCGATGACCGACGCGCGGATGAACTCGTGGTAAGCCTCGTCAACGACCACCAGCGGCGGCCCGGGCAGCTCGCCGGCGGCAATGAGAATTGCCCGGACGTCGGCGGCTGCATCCTCGGCACCGGTGGGATTGTTCGGGTTGCATAGCCAGACGACCGAGGCATCGGCAAGCGCGGCTATGATCGCCGGCACGTCGAGCCTGAAACCTTGTTCCGCTGGCAGTCGCGGAACGGGCAGGATTTTCGCCGTTCGATGCGTGGTGAAGACGCCGTACATCGAGTAGGTCGGAATCGGCACGATCGCCGTCGACCCGGGTGGCAGAAAAGCCTTGGCGACGAGATCGATCACCTCGTCCGCTCCGGCGCCGACCAGAATCTCCTCGACACCCACGCCGATGTACGCCGCGGCCGCCTCGGTCAGGTCGGCGTAGTAGCTATCCGGGTACTCGTTGAGTGGCGGATCGAATGGCCTGGCCAGCACCTCGGGCAATACCGGCGACGGCCAAGGCGACGTGTTCAGATCGAAGCGCAGGATGTCCTCGGCCCTTAGGCCGTAGCGCTCGGCGATCGCCGCGTTGGAAGGCTCCCAGGTCGTGACCTGCGACTTCCTCACCCGGCACGCTGCGGCTGGTCAGCCTCTTGCCGGAACGCCTCCAACCTCACCGTGTGTGCCAACCTCGTGCTCCTCGTTGCTGACAGCAGCGCGCAGCACGCCGAGGAAACGAAAGACGCCCGAGTCAGGACTATCCCAGTACTCGGCGCTTTCGAGTCGGACCTCGATGAGTTGGAGATCGGGGTCGTCGGGGCCGTCGTACCAAGCCTTGTGGATCGGATTCCAAAGCTCATCGATCTTGGTTCGATCCTCGCGCAGAAAGCCTGAGCCGGACACGAATGCGTAGGTGCCATCGCCGTTGTCAGCATAGGCCAGCCCGACGCGTCGATCTGCCGCAACCTCGGTCACGAGCTCGCTGTCGCGGACCCCGAAGAACCAGAGCGAACCATCCTCGGTCGCCTCCAGGGTGGTCATCGGCCGGGCCCGTAGCTCGTCGCCCTGATGGGTGGTGAACATCGTGAATCGGATGTCCTGCAGCTTCTTCGACAGGGTCGGCAGGTCGTAGCTGTTCTCGTTTTCGCCCATGGCGGATGGGACTCCTCTAGCTGGTCGTCTGTCCAAATGAATGGATTCGATGATCGACCGCTAGGAGCTCGATCCATGGTCGCCTGCCACGACGAGCCGCGACACGGGCATTGCAGTCACGGAAATCAGTGCGCCGCGCCCTCGTCCTTCTTGTGCGCCTCGACGATCTTCTGGGCCACGTGCGACGGCACTTCCTCGTACTGGGCGAGGGTGGCGGAGAACTGGCCACGTCCGGCCGACATCGAGCGCAGCTCGGTCGCGTACGTGAACAGCTCGGACTGCGGCACGTGCGCTCGAACGACCTGCACCCCGTCAGACGTGTCCATGCCCAGAACCCGGCCGCGGCGCGTGTTCAGGTCCCGGTTCACGTCGCCCATGTACTCCTCGGGGACGCGCACCTCGACGTCCATGATCGGCTCGAGCAGGACCGGTGAGGCGTCTTGGATTCCCTTACGCGTGGCCAGCTGGCCGGCCAGTCGGAAGGACAGCTCGTCCGAGTCGACCGTGTGGAATGAGCCGTCGTACAGCGTCGCCTTGAAGTCGATCACCGGGTAGCCCGCGATCGGGCCCTTCTCGGCGATGTCGCGCACGCCCTTCTCGATCCCGGCCCAGAACTGGCGTGGCACGGATCCGCCGACGACGCGCGTATGGAACTCGACCCCGGCGCCGGGATTGGGCTCGATCTCGATCCATACGTGGCCGAACTGGCCGCGCCCGCCGGTCTGCTTCTTGTGCCGGCCCTCGGCCTTGGTCGCAGAGCGGATCGTCTCGCGATACGGAATGCGCGGCGGACGGGTCACGACCGCGGCGCCGAACTTGCGCTTGAGCCGCTCGACGATGACCGCGATGTGGCTGTCGCCCTGTGCCCAAAGCAGTTGCTCGCCGGTCTCCGCCTCGCGCTCGACGCGAACGCTCGGATCCTCCTCCGCGAGCCTGCTCAGGGCAGCGCCGAGCTTGTCCAGGTCTGCCTTGGTCTGTGGCTCGATCGCGACCGGCAGGCTGGCCGGCGGAAAGTCGATCGGTGAAAGCTTGAACGGCTTCTCGCGCGACGACAGCGCGTCGCCGGTGTGGGTGTGGACGAGCTTGGCGACCGCACCGATCTCGCCGGCGCTGATGACGCCCACCGGCTCGGTGTCCTTGCCCTTGACGCGCAGAACCTGGCCGATGCGCTCCTCTTCGCCGCGATCGGCGTTCCAGACGTGATCGTGCGAGGCGATCTTGCCCGAGAAGACGCGAAAGTAGGTCAGGCGGCCGACGAACGGGTCGGCAGTCGTCTTGAACACTCGGGCCAGCAGCGGCCCGTCCCCTGTTTGGGCGATCTCGGTTTCCTTGCCCGCGCCGTCGATCGCCTTGACCGGCTTCTCCTCGTCGGGGGAGGGGAGGTAGCGCGCAATCGCGTCGAGCACGCCGTCGACGCCGATCTCGCGCGCGGCGGCGGTGACCATGACCGGCGCCAGGATCGAGTCGCGCACGCCGCGATGAAGGCACGCATCGAGTTCCTGGTCGCTCACCTCCTCGCCCTCGAGGTACTTGGCCAGCACGTCGTCGTCGGCTTCGGCGGCCGCCTCGAGCAGCTGGTCGCGTCGGCGAGCGACCTCGTCGGCGAGCTCGGCCGGAATCTCCGTCTCGCTTCGCTTGCCACCCTCCCAGACATACGCCTTGCGATGGACGAGATCGACGTAGCCCTTGAACGCGTCGGCCTTGCCGATGGCCACGTGGAGTGGCGCGATCTTGCTGCCGAAGGCCGCGCGCAGGGCGTCGAGCGCGGCGGCCGGATCGGCATTCTCTCGTTCACAGCGGGTGATCACGAACAACGCGGCCGTGCCGTGCGCGCGGCCGAGCGAGATTGCACGTTCTGTGCCGGCCTCGACCCCACCGGATGCGTCCATCGTAATCAGCGCAGCGTCGGCCGCCTCGAAGCCCTCGACGACTTCGCCGGCAAAGTCGGCGTAGCCGGGCGTGTCGATCAGGTTGATCTCGTAGCCATCGTGGTTGAGCGTCGCAACTCCAAGCGACAGCGACTGCTTGCGCTTCTGCTCCTCGGGCTCGAAATCGAGCACCGTTGTCCCATCGTCGACCTTGCCCAGGCGCGAGACGGCACCCGAAGCATGGAGGAGATGTTCGGCCAAGGTTGTCTTGCCGGAGTCGGAATGACCGGCGAGCACGACGTTTCGAAGGCGCGACATGTCAACTGTGGTCATGGGGCCAGCATATAGAATCAGTCGCGATGTCCGGTCACTCCAAGTGGTCCCAGATAAAGCGCCAGAAGGGCGCCAACGACGCCAAGCGTGGCGCGATCTTCACCAAGATCGCGCGCGAGATCTCCATCGCCGCGCGCGAGGGCGGCGGTGATCCCGACGCCAACTATCGGCTGCGGCTGGCGATGGAGAAGGCGCGCGCGGAGAACATGCCGGCGGACAACATCAAGCGCGCCATCGACAAGGCAGCAGGCGGCGCCGGGGCCGCCGAGTACGAGGAAATCGTCTACGAGGGCTACGGCCCGGGCGGCGTGGCGATACTCGTCGAGGCCGCGACGGACAACAAGAATCGGACCGTCGCCGACGTTCGCTCGCTATTCACCAAGAGCGGTGGCTCGCTCGCCGGCGCGGGCTCTGTCGCGTGGCAGTTCGAGCCGCGCGGCGTCGTCGCAGTGCTGCTCAACGGCGGCGATCCTGACGACGTCGCGCTGACTGCGATCGACGCCGGCGCCGACGACGTTTACACCGACTCGGACCCGGTCGAGGTGGTCACCGATCCAAGCCAGCTCGAGGGCCTGCGTAAGGCGCTCGAGAGTGCCGGAGTCGCAGTCGAGTCGGCCGAGGTCACGATGACGCCCAAGACGCCGATCGAGGTCGACGAACACGTCGCCCGCCAGAACCTGCGCCTGATCGAGGCGCTCGAGGACCTCGACGACGTGCAGCGCGTCACGGCCAACTTCGATCTGCCGGCCGAGATCCTCGCCGAGGCCGCCGCAGTCTGATGCCGGGCTGTTGATCGTCCTGGGCATTGATCCGGGAACCGCGGCGACCGGCTACGGCATCGTTGAAAGGAACGGATCGCGCCTGCGCGCAGTGGACTATGGCTGCCTCGAAACGCTGTCCACCCAGACG
Organism: uncultured Chloroflexia bacterium; assembly: GCA_963748235.1. Lineage (GTDB taxonomy): Bacteria > Chloroflexota > Limnocylindria > Limnocylindrales > CSP1-4 > JALYGJ01. The sequence continues at coordinate 275,992 of CAVVHT010000009.1, forward strand.
CTTCCGGTGAGGCTGCTCGAGATCCATCGCGCGGTGGCGGGATTGATCGCCGACCACCGCCCCGCATACGTCGGTGTCGAACGGCTCTTCTTCAACAAGAATGTGCAGACCGCTTTCGCGGTCGGCCAGGCGCGCGGCGTCGTGCTGCTCGCTGCGGCCGAGGCGGGGTTGCCGGTGGTCGAGTACGGACCGCATGAGGTCAAGCTCGCTGTCACCGGCTACGGTCGCGCGCCAAAGGAACAGGTCCAGCGCATGGTCCAGCTGGTGTTGGGCATGACCACGCTGCCGCGCCCGGACGACGCGGCCGACGCACTCGCGGTCGCGATCTGCACAGCGCACGCTCATCCTCAAGCCGCCTGATCCAAGCGCGCTAGGCTTCGGGCGGTGATTGCTTTCGTCGAGGGCCGGGTTGCGATGCTCGCGCCGGATTCCGCCGTGGTCGAGGCTGGCGGCATTGGCTACCGCATTTTCTGCGGCCCGGGGACGTTGACCGGCCTGCGCGAAGGCGAACCGACCCGGCTCTTCACCCATCACCTGGTGCGCGAGGACCAGCAGGCGCTGTACGGCTTCCGAACGAGCGAGGAGCTGGGCTTCTTCGAGCTGCTCACGACGGTGACCGGAGTTGGTCCGAAAGTGGCGCTCGCCATCGTCGCATCGCGTCCGGTGGCAGATCTTCAGCTGGCCATTCTGCAGGGCGACGAAGGTGTGCTGACGGCCGTATCGGGCGTCGGCAAGAAGCTCGCCGCGCGGGTCATCCTCGAACTAAAGGAAAAGGTCGCCACCGCGGGCGCCGTGGCCGGCATCGGGGGAGTGCCGGCCTCGTCCGAATTGGAGGTCGTGGCCGCACTGCAGGCGCTCGGCTACACCGCGTCGGAGTCGCGCGAGTCGGCTCGCGGAGCCGTTGCCTCACTTCCCGTCGGCGCGTCGCTCGAGGATCGCGTCAAGGCTGCGCTGCGCGTCCTGCGTCGCGACTGAGAGTCAGGAACCACAACGATGGAAGGTCTGACCCTGATGCTGGTCGCGGTCGTGATTCTGGCCGTGATCTTCGACTACATCAACGGCTTCCACGACACGGCAAACTCGATCGCCACGTCGGTCGCAACGCGGGCGCTGTCGCCACGAAATGCGATCATCATGGCCACCGCGTTCAACTTCATCGGCGCGTTTGCCGGCACGGCGGTGGCGAAGACGATTGGCGCCGGGCTCGTGGACGAGAGCACCACCACGCCGGCGGTCGTCGCCGCGGCACTGATCGGCGCGATCGTCTGGAATCTGGTCACGTGGTACTACGGTCTGCCCAGTTCGAGCAGCTACGCGCTGATCGGCGGATTGCTGGGCGCCACTTTGGTCGCCGCGGGGGTGGGCGCGTTCAAGATCCAGGGCATCGTCGACAAGGTGCTCATCCCGATGGTCACCTCGCCCTTCATCGGCTATTTCGTGGCGCTGGCGTTGATCGTGGTCCTGTTCTGGATCTTCTTTCGGGCTCGTCGCCGCCCGGTGACGAACTTCTTCCGACGCGCGCAGGTCATCTCGGCCGGCTTCATGGCCTTCTCGCACGGCTCCAATGACGCTCAGAAGACGATGGGCATCATCACCCTCGCGCTGTTCTCCGCCGGCCTCATATCCACGATCGAAGTGCCTACCTGGGTCATCATCGTCGCCGCCAGTGCCATCTCTTTGGGCACCGCCGTCGGCGGCTGGCGCATCATGCACACCATGGGACATCGCGTCGTGAAGCTGGAGCCAGTCCACGGCTTCGCCGCCGAGACGACCGCAGCATCGGTCATCCTCGGCGCCGCACAGCTCGGGATCCCGGTCTCGACGACGCAGGTCATCTCGAGCGCGATCATGGGCGTTGGCTCGGCGCGCGGCCTGCGCGGCGTACGCTGGGGGGTAGTACGCGCGATTGTCCTGGCCTGGATCGTCACCATTCCGGCATCGGGCCTGATGGCCGCGCTCGTCTGGCTGGTCTTCAACGCCCTCGGTCTGTCACATTGAGGAGAGCATGGTCCGAATCAGCCTGATCCCCAAGGACATCAAGTTCTTCGACCTTTTCGAAGCCGCCGGTGAAAACCTCTCGACGGCTGCCGTTCGGCTCCAGGACCTGATCGCCATCTTCGACCGCCTGCCCGAGCGAATCGCCGAGATCCAGGCCCTCGAAAAGCAGAGTGACGAGCTCGACCTGAAAATCAACGCGCGGCTCGAAGAGGCGTTCGTCGCACCGTTCGATCGCGAGGACATCCACGACCTGACCGTCCAGTTGGACGACGTTGTGGACTCGATTCAGGCGGTTGCCGAAAGCTTCGTGATCTTCGACATCCAGGAGCCTACAGTCGAGGCGCGCCTGCTGGCGGACATCCTGGCGCTACAGGGCGTCGAGCTCTCGGCTGCGCTATCGAAGCTCGAACAGATGAAGGATCTCAGCAGCCACCTCGAACGCGTTCACGAGCTCGAGCATCAGGCAGACGGCATCTCACGCGCCGCCGTCGCCAGGCTCTTTCATGACCGCGGTGATCCGCTCGAGGTCATCAAGTGGCGCGACCTGTACAACGGCCTCGAGAACGCGATTGACGCCGCAGAAGACGCCGCCGAGGCAATCGAGCGGATGGTTCACAAGCGCGTTTGAGCAGGGACGTCGTAACGGCATGTGAGGGCGGTATTGGCCTCACAGCGGCACGAACCGCCCCCAATGCCTGCTGGATTTAGCCGTGGATCTTGAGATCCACCCACACGGCGCGGTGGTCTGAGCTCGGCACCGGGAAGCCAGTGCCAGTGAGATACAGCATCGGGTCGTCGCCGTCCGGCCAGAAGACACCAGCGTCGACGATCTGGAGGTTCTTGCGCGGCAGAACGTAATCGGCGCGCAGGTTGCCCGGTCCACTGCACGGAGGCGCAACCGGCGTATCGCAGAAATCTGCCGTGTCGAACGAGGGATCGCTCTCGTGCGTGTCATTCAGCGCGTCCTGGGCTTCGGCCCAATAGGGCCCGCCTGCGCTCGCGGGCGTGACCCTGTTATTCACCAGCGGGTGCTCGATCAGCTGCTGAATCGAACCGGGGATGCTGTCCCCATCGAGCGGATCACTGTTCTGGTCGCCGGCTATCACGAACCGGTCGCCCGGCTGGAGCCCGCCATGCTGGCCCGCGTCGTCGTAGATGTAGCGGGACGCCGCGCCAGGCGTGATGTAGTCAGCCCAGAATCGAATCTCGTCCGAATTGCGCCGCCCGTTGAAGTCGACTCCGGCTGGGAAAGCGGGCGGGTCGTCGAAGACCGGTGGCGTCGGATGGCTGACGAGAAAGTGGACAGTCTCCCTGCCGATCCCGATGGGCACATCCCAATGGCTCTTCGAGGAGAGCCGAAAAACGTCGAGCTCGGCTTGCGAATACCAGTCGGCGGGAGCCGTGGTGGCGGGGTTGTCCGGAAGCAATGCGCCGGGCATGTCCTGCCAGAGGAAGGTCTGGAACGTCCGAACTGCGTCCAGATCGATGGGATGACGCGAAAAGACCGCCATTCCGAACTGGCCCGGGAAGAAGCCAAAGCCGTAAGCGTCATTGGGTCCGCCCACTGAGCCGTTGTTATCGAGGTCGTGTCCGGACGGTTCACCGGTGTTGGACGGCGCGACGAAGACGTATGGGTAATCGATCGGCGCCGCGCCGTTATGCGCGACGTCGAGGTAGTTCTCCTGAAACGCAGTGGCGAGCTGGTTGTTGGGGTAGTAGTCGAACTCATTGATGAGCAGGACATCCGGTCGAACGCGCTGAATGATCTCGGCGACGGCATCGGCCTGATCGTTGCCGGGGCTGGAAATCTCGGCCAGGGCTTGTCCGGCGCTGGCGCGGTTAAGCGACGCGTTGAAGGTCGCGAAGCGCACGGTGCTCGATTTGGCACCGACCGCAGAAGGTATCGCCAGCGCCGCCACGAGCACGGCAGCCACGAGAAAAGCGCGAGAGGTCACGACAGCCTCCATCAAGCGCATCAGTCGACGTTCGCTGGGCTTGACCCGACACACGGCAGCGCGGGTCCGTCGAACGGCGCTGTGCCGTCACAACCTACGCCAAGCTCCGCCGCGCTCCAAGTGCTGCGGCGCAAACAGCTGCTTCCTAGCCTTAGGGCGCCGCCGCTTCCTGCTCTGCGCGAAGACGCTCGAGACCGTCGAGGATCAGGTCGAGCGCGAACTCGAACTCGAACTGGTCGTCGCAGCCGCTACCCACGACCGACGCCTCGTCATGGGCCACCTGACTGGCGATCTCGGTGATGTACGGATACTGCGTGGCCATCTGGCGAAGCATGATGGCCATCATCTCGGGATCGTCGCTCGGCTGCGCCGAGTCGTCGTAGAGCTCCTGCGTGAAGCCCAGCACTCGGCTGCCCAGGACGTGGAATGCGTGATGGGTCAGATCGACCGAGAAGCCTCCGGTCCTGAAGATCTCGGCCATCGAGTTCATGTACGCGAGCATCGCCGGGGTCATGTTCTGGCGCGAGACAATGACCTCCGATGCCCAGCGATGGCGGAGCATCGCTCGTCGAGTGGCCAGAATCCGAGCGCGCATGGTCGACTTCCAGTCCGCTCCAACGGCAGCTGGGTCGATCTCGCTGACGACGGTTTCGACAACCCCATCGAGCAGGTCTTCCTTGTTGGCGACGTGGTTGTAGAGCGACATCGCTTCAACACCGAGCGCCTGCCCGACGCGGCGCATGCTGAGTGCATCCACGCCGTCCCGATCGGCGAGCTCGATCGCCGCGCGCAGCACGCGCTCGCGGCTGAGGGGCTCTCGCCTGGTGGTGGGTTCAGTTTTCAGCGTCACTGACTAGCCTTTCGACGTCGAACGCGTAGCGTAAGCGTTCTGCTGTCAGGTTTGTCCTGCTCCGACTTGACAGCGCATCACTGAGTAGGATACTACTTACACCCTAAGTTTACGGTGTATGTAGGGAGAGCGACATGGCCGAGTCTGTCACCACGAGCGATCAGCTGAAGTCACCGCGGCTTCCGCCGCGCTGGTTCATCCACCTTGCATGGCGCTTCCATCGTGCCTACTTTCGGGTCACCGGCGGACGCAGGGGCCTGTGGCCGCCGGCGCCGGGCAAGTGGGGAACGATGAGATTGACTACCGTCGGCCGGAAGACGGGCAAGGATCGGTCGGTCATCCTCGGTTACTACGAGGATGGCCCAAATTTGGTGACGCTGGCAATGAACGGCTGGGGCAGTCCGGAGCCGGCATGGTGGCTCAACGTGCAGGCCAAGCCGGAGACTCAGGTCGAGCTGAAGGACGGCAAGCGCACGGTCTTGGCGCGAGCAGCGGTGGGGGAGGAGCGCGACAGGCTGTGGGCCCGCTGGCGCGAATACGACGGTGAAGAATCTCGACGGCTACGCCACTCGGCGCGCCGGCGAGACTGCCGTGGTGATCCTCGAGCCGCGCAGATCGCTCGAGTAAGCGTTGAGTAACGACCGCATCCGCCAACTCCTCGTCGTCGCCGGCATTTTGTTCGCGCTCGTGGTCAATGGCGCTGCCAACGTCTTGCCGATCAACGGCCTGACGACGGCCGAGATATCAGACCGCTTCCGAGTCTTCGTAGTGCCAGCTGGTTATGTGTTCGCCATCTGGGGCCTCATCTACCTGGGGCAAGTCGGCTTCCTGGCCCAGACACTGCGACCGAGCCGGCTCGAGGACCCTCTCCTGCGCCGAATTGGCCTGCTACCGGCGCTCGTCGGCGTGCTCAACGGCGCGTGGATCGTGCTCTGGCACTACGAGATCTTCCCGGCCACAGTCGTGGTCATGGTCGCTCTGCTGGCCACGCTGATCTGGATCTATCGACGGGCCGGATTCGAAGCGTTGGCGCATCCGGGTTCAGGCCTGTCGGGCTCCGACCGCTGGCTCGTACAGGTGCCATGGTCGCTCTATCTGGGTTGGATAACGGTGGCGACGATCGCCAATATCGCCGCAGTCGGCAACTGGGCCGGCGTGACGACATTTGGTATCGCTCCAGAGTTGATCGCCGCGCTCGTTCTCGCAATCGGTCTGGCAATCGCGGTCACCGCGGTGTTGCGAACGGGCGACGTCGCCTATTCCGGAGTCATCATCTGGGCCTATACCGGCATCGTCGTCAAGGAACTGAACACGCCCTGGGTGCCACTCGTCGCCGGCGCGGCGGTCGTAGTGATGATGGTGCTCGCCCTGGCCGCGCTTGCCGGACGCGTTCCGCTCGCCCCTAAACGCGCCAACTGACCCCCACCGGTCCTGTCGAAGTGTCGAACAGGCGTTCTATACGCCTCGAATCCTGCTAGACTCGGCACCGATGGACGATCCGGATCGCCACGTCGCTTCGGGCACGCTGAGCGTCGAGGAAGTGGCGGTTGAGACCTCACTCCGACCTCGTCTGCTGGCCGAGTACATCGGCCAGGCGCCGGTCAAGCAGAACCTCGAGATCCTGCTCGAGGCCGCCCGCCAGCGTGACGAGGCTGCCGACCACGTGCTGCTCTACGGCCCGCCCGGCCTGGGCAAGACGACGCTGGCCAACATCATCGCTCGCGAGCTGGGCGTCAACCTGCACGCCACGAGCGGTCCGGCAATCGAGCGTCCAGGCGACCTCGCCGCGATCCTGACCAATCTTGAGGAACGCGATGTGCTGTTCATCGACGAGATCCACCGCCTCAACCACTCGGTCGAGGAGATCCTGTATCCGGCGATGGAGGACTTCGCGATCGACGTGATGATCGGTCGCGGTCCGTCCGCGCGCAGCCTGCGGCTGAACATCAAGCCGTTCACCGTGGTTGGCGCGACGACCCGCGCTGGGCGCATTGGTGGGCCGCTCCGAGACCGCTTCGGAGCTGTGTACCGACTCGATTACTACAGCGAGGAAGAGCTGGCCACGATCATCTCCCGCTCGGCCGGCATACTCGAGGTGGACATCGACACGGCGGCGGTGGACGTGCTGGCTCGACGTGGCAGGGGCACCCCGAGGGTCGTAAATCGGCTGCTGCGGCGAGTCAGGGACTACGCGCAGGTTCGGTCGGACGGTCGAATCGGTGTCCGCGAAGCGACAGACGCCATGAATGCGATGGACATCGACGATGAGGGTCTCGACACCACTGATCGTCGGCTGTTGGCGGCCATCATCCAGAAATTCGCGTCGGGACCAGTCGGCGGCGCGGCCGTCGCGGCTGTGATCGGCGAGGAAGTCGATACGATCGAGGACGTGTACGAGCCGTACCTGCTCCAGATCGGTTTTCTGGATCGCACGCCGCAGGGTCGCGTCGCCACCGAGCGCGCCCGCGACCACTTGCGCCTGCTCGGCTACGACGTCCCGCCGCCGCGACGCGCCGACAGAACAGACGCCGGGCTGTGGGACGGCATCACCGTTGAGGGTCGGACCGAGCCGGAAACAGTGGCGTGACCGACGCCTTCCCCCCACCGCCGACCGCGGCACCGCCGGTCGTCGCCGCACCCCCGGCCGCGCCGGACTCCGCGTTTGCTGGTCTCTCGCCGGCCGACCTGGCAGTCGCGACGCGCGGCCTGGTCAAGAGCTACGGCCGCCACCAGGCGCTGCAGGGGCTCGACATGTCCGTGCCACGCGGCCAGGTTTACGGCTTCCTCGGTCCCAACGGTTCAGGCAAGACCACGGCCCTGCGCCTGCTGACCGGTCTGTTGCGGCCGTCGGCCGGAACGATCTTCCTGCTCGGTGCCCCATACACCTGGCGTGACCGCGAGCGGCTCTTCCGTGTCGGCTCCTTGATCGAGACACCGTCCTTCTATCCGTACCTGTCGGGCTCCGAGAACCTGATCGTCCTGGGCGCTTCCGGGCCGCCGACCGACCCACGTCGAATCGACCAGGTGCTCGAGTACGTGGGCATGTCCGGCCGCGCACGCGACGCAGTGCAGACCTACTCGCTGGGCATGAAGCAGCGCCTCGGCATCGCCGCGGCAATGCTCTCCGACCCCGATCTGCTGCTGCTCGACGAGCCGGCCAACGGCCTCGATCCCGGTGGGATGGTGGCAATGCGCGAGACGTTGCGCTACTTCACTCACGAGCTGGGTAAGACAGTGGTCATCTCGAGCCATCTGCTGCATGAGGTTCAGCAACTCGCCGATGTTGTCGGGATCATCGATCGCGGCAGGCTGATCCGCGAGGGGCCGCTCGTCAAGTTGCTCGAGGACACCGGTCGCGTCCGAGTCAAGGTTCCCGTCGAGCAGATGGCTACCGCGTCCGACATCCTGCGTCGCCTGGCTCCAGATCGGCCGCTGTACGGCATCGACTCTGGTGATCAGGCCGGCTGGTTCACGGTTTACGTCAATCCGACGCGCGGCAGCGAGGTCAACAAGGCGCTCGCTGATGCGGGCATCTACGCCTCGGGCCTCGAGCCGGGCAGCGACCTCGAGACTCTCTTCCTGGAGCTGACCGGCAGTGGCAGCGGCGAGGTCGACAACAGCGCCGCTCGCTCGTCTGGCTCAATAGAGGCGCCGCCGGCATGAGGCTGTTGCGCGCCGAGCTGCTCAAGATCCGTCGCCGCCAGGCGACATACGTCGTGCTGTTCGTGGCCCTCGTGCTGATGGCGGTCATCTTCCTGCTCACCGGATCAACCCTCGGCGGGCTGACGGGAGCGATCACCTTTCCGGCCGCATACGCGCTGATCGGCGAGTTCGTGTTCAGCATCGGCGGCCTGATGGCCGTCGTCTACGCCGCTGCGTACGTGGGCTCTGATTGGAACTGGGGCGTGTTGCGCAATGTCGTTGCACGCGGCGAGAGTCGCACCGGCTACCTCCTGGCCAAGACACTGGCACTGATCATCGTGCTCGGCATCGCGATGCTGATCCTGTTCGCGGTGGGCATCGCCATGACATACGTCACCGGTCTTGTGTACGGCATTCCGGTCAGCAATCCGCTGAGCGGCGATGGCGTCAGTGATCTCGCCGAGTGGCTGTTCTTCGGCTTTCCCGTGCTGGTTCAACGCGCCGCATTGGGGCTGATGGTGGCGGTCGTGCTGCGCAGCCAGCTCGCCGGCGCGGTGGTCGGCATCGTGCTCTATGTCGGGGAGGCGATCGTCACCACCACGTTGACGTTTGCCGCTGTCGCTTCGAGCTTCGGCGGCGGCTTCGATCCCGAGGGACCGATCCTGGGCTTCGAGCCGATTGGACCGGAATGGTTTCAGTTCCTGCCGATCAGCATCGGCGGCAACGTGTTGAGCGCGCTTCCGGGCGGCTCGACAGCTGGTGCTTCCGGCGGACTCGAGGATCTGTTCCTGAAGCCGGTTCCGTTCGAGCTGGCTTTGCCAATGGTGCTCGCATACCTCGTCGTGTCGATCGGAATCGCCGTGTTCGCCCTGCGGCGCCAGGAGATCATTTGATCGAGCTAGATCCGGTCGCCCGAGCCGCCGCCAGGCCGATCTCGTTCGACGTCCTCAAGCCGGCCCCGGAAAACGGATCCACCCGAGCCCGACTCGGTCACCTGCAGACCCCGCATGGCGATGTTCAGACGCCGGTCTTCATGCCGGTCGGTACGAATGCCACGGTCAAGGCGCTCGATCCCGACGATCTCGACGAGATCGGCGCGCAGATCATCCTGTGCAACACCTATCACCTCTACCTGCGCCCCGGACACGAGCGCATCGAGCGACTCGGTGGCCTGCACGACTTCATGTCCTGGCGGCGACCGATCCTGACCGACTCGGGCGGCTACCAGGTCGTCAGCCTGGGCGAGTTCCGATCGGTCGACGACGACGGCGTGACGTTCCGCGCGACGCACCTCGATGGCTCGATCCATCGATTCACGCCCGAGCACGCGATTGCCGTGCAGGAGGCGCTCGGTTCCGACATCGCCGTCGTGCTCGACCAGCCCGTCCCGCCCCACGCTTCGTCCCGACGCGAGGTTGCCGAGGCGATGGTTCGCACGCACGCCTGGGCCGAGCGCTGCGTGACGGCGCACACGCGACCCGATCAGGCGCTCTTCGGCATCATCCAGGGCGGGCTCGAGGAGGATCTTCGGGCCGAGTCGACCCGCGTGATCGCATCTCTGCCCTTCGACGGAATCTGTATCGGCGGCCTTGCCGGGGACGAGAGCGCCGCCCAGCGCAGAGCGGCCCTCGACATCTGCGTGCCGCTCCTCGCCGATGACCCGCGCCCGCGCTACCTGATGGGCCTCGGATCGCCGGCCGACCTGCTCGACTCGGTCGACGCCGGCATCGACATGTTCGATTCGGTGCTGCCCGCGCGAGTCGCGCGCAATGGCACCGTGTGGGTGCCCGAAGGGCGGCTCAATCTGCGCAACTCGCGCTTTCTCGACGATCCCGCGCCGATCCAGGATGGCTGTCGCTGCCGAGCGTGCCGCTCATTCTCGAGGGCGTACCTGGCTCACCTGTTGCGCGCCGACGAGCTGCTCTTCTATCGACTTGCCACCTGCCACAACCTGACGTTCGTGATCGACTTCATGGCCGCCATCCGCTCGGCGATCGCCGACGGCACGTTCCCGCAACTCGTTCGGGCTCAGGCCGGCATGCGCGATAATCGCGTCACAGAAACGCTTGACGCGTGACACGCAAGCTGGCGCAAAGTCAGAGTGAACTGGTAGGCAAGCGGCGTCGGCTAGCCTGCCGATTAACCCGCGGAGGCGGACTAGATGGGTACCAAGGATCGGCCTTCAAAAGAGGCCAAGAAGAAACCGAAGGCCAAGGACACCAAGCCGCGACTCGAGTCGCTGTCTTCGGCGCCGCCGCCGACGGTCGAGGTAATCAAGCCAAAGCGCAAGCCGCGTTGGGAGCAGGAGCCGGAGGCGGACGAGGAGTAGTCCTCGAGGTCCCCGGTCGGAGCCAGGAGGGATACCAGGCATGACCATGACGGGGACCACCAAGCCGGTCGAAGTAGAGGCCAACGGCGTGGATCGCTCGGACAAGGCGACTAGTGAACGGTCGCGTGCGGTTGACGCCGCGATCCTGTCGATCGAGAAACAATTCGGCCGCGGCTCGATCATGAAGCTTGGCTCGTCGGAGAGGCAGCAGGTCGAGGCGATCCCCACCGGATCCATCGCGCTCGATCTGGCGCTCGGCGTGGGCGGCGTGCCGCGCGGCCGCATCACGGAGATCTTCGGCCCCGAGTCGTCGGGCAAGACGACTCTTTGCCAGCACGTCCTAGCTGAAGCCCAGAAGCGCGGCGGCGTGGTCGCGTTCATCGACGTCGAGCACGCCCTGGATCCAACCTACGCACGCAACTGCGGCGTGAACGTGGATGAGCTGCTTGTCAGCCAGCCGGACACCGGCGAGCAGGCGCTCGAGATCACTGAGACGCTGATTCGTTCGGGGGGCGTCGATTGCGTCGTTCTCGACTCAGTGGCGGCGCTCGTGCCGCGTGCCGAGATCGAGGGCGAGATGGGCGACTCGTTCATGGGCATCCAGGCGCGACTCATGAGCCAGGCGCTGCGCAAGCTGACCGGCGCGGTGAGCCGCTCGAACACCGCGCTCGTCTTCACCAACCAGCTGCGCGAGAAGATCGGTGTCATGTTCGGCAATCCGGAGACGACTCCGGGCGGACGCGCGCTGAAGTTCTATGCCAGCGTCAGGCTCGACATTCGACGCATCGAGACCATCAAGAGCGGCACCGACTCAATTGGCAGCCGGGTGCGCGTGAAGGTAGTCAAGAACAAGGTCGCAGCACCCTTCCGCGTTGCCGAGTTCGATGTGATGTACGGCGAGGGCATCAGCCGCGAAGGCGGACTGCTCGATGTGGGTGTGGCGTCCGACGTCGTGGCCAAGACCGGCGCATGGTTCACCTACGGCGACACCCGGCTGGGCCAGGGTCGCGAGCAATCGAAGGAGTTCCTGCGGGCTAATCAGGACGTCGCCCAGAAGCTCGAGACGGAGATTCGGGGCAAGGTTGCCACGATCGAAATCCCTGTCGAAGGGATTTCAGAGGCCGAATAGGCAGCCTGATGCGACCCGATAGCCGCGTTGGCTGGTCCGGCTCCTCGCTCACGCACACTAAGTGCGCGCGCTGCGGATCCTCCCAGCCGTCTTGCTCTCGGGATCACCTGAGGCTGCCTTATCAGCGTTCCCTGACGCGCCCTTCTGTTGGGCTGACGGGTGATCCCTGAGCCGACGGTCGTGCCACTGATGCCCAGTCCTCGTAGCGCTCGATGACGCAAGGGACGGGGCGGCGGAAGCGGCGCACAGTGGAATCACAGGCGGCTCTCAGGGAGATGCGGAGCCGGATGACCGATGCTGGGCCGGTAATGGACGCAGCAGCTGCTTTTCTGGCTGTCCGGCCGCGCTCGGTCGGTGAGACGCGCCGTCGGTTGAGTCACCTGGGATATCCCGACGCGCTCGTCGGGCAGGTCGTTGATCGTCTCATCGAGATGGACTATCTCGACGACGCCGTTTTCGCCCGTGCCTGGGTGGAGAGTCGAGATCGCGCCCGGCCGCGCGGCGAGACGGCGTTGCGCCGTGAGCTGGCGCTCAAGGGAGTGCCACGCGACGTCGTTGACGAGGTTCTGGTCGAGCGTCTCGCGTCGGCGGCCAGCGGCAATCCCAATGACGCCGCCGCCCTCGCGCTGCTCGAGCGGCGGCGCCCCAGCATCGAGCGCGAGGCAGACCCGGCGCGGCGCCGTCAGAAGGCGTACGCGCTGCTGGCACGCAACGGGTTTGATCCCGAAACGTGCCGCGAGGCGACCATCAGCTTCCTGCGAGCTGCCGACTGATGCCGTCGTACGACGAAGCCACCAGTGCGCGACTAAACACCGTCGCTCTCGTCCTTTTGGTTGGCTACCTCATGGTCCTCGCCCTGTTGACTTTCGTGCCCGGCACGGAGGACACGTCGCGCAACGTGCGCGTCAACCTGCGCCCTGGTGGCTCGATCCTGCCCGCGCTTCGACTCGGCCCGGGCTCGTTCAGCTACCGGCAGCTTGTCGGCAATGTGCTGGCGTTCGTACCTTTGGGCATCCTGCTGCCACTGGTCATCGGCAAGCTGTGGCGCTCACTGTTCGTCGTCTTCATCTCAGCCGTGTGCCTGTCGGCGGCAATCGAGATCGGACAGCTGACCGTGTCGCTCAGCCTGGGGTATGGCTACCGGGCCGCCGACATCGACGACGTGATCCTCAACACGCTCGGGGCGCTGCTCGGGTACGCCGCCCTCGCCATCGCGGCATTGACGACGACGCGCGTCAGATAATCGGCGCATGCCAGCCTCGAAATCGGCAGCAACGAACTCGCCCAAGGCGACAGGCAAGTCGCCGGCAAAGGCGAAGAAAGAGCAGGGCCCTGACGACGTGGTCAGGCAGACGGCCGGCAATTACCTCTCGGGAGACGGCCGTTTCGAGGTGCGTCAGTCAGATTCGAACTGGTACGTGGTCGACACGGCACAGGCCAACGAGTTCGGTCAGGAGCTGATGCACGGTCCTTTTGGGTCGCTCAAGGAGGCGACCGCTGCAATCCCAGGTGCTCGAGACGTCAAGCCGCTCCTCAAATCGACGCCGCGGCCGGTCAGGCCCGCGCCCAAGCCGGAAAAGAGTTGGCTCGACAAGCTGCCGGCCGATGAGCGACGCGAGGCGCGCGATCTGATCCGCGCCCTCGAGCGGGAGGGCATGCCCAATGCCGAGGACCTCGTCCGTCGCCATCGAAATGACACAACGCCAATGATCGTGACGCGACTCATCGAGCGGCATCTCAACGTGCTGATCGGAGAGCAGCCGGACCGGGATCAGGCCGCCGAGCTGGTCCGGCGCGTCGTGGAGATCCTGACCAACGAGGGAGCCCGCGCTCGTCGTCCGGTGCCGGGTTGGACGCTGGTCGAGGTAACGCCGGACGACGAGCCACCTGCGCGGCGGATCACGCCACGCCCCTGAGGTGTCCACGGCCCAAAGCGGCCGGTCGGCTACTCGAAGTCGACTGCCTCGGCGAACCACATCTCGGAGCCACCTTCAACCAACGTCTCGACGAGCGCGGTGATTCGTGACCCGTCCTGGGCGACCGCGAAGGAGTGGATCCGTTCACTGCCCGGAATGTCATTGCCGAACATGACCGGCCCGTCAGTGACACACGTCCAGTCCAGGAGGTCGCTGCTCCGAGCGGCCGCCATCGAGCTGTCGGTCTCGAAGAACAGCAGATAGCCATCGCCCTCGTCGAGCAGGCGCGGCATTGCCGCGTAGCGCGCCGAGTCGTCGCTGCATACGCCGGCCTCGATCACCGGGTCGGGGAGCTTTACCCAATCGATGCCGTCGGTCGATGACGCGAGTCCGATGGATGACGTTTGAAGGTCAGCGTTGCCGACCGCGCTGTAGGTCATCTCGAAACCGTCGTCGGTAGCGACCACGCCCGGAAAATCGAGCGCCCGATCATCCCAGTCACCGAGGTCGCCAAGATCGAGCACGGGCTCGGGATCCGCGACCCATGGACCGCCGAGCGAGTCGGCAGTGGCGCGCCAGATCACGCCGCCGTTCGACAGGGGCGCAGGGATTCCCCACAGGTACATCACCCACTCGCCGTCTACGCGGATCACGCTGCCCGGTATGGGGCCAGGCGCACTCAGGTCGATGCCCAGCTCAACGAATGGGTCCGACGGATCGACCTCCCAGATCGCCCCGTCGGCCGAGGTCATGTGAAACGCCTCCTGCTGGCCGGGAATGTCGTTGAAGGCGACGACGTAGGCATGATGGGTCTGTCCAGCGATGAAGTACGCGGCGGCCAGAGTCGCGCTGAAGTCGCCGAATAGGGAAGGCTGGAACACGGGCTCATCGCCAACAAGCTCCATCCGTGCACCGGTCCGGTCAGTAACGACCGGGCTAGGTGATGCGGTTGGTGGGGCAGTGGCGGAAGGCGTTGAGCTTGGTGGGGAAAGCGTCGCGGTCGAAGCGGCGCTTGGAATGGGCGACTCGGCCGACGTGCCGGTTGGGACGGGGGTTGCGGTAGGCACCGAAGTCGCGCTGGGCTCCGAAGTCGCGGTCGGCACGGGAGACGATGAAGGGAGCGGGGTCGCAGCCGGGGATTCACAAGCAACGATGAACAGCAGTGCAGTTACAGCCAGCGAGCGCACAACTACGGACACGGCATCCTCCTCTCCGGTCGCGAGACTTGTGCGTCTTTAACGTCCGGCGTGGCGATCGGGTTCCGATTCACCTCCGGACGGGCTCTTGGCCAGCTCACAGTTTCTTGCGCTAAAGTCGCCACTCGTCACGTTTCGTGGGGCTCGTCGCACACAAGGGAATACCGTTGCCTACCACTGTTAAGGGTTCATCGAGGGCTCGACGGCCGTTGGGCGCCGCGCTAATTGCCATCGCCATCCTTTCGCTCCAGCTCGCCATTCCTTTCGCCGCTCGCGCCGCAACGTACGAGGTCTACACGCTGCGTGGCTTCGAGATCTGGTTTACGCCCACGGTCGGCACCTTCGTGGGTGTTGGCGAGGGCTCCGACGCCCGACTCTCCGGCTGGTACACCTCGATCGAGCATTCCGTCGCAATCACGCCAACAGGATTGATCACCGGCGGAACGGCCACTCTCCAGCGGGTGGACGGGGTGAGCATGCAGGGCGCCTTCTCGACCGGCATCGTCCGCCAGCTGATCGACGGCGCTGGCTGCACAAACGAGCTGCATGAGGTGGTTGGCAGCGTCTACGGACTGACCAGCAGCGACCGACCCGGCCAGACTGGCGTGGGCCACTTCCAGGCGACGCTCGAGCATCACCGGATGTGGCTGTTCGACGACTGCTACTCGTACTCCGCGACCGTCAACGGGACCTTCTCGGTCGCCATCTGAAAGAAATGCCGCCGAACCCCATGAGTCGGCGGCACTTCCGGTGCTTCAACGATCGAAGCTGCTATGGCGTGGCGGGCAATCCGAATGCGTAGAAAGTGCCGCCGTTCGACGCGATGTACACCTGTCCGTGCGCGACAGCGGGCGATGAGTTGACCATCCCGCCGAGAAGCGGCGACCTGAAGATCGCCGCGCACTCCGCGTCGGCCTCCAGGCAATCCGCGTTGTACGCGACGAGCCGGCCCGTTCCCTGGAATTTGCCCTGGGTGCCAACGTAGACCACGTTGTTGGCCACCGCAGGCGATCCCGCGATCTCGCCGCCCACACCGGACTTGGTCGAGCGCCAGACCGGCTGGCAGGTGGCGCCATTCGAGCCACAACCGACCTCGAACGCAAAGAGGCGTCGGCCAGCTGCGATGTAGACCGTTTCGTCGGTGACTGCCGGCGAGCCGTGGATATGGGCGCCCATTGCAGCGGTCCAGATCGGCTGGCAGGCATTGCCATTGGTCGCGCATCCGACTTTGAAGGCAAACATCTCGCCTGATGAATTCGGGATATAGACCACTCCGTTGGCTACGGAAGGTGACAATTCGGTGGCGGCGTGGATGTTGCCCTTCCATATCGGAGAACAGAGCCCAACGCCTGTCGCGCAGCGCGTGCCGTATGCGTACAGGAATCCGTCGGGCGCCGCGATGTAGACGATCCCCTTGGAAACAGCGGGAGCCGACATCGGTTCGCCGTTCAGTGGCGCCAGCCACGTTGGCTCGCAGGGTCCGCCGGCGTTAGCGCACGCGTTGACGTCGTATGCCTGCAGGAAGCCAAATTGCGTCCCCACGAACAGCATTCCATTTGCGTATGTCGGTGAGCTATAGGCAGCGGATGCATTGATGCCGGTCCACACTGGGTCGCACGCACCACCGTCAGCGCGGCAACCAACCCTGTAGGCGTAGAGGCCGTTGACGCTCTGCATGAACACCATGCCAGCACCCACGGCTGGGGATGCCCAGTCGGGATAGCCGGCGTTGCCGTGCCAGAGCGGACTGCAGTAGGCGCCGCCTGATGCGCATCCGGGCGAGTAGGCGCTCGGCCCTGCGTCGCCGTTGTAGACGACACCGTTGGCCACCGCGGGCGACGAGTTGAACCCGCCGCCTGCTTGCCACAAGATCCGCAGCTGCGACACATTCGAGACCGACAACGTCGACTCGGCCTGATTCCAGGCGCGGTGGTCCGCGGAACCGCGGAACTGACGCCAGTCACCCTGCTGGGCATCATTGGTGAACGCTGGTCCGATCGAGTGGTCCTCATCCGCAGCGACTGGGCCGATGCTGAGACCGAGAACCATGCTGGCCGCCAGCCCCATGGAACCGAGAATCCTGGTGAGGTGCATTGGGCGCTCCTTCGGTAGCTCGTTCAGTCGTCGGGCGGCGGCCGAAGGAGGAACCTGAGTAGACGCTTCAGCGGGCGGATGCGCATCGGTATTGGCCCCCAGCCGGCTACCCGCCTCCAGCTAGGTATGCCTAGCGGCGGTCAGTGCAATCGGTTGACCAATTTTTCCAATCGGGCGTAGGCTTCGCGGCCAGACGGAAACACTGTCGTCACCGCTCCAACGGCCGGGTCGCCCGACCAGCGGCCGGAGACGGCAGAACTCGCAAGCCGAGGACAGTAGCCGCATGGCGGCAACTGGCCAAGGCGCGCAGCAGCGGCCACGGCCGACTGCGGAAATAGCTCGATAGGTTTGTTTCGCCGCCCAGCGGAACGGTCGGGTCGGAGTCGCAACCGGTCGGAAGGATCGGGAACGAGTCGGACCCAACGGAACCTGCACACATCCTTCCAGTTAGGGGCTGGACGGGAGGCAGATAAATATGAGCGATCCCGTCGTCCTGGCGGTGGTGGCGATCGTCGCCATCGTTGCCGGCGCCGTTATCGGATTCTTTGCCCGAGGCATCATCGCTTCGCAGGCGATCAGGACCGCGCAGGACAAATCGGCACGCATCGTGGCCGAGGCACGCGCGCAGCAGAAGGAGCTGATCCTCCAGGCCAAGGACGAGCAGGTTCGGCTTGCTCGCGAGGCGGAGGACGAGGCACGAGCCAAAAGGACCGAGATGTCGGGGCTCGAGCGGCGCCTGCTCCAGCGTGACGAGCAGCTCGATCAGCGGGCGGACATGCTCGAGGAGCGCGACCGCAAGCTGATCTCGCGCGAGCGGGAGATCGACCTGGCCAAGGAGGAGCTTGCCCGCGCGCGGCAAGAGCAGATCGCGGCACTCGAGCGCGTCGCCCTGATGTCGCAGGACGAGGCCAAAGGGATCCTGCTCGAGGAGGTCCGTGAGGACGCCGAGCACGACGCGGTCCGGCTGGCACGCGCGATCGAGCGCAAGGCGCGCGAGGAAGCGGAGGACAAGGCGCGCGACGTGGTCGTTACCGCCATCCAGCGCGTGATGGTCGACCACACGGCCGAGATGACGGTTTCTTCCGTGCAGTTGCCGAGCGACGAGATGAAGGGCCGCATTATCGGCCGCGAGGGTCGCAACATCCGTGCCCTGGAGCAGGCGACCGGGATCGACTTGATCATCGACGACACGCCCGAGTCCGTGCTGATCAGTGGCTTCGATCCGGTTCGACGCGAAATCGCCCGATTGGCGCTCACCAAGCTGATCCAGGACGGTCGTATCCATCCCGGCCGGATCGAGGAGGTCGTCGCCAAGTCGAAGGCCGAAGTCGAGCTGGTCATGCGCCAGGCCGGCGAAGCGGCTGCCTACGAGACCGGCGTCCCGGGGTTGCCGCCCGAGCTGATCAAGCTGCTCGGCCGGCTCAGGTTCCGCACCAGCTACGGTCAGAACGTCCTCAAGCACTCGATGGAGACTTCGCGACTCGCGGCGGTGATCGCCAGTGAGACCGGCGCGGACGTCCAGATCGCCAAGATGGGCGGCCTGCTGCACGACATCGGCAAAGCGGTCGACCACGAGGTCGAAGGCCCGCACGCCGCGATCGGTGCCCAGATCGCCCAGCGCCACAACCTGCCGATGAAGGTCATCAACGCCATCGCGGCGCACCACCAGGAGGTCGAGTACGCCTGCGTCGAGGCGCCGATCGTGCAGATCGCCGATGCGATCAGCGCATCACGACCCGGCGCGCGCGGCGAGTCATCCGAGACGTACCTCAAGCGGCTCGAGGAGCTGCAGGCGATTGCCGAGAGCTTCGAAGGCGTCGAGAAATCGTTCGCCGTCCAGGCCGGACGTGAGGTGCGCATCCTCGTCCGGCCCGAGGAGATCGATGACCTCGCGTCTATGCGCCTGGCGCGCGACATCGTGCGCAAGATCGAGGAGCAGCTGACCTACCCGGGTCAGATCAAGGTCACCGTCATCCGCGAGACACGCGCCGTGGAGTACGCCAAGTGACCCGCATGGTGTTGCTTGTCGATGCACCGTGTGTCATTCGTGCGAGGACCGCCCGCTAGCGGCTCAACCTGACGCGTAGGTGATGCTGCACACGATGCTGCACGCAATGCCGCCTACTTCGGCACCCGACCCTCGCTGATCTCCCGCAGACAGCTGGCCATCTCGTAGACGCAGTCGAGCTCTGACGGTTGCCTCGGCCGTCCATTCCCGAGAGCGCCGAACAGTGTCGCCCTTCCTATACGGCCGCGCCGCGCAGGAAGCCGGCCATGAAGATCGGCTGCACGTTAAATGCCACGCCAGCCGACGCCGCTGCCTTCCGCAGGCTCTCTAACGCCTGGCTGTTCGGGCTGCCGTAGATATCCCATCCCTGTGGCTCAATGAACTCATACGCCTTGTTGGCCCGCTCCTGCGCGCCGTCGAAATGCGCGTCCATCGAATCTGCGTCAGCGAACAGGTGGACGAACGCGATCTGGCTGGCCTCTTCGCTGAGATAGGCGAGAAACGCGAGGGTCCGGGGCTTATCGGCCTCGAGCTGCGGCGTGACGACGCTGTTCAGCTCCTTGACGGCATCGAGCATCCCCTCCCTGATTCGGAAGTGGCTGATGAACATGACGGGCTGCGACATACGAACCTCCCACGACCGCAGGGCTGTGCTCCTTGGGCACTCTACCCTCGCCAATGACTCTCAGGCAGCGCGCCATCGCCCGCACGACCGCTATCTCCGTCGGCGCTACGGCCGTCCAATCCCGCGACCGCTTGCCGACCTTCGCCGTCTCGGATCGGTCGAAAGCGTAGAGGCTCCAGGGCACGACCTTGTGCGCATCGAATGCCGGCCGACCCTATGAACCAGCCGAGTCCGTCGTTGACTGCGTGTAGCTCGGCCCAGGCATCCTCGAGGTAGTCGTCCACGTCCCGGAAGCTAGACACGTCGCGTGCCACGTTACGCGGCGCGACTTACCAGTGGCTTACGGGCAGCCTCCCTCACTAGACAGCCGGCGGATGATCGACAGTGCGGCGCGATGACTCCGCGGAGGTGCTGCGAGGCGCTGCGATGGAGGGTTACGTGTCCATAGCCGTCAGGCGAACTCGCCTTCTTACTTTTGCCGTGGCAGTGCTGGCCGCGCTACTGATAGCCGAATTTGCCGTCCTCGGGGCGACCCTGCTCAAAAGCGGTGGTGCGGTCAAGGCGGTCAAGATCGTCGCCAACGACCTCCTTTTCCATACAACGAGCACCTCGCTCGTGAACATGACGGGAATGTCGACGACGATGACCGTGCCGAGCGGTCAGAAGGCCCTCTTCCTCATCACCGTGTCCACGTCGTGTAGCGTGAGCGGTGCTGGCTCCGCGATCGTCAGAGTCCTCGTCGACCGGACAAGCGCGCTGCCCAGCGACCAAGGATTTTGCAGTGGCGACAGCGGGTCAGGCTCGAACAGTTACCAGTACTTCGCGGGACCTCTTAATGCTGGCAACCACACCGTGGCCCTGCAGTTCCGTGTCAACAACGCCGCCGGGGAGGCCTTTCTCGTTCACCCTGTAATGACAGTCATGCGCGTCAAGGTCGGTTAGTGACGGGTCGCCGGCCAGCAACCTGGAAGAGCCGCCGATAAGCGGCTCTCCCTACCCTTCGCCGGGTGACCGATCCCGACCTGGCCGAAGCCTGGGCGCAGCTCCACGCCGCCAACGATGCCCGGGATGGTGCGTTAACCGTGCATTTTCGGCACTATGATCGGCCCGTGGCGACGTGGAGAGACTTCTACCGTGCTCGTCCCGACATCGCCACCAAGGGCCACCAACTGTTCTATGAGTACGGTGTCGGGATCGGCTTTCTAGCGACCGTTCGCCATGACGGCGGTCCACGCGTGCACCCAATTTCGCCGCTGCTCACAGACGGGGCACTGCTCGGCCTGATCATTCCCGGCCCCAAACTGAACGACCTTCGACGCGATCATCGGTACGCCCTTCACAGTTCGACGTTCGCACCTCCCCGTCAAGACCATGCCTTCTATGTCGTTGGCACGGCTACTGAAGTAACCGATCCCAACATGTGGGAGCGCGCCGCAACGCAGTTCCTCACCGAGCGTGAAATCGACCACAGATGGCCGGGCTTCGAATCCCAGGTCCTGTTCGAGTTCGAGCTCGAGCGGTGTCTGTTGACGCTGACAGCCGCGGAGGATGGTCTGCCGGCCGGGCATACGGTCTGGCGACCAAGCGAAGACAACGGATTGTGACGGATTCCGAACTAGCCGAAGCATGGGATGAGCTGTTCGCCGCTATCCCTGACGGCTGGGCCGTGGGGTCGTGCTCAAGTTCGGGGCTATCGTGGGCATCGGTCGACGAGCACCGACTGGCTCCGCCTAGTTGATGTCGAAGCCCACCCGATCGTCACACGGTGCGCTGGATACGTCGGTATAGGTCGGACCGCCGGCCCAGTCCGGCCAGTTGTTGTAGACCGACTTGTACCACTCGACGCGATGCGTCGCGGTGCCTTGGGTGCGTCCGTCCGGTCTGTACCAGAACATCTTTACCTGGACCCGGTACTCGTAGAACGGCTTGCTTGTCGGCACGTTGACACCTATGCCCATTGTCGTGAACGAGGCGTTGGTGCCGGCGTTTGTGACATCACGCTGAATCGGACTCTGGTAAGTAACGACCCACGGGCCAAACTCTCCGTATCCCTGCCCCGACGACTCCCAGCCACGCCGCTGCACGAAGAAGCGCCAGCCAACCTCCTGAGAGCCGGAGATAGCCCTGACTTTCGGTGGCCGGACGTCAATCCGGTTCAGCTTGGCCTCATACGAGTACCCGCCAGGTGAAGGCTGGATCCTCCGGAAGCGGCACGTTGCGCCGGGCTTTGTTGAGCTATCGCGGAGCGAGTGAGGACCGACGGTTCCAGTATGGCCTTGCTCGATCTGCGCCACAGCCGGCGCGGCGACAATGAGAGCCAACAAGAAGGTGGCGATGGCGGCCACCAAGGGCCGACGGCGAGTACCAATCGTTGAAAGCATTGAGGAGCGCCTCTCTCGAGGTTTATGCGCGAGGGCGCAGGTATCTCCTGCGGTGAAGCGACCGTACGCTGCGCTTCGCAGGTTGCCATCAGTGATAGCGCCCATGCCACTACTGGTCCAATCTACGTAGGTCGCGGGAATGACGATCCTGATCCGGCGAAGCCATCCGTTGAGGCGGATAAGCCGCCGATAAGTCACGCCGCATAACGTGGCACTCGAAGTGCCTACGGTGCCCGACGTGACGGATCCCGATCTAGCCGAAGCCTGGGACGAGTTGTTCGCGGCGTTCCCCGACGGTTGGGCAGTCGGCCGGCCTGTCTACGATCCCGGCGCTCGAGTCTGGACCCTTTACGCCTTTCTGCTGTCGGAGCGTCCGACGGTCGGCAAGCAGATGAACGCCTGGACTGCTGTCGCTCCGACCGAGCTCGGCGTCGTGGCCGAGATGGCGCGCTGTCTACGCGAGATCGACGAAAGGTGCCACGATAACGCGCGGCTTGGCGAGGGACGCTCTATCGTCCACGGCTTAGAGGCGGATCCCGACGAGGAAGCCGGCGAAGATGCCGATGGCGACAGCGGCCAGGCCCAGCGACCAGCCGCGGCGATGACGCCCGACGCCGACAACGAGCGCGGCAAGCAGCAACACGGTCGTTGCACCGATGATGACGAGGCCCAACCACACCACGGCTAGGCTGCCGTCTCCAAACATGGTGGTAGCCACAGGCTGCCTGGCCGCCCAGTATCCGAGTAAAAGCGCCGTCAAGAAACTGAGCCCAAAGGCGATCGGCATCCCGCCGGCTTGTCGCGGCATGCGGCGATCGTAGGCCGGGCCGCTTGAGGGGTCGAGGTGCTGTTGGATCCTGAGATCGGCGCGGGCCGAGTGCGGAAATGACTCCACTCCGGACATACCGCGGTTTCTGGTTGCCGCTCCTATTGGCACACCGATTGAGCCGATAACGTTCAGACGATAAAACGGCCTTCGCCGCATGGCGAGGGCCGTTTCTGAGCGTGACCCACGCCGCAAAGGACTACGTAGCGTGCTTCGGGTACCGGTCTCGGGACTTTCACGGTTGTTCGCCCCAACCCACCGCCCATACTCCTCCCGTCGCAGCTCGCACGACGTGGCTCGCCCGGCACGGCGCGCACAGACGAGGGAGCAGGAGGCAAGGATGCGTCGAGACACCCGCCTGACTTCGACTGTTGGGCTGATCATTGCCGGAACGATCTGCGTTACTTCGCTTGCGGGCTGCACGACAAGCGTGTCATCGACGCAATCGCCAAGTCCGAATTCCGCGTCGACGGCGACGCCTGCCGCTTCGCAAGCCGTCGTTGAGTCGCCCTCATCGGCCGTGTCAACCAGGCCAACACAGGACGTGCCTTCGTATGGGCCGACCCCACCCGAGTCTCCGACATCCACTGCTCCGGCCGTAACACTCGGGCCAACATCGGAGCCCGACGATCCGAATACGAGCGCAGCTACGTGGCGTCTGATCGGCCAGATCGATGTACTGGCGGACGACATCGAATGGGCAACGGCATTCGATGCCGGATACGTGGTGACGTCTGCATATGGCCATCCCGTCAGAACGTGGTTCTCGACAACAGGCAGCGACTGGCGCAAATCCAGCATCGGCGGTGTAGTCACTCCCTGCCCGGGCTGGACAGCCCGCCCCGATACCTCCATCGAGCAAGCCTTGACGCTGGGTGACCGAGTTCTGCTGCTCGGATCGGTCTTCGATCAAAGCACGACCAGGTGCGAGGACGAGTGGGAGGGCAGTCGCGCCGCGGCATGGATCTCGACTGACGGTGTCAGTTGGCAAGAGGTCGACCAGATCTATCCGGACAAAACGACTGTTCGTACCCGCTGGCCGTACAAGGACGGTTGGCTGGGAATAGGCACCCGATACCCCGACGATGGTGCACCAGGCGAGAGCGTCGTGCTGAGCTCTGGTGACGGCCTTTCATGGGACGTCCTGACGGGACTGGGCAACGACGTTGCGCCGAACGACCAGGAACCGTTTGTGCATGGTGCGGCGCTCGCTGACACAACCGTGATCGTTACGAGTCAGACCATCAACGACCCAACGGCTCCCGACGGCCAGGCGGTCGATATCACCGTCTGGCGCTCCGACGATGCGATTCACTGGAAGGAGGTAGCCGCGCCGTTTAGCGGCATACATCGCAATCCCTATCGTGAGATGCCCTACGTGACGCAACTAATCGCACCGAGTTACTGGATCGATCCGCCGTCCCTGCTCTCACCGGAGGCCTCGCCGTGGCTATTCGTCGTTCAGGCGGTCGATGGTGACTTCGATGCGAAGGTGTGGTCCACGATCGACCTCGAGCGGTGGGACAGTGCCGACTTCCCGCGCCCGGCAGTTGATTTCGTAGTACCCACGAACGTCGGTCTCATCGCCCAGGGCCGTGTCGAGTGCCAACTCGCGGGCGCGCCGTGTCCGCCCGAGCGGCAGAGGCAGTACGTGAGCACGGATGGCGCAAGGTGGCTGCCATTAGATCCCCGACTTACCGGGTGGGTGACCGTGATTCGCGGCGCTGACACCGCGCTGCTCATTGGCAACGATTCGGGTCGTGTCTGGTATCTCGAGACACACATAACAGGTCCCTGACCCCTGCAAGCCTTGGGGGCCCTGGGCGAGGGATCGCATGTCGTTGTCCGATATTGCGACCAGGCCCCTACCATTCCCCGTGTTGCGGGCGAGCAGCGTCTGCCCGGAGCTAGTGGACGAGACAGAAGTGCCCGACGTCCCAGCATCGTTTGACGCGCCCAGTATCACCGGATTGCCTGCGGCGGCCGCAGTACGCAGTGGACGCAGGACCGCGCTGGCGACCAATGCCGCCAGTCCCGCAATCCCTTCGGTCAACAGAGCCCTGCGCGTCCGGAGCTCCAGTTCTGCACTCAGAGCCTAGATCGGACTCTGCACCCCGCTTTCTCCGAAGCGCGACAGGAGTCGCGAGTGGACCGCGGTCCATCCGACTGAGGTCGGCGTCGTCTGAGAGCATGCGCATTGTCTCCGCGAGATCAGCGACGGACGGGTGCCGCGATAGGCGCTAAACCTTTCCATTGTCTTGGTGCTTCGGAACCTCACGTCTGCCCGAACGAACGCTCCGTCGAATTGACTTCAAGTGCAATACTCGGACCATCCGAACCTCCCACCGCGGGTGACCATTGTTTCGCGCAGCGCTCGTAATGAGCACAGGCATACTGTTAACGGCTTGTACCGGGACCGTGGCACCGACGGTGGGTCCCTCTGTTCTGCGGAGTCCGGTCGCCTCGGTCGCACCGTCCGTCGTAACCGCTGCACCATCCGTAACCGCTGCACCATCCGTAGTCAGTACGCCACGTGTGTCGCGAGCACCTTCAGCCGCGCCTTCGGGAACCGCAGCGATCGTCGGTGTTTGGCGCGGCGAGCACCAGTGCGAAGGCATAGCTCAGGCTCTCGAGAACGCCGGTTTTGATGAGAGCGTGATCATCGAGACCATCGTTGGCAACGGGTTGCTGCCCGGGGTCGATTCACCGGACGATGTAAGCACCATCGCAGAGGCTTGCACGCAAGCAACCCCCCTCGGGCACTCGCACGAGTTCACCGCCGCCGGCGAATTCTTTTCTTATGACCAAAACGGCCAGGAAGTGGACTTCGGGACATATGAGCTCGTTAACGACGATACGGTCGAGATAAACGACGTCGCGTTCGACTTCACGATAGTCGGCGATCACCTGACCCTCACGCCGCAAACAACTGCGGGATGCCTCGAATTTTATTGCCAGTGGGCCATCATGGTCGCGATGCCCTGGAGTGGCATGGAGCGCGTCGAGTAGTTGTCGTTGGCCCGCCAGCGGAAGATGTGGACGACCGGGTCGCGCGTTGGGAGCGGCCGTCGTAGAGCCGGCCGGGTGTCGTCGCCCGGCCATTGCGCATGTAAAAGGCGACCGGGCACTTCGTCAATGCCCGGCCGCAAATCGGCGCATAAGCGCCGGTGGCAGCCAGCAAATAGCCCCGGCCAATTCCCTGAGCCGACCGGGGCTGCTCAGTTACTGGAACAGTCAGCTAACCGGAAAAGGCGAACTTGGTGCAGTGCTCGAAAGCGGGATGGTCCGGTGTTAGCACTTCGACCCAAATGCCAGGTATAGCTTCGACGAAGGTTTGCGTGCTTGCGAACTTTCCCGCGGGTGAGTCGAGGTAGTCGATGGTGATTGCGCCTGCGACAGGCGTATCGAAGAGTACCCGGACGGTGCCGCTGGCCTGAAGTGCTTTCAGGAACGACGGTGTCCCGAACTTCGATTGTCCGGGTGGGAAGAGGTTGCCGCTTCCTCCCGAGCAGAACGACGCGACCATCTCGTGGATGGTTGCCGACGCCGGTGCACTCAAGCCAACGATGAGTGTCGCTGAGAGAATTGACGCAGCCAAGAGCTGGCGCGCTCTCCTTGCCATGGTGACCTCCCTTGCATCTGGGGATGACAGGTGCGGTTGTGGGTGGACATGGTGTCAAACGGCGCAGGTTCCTTCTGGTGCCGCCAGTCACCACTTACTAGCGGGCGATGAACGCCCTACCGTCACACGTCGCCTCGTACCGTCCCAGGGCGTTGACTGATCCAGAACTGGCCGAAGCCAGCGCCCCCGATCTGAGCCATGTGCGTGGCCCGCCTGGCCCCGAAGCGCAGGCGACCTAAGGCGGTACAAGCTGAAGGACGACCACGTCTGTTCGCTGCCGTACTGACGCCGGCCGCGCCCCGACGTAGCCTCCCGCCAGCGCCTCGTCCGGCGTCCGGACCGGCAGTTGCAAACCCTGCTCGCCGGTCTAGCTGCCAGATCGCTATGGACGGGGCGCTTGCGCTTGTTCCGGACGTAGCCCGCCGATAAGGGCGCGTAAGGTGCAGGCGACGTGGCTAGGTTCTTTGGCGAAACCGATGAGGCCATAGTCGCCGCGTGGGCTGATCTGTTCGCGGCCATCCCCGATGGCTGGACAGTGGGCCGGCCGATCCACGATACCGGTGCGGATCGCTGGAGCCAGTTCGCGTTCGTGCAGTCCGAACGCGCGACGGTGGGCAAGCGCACCCACTCATGGGAAGCGATCCATCCGGCCGAGATCGGCGTCGTGCGCGAGCTCGCCCGATGTCTGCGCGAGATCAGCGAGGGGGAGTCCGAAGCTAGTCGGACAAGGACTGCGCTGCCCGGCGGCTGGTTCGTCGGTCGACCGGGATATGACCCGGGCCATCAGCAGTGGGCGACTTACGCCTGCAGAGGAGGATCGCCTCCCGAACTTCGCCGACCCTCGCCCGTGGTGCTCGCGTGACGGCTAGACGGCCTCGCTCAAAGTGCGCGCGTCGATCCAGCCGCGTTCGCCAGATGACGCTACGACGTGCGCCAGGCCGTTTTGCAGCTCCATGACTTGGACCGGGATGTAGGAATCTAAAGATCGCAACCATGCCGGCGCGATCAATGTCGGAGTACGCCGTAGCCCCGCTTGGTCCAATGCGGCCGGTTGCGTGCCAGTTCACGGGCGGCGCGAAGCGCGGCTTCACGGGCTCGGGTGCCGCGAGGATCCCTCGGTAGTCGTCGGGCTCCGTCGTGAACGCGTAAACGATCCCAAAGAGGATCAGTGCGAAGCCGAGGCTGGAGACGATCCACAGGATCATCACCACGCCAGCAATCCAACGCGCGAAGGAGGGACTCCCCGAAACCAGCGGCCCCTTGGCCATCCAGTACAGGATGCCGAAGATAAGACTGACGACCGTAGCGACGCCGAACCCTAGGATGCGACTCGTCGACGCGCCCTGTTCGATGGCTTCGTAGGTGACGACTGCACCGACGCCCGCGCCAAGGAAAGTGCCCAGCGCGGAGATGCGAAGGACGTTACCGATTGCGGCCCACGTTCGCTTGCCCATCGCACCGAATCTCGGTGGCAGGAGGACCGCGGTCGATGGCCCGAAGGTCCCACGGCGCTCGGCAGGGCCTGGACTGGATGCTCGATGAGTGAACGGCCCATGACCGGGCGCGGGGAGCCGGGACCGCCGAGGCGCTGCGCGTTACAGGGCCGCCAAGGTGCTCGTGCCGATGTGGGACGCGCTCGGCGACTGGTTACGCCGTCACGGGTCCCGAGCTGATGAATAACCGAACACCGCTGGAAGGGTCGTCAGACGCGCGTCGTGGATAACGTGTCGCCGTGGTTGATATCGAACTCGCCGCCATGACGCAAGCGCTACGGCGTGCCGCGAGCAGCTGGTCGGGCCCGAAGGCCGCCGTGCGCGAGGAGCAGGTGGAGCAAACGAGTTACAGATCGGGGATTGTGGATAAACCTCTTGACCGACTTCCAGACGCGGCGCACCCTCCGTTCGTCGCGGGAGGCGTTGACGCGCGGAGTCATAACACTGGTCGCCCGCTCCGCGCACCAGCCAATGGCGAGACCGACCCGCCAGTCGGGCGTCGACGCGCCCGTGAAAGGGGTCGTCATGCAACGATTCGTTTCGGCGCTATTGGTTGCGCTCATTGCCGTCTCCCTTAGCGCCGGCGCTGTATTAGCAGCACCACCGAGCAACGACACATACGCGAGTGCCATCGCGATCACGACGATCCCATTTAGCGACACGGTCGATACGACAGAGGCGACGACCGATGGGCTCGACGAGGAACTGAACGCCCAATGCGGTGCACCGGCGACCGACGCGAGCGTCTGGTACACGCTGACCGCGCCAGCTGATACGCAGATCCTGGTCGATGCTTCCGGCTCCGACTACAGCACCGGCGTCCTGGTCGCAACTGGGAGCCCCGGCGGCTTCGAGGTCATCGCTTGCGGTCCGCAAGCGGTCTCCTTCAGCGCCGCGGCTGGCGTCTCTTACACGCTCCTGATCTTCGACGCCCAGGAAGATGGCGGAGGAAACGGCGGCAACCTCCAGCTGGTCGTGGGCGAGGCACCGCCACCGCCCGAGGTTGACGTGGCCGTCGACGCAGGGAGCTTTGATCCCAGGGCCGGAACCGCGACCGTTACGGGCACCGTGACCTGCAGCGTGGGCACCGGGGCCTTCATTTCCGTGCAGCTCAGCCAGCGTGTCGGCCGCTTCATCATCCGAGGCTTTGGCGACACGTTCGTTGAGTGCGATGGCACCGCCCAGCGGTGGACGGCCGAGGTTTTCGGCGAGACAGGCGTATTCCGCGGTGGTAGGGCGCGCGTCCAAGTCTTTGCCGAAACGTGCAGCCAATTCGACTGCAGCTTCGACTCAGCGGAGGCTGACATCCGGCTGAAGCGGGAGAGGTAGGACGCTTGTCAGTCGGATAACCCTGGTCATGGGCGTCTGGAGAGGAAAGGCAGACGGGCCGACCGAGCTGCGCTAGCTGCTAGGGGAACTGGCCCTGCCGGACCTATGTCCCGCAGCGTTTGGGAAGCGGAGTTCGAGGTGGGTCATGCCCATGAGCGCCCAGGACAGCCCATTCTGCCCGCCGTCCTACACCCCGCGGGAAATCGTTGCGCGCAAGGGCATGTCGTGATCGCCCGCCACACCTCGACTTACACCGCGGATTGCGGTGACCGTCCACGCGCTGTAGCGCACGGGGCGCTCATAGGAACCGCCGGCAGAATGCGAGTCGTCGCAGTGTGGCCATGTTCGGTCATGAGTCCTGCAACGGCGCGGACTGCATAGCCGGCATGGCGAGCTGTCTGCGCGTGATGCACCGGTTTCGACCTTGGTGCGCCCCGTTGCAATTAGAACGTTTCTAATCGTTTGCTGGGAAGACGTCCGCGCCGCCAACGAGTCGCTGGGCTGGTTCGTCGGACAGCCGGCTTACGAGCCGCGCCGCGTCGTGCCGTGGTCGATGTACGCCTTCGATCCCACTGAGCGGGCGAAGGTGGGCCGTCGCGGTCGAGAGTGGACGGCGATTGGCGAGACTGACGTCGACTGCGTCCTGGCGATCGCGCGGTGCCTGCGGGAGATCAGCGAGGGGCGGGTGCCGATTTCGCGCCGGCTGGATAATGACAGTGCGCCGCCCGATGCTCGGTCGCCCGGTCGTTTCGATCGGGCACGATGACGGTGACCGGAGGTGGACGATGCCGGTCGTTCAATTCAGGGACGTCTGAATTGAGGAGGGTGACATTTATCCGAGCGAGTGCGTTACTCCTCGCCCCGTTGCTCCTAGCCGCCTGCGTCCCATCTGGTGTTGGACCCACGACGCGCGTCAGCCCGACCAATGACACCAGGCCCGCCGAGGAACAGTTCCGCGAGATGATGCTCGCCGAGATCGCTGCCAGCGAGCGGAGGCTCGGTCGAGTGCTCGCGCCGGCGCGCATCGTCCGCATCCAGTGGGTGGGCGCGGGCGAGCGGTACGAGCTGAGGCACTTCGACGGATCGAACACGAACGGTGCCATAGGCGGGCCAGGCTGGATGGTCGAAGCCGTCGGGACGTTCATCGATGATTACTCAAGCCCTGGGGGTCAGATCGACGCACTCGGAACCCATGGCTTTCACCTGTGGTCCGAGACGGGTGAAGAATCCTTCGGCTTAATCCCGTGCTGGACCCGCCAGCCGATGCCACCCGACCAGCTGGAAGGCCAATGCGACGGTGCGAGCTAGATGAGAATGGCGCGATGCCTGCGGGAGATTGGCGAGGGGCGGGTGCCGCGCTAGTCCCTGCCGCAGTCGACGACCGATGGTCGCCCGGAATATGCGGCCAAGTGGCTAGGCTGCCGCCCGTGCTTGGTAGAGCTGGCGTCGCCTAGATCACTGATGTTGATATTGGCGTGCGTGTTTGGTATATCCGACTCGGGCACCGCAGGCGAAGGGCTTTTGCGTGCAGTGCTTGATCACGAGGGGATGAAGTGGCGATTTATCGCTGCATCGCCTATCACCAAGAAGATATGACCGAGGCGGTGCTCGAAGCCGCTTGTGGTCGCGAGTCATGGACCCCTCCCGTCGACGACATCACGTTGCGAGAGAGCGGCGTCGCGGTGCCTGTCGAGCCTTCGGGCACGATCCGAGTGGGCGTCACTTGTTCTCAAGGGCACCGGTCCGTGTTCGAAGTCGATAGTCGTGAATGTATCCGTCGGCCTTTCGACCGGGGGGCGCGACCGGTCCCCGCGATGACAGACGTGGTCATAGGCATAGCAGTGGAACCGGGAGAAATGCCCGAAGGACGTGAGCCGCGATAAGTCTCGCATCCTTGCCAGCTACGTGATTCACTCCGCCAAGGCCGCCTCGTCACCGTCGCCCGTCTGCCATGAGCTGGTAGGGGAGTTGCCGTCCTGGGCGGTGCCCGACTCGGGATACGCGCGTCGTGCTCGAGATGGCGCGTTGCCTGTGGATCATCGCCGAGGGCGGCGTGCCTAGGTGAGCAAAAGCCGCCTATTTGGCGGGCTGAACGCCGCGAGCTCCAATCCTGTCGATTACATCCCGCGATACTTTCTTTTTGGTCCGCTTATCTGCGCCCCAGTCGACATAGATGCCGGCCACACGCTGACCCCGCAGCGCATCGCTCAGCGTTTCGACGTCTTCGTGACGTTCCAGAGATTCGGCTGGTTGGATGATCTTCGGCAGCGGTTCCTCGCCGCCGAGAGCCAGGAGTGCGCCCCGCTCCCCGACAACGCCCACCCGGGCGATCCGAAGCGGCCGCTTCCCATCGTTGTGTACCGCGACATCGAGCGAGATTCCGCTGCGGACGCCCATGACCACGAGGCCGCCGTAGTCCTGTGCGACCGGACCATAGTCTTTGACCTCGCACACTACGGCCATCGAGGGACGATCCGTCAGGTGGTCCCGCAGTAGTCGTCCAGCGGTGCCAAGCAATCCAGTCGGAAGTTCCATCGCACTCATTGACAGCAATTTAGTGGTAGCTGAGGGTAGCTTCCGGCGGAGGGTGGCGGCAGGCGTCGGAGCGCTTCTGTGCGGGATCAGGGGATGTCTAGCTCCTTTGGCGTATTGGGTAATTTGCCACACTGACCCAGTTCAACGTGGCCACCAACGACTACCGCGGCGGCTCGGAGAAGTCCGATACCACGTCAATGCAAAGGTTTAGGACAGTCGTCCCGATGTGAGGTGCCGATCGCCGGGGAGGCTGTCGCTCTCTGGGCATAGTCACGTTCAAAGGGCGAGTAGGAACACTGGTGAGGACGCCGAGGCGTGAGCGACGACGAAGCCGCGTAGCTACGCCCGAAGCGGCGGGAACACAGTTCCGAGCCCCACCCCCCGGAGCTGGTGAAGGCCGACGTCGAATGAGATTCCCTTCAGCCGGTAGCTGCCCAGTTCTCGCAGCTGGTAGCCCGGTGGCATTCGGCCATCGACGGCAACGGCGGTCGAATCGGACACCACAATTTGTCCGCCATGACCCGTGGCTGCGATACGAGCCGCCAGGTGAATATCCATTCCCACGTAGCCGTCGTCAGTGAGATCAGGCTCGCCCGTGTGGAGGCCAATCCGTATCCGCACCGGCCAGGTTCCCGGCCATGGGTGGGCCGCGACATCGCGCTGGATGTCGGCGGCTGCACTAATGGCCGCTGCCGCATCTGGGATCACGCCAAAAAACTCATCCGCGCGCGAGTCGATCTCAGATCCGCCGGCCGTGCGGACATGCGAGCGGATGATTTGTCGCAACTCCGTGATCACGACCGCGTACTCGCCGCGTATGGAGTCGAGCAGCTCGGTAGATCGTTCGACATCAGTGGCCAGGAGCGTGACTCGCCCGACCGGGAGATTGCGCGCGTCGGCCGTCTGAGCGTGCAAAGAGGTCGCGAGATCCTCGTTTTCGAGCACGATCCGGACCGCGGCTGCGACCGAGGGAAGCAGCTCGCCTTCCTCGGCCAAGATGGGATCATGGGCGAGCGCGGCCAAGCGACCGCGTGAGCCGGATATGAGAGTGGTTTCGCGCGTATTAGCCGGTTCGATGTCAAGGGGTGCGCCATCCGATCCCAAATAGCAGCCGGCAGTTTCGGACCAACGTGCCAGACGAGCGCTCGGGTCGTGAAGTGTTCTGCGCACTGCAGATTCCAGACCCTCCAGGGTCGGCGCGCGCCCGGCGCGCAAAACTAGGTCGGCGACGCCGGCGCGCGCCATGCGCGAGCGGAGGAATCCGACGGCAAGGGCGACCGGTATGAGTAACTGCGATAAGCCTGCGACGAAGCCGAAAGCAGGCTGCACGGGGGTAGCGAAGCTCAGGACCTCCAGTGCAACCAGTGCGGCGCTGAGAACGCCAGCCAATAGCACCGGTGCGAGAACGCGTCGCGCGGCACCGGCGGCTCCTCGGAAGCGACGCGCAACCAAAAGGAGCACCGCCACGGCCACGACACCGATGACTACCAACGAGATGTCCGCGGCGACCGTACCCAGATCCACGACCAGAAACGGATTCGGCTCAGCGGTGCACACCGCCACCGGGCACTGCGCGTCGGCCGTCTGACGCGTCAACAGGTCGGCTAGGCAGGCCACCAAAGCGAGGACGACTATGACCCTGGCCATGCGACCGTTGAGGTCGGACGTTGCTCGCCCCGACGGGTAGGTCAAAAGCAGATACGCGAGAACCGCCTCATACATCGAATTGAACGCGCTGCTCAACGCATACACCGCACCAATCCCGTTGAGTCGCTGCAGCGAGGGCACGAGGACCAGGAACCCAGCCAGCATCAGCAATCGGCCCGTGAGGTACTCGGGCCGGCGGTCCCAGGCGATGGCTCCACCCGCGAGGTAGGCAACCGCCAGCGCACCGCGGAGCAGTGTGCCCTCGGTGTAGATGCCTGATAGCAACGCGCCGACTTGGTAGATCGCAACCAACGCGAGCCCGAGAGCGAGCAATCCCACCGCCAAGCGTCGCTGAGAGAGTCGAGCAGCGGGGCGATCAGTGGAGTTCAACGCCGAGATCGTCCTGACGTCTTGTCGGGAGTGGCACGCCGCGAAAACCCACGGGTGGCTGCGTCGCTACGCGTTGATCCCTGAATTGCCCTGCTCGGACATAGAAGGCACGCTCGGACAGTTTGCAGTAACGCGCGCACGAGGCGATGCGCTCCAGCCTGCCAGCTGCGCCGGCCTTCGCTCGAGCCTCAGATCACGGACACGGGAAAAGCGCCTCGATCCCTTGCGGGAAGGATCGTAGGAAGCGATTGTCCTCAAAGCAGTTGCCGCTTCCGGAACCGTCGTGTATCAGGTCCGCTCCCGGGAATGGTGAGCGCACAGTATCGGGCTCCCCACCGTTGCCGTTTACCGTGTTGCCGCGGACAACCGTGTCTGTCGGGAACGGATCGAAGCGCGTATCGGCGAAAGGCAACGGGAACGATAAGACCGCAATACCGCCACTGACGTTGTCGTTGACGCGGTTCTTGGAGATGAGGGTTTGGTCGGTGGCCACGGCCAGGATGCCGCTCCCGGTGGGGATTGTCCCGATGATGTCGCTTCCGAACGGAATCGGGTTGGGTAGGTTGTTCGTGCTAACCGTATTGCCCTCAATCCGAACGTTGCTCGTCAGGGCGACGGGCAAACCGGGCAGAGAGAACACCGCAATCCCGGCCGTGTTGCCGATTGCCCGATTACGCAGGACGTCCACTCCGATCGAGTTTTCGATCTCGATGCCGACTGTCGACGCGCTGGCATGGTTGTCGGCCACCAGGACGTTCCACGAGTCACCGACGTAGATCGCTCCGTCGCGCGTGCCCTCCACCCGGTTGCGCCGGATCACTCCATCGCGAGAGCAGATCGGGAAGACGGCGTATGCATCGTTGTCGGTATAGACGCCGTCCTGGATGACGAAGCCGTCGACACCGCGGAACAAGACGCCGGTGAAACTCGCTCCCCGGATGGTCAGACCCTCAACGGACAGGTCCTGAAGCCCGAGGACCGGACAGAGCGGAACGTCGTCAGGGCCCTCAGTGATCGGCCCCGACGATGCGCGAATGCCTACGGCGAAGCCCGTTGCGTCGAGCACCGCATCGCGCGTGCCCTTGATCGTTAGACCACTCTTGGTGATGGTGACCGACTCGTGGTATGTCCCCGGCGGAACGAGAACCGTGTCGCCAGGCGACGCAGCGTCTACGGCAGCCTGGATTGTCGTTGTGACGACCACCAGGCCCTGCGTGGCGCTCACCTGGGGCGCGGAACCGGCCAAGAGGGCAAGGGTCGCCATGGCACTTGCGACGATGCGACGGGTCATGTTCACCCTCGATCTGGCCTCGAATGTGAGGTTGTTATCGCCGTTTCGCGTTCCGGCGTCGAAACCGCCCGACCGGACGCTTCCCCTAACGAGATCGGCAGCATATACCCGTCGTAATCCTGCACCGCGCCCTCAAGCTGGTCGCGTTCTCTCGTCGCGGATGTGGCATGTCAACGCCGTCATGGGCGCCGGCCGCACGTATGGCGGCTTCATGCCGGCTCAAATCGGCTCAGCCGACCGGCATGGCAATGAACGTGCCTAAGAGAGCCTGTTCGTGGCCCTCGCGGACAGTAACGATCGACCCGTTGACCGGACCGTGCCCTTCTAGTTCGATGTCGACGGATTCAATAGGATTCCGACTGTCTGGAACCAATGAGGCTCTTTGCGAGAGTTCTCGTAGAGCCGCATGCCCAGGTGGCGCATGACGGCCTGGCTTGCGAGATTGTGGCGCTCCGTCGTGGCCACGATTTGCGCCAACTGCAACCGCCCGAAGGCGAACTCGATGAGTGCTTTGGAGGCCTCGGTGGCGTAACCCCGGCGTCGGTGGTCCGGGTGCACGTGATAGAAGAGCCCTACTTCGGGGCGATAAAGGGCCGCGGGCCGGATGGGTCGACGCTCGCCATCCTCCGGGCGCAGCTGGTCGAACGGACAGAGGCTGGGGACAAGTCCTGCGATGCCGATCAACTCCCCGGTCGCCGTTAGAACGAGCGCCCGGTCACCATATGGGGGTTGGTCGAGCTCGGCAAGGACGATCGGAGCCAACTCACCGTGTCGCACGTACCGTCTGGTGGCCGCCCGGCCAGGTCTTGTCGTCGTGCCACGGACGGCGAGCACGCTAGAGAGATCCCCTGCGCCGAATGGCCGGATCATGAGCCGCTCGGTTTCAAGAGGGCCCAGATTTATCACCTAAGGCAGTCCCGCGCGGCCGCAGGAGCCGATGTACAGTCGAGCGTGGGCACAGCAACGCTTAAACAGTGCGTGGCGGCCTCGCAGCATCAATGTGTCGTCCTTCTTCCGTCAGGCGCCCAACATTGGGAGGCTCCAGCGCCGGTCAGGGCCGAATTATGAGACAGGCGTCCACGGCGGCTAATGGCGCCCTTGGCTCACCATACGCCGCACTACCAAGAGAACAGGCGAGACGGGCTCGTTTCCCCTCGGCGCAGGATGTCCCGGGGCTTCTGGCAGCGCGTTTACATCGGGGAGACCCCTGCGGACGTTACGCGTCGCATTGCAAACCTCTATTCACGGTTGGAATCCGGTCTGGTTCTGAGAGATAGCGAACGCCCACAGACTGGCGCTGGCCGGCTCGACCTCTTGCTTCAGGACGCTGACGCCAGCCGGCGATACGAGGTCGAGATCCAGCTCGGCAAGACGGATGAGTCGCACGTTATCCGAACGATTGAGTATTGGGACGTTGAGCGGAAACGGTACCCACAGTACGAGCACGTTGCGGTCATCGTGGCCGAGGACATTACGAGCCGGTTCTGGGAGTGATGTCTGGAGGCGAAGATCCCCGAGCCCAAGCAGCGCAGGGTCCTCGCCGATGCGGTCCTGGAGCCACTCGACGCGCCGGGAGAGCCATTGGCTTTACTCCTTGGGCTTTCGGAATTCGCAGTCGCGGCTTTCGATCGCCGGACCGCGCCGATAGCAAGTTAGTCCTAATGACGAGCTCTTGCGAAGGCGGTAAGTCCGAGTTCGGTCTCGCCGCTGTACAGCACGATCGTCGAGCCGGCGTGTGTGACTCCGGCTGCGTATGCACCCAGCATGGATTTGGGCGAAACGCGTGACGGCGTCGACCAGTTCAGCCCGTCCGCGCTGCGGCTGAAGAACACCGGGCCTTCAAAGACCATGTCCTGGATGACTGTCTGTCGGCTGAAGGTCGCCCGGAGCACGCCTCCCTCGAGCGAGATCTGAGGTCCGTAGACCTCCCATTCGGGCGGGGACAAACTCATCTCTGAGGACCAGGAGGCTCCGCGGTCCGTCGTTCTCCGATACCTCAGGTCGTAATAGTCAGTCGCAGACATGTACCCCACGTAGGCATGTGAGCCTTCCGCTGTGATGCTCCATTCCTCGAGCGTGTCGGTATCGCTCGTGATCGTCACCGGCGTGCTCCACGTCGCGCCGTCGTTGAGCGACCGCTTGATGCGCAGCTTGTTGTCACCGACCGAGTACGCGGCATAGATCACTTCCTCGCCGATCGCGAGGGCAGGCCGGCCTCCGGCACTCGCGAGCAAGTCCGCGCCGCTGAAAGATTGTCCGCCGTCGCTGCTCACGCGGACCTTCACGTTCTGCTCGTTCTGGTCGAACCAGGCCACGACGACCAGCCCTCCGGGACCGCGCGCGACGTCGGGCCATAACGCAGCGGCGCTCGAAGTCGACAGCGCGGTCGGCTGCCCGAATGATGCTCCACCATTTGTGCTTCGTGCGTAACGAACAGCTCCGTTCCTCACCCACACGGCGTCGACGGACGAGCCGAGGCCTGACAGGGCGGGGGAGCTCCCTGCGTTCGAGAGCGGCACGGCCGCATGCCACGACTGGCCAGAGTTGGTGCTGCGCCTGACCAGAACCCTGCCCGGGTCATGCCCCTGGACATAGACAGCCACTGCGGTCGACTCGCCGATGGAGATCAGGTCGTGGCCTAACGCAAAGTCACTCGAGCTGAGCGCAGTGGCCGGACTCCATGTCGCAGCCGCCGTGCTGGTGGCCAGGACGATGGACAACACCAACCCGGCGGTCACCCCAAAACTCCCAGAGCGAACCGAGCCGGTCCTCATTGATCTCGCCCGGACGGCGCGAAAGGTTAACTGTTGCTGCATGTGACGGACTCCTTCGAGGCTCCCCGATGACTGCTTACAGGCGTTCGCGTCCCGCGTTGCTCCGATCGGCGGCGCGAGAGTCGTACTGCTCAACTCCGGGCGGCGGTCCGCCCCCGGTCGGGTGGTCGATGTACGCCGTCGGCACCTCCCAGCCGCCGTCCATCGGCGCATAGAAGTTGGCGCTGTTTGGGTCGAGCACCGGGCTTCGCGCGCCCGGCCGCCGCTGCCGGTCGAGATTCCATGAAGCCAGCAACAGCGCGACGAACATCAAGACGATTGCTGCCCACCATGGGAGCACCCCGAGCGACAGCAGGACCAATGAACCGAAGACCGCCCCCAGCATCAGTAGCCAAGCCACGTGGCACCTCGGCGAGTGGGCCGGCAGAGGTAGCCGGATAGACAGGTGACGAGCCAACCGCCACTCATGCAACGGACGATGACGCCCGACCCTAGGGCCGAGCGTCATCTGAATGGTCGGTTGGGGTAATGCGCCCGAATGGGCCGCGTCTCTACAGGGACTTCAAGCGGAAGCTGAGATCGCCCGAGGTACCGCCGTAGCCGCCGACCTGAAAGTAGTAGGTGGTTCCGCCGACCAGGGGTAGCTCCACTCTCGATGCCAGGTCGATCCCACGATCGTCATTGCAGGCCACTTCGGACAGGTCGTCGAGCGAACTTCCCTCGTAGACGGCGAGAACCGTGTCAAACGTGCTTCCGACGGTCCGGGCAACGACTGTCCGTGACGAGTTCGGGGTGAACTGGTACCAGACCGTCTTGCCCACATCCCAACCACATGATGGAACGGGCTCGCTCGGCTGGAGCGATGCGCCGAGCGTGTTCTGGTTGGAGGTCACGCCGAGGGTGCCGTTAGCGGCATGGCCAAATGAGTCGTTGGCAGGCGGCGCGAGGCGCCTGACCCTGATGTCGAACTCGCCGAGCGGATTGTCGTAGGCGTTTCCGCCAACCTGGATGTAATACGTCTTGCCCGCCTGGAGAGTCACCTCCAGCCGTTCGCTCGCAGATGCCACGCCATCGTCTGAACAGGCGGTTTCAATCAGAGTGCTCTGCGGATTGCGCTCGTAGACAGCAACAACGGCGTTCATATAGCTGAGCGGCAGAATGCGGACGCGGATCGTGTAGTTGCTCGTCGGGTTGATGCGATACCAGACGGTCGCTGCGATGCTCGAGCAGTACGGACTGAGCTCCGCTCCGCCGAGCGTCGCGTTGGTGTTGTCCACCGATCCGTCCTCGAACGGCAGATACCCGATCTGGGTCGCCGCTGAGAAGGCATCGTTTGCAGGTGCCGCTGCAGCTGCCGCCGCTCCAGGCAGGGCGAGCAAGCTCGCGCCCAGCAGCAGCGTCAGGATGGCAGTGCGCATGACCGGCGAGCCGGTCAAGAGCCTGCCCGCATTGGGACGCGGTCCCGCGTGTGAAGTTGACTGATGCCTTGCCCCTTGATTCGCCGATGTGGGCACAGCCGGCCTCCGTTCAGTTCCCCCGGCCATCTCCGCTCGAAGTATCCCGAGTGCGAGTGCCACGGCAAGTACATTCCTCGAGAGGCCGGAGACACATCCGCAAATGCACGGAAACCCATACCCGTCGCTGATCGGTAGTAGTCGGTAGAGCTCGGTATGTCGGCGTGAGGAACCTGCCGATGAAGGTCATCAACGCTATGGCGGAGCGCAACACCGGGAGCTCGAAGGGCAGGCTTGTGCCTCAGGTCACGCTGTTACGTATTGGCATATCAGTAGCGCCGTCGGTGTGATCACGGTTGAACGGATCGCGATGCGACTGTTCAATCGGGGCGGCCGGGCCACTCCGCTGCCCTGTTCGGGGGCGAAGTGACTCGAGCTCATCGACGGAGACGATGTTGAGATGAATCCCCAAATCGGCGCTGCGATCAGCTTGCTGCTTCTGATCACCCTGGCAATGGCTCCCACCACAGCAGCAGCAACATGGCCGGATCCCGTTGTGCTCGGCGCGAATGGCTCTCCCTACTCCGGCCAACCGGTATTTGCCTCCACGGGTCCATCCTCGGGCGTGGTCGCCTACGTCGACAGGCCAGACGAATTCGGGCCATCACACGTGTACTTCCGTCAGACAAATGACGGCGGACTCACATGGTCATCGGCCGAGAAGCTGTCTGGGTCCGGAGATGCCGGCGGTCCGGCGATTGTCAGCGACGGTCCACGTGTCTATGTTGCCTGGCTTGAAGGCGGGCTCAAGTTTCGGCGCAGCACAGACGGCGGCGCAACCTGGAGAGCCACCAAGTCGATCGCGCCGTACTACCGGGGCATAACTCCCGGCCTCTCA
Source organism: uncultured Chloroflexia bacterium (assembly GCA_963748235.1). Classification (GTDB taxonomy): domain Bacteria; phylum Chloroflexota; class Limnocylindria; order Limnocylindrales; family CSP1-4; genus JALYGJ01. The sequence continues at coordinate 316,374 of CAVVHT010000009.1, forward strand.
GCCTATGACGGACGTGTCGTAGTTTCGTGGGCGGACTGGGACGCCGGTTCTGTGATGGTGCGTGTAAGCCGCGACGCCGGACGTTCCTTCTCGCCCGCCGACAAGATCGGCACCACGAGCAGTGACGTGGGCACAGAGGCGGCGGCCGGGTATGGGATGGGAGTCATCTATGTCGCGTGGTGGGCAGATGCCGGCCACCTCAAGATTCGGCGATCGCTGACCAACGGCAGAACATGGAAGGCGGCGCGGATCCTCGACGGCGATGGCAACTACTCGCAACATGTTTCGATCGCAACCAACGTATCCACTGCGGTCGTCGCCTATGGCGGACTCGGATACGGTGGTCTGCGTTCGCGCTCCACATCCGATGGTGGATCGACGTGGGCTCCGCCGGACTACCACTCGTATGGCGACACAGGTGCCGGCATTGCCGTCGAATACGGCAATGGTGAGTTCCATCTCGCGTACGCGCGGACGTTGGAGACTTCTTCGGCATGGTACCGCTCGAGCCTGGACGGAACGACCTGGTCACCGAGCACCAAGGCAGTCAATGGATACGTTCTTGTATCCAGTGCCGGTCAGCTGGACGGTCATGCCCTCGTGTTCTATTCCAGCTCGCACGAGAGTGGCATGAAGGCGATCGTCAGACGCGAGCCTTAAGCACGTTCTCTGTTCACGAGCGCGGGCGAAGCGGAGGCATCCTGTGACGGCGGGCTGCGAAGGCTGCTGCTAGTCTCCTGATCGGCCGGACGGTGCTCCGAACTTGCGGCACACGGCGCACACCCTTTGATCAGGAGATGCAGAAATAGCAGAGCAAATTCAGGCCGCCGATCGACTTGCCACGCCGCCCGATAAGCCAGCGCCGGGAGTCGTGCGCGTGCTGATGATCGGCGACGTGATCGGCAAGCCAGGCCGCGTTGCGCTTGAAAAGACGCTGCCTCAGATGCGCGACGAGCGGCACGTTGACTTCGTCACGGCCAACGGCGAGAACCTCGCCGGCGGCATGGGCTTGACGATCTCCACGGCGGCCAGTCTCTTCGCCGCCGGCGTCGATGTGATCACCAGCGGCAACCACATCTGGGACAAGCGAGAGATCTATCCCGAGCTGGACCGCGACGAACGGATCCTTCGCCCGCTCAACTACGGCGAAACCGGCGTACCCGGGCGAGGCTGGGGCATCTTTCACGCACACGATGGCTCGGAGGTCGCAGTCGTCAACGCCCAGGGTCGGACGTACATGGCCCAGATCGAGAACCCGTTTACGACTCTCGATGGACTGCTCGACGGTGGCGCTACTGAGCTGCCGCCGATCCGCATGGTCGATTTCCACTGCGAGCTGACGAGCGAGAAGAACGCCTTCGGGCTGTACCTTGACGGGCGCGTCAGTGCCGTATGCGGCACGCATACCCACATCGCCACGGCGGACGAGCGAATCCTGCCGCGCGGAACGGCATACATCAGCGATATCGGCATGACGGGGCCCGTTTACAGCGTGATCGGCTTCGATCCGGCAACAGTGCTGCCGCGCTTCATCAACGCGCTGCCGACACGGTTCGAGGTTGGATCGGGGCCGGTCATCTTCAACGCCATTCAGATCGATGCAAATTCGTCCACGGGCCGGGCCGTAAACGTGGCGCGAATCAACATGGTCGTCGACGAGTGAGCGACGAGAAGATCAGCCGACCGAGCCGCTTCACGGAGCCGGAACTGCAGGCCGACTGGCCCCATAACCCGGTCGACTTCCACTGTCACACCGACAAATCTGACGGCGTATTGACGCCATCCCAGCTGTACTCGGCAATGACCGAATGCGGACTCGAGGTCGTGGCCGTGTCAGATCACGACACGCTCGCCGGATACCGCGAGCTTCGTGACGCCGGGCTGGCCGCACAGCTTCCCTTGGGCGGGCCGCGGATGATCCCGGCGGTCGAGATCAACAGCATCGCCGACCGGACGCTGATCGAGATGGGCGTCGAGCTCGAGGAGGGCGAGCTGCACATCCTGGGCTACGGCGTCGATGCCGACAGCGCAGATTTCGAGGCTGCCCTGGCCGGCCAGCGCAACGCCCGCATGGCGCGGCTGCTGCTGATCATCGACAAGCTTGCGCGAGCTGGGCGTGCCGATCGACGAGCAGATAGCGCCGGCATTGGCGAGCGAGGAGGCGGTCGGGCGGCCGCATATTGCGCGGGCGATGGTCGCTGCCGGTCACGTCGTGTCGGTGCAGGAGTCGTTCGACCTGTGGATCGACCGCAGCGGCCCGGCGTACGTGCCCCGCCAGGGCATGCGCACGCGCGAGGCGATCGACGCGATCACGGCCGCGGGCGGAATCTGCGTCCTGGCTCACTATCCGGCCGCGCCCGAGCAACCGACACTCACCCGGCTTCTGCTCGACTGGGGCGTCCGCGGCCTCGAGGTCTACTATCGGCGCTTCCCGCCCGAGACGGTGCTCAAGATGGAAGCACTGACCGATTCGCTGGGCATGATTGCCACGGGCGGAAGCGACTATCACGGTGACGGGATGGCCTACGCTGAGGCAATGGCGACAACCTATGTGCCACGAGGAGTGGCCGATCGGCTGTTGGAGGCGCTCGAGGAGACGGCAGCGCGATGACCACGAGAATGCTGCCCGTGCTAGACCTCGCTGCCACCCGGCTCAGCCGGATCGAGCGACGGTCGAGGCCGCGCCCGAGCTGGCCGAATTCATCACCGACGACCTCGCCCTCCCTCGATTCCACGTCTGGACCCTGGGCTGCCAGATGAACCACTCCGACTCGGAGGAGATGGCCGGGGCGCTGGCGGCTGCGGGTTGCGCCGAGGCGACCGATCTCGAGTCGGCCGATCTGATCGTCATTAACTCGTGCGCCATCCGTGAGGCAGCCGAGCAGAAGGTGATCGGCCGCATGGGCCACCTGGCCAATCTGCGCGCGGCCAATCCTGCGTTGCGTGTTGTCTTGACCGGCTGCTCGGTTCGCGCCGACAACACCGCCGCGTTGCACAAGCGCTACCCACAGGTCGATCTCTTCCTGCGCCCGGACGAGGAGCCCGAGTTGACCGCGCGGCTCGGTCTGGCCGGTGCCACCGCCCCCGGCCTCCTCGCCGCGCGTGCCGCCGCGGTGGGGGAGGGACGCGTCGAGCGGCGAAGCGCAACCTCAGCTTGGCTGCCGATCATCTACGGCTGCGACAAGGCGTGCACCTACTGCATCGTGCCGTTCAGCCGCGGCCCGGAGGTCAGCCGCCCGTTTGACGACGTGCTCAACGAGGCACGTGCGCTGGCCGCGGCGGGATATCGCGAGGTAACGCTGCTCGGCCAGAACGTGAATTCGTACGGGCACGACCTGCCGGCCGACGAACGCTTCGCCGACGTTCACACCGGCCGCCACCTAGGTCGGCGGCTCGAGCTCGACGGCAAGCCGGACATGGCTGCGCTACTGCGCGCGATCGACGAGCTGCGCACCGCGGACGGCGTGCCCGCAATTCCACGCGTCCGCTTCGTGACCTCCCATCCGTGGGACCTGTCGGAACGGCTCATTGAGGCGATGTCCGAGTGCCAATCGGTGTGCGAGCACCTGCATCTGCCGATCCAGTCGGGCGACGACGCGGTCCTGCGCAGGATGGGCCGTCAGTACACGGTCGAGTCGTATCTCGAGCTCGTCGAGAGGCTGCGATCGGCCGTGCCCGGCATCAGCCTCACGACGGACGTGATCGTTGGCTTCTGCGGCGAGACCGAGGCGCAGTTCGAGAACACGCTCGATCTTCTGCGCATGGTCCGCTTCGAGACCGTCTTTGCGGCAGCGTTCTCGCCGCGGCCGGGAACCCCCGCTGCGCGCCTCACCGACGATGTGCCGCGCGCCGAGAAGAAGCGCCGGCTGCAGGCGCTGCTCGACCTGCAGGAAGGAATCGGCCACAAGGTCAACGAGACGTGGCTCGGACGAACCACGGAAGTTCTCGTGGATCAGCAAAAGGCTCGTTCGAGCCACGATGGCGAAGGCCAGGCTCCTCGGCTTGCCGGCCGCAACCGAAACAACAAGCTCGTCCATTTCGATGGCTCAGCCGATCTGATCGGCCGCCTCGTCAACGTCAAGATCAACCATTCGGGCCCGTACTCGCTATCCGGGTCGCTCGACGCCTGACACGAGGTTCCCGCCGCTCGTCGTCATAGCGGGTGCTACGGCGAGCGGCAAGACTGCCCTGTCGCTGTCACTGGCACAGGCAATTCCTGGGGCGGAGATCATCAGCGCCGATTCGCGCCAGGTCTACCGCGGCATGGATATCGGCACGGCCAAGGTTAGTGCCGCGGATCGTGCCCTGGTGCCGCATCACGGACTTGATCTGGTTGATCCCGATCAACCATTCACGGCGGCCGACTACCAGCGCGAGGCACTGCACGCCCTCAACGGCATCGCCGAACGTGGCGGCGTGGCGCTGCTCGTCGGCGGGACGGGGCTTTACCTCCGTGCCGTGGCTCGTGGCGTGCCGCTCGACGAGACAGGCACCGACCCACAGGTGCGCGCCTTGCTTGAGCGGCGCCTGGCGGGGGAGGGCATTCACGTCCTGATCGCCGAGTTGCGCTCGCGTGCGCCTGCCACGGCCGAGCGCACCGACACTGCCAACCCGCGCCGCGTCGTCCGTGCGCTGGAGCGCGTTGCGGTCCATGGCGACGTGGCGCCGCCGGAGCCGCGCGGCTATCCCGCGCGATTGGTGTGGATCGGCCTGAGGCTCGAGACGGAGAAGCACGATCGCCGAATCGATGAGCGCGCCCGCGCGCAGTTCGCTTCCGGACTGCTCACTGAGGCAGGAACGCTCAGGGTGCGCTACGACTCGGACCTGCCCGCGTTCTCCGCGGTCGGCTACCGCGAGGCGTTCGCCGTGATCGATGGCACTCTCACCGAGGAAGTGGCGATTCAGCGAACCGCCGCGCGCACGCGGCAGCTCGCGCGCCGGCAGCGAACCTGGTTTCGGGCGGAACCCGACATCAACTGGCTCGACGGCGGCGCGGGAGCTACGACCGTCGCGTTGAGCCTCCTACGCGCGGAGATCCCGGAACTCGCGGTATAGGCGGAGCAGGTTTTCGCGCGGTGCGGCGTAGTAGTCGGCGCCGCTGATCAACAGATGGGGGCGCGGCGGCGCCTCCGCCACGAGCGGTGAAGTGTCCGCGAATCGCCTGAGCACCTCTGCGTGCGGTTTGAGGGAGCCGTCGGGCCGGACCAGCCCGAAGAACCGCTCGTGGCGAGCACGGTCGAGCGGCGGCCAATTCCAGAGCGACTCGTCATAGTCGGCGAAGCACCACATCAGCGCACCTACCGCGCCGATGTCGACCAGGAGAGGAAGGACCGCGGCTACGTACTCGGCCAGGTCGTCCTCGCCGAGGAGAACGCGCGACCGATCTTGGCCGTCGACCGTCCAGCTCAGTGTTTGCGTCGGTTCACCCGGCGGCGCAGTGGGCGCGCCCCACTCCTCGGCCAGCACAGGTTTTCCGGAGAGCGCCGCGGTGAGTGCGCAGACGAAGGGGACGAGCTCGGGATCGGTCGGTCCGTCGGCCCAATCGGCGTACACCGAATAGGCATGCATGATCGAGTAATCGCACGTCTCGAATGCCTGATCGACGCGGAGCCCGTTGTCTGCCTCGAGGCTGGGCAGATGGAGCCCGATCGTGACCGGCGTCTGCTGGTCCAGCTCGCGGATGACGCTCGTCATCGACTCGACCCATGAACTACCGACTTCGGCCGACGGTGGCAGCGCGAACAGGTCCGGCTCGTTGCCCAGGTTCCACAGCCACACGCCTGGGTGGCCGCGCGCAGCGCCGACCACGTTGCGCAGCAGCAGCCGCTCGGCGTCCAACGCGATTGGATCAGTGAATGGATTGCGATAGCCGCGACTCACCGGTCGGCCACTGCTGACGACCTGCAGCCCGCCCGGAGCAGGTCGCGCTGCCGCGTCCAACATCCAGTCGGGCGCCCAGTTCGGACCGCTCATGTGGCCAGTGAAGAAGGTGACGTCGAGGCCCAGTCCGCGGTCGGCAGCCGTGTCGGCCACGACGATCAGGTCATCGATCGCGCGCGTTGACACTCGATCCGGCGATCGCTGGAAGTCCTCCCACAGCAGGAAGATGCGGACCTTGTGGAGGCCGAGCGACGCGATCAGGTCAAACTCGTCGCGCACCTCGCCGCGATCGAAGCGTTTCCACCACTCCATGGCTTTGCGCCGCGGCCAGTAGTTGACGCCAAGGTCGAAGGGATCGGGCATGACGCGATGCTACGTGCCCGTATGCTTCTCGGCGTGAACGCGCGAACGCGGATGATCGACCTCGCTCCACCGGCCGAGCGCGCCTTCCTGGTTGCGGTCGATACCGGCCAGGACAAGGGCTGGACAGCCGAGGAATCGCTCGTTGAGCTGGCCAACCTGGCGACCACCGCCGGCGCCGAGGTGGTCGGCGCCGAGTGGCAGAACAGGCGCCACGTCGATCCGAATTGGTACATCGGCAAGGGCAAGGCGCAGGAGCTCGTCCAGGCCAAGAACGAGACCGGGCTGACGTTGATCGTCGCCGATGACGAGCTCAGCCCAAACCAGCAGAAGGCGCTCGAGAGCCTGCTCGGCGTCAAGGTGCTCGACCGGAGCGGCCTGATCCTGGACATCTTTGCCCAGCACGCGCGGACACACGAGGGGCGGTTGCAGGTCGAGCTCGCCCAACTGGAGTATCAGCTGCCGCGCCTGACGCGCCTGTGGACGCACCTCTCGCGCACCCAGGGCGGCATCGGCTCGCGCGGACCGGGCGAGACGCAGCTCGAAACAGATCGGCGGATCATCCGCGGCAAGATCAAGAAGCTGAAGGAACGCGTCGAACACGTTCGGCAGCAACGCGACACCGCCGCGCGATCTCGCGATCGGCGCCTCGTGCCGACGGTGGCGATCGTCGGCTACACCAATGCAGGCAAGTCATCGATGCTCAACTCGCTGGTCGGCACAGAGGCTGCGCTGGCCGAGGACAAGCTGTTCGCCACGCTCGACCCGACTAGCCGCATGGTCAAGCTGGGCGATGGGCAGTCCGCCGTGGTCACCGACACGGTCGGCTTCATCCACAAGCTGCCGCACCAGCTCGTCGACGCCTTTCGGGCCACGCTCGAGGAGGTCAACCGGGCCGACATCCTGCTCGAGGTGGTCGACGTGGCCGACACACACGCCCCGGAGCACCGCCAGACGGTCCAGCAGGTGCTCGACGAGCTGGGCGCGGGCGATAAGCCCCGACTGCTGGTCTACAACAAGGCCGACCTGGTCGACCCGGCGGCAACCGATGGCGCAACGCCGGCGCCCACGATCGCCGGTTCGGTCCTTGTCTCCGCTCTCAGTGGCTATGGCATGGACGTACTGCGTACGCGGCTGGCGACGCTGCTCGCCGACCTGTGGGAGGAGGTCGACGTCAATCTGCCGTACAGCGAGGGCGAGCTGATCTCGCGCGTCCGCGAACGCGGCACGGTCGAGATCGGCTACCGCGCGCGCGATGTTCGCGTCCGTGGCCGGGTCGTGCCGTCGCTTGCGAGCGAGCTGCGCGCGGCCGCGTTTGGCCGCAACGGCAGAGACAGCGAGGACGGAGTCTCTGGGTGACGGCCGAGGCGGTATCCGTCGAGTGCCAACCGATGCCACTGGGCTGGATCTGCTACGTCCGGGTTAGTGACAAAACCGACTCGACGCAACACGAGGTAACCGTCACCAATGACGAGCTCGCGCGCTATGCGCCCGGTGCCACCGACCCACAGACGTTGGTAGAGGCGTCTTTCGCGTACCTCCTCGAGCGCGAGCCGAAGGAATCGATCATGCGCGCCTTCACGCTCAGCACGATCGAGCGCTACTTCCCCCGCTATCCGATGGAGATCGGCGAGCGCCTCTAATCGGTCACGTTGGCCAGGTGCCACACCTCGTTCAGGCCATCGCCGTTCGTCTGGCCGACTGCAGTGTCGCCAACGAAGTAGTAGAGCGGCGCATCGTTGTAGGTGACCTGCTCGGTGCCGTCGTCGCGGGTGATGGTCGCGAAGACACCGGTAATGCCTTCAGCGCCCACGACCGTCAGAGCGTCGGTTGTGAATGGTGGCCAGTTGTCGGCACATTCGCCGGCGCAGCTGCTGACGCCGGGTTCATCGTTATCGAACACATACAGCGAGAAACCGTCAGTACCCACGAGGTATGTGCCGGTGGTATCGGCTTCGACGACCATCTCGGCCCCGGCCGATGCGCTCGGCGACGCTCCTTCAGTTGGTGCTTCGGACGCTGTTGCTGACGGTGACTGGGTCGGCGTCGCGGAAGGCGCCTCGCTGGGCGTGGCGGTCGTTGCTGAAGTGGGGTTCGCAGTCGGCGCGGCCGTTGCGGTTGGCGCCACAGTGGGGGAGAGGGCTGTCGTCGGGGACTCCGCCGGCGCCCCGCACGCGCCAACCAGCAACGCAACCAGGAATGCGGAAACAACGAAGAAACGGTTCACGACAGTCCTCCTTGGCTTGATATCGAAGATAGGAGGTCAACCCGCAGTTAACTGCCGCCATGTGGTTAAGATCTGTAGATGCGTCAGATCATCGGCCGCCGCCTGCTCGAGGTGGACGTCGGCTAACTGGAACAACTGACAGCCCGCTATCAGCGGGTGGTCATCGATCTTGGTACGGGCACAGGTCAATCCGTGCTGCGTGCCGCGCGACGCGAGCCGGACGCGCTATTCATTGGGATAGATCCGGACGCTGCCGCCCTCAGAGAAGCGTCCCACGCCGCCGCGCGCGCGGCGCGGCGTGGTGGTCTGCCCAACGTCGTATTCCTGGTCGAGACGGCCGAGGCACTCCCCGGGCTGCTTGCCGGCCGCGCCGACCTGGTGACGATCGTCCTTCCGTGGGGCTCATTGTTGCGCGGCGTGCTGACCGCCGACGCGGCCATGCTCGATTTCGTCACGGCCCTGCTGAAGCCACGCGGCGAGCTCGAGCTGCTGCTTTCGACTTCTCCGACTGACGGGGCGCCGGTTCTGCTGGGCGGAGAGGCAGATGCGCATGGACTTGCCCGCGCCTACGAGTCGGCCGGCCTCACGGTCTTGGACTGTGGCCCCGCGACTGCCGAAGACGTAGCCCGGATGTCGTCGTCGTGGGGCCGGCGTCTGGGCATCCCTGAGCGGCGAACCGGCTGGATCTTCCGCCTCGGGAACGAGTCGGGCGTCTATCGCGTCACACCGCCGACAACAGAGGAGGTTCTGGAGTCAGGAGTCCGGTAACCGATGAAACACAGTCGCACGGCTCTCACGCTCTGCCTGGCACTGGCAGCCACTCTGACCCTGGTCGCGTGCTCGGCCGTCGCGGCGGGTGCCCCGAACGCCGAATCGGCCAGGTCACAGCTCAACAACCCGCCGGCGGACATTCCGCCAGATGGCGGCGGCAGCGACCCGAATGACGGTGACGGCGATGACGGCGACGGCAATGACGGCGACGGCAAGTCCATCCCGGGCAACCCGGGCACCGGTGGCGATGAGCCGGTCGTCGGACCGCCGGTCGACGAACCACCGATCGATCTCCCGTTGCCGGTCGGGGCAACCCCCGTCGAGCCCCAGCCGGGCATCGTGGACGCATTTCCCCACGCCTGGAACCACATTGACGTTGCGGCGGACGGCAAGACCATCACGGTCTACTACTGGGGCGGCGTTGACTCTTGCTACGGGCTCGATCGCGTCGATGTCTCATTCGACGATGACGGCGTTCTGCACGTAACAGTCTTCGAGGGCCGCCTCGGCGACCTGCCGGCCGACACGGCGTGCATCGAGATCGCAATGCTGAAGTCGGTGACCATCACCCTCGACCAGCCGATCATCGCCCCTTCGGAGTAGCCAACCTCCCTAAATCCGAACCCCGAATGCGGGGTCGGCGCGAACCCTAGGACGGACCTGGGGGAGCGTCGGCCTCGCGTTCCTTTGTGTACGCGTCGCGCAGGTGCACCGGCTCGGCATGCTCCTTGCGCCGCGCGCCGGCGCGGATGTTGAGCGCTTCTACGACGACGCTGAAGCCCATCGCGAAGTAGATGTACTCGCGCGGGATCTCGACGTGGAACGCCTCAGCGACCAGCGTTGTGCCGATCAGGAGCAGGAAGCTTAGGGCGAGGATCTTGAGGCTCGGATGCCGGTCCACGAGCTCGCCGATCGGCTTGGCTGCGAAGAGCATCACCAGCACGGCCAGCACTACGGCCGTGACCATGATCCACAGCTCCTTGGCGAGGCCAATGGCGGTAATGACCGAATCGAGCGAGAAGACGATGTCGAGCAGCATGATCTGGAGCACGACGCCGGTCAGCGTCGCCGCCTTCGCGCCAACGGCCGCGTGGCTCTCCTCGCCTTCAAGACGCTCGTGGATCTCGAACGTCGCCTTGGCGATCAGGAACAGGCCGCCACCGAGCAGGATCAGGTCACGGCCACTGACGTCGCGGCCAAGGATGTTGAACAGCGGCGCGGTCAGGCCGACGATGAACGAGATCGAGAAGAGAAGCGCAATACGCATGATGAGCGCAGCGCCGAGTCCAAGCCGACGGGCGAGGTCGCGCTGCTCGGGCGGCAGCTTGCCGGCCATGATCGAGATGAAGACGATGTTGTCGATCCCGAGCACGATCTCCAGCGCTGTCAGCGTGATCAGCGCGATCCACGTCTCGGGGTTGGTCAGAAATTCCACGGCGGTCGTCTCCTGTGGCGGCCGTCGTCACGGACATGACGGGTTGAGCTGATTCTAGCGGTCCTGAGTTGGCGGACATAAAGAGAGGAGGCCGGTTGGCCTCCTCTCGGTCTGAATGTGGCTCCGCGTCAGGCGGTCGCGGTGCCCTTCTTCTTGGTTGACGTCTTGGGCTTCTTGCCGCCGCCTTTGCTGCCCGGTCCCTTGTCACCCATCGGCTGCTCCTCTCGGTGCGAATAGCGTCAGGAGAATGCTAGTCAGCCCGGCAAGGGCTCGCTCGTATACGGCGCGCTGATCTCGATCCAGCCGACGATCGACTGAAGCTCCTGCCGCAGGTCGGCGGGGCTGTTCTCGAAGTCCATGAGGCGTATCACCACTCGGTCACCTCCGACATCCAGGATCCAGAGCGTCAAGCGCTGGCCTGGTCCAGAGGCGCGGGGAGATTGAATCCCTTACCGTTAGGGGTTCCAGATCGCGAACGAGTCGCCGTCGCACTCAATCGTCTTGTAATCCGGCATCGTCACCACAAGTTGCTTGCCCGCGTAGCCACCTAGGCTCACATCGGTGGGATCGGAGGTTTCGTACTCGGTCGACGACGGTGAGGCCAGCGACGAGATCATCAACAGTCTGGCCGGTGGGGTGGGCGGATCACACTAGAGAGTCGGGAGACTGCCCGGATCGTTCAAATCTGCGGAGCCCAATCCGTCTATTCACAGGTTGGGCGGTCATCGGCAATCTCGTAGATCTCGCGCTCGACGGGCATGAAATCGCGCAGCAGCCGGCCACAGACTTCGTCATGCAGGTCGGATAGCTCGACCTGCGCGAGCTGTGCGTAGCCGTCGAAGTTGCCGATTGCGATCGTTTCGCCGGTCGGTGAGAACGCGACACCGGCAATGGAGCTGTAGTCGTGGCTGGCGAAGCGGCGCAGCTCGATGCCCGTGGCAACGTCCCACAGCCGCGCGGTTCGATCCTGGCTTCCGGTCAATGCCATCCGGCTGTCCGGGGAGAACGCAGTGCCCCAGATGATGTTGGTGTGGCCGACCAGCTCGCGCACATTGCCGGTCTCAAGGTCGAAGATGCGCGCGATGTTGTCGCGGCTGCCGGTGAGGATGTACCGGCTGTCAGGCGAGAACGCCACCGAAGAGACGCCGTTCGGGCCATTGCTGAACGTGTTCACCACGTCGCCTGTGGCGGCGTCGAAAACGAAAAGGGCAGGGTCCAATTCCTCGATCGCAGCGACGACGAGTCTCCCGTCGGGCGAGAGCGCACCCTTGTCGAACCCGGATCCGGAGAAGGTGCGCAACAGCCTGCGGGATCCGACATCCCACAGACCGAGGGCCCTGATGGACGGATCGCTCGGGTCCTGCTCTACGACGGCCTGGGCGAGCAGCAGGCGCGAGTCGGCCGAGAAGCCTGCCGTGAGGCCGCCCGTAGAACCCTCGAGGTCGGCTATGTGCTCGTTCGTGGCCGCGTCCCAAAGTTGGGCAGGGCCTGTCTCCGGCGCGAGCAGCAGATACTTGCCATCGGCGGAATACGCAGCTTGGTCGACCCGGGTCTCTGCGTATGGAACGGGATCCCCAGTGAGGGTCTGCGTGTCCCAGACCATGCCCGTGCCGTCGGCGCTACCGGTGAAGAGCTGACGTCCGTCAGGCGCGAACGCCAACGCGTAAACAAATGACTGGTGACCGGCCAACGTCTGGGACTCGATCGGTCGGCTGAGGTCCCACATCAGCGCGGAGCGATCGGCGCTGCTGGTTACGGCGAAGTGCCCATCGCGAGTGAAGTCGACGGAGTACACGCCGCCGGTGTGGCCGGTCAAGCGACGCAGCTCGCGTCCAGTGTCGACGTCCCAAAGTCGGGCGGTGTTGTCGAGGCTACCGGTCAACAGCTGGCGACTGTCAGGCGAGAACCGGATACCGAACAGCAGCTCGGAGTGACCGGCCATCGTCTGTAGCAGCTCGCCGGTTGCCCGGTCCCAGACCTTGGCGGTCTCGTCCCAGCTGCTCGTTGCCAGCAGCCCGCCATCGGGGGAGAAGGCGGAGCCGTTGATTGCATTCGTGTGTCCCACAAGAGTGTGAACAAGCTCGCCAGAGTGGGCGTCGTAGAGCTTGTCACCGACGAGAAGCTGATCGCCGGCTGGCGACACCGTCAATCCCTCGGCCGCCACCTCGAGCGAGCGCAGGCTGGACCCGTCGGCCCCCGACACGACGTCAACGCGATCGCCGCGTGCAATGAACAGCTCAGACCCGTCCGCCGTGAGTTTGGCCTCGAAACCGGGCTCGATGGCCCAAACTACCTCACCGGTGTCCGTGTCGATAAGCGACGTGCCCTCTTCGGAGCTGATCGCGGCGTGGCGCCCGTCCGGGTGAAAGTCGACCGAGGCGAAGGGCGGGCCGATCGCGAGCTCGCGCGTCAGGCTGCCGTCGGTCAGGCTCCACAGTCGCGCAGTTCCGTCGCGTGAGTAGGAGAGGAGACTCTGGCCATCGGGCGCGATCGAGAACGTGTCGACCTGTCGTGGGTGTGACATGCGGAGCAGACCGAAGTCGCGTCGGCCGGCTCGCTGCAGCGCCATGTCGGCCTGAGGCGAGTAGTGCGCGTCCAAACCACGCAACGCCAGCAGGGACGCCAGCTCCGCGCTGCCCTGCAGCTGGAGCAGCGTGCTCGACTCGCCGGCGAGACGTTGGCTCTCTGCAGTGGCGAAGTTGGTCTGTGCCTCTGCGGCATTCTGTTGGGCGCTCAAACCGAGGAATACCGCCGCCACGGCCATGAGGGCGGCGATCGCCAGGGCTCCGCTGAGCAGGACGGCGCGACGGCGCAGCCGTCGGGCGGCCGCAGCCTGGGACGCGGCGAGCTCTTCGGCTGCCTCGATCTCGCGTCGTTGTTGAGCTTCGCGCTCGGCGGCTTCCGTTTCCTGTTGGGCGATCGAGGCGGACAGAAACTCGTTCTCGCGCGAGCTGAGCAGCGGTCCGTTGGTCGACGCCCAGTCCTGGGTACTGGCCAGCCGTGCGCCGCGGTACAACGCGCTCGCGTCTCGGTCGAGCAGCTGCCACTCTTCTGCCGCCCGAGTCAGGTGATGGTGGAGGCGGAGGCCCTCGCGGTTCTCAGACAGCCACTCCCTGAGCGTGGGCCACTCGCGGATGAGCGCCTCATGGGCTACCTCGATCGACCCGTCGCCGACCGTCACGAGGCGGGCGTCAACGAGCTTGGCGACCACCGCGCGCGTCACCTCGTTCTCACCCTCGGACTGCCCGGCGAGCTCATCCAATGCGGCCCGCCGACGTGTGTCCTGTGTGCCTTCGCCAAGCTCGGTCAGGCGCAGGAAGATTGCCTTGGCCACTCGCTGTTGCTCGGCGTCGAGCTCTCCCGCGTAAACGCGATCGGCCGTGCGCGCAATGGCCCCGCGGACGCCGCCCGACTCGGCATATGCCTTGAGAGTCATCGTCGTGCCCCGCCGGCGCCGCCAGGTTTCGAGGAGCGCGTGCGAAAGCAGCGGAAGGGCCCCCGGCTCCTCGCCGACGTCGTGAAGGATGAGCTCGACCAGCCCGGGCGAGAATTCCCAACCGCCGGCACGAGTCGGTCCCTCGATTGCTTCGCGCAGCTCATCGACGGACATCGGCCCGATGTACTCCTGGTGCTCGGCCACGATGGGCCGCAGGTCGTACTGGGCGAGGGCGTCGTAGAAGTCGGCGCGCAATGTGACCAGAACGGACGTCGGCCCATCGGTGGTCGTGGCATGGATGACGTTGGCGATGAAACGCGAGCGCTCCGAATTCATCCCGGCAGAGCGTGAAGAGCTCCTCGAGCTGGTCGATGACGATCAGCAGGCGCGAGCCAGCCGGCAGCTCCGCCACTGACCGGCGCCCAAGCAGATGAAGGGCACGGTCGTCGCTGGCTAGGCTGTCGGCTGCGGCTGCTGTCTCGTGCACGGGCAGCCCTTCAGTCATCGCGAGCGCGAGGGCCTCGACAGGCCGAGCACCCGGCGTCAGTGTTCGGACAGCCCAAGTGCGAGAGCTCTGCGCGCGCAAGTGCGGTAGGAGCCCCGCTCGAACGAGCGAGCTCTTGCCCGATCCCGAAGCTCCCACGACAGCCAGGAACCTTTCCGCAGAGATGCGCGACACGAGCTTGACCGAGAGCAGGCCGCGGCCGAAGAACAGCGCTGCGTCCGACTCGTCGAAGTATTCGAGGCCCTTGAACGGCGGAGAACCGGGAGTCGGTGGCTCGTCTCCTGTCTCGAGCGTGCGCAGCGCGGGGAAGTCGGTCAGCAGCCCGTCGGCCTCCACCTGGTAAATCTCAACCGGTTGACGGACATCCTTGAGGCGGTGCTGGCCCAGCGACCGGAGCTGGATCTCCGGCGGTAAATCCGACGCGACTAACTCACGGGTGCTCTGGGAAACCAGAATCTGGCCGCCGTAGCCTGCGGCGGCTACACGCGCGGCGCGATGCACATCCATGCCCACGTAGCCAGTGCGCTGAACAATGGGCTCGCCGGTATGCACGCCCATCCGGACGCGGACCTCGCCACCTCCGGGCCACTCGTTCGCCGCGAGGGCGCGTTGCGCCACGATGGCACACGTCACGGCATCGGCAGCGCGCGCGAATGCGACAAAGAACGAATCACCCTGGGTGTCGACTTCGAAGCCACCCCATTCCGCGAAAGCCGCCCGCAAGAGCCGCCGCTGATCCTCCAGGACGTCGGCGTACGACTCGCGCAGCTGCTCCAGCAGCCTGGTGGACCCCTCTATATCCGTGAACAGGAACGTGACCGTGCCCGTCGGGATGGACTCGCTCGGCTCACCCGTGGCATATCCGCGGTCCGTAACGACCAACACACCCTCCAGCGTTACGGCTAGGCGGTGTTTACACCCCGCGAATGATTGTGTCTAGGGTCCGGCTCAGCGTTCTCTCAGCCGGATCTCAGCGGGGCTCAGACCCCGTCAGGATCGTGGCTGAAGGCGGATCCATCGCGAAACACGTACCAGGTGCGCGGGACGGCCTCAAACGCGGCAAGGCCGTCCTGTTGGCGGATGGAGATATTCGGATATGAGCCCATCAGATCTGCGAGCGCCGCCATCAGGGTCTCGCGCGACAGTTCGCCGCCGTCCAGACGAGACATCACCCGACGAACGCTGTCCCTGAACTCGTAGTCCTCGTCAGGCAGCGTTATAAAGCGAAGTTCGCTTTCCCAATGTCCCCCAACTGGCGCGTGATCGTTGGTCAGCGAGCCCACGGCTGACACTCCCTTGCGCTTTCGACGCTGAATTTTCTGCTTGCCCAGGAGCCGTGTCGGTACGCTGGCTAACATACGTGCGGAATCGCCGGGTGTAGGCTGGACGCACGGCTTGTTTTCACCGGTTCCTGATATTGCCGCCTTTTTCGGTGGCCAGGGACGAGGACGCACCCGTTAGCGCCGGCCCTGCCGTCGCTGGGAAAGATCAATTGTGTCCGAGGTGCGCAGCCGTAACCATCTTTTGCTGTCCCTGACTGACGGCCGGATCGATTACCTCTTGTCCAAGGGCAAGGTCGAGCGCTACGAGCGTGGTGACCTGCTGGTCAAGCTGGGTGATCCAATTCCGGATCTGGGCTTTCCGCTTAGCGGGATGGTCTCGCTAACCGTCGATACCCGTGAAGGCCAGACCGTGGAGGTCGCGGTGACGGGCCGCGAGGGCTTCTTTGGCGTTGGGCGCTTTCTCGGCCGCGAGATATCCGATACCAATGCCGTCATGCAGATACCGGGTGAGGTCTTCCACGTCGAGCCGGAGGTGGTGGAAGAGATAGCCGACGCTGATCCCGGCTTCAAAGCGGCACTCAATCGTTACCTGATCAGCCTGCTGGTAGAGACCTCTCAATCCGCCGTGTGCAACCAGGTTCACTCAGTCGAGCAGCGGACGGCGCGCTGGCTTCTCCACGCAGCCGACCGTGCCGGGACTGACGAACTGGCCCTCACTCACGAGTTTCTGTCGCAGATGCTCGCCGTACGCCGCCCGAGCGTCACGACCGTTGTAGGGATATTCAATCGCGCCGGTCTGACATCCACCAAGCGCGGTCTGATTGCGGTTGCTGATCGCGACGGCCTGCGCGGCCTCACCTGCGAGTGCTACGAGGTCGTTCGCGCAGCGACCCCCACGCCGAGTCAGCCCTCGGCGATGTAGCGCCGCTCGCCTGTCCGGGCATCCATGTAGACGCGCATCCGATGGTGCGTCGTCGGATCGACGAAGACCTCCTCCGTCGGCCTGAAGCGCGGCTCCAACGGGCCAGTCTCACCGCCGCCGGGCCCCGGCGAAAGCTGCTGCTGCTCGGCGGCCTGCGAGCGGTAGCGCGTGCGTTCGATCACGACCGCGATCACGAGGACGGCGCCACTCAGGATCATCCAGAAGGCGCCAAAGATGCCGCCGCTGCCGGCGAAGGCAACGCCCAAACCGATGCCGCCCAGGATGAGCAGCAGGCCGACTACGCCGATGACGACCCGAATGACGGTCATCTACTCACTCCGTCGGCTGGTATGGCTGCGTGACTGTCGGGTCGGGCGCGACCACAACTGCGGTGCCGTAGGCGACGATCTCGGACATCGTCTGGGCCAGCTCGGTGCTGTCGAAGCGCATCGAGATCACCGCGTTGGCGCCCATCAGCGTTGCGTTCTGGACCATCCGATCCATCGCCTGGCGCCGCGTGTCCTCGAGCAGGCTGGTGTACTCATGGATCTCGCCACCGCCCAATGAGCGCAGGCCGGCCATGATGTTGCCGCCGATGCCACGGCTGCGGACGACCAGGCCGAACACCTGGCCCTTGGTCTCGACAACGCGCCAGCCGGCCACGAACGGCGTGGTCGTGATCATCATCATTCCTTTGGATCCCTCCTTGTTATGCACGAAGGATATCGGGACGAAAACCGTCCTTGACACGAAGGTGATACAACCATATGGTTGTATCCATGCTTCAAGCGACCCCCGACCCCGACCGTGTCTTCGGCGCATTAGCCGATGCCACGCGGCGCGACATCGTCCGCCGCGCGATCACGGGCGAGGAGGGGGTCGCCGAGCTGGCCCTGCACTATCCGATCAGCTTTGCGGCCGTGCAGAAGCACGTGGCCGTGCTCGAGCGTGCCGGTCTGGTGAGCAAGCACCGCATCGGCCGGCGCAAGGTCGTTCGAACGCAGCTCAAGGGCGTTCGCGTGGCGCAGCGCCTGCTCGATCAATACGAGGAGATGTGGAACGGCCGCTTTGAACGCATGGCGGACATCCTGGAGCGCACCAAGGAGACAGACTCATGACCGTGACCGACGTCCGCAAGGACACCGACGCCCTGTCGATGACCATCACTGCCGAATTCGACGCCTCCCCGGAGCGCGTCTGGCAGCTGTGGGCCGACCCGCGCCAGCTCGAGCGCTGGTGGGGTCCGCCCGGTTACCCGGCGACCTTCACCAAGCACGACCTGTCGGTCGGCAGCCGCACCGAGTACTACATGACGACACCCGAAGGCGACACGCCGAAGGGCTATTGGAAGATCGTCGAGGTTGAACCGCCGACGCACCTCCGAGCCCTCGACGGCTTCGCCAACGACGACGGTTCGGACAACAACGATATGCCCGGCCCCGGCGAGATGAACATCCGGATCGAGGACATCGGCGCCGGTCGCACGCGAATGTCGATCGAGAACCTCTTCCCGGATCAAAAGGCGATGGAGATGCTCCTGGAGATGGGCCAGGAAGAGGGAATGATCCAGGCTATGGGCCAGATTGACGCGATCCTCGCCGAGCAGCCGGTCGCCAGCGCCTAGCCGCGGACGGCGAGGAAGCTGAGGCCTCTCGCCTTCAGCTCCTCCTCGAGGATCCGGATCGCCTTCGGTCCGACGCCGTGGATGGCGAGCAACTGCTTTGACGTAACGGCGGTCAGCTGCTCGTAGCGCGTGTAGCCGTTCAAGGCGAGCTCGCGAACAGCGACCTTGCCGATGCGCGGCGTCAGCTCGGTCGTCACCGGGTCACCTTGCCATACGCCTCTTCAAGTAGCGGCTTGATCGTCGCGTCGAAGGTCGCGCGAGATGGATTGACTATCGCAATCCAGCGCTGCTTGGCGTAGACCGGGTGGGGAATCACCACGTCCGTGGCCGTGTAGTCGTACGTTTGTGTCGGGTCGATTAGGCGTTTGAAGGTCTGCGCGCCGACGCCGATGTTCAGTCGATATGCGGCGCGTCGGGTCAGATCAGAGTTCTGGTCCATGTCGTGCTCATCGGTCGTGACGATGGTCGCGAAGTTTGGCCAGTGCTTCTCGGGATCGACGGAGAAGAAGATTCCACCGAGGGCTGTGACGACGTCGACGCCGGCGAAATGGTCCGTGATGTAGGCAACGATCTCGTCGTGAGGGATGACTTCAGGATCGGTTGATGAGGTCATGTCTCGACCTTAAAACACGCATGTCAAGCCCCTCCCGACCCACGCTGATACCGTCGCGGAATGGAGTGGCTGGACGTTCGATTGGCGGACGGGCGTAAGCTCGACGTCCTGGACGGTGCCGGTGGCTCAAAGCGCGGTCTGCTCCTTCACCACGGGACTCCGGGCAATGCGACGCGCTATGGAACGTGGTTCGCGGCGGCCGAGGAGCGCGCCCTGCGCCCGGTGGCTTATAGCCGTCCCGGTTACGCAGCATCGACCCGTGATCAGGGCCGGACGGTCTCTTCGGTGGCCGCTGACGTCTCGCAGCTGCTCGACCAGCTCGGCATTAACGAGTTCGTGACGCTCGGTGGCTCAGGCGGCGGTCCGCACTCGATCGCGTGCGCTGCGCTGATGCCTGATCGGTGTTTGGCCAGCGCCGCGCTGGTGACAGTGGCGCCATGGCATGCCGATGGTCTCGACTGGATGGCGGGCATGACCGCGTTGAACGTCGACGAGTTCTCGGCAGCGCTGGCCGGGGAGGGGACCTTGCGCGAGTGGATGGCGGGCTTCGGCGAGGAGGTTCGCAACATAACCGCAGAACAGATGATCGCCACCCTGGGCGACGCGTTGCCGCCGGTTGACCAGGCGGTCGCGACGGGGGAGTGGGCCGATCACGAGGCAGCTGGACTGCGACGCGCACTCGAGCATGGCTTCGATGGTTGGGTGGACGACGATCTGGCCTTCGCGCAGCCATGGGGATTCGATCTCGAGGCGATCGCGGTGCCGGTCCACATTTGGCAGGGCGAGTTCGACCGACTCGTTCCCTGGTCCCACGGCCAGTGGCTGGCCGACCACATCCCCGGCGCGAAGTTCAGCCTGGCCCGCGGCCACGGGCATTTTTCGCTCGGCGTCGCCAACAGGGATGAGATTCTGGACGATCTCGTCACGGCGGCCGGGCCGTCGCGATAACCTGAACGGGTGAGGGGACTTGGCACGCTGCACGTCATCACCGGGTGCATGTTCTCGGGCAAGACCGAGGAACTGCTGCGCCTGCTCCGCCGAGCGTCAGTGGGTGGCCGATCCGTGCTGCTGATCCGCCCCAACGTGGACACTCGGACGTCCGCCGAGGTTGCCGAATCGCGCTCCGGCGCGCGCTATGCATGCACGACCGTCGCCTCCGCCGCCGACATCGTCGCGGCCGTCATGGTGGCGCCGTGCGAGGTGGTGGCGATCGACGAGGCCGAGATGTTCGGGGTCGAGCTCGCGTCCATCGCCGACAAGCTCGCGACAGACGGCTACGAGGTGATCATCTCCGGCCTCGACACCGATTTCGCCGGCCGGCCCTTCGGGCCAATGCCAACGCTCCTGGCGCTGGCCGACAGCGTCGCCAAGCTATCGGCCGTGTGCACCTTCCCCGGCTGCGGCGAAGAGGCCACGCGCAGCCAGCGACTGGTCAACAACAAGCCCGCCGCGATCGACGATCCGCTGATCGTGATCGGAGGAACCGAGGACGCGCGCGAGCCGGACCGATACGAGGCTCGTTGTCGCACGCACCACCGCGTCGGCGCTCCCCGACACAAGCCTGCCGGAGAGACGAACGGCAATCATGTGGTTCTATCGGTCGAATCGGAGTTGTCCGACATCCCGCACGAGCGCGAGGCGCAGATCAACCGAACGTAAAGCAGTACGCCTCGGCGCCTCGATCGAGGAACTCGATCTCGACCAGGTGGTCTTGTTGTTGGTCGGGTTGGCGGATCAGCTGGTAGGTGCGCTGCTCGTCGACGATCCCGCGACCGTCGGCGTCGGTGTCGCTGCCGTGGGCGTCCGCCGGCGGCTGGCCGTCGAGTGAGACGCGAAACGAGATCGACTTGCCGTGTGTGGCCGGTCCCATCACCAGGTTGACGTCGCGTGCATGGAAGCGGAATGCGATCTTGCCGCCCGGCTCGTCCAGCAGCCCGGCATGGCGGGCCACGTTCCAGGTGCCGGAGAGCGCCCACTGATTGAGCCGAAGAGGGGCTGACTCATACGCGTGCGGCACGTCTGGGACAGCGCCCAGCGACGCGAAGCCGGTCGCCTGGCCATAGCCAACGTACGTCTCGGGCGACTGCAGGTTTGCCCAGTCGGCGGCTACCTCGATGCCCTGTGGGTCGACCGACACCAGGTTGGAATCGAAGCCGGTCGCTCCGGCGTCCAGCAGCAGCTGCTGGATCGCCATCTCGGACATCGCGTACTCGCCTTCGCCGTAGTGGTGATACCTGGTTCGGCCTTTTGCATCGGCCAGATAGAGCGCCGGCCAGAAGTGGTTGGCGAACGCGCGCCAGACGCCGTAGTCGCTATCGACGGCGACCGGGTAGTCGACGCCCAATGCCCGGGAATGGGTCACCACGTTGTCGAGCTCGTGCTCGAAACCGAACTCGGGCGTGTGCACACCGACGATCGTCAGGCCGTTCGCCGCGTACTTTGCTGCCCACGCGCGGCGGTATGGGAGGGTGCGCAGCCAGTTGACGCAGGTGTAGGTCCAGAAGTCGACGAGGACTACGCGGCCACGCAGGCCTTCGGGCGTCAGCGGCTCTGAATTCAGCCAGCCCGTCGCGCCGGTGAAGGACGCCAGCGGCCCTTCGTCGGGCAGCCTGAGCTCCTCACCAGGCGGCCGGTGAGCGACAGACCTGACCAGATTCGGAATGTCCATGCTGGTCAGCCGACCATAAGCCGCTCGTCAACGGCGGCGCGCAGTGGTTTTGGTCTGGCCCAATTGACATTCTGGCCACAATATGGCCTTATGTAGCCATGAACCGTGTTGGCGTAGCTGAACTCAAGAACAACCTGTCACGCCATCTGAGGTCGGTTGAGGCAGGGGAGACGATCGAAGTGACTGATCACGACCGGCCAATTGCGCGTCTTGTGCCAATCGAATCGAAGACACGCCTGGACGTGAGAGCTCCCCTTCGCCCCTTCTCTGAGATCCGTGACAGGGTCTACGAGCCGGCCAACTGGCCAGTGAGCTCCCTGGATCTCTTGCTCGAGGACCGGAGCAAGCGTTGATCACGTATGTAGACGCGTCGGTCGTTCTGAGGATCATCCTTGCAGAGCGAGGACCGCTGAGTGACTGGCGTGAAATCGATCCGGTGTCGAGCGAGCTGGTTCAGGTCGAGTGTCTCCGAACGATCGATCGCGCCAGATCGCGAGGCATCGGTGACAATTCCGCCACGGCTACGCAGCGGGCCGCGGTCCAAGACACTCTGGCTAGCTTCTCATTGGTTCCGATTACACCTTCGGTGCTCGAGCGAGCTGCTGATCCGTTTCCGACCGCCCTGGGGACGCTCGACGCGATCCACTTGGCAACCGCTCTGGCGCTTCGTGCCGACCGCTCGACACTCAGGTTCGCCACCCACGACATCGAGCTCGCCAACGCAGCACGCTCAATGGGATTCGACGTTCTGGGCAACTGACGCCTGTGGCCCCGCCTTAGGTTGCCGTCGTCGGAGGCGGTCCCGTGATCGGGCAGTTCTTGCCTGCCAGCGCCGTCATGGCGCTCGTCAGGCGAGTCGCGTCCGATTGCCCGCCGCTCATCTCGATGCCGAGCTCCTGAAGCCTCTGAAGGCGCGCGTTGTCCTTCAGCCGGTCCTGAACTGTTGCGATGAACCCGTCAAACGTGGCGAACCACGCCGCCTGGGCCGCAGTTGCCGCCTGGTGCTGCGCGT
The DNA here is from genome assembly GCA_963748235.1 of uncultured Chloroflexia bacterium. Taxonomy (GTDB): domain Bacteria; phylum Chloroflexota; class Limnocylindria; order Limnocylindrales; family CSP1-4; genus JALYGJ01. The sequence goes on from CAVVHT010000009.1 coordinate 339,110, forward strand.
TGAGCGAGCTTGGGACTGTTTTTGCGTTGAGCGCGTCGAAGGCAATCCGCGCCTGTTCGCGGTTGTTGCGCATGACTGCCAGCAATAGGTCCTTGCGGATGCGGAATCCGTCGGAGGCGACGACGAGCACCTCATTGTGTTCGGTTGTCAGCACGGATCGAACCTGCTCGCACGTCGCCGACACCTGCGCCTGATACGCAGCCAGCTCGTTGTTGGGCTGGTTGAGGATCGTCCAGCCGACGCCGATCACCGTGGCAATTGCCGCGATGATGCCGACAACCAGAGCCGCGCGGGCCAGGCGGCCTTCGCGTCCCGCATCGCGGCGTGCGTAGTACGGCCCCTCCGGCGAACTCCCAGATCCGTCGTTGTACGCGTGCATCGCCAACCTCGCGGCCGCGCCCATCCTACTCCCGCCCGTACTACTTCCGATAAGAGAAGTTATGTAACGATCCTGACGGCCCATCGTAAGAAATTGGCAAAGAACGGGTCAGCTACGTAGAAACTCTCCGTGTCTGCCGAGTAGTCGACGACGAGATCTCCTGAGGCGTAGTCGCGTGCGAGTTGCGAAATGTAGGACATCGCCGCAAGAACGTCGCGTTTCTGCGGGACATCGCCTTGGAGGACCCCGCGGAGAGCCGTAAGCACTTCGGGATATGTAATCACGGCTTTTGGCCCCGTCGCGGCAACCGCGACAAGAACCGCACGACAGAGGTTCGCGGACGTGCCGTCTGAAAGGGCCCGGCTAAAGCGTTCGCGCCTGCGGTCCGAGCCGCGAGCGAGCGCCTCGAACGTGGGCCTCGACGACAGCGCGGCATGGCGACGGAAGAACTGCGTCCAGTCGACCGGTGCATGAATCTCCACCGTTTCGCCTGCCGACTCGACAACTCCCGACCACTTACAGAACTGAAGACAGAGCGCACCGCGCGCCGTAAACCGGGCAGCGTCCTTACCGCCAATGCATCGATCTGCTCGGCGATGCCGCGCTGCGGTTGCGGCAGGCTGGCGATGTAGGCGAAACCGGTGCGTCGCCGTCCGCGGTCCTTGCGTCGCTCAATGGGGCTCGCGTCAGCGGGCCGTCTGGACTCGGTGGCCCTCTTTAGACCGGTCGCCAAACAACCTCGGAGGCCCTGACCTCGTCGCTGAAACCCTTGAGTCGGACGTTGCGGTTGGCCCCGAACCGGAATCCCTTGTCTGCGGCGAGATCGCGCACGGTGTCAGCCACCAGGATCTTGCGCGCGCCGGCCTTGGACGACAGGCGCGCAGCGAGCTGAACGGCGGAGCCGAAAAGGTCGTCACGATCGGTTACTGCCTCGCCTGCGGCTACACCGATGCGAACGCCAACAGGCAGCTCGCCGGTGGCCTCGGCCTGCGAAAACTCGCGCTGCATCAACACCGCTGCCTGTAGGGCATCGGGTACGGACCGGAACGAGGCCATGATCCCGTCTCCAGTGTGCTTGACTTCGGTCCCGAGGGTGCGGGCCAACGCAGCTCGGACGATGGCATCGTGGAGGTGCAGCACGGCCATTGCCGATGCGTCACCCATCTGTTGGGTGAGGCTCGTCGAACCCTCCAGGTCCGTGAAAAGAATGACTCGAAACGCGGTCGCGACGTACGGCTGACCCGGCGGGTGCTCGACGATGCCCCCCATGAACCGTTGAACGGCACTCTCGTCGACCTTGATGATCTGGCGCGGGATCAACCCGTGCGACTCGCGGTGGACTGTTTCGACGGATTCCTCATCCGGCGCTATGGCGAGGCAGAAGGCGTGCTGCAGCTCGTAGTCGAACCAATAGTTGACGAATTGAACGCCGTACTTGTCCTGGACCTCGAGATCCCTCATGTGCACGGCGGCGACGTCCTCCGCCGTGACTCCTGATAGTTCGTGCCGGTCCATGAAGTAGGGCATTACCGGGGAAGCATGAGGGTCGCCACTCAACCGCGCAATTTAAGGGCCGCCGGCAGCTACCACCGTCCTCCGTGAGTACGGCTACGCGGCGAAGAGGCGCTTGTAGCGGATCCGGTGGGGCTGACCGGCTTTGCCCGTCATGGCGACGCTCAGGGCCCCAGGTGCACATACAGGACGCGCGAGCTGCCCGCGCGGCCCAAGCATGGAATCGCGAGCGCAGAGCGCTCAGTTGGGCAAACTGATCCTGAGCTCGACGATGCCGCCATTCCGATCGAGGGCGAGGATCTCGCCATTGGCACCGAACGAGGGTGCGTTGCCCAAGATCATTTCCGGGCCGGACCACGATCCGATCAGCTCGTGCGACGGGCTGTAGACCAGAATCTCGTCGGCAACGAAGGATTTGCAATAGACGTTGCCATCGGGGTCGACTGATACATCGCACTCTCCGGCAGTGAATGCGTCCACCACGTTTCCGTTCGGATCGAGATACATGACCCGACGGTTGCCGTCGTTGCCGACGACGATTCGACCCTGCGAGTCGATGTCTGCGCCGTGAAGGTACCCGTCGAGTTCCTCGTCAGCCGTGCCGTCGGCGGTCCACAGGAACTCACCGTTCGGCCCGAACTTCGAGATACGCATCAGTGGATCGTCGATCACGTACACGTTGCCCTCCGTGTCGGCACTCAGGTCGGCCGGCAGGACGAACTGGCCGTCCTCGTTCCCGAAGCTACCGAACTGGCGGACGAAATCCCCGGCCTCGGTGAAGACCTGGACGCGGCGGTTGGCGCTGTCCGAGACATAGACCTTGCCGTCCGGCCCGACCGCGATCGCAGCGTAGGCTCCCTCCGCGACATTTGACCCTACGAAGTCGAACTCGCCTTCTCCTGATCCCTCAGTGCCCCAGCGGTGGACGACCGTGCCATCTGGCGCGATCCGGCTGACGCGGTTGCTCGAATTCGACCACGTACGCGTCGCCGTTCGGCCCGATTGCCAGGCCGAGCGGGCGATCGAGCCCAAGCGTGAGCGCGTCGTAACTGGCTGTGACCTCGAACGGGTTAACGGCGGTTGGTGCGGTGCTCGGGCTGGCGAGTGGCCGCGTCGTCGGGGTTGGGCCGGCACTGATGGCCGTGTTGCTGCCATAAGCGCGGATCTCCCCCGAGGTGTTTGCGCCGAAGAGCATTCCACCGCTGACGACGGGATGGCCCGTCGGGGTCCCCGTCGTCGGCAGAGCCCACAAGGACGGCCTCGGCGGCCTGGGCGTCGCTCAGACCGAGCCGCCGGACAAGACTGCGGAGTGGGAGCATCGACCAATGGTCTGTGCCTGGTCCACCGTGCATCAACACGAGCGGATATCCCCTGCCGGCTGTCTTCACGAAAAGTGAGACATCTCGACATCGCAAGTGCTGGCATCACTCGCCTCCCACGCAAAGTCTCTGCAGAGAACGAGCATGCGCTGGTCGCCGCCGAAAGGCTTGTGCCGTTTGGCCCGAAATCAGGCCATGGCTAATCTCCTTCCGTGATGAGTTTCGCGAACCCGCTCGCTGATCCCCAGCGCCTCGTAACGCGCGGCTTCGTCGCGCTCGCGGTGGCAACGCTCGCCTTCTTCATTGCCGCCGGCATCGTTCTGCCGGTCTCGCCGACGTTCGCCAAGGAGGCGCTGGGCGCGGACGAGATCGGAGTGGGTATCGCCATCGCCTCCTTCAGCATCTGTTCGCTGATCCTGCGCCCGCTGGTCGGATGGTCGTCCGATCGCTTCGGACGCCGACCGCTGCTGATCGGTGGGGCTCTCCTCACCGTGGCGGGGCTGCTCCTTCACCTTGTGGCCACTGACCTCACGATCTTCATCGCGGCTCGCGCCCTGCTGGGCGCCGGCGAGGGCTTTTTCTTCGTCGCCGCGATAGCCGCAGGCGCCGATTTGGCACCCGAGCACCGCCGTGGCGAGGCGATCAGCTTCCTGTCGTTGTCGCTGTACCTGGGCATCGCTATTGGCCCGCCCATCGGTGAGGCCATGCTGGCCATCGCGCCCGGCTCGTACGAAGCGGTGTGGTTGGCGGCGATCGCGGTTGCCGCCGGCGCCGTGGCGCTGTCGCTGCTCGTCCCCGAATCGGCGCCGGCTGTGCTTGCTCGCGCGACCGCCACGGACAAGGTTTCCCAAGTGAGCACGCCGCTCATCCATCCGGCCGGCATCTTTCCGGGCTTCATCAGCCTGCTCGGCCTATTTGGAATGGCCGGCTTCTTCACCTTTCTACCGCTGCATGCACGCGAGCTCGGCATGGGCGGCGCCGGCGTGCCGTTCGTCATCTACGCGCTGGTGGTGGTCGTCCTACGCGTGATCGGCGCGAAGTGGCCGGACCGCTTCGGGGCGGCTCGGGTTTCGGGTGCCGCGCTGGTCGTCTCGGCGCTGGGCCTGGCGCTGATCGGCGTACTTCCCTCCCCGGTGGGTTTGATCGCAGGCACGTTCGTCTTTGCCGTAGGCGTCGCGTTCATCATGCCCGCGCTGCTAACTCTGGCCGTTTCGCGCGTGCCGCCGACCGAGCGCGGGTCGGTGTCGGGTACGGTCACTGTCTTCCTCGACATCGCGTTCGGGGCGGCTCCGGTGGCGCTCGGGCTCATCGCCAATCGCGCCGGCTACGCGCCAACCTTCATCTTTTCTGCCGTGCTCGCCGCAGGCGCCGCGGCGTTGCTGATCGCGCGTCGGCGATCGCTCGAGGGACCAGCGCTCGCGGCCCAGCCAACACGGTAAAACCTCAGATCGATCGAGTCAGGTACCTTCCTCTCGATGTCTACGAAGCGCCCGAAGAAGACAAATGTCGACCCCGGCCACCTCTCGCCTGTTGAGGCGCTGGCGTTGCGCGAGACGTGCGAGCGGTCGATCTCGGGTCACGGGCTGCGCAAGGCGGCTGACATGCTCGCGGAACTGGCGACCCTCTCCCCTGACGAGCTGGCCGCCGACATCTACGGCGAGGGCGGAACGGTCGCGGTGCTCGAGCAGGAGGTTCGGGAGCTGCTGAACATGCCGGCGGCGGTGTTCATGCCGAGCGGCACGATGATCCAGCAGATCGCGCTGCGGATCCATGCGGACGGTCGCAACTCGCGAGTCGTCGCATTCCATCCCACCTGCCACCTCGAGCTGCACGAGGACAAGGCATACCAGCGGATGCATGGGCTGATCGGCCGGCCGGTGGGCAACCGCGAGTCGCTGATCACGCTCGCCGATCTCGAAGGCATCCACGAGCCGATCGCCGCGCTGCTGCTCGAGCTGCCGCAGCGCGAGATCGGCGGCCAGCTGCCAGCCTGGAAGGACCTGAAGGCGCAAACCCAGTGGGCACGCGAGCACGGCGTGGCCGTCCACATGGACGGCGCCCGACTGTGGGAGTGCGGCCCCTTCTACGGCCGCGACCTGTCGGAGATCGCCGCGCTGTTCGACACGGTCTACGTGTCGTTCTACAAGGGCCTCGGCGGCGTGGCCGGCGGGATGCTGCTCGGCCAGGAGGACGTCATCGCCGAGGCTCGGGAGTGGCGCCACCGCCACGGCGGCACGCTGTTCAACCTCTGGCCATACGCCGCGTCCGCCCTCGCGGGCTTGCGGCTGAGATTGCCGCGCATGGCTGCCAACACCAAGCGCGCCCGTGCGATCGCGGCCGCGCTGTCCAAGATCGACGGCGTGCTGGTGGTGCCCGATCCACCGCAGACGCCGATGATGCACATCGCTCTCCGAACGACCGAGAAGGACTTCACCGCCGGCGTCCGCCGCCTGGCCACCGAACAAAAGCTCTGGACATGGGGCGGCTCTACGCCGTCCGACATGCCCGGCTGGCGCTGGGTCGAGCTCTACGTCGGCGACGCCACGCTCAACATGACGCCCAAGGAAGTCGCAAACACCGTTCGAGCACTGCTGCCGACGGGGTAACGCGCCGGATTGCCTCAGTGACGACCCCCTGGGCCTGGTGGGATCTGCGCGACTACGGCTCTGGGACGCTCCGGTGAACGACGGTCAGGCGCGGCGGACTGGCTCTTGGTCGCCCGGCCCGTCCACGATGTCCTTGAAGGCTGGGTCGTCGCGGATCGCGTCGAGATCCGCATCCGACCTGGCGCTGTCACGAAACTCCTCGGCGAGCTCTATTGCACGCCGCAAGTGTTCGAGCGCCTCGGTCCGTTTGCCCGTCAGGCTTTCGCAACACGACAGATTGAAGAACAACATGCCGTACTCCGGGTGCGCCTCGACTGTCGCGCGCAGAGCGTCCGCGACCTCGGCGTAACGGCCCGCGCCATACATCGGAGCGAGCGGCGCCCAGAGCTCCCAGCCGCGTGGCTCGTATCCCTTGCCAATCGTGCCCTCGATCAAAAGGATGGCTGTCCCGGCCTCGGTGGCACGCGCCCGCCGTTCCGTGCCCGGCTGTGCGGCCATGAATGTGCCGGCCGGTGCATCAACCAGCTCGCCGTCTAGCTCGAATACGGCATGGCCTCTCATGACGAGGAACAACTCCTGGTCGGCAGTCGGGTCGCCCGGGTCGTGCAGATTGATGACGTACTCACCGTCCGACCGGGCCGTCCAAACGCTAGCGCCGAACGCCGTCAGCCCAAGGACGACACGTACCGGCCGATAGCGAGAACCTGCATCTTCGAAATCCTCGATCTCGTCCAAGTGGACCGTTTTCCAGCGTGCCATTCGCAGACCTCCTTTCGATCGCTGCCCGAGGGTGGAGGAGATTACCGTGGCCGTCGCCGCCCGTGACCCGGGTCAGCTGGATGTTGCCGAAGACATAGGCGATCGTTCATCGACCCCGTGCTCTTGGACAGTGACATCTTTCAGGCCCGTAAGTCACCGTGGCACCGAGCTCGAGCGCGAATCGCCACACTGCAGAGCGCGTGGCGTGGCGCATCCAATCGGCCACGCCGTGCCATGTGCCGATTGGCAGATCGAGTACGTGCCCAAGCGCACTGTTCGTGGCGGGTCCTCCAGTCCGATTCTCGGTCGGAGGTAGTGCCGTGCGAAATTCACGTCCCCTAGGTCGTCTCTTCTTCGCCATGCTCCGCAGCTCGATGACGGGGCCATTGGGCTGGCGTTCGCGCACGGCCAGGTGATCCGCGCAGCCCGAGTCGTCATCGCCACGCCCGTGCCGGCCCTGCGGCAGCTGGCCGAGACGTCGAGCGTGCTCACGGGCCCTGCGTTCAGTCGCATTTTCGATTCGGTCGAGGGCTTCCCCGCGATGAAGCTCTACCTCTGGTACGAGCGGCCATGGTGGCGCCCTGCCGTCCCCGGTATCCGGAGCACGACCGACCTGCCACTCCGCAAGCTCTGGTACTTCGACGGTGCCCCAGGCTCACACTCTGCGCTGCTGGGGATGTACGCAGACGGCCTCGATGTCGGGCGATGGACGAGCCTGTACGAGGGGGGCCTGCCGGGCGCGCCGGCACCACCGGCGATGCTCGCAGAGGTACACCGCCAACTCCGCGACGCGCACCCCGACATTGCCGACATCCCGGCGCCCATCGGGTCGGCGTTGATGTATTGGGGCGCGGACCGACTTGAGATCGGCTGGCACTTCTGGCGCGCGGGCGAGAACTCGGACGAGATCCTCCGCATCGCGCCCCAGCCCAACCCAGAGCTCCCGGTCTACCTGGCGAACGAGGCCTTCTCGCGCCGCCAGTCCTGGGTCGAGGGCGCGCTCGAATCAGCCGACGCCGTGGTCGAGCGCCTGACAACTTCGGGTTGATCTCACTCGCGACTTGATCGGCGGGGTGTTACCGAACGGCGGCGGGCGTGATCTCGCCGTAGGCAGACATAGCTGAGTCGCCCTCGGCGCCCTCGACCGAACGTTCGCGGAAGCGTCGCGAGACAAGAACGACCACTACGGCAAGGATCGTGATGACGATCGCGTGCAGCTGCCACTCCATGACCGGGTCAATGCCGCGACTGAGCGGAGTCAGTCCGTTGCTCGCGGCGTGCATCAGCGCTGCGATCAGCACGGATCCGCCGCTGCCCACGAACGCCCAGGTGAACAGCACGCTGCCAGAGATGATGATGAGCGGCAGCGGCCACAGGGGCAGGTTGTCATAGAGCCCGCCCGGCAAATACAGCGCCAGGTGCGGAATTATGAACAGGACGCCTACGACGAGCGCCGTCACGAGCAGCGGCCACGAGCGCGGTGCGGCCGGGACGGCAAAGCCGCGCCATCCGAACTCTTCGATGAACGCGGGCAGCAGGACGACGAGGAACACGATCGGCAGTTGTCCCAGGTTCGCGAGGGCTTCGTCGGGTGGGTCGCCGACGAGGAAGCCGGCGATGCCGACCCCAAGCCACATCAGGAGCGGCACGCCCAATGCTGCGGCGTACCAGCGAGGAGCCACTCGCCACCGGCCAACTCGCCGAAAGAGCAGTCCGACACCGCGCATCCCGTCGGCAGCCACCGAAACCAGCAGTGCTGCTACCGCAGGGACGAACACAAGCGCGAAGGGCGCCGTCTCGCGTCCAAGATTGGCCGCCGCGACAGTCAGCGTGAAGAGGACGACGAGACTGCCGAAAGCGATGAGCCGATGGTCACGGATGCGCGAGCGCCAGCCGCCTGCCGGCGCTTCGACGGTGTTAGCCATCAGGGGCCGCTCTCCTCGCTAGGTGCGCGACCTTACACCCCGGCTGGCGTAGTCAAGGTGGCCCCCTCAAGACGCCGAGGCAGTGACCTTGCTCGTCCGGGACTCCGTGGAAGGACCCGCGTGGTCGTACCTCCGCTGTGAATCGGACCGCGAATCGGTCGTTCCTGAGACTGTCACGAGGGCTACAGTCGACGCCGCAACCTCACGTCCCCACCTGGAGGTTCACGTGCTGCGGACCCAAGTCCAACACTCCTTGGGTAAATCCGTCCTGCTACATCTCCTGCCGGGTGCGATCGCTACGATCTTGTTCGTCCTCATCGAGGGACCCGTCACCTCGCTCGGCCTGCCCCCGCTGACCGCATTTCTGCTGGCGATCGCTGTCGTCATCATTCCATTCGAGCTCGGGCTGCTGTTGTGGCTGGGCAAGAAGCGTAACGGCCGATTGTCACTCGACGGTGTTGTCCTTTATCGCGAACCAATGCCAGCGCGCGACTGGGCGTGGCTTGTTCCGGTTCTGGTCCTCGCGGCGTTTCTCGGCTTTGGGCTTCTGGCTGCTGTCGAGCCAGCCATACAGTCCGCGCTATTTGGCTGGCTGCCCGATTGGTTCCGGCAGCTCATCAACTTCGACACGATCACCGATTACGACCGCAATGTCTGGATCGTGACGCTGGCTGCGTATTTCGCCTTGAACGTTTTCGCTGGACCGATCGTGGAAGAGCTGTACTTTCGCGGCTATTTGTTACCGCGAATTGATCGCTTCGGCGGCTGGGCGCCGCTCATCAATACGGTGCTCTTTTCCGTGTATCACTTCTGGTCACCGTGGCAGATCGTCACCCGCATCATCGGCGTGGGTCCGTTCGTTTACGCGGTCTGGTGGAAGCGGAATATCTACTTGGGCATGGTCGTTCATGTGCTGCTCAACTTCTTGGGCGTCTTGCTGGTCACGACGATGATCCTCGGCAAGGTGTAGTCGTCGCGCGTCCGACCATCAGGCGCTATCAGCCGCCTGCCAACGATCCATCCGTGTCTCGTCGGTCTCTTCGCTCCCGCTCACGGCTCGATTGTGGGTGATCAGCCCGACTTCTCGCCGCCGCGCGGCTGGCTCGCTAGTCTGGATTCGTGAAGCGCATCGGGTTCCTGTCCTTTGGGCATTGGTCGGAGACGCCCTCCTCCCAGGTGCGTTCCGCATCGGATGCCCTGTTGCAGTCCATCGATCTGGCCGTCGCGGCCGAGGAACTCGGCGCTGACGGCGCGTACTTCCGCGTCCATCACTTTGCGCGCCAGCTCGCCTCCCCTTTCCCGCTCCTCGCCGCGGTTGGCGCGCGTACCAAGCGGATCGAGATGGGCACAGCCGTCATCGACATGCGCTACGAGAACCCGTTCTACATGGCCGAGGACGCCGGCGCGGCCGACGTCATCGCAGGCGGCCGCCTGCAGCTGGGCATCAGTCGCGGTTCGCCCGAGCAGGTGATCGATGGCTACCGCCACTTTGGCTTCCAGCCTCCCGACGGCGAGACGGACGCCGACATGGCGCGCCGCCACGCGGAGGTTTTCCTCGAGCTGCTGAAGGGCGAGGGATTCGCCCAGCCGAACCCTCGGCCGATGTTTCCCAACCCGCCCGGCCTGCTGCGCCTGGAGCCGCACTCCCCTGGCCTTCGCGAGCGGATCTGGTGGGGCGCGGCCTCAACCGATACGGCCGTCTGGACCGCGCAACAGGGCATGAACCTGATGAGCTCGACGCTCGTGTTCGCGGAGAGTGACGATCCGCTCCACGTCCAGCAGCGCAGGCAGATCGACGCTTACCGGGCGGCCTGGAAGGAAGCGGGCCATGAGCGCGAGCCGCGCGTGTCGGTCAGTCGCAGCATCTTCGCCCTCGTTGACGACCGCGATCGTGAGTACTTCGGCGGGCCGCAGCAGGGCCGCGATCAGTTCGGTTACATCGAGCCCAACAAGCTGGCGGTCTTCGGGCGTTCGTATGCAGCCGAGCCACAGGAACTGGTCGAGCAGCTCAGAGAAGACACTGCCATCGAGGCCGCCGACACGCTACTGCTGACCGTTCCCAACCAGCTCGGCGTTGACTACAACGCGCACGCCATCGAGTCGATCCTGCGCTTCGTCGCCCCCGAGCTCGGCTGGCGCTAATCAGGCGCGGAGAGACTTCACTCCGTACGCGTCGAAGATGCCGTCGCGAGTCACGATGACGGCGTCGAGTCGATCCGATTGCGCGACCAGCATGCGGTCAAAGGGATCGCGATGGTGGCTCGGAAGTCGGGCTGCGGCTTCGGCGTCGCGGAGCGTAATCGGCAGAGCGCCAAACCCGGAACGATCCAATGCGTCAACAAGCTCGGCGGGCGCCTCCAGCTTGCCGATCGCCCGCTTGATCTCGATCTCCCAGACCGTGGCGGCCGATACGAGAACTTCGTTCAGCGGATCGGCGATGGCCGACTTGGCCTCCTGTGACAGCTCCGGATCGTCCGATAGCCACCACAGCACCGTATGAGCGTCGGCGAGAAGGATCACTCCTCGAAAGTGGCGATCAATTCGTCAGACGAGACGTCGAAATCGGGCGCGATGCTTACCTGGCCGCGCCACAGGCCGGGCACACGCGGCTCGCGCGATTCGGCGTAGGGAACCAGGCGGGCGACTGGGCGCCCGGCACGAGCAACGATGATCTGTTCGCCGCCTTCCACGTCCTCGAGCAGGCGCGAAAGGTGCGTCTTTGCGGCGTGAACGTTCACGATCCTGGATGCCATGGACCGAACACTAGGTAGTTAGTCCGAGTTAGTCAACCGCTGCAGGCGAATGAGCTCGCGACGAAGGCGTTTGCTTGGCCGGCCCTCGCCACGCATGACCTTGATGCCCGGCGCGATCTCGCTGATGACGGGCGGAGGGCTATTGTCGACATAGCAAGTCGCAGCGACCGTCGCTCCGACACGCGTTTCGATAGGTTGCACGACCTCCACGATCCGCTCACGCGTCGCGATCAGGGCATGCACGACGTCTCCCGCGTGAACCTTGGTCGAAGGCTTGGCGGGGTTTCCGTTCACGCGCACGTGGCCCCCTTCGCATAGCTGGGTGGCCACCGGCCTCGTCTTGACGAGGCGCACGGCGCAAAGCCACCGGTCGATCCGCGTCTCGTCCGCTTCCGGGACCATCCAACGATTGTGCCTCACCTCTCACGAGACCGGCAGCTGCATCTGGCCCGTTCATGACAGCGGGTCGGAGTACCCTGGTTTGCGCGGGAAACTGGAGCCATCCTCGTCGATCCTGCCGTTGCGGAGTCCCTTAGCGCCCGACCTTCGCATTGACGCGCGCCTCGCCGGGCCGGTAGCCCTTAGCCGCGTAGAGGTCGCGCGCTCGAATGAGTTCGGCAGTTGCGCCGTCCGCGTCACCAGTCTGCGCCAGAAGGTCACCAAGCAGTTCGCGAGCCCGGGCTTCATCCTGCAGACGGTGTTCATTCGCCAGGCGGTCGACAGCCCGACGGGCGAGATCCAACGCCAGCTCCGGATTTCCGGCGGCCATCGCCAGTTTCGCCCGAGCCTGCAGGTAGCGTGGCCCACTTAGCCCACGCCGATCTACCTCATTCAAGAGGGTTTGCGCCTCTCCATGACGGTTGACGTCTACCAACACGATCGGCGAGCCCGATGGCGGCTGACCTCCACCAGAGTGCGTGCTCGCCCTTTTTCAGAGTTTCGAGCGCGCGTCGGTAGTAGCGACTCTGCCGTGACAAGGTCGCCAGCTTCGATCTCGATCGAAGCCGCGAGGATGTCACTCTCTCCGAGCTGCGAGACGAACCCGGGCAACTGGGCAAACAACTCCCTGACCCTCGCGATCGCCTGCCGCGCCTCAGCTGTGTCACCTGCGGCGGCAACGGTGTATGCCTCGCCGAGTAACCCGTCCGCTTCGGTGAAGGAGATGCCGCGCTGCCGCGCCCAGACGATCTCGCGATGCATGAACTCCCGGATCTCCTCGTACGGGGTGGGGCCAAAGATCATTGCTCCGCCCAAGCTCGTCCCAGACCTCTATCTGCGTGCGCTCGTCGCCGGCGTTCTCGGCATGAACCTGCGCACGGCGCAGCAGCTCGATCGATTCAGTGGCATTGATGAGCCGGCGTGTCGGTCTTCATGAGGAGCGCGCTGGCCAGGTCTCTCTCGGATCCGGCGCTTGAAAAGTGCTCGATGGCGCGGTCTGAGATGTCGGAGATCCGCTCCCGCCAGTAATGCATCTCCCCTCCGGGCCTGGACGTTGTGCCCAGGCCATTTCTGCGCGTAACTCCGCGGCATGTGTCACCTGCAGACCGTGCCAGATTCCAGCGCGGTCTCGAAGATGTGCTGCTCCGCGCTCCCAATCGGCCAGTTCGCCATATGCCTGGATGCAGGTCGACCAACACGCCAATCTCGCTCGTATGTTCTTCGACGAGCACGCTTCGAGCTCGCTCCAGGAGATCCTGGGCCGTGCTGCCACGCTTTTCGCGCGAGGAGCGCGTCGTCCGGCATCGTGCAGCGCCTCTCCGGCCCGAACCGCAAGCGCAGCGGTCTCAGGATCGGAGGCGCCCATCACGCGACCGCTCGAGATGGGCCCGCTCGAGGTGGTGCGCGATCATCTCCAAATCGGCCATCGGCCTGAGGACAGAAGATCGGCATATCGCTCGTGGAGCTGCGAGCGCAAGCCGGTGGGCAATTTGCTCGTAAACGGCATCGCGCAGGAGCGCGTGGCTGAAGCGGAATCGCTCGCCACCCTCGGAAGGAGCGTTCGGGTTTGACGAACTCACGCCGAACAAGCCCTAAGAGCGTGCCGCCTATCGGTGACTCGGGCTGATGGTCGAAGAGCGCGGCGACTGTGGCCCGATCGAAGACCTCGCCCTGGATGGCTGCTCGTTCGAGTAGAGCGCGCTCTGATTGCCTGGAGCCTATCGATGCGTGCCGCTAGGAGGGCGCGGACCGTTGGTGGGCACCCCGGCGTCAACTTCCGACCTAAGCGCCGCCATCTGCTCGGCGAACAAGGGCACGCCCGCTGCGGCTTCCACGATCTCCCGTCGCTTCTGTGGATCCGCAGCCAGGCCTTCGTTAGTTGCAAGCAGGGCATTGGTCTCGTCGGCCGACAGCGGCTCAAGGCGGATCATCGAGCGAGTGCTGGCGTGGCGCCGCCCACTCCGGGCGCGTGTCGAACAGGTCGGGTCGGGACAGGCACAGCAGGAGGATCGGGCGGTCGACAGACAGCGTGGCGACGTAGTCGAGCACGTCGATAAGCAGCGCCTCGGCCCAGTGCAGGTCATCAACGACGGCGACAACCGGCCAGTCGTTCGGCGAGCGTTTCCAACATCCGCTTGAAGACCCAGGCCGTTTCCTCGGGTGATGCGAGTGCGGTGTTGGCGAGGGACTGCCGGGCGCGTGTGACCTCTTCGTCGCCGAACTCGGCATTTGCAATGAGCCGGCCATCTCGATCAGCGGCGCATAGGTGACGCCCTCGCCGTAAGGCACGCAACGGCCGATGAGGATCTGGGCATGCTGGGCAAGCCGTCGCGTTGCCTCGGCTGCGAGACGTGACTTGCCCATCCCCGGTGGTGCGACGACGGTGACGACAACGCACGCGGGCTCGTTCGCAGGCTGTATCGAAGGCCGATTCAATGGCGGCAAGCTCCTTCTCCGCGCCCGACGAACAGCCCCTCCCCCTCCCAGCCGGAGCGCCTGCCGTCGACGGTTCCGATAACGCGCCAGGCGGCAATAGGTGTGCTGGATCCCTTGACATCGAGAGCGCCTAGCAAATTCGGCGTCGATCGAAGCCGGCTGCGAGCTCGTGCGTTCGCTCGCCGATGAAGCACCTCGCCCGCCGGTGCAGCCTGCTCGAGCCGTGCGGCCATGTTGATCGCATGTCCGAGCGCCATTCCCGTCTGCGATCGGTCCGGGTGCCGTCGCCGATAACCGCAACGGAGCCAGTATTGACACCGATACGGGCGGCCAGTCGGAGGCCGTGGCGGCTGCTGGACGATCGTCATTCATCGCTTCCAACGCGACGCTGCATCTCCAGCCCTGCGCGTACCGCCCTTGCAGGGCATCGTCCTCGTGTGTGATCGGCACGCCGAACACGCCGACTACCGCATCGCCAATGAATTTCTCGACGGTGCCGCCGTGCCGTTCGATGATCGAGCGCATCGCGGTGAAGTAGGCGTTGAGCAGCTCGGCCAGCGACTTCGCTCGCCCCAAATGTAGCGCGCCTGTCCGGCTTGGTTCAGGTTCCGCTCTTGTGCTCAGGCGTCGGAAACAGCACTGGAATGACAGCCTGTTTTCTCATGTAGTAGCGGAACGTGACGTATGCCAGCGCCGCGAAAACCGCGACCATGGCCAGCCCGCCCGCGATGAGGCCGCCAACGACTGGCGCTCCGGCGATGATTGCGACCAAGAATGCGAGCACGCCGGCGAGCATCGAGATCACGATGGTCATCATGCCCGACGACGTCGTCACGCCGTAGAGCACGGCTGAACCGCCTCTGGTCGGTGGGCTGCCGTAGCTGAGCATGACCCCAGTCAGATCGTCATTGGCGCTGCTGGTGATGTAGGGCCGTACGGTGGGCTCTATCTGCCGGTAACCGTGTCTGATGCGCGCCATGCCGTGGACCGCGAGGTAGTCCTCGTAACCGGCCGCGAGAATCCGCCCAAAGCTCGTCAGCCCGACGATCAGATCGAAGGCAAACACAAGCGCCGCAATCATTGGCAGCTCGGTCGCAGGAACAGCCTGTGCGATGAGCGCCAGCGCGACCAGCGACATCGAGAGGAAGCCGAGGAACATGTCGCCGCGCGTGAATGCCTCGTTGTATGCGAGCGACCTTGCGCTCGAGAGACTGGCGTGCTCCGATATGAGGATCTGCAGGGCCGCCCGATCATTGAGCTCTGCGACGGTGCCGCCTGGTGCGGCCTGCGACCCCTTCGAGTCACGCCCTTCGAGTACAGCGTCGTCTTTCATCGCCCCTCCTGATCTCAGTGCGCTGGTCGATCCAACCGACAGTCTGACGTGCCGGTGAACCTTGGCTGAAGGCTTCGGCGGGCTTCAGGCAGTCTCGTCGGACTCGGGCATGGCGGCCCCATCGGGCCACGAGGCGATGCAGACCTTGTTGCCCGACCGGTCGGCCAGGATCCACGCGCCGGGAGCGCTCGATTCGTCCACGACTCGCCCGCCCGCGGAGACGGCCGCCTGCATCCGCGCCGCGGCGTGCTCGCGCGCGACCGAGACGTCGATGTGCATGGCGTGGCGCAGCGGCTTCGCCGGGTCGAGGTCCTGCATCCAGACGGTCGAGCCCTGTCCTAGCGGGTCGATGCAGTTGTCGTCATGCATCGGTGCGTAACCGAGGACGGCGCGCCAGAACCCGAGATCGATCGACTCGGGCTTGGCAGCGACCGCCAACTGGACCTCTTGGGCCGCGCCCCGGTTGGCGATGGCCCCGTGCTGGCGCGCAACTTCAGAGATGGCCCGCGCCACCTCGACGTGCCGCGCCTCGGTACCCCACATCTCGCGCGTGAGCTTCACCGTCAGACGGTCGTCTAGGACCGTCAGAAGTGTCCGCGGCTCGAGGCCCGGCACGTCTGCGATCGCCGCTGCCAGTCGCGCCGCCTCCTGAAGCGACCCAACCATGAACACGGCCGTCGGACCGCCGTGGAGGACTACCCAGTCGTCAAGATCGTCGGCGGAGAGGAACTCGCGCCACCCCTGTTCACTCATGTCCAGCAATGTACTGGCTCCGCGAGTGGCAGCGTGCCCGCGAATCGGGTTCAATTGACGCCTGCGGTTGTCGTGGCCGCAAATCGGGAGCATCAGCACAAGGGGAACTGCCGTGCGCCTTGCCCGTCGCGTCGTGGCCAGCATCGTCATGGCCACGCTGGTCCTTGGCGTCGCTCTGCCGTCGGCGGCCGCGGCTGAGTGGGACGGCCGCTACAGCGTCTTCACCGCAGGGTCGTTCAGCCAGCAATACACCAACTACACGTGTGTCGGTGCGAGCGTGCAGATGATGCTGAACATGATCGAGGGGCGCCGTGATCACTCGGCGAGTGCCCAGATGACGTACTGGCGCTACGGCCGCAATCACGGTCGATACCAGCCCAACAACAACGGCGTCGATCCTGTCGGTTGGGTGGCAGCGCTCGAGCATTTCGGCGCCGGCGACTACGCGATCAACCTCGCCACTCGCTACCAGCCCGGGCTGCGCCAGCTGGCCAAGCGCATGCGTGCCGAGGGACGGCCGATCGGGCTGTTCGTGCACCACGGCGGCCATGCGTGGGTGATGACCGGCTTCGAGTCGACCGCCGATCCAGATGACACGAACGAATTCAAGGTCACGGCCGTCCAGGTGATGGGGCCGCTCTATCCCGATGGAACGATCGGTGGCCGGCCCTACGATCCGGGACCGCGCACCTGGCTGACGGCCAAGCAGCTGCGCAAGAAGTTCACACCGCTCCAGTGGGACCAGGCGCCCGAGTGGAGTGGCCGCTGGGTCGCGGTGGTCCCGACCTAGCAGCGTCTCAGGGGCGGCCGAAATCCCAGCGGGTAGGTTTCGGAAGCTCTTCCGGTTTGAACTTTTCCATGCCCAGCATGCCCGGCAAGCCGAAAACCTTGGTGGGGACGAGCCGGAAAATCGCGTAGGGCGGCGGGCCGGCAGTCGGAGCGTTGGGACCCCAGACTTTGTCACCCTTGGCCTCGAGCGGCCAGTTGTTCGAGTTCAGGAACTCGGCGATGTCGGCGACGGCGCCCTCATCTGTGAGCGGTTCCGCCGTGCCCTCGATCACGATGTCGAGAGACGGGAGCGTCGTACTGCTCGTCGCGAGCACGCACTGACTGTTCGCCGCAAGGTTGCGCGCCTTCCTGCTCCCCTCCCCCACGACCATGTGCATCGCGCCGTCGATCCAGAACGCGATCACGGGCATCAGGTGAGGCCTACCCTCCGGACTCGTCGTCGCCAGCCAGCACGTTCTGGGCAGCTCTGGATTGGCGAGCCTCTCTCGGGCCATGTCCCACGAGGTGGTCTTCGACTGGTCATCCAATAGCGATGTCTCGCGCTCAGGGGTTCGTTCGTCGGCCATCGTAAAAGGCTACGCCGCTGGATGCGACTGCCTGGTTGCGACTGCGATCCCCGTCGCCGATGATGCGCGGTCAATGGTGCTACCAACTCGAACGCACGGCGGTCGCTTTCCGGGCTGGCATGTGGCTCAGCTGAATGTCGCGCGGGCGATCGCCCCGTACGACAGTCCCGAGCTGGCCAGCTTCATGGACAGGCTCGAGGACATCAATGCCCTGGGCGAAGCAGCAGGCGGGTTCGTGTGGCGGCTCAAGAACGAAGATGGCAACACGATCGACATCGGTGCCCATCCCGACCCGCTGGTCGTCTTCAACCTGTCGGTCTGGCAATCGGTCGACGACCTTTACGACTTTGCCTACCACTCGGGGCATATGGAGGTATTTCGGCGCCGCAAGGAATGGTTCGGGCCGTTAGGCACGGCCAGCATGGCGATGTGGTGGCTGCCTGAGGGCGAGCTACCAGGGGTCGAGGATGCACTCCGCCGGCTCGAGCTGGTGGAGTCGGTCGGCCCGTCGCCCGAGGCGTTCACGTTCCGGTCACGGTTTCCGCCACCGGTCATGGGTTAGCGAGGAGGCTGTCAAGCGGGGTTCCTTGTTCCGCTACCCTCCCACGGGGTTGACGGCACCTGAGGCTTCGCTCGGTGAACGTGATTGGACCGGGATCGGAATGGTTTTGGTCAATGGCTCAGTTCGTGCTGGTCGCTGTGACGATCATTGGGCTCTACCGGCAGATCCGCCAGCAGAACGCCGCAAACGCGCTCGAGCGGATGGTTTCCCTCCAGGGTGAGTGGAACTCGCCGCGATTGACGCACGCTCGCCTGGCGGTCGCGATCTGGCGCAAGAACACCGCGAACCCGAGCGATCCGGACGTCGAAGCACAGGTACCGCTTGCCTGGCTGTCCAACTTCTTCGAGAACCTTTCTGACCTCTATCTCGATGGGAATCTCTCGTGGACCGAGATCGAGAACACGTGGGGCACGTCGCTCGTCCTCTGGTGGGCGGCCCTCCGCGATGCCATCCTGGAGACAAGGACTGGCACGGCAAGCGCATACGGTGGCTTCGAGCTGCTCGCCGAGCGAGCTTTGGTCGTGTCCACGAAACGAGGGGACGCCTGGGCGGTCAGCCCCGAGGACATTCCACGAGTCTTAGAGATTCAGATCGGCCGAAATACGAAACGCCTGAAGATGCTTCGCGATATCGAGAACTGGGTGATCCCCGTCGACGACGCCGCAATGGCATAGCCTCGAGGTGCGCCCGTAGGCGCCCACCTGGATGAGTCGAGCCTAACCGTGCCGGTTGGCCGCGGTCAGTCGAGCGGGATGTTGTGGTTCAGACGGAACAGGTTGGTCGGGGTCGTACTGGCGCTTC
This sequence comes from uncultured Chloroflexia bacterium, assembly GCA_963748235.1. Lineage (GTDB taxonomy): Bacteria > Chloroflexota > Limnocylindria > Limnocylindrales > CSP1-4 > JALYGJ01. Next base: position 358,041 of record CAVVHT010000009.1, read on the forward strand.
AGCGCGACCAATCGGTCGAACTTCTGCTGGCCGTAGCTGGTCAGGGCCAGCTGTCGGGCATCGGCGTGTGTGCCTTCCGTGCCCAGAAAGTTGACATACTCACCCGCCCGGGCCGAGGGCTGCAGCGCGCCGTGGAATAAGCGCGTCCACGCGATCCGCTCGATGTCCTGCGCAGCGTCGCCCCAGTAGCCGTAGATGTTGATCCCGCCACCCAGCGTCAGCCCGAACAGGCCTGTCCCCGACACGACGCCGACGGGCACAATCACGCCTTCCCGCTCCGTCGCGCGGTCAAGGTCACCGAGTGTCACATCAGGACTGGCCGTCACCGTTGCTTCGTCACTGTCCACGGCCACGTCTTTTAGCCCGCCGAGGTCGAGCACGATGCCGCCTTCGACGGTGCCGTTGCCGGCCACGTTGTGGCCTCCGCCACGAACCGCCAGCAAAAGGTCGTTCTCATGCGCGAAGCGGACGACGGGCGGAATGTCGGCTGTCGATGCTGCTCGGACGATGGCCAGCGGCCGGCGGTCGATCATGCCGTTCCACACGGCGCGCGCCTCGTCATAAGCGAGCGATTCCGGATGGATCACCTCACCGCTCACCTCGCGGCGCAGATCCTCAGCATTCAGTGTCATTCGAACATTGTCGGGTCACTGCCTCCGAGACGTACCCGTAAACTCGCCGCCGATGATCAACTGGATTTCGCAGGCGCGGCGACACCCATCGGCCGTGCTGCTCGCCGTTCAGCTGCTCGGCGTGTTGCTATATCCGTTCTTCGACGAGTCGGCCATCGGTCGCGCTCTGATCTCGACCTTCGGCCTGGTCGTGCTCTTCCTCGCCGTCCGCGCCGTTCGGGCGACTCCAGCGCTGACGTGGATCTCCGTGCTCCTCGGCGTGCCCATCGTCATCCTGACGCTGCTCGAGGTGGTCGATCCGCTGAACATGCAGGCCCTCCTGTGGTCATCGGTCCTGCATGCGGTCTTCTACTTCTATACGACCGCCGCGCTGCTGCGCTACCTGTTCTTCGACCGCTTCGTGACTCGCGACGAGCTGTGGGCGGTTGGGGCGACGTTCACCGTCGTGGCTTGGGCGTTTGCCTACGTGTTCATGGCCGTCCAGGTCCTGTGGCCGGGTTCGTTCGTCGACGGCACCGGCTTCAGTGGCCCGATGACGTGGTTCGAGCTGCTCTTCCTGTCATTCACGAACCTGACCAGCGTGGGCCTGTCAGACATCGTGCCGGTGCTGCCCCAGGCACGCTCGTGGGTCATGATCGAACAGGTCGCCGGACTTCTCTACGTCGCCCTGGTCATCTCGCGCATCGTTGGTCTTACCATCACCCGCCAGCGGGCCTAGACGAAAGCACGCTCCCGAGCGTTTCGACCAGCTGGTCCGCGTGTTTGCGTTGGAAGACCAGCGGCGGGCGGATCTTGAGCGTGTTGCTGTGGCGTCCGGTGGTGCCGATCAGGACGCCCGCGTTGCGCATGCCCTCGAGGATGTCCCTTGCGGTGGCTGGATCGGGCTCCGTCGTACCCGGTCGGATGATCTCCACGCCGACAGCCAGACCGACGCTTCGGACCTCCCCGATCAGCGGCGTGCGGGCTCCGACTTCGCCCAAACGGCCGGTCATGTACTGCCCCACGTCGGCGGCGTTGGCGATGATCCGCTCATCGTCGATCACGCCGAGAACGGCCTGCGCGGCGGCCATCGCCACCGGGTTACCGCCGAATGTGCTGAAGAAGTCGCCGTCCGAGAAGCGCGCGGCGAGATCGCGTCGGGTCAGCACCGCGGCGACGGGATGGCCGTTGCCCATCGGCTTGCCGAGCGTGACGATATCGGGCGTTATCCCGAGTCGCTGATAGCCCCACATCGCCGCGCCGGTGCGGCCGTAGCCGGACTGAACCTCGTCTGCGATCCAGAGCGCGCCATCGTCGCGCGCGCGTTCTACGAGGTCGACCGCGGTCGCCGGATCCAGGTCGATGATCCCGTCACTGGTTAGGACGGCATCCATGAAGGCTGCCGCCGGCTTGAGGCCTGCCTCCCTGAGCGAGTGCATCGCAGAGTCGAGCGACTCGACGCTGCCGTCGAAGCCGCGCAGGGTGTCTGGTGGCCGCCAGGTTCGCACGTGCTCGGGTGTCGGGCCGCTCCCCCATTCCTCCGGCGTGAGCGCGTTGATTGCCGTGGTGATGCCGTGATAGGCCCAATCGGTGGTGATCCCGCCGGTGTTCCCGGTCGCCGCGCGAGCGATGCGCCAGGCGATGTCATTCGCCTCCGATCCGGAATTGACGAACATCACCACGTCGAGTGCGCCACCGGTGGAGGCGATCAGACGTTCGGCGACGTCGTAGGCGGTCTCGTGGAGGTAGCGCATGTTCGTGTTCAGGCGTCTTGCCTGGCGGACCACCTCCTCGACCACTCGCGGATGGCCGTGGCCCACCGTGGGGACGTTGTTGTACGCGTCCAGGTAACGGCGGCCGTCGGCGTCGATCAGCCACACGCCCTCGCCTCCGACGAGATGTAGCGGTTCGCGGTAGAAGGTGTTCGTCATGGCCGGGCCGATCAGCCGCCTGCGACGCTCGGCGAGGGCCGGAACGGCCCATCCCTTCCCGGGCTCGCGGCCACCGAGCTGTCGCGCGACCTCGTCCCAGCCGGCCGACTCGAGCTGGCGCAGCGCGCTGGCGCCCGATGCTCGTACGCCGGGCTGGAGCGTTTGCGGGTTGTCGTACATGGCATCACGGGAGGCAGGAACGACGATCGCGGCGCACGACCGTGCGGCGAGCAGCTCACCGAGGATCACGCGCTCGTCCGGTTCGAGCGGCGCGACCTTCTCATAGCCGTCGATGGCGAGGCGGGCCGCGCGGAAGAACTCGTCACCCTCACGGCCCTCGGTCACCGTTCGCAGGACCGTGACAAGATCAATGACGAGAGCGGACCAGGTCGCGTCGCCGAAGTCGATGATGCCGGTGACCTGCCCCGCGTCGTCGACGAGGACGTTCGAGGCACACAGGTCGGTATGGATGAACTGGGCGCGGAGAGTCGGCCAGATCGGCGAGACGATCTGCTCGTAGCGATCGAGCGCGGTGGAGACGAGCGCCCGAAGCTCCGGATCGCTCACCGCACCGAGCATCGGCCGCAGTCGCAGCGCGTGCTGGGCGTCCCACAGCATCACTCTGCGCGCCGATGGATGCCAGAAGCCGCGCAGCGTCTTTCCGACTCGGGCGGCCATGGCGCCCCAGTCGTGGATGGCTTCGTCGCTTAGGCTCGCTCCCTCGACCGAAGCCCGACCCGGGAGGCGGTCGTACATTCGGGCGTAGTGGGTGTTGTCGCCACGGCGGATCGGCGCCCTGTGTGTGTCGCTGCCGGGAACGCGCCATGGCAGCGCGACCGGAAGAGTCGGATCGATCTGGACCACGCGCTGAGCCGCGAGCGCCTCCATGTCGAGCTGCGCCGGATCCTCGGCCGCGTTCGAGATCTTCAACACTGATGGCCGGTCACCATCGATCAGGAATGTCTGGTCGCGCTCGCTCGGCGCCGACCCGGCCACTCCCACCACGCCGAACAGCTCGCGGGCGAGATCCGCCGCCTCTTCCTCGGTGAATGCAGGCGGCGGCGCGGTCAGGACGCGATCAACGGCGCTATCGGTCACCGGGCCAGAATAGGTCGCCCAGGCGGCCCTACGCCGCCACCATTCGCTTGTAGCGGATCCGGTGCGGCTGGTCCGCGGCCGTGCCGAGCTCCTTGCGGCGGAACGCCTCGTAGTCGGTAACGTTGCCCTGGAAGAAGCGTGCCTGGCTGTCGCCCTCGAAGGCGAGGATGTGTGTCGCGATCCGGTCGAGAAACCACCGATCATGGCTGATGACGGCGACGCAGCCGGGAAACGATTCGAGGCCGGCTTCGAGCGCGCGCAGCGTGTCGACGTCCAGATCGTTGGTCGGCTCGTCGAGCAGCAGCACGTTGCCGCCGGACTGCAGTAGCTTGGCCAGCTGAACGCGGTTTCGCTCCCCGCCGGAAAGCGTGCCGACAAGCTTCTGTTGGTCCGTGCCGCGGAAGTTGAAGCTCGACACGTAGGCGCGGGCGGGCAGCTCGCGTGAACCGACCTTGATGATCTCGGCGCCCTGCGTGATTTCCTCGAACACGGTCTTGTCGGCCACGAGATCGTCGCGGCTCTGGTCGACGTAGCTCAACTGCACGGTCTCACCGATTTCGATCGAACCGGCGTCCGGCGACTCCTGGCCGACGATCATGCGGAACAGCGTTGACTTTCCGGCGCCGTTCGGCCCGATGATCCCGACGATGCCGGCTCTCGGCAGCGAGAACGTGAGGTCGTCGATGAGCAGACGATCGCCATAACCTTTGCGAAGTCCCTTGGCCTCGATCACTGTGTCGCCCAGGCGCGGACCGGGCGGGATGGCGATTTCGAGCTCACGCTGTTGCACCCCCCGTCCATCCTGTGCCTCGGCGAGCAGCTTCTCGTAGGCGCCGAGGCGGGCCTTGCCCTTGGCTTGCCGCGCCTTTGCGCCCATGCGCACCCATTCGAGCTCGCGCGCGAGCGTGCGCTGCCTTGCGTCGACCTGTTTCTGCTCGCGCGCCATCCGTTCCAGCTTCTGCTCCAGCCAGCTCGAGTAGTTGCCGGCAAAGGGGATGCCCCGCCCTCTGTCCAGCTCCAGGATCCATTGGGCGACGTTGTCCAGGAAATAGCGGTCGTGAGTGATGGCTACGACTGTCCCCGAGTACTCGTGCAGGAATCGCTCCAGCCACTCGACCGACTCGGCGTCGAGGTGGTTAGTCGGCTCATCGAGCAGCAACAGGTCCGGGTGCTGCAGCAGTAGCCGACAGAGCGCCACGCGTCGCTTCTCGCCACCGGAGAGCGTCGTGACGTCGGCCTCATCGGGCGGACAGCGGAGTGCGTCCATGGCGATCTCTACGTTGCGTTCGATGTCCCACGCTCCGACCGCGTTGATCTTGTCTTCGAGCGCCGACTGCTCCGCGCCCACGGCCTCGTAGTCGGCATCTGGGTCGGACCACTTGGCCATGACCGCGTTGTATTGCTCGATCAGGCCATGAACTTCGCGCACGCCGTCGAGCACGTTCTCCTTGACGCTCTTGGCCGAGTCGAGCTGCGGCTCCTGGCTGAGGTGGCCGACCGAGAAGCCGGGCGTGAGACGTGCCTCGCCGTTATACCCATCGTCGAGGCCGGCCATGATTCGCAGCAGGCTCGACTTGCCCGAGCCGTTCGGCCCGATGACGCCGATTTTGGCGCCCGGGTAGAACGAGATGGAGATGTCTTCCAGCACCGTCCGGTCGGGCGGGTAGTGGCGGGACAGCTTGTGGGTGGTGTAGATGAACTCGGCGGGCATTGTTGCCCGGAAGGTTATCGGGCGCTGCGCCGCGCCCCTGAATCAGGCCTCGTGTCTGCTGCGGGATGAACTCTGAAAACGGCGAACCAGTGGCCCTTGACCACGTCGTGCTTGTCGATCAGCTCGAAGCCGGCGCGGCTCATCTCGGCGTGAACGCGACTGGGCACGCTGCCGTGCGTGTTCATCCACCGCGCAGCCACTCCCTCGAGACGTGATTCGAGGATCGCGACGCGGCCGCCGGGATTGAGCAGGGCGCGGGCGTCCGCGAAGTAACGCACGGGCCTGCGCAGGTGGTGGTACGTGGCTGAGACGAACAACAGGTCGACCGGTTCGGGCAACTCGAGCCGCCGCCGGCTGGTGAGCACCGGTTTCAGGTTGGTGATGCCGCGCTGGTCTGCCGTGCGTCCAAGGTCGTCGAGCGTCTCGGCGTCCGCGTCGGCGGCGTAGCAGACGCCATCCGGAGCAACTGCGTGCGCGAGCGCGAGTGTGAAGTGTCCGTAACCCGGCCCGAGGTCGGCAACGCGGTCACCTGGCCGGATACGCAGCGCGTCGGCAACGGCGCCGGGATCACGCAGCCGATCGCTGCGCTGGCCGCCCTTGTAGAGCTCCCGCTGCACGGAATCGGGTAGCCGTCTGACGACACGCGGGATCACACGCCGGACAAAACGCCGCACCATGGGCGAAGCCTATCCGCGTCGAACGGTCGCGCACTTGCGTCCAGCGAGAGAATCGACCCAATGGGCACGAGTGAACCGCCGATCCCGGAGAGCGTCGACTACTGGCGCGACTACCTAACGGGCGGGGACCCACGTGAGCGTCGATTGCGCACGATTCTCAAGCACATACCCAGCGATCCCCGCTGTCGGTTGTGTGCTGCACCATTCGCAGGTCCGGGCGCGGCGCTAACGCAGCTGATCGGCAAGAGAAAGTCGGATATGAGCCCGCAGTGGTGCAGCACATGCTTCGATTTCATGTCGACCCACCACGGCGGAGCCGAGATCGAGTGCACGATGCTGTTCGCCGACGTTCGCGACTCGACCGCGCTCGCCGAACAAGTGAGCCCAACCGAGTTCCGCCGGCTCATGGACCGTTTCTACACCGTCGCCGCGGACCAGGTTTTCGAACACGATGGGCTGGTCGACAAGTTCGTCGGTGACGAGCTTGTTGCGATGTTCGTGCCGCTGCTGAGTGGTGAACGGCACGCGTCCCGCGCGGTGGATGCCGCGCGGGCGCTCCTCGCTGCGACCGGACATAACAAGCCGGAAGGACCTTGGATCCCGCTCGGGGCAGGTGTTCACACTGGTCTTGCCTGGGTCGGAGCGGTCGGCAGCGGCACGCGCACCGACCTGACCGCGCTCGGTGACGCGGTCAACACTGCCGCTCGCCTGGCTTCTGCGGCCGGCGTCGGCGAGATCCTCGTATCGACCCCAACAGCATCAGCGGCATACCTGCCGGCCGATCTCGAGCACCGGGAGCTGGAGCTCAAGGGCAAGAGCGACCGAGTGGGCGTCTCCGTTGTGCGTGTTGATGCTTAGGGTCGGATGTTGCGGTTCACCCGGAAGAGGTTGGTTGGGTCGTACTTGGCCTTGATCGTCCCGAGGCGCCGGTAGTTCTCGCGATACGACTCGGCGGTGCGCTCGTCGGTCTCGTCCGATGTCTGGAAGTTGACGTAGTTGCCGCCCGTGGAGAACGGCTTCACCGCCTGCCAGGCGTTCCGCACCCATTGCTGGTTGGCATCCCCGGCTGCGCTGTCGGGTGGCCACATCGACTGGATTACGCAAGCAAACTGGGCGTCGCGGTTGCCCATCGCCCCGTCGTCCTCGGCATGCTCGTTCAGCGCGCCGCCGACTTGGAAGAGGACCATCTGGTTGGCCGGCGCCTTGAGCCCCTCGAATTGGGCGTTGAAGGCGGCGAAGAGCTCATCGCTCAGGCCGGCCACGAACTCGGACTTCCAGTAGTAGTTCATTCCCTTTGGCTGAGTTGCGTCGAGCATGGATTGCTGGGCGATGTAGTCCTTGACCTGGATCAGGTCGGCCAGTGGCTCCCCGTGCATTTTGATCGGTGCCAGATCTGCCTGCGCCTGTTCGAGGTCGCCCGAGTGACAGACCACGATGGCGATGATCGGCGTCCCATGTGCCTCTTCGGGCAGCCACGGCGCAGGCGGGGCGTTGCGTCTCAACACGACCGCGGTGAGCTCGCGCGGCGACGATTCGGTGACCCGGCGAAAGACGTCCAGGACCCCGTCGGCGTCCGACGCTCGCCAGGCGATTATCCCGGCGGTCACCTTGGGACCGATCTCGTGCAGTCTGAACACGAACTCGGCCACGACGCCAAAGTTGCCTCCCCCACCACGGAGCGCCCAGAACAGGTCCTCGTTCTCCGTACGCGACGCTTGGAGGATCTTGCCGTCGGCGGTGACGATCTCGACGGCCTCGAGGTCGTCGACGGTCCACCCGAAGCGCCTGCTCAGGTATCCGAACCCGCCGCCGAGCGTCAGACCCGCGACACCCGTCGCCGAGACGAACCCGAGCGTGGTGGCCAATCCGTGCGGCTGCGTCGCCTGGTCCACATCGCCCAGCGTGCAGCCCGGGCCGACGCGGGCGAGTCGCGCGTCGGCGTCGACTTTGATCTCGCGCATGCCCGACAGATCGAGCGTGATGCCGCCGTCGGAAAGCGCTAGCCCGGCGATGTTGTGACCGCCGCCCTTGATCGAGAGCTCGACCTCGTGTTCGCGCGCAAAGCTGACGGCTTGCACCACGTCGGCCGCGGTTCGCGCCCGAACCACGACAGCCGGCTGCTTCTTGATCATGCCGTTCCAGAGCGCGATGACCTCAGCGAAACCTTCGTCGCCGGGATACTCCAGCGTGCCTTCACATCCTGCGGCCAGCCGGTCGAGGCTCTCCCTGGACACGTTCCGCGTTCCAGTTGCCAAGCCGGCTATCTGGATGTCGGTCACGGCAGCTCGTTCGTCACTCATCGACCGATTCTGGGCGGGCAAGTCAATGGTCTGCCGATTTAGGGCGGCGGTGGCGCCTCAGACACGTAGGGTTCAAGCGCGAGCAGGATGAACAGCAACACGGCCAGGACTATGGGGCCTTGGTAGACGGCCCAGGGAGTGCCTCCCGCCACGTGATCGGCGCAGCGCTCGAGGGTCGAGCCGATGTCACACGGATCGGTCGCGACCTCGAACTCCGCCAGCGTTGAAGCAAAGTAGCCGGCTGTTATGCCGACCAGGCCGGTTTTCACGGCACGGAGATTCCAGCGAAACACGATCATCGCGCCGAACGCAAGAAGCGCGATCCCGGCGATAAGCAGTATCAGGTCCTCTCCCTGGAAGGCGTTGACCGAGCCGACCAGCGCCACGACACCGGTCCACCCGACCAGGACGCCGTCGACCGACAGGGCCACGCTGGCGATCCGACCGCGGTGCGATGCCCACCACTCATGCAATCGGCTAGCCACTGTTCACCGAGACGCGATACAGCCGCCACTTATCAGGAATGCCCTTGAGTGTGTGCTCGCCGCGATCCTCGAAGGTAAAGCCGGATCCCGCGACGAGGTCCTTCACGGTTTGCGAGATGAGAACCTCGGATGGCCCGGCGGTAGATGCGACGCGTGAGCCGATCGAGACGGTCAGTCCGCCGTGCTTTCCGTCGATCAACTCGCATTCGCCGGTGTGAAGCCCGGCGCGGATCTGGATGCCCAGCTCCTCCATCTGCTCGGCGATATCGAGCGCGCAGCGGATGGCGCGCGCCGGGCCATCGAATGTCGCGTAGAACCCATCACCGGCGGTGTCGTTCTCGACGCCCCGCCACTGCCCCAGGGCGCGGCGAACTCGCTCGTGATGGGCGAGCACCAGAGCTTTCCAAGGTCGATCGCCAAGTGCTGCCTGACGCGCCGACGAGTCGACGATGTCGGTGAACAAGACCGTCGCCAGAACGGTATCGAGTATCGGAGCAGACCTGTGGATCCCGGCCAACTCGCGAGTAATGGCAAGGAACTCCTTTGGCGCGGCACCAGCGCGTCCGGGGACGACATGGACCGTAGCACTGGGCATGATCGAGGCGATGTACTGCGCTTCCTCCACCTTTTCGTCTGCGCTCCCGACGACCAATGCAGTCGGCGCGCGCGCAGCGGGCAGGATCCCGCGGACATCGGTTTCCCACACGAGCTTGTTGAGCGCAAGGGCAACGTCCGGCGTCGCGGTGTTGCGGTTTATCCGTGCGTAGAGATTCAGCATGTCGCGGTCGTGCTCGACCGAGGTCATGGCACCAGGCTGGATGCCGGCACGTTCGGCGGCGCGCCAGTCGGCGAGACCGCGTACGAACTCGACCGTGCCCCACTGCTGAGCGTCCCTGACGGACTCCTTGTAGCTGTCGGGGCCCTCACCCCACTCGTAGTCGGGCGCCCACGCCATCCGTGCACTCGGGTTGGCCCAAACCATTCCGCTCACGCGATCCGGGTGGGTCGCCGCGAACAGGGCGTGCATCGCTCCGGGTTCGGTCGGAGCCATGAGTATTGGTTGGCTCGACCCGACCTCGTCCAGTACAGCCAGCAGGTCGGCAACGCGGGTCTCGAGGTTCGGAACCGGGACGTTCCGGCTCGACACGCCGGTCCCTCTTCGATCGTGGAGTATCAAGCGGCCGAACTCTGCCGTACCCGTCATGAACGGTCGCCATTCCGGCTCCTCCCACATCAGGTCGACGTTGGCTTCCTGCGAACTGAATGCCAGCGTGAAGTCAACCGGACCCTCCCCTACGACCTGGTAGGCGATGTAGACGCCATCGGCGGTCTTGAGATAGTGCGTATCGGGAGTTGAGATCACGCTCTCAGCGTAGCGACTGGCCTAATCGACGATCGGTGCCAATGGTGCGGTGGGACTTGACGACCGATCGATGGCTCCCCTGCCCAGCAGGACCACGGCTCCGACGACGCCGATGATCACCGCGCCAATGATCCCGAGCGTGGCGAAGCCCCACGCCCCGACCACGACGCCGGAGCCCAGGCTGGCTATGGCCGATGTGCTCCAGATGAGCGAGTCGGACACGCCCTGGACGCGCGGTCGCTCAGCGGTCGAGACGGCACCGGTGAGCATCGAGCTGCCCGCCACGAAGCCGAGATTCCAGCCCCAGCCGAGTAGGAACAGAGAAATCAGCAGCAACAGCTGTTCGTGTGGCGGGGCGACTGCCGATAGCAGCGCCGAAGCCAGGATGAGCACGAACCCTGAGGCGATGATCGGCAGCGAGCCGAACCGATCCGTCAGCTTGCCCGAGATTGGGGCAAGGGCGAACATCCCGAAGACGTGGGCAGAGATGACGATGCCCACCGCGGCCAGATCATGGCCATGGTCGGTCATGTGGAGCGGTGTGATGGTCATGATCAGAACCATCACGAACTGGCCGGCGATCAGCGCCAGCACCGCCAACGCCACGGTGGGTCGACGCAGGATCTTTCCGAGCTGAGCCGGTGGCACCGGCTTATTGCCCTCGTCGGCGGACGTGTCCGCCAGGTCGCGGGGGTCGGGTCTCAAAAGGAAGACGGAGAGCAGCGCGGCGATGCCGACCAGCACGATCGGGACCAGGTATGGCCCGCTGAGCCGAGGCAAGCCGAGGGAAACGGCAATGTCGCCGCTCACGTTGACGAGGTTCGGGCCGATGACAGCGCCAACAGTCGCCGCCCAGACGACGATGCCGATCGCCGATGCACGTCTGCTGCTCGGATACATGTCGGCCGCGGCGTAGCGCGAAAGCTGGTTGGAGCTGTTGCCGAAGCCGATCGCGACGCTGCCCAGGAGCAGGATCGGGAACGAATCGACGACGATGCCGGCCACGGCCACAAACGCACCGATCACCGCGACGACGTAGCCGCCAGTAAGTCCGGGTCGGCGGCCCCATTGCCCATGATCGCGCCGAGAACCGTGGCCCCCAGCGCCGCGCCAAGGACTACGGCTGCCGCGGGCAGTCCGGCGAGCGTCCGGTCACCGCCGAGCTCCAGGGCCACGATCGAGGTGACCGTGACCGCGGCGATGTGCCCGGTACTGCCGAGCGCTACGCCTGCGAACAGGACGCCGACGAGCCTTCGGCGAACTGCCTCCCGATCAGTGTGAATTGCTGAACCGCCATCGAGTGGCGCCGTGCGGCTCGGCGCCGGCGACCCCGTACACATCGCTGAATGTGAATCGATACAGGTGCCATGGCGGTGGCCCGGCGCTCGGAGCGCTGAAAGGTGCCGTGATCGCGTCACCCGTGACTTCGGCCGGCCAGCCACCTTCGCGGAACCTGGCGACTATTCGCTCCATAGTCTCCCTGTCGGTGACTCGAACAGTCTTGCCCTCGAACACGACATCGATTCCGTCCAGGGCCACTGATACCGAGGCCGCAGGATTGGCGGACAAATTGCGCGACTTGCGGGTCATGGGCCCGGACACGATGTAGATATCGCCATCGATGTAAAGCGCGCCGACGCCTGCCGCGTGAGGGCTTCCGTCAGGATCGACTGTGCCAAGGAACCAGGTCAAGCTCTCGGATGGCGGTACCGATACGGCCTTGAGCACCCTGCTCCATTCGAGCGGAGGCTCGCCGTAGATGGTCAGGTTCTTGGTCTCGATTGGGGTGCGAGCCGGCATTTGACTCACTATAGGTTCGGGCGCCCAGATCAGCTGTGGGCAATACGGGCGAATTGACGCCACAGCAGAACGACCAGCACGGCCGACCCCACGAAACCGAACCAGAACGGCGCGGTGATGCCCAAGCCGCTCGCCAGCAGACCGCCGAGCACCGTGCCGATGACGAGGCCAGCGACCTGATCGACGCGGAAGACGCCGCTGACGCGGCCGAGCAGCTCGTTGGGCACGGCGCGCTGGCGGATGACGGTCGAGGTGGTGCCCCACACGAAATTGTGCACGCCGAAGATGAACATCGTCACCAGGGCGACGGCCGGCGACGTCGTCAGGGCGAGCACCAGCTGGGTTGCCGTCTCGATCAGCAAACCGACGCGCATGATGTTGCCCAAGCTGAAGCGGCGTTCGAGCGCGCCATACGACAGCGTTCCGACGATGCCGCCGAACGCCACCGCGGTCGTCAGCAACCCGAAGCCAATCGGGCCCATGCCCAACCGCTCGGCGGCGTACAGAACAAGCACTCCCCACGCCGCGCCGTACGTGACGTTGAAGGCGAAGTTCGTCACCGCCAGGGTGCGCATCGCCGGGTGGCCGGCAAGCCAGCGGATGCCCTCGGCGAGCTCGGCCATGATGCTTCGCCGGTCAGCCGGCTCGGTGCGCCGAACCGCCCCGACGCTCGAGGAGATTCGCGACATCAACACTGCCCCGAGCAGGAAGGCGGCCGCGTTGGCCGCGAACGGCAACGCCATGCCGATCGTGAACAGGAACGCCCCGATTGGCGGTCCGATGAGCTGGTTGGTGGCGAGGAACGCGCCCTGCATGCGCGCATTGCCAACGCCCAGATCGTCGCTCTCGACCATGTTCGGCAGCAGGGTCGTGGCAGCGGCGTCGGCGAAGGTCTCCGCCAATCCGAGCAGGAAGATCGAGGCCAGGATGAGCGGGACACTGACCGTCCCGGTGACGATGGTCGCGGTCAGCAGCACCAACACGACCGCTCGGCCGACATTGGCGACAATGACCGTTCGGCGCCGATCGAACCGGTCCGCAGCCGCTCCGCCAATTGCCCCGAAGATCAGCGCCGGCAGAGAGCCGAACATCAGGGCCAGCGAGACGACGAACGGATCGGTGGTCTGCGAGGCAACGAGCAGCGGACCGGCAGCAAGCACGATGCCGTCGCCTGCGCTGTTTACCGTGGTCGATGACAGCAGCCAGCGAAAATCCCGGCCCAGGCGCGCCGGCGCGGCCACATTCGCGATCTGACTTAGAGGATTTAGCACGACCCGCGAGGGTACGTGATCCGCGCGCGGCCTACTCTGGCACGGTCGCGATCACGCGGCACCATTAGGAATGGAGATACCGAGCATGTGTCTTAACTGCGGATGCGGAGAGCCGAACGAGCGTCATGGCAAGGACGCCAATATCACTCTGGAGGATGTCCAGCGCGCTGGCGAGGCGAACGGTCAGTCGGTCGAGGAATCGCTGCGCAATATGGGCATGGCCGCCCGCCAGGTAGTCATGGGTCAGGGCGAGCAATCGGGCCCCCCGTCAGGTCAGCAGCACCAGGGTTGATGGCGAATGGTGGGCGAGACCGACCGGCTTGATGCCGGTTCTCTGGCCAGCTTCCAGAAGACGTTCAGCGGCGATGTGATTGTGCCCGCCGACGCGGGTTACGACGCCGCGCGGCGCGTCTGGAACGGCATGATCGATCGCAGTCCGGCCATAGTCGTTCGGCCCAGAACTGCCGACGACGTGGCGGCGGCCATCTCCCTGGCACGCGACGCCGAGCTGCTGATTGCGGTGCGTGGCGGCGGGCACAGCCTGCCCGGGTTGAGCACGTGCGACGGCGGCATGGTCATCGACCTTTCACTGATGCGCGAGACGACCGTGAATCCCAAGTCGCGCACGGCGCGTGTGGCGGGTGGAGCGTTGCTCGGTCAGCTTGACGTGGCCGCCCAGTCGCATGGCCTCGTCTGCCCGGTTGGCGTCGTGTCGCACACGGGAGTCGGCGGACTGACGCTCGGTGGCGGCATGGGTCGGCTCCAGCGCAAGCACGGCTTCACGATCGACAGCCTTCGCGCTGTGGAGATCGTCACGGCTGACGGCCGGCAGGTCCGCGCCGACGCCGTCGAGAATCCGGACCTGTTCTGGGCCGTCCGCGGCGCGGGCGCGAACTTCGGTGTGGTCACCGCTTTCGAGTTCGAGCTCCATCCGTACGACGGTCGCATCACGGTCGCTTCGGTCGTCCATCCCGGGACTCGCATTCACGAGGGGTGGGCGCTGTTCAGCGAGCTCGCCGAATCGGCACCAGATCACGTGATGATGACGTTCAACATGAGTCTTGGCGCGGCTGGAGGCGTCCCTGAGGAGGTTGTCGGCCAACCGGTCGCAACCATCGCCGCGTTCCACTCGGGTGACGCGAACGCCGCACAGGAAGAATTGAGAGAGTTCATCGCCTACGGGTCGCCTGTCGCCACGTCGTTCGTGCCCATGTCGTACCTCGACCTGCAACGAAGCGCCGACGAGGCGACGGCGTGGGGCCACCGGGTGTACATCAAGGGCGGCTTCACCGACGATCTCCCGGCCGAGGCGCTCGAGGAGATGGTCGAGCACTTCTCGCGCGCCACGACGAGCGACGTCTTCGGGCTGTGGGCGCAGCGCGGAGCGATTACCAACGTTCCCGACGAGGCCACAGCCTTTACGGGACGTTCGGCGAAGTTCCAGATGAGCCCGGACAGCTCGTGGGACGACCCAGCGGACGATCCGGAGCGCATGAGCTGGGTCCGCGACGCCTTTGCGATCGTCGAGCCCCATTCGACGATCGGCCGCTACGTGAACGATGTAGCGGACTCGGGTCCGGGCCTTGGCCGCTGGGTCTACGGCGACGAGAAGTACGACCGACTCGTCGCGGTCAAGCGCGCATGGGATCCACAGAACGTCTTCCGCCTGAACCAGAACATCCAGCCATAGCCCTCAGCGTTGGCCGGCCATTGCTGCCAGCCACGCGTCGCGATCGAGTGGGCTGGGACGGGTACGCTGCCTCTTTGGCGGGTTCTCGCCGACTGGTTGGTAGCCACCGGGCCGCGACTCCAGCAGTCCCTCCCCCATCGACAAGCCGGGCAACTGGTGCTGGAGGGTGCGAACCTGTGCCAGAGGCATGACGCCCTGAATACTTGAAAGTCCATTCCCCGTGAACTGGCCACGGACGCGGCCACCGAGGCGACCGAATGCGGCCATCGCGCCATATCTCGTCTCGGCCGGCACCTCCAGCGTCAGGTCGGCGAGCGGCTCGCACACCCAGGTGCCGGCGCGAGCCAGTGCCGTCGTCAGCACCAGCTGGGTGAGTCGGCGGAAGTCGGCCGCAGAAGTATTGGGAGAAGCGTAGCCACAGTCGGTCATCGTGACCCGACAGTCGGTCACCTGCCAGCCCGAAAGGCCTTCGCTCAACGCCTCTCGGACATATGCCTCCATCTGGGTCGCGAAGTTGTCACCGGTATTGAAGATGTACAGCGGGACGTAGCGTGGCTCGACCTGGGCGCTGAACTCGACGCCTGAGCCGAGCGGAGCAGGCTCGATGCGCAGCGCCAGCGTGGCCATGAACGGGTTCGTGCTCAGCGGTGAGCTGCGACCGGTGATGTTCGTGTGTGTCTTGGCCCGAATGACTTCCTCGGCCTCGCCGGTCCGCGCCGGCCACTCGATGCACACCGTCGTGGTCTCGCTGAAGTCCGCGGCGATGCCGTAGTCGCGTTCCAGCGTCTGCTGGATTACCTCCTTCTGGACCTCGCCGTAGAGCGAGACCGAGATCTCGTGGCGGTGGTCATCTTGGCGAACGTCGATCAGGGGATCCTGCTCGGCGAGCTGGTTGAGCGCCGCGCGGAGCGAACCCTGCTGCTCGGATCGCTTGGCGAACACCACGGCCTCGAGTGCCGGACGCGGGAAACGCGCAACGGCCTCCTCGCCCGGTGGAGGCTCACCGATCGCATCACCCACGCGAACGGCGCCGAGACCACGGACCGTGGCCATCTCCCCGGCTGTCGCTGCATCGCGTCGCGGCGCACCGGCCGGCGCAAAGACTCGAACCGACGTTGGCTTGGCTCGGTCGCCTTCGCCGACGCGCACGCGTTGGCGCGGCCGCAGGCTTCCCGAGAACAACCGCACGTAGGCGACGCGCTCCCCTGCCGGCGAGCGTTCGATCTTGAAGACTCGCCCGGAAACTGGGCCGTCGCCGTCACTGGCTTGACGCGGTAGCAGGTCGTCGAGTCCAGCCAGCAGCTCCCGCACTCCAACATCGTGCGCAGCTGACCCGAAGAACACCGGGTGGACCGCCGCGTTCCGAGTCTGCCCCTGCAGCGTTTCGCGCAACCGCTGATACGAGAGTGCGGAATCGTCGTCGATGTAGGCGCTCATGATCGTCTCGTCCCGGTCGGCGAGCACCTCAGTGAGCGCGGTCACGTGGGCTCTGTCTTCCGCCCCGAACGGCACGTACTGCGCATCACGGCTGCCGGCGTCGCGCACCGAGCCCATCGCCATCACGGCGGCTGACAGCCGACGAGACATCGTCTTGATGACCTGCTCCGGGTCGGCTCCCGCTCGGTCGACCTTGTTGACGAAGATAAGCGTCGGGACCTTGAGGCGCTGGAGGGCGCGGAAGAGCAGCGGAGTCTGCGGTTGGACGCCTTCCACCGCCGAAACCACGAGGACCGCCCCATCGAGCACTCCCAGGACGCGTTCGACCTCGGCGATGAAGTCGGGGTGGCCGGGCGTGTCGACCAGGTTGACGGCGAGATCGCCCACCTGGAACGACGCGACCGCGGCGCGAATGGTGATTCCGCGTTCGCGCTCCAGGTCGAGCGAGTCGGTCTGGGTCGTGCCTGCATCGACGCTGCCGACGTGGTCAATCGCGCCGGCGATGAAGAGGAGTCGTTCGGTGAGAGTCGTCTTACCGGCGTCAACGTGGGCGAGTATCCCCAGGTTCAAGGTGCGCATTGGCTCCGACTCTAGGTCCAGCCGAGATCCGACGTGCTCCAATTGGGGCGGGCGCTCGGATCCGGCTCAGGCCGCTAGGCTTTCGTCGATGGTCGTCAGCCGTGTTCAGGTCGTCTTTGCGCGTGCGCGCGAGGGCCGAGCGTGACCGCGCTCGTCGCCGCCCTGCGCGAGGTAGCCGGCAACCGCTCGATACGCAACGCCGAGGTGGCCTGGTTCATCGCCATGTCCGCCCAATGGGCGTACTTCGTGGCGGCGCTCGTGTTCGCCTACGACGTCGGTGGCGTCGCAGCGGCCGGCATCGCCGGCACGCTGCGCATGCTGCCGGCGGCTTTCCTGGCGCCGTTCACGACGATGCTCGCCGACCGGTTCTCTCCCCGGTCGGTGATCTTTGGGCTGAATGCGGGCCGTTTTGCGGCCGTGGCTGTGATCGCGCTCGTGATCGCGACCGGTCTGCCTTCCGTGCTCGTGTTTGTTGCGATCACGGTCGAGGGCGTGTTGGCCACGCTCAATCGACCGACGCATGTTTCGCTGCTGCCGGCACTCGCTCGCTCCCCGCAGGAGCTGGTCGCGGCCAATGCGACGACCAGCAGCGGCGAGGCGCTAGGCATCCTGATCGGTCCGTTCGCGGGCGGCCTGCTCATGGCCGCGGGTGGGACGGCGCTGGGCACCGCTCTGCCTGCCGTCGCGTTTGCCGTGGCCGCCCTGATCGTGCTGCGCGTCGAGCGGACGCCGCGTACCTATCGTCCGCCGGCCCCCGGAGAAGAGCGATCGCGTGTGAACGAGCTGCTGGCTGGTTTCGCCGCAATGCGTGCATATCCTGCCGTCGGCGGGCTGATCACGCTGTTCGGTGCCCAGGCGTTCGTCCGTGGCGTGCTTACCGTCCTGCTCGTGGTTGTGTCCGTCGAGTTGCTCGGACTCGGTTCGTCGGGCGTCGGCTACCTCAACGCCGCCCTTGGCGCCGGGTCTCTGGTCGGGGCGTTCGCAGCATTCACGCTGGTTCTGCGTCCGAATCTGGCACTGCCGTTCAGCGCGGCGCTCGGCCTTTGGGGAATTCCGATCATCCTGCTCGGTCTCGCACCGCAGGTGCTCCTGGCGTTCCTGTTCATGGGCGTAATCGGTGTGGCGAACGCCGTCTTGGACGTGTCCGGCATCAGCCTGGTCCAGCGCTGCGTGCCCAACAAACTGCGCGGCCGCGTCTTCGGCGCAGCCGAGGCGATCCTGTCGCTGTCGTCCGGAATTGGCTCGCTGGTCGCCCCGATTCTGCTCGCCTTCGTGTCGCTCGAGATGGCGTTGGTGCTCACCGGCGCGATCCTGCCGATCCTCGCCCTGGTCTCAGCTCGTCTCGTGCGTAGGGCCGATGAAAGCGCGATCGTGCCCCACCGCGAACTCGAGCTGCTGCGCGGCGTGCCGATGTTCGCCCCGCTGCCCCTGACGGAACTCGAGCAGGTTGCGGGCGGGCTCGTACCGGAGCGCCACGAGACAGGCACCGAGGTAATTCACCAGGGCGATCCAGGCGACTGCTGGTATCTGATAGAGGCGGGATCGGTCGACGTGGTCCACGACGGCGCATTGATCAAGACACTCAACGCCGGCGACGCGTTCGGCGAGATCGCCCTGCTGTCCGACCGGCCACGGACCGCGACCATCCTCGTGCGTGACACGACAGACGTGCTGCGATTGCCTCGCGAGACTTTCCTTGAGGCGCTGACCGGTAGCCCGCGTGCTCAGCTCGCGGGCGACTCGTATGTGGCCGAACGGCTGGCCGAACTCGGCCATGTCCATCCGGAGTGGTGAGCGAACGAGAGACCCGACCTAGCAGCCGCTGACGCAGCTCCAGTTCGAGCCGTCGAACTCCCACGTTTCGCCCAGCTCGCCGCCGTCGCGCCCAAAGCCGCCGTACAGCACCCAGACTTCGCGATCCGGATCGAAGGCGAGCGCAGCCGAGCCTCTTGCTGACGGGCCGTCGATCCGCAGATTTGTCCAGACGCCGTCGTTCAGCAGCCACGTGTCGTCGGTGAGCGTGCCGAAGGTCGACGTGCCCGTAGCACCGCCGAACAGCAGCAGCCCGTCGGGGTTGGCGGCCATGGCCGCGTGAGAGCGCGGTCCCGGTCCCGGGAAATCGAGCTCCTCCCAGGCCGAGCCATCCCATGACCAGAAGTCGTCGAACACCTGCGTGCCGTCGTATCCGCCGTAGAGCAGCGTCTGCTCGTGCGCGGCGTCGTAGACCAGCTCGTGGTGCGCTCGCGGGGCGGGTCCGGTGTTGGCCGTTGGGTCCCACGCGGCCCCGTCCCACGACCAGGTGTCGGGAGAAAGCACCTGCAGCTGTCCGCCGCCGAACATGAGCGTCTCTGCCCGCGCCTCGTCGTAAGCGAGCTTGATGTGGTCGCATGCTGCTGGTGGCGGGGTGTCGACGAGGGGCGGAGCAACCCAGCCGGCCGCCTCGGTCCACTCCCACGTTTCACGCACACAGGCGTTCGAGTCGAGCGGCAACCCGCCATATCGCACGAGCGTGTTGCGGCCCGTATCGAAGGCGATGCCGGTCACGACCACTGGCTCAGGGCCGTCGCCGTCGACCAACTCCCAGGCCGCGCCGTCCCACGCCCAGATCTGCTCGGAATCTTGGCCGCGCCGCTGGTCGACGCATGTGACTAGGAGCATGCGCTGCTCGAAGGCGTCGTAGAAGAGCGAGGCGTCGCCGCACGTGGGAGGTGAGACAGCATCGGCCGAGGGCGACGGTGAGTCCGAGGGCTGGACGGTCGCCGAAGGCGAGGGCGTCGACGTGGCCGGCGCCGTAGGAGCACTCGTAGCAACTGGCGAGGGCGTCGAAGGCGAAGTCGGTGTCGGTGTCGTTGGGGCAGAACACGCCCCCATGACGAGCACGAGCACGATCTGCCGGGCTGCGTGCATCGTCGTTCGTTGGGACGCGCCGTCTACTTGCATTGCCGTGCAGGATACGAGTCGGGAACACGTGACCCTGCAGTCGAAGAACTTTGCTGGTCGCACCCTTGGATGGAGGCAGATGCGTGGATGAACAGACAGTCCGTGAGCACACCGACGCCTTTTGCCAAGCGTTACTGGCGGGCGACGTTGAGCTCGCGGCTAACGATCTGAGCAACGAGCTGCACGCGAACCTTGGCCAGCTCGTAGCCATGCTGCCGATGCCGCTCAGCGCGGCAACGGTCGAGTCGGTCGAAAGGACAACGTCAGGCTTTCGAGTCGTCGTCCACCTGGTGGGCGAGAGTGATGAGAAGACGCGCCTCGAGACACGTTGGAAGGCACGTGATGACCGTCCAGTGATCGTGGAAGTCAGTCACCTTACTGACTCGGCGACAGGAACCGATGTCTCGCCGGAGGACGAAATGGGAACGCCGGGGTCCAGCTGAAGCCGACTCGCGCGTGTGACCTCGCCGTCAGGTCGAGACAATTCTGCCGTCGCGTAGTTCGATGATCTGGTCTGCCAGATCGATGAGGCTCGGATCGTGTGTCGCAACGATGGCGGTGATCCCCTCCTCGCGAACGAGGTTCCTGAGCACGGTCATGATCCCGCGGCCGGTGTCCGAGTCGAGCTGGCCGGTTGGCTCGTCGGCGATCAGCACGTGCGGCCGATTGGCAAGGGCGCGGGCGATGGCCACGCGCTGCTGTTCGCCACCCGACAGCTCGTACGGCCGATGGTCCATGCGCTCGCCGAGGCCGACCATCGTCAGCAGCTCACGAACACGCGCTTCACGGGCGGCGGGCTCGGCTTTCACTAGCCGCAGCGGAATCTCGACGTTCTCCGCGGCCGAGAGGATCGGCAGCAGGCCCATCGTCTGGAACACGAAACCGATCCGATGTCGGCGGAACTCGACCAGCTCGTCCTCGTTGAACTCGGATACCGTCTGGCCGTCGATCACGACGTGGCCCTCGGTCGGGCGATCAAGTCCGCCGATGATCGAAAGCAAAGTCGTTTTGCCACTCCCCGATCGGCCGCGGAGAGCAAGCAGCTTGGCACGCGGCACGCGCAGGCTGACGTGGTCGAGGGCGCGCACCGGGTCAGCTCCTGTCTCGTAGACACGTACTAGCTCGACCGCCTCGACCATCGGCGGTTCGACTGCGGCGCGCCGCTCGGGCGGCATGTATTGAACATCGACGTCGGTCACTTCAGCCTCGGTCATGGTTCTCTTCCGTTCTGGTCAGGCCCGCTCGGTTCGTCAGCGGCCTGACCGTCGGGCCAGATCGAGATGTGGTCTCCCTCGAGCACAACCCGCACGCGGCGCTCGAGACCAAGTGCCTCGACCGCCGCACGCGGCAGCTGCAGCCGGCCGACGCGATCGAGCACGGCGTACTCCTCGGCGATGATCTCGTGTTCGCCATCTACCGAGACTCCGGACCGGCGCCGCAGCGTCTCCGTGCTCGTCCGGCCGTCGCGGATGGCGATCGTCCGCTGCACCTGGTTGTTCACCAGCGGGTCGTGGGTAACAACGACGATGGTCACGCCGAGCTGTTCGTTGGCTCGCCTCATGACCCCAAAGACGTCGTTGGCGGTGACCGTGTCGAGCTCGCCGGTCGGCTCGTCGGCGAACAGCACCGACGGCCGATTGGCCAGCGCAACCGCGATCGCGACCCGCTGCTGTTCGCCGCCCGACAGCTCGTGCGGCCGTCGGTCGGCATGACCCTGGAGCGACATCAGCTCGAGCATCTCGGTCAGCCGCGCGTGGCGCTCTCCCCCGCCGACTCCGTCGAGAACCATAGGCAGCTCAATGTTCTCGCGCACGTTCAGATACGGGAGCAGGTTGCGCGTCGTCTGCTGGCGCACGAAGCCGATGACCCGTCGCCGGTACGCGGTCAGCTCGGCGCCGCCCATCTCACCGAGGACGTGCCCGGCAACGACCGCCCGGCCGGCCGAGGGGATGTCCAGTCCGCCGAGGATGTTCATCAGCGTGCTCTTGCCGCTGCCCGACGCGCCGACGATGGCCACCAGCTCGCCGGGGTCGACGGTCAGCTCCAGGCCCTGCAGCGCGACCACTTCAAGGTTCGCGACCTTGTAGATTTTTACCAGGCCGTGGCAAGAAATGAGCGGCGCGGTTCGCTGGTCCATCAGTCGCTGGATGTTCGCAGGGCATTGACGATCGCGGATCGGCGCGAGAGCCACGTGCCGATGAGGACTGCCGCAAGGGCAACGATCGCCAGCGCTGCGGCAACGACGATCAGTGGAATCCAATCAACTGTGACTGGTATTGCGCCTCTCGATCCCGCCAGCGCGCCGAGGTTCAGGGCGGGTGTAACCGCGAGCGCGACACCGATGCCGAGCACGAGCCCCACCGGCAACGCCACCACGATCGGCGGCGCGTGTTCGAGCAGCGTGAGGCGGGTCTGCTGGCCACGGTTCATGCCCAACGTGCGTAGGATCGCGACATCCCTGGTGCGGCGAGCGGCAGAGAGAATGAGCGCGCCGAGAATGGTCAGCACGGCATAAGCAACCGAGATGGCCAACGCCAGCACGAACCCGGCACCGACGGCATAAACGAGTGGCTCGTCGCGCAGACCCTCGTACTCGTCGTAGCGCGACACGACGCGCAGCTCGCTCTCCGCCTCCGTGGCGCGATTGACGAGCGCAGTTGCGCCCTCCGGTGTTGCCCGTATCCACATCACCGTCGGCACCATCTCGCGCAGCGCGGCGTTTTCCAGCCACGAGTAGGGAATGACCATGAACGCGTCATCCGTCGCCAGCCCGGGAGCAGCCGGGCGGACATCGACGATCTCGAATGTCATGCCGGAGCCCAGGACACTCGAGTCGAACAGATCGCCCGCGCCCAGCGACAGCTGTCCACCGGTCAGTCGATTTGAAATGATCGCCGGGATCGGGCCTGCGTCCGGCGTGGCAGAGAACTCCTCCGGCCAGGCGATCTCGACCGGCGCGCCGGAGTTCACGTCGGCGTAGGCGAGGTGATCGACGGCGTGCAACGTGAGCGTGCCCACGCCGCTGGTGACCGGCGCGCGAACGCGGGGATCGGCGTAGCCACGCGCGATCCGTTCAACGCCCGGGATCGCGGCGATCTCTGACTCGAATGGCAGCTCGCCCGAGGTGCGCGCGGGCGTGATGCGCACGTCGGCGCCCGCCGCCATCCATGCCGCGGTGCGCTGCGCCTGATCGATGCTGGCCGACACGACCGCCGCGAATGCTGCGAAGGCGACCGCCAGCAACAGTACGAGCACGGGCATGCTCGACGAAGCTCCCCGGGCGACGGTTCGCGTTCCGAGCATCGGTACGAGCCCAAGCCTCCGATCGGCCAGCCAGCCCATGGCCGCCATCGCGGGTCGGTACAGGCGAACCGCCACTATTCCCGTCGCGAGAGCGATCAGCGCGGGCACGGCGGCGAGGAACGGATCAAACGCCACGACCGCCGTGGAGATGCCGCGTTGGCGAAGAAGGTACGCGCCGACCAGGGCCAGCACGACGATGACCAGCTCGATCACCAGGCGACGGGGATCGGTCCGCCGCGACGGCCGGGAGCCGCTGCTCTCGAGCTCGGCCAGCGGCTGCCAGATCGGCGGCCACGCGGCGGCAATGAGGACCACCACGCCGATCACGCCGACCACGGCGACGGCGACCACCGACCGTTGAAACTGGGCGTTGGGTAGCAACGCGATCGCGAGGCCAAGCCCGGCCAGGCAGGCAATCGTTGCCGCGACGAGCGACTCGAACAGCGTCGCGGCCATGAGCAGTCGCGGCGGCGCGCCGCGACCACGTGCCAGCACCAGCGCGGGCCGGCGGCGCCGGATCAGCAGCACGGCCGCCATCGCCAGTGCACCGGCGGCGAGCGCGAGCGGAGCGGTCACGGCCAGGCCGAGCACTGCCTCGGACGCGGCGCGGAATGCGCGCTGGCGCTCGAGCAATGGCAGCAATCCGGATTCGGCACTTGTGTCGCCCGAAGCGTCGGGTCCTGCCGATTGCGACTCCAGCAGGCGCAGGCCCTCTTCTGTTTCGGCAATCGCGTCGGCATCGAGCCGCGCCGGATCAATCAGGAAGCGCCAGTCGAACTCGAACGGCAAGCCTGATGCGACGACACCGGGCATCGCGTCGGCGGGCACGAAGCCCGAGATGTTAGACACAGGGTTGTCCAGGTCGGTGCCGAGGTCGTCAAACGTGAAGCCACTGTCGCCGAACCACGCATCTGCCTCTGGATCGGTCACCCGGTAGAGGCCGGCGACCTCCAGCTCAGTCGGTGCCAGCTCGACGCCGGCGGTGCGCAGGACGCTCGAAGTGAAGAGCGTGTCGCGCACGTCGATGCCAACGGCCAGCCGCGAGCCGACGCTCAGGCCAGTCTCACGGGCGGTCGACTCCTGGACCGCAATCTCAAACACGCGCGGCTCGTCGTCTGAATGGTCGGTGGCGATCGGCCGACCGGGATCGCCCAATTCCGTGACCGGAATCTCGGCGACGGGTGGCAGTCGCTGGCCGGTGGACGCCGGCCACCGCCCATCGACCAGCTCGACGAGGTCCTCGAAGTCGTCGCGGTAGCGCAGCGTCATGAACATCGGATAGGCGGGCGGGTTGGACACCCGGAGCCGGGTCGAACCGAGCGCCAGGCTCGCCGGACCCAGCGTCTCGTCGATCGAATCGGGGAAGGTTGCCCGAGCTTGCTCGCCTTCGGCCTGCCAGTCGCGAATGGTTGCCTCGGCGTCCGCACCGAATAGCGCCCGCGTGGCGGACAGCTTGATCGTGCGCTGGACGACCGGCGCGGCCAATACGGCACGCTCCAAAGCCTCGTCCGCGGCACGCTCGAAGAGGCGCACGCCGGCGACGGAAACGAACGCCGTGAAGGCGATCAGCAGCGTCACCAGCACGACGGCAACGAGGTCGGATCGATCGCGGCGCAGCAGCAGCGCGACGGCGGATATGGCCTTCATGCGGCTATTCCTCGCCGACCCGCAGAACGTTGCCGATGCCGACACGTCGCAGGGAGGCGGCAATAACGGCCACGATCACCGCCACGGCGATCGCGGTGAAAACGGCCAGCGCAGCGATCGTTCCCATGGGCAGCGCGACGACAACGGCAGGCGTGGGTGGCACGCCGTCACTCGTCAGGGTGACCGTGGGCAGCACGACCCACGAGATGACGGCGCCGAGCAGCGTCCCGATGAGCACGCTGATAACGGCCAGGCTGCCGTTCTCGAGCCACAGCCAGGTGGACAGCTGGCGGCGCGACAGGCCCAGTGCGCGCATCAGCGCAAATTCCATCTGGCGCTGGCGAGCGGAAACAGCCGCGGCCACGGCCAGACCGATCAGCGCGAACAGGCCGGCCGCCACGGCGCCGATGCCGAGCGCGCCGATGATGCCAATGGCGACCGGATCGCTGAGCAGGGTCCGAAGCCGGCCGGCGGCAGTGGCGACGCTGATGCTCGTGAAGGGTCTCGCGGTGAGCGTGCGCTCGATGTCCTCCGCCACGGTCGCCTGTTGAGCGTCGATCTGCGTGCCGCCGGCCAGGTCGAGCCACCATTCGTCCGGCCGACGGGTGTCGGCCTCGTTGCCCGCATCCGCTCGAGTGCTGTGGCCCGCCTGCATTCGGAGCAGCGCGAGCGTCTGCAGATCGACGATGACGAGCGGCGAGGCTGTGACAGTGGTGGGGAACGAATCGACGACGCCGACGATCTTGAGCTGTCGCTCGGCACCGGCGAGGCGAGCCCGAAAAGCCTGCCCCACCTCCAGCGATGTGGCCTCGAGCGCGGGCTGGTTCATCAACACCGGGATCTCTACGTCCGGGAGGACTGCGACCGCGTCCGGCTGGAGTGAGTAAGTGACCGCGTTGAACGGACCGCCAGTTGCAAGCTCGAAGGGGGAGCCACTGCCGGGTCCGCCACCGATGGTCATGCCCAGACCCTCAGCCGCGCTCGGCTGGAGGGTGAGCGGCCCTCGCTCCGGGTCGAGCCAGGCCATCTGCCACGAATCCGATCCGCCAAGCTCGAGCGGAACGGCGGCCGGGTCGTCCAATCCGCCGAGGGTGATGCCGTCTATCGTCACCGATCCGTCGGTAACCACGAGGTCCTGGCGCAGGCCCAGGCTGGGATCGAGGGACAGGATCTCGAGCGGTCCGTCGGCGCTGGGCAACGGAATCTCGATGCCATCTCTTATTTCGGCAGGTGTCCGCGGCGGCACCGCCATGCGGTGGACGACGCCGCGAGCGTCGCGAACGGCCATGCTCATGCGGACTGACGCGTCGGTGTCGAATAGCGCGGGGTCCTCCGGCTGCTGGATCAGGTTGCCTGAGGCCGGGTCATCAACCAGGCGATCGAGCCCGCGCACGTCGAGCGCGAGGTGCACGACGATGCTCTCCGTACCGGCCGGGATGACGGGCACGCTGCCGGCCAGTTGGGGGCGTGCGGCGACCAGTGGCGAGAGCAGGTCGGGCGGCGGCGCGGTCGCCGGATCGGCCCTTACCCGGAGCAATTCCGGGAGCTTCTCCGAGTCCACAGCCAGGATGTTGACCTCGGCATTTCGCGTCAGTTGGAGCGGGTAACGTTCGATCGGCGTCGCGTCCTCGATGCCAGGGAGCGTCGTGTACGAAGTCGCCAGCTTCCACGACGGCAGGGCTCGGGCCGATACCGAAGGAATGACGCGGACGTCGGCACCGGACTGGTGGTCGGCCCGACTGCGCTGTGAATCGGTCCATGTGGCGGCGTACGAGACGGCAAACACGCCGATCGACATGGCCAGCATCAGCATCAGCGCGGATCGTGTGTAGCGCAGTGGCCGGCGAGCGAGCTGGTAGCTGCCCATTGCACCAACGAGACTCCTGCCGCGCGACAGCACCTCCTGTGCCCCCTCCGCCAGCCGCGGCAGAACGCGAGTTGCTACAACGGCTCCAAGCAGCAGTCCAAGCGCCGGGGCGGCGATTAGCAGCGGATCGGGGCCGAGCGAACCCTGCATCGTGCGCGTCAGCGGCGTGCCGTACAGGCGCAGCTGCCAGAGGGCGATCACGCCGAGGACCACGAGGGCGATGTCAATTCCAAGTCGCTGCGCCAACGGCCGCGTCTCCTCGCGCGACAGTGATCGCTGCTCCGAGCTGACGCCTCTGGCCGAGAACAGGGCGGGCAGGGTCAGCAGTGAGACACACGCCGCACCTGCGATGCCGGCGGCAAGGTAGGCGTCGCTCGTAACCTGGAGCGGCACGCTCAGACCGACAGCGGCCAACGGTCCGATTCGATCGAAGAGGCCCAGGGCCAGCATCGCCAGCCACGGACCGAGCAGCACAGCCGGAACGGCGAGCAT
Source organism: uncultured Chloroflexia bacterium (assembly GCA_963748235.1). GTDB lineage: Bacteria > Chloroflexota > Limnocylindria > Limnocylindrales > CSP1-4 > JALYGJ01. The sequence goes on from CAVVHT010000009.1 coordinate 385,243, forward strand.
CAGCCCCTCGACCGCGGCGAGGCCGGCGACGTGTCCGGGACCTGCGCCACGCGAGCGCAACAGCGAAGTCTCAACTCGCCTGTGATCGATCAACAAACCGGCGGTCAACAAGATGGCGTAGCCGCCGAGCAGAGCGAGCTGGGCCATCACGAGCAGCATTCCGGTGCGGCTCACGAGCAGCGATCGCTCCGCCTGGGACAGCGTTTGGCCGAGCTCGGTCACGACCGTCGGCGAGTAGCCCTCGGCTACTCGCTCCAGCCGCTGTGGGAGCGCGGCGACACGTGCTCGAAGTCCGGTCAGATCGTCGATGTTGATCTCGGCAAAGCTCGGCATGAGCCTCCAAGACAGGGATACATTGGCGGCCGTCGTCGCGTTGAGCATGTCAGCTCGAGTCATCAGGAACGGGCCGTACGTCCGGTATTGATCGCTTTCCGTCAGGCCCTCGAGCGTTCGGGCGTCTGCCCACCAGAACGGATCGCCGGCATCGTCAATTCGAAACACGCCGGCGATCGCTACCGGCACGATCAGCTCATTGTCCAGCCGACTGACGAGCTCGAATTGGTCGCCGACCGCCAGCCCGAGCTGCTCGGCGATGGCGTCGGAGATGGCAACCTGGACCGGCGACCCCTCTGACGCAGCCGCCGGCCATGAACCGGCGACGAGCGTCGAATGACGCTCGCCTCCCTCGGCGAAACCTGGCACGGCCAGATCGCGGACATCGTCGCCCTGACCAGGCAGCGCGAACGACTCGCCGGTACCGAGGCGGGCAATCTCCGCCGGCAGCGCGCCGGCAACGCGTGCCAGTTCGGCCGAGACAGCCTGATCGACTGCGTCGATCTGGTCGAGTGGCACGCCTGCCGTGACCCGGATGTTGCCGGCCTCGACAGGCGCCTCGGCCAGGGTCTGGCGCAATCCGGCAACGGACACGGCCGAGGAATAGATCGGAGCGGCGGCGAGGAGCGTCGTCGCGAGCAGCATCGTGAGCAATGCGGCGGCAACGATCGGCCAATCGGCCCGTGTCCTGCGCAAGCTCACCCGCCACCCAGCCAGAAATGACAGCATGGGCAGAGGCAAATCCCCAGCGCCACGTCGTTCCGCCGAACTCCTCACACGGTCCGCGTCGTGGCAGTCGCGGCAGTCTACAACGGCTCGCCGCCGTTCCATGAGTAAGAATCCGGAACGATGTCAAAGACGCCGCTCGAGCTGACCCGCACCCAGGTCCTGGCTCACCGCCGCCGAGTGGGCGCGCTCGATCAGCGCCTGCCGGCCGGCCCCGCCTCGCTCGAGCGCGCGGCGCTAGCCGGCCTCCAGGACAGCATGCCCCGCGCGGCCTTGCTCTCGATCCACGCCCGAGTCGAAGGAACCGAGCCGGCGACCTGGGAGGATCCGGCGCTGGCCCAGGTCTGGGGTCCGCGCTTCAGCGCGTACGTGATCGCCGCGCGGGATCTGGCGCTCTTCACCCTCGGCCGGCTGCCGGACGATGCTAAAGGTCGTCGCCGAGCTGAGGAGACCGCTGCGCGACTTCATGCGTTCCTGGCCGGCCGGCGGATGAGGTACGACGACGCCGGTGTCGCGATGGGGCTGAATCCGAACGCGCTCCGTTACGCGGCGCCGACGGGCACCGTTCTGATGCGCTGGGAGGGCGCGCGGCGGCCGGTGATCTGGTCCGTGCCGCGTCCGGAGGTGGAGCCCGCTGCCGCTCGCCAGCAGCTGGCGAGGCGGTACTTGCACATCTTCGGACCAACGACCGCCGCCGCTTTCGCCGAATGGGCGGGAATCGGCACCGCTGAGGGTCGGAGAGCGTTCGAGGCACTCGCGAAAGAAATGGCGCCGGCTCTGACGCCGATTGGTGACGGCTCGCTTCTCATCAGCGATGAAACGAGCTTCCGCATGCCACCCTCCCCCGACGCTCCGGCCCGGCTACTACCGAGCGGCGACCCCTACTTCCTCCTGTGGGGACGCGACCGAGCGCTGCTGGTGCCCGACGAAGCGCGGCGCGGCGAGCTGTGGACGTCACGCGTCTGGCCTGGCGCACTGCTCCTTGACGGCGAGATCGCCGGCGTCTGGCGCCGGGCGAATGCGCTCGTCGACATCGAGAGCTGGCGGTCCGTGTCCTCCGCCGAGCGTCAGGCAGTCGAGGAAGAGGCGGCTTCGCTGCCGCTGCCCGGTCTTACCGGCCCGATCACCGTCCGCTGGGCCGACTGAACCTCCGTTGGCCGCGAGTCTGTCTACGAGCGGAACAGCGAGCTGTACGCGTTGAGGGCCGGCTGACCGCCGAGGTGGGCGTACAGGACGTTTGATCCCGGCTCGATCTCGTTCGTTACGACCATGTCGATCATGCCGGCCATCGACTTTCCCTCGTACACCGGGTCGGTGATCATGCCCTCGGTGCGAGCGGCCGTGCGCATCGCGTCCAGCGTCTGGTCGTCGGGGATCCCGTAGATGCCGGCGTGGTACCGCTCGTCGAGGACGATCTCTTCGTCGCTCAACTCTCGGTCGAGGCCAACCTTGAGTGCAGTGTCGCGCGCGATCCTGGCGACCTGATCCCACGTCTCACGCGGCGTCGCCGACCCATCGATGCCGATCACCCGGCGCCGTCGATCCTGCAGCGCGAAGCCGGCGATCATGCCTGCCTGGGTGGATCCGGTGACGGAGCAGACGATGATTGTGTCGAAGACCACTCCCAGAGCCTTCTCCTGCTCGGCGACTTCGGACGCCCAGTTGGCAAAGCCAAGCCCGCCGAGCGGGTGATCTGACGCACCGGCCGGAATCGGATATGGCTTGCCACCCGCCGTCTCGATCTCGGCCAGTGCCTGTTCCCAACTCTCCTTGAAACCGATTCCGAAGCCGGCCTGCACCAGCCGAACATCAGCTCCGGCCAGTCGGCTGAGCAGGATGTTGCCGACCCGGTCGTAGACACTGTCCGGCCAGTCGACCCAGCTCTCCTGGATGAGCACGCACTTCAGCCCGACGTGGGCGGCGACCGCCGCCACCTGCCGAGTGTGGTTTGACTGCACGCCGCCGATCGAGACGAGCGTGTCGTACCCGCCGGCCAGTGCCTCGGCGACGAGGTATTCCAGCTTGCGCGTCTTGTTGCCGCCATAGGCGATGCCCGAGTTGCAGTCCTCGCGCTTCGCCCACAGATTGACAGCACCGCCCAGGTGCTTGCTCAGCCGCGGCATTTCGTGAACCGGCGAGGGCCCGAACAGCAGCGGATAGCGCGGGAAATCATCGAGCGTCGTCATCGGCGCGGCTCCTTGGGGTTCAGCTTGGCCGGGTCGCCCAGCTCGCGATGGGCCGATTATCGCCCGAACGCTATGGTCGGCCCATGATCGAAAGGCTCTCGAACGCTGCTCGCCAACTGCTCGAGTCGGACGCGGTGGCGACGGTTGTGACGCTTAATCCGGATGGTTCGCCGCACCTCACCTCGGCGTGGGTGGGTCTCGAGCGCGAATCAATCGTCTTCGCGACGATCCCAGATCAACACAAGCTGCGCAACCTGCGGCGCGACCCGAGAGTCGCATTGTCGATCCAGGGTCCGACCGTCAACGAGTGGGGCCTGCGCGAGTATCTGATCGTCGAGGGCACCGCGCGCATCACCGAGGGCGGCGCCGCCGCGATGCTCCAGCGCCTGGCTCGTACCTACCTCGGGCCGGGCGTCGTCTTTCCGGGCATCCCCAACCCGCCGCCCGGCTTCATCACGCACATCACCATCGAACGCGTGCGCGGCGTCGGCCGGTGGCTTGAGGACCAGTAGAGACCAGCACAGCATCCTAACCTGCGCGAGTGACGTTCGAGTACGAAGAGAAGCAGTCGAGTTCGCGTTTCGTCGACGTGATCTGGCGGACGCACGACACGAGCGACGGGACGTACCTGGCCGCCGCGGACGCGTGCTGGGACATGATCTTCATCCGGAGCGTCGACGAGACGCGCGTACTGCTCAGCGGACCGTCGTCCAAGATCACGCCGGTTCCGTACCGCGCCGGTAATCGCAACGTCGGCATCCGATTCGTGCGCGGAACCTTTTTGACTCACGTTCCGGCGACGGTGATGGTCGACACGACCGTGCCGTTGCCAATGGACGCGGGCGGCAATTTCCTGCTCGCGGGTGCCACATGGCCGGTGCCGACGTACGAGACGGTCGACGAATTCATTGCCGATCTCGAGGAACGCGGCCTGCTCAGCGACGATCCCCTGGTTCTCGCCGCGCTCCACGGTGATGAGCCGACGGCATCGGCGCGTTCCGTCCAGCGCCACTTTCTTCAGGTCACCGGCCTGACCGCCAACCGCATTCGCCAGATCGTCCGTGCGCGGTCTGCGTCGGAGATGCTTCAGGGCGGCCGATCAATCCTCGACGTGACCCACGAGCTGGGCTACGCCGATCAGGCCCACCTCACGCGCGATCTGAAGCGCTTGACGGGGTTTACGCCGGGCCAGACAAAGGACCGCGACGAGCCGATCTAACGCCGGATCGGTCGTGTCGTTTTGGTTCAAGACTTCGGACTGCAACTCGGCTTTGATGAGCCTGACAGCCATCACAGCGAGGTGCGAGACGTGGAAATCAAGCCGTTCACCATCTCCATTCCGGACAACGAAGTCGACGATCTCTTCGCCAGGGTACGTAACACGCGCTACCCGTCGGATGTCGTAACCGACTGGACCCGGGGCGTTCCGACCGACTACGCGCGCCAGTTGGCCGCTTATTGGGCCAACGACTTCGACTGGCGCGCCCAGGAAACGATGCTTAACGCCTTTCCCCAGTTCACGGCAGAGGTCGACGGACAGACGATCCATTTCATGCACGTCAAATCGGTAGTGCCGGATGCCACTCCCCTGTTGATCCTGCACGGCTATCCGAGCTCTTTCGTCGAGGCGACGCGGATGATCGGGCCACTCGTCGACCCCGAAGCTCACGGCGGCAAGCGAGAGGACGCTTTCCATGTCGTCGTGCCGTCGTTGCCCGGCTTCGGCTTCTCGATGGCGGTGGCCAAGCCCGGCTGGGCGATCCAGGAGTCGGCGGCTGCGTTCGCCCGGATCACGGATGCGCTCGGCTACGCGCGGTACGGCGTGCACGGCGGCGATATCGGGGCCGGCGTGGCCGAACAGCTCTGCATCCAGGCCGGAGAACGGGTGATCGGATCGCTGGTCGTGACCGATGCCGGCGCGATCGCAACCGAGTACACGCCGCCGACCGACCATTTGACCGACGCCGAGAGGGAACGCCATCAGCAGTTGAAGTCCGCTCGTACCGAGGACTTCGGTTACATCCAGGTGCAGACGACACGGCCGCAGTCGATCGCCTACGGCTTGACGGACTCGCCAGTCGCCCAGCTGACCTGGATTGTCGAGAAGTTCAAGGAATGGACCGATCCGGCCAGGGATCTGCCCGAGGACGCGGTTGATATCGATCAGCTGCTCACCCTGGTCAGCGTGTACTGGTTCGGTAAGGGAGGCGCCGGCGCAGCGAACTTCCTGTACGAGGCCGCCCATGCCCACGCGGCGTGGGGTCAGACGCATGACCGCCCGCAGGGCTTCGTGGCGTTCGGTGAGGAGCCGCTCATCCGGCGCATCCTCGATCCGGGCAATGACCTCGCATATTGGAACGAGCACCCGCGCGGCGGCCACTTCCCCGCAATGGAGGCTCCGGACGTTTTGGTCGCTGACTTGCGCGCCTTCTTCGCCAGCCTACGATGACTGCATGAGGTCGATCAAGAGCAGGAGCTTCGACGATCCCGACGAGACCAGGAGCTTCCCGGGCATGCAGTCCCAGCTGGCCAACCTCGGCGCGATAACCGTTGGCCGGGCGGTGCTCGCGCCCGGTTGGAACTGGTCGGCCAGCATTGGATCGCTCACTGGAGCCACGCTCTGCCATGTCCACCACGTCAACCTGGTCCTATCCGGCTGGATTCGGTTCGTGATGGAAGACGGGGAGAGCGGCGAGTTCGGCCCGAATACGGTGGTTGATGTCCCGCCGGGCCACGACGCATGGGTAGTCGGCGACGAGCCCGTTGTGATCATTGACCTGTACGGGAACGCGGGCGATGTCGGCGTGCCGGTCGAGCACCAACGCGTGGTCACGACCATCCTGATGACTGACATCGTCAATTCCACCGCCACGGCTGGTCGCCTCGGCGACGCCAAGTGGCGGCAGCTTCTGGCAGAACACGACCGCTTGGTTCGGGCTCGTTTCGAGCGCTTCGGCGCGCGAGAGGTCAATACCACGGGTGACGGCTTCATTGCCATCGTTCCGAGTGCGGTGAGCGCGCTGCGTTGCGCGGCCTCCATTCGCGACGACGTCTCGGCGCTCGGTCTTGCCGTGCGCGTTGGCGTGCACACCGGCGAGGTCGAGCTCGTGGCCGACGACCTTCACGGCGTGGCGGTCCACGCCGCGGCGCGGATCATGGCGCTCGCCGGTGCATCCGAGGTGCTGACGTCCGAACTGACGCGCAACCTCGTCGACGGTAGCGGCCTGAAGTTCGAGGAGCGCGGCAGCCACTCGGTCAAAGGCTTCGACCGTCCGATAACTGTCTTTGCCCTGGCGTGACCGATTCTGCTCCCGGCGACATTGCTCGCTTCGCGAACCTGCTGGACGAGTTCAGCGGGACCTGGTTTCTGATCGGCGGCTGGGCGGTCGACGCCTGGCTGGGACGTCAGAGTCGGGACCATCCCGACGTGGACATCGGTTTGTTCATCGAGGATCAGGCGACGCTGTTCAAATACCTCGAAGACTGGCACCTTGTCGCCCACGACCCGCCAGAGCAGAGCCACGGTGATCGCTGGGACGGACGCTCCCTGAACGTGCCGGCCCACGTTCATGCAACGCATCCCGATTGGACCCACAGCAGCCGGACGCGGTGCTGTGTGCGCCGACGCTCACCTACCAGGGCATTGACGACGGCCGCTCAGTGTTCAAGGAGGGCCCCGGTTTCCGGCCGATGGAGTGCTTCCCGAGCACCTTGAAGTTCGCGTTTTACCGACGCGACAACGCATGCCGCAGACCGGGCTGTCACCGGCCTCGCCGAGGCTGATCGTCTCGGCCACCTCGTTGGTCTCGGGATCGATCCGAAGCACGTTGTTGAGGCGATGCTCGACCACCCAGACACTCCCCGCGCCGACAGCGATCCCGGTCGGGTTTGCGGCATCAATGGTGGCCTCGACCTCGCCACTGGTCGCGTTCACGCGCATCACAGTGCTGTCGAAGAAGGAAGTCGCCCAGACCAAATCGCCGTCGACCGTCAGGGCATATGGCGCTTGATCGAGCTCCGCCGATTGAACACTCTGCCCAGCTGCGTCCAGCAGCTCCAGCGCCCGATCTTCGGCGCGTGCGACCCAGAGTCCGTCGCCGCCCCACCAGACCGAATGGGGATCGTCGGCGCCGCTGGGGTTTTCGTATGCCGCGAAGTCGGTGGCTGCGCCTGTTTCGAGCTCGACACCGACCACGCGGAAGGGGACTGTGCGTCGAGAACGTGATCTTTGCCCACGGTAGCGTTTGGACGGCTAACAACTGGGGTCGCTCGGTCTCGCGCATCGATCCCGAAACACTTGAGGTGACAACCATCCCGACGGAGCACCGAGCATCGGCAGTGACCGCCAGCGAAGGCGAGATCTGGGCGAGCCAGATCGAGGGCGACGTCGATGCCAATGTGATCGACGCATCGCAGGGCGGGATCGTCCGAATTGATCCGGGCACAAACAGCGTGGAGCAACTCGCCGCACCGGGTGTCCAGAGCGTCACGGCCGTTGGCGACACACTTTCCCTGGTCGTCCCCGGCCGCCGCTCGGATCTGCTGTACGGCTACTCGCTGGAGTAGCTGCGACGATTGCCTAGATTTTGGCGAGAGCCGCTTCGCCGAGGGCGATCGTCGGGTCGCGGAACGAGTCGAGGCCACCTTCGGTTAGGTGCGTGAACTGAAGTCGAACCATGACCGATCCCTTGAGGAAGTAGCCGCGGTCGTTGTCCTCGAACCACAACGCGCCGTCGCCGATCTCGAGCGCCTCGGCGTCCTCGCCGAACGCACTCACCAGGGCGTCGAACACATTCACGCCGTCGGTCGGTGTCACAGCGACAATGATCCCGCCCCACTCATCGTCGTAGCGGCAATCGTTGCTGGCCGGATCGAGCACTGACGGATCCTCCTCGTGCTCACCGTCGCCCACGGTTCCTGCCTCGAAGTCGAGAGCGGCCTCGATGTCGGCCGGTGCGACCAGCTCACAGGCGGTGAGCGTGGTGCCCGGGGTCGGCTCGGCGTCGACGGGCGCCTCGGTCTGAATCGGCTGATCGGTTACTTGCGTCGTTGGCTGGTCTGCGGGTGAACCGCCGGGAGCGGCAGAGGAACAGGCGGCCAAGACGGCCACGAGCACAAGAAGAAGCGAAGCTCGAACGGGATGCATGGCGTGACTCCTCGTGGAGGCGCAGGGCGCCGACTTGCGATCAGGTTCCCCCTCGGACTCAGCCTACGAGCGACGTCGATCAATCAAATCGGCCAAATGTCTCGTCCATCGATTGGGCAAGCATCCAATCAACATCGGCGACGCCGGATACTTGTCGCGTGACCCAGGCGAATCCATGGACTCCACCGCTCGCCTTTATGAAGCCGTTCACGACCAGGTCTTCAACAGGTTCTCGCGCCACTTAGCGGGTTGGCTACCCGGCTTCGGGGTCATTGAGCTCACCGGCCACAAGCCTGGTGTCGAGTACCGGACTCCGATGAACGTGTTCCGCGACGGCAGCGACCGGATCTTCGCCTTGACTTACGGCTCGGACGTGCAGTGGCTCAAGAACGTTATCGCCGCCGGTGAGTGCCGACTCGTGACGCGTCGCAACTGGATCGAGCTGGGTCAATCCACGGGTTCTAGTCGACTCAAAGCGTCAGCTGATGCCGTTCCCGGTCCGGCAATTCCTGGGCTGATGCGCGTGTCTGTGGACATCAGCCGCAGGGTAGCCGCTCGATCGGGCGGCGAAGGGTCAGTCCTCTTCGGCGTGTGCCTTCGCTTTGGCGCGCTTGGCGCCCTCGCGGACCTCATCCGGGAAAGCGCCCATCAGCCGGCGCAGCAGGTCGTGCAGCCGCTCTCTCTCCGATTCGCTGAGCACCGACGCAACGAGTGACTCGCGCTGCGCCTGCGTGTGCACGGCACGATTCCATGCCGCGTGTCCCGCTTCCGTTGGCTCGACTAGGACGCCACGCCGGTCGTCGGGATCTGGAAGGCGCCGAACGAGTCCGGCCTGCTCGAGGCGGTCGAGCCGGTTGGTCATCGCCCCGCTCGAGAGGCCCATGTAATCGGCGAGCTGGCCGGCCGACAGTTGATACGGCGGTCCCTGGTAGCGCAGTCGTCCGAGAACCCTGAAGGTTCGGTGCGACAGCTGGTACTCGGCGAGCGTCGTTTCCATTGAGTGGCCGAAGTACCGCGAGAGCTTCCCGATACGCTCGACGATCCCCTCGGTCAGGCGGTCGAGCCCCGGGATCTCGCGCACCCAGACGTCGAGCTGCTCGTCCAGATGGTCGGACTGTTTGTCGGCCATGTCGGCATGTTGATCGCGCTGAAGCTTGATGTCAAGTCTCTCCATACAAAGTCTCTTGACATGGAACTATTGTCCGTCTATTCTGCGCCGACATTAAGACTGTTGAGATCGAGAGTCTTGGCATCAAGGAGATGACGGCGCCGTGGCCGTCCAGGAAGGGGCAGAGCGATGTTGGAATTGATGAACCCGTCAGCTCTCGCCGTGGGCGAAGAGCGACGACGCGAATTGGCGTTGCACAGCATGCATGCGATCAAGTCTGAAAAGGCCGGCCTGCGTCAGACCGCCGGAGTTGCCGTCGTTGGCTTCGGTCGACGCATTGCCGGGGATCAGCCGGTTGCTGCACCAATGCTCAAACCAACCAGCGATTGCGTGTGACCGCTGGTGAGCGAAGGGCCCGAGCCAACAGCTCGGGCCTTTTTCTATGTCCTGACTATTCGGCCGCCACCTTGCCAATGATTTCGGCGAGCTCCTTGGGCTTCGACCACATTGGCCAGTGGCTGGTCGGCAGATCGACCCAGGAAACGTTGCGCACCTCGTTGAGCCCGGCAAGGAAGCCGTAACCCTCCTTCGCGTAGGCCTTGTACTCGTCCGACGTGTATGCGGTAGCGATGACGGTACTCGGAACATCGAGTCGGGCGTCGTTGGTCAGCTCAGCTGCCTGGCGCAGGACGCCGCCCGGCTCGGGCACCGCACGGCGGCGGAACGTCTCGAGCTGCTCTTCGCTCAATCCGGTCAGGTTCTCACTCTCAGCGAGATCATCGGGATCCGGCAGCGGCTTCTCGACGTCGGCGAAGTCGGCATCCATGGCGCCGATCCCTGGTGCCGTGTCGACGTAGACCATGTGCGCGATGAGCTCCGGCACGCGATCGCTGGCGGCATAGCCCGGATAGCCCGCACCGCTGTGAACAGCCAGCACGACCGGCCTGCGGGCCGCCTTTACGGCACTCACGATCGCTTCAACGTGATCGGCGTTTGTGATCGCCGATCGGTCGGTATCGATCGAGTCGAGCCCGGGCAGCGTCAGGGCGGTCACGTCATGGCCGTCTGCCCTGAGCAGCTCGGCAACCTCGTCCCACGCCCAGGCGCCGAGCCAGAAGCCGGGCACCAGAATGATCGGTGCAGTCGCCATTGCATTCCTCCCCGTTCGCTTTCGATGAATGATCGAGTAGTATAGAACATACCGGATATGTCGACTGATACGCCGCATGTCAAACAGATCCCCGATTACGACCTCGTGGACAAGATCGTGCTGACCACGCCCGCCCAGCTTCGAGCGATCGCCAACCCACTGCGTACGACGATCTTGGGCCTGTTGCTCGAACGAGCAGCGTCCGCCAGCGAACTGGCAGTCACGATGCGGCGGCCGAAGAGCACCATCGCCCATCATCTCGGCGTGCTCGTCGACGCGGGCCTGTTGCGCGTGGTGCGCACTCGGCGCGTCAGGGCGATAGAGGAGCGCTTCTACGGGCGCACGGCTCGATTGTTCATGGTGGGCGTGGTCAATCGCCCGGGCGACGCTCCACTCGCGGTTCACGCAAACGCCCTGGCGGTGGGCGCTGCCGAGTCAGTCGCCGGGCACGACGCCGACACGCTGCGGTCCCTTGTTCGTCACGCTCGAATCTCACCCGACCGAGCACGCGAGTTCTGGGCAGGGGTCGAGCGGCTCGTGAACGAGTTCTCGCAGCTGCCGCGCGAAGGTGAGACCGTCTTCGGATTGGCCGTCGGCCTGTATCCGACCAATCACCCGACGCTGCCCGAGCCGCTTACCGAGGACGACTAAGCGGCGCTCGCAGAAGGTGTCAACTCGGACCGACGAGCGCGGCGGAAGCCATCGAAGATCTCCCACGCGGTGATGATCACGAGCGGCTGAGCTTCGTGATGAAGGCGTCGTGGAGTTGACTCAGGTAATCCGCACGGGGACCATCTGTTCGTGGCTGAGAAAGAAGTGGTCGTGCCGGCGCTCGATCACTACCCAAACGGCAATGTCCGGTTCCGCGGGTCGTACATCGATGACGTGATGCACGGCGCGTGGGAGTTCTTCCGCGCCGATGGCTCGCTGATGCGCACCGGCACCTTTGACCGCGGTCGCCAGGTCGGCACGTGGCGGACGTACGATCGATCCGGCGCAGCAGTCAAGGAAACGAGCTTCGACGAGACGACCTAGCCGGCGAGGGTGGAGGCCGGCACGAGTAGGCGGTCAATCACTGACATAGGAGGGTGCGAGCGTGGTCACTTGGGCACGGCAGATAGTGGCCAGCGGCCGCTTCCAGGCGTTCATCGTCACGGTGATCGTGATCAATGCCGTGCTCGTTGGGCTCGAAACGTCGGAAGACCTCGTAACGCGCTACGCCGACGCATTCCAACTGGTGAACATCGTGATCAGCGCCATATTCGTGGTTGAGATCACCCTCCGATTGATCACCTATTGGCCGCGTCCGCAGAACTTCTTCCGTGACGGTTGGAACGTCTTCGACTTCGTCATCGTCGGCCTGTCGCTGCTGCCCGTCGGCGGCAGCTTCGCGACCGTCGCCCGGCTTGCCCGACTGCTGCGCGTGGTCCGCCTGGTGTCGGTGCTGCCCGAACTGCGCCTGATCGTGGGTACGATGCTCCGCTCGCTGGGCTCGATGGTGGGTGTCATCCTCCTGCTTGCGCTGGTGATGTACGTCTACGCCATCCTCGGCTTCAATGTTTTCGGGACGGTCGATCCCGCGCATTGGGGCGACCTTGGCATCTCCATCCGATCTCTGTTCGAGATGCTCACGCTGGAGGGCTGGCTGGAGTTGCAGTCGGCCGTGATCGACCAGGTGCCGTTGGCCTGGCTGTACTTCGGCAGCTACATCCTGATCGCCGTTTTCATCGTCGTGAACCTGTTCATCGCGGTGATCCTCAACAACCTCGAGACAGTCAAGGCCGAGCAGGTCGCCGAGGAGATGAAAGAGCCCGACGCGAATGACGACCTGCTATTGCGCGTGGAGGCGATCCGCTACGAGCTCGGCGAGCTGGAGTCCCGACTGCGAGCCAAGGCCGAGCAGACCGAGCCGGCACGGCCATGACCTTCCCGACCCCAGACATGGCGCTGACCCACATCCTGGTGGTGACTGACGTCGCGCGATCGCGCAACTGGTTCGTGGACGTACTGGGAGCCGATCTGTATCGCGAGTACGGCGGCGATTCCGCCGTGCTCTCGTTCAACGGCGCATGGCTGCTCCTGGTCACCGGCTCGGGGCCAACGGACGATAAACCGACGGTGTCTCTGTGGCCTCCGTGTCAGTCCGTATACGAGATCCTGCGCGGCCGCGGCGCCGTGTTCCTGACTCCCCCCGTCGTACGCGGCGCGGAGACGCGCTGCTTCCTGCGCGACCCTGACGGGCACCTGTTCGAGATCAGCGAGTACCGCGTGCCGAACGCCTAGCGCCTCACAAGCTAGCCTCCGACCGCGCATGGAAGTCCTGATCGCCGTCCTGGCTATCCTCGTTGCGATCGCCGTGCTGTACGCGGCAGCCGGGCGGGTGGGTGTCCCCTACCCGACCTTGTTCGTGCTGGGCGGACTGGCGCTCGCCTTCGTCCCGGGGATTCCGCACATCACGCTCGAGCCCGAGCTGGTGCTGCTCGTCTTCCTGCCACCGCTGCTGTTCATCGCCGCCATTGATACCCCCATCCGCGAGCTGCGCCAGAACATCGTGCCAATCGCCCGCCTTGCCTTTGGCCTCGTGTTCTTCACAATCCTCACCGTTGGCGTGACTGCTCAGCTGTTGGTGCCGTCGTTCGGCTGGGCGGCGGCGCTGACCCTCGGCGCGATCGTCGCGCCGACCGACGCGCTAGCGGCAACCACTGTGTTCCGCCGCCTCGGCGCGCCGCGCATCGTGACCACGTTGATCGAGGGCGAGGCCCTCTTCAACGACGCCACGGCCCTCGTCGCGGTCCGTGCCGGAGTGACCGCGGTCGTCGCCGGAACGTTCCTGTTCTTCGACACCGCTGCGGGCTTCGTGCTCGCGGTTGTGGCCGGCATTGCCATCGGCGCGGTCGTCGGCTGGATCGGCGCGCGCTTGCTCGACCGGCTCGACGAGCCGACCGTCGAGGTGGTCATCTCGTTCGTCATCCCATTTGCCGCGTACCTGCCGGCCGACATGGTGGGTGCCTCGGGCGTGCTGGCAGCAGTGACCGCCGGCCTGGTCATCGGGAGCCGGCTGGGGACGATCCTCACCGCGCGCAGTCGGATCCTGTGGCTGGGAAGCTGGAAGATGATCGGCTTCGTCCTCAACGGTTTCGTGTTCGTGCTGATCGGTCTCGAATTGCCGACGATCCTCGAATCGCTCCAGGATCGTGGCCGGCTCGAGATCGCCGTGGTCATCGTCGCCGTGTGCTTGGTGGTCGTGTTGACGCGCTTCGTCTGGACCTACTTGAGCAGTCTGCTGCCCAATTCGCCTTATCGAATGATCGCGCGGACCGACCGCGCGCTTGCCGGACGGGCGCGCTTCATCGTCGCCTGGGCAGGTCTGCGTGGCGCGGTTTCGCTGGCTGCGGCGCTGGCGCTGCCGCAGGACTTCCCGGAGCGCGACCTGATTCTGCTGACCACCTTCGCCGTCATCCTGGTCACGCTGGTGGGTCAGGGATTGACGCTCCCCTTCCTGGTCCGTCGCGCTACGGAGGGTGGCATTGACCTTGATGGCGACGAGCCGACACTCGCCCGTGAAATCGCCTACGAGGCCGGCCTGGAGGAAGTAGTTCGCCAGCGCGCTGCGTGGCCGGATCACTTGCCGCTGATCGACCGGATTGAGTCGGGTCTACGCGATCGCGTCCAGCATCTGGCCACGGACGACCCTGACGAAACCGCTGAACGCGATCAGGAACGCATCGAGCACGAGCAGATCCGCTTGGCGATCATCACCGCCGAGCGTGAGGCGATCATCGATCTGCGCGACTCGCGTCGGATCAACGACCAGACGTTGCGCCAAATCGAGCGTGAGCTCGATCTCGAAGAGCTGCGCATGGAAGGCTGATGAGGGACGACACTGGACGATGAGTTCCATGCGTGACGCGAGTCAACAGACCGACACCCGCAGGCAGGAGAGACTGATGAACTTCAACAACATCCTCATCGGATCCGAGGATCCAGGGCGCCTCGCCGACTACTACACCAAGCTATTCGGCAAGCCGGCCATGTCCGAAGGCGGCTACACCGGCTGGCAGATCGGCAGCGGCTTCATCGCCGTTGGTCCGCATAGTGAAGTGAAGGGCAAGAGCATTCATCCGGGGCGGATCATCTGGAACATCGAGAGCGCTGACGTGCAGTCCGACTTCGATCGACTGGTGGCCGCTGGTGCGATCGTGGTGCGCGAGCCGTACTCGTTCGAGGGCCTGCCGAATTCGTGGATCGCCACGCTCGCCGATCCCGACGACAACTACTTCCAGCTGATGAGCCCCATGGAGGCGCAGCCCAGCTAGAAGGTGATGATCACCTTGCCTCGAGCGTGGCCGTCGTCGAAGTAGCGCAGCGCATCGACGATCTCCGCGAGCGGGAAGCGCCGGTCGATGATCGTTCGCATCTCGCCCGCCCTGATCAGGCGCTTGAGCTCCTCGACATCGTCGAGATTGAACGGCTTCCAGTGGAGCATCATGCCCATCTGCTTGCGCGTGGCGAGCGACAAGGCAGGGCCCTGCAGGAGCGCCTGGGCGAACCATGCCGCGCTCTCGGCGCCAAGCGCGGCATAGACGCCGCCCGGGTTGACCGCGCCCCTCCAGCTCAGCACTGACTGGTGGGCGTTCACGTCGACGATCCAGTCGTAGCGCTGGCCCGATTTGCGGTAGTCACCGGCGGCATAGTCGATCACCTCGTCAGCGCCAAGTGAGCGGACGAAATCCAGCTTGGGCGCACTCGCGACGCCGGTGACGTGCGCGCCACGCGACTTGGCAATCTGCACCGCGAACGGACCGACGCTCCCCGACGCCCCGACGATGAGCACGCGCGCGCCGGCGCCGAAGGTCGATCCATTGCGCCGTTTCAGGCCCTGCAGCGCGAGGATCGCCGAGTGAGGCAGCGTCGCCGCGTCCTCGAACGACATCTCGTCGGGTATCGACGAAAGGTTCTTTTCGGCTACCGACACGTACTCCGAGAACGCATCCTGGGTCGACGAGTACAGGTCGCCGAAAACCCGGTCACCCGGCTTGAAGCGAGTCACGTCTGAACCCACCGACTCGACGACACCGGCCACGTCCGCCCCGAGCCGCTTGTTGCGTGGCCGGCGCACGCCCAGAAAGAGGCGCAGGAACTTCCAGCGGGCGTACAGGGTGTCGAGATCGGCGCGGTTCACCGAGGCGGCACGGACCTCGACCAGCACCTCGCCCGCATCGGGCACCGGCTTTTCGATGTCCTCGATCCGAACAACGTCGGGTGGCCCGTAATCATCGTGAACGGCAGCCTTCATTGCCTGAGCACCTTAGCCGAGCAGGGTCTCGCCGATGAAGCCGCCCTGGCTGGCGCCGGGCGGAACGGCGTATACCGCCGAGAGCCTGCGGGCGAGAGCGATCAGGCGAGCGCGGCCGCGTTCAAATGCCGCACCGCCGCCCGGACCAGCGCGCGCAACTCGGGCCGCGTCACGTCCTCGACGCGGGCGATTTTGAGGCTGCGCATGGACAGCCTGCCCGAGACCTGGCGACCGCCGGAGCCGAGCAGCCCCGCGGGATCAGCCAGCTCGCCGCCGTAGTAGAAGCCGAGCGTCACGTGCTTCTTGAAAGGCAAGAAGTAGGCGAACTGCTCGCTGAACTTGCGTGGACCGATGCCCCAGCCCACAGAACCCTGTTTCGGCCAGACGACCTCGACCGTTTCAGGCAGCACATCGAAGATGAGGTTGCGCACGGCGTGAGCGAGCGCGAGGGTGTCCGGCGACGAAGCCGCGAGGACGGCGTCGAAGGCTTCAGAGTCGTCACGACCGTTGCGATTCACGATGCCGGCGTCGGCCATCTGGCTATCCCTTCGGGTACGCCTTCTTGTCGAGAATCTGCAGCAGGCGATGAGCGGCCAGCTCGACCTGCTTGTGATGGAACTCCGCCGCGCGATAGTGGCTGGCGATGAGGCCCGATCGATGGAGTCGCTTGAAGTCGCCGAAGACGAACGCATAGCGGGCCTTGGTCTCGTCATTGGCGCCCTCGGTCAGGCCCAGGTGCCACGGCGCGTAGTCGGCCCATGAATGCGACTCGAGGAAATGGTTCTCGTCCTCGGCGCGCGGTTGAGCCTCTCCCCAGTCGCTCTCGAGAACGTAGCGACCTGACTCGATCAGCTTCTTGGCGTGGGCGACCGCACGTCGATTGAGCTTGTAGACGGCCATCGTTCGATTATCGCAGCCCGCCTCTTGACGCCTTGCCAAGTACACGTATACTCCTACGTATACGCCCACGCACCGAGGAGCACCGATGCTTATGCCGAACAAGACGATCTACGTCTCAGACGACGACCTCGGGCTATACGGCCGTGCCCAGGATTTCGCGGGCGGCAATCTGTCGGCAGCGATTGCGACAGCCCTTCGCCGCTATGTCGATGTCGAGGAGGGCCGCCGTGAGGGGTTCGACGAGATCATCGTGCGCGTCGGCCCGGGCACCGGTCGCAAGGTTCGCTTCGTGGGCGTGCTGCTCGGCCAATGGGGCTCGACCGGTTGGTCCTCGGGCGGCGAGATCTTCTACGTCTACAAGAGCCGCTCGGGCAAGTTCGTGGTCCACGTCCAGCGAATGCCGGGCGAGACGATGCGCGACGCAGAGGGCAAGCCAGCCGGCTGGCGTGGCTATCTCGGCCTTGGTGAGTACAGCTACGGCATGTCTACCGGTGGGTCGACGATCGAGGTCGTCGACACCCTCGAGGCGCTGCGCGAGAAGGTTCCGCCCGAATTGTTCGAGATGGTCGCCGCGTACGCCGATCAGCCGGCAGTAGAAGACCTCGACATCTAACAATCACCTGCATCGAAGGAACTGCCCACATGGCAATCACAACTGACGGCGCGGTCGCAATCAGGGCGACGGGTCTTAGCAAGTCATTCGGCACGAAGCTTGTCCTCGACGGCATCGATCTCACCGTCTTCAAGGGAACCGTATTTGCCCTGCTCGGGCCCAACGGCGCGGGCAAGACGACAACCATCCAGATCCTGTCGACGCTGATCACGATGGACGCGGGCGATGTACAGGTCGCGGGTCACGATCTGCGGCTCTCTCCGGACGCCGTCCGTGGGGCGATCGGCGTCACCGGCCAGTTCTCCGCGGTTGACGGCCTGCTCACCGGCGAAGAGAACCTGACGCTGATGGCCGACCTGCGCCACCTCGAAAAGGCAGACGGCAAGCGCCGAGTCGTCGAGCTGATGGAACGCTTCGATCTCACAGACGAGGCACGCAAGCCGGCGTCGACGCTGTCGGGTGGCATGAAGCGCCGCTTGGACCTCGCCATGACGCTGGTCGGCGATCCCCAGATCATCTTCCTCGACGAACCCACGGCAGGACTCGATCCGCGCAGCCGCCGAGCAATGTGGGCGATTATCCGCGAGCTCGTGGCAGGCGGAGTGACCATTCTGCTGACCACGCAGTACCTCGAGGAAGCCGATCAGCTTGCGACTCGCATCGCGCTCCTTGACCAGGGCAAGATCGTGGCCGAGGGCACGCCCGACCAGCTGAAGCGCCTCGTTCCCGGCGGTCACATCCGGCTCGAATTCACCGACACCAACGCCCTCGATCGCGCTGCGCGTGCGCTGGGCGAAGGTGCACGCAACGACGACACGCTGACGCTCGAGATCCCGAGCGACGGCGGCGTTCAGTCGCTGCGCACGTTGATCGACCGGCTCGACCACGAGTCAATCCTGGTCGAGCGCCTGTCGGTCCAGACGCCCGAGCTCGACGACGTCTTCCTGTCTCTTACCGGCCATCACGAGTACGAGCAAGGAGCTTCCCGATGACCGCCCAAAGCGCTTCTCGAAGCGATTCCTGGACGATGCTGCGACGGAACCTGCGCCACATGCGCCGATATCCGTCGCTGACGATCTTCATCGCCGGCATTCCCGTCGTCTTCCTGCTGCTCTTCGTGTACGTCTTCGGCGGCACTCTCGGCGCCGGCCTCGGCGGCGAACCCGGTGCAACGCGCGAGGTCTACCTCGCCTACGTCCTTCCCGGCATCCTGCTGGTCACCCTCGCCGGCGCCGCCCAGGGCACGGCGATCGGCGTCGCGATGGACATGTCGGCGGGCATCGTGGCGCGTTTTCGGACCATGGCCATCTCGCGCACCTCGGTGCTGACCGGCCACGTAGTGGGCAGCGTCATCAAGGCGATGCTCGCAGTGGGCATCGTCATGGTCGTCGCCCTGCTGATCGGGTTCCGACCTTCGACCGGTCCGGTCGAATGGCTCGCGGCGATCGGCCTGGTCGGGCTGGCCGCGCTGGCCATCACCTGGATCGCGGTTGCGCTCGGGATGGTCACCGACAACGTCGAGACTGCCAGCAACCTGCCCATGTTCCTGCTGCTCCTGCCCTTCCTGAGCAGCGCGTTCGTGCCGACCGAGTCGATGCCGCCTGTGCTCGCCTGGTTCGCCGAGAATCAGCCGTTCACGCCGATCATCGAAACCCTTCGTGGCCTGCTGCTGGGGACGCCGATGGGCAACAGCGGCGTGCTGGCAGTCGCCTGGTGCGTCGCCATCTCACTCGGCGGGTTCGTGTGGGCGCGACGGCTCTACAACCGCGATCCATCGCACTGAGGATCGGGCGCGCGAACCGACTGGTGGGCGTGTTCACTTAGGTGCGTTTAGGGCCACCCGATTGGCTCTCCGGAAGCGCCGAGGGTACGGCTGACAGAACGGCAGGTGGGTCAGCATCATCGCCCTGTGATGCTGCTCCATCGCCGCGTTCCGGTGGTCAGACGCGACCACGTATTGTCCGTGGCCGCCGTGGCAGCTGCAATCCTGCTTCTCCTTCTGACCTCATTCCACGTTCCGGCTGCTGCTGCACGCTCAGCCAACGCGCAGATGCTGCCCGGCTCGATGGCCGACGTGCGCGCCGGCAACACGACAATGTCACTTCGCCCGATCCACGCACCGTCAGCCTCCGACTTCCTCGCGGCCGCCGGACCGACAGCACAGGCCACGTCCGACATCCAGGTCACCTACAACGGATTCTCGGCCCAGGCACAGACGGCATTCGAGGCAGCGGTGACCGTGTGGGAATCGCAGATCGTGTCCAACCAGGTGATCCGCGTGAACGCCAACTGGACGCCGCTCGGGACGAACGTGCTCGGGTCTGCCGGCAGCACCTATTACGTGCTTCTACCGGACGGCCGCTACTACTCATCGGCGCTTGCCGAAGCACTGTGTGGCTGCCCCAAGACGGCAACGGAGATCCGGGCCGACTTCAACAGCAGCTTCAGTGGCTGGTACCTGGGCACGGACGGCAACGGGCCTTCGAACGCATGGGACTTCTACACCGTGGTCCTGCACGAGATCGGCCACGGACTGGGGTTCTTTGGCACCTTCAACACCAGTGGAAGCAACGGCTCGTGGGGCGAGGGCGCTGGCTTGCAGATGCGCTACGACCAGAATGAGTGGACTGCGGCGACGGGCGGTTTCAAGCTGACCGATACGGCGGTCTTTCCGAATCCATCAGCGGCACTCAAGACCGAGCTGACGGACGGTTCTGTCTGGTTCGGCGGCCCAAATGTTGTCGCCGAACTAGGCGGCCGGGCACGCCTGTACGCGCCGACGACCTGGGTCCGCGGGTCGAGCAACTCGCACTTCGACGAATCCACGTTCGCGGCCGGCACTCAACACGCACTCATGACGCCGTCGCTGAGCAACGGCGAGGTGATTCACGATCCAGGCCCGTTGACCCGTGCCCTCTTCCGTGATCTCGGCTGGACGACATCCGATCCGAGCTCCGACGCCGATCCGCCGGTCGTCAGCGCTCCATCGGCCGTGATCGTGGCTCCACAACAGCTCGGCACTAAGGGCGTGCTGCGAGCCTCCTGGCCGGCGGCCACCGACGAGTCCGGTGTCGCCTCGTACGAGCTCCAGCGGCGCAAGGGAACCGGCGCGTGGACGGCCGTGGCGCTGGCGACGCCGACCTCGACGACCGCAGACGTGGCCGTTGTTCCCGGTTCGGCGTACACCTTCAGGCTCCGTGCGTCGGACGTCGAGGGCAACGTCAGCGACTGGGCGACGACAACGCCGGCCACGCTGACCCTGGTCCAGGAGTCGGACGCGTCGGTGGCGTACAGCGGGGCGTGGAAGAACACCCTTCTGTCGGGCTCATCGGGCGGCAGCGTTCGGTACGCCGGTGGCGCTGGGCGCAGCGCGACGTTCAGCTTCAGCGGCTCCAGCGCCGCATTCGTCAGCACTCGCGGCCCGGGGCGCGGCATCGCCCAAGTGTGGCTCGATGGGGTGTTCGTTCAGAACGTCGACCTGTACAGCGCCACGACGGTCAAAAGGGCGGTCGTCTGGGCACCCGCAGCGGCACTGACGCCGGGCGGGCACACGCTCGAGGTGCGTGTGACGGGAACCAGGAACGCGTTGTCGACCAAGTCACGCGTTGACGTCGACGCATTCCTGAGGTGGCCGTAGTCCGAGGCCGTTTCACCACATTTGGTTGACGCCCTGAATTGCCAGGGCGCGTACGATCCGGGACATGAGATTTGTGTCCGAGATTATCTCGGCGTTCCTGGACGAGATCGGTTGGCGCAGGGACAACGCGCGCGCTTCCATTGGGATGCGGGTCTTCTCGGTGACCACATTTGGACTGGCGATCGGGTTCTTCGTCGCCGCGGTCGGCGCGGCCATTTTGAGGCTGCTTGCCCGCCGCTAGGGCGACGTACCCTTGGCGATCACGAGCACGGTCTGAAGGTCCATGCGCTTGCCTCGCTGCAACGCAGCCGCCACAGGCTCGCTCCCCGTATCCAGCTCGGCGAAGGCCATCTCCCTGATCTCTACCTCCTCCGGTTCAGGCTCGACGCCCATCTCCCTGCGCACGGCATCGGTCGCCGCGAGGATGGTCGCAGCGAGTTCACGATCTCCTTGCGCTGCGACGGAGGCCGCGTAAAGGTCGAGGGCAGTGGCTGTCAGAGGTTGGTCGTTGATCTGCAGCGCGCGGACAGCGGCCAATAGCGCATCGTCGGCACTGGCCCGTGCGTGGCCAACGTGCAGGTGGGTGTACGCCCGCTCGGCCAGCGTGCTCGCCTCACAGCGCGCCTGGCCGCGTGACCGGACAAACGGCAGGTTCTCGTCCATCAGCGCCTCGGCCATGTCGTATTCATGCTGTTGGTTGGCGATGTACGCGAGATTGATCCTGCAGGCGGAGGTACCGACGCCGTTGTCCATTGCGATGGCGAGCGGTAGCCGCTCCCGAAATGCGGCTGCGGCCTCGTCGAGGTCGCCGCGGTGCAGCGCTGCGTTGGCGATATCGCGAAGCTGGCTGTAGCGATCTGTTCCGGTGAGCTCGACGGCAAGGGCGGCCGCCTCATCTGAAGCGGTCACTGCGCGCTCGTGATCGCCCTGCGTGTAGGCAAGCACACCCAGCGACGCGAGCAGCGAACGCCGCGTGTCGTCGCGAGCGGCATCGAGTGCCAGCGCGCGCTCGAGCCATGCCCGGCCTTCGGCGTACATCCCGCGCTCGAACCACAGCTGCGGCAGACATGCCGTGATGCGGCGCACGAGCATCGTGTCACCGACTTCGAGTCCGTAGCCGACGGCGGCTCGGAGGTCAGCGAGCTCGCGATCGAGAACAGCAACCGGGCCCTCCTCGGGCTCACCGCGGCGAAGCAGGCCGTGCATCTGCTCCGCGAGTTCGAGGAAGTAGTCAGCGTGGCGGCGGCGGATCGCGTCGCTCTGGTGGGACTCCACGAAGCGCTCCTCGGCGAAAGCCCGGATCGACTCGAGCATCCAGAACCGACCGTCGATGCGCCGGACGAGGCTCTTGTCGACGAGCGACTCCAATGTCTCTAGGTCGGCACCCGCCACCGCCTCGGCGCTCTCCAACGAGGATCCACCGCGAAACACCGCCATGCGCGCGAAAAGCTGTGCCTCATCAGGCGTGAGGAGATCGTGACTCCAGGCGATCGTGGCGCGCAGCGTCCTTTGGCGCGGGTCAGCGTCCCTGGTGCCTTTCAGCAGGTCGAGTCGCGAAGACAGACGTTCGAGAATCTGAGCAGGCGACAGGACGCTCACGCGCGCAGCGGCGAGCTCGATCGCGAGTGGCAGATCGTCGAGCGCGGCGCACAGCTCGCTCATGGTCGAGTCAGGTGCCAGCGCCGATCGCTCCCCGAACAGTGCGACGGCGTCCGGTCGACCCAGCGCCTGCACCGGATACTCGACCTCTCCGTTTACGCGCAGCCGTTCGCGTGTTGTAGCCAGGACGCGCAACTTCGGGCAGGACTGGACCAATTCGACGAGGACGGGGGCGGCCTCGACCACCTGTTCGAGGTTATCCAGTACGAGCAGCATCTCGCGCGGGCCGATATGAGCGGCGAGGCTCTGCTTCGCGCCGATCGTCTGTGAGACTGTCTCGGCGACCAGCGCGGGATCCCGCAGCGGTGCCAGGTTGACCCAGAAGACGCCCGACTTGAAGGTTGGTAGCAGGCCGGCCGCCGCCTCGATCGCGAGCCGCGTCTTGCCACTTCCACCAGGCCCGGTGAGGCTCACCAGGCGCGCCCCGTCGTTGAGCAGTGCCGATATCTCGGAGATCTCCCGCTGCCTGCCGACGAACGAGCTGGTGGGTCGCGGCAGGTTGGTGTTGGAGATGGAGTTGAGCGGCGGAAAGCGGTCATTTCCGAGCTGAAAGATCCACGCAGGATCGTCGAAGTCCTTGAGACGGTGTTCGCCAAGGTCGGTGACGGCAGTCTCGATCAACACTCTGGTCGGTGCCGATAGCAGCACCTGGCCGCCATGGCCGACGCCACAGATGCGAGCGGCCAGGTGCACATCTGGGCCCACGTAGCCTTCATCGCTTGATTGAGCCGTACCGGTGTGGATGCCGATACGCACGCGAATCTCACCATTAACCAGTGCCTGCTGGGCGGCCGCGGCAGCCAGAACGGCGCTGGATGCGTTCGCGAAGGCGATGAAGAACGCGTCACCCTGCGTGTCCACCTCCACGCCGCCGTGGGCGGTGAAAGCCTCGCGCATGACGGTTCGGTGAAGCGCGAGCGCGCTCGCGTACCCGACAGGCCCTAGCTCGTGCAAGAGGCGAGTGGAGCCCTCAACGTCCGTGAATAGGAAGGTCACGGTGCCCGTCGGCAGCACTCGGTTGGCTGACACGGCTGGTCAATACAGTACCGGCCTCCGGCAAGCAACGGTCGATCTAGGAAATGTGACCGGGAAGACGAAACTGTGTCTTCTGGCCCGCGACATCGGTCACTTCGATTCCGACCGACGCGAGCCGGTCGCGGATATCGTCGGCGGTGGCGTAATCACCCACGTCGCGCGCCTGCTGGCGTAGTTCCAGCAGTGACTCGATCAGGGGCTCAACCAGCAGTGCTTGCTGCGCGAGCAACGCGTAACCATCCTCGAGGGCAAGCAATCGTCGTGCGAGGGTTGTCGCGTCATCATCGGCGGTCGACTCCTGCGAGGCTGGGCGTTGGGTGGCGTCGGTGGGACCACCTGCCAGCCGGTCGAGGGCAAAGGTTTCGCCCGTGCCGATGAACTCGCTCTCGCCACGGCGTCGAACGGTGATGCCTCCTCGGCCGTGAACGACTGCCTGGCCGGCGTCCACATCGATCAGCAGAGCCGTGTGCTCATCGATGCCGAGCACGAACACATCGGTCGGCATCATCTCTTCGAGCATCGCCAGCCGGCGCTCACCAAGGAAGCAGAAGCGCGTGTCGTGACCGGCGCCCTCGGCATTGTCGTAATGCGGTATCACCGCCGCATTGATGCCGATCGTCGACAGAACGTCGAGGCCGTTGAGCCAGAACGGGTCGTCGCCGCCCTTGTAGATCTCGTAGACCGGGACCGTCAGCCGGCCGAGTGTCAATGCCGCCGCGCTCGCGAAGACGAGCGCGCCGCCATCACGCAGCTTGCCGTTGAGCAGGTCAGGGACGGGGCTGCCCGTCCACTGACGCAACGCGTACGAAGGGCTGCCCGGACCGGAGAAGACGAAGTCGGCTTCGCGGATGCGCTCGAACGCGGCCTCACGCGCGACGACCTCATCGTCCGCCCGACGAAAGGTCGCGATCGATGCTTGCATACCGATTCGCCGCCCGAAGTAGTCGAGCAGCGAATCACTGAGAGCATCCGCGTTCGACTGAAAGCCGTACGGCGTGTCGATGATCGCCACCTTCACCTGGGATGCGTGTCCCCGACCGCCGGTGAGGCGCTCGACCAGCATGCGGTGGCCGCGCGTCATCTGCGCCGCAAGCTCACCCGATCCGATCAGCACCAGCAGGCGTGGCAGAGAACCCATCATCCAAGTATCCGTTGTGAGCGAAACTTGACTCATGCCCCTCAGGCAATTGACATCGGACGCTCTCACGGCGGATGAGCGTGTCGAGTTGCGCGCGATGCTCGACGAAGCTTTCCTGGGCGACGACACCGGCGGCTTCGACGACGACGATTGGCAGCACGCGCTCGGCGGCACGCACTTCTTGCTCGACGTGGATGGCGAGGTCGTAGCTCACGCTGCGGTCGTCGAGCGACAGCTCTACGTTGCGGGGCAGCCACTACGGACCGGCTACATCGAGGCGGTCGCCACTCGGCCGGGCCGGGAGCGGCAAGGTCACGGATCGGTCGTTATGCGTGATGTCAGCGCATTCGTGAGCGAGAACTTCGAATTCGGCGCCCTCGGAACCGGTAGCCAAGGCTTCTACGAGCGCCTCGGCTGGCAAACGTGGCGCGGTCCTTCGTTCGTCCGCGTCGGAGGCGGCATCGACCGAACGCCGGAAGACGACGGCTACATCATGATCCTGCTGACGCCGACATCCCCTCCGCTCGATCTTTCCGCGCCGATCAGCTGCGAGTGGCGTCCGGGAGACGTTTGGTGAACTCGCGCAGCTGATCTACGTGCAGGCACAGGATCGGCCGTGACGCCGACCGCCCGAGCCCGAACGTGGACACGAACAGGTCGGTCATTGGTGACGCCCAGTCAGGCGCGGCCGGTGACCATGTCGATCAGCCGGCCGAGAACTCGCTCGCCGTCGGCCCGCAGCCCGTCGTGCACAAATTCGTCCGTTATCCACGGCCGCAGCCCGCGAATGGTCGCGGCGGTTTCCTCGGCCAGCTCCCGCTCGACGTATAGGTCGTTGACGTAGATCGTGGCTGCGACCGGCACTTCGTTCGCGGCCAACTGGTCGGCGTCGTATAGCTGCGGCCATTGGTGCTCGGCGAGCAGGTGCGCGGCGTCGCGGTGGCCGGTGAGGCCAGCGTACTCGTCCCACATCGCCGGAAAGACGTGCTCCGCGTAGAGCCAGCCCTCGGACGCGAATTCGTCGGGCAGCAGTCGCGCGGCTGACCAGCGCGTGGCCACTCCGTCTGCGTAAGAGGACTCGTGCAGCGTCGCATACATCGGATTGCGCACCCAGCGCCTGGTTCCGGCCTCCGCGTCGTACAGGAACGCAGGCGAGGCGAACGGCAGTTCCACCAGCTGGTGAAGGAGCTCGAACCCATCGCGCTGGCCGAGCCACGCACCGAGCTGTCTGAAGCGGCCGGCCGTTAGCCGATCGCCCGTGGGCAGCCGCACGTCGTTCGCCTCCAGGGCGCGGAGGATGTCGCCGATCCTGGCGCCGTCTTCCGGATAGCGCTCGAGGTAGACGCGGTTGCGGTCGGCCGCCCGCCGGTACGTGGCGCTGTAGACGTCGTCGACGGAGCGGCCGATGGGCGCCAGGCCGCCAGTGATGAACGCCTCTCGCAACCCGTCGGGCGCGATCGAGAGGTACGTCATCGACGTGAAGCCGCCAAAACTCTGGCCGAGAACGCTCCAGCGCTCAACGCCGAGCTCGGCACGGATCATCTCCGCGTCGCGCACGATCGAGTCGGCGCGGAAGCAGGCCATGTAGTCGGCCTGTGATTGTGCGTCGTCACCCGGGATCGTGGCCCCGATCGGGGTCGATCGACCGGTGCCGCGTTGATCGAGCAGCAGCACTCGGTAGTCGACCAACGCGCGTTTCATCCAGCCGCTCGGCGGGCTGGTCGGCCGCGTCGCTTCGTGACCCGGGCCGCCCTGCAGGAACAACAGGTAGGGACGCTGCTCACCACCCAGTGCTGCCACCTCGCGCGTGAAGACTGTGATCGTCGCGCCGTCTTGCCTGGCATGGTCGAGTGGAACGGCGTGCTCGCGCTCGGTCAGAGTCGCGCCCTGGATGCGGTGAGTGATGGCCATGGCGACACGATAACGCGAGGCAGCGGCGGCGGTAGCATCGCTCCATGACGCCATGGTTCGGACTGCATCTGCCCAACTACTCGTTCCCCGACGTGTCGGCGAGACATTGCGCCTGATCGGCGGAGGACGGGCCGCCAGTCCGCGGTGATTTCAGACGATGCGGATGTGATCGAGCGCTTTTTGCTCGATTTCCCGGAAGGCATCAGGCGCCAGGCGCACGCACTGCGCGATCTCGTTCGACGCGCCCGGCCCGAGTCGGTTGAGCGGCTCCGGCCCGGTTGGCGGCTGATCGGCTATGACCTGCCGATTGAAAGGCGGCGCCGATACTTCGCCTACATCGCCCCTGAGCTGGAGCACGTCCACCTTGGGTTCGAGTACGGGATCCTGATGTCAGATCCCGAGCGCATGTTGCACGGCGCCCACCTGGGCCTGAAGAAGGTCCGCTACCTGACCTACCTACCTGGGGACGCCATTCCGGCGCGCGACGTCCTCCGGCTGATCGACGAGGGAGCAGGGATCGCGGCGATGACCTTGTCGGAGCGATCGGCACTCGCCGGCCAGTCGAGCACCGTCTAGCTCGAGATTCCGAGCTGGCGCATCATGGCCGGCGCGTCGTACTGATGCCAGTGCTCGACCAATCTTCCGTCGCGGACGCGAAAGATGTGGATCTCGCCGATCTCATAGCTGCGGCCGGTCGCGTCGACGCCCATGAACTCGCCGGTCGCTGTAGCGCTCGCGGTAACGCGGACGACGACACGATCCTCGTCGGCAATCATGTCGTCGATCTCGAAGCGTGGATCGCGCAACACGGCGGCCATGCTTCCGGTCGCCTTGCTGAGCGCACTCTTGCTGTCACCTTCGGAAGGCCAGGTATGCGAGACGAACTCGTCCGCCACCAGCTCGTCGACGGCATCGGGTCGCAGTTGCTCGAAAACCTCGTGCACAAAACGCCTCACCAGCGCCTTGTTGTCCGATGTGCTCATGTTGGGGCCGCTCCATTCCGACAAGAGGTCACCCGTGGCGACCCTTGATCAACAATCCGCGAAGCAGATCGCGAGAATTGATAAGTCAATCGGGCGCAGCCTGGCCGACTGTACCGCGATCGTGCATCAATCCGGCGTGCAAAAGCATTCCGAGGTGATCGCGATGCTCAAGGATCGTGCGAGGCATACGAACGCTCGCAATTCCTGCTCGTGTAAGCCGGCCGCAATGTTTCGCAGGTCTGTGTGACTACCGGGACACTTCCCATCGCTACCGTCAGCGGAGGGGATGCGACGTCCATCCCACGATGACCGCGTGGGTGCATGAAGGTACAACTGGTGACCAATCCGGCCGGCGACACGTCTTTTCGTATGGCCGCGGAGAAGCTCCTTGCTGACGGCGCCATGTCCCCTGCCCAACTGCAGTCACTGCTGCGTTCTCAGTACCCGAGCGCGACCGTATTCGGCGGGATCGAGGAGGCTGGATCCGAACGCTGGTACGTCTATCGCGAGGGTCGTTGGATCAATTCCTCCTCAGCAGCTGATCTGACAGCCGGCTAGGCCCTCGTTCGCGGGCACCGCGCCAGAACAAGTGGCACGGTGTGCGTACGATGCTGCGCTGTTAGATCGCATGCCTCCCGCCCTGTTCGCGGGACTCGCCGCTCAGGCTGTTGTCGTTCCCGGCGAGGGACTGGGCGATTCGGCGATGATCGCCGGTGCTATCGGGGGCGCTGCTGGTCACGCCGCGCCGCTCATTACGCGCTTGCCTCATCGCCGGCGTCCTCGCCTATGCGGGCTGGCGGCTGCTCTTTACGTAGCGCCCTCGCTTTAGCACAGGAGCACGTACGCGGGGAACCCGCCGCCCGGGTTGTCGGTGATCGTGACCTCGCCTGCGACCCCATCCGACGCGCCCAGCTCAGCGGTGCCTGAGCAGGCGCCGACGTTTTCCGCCGGCTGCTCCGCTGCTCGCCGGATCTCCTGCGACAGGTCGTTGACCTGGGCGCTGATCTGCTCGAGGTCATCGAGCGTCAGCCGACGCCGAACCGCCGCATCGGACAGCTGCCGTGAAAGGAAGTCGCGCCGGAAGCGAACCGAGTCGAGCCACTCGCTGTCGAGCACGGCGACGGCGCTGAAGGGCCCGTCCTCGGTGACGATCACGGACGCCGAGCCTCCAGGTGCGGGCGTGACGGTGCTGACTCCACCGCCGGGCACGTTGAGCAGGACCCTCACCTGCGTGGAGCTCACGTTCTCGACCATGATTCGATTGTCCGACTCACACCCGAGCACGAGCATGGCCAGGAACACCAGCAAAGCGAAGCGACGCATGTCAGCTCCGCCGACAGAGCGGCGAGGTCCGGATGACGAAGTCGTCGCCGCTCGTCACCGAATGTCCGGCGCTCGAGACCACCACGATGTCGGGCAGCACCATGAACGTGAAGCGGCCGTTGCCGGACATGTTCAGCTGGCATGTGCCCAGGTCGCTGCCGTCGGCTCCCATGAAGCGGATGTCCCACGCGCCGCTGCCACGTTCCGGGTAGGCGCGCACGTCGGCCGGCCCAATCTGATCCTCGGCAATCTGTGTTGACGCGTCTCCTTCGCCGACCTGCTGGATGGTGACGGTGACAAGGTCGTCGCGCAGGTTCTGAACGTAGATCTCGCCAGGGCCCATGCCGATCAGCCGGGCCAGGTCGTTGTAACGAACGATGCCCGTGGCCAGGCCGAAGATCAGCCCGACAAGGCCAATCAGGAGCATGAACAGCACGAACAGGAGGAGCTTCGAGAGAACGCCGGTTCCGGGGCGCTCATTCGACCGATATCCGGGATAGGCCGCATAGCCCTGATATCCGGCATTCCTAACGGGTGGATAGCCACCGTAGCGCTGGTCGTAGCCGGGTGGTGGGCCGTGGCCCGGTGGAGGCTGATAGCCGGGCTGCACATAGTCCGTATTCGGGTACTGGTTGCCGGGTGGTGCCGAATACGGCTGCTGCGGGTACTGGGCTGGCGCGGCGGCGCGCGTGGGGGGAATCGGCGGCAGAAAGTCAATCGGGTAGACATCGGTGTCGTCCGAGACCTCGCCGCCAGGCAACGAGTCGTCGGTCGGCCTGTCCCCTTCCGTCACCTGATCCTCCGGCCGATCACCCATTGCCTGCCCGCGACCTCGGGCGCGGTCGGCCGATTGTTGAGTGCTCGAGAGGCGGTGTCAACGCGCGCGCAGTCCCAACGTTCCATGGGCCGCGTGTCGTGTGCACCATCTACCAAGGAACGAGCGGCACCCTGCTGGTCGAGTAGCGGCGCCTGTTGGTCGAATAGCCCTTATCCGAGCATCCGGTTCGCCGATCGGATCGGCGCTGCCTGATAATCGGGCGACCTTGCGCATCGCCACCTGGAACGTCAACTCGCTCAACGCGCGCATGGACCGCGTCCTGGCCTGGCTGGAACGTGCCCAGCCCGACGTTCTGATGATGCAGGAGACCAAGCTCGGCGACGACGACGCGCCCGTCATGCCCTTCAAGATGCGCGGCTATGACCTGGTGCATCACGGCGAGGGCCGCTGGAACGGCGTGGCCATCGCCAGCCGGCTGCCGATCGAGGCCGACAGCATCGTCACCAACTTCGGTGATGGACCCGTCCGCAACAGCGGGCCTGGCGCTGCCAAGAACGTCAGCGAGGAGGACTTCAACCCGTTCGACGAGGCGCGCATGCTGAGTGCCGTTGTCGGCGACATTCGCCTCGTCACCCTTTACGCGCCCAACGGCCGCGTGGTGGACTCGCCGTTCTACGTCGGCAAGCTCGCCTGGTACGACCGCCTCCTGCGCTGGCTGCGCGACAACGCGGCGCTCGACGATTCACTCGTGCTCGGCGGCGACATGAACGTCGCTCCGGCTGATATCGACGTTTGGGACGCAAGCAAGGTTCATGGCGGCACCCACGTGTCGCCCGCGGAACGAGAGGCTTTTGGCGATCTGCTCGCCTGGGGACTCGTCGACGGCTATCGCGACAACCGACCGGAGCCTCAGCGCTTCACGTGGTGGGACTATCGCGCCGGCAACTTCCACAAGAACCTGGGTATGCGGATCGATCATCTGCTGCTCAGCCCGCCCGTTGCCGGTCGAGTGGTGTGGGCAGAGATCGATCGCGAGGCACGCAAGGGAATTCCCATCCCGTCCGATCACGCGCCGTTGCTGATCGATCTCGACGAGCCCGGAGTGCCGATCGACGCCGGATGGGAGGGCGCGCTCGAGCGAATCGCCGCCCGTACGCGGCCGACGAAACCCAAGCCCGGCTGATGGCCAGCTACCGCTTCGAGATCGACATCGCGGCTCCGCGCGATCGCGTCTTCAGCCTGTGGGTGGATCTCGATCGGGCACCCGAATGGATCGGGGGATTGGCTGGTTACACAGACGTTAGCGGCCCGCCCGACGAGGCTGGGACGACGTACGTGGCCAGGTTCGGTAGCTGGTCGTCGAGCCTATCGACCGTGCTCGCGGCCGAGCGGCCGCGCTACATTCGAGTGGCGTTCGGAAGCTGGCTGTTGCGTGGCGAGAACGTTGCTACCTTTGAGGAGATCGAGACCGGCACACGTCTGAACCAGGAGTTTCGCGTGCGCGGGATCGTCTCGAGAGTCATGGCCCGAATATTTGCCACCGGTTCGTATCGCGGCAGCTTCCGCGGCGAGCTTGAGACCTTCAGGCAGATATGTGAGAGGGAGGAGTCCCGATGATCAAGGAGTTCCGCGACTTCCTGCTACGCGGCAACGTGGTCGACCTGGCCGTCGCGGTCGTAATCGGTGGTGCGTTCGCGGCGGTAATCGCCTCGTTCGTGACCAACATCCTGACGCCGCTGATCGGCCTGTTCGGCCTGCCCGACCTGTCGACCTGGTCGTTCGTCCTGCCCAATGGCGCTGCGATCACGTACGGCCTGTTCATCAATGCGTTGATCTACTTCCTGATCGTCGTCGCAGCGATCTTCTTCATGGTCGTCAAGCCGATGAACCGGCTCGAGGAGCGACGCAAGCGCGGCGAGGCGGACAATCCGACGACCAAGGTGTGCACCGAGTGCGCGACCGAGATCCCGATAACCGCGAAGCGCTGTCCGCACTGCACCCAGCCCCAGGCCTGACCTCAGGCGGCTGGCAGCAGCTTCAGCTGCGTGCCTTATGAGGAGCCAGAGGACCGTTTCGAGCGGGTAGACCATCATTCGCGGGTGAGACGGCCATGGTTGCTGTTGCCCCTCTCCCTGCTCCTGGTCAACGCATGTGCTGTTGTAGAGGCGCCAACCCCGACTTCCCCATCTACGTCGCGTCCGACCCTAAGCCCAACTCAAGGCACAACCCGCGCACCAACGGCCAACCCGACCCAAACATCACACGATGCAACGCCCGGCTCTGGGCCGGCGGACGACCTCGATCTGTTGCTGAGCACTCTTGACACTGTGCACCCGGACCCGTGGTACGGCATCGAGCGCGAAGAATTCGTCGCCGGACTCGACAACTTGCACGCGCACATCAGCCAGCTCCAGCCGGACGAGCAGATGATCGAGGTGATGAGGCTCATCGCGCTCGTCGGCCGCGGCGGCCGCAACGCCCACATGCTCGCCCTGCCAACCACCAGCCCGGCCGCCGATCGCCTCCCGCTCGAGTTCCATGTCTTCGATGACGGTGCTTTCGTCGTTGCCGCCGGCGAGTCCAACGGCGACCTGGTTGGCGCACGCCTCGTTGCTGTCGAGGGAACGCCCGAGGTCGCCGTTCTCGCCACGCTCGATCCGCTCGTCAGTCGCGATAACGAGCACACGTCGCGTTGGGTCCTGCCGCTCCTGCTTCACCATCCGCACGTTCTTGCCGGCGCCGGACTGGTCAGTGATCCAACGGCGGTCACGATGAGCTTCGAATTCGAGGACGGGACGGAGCTGGATCGCGTGTTGTCGCCCGAACAGGTCGAACCGTTCGACTCACAGTTCGCGGCCTTCACGTCGCTGCGTCTTCCGCCGCGCGACGGCCTGATGTGGCTCGGCCGTCAGGACGAGGAGTTCTGGATGGAATCCCTCGGCGATGTCGTCTATGCCCAGTACAACTCGATCATGCAGCCAAGCGACAGCTACGTGGCGCAGGTTGAGCAGGAGCTCGCCCACACGCAAGCGGCCCGCGTCGTACTTGACCTGCGCCTCAACCCTGGCGGCGAGTACCCGCGCGCAGCCGCGATGAGCGAAGCAGTCGGGCGATGGATCGACGAGGGAGTCGACGTGCGCGTGCTCGTTGGCCCAGGAACGTTCTCCGCGGCAACCATGCTGGCCGCAGCAGTCGGCGACCAGACCAACGCGCTATTCGTTGGCGAGGCCACTGCCGGTTCGCCGACCACGTATTCGGGACCCGATCAGCTGACGCTTGCCGATCTTGGATCGCCGTTGCGCATCTTCATGCCCAACCAGATGTCGAGCGCCGGGCCAGCGGAAATGACGACGGTCGTGCCTGACGCGCCCGTTGCCCTGGACTCGGCCGCCTATTTCGCGGGGCTGGACCCGGTGCTCGACGCCGCCCTGGCTGAGTAGCTGCTCAGCCCTGGGCCTTGAGCGCCGCCAGACGCGCCTCGACCTCCATCTCGTCCTCGGTCTCCTCGAGGGTGTCGAACTGATCCTCGAGTGACGAAGCGGAGACCTCGGCCATGCCGCGGGCCATCGCTTCCTGGCGCCTGATGCGCTCCTCGAAGCGGTTCAGATCGCTCGTCGGATCCATCACCGACACGTTCTTGACCGCCGTCTGGACCTGCATCTGGGCCTGCGCCATCTTGGCCCGGGCGACCAGCTCGTCGCGCTTCTGAACGAGCTCCTCGCGCTTGACGCGCAGCTTGTTGAGTCCGTCCTTGAGCTGGTTGGTCAAAGAGGTCTGCTGCTCGATCTGCGACTTGAAGGCCGACAGCTGGCTCTCAAAGCTGAGCTGCCGGCGCAGCGCGATTTTGGCCAGGTCGTCGAAGCGATCGGCTTCGGCGGAGTTGCCCTCGCTGCGCAGTCGCTCACCCTTGCGTGACGCGGCGGCGGCCTTGCCGCCCCACTCGGCGTGTGCCGCCTGGGCCTCGCGCTGGTCCTCTTCGAGCAGGCGCAGGTTGCCCACCG
Source organism: uncultured Chloroflexia bacterium (assembly GCA_963748235.1). Lineage (GTDB taxonomy): Bacteria > Chloroflexota > Limnocylindria > Limnocylindrales > CSP1-4 > JALYGJ01. The sequence continues at coordinate 419,166 of CAVVHT010000009.1, forward strand.
TCAGGGCGACCGCCTCCTCGGCCTCGGCGATGTTCGAAGTGAAGTCGCGGATGAGCTGATCGAGCATCTTCTCGGGGTCCTCCGCCGAGTCGAGCATCGCGTTGACGTTGGCGCGCATCAGCTGCCCGATACGTCCCAGAATCGACTGTGCCACGTTGATTCTCCTTCCTCTACCAGCGGCCGCCGCTGGAGCGGCCGCCTCCAAAACCACCACCTGAACGGCCACCAAAGCCGCCTTTGAAACCTCCTGATCCGAAGCCGCCGGCTCCGAAGACACCGCCGCTCGAGCGGCCGCCGCGGAAACCTCCGCCTCCGCCACTACCGCCACCGAAAACGCCTCCCGGACGAGAGGCCGAGCCGGTTGGAACGGCAATCCTTCCGCGGCGGCCTCCGCCTCCGCCTCCGAACATGTCACCGAGGATAGCGCCGATCACGAGCGAGCCCAGGCCGTCGTCGGGTCGGTACTGGCCGGGGTCGAACTGCGGGGTATCCGGCGTCTGTTGAATGGCGAGCGAGTAGGCGCGGTTGGCGAGCTCGTCGGCGCGCCGGGCGACCTCGAGCGCCCGTCCCTTGTCGGTCGACAGCAGCGCCTCCGCTTCGCCGACCAGGCGCTCCGCCTCGGCCAGATTGGTGCGTGGCTCGCGGCTGATCTCGCGGGAGCGGCGATAGCCGTCGATGAACATCCGCGCCCTTGATACGTCGGCGCGCGCGGTAGCGATCGCGGCAATAGCGTTCTGCTCGGTTCGTCGGCGTTGGGCGACTTCATCCTGGATCCCTTCGAGCAGCTTGTCCGTCAGTGAATTGGCCTCGGTCGCCTCGCGCGCGGCCGCGAGCACGTCCGGTCGTGGCGCGTCGGCCAGTACACGCGCCTCGCTCAGGGCCTGCTCGGCGGCGGCAATCGCGGCCGTGGTGGCCGGCGATTTGGGAACGTGCGCGCGAGCTGTCTCGAGATCGCGCGTCGCGTCGGCAAGCTGCTCGGTCAGCTTCTTGTGCGTCGCGTCGAGCGAGTCGGCCAGCGCGGGCAGGGCACCGATCAGCGTCGTCGCGTCGGCCAGCGCACGCTGAGCATCACTGGCCGCAACAGCCGCTCCCGAAGCATTACCGGCGTCCAACTCGCCACGGCCGGCAGCCATCCTCGCGCGTGCTAGATCCAGCTGCTGCCGCGCGGTATCGACATTTGCGATGACCGATTCGGTGCTCGCCGCTGCGTAGCGTTCGAGGCGCGCGCGGATCGGCTCGATCTTGGCCAGCTCCCCTTCGACGCGCGCGATCTCGCCGTCGAGCGCGTCGAGCGCCTCGGGGGCGTTGCGCTCGAGGTCGCGCAGCCGCGCCAGCTCGGCGGCCTGCTTCTCGGCGGCCTGATTGGCCTTACCGGCATGGGTGAGGACCTGCTCGATCATCTGGCGTCGCTGAGCCGCGGTCTCGGGCTCGCTGTCGTCGAGCCTCTGGCCGATCGCAAACGCCGCATTGAGCTCCTCGCGCGCCGACGCCAGCTCGGCCTTTAGCGGCTCGCTCTGCGTCGCCCCGAATTGAGCCTCGGCGAAGCCAAGCTCCTGCTCGGCGTCGCGCAACCGGTCATCCGTCTTGATCAGCAGCGCGTTTGCCTCGCGTCCCATTTGCTCCTGCTGCTTCGCCTCCTCGAACGCCCGGCGACGCTCGGTGCGCAGGCGGCCGATGCGGCTGAAGACGATGACGCCGCCGACGATCAGCGCGATGCCACCGATCAGAACCAACAGGAACGAGCCACTGCCGCCACCCTGACCCGGCTCGCTCGGCGGCGGCGGTTCGACCGGACCGGTCGTTGGAGCGACGGTCGGGCCGACAGTCGGCGCGGTCTGGGGGAAGACCTCGGCCAGAGCGTCGGCGGTGTCGACAACTGCCGCGCCGAAATCGCCCGACCCGAGCCCTGGCTCGAGCACCTCGGTGCGAACCCGGTCGATGGCGATCTGGGAAACATCATCCCGCAGATCGGCGCCGATATTGATCGCGTCGGTCCGGTCGTCGAGCGCCACGACCAGCAGCGCGTCTTCCGCTCCAAGGCTCTGTTCGCCGACCTGCTCGGCGTATTCGGTGACCTCCAGGCCGTCCGTCGTGTCGACGAACAGGACGTAGAGCTGCACGCCGGTTTGATCAAACAGCCGCTCCAGTGCGTCCTGGATGTCCGACCGATCGTCCGCGAGCACGCCCGTCTGGTCGGTGATCGCGTCGGTCAGCGGCGGGATGTCCTGCGCTGCTGCGGGGGTCGCTCCGACGGCGGCAACACCTGCGACGACCAGGGCAAGCGTCATGAGCGCGCGGCGCAGCAGGGCGATCAGCATGGGACTGACCAAATGTACAGCGGTACCGAGAATTGCTTGCTTGCGAGTTGTCTTGGGACTGATTCAGCCATGTGCAAAGCGGATCGGCAAACCGCCCGCCCGATGCGCCGGCACTTCGATTACGCTCCGCGGCCAATGACTCAAGACGCACGCCGAGATTTCAACGTAAAACGGATCTCGACCGACGAATGGCGCCTTCTGCGCGAGCTTCGCCTGCGCAGTCTGCTCGACGCACCGGAGGCCTTCGGCCAACGCCATGCCGAAGCGGCGCTCCAGTCGGACGATGAGTGGCAGAGCAACGCGCGCGCCTCGGCAGCGGGATCGCGGCGAATCTGGTTCATCGCCCGGGATTCGTTAACCGGCGAGCCACTCGGACTCGTGCAAGGTCGCCGCCGGCCGCCAGCCGACTGCCTGCTGTTCTCGATGTGGGTTGCTCCCGAGGCGCGTCGATCGGGCGCGGGAAGGGCGCTCGTCGACGCCGTGGCGGCCTGGGGCGCCCGCTGGGGCGCTGAAAAGGTGGTCCTGTGGGTTCTCGCCTCCAACGAGCCGGCGACGCGGTTCTATGACCGCATCGGCTTTCGGGTGTTGTCAGACGGGCCGGACGTCGAATCGGGCCGGTCATACGGCGCATTCGCGATGCAACGCGACCTCGTGCCCGAGATCGCGGCGAGCGAAACCGACAGCGATGATGAGGACGCGACCGCACCCCACGCTCACGACGCGGACTAGGCGCTGACCGGCGGTTTGTCGGGCGACACCCAGCGCGGATCGAGTTCGAGCTGGAGGAGCGCTGGCCGACCGGCGGCGAGGGCGTCACGCAGCGCCGGCTCAAACTCGGCGTCGCGTGTGACGCGGCCACCTTGCGCGCCGCATGCTCGCGCAACCGCAGCGAAATCGATCGGCCCGAGTTCGGACGCGATCGGTTCGCGTCCCTCCATCTGCTGGTACATCGCGATCGTCCCGTAGCGCCGGTTGTCGAACACGAGCACGATCGGTCGAGCACCGACGCGGACCGCTGTCTCGAGCTCGTTCATCGTCATCGCCAAACCGCCGTCGCCGCATACGGCAACCACGGTCCGGTCCTTGTCGACGAGCGAAGCCGCAATGGCCGACGGCAAGCCGTAGCCCATCGCACCCGACGTTGGCCCGAGGAAGGCGGCGTCGCGGCCGAATTTGAAGCCGCGTGCCAGCCACAGCCCGAAGTTGCCGGCATCGCTCGTGAGCAACGCGTTGGCGGGCAGCACGCGCTGGAGGACGTCCATCACGTGAGCGGGTCGAATGCCCGGCCCACGCCACTCGCCGGCCTGGTCATCGGCCGAGGCGGCAAGGTACGCGGCACGGTCCAGCGCGAGCTGCGTGATCCGCTCGCGCGGCGTCTTCGATAGCGGCTCGACAGCGAGCGCGGCCTCCAAAAATGCAGCCGCGTCGGCCTCGACGGCCAGGTCGGGGGCACGCCGCCCATCGCTTCCAGTGAGCAACGCCAGGTCGACGTGTGCCCATCTGGTTGACGCGCCGGGCAGCTGGTAGTCGAACGTCGAGACCTCGTTGAGCCGCGTGCCGATAACGAGCAGCGCGTCGGCGTCGCGCAGACGCGGCAGAACGGTCGCTGCGGCCCCGTAGCCGGTGGTGCCCAGGAAGTGTGGGTGATCGTTGGGAAATGCCGTCGGACGCCGCCACGCGGCGAAGACGGGCACCTCCAGCCGCTCGCTCACGGTCACCAGCGCGTCACGGGCTCGAGCCGCGACGATGCCGCCACCGGCGAGGATTGCCGGCCGCTCGGCGCCGGCGATCAGTTCGAGCACCTTCCGCACCTCTCCCGGGTCGGGCGGCTCGGGGCGCTGGACTCGTATCACGGCTGTTGTGTCGTCGGCGACGGGCAGGTCGAGGACATCCTCCGGCAGGGCGAACAGCACCGGACCCGGGCGACCGCTGAGTGCGGCACTGAGTCCCGCTCCCACGACCTCGGCCGCGTGTTCGGCATCGTCGATCTGGGCGGCCCACTTGGCGAGGCGGCCGAAGGTGCCCACCTGGTCGACTTCCTGGAACGCCTCGCGACCAATGAAGTCGCGCCGCACCTGGCCCACCAGCGCCACCATCGGCGTCGAGTTCTGCCGCGCGGTGTGAATGCCGATGCTCATGTTGGCCGCGCCGACGGCGCGAGTGCCCATCACCGCGGCCGGCTTGCCCGTCAGCTGGCCGACGGCTTCGGCCATGAACGAGGCGCCTCCCTCGTGGCGCGTGGCTACGACCGCGATGCCGGCCGCAGGCAGCGCGTCAAGCAGCGGCAGAAAGCTCTCGCCGGGCACCGTGAACGCCCACCTGACGCCCGCCTCGGCCAGTGACTCGGCAATCAGCCGAGCGACCGTGTGGCCGGCCGGCGCCCGGCATCGGGCCGCGCCGCGCCGCTCGCGACGCTGGCGCCCTGTGCGCTGCATCAGAGTGCGAAGCGAACGGAGCTGAACAGCAGTCCGATGATCACCACCGCGGCAACCAGGATCATCACCACCCGCACGATGCGGCTATCGGCAGACATGCCGGCCTCAGCGGTAGTTCTGGAACTGCAGCGGCACGGGATAGCCCTCCGATTCCTCGCGTAGCCGGGTGATCACTTTTTGGAGCTCGTCCTTGCTCTTGCCGCTGACCCGGATCGCGTCGCCCTGGATCTGCGACTTGACCTTGGGGTAGTCATCGCGGATGAGCTTGGTGATCTTCTTGGCCAGATCGTCGGGCAACCCGCGGCGCAGGCCGACCTGCTGACGAACGGTGTTGCCACCGGCCTCCTCGATCTCGCCCCAGTCGAAGATCTTGAGCGACAGGTTGCGCCGAATCGCCTTCGACTCGATCAGATCACGCATCGACTTGGCGCGCGATTCGCTGTCGGCACGAACGACTATCTCTTCCTTGCCCAGATCGATTTCGGCCTTGGCGCCCTTGAAGTCGTAGCGCGTCCCGATCTCGCGGCGTGCCTGATCGAGAGCATTGACCAGCTCCTGGCGGTCGAAGTCGCTGACCACATCGAACGAGATCTCACCGGCCATCGCTCGCACCTCCCTTCACTGTTCGGTCCCTGCCGACCTCTCTTTCGAGCGGCCATTGTCGAAGCCGCGCCACCTTGCCGTCGTCGCCCAGCTCTAAGGTCATGAAGCCGCGCACCCGAACGCGTTCGGCAGTCACCGGCCTCGTGTAGGCCACGTGCCAGCTGGTGAGCACGGTTGAGCCACTGACCCAGATCCGTTCCGCGTCAAACTCGACGCTCTCCTGGGCGACGACCGCATCGTTCCATAACGCGCGCACCGCGTTGACGCCGATCAGCGGCTCGGCGAACGGATCAGGTCGATAGTCGACGTTGCTGTCGAAGAGCTCGATGATCATGTCCGGCGATCGTCGCTCCCAGCCGAGCTTGAACGCGGCCATGAGGTCCTGGGCGTCGCCGTGCGTGAGCGTGGGCATGACCCAAAGTCTAGGGCGCGTCCGCCTGCCTGCCCTTGAGCAGCTCCACCAGACGTTCGGCGATCACGTACGAACGACCGCCACCCATGACCAGCACCACGTCGCCCGCCTGAACGCGCGAGAACAGGTGGTCGGCGGTTACCTCGACCGAACCGGGAGCCGCCGCTGCTGGACCGCCGCGGCTGGTGACAGCCTCGGCCAGGGCGTTCGCGCTGGTGACGGTCGTGTCGGTGTCGCGGCCGGCCCAGATGTCGGCGATGACCACCTCGTCGGCCGTTGCGAGCACGTCGGCGAACTGGTCGAGCATCGACACGGTCCGGTGGTAGGTCAGCGGCTCGTACACCGCCCAGACCCGTCGACGCGGGTAACGCTGGCGGACAGCCTCCAGCGTGCGCGCGATTGCCGTCGGGTGGTGCCCATAGTCGTCGAGCACGATCACGCCGCCGATATCGCCCTTGAGCTCGAGACGGCGACCAACGCCGCGGAAGAGGGCAATACTCTCGCGGACGGGCTCATCGGCGATTCCCAATGCGCGTGCCGCACCAATCACCGACCGAGCGTTGGCCGCGTTGGCCGGGCCGGGCAGCCCGACCGCCCAACCGCCAGGCACCTCACCTGGCGTGACGACGATCTGGCCGCGCCAACCGCCCAGTCGATCGACTACGCGTGCCACTCCGCCGTCGGCGAGGTCTGCGACGAGCGTCGCACCGGGAGCGCGGCGGATCCACGCCTCGAACGCCAAGAGGACGGCGTCCTCGTCGGCAAAAACGTCCGGGTGGTCCCATTCGGCATTGAGCAGCACGATCAGGTCGGGCTGGTACGGGTCGAAGTTGCCGGCGTACTCGTCGGCCTCGACCACGAATTCCGGACCACTGCCCCACCGCCCCGTGCTCGCCACTCCGTTGGTCAATGCCGGATCGAGCAGCGCCCCGACGAAGGCAGACGGATCGCGCCCGGCGCGGACGAGCACATCGATGAGCCAACCGGTCGTGGTCGACTTGCCGTGCGTGCCGGCAACCGCGACGAGGCGCTGGCCGGTGGTCGCGGCGGCATCGGCCACGATCTGCTGCCATGGCTCAGCAGGTATGCCTAGTTCCCGTGCGGCGACGAGCTCGGGATGATCGGGATTGACGGCAGTCAGTGCCTTCGTCACGGCGAGGCGTTCGGGCGCACTTGCTGGATCGGCCGTCACGTGGCTCCCCGAGTGCTCCCAGGCGAGCGGAATTCCCGCCTCCGCGAGCGCGGCGGTGTAGGGCGAAGGCCCGCCCGAATCGCAGCCACTCACAGTTGCGCCGGCGCGATGTGCGAGCAGCACGGCCGCCGACGCGCCGGCGCCCGCCGCACCCAGCACGTGGATCCGCTCGCCGGCACGAATCGGTCGCGCCGCGCGGCTGGGCGCCAGGCCGCGGCCGATATCCGCCGCCGCTCTCGTCAAGCGATGCGCTCGAGCAGCAGCTCCAGCGCGGCGCGCGCGCTGAGCACCTTGTTGGAATGGCGGTCGGATTGCCAGACATTGCGCCGAACGTCATGTCCGTCGCCGTCGGCAACACCGACATAGGTGAGGCCGACCGGCTTCGAGTCAGTGCCACCGCCGGGCCCGGCTATGCCGGTAACGGAGATAGCGTGGCTCACACCGAAGCGCTGTCGCGCCCCTTCGGCCATCGCCAGGCACGTCTGCGCCGACACGGCGCCATGAGTGGCGAGGATGTGCGCCTCGACTCCGAGGCCTGACTGTTTGACCTCATTGCTGTAGCTGATCAGGCCGCCCGCGTAGTAGTCGCTTACGCCGGGCACCTCGGTCAGGACATGGCCGATCAGCCCACCGGTGCACGACTCTGCCGTGGCGAGCGTCAATCCACGCTCGATGAAGATGTGCTGGACCTGCTGCGCGAGCGCGACGAGGCCGGCTTGCTCGTCAGTCGGGGTCGCGTCCGATGTGGCCGCCGAAGCGTCCGACATTCACGTACAGGGTGCGGGCGCCGGGATGGGGTTCTGGCCGAGGACGATCAGCCAGCTGCCGACATCGCCCTTCTCGCCAAGGAAGCCGATGTCGACCCCGTTGAGCGTCAGGTGGAGCGCGCCGGCGTTGCCCGCGCGCAGGCACATCTCGCTGATGGCATTGACCGTGTGCGTTTCTCCCTCGCGCATCGTGCGGCTGCCGTAACCCTGCAGTCGCTCACCGTCGGAGACGACGCGGACCCAGGAATCATTGCCTTCAACGGAGATGAGGAGCGTGATCGATGACGCCGGCGGCGGCTGGACGGTCAGCTCGAGCGTGCTCGTGACGGGATCCTGGCCGCTTGCATAGGACGTGACGACCACGTTCCACCGCCCGGGATCGAAGCTGAGCGTCTGGTCGAAGACACCAAGGGCGTTGATCGTCACGTCGGCCGCCGGACCGATCGGCGCCGGCGAGGCACTCGCGCCTGGCTCTGTCGTCGGGCTCTCTGACGGCGACGGTGCGGGAGTGGCACCGGGCGCTGCGACGTAGGTCGATGCAATCGTCAGTCGCGTGCCGGTGGTCGTGCCGCTGAAGGTGACGTCGGGCCCGACCACGACCGCGCCGTTTGTCGGCGACTCGATCGTCATCGCCAGCGGCGCGGCCGGAGCAGGCGTTGCCGCGTTGCCAGTCGGCGTCGGCGAGGCCTGCGGCAGCGGCACGATGATCAGGACTGGCAGCGGTGGATCCGACTCGCGGCCCGTGACCGGGTCCTTGGCGATGATCGTGAATTCGTTCTGGCCGCGGGCCAGGATGACTTCACGCGACCAGGCGCCTTTGTCGTTGGCCGTGGTGTTGTACAGCGCATCTCCAGATCCACGAATGGTTATCACTGCACCCGGTCCGCTGGTGCCCTCGAGCACGATCGATTCGGCGTCGATCTCAGCGAAGTTGGTGACAGGGTAGGTCAAATCGATTGGCGTCACCGCGATGAAGCGAAGGAACTGGACGCCGAGGAAGCCGACGAAGGCGACCACGACGAGGAGCACCAGGCCGGCCACGAGCATGCCCGGCGTGAGCGTCACCCGCCGTCCGCCGGGCTCGACGAGCGGCATCGGTGGCGGGGCGACGGCCACGCGAGTGGCCGTTCGCATCTGCTCCATCTCGTCGTGCCAGCGATCGAGCACCTCTTCCGGATCGAGGCCGAGATAGATCGCGTAGTTGCGCAGGAAGCCCTTCACGTAGACCGGCGCCGGGAGCTCGTCGTAGTCGCTGTCCTCGAGCGCCGACAGGTAGCGCAGCCTGATCTTGGTGTCGCGTTCGGCGCGGTAGAGATCGACGCCCTTGCGCTCGCGTGCCGCCTGCAGCGTCTCGCCGACGGGCGGAGCCGGCACAGCGTCGATGGGCGTCCTGTCGCGGCCCAATCGGCGGTTGCCGATGCGAAGTTGGTGGCGTGCGGTCATAAGTGGGCTGGATCCCTCGTTGATCGAAATCGGGTTACGCCATCTCTGACGCGCCCTGAAAGTCTAGACGTTATGCCCGATCGGGATGCTCCGGGAGAGGGCCGTTAGTCGTCCTCGTCCACGTCTGATGGACCGCGCAGCCAGTTTTCGGGGCCATAGACCGCGCGCGGCGCGGCAGGGTTGCGCGGGTCGAGCGGACCGATGATGCCGTGCTGCTCGAGGGCGTCCATGATCCGGGTCGCGCGGTTGAATCCGACCTTGAGCTTGGTCTGGAGCATCGACGTGCTGGCCCGGCCGGTCTGCATGACCAGCTCGGCAGCACGGGGCGCCATCTCATCCTCGGCCGACTTGGCCAGCCAGCTGAACTGGCCACCAGCGGTGCCTTCATCGCTGTCGGCGCCCTTGAGCAGGTCGCGGTTGTAGTCAGGTTCCGCCTGGTCGCGCCAGAAGTCAGTCACGCCATGGACTTCGGCATCGCTCACGAAGACGCCCTGCAGTCGCACCGGCCGCGGCAGGTCGGCTGGCTGGTAGAGCATGTCGCCGCGGCCGATGAGGTCCTCCGCGCCGGGCGCGTCGAGAACGGTTCGCAGTCGACGTTCGAGGCCATCGCGAAGGCGATGCGCGACGGCACGTTGGCCTTGATCAGGCCGGTAACGACGTTGACGCTCGGCCGCTGCGTGGCCAGCACGAGATGGATGCCCACGGCGCGTGCCTTCTGGGCGAGCTTGACGATCGGGTCTTCGACTTTGCGGCCCTCGCGCAGAATCAGGTCGGCCAGCTCGTCGATGACGACGACCAGGTATGGCATCGCTGGTCCCGTCCGCCGCGGGCTGGCGTTGTACGCGGCGATGTTGCGCTCCATGGCTCCGGCCAGCGCCTCGTAGCGCTGCTCCATCTCGAGGACGATGTTGGTCAGCACGGCGCGGGCCTCGTGCGACTCCACGATCACCGGCGTCTCGAGGTGCGGCAGGTCCTTGTAGGCCGCGAGCTCGACGCGCTTGAGGTCGATCAGGATCAGTCGCACCTCGTCCGGCGTGGCGCGCATCAGGACGCTGGTGATCAGCGCGTTGACGCAGACGCTCTTGCCCGACCCGGTCGCGCCGGCGATGAGCAGATGCGGCATGCGCGCAAGGTCAACCGCGTAGGCCTTGCCGGACACGTCACGGCCGAGGGCGAAGGTCAGCTTGCTGGCCGCCTCGCTCATGCGCGCATCCTCGAGCAGCTTACGGAAACCGACGATCTCGCTGTTGTGGTTCGGGATCTCGACGCCGACGACGTCGCGCCCGGGATTGGTGCCTCGATCCTGATCGAGCGTGCCGCGAGCGCCATCGCCAGGTCGTCCGCCAGCGCCTCGATGCGCGACAGCTTGATGCGCGCGTCGGGCTTGACCTCGTACTGGGTGACGACCGGGCCGGTGTTTGTCGCCGTCACAGATGCCGGAATCTGGAAGCTGGCCAGCTTCTCCTCGATGATCCGAATGTTGCGCGCGTGATCGAGCCGCTGTGCAGGAGCGGCCGCGACGGCCACCTCGAGCATCGCGATCTCGGGCAGCTGCCAGACGCGAGCCGGTCGCTCCTCGACTTCGTCCTCGGGATCCGCGGCAGTAAGCCTGGTGAGAGCCGTCGCGGCCGGCGCCAATGCCACTGCTGTGGCCGCTTCGGCGCCGCGTGCCGGCACGCTCGCTCCACCGCCACTCCACACCGTCTGACTGAGCGGCGCGGCGGACGACTCGGGCACCGGCAGGTCCGATCGCGGCTGGGCCTCGATCTTGATTCGACCCCGGGGCGCGGTCGTGACGGCACCGGCGGCGACCGGACTGGCGGCTGCCTCGGCGCGTCGGGTGGCGGCACTGTCGGCCATTGCTCGGGCAGGAGTCGCGATTGCCGAGGCGAGCATGCGACCGCCGCCCGTCACCGGGCTGAACAGGCCGCGCAGAGTTACGTTGAAAAGGAGAAGCAGGCCGGCGATCAGCAGGCCGACAAGGACTACAAACGCGCCGATCGGCGAGACAAAGTCGGAGAAGGACGACGAAAGCGCGTTGCCCAGCGCCCCACCACCGTCGCGCAGTGAGTTCTGGCCGTCTCCCCTGCCCCACACGAGGTGGATCAGGCCGAGCCCGGCGATGAACACGATGATGCCACCGAGAATCGCCAGCGTCGAACCATGGCCGATCCTGGCCGGACGCTCGACGACGATGCCGGCCACGATCAGCAGCGCGGCAAGCAGCCACGCGCCCTGGCCGAAGGCCGGGCGCAGAATGTTGTCCACGTAGCGAATGAGGATGCCCTCCTGCGGAAACAGCAGGGCGATCAGCGTCACGGCGCCGAGGATCAGCAGACCAAGGCCGAGCAACGACCGGGCAACATGCGGAGGTACGCGGAAGCCTTCGAGCCGACCCGGGGACGTACTCTTCTTGGAGCGTGAGCGCGATGCCGGTGTCGCGCGGCGTGCCCGGGTGGCCATCAGATTTCGACCACTACCGGAAAGACCATCGGCCGGCGTTTGGTCCGGTCGTACAGGTACTGCGACAGGCTGTCCTTGATCTGTGCCTTGAGCAGCGCCACCTCGGTCGTGTGGTCGCCGGGGTTCTCGATCGCGCGAGCGACGCGGTCGGCGGCGGCGGCGATTACCGGGTCGTCGAGCGCGGCAACGAAGCCACGGGTGACGATCTCCGGCTTGCCGATCAGCGTGCCGGTCTGCTTGTCGACGGTCACCACGACGAGGAACATGCCGTCCGACGCGAGCGCGCGCCGGTCGCGAAGCACCACGTCGCCGACCTCACCCACCGACAGGCCGTCGACGTACACGTAGCCCGCCTCGACCGGCGTCCCGCGGCGGGCTGTTCCGTCGGGTGCGAAGTCGATCGGCTGGCCGTTCTCGATGATGAAGATGTTGTCCGGCGCGACACCGAGCTCAGCGGCCAGGCGGCCGTGCTGGACGAGCATCCGGAACTCCCCGTGCATCGGGATGAAATGCTTGGGCCGGGTCAGGTTGAGCATCAGCTTGAGCTCTTCCTGGCTGGCGTGGCCGGAGACGTGGGCACGCTTGATGTCGTGGTAGAAGACGTTCGCTCCGACCTTGAAAAGGTTGTCGATGGTGCGCCCGACGACTTCCTCGTTGCCCGGGATAGGGCTGGCGCTGACGATGACCGTGTCGCCCGGCTGGATCTCGACCCAGCGGTGATCGCGATTTGCCATCCGCGCCAGGCCGGCCATCGGCTCGCCCTGCGCGCCGGTCGTGGCGATGACGAGCTTCGCCCCGTCGACGTCCTTGATCCGGTCCTTCGAGCACCAGCTGATCGGCCGGGTACTGGAGATAGCCGAGGTCGGTCGCGATGCGGACGTTCTGCTCCATCGAGCGGCCGATGACGACCACCTTGCGGCCGAACGTCCCGGCTGCATCGAAGACCTGCTGGATGCGCGCGATGTTGCTGGCGAAGGTGGCGACGATGATCCGTCCGTCCAGCCCCTCCATGATGCTCCGGAACGCCTCGCCAACGGTGCGCTCGGACGGCGTGTAGCCGGGGCTCTCGGCGCGGGTCGAATCGGACAGCAGGCAGAGCACTCCCTCGCTGCCGAACTGGGCCAGGGCGTGGATGTCGGACATCTTGCCGTCAACCGGCGTGTGGTCGAACTTGAAGTCGCCGGTGTGGACGATCAAACCGAGCGGGGTGCGCAGGGCAATGCCCATCGCGTCGGGGATCGAATGGCCGATCCGGAAGGCGGTCGCGCTGAAGGCCCCGAGCTCGACCGTCTCGCCCGGCTCGAGTGCGAGCAGCGGGTTGTTGTTGAGCTTATGCTCCTTGATCTTGTTGCCCAGCAGGCCGCGCGCCAGCGTCGAGGCGTAGATCGGCACGCCCGGGAAGTAGGGCAGGACGTAGGGCAGCCCACCGACATGGTCCTCGTGGGCGTGGGTGATCAGGAACGCCTTGACCTTGTCGGCGCGCTCGCGCAGGTAGGTGACGTCGGGCACGACGAGGTCGATGCCGAACATCTCCTCCTCGGGGAACATCAGTCCGCAATCGATCACGACGATCTCATCGCCGTACTCGAACACGTACATGTTCTTGCCGATCTCGCCGACACCGCCGAGCGGCAGGATGCGCAGGCCCGGGTTCGCCGAATCGGTCATCCGAACAGCCCCAGCTGTGGCTCGTCCGAGCCGCCTGCCACTGCCGGCTCGAGCATCGCTTCGATCTCAGGGTCCGGCTCGACGCTGATCGGCACGGAGGCCGTCTCAGAGCTTGCCGCGGGTAAAGCGACCGATTCCGTCTCTGGCCTGGGGCCGTCACGCCAACCGTGGTCGTCGTCGTGCCGTCGCGTCGCCCGCGTGCCTGCGTCAGCACGTCGGGCAGGTTGCACATGTCATCGAGCATCGTTTCGCGCAGGCTGTACTGGCGCAGTGCTGCGGCTGGGTGGTACATCGCATACGTCTCGGCGTTCGCTGCGCCTGTGTCCGGGTCGGTCAGCCGGGAAGTGCCGTGCGCAGCGCTGATCCGCGCTCCGGGCATGAACGTGCCGAGCGAGTAGCGGCCAAGAGTCACGATCACAGCCGGGTCGAGGACCTCGAGCTGACGCTTGAGGTATGGCGCACAGGTCTCGATCTCGAACGGCTCGGGATCCCGATTTCCGGGTGGCCGACACTTGACAACGTTGGTGATGAATACCTCCTCGCGCTTCCAGCCGATGGCTTTGAGCAGCTCGTTGAGCAACCCACCGGCGGCGCCGACGAACGGCCGGCCCTCCTGGTCCTCGTTGTAGCCCGGGCCTTCGCCGACGAACACGACTTCCGTCTCAGGGTGGCCCTCACCCGGTACCGCCCGGGTGCGCGTCTTGTAGAGCGGGCACTTCGTGCACGCAGCGACCTCGGCGGAGATCTCATCGAGTGCCTGCCGTCGCTGATCGGGAGTCACGCCGACAAACCCGCCCATTCGGGTGCGTGCGATTGATCCTCGTGCCCGGTGCGCCTGGTGAGAGACATGAATTCACTCAAAGCGGTTATCCAATTGGGCACGACCCCAAGGATACCGCCTGTATCCTCCCCGGTGCTGGGCGCAAGACAACCTCAGGCGCGCGAAACGGCCAAGTGGTGGCTGCCATCCTTGCCCAAGGCGGTGCTGGCGGTTTTGCACTGCAGGTCGTCCTGGGTGGCGACTGTGGCGCAGGTGGCACGGCAGCCGGCGCCACCGGTGGCAATGGTGGGGCCTCGTCAACCGCCCCGACCGGCGGCGCCGGTGGAGCGGGCTCGACTACGGGCGGACCCGGGTCTGACATCGAGGTCACCGGCGATGGAGGTGTTGACGGACTTCCAGGCACCGACGGTCCGCTGTCCAGCAGCGTGACCCTTGGCGACAACGGAGCCAGCGGTAGTGGCGCTTCTGGCGCAACAGGCGGAGCGTCGAGTGGTGCTGGACTTTGGCGGGTCGGGTGGCGTCGGCTCAGGTCACTCCCTGACAACCGACATTCCCTGAGGGAATCAAACGGCCCGGCTTTTCAGCCGGGCCGTTCTCTTGAGTCGCTGTCGCCAGCCGGGCGGTTAGACCTCGGCCGGCGCCTTGGCCAGGTGGCGTGCCATCGCCGCCTTGCGCGAGAGGTTGACCCTCCCCTGCCGGTCGACTTCGGTCACCACGACCATGATCTCGTCGCCGATCGAGACGACATCCTCAACGGTGGGCACGTGGTAGTCGGCCAGCTCGCCGATGCGAACGAGGCCTTCCTTGCCGGGCAGGATCTCGACGAAGGCGCCGAAGCCCATGATTCGGGTGACCTTGCCCAGGTACAGAGCGCCGACCTCGACCTCACGGGTGAGGCTCTCGATCCACTGGACGGCAGCACGTGACTTGTCGGCGTCGACCGCCGCAATCTCGACCGTGCCGTCGTCCTCGACGTTGATCTCGGTGCCGGTGTCCTCCTGGATCTTGCGGATCGTGGCACCGCCCTTGCCGATGATGTCACGGATCTTCTCGGGGTTGATCTTGATGGTCGTGATGCGCGGCGCGAAGGCCGACATCTCGCTGCGAGCGCTGGGCAGCACCTCGGTCATCTTGTCGAGGATGAACAGCCGCGCGTTGCGCGCCTTCTCCAGCCCGTCGCGGATTATCTGCTCGTTGATGCCCTGGACCTTGATGTCCATCTGCAGCGCGGTCACACCCTCGGCCGTGCCGGTGACCTTGAAGTCCATGTCCCCGAACGCGTCTTCCTTGCCCAAAATGTCGGTCAGCACGGCGAACTTGCCGTTCTCGCCCGACACGAGGCCCATCGCCGCGCCGGCCACCGGGCCCTTGATCGGGACGCCGGCGTCCATCAGTGCGAGGGTCGAGCCGCAGGTCGAGGCCATCGAGGTCGAGCCGTTGGAGGTGACCACCTCGGATACGAGGCGGATGACGTACGGAAACTCTTCGTGCGAAGGCAGGACCGGCACGAGTGCCCGCTCAGCGAGCGCGCCGTGGCCGATGTCGCGTCGCGACGGACCGCGCATCGGCTTGTTCTCACCCGTCGAATAGGGCGGGAAGTTGTAGTGGTGGAGGTAGCGCTTGGACTCCTCGGGTCCGATCGTGTCGATGCGCTGGACATCTGACGACGGGCCAAGCGTTGCGACGGTTAGCGCCTGGGTCTCGCCACGAGTGAAGAGCGCCGAGCCGTGGGCGCGCGGCAGGAGGCCGGTCTCGACGCTGATCGGGCGGATCGTGTCGAGCTCGCGGCCGTCCATCCGGATGCCCTCGTTGAGCACCAGCTCGCGGACGACCTTCTTGTGGAGCAGGCCGGCGAGGCCCTTCGAGAATCGGGCTGTCTTACGGGCCAGGTCGATTTGCTTGGCCGAGTCTTCCTTGGTCGAGCCGCTGCGCAGCGATCGGATCGCGTTGGCGACCGTTTCCTTGTACAGCTTGATGCGCTCGGGCAGGTCGTTGCCGAGCTGGATCAGCAGCTGCGCGGTTGCCTCAGCGTCGGGCAACGCGCGGTGATTGGGCTCGGTCTCGAGCGAGAAGAAGCGGGCCAGGTCGGCCAGCTTCAGATCTGAGTCCGGATATGCATCGCGGGCGAGGACGAGCGTGTCGAGGTAACGACCCTGCTCGACTCGCTGGCCGGATTCGAGTGCGGCCTCGAGGAAGCCGATGTCGAAGCCGACGTTGTGACCGACGAGCATCGCGTCACCGGCCCAATCCATGAACTTCGCGGCTGCCTGAGCAGGGCTCGGGGCGTCGCGGACTTCATCGTCGGTGATGCCGTGCAGCTGGCGGCCGACGATCGGCGCGCCGGGGTTGACGAGGGTCGACCAGCGGTCCTGGATCTGGCCGTTCGCGACCTTGACGGCGCCGATCTCGACCATTGAGCCCTGCTTGGCGTCACGGCTGGTGGTCTCGACATCGAAGACGACGAAGGGCTGGCCGGCCTGGCTCGCCTCAACGAAGTGGAGCAGCGACTCGATGCTCGGCTCGATGTACGGCGTGCGCTTGGGCTTGCCGACCTGCTCACGCAGCTGATCCTGCAGATCGAGGATCGGCGCCAAGAGAACGGTGGCCAAACATGATCGCCTCGGCCATCACGGCCTCGGGCACGATGTTGGCACCGGCCTCAACCATCATGATCGCCTCGCGGGTGCCGGAAACGACCAGGTCGATATCCGACTCCACGAGCTGATCGACGGTTGGGTTGAGCACCAGCTCACCGTTGATCCGACCGACGCGCACAGCAGCCACCGGGCCATTGAAGGGGATCTCGCTGATCGTCAGCGCCGCCGAGGCGGCGATCGTGCCCAGGATGTCGGGATCGTTCTGCTGATCAGTCGACAAGACCGTCAGGACAATCTGGACGTCGTCCTTGTAGCCCTCGGGAAAGAGCGGTCGAATGGGCCGGTCGGTCAGTCGGGCGGCAAGAATGGCCGCCTCAGACGGGCGCGACTCGCGCTTGATGAAGCCGCCCGGGATCTTGCCCGCGGCGTACATGCGCTCCTCGAACTCGACGGTCAGCGGGAAGAAGTCGAGTCCGACGCGCGGCTCCGAGCGGTTTGCGGTTCCGAGCAGCATCGTGTCGCCGTAGCGGACGGTTACCGAACCACCGGCGAGTCGGGCGAGCTTGCCCGTCTCGATGGTCATGGTGCGACCGGCGATCTCGGTCGTGAGAGTAGTGACTGGCATCAGTCCTCCAATGGCGGAGGACGGGTATTGCTAGCGGCGCAGTCCTAGGCGGCCGATTACGGCGCGATAGCGAGCGTTGTCCTTGCGCATCAGGTACGCAAGCAGTCGCCGTCGCTGCCCGACAAGCTTGAGCAAGCCGCGGCGCGAGTGATTGTCCTTGGGGAAGGTACGTAGATGCTCCGTCAGTCCCTTGATCCGCTCGGTGAGGAGTGCGATCTGTACTTCCGGTGAGCCTGTGTCTGATTCCGATCGGGCGTAGTCCGCCACGATCCCTTCCTTGGTTTCCCGCGCCAGGGGCACCCGTTCCTCCAACGTTTCCTATTTTTCGTGCGGGGAAAGTCTAACAGTCGTTCGGTTTCATCGCTCAACACCTTCTACTGGTTAGGTCTAACGCTCGGCGATGTGCCAAGATCAACGTGCCGCACGTAACGCTGAAGGGCGGCGCCGGCGGGCATCGCCGGTCCGTCAGCCGCCGCGGAGAAGTGCGCGGGCGCGGGCCGAGTCACGATTCATTTGGCGCACCAGAGCATCGGCCGAGGTGAAGCGACGCTCGCCGCGCAGGCGGCGCACGAACTCGACCCTCAGGCGTTCGCCGTAGAGATCCTCGTTCGTGTCAAAGAGGTGAACCTCTAGGATCCGTGCGCCACCGCCGAACGTGGGCCGCACCCCTAGCGACGCGACACCGTCGGCGCGCCGCTCGGGACGCAGCGGGTCGCCGCCGACCCACTCGGCTCGGACGGCATAGATGCCATCGGGCGGCAGCGCCACCTCCTCGTCGAAGTCGAGGTTGGCCGTTGGGTAGCCGAGCTCTCGTCCGCGCCGATCGCCGGCTACGACTGTGCCGATCACCGCGTAGCGACGGCCAAGCAGCCGCGCCGCGTCCGAGAGCCGGCCGTGCTCGACCAGCTTGCGGATGCGCGTGCTGGACAGGGAGTTGCCGTCGCTAGCCAGGCGCGGCACCTCGATCGTCGTGAAGCCGAGCTCCTTGGACAGCCGTCGGATCTCCGGTAGCCCCCCGGTTCGATCACGACCAAAGGCAGACTCGGCGGTCATCACCAGACCGACCAGCGTGCGTCCGGCGCACAATCGGCCCAGGAACTCGTCGGGCGGCTGCGCGGCAAACTCTTCGTCGAAGTTCTGTATCACGATTGTGCTGACGCCAAGTTGCTCGAGGCGAGCGAATCGTTCCTGCGGGTCGCACAGCATCGGCGGCGCGCTTCCGCGCAGAGCGCGAGCGGGATGCGGATCGAAAGTCAGCACGATCGGCTCGGCCGCGTTCTCACGGGCGGCGCGGACCAGCGTGCCAATGACTCGCTGATGGCCGCGGTGGACGCCGTCGAACATACCGATGGCGAGCACAAAACGCAGTTCGGCCGGAAGCTCATCGACCGAACGCAGGCGTTTCACTCCGATTTCACCGCCAGGAAGACCTTCTCGGGGCTGATGACGCCGTCATCCGACCGGGCCATGGCCGCAAGGTTGCCGTTCTCGTCGCGCACGCGTACCAGGCCGTCCTCGAGCCCGCTCATGGGTCGGCGAAGCTGCTGCCCACGCGCCAGGAAACCCAGCTCGGTGGCGCTGAGCGTCAGCTGCGGCATCGCCTCGAGGCCCGCGTCGGGAGGCAGCAGCAGGTCCTGGGCGCGTCCCGCACCGAGTTCCTCGCGGACCTTGGCGAGTGGATGCGCCTGCTCGATGCGAAACGGACCGCTTGCCGTTCGAGTCAGCGCGCCGAGGTACGCGCCGCAGCCCAGCTGCTCCCCCAGGTCGCGCGCCAGGGATCTGACATAAGTCCCGGCTGAGCAGCGCACCTCCAGCGTCGCCACGGGTCGATGTGCATCATCGTCATTCCATTCCGTGATCTCCAGCCGATGGATGGTTACCCGGCGCGCCTGAAGCTCCGGCTTCTCGCCATGACGGGCAAGCTCATATGCCTTGCGGCCCGAGACGCGCACCGCCGAGTAGTCCGGCGGAACCTGCTCGATTCCACCTCGCATCCCGACGAGCGCATCCTCGACCTGCGCCCGGGTCGGTGCCCGCTGGTCGGTCGGCGCCAGCTCGCCATCGAGGTCGTCGGTCGTCGACCTGGCGCCGAAGCAGACCAGGGCGCGGTACTCCTTCTCGTCGGTCAGGTGATATTCGACCAGCCGCGTGGCAAAGCCGACGAAGACTGGCAGGACGCCGGCAGCGAAGGGATCGAGCGTGCCGCCGTGGCCGACACGTTTGACGCCGGTCAGGCGCCGAACGAGCGCGACGATGTCATGCGACGTCGGGCCGGGCTCCTTGGCAACCACCAGCACACCGTCGATGCGCGTCATCTCGCGGTCACGAGCCGGCTTTACGCCGTCCCGACCCGGCTCCTTGCCGTCGGTCGGCGTGGGGTCAGTCGCCACTCTCGGACAGCATTTGCCGCGCCGCATTGAGCACCGCGTGGCGTGCCCGCTCGAGCGGCAAGTCGATCGTCGCGCCGGCGGCGCGGGCGTGTCCGCCACCGCCGAAAGCGCCGGTAAGCACGGTCGCGTCGGCACCGCCCTCGCGCGTTCGAACGCTGATCTTGGTGCGTTCCCCGGTCTGGCGGAAGAGGATCATCAGCTCGGCCGTGTCCGACTGGCTGAGCAGGTCGCTCAGTCCCTCGGCGTCTGCAGGCCCGGCGCCAGTGAAGGCGTAATCGGCTTCGTCGAGGCTGGCCCACACGAGCCGTCCGTCGAGCTCCGAGTCGAGCGTGCCCAGCACGCATCCGAAGAGCTTGAGCTGGCGATTGGGCTTGGTGCGGTAGATCAGTCGCGCCGTTTCGCTCAAGGGAGCGCCGGCGGCGACCAGTTCAGCGGCCACACGGAGCGTGCGCGGCGTCACATTGGGATGCTGGAAGTTGGCCGTGTCGATGACCACGCCGGCCATCAGGTTGGCGGCGATGGCACCATCCAGGGCATCGAGCGGGACGCCAAGCGCGGGCATCAACAGGGTGTTCATCTCGCACGTCGCCGCGGCGGTGGCGTCGATCCAATCGACGACACCGAAGCCCGTGTTCGAGATGTGGTGGTCGATGTTCACGATCGGCACGCGGCCGAACAACTCGGCGTTGCGAGCAAAGACCGGCCCGATGCGTTCCAGGTCACCGCAATCACCGACCACGATCAGGTCGTATTCGCAATCCGGTTCGGGATCCTGTCGGAACCGGTCGATATGAGGCATGAAGCCATACATCGGTGGCACGGCATCGGCACACACCGGGGTCGCCTGCTTGCCAAGGTGCTCGAGCGCCAGTGCGAGCGCGAGCGCCGACCCGAGCGCATCGGCCTCGGGGTTCTCGTGGCACACGGTGAGCACGTTTCGAGCTTCGGAGAGACGCGCGACGATCTCGCTCGGGACACTGCCAACATCTTCCGGTTTGAGCGAGTTGAGGGCCACGCTCGATTGGGCCACGGTCATGCCTCTTCCACCTTCGCGCTCTCCACGTTCTTCGCGGCCTTCCCGCGCGCCGCGTCCTCGTGCGCGGCAGTACCGAGCGGAGTTGGCAGCGTTTCGGTGGCGCCGTCGATCTCCCCTGCCCCACCATGATCGAGCTCGTCCAGGATGTGCAGCAACCGAGTTCCACGCTCGGCCGTCTCGTCCTCCTTGACGTGCAGCGCAGGAATCCGCTTGAGCCGTAGCCGGCCGAGGCGCCGACGAACGAAGGGCATCGCGTGCGAAAGGGCGCGCAGAGTCGAACGTTTTTCGTCGGGCGTGCCTATGACCGACACCCACACGTTTGCGTGGCTCAGGTCACGAGAGACGTCGACGCTGGTGATTGTTACGAAGCCGATGCGCGGGTCATCGACCTCGCGCCGGATGACCTCGCTTATCTCCTCACGCAACAGCTCGTCAAGCCGCGCCGTGCGCTCAGACATTGATGTTCACTTGCGGTCAGGCCGAGGCGACGCGCGAGACCATCTGCTTGCTGAAGCACTCGATGATGTCGCCCTCCTCGATGTCGTTTGAATCTGCCAGGCCGATACCGCACTCATAGCCGGTCTCGACCTCGCGGACATCGTCACGGAAGCGCCGCAGCGACTCGATCCGATCGGTGGCGATGAGCTTGCCACCACGGTAGACACGCGCACCGCCACGGATGATGCGTCCATCGGTCACATACGAGCCGGCGATCACGTTGCGGCCGGCGCGGAAGATCTGGCGAACCTCGGCGCGGCCTTCGACAACCTCGATCTCTTCCGGCTCGAGCAGGCCGCGCAGCGCGGCGCCCATCTCGTCGGTGAGCTGGTAGATGATGTCGTACAGACGGACGTCGACGCCCTCGGCCTCGGCCGTTCGCCGTGCCTGTGGATCGAGCTTGGTGTTGAACCCGACGACCACGGCGTTCGAAGCCGACGCGAGCATGATGTCGTTGTCGGTGATGTCGCCGGTGCCTTCGTGCAGGATGTTGATGCGTACCTCTTCGGTCTGCACCTGCTCGAGGGAGTGGCGGATGGCACCCAGCGAGCCCTGCACGTCGGCCTTCAGGATGACGCCCAGCTCCTTGGTCTGGCCGGCCTGGATCTGCCGATAAAGATCTTCGAGCGTGGCCCGACCGGTCTGCTCCGGCGCGTTGCCGTCGCGGCGCTCCTCGATCATCGTCCGCGCGGTCTTCTCGTCGCCGACGACGCGCAGCGTGTCGCCCGCGGAAGGAACCTCGGCCAGGCCGAGGATCACCGCTGGCGAGGAGGGCCCTGCCTTGGTGATCCGCTCGCCGCGGCTGTTCTGCAGGGCTCGGACGCGGCCGTACGTGTCACCTACGACGACGACGTCGCCGACGTTGAGCGTGCCAGTCTGGACGAGGACGGTCGCGACCGGACCGCGGCCCTTGTCCAGCTCGGCCTCGACAACCGTGCCGATGGCCGGCCGGTCCGGGTTTGCCTTGAGCTCCTGGACGTCGGCCACGATCAGGATCGTGTCGAGCAGGTCCTGGATGCCGGTCCCATCGCGCGCGCTGACCGGCACGAGCGGCACGTCGCCGCCGTACTCCTCGATCGTCACGCCGTGCTCGGTGAGCTCGGTCTTGACGCGATCGGGATTGGCGTCGGCCTTGTCGATCTTGTTCACGGCAACGACGATCGGAACCTTCGCCGCGCGGGCGTGGTCGATCGCCTCGAGCGTCTGGGGCATTACGCCGTCGTCGGCGGCGACAACGAGCACTGCGATATCGGTCACCTTCGCGCCGCGCGCACGCATGGCGGTGAACGCCTCGTGGCCGGGCGTGTCGAGGAACACGATGCGCCGGCCGTCCTTCTCGATCTCGCTGGCGCCGATGTGCTGGGTGATGCCGCCGCGCTCGCCCGCCGCGACCTCAGAGGTGCGGATCGCATCTAGCAGGCTGGTCTTGCCGTGGTCGACGTGGCCCATCACGGTCACAATCGGCGGTCGCGCCTGGAGCAGGCTCGCGTCGTCCTCCTCGTACAGGACTTCCTTGGTTGCCTGTGGGGCGGGCGTATCGCCGTTCGTCTCGGCCTGCTCGGGCAGCCGCGCCTCGGCGACCTCGAAACCGAGTTCGCCGGTGACCAGGCTCGCCGTGTCGCGGTCGAGCGGCTGGTTGATGCTGGCGAAGATGCCACTCTTGATCAGCTCGCGGATGACGTCCGCGGCGTTGACCGTGAGCAGCTCGGCGAGCTCTTTGACGGTTATCGAATTGGGAATGTCCACCTGGCCGCGGGCGCTCGGATCGAGCGTCTGGACGGCCGAATCGGTCGCGTTCTGATCTGCGGATCGACGCTGTGGTTTGCGCGGGCCGCGCATGTTGCGCGTGCCACTTCTACTGCGGGCCATGGGTACCTCCCCCGACTGTTGTGCTGTTGGTGGTAGGACCTGCCACGAGCTGATCGCGCAACTCGGGCGGGAGCTGCGCCGATAGGGCGCGCTCGAGCGACTTCTTCTTGATTGCTACGGTCCAACAAGAGCCATCGGCGCACAGATACGCACCGCGGCCTTTAGCGCGGCCACTTAGATCCAGGCTGACTTCCCCGTCGGGTGCGCGCACGATACGCACAAACTCGCGCTTCTGCCGCTCGGTCCTGCACGCCACGCAGGTGCGCACAGGGAAGCGGCGCTCGGGTAGCGGCTGACCTGGCTGGGCTGCGGCCATCGGCGCTGTCACTCGGCACTCTCGGAAGCGACCGCTGCCACGGCCGTCTTACGCGCCTTGCGCACGGGCGCTGCCGGTTGCGCGGTGGCAACCGCCGTCGCTGTCGGCTCGTCGGCAGTGACCTTGCGTGTGGTGCGTGGCGCAGCCGCCTTTTTCGGTTCAGCGGCGGGCGTCTCGACATCGGCCGAGGGCTTCTTGGCTGCGGGCTTTTTGGCGGCAGCTCCCTTCTTGGTTGCAATCGCCGGCACTGCGTCCTCGCCCGCTTCGGCGGCGGCCGGCTCGGCATCCTTCTTCGTCCGCTTGCGCGTCGCCTTGACCGGTTCGGCGTCCTCCGCGGTCGGGGCGTCCTCCGCGGTCGGGGCGACCTCGGCGTCTGGCGCCTGGTCTGTCGCGATCTCGGCCGCCGCTTCAACAGGCACCACGTCGGATTCCGGCGTGGAGTCGTCGGTCGGGCCGGGTGCCGGACGCGCCTGCGCGATGTCAGAGCGGATGTCGATCCGCCAGCCGGTCAGCTTCGCCGCCAGGCGGGCGTTCTGGCCTTCGCGGCCGATGGCCAGCGACAGCATCCGCTCGGGCACGGTCACGCTGGCGATGCGGTTCTCTTCATCGATGTTGACGCTTACGACCTGCGCGGGGCTGAGCGCGTTGGCCACGAATGCGGCCGGATCCTCGTTCCAAGGAATGACGTCGATCTTCTCGCCGCCCAGCTCGGCAACGACAGCCTGGACGCGGCCGCCACGCTGGCCGACGGTGGCGCCGACCGGGTCCAGCCCTTCCTGGCGGCTCGACACTGCGACCTTGGAGCGTGATCCCGCCTCGCGGGCGATTGCCTTGATCTCGACCGTGCCGGCGTGGATCTCGGGCACTTCCAGCTCGAACATGCGGCGCAGGAAGTTCTTGTGCGTCCGGCTGACGTAGATCAGCGGACCCTTGGTCGTGCGTCGGACCTCGAGCACGTAAGCCTTGACATGCTGGCCGATGCGGTAGTGCTCGGTCACGCTCTGATCGGTCGTGGGCAGGATCGCCTCGGCGCGGCCGACGTCGAGGATCACGCCGCGTGGCTCAACGCGCGACACCGTGCCGGTGATGATCTCCGACTCACGCTGCGCGTACTGACCGAAGACCTGCTCGCGCTCGACCTCACGCAGACGCTGCCGGACGAGCTGGGTGGCCATCTGGGCGTGGATGCGGCCGAAGCTGTTGGGATCGAGCTGAGCGATGGTGACCAGGTCACCGACCTTCGCGTTGGCGCTGTACTTCTGCGCGTCGGCAACGGTGAACTCAGTCTGCTCGTCCTCGATCTCGTCGACGACGTGCATCGCTCGATATGCGTTGAATTTGCCGCTGTCGGGATCGACGTCGACGAAGACGTTCTCGTTGCCCGGGGTGGTCCGGCGGTAGGCCGACTGGATCGCGTCGGCGAGGGTCGCGACCAGCTGTTCGCGGGGGATGTTCTTCTCTGCGTTCAGTTGCAGGAGCGCGCCGATAAAGTCGCGATTCACGCTACGCCCTCCTTCCGACTGGACTGTTTCCCCCGTCTACGCGGGCTCAGCCGCATAAATAAACGTGGGGGTCACCCACGTTCAGAGGCGGCCAAAAAGACTTGACCGAAGTATACACCGCTGCCCTCCCTCCCCTCAACGGTGCTAGCGTCCCGGCCATGTTCCTGACGGGCACCCTGCTCAACGTTGTGGCCGTGCTCCTGGGCACCACCATCGGCCTTTTGATCGGCTCGCGAATGCCCAAGCGGATGCAGGAAACGATGACCGATGGCCTTGGACTGTTCACCCTGGCGCTGGGCCTTGCGCTGGCGCTGACGGTTCTGCTGGACCGCACACTGCCACTTGGAACCGACCTCGCGGTGCTCGGGGCACTGCTCGCCGGCGCCGTCGTCGGCGAGCTGCTACGGCTGTCAGATCGCCTGGATGCGCTCGGCGATGCGTTCCAGAGTCGACTTCAGCAGGGCGAACGGCCATCTCAGGTTAGCGAGGCCTTCGTCACTGCAAGCCTCGTCTTCTGCATAGGGCCGCTGACCATCCTGGGGCCGATTCAGAACGGCCTGACCGGCGACATTCAGCTGCTGGCAGTCAAGAGCTTGCTCGATGGGGTGGCCAGCATCGCCTTTACCGCAGCGCTCGGCTTCGGCGTCTACCTCTCGGCGCTGACCGTGCTCGTGGTGCAGGGCGGCATCGCGTTGGTCGCATTCCTCCTTGGCGGCAGCATCGACCCCACGGCCGTGAGCGCGGCGAGCGCAGTTGGCGGCATCCTGCTGCTCGCGGTCGGCCTGAGACTGCTCGAGATCAAGCGCGTCCGGGTCGTCAACTTCCTGCCGGCACTGATCTTCGCGCCCCTCTTCGTGTGGCTGGCCGCGGCCGTGCGCCAGGCGCTCGGTGGCTGAGGCTCAGTAGGCGCGGGCGAACAGAACCCTCTTGGGCGAGGGCCTGCCGTCGACGATGCACTTGCCGTCCTCCTCGGCCGAGTCGAACGGAACGACGCGGATCGTCGCGCCGGTGTCGGCATTGACCTGCTTCTCGCATCCGCCGTCGCCGCACCACGGCGCCATCAGGAAGCCGCCCTCCTTGTCGAGAATCGCCTTGAACTCGTCGTAGGTGTCGGCGAGGTGGGTGTTGTCGGCGCGGAAGTCGAGTGCGCGCTGGAAGAGCGATTGCTGGTAGTCGGCCAGGCGCTGGGGTAGCTCGGCCGCCAGCGCGCTCAGGTCGGTCGTCTGCTTGTCCCGATCCACCCGCCGTACCAGCACGCCCTGGTTGGCCGCAACGTCGCGCGGTCCGATCTCCAGCCGGAAGGGCACGCCGCGCAGCTCCCAGTGATTGAACTTGAAGCCCGGCGACTCCTCGCGCCAGTCTGTCTTCCAGCGCAGTGGTCCTGACTTCGTCTGAACGTCCTCGAGGTGAAGCTGGACCGATTCGACGGCCTCGGCAACCACGCGCCGGTCGTCCTCCGTGCGAAAGATGGGAACGATCACCAGCTGCGTTGGCGCCACGTTCGGAGGTAGCACGAGGCCCGAGTCATCGCCGTGAGCCATGATCGTGGCGCCGACCATGCGCGTCGAGAAGCCCCACGACGTGCCGTACGGAGACTTGCGCTGGTTGTCGCGATCGAGAAACTCGATGCCCGCCGACTTCGCAAAGTTGGTGCCGAGCATGTGGCTGGTGCCGGCCTGGAGAGCCTTGCCATCGCGCATCATCGCCTCGATCGCGTGGCTGTAGACAGCGCCGGGAAACGTCTCGTTGCGCGACTTGAGGCCGCGGATGACCGGAATGGCGAGCCATTCCTCGGCCGTCGCGCGATACGCCTCGAGGCCGGTTGCGACTTCCGCTACCGCCTCCTCCTCGGTGGCATGGAACGTGTGCGCCTCCTGCCACAGGAACTCGGTTGTGCGCAGGAAGAGGCGCGTGCGCAGCTCCCAGCGGACGACGTTGTTCCACAGGTTGAGCAGCAGCGGCAGGTCACGGTACGACTGGATCCAGTCCTTGACCACCTCGGCGATGAGCGCCTCGCTCGTGGGCCGGATAGCCAGCCACTCGTTGAGCTCCTCGCCGCCGGCATGCGTGACCCACGCCACCTGGGGATTGAAGCCTTCGACGTGCTCGGCTTCTTTCTCGAGCAGGCTGCGGGGCACGAACAGCGGGAAGTAGACGTTGCTGTGGCCGGTTCGCTTGATGTGCCGGTCCAGCTCGTCGCGCATCGATTCCCATATGGCGAAGCCGTACGGTCGAATGACCATGCAACCACGCACCGGCGAGTAGCTGGCCATCTCCGTCTTGAGGACCACGTCGTTGTACCAGCCCGGGAAGTCCTCGGACTGGGTGGTGATCGATGAGACGAAGCGGCTCTTCTTATCGGCGGGTTGTTCGCTGGACACGGGCTCTCCGGCGCGCGGGATCAGAACGGGTCGGTAATCCTAGCCGACTTGGCGTTCGGCGAGCCGCGCGACCAGCGTCTTCGGAGCGATGGTTCGGTATGACTCGTCGATCCAGTCGCACAGCATCTCGAACGGCAGCTCGGGGCCGAAGCGAACAGACACCCAGCCCGACTTGCCCAGGTTGTAGCCGCTCGGCTCGACGCCCGGCTGGGCCAGCGCGAGTGGTTGCGAATTCGACCAACTTGACGGTCATCCCGGGTGGGTATGCGGATCCCTCGGGCGTTCCGAAGAACACGACGACTTTCTTGTGGACCTTGACCACATCCTCGCCCCATGGGTGATCCAGGTACGCCTCGGGCAGGCCGAGGGCGTAGTCGAGCAGCCGCTTACGGAGCGCTGACGGCTGCGCCATAACGCCGTGCGACGTACTCGTCGAGGATGGTGATGAACTCGTTCACGAGGCCCTCCCCGCGCAGAGTGGTGCGCAGCGCGCCATCCACGAACACCGGCGCGACCGGCTCCTCGAAGGTGCCCGGCAGCGAGATGCCGATGTCGGCGTGCTTGGACTCGCCCGGGCCGTTGACGACGCAACCCATCACTGCGACGCGCATCTCCTCGACGCCCGGGTACGAGGCCGACCAGATGGGCATCTGCTCGCGCAGGTAGCGCTGGATCTGCTCGGCCATCTCCTGGAAGAAGGTCGACGTCGTCCGGCCGCAGCCGGGGCACGCCGAGACCTGCGGCGTGAACGAGCGAAGCTCGAGCGACTGCAGCACCTGCTGCGCCACGAGCACCTCCTCGGTCCGGTCGCCGCCTGGTGCGGGTGTCAGCGAAACGCGGATCGTGTCGCCAATGCCGTCCTCGAGCAGCAGCGACAACCCGGCGGTCGAGCCGACGATGCCCTTCATGCCCATGCCCGCCTCGGTCAGGCCGAGATGGAGCGGGTAGTCGCACCGCGCGGCGAGCGAGCGATAGACGTCGACCAGGTCGCGCACGCCACTGACCTTGGCGCTGATGATGATTTTGTCGTGGGCCATGCCGGTCTGTTCGGCCAGCTCTGCCGAGCGCAGGGCCGACTGGATCATCGCCTCGATCATCACGTCGCGCGAGTCGGCCGGCATCGGCAGCACGGCGTTGGCGTCCATCAGCGTCGTCAACAAAGCCTGATCAAGCGAGCCCCAGTTGACGCCGATGCGTACCGGACGGTCGTGCTCGAGCGCGACTCGGATGATGGTCGTGAAGTGCTCATCGTGGCGCTTGGCGCCGACGTTGCCCGGGTTGATGCGGTACTTGGCCAGTGCCCCGGCCATTAGCGGGTACTCGACCAGCAGCTGGTGGCCGTTGTAGTGGAAGTCGCCGATGAGTGGCACGCCCACGCCGAGATCGTCCAGCTTGCGTCGGATGATGGGCACGGCCTCCGCTGCGGCATCGTTGTTGACCGTGATCCGAACGAGCTCAGATCCGGCGTGGGCGAGCGCGGCTACCTGCAGCGCCGTTCCGTCGGCGTCGGCGGTGTCGGTATTGGTCATCGACTGGACGACGACCGGGTGGCGCGAGCCGATCAGCACCCCGCCGACTTCAACTGTCGGCGTCTGGCGCCGGCCGGGCAGATGTGCCTCACCTTCGATGACCGGCAGCTGCCGCGTGGCCGCCATCAGCCGAGGCGTTGTATGTCGAAGTAGGTCACCCAGACGAGCAGAGCCATTAACAGGATGAACCCGGTCAGGTACGCCAGCCGCTCGGCAGCGACGCTGATCCGGCCGCCGGTCGCCTTCTGGATGAGAGCGACCGCGACTCGGCCGCCGTCGAGCGGCGGGAACGGAAGCGCGTTGACCACCGCGAGGTTGGCCGACAGGAGGCCGATGAACCAGAGCAGGAAGACGGGTGGCAGCTCGGAGCGAACCTGGCCGATGGCGCCGACGATGCCGACCGGTCCCGACACCGGCGGGTTGGTGATGTTGGCGATCAGATCGCCCAGTCCGCGCAGGATGAGCGTGGCTGCGTCGACCGTGCGCCGGAAGCCGATTGCGATCGCGTCGAGGAAACCGTGCTGGGTGTCCTCCGTGGGCAGCGCATTGAAGCCAACGCCGAGCGCTCCCTGATCGGCCACCTCAGCGGGTGGGCGAAGCAGGATGACCTTGTCGACGACGGTTCCGTCGGGGCGGAGAACAGTGACTGTCACCTGCTCGCCGGCATGCGCAAGCAGGTATGCGCCCTGGGGAGTGGTGGCGCCACCGCTGATCGAGTCGAAGACCGCGAAGCGCCGGCCGTCGATGGCGATGATCAGGTCGCCCGATTCGTCGTAAATCGGCCTACCCTTTTCGTCCGTGCCGATCTGCACGCCGCCCTGCAAACCGGCGGTCTCTGCTGGCGAACCAGGCTGCACAAAGCTGATACGTGCGTTCGCCACCGGATCGGCAAAGGCAGCGATCAGGGTGAAAATCAGGAACGCGAGCAGGATGTTCATGACCACCCCGGCGAGCAGGATGGTCAGTCGGGTCGGCAGTCGCTGGCGGGTGAAGGAATTCGGGTCGTCCGAATCGCCGTCCTCCCCTTCGAGCTTGACGAAACCGCCGATGGGCAGCCAATTGAGCGTGTAGGTCGTGCCCTTGCTGTCCGTGCCGATAACTTTTGCCCGCGGCGGGAAACCGATGCCGAACTCGTGGACCGTCACGCCGGCACGGCGAGCGACGATGAAGTGACCGAACTCATGGATCACGACGAGCGCGACCAGGATCACGAGCAGCAGCAGAATGTCGATCAGCCCGTTGCCGAGCCCAATGAAGTCAAGTCCAAACATCAGTGCGTAGACGCTCCGGTGAGTGTGGCGGTTTCGGCCCAGCGACGAACGTGTGCGTCGAGGGCAATCAGCTCCTCCAGATTCGGGTCGTTGCCATTCCCGAAGCGGGCCACTGCATGGCCGCACAGCTCGGCGATGCCATTGAAGCTCAACGTGCCGCCGAGGAAACGCTCGACAGCGATGTCGTCAGCGGCGATCAGCGCGGTGCTCGCTCGCGACCCACGACGGCCGGCGTCACGACCTATCTGGAGCGCCGGGAAACGACGTTCGTCGACGGGCTCGAAGCCGAGTGTGGGGATGTCCGTGGCAGCCAATCGCGGCGCCGGCGAGGGCAAGTGTTCGGGGAAAGTCAACGCGTATTGAATCGGGATGCGCATGTCGGGAAGTCCAAGCTGAGCCTTGAGCGAACCGTCGGCGAACTCGACCATCGAGTGGACGATGCTCTGTGGATGCATGACGACATCTACCTGATCGTCCGCCACATCGTACAGCCAGCAAGCCTCGATCACCTCGAGCGCCTTGTTCATCAGCGTGGCCGAGTCGATAGTGACCTTGGCACCCATCCGCCAGGTCGGGTGTGCCAGCGCATCCTCCGGCGTGGCGACGGCGATGCGATCGGCATTCCAGGTCCGGAACGGGCCGCCCGAGCCAGTGATGATCAAACGACTGATGTCCGAGCGGCGTTCACCGGCGAGGCACTGCCAGATGGCCGAGTGCTCGGAGTCGATCGGGCGAAGGTAGGCAAGCGCCATGGAACCCGGCGCGGCAGCCTCAGCCATCTGCTTGGCCAGCGGCATGACCAGGTGACCACCGGCCACCAGCGTCTCCTTGTTGGCGGTGGCAACCACCTTGCCGTGCTCCAGGGCGGCGATCGTCGGCTTCAGGCTGACAACGCCCGTCGTCCCGACCAGCACGAGGTCGACCGAATTGTCGGCCGCCATCTCCTCCAGCGCCTGCTGTCCGCCCAGGAGGCGAGCCGAGCCGAGTTCCAGCCATCGGCTGACAGACTCGTCGGCCACGGCAACTGCCCGCGGTCGATGCCGCGCGATCTGCTGGTTGAGAGTCGTGACGTCGCGCCCGGCAGCCAGCGCCACGACCTCGAAACGATCCGGGTGGGCGGCGAGCACGTCAAGCGACTGGCGGCCGATCGACCCGGTGCTGCCGAGGACCGCGACGCGAGTTCGGTCGCTCACGGTCGCATGAAAAACTGGGCCCACGCCAAGGCGATGAACATTGCTGGGGCTGCAAACAGGAACGAATCGATGCGGTCGAGGATGCCTCCGTGTCCTGGTATGAGGTTGCCCGAGTCTTTAGCGTTTGAGCTCCGCTTCAGAACCGACTCGGCCAGGTCTCCAGCCTGAGCAGCGATCGCGATCACCAGTCCGAGGGCCGCGCCGGCAATTGCATTCTGACCCGCTGCCGATACCAGGATCGAGCACACGACGACAGCAGCCACAGTGCCCCCGATCACGCCACTCCAAGTTTTGTTTGGCGAGATGTGGTTCATGAAGCGGCCACGGCCGTGGTACTTGCCGGCAACGTACGCGAAGCTGTCGTACGACCACACCGAAAGGACGAGTACGAGCAGCCAAACGCGTCCTGTATCGAGCCGATCGAATAGGACGGACCCCGCGGGAAGCGCGGGCGCGATGGCGACTACCCCTACCAGAAAAGCCAGCAGCGCCGGATACAACCCGGCAATCAGGTTGCCCGACCACGATCGGAAGCCAATGGTCGGATCGCGGTGGCGAA
Organism: uncultured Chloroflexia bacterium; assembly: GCA_963748235.1. Lineage (GTDB taxonomy): Bacteria > Chloroflexota > Limnocylindria > Limnocylindrales > CSP1-4 > JALYGJ01. The sequence goes on from CAVVHT010000009.1 coordinate 451,014, forward strand.
GCGCCAATAGCCCGGCAACCACAACCACGAGCGCGATGCCGCTCAGGGCGACGGCGACAAATATGCGGCGGGGCGCCATGGCTGTTTCGAAGCCGCCGTACCCATCGGTCACGTTGAGCAGGAAGAACGACCCGAGTACAGCGAGGACGGCAACCAGGACCGTGAACGCGGTGTCCGTGACGAGGCCGGCACCTCGAACCAATCGGGATGTCTCATACGCTGCCAAACCCGCGATTGCGGCGATCCCAAGCGACAACCAGGGATTGCCGAGCAGAAAGGCGACTACGACGACCGGCACCAGCACGGCCGCGCCGATCAGACGCTGGCGCATGGTTTGCCAGACGAGGCTGAGGACAGCATTGCCGAGAAGCGAGCGTTGAAGCTAGCGGCCGAAGCGGCGCGTTCGCCGGGTGAACTCGGCCACCGCATCATCGAAGGCGGCAGGGTTGAAGTCGGGCCACAGGATGTCGCAGAAGTAAAGCTCCGCGTACGCTGCCTGCCAGATAAGGAAGTTGCTGATGCGTTGCTCGCCGCCGGTCCGGATGAGCAGGTCGAGATCTGGCACGTCCGCGGTGTACAGCCGCGCCCGGATAGCTGATTTGTCGATTTCCTCGGCCGACAAGCCGTCCGCGACGCAGTGGCGGACGGCGTCGACGATCTCGGACCGACCCGAGTAATTGAACGCGACATTGAGCGTCATCCGCGTGCCTCCAGCCGTCTCGGAGAGCGCATCGGCAATCGAGAGCCGGGTACGCTCGGGTAGCTCGTCGAGACGACCCAGGATGCGCACGCGCACGCCCTGCCGCACGAGGTCGGGCGTCTCGCGCCGGATGGCCGCCTCGAGCAAGGCGAAGAGCATCTCTACCTCGTCATTGCCACGCGCCCAGTTCTCACGGCTGAAGGCGTAGATAGACAAGGCCTCGATTCCCAGATCGGCGGCGTGCTCGACTATCGGACGGATGGCGTCGACGCCGGCCGAATGGCCCTCCCCTTCGGACAGGCCGCGCTGGCGAGCCCAGCGTCGGTTGCCGTCCATGACGATGGCGACGTGGCGCGGGATCGCGGAGCGTTCGGTGTCGGCCGGGTCAGCGTCTGTTGTCGGCTCGCTGGCCTGTTGGTCGATCGGGCGAACGAGATCGACGGAGGTCATCCGACCTCGAGGATCTCCTGCTCCTTGTGCTTGCCGACGCGTTCTACCTCGGCAGTCCAGCGATCTGTCACCTTCTGCAGCTGGTCCTGCTCGCGGCGACTCTCGTCGGCGCCGAGATCGCCATCGCGCTCGGCCTTCTTGATCTCATCGGCAACCTCGCGACGGTGGTTGCGGATCTCGACCCGTGCTTCTTCCATGCGCCTGTGGACGAGTTTGACGAGGTCCTTGCGACGCTCCTCGGTGAGCGGCGGGATGTTCAACCGCACGACGTTGCCGTCGACATTCGGGGTCAGGCCGACCTCGCTCTTGAGGATCGCCTTCTCGATGGCGCCCAGCGCGCTGCGGTCCCACGGCTGGATCACGATCGAGTGCGCCTCGGGCACGCTGATGCTCGCCAACTGGTTGAGCGGCGTGTTCGTGCCGTAGTACTCGACCGGGATGCGCTCGACCAGGGCGGTCGCGGCACGACCTGTGCGAATCGCTGAAAGGTCGCGCTCGAGCGCCTCGATGGCGCGGCTCATCCGTCCATCGGCGTCGCGCTTGATCTCATCGATCATTGGTGGGCTCCGTCGCTCTTCTGACCAACTGTGACGCCACCACGGCTGTCGGCGCCATCTCCGTCGTCGATCAGGGTACCGATCCGCTCGCCCAGCGCGGCGGCCTTGATGTGCCCGGGCTGGTTCAGATCGAAGACGACGATCGGCAGATCGTTCTCCATGCACAGGGTAACGGCGGTCGAATCGATCACCTGCAACCGGTCGTTCAGCATCTGTGAGTAGTCGACGCGCTCGTGGCGGACCGCGTCCGGGTTGATCATCGGGTCCTGGTCGTACACGCCGTCGACCTTCGTCGCCTTGAGCAGGACCTCGGCGTGGATCTCGACGGCGCGCAGTGCTGCGGCCGTGTCGGTGGTGAAGTACGGGTTGCCGGTGCCGGCCACGAGAATGATCACGCGGCCCTTCTCGAGGTGGCGCACGGCACGGCGGCGGATGTACGGCTCGCAGACCTCGTTCATTGCGATGGCCGACATGACCCGGGTCGGCACGTCCGACTTCTCGAGCGCATCCTGCAGCGCCAGGCCGTTCATCACCGTCGCCAGCATGCCGATGTAGTCACCCGTGGCCCGATCCATGCCACTCGCCGACGCGGCCAGGCCGCGAAAGATGTTGCCGCCGCCGACGACCACGGCGACGTCGACGCCGAGCTGGGTGACTTCGCGCACCTGTTCGGCGATGAACATGCACATCTCAGGGTCGACGCCGTAGGTGCGCCGACCCATCAGCGCCTCGCCGCTGATCTTGAGCAAGATGCGGCCATAGCGAACTGCGTCCTGGTCCGCGACCGGGACGGCCGTGCTCACTGGTTGAGCGACGGCTTCGCTCAAATGTCCTCTCCCAGCTGATAGCGCGCGAACCGGCGCACGCGGATGTTCTCACCGATGCGCGCGATGGCGTCGGTGATCAGGTCGCCCACCTTCTGGTCGGTATCGCGGAAGAGCTGCTCGTAGAGGACCGTCGACTGGAACCACTTGCGCAGCTGACCCTCGACGATCTGCTCGCGGATGTTCTCTGGCTTGCCCTGGACCGATTCGTCGGCAAGCAGCTCGGCACGCTTGCCCGCGAGGACGTCTTCAGGGATTGACTCGATCGTCGTGTACTTCGGGTCCAAACCGGCGACCTGGATTGCCAGGTCACGCACGAGCTTCTGGAACTCCTCGTTACGCGCAACGAAGTCCGTCTCGCTGTTGACCTCGATCAGAACGCCGACGCGGCCGCCCGTGTGGATGTAGCTCGCGATCGTGCCCTCACGGGCGTCACGGCCGGCCTTCTTGGCTGCTGTCGCCTGGCCGCGCTCGCGCAATAGCACGATGGCCTTATCGACGTCGCCCGCCGCCTCTTCGAGGGCGCGCTTGCAGTCCATCATCCCGGCGCCGGTGCGCTCGCGGAGCTCCTTGACCTTGCTTGGAGAGATGTCAGCCATGGGTTCCTTCGTCGTAGTCATGTGTCTACCTGTTTCTCAGAGTTGTTGTCTGGTCGTTGATCAGTGCGGCGCGGACCTCGAGAGACCGCTCCGCCGGCCAGCTCAGGGGGCCGGCTCTTCCTCTTCCTCGGGGGCTGGGGTTGGGCGACTCTTGGCCGCCGCTCGGGGAGTGGCGGCACGGGCAGGAGCGGGAGGAGTCTCCTCTTCCTCGGTCTCCTCGGCCTCGGCCGTTGCGTCTACGGGCAGCAGGACCTCATCCTCGTCCGGCTCCGGCTCGAAGCTGAACGTGCCGCCGGCGGCGAGTGCGGCAACCATCTCGTCGCTTGCTTCTTCCTGCTCCTCGACTACAGCGATCGGCTCGTCGACGGGTCGAGCGGCGCGCTCCTGCGCACCCTCGATGGCCGCTTCAGAGACCAGCGTGCAGAGCAGCCGGATGGCGCGGATCGCGTCGTCGTTGGCCGGGATGACGTAATCGAGCAGGTCCGGATCGACGTTCGTGTCGCCCGTGCCAATGACCGGGATCTCCAGCTTGCGTGCCTCGACCACGGCGATCTTCTCGCGCTGCGGATCGATCACGAACAGCGCGCCTGGCAGTCGGCGCATCTTGCGGATGCCGCCAAGCGTGCGCTGCAGCTTGGCCTGCTCCTCCATCAGCCCGCTGGCTTCCTTCTTCGACATGCGCTCGAACTCGCCGTTCGCCTGCCGCGCGTCAAGCTGATCAAGCAAACCGATGCGCTTTCGGATGGTCACGAAGTTGGTCAGCATGCCGCCCAGCCAGCGCTGGTTTACGTATGGCATCTCGGCCCGCGTCGCCTCCTCGGCGATGGGCTCCTGGGCCTGCTTCTTGGTCCCCACGAAGAGCACCACGTCGCCTCGGGCGACGGTCTCGCTCACGAACTGGAGGGCCTCCTCCAGGCCACGCACGGTCTGGGCGAGGTCGATGATGTGGATCCCGTTGCGCTCGGCAAAGATGTACTTGCGCATTTTGGGATTCCAGCGCCGCGTCTGGTGGCCGAAGTGGACTCCGGCCTCGAGCAACTGGCGCATGGACACGTTGGGCATGGGGACTAGGGCCTCCTGATTCGGTTATTACCTCCGCGTGCTTCCTGGTCCACGGACCTTCGCGCCTGGCGCGACGGGCACCTTCGTGGGGAGCGGCACGCGTGTGTGATGACGCCACTTTCGTGATGCCGGCCGCTTTGAGCGACTCCGAGCAGTTTACACCGAGTAACGCACATGCCCTTGTGTCCCGTCGGACACCTGGACTGCAGAGGCTCGCCGCGCCTGGTTCACGCAGCGACCCAAACGTCAGTTGAGCCTCGTGTCTGGCTGGCCAACGAGGCACTCAGTCGGATTTCGATCGGCTGGGTGAGCCATTCCAAGCCTGAGCCCTGGGTCTGGCCTGATTCCGTTGACGATCCAGCATCTCGGCGGACATTTGGGGCGCTCAGCGAACCAACCCGAGCAGGCAACACGAACCTACGGCGGCTCGAGACGGCGGATGTGGCGAATCTGGGGCGGGCCGGATCGTCGGTCGACGATGACCAGGTCTATGCGCCGCGGAATCGAGCGCAGCTCTGCAGGCACCAGGCCGGCAGCGATGACAGCGGACATGGCTCGGTAGAGATTACCGACCTTGCGTCGGTCGACCCGTTCCTCGGGCTCTCCAAAGAGGCGACTGGTCGCGCTACGCACCTCGACGAAAACGAGTTCGGCCGGCGGGCCGGGATCGACTGCCAGTAGGTCGATCTCGTCGCGGCCGACACGCACGTTTCGAGCGAGGACGGTCCAGCGCAGGTCGAGCAGTTGTTCGTGCGCGATGTCTTCGGCCGCTGCACCTCGCCGCTGCCGTTCCGTCGTCGTCACTTCCGGCGACCCTAGCGACAGCCGCTTACCAGCTGCTTATCGCAAGTCAGGCAGGAAGGGCAATCAGGTCCGTAAGAGCGATTGAGGAGTCGTGTTCGGACGCCGTTCCCGGGTCGGCAGGCTCCGACTCGAACAAGGGCAGCGCCTGCTGCTCGCCGGCAAGTACCCGTTGCGTGGTGATGAACGAGCGCCGGTGATGGGGAGTGACGCCCAGCTCGGCCATCCCGGCACGATGATCGGCCGTGGCGTAGCCCGCGTTGTGCTCCCACCCGTAGCCCGGGTATCGGGCGGAGAGTCGGAGCATCAGCCGGTCGCGCGTGACCTTGGCGACGATCGAGGCACAGGCGACCGCGTAGCACAGCGCGTCGCCGTCGATGACCGCCTTGTATGGGCCGGCATGTTCCTCGAAACCGCGGATGTGCCGGCCGTCGACGATCACGAAATCGTGGGGCCCAGCTCGCTTCACAGCCCGCTTCATGGCCAACACGGTTGCGTGGTAGATGTTGATCGTGTCGATCTCGCGCACCGACGCGGCGCCCAGCCCAACCGTCACGGCCTGGCGCAGGATCGACTTGGCCAGTCGCTCGCGTTGTGGCGCGGACAGGGTCTTGGAATCGCGCACGCCCTTGATCGGGCGACGGCCGAGAGGCATTGCCAGTGCACATGCGACAACCGGTCCGCACGACGGCGCTACACCGACTTCGTCGAGTCCGAGGATCAGGCGATAGCCGCGCTCACGCGATAGTCGCATCTCGAGGCGCCTGGTCGGAACGATCACGGCCACTACCCGACAAGGCTAGTACATGAGCTGACGCTGTGGGCATCCGGAAGCCGACGCAGGGTCGGAACTGAGCCGCCAGTGCGGGCGGCTCCACGATCAGCTTGGGCGACGCTCGCGCAGTGACGCGGCCTTGCCGACACGCTTCCTGAGGAAGTACAGCTGCGCACGGCGGGCGACGCCGTGGCGGACGACCTCGATCCGGTCGATGCGCGGCGAATTGACCTTGAATGTGCGCTCTACGCCGACGCCGCTGCGGATGCTTCGCACGGTGATCGAGCGGTTGATGCCGCCGCCGCGCAGGCGCATGACGGTTCCCTCGAACACCTGGATGCGTTCGCGGTTTCCTTCGCGGACCCTGGCCATGACCTTCACGGTGTCGCCGGAGGCAAGCTCGGGAAGGTCGGTGCGCAGCTGTTCGGCGCTGATCTCGTCGATGACGCTCATGGTTGACTCTCTGATCTCACGGTGGCACGCAACAGCGGACGCCACGGGTAATGGTCGGGTGGCGGAGTATACAGCGCGAGCGCGGTTGAGGCTCAGGCTCCTCCGCGTAGCCGGGCCGGCGGCCGCAGGCCCAGTCGGCGGATCTGGGCTTCGATCTTCGTGATCACACAGGGGCGCTCGGTTAGGTTGTGCTTCACGAGGCATTCCCGCCAGGCCGACGGAGAAGGTCTGGCCGTCGATCCGCCGTGCGAGCGCGGGACTGCTCGTGCCGCCATCGATCGACTGCCCCGTGGTCGCCGCTGAGCAGGATCTCTGGCACCGAACGACCTTCGAACACTGCCGGACGGGTGTATTGCGGGTACTCGAGCAACCCGTCGGCAAACGACTCGTCAGTCGTCGAAAGCTCATCGATCGCTCCCGGCAGCAGGCGCAGGATCGAATCGATGACGATCATCGCCGGCAGGTCGCCGCCCGAGACCACGTAGTCGCCGACCGAGATCTCCATGTCGATCATGTCGCGCACGCGCTGGTCGACGCCCTCGTAGCGCGGGCACACGAACAGCAGGTGAGTTCGCAGCGCGAGATCGTGCGCGATCGCCTGGTTGAACACCACGCCGCCTGGATCGAGCAGGATGCGGGTCGTGTCGGGACCGGCAAGCTCGGCCAGCGCACCGGCGATAGGCTCGACGCGCAGGATCATGCCGGCGCCACCGCCGTACGGATAGTCGTCCACGCTGCGGTGGCGACCCAGGCCCCAGCGACGAAGGTCATGCGCGCTCAGACTCGCCAGCCCGCGCTCGATCGCGCGACCGCTGATGCTCAGCCCAAGGGGTCCCGGATAGATCTCCGGGAAAAGAGTCACCACGTCGACGCGCAACGCGGTCATTCGGCTCGTTCCTCCCCCGGCTCGTCCTCCGCGTTCAGACCGAGGGCGGACGCGTCAACGACGATGCGCTTCTCGGTTGGAACCAGCTCGTGCACGACTGCCTGAACCGCGGGAACGAGTATTTCGCCGCGCGACCCACGAACGACGTAGACCTCCGATTCGCCGACCCGGAAGATGTCGGCGACGGTGCCCAAGTCCGCGCCCTCGGTCGACACGACGCGACTGCCAACGATCTCGTGCCAGTAGAAGGTGTCCGCCGGAAGCTCGTCGCCGATCTCGGCCTCGAGGTACAGCTGGCGCAGGCCGTCGGCCGCGTTCCGGTCGCGGACTTCGTTGAACTTGACGAGCAATCCGGGTCCATCGTGCTGGGCGCTGGCGATGGTCAGCCCGCGATCGTCGCCTTCCGGGTAAAGCACACTGCCCACGGCGAAACGATCTTCGTTGTCGGTAAGGATCTCCACGCGAACCATGCCGCGCAGTCCATGGACGCCGCGCACCAGGCCCACCACCAGGCGCTCCGTGGCCACGGAACTAGAGGATCTCGAGCGAGATCGACTCCCCTTCGCGCGCCGCGACCACCTTGAGCAGCGTGCGCATCGCCTTGGCTACGCTGCCATTTCGCCCGATGACCTTGCCCATGTCCGATTCGGCGACGTGGAGCTCGATCACGCGGCCGTCCTGATCCTCGACGGCCTTGACGCTTACCGCGTCGGGTTCGTCAACGAGCGCCTTGGCGACGTACTCGACGAGCAATTCGGCCGACATCTGCCTAGGACTGCTTGGCCGGCAGAATGCCGACCTGACGGAAGAGGCGCTCGACGGTGTTCGACGGCTTGGCGCCGCGGCTCATCCAGTCGTTGGCCTTGGCCTCGTCGACCTTGATCTCAACCGGATCGGTGCGCGGGTTGTAATGACCGATCGTGTCGAGCGAGCGCCCATCGCGGGCGTTGCGGCTGTCGGCGACGACAAAGCGATAAGTCGGTTGCTTCGTTGCGCCGACGCGCGTCAATCGGATGCGTACTGCCACTTGGTCTTAGAAGCCTCCCTGGAAAGTGGCCACAAGGTTACTCGACATACAGAAAGCCGTTGCTGACCACAATCGAGCCGTCCGTCTGGTTGATGAGCATGAAGTGGCTGAGCGGCTCCAGGAACGGCTGAGCATCGGCGATGTACTCGGCCCGGTCCGCATCCGACATCTCCGCTTCGGCCAACGAACGAAGCGCTGTGATGTCCCCGAAGACGATGCCCGAGTTGCTCGAGCCGCCTGCCGCCAGGGCAGTGCGGTAGTCGTCGTTCGAAGCGAGTGAGTCGGCCGCTGTCCGGTCGAGGGCCGCCTCCACCGATCCGTTCGTGCCCAGATACAGGCGACCACCGTTTACCGCGATCGACACCGATTGCGGCGCCCCATCTGACTCGCTGCTGCCGACGTTGATCGCATGGATCGTTGTGTCGCCGTGCTGCTCCTCCGTCACGCTCAAATCGCCGGCCATGGGGCCGAGCGATCGAGCCATGCTGACAAGCCTGTCGACTCGTTGATTGGCGATGACTTCGTCGGTGACGGTGGCGACCATGCCAATCTGCGGCGACTCGGCTGTTCCCACGAAGGAAAGTGATGCGTCGTCGATGAAGTCGAAGTATTCGTCGAGCGGCGTTCCGAGGAGCTGCTCAAACAGCCGCGGATCCATCGCGTTGGGATCCGTGCCGGGGCTCGCGAGCGGTGCCATGGCGGTGTCGAGCAGAAAGCCGATCGTCGTTCCCACGTCGCGCATCTCCACGTACAACATCGCGTTGCCCGGCGCCTTGTCGGCCAGGTTGGTCGTCGCGTTGCCCGGCAGCGGCGGAAGGTCGGCGTTCGCTGAGCGCTCGCTTCGGGCAACGACCTCGAGGTGATCGCCCTCGGCTCTCAGCTCGCCGACGACCCGCACCGCGGAGGCGGCGATCAGCGGTTGGAGCGGGCCGATGTCGGGCATGCCCTCCATTGCCTCATCCGGCAATGGCATGCCCGCCGCCACGCCGTCGTAGTAGAACGTGCCGAGCCGATTGGCACTCAGCTGGCCCAGCTGCTGAAGGTAAAACTGGTCGTCGGCGAGACCCGGTGCTCGATCGTCCCGGACGTCAAGCGCTGCCTTGACCTGGTTCGCGTCGGAGCCCATCAGCAGCACCTCGTCGGTGACCGCGAGAGCCATGACTCCGTCGCTCTGGGCCGATGTCCAAACCTGGTGACCCTGGTAGTCCTCCGCCTGGGCGTCGGTGAGCTTCGTCGCCAGGACCTGATCCAGCGCCGCTCTGTCTTCCACGGACAAGGCAATCGCGAATTCCCTGTCCGATTGCTGCTGGCTGGGGTCCTTCGAGCCGAAACCGGCCGCGAGACCGCCGAACCATGGTTCGACGTCCGTTGCCCAATTCAGCTCACCACCAACGCCGCTGAACGCCTGTGCCAGCATTTCGTCCATCTTCTGGTCGAACGCCGCGGGATCGGCAAATCCCGGGAAGTGGCTCATGAACTCAGCGAGGTTGGCCCGCTGGTCGCCGGGCAGGTCGAGCTGTGCCTCGACAAACATGTTCGTGTCTGCCGGCACGTAGCGCGCTGCGACCGAAGGCGTGCCGGCTCGCGGACCCAGCGACAGGAACACGCCGCCGATCACGGCCACGACGGCGATCGTGGCCAGCAGGGCGATCAGCCAGCGGGATCGCGAACTGCCGGAGGCAGACGCGGGTGCGCCGGGCCCGTCGGTTTGAGCGACAGGCTGTGTCGGCGTGGGCTTGCTGAAAAGTGAGCCTGCCGAAGTCTCGGCTGGTTGACTGGTTTCGTCGGAGGGCCCTGAGACGCGTGGAAAAACGGGCGGTTGGGGATCGGGTGTCATCTCTTTCATGGTCCCACTAAGCCCCGGAACTGTCGAACGCCCCGCCAGTCCTAGCGGCGATTGCCGAACGGCAGCATCGCCCGCTTGGCGCCCGCACCACTGAACTGCTTCATCATCTTCTTCATCTCGACGAACTGCTTGAGCAGCCGGTTGACGTCCTGGAGGGATGTCCCCGAGCCGCGTGCGACGCGTCGCCGGCGGCTGCCGCTGAGCAGGTCAGGATCGCGCCGCTCGGCGATGGTCATCGACTGGATGATCGCCTCGATGCGCGTCAAATCGCCCCGATCGACGGCCTGCTGCGCCTCCTTGGCCGCGCCGCCCATGCCCGGCATGAGCTCGAGCAGCTGGCCGATCGGGCCCATCTTCTTGAGCTGCTGCATCTGCGACAGGAAGTCCTCGAGCGTGAACGCGTTGCGCTGCAGCTTGCGCGCCAGCTCCTCGGCGTCCTTTTGGTCGACGTTCTCCTGGGCGCGCTCGATGAGCGTCATCACGTCGCCCATGCCCAGGATTCGGCCGGCGAGGCGGTCGGGATGGAACGGCTCCAGCGCGTCGGTGCGCTCGCCCGTGCCCAGGAACTTGACCGGCAGACCGGTCACGGCGCCGATCGACAACGCCGCGCCGCCGCGGGCGTCGCCGTCAACCTTGGTCAGCACGAGGCCCGTAACCGGCGTCGCGTCGGCGAAGGCCTGAGCCACTGCGACCGATTCCTGGCCGACCATCGCGTCGACCACGAGCATCGTCTCGGACGGGCTCAGGGCCGCCGAGAGGTTGCGGATCTCGTCCATCAATGGCACGTCGATCGACGTCCGGCCGGCGGTGTCGATGATGATCACGTCACGAGCCTGCTGGCGCGCCGCTCCGATTGCGCCGCGGCCGATGTCGAGCACGCTCGTGCCCTGTGGAGCGCGGTAGACCGGAATGTCGAGCTGCTTGCCCAGCGTCTGGAGCTGGTCCGCAGCGGCCGGACGATAGGGATCGGCGGCAACGAGCATCGGTCGTCGGCCCTGCTTGGTGATATGCCGGGCCAGCTTGGCCGCCGAGGTCGTCTTGCCCGAGCCCTGCAGGCCGACGAGCATCACCACTGCCGGCGAGCCGCTCAAGTGGAAGGTGCGATCACCGGCGCCGAGGATCGCTGTCAGCTCCTCGTGGACGATCTTGATCACCTGCTGGCCGGCGTTGAGGCTGTCGAGCACCTCGGATCCGACTGCACGCTCGCGCACCCGGGCCATGAAATCCTTGACCACGCGGAAGTTGACGTCCGCCTCGAGCAACGCGAGGCGGACCTCGCGCAACGCAGCATCGACGTCAGCCTCGGTAACGCGGCCACGACCGGTCAGGCGACCGAGTACGCCACGCAGCCGATCGGAAAGATCATCAAACACGGGCATCGAGTTTAGCTGCGCAACGCCGCCGACCGCAGAAAGGTCCTCGATGACCAATGGCTCAACCATCCCCGAGCCCGACCGAACCTCCGACGAGTACGAAGAGACTCGTCGCCCTTGGCGCGGCTTGCGTACCCTCCACTAGATGGGGGTAGACCCGACAAACGACCCGCACTTCCCGCCGCCTGACGAGCTGCCCGACAGCTCACTCTGGCGCAACTCGGCGTTCCGTCGCGTCTGGGCGGCGGCAACGGTGTCGATCTTTGGCAGCCTCGTCACACGGGTTGCGCTGCCCTTCGTGGCCATCGTCACGCTGAATGCGGACTCGGTCGGCGTGGCGCTGGTGCGCTCGATGGATCTGATCGCCGGGCTTGGCATTGGCCTTGTCGCCGGCGCGTGGGTCGACCGCCTGCGGCGTAGGCCGGTGATGATCTGGGCCGATCTGGGCAGAGCGGCATTGCTGCTGACGATCCCGGCCGCGGCCTTTGGCGGCTGGCTGTCGCTCCCTCTGCTGCTGATCGTAGCCCTGCTGGTGGCGGTGATGACCTCGTTCTTCGACGCCGCCGACAACGCCTACCTGCCAACCGTCGTCCCGCGGCGCGACCTTGTGCGCGCGAACGGCGCCCTGGCGGCATCCTCGTCGGTGTCCGAGTTTGCCGCGTTCGGCACCGCCGGTTTCCTCGTCCAGATCCTGAGCGCCCCGATCGCGGTGTTCGTCGACGCGATCAGCTTCATCGTCTCGGCCGTGCTGCTCGGCAGCATCCGCGCCAAGGAGGCGCCGCCGCCCGCGAAGGCGGATCGCGAACCCGTGCTGCGTGAGATTGCGATCGGTCTGCGGCTGGTCGGGAGCAACCCGATCCTGCGTGCGACCACGTTGGCCTCGATGACGATGGCCGCCATGTGGGGCATCTATGGCGCGCTGTGGTACCTGTTCGCGATCGAGGAGCTCGGCCTGGATGCCGCCGCGATCGGCATCGTGGCCGCGGTCGGCGGCCTGAGCTCGCTCGCCGGCGCGCTGCTGACCCCGCGAATCACCGCGCGATTCGGTGTCGGTCGGGTGATCGTCGGGAGCACCCTGATCGCTGCGCTGGGTGCGTTCTTCGTGCCCCTCGCGCCCGTCGGCGCGCCACTGCTGACGATGGCCTTCCTGATCGGCAACCAGCTGGTGACCGACCCCGCCCTGACGGCCTACGACATCACCGACACGTCAATTCGCCAGACGATCGTTCACGACCGCCAGCTTGGACGGGTTAACGCCACAGTCCAGGTCGCGACGCTGATGATGCAGCTCATCACAACGCTGGGAGCGGGATTCCTGGCGCTTCAGATGGGCCTGCAGACGACGCTATTGCTCGGCCCACTGGTAGGCCTGCTCGCCGTTGTGTTCGTCTGGTTCTCGCCAGTGCGACGCATCACGACAATCGAATCGGTTCGGCCAATCGAGCAGCCGGCGTCCTAGGCGAAGAGCGCCTCGACGAAGGCGTTGGGCTGGAAGTCGAGCAGGTCTTCCACCTTCTCGCCGACACCCACGAATAGCACCGGCACCTTGAGCGCGTCCTCGATGGCGAAAGCAATGCCCCCACGGGATGTCGAGTCGAGCTTGGTCAGGGCGATGCCGGTCAGTCCGGAGGACTCGTGGAATGCCCTGGCCTGACTGAGGCCGTTCTGGCCGGTCGTCGCATCGAGCACGAAGAGCACCTCTGGGGTCGAGTCGGGTAGCCGCTTGGCGATCGTGCGCCGGATCTTGGCCAGCTCATCCATCAGGTTGCTCTTGGTATGTAGTCGCCCCGCGGTGTCGACGATCACAACGTCCGTGCCACGCGCCGCGGCGGCATCGAGCGCGTCGTAGACAACGGCCGAGGGATCAGCCCCCGGCTGGTGTGAGACGAGGGGCAGATTCGCCCGCCTCGCCCACGTTTCCAGCTGTTCCGTCGCCGCGGCCCGAAACGTGTCAGCGGCGGCCAGGAGCACCTTGGCGCCGCGGCTCTCGAAGCGGTAACCAAGCTTGGCCACAGTTGTCGTCTTGCCGGTGCCGTTGACGCCCACGACGAGCACGACGGCGGGCACGCCCGGGGCCGGGATGCGCGGCCACGGGGTCGGGTCACGTGGCGCGAACAGGCCGAGCAGCTCTGCCTCGACCGCGGCCTCGGCGTCCTTCACGTCGCGCCGCTCGCGGGCACGCTCGACAACATCGCCGGCCAGCGCGGCACCGAGGTCGGCCGAGATGAGTGCCTCTTCGACCTCTTCCCAGGCATCGTCGTCGAGCGGGCCGCGCAGGATCCCGCGTAGTCGGCCGATGACGCCCTGGCGCGTCTTGGCGACGCCCTCCTCGTAGCCGCTTGGTTCGCTCACGTAGCGGCCGCCTCGGCTTGGGTTTCATCGAGCAGATCGTCGGCGCTTTCGCTCCTGTGGCCGGCGCCGTTGCGCGGCAGACGAAGCGAGATCACGCGACTTACCGCATCGTCACCGATCGTCACCCCGTACAGCGCGTCGGCGCCCTCGATCGTGCCCCGGTTGTGGGTGATGACGATGAATTGGGTCCGCTCGGCAAGTCCACGGAGCGCCTTCGAGAAACGCGTGACGTTCGCCTCGTCGAGCGCCGCGTCGACCTCATCGAGCACGCAGAAGGGCACCGGCCGGACCTCGAGCATGGCCAGCAGCAGGCTCACCGCGGTCAGCGCCCGCTCTCCACCGGACAGCATCGACAGCGGCTGGCGCTTCTTGCCCGGCGGACGGGCGTGGATCTCGATCCCAGTCACCGACAGATCGTCGGGCGCTGTCAGGCTGAGCTGCGCCTCGCCGCCGCCGAACAGCTCGTGGAAGCGCCTCGCGAAGGCGTCTTCGAGCGCCGCGAACGTGGTCCTGAACTGATCGTTGATGAGCGTGCTGAGCGAGCTGATGAGGTCGCGGGTCGCGCTGATCGCCGCTTCCATGTCCGATCGCTGCGCCTCGAGTGTCGTGAGTCGCTCGTTGAGCTCGGCGTACTCCTCGGCCGCGAAAGGGTTGCCGGCGCCGAGATCGTGAAAGCGACGACGAAGCGAAGCAACCCTGCCGGGACTTGGCCCAACCTCATCGTTTGCCTGGGCGCGCCACCTGGCGACCACTGTGTCGAGGAGCTCCTCGAGCTGGCCAACTTCGCCATCGTCGTCGTGGTCGCTCCCGCCGTCGCCGCTCGAGTCGGTTGAGCTCGTCGGCTGGGTCGACTCGGGCGTCGAAGCTCCGGCTGCATGCCGCAACGTGGCCAGGCCGTCGGCGCCGATCGACGCCAGCTCGACGAGCAGCTGCTCGCGAAGCTGGTCGCTCTGAAGTCGGGCCTCCATCGCTCGCATCTCGGCCTCTCGCCGCGCGGTCTCCGACGCGCGGAGCCGCTCGCGCGCGTCGACCGCCGTCCGCTCCGCGCTCATCAGTCGCGCTCGATCATCCGCTCCCGCCCGAACCAGCTCGTCGAGGGCGGCGGCGAGCTTGCGCTCCTCGTCGACGAGAATGGCCAGGGCCTCGGCCAGCTCCGTCCGCTTTGCGCCAAGATCGGTGTCGCGCTCGCCGACGCGGCGGACTTCGGCGTCCAGCTCACGTAGCCGAACCTCGTCGAGTGTCAGCGAGATCTCCGCCCGCCGGCGCTGTTCTTCGTGGGTCGCCGCACGTCCGGCATGCTCCTGGGCTCGCCGCTGGAGCTCGTCGCGTCTTGCTCGAAGTCGGGCGACCGACTGACGGCGCTCGTCCTCGCGGGCGATGCTCGGTGCGCCTTCGACCAGCCGGCTCTCCAGCTCAACGACCTGTTCGTCGAGCCGGCCGAGGAGGTCATTGATGCCTGCGGCTTCGGCCTGGAGTCGTTCAACCTGCGACTGCAGCCAGGCGTGTTCACGCACGAGCTGTTCCGCACGGCGCTGTGCGACCCGCTCCGCCTCGGCTGCGCGTCGGTGTTCGGTACGGGCAGCGTCGGCAGCACGTGCCGCGTCGCGAAGTTGATCGGCGGCACTCGATCCTGTGCCGGTAAGGCGCTGAGCTTCGGCTCGAGCCGCCTCCAACCGTGGTTCGAGCTCCGCCAGACCGGCTTCCTCGGCAGCGCGTCGGCTGGCGGTGTCGATCTCGGATCGCTCTCGGGCAAGGCTGACAAGGCCGTCCTCGGCCACCACTTGTCCGGCCAGTGTGACGGCACGCCAGCCGGCGGGCAATGATTGCCTCAGCGCCAATGCGGCGCCAATTTCGGGCAGCCAGACGACACGCTCCAGCAGCTCGGTGACCTTGCCGTTCGGGTCCCGCCGGATCGCGTCGACGAGAGGACCGCCGCCGGCGACAGACGCGGCGCCCAGCACATCGGCTCCAGCCTGGGTCAACTTTGAAGCATCGCGGCGAGCGGCCTTCCTGCCGAGCGCGAGCATGCCGTGCCGCTGCGACAGCGGCACGACCTCGGTCTCGGCCACCAGCCAGGCGGTTCCGGCATCTCCTAGCGCGGCCGCGACCGCCGTGCGGAAGCGTGGCTCAACGTCCAGCCCCTCGCCGATCAGCTGTCCGCCGCGCGCGCGTGCCGCTCGAGCGAGGCCGAGTTCCCCATCGGGGTCGATCGCAGCTTCCAGCGCCGCCAGCCTGGCGCGCGCGGCGGTCGTCTCGGCTTCAAGCTCGGCCACGAGCTGAATTGCGGCGCTGCGCTGCGCGTGGCCCTTGTCAACCGCCCCGCGCGCTGCGTCCAACGCGGCAGCAGCCGCAGCCTCGGCCGCGGCCGCGGACTCGAGACGCGCGACCGTCTGTGCGCGGGCAAGCTCCGCTTCCGACAGCTCGCTGGCCAGCCGGTCGCGACGTGCCTGCTGGTCGCTCAGCGAGTGCGACACGGTGGCAGAACGAGCTTCGTGCTGGCGACGGTCGGCGGTACGTGCGGCGAGCTCACGGCGTACCTGGTCGACGCTTCCCTGCAGGCTGCCGTCACCGGCGCCCAGCGAAGCGTCGTGCTCCGCCAGCTGGCGCTCGATCAGCTCGAGCTCTGTGGCAGCGGCCTCGTCCCGGTCCGAGCCGGGTTGGGCCAGTATGGCCGAGGCCGCGGCGATCCGTCGCTCAGCCTCAGCCATCTCCGACGTGACGCGCTGACGATCGCGATCCATGGCTGTCGACTCTGATTCGACCCGCGCCAGACCGACTCGCAGCTCGACGATCTCGGTGCGTTTGCGGTCGAGCACCTCGCGTTCCGTGCGTTCGAGGTCGGCATGGGCGCCGATCTGTCCCGACACCGTCGTGGCCAGCTCCTCGGCTCGGTTCAGCTCGGCCAATGCCGCATCGGCGGCGGCGCGGGCCTGGTCGACGACCGTCTGTTCGCGCGTCACTGTCTCGGAGGCGCCCACCCACCGTGCGCGCGCCGCCGCGAGCAGTGCCTCAGCGAGATCGACCCCGGCGGTGCGCCGCGCCTGAAGCTGCTCGGCCTGGGCGGACAGGCGGCGCGCCTGCGGCCGCAGCTCGCCGAGCAGGTCGCGCAATCGTTCGAGGTTTGATTCCGCCTCGGTCAGCTCAGCCTCGGCCTGTCGGCGGCGGCGCTCGTGGCGTCGCACTCCGGCCGCCTCCTCGAACAGTGGCCGGCGTTCCTCCGGCCGTAGCGCCAGCGCCTGGTCGACCATGCCCTGGCCGATGAACAGGAAGGCGTTGTCGGCCAGGTTGCCCGCATCGAGCAGCTCGACCAGGTCGCGCAGCCTGATCTTCTGGCGGTTGAGCAGGTACTCGTTCTCGCCCGATCGATACAGTCGGCGGCCGATCTCGACTTCGCCGTAGTCGACCGGCAGCAGGCGGTCGTGGTTGTCGATGACCAGCGTCACGTCGGCCATGCCGATCGCCCGGCGTGTCGATGAGCCGGCAAAGATGACGTCCTCAGAGCGGCGCGTGCGCAGGCCGCGGCCCTGCTCGCCGAGCGTCCAGCGCAGCGCGTCGGCAAGGTTGCTCTTGCCGCTGCCGTTGGGCCCTACCACTGCGCTGATGCCTGGCCCGAACTCGACCGTCGTCCGTTCCGCAAAGGATTTGAAACCGACCAGGCGCAGCGCGGTCAGGCGAGCGACGCTCACCTTGTCGAACCCTGGGGTAGCTGCTCGAGTGCCTGACGCGCGGCCGCGGTTTCCGCCTCGCGCCGGCTGCGGCCTTCTCCGCGGCCGAGGCTCTCGCCGCCGACGACCGCCTCGACGACGTAGTACTTGGCGTGCGGCGGCCCCTCTTCGCTCACCAGGCGGTACTGCGGCGCTTTTCCGGTGCGCGCGTAGCTGCGCTCCTGGAGCAGGCTCTTCGGCGCCTTCAAGTCGTCGAGCGTGTATTGGTCGTCGAGTGCCGGAGCGCACACGTCGAGCAGCCAGGCACGCGTCAGATCGAGGCCCAGGTCCAGGTAGATCGCGCCGGTCACGGCTTCGAAGGTTGCGGCGAGTACAGAGTTGCGCGCCCCTTCCCCGGCCGCGGCGGCGCCAAGGCCGAGCGACAGGAAATCGGCCAGGCCCAGCCGTTGTGCGATTCGCGACAAGCCACGAGCCGAGACGATCGCCGCGCGGCGCGTGGTGAGCGAGCCCTCGTCCTCGTCGGGATAGCGCGACCAGAGCGCCTCGGATACGACGAGCGAAATGACCGAGTCGCCAAGAAACTCGAGGCGTTCATTCGATTTGCCGGCGGCCGGCTGCTCGTGCAGATAGCTGCTGTGAATCAGCGCCTGAGACAGCAGCGTCAGATCGCCGAGGCGCAGACCCAGATGGTCGGCCAGTCGCGAAGCCGGCGTCATGCCGCCGGTGCCGGCGCGTCTATGCGGGTGACTTGTCCTCGACGTAGTCGACAGCGTCCTGGACGGTTCGGATCTTCTCGGCATCCTCGTCGGAGATCTCCGCGCCGAATTCTTCTTCCAGGCTCATGATCAGCTCGACCAGGTCGAGCGAGTCGGCGTTCAAATCGTCGACGAACGAGGCCTCGGGGGTTACCTGGTCCTCGTCCACGCCAAGCTGCTCTACAACGATCTTCTTCAGCCGCTCATACGTCGATGCGGTCACCCAGTGCTCCCTCCTGTGTGGCGGTCTGCTCCGCCTCCGTTTTTGATGGTTGAGGCCGGCATATCCCGCCCACGGTCCGTCGCGTCTCTGGCGACACGCCCGAGCACACCATTCACAAGACGTCGAGCCGGTTCGCCACTGTATTCGCGGGCCATTTCGACCCACTCGGCGATGGCCACCCGGGCCGGCGTCGTGCGGGAGTGTAGCAGTTCAGCCATTGCCGAACGCAACAAAGCACGGTCAATTCGGGCCAGTTGGACGACTGGATATCGAGGCGCAGCGTCCTCTATCTGGGCATCGATGACGTCTCGTTTATCGACCACGGCGGTGACGATCTCGCGCGCCAGCGCGGCTGCCTCGGGGCCCGCGCCTTCCTCGGTCAGTCGGCGCTCGAGCACCTTGATGGGGGTGCGCTGACCGAAGTCGGCCTCAAAGACTGCGCCCAGCGCCAGGCGGCGCGCCTCGCGCTGATCCTCATGCGAGTGCATCGGCAATCCGTTCGGGAATCTTGGCCCGAGCGGCCGCGGCCCCGACTTCGACCGCGAAGCCGATCATCCGCCTCTTGGCGCGGCCATGGGTGATCAGCACGGTGCCCTTGACGCCGAGCAACGGCGCGCCGCCCAGCCGCTCATAGTCGAAGCGGCCGCGGATCCGCCCGATGCCCGGCTTCATGAAGGCGTAGCCAACCGGACCCAACGGCCAGCGTTTGAACTCTGTGCGCAGCATGTCGAAGATGAAGCTCGACAGTCCCTCGAAGAACTTGATCGTCACATTGCCCACCGTCGCGTCGCAGACAACCACGTCGGCCGGATGGTGGGGCAGATCCCTGCCCTCGGTGTTGCCCACGAAGCGCAGGTTGCTCGCCGTCAGCAGACCGGTCGCCTCCTGGACGCGCTGTTCCCCTTTGCCCCCTTCCTCGCCGATCGACAGGAGCGCCACGGACGGATTGCTGACTCCCAGCACGCGCTCGGCAAAGATCGTGCCCATGTGGGCGTACTGGTAGAGGTTCGTGCCGCTGGCATCGGTCGTGGCGCCGATGTCGAGAAGCACCATCGGACCCTTGTCGGTCACCATCTGAACGGCGAGGGCCGGCCGGTCGACGCTCTTCAGGCGACCAAGGTTGAGGATCGCCGAAGCAACGCCGGCGCCGGTGTGACCGGCAGTGACGACGGCATCCGCTTTGCCTTCCTTCACGAGGCGCATGCAGACGTTGATGCTCGCGTCCCGCTTGCGACGCACGGCGGCGGCGGGTTGCTCTTCCATGCCAACTGATTCACTGGCCTGGACGATGGCCATGTTGGCCGGCAGAGCGCCGTCCAGCAGCGGCTGAATACGCGCTTCGTCGCCGACCAGCAGGACGTCAGTGTCGGGGTTGCGGCGCGCCCAATCGACGCTGCCGGCAACAACTTCCTCTGGCGCATGATCGCCACCCATCGCGTCGACGGCGACGCGCACGCGGCCGGCCGACGACTGCTCATCGGGGCGCAGCAGATCAACGTCCAAAGCCGGACCTCATATGCGAGTGGAGCGGTCCTGGCGGACCGGTCAGGAAGAGGCGCCCTCGGACTTGCGCGTCTTGAGTCGCACTGCCTCGCGACCGTTGTACCAGCCGCAGTGCGGGCAGGCGTGATGTGACTGCTTCTGCTGATGGCAGTGCGGACACTCCTCGAGCTGAGGCAGGGTCAGCGCGTGGTGCGAGCGCCGCTCCCCCTGGCGCGCGTGCGAGACGCGTCTCTTGGGAACTCCCATTTCCTGTCGTTCTCCTTGGTTCGTGACTAGTTGGTGTCAGACGGTGCGCGCCACTCGGCCAGGCTGGCGAGTCGTGGATCGATTGCGTCTTCGTTATGAGCGTGATCGGTGACCGAGTTGAGGTCGATCCCGCACACCAGGCACAGACCGCGACAGTCTGGCCGGCACAGCAGCGCGATCGGCTCGGCGAGCGAGATTGCCTCGCGGATCGGCTCACCCAGGTCAAGCTCATGATGATCGTCGAGTCGGAGCGCGTCAGGCTCGTCGTCGCGCGGCAGTGGGTGGCCGGTGTCGATGTCGATCGACGGCAGCGCCTCTTCCTCGATCTCGACGTCGATCGCCGCCACGAGCGGCTGCACGCAGCGGCTGCAGTAGGAGTCGATAGCCGTCTTGATGTTGGCGCGCGCGAGGATGCTTCGGCCGGTGTGGGACAAGCGCACCTCGCCCTCGATCGGCGCCGCCAGCTGCAGGTCGTCCGCAATGTCGAGGCGCACGCCATCGACGGCGTAGCGCCGTTCGGTGCCTGGAGCCGAGCGAAGGAGATTGGCCACGTTATAGCTGAGCATGCGTCGCCTCTGTCTCGGGCACCTCGGCGCCCTCGCCCGTGCCATTGCCCTCGTCCGGAACGTAGCGCTCGTCGAGCAGGGCAAGACCGCGTTTGATGCTCTGGAGCGCCTTGAGGCACTCCCCTTCGAGGCGCACCAGCACGCTCTGCGCGTACTCGTCGGCGCCGCGCCGGATCTCGTCAGCCTCGCGCTGGCCGTCGGCGATGATCTCGGCCGACCGGATCTCCGCCGCCCGCGTCAGCTCACGCTCCTCGATCAGGAACGCCGCCTGCTCCTGGGCACGGGCCAGGATTCGCTCGGCCTCTTCCTGGGCACGCTCGACGATCCGCTCGGTCTCGTCGTTGATGCGCTTGGCTGTGCGGACCTCCTCGGGCACGGCAACACGAAGCTGATCGAGCAGGTCGAGAGCTCTCGCCTGGTCGATGATCACGTTGCTCGTGAGAGGCATGTTCCGCCCGCCGGCAACAAGCCGTTCGAGCTGTTCGATGAGGAAGATGATGTCGATAGGAGTGGTCTCCGATGCGCCCCAGATGGGGACGGGCGCCGTCAACGCGCCATTGTAGGGCTTAGCCCCGGAGGCGGCGCACGGCAGCCGCCGGCAGCATCCGACTCACGTCACCCCCGAAGGCCGCGATCTCCTTGACCAGGCTCGAGCTCAGGTATGAATGCTCCAGCGCTGTCATGAAAAAGACGGTGTCTACCTCGGGCGCCAACTTGCGATTGGTGTGCGCCATTTGCAGCTCGCTTTCGAAGTCGCTCACCGCGCGCAAGCCGCGGACGATGAAGCCGGCACCGATCTGCCGCGCGTAGTCGACCGTCAAGCCATCGAAGCCGGCGACGTCGATGCGTTGGGCGATATCGCCGAGCTCGTCGGAGATCGCATGGCGGATGGTGTCGATGCGGTCTTCGAGGTTGAGCATCGGGTTCTTTCGGGGATTGATCAGGACGCCGACGGTGACTCGCTCGAAGACGCCCGCGGCACGGCCGATCACGTCCAGGTGGCCGAATGTGATCGGGTCGAACGAGCCCGGATAAAGGGCGCTTGTCATGGCTCGCGAGTGTAGAAGGTAAGAACAGTTTCTCCGAAGCGTTTCTGCCGCTGTTGGCGGAGCTGTCCGAACTCGTGGCCTGGCTCATCGCGCCAGAAATGCTTCGCGACCACGGCCGCCTCGGGCTCCAGCCACGCGTGTGCCCCCACGCCGAGTAGTTGCAGGGCGGCCTCGAGGATCTGTTCTCCATACGGTGGGTCCAACAGCGCAGCGCGGAAAGGCGCCTCCGCTGGCGGTTTCTCGCGTCGCAGAAAGGCGCCCACCTCGGCGCGGACTATATGGCCAACCTCGAGGTGCGATCGGCGCAGGTTGGCGCCGATGACCTCGCACGCTCGCCCGTCGTGCTCGACGAACGTTGCCATTGGCGCTCCCCTGCTGAGTGCCTCGATCCCGGCCGCGCCACTGCCGGCAAATAGGTCCAGGAACGGCCCGTCAAGCGCGCCGTCGGCCTCGAGCGCGGCGAACAACGATTGTTTGACACGATCGGCAAGCGGGCGTGTTCCGGTCGGCGGCGCCTCGAGCCGCAACCCGCGTGCCGTGCCGGCGATCACTCGCCCCTTATCAGGCATCGCTGCCCGCGCCGCCGGCATCGCTGCCCGCGGCGACCACCTCACCGGCGCCGATGCGGCGCAGCCAGCCGACCGAGATCTCTCGTTCGAGCGCGGCGCTCGCCGCGGGCAGCCGGCCATGCTCGTCGAGGAGCTGTTCGGCGAGGGCGCGGGCACGCTGCGACATCGCGCGGTCCGCGGCACGATCGAGCGACGCGACACGCAACGGTGGCAGGCCGCTCTGCGTCACGCCGAGTAGCTCCCCCTCGCGCCGCTGCTCAAGATCCATCTCGGCCAGCGCGAACCCGTCATGGGTGGCGGCGAGCGCGTCGAGGCGCGCCTTGACCGTGGCCTGCTCGATGTCTGGCTCGTCGCCCTTCGCCGGGTATCGATCAGTGACCAGGACGCAGTACGACCTGGCCTCGCCACGGCCGACACGGCCACGGAGCTGGTGAAGCTGGGCGAGGCCAAACCGATCGGCATCGAGGATCAGCATCACCGTTGCTTCTGGCACGTCGACGCCGACCTCGAGCACGGTCGTGCCGACCACGATCTGTGCCTCGCCGGTCCTGAAGCGCTCCATCCGCTCGTCCCGCTCTGACGCCTTCATCTGCCCGTGGACGATCTCAATCCCCGGCAGCGCGATCTCGAGGCCCGCTACCTCGTTCGCCTCGGCCCAGCCGTCGCGCACCATGCCGGCGCCCTGCTCGACCGATCTCGCCCCGGCTTCCGGATCCTCCTCGACGAGCGGAACGACGACGAACGCGCGGTGGCCTGCCGCTACCTCCTTGACGATGAGCGGCAGTGCGCCCTGGTTCCCGTCGCCGCGCCTGATCAGCTCGGTCGTCGCGCGGATGGCCGTGCCGATCTCCTGCCGTCCCGCCGGCGGTGTGCGCAGGTCCGAGACGTCGAGATCGGCGTGCACGATCTGTCCCAGCGTGCGCGGAATGGGCGTCGCCGTCATCAGCAGCACATGCGGAGCACCTCCCTTGCTGGTCAGCGCCTCGCGCTCGGCGACGCCGAATCGATGCTGCTCGTCGACGACCGCCAAGCGCAGGTCCTGGAACGCAACGGCTTCCTGGACGAGCGCGTGCGTGCCGACCACGATGCGGCCGCGTGTCCGGCCGTCGAGCGTACTCTCGAGTGGCGCTCCAAGCAGGTCGAGCACCTCCCGGCGCGCGGCCGCACTGAGCGAGCCGGTCAGCAGCGTTACGTCGTGGCCAAGTGGCTCCAGAAGGCGGCCCAACGTTTGAGCATGCTGACGGGCGAGCAGATCGGTCGGCGCGAGCAGTGCGCCCTGGTGCCCGGCGTCTGCGGCGAATGCCATTGCGAGCGCCGCCACCGCGGTCTTGCCCGAACCGACGTCGCCCTGGAGCAGGCGCATCATCGGCCGCCCCGACGCGAGATCGGCGCGGATGTCGTCGACCGCCCGCAGCTGGTCGATCGTGAGGTGCACGCCCGCCTCATGGACAGTGGCATCGCCAGCCCGCGCGCGGCGACGAGCGACCTGCTCCGCGATCACAGCCTCGATGGCGGCGATTCCGGCGGCCAGCTGGTCGTCGGTGATCGAAATAGTGATCGCCGCTTCGGTCCGACGCAGGCGCTGACGGGCGACCATACCCAGCTGCAGGGCAAATAGCTCGTCGAAAGCCAGCCGGTTGAGTGCCCGATCGCGCTCGGCGAAATCCGGCGGAAAGTGGACCGCCTCGACCGCCTCGGTGATGCCGGGCAGGTTGTCGCCCGAGTCGCGCCTGACCTCAGGTGGCAGGTAGTCGGCCAGCTCGGGCAGCGCCATGTCGAGCGCGGTGCGGATCTTCGTGCGCAGTGTGGGTCCGAGCACGCCGGCCGTGAGCCGATACACGGGCACGATGCGGCCGGCGTGGAGCGCGTCGCCGCCGGTGGGTCCGAACTCGGGATTCTTGAAGCTCGGCAGCCAACCACGCAGATCGACCTTGCCTGACAGTGCCACCGTCTGGCCGGCCGCCAGCCGTCGTTCTATGTAGCGGCGCCCGAACCAGACTGCCTCGCCCTCGCCGGTGTCGTCCCTGAGGCGCGCCACGGTCCGCTGCACGCGTCGACGAAACCCCTGCTCGACACGCAGCTCGACGATCTCCACCGTGGCGCTGACCGGTCCTTCGGGCGGGTTGTCGCGCAGTTCGCGCAGGGTCATCGGGTGGCTGAAGTCGTCGTAACGACGCGGCAGGTGGAAGAGCAGGTCGCGAACGGTCGTGATCCCGAGCCGCTCGAGGTTGCGCGCCATTGGCTTGGTGACGACCAGCGGAGCGACCGGCTGGTCGAGCAGCCCGTCAGCCGGCGGCGCTTCGCTCGACTGGACCGGAGCTGCCAATCTACTCGGCCGAGATCAGGAAGTCGTAATGCGGTTGGCCGCCGTCAACGAGCTCGATCTCGACGCCGTCGAGTTCCGCCCGCAGCGCTTCGCCAAGGTGTTCGGCGTCGGTTTGAGGCACGTTCTGGCCCCGATAGACTGTGAGCAGCTCGAAGTCTGGCTTGAGCCGATGCGCTGCCGCCAGGACGGCCGCGGTCCGATCGGAATCAGTGGCCATCAGGCCGTCGCTCGGTCCGAGGACGATGAAGTCGCCGTGCCGGACACGTCGTCGGCCGACACGAGCATGCCGGACGGCAACCGCAACCTGCATCGATTGAATGCGCCCTGCCGCAGCGGACATCTTGTCGGCGGCGCCCCTTGCGTCCTCAGAGGTATCAAGGGCGAGCATCGCCGCGATGCCCTCGGCCGCGTTGCGCGTCGGCACGACCTCGACGCGCACGCTGGGGCACAGGTCAGCCGCCTGCCGAGCCGCCATGCGCACATTCGGATTGTTGGGCAGAACGATCACCTCGGACGCGCCGGAGGCGGCGATGGCGTCGGCGAGCTCACCGGCCGACGGGTTGGCACTCTGGCCGCCGAGCACCACGGCCCGTGCGCCGAGCGTCCGGAAGATGCGGGCCAGCCCATCTCCGCTGACGACGGCGATGACCTGCGGTCCCTCCGGCGCCGCAACGACCGCGGCGGACGACTGACGGAAGACGGTCGCGGCCGCCTCCTGCACACGATCTCGCACGCCGCTCGCCTGGCGGTCGAGGTTCTCGACGGCGATCCGGCTCAGCCCGCCGAGCGACAACCCATAGGCGATGACCTCGTCTGGCCGGTCGTTGTGGATGTGGATCTTGGCCGCTCGCTCGTCGCCCGCGACGAGCACTGACGCTCCGAGCTGGCTCAGCCGGTTCGTTATGGCGGCGGTATTGAGCAGCGTGCCGGTGTGCGGTGTGATCAAGTAGACGGTCTCGTAGCCATAGCCGTCTGCCTCGATCGCCTCGAGCGAAGGAAGCACGATGTCCTGACGCTCATCCGTGGCGCGCACGTCCTCACCTCGAGCGAACGCAAGCGCGCCACGGAGCAGCAGCTCGAGCCCACGACCTCCCGCATCGACCACGCCTGCATGCTCGAGTACCGGCAGTAGCTGTGGCGTGCGCTCGACGGATGACGCGGCCGCATCGACCGCCACCGCCAGCACTCGCTCGATGTTGCCCTGTTCCCGAGCCACCGGCTCGGCCGCGGTCGAAACGTCGCGCGCAACGGTCAGGATCGTTCCCTCAACCGGTTGCGCGACGGCGGCGAACGCCGCGCGGCAGCCGCGATCGAACGCGCGGGCGAGATCAACTCCCGTTACACGCTCGGCGCTTGTCACGACCTCTGCCATGCCGCGGAAGATCTGCGAGAGGATGACGCCGCTGTTGCCCCGCGCACCCATAAGCGCGCCGAGGCGCATCGCGGCGCCGACATTGGGCACGCTGCGCTCTGCGGCTGGGATCAGCTCCGCTTCGGCGACCGCGGCCTGCACGGTGGCGACCATGTTCGATCCGGTGTCCCCGTCGGGCACCGGGAAGACGTTCAGGGCGTTGACCTCTTCCTTGTGATTCGCCAACACACGGGCCGCATGGCGCATTGCCGACAGCAGCTCCTCACCGTCCCAACTTTCGCCGATCACGCCCCTGATCCACCGGGGTGGACGGCCATCGGCCGCCCGTCGACCCTGATCGTCAGCTCGTCGATTCGCCGACCGAGGTCGCGCGCCACGATGTAGCTGATCTTCTCGGCCACGTTCGACGCCACCTTGTCGGCGGGTACTCCGCTGGCAACGACGATGTCCAGGGTGACCGCGAGACGTGGTTCGGTGTTGATTGCAACACCCTGGTCGCCCATCTTCAGCCGCCGCGCCAGCCGGTTGTGCCAGCCCGGGCCGACCACGTCGCTGACGCCATAGATCGACTTGGCTGCGGAGCGAATTACCTGCCTGATCCGCCGGGCATCGATGGCGCTGCCGCCGTGCTTTGCCTCGGGCGAATCTGTCGCGCTGGGCATTTTGTTATAGTAGCCAGACCGCGGGCCCGTTCGGAGCGCTCGCTTTCCATGACCGGAGTCGCATCAAACCATGTCTCGCATCTGCGCAATCTGCGGCAAGACCTCGATGGGCGGATTCAACCCGCAGTCGGTTGGCATGAACCGCGTCCGCGCGCATCGGCGCATGGAGCCGAACCTGCAGCCGATGCGACTCGCCAAGGGCGGCACCACGAAGCGCGCCCTGGTCTGCACCCGCTGCCGGCGGACACTTCAGAAGACCGCCTGAACTTCGCTGACGGCAGCGGCTAGGTAGCCGCGTCGAGCCAGATGGTCATCGGACCGTCGTTGACGAGATCGACCTCCATCTCGGCCCCGAATTCGCCTCGGGCTACACGCACTCCTCGCTCCTCCACCGCTTTCGCGAACCGTTCGTAGAGCGATTCGCCGAGCTCGGCTGGAGCCGCGTCAAGGAATGACGGCCGGCGGCCTTTGCGCGTGTCCGCGTACAGCGTGAACTGGCTGATCACGAGCATCTCCCCGCCGACATCGGCAAGCGAGCGATTGGTGCGGCCATCCTCGTCGCGAAAGATGCGCAGCTCGACGACCTTGGCGGCGAGCGTGTCGGCAATCTGCTCGGTGTCGGCGTGGCCAACGCCGACCAGCACGACCAGACCCGCGCCGATGCTGCCTTTGACCTCACCCGCGACGCGCACCTCGGCGCGCGCGGCGCGCTGGACGAGCACCCTCAAGTCGCTCGACCGCCGCCGCCGCTCTGACCGCTGAGACCTCGCGCGCGGCGTCCCGGCCGCGCTGGAATAGCGCCGAGCCGACGACGCACACATCGACGCCGTAGCCACCGACGATATGCGCCGTGTCGCCACTGACACCGCCATCGACATGAACCTGGGCGCCAGGGCGACCCGCGAGCATCCGCTTCGCGTCGGCGATCTTGGCAGCCGGCTCGGGCATGAATCGCTGACCGCCGAAGCCGGGCTCCACGGTCATGACCATGATGATTGACAGATCGTCGAGGTAGGGCGCGACCGCCTCGAGCGGCGTAGCCGGGCTGACCGCGAGGCCGGCCTGACGTCGCGCGGCCTGGACCTCAGCAAGCGCCGCCCGCTTCGTGTCGGAGCTCTCGTTCGTCTCGACATGGAAGGTGAGGCTGTCCGAGCCGGCCTCGATGAAGCGGCCCACGTAGCGCGACGGCTCGGCGATCATCAGGTGCACGTCGAGCGGCAGATGGGTCAGCCGGCGAAAGGCCGCGACGACATCCGGACCGAAGGTGATGTTGGGCACGAAGTTGCCGTCCATCACGTCGAGGTGCAGGCGGTCGACGCCGGCCCGCTCGAGCTTGCGAACGACTCGATAGAGATTGCCGAAGTCGGCGGTCAGGATGCTCGCCGCGACCGCAACGCGGCGGGTCACTGGGTGTTGCTTCGGGCGCCGAGCGCCGCCGCGCTCTGGACGACGAGAAGCTGCTGTCGGCGCGCAACGGCCGCCGGTGCCGGCGCGCCGGCCTGGTCCGCCGCCAACTGGCCGCAGGCGGCGCCGATGTCCAGTCCCCTGTTGCGGCGAACCGTTGTCTCGAGGCCCGACTCGCGCAGCAGCGCGGCAAAGGCCTCCGTGCGCTGGATCGAGCTCGGCCGCCACGGCGTGTGCGCGACAGGGTTCATCGGGATCAGGTTGATGTGGGCGAGATGGCCGCGCAGCAGCTGCGCCAATGCATTTCCGTCATCGATCGTGTCATTGATGCCGTCGATCATCACGTACTCATAAGTGACGCGGCGGCCCGTCCGCGCGGCGTAACGTGCAGCGGCATCGACTACCTGGTCGACTGGGTAGCGCCGATTGAGCGGCACGAGCACGTCGCGCAGCGCCGGCCGTGCCGCGTGGAGCGACACGGCGAGCGTGTATTGCGGCGCCTCGTCGATAAGCCGCTCAATACCCGGCACGACGCCGCTGGTCGAGATCGTCACGTGCCGGGCCCCGAGCCCGAATCGGTTGCGGTCGGTGATCGCGGCGGCCGCCTCAAGGACGCGCTCGGTGTTGAGCAGCGGTTCGCCCATGCCCATGAAGACGACGTTCGTCAGCCGCTGCCCTACCCCGGCAAGCCAGTGGCGCCAGAAGCGCGTCTGGTCGACGATCTCGGCGACCTCGAGGTCGCGCCAGAAGCCGAGCTCTCCGGTCGCGCAGAACGGGCATCCGACGGCACAGCCGGCCTGGCTCGAGATGCACGCCGTCGTCCGTGGACGGCGCGAGCCACGGCCTGGATAGCGCATCAGGACCGACTCGATCAGCCGGCCGTCGTCGAGATGATGGAGCGCCTTCTGGGTAAGACCCTGATCGGCCGCGCGCACCTCGGTCTCCGCGAGCGTGTTGACCCGAAACGACTCGTCAATCGTCTGGCGCATCGGCTGCGGCAGCGTGTGCAGCTCCGCCGCGCATTGCGCGGCGGCTGACCAGACGTGGTCGGCTACCTGGCGCGCCCTGTAGGCCGGCTGCTGGCGGTCCTCGAACCACGACTCGATGTCAATCGCGCTCAGCCCGGAGAGACCCGGGCGCACGTCACGTGCGCCGGCCGGTGGAACGCTGATCAGAGGTGGGACCGCTAGCCCGGGTCCGGGTTCGGAGCCCATCGCGGCATCCTACCGTCAACCCGCCGGATCGGCTCACGACGAAGCGTCGTTCTCGGCTTTAACGACGTGGTGGCGACTTAGCCGCAGCCGCCGCCCGACGCTAGAGTCCGCGAGTCGTGGATACGGCCGACGCGATCACCTTCATGTTCACCGACCTTGAAGGCAGCACCCGACTGTGGGAGCAACATCCACAGGCAATGAGGGACGCCCTGGTTCGCCACGACGCGATCGTGCGTGGCTCGATCGAGCGAGCGGCGGCGAGGTCGTGAAGACCACCGGCGACGGTTTGATGGCCGTGTTCGGTACGGCCCTGGATGCGGTGGCGGCCAGCCTCGCCGGGCAAGTTCGACCTGGGCCGTGAGGCGTGGGCCGATAGCGTGCCGCTGCGCGTGCGCATGGCCGTCCACACCGGGCCGGCCGATCGCCGCGCCGGCGATTACCACGGTCCAACGGTGAACCGCGCGGCGCGCCTGATGGCCGCCGGTCACGGCGGCCAGGTGCTGCTGTCGGCCTCGAGCCGCGGTGCTCGCCCAGACCGATCTCTGCCGGGCGGCGTGACGTTGCTCATGGACCTGGGCGAGCATCGGCTGAAGGACCTCGACCGCCCGGAGCACGTCTTTCAGCTCGAATACGCCATCCCGATCTGCCACAGACCTTCCCGCCACTGGCCACCCTGCGCCAGGCCACTGCCGATCTGCCGGCACGCGTGGCGCGGAGCTGATCGGCCGGCGAGGAGGATGTGCGCCAGATCAAGGAGATGCTGGCCGATCCCGCGACGCGACTGCTGACCCTGACCGGCCCGGGCGGAACGGGCAAGACGACGCTTGCCCTGCGCGTGGCAGAGGACATCGAGGCCACCTTTACCCAAACGGCGCTGCATTCGTCGACCTCTCGAGCGCGCGCGACACGACCGCCGTGCTCGTCAGCCATCGCCCGTGCCGTGGGCCTCGACGACGTCGTCGAGCGGCCTCTTCGAGGACGAGCTGCGCTGACCGCCTGCGCGGCGGACGGATCGCTGCTCGTGCTCGACAACCTGGAGCAGGTGACCGAGGGTGCGGCGGCGTGCGGTTGCCCAGCTGATCGCGCCAATGCCCGACGCTGACGATCCTGGCCACGAGCCGCGAGCCGCTCCACGTTCGCGCCGAGCGAGTGCGTGCCATGTGCCGCCCCTGGCCCTGCCACCACGGACGCGCGGTGCCTGCAGCTGCGGAAGACGGTCGGACGAATACGAGGCGGTCAGGCTGTTCGTCGACCGGGCGCGGACGGTGCGCCCCGAGTTCGAGCTGAACGACGACAACGCCGCGTCCGTGGCCGAGATCTGCCGCCGGCTCGACGGCCTGCCGCTGGCGATCGAGCTTCGCCGCCGTGCGGCTGCGCCTCTTCCCACCGGACGTGCTCGAAGGACGCGGCTGGGCGACCGGCTTGACCCTGTTGCGCAGCGGCCCGCGCGACCTGCCTGAACGGCAGCAGACGCTGCGCGCCACGATGGACTGGAGCTACGAGCTGCTCGAGCCAAGGTGATCAGCTCGCTGTTCGAGCTTCTCGGGGCATTCGCAGACGCCGAGATGCAGCGCGATCGAGGCCGTCGCCGAAGTCTCGTCGGAGAGGTCGAGGCGCCGTGGTGATCGATGCCGTCGAGGGCCTGGCCGGACTGGTCGACAAGAGCCTTGTTCGGCAGGTCGAGATCCCCGGCGGCGAGCCACGCGATCGCGATGCTCGAGACCATGCGCGAGTTCGCGCGCGACCGACTTGCGCGGCGGCCCGAGCTGGCGGCGCCGAGGCACGCGTGAGGCGCATGCGGCCTACTACATGCAGGCTCGTCGATGGCGTACGCGCGGATCTGGCCGGCGCGCGGCGCCAGGCGGCCCTGGCAACGATGGCGGCCGAAATCGGCCAACCTGCGGTTGTGCTGGTCGTACTGGGTCGAGAAGGGCGACCTCGCGCGGCTGAACATCGTCTGGTCCGGACCCCTTGCTGACCCTCGACGACGATCGCGGCTGGTACCTGAACACGGTCGAGCTGGCGCGCGACATGCTCGCGGTCCTACGAGACGAGCGCTCCGTCGGACGAACGCATCGGCCAGGAGATCGCTCTGCGCATCAGCCTCGCCCGGGCGCTGATGATCACGCGCGGCGTGACGCCCGAAGTCGAGGAGGCCTACTCCGCAGTGGTCGATCAGCTTCGAGCGCGGCGGGGACAGCCGACAGCAGCACTCGGTGCTGCGCGCCCTGGCGAGCCTGTACATGTTCCGAGGCCAGGTCGACAGGCAGGCCGCCTTGGTGCCGAGATCGTCGCCCTGGGCGAGCGAGAGGGCGACACACAGATGCTCGTCGACGGGCCACCTGCTGGTAGGCGCCTACTATGACGACGTCGGATCGACCCGAAGACGGGTCTGGAGCCACCTCGAGACGGCCATCTCGCATGGCCGAGCAGACCCGTCCAGCCGGGGTACCGGTGGGTACGCGTCGGCAACGACTCTCGAGTGGCGTGCTACACGACCGCTGCGTTGACGCTGCAGATCATGGGCTATGCCCGACAGCGCGGCGACGTCGCGCCGACTGCCGCGCTCGCCCTCGCCGAGCGCCTCGGCCATCCCGTTCACCCTTGCTTACGGCCGCTTCCACGCCGGCCTGCAGCGGAACTGTCCAGCGCGACGCCGAAGCGTCGCTCGCACTCGCGATCAGCTTGCTCGAGGTCGCGGAGGAACACGGCTTCAGGATCTGGATCGCCGCCGGGAACGTGCTCCGTGGCTCCGCGCAGGTGAGCCTCGGCAACGCGGATGCGGGCTTGGCCGGCATCCGCTCCGGCATGGCCCAGTACCAGGTGCTTCGCTCACCGCCGATCTTCTGGCCGTTCCTGCTGTATTATGGGAGCGAGCTATTCGGCCGGGCGCCTGATCGATGGCCTCGAAAGGCTCGAGACCGCGATCGAATTGCTCAGCTGGGCAACGGAACTAGCATGCTGGGAGCTGTAGTGTAAGGGTGGAGGATCGGCGACCCGCACCGTGGAAGCGAGGTTGAGTCCCTGTATCGACGCGCCCTTGATCGTGCGGTCGAACTGGATGCTCGAACGACGCAGCTTCGCGCAGCGACGCGACTGGCTCGGCTGAACCTGGCGCGCGGCAATCCGACCGCCGCGCGGTCAATTATTCGACCGGTCTATGCGACCTTCGACGAGGGTTTCGACGTCGCCGACCTGGTTGAGGCGCGCGACCTTCAGGCACTCCTCGAGTAGGCCCCGCGCAGCCGATCAATCCGAGGGATCTACTCCAGCTAGGGCCGGGGGGTCGACGCGCGCCCCAGCAAGCGCGGGATGGCCGCGCAGAAGATCGGCGCCGCTCATGCGTCGGCCGCCCGCCGGCTGCACCTCGAGCAGCTCGAGCATGCCTTGGCTCGTCGTGAGCGCCGGAGTTCCTTCGCCGACAACGGCGATACTTCCCGGCTCGCCATAGCCAGCCGGCTGCACTGTTCCGCGCCAGATGATGACTCGCTCGCCGCCGACATCGACGAACGAGCCGGGCCAGGGCTGGTAGGCACGCACCTGACGCTCGAGCCGGCCGGCGCCGAGCATTGGATCGAGCCGGCCGTCCGCGCGCCGCAACGGTCGCGTCAGCGTTACGTCGCGATCCGACTGAGTACGCGGCACGACCTCGCCGGCCAGCCAACGCGGGAGCTCCTCGGCGACAACGTCGGCGGCCATGTCTGCCAGCAACGGCTCGAGCAGCGGAGTCGTCTCGTTGCCCGTCAATACGTGATGGCGCTGCGCGATGATCGGGCCGCTGTCGAGGCCGGCGTCCATGAGCATCAGAGTCACGCCAGTTTCCGAGTCGCCGGCCAGGATTGCCGCCGGTATTGGCGTCGCACCCCGGTGACGTGGCAACAGCGAGGGGTGCAGGTTCAGGGCGCCGTGGCGGGGCAGATCGAGAATTGCCTGGGGAGCGATCTGACCGTAGTCGGCCAGCACGATCAAGTCGGGGCGTAGTTCATTCAGCTGGGCGACCGAAGCCGCTGCCCGCAGACGCTCGGGACGGAGCATCGGGATCTGCTGAGCCTCAGCCCACATTGCGACCGGCGAATCGACCAACCGTCCTCGCGAACCGCGCCGTGGCGGTGCGGTTACGACCGCAACGAGATCGATGGCCTGGTGGCCGGCCAGCGAGCGCGCGATTGGAACGGCGAACTCGCCCGTGCCCAGGAAGATCGTCCGGGGCCGGGTTGTCACGCCAGCGGCGCCAGCTCCTCTTCCTCGGCGCCGACCTCTTCAGAGAGCCGGCCGACCGGGATCAGGTCGTCCATCGATTCGAGGTAGTCGATGTACAGCTTGCCATCGAGGTGGTCCAGCTCATGCTGGACCGCACGTGACAACAGGCCACTGTCCGTTCAGCTTGATCTTCCGGCCATGGCGGTTCTGGGCAACAACCCAGACCTGCTCCTTACGGGTCACGTAGGCGACGTAGCCGGGGATCGACAGGCAGCCCTCGAGGTCATTGTCGTCGCCGCTCGCCTTGATGATCGCGGGTTGACGAGCTCGTGCAGCTGGCTCTCGACCTCGACCACGCACGCCTGGAGCGCCACACCCACCTGTGGAGCGGCAAGGCCGACGCCAGGCGCGTGCGCGCATGGTGTGGGTCAGATCATCAAGCAGCTCATGCAGATACTTGCCGAAGCTGTCGACGGGCTCGCCCTTCAGCCGCAGCCGTGGGTCGCCGAGAGTGATGATCGGTCGCAGGGTCACGGGCGGAGTATAAGTTGCGAAGCGGCGTCATTCCAGCGCGGCGCCGTCAGAGGAGGCTCTCGGGATCGACATCGATCGACCACGGCGCGCCCGGATCGCCGTCGAGAACAGCGCGCGGTTCATCGCCGCGGATGACGACGTGGAATCGCCAGCGGCCCGCGCGCCGGGCGACGTAGGCAGGCACCGGGCCTAGCACCTCTACCCTCGGAGCGCTCTCCTCTGCCCGGACACGCAGCCGTCGGCCATCTCGGTCGCCTTCGATTCGGCTGCGGCGCGATCCTCGAGGGCAACGGTCATCTTCACCACGCGGCCGAACGGCGGCGAGTTGAAAGTCGGCGCTGCTCCAGCTCGGCGTCGTAGAAGGCCGCCGCATCGCTGTGGCGACTGCCCGGATCACCGGATGGTCGGGCAGGTAGGTTTGGATCAACGCTGCTGCCGGACGTTCGCCGCGTCCGGCACGGCCGATCGCCTGGCCGAGCAGCTGGAAGGTTCGCTCCGCGGCGCGCTCGTCGGGCAGGTTGAGGGCGACGTCGGCCGACACAACGCCGACGAGCGTGACCTGGGGCACGTCCAGTCCCTTGGCAACCAGCGCCGTGCCGACAAGCACGTCTGTCCTACCCGCGCTGAAGTCGTCGACGACGCGCACCGCTGCGCCTTTTCGCTCGACGACGTCGCGGTCGAGTCGTGCGACGCGCAGGGCCGGAAAGCGCAGACCAACCTCGCGCTCGACGCGCTCGGTGCCGCCGCCGAGATACCGGATGCGCGGCGAGTCGCACGCCGGGCAGCGTCGCGCAACCGGTGCGCTGGCCCCGCAGTGATGGCAGCGCAGGGTCAGCGCGGCGGCATGGAAGACGAGCGGGCGTTGGCACTCGGGGCAGACCTGCACGTAGCCGCAGTCGCGGCAGACGACGACAGAGGCGCTGCCGCGCCGGTTGATGAGCAGGATTGCCTGGTCGCCGGCCGATCGGTCAAGGTCGCCGATGGCGTCGGTCAGCCGGCGTGACAGCAGGCCGCGGTTGCCGGCCGCGAGCTCGGCGCGCAGGTCGACTACCTCGACGCGCGGCAGCGTCCCGCTGACGCGTTCGGGAAGTCGGTGCAGCTCGTACTCGCCGCTTCGCGCGCGACCGACACTCGCCACCTCCGGCGTCGCGCTGCCCAGGACGACAGGCGCATCGGCGAGCCGGCCGAGGACGACCGCGAGGTCGCGCGCCTGGATACGCGGCGTGCGCTCAGACTTGTAGGCGGCATCGTGCTCCTCGTCGACGACGATCACGCCGACGTTGCCGAGTGGCGCGAGAACGGAGCTGCGAGTGCCGACCACGACACTCACCTCGCCCGAGCGAATGCGCCGCCACTCGTCGGCTCGCTCGCCATCGGCAAGCGAGCTGTGGAGCACTGCGACCTCGACGCCGAGGTCGTGCTGCAGTCGTTCGAGCAGCGGCATCGCGAGCGCCACCTCGGGCACCAGCACGAGCGCGCCACGTCCTTCCCTGATGGCGGCGGCAATGGCCGCGGCATAGACGGCGGTCTTGCCGCTCGCCGTCGCGCCCTCGAGCAGCAGCGTTCGATGTGTTCGCGTCTCGATCAGGTTCGTCAGGCGATCAGCGACGATCTGCTGCTCGGCAGTCAGCGAGGCGGCGGCCGGCATCGTTCCGCGAACCGGCGCGGCACGACCTTCGCGTGGTCGGCGATCGACGCGCGCGGTCTCGAGTTGCACGAGGCCGCGACGTACGAGGGCCGGCAGCGGGCTCGAGCCGTACCGCTCGGCGAGCCGTGCAGTCGCGACCGGTTCGGACGCCTGGTGCAGGTCGAGCAGCATCGATCGTTGCCGTGGACCCAGCGGCCGTTTGCCCTTCGCGGCGTTCGGGCCGCCGGCGTTGAGCTGGTTCGTCAGCGCGCGGCCTTCGTCTGTCAGCGACGCCCGGCGTTCGTATCGCTCGCCTACGGCAGCGGGCGAGACCTGCCACTCCACCGCGAAGTCGTCTCCGGCGCGGCGCACGGTGCGCTCGACGCGCTCCAGCACTCCCGGAGCGAGCATCTGGCGAATGACCACTGCCGGCGGCGCCAGGTAGTGGCTCCAGATGTGCCGTGCCAAGGCCAGCTGAACCGGCGGCAGCAGTGGACCGTCGCTGCGCACGAGCGCCTCGATCGGCTTGGTCTCGAATTCGGGCTCCTCGTCGGTGAGTGCCAGGACGACGCCCAGCGCGCGCCGCCGGCCGTACTCGACAAGCACCGCCTCGCCCGCCGCAAGGTCGGGCATCGTCGCCGGGACTCGGTACGTGAACGTCTGACCGCCCTGTGGACCGACCGCGTCAACGGCCACCTCGGCCCACGGGCCGCTCATGATCGGCGAGCTGTGTTGGTGAACCTCAGCCGTTCTTGAAGGCTCCGCGCTCGACTAGCCAATCGTGAACGTAGTCGGCGCATGCGTCGGGCATGCCCATCCGACTGTCGACGACCAGGTCGTAGACCGGCTTGCCCGTTTCATCGGTCAAGTCCGGATCGAAGATGTTCCTGTCGTCCAGCTCGGGATGAACGGCCTTCCACAGGGCCCGATCACCCGCCTCACGCTCGCGCTCGCCGGCGAGCACCTCGTCGAAGGTGATGGTCGCCTCAGGCTGATCCCGCTTCATCTTGCGCAGCTGGCGCTCCATCCTGACGTGCTCGGGTGCCCAAAAGAGAATTGTGACGACGGGCAGCGATCGTTTGCGTCGTTCCTTGCTCGCCAGGAAGGCCGCCAGCCGTGCCTCGAGAATGAACGGCTCGTCGGCCGTGGCGGATCGGATGAGCTCAGACTGGTAGTCGTCCATCTCCTTGTCGATCGCCTGGCTCCGGCCGACAAACTTCGAAGTGTCGATCTTCGTCCGAGCGCGAAATATTTCGCCGATCTTGATGTTTCGGATCCCGTAGCGTTCAGCGAGGATGTTGGCGGCCGACGTCTTGCCCGTTCGAGACGGTCCCGAAATCAGAATCGACACGTTGGGCTTGGGGCAGTCGTCGTCCCGATCGGTCACCGACGCGGCTCGCGCAGTCGATCGACGACGTCCTTGAGCTCGGGTGGCAATTGCGCCTCGGCCCGGATCAGGCGGTCCGCCGACGGTGACGCGAACTCGATCCGCCATGAATGCAGGAACAGCCGCTCGAGGCCGTCGGGGCCGGTTCGTGCCGGACCGGTCGCGTAAACGCGGTCGCCGGCGACGGCGTGGCCGATTGAAGCCAGGTGGACGCGGATTTGATGCGTTCTTCCGGTCATCAGGTCGACTTCGAGCAGCGTCCAGCCCTCGAAGCGCTCACGGACCCGGTAGCCCGTGACAGACGGCCGACCAGACGCGATGACGGCCATGCGACTGAAGTGCCGCGGATCACGCCCGATCGGTGCCTCGATGCGACCTCGTTCCGCCGGCACCGGGCCGTGAACGAGAGCGAGGTACGTCTTCTTGACGCGGCGCGCCTTGAGCTGCGCCATCAGCGCGTTCTGGGCGCGGTCGTTGCGGGCAACCACGATCAGACCACTGGTGTCTCGGTCGAGGCGGTGGACGATGCCCGGTCGCTCGTAACCGGCGACGGATCCGTATGCCTCAGCCCCGCCACGCCCCAGCAGGGCGTTGACGAGAGTGCCGCTCGAGTGACCGGGCGATGGGTGGGTGACGAGGCCGGTTGGCTTGTCGATGATCAGCACGTCCTCGTCCTCGTAGACGATGCTGAGGGCCACGTCTTCGGCTTCGAGTCGGGCCGCCTCGCGAACAGGGATGTCGAGCTCGAGGCTCGTCCCCGGCTCGAGCAACGAGTTGCTCTTCACCGGCCGGCCGGCATGGGTGAGACGGCCGTCGGCGATGAGCCGCTGTACATACGAGCGCGACAGCCCGACCGCATCGGCAACGACCCTGTCCGCGCGCTTCTCAGTGCCGGCGGGCACGGTCACCGTCACGCGGTCGCTCATCCGTTTGCCGGCCGGTGCTCGAGCCTGCGCGTAAGGCGATCTCCGAACACGGCAATCACGAAGAGCAGCACGAGCGCGATGAAGATCGCCGAGTCGGCAACATTGAACGTGTACCAGCGGAAATTGCCGATCCCGGTGTCGACCCAGTCGATCACCGCGCCGAGGCGCACGCGATCGAGGAAATTGCCGATTGCGCCGCCGAGCAACAGGCCCAGCGCGACTGATAGCGGCCACCCCTCGCGCGATCCCTCGCGCGCCTGATAAACGACGATCAGTCCGATCACGACCGTGCTCGACAGGGCCAGGATCAGTGCCGAGTCACCGAACAGGCCGAAGATGCCGCCGGTGTTGTAGTTCTTGGCGATGCGTATGAATTCACCGATGATCTGCGTCGGCTGGTTGGCACCAGCCTGGGCATGCACCGAGGCGGGCAGGAAGTTGGCGTCGACCCACAGCTTGGTGAGCTGATCGGCGACGACCACAATCGTCGCGACGCCGAAGAAGATCAGCCACCGACGCCGAGTCGAGGGACTCATTTCTTGACCGAGTCGCGGCGCCGTAGCGCGATCGTCACCATGCCTGTGGTGATCTGCTGCGTCGTCACCGAAGCGTTGTCGGGGACGTCAGCACGGTGGAGTTCGTCGGCCAGAGTGTCGTGGGCGAGGCGCTCAAGATGACTCTCTACCGGCGCCACAACGTCCGGTTCCGCCACGAGCCACAGGTCGATTCGCTCGTCCGGCTCGAGTCCGACTTCCTTGCGCAGATCCTGGATGGCCCGCTGGAGCTCGCGCGCGTCGCCCTCGGCGCGCAGCGCATCATCGATCTCGGTGTCGATCACGACGACGATGCCGAAATCGTGCGCGACGGCGGTGCCGCTGCGCGGCGTGGCGATGATCTCGACCTCATCGGCACCGAGCTCGACGCCGGCAAGCCGGACGCTGCCATCGGCCGTGTACTCGACCTCGTTGGCGCGCGCCGCAGCAAGAACGGCCTGTGTCTGGGCGCCAAGGCGCTTGCCGATCTTGGGCAGCAGCGGCCGAACACGCCGCTCGACGAGCTCGGACTCGTCACCGATGACCACGACCCGCTTGACGTTTGTCTCGTCGGTGAGCAGCTCGAGCAGGTCCGCCTCTTCCTGCGCCCGGCCACCCGCGAGCCGCCCGCCGGGCACGGCCAGCCAGAGCTGCCGAAGCGGCTGGCGCAGGCGAATCCCGGCCTGGCCGCGCAGCGTCCGGGCCAGGTCGACCGCGCGCCTGACGGTGACCATCGCGTCCTCGAGCGCCTCGTCGCGGAAGGCCGCGACGTCTTGCGCAGGCCACGCCGTGAGGTGAACGCTGTCCGGCACGGACGGGACCGCCGCCACCATCAGGTTCTGGTACATCTCTTCGGTCACGAAGGGCAGGATCGGAGCGGCCGTGCGGGCGAGCGCGACGAGCGCCGAGTGGAGCGTGGCGAAGGCGGCATTCTGATCGGCCGCGTCGGCGCCCGGACGCATCCGGTCGCGCGATCGCCGCAGATACCACGTAGACAGGTCATCGATGTGGGTGCCGATCAATCGGCTGGCGCCGAGGGCATCGAAGTCGGCCAGCCGCGCGCCGACATCATGGGTCAAAGCGGCCGTGCGCGACAGGATCCAGCGATCGAGCGTCGGCCACGATCCGCCGCTGACCGACTCTGCGTCGATGCCAGCCGACGGGCGCCACGCGGCAAGCCGGGCGAAGGTGACGAAGAAGGCGTACACATTCCACAGCACGAGCAGCTCGCGCCGCGCCTCGTCGGCCGTGCGGTAGCCGAACAGGATGTTGTCTTCGGGGCGCTGTCGGGCGTACATCCAGCGCATCACGTCGACGCCCATCCGCTCGGCCGCCTCGTTGAACTCGATCGAGTTGCCCCAGCTCTTGTGCATCGGCCGGCCGTCCTCGCCAAAGAGCGTGGCGTAGCCGAGGATCGTCTTGAATGGCGGCTCGCGCCGTAGCACCGTGCTCATCGCCAGCATCGAGTAGAACCAGTTGCGGAACTGGCCGGGGAACGACTCGGTGATGAAGTCTGCCGGGAACCACTCGCGCCAATAGTCGGGCTCGGTCCGGTAGTGGAGCGTGGAGAAGGGCACGATGCCGGCGTCGAGCCATGGATTGCCCACGTCGGTGATCCGCGAGATCAGCGCGCCGCAGCTCGAGCAGGCGATCTTGACCGCGTCGACATGCGGTCGATGCGGAGTGTGCCCCTCGAATTCGTCCCAGCCCTCGACCGCGCGAGCCCGCAATTCTGATTCGCTGCTGACCACCTCGAACGCCCCGCACTGGGCGCAGTCCCAGATCGGCAGGGCCAGGCCCCAGTAGCGCTTCTTGCTGATCATCCAGTCGGACATCGTGCGCAGCCAGTCGAGCTCGCGCTCATAGCCGAAGCCCGGGATCCAGCGGATCTGGTCGACAACATCCATGATCTGGTAGCGCAGAGAGCGATCCTTCTCGTCGGCAGTCAGCTGGTCACGCGGCTTGTCGTAGACCTCGCCCATTCGGACGTACCACTCGTCCACTACGCGGAACAGCAGCGCCGTCCCGCACCGCCAGCAGTGCGGATAGCGGTGGCTGTACGGCTCGAGGTGGTAGAAGAGGCCCTTCTCGAGCAGGTCGTCCTTGACCCGCTCGGCCACGCCGTGGGCATCGAGGCCCGACAGCCAGCCGAAGTCGGCCAGGTAGTGGCCGTCCTCGGTCAGCGGCGCAATGACAGGCA
The DNA here is from genome assembly GCA_963748235.1 of uncultured Chloroflexia bacterium. Classification (GTDB taxonomy): domain Bacteria; phylum Chloroflexota; class Limnocylindria; order Limnocylindrales; family CSP1-4; genus JALYGJ01. The sequence continues at coordinate 491,680 of CAVVHT010000009.1, forward strand.
GGCTGAGCGACTTGCCGAGCTGGAAGTCCTCCGCGCCGGCACCCGGCGCGATGTGGACGATGCCGGTGCCCTCCTCCTCGCTGACCTCGGCCCACGGCACGACCTGGTGCTCGTAGCCCGCGCCGCCGTCATCGCCCGAGCCGCCGGCGAATGCCGCGTGCACGGCGGGCAGCTCGTCGTACGGGCCGCGGTAGCGCCAGCCGACCAGGTCCCGGCCCGGGCGCTCCTCAAGCACCTCGAACCGGTCGCGCAGGGCGGTCTTGAGCGTGCCCTTTCCCAGCCAATACTGATCCTCGCCCTGGCGGACGCTTGACGTAGGCCAGGTCCGGCCCGACCGCCGCGGCGACGTTGGCGCTGAGCGTCCAGGGCGTGGTCGTCCAGACCAGCAGCCACTCGCCCGGGCCGATCGACAAGCGGGAAGTCGAACGGTCAAGCCGGGATCCTCGCGGTCCTGGTAGCCCTCGTTCATCTCCATCTGGCTGATGCCCGTGCCGCAGCGCGTGCACCACGGCATCGAGTCGTGGCCCTTGTACAGCCAGCCGCGCCGGTTGCACTCGGCGAGGAAGCCCCAGATCAGGTCGTTGTTCTCGTTCCAGAAGGTGAAGTACGAGCCGCCGATCTCGGGCATGCCCAGCCGGCCGACGATCATCTCGACGCTGTCGGTGACCGGGCCGTTCGGACCCTCGACCGTCACCTGCTGTGCCGGATCGTCGGCAAGCAGGTCGCGCAACCGGCGCAGCTCGGCGGGATCGTTCCAGTCCATCCACATGCCGAGCCGGATCGACTGCTCGCGTCTGCATCGCGGCGTAGGTCAGCACGCGCTGCTTGCACAGGCTGACGAACTCGGCGATGCCGAATTGCCTCGATGTCGCGCTTGCTGGTGAAGCCCAGCTCGCGCTCGACGTTGACCTCGACCCACAGGCCCTGGCAGTCGAAGCCATTCTGGTAGCGCTGGTCCTGGCCGAGCATCGCGTGGATAGCGCTGATACAGGTCCTTATATGTTCGACCCCAGGCGTGGTGCACGCCCATCGGATTGTTGGCCGTGATCGGCCCATCGAGGAACGACCAGCGCTCGTTGCCCGCGTTCTGCGCGCGCAGCCGCGCGAACGTCGGCGCGCTCGCGCCACATGCGTCGAGCATCGCGTGCTCGAGCGCGGGCAGGTCGGGCTGGCGCGCGACAGGGCGAAACGGGCTGTCCACGCGCTGATCTACTGACATGGGTCGACAAGTCTAGCCGCTGGCCTGCCTCGGGCAGGCGCTGGCACGCTCCGAGCGCGCGGACTAGTAGATGGGCGTGAGCCAGTCGCTGTAAGCCGGCATTCGGCCGCGAACGGCGTCGAAGTAGAGCTGCGTCAGCCGGCGCGTGATCGGGCCGACCTCGCCGTTGCCGACCGCCCGATGGTCGATCTCGACAACCGGCGAAAGCTGCGCACCGGTGCCGCACAGGAAGACCTCGTCAGCCACGTACAGCTCGCTCCGGTCGATCGTTCGCACGACGGTTTCGATCCCCATCTCCTCGCGTGCAAGCTGCATCAGGCCGGTGCGCGTGATGCCCTCGAGGATGTCGTCAGTGATCGACGGTGTGATGAGCTTGCCTTCACGGACCATGAAGAGGTTCTCGGCGCTGCCCTCGGACACATGGCCATCAGCGGTCAGCACGATCGCCTCGTCATATCCGTTGAGCACGGCCTCGCTCTTGGAGAACGCGCTGTTGACATACCCACCGACGATCTTGGCGCGTGCCGGCAGCGCCTGATCGCTGTTGCGCCGCCACGAGACAACCTGGGCACGGATGCCGCGGTCGATGGCGATGTACTCGCCGAACGGAACGACTGAAGATGAGCAGCTTCTCTTCGAGATTGTGCAACCGGACGCCGATCGCCTCGGTCGACTTGTACATCGTCGGCCGGATGTACGCGTCCTGGCGGAAGCCGTTGCGGCGCAGCAACTCGACGGTCAGATCGACCATCTCCTCGGGCGACATCGGGGGCTTCATCAGCAGCACCTTGGCCGAGTTGGCCATGCGCCGGTAATGCTCCAGCAGCTTGAGCGCGTAGAGCTGCTCCTGCTCCTCATTCCAGTAGGCGCGTATGCCCTCGAAGGTCGCCGTGCCGTACAGGAAACCGTGGGTCATGACCGGGACCTTGGCTTCCGAGAGCGGCACGAACTCGCCGTCGAAGTAGGCGACGATCGTGTCGTCAGCTGGACGGGCGCCGGTCGCGGGAAGCGGTGACCTGGCCGCCTTGTGCGTCAGCATCGGCCCGAGTATACGCCGGGCACAACCGCCCGCGATGAGCCTGTCGTCAACGGACGTGGAACGAAGCGGCTGATCACCAGACGCCTCCGAGCTTGGTCAACACGAGCACCAGGTAGGCCACGTAGAACAGACCTCCGATCAAAAGGTGATTGCCGGTCAATGATCCACGGCGGACCATCGGGATGAAGATTGCCGCGGTCGACGCGAACGCGATGCCGGCCGAGGCGAAGGTGAGCAGCGTGTCCTGCGAGATCGTCCACGCCTCGGCGGCGAGGACGACGCCGATGGCGGTCGGGATGCACGACTGGAAGACCATCGCGCCGGTGATATTGCCCATCGCCAACGTGTCCTTGCTCTGGCGAACCCAGATCAGGCTGTTGAACTTCTCGGGCAGCTCGGTCGCGATCGGGGCAATGACGAGGGCCAACAGTGCCGGGTCGAGGCCGGCGCCGGACGCGAGGTGCTCGACGGCATCGACGAAGACGACCGCGCCGCCGATGATCATGCCGAGCGCGACGAGCACCTGGAAGTTGACCACGCGCAGGCGCGGCACCTCGGGGTTAGTTCGATGCGCGTGGCGATCCATGCGGTGGAAGCGAAGTGGGGCGAGGTCCATTCCTTCCCCGCCCGACGACTCGCCCTCGAAGTGCTTCTTCACGTACCAGGCGTAGATGCCGATCAGGAATACGACCGCTACGTAGCGCAGCACGACCAGATCCGCGGGCACAAACGCCGCCCCCACGGCCAGACCGTAGGCGACGAAGAAATAGCGGATGTCCATGCCCAGCACTCTTGTATCGACGGGCATGACCTTGCCGGTGGGGCGCCGGCGCCGGGCGAGAATGACGCCAAGTCCGGTCACGAACATTGCCAGAGTGGCGAGCATGAAGGGCGCGCCCAGGATGGCGCCAACGCCGATCTCGTGCGCGGCACTGCCCTCTTCGCCGGGTGCGGCGAAGAGGATGGCCACGAGCGGAATCATCGTCTCGGGTAGGGCCGTGCCCACAGCGGCAAGGACACTGCCGACCGCACCCTCGGCCAGGTTCAGCTTGTGGCCGAACCACTCGATGCCGTTGGTGAACAGCTCGGCGGCGATCAGGATCACCGCGAGGGCGATGAGGAGTTCGAGGATCTGCACTTTGCTCCGCTCAGTCAGCGGGTGTGTTCCGCCAGCTGCTTAGGCGCGAAGGTGCTCTGGTGCGTAGGGCAGCAGCGCCACGTGGCGTGCGCGCTTGAGCGCGACGGCGAGCTGGCGCTGGTGCTCGGCACAGGTGCCGGTCTTGCGCCGCGGCTCGATCTTGGCCCGCTCCGACAGGTAGCGGCGCAGGCGGTTGATCTCCTTGTAGTCAATCTGCGCGGTCTTGTCGGCGCAGAAGGCGCACACCTTGCGGCGGCGACGGTCGCGATACATGTCGTCGCGCTTCTTGCTTCGGCTGGGGGGCGGCATATCGGTGAAAGTTCCTTTCTATCGTCAGTCAGTGGTCGTCAGGGTCAGAACGGCAGGTCGTCGTAGTCCTCTGCCGGAGCAGCCTGCTCCTGGTCGGCCGGTCGTGCTGGCCGCTGCGGCCGTGACGATGGCTCGAGCTGGCTGCCGCCAGCCTCGCCCATGTCGTCACGCGGGCGACGCTCGAGGTTCTGGATCGTGTTGGCGACGAGCTCGGTCGTATAGCGCTTCTGGCCATCCTGACCTTCCCACTGGCGCGTCTGGATACGGCCCTCGATGAACACCTTGGCGCCCTTGCGCAGGTACTCGGCGGCGAACTCGGCCTGCTGGCCCCAGGCGACCACGCGGAACCACTCGGTCTCTTCCTGGCGTTCGCCCTGGGCGTCCTTGTAGTTGCGGTTGACGGCGACGGTGACCTGGGTTACAGCCTGCCCGCTCGGCGTATAACGCATCTCGGGGTCTTTACCCAGGTTGCCGATGATCATGCACTTGTTGAGCGACACAGCCAAACCTCCTACGGTCAGCGATCGGCGGCGGCGGGAGCGGCCTCGCTCTCCGATTCGTCGATGAACTCGGTGTCGGGGATTTCCAGGTCATCCTCGGGCGGCGGACCGGCCACTTCGTCGTCCTCCATCTCGAGATCGTCGATGCCGGACTGCGGTCGACGTGAAAGCGGCCGATCGACCCGCGTCACGAGGTGGCGCATGACCTCCTCGGTGATGTTCAGGCCACGCTCGAGCTCGAGAACGGCCGGCGCGGGTGCGTCAAAGAGGACGATGAAGTACGAACCTTCGCGGTACTGGCCGATCGGGTATGCCAGCCGTCGGCGGCCCCACGGGCTGACCTTGACGATCTGGCCCTCGGCGCCCGTTACGGTGCGCGTTGCCTTGTCGATGACTGTCTGGACCTGGTCGTCCGGCGTGTCCGGACGCACGACGAGCATCAGCTCATAGCGTCGCAAGATTGGGTTCTCCTTCCCATGGGGTGTGCCCCTCACTCGACCGGGCGGCCTGCTGTGGAGCAGAAAGGTCAGCGGGAAGTATAGCCGAGCCGGTTGCTAGACTCGCCGGGGCGCGCCCGGGAACCTGAGGCTGTGGAGGGGTTGTCACTGATGCCATCGCGTGTTCTGTTGCTGAGCGTGGGCGGCCAGGCCGCCGAAGAGGTGGTCGCGCCGCTCGAGCAACGGTCGATGTCGGCAGCAGCTTCGACATGCGCGCCCTCTCGGTCCTCGACAAGGCGGATCGCGTGGCGCTCGTGGTCACGCCAGACATACCGTCACTGCGCCTGATCCAAGCCGCGTTACTGGTGCCGGCCGACTCCGGGTCGGCAGCCGATCGGGCAACCTACGTCGTCAACGACATCTACCCGCGGCCGATGATCGGTCGCGAGCAGATCGAGGAACACCTCGGGTTGAAGGTCGGCCACCAGGTTCCCTACGACGGCGAGACCTTCGTAAAGGCGGTCAACGAGGGCCAGCCGTACATCGTCCAGTCGCGACGCACTCCGCCGGCCGCTGCAAACAGGTGGCTCGCCGAGGCGTTGCCCGACGGAACTGCCGAGGAAGAGCGAGCCCGAGTCAACCAGCGCGGCATCCTGGCCGGGTTCCTGAACCGCACCCCCTAAGCGGTCAGGACCCGCCCTCGACCCACGGGGCCTTAGTACAGGGCGCGTAGCCCAAGGACGTCGCCGCGACCGAGGATGGCTTCCTGGTTCTCGCACAACCCGTCGATGAAAATGCTCATCGTCTGGCGGCCGTGGTTCGCTTCGCCAACATGGCCGAGGCCATACGCGTGGCCAACCTCGTGGGTGACCAGCGCCTCCATCATCAGCTCGCCGCTGCAGCTGGCGAGCGTCAGTGCCCACGGGGTGTTGGTGTCGAGGCGGATGTCAGCCTCGACGATCTCATCGCCGACCCACCAGATGCACGTGTAGCCGCTGAATCCGCCATTGAGCTGACCGAACCCGACAACGTTGTGGCCGTCCCTCGTCGTGCATGCGCCGTCTGCGCTGACGTTCGGACGGCGTGACGTAGTGCCGAGATAGCTCTGGGTGGCGCTGACCTGATCGGCCATGCCGCAGTCGTTGCGCGAGTTGACCACGTTGCGGAACGACTTCTTGATCACGTCGAGCGTATCCCCAGCATTGAGGCCGCTTGGCACGGAAGTCCGCCGGAAGCGCCAGTCAAGGCGCGACTGCCAGTGGGCACCGCCGCCCAGGAACTTGTATTGGCTGTCACTGCAGGCACTCGGCGAACCGCCCGCGCCGATCGAATTGGCGACCTGTCCAGCCTCGCCACTCAGGGGCAGAGCTGCGGCGGCTGGAGCCGCTATCAGACCGATGACGATGACCGCCAGGATCGATGCGATGCGCAACATGTTCTTCCCCCTTTTCCTCTTTTCGTGTCGACCTGGCGTTGGTGCCGAAGGTGAGATTCGAACTCACACGCCCTTGCGGGCAGCCGGATTTTAAGTCCGCCGCGTCTCCCATTCCGCCACTTCGGCAGGTGACTGTAACCTTGGGCGAGTCTACCGCCGATGGACGGACTCCCCCTGGCGAGCGACCATCGGACGCACCGACGTGACTCCCTGATAGCCGAATTCGAACTGGAGACAAGCAATGACGACTGCACCGCGCCGGGCGACCGGCCTGGTCCTGGCCGGACTTTTCGCGATCGCCTGCGGCGGCAGCCCGACCGTCAGTGGTGTGCCAACCCTTGCGCCGATCGACGTTCCATGATCGAATTCATCGATCGCAATTCCATCGATCGCAATTCCAAGCGGAAGCTTCCAGATCCCAAGCTTCGCGCCCGATCCGGCGGTCGAGGCAGGATTTCCCGCTCAGATCGACGGCCAGCCACTGACCAACCTGGAGTCGGCAAACTTCCTCGCCGTTCTGCAGTCGTTCAGCTTTGACCCGGAGCTCATCAACCGTTTCGTGGCCGCGATGCAGGGACTCGGCATCAATCCGGCGACGGTCGGGTTCGGCTCAGCGACGGCGACAGTCGACGAAGAGCCGGTCAGCGTTCAAGCGGTTCGCTTCCCGGGAGCCAACGCCGGAGCTGCTCTCGATGCCCTGGTGCGCATCGATGAGCCCGATGATCCGCCCACGCTGACGACGCAGACGATCGGCGGCAAGAACGTGACCGTGGCGACTGATAGTGACGGCGATGTCGAGTACTACTGGGTCAACGGTGAGTGGGCGTGGTTCCTGGCAGACGCGACGCCCGAGCAGGCCGAGGTGATCTTCGCCGGACTCACCTAGCCAGTCGCGTGGTGCGACTGATAATCCTGGCGCTGGCGCTGTGCCTATCCACGCTGGCCTGCAGCGCCGCGCCAGCTGGCACGCCGCCGACACCCGGCCCGACTGCCGCACCGGATACGGAGCTGGAGAGCATGTTTCCGGAGCGCGTCGGAGGCTTCGAGATGACCGTTTCGAGCGCCCGCGGCGAGGCGGGACTGTCAGTCTTTGGTGACGGCGACCCGGCGCGCCTGGATCAGGTCCTGCTCGACCTCGGTGCGACTCGCGAACAGCTCGGTGTCGCCACCGGCACACTCGTCTCGGCGGATGGCGCCCTGGAGTCCGGGTTGGCGATGATCGCCATTCGCGTTGCCGGCGTCGATGCGGCGGAGACGCAGGAACGGCTGGCTCAGCTGGTCGGCTCCGACGTACCCAACACGGTCGTCGACGAGCAGCAGCAGGCCGGCAAGACGGTGACGGCAATCAGCAATTCAGAGGACCCGACCGAGTCGGTATACCTCTATCCGACCGGCGATGCGGTGTTCCTGGTCAGCGGCGCCCCAGATCTGGTAGAGGAGGCACTCGCCCTGCTGCCATAGCGGCTAGTAGGCGGCACCGGTGAGCGACGCGGCGCCTGGGCCGAAGTTGATGAGCGCCCAATACGCGGCGAAGGCCAGGCCCACGACGAGCACGATGACGGCGACGATTCTGGCTGCGTCCCTCAAGATCTACCTCCTTCAGCGCTCGAATTGGAGCTCTTGATCCCGAAGCGCTCTATCAGGATGCCATGTCTCAGCCCGCGATCGCTCACTTTCAGCGAATCCTGCCCGAGCTTCACGAGGACCGTACGCACGATGCATGCTCCGGCAAGGATCACCTCGGCCCGCTTGGGTTGGAGGCCCACAACTGCTCGCCGCTCGTCGGCTGAGCGGGTCCGATACAGCTCGATCTGGCGATCTATCTCGGCCAGGTCGAGCGTCGCGCCATGGATCGCGTCCGGGTCATACGCCGGCATCGTCAGGCTGACGGCGGTCATGTTGGTGATCGCTCCACCCATGCCTACCACGGCGTCGGGGCGCGGGCGGTTGTCGAGCTCCGGCAGGGATTCCGCGATTGCCGCCAGGGCCGCGGCGACAGCTTCTGCTGAAACCTTCTGGTCGAGACCGAATTGCTCGGTGAAATGTGCCGCGCCGACATTGACGCTGAAGCGTTCGTCGAGCGTCGCGCCGTGACCGAATGTGAACTGCGAGCTGCCACCACCGGTGTCGAAGACCAGGGTCGTGCCCTCCCCCACCCTGGCATCACCAACAGCGCCGATGTAGGCAAGCCGGCTTTCGTCGTCACCGGAGATTGGCTCAATGGTCACCCCGGTTCGGGTGCGCACCAGATCGACCGCCTCGGTGCTGTTCTCGGCGATTCGGAAGGCGGCCGTCGCGACCGCCGCGATGGCCCGCGTACCGGCCTGCTTTGCCTCGCCGACCATGTCGGCGATCGCGTCCGCGGTCCGCTCCATCGGCTCTTGGGCGATCCGACCGGTCTCGCCCATACCCTCGCCAATGCGCGTGATCTCGGCGCGATCCTTGACTCGCGCGAAGGTGCCGTCCGGCCTCCGCTCGGCGATATGGAACTTCACTGAGTTCGTGCCCACGTCGATAATCGCGTAGCGCTCAGGTGCGTCGGCTAGGGTTGCCAGGAGCCCGATGCCGTAGCTCGTATTGAGGTAGTCCTTCAAGCCGACCGATTCGACGGCAGCTCGCACCGCGTTGGGGTCTTCGGCTTCGATCGCGATCGTCCGGGTGTGTTTCCCGTCGACCACTACCTCGCTGACCTCGGACGTGCAGCCGCCGACCACGTAGCGGACGCGGCGCTTGTGGACGTTCGCCGATCGGAGGTCTGCCAAGGCGGCGACCCGTTCGGTGAACTCTTGCAGGGTGTAGCTGTCTTGCTCGGGCACCCGGTCGGCGATCCCGAGCGCCTTGAGGATCTCGGCAGCGGTCGCGCGATCGATGGGAAAGTTTGCCTTGAGGATCGGGTGCCACTGTTCGAGGCGGTCCTCATTGACGGCGTCGAGCGTCTTGACGTCGAGCAGGTCGAAGCGGACCTTGATGTTGATGTCCGGGCTGTGGCGCGCGGACAGGAAGTACTGCTCGTCGCTCTCCTGGATGCCGGTTGGCGTGAGGGCAGCGAACGCCTCATCGGCGCGGCCGAAGAAGTCACCGAATGTGCGCCACTCCCAGCGCCAATGAGTCTCCTCGTTCATGCCGCGGCCGGTGCCGGTGTCGGCAATGCCTCGCTCACCGGACCTGCGGGCGATCGACGCTGGATGAGCTTACGGATCTCCTCGAGGACGATGATCGTCGCCCCCGCGCCGATGCAGATCGCCCACTGGTCGAGCGTCAACTCGACCGTGTCGAGCAGCCGCTGCAAGGGGCCAAATGACGTGGCCAGGAAGATGGTCAGCGCCGACAAGGCGGCCGTCTTGATGAGGATCGAGTTCTCGAACAGCTCGCTGCTGAACAGCGTGCGCTTGGCGTTGGCGGTCTCGAGCGAATAGAAGACGTGGAACACGGAGAAGGTGACGAGGCCCATCGTTCGCGCGACGGCCTCACCGTAGGTGTTACCGCCCCACCAGCTGACACCCAGCGTGAATGCCGCCATCCACAGGCCGACCACGACGAGCCAAATGAACAGCGGCCTCGGCAGCAACTGCCTGTCCTTGGGTCGCGGCTTGTCGGCCATCAGACCCTCGCGTGGCTTGCCGTAGCCCAGGCCAATGGCCATGAAGATGTCCGCAGTGAAGTTGATCCACAGAGTCTGGAGCGGCAGGAATGGCACGCCGCCCAGGATGTTGAAGACGCTCGCGCCAAGGAACATTCCGATGAAGCCGAAAAGGCACGTCATCTGGAAGCGGATATAGCGCAGCAGGTTGTCGTACAACGCTCGGCCGAGCGACACCGCCTTGACGATGGTCGCGAAGTTGTCGTCGGTCAGGATCATCACCGCGGCTTCCTTGGAAACCTCGGTGCCTGTGATGCCCATCGCTACGCCGATGTCGGCTCGCTTGAGCGCAGGCGCGTCGTTCACACCATCACCGGTCATGGCGATGACGTGGCCATTGGCACGCAGGATGTCGACAAGGTGAACCTTGTGCTCGGGCGCGACACGAGCGATCACACCGATGTCGTCGATCTGGCGCCGAGCTTCCTCGTCCGACATGGCAATGAACTCGGCACCTGTGATCGCTCGTCCACGAATGCCCAGCTGATCAGCAATGGCCTTCGCGGTTACCGCATGGTCACCGGTGATCATGCGGACCTGAATGCCAGCGGAGTGTGCCTCGGCAATCGCATCGCGCGCCTCAGGCCGCGGCGGATCGACGATGCCGACCAGTGCCAGCAGCTCGAGGTCGGCAACGAGTGGCAGCAGGTCCGCATTCGGGTCGAACGTAGCCGGATCGAAATCGCGCTGCGCGGTAGCCATCACGCGAAGCCCTTTCGCACCGTATTCCTCGTTGATCGCCAAATACGCGTCGCGGACCTGATCGACCGGAATGTTCGCGCCATCGGGGCTTTGCGCCGATGAGGCGCGCGCCAGCAGCTGGTCGGGGGCTCCCTTCACATAGCAGCGAATGACCTCCTTGCCGTCACCATCCTGCATACGATGGAAGGTGGCCATCAGCTTGTATGCGGCGTCGAACGGCAGTGTCGCCACCCTGGGGTACTTTTCGCGCGTCAGCGTCGGGTCGACGCCGCCCTTGGCGGCAAGCACGACGAGCGCTCCCTCGGTCGGGTCGCCGACAAGAGCGCCATCCTTGACCTCGGCATCTGCACACAGCGCCATGGGCAGCAGTAGCTGATCGAGCGGCACGTCGGGCTGTCCGCCGACGTGGTTGATCTGTCCCGTAGTGGAGTAACCCTCGCCCGTAATCGCGTACTGGCGGCCGACGACTGCCATCTGCACGGCCGTCATCTGGTTGAGCGTCAGGGTGCCGGTCTTGTCCGAGTTGATCGCGCTCGTCGAACCCAGCGTTTCCACCGAACGCAGGCGCTTCACGATCGCGTTGGCGGCGGCAAGCTTCTGCGTGCCCGCGGCCAGCACTGCGGTCACCACCGCCGGCAGTCCGGTCGGGATGGCCGAAACAGAGAAGGCCACCGCGGTCAGGAAGAGCTCGGAGAAGGGCGTATTGCGCCACAGCCCAAGACCGATCGAGACCATCAGCGAGACGCCGGCAATGATCAGGATCTGGTTGGTCAGCGCGTTCAGCTGGCGGGTGAGAGGAGTCTCCTCGTCCTTAGTCTGCTGAAGCATGCCGCTGATGTGACCGACCTCGGTCTGCATACCGGTCGAGACGACCACGATCGTTCCCGCGCCGCGCGTTACCTGGGTGTTCATGAAGGCCAGGTCGATCCGATCGCCGAGCGCCGCATCGGCCGCGACGGGGGCCGTTTGCTTGGGCACCGGGAGGCTCTCACCAGTCAGCGCCGACTCATCGATCTCGAGCGTGGCGGAGGTAAGGATGCGTGCGTCGGCGGGGACCAGGTCGCCGGCCTCGATGTTGACGATGTCGCCCGGGACGAGCTGGTCCATTGCCACTTCGCCCAACGAACCGTCGCGGCGGACCTTGGCCCTGACGACCATCATCTTCTGCAGCGCAGCCACACTGGCCGACGCCTTGCCTTCCTGGTTGAGGCCCATGGCGGCGTTGAACAGGGTCAGCACGATGAGCAGCACGCCGGTCGCGAATTGCCCGGGCAGGAACAAGCTGACAATTCCCGCAATCAGCAGGACGATCTGCATCGGATCCTTGTACTGACGCAGGAATGCCTGCAGGCGCGGCTCCTTCGGCGCGTCAGCGAACCTGTTGAGCCCGTGCTTGATCTGCCGCTGCTTGACCTCGGCCTCGGTCAGGCCAGCTTCGACCGCGACCTTTTGCCGCTCGAGCACCTGGTCGGTGGTCAGCGCGTGCCACGCCACCTCGCTCGGCGTCGCCGTCGATTTCTCGTCAGTCACAGACATACCCTCCGAAGAGCTCACAGAACAAAGACAGAGACGGTCAGGACGGCCATCGTAAGAACCGCCAGGGCGATGAGCACGGGCCACACGAATTTCAGCCACGTTCCGTAGCCGACGCGAGCGATAGCCAGGCCGCCCATAACCACCGCGGAAGTCGGCGTGACCAGGTTCACGAGGCCACTTGCGCTCTGATAGGCGGTTACCACGAGCTCGGGCGCGACGTCGGCGAAGCCGGCAAGCGGCGCCATGATCGGCATCGCAACGGTTGCCAGACCGGACGTCGAGGGGATCAGGAACGACAGCGGCAGAAACAGCAGGTACATGAGGTTGACGAAGCCCGCCCCGCCCAGGCCGGCCACGGCCTCCTCTGCCCAGCTGAGCACGGTGTCCGTGATGAGCCCGTTGGTCATGATCACGGTGATGCCGCGCGCGATGCCGATGATCAACGCCACGCCGAGCAGGTCGCGGCAGCCATCAACGAATGTATTGGTGAAGCTCGTCTCCGACATTCGCCCAACGATGCCGATCAGGATCGAGAAGAACAGGAACGAGGCGGTCATCTCTGGGAACCACCACCACAGCGTCGGCAGGCCGATGCCCAAGTCCTCCCACGGGATGACGCCGTAGATCATGACGGCGAACGCGAGGATGAAGACCGTCAGCACCATTTTTTGCGGGCCGGTCATCTTGGCCTCGTCGGCCTGCCTATCCTCATGGGCGTGAAAGTGCTGCTCGTTCGATTCCTTCATGTCGAACACGAGCGAGCGGCTGGGGTCAGCTTTGATTCGCGCGGCGTAACGCATCACGAAGAAGATGCCTATCGCGATGCCGACGACGAGGATCACCAGACGGCCGATGAGGCCCTCGTCGAGGGAAGTGCCCGCAAAGCCTGAGGCAATGCCGGTTGCGAACGGATTGATGGTTGAGCCGAGCACGCCGATGCCGCAGCCAAGGAGCAGGATCGACGCGCCGACCAGCGAGTCGTAGCCCGCGGCGATCATCACCGTCACGATCAGGGCGTAGAAGGCGAGGCTTTCCTCGGCCATTCCGAACGTCGAGCCGCCGATGGCGAAGATGATCATCAGGATCGGGATCAGCCACGATTCGCGGCCGCGCAGCCGTTCGACGATGCGCGCGATGCCGGCCTGAATGGCGCCGGTCGACATCGTCACGCCGAGGAATCCGCCAATGACGAGGATGAATAGCGCTACGTCAATGGCGCCGAAGAGCTCGCCCGAATTCCAGACGCTGATGCTTCCGTCCTCGGGGCTCTCGATGCCGTAGAGGCCGTTGATTGGCGCCATCAGCGAGTCGACGATGATGCGCTGCGGGTTCGACGGCACCTGGTGATAGGTGCCCGGGATGGGCTGGCCTTCGGCGTCGAGCTGGTACTCGCCCGCCGGTATGAACCATGTTGCCAGCGCTGTCAGAACGATCAGCGCGAAGAGAATTGTGTAGGCGGAGGGCAGCGCGAAGCGTCGCTTTGCCTCCGGATCGGATGTGGCTGGTGAGGCAGTCATGCTGGGCCCTCCGCCTGCGTTCCCTTGTGGCCCCGCGACGTAACCAGGTCCAGCAAGACGCTGACTGCGAGGATCGCCAGCAGAGTCACCATCGTCAGCGGCTCATTGATGATCGTCGTAAAGAAGAACGTGACCAGAGTGATGACCACGGCGGCGATCGCCACAATCACGATCCAACGCCGAGCACCGGTGTCACCCACGATGCGCAGATGTCCGAGAGACACGAGCCCGAAGATCACGAGCGCCACCGCGCTGCCGACAGAGGCGACGGCTGACAGGTCGAACAAGACGACCGTGACGATCACGCCAAGCGCGAGAATGATCAGTCCGAACGGTGCCCAACCGCCGATTCGACTACTCATCACTGCGGGGAATTGGCCGGTCGAGACTAGGTGGTCCGACAGTCCGGTTGCCGGGTAGAGTCCGGCGTTTGTCGCGCCGGCAGTCGCGAACAGCGCGGTCACCGTTATCAGCCAGTAACCCAGGTCGCCGAGCACCGGCTGCGCAGCCAATGCGATCGCGGTTGGTCCGGCGGCGATGACCTCGGTGACGCTCAGCGTCCCGAAGACGCCGATCGAAACCGCGACATAGATGATCGTCGCCAGTCCGATCGCGATGAACATCGCCCTGGGCAGCTCTTTCGACGGCTGCGCAAGGTCCTTCGCCGTGAAGGTGACCACGCCGAATCCAAGGAAGGCAAAGAACGTCAGCGCGACACTGGAAACAATCGCCTGAACGCCCGGATAGGTGGAGGGGGCAAGGTTGCCGGGCTGAATGTTCGCGATGGTCACAACCGCAAAGGCCGCGAGGATGCCGATCACCACCACAACGACAATGCTCTGGACCCTCGCTACCAGCGTCGACCCGCCAAGGTTCAGGGCGGTCATGGCCCCCAACAGGGCGACTGCGAAGAGCTTGACCGCGACTGGATCATTTCCCGCAAAGGCTGAGCTGGCGTAGCTTCCGAATGAGAGAGCCACCATCGCCGTCACGATGCCGTTGGCGATGAACACCAGCCAGGCGACAACCGTCGCAATATGACCCTCGCCGAAGCCGCGATTGACGTATTCAAGGAGGCCGCCAGCCGACGGGTAGCGTGCGCCGAGCTTCGCGAACGAGTAGCCCTGGAGCGCGGCAAGGCCGCCGGCGAGGAGGAACGACAACCACACCGCCGCGCCCGCCACTTCGCCGGCGGCGCCGAGCAGCGAGAAGATGCCGGCGCCGACCATCGCTGCCACACCAATGAATGCCGCCTGGACCGCGCTGATGTGCGACCGCGGCGTGACGGATTCCGTCTGGGCGCTCATATCGTTTGTACCTGGACCGCGACCATCGCGGCCTTCGGCGATCCGTGCTGCGGCTCGCCGCGAGCCAGCGCAAGCATGGCCACGATCGCTGCGACCGCGATGATCATCACAACCCAGCGCTGCCAACCGTTCATCAAGCGGCCCTCCTAGAGCGGATCACGCGAGATCGGACAGGTCATGCAGTGACCGCCGCCGCGACCCTTGCCGAGCTCGAAGCCCTGGATCGTAACCACCTCAATGCCGGCTTCGCGCATCTTCGAGATGGTGAACGTGTTGCGCTCGTACGCGACGACCACGCCGGGCTCGAGTGCGACGACGTTGTTGCCATCGTCCCATTGTTCGCGCTGGCGCTGATACTGATCGCCGCCTGTCTCGACAACGTGAAGCTTCTTGATCTTGAGCGCGTCGGTGATCGCGGAAACCAGGTCCTTGTCTTCGCGGACGTCCAAGGTCCCGGGCTTGGAGCCCGGTCGCAGGCTGACCGCGCGGATCCCTCCGACGACCTTGGGATACGCGGTCGCCTTATCACGGTCGAGCAGTGTGAAGACGGTGTCCAGGTGCATGTGGGCGCGGTCCTTGGTCATGACCGCGGCGATGACCCGATCAGCGGCACCCTTGGCGAACAATGCCCGGGCGATCTGCTCGATCATCCGGGCGCTCGTGCGCTCTGACAGCCCGATCGCGACGGTGCCGTTGCCGATGATCTCGACGTCGCCGCCCTCGAGGGAGGCGAGGCCGAAGTCGTTCGCCTGAAACCGTTCGTCGTCGCCCAGGGGCGGATACCAGAACTCGAAGTCGGCGTCCTTGAACATTGGGTGGGCACGGTAGATCGCGGCCATGTTGAACGACTCGCGACGGCGCGCCGGCCAGAACATCGGGTTGACCGAGACTCCGCCGTAGATCCAGCAGGATGAGTCGCGCGTGAACAGAGAGTTGGGCAGTGGCGGCAGGACGAACGTGTTCTCGTCGTCCAGCGCAGCGGCGATCAACGACGTCTTCGCGAGTGAGGCGAAATCGAGTCCCGTCTCACCGACCGTAAGTCCGCCGATCAGGTGCCGCGCCAGTTGGTCGGGTGCAAAGGATCGAAGGCGCTCGCGAACGGGTTCGACGAGGCCGATGCCTACCACGTACTCGGTCGACACCAGGTCGATCAACTTATCTCGAACAGCCGTGTCGGCCGCCAGTGCCTCACTCAACAGCTGCTGGACGTAGAAAACTTCCGTTCCGCGTTCTCGCATGCGGGCCACGAACTGGTCGTGCTCCAACTGCGCGCGCTCGACCCACAACACGTCGTCGAAGAGCAGCTCGTCGTGGTTACCGGGCGTCAGGCGCTGAAGGCTGAGATCCGGCCGATGGACGATCACCTGCCGCAGCTTGCCTACTTCGGAATGGACCCCAAACGTAGCCATGGCTATCCCTCCTTCAAGCGTCGGTGGCGTGCTCGGTGACAATACTCGTGCCAGAGGTGCCCGAAACGAGACCATCGATCTCGTCGAGCGACCCGATGGCCGCACGCTTGCCGGTTGCCTCGGCAAACTCGGCGGCGGCCAGCACCTTGGGACCCATTGAACCGGCGGCAAAGTTCATGGACTGGATCTCGGCCGGTGTCAGACGGGCCAGCCGGCGCTGGGTCGGCTGGCCAAAATCGGCGTACACGCCGTCAACATCTGTCGCCATGACGAACAGATCGGCATCCAGCTCGCGCGCCAGCAGGCTGGTCGCGAGGTCCTTGTCGATGACCGCCTCCACGCCGATGAGCTGGCGCTCCTGGTCCGGCGCGTACATGGTCGGCACGCCCCCGCCCCCGGCACAGATCACTACCGTGCCGTGGTCGAGCAGCCACTTGGTTGGCCGCAGCTCGAAGATCCGCTTCGGCCAGGGCGAGGGAACCACGCGGCGCCAGTATTGGCCATCCGGTTTGACGCTCCAGCCCTTCTCGGCGGCAAGTGCCTTGGCCTTCGCCTCGTCGTATACCGGGCCGACGAACTTGGCCGGGTCCTCGAAGGCCGGGTCGGCGGGGTCGACCTCGACCATCGTCAGGACCGTTGCCAGAGGAACCTCGAACGGCAGCTGGTTGCCGAGCTCTTGCTCGAGCATGTAGCCGATCATCCCCTGCGTCTCAGCGCCCAGAATGTCGAGCGGGTACGCCTCGACATCCTTGTATGCCTCGCCCTGGAGAGCGAGCAGGCCGACCTGCGGTCCGTTGCCGTGCGACACAACAAGCTCGTGGTCCTTTGCGACGCGGGCTAGTGCGACTGCGGCGACCTTGATGTTGGCCCGCTGGCGCTCGGCGGTCATGGGTTCGCCGCGCTTCAGGAGAGCGTTTCCGCCGAGCGCTACCACGACTCTCATGGCGAGTGGTCAGGCGCCGAGCGTGGCGACCATGATCGCCTTGATGGTGTGCATCCGGTTCTCCGCCTGGTCCCAGACGATCGATCGATCGGACTCGAAGACGTCGTCGGTGACCTCGAGGCCGTCCATTCCGAAGCGCTCGTACATCTCCTCGCCAACCTTGGTATTCCGGTCGTGGAAGGCCGGCAGACAGTGCATGAACTTCGTCTGTGGATTGCCTGTCTTTGCGACCAGCTCGCCGTTGACCTGGTAGGGCTTGAGTAGGTTGACCCGCTCGTCCCATTTGGCCGACTCCTCGCCCATCGAGACCCACACGTCGGTGTACAGGAAGTCGGCCCCCTTGACTCCTTCCGTCGGATCGTCGGTGAGCGTGATTCGCGCGCCGGTCTGCTCGGCCAGGCCGCGACATGTCTTGACCAGCTCCTCGTCCGGCCACAGGCTCTTCGGCGCGGCGAGGCGCACGTCCATGCCGAGCTTGGCCGCGCCGACCATGAGTGAGTCACCCATGTTGTTGCGCGCGTCGCCGAGGTAACAGAAGGCGATCTCGGGCAGCGTTTTGTAACTGTGTTCGGTCATCGTCAGCACGTCGGCCAGGATCTGCGTCGGATGGAACTCATCGGTGAGCCCATTCCAAACCGGCACGCCGGCATACTTGGCCAGCTCCTCGACGATCTCCTGTCCGTAACCGCGGTACTCGATGGCGTCGTAGATCCGCCCCAGAACGCGGGCCGTGTCCTTCATGGACTCCTTGTGGCCGATCTGCGTGCCGCTCGGTCCGAGGTAGGTGACGTGCGCTCCCTGGTCGTAGGCGGCGACCTCGAATGAGACCCGTGTCCTGGTCGAGGTCTTCTCGAAGATGATCGCGATGTTCTTGCCCTTGAGGCGTGGCTGTTCGTAGCCGGCGTACTTGGCCGCCTTCAGATCGGTCGCCAGCTTGAGCAGGAACTTAATCTCCTGTGGCGTGAAGTCGAGGAGCTTCAGAAAGCTGCGATCCCTGAGATCAAAACCCATCGGTCGTCCCTCCGTTCCTATCGCGGTGAATCGAACACGTGGAGCCCCGGCACCTCATCGTCCGTTGTGGGTGATCGGGTCCGCTAACAGTTACCGGTCCGCTGCCTCCGTCTGCGCTGGTTCAGCCGCCGACGATGTCATGCGAGCCTCGCCAGCAGGGTTCGAACGAATTGATGGAAGCGTCCGATAGACGCGATCTCGATTCGTTCGCCCGGACCATGTGCGCCGCGCACCGTAGGCCCGATCGACACGGCGCTGAGATCGGGCAGATGCGACGCGATCTCTCCGGCTTCCAGTCCTGCGTGGACTGCCGTCACACGAGGCTCGCGCCCATAAACCTCGGCATATGCAGCCCGGGTCTGCTTCAAGAGATCACTGTCAAAGTCGGGTTGCCAGGCGGGGTACTCGGACATGATCTCGAGCCCTGCACCGGAGAGGTTGGCGAAGCTCGCGTATCGGGCATGCAGAGCGTCCAAGTCTACCGGACGCGATGATCGCGGCGCCGAGATGAGCACGACCGCCCCGTCCTCAACGTAGGCGACTCCGAGATTGGTGGACGTCCGCACGATCCCGGGCAACGATTCGTCCATGGCAAGCACACCTGACGGCAGCGCCAGCAGGAGATCAACGACCGAGGCCGCAGCAGCCCGGGAAAGCACACGCTCTGGCGGCGAGTCAGAGTAGTCGACCACCTCGATCAAGGCCGCGTCGTCAGCGCCGGCTCGCCAGGCCCGAATCCGCAGCTGGGCATCGTCCGCGATGCGTTCGAGTGCCTGCCGCCCCTCGGCGCGGACTAACAGACCCGCAGACGCCTCGCGGGGAATGGCATTGTCGGCGCGACCGCCCTTCAAATCGAAGATCCGCATCTGATCGTGGGCGTTTCCAGCGAGCTGGCCGGCCGCACCGGCGAGCGCATAGCCGAGTGCCTTCAATGCATTCATGAGGTTGCTGTCGATCTGCTGCCCTGAGTGCCCGCCGTCGAGTCCGCTTATGCGCAGCTCGACTGCGTCCTTGCCTTCCGGGCTGGGCTCCCATTCGGCTGGGACCCGCAGGAACACGCGCGACCCACCCGCGCTGCCGACGATCACCTCGGCCTCATCCTCGGCGTCGAGGTTCAGGAGGATCCGTCCCTTGACAAGCGCCGGGTCAACCCCGGCCGCACCGGTGAAGTCCATCTCCTCATCGACGGTGAAGAGCAGCTCGAGCGGCGGCCGGACGAGGGTGGCTGTACCGCCACGCTCTCGCGCCGCTTCGGCCGCCACGGCAAGCGCTGTTGCGACGCCAATTCCATCGTCACCACCTAGAGTCGTGCCTGGGGCTGAGACCCAGCCTTCGGCGACCTGGGGGAACACGCCGTCCGTCGCCGGATCGCTGCCCGCGTCGGCATCTGCCTCACAGACCATGTCCATGTGCGCCTGGAGGATCACAGTTGGCGCTGATTTCGGAACCAGGCGACGCCGGGACGAAGGCAACAACGTTGCCCGTCTCATCGACTTTCGCCGAGTAGCCCAGCTCCGCGACCCGCTCAAGAATGTGCTGTCTGACTGCATCCTCCTGCTTGGAGCGCCTCGGGATGGTTGTCAACGCGGCGAACTCATGCCATACCAGCGCTGGCTCCAAACCGCGCGCCCAGGCGAGGCGGTCGGCGGTATCAGTCATGAGCTCCTCCGTTGTAAGCGTGGGGCTCTTTTCTCGCACGATACGCCGTCACAGCAGCGCCGAGAGTCGCATAAAACCGATCGCCGCGCTCCAGCCAGCGCGTGCCGTAGTCGTCGACGTTCTCACGCACCGCGTCCTTGAGCTCGGCGAAGACGAGAGTGATGCCGGCCTCCTCCAGCTCGGCGTCCAGCTCGTCGAGCATGTCCGAGGCGGTGATATCGATGTCCGTTATGGGTTCGGCAGCGATGACGATCCAGGTCGGTGGCGGGTCGGTTCGGGCGAATTCTCGGATCTCGTCGCGGAAGGTCGGCGCATTGGCGAAAATCAACGGCGCGCCGAAGCGATAGATCACCAGCCCTGGCAGTTGAGCGGCGTGCGGGTAGGAGCGGACGTCGTGGTAGCCACGAACTCCGGGCACGTCGCCGAGGACCGTGCGATACGGGCTCCACGCCCGCTGGAACACGGCCATGATCGAGATACCGACTGCGATCCCGACGCCGGGTAGGACTCCGAAGAGGGCGACGCCCAAAAATGCGGCGACGGAGATGGCGAACTCGGCTGGTCGCTGGCGGTACAGGCGAATTGTGCCGGGGATATCGGCCAGGCTGATCGAGGCGATGATGACCACCGCGGCGAGGGTGGGCTGGGGCAGGAACTGGAACAGTCCGGGTAGGAAGATGAGCATCGCCGCGATTACCGCCGCGCCGACCACGCCGGTCAGCTGCGATCTCGCGCCGGCGCTTTCGGCGACTGCCGTCCGCGAGCCGCTCGTGCTGACCGGGAAGCCCTGGAAGAAGCCGGCGGCGATGTTGGCCGCGCCAATGCCGATCATCTCGCGATCGGCGTGGACCTCCTGTTTGGTGCGCGCCGCGAAGGCCGACGAGGTCGAGATCGTATCGGCGAGCGAGACGACGGCGATTCCCAGGGCGCCCGCGATCAGCAAGCCAATATCGGCCAAGTCGACGAACGGGATCGTCAGCGGCGGAAGACCGGCGGGCAGCACTCCGACGAGCTCGACGCCTGCGGCTCCGAGATCGAAGATGACGACGATCGCCATCGCCGCCACGACTGCCACCAGGACGGCCGGGACCTTGGGCAGCCAGCGCGAGAGCACGACCATGATCGCGATGCTTATCAGGCCGACCGCCAGTGCGGCGGGCACAGTCTGGCCCGCCGCCACGCCCTGAATGAAGGTGACTGTCTCGTCGATCAGTCCATTGGCATCACTCGAGAAGCCAAAGAGCTTGGGCAGCTGGCCGACGAAGATGGTCAACGCGAGGCCGTTCATGTAGCCGATCTGAGTCGGCTTGGAAAGCAGGTCGGCGATGAAGCCCAAGCCGGCTCGCGGCACCCACGAGCATGATTGCGCCGACCATGAGCGCCAGCGCGGATGCGTACATGACCGCCTTCTGCGGGTCGCCACCGGCGACCATCAGCGGCAGGATCGTCGCCGCGATCATTGGTCCGAGCGACGAATCCGGACCCAGAACCAGGATCCGCGACGGACCAACGAGCGCGTAAGCGATGAGACACAGGATCGATGTGTACAGGCCCGTGATCGGCGGCAGGCCGGCGAGCTCGGCGTAGGCCATGCCCTGTGGCACCAGCAGACTGGCCAGAACGAGCCCAGCCACCACGTCGCGGCCGATCCACTCGCGCCGGAAACGCTTGGTGTAGTAGCCCTTTAAGTTGGCGACGGCTGCTGCGGCATTCATTCGTGGACGACATCGGACCACGCGCCGATCCGCGAGACATCACCCCATCCGGTGGGTCAACGCGGCAGGAGCCTGCGCCGTCCACTCTCGCGAGCGCCGGTCGACGTGTGCTTTCTCGGTCTGATCGAAGGCGTACATCGTCGAGGAGCCGCCGTCGCCGCCAGTCGGCAGAAGTCTATGGGTCATCGAACGATGGATCAGGCGTAACGGGCATTTCGTCGTACATCGGAGTCAACGCGCAGGGCCATGTCTTGCCCGCGCCAATGGTCGCAACTCCGCTCGCAATGCAACGACGCATCAGTTCACAATCAAGATCAGCTCGTCGGGCAGCAGCGCCACTCCTATCTCCTGGATGGCTTTGGGCAAGGGCAAGCGTCCTGCCGGGCGATCCGCGTTGCCATGCCGTGTGCACGTTACGAGGCGCGACTTATCGCCGGCTTGCGTGCGATGAACAAGGGCAAGCGCTCCGTTCCGCCGCCGTTGGGGGGATAGCGGCCGCGGAACGAGGCGCTCGCGACACGCTACAGATCGACGCCGGTGACTGACGGTACGCCAGCGTACATACCGCCGCGACTTATCGGCTACCTCCCCTCGTCACCTGGTTGACGACGAAGAACCCAACCACTACACCGCCTGATGACGCGGATTTGTTGAGGCGGATGGTGAAGGTGTCGGCGGCATCGTTGACCGATACGTTCTTGACCCCAGACGCCGGCCAGGAGAAAGCAACCTAACCGGCGTCTGCTTTTTTGGTACGCCTTTCTTCGGGTCGAAATCAGAGAACCGGCCCTTTCAGGCCGGTTCGGAGGGTGATCAGTGGAGGCGACGACCGGATTCGAACCGGTGAATAGAGGTTTTGCAGACCTCCCCCTTAACCACTTGGGTACGTCGCCCCAGACAACTATTTCGCTTGCGATGCTGGCTGGCCCTCGAGGATTCGAACCTCGGTTCACGGATCCAAAGTCCGCTGTCCTACCACTAGACCCAAAGTCCGCTGTCCTACCACTAGACGAAGGGCCAGCGGTGCTCATGGGCCGGCCATGCCGGCTGGTGGTTGGAGAATTGGAGCGGGAGACGGGGTTCGAACCCGCGACCTTCACCTTGGCAAGGTGACGCTCTACCAGCTGAGCCACTCCCGCTCGGAGTCCATCTGCCCGACCGGCAGATGTGGTGGTGCCGAGAGCCAGAATCGAACTGGCGACACCGCGATTTTCAGTCGCGTGCTCTACCAACTGAGCTATCTCGGCGCGTCCAGACCTTTACCGGTCGCGGCAACGACCGGTCTTATTGAACCACAACACCGGCTGCCCTTCCAACGCCGAGCGGGTCAGTCGAGCCCGGCCAGCGCGCCCATCGACTGCGGGTCGACCGGAGCCTCACCAGTCAATGATCGGAGACGGTTGATTCGATCGACGATCGGTGGGTGCGTCGACGTCAGCCCGGCGGCGCGCTTCTCGAACTTCTTGATCGGGTTGACGATGTACAGGTGCTGAGTGGCGCGGTTGGCGACCTCGAGCACCTCAATGTCGGAGCTGATCTTGGCCAGGGCGCGCTGCAGCCCGTAGGGGTTACGCGTCAGCTCCACGCTCGATGCATCGGCCAGGTACTCCCGTTGACGGCTGACGGCGAGCTGAACCATGCGCGCGACGATCGGGGCGACGATCGCCAGCACGATGCCCACGACGACCATGATGAGCTGGAGGCCTCCCCCGCCGCCGTCACGACTGCCGCGCGATCGGCTGCCGCCGGTGACGCTGCTCCAGAAGGTGAAACGCAGGAAAAAGTCGGCCAGCAGGGCGATCGAGCCGACTAGTGTCGCCACGAGGAGCGTGAAACGGATGTCAAGGTTGCGCACGTGCGCGAGCTCGTGGCCGATGACGCCCTGCAGCTCCTCACGATCGAGCTTCTGGAGCAGACCGGTGGTGATCGCCACGCTGGCGTGCTTCGGGTCGCGGCCAGTTGCGAAGGCATTCGGCGCGGTGTCCTCGATCAGGTGGACGCGCGGCGGCGGAATGTTGGCCGCTATCGCCAGCTCGCGCACGACGTTCATCAGCTGAGGGGCGGTTTGGTCGTTGACCTCGCGCGCGCTCGATGCAGCGAGGACGATGCTGTCACCGCTGTAGTAGGACACGGCGGACAGGAGCATCGCGATGACGACCGCGATGAACACAGCCAGTAAGCCGCCCTGCCAGGATCCGCTCAGAGCGAACCCGACCACGAATCCAAATACGCCCAACAGGGCGGTCAGGATCACGACGAGCACCACCGAGTTGCGCCGGTTGGCGCCGATCTGCGCGTAGAAGCTCTGGACTGGCTGTGTGCTCATGCTCGATCAGCCCGCCGGTCGTGCCGGCGGACGCTCAGGACAGGTAGGACTGTGTCAGCCGACTGGCGGAGGGCTGTTGAAGTTGCCCAGGTCGACCTGCGGAACCTGAGCCGCCTCGGGCTCGGCGTCGAAGAACTCGCGCTTGCTGAAGCCGAATGGGCCGGCGATCAGAGCACTCGGGACGGTCGCGATCGCCGTGTTGTAGTCGAGCACGACAGCGTTGTAGTGCTGGCGCGCGAACCCGATCTGGTTCTCCGTCGTGGTCAGCTGCTCCTGCAGCTCGAGCACGTTCTGATTGGCCTTCAGCTCGGGATAGTTCTCGACCGTGGCGAAGAGCGAGCGAAGGGTGCCGGTCAGCGCATTCTCAGCAGCTGCCTGCTCGGCCGGGCCGCGCGCGCCGGCGGTGACCGCGTTGGCGCGGGCCTGGGTCACGTTTTCGAGCACCGACTGCTCGAATCCCATGTAGCCCTTCACGGCATTGACCAGGTTCGGGATGAGATCCCAGCGTCGCTTGAGCTGTACCTCGATTTGGGCGAACGCCTCGTCGATGCGCAGCCGGCGCTGGACGAGTCCGTTGTAGATCAGGATGCCGCCGACAACGATCACGGCGATGACTACGAGGAGGATGATCAGGGCTAGTTCCATTTGGTCTCCGGCGTGATGCGGCACGGGTGACGATCGGCCTGCCTCGAAAGTCTAGCAGCGTAAGCGTGACTGCCATGACCCGAGAACGGTTGGGGTCGGGCCGCGGAGTACACGCCGGCGGTTGCTTTCATTTGGCGCAGATCGGTCAGCGCGACCCGTCTTCCAACGGATCGCGGATGCCGTAGGACAGCTCGTGGGTTAGGTCCTTGGCATTCGGGTCGACCGGCGCGAGGCCGAAATCGGCCAGCTTGTCTGGCTCGGCCACGACACGCTGAACGAGGCTGGCCCGCAGGCGGTTGATGATGACGACGTCGACATCGCGCATTCGAGCCTTGCCGTTAAGGGTGAAGGCGAGGGTCGCCTCGGTGATCGGGATCATCGGCTTGCGACGCGTGATCGCGGCAAACGGGTCGCCGCTGGTTGGCCCATGGAGGTGGCCCAGAACGCGGTACGGGCCGAGCTCGACCTCTACGCGTGATGTTCGGGTGCGGATCCGCTGAGTCGTTGGCGTAATCGACGCCGGCGCATCGATGGCGAAGATGTCATAGACGTCAAGCGCGAGCGTTTCCAGGCGGACGAGGTGCCCGTCCTCGAGAGCCAGAAGCTGGACGTCGGTCAACGCGACCTTGTCGAGCTCGTTCAGGTGGTCGGTCAGGCGCGACCCTTCGGGCAGGTCGAGGTGCGCGTGGAAGAGACAATCGTCAGCGTAGGCCGTGAGTTCGATGTCGGCCATCAGCCACTCTCTCCCTAGGGCGCCGTTCAGAGCGTTGGCGAGGCCATCACGACGAAGTCAGCAACGGCCAATTCCTCGAGCGGGTTCGACGGCCTCGTTTCGAAGGCCCCCGTTTCGCCGACGGCAACGTGTTCGAGTAGGTCCGTCGTGCTGGCGCCGATTATCTCGCCTGCGGCATCCAAGAACACAGCGCCGACGTGACCGCTGGCGATATCGGATTCACCCACGTTCTGGGCCTCGCCGGTCACATACAGCCCGCCGGGCAGCTCATCGCTGCGCAGGGTGAGGTTGCTCGTGCTCAGGCGGCGTTCCGGACGTTGATCGAGATCGCGGAATCGGGGACTGACCGTGAGCGAGGTGATGTTCTCGATCGGGACGGAGCCCTCGAGGTACTGATCGATCAGATAACCGACGTCGCCCGGGCCGAGGTAGGTCGGGTAGGCATGCCGGAAGTTATTCGCCGCGACGACGTTGCCGCTGGGTGCCTTGATCTCGTACGTGCTGTCGCGCGCGGCGATCTGAACCCATTCCTGCCCGACGTTGTGAAGCTGTTGGATGACCATTACGCCGACAACGCCGCCCTCGACGATGGGCCATGTGATCAGCTTCGATGTCTCGATGACTACAGGTGGCTGCGTCGGCGAGGCGCCGGGCGAGGTGGCCGCAGGGGCCATCGAGCAGCCGACAAGAAACAGAGCCCCGGCGATCACGGTGATCCTGCTGAAGTGATGCAGAACGCTCTGCAAATTCATGTGCCCTCCCAGGCAGTGACGGTTAGCGCCTCATCTAAGGGCGCAACTGGTCGGGCACGCAATGACAGGATAGTCGCGTCGCCGGGCTACCGGAGGTCGTGGCCCGCATATCGAAAAACCGTTCAGCGACTCTGTTCTTTGGCGAACGCGACCGCGAACTTGCACGCGCGGTTGAACGTGTCCACGTCTACAGATCGCCACAGCTCGCCCATTGACTGCCCCACGCCACGTTCCCAATACGCCTGGCTCGCACCGTACTCGGCGAGCGCTTCACCAACGAGCCCGCTCGGCCGCGGAGTGACTTGCATGGCGGCCACGGCGACTTGGCTCATGTGCTGATCGCACCACGAGCGCTCCGCTTCTGACAGGGTCTGAGAGTTGAACAGCAGGTAGATCCCAGCCAGAGAGGCGGCGATGGCTGCGACGAGTGCAACTACAGCCGGCGACATGTTCCGACCCCGACTGCCCCGCGCCGCGGACCCATTGGCTGCCCTATTCGTCCTCCACACCACACAAAAGCAGCCTACCTAGTCCCCGGCCCGCCGCCTTCCTCGCCGTCACTGTTGCCGCTCGCCGAATCCCCGGCGTCGCCCAGGTTGACGGCTCCGGCGTCATTGGAGGGATCGCCGACACTACCGGACTGCCCGGACGAGCTGGTCCCGTCGCCCGTTTCCTGTCCACCGCTGTCGCTCGGCTGGCCGTCGCCATAGCCGCTGTTTCGCCCCGTCATAGCCAACCTCCATGAGAACGGACCGGGCTCGTCCTTGCTCCATCGCCCTAGCAAGTAGAGCGTTCTGATCTCGCACGCGGTGTTGCGTCGTTGGCCGGCCACGTTGCAATGGCTTACCGATGCAGGTCTATCACCACCCCGCGTGGCACCGTACGCAGCGCGCATATGGGCGGCGATCACTGCTTTTCGATCAATGAAGGATAAAAGCCCATGGCGCGAGTCCTTGGCGCCTGGAGCACAGCCGATGACGTCGGGCGCGACGAGAGGAACGGACGATGGCATTCGAAGCATCCTCGGCTGGGGATGAGGCGGAGCCGCGTGGCGCGGTTCACGTACCACATGCTGCCAATCACGACTGCCGCCGCTACCAGCTGGATGACTGGTTCCATCGGAATATCGTGGCTTGGTTAGCAGAAGGGCGGCGGAACGCCTCCGGCTACGGCTACTACATCAGCAAGATGCGAAAGCGGCTTGCGTCTGCGCGACGAGCGCCCCGTCCGCTGCCAATGATGGGGAGAATGAAACCGGCGAGCAAAAGTTGCAACTGCCGGGACGGCAACGGAACGAGACGCGTTCGGGAGGCTAGGTCGAGACCCAGCGGGTTGTCGGTACGGCAGCAGACGGATTCGACTTATCGGCGGCTTACCGGTCGGCCAACGGAACACCTAGTGGCTTATCAGTGGCGCGCTGGGTGACAGCACGGTTTCCAATGAGTTGGCTTGCAGTGTTCACTCTCGGAACTCTGTATTGGGGGCATGGGGGTGCAGGCCAGAGGCGGAGGCACACGATGTTCGGACGATTGACCCTCGGATCGGCGGCGCTGGCCATGGGCCTCGCGATGATCCTGCCGGCCACGACCATGGCCGCGGTTGTTCCTCATCGCGTGGTCGTGCTTCAGGCCGCGTGCACAACTGAGCATGGTCTCTACGGCTACGGAAAGGTTGTCCTGAAGCTCCAAGCACTCGCCCAGAACATTCATGACGACGTTCCCGACACCAACTACTTCATTTTCAACTCCCGTCGACAGGAAAAGGTCGCCGGTGTCTGGGTGACCGTGGAGCACTCGGTCGTGCAGAGCACGTTCTCCCCCGACTTCGACGACGGCGGACCCGTGTACTTCAATGCGGTTAACAAGATGAAGTACGACTTCATGGCGGCAGACCATCCGCGTACACGCATCCTCATGCGCGTCGAGTTCTGGGACGAGCGGCCGGGCGCGGACGTCAGGCTCAACGCAATCGGCGAACGAACAGCCGCCTGCTGAAAGACTGATCGCCGATCTCATGACCTGAAATGGCCGGGCGGCGGCTTCCGGCCGGCTCTCCCTCGCTGCTTGCTTCCTAGGGCGGCGGCTGGAAACGGATCATCCAGTCAAACACCGTAGTCACGTCGCGTGCCACGCGCGCGACTTATCGGGGCTTAAGAGACCAGCACCCGCGAGCATGCGGTCATCAGGCAACCCAATGGGTCCGCTATCAGTTTCGTCGTGCGGCCACACGCACGTCGCGTGCCACGGTACCCGGCGCGGCTTGTCGGACACTTTCCCCTAAAGCATCAACGCGGGTCTACCTCTAGCCATTGAGAACGCCAATCAGGCGGCTCGAAAGCAGGGGCGAAGTACGTCTGCTGCCGGAACAAGAGTCCATCTTTCAGCTCCAAGAAGGCGATAACCCACCAGTCGGAGCCGAGCCGTCTGGGTATCGAGCCTTGACGCCGGACGCCGTGTCGCCTGACGTCGTCACCCGTACCACCCGATACGCGGGTGTGATGATCCATTCCTCGCCCTGGATGGTTGCCTCGGACATGGGTCGCAGGAGACCGCCGGGGAAGTTCTCGACCAGCGCCCGCTGATTTTCCTTGCCGCGGATCCGCTCACCGGATTGCGGGTACTCCTCGATGAAGTCTCGTGAACGAGCTTCATCAACGCATCTAGGTCGCGGTTGTTCAGCCCATCTATCCAGGCGTCGAGGAGTTCGCGTGGGGTCACCTGCGAAGCATAGGACAGGCATCGAGAGCGGCATGGAGCTGCGCCCAGCTGACCGCTGGCTCGGGATCGGTCGAATTGGGCGCTGTAGGCACGTCGCGGGCCACGCTAGGCGACGCGACTTATCGGCGGCTCAAGCCGTCTAATGGCAGCATCGGTTCACGGCAAATGAGTCAGGCCGTACCCAACAGGATCTGCTGAAGGAGCGCCTCGATGGTCGGACCGAGGTCGCTAGGCTCGAGCTCTCGTTCTGGCTCGTTGACGACCACGCCGATGGTCAAGCCGCTTGGATCGCGAACGAGTAGCTCGACCTTATGCTGAGGATTGTCACAGACCCTACCCACCGCCTCGCCCGCGACACTGGTGACCGGAACGACGGTGCACTCCGGATCGGCGCTGAACCAATCGGACAGACCGTTCGTCCTGAAGGCTTTGATGTCCACGTAGGCAGGCTCGCCAGGGGAAGTGACGCCCCAAAAGCAGGTTCCTTGGCCCTCGTCGTTCGTGAATTCGTGAGACGTCCCAGTAAGGGCACGCACATCGTCTTCACTGAGGAAAGCGCACGCGTCTAGCGAGTTGACGTCAATCAGTGCGCTCGGTGTCGCGGCCGCCGAAGCAGTTGGTGCCGCAGAGGGGGTTCTAACGGTGGTAGGCGTCGGCGCGGTGGAAGGCTGATCCGTGACGGCCGGAGCAGTTGACGCGGGCTGCAGTCAGGCTCGGTGTACCGCTCGGTTGACGTTCCGATGCGGGTGCCGCGCAGGCCGTAATGAGAACAAGCATTGCGCCGACTGCCGCGGCCCACATGGGTTTACGAAGCTTCAAGCGAGTGCTCCCGAAGGTCCAAGGCGAACGATGGCGGCCTACGGGTCCAGGGCGGCGTTCGCCTGTCCCGAGTGCGTGGCCACTTATAGCACGGTCGTTTGGACAGTGCGATCTCCGGCGTCAGTGGGTCGCCGCGACGGCCAACCAGTCCTAATGCTCGATGCCGCCGAGCGGACACGCCGCTTGAGCAGCCTCGTCGGGAGTCTCCAGCTTTGAAGCGGCTCGAAGAAAAGGGGGTTAGCGCCTCGAGCGCATCCGATGCCGTCGGGCGCGACGGGAGGGACGTACGCCGGCACTACGGACGTGCTCTGCACGGACAACGCGGAGCCGCGTGGCGCGGTTGGCGTACCACATGCTGCCAATCACGACTGCCGCCGCCAGCAACTGGGTGAGCGGATCCATCGGCTCATGATGGCCTTGGTCCAGACAATGCCGACACCACAGGAGGCCCTGATCGCCTTGCGGCCGCCTTGTACACCTGCCGGTGGGTCCCGGGCGAACAAGCGCGCGTCCGGACGCTCCCTGTGCCTCGACCGAAATCCCCAGTCCGGGAAGCCGCGAAGGTGACGGGACGACCTGGACGCGCAATCGCGAGTCCACCAGCGATGAAGTTTCGGCCGAATCATCCGCTGCGCGTCGAGGGCTTGCGTCGGCGTAAGAGTCAGCAGCTCGGGGGAAGGAGGTGCTCGCCCTCACGGGACGCAAGCCGCCACGAGTCAATGCCGTGCCAGTTGATACCCGGGTGAAACCAGGCGACGCCAAACGTTCAGGCGGTAGGACGGTCGGCCGATGGAGCCTTTAGATCACCGGGAGCCGTGCTCCGTTTGTAGCCAAAGTCTCTAGCCACACGGCGAAGCGGCCGCCCTGCAGCGGGGGTGGCCGCTTTCTGGTCGTGTACCGCTTGGGAGTGACGAAAGTCGATGACTGACGAGCAGACGATCCAGGAGGCAAAGGAGTTGATGGCATGGCTGGGGAGGAACGACCGATCGAGCCTGCCGACGCGTGCCGACGCCCAACATCGTCCAAGAGACCGAACGCCTGGGCGAGATGACTGACACTGATCAACGGATGCGCACCCAGTACGAGATATTCCAGAAGCTCGACAAGCTGGGAAGGGCATTGATGGCCGAGCACTATCCGGACAGTGCGGAGGTCTAGCCGTCAGATGGTGACGCACCGGCACCGCAGGTAGCGCCCGGACCGGATGCGGTCGGCTTAGAGCCAGCGCTTGCGGTGGGCGACAAACAGTACAACTGCGGCGATCACCACCATCGACGCAATTACGACCCAGAAAAGCTCCGCGATCTCGAAGAGCCCGACCTGAAAGTTCATGCCCATTACGCCAGCGATCACCGCGGCCGGTAACAGGATCACGGAGATTATGGTCAGGATCCGCATGACATCGTTGGTGCGCTGGCCGGTCCGGGTCATGAAGATGTCGAACGAGCCGATGAGCAGTTCGCGCGCATTCTCGACCGCCCCAATCGCTCGTTCCATGCGGTCAACCAGAGCCCGGAAGTAGGCCGCCGACTCGGAACTTGCGAGCACCTCGAAGTCGGGCCGCGCAGCGCCGCGTACACCTCACGGTGCGGGGTCAGGGTGCGGCGAATGGCACTGATGCGCCGCCGCATCAGCATCATGTCGCGCAGGACGTCGTCGCTCGATTGTTTCAGGGCGCGCTCGTCGAGCACGTCGACTCCCCGCTCCAGATCATCTACCGCGCCGAAATACGTCCCAACGTGCCAGTCAAGCATGGCCGCCAGGAACGACGGAGCCGTCAGCCGCCCGATCTCGGTGTCCGGGCCCGAACCGGTCCCGGAACTCATCGAGGAAGGGGACGGCTTCGCGGTGGACCGTCGCCACCCAGTTCGGGCCGGCGAAGAAGTCCAGCTCCAGCGGCTCATCGTCCTCGTCGATGGCGAAGACGTTGACCTCGAAGTACTCGCCCAGCACGTCGAGCCGCGGTCGCCCGATCGGGTTGAGCAAGTTGCGCAGGGACTGGCGCTCGAAGCCCAAGATTTCGGCAACGCTGCGGAGCTCTTCGTCATCGGGATCGTGGACGTCTACCCATAGGAGCTGCCGGGCGGTCAACCGCGCGACCAGCTCGGCGTCGAGGTCCACGGCGTCGTCCGTCCCGTCCGCATCGAATAGGCGACTAGCAACGGTCACAGGGCGATCACGGACCGAAGCCTAACGCCCCGACACGCGGTCGATGTCAGGCCTTTGACATGTCTGCTTGGGCATGCGTCACACACCCGGCGCGTCCCAGAGACAACTCTAGGAGCGAACGAGTTGCACAGGTCCGAGCTCGGCCGGGTCAGATCAATCTAAGCCCAATTTCTTCCGCCGGTGGATCTGTTCCGGTTGCCCGTTCCTGGGCCGTCGATGGAAGGAGAGTTAACCGTGAGTCAGACGAAGAGCCCGTATACCGGTAAGGCCATGAGCGGGTGGTACGACTACGAAATTGAGCTCCACGACGCCGACGGTGACAAGATCGGCAACGTCGTCGAGGTCAACCCCGACTTCATCGTGGCACAAGCCAACACAGGTTTCCTGGGACTCGGGGAGCCCCGCAACTACTTCATCCCTCGCAGCTACATCTCGCGGGAGGACGAGGACGACTGGTACCTGTCGATCGACAAGGACCAAATCGAGTCGATGAATTGGACCAACGCGCCGACTGATTCCGACTGGTCAAGTGATTGGCGGGACGGCAACTCGACGCTCGAGGCGCGTGAAGGCCGAACGCGGCTGCGTCGCTATGAAGAAGACTTGCAGGCCGGGACCGTCCAGCGCGAGGCCGGCGAGGTGAAAGTGTCGAAGCGTGTCGTCGAGGACACCAAGACATTCGAAGTACCGGTCCGCAAGGAAGAGGTGCACGTCGAGCGTCGACCCGTGACCGGCGAAGCCACGACCGACACGATCGGTGACGATGCCTTCACTGAGCAGTCGATCCGAGTGCCGGTGATGGAGGAAGACGTCGAGGTACGCAAGGTTGCGCGGCCGGTCGAGGAGATCGAGATCACCAAGACCCAGACTTCGGATACCAAGCAGATAGACGGCACGGTCCGGCGCGAGGAGTTCGACATCGACGACTCGACTCGAGATCGCTAACACTCACGGCTGGGGAGGTGGAGTCGAGCGGGCCACGGATCTCGGTCGACTCCGCTTCCCCAACGCTGCCCCAAATGAGCTCATCGAACCGGTCCGATCGACTTCGGATTCTGCTGGCCGCGCCGCCGATGCTGCCCGTCCCACCGCCGTCCTATGCGGGCACCGAGCGTGTCATTGCGGCCCTCGGTGAGGAGTTGCACCAGCGCGGACACGAGGTCGCGCTCGTCGCCGCCGGCGACTCGAAGGTACCTTACGAGCTCATTCCGACCGTCGACGCCAGCCTGTGGCGGAGCGGGTACACAGGCGATGTGTCGAGTTACATGCAGCACACCGTCGCCGTGACCTGGCGCGCCGCCAGCCGATTTGACATCGTCCACGCCCATCTCGAGAACCACGGCTTCAATCTCGCGCGGCACGCACCGGTCCCGGTTGTCACCACCCTCCATGGTCGGCTCGACGTCGCCGGCATGCCCGAGCTGCTGACAGAGTTTCGCGACATTCCCCTAGTTGCAATCAGCGACAGCCAGGGCCGCTGGCATCCGGACCAGCGCTGGTTGGCAACCGTTCACCACGGCCTGGACCTAAGCTCGATGCCATTCTCGGCAGAACCGGGCGAGTACTTGGCATTCGTCGGCCGGGCGACGCCGGAGAAGGGCATCGCCGACGCGATCGACCTCGCGCGGCGTCGCGGTCTGCAGTTGCGTGTGGCGGCAAAAGTCCACGATGCGCATGAAAAGGTCTACTTCCGAAAGACCATTCAGCCCGCGATTGAGGAGGGCGTGGTGGACTTCCTCGGTGAGCTGGAACCAAGCCAGCGAGACCCGCTGTTTGCGGGAGCCCTAGCGACTGTGATGATGGGTGCTTGGCCGGAGCCGTTCGGGCTCGTCGCCATCGAATCGATGGCCACTGGAACGCCGGTAATTGCCCGACGGGCGGGCGCTCTGACGGAAACCATCGAGCATGGCGTCAACGGGTTCCTGGTTGACGACGTGGACGAGGCGGCACACGCGGCCGAGCTTGTAGGCAGGCTTGATCGCAATGAAATTCGGCGGCTGGCTCTCGAGCGCTTCAGCGTGCCGCGGATGGCCGACGACTACGAGCGCATCTATCGAAGCTTGATCGTGGAGCGATCCGAGCATCAGGATCGAACCTGTTGACATGCCTCACCAATGAGCGCATGTGCGCAGGCTGACTACAGCAGTCCAGGGTCAAGGACCAGACGCCGATCGTGACCAAGCTGATCGCGGCCACCCGCTCGACTACCAATAGCTTGCTCTGCCGTGTCCGGCGCTCAAGTTCGCGGCCGACACGATTGGTTGGAGCGATGCGGCCGCGACACCCTCCAATGTCAGGCTGGCCGGCCTAGTGAGACTTGGTGCACTATGCGAGCCTAGGTCCCGTTTTGACGGCGCGAAGCCAGCGGGCCATTTCGTCCACTACGGCTTCTTGTGTTTCGGCTACTGCCGTCCACTCGCGGCTGCGATCGCCTGATTCCGTCTGTTCCGTCGGGTCAAAGGCGTAGAGCACCCAGCGCCTGCGTTGCATGTCATAAACAGGCAGCCCGACGTACCACCCGCTCGCCGTTGCGTTCCGGAGCTCAAACCACGCGTTGTCTGCCGCAGTCTCCATCGGTGGACACTACCGGTCGGTAACCTGTGCGTTCCCGCACCGTTTAGTACTGCGTCCGCTGGCACCTTTCGGGATGGTCGTAGGTCCATCGGATGATCGGCGACGTCGCTGACAGGGCCATACCACAGGGCCCGCGCACCTTCTTACCGGGCGAGCTAGCCAGGTTTCCGTCACGCGACGCGGGGAACACGTCGGCTCCGAACGGCCAGGTACCTGTTCATCACGATCCGCACGTCGCGTTCGCTCAATTGGTCATCGGAACGGAGGGCGTATTCCACGCGCGCAGTCGGATGGCGAGGAGCTGCTTCGACGAACTCAGGCATCACCTGCTCGTCGCGTAGGGCGCGAAGTGCGCGAGCCAGCTTCGTCGCGGTGCCCAGCGAAGGTGAGCGATTGCTGCTCAGCAGCCGCGAGATCGTCGAATGTTCGACACCGGATTGCTGTGCCAGCTGTCGCTGCGACATGCCTCGCGCCCTGAGCTGGGCCCGAAGCCATTCACTGAAAGGCGACTGCCCGGGATGTGCCGCCGACCGTGCGGCCTCGTGCTCCATACGTGCCTCATGCTTCGACCTTTGAAGAAGGACGCCAGTCGAACGATCCGTCACTCAGCGTATGGGCCATGAGGGATGCGTCGATCTGGGCGTATCGACGGCATTGCAAGGGCTGGCTCTGACCCTGAAGACGGCCGATGGCGGCGTGCACCAACCCAACAGAGGTGGTACGAAGCGACGTGCTTAGGGCTTGCGCCAGTGCGCGGACCCGCCAACTCCGGGGGGATGGAGTTACGAGAGCGCACGGACGCAAGCCCTAGGCCCGAGTCTACTGAAAGTACAAGCGGTCGACGACTAATACTCGACGCCGCGCGACACCACGACTACCTTGCCGCGCGGCTTGCCCTGATCGACACAATGCAGCGCCTCGCGGACTCCGTTGAGCGGGAAGCGGCGATCGATGACGGGCCTCAGCACCGTGGCAGCGCGCCATCTCGAGCACGCCGTCAACTTCAGTCGGACCGATCGCTACCCACTCGCGGCTTCGGATCCGACCTCCGGCTTCTCCTTCGGGTCGAAGCAGTACATCTCCCACGCGCCGGCCGGGGTTGTAGGTCGGCGGACCCGCGTGCCAGCCAGGCATCCGGTCGATGGCGGCGTGAACCTCTGCCCAGGCGGCCTCTAGATCGTCAATGCCTCTGACGCTATCGCTCGCGCGCGCTTGGTGCGGTCCCATTGAGCTTGATCACGAATGAGCCGGTCCCCGCGATGGCCGGCGACGGGTGGACTAGAACTCCTCCGCCTAGAAGCACCATCACGGCGACGACGACGGCCGCTTGTCGAATGCGATTGCGCAATGAGTAGACGCGTCAATCGGCCCTAGGGGCAATAGGCCCCGCAAAACCGGAGCGACTCAATGATCTCCCCAGCCACGGGCAGCCAACGCTCCAACTCATCTGGTGTCGCCGCCCACACCTGGATGAAGATCGTCGTCGTAAACGGTACGAAGTAGAGGCGCTGCGTCGGCCGGATCAGCGACAAATCCACCTCATCAATATGCAGGCTGGCGGTGCAACCGGGAGCTACCGACACAGTATCCGTGAAGACCGCCGGAAATCCGCTGATCGTCGTCGCCCGCGTCTCGAACTCAAGCCCACCTTCCTCACGCAGCTGCGATAGCACATCGCCCTGCGGAACGATCTCGCCTTGGACAGCCCGGGGACTTCGGGGACAGGCGTCGAACGTGGCTCCGGTCAGCGACACAACGATCAGTCCATCTGAGTCGAGTGGATAGGGCCCGTCGTCAGGGTACCAACCGGCGGCTTCGCTGGATGGAGCAACGATGGCGTAGAGACCCGATAGGTCGCGCGTAACCATGGTGGACACCTCGTCTGGCACCCTGTAGCTGAACCAAGGTTCGAAGTTACTGGTTGTCTGGCTTTGCTGCGACACCGGCTCGGAAACCAGCTCTATCGAGTCGATGAATGCTTGCGCCCGCGGCAGCCAGGCCTCCAAGCCCTCCGGAGAATGCGCCCAGATCTGGATCACGAAGGTTGTGTCGGCGAGGGGTACGAGGTAGTTCCGACTGTCGGGCCATGCGAATTGGAGTGATTGCCACGGACCGTCCTGCTCGTCAACAGGGCCGACGTGCAAGTGGTCGTAGCATCCGGTCCTGGCGACGCTGACTTCGGTAGCCGGTCGACCCGCGATCGTGTGCAGGGCTGGGCTGCTGACGAGATCGATGCCGGCCTCATAAGCCAGGAATGATGCAACGTCCGCGCCCGGAGGGATGGTTACGGGGTGGAAGGAGTTGCCTCCGCCGTTGTCCGCACTCGGACAATGGTCCACCCCAGCGCCAGCCGTCGACACGACGAAAACACCGCCCTCGAGGTCGGGGTTGGCCGTGAACTGTGGGTAGGCGTTGCCGTCATCACCGGTAAGGGTGGTCCTCTCGGACACCATCTCGAACCCGTTCTCCAAGTCGAGATAAACGCTCATCTCGTCGTCAGGCAGCTCATACCTGAAGGGCCTCTCGAAGTTTTCCGTTTGCGGCCGGGAATCGGGTGTCGCAGGCGACGATGTTGAGACTACGACCGCTGGGCGCGTTGGTGACGGCAGCGGGGTAGTCGTAGGCTCGGCCGATGGTGTGGGTGCAATCGGCGCCGTGGTCTCGCCCGGCCGTTGGTCGTCAAGCCGCATTCCCAGAATGGCGCCGATCACCACCGCGACGACCAGTACAGCCGCGGTACCGGCAAGTGCGAATGAGATGCGCGGCAGGCCCCAGAGGATGGAGGGTCGCTGCGGCGTGGTTGCGATGCGGCCCATCGCAGTCCGCAGCACACGGTCAGGAGCCGTGTTCGGCCTGGCGTCCAGGTAGGCGCGCAGCGCAGAGATGGCCATCGTGTCGTCTGTCATGCCGGCCTCACGGTCGCAACCGGTTCACGATCGTCCGATTCGAGCGCTGCT
Source organism: uncultured Chloroflexia bacterium (assembly GCA_963748235.1). Lineage (GTDB taxonomy): Bacteria > Chloroflexota > Limnocylindria > Limnocylindrales > CSP1-4 > JALYGJ01. Next base: position 528,888 of record CAVVHT010000009.1, read on the forward strand.
CGCATGGCGCGCAGCGCGTAGTGCAGCCGTGAACGGGCGGTGCCTTCAGGGATGCCGAGTGCCTCCGCCGCCTGTATCAGCGGCATGTCGAAGTAGTGGTGAAGCACGACCACGGCGCGATGCTGCGCTGAAAGGTTCTGGAAGGCCCGATCGATCGAGTCACGGACGGCCAGTGCCGACGACGAGTCTGCGGCCGACGACGCGACGTCGATCTCGCGAACCTGTCCCGCGAAACGACGGCGAGTGCTGACTTGGTCGTAGCACGCCCGAACCACCAACCGGTGCATCCACGCCTCGTAGCGGGCGACGTCACGCAGCTTCGGCAGGTCCCGCCAGGCGTCGACGAGGGCGTTCTGGACCGCGTCCTCGGCGTCCTGCTGGTTGGCGAGGATCCGAACCGCGATGGCGAAAAGCCGGTCGACCAGCGGGGCCGCGATCGCCTCGAACGCGTCGCGGTCTCCTTCTCGAGCCCGTTGGATCAGCTCCTGCACTGTCTCCGTTCTCCTTCGGCCAGCATTTGTTCTTATGGCCGACCGAGGACGTCAAACGTTCAAATTTGCTGGAGCGTCCTACCCTTTGTCCACCCACTGAGCCCTGAACTCCTGCGCCGGGAATGGCGCGCCGAAGTACTCGGTCGAACGGCTAACCTTGCCGCCGCTCAGCTCGTAGACACCGACATAGTGATGAATTTCGCCGCCATAACGCAGTGGCACCATCACCACCCAGACATCGCCCGAGCCGATCATGCGCGGCTCTCCGGCAAACTCCGGCTTAGTCTCTTGCGCGCGCATGGCGGCGAGCGCGTTTCCCTTACCCCGAAAGCGCTCGCCGGACTGTGGCCACTCCATCATGATGTCATCGTGGGCCAAGGCTGCCATCGCATCAACATCCCCCGACTCCGCAGCCTCCAGAAACCGACCGATGACTGCTTCGTTCGACTCGTCCACCAGTGATGCCTCCAGCCCCCTCAAGACTGCCCCGGTAGTGGCAACAGTACGCGTGGCAGCAAGCCCTTTTGGGCTCCTAGTTGACGATGAAGAACCCCAAGCTCGACACCGCCAGACCTTGCAGCCTTGTTGAGCCGGATGGTGAAGGTGTCGGCGGCATCGCTGACTGAAACGTTACTGACCCACACGCCGGCCGGGTTACCCTGCACCGTCGCGACGACGATCGTGGCCGCGGTCATCACTGTGGCCGGAGAGCCAGGTCTATTTGAGGACACCCAGGTCACGTAGCTGCTGCTCCCATGCGGCGAATCTGCCCCAGTTTGGGTCGTGCTGGCCGGGCCGGACAAATTCCGGCCAGCGGAACTGGGCAGCTCCTAGCCTGCCGAGACTCTCGCGGTCAGAGAGCAGACCTAGGAACCACAACTGGTCATTGAGCTCGGAGGCATTCATAAGGACCGCGAATAGCTCGACGAGCTTCTTCTCGGCAGCGGTCACCAGCTTGGTTCGCTGCTCGGCGCGGACCACTTCCAGGGTATCGGCCGCCTGGTGGTCGAGCTTCGCCAGTGCCGCTTCGTAACGGCCGTCCTCGATAACGGCTGCATCGGCCGACGACTGTGCCTCGCTGAACGCCTTGCGGGTGGCGGCGAGGGCACCGCTCGAGGCCGGCACAATCCTGCGCACCTGGGGTCGCGTTCTCGCCCGCGCCGATGTCGGTGACGTTCGGTGGCACGACCTGCGACACGCCCACGCCACGTTGATGCTCGCTTCCGGGTTCACCCGAAGGTCGTCAGTGAGCGCCTCGGCCACGCCAGCGTGTCGATCACGTTGGACACGTACTCCCACGTCCTGTCAGGCCTTCAGGCGGCGGCTGCTGCCCAACTCGATACGGTCTTTGAGGGTGTCGATCGGGAGAACGCCGCGAAATCCCGTTAGCAAACCGTTAGCAAACGACAAAACGGTCCGTCCGACGAAGTGCCAGGCGGGCCGTTTTCACGCTCAAATCAGTGGTGGGCGGTGAGGGACTCGAACCCCCGACTTTCTCGGTGTAAACGAGACGCCAGCCGTGCTGGTGGGTACCGGGTCGTGCCGTTCTGAGCGTGAAATGGCCTCGGACACGGGTCGACGGTGACGCCCAATGTCCCCTGATTGCGGGTCGTGTGTGACCAATCTGTGACCAGCAGAGGTACAAGCCTCCAGTTAGCGGCCTGAACGAGATGACGTGGCAACGGGTCGACGCCTACCCGGCTGGATGTGATATGCAGTTCTGCATGTTGCCGATCGCAGAGCTCCATCTTCACCTTGAGGGCACTCTCGAGCCAGAAACGATCTTCGCGATCGCCGAACGGAACGAGGTCAATCTGCCCTACGCAGACCTCGACGACTTGAGATCTCGGTATGCCTTCACCGATCTGCAGTCCTTTCTAGACCTTTGCTACGCCAACGTCGCGGTCCTGCGGACCGCTGAAGACTTCTCAGACATGACGACCGCGTACCTGGATCGCGCCCGCGGTGCGGGTGTCCGGCACGCAGAGGTTTTTCTCAACCCCCAAGCCCACACGGCCCGTGGCGTTCCGCTGCGCGAGGTCATGGAAGGTGTCTCCAGTGCACTGTCCGAGTCGTTGAGGAGCCGCGGCGTTAGCACCGGGCTCATCGTGGCTTTCCTGCGTGACGAGAGTGAGGCGTCGGCTATGGAGACGCTCGAGGCAGTCCTAGCCCTCGGCGTGCCGATCATCGGGGTTGGCCTCGACTCCGCCGAGGTGGGCCACCCGCCATCGAAGTTCGCGAGGGTTTTCGATCGAGCTCATGCCGAGGGCCTCCACTGTGTCGCTCACGCGGGCGAGGAGGGCCCGCCAAGCTACATCTGGGAGGCGCTCGACGTTCTGGGCGTCAACCGAATCGACCACGGGAACCGGTGCCTCGAGGATGACCAGCTCGTCCGGCGTCTCGCGGAAGAGCAAGTTCCGCTCACGGTGTGCCCGCTTTCGAATGTCCGCCTGAAAGTGGTCAGCGAGATCGGCTCGCACCCCCTTGCAACGATGCTGGAGCGTGGCCTCATGGTGACGGTCAACTCAGATGACCCGGCGTATTTCGGTGGGTACGTCGACGACAATTTTGATGCGTTGATTGAAGCTGGCCACCTCGGGCCCGCGGACTTGGCCACGCTCGCCCGCAACTCGATCGAGGCGTCCTTCGCCGACTCCGGTCGAAAGAGGCAACTGGTGGAGGAGCTGGATGCGTCTCTTGCGAGCCTGCACGTTCTGCCGGGGCAGTAGAGACCTACGTTGGGTGCGACGTTGAGACCCAACGCCACAAGGCAGTGACCAGGGGTTAGCGGATCATTTCGCCAGCAGCCATGGGGTCAACTGTGCAACCACGCGGTTAACCGGTTCCGCTCCTTCGCGAAAGTCCTAGGCCTCGTGCGAATTACTTTGGCACCCGCCCCTCGCTGATCTCCCTCAAACAGCGCACGCACTCGACCTCGGACTGCCCAAATGCCGTCCACTGGCGGGTGCGCCGAACTGTGTCGCCCTTCCGATACGGCTGCGCCGCGCAGGAAGCCGTCCGTGAATGTTGGCTGCACGTCAAGTGCCACGCCAGCCGAAGCCGCTGCATTTTGCAACATCTGCAACGCGCCGCTACTCGGGCTGCCATAGATCTCCCATCCCTGCGGCTCAATGAACTCGTAGGCAGCCTTTGAGCGCTCCTGCGCGCCGTCGGAATGGGCATCCATTGAAATGGCGTCGCCGAATACGTGCACGATCGACAGTTCTGTCGCGTCCTCGCTCAGATAGAAGAGATATGCGAGCGTCCGGGGCTTCTCCTCCTGCATCTGCCTGGTCACATCGCGTAGAAGCTTTTTGAAGCCGTCTAGCATTCCCTCCTTGACCCGGAAGTGGCTGATGAAAACGACGGGCTCAGACATAAGAACCTCCCTAGAGTGACTTGCCAGGTGCGTTGATGGGCCCCAATACACCCAGCTCGCTGCAGGAGCTCCTTGGGCACTCTACCCTCGCCAATGACTCTCAGGCAGCGCGCCATCGCCCGCACGACCGCTATCTCCGTCGGCGCTACGGCCGTCCAATCCCGCGACCGCTTGCCGACCTTCGCCGTCTCGGATCGGTCGAAAGCGTAGAGGCTCCAGGGCACGACCTTGTGCGCATCGAATGCCGGCCGACCCTATGAACCAGCCGAGTCCGTCGTTGACTGCGTGTAGCTCGGCCCAGGCATCCTCGAGGTAGTCGTCCACGTCCCGGAAGCTAGGCATCGCTCGTGCCACGTTACGCGGCGCGACTAGTCGGCAGCCGCCTCGCGCACCATCAATTGGCATTGACCGGTCGGCTAGGATTCGGACGGCACGCATCGAACCTCACCGGACGACGTCGTGTGGACTCCGGTCATGCAAGCCCTTGGAGGATCCACTCATGCGCGACGCTCGCCGCACGGCATCCGGCATTTTGGTCGCATCTGTGATGGCGCTCAGTCTGGTGACCGGGGTGGCGGGCACGGCCATTGCCGGAATCGTGTGTCAACCGCCGCCCAGCGGGCTGACTGCCTGGTGGCCGGGTGATGGCGACACCGTCGACATCGACAGCGGCCACGATGGGCAGCTCCTGAACGGGGCGACGTTCGCGCCAGGGTTCGTCGACCAGGCATTCAGCCTGGACGGGAGCAACGACCTCATTGAGGTTCCCGATGATCCCGCTTGGACATTCGGGGATCACGCCTTCACGATCGACGCGTGGGTCAATTTCGCGAGCCTGCCCGAGCGGGCACCGATCGTGAGTCACGACGAGGGCCCCGCTAACACCAAGAAGTGGATCTTCTGGTTCGACAGCGTGGGTCATGAGGGCCTGCCCGGCAATGCGCTGCGCTTCCACATCAACAAGCCCAATCGCGGGCAAACCCGCGATACGGTCTCGGCGTTCTGGACGCCCACGCTGAACCAGTGGCATCACGTCGCGGTGACCCGCCTCGGCGACCGCTATCGCCTGTTCATCGACGGCGTCGGGGTAGCCCTGGACTGGGATCAAGCGCGCATCCCTGATGCCAATGCACCGCTTCAGATCGGCGCTGCCGAAGGCATTCACTTTGATGGTCTGATCGACGAAGTCGAGGTCTTCGACAAGGCGCTCCGGCGCAACCAGATCGCGAAGATCGTCGCCGCCGGGCCGGCGGGCAAGTGCAAGCCGAGCTGATCGGAGACGAACGGGCTCCGCTACCAGCATCGCCTTCGAGGAAGCGTCGCGTCTCACTCCATTAGGGATCGCACTCGGGGGTGAACGCTTCGGGCTCCGGGTCCCGGACGTCCCCTGGAGTCTCGCCGACGACGAAACAGGACGTCCGGACGTGATCCTTCGGATGCTCGCCTATCTCTGGGATGCCTCAGATCGCCGGTTGCGGTCGATCTCCAAGGCCGAGGCTAAGTGGGTCGTTCGGCTTGCCATGGCGGTGCCCTACTTCACGTCGGCAGACGACTCGCTGTCGCTTTCACCTGCGCAACGGCTGGGAGGCCTCTGGACGTGGTCAACGAGGTATGCCCAACGCGAGGCGGCCGGGCGTGATAGCAGCGAGTTGGATCAGCGGCTCGCGGTTCAGTCCTACCCCATGAGAACGGAGCTCGATGACGCCCGGTAGCATTCGCAGACGCGGAGACTCGTGGCGAGTAATCGTCGACCTTGGCCGCGATCCTGGAAACGGCAAACGTCGTCAGGTCACCCGGACCACGCGCACCAAGCGCGAAGCTGATGCGCTGCTCGTCGAGCTGCTCCACGAACGGAACGGCGGATTAGAGCGCCAGTCAGGACACCTGACCGTAGCGCGCTATCTCGAGCGCTGGTTGGACGACTACGTCGACACCAAGCTCGCACCGAGCACCGCTTCGCACTATCGGCCATCGTCACCGAGCGGATCGTGCCCGCTCTCGGTGCAGTGGAACTCTCCGACCTGCGGCCACCCCAAATCCAAGCGTTTTACACCCGGTTGCAGCGCGACGGACGCGTCGACGGGACGGGCGGACTGTCGCCGAAGTCGGTGCTTCGCTATCACCAGGTGCTTCATGCAGCGCTCCATCACGCTGTCCGTTGGCCGTTGCTGTCTCGGAACCCAGCCGATGCCGTCGAGCCACCGCGAGGATCACGACGCGAGCTGAGCATGCTCACCGCGACCCAGGTGTCGACTCTGCTCAGCGTTGCTGACGCGACCCCAATCGGATCCCTTGCCCGCCTGGCGGTGTTGACGGGGATGCGACGTGGCGAGTTGCTCGGGTTGCGGTGGTCCGACGTCGACTTGGACAAGGGAATAGCAAGCGTGCAGCAGAGCGCATCCGAGGAACAGCTGGGTGTATCGGCGGCCCAAGACGAGGCTAAGTCGACGAGCGATCGCGCCCTCCCCTGCCACGGTTGCCCTACTTCGCCAGCATCGCCTGGCGCAGCTCGAGGCTCGGCTTTTGGCCGGCTCGGCGTACCAGGATCGCGATCTCGTCTTTGCCAGCGCGGTCGGGACGCCACTCGAACCAGGCACCATCGCTCGGACGTGGGCACGCGTTCTCAGGGCTGCCGGCGTCGGACACGTCCGTTGGCACGATCTGCGACACGCTCACGCGAGCGATCACACTGGACACGTACAGCCACGTCCTGCCTGGCCTGCAGGAAGCTGCAGCCGCTCAGCTCGACTCCGTCCTCGACGCGGTCCCGCAGGAAGCAATCGCCGACGGCGTGTGACCATTCTGTGACCATCTAGCGAAACGGCCCGTCCGGCGAAATGCCAGGTGGGCCGTTTCACGCTCAGAATCTGTGGTGGGCGGTGAGGGACTCGAACCCCCGACTTTCTCGGTGTAAACGAGACGCTCTGACCAACTGAGCTAACCGCCCGAGTGGGATCTCCGCAGGCGGCCAGCGGACCGCTGCTGTGCTCAAGTCTAAACGGCGGCCTTTCGGCCGCCGTCTCGTTCAGGGAATGGTGCCCAGGCCGGGACTTGAACCCGGATGACTTTCGTCATACGCCCCTCAAACGTACGCGTATACCAATTCCGCCACCTGGGCACTGGTACCGAGGGAGGGACTTGAACCCACACGACCTTGCGGCCACTAGGTCCTGAACCTAGCGCGTCTACCTATTCCGCCACCTCGGCGCGCAGCCTTTCACGGCCTTTTGGACCATTCAGGCGAAGGCCAAGTCTAGCACGGCCGCCGAGCGCGGCCGCGAGCTCAGAGAGGCTCGCTGAGCTTGAAGGCGGCGATCGAGAAAATGACGAACAGGATGGTCAGGACGACCGTGAACTGGAACAGTCGCTTCTCGATACCGCGACGGCTGCGGAAGACCGAAGAGTCGCCGCCGAAGGTCGCGCCGAGTCCGGCGCCGCGTGACTGGAGAAGGATCGACGCGATCAACGCGATGCTGACCAGAACCTGGCCGCCGAGAAGAATGTTCTGCACGGCCGGGAGAATAGCAGCCTTCCGCGCAGCAGCGGCCCGCAGGCCGGCTGCCAACGATGGTGTGGGATCAGCCGATGAGCAGGTTGGTGCCTGTCATTCCCTCTGCCGGCGGTTGACCGGCGAGCTCGAGCAGCGTTGGCGCGACATCAGATAGGACGCCATCGCGCAACAGGCGGCCGCGCACGGCGTCGCCGACCAGCACGACCGGAACCGGGTTGAGCGAATGGGCAGTCATTGGGTTGCCGCTTGCGTCGCGCATCTCGTCGGCGTTGCCGTGGTCGGCGGTGATGCACAGCAAACCGTCGGCGGGAATGGCGGCGGCGATCCGGGCAATGCATCCGTCGACGAACTCGACCGCCGACACCGTGGCGTCCCAGATACCGCTGTGGCCAACCATGTCGGGGTTGGCGAAGTTGGCGACGATGAAGTCGTAGCGGTCGCTGTTGATGGCGTCGACCAGCGCGCCGGTGACGCCTTCCGCGCTCATCTGTGGTTGAAGGTCGTACGTCGCGACACTCGGGCTCGGCACCAGCAGCCGCTCCTCGTTCGGGAAGGGTGGCTCATTTCCGCCGTTGAAGAAATAGGTGACGTGGGCGTACTTCTCGGTCTCGGCCACGTGGAACTGGCGCCAGCCAAGGCCGGCGAAGATCTCGGCCAGGCTGGTCACCTTCAGCGGCGGAAATGCAATCGCCACGGGCAGCCCCGACTCGTACTCCGACATCGTCACGACGTGCAGGTCGCGCGGACGCTGGCCGCGGTCGAATGCGAACCCGTCGAACTCATCGCCGTCGACCAGGGCGTGAGTGAACTGACGCGCGCGATCGGCGCGGAAGTTGAAGTGAATGACCACGTCGCCGTCGCGGATCGTGCCGTCGACGCCGTCGATGACCGTCGGCTGGATGAACTCGTCGTTCTCGCCACGGGCGTAGCCGTCCGCGACGGCGGTACCGGCATCCGGCGAGTGCAGGCCGCGGCCGTTCACGATCGCCTCGAATGCGCGCTCGACACGCTCCCACCGCCCGTCGCGGTCCATGCCGTAGTAGCGACCGCCGATCGTTGCGATCCGCGCTTCCGAGTGAGCCTCCGCCAGGCGCGCCTCGAAGTCAGGCACGAACCCGTCTGCCGAGCGCGGCGGCGTGTCACGGCCGTCGAGCAGTCCGTGAATCACGACGTCTGTCGCCCCGGCCAGCCGGGCCAGGCGCGCGATCTCGACAGCGTGCCGATCAACCGAGTGGACGCCACCGGGTCCGAGCAGGCCGACGAGGTGGAGTCGGCGCCCGGCGGCTGCCCGTGCGACGGCCTGTTGCAGCGCCGGGTTGACGGCAAACGACCCATCAGCGATCGCGGCGTCGATGCGCGGCAGGTCCTGGAGGACTGGCCGGCCGGCGCCAAGGTTGAGGTGACCGACCTCGCTGTTGCCCATCTGCCCCGGCGGCAAGCCCACCGCCGCGCCCGATGCCTCGAGCAACGAATGCGGCCACTCGGCGAGCAATGCGTCCCAGGTGGGCATTCTGGCGTTGGCGATGGCGTCGTCGCTCGGTCGGGACCCAAAGCCGAAGCCGTCGAGGACGACGAGGACGATCGGGCGCGGGCGACTCACGCCGCTTGGCGGGCGGCTGCGGTCAAACCGGCGCGAGCGACGATGCCGGCCATCTCATCGACCTTCAGGCTCGCGCCGCCGACGAGCGCGCCGTCGATATCGGGCTCGGCCAGGAACTCATCGATCGCGGCCGAAGTGACGCTGCCGCCGTACAGGACGGGCACCGACTCGGCGTCAGCTCCGGCCGCGGCCAGGGTCTTCCGGATCTGCTGCGCCATCGCGGCGGCGTCGCTGCCGCGTGCCGTAAGTCCGGTACCGATCGCCCAGACAGGCTCGTAGGCGATGACGAGGTCCGTCGGTAACTCGGCGCCGAGGCGCGTGAGCTCCGCGATCGACGCCTTCAGCTGGCCTTGCACGGTTGACTCGGCGCGGCCCGACTCGCGCTCGGCGAGCTGTTCGCCGACACACAGAATTGGGCGCAGGCCGTTCTCGATGCAGCGCACGATCTTGCGACCAATCAGCACGTCGTCCTCGCCCTGATCGCGGCGCCTCTCCGAGTGGCCAACGATCGCCCAGGTCGCCAGCCCGACCAGCATCTGGGCCGACACCTCGCCCGTATAGGCGCCCGCTTGCTCCCAGTGGACGTTCTGGGCGCCGATCTCGACGTCCGTGCCGGTCAGCGCTTCGCGCACTGCAGCGAGGCAGACGAACGGCGGGCAGAGCACGCGCGTGACGCCCGTGACTCGGTTGCGTTCGCGATCTCATCCGCCAGCGAGGCGGCCGCGTCAGGCGTGCTGTTCATCTTCCAATTGCCGGCCACGATCACCGGCCGCGAAACGGCCATCAGCTCCTCATGTCGTGCGCGCGTAACGTCGCGGCCGGGGTCATCCTCGCCGCCATGGAGCGCCGCGCTCTCGATCGTCTGGAATGCGCGCTGCACCTGGCTGCGCGACAGATCGAGGTTAGCGGCAAGCTCGGCGAGCGTCGCTTCGGGAGCGCGACGTCGCGCCTCGGCCACGCGGCGGACGGGCTTGGGCAGCCGGGCCAGGTCGCCGCGTCCGTCCAGCGCATCGATATCGCTCAGCTGACGCTGGGCGGCGGCGACCGCGCGGCGCAGGTTGGCATGTTCGGCATTGACGACTCGATTGAGATGACCGTGCACGGCGCGACCAACGAGGCGCGATTCGAGCTCCAGCGTGGACGCCGACGCGCCGAGACGGCGCAGCAGGCCGACGATCGACTCGGAGTTCTTCCAGGTCAGCACGCCGCGGCCGCGACGGACACGCAGGCCGGCCGGGTGGCCGACGGCCGTGGCAAGCGCCGCGTGCGACTCGAGCTCGTCGACCGGCACGACGAGCTCGAGATGCGAACCGGCCGCGGCGACACTCAGCGAGCCCCGCGCCAGCATGGCGCCGCGCAGGTACGCGATTCGGCAGTGTGCCGGCGCCGAGCGCCAGTCGAATGCGACGACCTCGGCTGGCAGCGGCGGCATCGTCGAGGCGCACGGCGAGCCGACCGACAGTCGGCGTTCGTGCCCTGCCCTTCCCTGCCGCGCCCAGACCGGCGCGCTCGGCGATGCGGCAGCACTGCCGCGCCGGCTCGATCGCGGCCAGCTCGGCGCGGATTGCGGTGACGAGGTCGCGCTGCGGAGCACCGCGCGGCACTCGGCGGCTGGGCGCCTCTGTCAGCTCACCGCCACCTGCTCGCGCCGGCTGAGCACTCGTTCTTCGTGCAGCGCGAATATCGCGCTCGCCAGCTTGCGTGGGTCGTGGTGGTGGGCGTTGTCATCGTCGACCACGTCGCGCGCGAAGATCGGCGGGCCGTCAGCGACTGCTCAGTGACAAGTCGACTACGACCGGCGCGGCGGGATAGTTCGCCGGCTCGCGCGCATTGAAGTTGTCGTTGACCAGCACGCCATCGATCACGTCGCCCAGGCCGTGCGCAGTCAGAGCGGCAAGATGGTCGGAGACGCTGAACTCCTCAGACTCGCCGACCTGCGTGGCGACGTTGCACACGAACAGGCGCGCCGCGCCCGTGCTGCGCAGCGCCTCGGCCATGCCGGGCACCAGCAGCGGCGGCAGCAGGCTGGTGTATACGCTGCCCGGACCGATTACGACCAGGTCGGCGTCGGCGATGGCCTCGAGCGCCTCCTCGGACGGCTTGATGCCGTCGGGCGTGATCCACACCCTTCGAATGCGCACGCGCTCGGGCGATACGCGACTGGCCGTCGAGCGTGCTGCCATCGCCGAGCTCGGCGTGCAGGTTGATCGGCTGGCCGGCCACTGGGACGACGCTGCCGCGAACGGCGAGCACGCGGTTCGATTGGCGGACGCCCTCCTCGAAATCGCCCGTGACGCTGGTAAGCGCGGCTATCAGCAGGTTGCCAAAGGCGTGGCCGGCAAAGCTCGACTCGGGGCCGTCCGCAGCTGGAAATCGGTACTGGAGCAGGCTGTTCATGGCCGGCTCGGCGTCGGCCAGGGCGGCGATGCAGTTGCGTATGTCGCCCATCGGCGGCATGCCCATCTCGTCGCGCAGCTTGCCCGACGAGCCGCCGTCGTCGGCCACGGTGACCACAGCGGTGATGTTGCTGGTCTGTTCCTTGAGGCCGCGCAAGAGGACCGACAGCCCGGTACCACCTCCGATCGCGACAACGCGCGGGCCGCGCGCGCGCAACCGCCGCTGATACAGCAGCTCGCCCAGGGGCTCGTGGCGAACCTGGTATGGCTCGACGAGCGCGCGCACAAGACGCCACGCACCGTAGCCAAAGATCGCCAGACCGACCGTGAACAGGATGAAGACGAGCAGCTCCAGCTGAACTGCCGGGAACGCGACTACGGCCGGCGAATTCAGCGGCCGGCATTCCGCCGAAGGCCGCCTGGAGCACGAGTGCCACGGCGAGCGCGATCAGGAGCTGGCCGAAGAAGGCGACCAGCAACCAGCGCTTGATGCCAATTCCCGGCCGCAACCAGCGACGCAGAGCACGGTTGCGTTCTCTCCGCCGGAGCTGGGCCTCGGCCCGTGCCGCCTCGTCTGAGCTGTGTCCCGCTCCGTGACCGGTACCGTGGCCGGCCCCGTTCCCGGTCATGCCTGCTCGAGCTCCCGATGCCAGACGCTGACCGCACCCCGATTCTCGGCGCGCCAGCGCGCGGCGACTTCCTCGGCGATGGCGACCGAGCGATGCTGCCCACCAGTGCATCCGAAGGCGACCGTCAGCCGGCCGCGGCCCTCGGATTCGTAACCGGGCAGCGCCAGCACGAGCATGTCGTGGACCTGGTCCAGGAATTGGCCAGTAATCGGCTGTCCAAGTACGAATTCGCGGACGTCGGCATCCGTGCCGTTCAGCGGTCGCAGGCGGTCGATGTAGAACGGGTTCTCCATGAAGCGCACGTCGAAGACGACGTCGGCCTCGAGCGGGATGCCGCTCTTGAAGCCGAAGCTGACCAACTGCAGGGCGATACCGCTGCCCGACGGCGGTGTGTTAATGGCGCCGTACAGCCGCTCGCGCAGCCGGCGGCCGGACAGGTCGGACGTGTCGATGATCACGTCTGCCTGGGCGCGGATCTCTGCCAGCAGCTCGCGCTCACGAGCGATCGACACCGCCACGCCCTGGTCGTCAATGTCGAGCGGGTGGCGGTGACGCGTCTCGCTGAAGCGGCGGATCAGGACGTCGTCGCGCGCCTCGAGGTAGAAGACCTGCGGGCTGATGCCGCGGCTCTCGAGCGACCTCAGCGCCTCCCGGAAGGCCACCGGCGCATCACCCGCACGCGCGTCGAGTACGAGTGCGACGCGCTCATAGCGACTCGGATCTCGCACCACGAGCCTGGCCAGGTCGCGCAGCAGCTCCGCCGGCAGATTGTCGACCACGCGGTAGCCGAGATCTTCGAGCAGCTTGCTGGCGGCCGTCTTGCCCGCGCCCGAGAGGCCGCTGATGATCGCGACATGGGGTCGTGGTGGGGGCGCGTCAGACATATGCGTCAGTCTGCCGCAATCGAGCGCCCAGAACGTCGCTCGGAGCGGCTCACCAGCCAGATCGTGAACTCGTACAGCGGATACATGACGGCAGCCATAACGACCGGGCTGAATGGATCGCCACCGGGTGTAACCACGACCGCCACTACGAATATGCCCACAATGACGTAGCGCCGGCCGCGCTTCAGGCGATCGGCGCTGACCAGGCCGACCTTGCTCAGCAGCACGATCACGATCGGGAACTGCATCACCAGCCCAAAGGCCAGGAACATCGTGGTCACGAAGCCAAAGTAGGCGTCGACCGTGATCAGCGGCTCGACGACGCCGGGGATGGCGAAGCCAAGCAGGAAGCCGACCGTCGCCGGCAGGATCAGGTAGGCCACGCCGATGCCGAGCACGAGAAACACGAGTGCCATCGGCACCCACGGCCGCGCTACCCGGCGTTCGTGCGGCGTCAGACCCGGCGACACGAACGCCCACAGCTGGTACAGCACGACGGGTGACGCGAGCGCGACGCCGATCATCAACGCCAGCTTGAGCTGCAGGAAGAACGCGCCGCTCGGGGCGGTAAAGACGAGCGGGCCGGCGATTGGCGCCTTGAGCAGGTCGATCGCGGACGGCGCGAGGAACCAGCCGACTACCGTGCCGATGCCGATCGCGAGCAGACCGATGACGATGCGAAGCCGCAGCTCGCTCAGGTGCTCAGTCAGGGTCATCACCGGATCAGCGGCGACCGGAGCCTCGGGCTCGGCGCTCATGGGCGGATCCGGCGGCAGCGCGGACGGCCTGTCCACGCCGAGAGTGTCAGTCAGGAGGCTGCGCGGTCCTCGGTGGCGTCGGCCGCGTCGGCCGCAGATGTCACCGGGCGGGCGGCGGCGGCCGCATCGGCCTTGGTCGGCGTCCCATCGACGCGCAGTGAATCCTCAACGTCGGTCGAGGCCTTGCGAAACTCGCGGATCGTGCGACCGAGTGCGCTACCGACCTCCGGCAGCTTGCCCGGGCCGAGGATCAGCAGGGCCAGGATCAACACCAGCAAAAGCTCGAACGGCCCGATGTTGAAAGGCATGCAGCCATCCTAGCACCGGAGCACGCCCGCCCAGTGAGCCACGGACTGCCTCAAAGCGGTCTCCGGATCGTTGGAGCCGGCGGCAGAGCTGGCGATCCCGCGCGAGACGTTGACCAGCAGCCCGCCACCGCGAGCGTCGCGGGCACTGCCGGCGGTGACCGGACCGTTTGCCAGCACGGCCTGGACGTCGCCACCCTGGGCGCCGATGCCTGGCACCAGGAAGGGCAGGTCCGGCGCGGAATCACGAATGCGGACAAGCTCGTCCCGGGCCGTTGCGCCCACAACCAGTCCGGCGTTTCCTGCCTCGCCCGCCCACTCGCGGACGCGGCGCGCGACGTGAACGTGGAGCGGTTCGCCGCTCAGATCCAGGTTTTGGATCTGAGGCCGCGGCGGGGTTCGAGGTGCGGCACAGGACGTACACGAATCGGTCGTCGCGGTCCAGGAACGGTGCTAGCGCGTCCCGGCCGAGGTACGGATTGAGCGTCACCGCATCCGCACCGATCATGTCGAATAGCGCCACCACCTGTCGCGCGGCAGTGCTGCCGATGTCGCCGCGCTTTGCATCAGCGATGAATGGAATGCTTGCCGGGATCCGTGTGCGAAGTCGCTCGAGGACGCCGAGTCCGGCACTTCCGAATGCCTCGAAGAACGCGACATTGGCCTTGATGGCGGCAGCGCGCTCGAGCGCCGCATCGATGATCAGGCCGCCGAAGCGCTCGATCCCCGCCACGTCCGCTGAGAAGCCGGCCGGCAGCGAGCCGGGTTCAGGGTCCAGGCCGACGCACAGGCAATTGCCCACTTCCTCGACGCGGGCTGTCAGCCGCTCGAGGTAGGTCACTGGTTGCTCAGCGACTCCGAGCCGGAACGAGATCACGCTCGTGGCGCCGTCGCTCGTCCCACTCATGCCATGTCACGAGCAGCGCGCTGGCATTGAAGATCGACGAGTAGGTGCCCGAGATGATGCCGACGACCATCGCGAACACGAAAGCTCGGGTTGCCTCGCTGCCGAACAGCAGCAGAGCGGTGAGCACCATGACCGTGGTCAACGAGGTGTTAAGCGACCGGCCGAGGGTCTGGAGCAGGCTGTGGTTGACGATCGCCGAGAACGGCTCACCGGCGTGTCGAACACGGTTCTCGCGCACGCGGTCGAACACGACGATCGTGTCGTGGACCGAGAAGCCGATGACAGTCAGCATGGCGGTGACGAACAGCGCATCGATCTGCAGGCCGAAGAACGTGCCGCCGATGGCAAAGACGCCGATGACCACGATGACGTCATGGAGCAGGGCGGCAATGGCGGTCATGCCCATTCGGAAGTCGTTGAACCGGAAGGTCATCCAGCCCAGGATGCCAAGCGAGCCAACGATGATGAGCACCAGCGCCTGCTGGGCCAGCTCACCGCTGATGACCGGGCCGATATTTGCCTCCTGGCGCACTTCGTCGATTGGCCCAAACTCTTCTTCGAGCGCGAAACGCAGGTCGGCGAGTCGACCCTCGGTCGGCAACACGATGGCCGGCGCGGGCGACGATGAAGGACTGGGGCTAGGCGATGCGCCGGCAGCGCCCGATGCGGTTGGGCTGGGTGACGCCGACGGTGAGCCGGATGGATCGGCCGAACCGCTCGGCGAAGGGCTCGCACTCGGCGAGCCGCTTGGTGACGGACTGGCAGGCGGACGCTCGGCCAGGCCGATCTGCTCGGTCCGGATGAGAACGTACTCACGCTCGCCGGCGGTCGTGATGGCGACCGATCCCGGAAGTCCAAGCTCGGTCATCACCTCGTGTACCTCAGCCGGCTCCGGCGTTCCGTCAGCGAAATGGATCTCCCAGACGGTGCCGCCGGTGAAGTCGATTGAGAACTGAAGTCCAGCTCGTCCGCCACTGAGCGGAGTGAGCAGGATGAAGATGATCCCCGGGACCATGATCAGCAGGCTGAAAGCGTAGAACCAGCGCCGCTTGCCGATGATGTCAAACACTGGTTGGCTCGGAAAATCGTTCCGCCTCACGCCCTCGGGTTCGCGGCGCGGCGATGGTGAATTCGTCCTCGTGGACACCGAAGTACGCGGCCTTGCGTGCCCATTGCTGGCGAACGATGAAGCGCATCATCTCGCGACTGACGGTGATCGCGGTGAACA
Source organism: uncultured Chloroflexia bacterium (assembly GCA_963748235.1). Taxonomy (GTDB): domain Bacteria; phylum Chloroflexota; class Limnocylindria; order Limnocylindrales; family CSP1-4; genus JALYGJ01. Next base: position 544,976 of record CAVVHT010000009.1, read on the forward strand.
TCGAAATGAGAACGCCGATGATCAGCACCAGCGCGAAGCCGCGGATGACCGCCGAACCGAAGTAGAACAGGATCGCGGCGGTGATGATGCTCGACATGTTCGAGTCGAAGATCGAGTTCCAGGCGCGGTTGAAGCCGGCCTCGACCGCTGAAACCAGCGTCTTGCCAGCGCGCAACTCTTCCTTGGTGCGTTCGAAGATGAGGATGTTGGCGTCGACCGCCATGCCGATCGACAGAACGAAGGCCGCGATTCCGGCCAAGGTCAGGGTCACCGGGATAAGCCTGAAGATCGCCAGCACGAGGATCGAGTAGAAGATCAAAGCGATGCAGGCGATCACGCCAGGCAGTCGGTAGTTGAGAACCATGAACGCGAAGACGAGGGCGATGCCGATCGCCGCGGCGACGAGGCTCTGCTGCAGGAAGTTGAAGCCTAGCGTCGGGCTGATCTTGCTGAAGCTGACCTCTTCGATGGCATTCGGCAACGCGCCGTAGCGCAACACCGTGACCAAGGCGTTGACCTCTTCCTGGGTGAAAGTGCCCGAAATCTGACCCTGACCATTGGGGATCGAGCTCTGGATCACCGGCGCCGACTGAACGATGCCATCGAGCACGATGGCGAACTGCTCGCCGACGTGATTCCGGGTGTAATCGGCGAAGATCCGAGCGCCCTCCTCGGTCAGAACGAAATCGACTGCTCGCCGATTCGTCTCGTCGAAGCCCGCGCTTGCGGACGCTACCTTGTCGCCTGAAAAAACCACCTCGAGATCGGTCGGGATCTGAGCACCAGGGATCACCTCGGCCGATCGTGCCGGCGGCACCTCGACGAAGTCGAGCCGGCCGGTCGAGCCGATCAGGCCGCGCACGTCCTGCTCATTCGTCACGCCGGGGATCTCGACCACGATACGGTCGCCGCCCTGGGTCTGGACGATCGGCTCGGCCACGCCGTACTGGTTGATGCGGTTCTCGATGATCGTCCGGATCGTCGCCAGCTCCTCGGCAGTCACCGCCACGCCGTTGTCCGGCAGAGCGCGGTACTCACCGCGAAGGCCGCCCTGCAGGTCGAGTCCGAGCCGCGTCTCGATCGGCTGCGGGGGGTCGCTCAGGGGGCGGTCAAAGGGCACAAAATTGATGGCGAGCGCGGCAAGGCCGACCACCACGATGAGAATGGGGAGGAAACGACGCATTCGGCCGGGACTATAGCAAGCGAACCCGGAATCGGCCGGTTGTGAGTTCGCTGAGCGATGTCCGCCCGTCGAATTCTCTTACGCAGTCGGCCGCTTGCTATCCGTTCAGGTCGGCGTGGATCTTCTCAGCGAGCGATCGGCTGATGCCCGGCACGGCCGCGATCTGATCCAAGGTCGCGCCCTTCATCTGGCGTGTCGAGCCGAAGACGCGCAAAAGGGCTCGCTTGCGCGTCGGGCCGACGCCGGCGATCTCGTCAAGCGCGGATCGAACGGCGCTCTTGGCACGCAGCTTGCGGTGATATGTGATCGCGAACCGATGGGCCTCGTCGCGCAGCCGCTGCAACAGGTAGAGAGCCTGGCTCGTGGCCGGCAGCACCAGCGGCTGCGGCAGGCCCGGCAGAAACACCTCTTCACGCTCCTTGGCCAGGCCGATCACGGGCATATCAGCCAGCCCGAGCGAGTCGAGGACTCCGCGCGCGGCGTTGACCTGACCCAATCCGCCGTCGATAACGACCAGGTCCGGCAGGCGCCAGCGCAGCTCCTCCGCGACTCCTTCCTCTGCCTCGAGCGCACGATGGAAGCGGCGGCGCAGCACCTCCCGATGACTGGCGTAATCGTCGGTGCCCTGAACGGTCTTGATCCGGAAGCGCCGGTACTCCCCGCTGCGCGGCCGGCCCTCCTCGAAGACGACCATGCTGCCGACGGTGTTAGTGCCCTGGATGGTCGAGATGTCGTAGCACTCGATGCGCATCGGCAGCGCCGTCAGCGCGAGCGCGCCGGCCAGCTCCTCGAGAGCGGCGAGCGTCTTGCCTTCGTCGGCCAGCCAGCGTGCCTGCTCGCGCGCCAGCGTCTCGGCCGCATTGCGTGCTGCGAGCGACATCAGCGCGCGGCCCTCGCCCCGTTGCGGCACGGACAGCGTGACGCGGCGACCGCGTCGTGATTCCAGGAACAATGTCAGCTCGTCGGCATCACCGAGCGTGTGCGGTAGGAGGATGCGCGGCGGGATCGACGCGGTCGCCGCGTAGTACTGCTTGATGAACGCCGACAGCGCCTCCTCATCCGGGCTGTCGCCCACGTTCTCGAGCAGGAAGATGTCGCGCGCCACGGTCGTGCCGTCGCGGATTGCGAACAGCTGTACGGCCGCGCCGTTGCCCTGCCGCGCATAGCCGAGCACGTCCAGCTCGGTCTTGGCGAAGGCGGCCATCTTCTGGCTCTCCATCGTCCGCTCGACCGCGCGTAGCTTGTCGCGCAGGTCAGCGGCGCGTTCGTAATCGAGCCGCTCGGAGGCGAGGCTCATCTCCTGGCGCAGGTGGCGCGCGACGAGCTCCTGGCGACCCTCGAGGAAGAGCATCACCTGCTCGATGTCGGCCCGGTAGTCATCCTTCGAGATCGCCTCGATGCACGGGCCCTGGCAGCGCTTGATGTGGTAGAGCAGGCACGGCCGGGCCAGGGCTCGCTTGCCGTCCTTGATGTCGATCGTGCAGGTGCGGAAGGGAAACAGCCGGCGAATGAGGTTCATCGCCTCGTCGACGCTCGACGCCGACGCGTACGGCCCGAAGTAGCGCGACCCATCGTTGTGCAGCTTGCGGGTCCGTTCGATGCGCGGGAAGTCGTCGGCCAGGGTGATCTTGATGTACGGGTAGCTCTTGTCGTCCTTGAGGCGGACGTTGAAGCGCGGCTGGTGACGCTTGATCAGCGTCCCTTCGAGGAGCAGCGCCTCGCTGACCGTGTCAGTCAGCGTGTACTCGACGTCGCTGACGCGGTCCATGGCCTGCTCGATGCGCAGCGGCTGTTGGGTGGAGCCGCGGCTGTGCTGCCAGTACTGGCGAACGCGGGCTGCGCAGGCTCTGCGCCTTGCCGACGTACAGGACCCGACCGCGCGCATCCTTGAGCAGGTACACGCCGGGCTTGTTGGGCAGCTTGGACAGCGTCGCCGTGGAGCTGAGAGTTCATGCGAATTTCGATGCTAGCGCCGGACTGACCAAGGCCATGTCGGCGGCCCCGCCGTTGCCGGCGGGGCCGTGACGCTGGAGGACTTAGTAAGGGCTGCCGTTCAGCCGCCCGGAACCGTTACAAGGATGAGCTGCCCTCCTTCACGCTTGTACATCCAGTCGTTGCCCGCCGGTGGGTCGGCGAGATCCGGTCCGGGTGCGGTGTCGATAAACAATGTGTGTGCTTGAACGTCAAGCAGGAATGCGCCGGCCCCGAACACAGATGACACGTCGACGATGCCACTCGCCTCCCAGGCGCCCATGGCACTGGCCGGCGTGGCCGATTGATCTACTTCGAAGACGGGGGTGAGGGCGCTCGAGGTCAGGCTGTACTGCCACACGCGGGCGTTCTTGCCCGCTGGGTCTCCGGCTACGAACTGCTGGCTCGACCCGGGATCCTCAGTGATGTACAGACCATTGGCCGTTGTCTCGACGTTGTCCGGCTGGCGCACCTCGGTCAGCGTCTTTGTCGGAGCGTCATCACCCTGGATGAGGATCGACAGTGACGTGACGACCGTCGGGTCAGTCGGATCGAGGACCATTCTCCAGATCCGTCCGTTGGTCGATTTGTAGGGCACCGGGTTGCCATCGGCATCAACGCCGGCGCTATCGGCTGGCCCACGGCCCCGGCCCAAATCGGCGATGTACACGACATTCGACATGCCCGGTCGCTTGTCGTACGCCATGTCCTCGATACGCACGAACGAGAACACATTGTTCAGGTCGCTCCAGTGTTCGAGGACCCATTGCGGCCCATCGATGCCCGGGCCGCTCGTTGCGCCTGGTGGCCTCTGCCAGCCACCATCGCTCGGCGGAAGCGGGTAGCCGACGTCAGTTGACATCAGGTCGCTGCCGTCCGTGTCGCGACCGGTGGCGATGTTCTTGGGAACCGGGATGAAGTGGCCGCTGACCGATTGTGGGGCGTTGACATTGTTGAAGTCGTAGTAGTCGTCAACGGCGAGGTTGTCCGACACAAACGCCCACAGCTCGCCGGAGTCGTTCCAAACGGCATCGGAGTTCGGCGCGATATAGGAGTAGATCTGCGACTGGTTGGGGCTGGTCACGAATGAGTCGTCGCCCGACAGAACCACTGGATATCCATACGGCTTTAGGGCGACCGAGTTCTCGTGGTTGTGGCGACCCATTCCCCAGATCGGCCGGGTCTGACCGGTGTTGACGTTGTGTGCGACCACGACGCCGATCTCGCGCGCGGCAGCGTCGCCGATCGTCGCCGGCCACTGCATTCCCGTGCGATTGACCCAGTCGATGCCTTCCTCGTTGGTGAACAGGAGCGACTTCTTGAAGCCATGCTCCTGAGTGGCCAAGAAGCTCGAACAGAATCGATGGAAGTTGTCGTCGTCATCGATGACGTAGGACGCACTGAGCACACCAGCCGTGGCTTGGTGGAGCTTGAGCTTGCTGACCATTGAGTCGGTGAAGTCGTTCAAGTTGCCTGCCGGGGCCGTCAGGCTGTACGGGAACGGGACCGTCGATGTCTCATGGTTGACGTATACGTCCACCGTGCCGCTGCCGTTCGGCGAGATCGCAATGCCATCAGGGATGGCCTCGAACGTAAAGCCGCCGATCGTGTCGCCGACGGTGATGATCGGTGCGACCGATCCGCCGACGAGGTTTGTGATCATCGGATCCTCGGCGGTGGTGAAGCCCGGCCGAGTCGGCTTGGCGCTCGCTGGCAAGGTCGCGAGGGCGATCGCGGTCAGAGCGATCAGGACCGCCACAAGCCGAGTCCGGGCTACGCGTGGGCGTGCGAGTGAGGACATAAATCCTCGCCCTCCTTCGGTGTGTACCCGCGGCTCGATTGCTGGGTGTTCTCGAGGACGCGTGGCGTCGCATTGATTTTCTCTCGGCATGCAATACCAGAGTTGCCTGGCCCGTCGCTCAGCGTGGCGTGCTCGACCGCTTGCCACGCTTCGACGGAACTCGCCTGCTTGGCACGAGTGAAGGTGTCGGCTCAGGGCGTCGCCGCAGGATCGCATAGGCGAGCGCCATGACGGCACCCGCGACCAGCACGCCGAGGACGATCAGCGAAGGGTCGATCGGGAAGCCCGTCTGCGACGCGTTCGGCGGAGGTCCTTCCTGCCCAGTTCGTGGCCCGACATGAATCCACGCGGACGCGCTGGTGCCATCCGGGCTCGAGGCAACCAGTTCGATATAGCCGCCTGGCGCCTCGGCGGGCATCGTCAGCAGCGTCTCGAAATGACCATCAGAACCAGCCCGGAGTGTCCCGAGGGTTGCCGAGTACTGGTCGATGCGAATGTTGATCTCGACCATCGAGTCCGGCGCGAGGTCGGAGCCGATGAGAGTGAACTGCTCACCCGGATCGATTGCATCGTCGGTCACGAAGACGAATGACTGCGCCCCGAAGTGGCCCGCTGTCGTGCCCGCAGAGACGCACAACAAGACCACGGTGGCGGCCATGATTCGCCAGACTCTGCGCATCTCAGCCAGACGATAGCCGTGCCTGACCAACCCCGGAATCAACGAGGCCGGCCCGCGCGGGCCGGCCTCGGGGTGTCTCTCGAATGGAGAGGACTACGGAAGCATCGTGATCCGGTTTGGCGCGGGCGGCGTCACGATCGGAGCGTACGGGTCGTTTGCCGCGAGGTAGTTCTCGAGGGCAACCAGGTCATCGAGTCCGGTCTGTTCGTTTGTCCCTACGGTAAAGGCGGGGAAGTCATCACCACCGCCCGCAAGGAAGTTGTTGGCCGTGACGCGATAGCTGTCAGTAAGCACGATCGGATTGCCGTTCAGCATCATGTTGCTGACCTTGCTGCCGATTGGCGCCGAAGCTGACCAGGAGTACGAGAACCCGGCCGAAACGGGAAGGACCAGCGTCCTCGGGGCGTTTGCAGAAGTTACGAACTGCTGCTCGAGGATCGCCTTGATCTGGGCGCCGGTGAAGGTCTTGGTGGTCACGATGTTGCTGAACGGCTGGACCGCGAACGCCTCGCCGTGAGTGACCACCTCCGGCCCGGGTGCCGTGAATGCCAGGTCGGCGCGCATGCCGCCCGGGTTCATGAAGGCGATCTGCCCCGGTTGCAGGTCGCCTTGGGTCGATGCCAGCTGTGCATCAGCGATCAAACGCCCCATAGTTGACTCAGCAATCGTCTGGCCCGACGGAGAGGCCGGGTTTGTCGCCCGTGTCAGGGGACCGGTTATGTGGCCGACGACCTCCGCGGCGATCGGACCGGCGAAGACGTTGTACTCCGCGATGAGAGCAGTCATGTCGGCAGCCGGCGCGACGTCGCGCGTGACGATCACGTTGTTCACAGTGGTCATCGACGGGACGACGTCCTTGGTAGCGCGACTGATGGTCAAGTCGATGTCGGTGACCAGCCTGCCCTGCGATGCGGCGCCAGTGACAACCTTGCCGTCGATCACGCAGTTGACAGCCCAGTTCGTGTGGCCGGTCACGACGACGTCGACTTCATCGTCCATCGCGGCAACGATTGGCGGCAGCGCCCCGCTGGGGTTCACGCAGCTGTTGATCGACGCCGTCGGGGTGTTGGTGCCTGTGTTTGAAGGGCTCCCTCCTTCATGGAGCAACACCACGATCGTCTCGACACCCTGTGCCTTGATCTCGGGGATGAGGTCGTTCACGGTCTCGGCTTCATCGAGGAAGTTGACCGTGCTGATGCCACCCGGCGAGACGATGAGGGGCGTGCCCTCGAGCGTCATGCCGATAAATGCCACCTTCACGCCGTGCTGGAAGGTGTGGATCTTGTACGGCTGGAAGATGGGCTTGTCGTTCTTCTTGTACACGACGTTGGCGGCCAGGAACTGGAAGTCCGCGCCCTCGAAGCCGTCGCCGTCGGCGCAGCCGTCCACTGGGTGGCAGCCGCCATCCTGCATGCGCTTCAGCTCGGCGATGCCCTCGTCGAACTCGTGGTTGCCCACGCCGTTGTAGTCGAGGTCCATCATGTTGAACGCCTCGATCGTCGGCTCGTCATGGAACAGAGCGGACAGAAGCGGGGTGGCGCCGATCAGGTCGCCGGCGGACACGAAGACCGAGTTCTGGTTGGTTGCCCGCAGCGCGCGGACATGCGTTGCCAGGTACTCGACACCACCGGCTGCGTAGCAGGTCGGCGCGACGCATTGATTGTTCGTCACCGTGGGGCTCGGATCGATGTCGGTCAGGGCTCCGATGCGATTACCCGAGCTGGCGGTGGCGGCGAACGCCTCGAGCTGGCCGTGGAAGTCGTTCAGCCCAAGGATCTGGATCGGCAGTGTCGCTGGCGGCTTGGCTGCCGCCCCGGGCACGAGCAGTGCCACGAGCGTCAGGGCCACAAGTAGCGCTCCGAATCGGCCGCGCGCGGCGGCGCCGGGTCTACGGGTCACGTAGAGAGTCCCTCCTCTTGCGCGCCTCCAAGTGATCTGGGGTGGGGCGCGGACGGGTCAGATGGTACCGGGATTCGGCGGCACTGGAACATCAAACTTCGTGCCAATTGGCGGGTAATCCGTGGTCAACCGCCAGGTATTCAGTGGGCTATTGGTCAACTCCATGCTGATGGGATGCACGCAGCCGTTGAAGAGCGCCTCCATCGCCTGGCTCCGGACCAGCGCGCGGCGGCAACGGCGCCTCCCGGGCCCGTCCTCTGCGTCGCGCCGGCAGGTTCGGGCAAGACCACGACCCTGGTCGCGCGCATCTGTTGGCTGGTCGCCAGCGGTGCCGATCCGGGCCGAGTCACGGCCGTCACCTTCAACAAGCGCGCTGCGGACGAGCTGGGCGAGCGTCTGGCAAGCGCGCTCGAACCGCTCAAGGTCGATCAGTCTGCCGTCCGAGTGCGAACGTTCCACGCCCTCGGTCGCGAGATCCTCGCCGACGCAGGAGTGAGCGTTCGCAACCTCGTCGATCGGTCGACGGCTCTAGCGGCGATCAATGGCCGGCCACTCTCAGGATCGCAGCTGCGCCGGCTCGACGATGGGTTCTCGCGCCTCAAGCTGGACCTCGGCGTCGACGTCGTGCGAGCCCGAATGATCCTCGCCGAGCCGGAAACGACGCATCCCCTCCCAGCCGACCTGATCGGTCGCTTCGTCAACTACGAGGAGTGGCTGGCTGAGCACGACGCGCTCGATTTCGACGATCTCGTGCGGCGGGCGCTGGCCGCTCTTCAGGCTGATGCGGCTCTGCTCGATCGTTGGCGCGAACGTTGTTCAACGCTGCTCGTCGACGAGGTGCAGGACGTCGACCGGAGCCAGCTCGAGCTAGCGGTCCTGCTATGCGGCGAGCGGCGCGACATCTTCCTCGTCGGCGACGACGACCAGACGATCTACGCCTGGCGACTGGCGGATGTGCGCCGAGTGCTCGACCTGGCCGGCCGCCTGCCCGGTCTGCGGCGTGTGGATCTCGTTACCAACTACCGCTGCCCTCGGCCCGTGGTCGAGCGAGCCGTGCGCCTGATTGAGATCAACGGCGAGCGATTCGCAAAGGAGATCAGGGCAGGACCGGCGGCGGCAGGGCAGCTGATCCTGGCGCCCGATCCCGGTGACGAGCTCGCTCGCGCGCGGCGCCTGCTAGCCCACTGGTACGGCCGCGCACTCGGCAGCCACGCCGTGCTGGCACGAACCAACGCCCAGCTCGCGCCGCTTGCGGCGGTCGCCTTGGAACGTGGCATTGCCTATCGAGCGGCCGAGGACGGGCTGCTGCTCGACCATCCCGGACTCGATTCCCTGCTCGACGAGCTTGAGGCAAGGGCCAATGGCCAGCCACCGGCACTGGCCCTTGCCCGACACGCCGGTCGCGACATGCTCACAAGAGCGCTAATCAGCTGGGCACTGGGCGCGGGTTCAGTCGCCGATCTGCGCGCGTCAGTCGAGGAGGCGAGATCACGTCGGGCTGGGTTACGAACGGACGACGCCCAGCTGGTGCTGGCCACGAGCCATGGCACGAAGGGGTTGGAGTTCGACCACGTGGCGTGCATCGGTTTTGACGATGGGGTGTTCCCGAGCCGTCGAACGCTGGAGGAGGCCGACGACCCTCAGCGGGCGCTGGAGGAAGAAAGGCGGCTGGCGTATGTCGCGTGGACGCGAGCGAAGCGCTCCTTGACGATCGTCTATGACCCGGCGGCGCCCTCTGTCTTCATGCGCGACGCCTTCTCAGACGAGGAGCTGGGCCTCGCAGCTACCGAAGTCAGCGTGGCTTCTTAGGCAGGAAGTTTCGCCAGTCTTCGTGCTTGGTTGGGCCCAATTGGCCACGATAGGCGAACAGCGCCAACCGCCAGCGCAGACCGGATCGCTTTCCCGGCGTTGAATCCTGGACTTCCCCTTCGGCCCACGACACGTTATCGATCACGGGCCTCGGATCGGTTGCGATTGCTCGCTCGCGCTCATCCTTCATTTAGCGCTCGCGACCCGCCGTCTGTGGTGGACTCGGGTTGCGTCCTCGCAGATCGACCGAGAAATCGGCCAGCGCCCGAAGCGTGGCGAGTGCCTTTTCCCAGCCTGCCCCGCACTCGGCGTAGGCGTCGAGCAGGCCCGGCCGAGTCAGGTCGAACGGGCCATCCTCGAGCGTAAGCAGGCTCCCGTAACCACGGGGCGTGATGGTCACTGTGACCGTGGTCACCCACGCGTCACCTGCCAGCCACGGCCAGCGAAACTGGAAGCGGCTGTTCGGGATCCGCCTCGATGACGTCCCACCACACGCGCTGGTCCGGAAAGACGAGCGTGCTGCGCGTCCCGGGCGTCAGCGATCCCTCGACACGGTCGGGAAACCACTCGCTCAACGCCTCGGGCGCCGACCAGGCGCGATATACGCGATACGGCTCTGCATCGAGGCGGCGCTGGGTGCGGACGGTGCGCACGGGATCGCTGAGCGGGATCAGAGTTTCGGCATCGGTGGCGGGCTTCGGATCGGTCATAGCCCCAGATCTCCGCGAACCGCCTTCAGGCCTTCGATCACATTCGCCACGTGCTCCTCCAATGGCACCCCGATCTCCTCGGCCCCCTTCTCCAGCTGGTCGCGCGGCACCTGTCGGGCGAAGCCCTTGTCCTTCATCTTCTTGGTCACCGAGCGCACGTCCACCTCGTCGAGGCTGCGATTGGGGCGAACGAGCGCGACGGCGATGACGAAGCCGCTCATCTCGTCGCACGCATAGACAGTGTGCGCGAGGTCGGTCGTGCGCGGTATGCCGGTGTGATCGCCGTGGCCGAGCACGGCCTGAACCAGCTCTTCGGGGTAGCCTCGGTTGCGCAGCTCGTCGGCGCCCTGGAGAGGGTGAGTTTCGGGAAATCGCTCGTAGTCGAAGTCGTGCAGCAACCCGGCGGAGCGCCACGTCTCGAGCTCGGCGCCACTCTTCCCGATACCGATTCTCGGCGTACCAGCCGACTGCTCCCTCGACCGCGCGGCCATGCTTGCGCAGCGCATCCGATGGGGTCCACTCGCACAGCAGCGCCCACGACTCGTCCCGGGTTGGTTGACTTCCGTCGGTCACGACGGAGGCTCCTCCGATAAAGGGCGAACTGCCCCCTGCCGACCTCGCGAACGGACGCGAGCGTGGATCTCCTCGCGATTGCTGCGATAGCCGTGGATGAACGTGGGCAGCAGCGAAAGCGCCACCACGATTGCCAAGATTACGATCAGCCAGCGGTCAAGAATCTCGGGCGGGATGATGCTTCCCAACGCGTAACCGGCCACCGGCAGACCGACTGCCCACAGCGCGGCGCCGGTGAAGTTGAAGACGGCGAAACGGCGGTATGGCATCGACGCTGCGCCGGCCACGATCGGCGCGAACGTCCGGACGAAGGGCATGAAGCGGGCGATGACGATGGTCTTGCCACCGTGCTTCTCGTAGAACGCCTCGGCAGCGCGAAGGTGGCTCTGCTTGAAGAAGCGCGAATCGGGGCGCGCATACAGCCGGCGACCATATCGGTGACCGAAGCCATAGCCGACGGCATCGCCCAATACGGCGGCGATGAAGCAGACGACGCAGATTGCCCACAGCGGAAACACGTCAGGGTTAGCCGCGGAGATGACGCCGGCGGCCAGCAGGAGGCTGTCACCGGGCAGGAAGAAGCCGAAGAACAGCCCCGACTCGGCGAAGATGATGACGAACAGGGCGAACAGGGCGAGCATCGCGCCGCCGCTGAGCAGGATCTGTTCGAGATCGAACCCGGGAAGCATCGACTAGGCCTGGCCGGTCGGCGGCGGGAAGGGCGGCTCGCTGGGCGCCTTCCGCGCACCCTGTGCCTGCCCCTGAGCTGGATCCCGCTGCTCGACGACGAGCGGCAGCCGTTTGCGCTCCGAGCCGTCGACCAGGATCCGGATCGAGTAGTCGCCCGGCGCAGGAAAGCTCAGGTTCCACATGTCGAGGCTGAATGTCAGCACGCTGTCGCGGCCGTCCTGCGGGCCGTTAGCAAGAACCTTGGCGGTGGCATTGCTGAGCTGCTTGCCCTCCGGCGTCAGCAACACGAACTGGAGCTCGTGCTCGGCCCCGAATTCGGGCGTCGTAACGTTCAGTCCGCAGATCAATGCCAGGTGTGGGTGACGCAACGGGAACCGCGGTCCACCGAGGCGCGAGACCCCTCCGCCGATCACGGCGAACTTCTGCCCCGGCCGCGCCTCCGCGGCGTCGGCCAGGAACGCGTACTCAATGTCCGGCACTCCGACAGTCTAGGGCGCGCGCCTGCTTTCTCCACGAACAGCGCAGACTGGTGATGCGATGGCCGAGAAGCTGACGGTTCTCTACGACGGCGACTGCGGTGTCTGTACGCAGACGGCCCGGTTGCTGTCGCGGCTCGACTCGCGTCGCCGACTGCGGCTCGTGTCGCTCCAGGAGGCGACGCTCCCCGGCATGCCGTCGCGCGACGAGCTGATGGACACCCTCCACGCTGCGGACACGGCGGGCAACTGGTTCGTGGGTGCTGATGCAGCAGTTGAAATTGCGCGTCGGGTTTCGATGCTTTGGCCGATCAGCGTGGTCGCCAGGCTACCGCTGGCGATGTCCATCCTGGACTTCCTGTATGGCGCCGTCGCCAACAACCGACAGGGCCTCAGTCGATTGCTGCGGCTCGACGTCTGCCAGGTGCGCAGCCCGCAGGTCTAGGTTCGTGCAAAGTCGCTAGCGACTCGCCGTCGCCGCGCGTTCGACCTTCACGGCTGCCTTGGGCCGCTTGCCGTTGCCGTTGGCGCGGCCGGCAGCCTCGGCAAATGAAACGTTGCTCAATGGGATGAGCGGCTCGCCGCGCAGCACGCGCGAAAGGTATTGACCGGTCGCTGAGGCCTCGGTCGCGGCGACCGCTTCGGGAGTGCCGGCGACAACCACCTCGCCTCCCCTCGCGCCACCCTCGGGGCCGAGGTCGATGATCCAGTCGGCAGTCTTTATGACGTCCAGGTTGTGCTCGATCACGATCACCGTGTTGCCCGTGTCGACCAAGCGGTGGAGTACCTCGAGCAGCTTCTCTACGTCGGCAAAGTGGAGGCCGGTGGTCGGCTCGTCGAGCAGGTAGACCGTCTTGCCTGTCGCGCGGCGCGACAGCTCGGTGGCCAGCTTGACGCGCTGCGCCTCGCCGCCCGAGAGCGTCGTCGCCGGCTGGCCGAGGCGCATGTAGCCGAGGCCGACGTCTACCAGCGTCGCGAGCTTGGTTCGGATCGTGGGCACCGGAGAGAAGAACTCGTTCGCCTCCTCGATGGTCATGTCGAGGACATCGGCGATAGATCGGCCCTTGTAGTGGATCTCGAGCGCCTCGCGGTTGTAGCGCTTGCCGCCGCATACCTCGCACGGCACGTAGACATCGGGCAGGAACTGCATCTCGATCTTGATGATGCCGTCGCCCTTGCAGTTCTCGCAGCGGCCGCCCTTGACGTTGAACGAGAACCGGCCAGGCGAGTAGCCGCGCATGCGCGCCTCGGGCACGCCCGCGAAGAGTTGGCGAATGGGCGTGAACAGGCCTACGTATGTGGCCGGGTTCGAGCGCGGCGTTCGGCCGATGGGCGACTGGTCGATCTCGATCACCTTGTCGATCGAAGCCACGCCATCCACCGTGTCGTGCGCCCCGGGCAGGTCGCGCGCGCCGTTGAGCGTCCGCGCCAGCGACCGGTACAGGATCTCGGTCACGAGCGTGCTCTTGCCACTCCCCGAGACACCCGTTACGGCCGTCATCGTGCCCAGCGGGAAAGTGGCGTCGATGTTCTTGAGGTTGTGCTCGCGAGCGCCGCGGACCTTGAGCGCCTTGCCCGAGCCCTTGCGCCTCTTCTCGGGATCGGCACGGCCATCTCGCCACGCAGGTAGGCGCCGGTGATCGAGCGTGGCTCGTTCAGCACGGCGGACAGCGGTCCGGAGGCGATCACCTCGCCGCCGTGCTCGCCCGCGCGGGGCCCGATGTCGAGCACCCAATCCGCTGTTCGAATGGTCTCCTCGTCGTGCTCGACGACGATCAGAGTGTTGCCGAGGTCGCGCAGCCGGATAAGGGTCGCGATCAGCTTGGCGTTGTCCTTCTGGTGCAGGCCGATGGTCGGCTCGTCGAGGATGTACAGCACGCCCATCAGCGACGATCCGATCTGGGTCGCCAGGCGGATGCGCTGCGCCTCTCCGCCGGACAGCGTGGACGACGTCCGATCGATGGTCAGGTAGTCGAGCCCGACATCGACCAGGAAGCCCAGCCTGGCTCGAATCTCCTTGAGCACCTGGCGGCCAATCTGGCGCTCTCGCTCGGAAAGGCGATTTGGCAGCACCTCGGCCCAGCTGAGCGACTCTGTCACCGACAGCTGGGCGACCTCGGCGATGTTGCGGCCGTCGATGGTCACGCTGAGCGCCTCGGGCTTGAGGCGAGCACCGGCGCACGTTGGGCAGGGCCGGGCAACCATGTAGCGCTCGAGCTCGTTCTTGACCCACTCCGAGTCCGTCTCGCGGTAGCGCCGCTCGAGATTGGGCAGCAACCCTTCGAAGGTCGCGTCGTAGTAGTTCGTGTGGCGGCTGTGCTTGTAGCCGATGCGCACCTTCTCGCCGCGCGGCGCATGAAGCAGGTAGTCGAGGTCCTTTTCGGCCAGCTTGCCGAGCGGCACGTTCGTCTTGAAGCCACGCGACTTTGCGACTGTCTCGACGACCTTGCCGTACCACGAGTCGCTCATTGGCATGCGCGACCAAGGCAGCAGCCCGCCCTCGGAGATCGAGAGCTTCAGGTTGACGACGCGCTGCTCGTCGAACTCCATGCGCATGCCGAGGCCGGTGCACGACGGGCACGCGCCGTGCGGCGAGTTGAACGAGAACGAGCGCGGCTCGAGCTCGTCGAGCGTGGTGCCGTCGAACGGGCACGAGTAGCGCTCGCTGTAGCGCTGCTCGTCGAACGCGCCGTCGTCCGCCGGCGCGACGACCATCACTCCCTCGCCGAGCCGCAGTGCCGTCTCGACCGAGTCAGCGAAGCGCGCGCCTCCGGGATTGGGGTTGTCCGGCCCGATACGGCGTTGCCGTCGTCATCGGCGTGGCGCACGACGAGCCGGTCGACGACTACCTCGATCGTGTGCCGCTTGTACTTGTCGAGGCTCTTGACCTCGTCGAGGTCGAGCTGCTCACCGTCAACGCGGACGCGAACGAAACCCTGGCGGCGAATGGCCTCGAAGACGCGCTCGCCCTCCGTCTTGCGGTCCCTGACCAGCGGCCCGAGGATCAGCAGCCGCGCGCCATCGGGCAGCGTCAGGATGCGATCGACGATCTGCTGCACGCTCTGGCGGGTGATCTCACGGCCGCAAACCGGACAGTGCGGGTGGCCGATGCGCGCGAAGAGCAGACGGAGGTGGTCGTAGACCTCGGTCACGGTGCCGACTGTCGATCGCGGGTTCCGCGATGCGCCCTTCTGGTCGATGCTGATCGCCGGCGATAGGCCGTCAATCTGGTCGACGTCGGGCTTCTCCATCTGGCCCAGGAACTGGCGCGCGTAGGCGGACAGGCTTTCGACGTAGCGCCGCTGGCCCTCGGCATAGATCGTGTCGAAGGCAAGGCTCGACTTGCCGCTGCCGGAAAGGCCGGTGATCACCACCAACCGGTCGCGCGGAAGCTCGACGGTGATGTTCTTGAGGTTGTGTTCGCGCGCGCCACGAACGATGAGCAGATCCTGGGTCATCCTTGATCCGGCTGGCACAGACCGATTATAGAACGGATGGTCGCTTTCCGATCAATGTCTCCGGCCAGCGTATCGGAGCCGCGTCTATCAGGCGCGGGCAGGCTCCTCGACCTCGGCTTCCCCGACGGACGCTTCCGGCTCCTGCTCAGCCTCGTCCGGCCGCTCTGAGTCTTCCTCGGGTTTTGCCGGTTCCTCAACGATCGCTTCCTCAACGATCGCTGCCTCTATAGCCGGGGTCGCCTCGGTCGGCGCGGCTGCCGTTTCTTCCTGCTTTAGCGTCTCATCAACAGGGGGCATCGCCGCGCCAGCCGGAGTTCCCGCTTCGGCCTCGGTGATCGGCGTGCTCGGTGGTCGCTCATCCGACGACCGTCGGCGCTCGGCCGGCTGCTGCCGCCGCTCGGCCGGCTGTTGCCGTCTTTCGGCTGGCTGACGCGCGGGCGTCAGAGCGGTCGGGCCGGCCGATACGCGGTGCAACTCAAGCCTGTTGATGCCGTTCACCTGCCGCGACGTCGTGACCAGCAGCACGCGCTCGTAGTTGGCAGCTCCTCGTTGAGCCCGCCATGCGGCTTCCATGCGCGCTATCAGCGGCATAGGCGCCGATTGCCGATTGCCGGTCGGCAGAACGAGCGGCACCACACCGCTTCGGACAGCGAGACGCCGGGCGACGATCGGGCTGAGCGTGAAGGAAACAATCGGCACATCGGGCTTCAGGCCAGAGAGCTTTTCGGCCGTCCTGCCGCTGCGGGTGAAGCACCAAATGGCGTCGATCATCGGCACGCGACCCTGGACTCCCGCGATGACCCCGGCAGCCAGGGCGATGGCGTGCGATGGATCCTCTGCCGCTTGCGAAGGTAGAACGGCGCCGACGGGTGCCGGCCGCCTCGGCTCGAGTTCGGCCCTGCCGCAGATGCGCTCCATTGCCTGCAGCAATTCAACGGGGAACGAGCCAATGGCGGTCTCGGCAGAGAGCATCACCGCGTCGGAGCCGTCGAGCACCGCGTTGGCCACGTCACTGGCTTCGGCGCGGGTGGGGCGTGGCGCGCCGGTCATGCTCTCGAGCATCTGTGTGGCGACAATGCTGAACTTCCCTACTGCCCCGGCCCGCCGGAGCAGGTCCTTCTGGATGAGAGGCACGTCCTCGAATGGAACATCCACCCCGAGATCACCGCGCGCGACCATGATCCCGTCCGCCTCGGCCAGGATCGCGTCGAAGTTGTCGATGGCCGTACGCGTCTCGATCTTGGCCACCACTCGCGGTCCATCGACCGGCAGCAAGCTACGCAGAGCCCTGACGTCGTCTGCGCTGCGGACGAAAGACTGGGCTATGAGATCCGCGCGCAGTTCGAGCGCTCTGGGCAATGCAGCGCGATCGTCCTCGGTCAGGCCGTCAAGCGCCAGCCGCTCGCTCGGGATATTGACTCCAGAGCGCGAGCGGATCAGGCCGCCGTTGACGACCTGCGTGCGAACGTCGGGGGCTTCGACGGCGGTGACTCGGAGCTCCACTGCGCCGTCGGCCAGAAGCACCCGATCACCGACCTGCAGCTGACTCGCCAGAACAGAATTCGGAACCGACGCTCCAGCTGCCGATGCCTCGTTCGCCGTGTCTCCGAGCAGGCTGAATGTCGCACCGGTCTCGAGCCGGAGCTCGCCATCGGGCAGATCACCCGTGCGAAGCTTGGGGCCTGGCAGATCGACCATGACGGCGACGCTGCGGCGAGCGGCGTGGGCAGCCGATCGAACGCTGTGCACGTACAACCGGTGATCTTCGGCTGAGCCGTGCGAGAAATTCACGCGGGCAACATCCATGCCCGCCGCGACCAGATCTGCGATGCGCTCTACGCTCGCGGGCCCGATGGTGCATACCTGCTTCGTGCGAGATCGGTCCATTGGCCGGGACTGTATCAGCGGCTGCGTGCACGGTCCTCGGCCGCGATTCGGGACTCGTGACGGCATCGTTGCTGCCCGAGTGGTGCCCGGCAGCAACGCCGTCTAGCTGGTCCGCGGGTTGCGAGCGTGAATTATTGCCATTTGCCGGCTGGAGGGTATTGCGAATCGCCTGCTTACTTTGGTACTAATAACAGTCAGTTTCCGCGCTATGCGGAGGCGGGTGCGGTGCCAAACCAACTGGCGCCTGAGCGGGGGCAACCCGAAGATGAACAGATCGAGATATATCCCTCTACTCAGCCTCGTGGCTGTGATGGTAGTCGGGTTGCTTAGCGTCGGATATGTCGGCGCAGTTCGCATCGGCGACGACGAGGGTTGTTCGCCCGGCTTCTGGAAGACCAACACGGGCGCGTGGGAGGAGTATTCACCGACCGACCTGGTCGGCGATGTCTTCAATATTCCCGCTGCGTTCGCCGACCTTGCCGACGACACGCTGCTTGCGGCACTGAGCTACAACGGCGGGCCGGACCCGATCGACAAGGCCAAGCTGCTCATCCATCAGGCCGTGGCGGCCATCCTTAACGCGGCGAGCGAGGACGTGGGCTACCCGTACCGAAGGTTTGACGCCCCATTGGGCATCATCCCCTCCGTCAACTCGGCGCTGGCCGGCGGAGACGAGACGACAATGCTCAACCTGAAGGACGTGCTGGACGACGCCAACAACCTTGGCTGTCCGCTCTCAGCGGATGAGGGAAACAACGGCCCGACCCCGGTGGCGACCGAGCCCCCACCGACCCCGACGCCGACCTTACCCGAGACTAATCCGTAGTAGAACGCGAAGAGCGGCAGAACGCGAAGAGCGGCCGAAAGGCCGCTCTTCCATTTCAGGTACTGTCGTCCCACGGCGGCAGTCGCGCAGGTTCCGTCATCCTTTGCACGTGAAGTCTCCCGGCATCAAATGGCCCATATTGGTCGCTGGGTTGGTCGCCTGCATCGCCGGTTGCGATGCCGCGCCGGCGCCAACTGAGTCACCTACCTCCAGTTCCTCAGCATCCAGCCCCACGCCGTCCGCAACTGTGGCCCCCGTGGGCAGTACCGTGGACGTGGCCCGTCTGAGCTATTTGGACAATCTCATCGCTCGAGAGCAGGCAGGCGAATGGGACGTCGGCTCGGGAATGGAGACAACGTTGCGCGCCCTGATCGGAGCTACATCAGCCCGTCAGGCCGTATGGCAACCTGCACTCGCCTCGTACGACCTCACCGGCCTCTTCGCCACGGCGCGAGACATGAGTGAGGACGCGCCAGCCGCGTCGCGCGAAGCCCGGATTGGCAGAATCCTGCGCTTCCTGACCTTCGATCGCGAGCAATTAATGGGAATGGTTGTTGATCCCCTGGGCCCGCAGCCGACACCGTTGAAGATCACTCCTCCACCAGTACTCGGACCTGACCAGTCTCATATACCCGATGCGACATTCGATCCGGCATCTCGAACTTACGACACGGGGTGCGAGCTCTTCTTCCGTCGTTTCCCGGTTGGCGCAGGAGCTCAGTCGTGCCTTGCCAGCAGGGTTGCGAGTGCAGGCGCATACGAGTACACGGTGTTCAGCCCGGCGCCCAGCCTTGCTTCCTTCCATTGGTCGCAGGAGCACCACAATTGGGTCGACACGGCGGTCGGTGCGGCATCAGCCTTTTACTTGAGCCTGGGCGTCCTGCCGCCTCTCGATGTCGTCCTGGCCACCAACCTTGATGCCCCGGGCGAGGCGGCAACGATCGTCGACGACGATCGGTGCACAGTGCTGCTCTACACGAATATGCAACTGCGCGACGAGTCTGCTTTCGAACAGATCGTTGCTCGCCAGCTCGCGCACTGCTTCATCGCGGCGAACTTCGACTCGCTGGTCGGGACAGATTTCGCGTCCGAGAGGTGGTTTCATGACGGCCTGGCTACCTACCTGAGCAGTCAGGCGGTTCCGGCTGGAAATGTCGAGCGGGAGGTGCTTCCGACACTGCTGGAGATCGACGAGCGCGTCGGTGTCGATAACTGGTCGAGTGCTGCCTTCGTGTGGTTCCAGTTCGTGGGCAACGCCACGGGGCCCGCCGGCGTGATCGACGCGCTGCGCTCAATCCCGGCTTCGACGGCATCTTCCGCAGGCATACTGGCCCGCTGGCCGGACGTGATCGATGAGTTCGCTGGGTTCGCGCAGGCCTATACGGATGGAACGATCCGAGGCAGCAGCGGCGAACGACTCTCCACAGCCTGGGCACCAACGGATGACGACGAAACGTTCGTTGATCGAGTTGGAGCCTTGGCATCTCAGACACTACCCGGCTTCGGTCTCGCACGCCGCCTGATCGTGGTGCCCCCCGCGAGCGCGATCCAGATTGCGCCAGAGCTGCAGCCTCCCGCTGCCGTGGTCGCGCGACCGTACGGGGCCGGACAGTGGGCTGCGAATTCCAGACCGATTCCCGGCAACGTGCATGGCCGACAACCGCTTGCTGGTGCTCGCGACAAACACGGATTCGGCGGAAAGGCCGGCCGGGCTGCAGGTCACGGGATTTGACAACGCCTGTTGATTCCAGGGCGAAAGCGGGCGCCCGAGCCGCAATCCCAGCTGCTTGCCCTCGTGGGTGAGATCCCGCGATTGTCGTCCTCGTTCGGGTGACCGCAGCCGTCGGCGAGGCCGGCGTGCCTGAAGTAGCTTTGGCAGCTGCCCGGCTGATGACGGCTCCCCAGCGGCACGTCTGAGCGTGTTCGGATGGCTCTTTCGGTCCATGCCCGTGACCGCCAGCGTCGCTACACTGCCGCCGATGGCATGACCGCCTTGATCTACCGTCAAGGCGGGCCGGTTCTGCCCAGCGTCACCGAATAGCAGTCTGGGGGACTCGCTCCATCCGATGGCTCGCCGGCGCCGGAGTCGCGCAGCGCGCGCGCCGATCGACGGCGCAACAGCTTCGGATATCAAGCTTGTAACTGGAGTCGGGATCCGCGCGTGAGAGCCAGACTGCTCAGACACCCAGACCTGCTAGTGCTTTCGGTGCTGGCGCTGCTTGCTGTGATTGCGGTCTGGCTCAACTTGCATTCGGTCGTTCGACTCGTGTTGGCCCTGCCGCTCGTTCTGTTTGCGCCCGGATACGTGCTCTATACGGCCCTGCTGCCCGCTGGCCCACTCGGGCCAATTGAGCGAACGCTCGTTGCCGTCGCGGGCAGCATCGTAGTGACAATCTTGCTCGGTCTTGTCATTGCTGCAGTTGGTTTTCCGCTCAACCCCACATCGTGGACCGTCGCTCTAGCCCTTTTCACGGCCGTTGGTTCAGGCGTTGCGTGGTTCAGGATGCGCGGCTGGCGGATGCCGGCTACGAGCGACGACGTGCCTCCTATTCGTGCCATCGACGTACTCGCGCTGGGCTTGGCGCTGATCGGCGTGATCGCGGTCGTCGTAGGAACGCGGGTCATCACCGCAAATAGCGAGGCCGGCGTCCCTGAGCAGCTCTGGCTGCTGCCGGCAGCTGATGGATCACTCAACGCTCGCCTCGGCATGCGCGCGGGCGCGGACGGCGGCAGCTACGTGATAAGGCTTACCGCCGCAGGAGAACTGCTCAATGAATTCCCGGTCCGAGCTGGGGCCGAATGAGATGTGGCAGCAGGACTTGGTGTTTGACGCCGAGGATCGCGAGCAGCCGATCGTCGGCCGACTCTACGCCGAGGGTGACGACACAGAGCTGCGTTTCGTCGTGCTTCAACCGCCGCTGGCCACGCCGGGGGCTGACGTGCAACCCCCGGCATCGGCTCCTGGTTAGTTCCGCTCCAGCGCACCTCTGTCCGGGCCTGCCCCAGTCCATCCGTCGGTGATGCCTGGCACGTGCCGGGCGCTGTCGACGGCTGGTGAATCAGACCGGAGGCGGTAATCGTGGCCGGCCGCGTCGACGAACCGCGGATCAGCCTGGACGCCATTGCGCTCAAAACCAGTCCAGGAAGTGAGCGTGGACATGCTGTGGGTACCACCCCGGCCGACCACGGTTGCCAAGTACCCGGTACCGCTGTTGTACACGAGGTTGTGGTCGATCACGACCGACGACGGCAGCGGATCGGTCTCGATGCCGTAGACCTTGCCACTTGCGACCCAGATAACGTTGTTGACGATCTGCAGACCTTCCGTTGAACCGCCCCAGCCGCCTTTGAAATGCGAGATGTCGAACACGAAGTACTGGGTGTCATGGAACGTGTTGTTGGCGATCAGGGTGTTCGACGCGCAGCGCAGGACCATGCCAATGGTCCGGTCTTCGGTCGTCGCACCATAGTTGATGTTGCGCGTGAAGCTGTTGTTGTTGCACGGTGTGCGGGCGACGTCCGTTCCAGTCTCCAGAACGTTGCGATTGTCCCATGTGACGTTGTCGCGAATGTGCCAGTTGCTGGCCGCGTACACGCTGAACGCGCCGCCGTCATATCCGTAGTCGTAGCTGCGAGCGCGATTGCCCCAGACCAGGTTTTCGGCGACGACGACGGTGCCGGTGGTCAGGACAATGGCGATTCCCTCAGCCCCGACGTCATCCCCGGCCACGTCGGACGAGTTGATCATCATGCGGGTGTTGTGGTGGACACGGTTGCGAGTGATGAACGTGCCCTGGCCCGCACGACGAACGTCGATGCCAACAGCGTTGCCGGTCACCTCGTTGCTGTCGATGGTCACGTTAGTCGAGTTCTGCGATCGAACGCCGAAGGCTTTGTTGTTGCGCAGCAGGTTGTTTCGAACGATGACGTTCGAGCTGTTCTCGACCAGCACGCCGCCGCCGGTTTGTCGATCGGCGTAGCCGCCCTGGACGATGACGCCGCTCAGAACGACGTGCTGGACTCCCGATAGGCGGATTGTGTAATCGACCTGATCACGACCGTCGATTATCGGCATCTCATTGTTGTAGCCGGCAATCGTCGTCGGTGACCCGGATGTTCCCGACCGACGCATGGTGAAGCCCGAGTAGGTGCCGCCTCGGACGAATGCGGTCGCGCCCGCGGGCACCGCGTCGGCCGCCTTCTGCAGCGTCCGCCATGGCGCGCTGTACGTGCCTGGGTTCGAATCGTTGCCGTTCGTGGCTACGAAGAACGAGTTACCCGTGTTGGGCGTAGGTGCGGGTGTAGGCGGCGGAGTCGGCGGAGCCGTAGGTGACGGCGTCGGAGACGGTGTAGCGGTTGGATTCGGCGAAGGAGTCGGTGTCGGCCGGGGCGTGGGCGCCAATGTGGGCGTAGGCGTAGGAACCGGTGTTGGCGTTGGCGTGGGTGCCAATGTGGGCGTAGGCGTAGGAACCGGCGTTGGCGTTGGCGTCGGCCGAGGCGTCGGCGCCACCGTGGGCGTCGGCGTTGGCGTTGGCGTTGGGCTTGGCGTTGGCGACGGCGGATTCGGCGAGGTCCCGGCTGCCGTGGCCGAGTAGTCTGAAAACTCGAACGTGAACGGGGCGTTCGAGGCGGCCGATGAAACGTACAGCCTCAATCCGGCGGCACCTCCGCCCTCCAGTGAGGCAGTGCTGTCGGAAGCGACGTACTGCCATTCGGCCGGACTCGAGGCCGCAACGGGCCACGCGCTCACGGCGAGAATCGCCGGCGACGTGCCGCTTACACGGGCGCTGAGCATCCATTCCTGTCCGGCTCGGTAAGTCCCGTCCAGGCGCGTCTCGGTCGCGATCATGCTTTCGCGGCCAGCGAGTACGCGACTGGCGCTGACGAAGACGGCACCGTCGTGCTGCAGCCTCGCCTTGACGCGGTACTCGCCACCTGACACGGACCTGACAACACCGTAGACCCAACCACTGCCGGCCGACGGAAGCTTGTCCAGGCTGAAGCGCGTTTTGATGTCAACATTCGCACTCGAAACGTCACCAAGCATGGCCGATCGCGTCAAACCTGCTGTTGGCATCGTGATCCGACCGACACCACCAGCGACGTCATAGCCATTTCCCGACCCGGTCACAGAGTAGGTACCGCCCATTTCGGCGCTGCCCCATCCTCGATCGACGCTGCGGGTGAACGTGTCGAGAGCGTAAGTCCCGCTGGCGTCGATGGTCGTCGACGGCGAGAGATTGGTGATAAGCAGATCATCAACGGTGAATTGAACGGGACCGCTCTCGCCCTCTTCGGCAAGTGCCACGCGGAGCTCGACCGCGCCCGCCGTGCCCAGCGTGGCTGATCGGTCGGTCTCCTGGATCGCCCACTCAGTCGGCTCTGAAGTGCCCTGTGACCACACCTTGGCGCGAACCTTGGTCGAGTCGACACCAGTGGCCTGAACGCGGATCCTCAGAAAGCTGTTGGGGCGGTGACGCACTCCCTGGACGAGCACCTCTGAACCCAGCTGCCGCCTTGAGCCGCCCACTCTACGGTGAACCGATACGAATACTTCTCCACTGGACGCCAGGCGAAGGCGAGCCTGGTATTCACTCCCTTCGCTGACGCGGCGAACGACGACGACTGCGAACTGGCCGTCTCCCGACGCCGCCGTGTCTGTCTTGAGGCGGAGCTTCACGTCGGTGTCGCGCACCGATGCACCGCTTGGGAGTACGCGGGCGCGGCCGCCGGCGCGGTTGATGATCATCTGCCCAGCCCGACCGTCAACGGTCAGGGTTGCCCACTTGACTGTGGCCCGGTAGGTACCGCCGACGGGTGCGTCGCCCCAACCAGATCGAACGACGCGGCTGAAATCGTCTAGCGAGACGGCGCCGACGCCATTGGGAGCTGCGGCAGCGCGGGGCGCAGGCAACGTAGATCCGAGCACAACGCTCAGGACGACAATCGCCGCGCTCAGAACACGGAATCGGACGGGAACGTGGCGTTGGCTTCCAGCTGCCTTGTCGGACATTCTTGTACCTTCCTGAACACATCGCTATAAGGCGGGAAGGTGGCGGCGTGGCGGGCACGGCAAGTCGTTCCGGGAACGGGGTGACGCCGTTCGCGGATCGGCGGTTGGGGCGCTGGGCGCTATGTCAATCGACCGACGAATGCTGAGGTGCTTCGCCGAATTGCTTACGACTGCCGTCGCTTCGACCGTTTCCTTTGGCCGTGGGCAGCGTCGCATCGCACTTGATGGCAGGTCAGTCGGCCGATCGTCACGTACCGTGCGGTACGCGGGATGGGCGCCTGGTGCGTTGGGCTATAGATGGTGGCGGTTAGCGTGAGTAAGCCTGATCCAGACCTCTTATCACGGCCTTACTCGGCACATAACTAGGGGTTTGCGGCAACGTCAGTACTGGCCAGGCCGGAGATGTCGTATAGCTGGATGCTGCCACCGTCGAAGACGCGGTGGACCTCTGGCAGGCGATCGAACTTGCTTAGCAGCAATGGATCGAGCGCCGATTGACGGATGCCGACAAACAATTCCTCACCGCGATCGAAATAGTGGCCGACAACTGGCAGCCCGGTCGTCAGGCGCTGGTCGGCTAGGAGGTACTTGATGTCGCCAGCGGCAATGATCTGCCTGTGGATCGGCCCGATCTCATTGGTGAGGTACAAGCGCCTGACGGGAACGCCCGTCTCATAGGTCGTGATCAGATTCTGCTGACCATAGGCTGACATGATTATTCGGTTGACCCGATCCGCGACGACGTTGTTGTTCCTGCCCAGCACCTCGCGCGCCCAGAGCGCTGCGGCAATGCCCTCGGGCTCGACTGAACGAGCGTCCGCCGACACCAGGTAGGGTCCGGGCAGGCGCGCCCACGGCGCCACCCCGACGATGATGCCGCCCATTGCCACGACCGCGATCATCCCCGCTGCGGCACCCGCCAGCAGTTTCCCTCGGCGGCCTCGGTAGTTAACCCGCGACAACCCCAGGGCTACGATCAGGCCGATGCCCAGGAATATGAACTCGGGTGTCCGCGTTGCTACCTCGGCACCCACGCGCGTGAATCGCGCGAGAAGCGTCGCCGGATAGGCAAGCGCAACCAGCGCGAGCGCCATCACAACGGCGTGATTCCGATGGCGGCTCCAGGCGACGATCAGACCAAGTGGAAGCAGCAGAAGGACAACGCCGGCCGACCCACTGCCGATAAGTCGTTCCCATAGAGGAGCCACGTCGCCAGCGCGGCTAACGAACAGCGCCCGCGGATCCAGCTCGCCGCCAACGAGACGGATCATCTCGGTAAATGTTGAAGTTATGGCTGGACCGAGGTAGCCGATCGTGGCCGTGGCAACGAGCAGCGTCCACGAAGCGATGGAGATGATCAGGAAGATCGCGATTCGTCCTGGTTTCGGGTGGACGTGATCGCGTTTTCCGATGATGACGGCGACGATGCCCCAGAGTGCAAGAAAGCCGGCAAGCATCGCCGAGGTCACGTGGTGGGTGGTAACGACTCCCCACAGCGAGAGGATCAGAATCACCGACAAGCCGAGCCAGCGGGAGGCGCCTGAATGACCTCGGCGGGCGAGCAGGAAGAGAACGAAGGCAGCCAGTGGCAACGCCAGCGTCTCATATGAGAACTGGGCATTGAAGTACAGAAACTTCGGATTCAGCATGTAGATGAGACTGGCGATGCCGGCCACGCGGGCGCTTCCGGATGCCATCTCGAAGAAAAGGAACAGGGCCAGGACGAAGACGAGTCGCGCAGCGGCCAGCACGATCATGCTCGCGTCAAAGAGGGGGATGCCCGATGCGTCTGAAAGAGCCGTCGTAACCAGCTCGAGACCGGGGTAGTACGGGCTGACCCCCAGCAAAGTGTTGGGAGAAAAGATCGTTCCATTGACGATCATGTCCTCTGCCGTCCGTACGTGCAAGAACTCGTCGTACGCGCCGACTCGGAGTGGGTCACGCAGCACCTTGCACGCAAAGAGGGCGAGTCCCAGCAGGACGATGAGACCAATACGTTCATAGCGCGTAGGCCGCTCGGCGAAGAGTCTCAGGGTGACCGGGACAACGATTGCGAGAATCCCGACGAAGAACACCGGATCGGCCCAAGCTGCGCTCGCGAGGCCGCCGAGATTCGCGGCGGCCACGGCAAATACGCCGCCAAAGGTGATCAGCGCGATCAGCGGGAGCATTCCCCAGCTGGACGGCGATACGCTGAGCAATCGGGATCGGGATCCGTATTCGAGCGGCAAGGAAGCTGTTCGCGCCAAGATCGGACCACCCGTGTTCGCATCGCCGGCGGATTGCTTAGCCCCCGTCAGGTGGGACCCACAGGCCCTCGCTGACGTTACGCCGCATGCCTTCACTACCGCCTAGGTCGAATAGGCGCGGATCGTAGCAGAGGAGTACTGCGCAACCGTGCAGAAGCCAAGCACGGACCAAGTGCTCATCCGTACGCGTACGTCCTCCTGGATCCCGGGCCGTACCATTCATCGTCGCGATCTACCAACGCTGCGGAGATCTGATGGAAGAATCCACGCCGGCGAGGACCCGGGAGAATGCGCCCGGTGCGCGTCAAACACCTGGAGTTGCAGTCGGGCGATCCCTCCTGCCCTCGCCAGAGGAATGGGCGGTACGCAACCAGGTTCTGGCATCGACCCTGATGGCTCTGCACAAGGAGTTCGCGCCGGATGTAACCGGCCGCGCCCTGGAGATCGGCTGTCAATGGGGGCTATTGCTTGACAACATGTCCACGATGTCCAACAAACGCTGGTGGGGAGCCGATCCCGTTGTCGATCGGCACCTATCCAGGGGAGGCTGGGAACTGGTCACGGGCACCGCGGACAGTCTGCCGTTTCCTGATGGCGCCTTCGACAGCGTCGTCCTCGCGAACGTCTACGAACACATTCCGCCTGACCGCCGCCAGGCATCGATGCACGAGATTTTTCGCGTCCTGACACCTGGCGGTGTGCTGATCGGACAGCTTCCCAATCCACACTTTCCGATCGAATCACACAGCAAGCTGCCGATGATGGGCTGGCTTCCCAGCGCTATTCAGAACTGGTACTGGCGGCTGTCGCCCTCGCGGCGCGGCGCCGGGTTTTACTCAGTATCAGTACGTGACTTGCAACGTCGCGGAGGCTCCGCCGGGTTCGTGCCACTTCTGGTTCGTAACTTTACGTATCCACCCGAGGCTGCACCGGATTCGGTCCGGTGGCTGGTCAGGCGCATACGCCGGCCTCTGGGTGTAGTGCCATGGGCGTGGCAGTTCGCCCTGCAGCGTCCGACAACTAGCTAGAGAGCCGGTGACCAACCGGTCGCGCGCGCCTGACCAGCTTGACCCCGACACGCGGTCGCACGATAGCGACCTTCCTCCTCGATTGGCCGACCGGATCGGTTAGAATTCGTACCGGCCAACATCGGGCGCGCCTCCATTGAAGCCATCCGTGATGCCCGAGACGACCCGGCCTCGATCACGCGCCGGCGAACCACTCTTGATGTGGTAGTCCCGGCTTCCCGCGTTCACGAATTGCGGATCTCCGACGTGTCCATGCGCCTCTCGTCCAGTCCACGACCGGAAGACGTCAATGCTCTTGGTGCCACCAACACCGATCACCGTGAACAGGTAGCCGGTGCCCGCGTTGTGGTACAGGTTGTGATCGATCACGACTGACGATGGCAATGGGTGCGTTTCCAGCCCGATGATCTTGCCCGTCGACACCGAGATGATGTTGTTCACAATCTGCAGACCGGCAATCGAACCGCCCCAGCCGCCTTTCATGTGGGATATGTCGAAGACGAAATATTGCATTCCATGGAACACGTTATTCGCGACGATGGTGTTCGAAGCGCAGCGCAAGGTCATGCCAACAGTGCGGTCTACGGTCGTTGCCCCGTAATTAACGTTGCGTGTGAAGCGCCCGTTGTTGCACGGAGTTTTGGCGCCATCAGTTCCGGTCTCCAGGACCGTACGGTTGTCCCAGGTCGTATTGTTGGTGATCGTCCAGTTGCTGGCCCCGTAGATGCTGAACGCCCCACCGTCCCAGCCATAGTCATAGCTGGTCGCTCGGTTGGCCCAGATCCTGTTGCCGCTCACCGTTACTGAACCCGTAGTCATTACCAGGGCGATGCCCTCGCCTCCGGCGTCGTCATAGCCTATTGACGCGGTATTGACGATCATCTTGTTGTTGTGGTGAACGCTATTGTTGGTTACCTTGGTGCCCGCCCCGGACCGGCCAATGTGAATGCCAACCGCGTTCTGGGTGACCTCATTGTTGTCAATTGTCACGTTCGTTGAGTTGAACGAGCGGACTCCCCAGGCTTTATTGTCGATGATCAGGTTGTTGCGTATTTCGATGTTGGAGCTGTTCTCGGCTGTTATGCCGGCTCCGTGGTAAGAGTTGGCATAACCACCGCGGAGCGTGAGGTTCTTCACCCGGATGTTCTGCGCACCAACGATCTTGATCGTGTACTGCGTCGCCTTCTTACCGTCGACGACAGCAGTTTCCCCGCTGTACTCGGTGAAGGTGATGGGTGCCGATAGCGTGCCAGAGCGGCGCATGATGAACGGACCGTAGGTCCCTCCACGGAGGTAGACAGTGGCACCAGCCGGTACCGTGTCGGCCGCCTTCTGAATAGAGCGCCACGGTGCGGACATGGTGCCGGCATTGCCGTCGCTGCCCGAGGTAGAGACGTAGTACGACGGACCCGATCCTGCCGCTGGCAGGGGCGCGCCGAATGACGCGGCAAGGAGGACGGCGGCAAGGAACGCAACTTTAGGCGGGCCCGAGATGGTCCAGCGGCGTTCGGCATTGCGGGGTGAAGGCATGTCGAAACTCCATATTCGACCGGATCTCGCAAGGCAACGCGGCGGCTGGCGGTGAGCCACGTGGGCCCACGAAGCGACCAGCCATGGGGCACGGCATCCCTGTGGCTTGCGGACCGGCAATCCGGTATTTGTTTTCGTCACGCTGGGGCGCGACGCTTCGTCACGCTGGGGCGCGACGGCGGGCAGTTTAGCACGCCACGTTGCCAGGGATTTAGGTGATCGCGCTCGCCCCAGAGCGCTTAGGATCCCGAGCCATATACTTCCGCGATCAATGGCGACAGGAGGATGAGACTCGGTGCAGCATCAGACGGTGGCGTTTGACTACACCTTTCGACCCCTGAACGATTACGAAACCTTTGAGAACGCCGAACCTTGGCGGGGCCAACTGCGTGAGTGGGAATGCACGCTGGCTGGAGGGCGTCTACATGCCACAGCCAATTCGTTCAGCGATACCGCCAGTGCCGAGGGATCGTTGAACACGCTGCTGCGGGCATGGGAATGCGTGGCCTACCTTCAGGATCAGTGCGAAGTGAGATTTGTTCGAGATTCGGCAGATCGGGAGCAGGTAGGCCTCCAGGACGCAGACAACGTGGACCGCATCTTCCGTAAGAGCTACGACAGCTATCCCGAACCCGACCATAGCTTCGAGTTGACGCCCGATGTCATGCGATTGATGGAGGCCCACTCCGCTTTTCGGCGGCAAGAGATCCGACTTCCCGACGCGCTCAAGGAAACGCTGGCCGTCATGAGCCCGAGTGGCGCATCGGACAGCACGGACGCCGCTGCTCGCTACGCCATCGATCGCGACGTCATGTCGGCAATTGAAAGTCTGGTTTTGCGTGACACCGAAGTGGCAACCAAGTCAACGGCCAGGCAGACGTATCGGGGGCCTGAGTGGCAGTGGATGCAAGAGGCTCTCAGACTTGTAGCGCTGCAGATTGGGCGTGGCGCATCGCAATCGCCATCGAATCAGCTTTCGATGTCTGACTTCAGGACGAGTCTCTGAGCAGATGCAGGGTCACTGATCGCCCTCACTCCGCCGTGGAAGACCGAACGCCATCGGCCAGATCGCCAATCTGCGCTTGCTGATCACAACGAGGATGACGTTGGAAATCGCAATACCGATCGCGGCGGCGAGCGCAGCACCAGCGGTATCGAGTGACGGTATGAGTGCGACCGCGAGGACGATGTTCAGGACGGCCCCGACGGCAATGCCGACGACCGCATTGCGCTCGTGGCCGGTCATGACCAGCAGTGTCGCTACAGGGCCAGTCGCCACATTGGCGAGCTGGCCAAGGGCGAGAATCGCGAGCGCCGCCGATGCTGCGGCGAACTCTGGACCGAAGAACACGGTGAGGATCTCCTGCCCGAACAGGAGGTAAATCCCCACCAAGGGCAGGCAGGCAATCAGGGCGCCGCGTGCGCTGTGCCTGGCCATCCTTTGCAAGCGCTGCGGATCATGTGCCGCCCAGAGTCTTGCAGCCGTGGGTGCGATTGCGGTGCTGACCGCTGCCAGCGGAAACGCCACCAGCAGGGCTCCCCTTTGCGCCACTGAGTACAGCCCGGCCGACTCCGAGCCATTCATGACCCCCAGAAGGAGTACGCCAACCTGGCTGTTCAAGAGCGTTGCTCCACTGAGAAGGCCCAGTGAGACGGCCGCTGAAACCCACCGTCGCGTTTCATACTCAGGCCGCGCGACGCGTACCGCCTTCGGCGTCCGCAAGCGGAGCAGGATCACGCTGGCGACACACGCTACGACGAGGCTCAATCCCTGGAGCACGATGGCGACCGTGGAGCTGAGCACAATGCCTCCGGCCGCAAAGACAAGCGCGAGAGCCAGGAGCAGTGTCGGGCGGAGTACGAACTCGGCCGACTGCGCCAACAGGATGTAGTGCAGGCCCATCAAGGCCCCTTGAACGATCCGTCCCAATGCCAGGAAAGGGAGTGACGCCAGTCCGAGCCAGAAGGCGATAAGCGGTGCAGATACCTGACCTCCCGCGGCCGCCCATGCGACGACCCCGGCTACCAGCGCGATGGATATCGACACACCGAGCGTGAGCTGTTGCATTCGATGCAGCAGGCCACGGGCCAAGCCAAAGGCGGCGCTGCCGGTGTGCACGGCGATGTCTCTTGTCAGCAGCCGGTCGACTCCTGAGATCGCGGGGATCCCGAGCACCGTGACCGTGGCGACAACGAATGCGTAGACGCCGTAATCGGAAACACCCATGATTCGCGCCAGCAGGA
The DNA here is from genome assembly GCA_963748235.1 of uncultured Chloroflexia bacterium. GTDB lineage: Bacteria > Chloroflexota > Limnocylindria > Limnocylindrales > CSP1-4 > JALYGJ01. Next base: position 576,002 of record CAVVHT010000009.1, read on the forward strand.
TCGTCGTCAGCAGCGTGACCGCGACGTTGACGACGTTGAGCGCAAAGCTGCCAACAGCGTTGCCAACGAAGCCCCGCGAGCCTGTCGATACCTGCTGTGGCTCGGTCGCGGTTACCTCGACGCTCTCCTCTACCACGAGTGGCAACGTCCCGATGAGCCCGACTCGTGGTCGCGCGGTGCGCGAGCTCGTCCTTTCGCCCCCCGTATCGGTTCCCCGCCCCGAGATCGCCGAGTGGCGATCAATCGCACGGGCAGGCGTCGATCATGGCGATGCAACCACGGAGTAGTCGTCGAAGCCGAACGTGACCGGGGCATTCGACGTGCCGGCGCTCATGTAAGCGCGTAGCCCGACGCTTCCATTGCCCTGAACGGAAGCGGCCGAGTTGGTCGCGGTGAACTGCCACGCGACCGGCTCCTGTTGACCATCGGCCCAGGCCTTGATTCGGATCGTTGTCACACCCGTCCCGACCACCTGAACACGGAGCCAGATGAATCCATTGGAAGAATAGGTCAAGCCCGGAACCGTCACAGCTGGGGCAATCGATGTCTCCGAGTTGTTGATCAGCACGCCGCAATGAACTGACACGGAGCCGTTTGTGTTGAAGGTCAGCTTGGGCCGATAGGCATTGGTGCCGTTGCTGCGGACGAAGGCGTAGACGTACTGCGTCCCTCCCGCGGCGACCTTATTGGTCCTGACTCGCAGGCGAATGTCAACGTCGCGCGCCGAGACTCCGTTCAGGAACACGGCCCTGGTCGCGCCGCCGGTGGGTAGCGTCATGCTGCCAACGCCACTGCCAACTCCGAAGCTAGTGTTCGTCCCCTCCAGCGTGTAGTTGCCACCGGTGTCAGCGCCGCTCCAGCCGTTGGCGACCGTCCGCCCAAAGCCGTCGGCCGCATAGACGACAACCGGGGAGACGACGTTGACCGTCTGGGTATCACTGCTCGAGCCGCCGGCATTGGTGGCGGTCAGCGTAACCGTGTAACTGCCCGCGGCAGCATATGCCTTGCTCGGGTTGCGTAGCGTCGAAGACGTCCCATCGCCGAACGTCCAGCTCCAGGAAACGGGCGTTCCGGTCGAGGTGTCGGTGAAGTTGACCTGTAACGTACCCGACTGCTGGCCGAAGTCGAAGTCGGCAACTGGCGGTTGCGGCAGGACGACACTAACGTTGTGCGTTTCGCTGTCCGATCCACCGGCATTGGTCGCCGTCAGCGTAACCAAGAAGTTGCCGCCGGCCGCGTAGTCCTTGGTCGGGTTTTGAGCGGTCGACGACGTCCCGTCGCCGAAGTCCCACGACCATGCCGTCGCTCCACCGCTAGACAGGTCAGTGAAGCTGACCCGTAACGTGCCCGCCAGCTGGCTGAAGCTGAAGTCGGCGTCCGGAGCTGGCGGCGGCGCCACATTCACAAGATGAGTTTCACTCGTCGAACCGAACGCGTTGGTCGCCGTCAGTGTCACCGAGTAGGGGCCCGCGGCCGAATATGTCTTCGATGGGTTCTGCTGGGTCGACGTTGTTCCATCGCCGAAGTTCCAGCTCCACGAAGTGGGCGAGCCGGTCGACGTATCGGTGAAGCTCACCTGGAACGTGCCCGCTTGCTGGCCGAAGCTGAAGTCGGCATCCGGAGGTGGCGGCAGCGGATCCAAGGTCACTGTCTTGGTCACGCTGTTGGAGCCCGACGCATTCGTTGCCTGCAACGTCACCGAGTGGGGGCCCGCGGCTGAGTATGTTTTCGATGGGTTCTGCTGGGTCGACGTTGTTCCATCGCCGAAGTTCCAGCTCCACGAAGTCGGCGAGCCGGTCGACGTATCGGTGAAGCTCACCTGGAGGGTGCTGGGCTGCTGGCTGTGGTTGAAGTTCGCCACCGGAGGCAGCGGTGGAGGCGGATTGCCGGGCGTCTTGACCAGATAATCGTCGAAGTTGAACGTGACCGGCGCATTTGACACTGCGTCGATGTACGCGCGGATACCGACTCCCCCGGCAACCTGGACGGCAGCCGAGGAGTTGGTCGCCGTGAACTGCCAGGTTGCCGGCTCGGCCTGGCCATCCGCCCAGGCCTTCACTCGAATGGTCGTCGGACTGGCACCGGTGACCTCAGTCCGCAACCAGAGGAAAGAGTTGGCGCTGTGCGCCAGCCCCGGAACCACGACGGCCGGAGCCAGCGACGTCTCGACGTTGTTGACCAGCACGCCCGCATGTACGGCGACAGATCCGTTCGGGAAAATGATCAGCTTGGGGTTGTACGCGTTGTTTCCTAGCCGGCGCACGGGCGCGTACACGTAGAACTGATTTCCAGCCGCGATCTTGTTCGTGCGAACGCGGACTCGGGCATCCACGTCACGAGCTACCACCTGATCCAGCAGGGCAGCGCGATTGGTGAAAGCGCTGGGTAGCAACATCACGCCGACACCGCTGCCGATCGAATAATTGCTAAGGTTCGCCTCGAGCACGTACGGGCCCCCCGGGTCTGCGTTGTCCCATGTCCCGCTGCTCGTACGACTGAAGCTGTCCGCCGCCAGCACAGTGCCGGGCGGTAGCGCGGCGACCGAGATCACACGCGTCTCGGCGTCCGATCCGCTCACGTTGGTTGCGCTCAGGGTCACGGTGAAGGTCCCGCCCGTGCCGTACGTGTGGCTCGGATTCTGTTGCGTTGAGCTCGTTCCGTCGCCGAAAGTCCAATTCCAGGCAGTCGGTGAACCTGTGGATGTATCGGTGAAATCGACGCGCAATGTAGCCGGTAGCTGCAACGACCCAAAGTTGGCGACGGGAGGCGGTGGCGGACCGCCGGCGTACACGTTTGCGCTCAGCTCAGACGTGTCACCGTTGGTCCTGATTTGCAGCGCCGAGAGGCGATCGCCCGTCTGCTGGGCACTCGAGTAAGTGATCGACCAGCTGCCGTCGCCGGCCGCGACCGCCGACCCAAGGAAGGCAATCGGCAGACCCTGCTGGCCGAAGTTACGGGAGGCCCTGTACAGCTCGATTGTGGCACCAGGAGTGCCAGTCCCACTCAGCCTGCGTGACGCTCGCCTGGGTGATTACCGGCGAAGCGAGGAGGCTATTGGCGCCCGTCGACGGGTTGTCCGGATTCGGCGCGAGGTAGATGGCCGGGCCATTAGTGTTGAAGACGAGGTTTCGCGTGATCCGGATCTGCTGGTCATTGAAGTCGATCAGGCCAACGCCACCGTCCACAGTGTTGTAGAAGCGGTTCCCCTCGACAGTGTGCTGGCGCGTGTTGCTGTAGATGTATATCCCCCAGCCATCCGGCGTGAACAACTCGCCAAGCGGAGATTGGCCGACGACGTTATTGCGCACCGTGTTGCCGATCGAGTTACTCAGGCCAATCGTGAACCCGTCATGGGCGGTGCCGATGTAATTGCCCTCGGCCAGGTTGTTGTTCGAGCCGTCATAGATGTTGATGCCCTGGCCGTTGTCGAAGGTGGGAGCATTTTGCGCCACGCGGAAGTTGGGGTCGTAGTGACCGTCCTGACGGAAGCCGATCCAGTTCCCGATGGCGCGGTTGTCGTTTACCTGCCAAGCAAGCGTGCCTTGACCCGTCGCCGGATTCCAGCCATGGGAGAACTCGATGCCGTTGAGCGTCGTCGGCCCGATCACGTTTCGTTCGTTTGGCCCGGCGCCGCCAATGAGCGTGTTCTTGGGGCCGAAGTCGTGATCGGCCCCGATCTGACATAGGGCACCGAGGCCGTTCGGGCGAATGCACAGCACGTTGTTCTGGATCACGCTGTTGCCCGTCCCTGCGCCATAGCTGTATACGCCCTTGTCGGCGTTTCCGATCACGTTCCGATCGGCGAGAGCGGAGGTGCCGATAACCGTGCCGCTGGCACCGTTGTTCAGCCATATCCCTGACCTACCACGTGGTGTCAGCGAGTTGTCCGGATTGAAGCCGATAAAATTGCCCACGATCCGGTTGCCGATGGCGGCTGTCGTGTCGACGAAGATGCCGCTGTACGAGTTGTTGATCAGCAGGCCTCGGATGGTGCTGCCAGAGCGCGGCACGTAAACGGCGAAGCTCATGCTGTTTCCCGTGCCGCGGATCTCGACGCCGGGCGTGGCGTTGGTGCCGAGCTGCGCCGTGTTGGGCTGGCTTCCAGGCTGAGTGTAGCCATCGATGATCACGCCGCCGTTGGCAGAACCGACAGGCGGCAGAGCGCTGCCGACCTGAATTCGCACAGGCGCCGCGCCGGGGAGGTTGAAATGGATCCGATCAACTCCCGACTGCCAGTTAGTTTCGGTCAATGCCGCGCGTAGGGTGCAACGTCCCAGGGAGTCGGCACACGCGCCGTTGCCGGGGGTCGCATCCGACGTATCGGCCGTACTGTCGACGATGAAGACAAGATTGGCATCGGCTGTGTCCGATTCGGGCAGATGCATGCCACCAATGCTGGCAACGAAGCGTGTGTCCGCAGCGGCACGTGGCTTGGGTGCGGGTACGCCATGCGCACGCGTCTCCTGGCCCTGATTGGCGACGAGTGCCTGCAAATCGATCGCGTCGATGCAGCCATCGTCGTTCGCATCGAACGTCGCGCCGGCCCCACATGCGGTGCCGGCCACCCGCGTCTGATACCACGCTGATCGGGCGAGATCGAGATCATCCGATGAGATGACGCCGCGACCGGTCAGGTCGCGCGGGGGGCCAGCCGCGCGACGCATCGCCGGCTTGTTGCTGGCGGTAGGTGGGGCGATGACGCTCGTGCTGCCGACGACCTTGATCTGAGCGACCATGTCGGCGTTCGGGATGCTCACGAGTTCGCCTTGTGCATCGGCGGCAGAGTCGAGCACGACGCGCACCTCTGGCGTGCCCGTGGTTCGAGGCGCAAAGACAAGCCTGAGTGACGTGCGACCGTTGACCGGATTGAGGCCGTAGGCGGCGAACGCGAACCCATCTGGGATCTCGATCGGCGTGAACACCTCTCCCCCACCGACCGGCGCGACTCCGATCAGCGGCGCGGCGGCCTTGCTGACAAGCACGCGTCCGTCAACGGCGGCGACGCCACCAGGCAGCCGGAGTGTCAGCGCGCTCGCGTGGCCGCGAATTGACTCGCGCGGCGACTGGAGAATTGGGCCGGATCCAGCTGCGGTGACCCGAGGGGCAAGCAGCAACGATCCAACCAGCACCCCACCAATGACCGTGGAGATGACTCCTCGAATCAAGGTCGCCCCTTCTGTCCGGATTTAGGGAATTCCGGCAACCTCGAAGTCGTCGAAGCTGAATAGTACCGGCGCATTGGTAACAGTCGTCCCGAGGTAGACCCGCAGGCCGACACCACCAGCTACCTGGACGGCCGCCGCGGCGTTGGTCGCCGAAAAATGCCAGTTGGCCGGCTCGGCTTGACCGTCTGCCCATGCCTTAACGCGAACGGTAGTCGGATTTGTGCCGGTGACCTGGGCCCTGACCCAGATGTAACTACCCGGAGCCTGCGATAGGCCGGGTACCACCACCGCCGGAGCGACCGAGGTTTCGGCGCCGTTGATCAGCACACCTGCGTGAGCCGACACAGTTCCATTCGAATTCAGGACGATCTTCGGTCGGTAGGCGTTGTTCCCGTTGCGCCGTGCGGCGGCGTATACGAAGTACGAGTTGCCAGTTGCGACCTTGTCGATGGCCACGCGGAATGTGATGTCGACGTTCTGCTCGTCCACGTCATCCAGCAGCGCCGAGCGGTTGGCGCCCGGGGCCGGGAGCTGGATTCTGCCCGCCCCACCAGCCACGCTGAACGCAGCGAGATTGCCCTGCAGCGTGTACACGCCGCCGACGTCCGCTGTGCCCCAACCGTTGGTGACGGACCGGTCGAAGGCGTCCTCGGCCAACGAGCTCGGCGGAGGTGGTGGAGGCGGTGCAGCGATCGAGTATTCATCGAAGCTGAACAGGATTGGCGCGTTATTGACGCCTGCGGATGTGTACGCTCGCAGCCCGGCGCTGCCCGCAGCCTGGACCGCCGCGGCTGAATTTGTCGCCGTGAACTGCCATCCGGCGGGCTCGAGCTGACCATCGGGCCACGCCTTGACGCGGATCGTCGTCGGACTTGTACCGCTGACCTGCGCGCGCAACCAGATAAAGCTGTTCGGTGTCTGGTTCAGCCCGGGCACGTCGACCGCCGTTCCAAGCGACGATTCCACGTTGTTGAGCAAGACACTCGCATTGACCGAGACGCTGCCATTGGCATTGAACCTAAGCCGCGGTCGGTACTCGTTCGTGCCGTTGCGACGAACCGCGGCGAAGACGAAGGCATTGCCGCCGGTAATGACCTTGTCCGTCTTGATTTGCACCCTTACGTCAACATCGGCCGCATTGACAGCGTTGAGCAAGGCGGAACGGGTGGCGTTGCTGTTGGGCAACGCCATGCGACCTTCGCTTCCCTGTACGTTGAAGTTCGCCGCAGTCCCTTGAACGGTGTATGGCCCGCCAAGCTCGGCACTTCCCCAGCCGCCGTTGATTGTGCGACCGAAGCCGTCGTTCACGATGAAGGAGCTCGGTGGCGCATTCGCGACCAGGACGTTGGTGCTGAGAGCGGATGTGTTGTTGTTGGGCGCGATCTGAAGCGCGGTCACTCGATCACCGTCTGACAGATTGACCGAAACGCTCCAGGCACCGCTCGAGACGACTGCGGATCCCAGATACTCGATCGGGAGTCCACTCTCACCGGCTGGACGGGAAGCCTTGTACACCTCGACAGTCGCACCGTTCAAGCCGGTGCCGGAAACCGTTGCCGTGCTGGCAGACGTAATGACAGGCGCCGCCTGGAGATTGTTCGCTCCGAACGGCGGGTTGGCCAGATCCGGTGCGAGGTAGATTGCCGGTCCTACCGTGTCGGTGACGATGTTGCGCGAGATTCGAATGAAGCGAACGTCCTGCTGAGTAAGGCCGATTCCGCCTGAAGGCGTATTCCGGATCGTGTTGCCTTCAATAATGTGTGACTCGCTATCGAGGCGGACGACGATGCCCCAGCGGGTCAACGGTGCCGGCTGGCCGAGGGGCGACTCTCCGATCAAGTTGTTGCGAATAACGTTTCCGGTCGAGTTGTGTGACATGGTCTGGATGCCATCCCAGACGCAGGAGATGATGTTGCCCTCGATCAGGTTGAAGTTCGACCCGTCATAGGCGTTGATTCCGTTGCCGTTGTCGGCACTGCCTGGATTGTTCTGGCCGACGCGGAAGGCGGGGTCGTAGCTTCCGTCCGGCTTGAAGCCAACCCAATTGCCGATGACCTGGTTGTGGTCGATGTGCCACATATCTGAGTCGGGATCCCACTCGCCGCCGCTCGGGTACCCATGAGAGAGCTCGATCCCATTGAGCGACGTCCGGCCGACGACATTGCCTTCGCGTAGTCCACTTCCGCCGATCAGGTTGAACTTCGGCCCATGGTCGAGGTCGACGCCGCCGTTACAGGTGCCGGTCGACAGGTTGGGTGATGTGCACAGCATGTTGTTCTGAAGAGTGTTGTGATCGGTGCCGGCGCCCCACAACTCGATGCCCTTCCGGCCGTGGCCGCTCACGTTGCGGTCGGCGACGTTGGGCCGGCCGATGACGTTGTGATGGGCACCGCCGTTCAGCAGGATCTGGTAGTCGGCACGGCTGTTGCCGCTCGAGCTCTGCCAGTCGTGGTTGCTGCCATCCGGGTCGAAGCCGACCCAGTTGCCGATGACGACGTTGTCATGGGCATCCGGACCGTCAATCACAAGCGGCCGAAAGTGGTAGGTCAGGATCACACCACGGATCGTGTTTCCGGCGCTGTAGACGCGCAGACCGTTGCCGCGAGGCAAATCGCGAGTGCCGCGGATCTCGACGCCGGGGATTGCATTCGACCCGAACGCGAGCGTGTTCGGCTGGCTGCCGGGCTGCGTATAGCCGTTGATGAACGTCCCGCCGGTTCGGTCATTGAGCAGCGGCGACGCTCCGGCATTGAGCTGGATGGGTACCGGCGCCGTGCCCGGGATATTGAAGTTGACCTGATTTTGGCCAGGCCACCAGTTGGCCTCGGTGATGGCGGCGCGGAGGGTGCAGTTAGCCGAAGCATCGGCACACGTGCCGTCGCCCGGGTTGGCGTCGGGCGTATCCAGCGCGCTGTCAACCACGAAGTTGGGCCCGGTGGAAGCGGCGAGCACGCCATTGTCCGTTAGCGGTGCGCCGCCGACGCTCGCGATGAGACGTGTGCTCGCCGCCAGAGGTGTCGGGCCAGGCGTGGGCGCCTGGGGCTGGTTTAAGTGCCGGCCCTGCGCAGCGACGACTGCCTGGACATCCACGATGTCGACGCAACCGTCGCCGTTTGCGTCAGCCTCGGCGGCAATGCTTGACCCGCAAACAGCCTGATTGATGCGCGCAGTCTCCCAACCCGCACGAACGACATCGAGGTCCCATACCCCTATCTCGCCGTCGGCGCTCAGGTCTCGGGCCGCACCGGCACCTCGGAGCGGACCCGGACGTTCAACAACACCTGGTGCCGCGAGAAGGCGCGTGCTATCGGCGACTCTGAGAGTCGCCAGGCCGCGGGTTGTCGGAAGCACGATGCGCTTGCCGGCGGCGTCGGCGGCGGAATCGATCACCAGCCGGAACTCAATCGTGGCCTCAGCCATAGGAGCCGTGACAACGCGCACGATGACGTTGTTGCCGGTCGGTCGGAGCCCGTAGGCGCCAAACGCGACGCCACCGTCGATCTGCTCTGGCCGGAAACCGATGCCCCCGCCAACCGGTGCGAGACCGACGACTTCGGCTGCGCTCGTGTCGAACAGAAGGCGCCCATCGACAGCCGCAACTGAGGCCGGCAGACGGAATGTCACGGCTGTCGACATCGAGCGTTCAGTGCTCGTGACGGAACGCACGATCAAGCCTCGATCGACGGCGGACGCGTGGGCAGCTGGCAACACGAGTCCAAGGACACAGAGCATCAGCACAAAGACACTCGGCGGGCGACGATGAGCGGAACGGATAAGCACGATTCTCAACCCCTCAATGCCCGTCAGGCGACTTAACTGCTGTTCGGGCGACGATGATGATCCTGTTCCTGATGACGGTCCGAGTCAAGCATGTTCACGTACTAAAGTCCCAGCAGCGTTGACTGGAAGCACTAACTCCGGCGGCCGCCCTAAGGGACCGCCCTAACCAGTAGCTCGTCGAACGAAAACAGCACCGGGCTGTTATTCACGCCACCAGCCAGGTAGGCGCGGAGACCAATGCCTCCCGGGCCCTGAAGGCCGGCTGTCGAGTCGGTTGCCACGTACTGCCAGTTGGCGGGTTCGGACTGCCCGTCTGCCCAAGCCTTGACGCGGACGGTCGTTGAGCCCGTCCCGTACACCTGTGCTCGGATCCAGATGAACGCATTGGCTCCGTGAGTCAGGCCGGGCACGACCACGGCCGGCGACAGCGAGCTTTCCTCATTGTTGACGACTGCACCCGCGTGGACCGAGACGGTACCGTCGGGATTCAGGATCAGTTTGGGCCGATAGGCATTGCTGCCGTTGCGGCGAGCGACTGCGTAGACATAGAACGGCCCGCCGGTAGCCACCTTGTCGGTACTGACGCGGAACATGATGTCGACATCGCGCTCGGCAATGCTGTCCAGCAGGGCGGATCGATTTGCTCCTGCTGAGGGGAGCGTGACTTGACCCGTCCCGTTTGCGACGCTGAAGGCCGCATTCCCGCCCTGCAACGTGTATGCACCACCTGAGTCTGCGGTTCCCCAGGCGCCAATGGCGCTGCGCCCGAATAGGTCGGCCGCGAAGGTCGCCGGCGGCGGCGGAGGAGGCGGCGGAGGCGGACCGCCGACCACATAGTCGTCGAAGGACAGCGTGATCGGGGAATTGCTGACCCCGCCGGCGAGGTACAAGCGGAGCCCCAGGCTGCCTGCCGACTGAACGGCGGCACTCGAATCGTTGGCCGTGAACTGCCAGCTGGTCGGTTCCGCTTGACCATCGGCCCATGCCTTGACCCGGATTGTCGTCGGGCTCGCGCCGCTCACATCAGCGCGGAAGCGAACAAACGAACCTGGATTCTGTACGAGGCCGGGCACGACAACGGCCGCACCGAGCGACGATTCCACATTGTTGTTTATCACGCTGGCGCCCACGGACATCGTGCCGTTGCCGTTGAAGACAAGCCGCGGTCGGTATTCGCTGGTGCCGTTGCGCCGAGCGACCACATACACGAAACACGAGCCACCAGCGGCGCTCTTGTCGGCGTTGATGCGGAAGCTGATGTCTACATCGCGCTCGTTCGCGGCATTCAGGAGAGCTGAGCGTGAGGCGCCCGCCGAGGGCATGACGATCCTGCCCACGCCGTTGGCGACGCTGTAGTTTGCCGCCGTCCCCTGGAGAGTGTAGGCGCCACCTCGTTCAGCGCTACCCCATCCGCCGGCAGGCCATCGGCTGAATGCGTCGGCGACGACGAAGCCACCAACTGGCGGGCTGATGGCGTTGACCGTGACCTGCCGCGATCGCTGATTCGAGCCGCCCGCGTTGCCCGCCGTGAGCACGACTGTGTACTCACCGGGAACGGTGTAGGTGTGACTCGGATTGCGCTGGTTTGATGTGCCGCCATCACCAAAGGCCCAGCTCCATGTGGTCGGCGCGCCAGTCGAGGTGTCCTGGAAGTTGACACGCAGCGAGTCTGCTTGCTGGCCCGATTCGTACTCGGCCACCGGTCCGGCAGGTGGCGCCTCGAAGACGGCGGCGACGTTGGTGCTCAAGGCCGATGTGTCGTCTGTTGTTCGAATCTGAAGTGCTGTGACTACGGTGCCTATGGCGATGCTTACGGGCAGGCTCCAGGAGCCGCTGCCGTCCACGACGGTCGAGCCGAGGTAGGCAATCGGCAGGCCGCTCTGGCCTGCCGAACGCGAGGCACGGAACACCTCGACAGTTGCGCTCGGAGTGCCGGTGCCGTTGACGAAGATCGTCGTCGCAGACGAGATCACCGGCGCCGCCTGAAGGTCATTCGCGCCACCGGGGCCGCTCGGGTACGGCATCAGGTAGATGGCCGCGGCGTTGGTATCCGTCACCAGGTTGCGCGACAGACGAACGAATCGGACGTCCGGATCGATCACCGCAATTCCGGTGCCTGCGGTGTTGCTGATCAAGTTGCCTTCGATCACGTGGCCCTTTGTGTGAAGGCGGACGGAGATGCCGTAGCGCGTCAACGGGGCCGCCTGGCCCGTCGGCGACATGCCGATGATGTTGTTGCGGATCGTGTTGCCCGTCGCGTTCGGCGACATGGTCTGGATGCCGTCGTAAACGGAGGCGACGTAGTTGCCCTCGATCAGGTTGAAGTTCGATCCGTCGTAGACATTGATGCCGTTGCCGTTGTCGTTGGTACCGGGGTTGTTCTGGCCCGATCTGAACGTGGAATCATACGAACCGTCAGCTCGGAAGCCCACCCAGTTACCGATGGATCGGTTGTTGTTCACCTGCCAGGTGGCGTTATCGATCCCGTTCGGATCCCATCCATGCGAATACTCGATGCCCTGAAGCGTCGTGCGCCCGATGATGTTTCGCTCATTGGCTCCGATGCCGCCGATCAAACCGAACTTCGGGCCGTGGTTGTGATCTATCGCCGTGCTGCATGCGGCAGTTGAAGTGCCATTGGGCGTGGTGCACAGCAGGTTGTTCTGGATGATGTTGCTGTTCGTTCCCGGACCGTACAGGTCGATGGCGTGCGTCCCGCGGCCGCTGACGTTGCGGTCGGCCAGGGCCGGCGTGCCGATGCGGTTGTTGCTGGCGCCGGTGTTGAGTGCGATGTTGTAGTTGCCGTTGTAGGTATGGGGTGTGCCATTGCTGTTGTAGCCGACCCAGTTGCCGATGACCAGGTTGTTCTGGGCATCCGGGCCGTCGAGCACCAGCGGGCGATACAGGTTGTTGAGCAGCAGGCCACGAATGGTGTTGTTCGGGCTGGTCAGGCGTAGGGCATGGCCCTGCGGCGAGTTCCCGTTGCCCCTGATTTCCACGCCCATGATCGCGTTCGAGCCGAACTGGGCCGTGTTGACCCGGGAGCCGGGTTGCGTGTAGCCGTCGATGGTCACGCCGCCGCTACGATCCTGAATGAGCAGCGTCGGCATTCCGGCGAGCAGCTGAATGCGCACCGGCGCAATGCCCACCAGGTTGAACTCGATGCGGTTGTTGCCCGGCCACCAGTTCGATTCGGTGATCGCGGCGCGGAGTGAGCAGTTGTTGGCCGCGTCGGCGCAGATGCCGTTGCCCGGCGATGCATCGGCTGTGTCGGCCGTGGTATCGACGACGAAGTTAGGTCCGGACGAGGCGGCTGCCACGACGGTTGGCTCGAGCGCCATGCCCGCGCGCATCGCGAATGGGCGTGAAGCAGACGGCGCCACCGGTGTCACGACGGGTACGGGTGCATTGATCGCCCGTCGGCCCTGGTCAGCGAGCACGGCCTGGACGTCGACGATGTCGACGCAGCCGTCGCCGTTTGCGTCGCCTTCGAGAGGCGCCGCGCACGTCGCGTCATTGGCCCGCGCAAGCTCCCAGCTCGCGCGCACGATGTCCAGGTCCTTGACACCGATCTGACCGTCGCCGAAGAGGCTTCGCGTTGGGCCGCTACCGCGTGGCGCGGCCTGTCGGCTCGGGATAGCCGGGGCCCTGAGCAGCTCGCTGGCGCCATCGACCTGGAGTGTCCCGAGGGTCCTCGTGTTGCCGATGGAAATGCGCTGGCCGCCGGCACTCGCGGCGGCATCGATTACGAGGCGGAACTGGACACGCTTGGAAACGAGCGGCGCAACAACGATACGCATGACGGTGTGCGAACCACTCGGCTTGAGGCCATAAGCCCCGAACGCCACGCCGACCGCAATGTCGACCGGCCGAAAGGATGTGCCCTGCCCCTGGGGGGCGAGTCCGACAACCTCCACGGCACTGCTGTCGTAAACGAGTCGACCCTCGACGGCAGCGACGTTGCGCGGCAGCCGGAACTCGATGGCGTCAGACAAGTTGCGCACCACACGGCTCGGCGCCGTCATGGACAGGGAGTTGTCGACTCCGGCTGCCTGGCCTACGCCCGGAGCCGCACTGCCGATCAGTAGACCGCCGAGGACGGCGAGCATTAGCGCGCGACGCACTTGTTAGAGCTCCTTCGGGACGTGCCAGTCAAATTCAGAAGTCGTGGTGACGAGAGCCCGATGGTGCGGGGTTCCGGTACTTCGGTCAAGGGAAAACTAGTACTAATCGGCTATGAGGATGCCTTTAGCGTTGCCTGCTGGCAAAGGTGCGCCGTTAGCCTCGACACGCCAACGTAAACAAACCCACTCAGGCTGTCACCGAGCTACCGGGACCGACCCGGACCGCACCAGCGCTGTCAGCGGCTTGTCAAAATCAGGGGACTACTACCGCGTAGTCGTCGAATCTGAATGTGACCGGTGCGTTTGTTACGCCGCCGGCGACGTACAGGCGCAGGCCAACGCCACCCAATCCCTGGACTGCTGCGCTCGAGTTGGTGGCGGTGAAGTTCCAACCGCCGGGTTCGGCCTGACCATCCGCCCACGCCTTGATTCGTATCGTCGTTGGATTCGCGCCGAGCAACTCGGCCTTGAGGTTGATGAGCGCACCAGGCGATTGGGTAAGGCCGGGCACGACGACCGCCGTGGCAATGGAAGACTCCACGTTGTTTACGAGAACGCTCGCGTGGACCGATACCGTGCCATTGCTGTTCATGACCAGCTTCGCACGATACTCATTGGTGCCATTGCGACGGGCGATTGCGTACATGTAGTACGCCCCGCCTGAGGCAACCTTATCGACGCGAACGCGCAAGGCGATCTCAACGTCACGTTCAGACGGCTGGTCGAGCAGCGCGGATCGGGAAGCGCCGGCCGATGGCACGAGTATTGAACCCTCGCCCTGCGCGACGCTGTAGTTGGATGCCGTGCCCTGAATGGTGTATGGCCCGCCGGTCTCGGCGTTGCCCCATCCATTGCTCGAGTTGCGGGTGAATGTGTCCGCGGCAGCGATCTCGTCATCGGGCGGCGGTGCGACAGTTACCGTTTTGGTTTCGATATCCGGGCCACCGGCGTTGCTGGCGGTCAGGGTGACGGTGTAGTCGGTTGCCGACGCATATGTATGGCTCGGATTTGGCTCGGTGGAGGTGGCGCCGTCGCCGAAGTCCCAGCTCCATGCCGTTGGGTTGCCGGTTGACGTGTCCGTGAATGCAACGGTCAACGTGCCAACTTGCTGACCCCATTCGAAATCGGCCAGTGGAGGTGGAGGCGGAGGCTGGAAGGAAGTGGCTACGTTCGTGCTCAGAGCTGATGTGTTGCCATTGGTATGCGTCTGGAGGGCCGTTACAACCGTGCCCGTGGAGACGCTGATGGGCAAGGTCCACGAGCCGTTGCCGGCGACAATCGCCGACCCGAGGTACTCGACCGGCAGGCCGCTCTGGCCCGCCGGACGCGATGCCCGGTAGACCTCCACGGTTGCGGCCGGCGTGCCCGTGCCACCGACGTGGTTGGTCGTGGCCGAGGTGATCACCGGCGCCGGCTGGAGGTTGTTTGCACCGATCCCCGGATTCACCGGATCGGGCGCCAGGAAGATCGGGGCAGCGTTGGTGTCCATGATGATGTTGCGTGACAGGCGGACGAAACGTACGGCCGGGTGGGTCAGGGCAATGCCGAAGTTGGCCGTGTTGCGAATTACGTTGCCCTCGATGAGGTGTGTTCGGGTGCTCAGCCGTGCGACGATTCCGTAACGCGTGAGAGGCGCGGCCTGCCCGGTGGGTGACATGCCGATGATGTTGTTGCGGATGATGTTGCCGGTCGAGTTCGACGACATGGTCTGGATGCCGTCCCATACCGAGGCGACATAGTTGCCCTCGATCAGGTTGAAGTTCGATCCGTCGTACGCGTTAATGCCATTGCCATTGTCGGCCGTTCCCGGGTTGTTCTGGCCCGACCGGAATGCCGCGTCGTACGAACCGTCAGCTCGGAAGCCAACCCAGTTACCGATTGAACGGTTGTTGTTCACCTGCCAGGTGGCGTTATCGATCCCGTTCGGATCCCATCCGTGCGAATACTCGATACCTTGTAGAGCAGTGCGCCCGATGATGTTTCGCTCATTGGCTCCGGTTCCACCGATCAGGCCGTTCTTGGGCCCATGGTTGTGGTCGATTCCGGTGTTGCACTGCGCCGTCGAGAAGCCGCTCGGAGTCGTGCACAGCAGGTTGTTCTGGATGATGTTGCCGTTGGTGCCCGGACCGTAGAGGTCGATCGCGTGCGTCGCGCGCCCGCTCACGTTCCGGTCGGCCAGGTCCGGCGTTCCGACTCGGTTGCTGCTCGCACCACCGTCGAGCAGGATGTTGTAGTTGCCGCTGTAGGTGTGCGGCGTGCCGTTCGGGTTGTAGCCCACCCAGTTGCCAATGATCAAATTGTTCTGGGCGTTGGGACCGCTGAGTGTGATCGCCCGGTAGTGGTTGTTGAATAGCAGACCCCGGACGGTGTTGTTCCGCGTTGCTATTCGCATGCCGATTGCCTGCGGCGAGTTGCCGTTGCCCCTGATCTCGACGCCCATGATCGCGTTCGAGCCGACCTGGGCGGTGTTGACTCTCGAGCCAGGCTGGGTGTAGCCATCGATGGTCGTGCCGGCGTCCTGGATCAGGAGCAAGGGCATGCCCGCCGTGAGCTGGATGCGCACCGGCGCCGTGCCGACCAGGTTGAACTCGATCCGGTTGTTGCCCGGCCACCAGTTGGACTCAGTGATCGCGGCGCGCAGCGAGCAGTTATTGACCGCGTCGGCGCAGATGCCGTTGCCCGGCGCTGCATCAGCTGTGTCGGTAGTGGTGTCGACCACGAAGTTGGGCCCGGCCGACGCTGCCGCCACGACATCGATGGGCTCGAGTGCGGTGCCGGCGCGCATCGCGAATGGGCGACCCGCGGAAGCCGTGACTGGCGTGACCGGGTTGGGCACGACGTTGACCAGCCGACCCTGGTCGGCAACCACGGCCTGGACGTCGACGATATCGACACAGCCGTCGCCATTGGCGTCGCCCTCGAGCGCGCCGTCGCAAGCTGATCCACTCAAGCGTGCCTGCTCCCAGCCGGCAAGGACGATGTCCAGGTCCTTGACACTGATCTGCCCGTCGCCAAAGAGGCTGCGCGTGGGGCCACCGGCGCGCGGCGCGACCAGCCGACTGCCCGCCACCGGCGCACTAATTAGCTCGCTGCTCCCGGCAACGCTCAGAGTCCCGGTCGCTCTCGTGTTCATAATGGCCACTCGCCGGCCTGCCTTGTCAGCGGCAGAATCAATCACGAGGCGCATCTCCACGTGGCCGGCGACGAGTGGAGCGACGACGATGCGCATCGTCGTCTGACCACCCGACGATTTCAGGCCGTACGCGCCAAAGGCAACGCCGCCTGGGATGTCCACGGGCCGGAAGGCCTCACCCTTGCCGACCGGAGCCAGACCAACGAACTCGGCCGCGTCCGCATCAAAGTAGAGGCGCCCGTCAACCGCCGCGACGTTGCCGGGCAGCTTGAACTGGACAGCCGAAGAGGTATTGAGATCTGCCTGGGCGAGTGCCGTCAGAGCCAGGCTTGAATCAGCATCGGCGGCCAGTCCCGTGCCGACGGCAGTAGTGCCAACAAGCAAGCCGACGACAACGAGGATCATGATCGCGCGACGCACGGTTGAAGACTCCTTCAGAACAGTCCATGTCTCGCCCCGACGACAGGACCATGGAAGTCGCCAGAGGGAATCGCGATCTTCGCCCCGGCAGGTACTCGCGTCAAGGGATACTGGGACTTTATACCCATCCGTGTTGCGACGACGCAACGCCGTCGGTGGCGATGGTTCTGCAAACCGTTCGCTAGCCCGGCGTGGAGACCTCAGTAGGCGCTCGGTAGATGCCGAAGACCGCGCTAAGCCCCGACGATTCGACTGGAATCTGGGCCAACGACTGCCCGGACTTCAGGTCGTAGCTACCGATGTGAGTGCCAAAGTCGCGCTTCAATCCGCGCAGTACCCAGCCGACGTTCTCGCGGATCTTCGTCGGCCGAATTCGCGAGAAGCCGACCCATATCCGGTCTCCTTCGACGAGCAGTCCGCGAGCCCAGCCGAGCAGCATGTCGGCTGGGTGGGCGCGCGTCAGATCGATGACTTCGACGACGCGCAGGCTGGTCGTGTCGGCGATGGCCACCCGGCCATCCACGGTCGTGAAATAGACGTAACCGCCACTTACGACGCCATCGTGGACTCTCTCGAGTCCGATGCTGATCGACCGCGAAGGATCAACCAGCGAGACCGCGTCGCGCTGCTCGAAACGGGTCGCCCACGGCTCGTCGTCGATGTGGAAAACGTGATTCGGATGGGCCAGATGAGGCTTGGTGGTCTTGATGCGGCGGTAATCGGTTTCCTTCGAGAATCGGCCCCAGGGATCTTCGCCAAGCACGTTCCAGATGTTCACGACTTCCCCTCCCCAGGTCGTCTCGACGACCATATCCAGGCCCGTGTTGGCGATCAGCAAGGTCCCGTGTGGGGTGGGTCGGACGTGATGGACGTCGTTGAAAAAAGGCAACGAGATGTACGCGATCCGCTCAAACGATGGGACGCGATAGACGAGCACCTCGGTTTGAGTGCACACGTAGAGCTTGTCGCCCACCAGGGTGCCGGACTTGAATAGGATCGCAGGATCCTCGACCGGGCAGGCGTCGATCGGCGAGACATACTCGACCTTCACCGTCGAGTTTGCGCTCGTCGTGTCGACCTCAAGGATCAGGCCCTTCTGATACTCGTACCAGCCGTCGGTCCCATCGCGAAGCGAACGCAGCGACCTTTGCTGCCCACCGGCAACGTAAAGGGTCTCGCTCACCGGGCGTTGGACTGGGTCAGATGGGTCACGCGCAGGCAGAGGAACACCAGAGTCTCCCGTGATGGTCACGATTTGTTTCAGGGACTGACGGATGGAATGTCGGTCGTCGTTCCGATCAGCTCGTCGTAAGACACCTGTATTGCACCACCCGGATGCCTGAGCCCAAGATACGCAGCCAAACCGACCGATCCGATGCCTTGCAGGCTCCCTGTCCAGTCGATGACGCCGAAGTTCCAGTACTCGGGCTCGTCTTGTCCGGCTTGCCAGGCGCGCACCCTGATGACGGTCGGATCACTGCCCGTTGCGACCGAGCGCACGTTGTACCAAACACCAGGCGTTACCGACACGCCGGGCACCAGTGCCGACCTACCCAGGGAATGCTCTCCGTCCTGCAACATCACACCGGCGTGGGCATAGAGCGCACCGCTCGGGGTGACGAACACCTTCGGCCGGTAGGCAACGCCGGAAGGGCTGCGCCGGACCGCTGCATAAACGTAGACCGCACCATCGGTTGGAAGCGCGTCGATCGAGAATGAAAACTCGAAGTCAATGTCCCGGACGCCGACATCTCCGAGATAGACATCGTGTCCCATGCCCGGTGATCGCAGCAGGAGTGAGCCAGCTCCGTCACCAACGGACATGTCCGCCGTCGGATCATCCGAGCTGTAGGCGCCGCCCAGATCCGCGGCACCCCAACCAGATTGCGCTCGTTCGAACGTGTCGCGAAGGACGATCGTAGCCGGTGCCTGGCCCAAGGGAGGTATCGCCGGCACGACGTCAGGCGGCGAGACAAAGGTCGGCGCGGGGGTGACGAGAGGCGAAGCCGCCGGTCCGGTCAGGTCGTGGAGGGCAGTAGGATCAATCCAGATCGGCGCGAGAAGCATGACTATGGCGACGCTCACTACCAAGATCGTGCCGTCCGACCAGGGCAGCGCCTGACGACCGCGCCTGGCACGTGCCTGGACTTTCTGTATCCGACCAGGTGTTTGCGCGGGCGGATCGATTTCGTCGGGTTGTTCGCCGGAGGCGTGTCCCACGCCAACTCCCAGATTTCTGCGTTGCGGCCCGCCATCCTAGATCAGAGAATTGAGCCCGTCCAACAGATATCGGCCTCGTTCCGGGGTAGTCGTGCTCATTGTCACCACATCTCCCCCGCCTCCAATCGAGAGGGATGATCAGTGGCATGTTCCCGTGCCACGGTCGCTGAACGTGCGCCCGGCAACAGGAATGAACTCCCACTCGTACGTCCCGTCGCCCAAGGTGAGCTTCAGCACTCCGTGCGTGTCCGCCTGGCTGACCTGGCTGTTCTGGCGGATTCCTTGGATTGCTCGAAGCCCGATGCCGCCCGTTCCCACGACAAACGAACGGATTCCGCTGCTCGCGTCGAGAGCGCCATGTGCGTTGAGCGGAGCGAAACGTTCGTAGTTGTGGTCATGTCCGCTGAGGACGACATCGGCGCCCGAGTCGGAGAGCGCTTGCCAGAATGGCTGAACGCTCAGTCCGTCACCGTGCTCTCCCGAGCTGAAGCGCGGGTGGTGCCACATGGCGGCTACGCACTCACGCGGGTTAGCGGCAAGGTCCGCACGCAACCACTGTTCCTGGGCGCTTCCCGCGACACAGGAGACGATGCCGCAATTCGTGTTCAAAGCGTAGATACGCCACGTGCCAACGTCGTACGCGTAGTAGCCCTTGCCCGGCTCACCGGCGGCTGGACCGAAGTAGGCGAAGTAGGGCGCCGCCTGTGACGTCAAGTATTCGTGGTTGCCGATGACCGGCTTCGTTCGCGCTAGATGCCTTCCCCATGCCGGGCCATAACAGTTGGCAAACTCCGATGCCGTCCCGTTTGGATAGACGCTGTCGCCCAGCGTGAATACCGTCCCGGCAATTGTGTCCAGCAGCAGGGACGTTGCCTGGTCCGTGTTCGCCGAGCAGCTGGCGATGTCGCCGGCCCCAACGATCACATTGCCGCTGACAGGCGGTGGGTCCGTGGTGGTGACCACGAAGTCGTCAAATGTGACCAACGTTGGCGCGTTCGTGGCGTCGGAGCTCAGATAAGACATCAGCCGCACAGAACCCCCCTGCTGTAGGACAGAGGTCGAGTCGGTCGCGCTGAAGTGCCACGCAGAAGGCTCCGCTTGGCCGGCCAACCAGGCGCGCACGCGAATCGTGGTCGGGCCGGAGCCGGTTGCCTGTGCCCGGAAGCGGAGGACCTGACCCGGACTGAAGGTCAGGCCCGGAACGCGCACGGCGCTACCGAGAGAAGTTTCACCAGACGGGGATTGCCGACCCACGTGGGCGTATACCTCCCCATTGGACTGGATGCGGAGCTTTGGCCTGTACGCGGAGCCGTCCGTAACGCTACGAAGCACGCCGTAGACATACAGGCCGCTGCCCGTCGCCGGCTTGTCCCCGGTTACAGAGAAGGTCATGTCGACATCGCGACCCCACGCGCCGGGCAGGAACGCAGTACGCGTGCTACCTGCGGTTGGCAACCGTTGCAGGCCCTTGTCGCCATTGACGTCGAAGTCTGACTGGGGCCCGAAGTAGCCGTACGAACCGCCGAGCTGGGCTGCTGCCCAGCCGTCGATCGTGGTGCGCGTGAAAGCGTCGAGGCCGATCGTTGTCGGACCGCCAGGCGGTGGCGTGGGCGTGGCCGTGGGCATGGGCGTCGGCGTTGCCGTCGCGGCCGGCGTGGGTGATGGCGATGGACTGGCCGTTGGCGCCAAGGAAGGCGTCGCGCTCGACCCGGCGGTCGGCGTGGCGTTTGGGTCACTGCCGGTGCCGACTACGAAATCGTCAAAGCCGAGCGTAATCGGGGCATTCGTGATCGAGCTCACGTACGAGCGGAGGCCAACGGTGCCCGCGCCCTGCACGGGACCGCTCGAGTTGGTTGCGCTGAATTGCCAGGCGGCCGGCTCTGCCGCTCCATCGGCCCACGCCTTCACTCGAATCGTCGTCGGATTGGCGCCTACCACCTCGCTGCGCAGCCAGATGAATCCACCGACCGTGTGGCTCAGCCCGATCACCGTCACCGGTGGTGCAATGGACGACTCGACGTTGTTGACCAGGACGCCACCGTGAACGGCAACGCTGCCGTTGGGCTGGAAGATGGCCTTGGGACGATATGCGTTGGTCCCGTTTCCACGCGCTGTGAAATAGACGTAGAGCGCGTTTCCTACCGCTCGTTTGTCGGTTCTGACTCGAACCTTGAGATCCACGTCGTGGGCCGAGACGCCGGAAAGCGTGACGGCGCGGTTCGCTCCGGCAGCCGGCATGACTATGTTGCCAATACCGCCACTCACGCTGAAGTTACTGGGCCAGCTCTCGACCGAATAGGAGCCGCCCATGTCGGCTGATCCCCAGCCGTTGCTCTGGTTCCGCGAGAACGAGTCGCTGGCGTACAGGGGCTCGGCCGCCAGCCCGACGAACGCAGGCAGCTGCAGTACGAGCAGGGAAACGACAGCGACAAGGATCACCATCATCGGGCGCTGCCGACGCAATCTCAAGGGTGGGCACTCCATTTTGCGGCACTCAGCCCGAGTCGGCTCGTGCTCGCTGTGCGCGATACCGCTGCCGACTTTATCTGGCTCAAACGTAGGTGTCGACGACAGTAACTGACGTATCAGCGACCGTCGAGCACGGCCATCCGTACCGGTGCGCGTAGTCACCACCGTGTTCTCAGCGGACTATCAACAAACTATTGACCCCGCCGCTTGATAGCACTATGGTCCGGGGCCTACCTGCCTGCCCCCCAGCAGGGCATCGGGCAGCGTAGGAAGCAGGCCTGGGGGCCTGCGACGTGCGGGTGCGATTCCACCCGCTGGGGAGGGCACGCGTGCGCAGTTTCCGCGTCAGCGTCGTTATTCCGGCGCTGAACGAGGCCGAAAATCTGCGTCACGTTCTGCCGCGCATCCCGTCTGACGTGGACGAGGTGATCCTCGTCGACGGCGGGTCGGTCGACGGCACAGTCGAGGTCGCTCGCTCGGTCATGCCGTCGCTTCGCGTGATTTCACAGGAAGGTCGAGGCAAAGGCGCCGCATTGCGCACCGGATTCACGGCCGCCACCGGGGACATCATTGTCCACCTCGACGCCGACGGGTCGACGGATCCTGCTGAACTGCCGGCATTCGTGGGCGCGCTCCTTGGAGGGGCTGACTACGCGAAAGGCACGCGATTTGCACAGGGCGCGGACACGACGGACATCACGCGAGTGCACAAGTTGGGCAATTGGGGGTTCGTGAAGCTTGCCAACCTCCTGTTCGGCACGCGCTTCAGCGATATCACCTACGGATACAACGCCTTCTGGCGACAGCATCGCGACAAGCTCGCACCAGAGATTGACGGCTGGGCACACGAGATCGTGGGCAACATCAGGGCCGTCCGAAACGGGCTGCGGGTTGTAGAGGTCGCCAGTCGGGAATACCCCAGACTGAGTGGACAGCCAAAGCTCAAGACATTCTCCGCTGGCTGGGTGATTCTGTGCGCCATAGTTGCCGAACGGTTCCGATCGGTGCCGGTGCCCGTCACAGAGGGTGCCGCCGCTGCCGCAGCCCCCACTGCACGCGTTGCTGCCACCCCGTGGTCACCCGTTCAATTGCGACTGATTGACACTCCGGGGTGGTCGGAGCAGACCGAAGCTCTATCCCCCGTGGTTAGTGATGAGGTGCCTGCGCTGGTTCCGAGCAATGGCTCGGTCGGCCTCGGCGACCTGATGGGCGGCTATGAAGTCCCGGCGATCGGCGCCAGGGTCGCGGCCATGATTCCCATCCAGCCCGAGCTCGTAGCGCTTCCGATCGTGCACGACGAAATGAATGGGGCCGAGGAGCTTGACCTCGACAAGGTTGCCGCCAGCAACTGACCGCCCCGCGGGCTCAAACGCAGTGATGGATCTGATAGCAGGGAACCACTCTCGTTTGCGTTCGCCTTATGGCTGACTGACTATTTTGCTTCCGTAGGACAGGAGGCAAGGATGGCCGAACTCGACACCAAGGACCGCGAAAAGCTTCGCTCGAATCAATTCGCCTACGTCGACTCAAAGGGCGGCGAGCACCTCCCGATCAACGATGAATTGCACGTGCGCAATGCGATCGCGCGTTTCAACCAGACCGACTTCGAAAGCGCCGCCGCCAAGGAGCGGGCACGCAAGAAGATCGTCGGGGCGGCAAAGCGCCACGGCATCGAGATCGACGAGGACGACAACGTTGCCAAGCCGGCCCGCTCGCAGCGCAAGAAGGCCGCCTGACTGGGCCGTGGAGGAGACTAAATGGATACGTCAGTCAATCTGGCCCAGCCCGGCTGGACAGTGATCGACGCGAACGGCGCCGAGGTCGGCACCGTGATCGAGAATGACGGCACCGAGATAAAGGTCAAGACCGGTGGCCTATTGAGCAGGGTGATCACCGTGCCGCTGGCCAACGTCGGCGATGTCGAGACCGGCCGCGTCGAGCTGACCGTCGCGATGGGCGATCTCTAAGGAAGATCGGAGCCGGCCGAGCCGCTAACGGTGGCGGCGGCCTCCGGATCGGCGCGAGGGCCGCTCACCGGTGCGCTTCACGACGTTAGGAGTGACGCGCTGATCCCACGTGGGTCGGTCGAGCCAGCGCGCCATCCACCCCGCGTCGTCGCCGTCGTGCTCGTCACGGATGCCGGGTAGCCAATCGGCGGCTGTTCCCTCTTGTCCCAATTCGGGGTGGCCGTCCAGGTTGTCGAGCGGCTCCTCGTCGGCCGGCAGGACGGTGACCGACGTAACCTCAAGGCCCTCCCCCGCGACGATCGCGCGACGGCCGCGGCGATTGCCCGAGCGCATCGCCGCCGCGCGCTCCGTGGGCTTCGCCGTCGGTGTTTCCAACAGCTGATCGGCACTGGCCGCAGCGTTCTCCGCTGCTCGCGCGACCGTGACCGAAGCGTCCTGTTCTAGGACACGTAGCCGAATCTGCTGGATCTCGTCGCGCAGGGCGGCGGCGCGCTCGAACTCCATCTCGCGCGCCGCGCCACGCATCTCCGCCTCCATTTGGGCGACGACCTTGGCGATCTCCTCGCGCGACATGTCGGTCAGCTCGCGGGCTCGCCCACCGGACCCGTATGCGCCTGACGCCTCGGCCACGGCGCGCAACCGATCGTTGATGTCGCGAATGCCCTTGACGATCGTCTGCGGAACGATGCCGTGCTCGACGTTGTACGCCTCTTGCGCGGTGCGCCGGCGGGCCGTCTCGTCGATCGCGACCTGCATCGACTCGGTGATGCGATCGGCGTACATGACCACTTCGCCCTCGACGTTGCGCGCTGCGCGGCCGGTGACCTGGATGAGAGCCCATGCCGAGCGGAGGAATCCCTCCTTGTCGGCGTCGAGGATCGCCACCAGGGTGACCTCGGGCAGGTCGATCCCCTCGCGCAGCAGGTTGATGCCGACAACGACGTCGTAGACCCCCAAACGCAGGTCGCGCAGAATCTGGACACGCTCGAGCGTGTCGACCTCCGAATGCAGATAGGCGACCTTGACGCCCATCTCGTGCAGGTAGTCAGCCAGGTCCTCGGCCATCTTCTTGGTCAGGGTGGTGGCGATCACCCGCTCGCCTCGCTCGACGCGGTCGCGGATGCGGTCGATCAGGTCGTCGATTTGCCCCTCGGTTGGGTGGATGGTGATCTGCGGGTCGAGAATGCCGGTCGGCCTGATCAGTTGCTGGACGATCTGCTCGGAGCGCTGCAGCTCGTACGGTCCCGGCGTCGCCGACATGTAAATGACCTGATTGAGGTGGTCTTGGAACTCCTCGAAGGTCAGCGGACGATTGTCGAGCGCCGACGGCAGCCGGAAGCCGAAATCGACCAGGATCTCCTTGCGCGTGCGGTCGTTCTTGTACATGCCGACTGTCTGCGGGATGGTCATGTGCGACTCGTCGACGACGAGCAGCCAGTCGGGCGGGAAGTAGTCGAGCAGGGTCCACGGCCGCGAACCGGCCTCGCGCCGTGACAGGTGGCGCGAGTAGTTCTCGATGCCCGAGCAGAAGCCAAGCTCGCGCATCATCTCCAGGTCGAACGTCGTCCGCTGGCGAAGCCGCTCGGCCTCGAGCTCCATGCCGCGTTGACGAAGCTCCTCCACGCGGACCTCCATCTCCTTGTCGATGTCGACGATGGCCGCCTTGAGCTTCTCGGCGGGCGTGACGTAATGCGACGCGGGATAGACGTTGAGCTCGTTGCGCTCGGCCAGGACCTCGCCTGTCAACGGGTCGACCTCGGTGATCTTCTCGACCTCGTCGCCGAAGAACTGGACGCGCACCACGAAGTCGTCGTACGCCGGCTGCAGCTCGAGCGTGTCGCCACGCACGCGGAAGCGGGCGCGCGACAAGGCGGCGTCGTTGCGCTGGTACTGCAGGTCGACCAGCTGGCGCAGCACGCCGTCGCGCCGGTAACGCCCGCCGACGCGAAGCCGCGTCACGGTCGCGCCATAGTCGACAGGTGCGCCGAGGCCGTAGATGCACGAGACGCTGGCGACGATGATCGTGTCGCGCCGCTCGAACAGCGCTCGCGTCGCCGCGTGGCGCAGCTTGTCGATCTCGTCGTTGCGCGACGAGTCCTTCTCGATATACGTGTCCGAGCGCGGCAGGTACGCCTCGGGCTGGTAGTAATCGAAGTACGAGACGAAGTACTCGACCGCGTTGTCCGGGAAGAACTCGCGCATCTCGGAGTACAGCTGCGCGGCAAGGGTCTTGTTGTGAGCCATCAGCAGCGTCGGGCGGTTGTGGCGCTCGATGACCTGGGCGATGGTGTAGCTCTTGCCGCTTCCGGTGACACCGAGCAGGACCTGATCCTTCAGGCCACGCCCCAGACCATCGACCAGCTTCTCGATCGCCTGAGGCTGGTCGCCGGTCGGCTGGAAGGGCGCTTCGAGCCGAAAGTCGGGCATCTCCCGACTGTACATCGGGCAGCGAAATGAAGCGGGCGGGCCCCGAAGGGCCCGCCCGCATGTAACTCCCTTACAGAGCGATCGCTATCGCCGCGTCGCCTCAGGCGTGGCATCGGGCGACTCGTCGGGACTTGGAGTCGCGTCGGGATCCGGTGTCGGCGTCGGCTGGACTGAGCCGCCCGGCAGCGGTGACGCGCCCGGTGTGACGGGTAGGCCGAGCAACTGCGACAGGTCGATCAGCTGCGGCACTGGATAGAGGTATTGCATGACCAGTCGATCGGTCGTCTCGCCGAACTCGAACGAGTCGGCGATGCGAGTGTCTTCAGCCGGTCGGAGGGCCATGCTGAACGAGTCGGGTGCGACCTGAACGACGTGGGCGATCTCTTCGGCCTGGTGAAGATCGACCTTCAGGATGTACATGCCACCGTCGATGTCGGTCTTCAGGACTTCGACGTCCTGGAAGGTGATCTTGGTCGACTTGCCACCCTGGAGCCCGTCCTCGGTGGCCGTTTCGACCGACTGATAGTTGCCTTCGGGATCGACCGCCAGAACCTCGATGTCCACGCTGACGAACAGGTCAACGTGATCTCCGGCGGCGATCTCGCCACCCACCGCACGATCGGGCGGTACCGAGACGGCGACTGCGCGCCAATAGGGCGACAGCTCCTCGACCACTTCGTCCGGCCCGAGGATGCTGAAGTCAGCGTCCGCCGTGGTCGTGGCAAAGAGGTTGGGTGTTACCTGCTGGTCGGCATAGACCGGAACAGCGGTCACGCGGCCGACTACCTGGCCGGACTCGCGATATGCCTGGGTAAGCGCCTCGTCGATCGGCACCGAGCGCACGGTCACGTCGTCGATCGTGATCGGGGTTCGGGCGGGAATGTCACGTGCCGCGACGAGCACGCTTTCCATGATCACATCGGCCTGAGCGGCATTGCCGTTCGTGGCCAGCGTGTATGCGCCCCAGCCCGCGCCGACGGCGAGTGCCAGTCCTAGCACGATCAATACCACGCGGCGCCGACGGCCGGTGTCCTTGAACTCCATCTCCATTTCCCGGGCCGAGCCTCCAAAACGATGTGACGGGGAGTTGTTCGGGCGCACCGTACGGGCGGGTGTGACGTCCGGTAAGGGACCCGGCCGGCCGGTCGGTTCAGTACGAAGAGGCTACGAGCAGGGCGGTTTTGTGCCGCGCTCGGCGTCGCCTACTGGACGAGCTGGATGCCGAAGCTCGGCTCCTCGACGCAGTCGGTGTCCGCATCCTCGTCGCAGGGCTCCCATTCGCCCACGCGGCCTTCAGTGATGTAGCGCACGAACCAGCCTTTGAAGCAGCTCGTGCCGCCGTTGCCGCCGATATACGGCTGACCCGGGAGCAGAGTTGCATGGACCGGTGTCATCGCCCGAGGTGTACGCCTCCTTCAGCAGGAAGTGGGCGAAGCGCGGGATGTGGTACCAGATGTTGTCGCCGTCGCCGGCGTCGGTGCAGTCGGCCGGCAGACCGGTCGTGGGCACATCGCGACACGTGGCGTCGAACATCGGCACGACGATGACCGTGTCCTGGTACGTGTTCATCGCGTTCTCGACGTTGTTCACGTTACCCGACTCGGTATGCAGCCAGGTAGGAATGTCGAAGGCGCCATGGCACGGATTGAGGATCACGCTGGCCAGATTGTTACCGCAGTCGAAATCGAGCCAGCCGACGCCGCCGGGCCCGTTCTTGCACAGCGGCACGATCGACATGTATTCGCCCGACGAATCATTGAGGGCGGTCGAGAGCGTGGTCAGCGGCCAGTCAACGGTCAAGCGCAGGGGCCGGCTGGAACCGTCGCAGCTGGTGATCGGGATTGAGAACGTAACCGGCATCACGCCGCAGCCGTCGTTGGCGGCACAGGTACTGCGCAGCCCGCCGGCGAGTGCGGTGGCCTCCGCTCCGGCCGTCCACGTGTTCTGGCCGGCGATGCCGGCGAGGAATGTGTCGAACGTTCGCTGACCGGTCGCCTTGATGCCGTCCGCTTCGCTGGGGATGCTCCCACCGCGGCCGACCGTGCCGACGACCGTTTGGTCGAATGCCACGTAATGGGACGTGCCCATCATCGTCTGACCGTTGCTCGAGAACGACTGCGACATCGCGGTGACGACGTCGGCGTCGACACGCGAGTCGCCGCTCATCTTCTCGGCAATGACGAGTGCACCGGCGAGAGCGGCGGCGTCAGTAGCGTTCTGCGTCCCACGCTGCTGTGCCATCGCGTTGCCGCCGTCGATGACCATCGCGGCGCCGGCGAGCACAACGGTCAGGCTGATCGCCATGATCACGAGCGCCTGGCCACGCTCGCCATCACGTCTTGTCAAGGACATGTCGTCTTGGTCCCTTCTGGGCATACGTACTCGATCGGCTCGATGCTGGTCGAGGAAAGTGATATGGAGCTCATGAACATGCTCAAGATCGGCGTCATGGGGGCATAGGTCAGGTGTGCGCGGACGATGGCCAGGCAGCCGATCACGCGCGTTGACTCCGGGCAGTCGTCGCTGCTGCTGAGGCAGCCTGTCTGACTCGAGTCTGCGCTCTTGAAGCACACGTCCACGTTGCTCGTCGATAGGCCGAGGGAAGCCGCAGCGGCGATGGCCTTCGTTCTGACCCGGTCAGGGTTCTGGTCAACCATCGCGACGCGGCTGCCCGAACGTGCTGCCTGCGACAGCGTGTTGTAGCTGAACACCGCACGGCCCAGATCGAGCAGGCCGAGGATCACGACGAGGATGATCGGCATGATCATCGCGAACTCGACGAGCGCCTGCCCACGGCTTCGCTCGCG
This sequence comes from uncultured Chloroflexia bacterium, assembly GCA_963748235.1. Classification (GTDB taxonomy): domain Bacteria; phylum Chloroflexota; class Limnocylindria; order Limnocylindrales; family CSP1-4; genus JALYGJ01. The sequence goes on from CAVVHT010000009.1 coordinate 604,514, forward strand.
CCGAGCGGACGACGAGCGCATTGCGGTCATGGCCCGACCTGGACCGTGGCGTTCGCGCAGCCACCGGGCGGGTTGACGATACCGCCGGCGAGCGACTGGTAGCCGATCTTGTAGTTGCCGGTGCCCGGCAGGTAGGTCATGTTCGTAGAGGTGAAGCCGGCGAATATCCACGCCGACGCGGCCGAGCTCTTGCGAACTCCCGAGAACGCCGGGACCTTGCAGCCGACGAGGACGTAGCTCGAGCGACTCGCCGTGACCGTGTCGACCGTCAGGGAGACGGAATACGTGCCACGCGTCTGTGTAGCTGTGGGTCACGGTTCCCGAGCACGCGCTGGCCGTGTTGCCGTCGCCGAAGTCCCACAGACAGTTGCCCTGTGCACCCGGTGGTCGTGTTGCTGAACGCAACGGTTAGCGTGGGGATGCCGACGATCAGGTTTTCGTCGACCGACCCCGGCGGACCGCCGCCGGTGCCGTCCTGACTGGTCGGCGTCCCATAGAAGCTGACGACCGGCGGTTGAGCCGTCGGGGCAGCCGTGGGTGCAACGGGTGTCGGGGTTGCCGCAGGATCTGGCGTTATCGCAGGGTCCTGAGTGGGTGTTGGAGCGGCCGTCGGCACTGGTGTCGGCGTCGGTGTCGGCGCCGCCGTTGGCATCGGCGTATCGGTCGGAAATGGCGTCGGGACATTGCCACCGACGGTTGCGCTGCCGATCGATCCGGCCCGAATGGCAAAGGTTGCCGACGTCGTTACCGACACGTTGCCGGCACCGTCGCCGATGACATTCGAGATCAGCGGCGTCAACAAACGGAAGTTGCAGGCCAGGTCGACACGGACGCGCTTGCCCACGCCGTACGAGTCGCCCGAGTCGGGGAATACCGGCGCCGGAAGAGTGCTCGGCAAGGTGCAATTGATGCCCCGCGCGTCCTTGGCCATCAGCTCGCGATAGCGGGCCTGGAGGGAGCTGATGCCGCTCCCCTCCCACGCGTCCGGGTTCTGAGCGGCGAAGTTTGCGCCAACTCGGGCGACGTTGTTGAGGCTGACCCAGCCGAGATAGACCCGTCCTAGGTCGACGGCCATGACCAGGATCATCAGCAGGATCGGGATGAAAATGGCGAACTCAACGAGGCTCTGGCCACGCGCTCGTCGAGCGGCGCGGACCAAGAGCCCCCTGCGCCTGGCTGAGGATCTCCTGTAGGTCAATCCAGTTCCTGCGTTTAACGCTGCGCGAATCACCGGACAGGGCCGGTGTGCTTCGCTCAGTGAAGCGTGGCCAGAGCCACCTGACGGTTCATCGAAAGTCCGGTGCGCGGGCACGAAAGTCCCGCCCTGTTTCAGTCGAGATCGAGCAGCAGCGGGGCCAGCGCGTCGGCCAGGGCGTCTTCTACCCGAAGTCGGGTTTCGTCGAGCGAGCCGTCGGTTGGCAGCCGGCGCACGGGTGGTCCGTCGGCCAGAGCAGCGGCCAGCCGCTCACCCAGGTTGGCGCCCTGAGTGCTGAGGCGACGCTCGATGTCATCTTTGTCAGCGCCGCGGCCGGTGAGCCGCTCACGCTGGGTCGACGGGTGGCACTCGACCAGCCATACCTCATCGCAGCGCTCGGCCAGGCCGCCCTCGACGAGCTTGATCGCTTCGACAATAACGACTGGCGCTTCGGCGGCCTGGGCCGCGGAGAGCTCAGCCTCGACCAGACGCCGAACCTCGGGATGGACGATCGCCTCCAGGTCGCGTAGCGCGGACTCGTCCTCGAAGACGACCGCTGCGAGCGCGGCGCGGTCCAACGTGCCCTGTGGTGCGAACACCTCGTCGCCGAAACGTTCTCGGATCGCCGGCAGCGTCGCGCGTCCCGGCTCGGTGGCTTGTCGAGCGAGCACGTCGGCGTCGATGACCGTGCCACCAAGGTCGCCGAGCATCCGAGCGACGGTCGACTTGCCACAACCGATCGGTCCTGTCAGGCCGATCATGAATGGACGTGGGGCGGCAGACGCGGCGCCTGGATCCGTGCGGACTCCATCCATCAGCGCGGCGCCTGCTCGGCCAGCGTTAGCCACGCGTCCTCGGCCTGGGCAAGAGCGGCATCGACGTCGGCCAGCTCACTCGAGACGCGTCGCAGCTCGACGAAGTTGGCCTGGATCGTCGGGTCGCCGAGAGCCAGCTCCAGCTGTGTCTTGCGCAACCCGAGACGCGTCAGGTCGTCCTCGACGACCTGACGGCGGCGGCGATATGCATCCTTAGACAGCGCTTGGACCGCTGGCCGGCGCCCCTTCTTCGGCGGCGCCGGTGGTTGCGCGACCGCCTTAGTGGGTCTCGGGTCGAAATCAGGTAGCGAGACGTTGAGCGCCGACTCGACTGTCCAGCCCGCTGCCTGCGCCGCCCGCCACGCCGCGAAGCCGCCATCGAAACGAGCCACCCGCGCCGGGGTCCCGGCGCGCGCCGTTTCGACGACCCACAGCTCGGTGCAGACGGCGTCGAGTAGCCGCCGGTCGTGTGACACGACGATCACCGTACCCGCAGCCTCGCGCAGGAACGACTCGAGAGCCTCACGCGCCGGGATGTCGAGATGGTTCGTGGGCTCGTCGAGCAGCAGCAGATTTGCCGCCTGCAGACCCACGAGGGCAAGTTCCAGGCGTGACCGCTCGCCGCCCGAAAGGCTGGCGACCGGCTTGAATGCGTCGTCGCCGCGGAACAGAAAGCGCGCCAGGTACGAGCGTGCCGGTCCGTCGTCGAGACCACTGCCCGTCGCCAGCGCCTCAAGCACGGTTGTGCCGGGCATCGGCATCCGCCGAATCTGCGCCAGGTATCCGACCTGAACCTTCTGTCCGAGAACCAGCCGACCGTCGATCGGGGCCAGGTCGCCAGCCATCGTGCGCATCAGCGTCGTCTTGCCCGAGCCGTTGGGTCCGACGAGGCCAATCCGTGTACCGCGGCGCGCCTCGAGCCGTTCGACCCGCACGACCGGCTTTGAGTCATAACCGGCCGCCAGGCCCTCCAGGCCGACAACTACTTCACCAGAACGTGCGGGTGCTCTGGCACCGCCGTTGAGCAGGCCGCCGAGAGTGAGCACTCCGGAACGATGCTTGGTGGGGGTCTCGCTGGCCTGCGCCTGGAACGCCTCAAGCCTGCGCTCGTGTTCATGCATCTTCGAGTACTTGCGATGGCTTCGGTAACGCTGGACGAGCTCCTTCTCGCGTTCGATCTGCTCCTTGAGCGTGTCCGTGTCCTTGCGAGCCCGCGCGTCGCGCTCTTCGCGCTGGGTGAGGAACGCCCCGTAGTTGCCACGGAAAGCAGTCAGACGCCGATCACGCAGCTCCCACACGCGGCCAACCACCGCGTCGAGAAACGCCCGGTCATGCGATGCGACCAAGAGCGCCCCGTCGCGTTCGGAAAGAGAGGTTTCGAGCCACTCGATGGCGCCGACGTCGAGGTGGTTGGTCGGCTCGTCGAGCATGAGCAGATCCAGCTCGGCGACGAGCAGACGCGCCAGGGCCGCTCGTGTCTGCTGGCCACCCGAAAGCTCACTGACCGGACGGTTCCAGTCGACGCGGTCGAATCCCAGGCCGGACAGTGTCGAGTCAACGCGAACGTCGAGCGAGTAGCCGCCGCGAGCGTCGAACGAGTCGCGAAGTGAGGCGTACTCATCTGATTCCACGCCCTTTGCCCCGGCATGCTCGAGCTCGGCGAGCCTGCGCTCGACCTGCTCGAGCGGTCCGGCTCCAGAGCGGACAGCCGAGCGCAGGGTTGGAGCCAGGGTGAACGCCGGATCGAGGTTGGCCTCCTGGGCGAGCAACCCGACCGCCAGGTCCTTTCGGCGCGTGACGTGCCCCGAATCAGGCTGCTCCTGGCCGGCGGCGATACGCAGAAGCGTCGTCTTGCCTGCCCCGTTGGCGCCGACGAGGCCGACCTTCTCGCCGTGCGCGATGGCACCGGTGACCGAATCGAGGATCACCAGTGTGCCGATCTCGCGGCGCACCGCCGAAAGCCTGAGGATTGCCATTTTCTGCTTCGCTGACCTTGGTCTAACGCACGCCGGCCAGCAGCAGCCGCACGGAAGCGCTGCGCTCGCGCTGCGGCAGGCGCTGGCACCACGAGCAGAAGTGCGTGCTCCGGGCACCCATGACCATTCGCCGCGTTGGCCTGCCGCAGCGCGGACACGGCTTGCCGGTGCGGCCGTACACGTTCAGGAAGTTCTGCATGTCGCCGCGGCCCTCTGGCGCGCGGTAGTCGTCGACCGACGAGCCGCGGCGCTCGATCGCCTCGCCGAGCACGTCGCGCAGCGACGTGTACAGCGCCCGCTCCTGGTACGGCTGAAGTCCCGCAGCGCTGCGCAACGGGTGGAGGCGGGCACGCCAGAGTGCCTCGTCGGCGTAGATGTTGCCCACACCGGCGAGGAAGCCCTGGTCCATCAGCAGCGTCTTTAAACGAGCCCGCCGCGCACGGAGGCGCCGGCGAAAATCGCCCAGTGAGAAGGCATCGTCGAGTGGCTCGGGGCCGAACGCGTCGAACAGGCTGCCGACGTCGCCGGCGCCGAGCACCGAACCTGCCTCGTCGCGGCGATACAGCCCAACTCGCCCGAACTTGCGCGTGTCGCGCATGCGCAGCTCTTTCCCATCGTCGAGCCAAAAGCGAACGTGGACATGCTTGTCGTGTGGCGTCTGGGGGTCGACCACGTCGAGCTGGCCGGTCATCTTGACCTGGATCGCCAGTACCGCATCGTCGCCAACTGAGTCAGCGCCCTGGCGGCCGGTCAACGACACGACCAGCCACTTCGCGCGCCGGTCGATGGCCAGCATCAGGCGGCCGCCGATCTGCTCGACGAATTCGTCGGGCGTGGGGTGCTTGACCTGGCGCGGCCAATCGAGCCAGGCAGCTGTGATTGTTCGACCGACGATAAGCGGGCGCAGCTCGCGCGCGATCGTCTCGACCTCCGGTAACTCGGGCATGGAACGTGAGTCTATTTGCCCTCGGCCTTCGACGAACGTACCTTGACCGGGTGAGCGTCAGCGAACCCGACACGAGCACGGCGATTCGGAGCGTCGAGTCGTGGTTCGTGGCCCAGGGTGTACCGCACTTCGTGGCCAACCACTCGCCGACACGAGTCGTGCTGCGCCGCGCGGCACCGGTTCTGGTGCTCTACGTCGCGGTCACGTTGTTGATGACGGCGAGCTTCGCGTGGTCATTCGAGATCAACCTGCTCGCCATCCTCGGCGCCGCCGCGCTGGTGATCGGCGGCTGGGCGCTGGTCAACGTCGTCCGCGGACGGCATTGGTTGTCATTGCCCGACCGGGTCGGCTACGTCGAAGTTGCCGCCTTTCTGATCATTCCTGCCCTGCCACCGCTGTTGATCGGCCTCCAGGTAACCGACGCGGTAGTTGCCGTAGTAGAGAGCGCCCTCTTCCTGGCCATCGTTTACGTTGCCACGTCGTACGGCCTGGTCGGGTCGCTGCTCTGGGCGTTGCGCCGCGCCCGGGTCCAGCTCGGCAGCCTCGGACGGCTGCTGACACGCGCGCTGCCGCTGCTGATGGTCTTCATCGCCTTCACGTTCCTGTCGAGCACCACCTGGCAGGTGACCGCGGCGCTCAGCTGGCAGTCGATCGTGACCGTGCTTCTGTTCTTCCTCGGACTCTCGCTCGCCTTCCTGATCGGCCGGCTCGTACCCGAGATCCGACGCTCGGTCGGCTCCGATCGACCTTGGGCGGAAACGCTCGCGTCGGCGGCCGGCACGCCCGCCGAACCGCTCGTGCCTCTGGTCCGGGACGCTCACCCGCCAACCGTTCCGCTGCGCTGGCACGAGTGGGTGAACATCGGAACGCTGATTGCATTCGGTCAGGGCATCCAGATCGTGCTCGTCACCTTCGCCGTTCAGATCGCACTGATCGTGTTCGGGTTGTTGCTCGTCCCAGCCTCGATCCAGGCCGCTTGGATCGGCCGGCCGGTAACGCCGCTGTACAGCACGGCCGTGGCCGGCGAGACGATCGCCCTGACCGGTGAGCTGCTGATCGTGTCGCTCATCCTGGGCGCGTTTTCGGGCCTCTATTTCACCGTCTCGGCACTCTCCGACGCGGCCTATCGAGCCGAGTTCTTCAGCGATGCCGATCGCGAGCTGAACGGGCTTTTCGCCGCGCGGGCGGTCTACCACGCGGCACGTTCGACCATGCCCGCCGAGCGCGAGGTGGGCGCGACGGTCGAGCAGGTCGCGACCTGAGGGCGACCCTCAGGCCATCAGCATCGGGGTAAGCGACTCCCAGTCGTCGCCGCTCTTGAGGTCGACGGTGAGTGGCACATCGAGCGTGACGGCGCTCTCCATCTCCTCGCGCACGATCGGCGCGATCTGATCGACCTCCGAGCGCGGTACTTCGAGCAAGAGCTCGTCGTGGACCTGGAGCAGCATGCGCGCACGCACGCCCTCGTGGATGAGCCGGTCGTATAGCCGGATCATGGCAATCTTGACGATGTCCGCCGCCGTGCCCTGGATGGGCATGTTGATCGCCATCCGCTCCCCTGCCCCGCGCAGCGCCGAGTTGCGCGCCGACAGCTCGGGGATCCATCGACGACGCCCGAACAGGGTCGAGACGAAGCCCTGCTCGCGGGCGACCTCCTTGATGTGCATCATGTAATAGGAGATGCCCGAGTAGGCAGCGAAGTAGCTGTTGATGAACTCCTGCGCCTCGGCGCGAGGGATGTTCGCCCGACTCGACAGCCCGAAGTCGCTCATTCCGTAGGCCAGGCCGAAGTTGACCATCTTGGCCATCGAGCGCTCGTCGCCGGTCACGTCGGCCGGATCCTTCTTGAGCACGCGAGCAGCCGTCTCGCGGTGAATGTCGGCGCGTCGCTCAAAGGCCTCCTTGAGGTGGATGTCGCCCGAGACGTGGGCCAGGATGCGCAGCTCGATCTGGCTGTAGTCCGCGGCCAGCAGCACGAGATCGGGGTCGCCGGCCACGAACGCGTGCCTGATCCTGCGGCCAAGCTCAGAGCGGATCGGGATGTTCTGAAGGTTCGGGTCGGTCGAGCTCAGCCGGCCGGTCGTCGCGACGGCCTGATGGAAGGTCGTGTGAAGCCGACCGGTCGTCGGATCGAGCAGCAGCGGCAATGCCTCGACGTACGTGCTGCGCAGCTTGGTGTACATCCGCCAGTCGAGGATCTTGTCGATCGCCGGGTGCGCCGGCCTGAGCTCCTCAAGCACCGTTGCGTCGGTTGAGAAGCCGGTCTTGGTCCGTCTGCCGCGAGGCAGGTTGAGCTCGTAGAACAGGACCTGCTCGAGCTGCTTTGGGCTGCCGATCGTGAATTGGTGCCCGACGTCCTCGTAGATCTCCTGCTCGAGCCGGGCGATCTCTGTGCTGAACGTCGACGACAGCAAGCCGAGTGCGTCGCGGTCAATCGCGACCCCGGCTGCTTCCATCGCTGCCAGGACCGGGATGAGTGGCAGCTCGACCTCGCGCAACAGGCGCGCGAGCCCGGCGTTCTCGATCAGGTCACTGTCGATCGGCTCGCGCGCGGCAGCAACGGCCGCGGCCTGGACGGCGGCATGCTCGGCACCGCCGAGCGCACCGTCTGGTGGCAGCTCAATCTCGAGCCGCTCCGAGGCGATGCTCGCGAGGGTCTGGCTACGCAGGGCGGCGTTCAGGATGTACGCGGCAATCTGGGTATCGAGCGCGACCCCTGGCAGGCTGCGAGCTTCGCCCAGGACGTTGCCCGTCGCGCTCGGATCGCGCCGCGACAGCTCCCACACGAGCAGCTGCTTGACCTCATGGCCAACGAGCGGCTTGCCGGCCGACAGGATCGCCGCCGCGTACTCGATCGCGTGTTCGGCGTCGGCCGTGACGATGCGGCCGGCCGGGTCGATCACGGCCAGCCCGAGCAGTTCGCCACGCCGCGGGCGTTGATCGGTGAGTGCCACGCCCAGCATCAACTCGTCCTGCCTGGCTAGCCACTCGGCCACGTCGGGCACGGTCTCGAAGCGCTCGCCGCGAGCCGGATCAGCGATCAGTGCGGCAAGGTTCTCGCGCGCGGTTCGGGTCGATGGCTCGGTCCGCTCGAGAACCGCGACGGCACCCGAGCCGTCGAACACTGCCGCGGCCGCAGCAGCTGAGGGCGCGACCGTCGCGCCCGACGCTGAACCGGCGGCGAAGTCGAGGCTGAGCTGCATGCCGCCGCCCTCGGCCGCCATCCGCTCCGCGGCCGACGGCCGCCCGGCGACCTGGACGGCCGGTATCGGCGCGCTCCGATCCGCCTCGCGGAGAAGATCGCCCGGGGCACGCTCGTTCTCGCCGGTCATTCCCGGCAGCCGCTCGACGAGCGACCGGAACTCGTACTCGCGGAAGAGGCGAAGCACCTCCTGACGGTCGTAGTCGGCCAACCGGGCCGGCTCAAGGTCAAGCTCGATCGGCAGATCGGCCCGGACCGTGACCAATTCGCGCCACTGGAAAACGGCGTCACGGTGCTCGGCCAGCTTGAGGCGGAGCTTCTCCGGCAGCACCGCGTCGAGATCGGCATAGATGCCGTCGACCGAGCCGTGGTCGATGACGAGTTTTGCGGCCGTTTTCTCACCGACGCCCGGAATGCCCGGGATGTTGTCGGTGGTGTCGCCCTTGAGCGCCTTGAAGTCGATCATCTGCTCCGGCCGCAGGCCGTAGCGCTCCATCACCTTGGCCGGGTCGTAGTAGGCCGTTTGCTGAACGCCGCCGCGAGTCGTCATCAGCGTCGTGCGGTCGCTCACCAGCTGGAGCAGGTCGAGATCACCAGAGACGATGGTGGTGCTCACGTCGCGCTCCTCGGCCTGCCGCACCAGCGCGGCAATCAGGTCGTCGGCCTCGAAGCCCTGCAGCTGGTAGATCGGGATGCCGAACGCACCGATGATCTCGCGCACGATCGGAAACTGGTCGCGTAGGTCATCGGGCATCTCGCGCCGGGTGGCCTTGTAGTCGGCGTACTGCTCATGGCGGAAGGTCGGCCCGGCGAGGTCGAAGGCGGCGATGACGTAGTCGGGCTTGATGTCCTGGAAGCCGCGCAGAACGATGCTCCAGAAGCCGAACACGGCGTTCACGAGCTGGCCCTTGCTGGTCGTGAGCGGCGTGTTCATGAGCGCGAAATAGGCGCGGTAGATCAGGCTGTTGGAGTCCAGGAGCATCAACCGCTGCACGGTTGGGAGTGTACCGGCGATGCTCGTCTCGCCCGCTGTGCTCAGCCAGCCCTCAGGCAGTGGCCGGTCAGCCGACGTAGGGGTCGGCGTACCTGCGGCGGGCGTAAATGATCAGCAAGAGGAAAGCGAGGCTGGCCATGGCGATCAGCAGGCCGGCGTAGAGGAGCGTGTCGGTCGACACGGCAAACGTCTGGGAGGCGTCCCGACCGGCAGTACCCGCGTCCGCCTCGCCACCGGCGATGTATGCATCGTCGAGGGTGCGCGTTACGGGATCGACCGAGGGAAAGGGCACCTGCTCGCCATTTCCACTGCCATCGACCGTTGAAGGTGCCGGATCACCGGACATATACATCTCGGTCGGTGCAGATGCCGGCTGCTGGGGGTTTCCAGGTTCGGGCGCGATGTTCATGTCACTGACATCCGGTCGAGGCTGATCGGACGGAGCCGCTGCGACTTCCTGCGATGTCGGACCGACCTCCTGGACTGGGTTGGCTGCGGAGAACCCAGCGGGCATGGCGCCAACGACGGCGAGCACGAGGCCGATCGACATCGCCACGCCGGCGACCGGCCGGAGCATGGCCGAGCTCGGCGCGGCAAGCCTGCGCATGAGTCGTTCGAGCCACGATCCACGCAACCGCTCGGCCTGCTCGGCCGTCAGGCGGAAGTCGCGCGGACGTCGGGGAGTTGGAACTGCCGCGACGGCGACCGAAAGCAGACGAATGTCGTCGACGAGCGCGGCACACTCGGCGCAGCCGGCGACGAGCGCCTGCGCGGCCTCGAACTCGCCGGGGTAGGAGTCGTCGGCCGCAAAGCGAGCGACGAGCAGTCGGTCGTGGCGGCGATGTTCGGAGTTCATGGACCTTCGGTTGTGCACGGGGCCTTTGACGCCGCTACTCACGCAAGAGTTCCACGTCGTCTGCGAGCAGCTCGCGCAGGGCAAGCCGCCCGCGGTGGATGCGCGACTTGACCGTGCCCAGCGACACGCCGGTCATGTCGGCGATCTCCTGGTAGTCGAAACCTTCGACGTCGTACAGCACGATCGCCTTTCGCTGGTCGTCGGTGATCTCACCCAGCGCCTTTGCCAGGACGCGCGACGTGTTGCGACGCATCGCCTGTCGCTCGGGAGATGCCTCTTCACCGGCCGGTGGCTGCCACGAGTCGTCCTCCCATTCGGGAAACGGATCCGCCGGCCGGCGCTTTCTATAGCGCAACACGTCCGTAGCGGCGTTGAGCGCGATACGCGTCAACCAGCTGCGAAAGGAGTCGCCTCGAAAGCGATCGAGGTTGCGGTAGCAACTGAAAAAGGCTTCCTGCACGGCGTCTGCCGCCGAATCGCGATCGTTGACGACGCGCACGACCAGCGCGAAGAGGTAGTCCTGGTAGAGCGCCACGATCTCGTTGAAAGCCTCGAGATCGCCGGCGATGGCGCGCTCCACGAGCGCCCGATCACGCGCGTGCAGCAGCTCGTCGCCCGGCTTGCGAAATCGGCCGCGGTCGGAAGTTGCGGGCTGCTCCGACGCCGGCACGGCGGGCGAATCCGGGACAGATTCATCCGCGGCCGGCTCGCCAGGCAGAGATGCCTTGATGGTCTCCTCCACTTATCAAGTATCCCCGCAACCGGCGCCGTGCCGTGGACGTGGCCACACGGCGATATGACGGGCGCCGACAAGGGAGAGTGGTGCGGCGGGTGGGATTCGAACCCACAAGCCCTTGCGGGCAGCAGTGTTTGAGACTGCAGCGTATACCGTTCCGCCACCGCCGCTCAGCTCGACTATAGCCGCTGATCGAGTGCGATCAGTTCGCCCTTCTCGACAGCGCTCTGGCCGTTTACGCTTCGAAGTCTCAGAAAGAAATTGGGAGGTGATTCGTGTTCCAGCTTCAGGGATTGATCACGCCGCGCTTTGAGCACTCGCATGGCGGCAACGACTGGCACGCCATGGAGGAAGCAAGCCCGGGCCACGACGCCGCTGAGCACGATCCCGAGCGGCAATGGCAGAAGGGCCGCGTTTTCACGTGTACGGCGTGCGAGGACTCGATCCGCGTCGTCCTGCCCGAAGAGAATCAGACCGCCCAGCCCTAGTCCGGCAATTGGGCAGTTGTGAGCCCTCAGCTAAGGCTGAGATCGACCATCCCGTCACCGACACGGCGCTTGATTCCGGCCACCAGCTCAGCGTCGTATGCGACGCCCACCCGCAGCTCCATGCGCTGGCTGCGGCCGGGTCCGGCGGGGATATGCAGCACCACCGACGTGTCACCCGGGTGCTCGTGGATGACCTCGCGCAGTGTTTGGAATGCACCGACCACGGCTTCCTGGTCGGCGGCCGTGAAGCGAACGTGAAGCATCTGACCGACTGACGCTTCTCTGGGAAGGGTCGCGGCCTGCTCTTCGGCGACCAACCGCTCGACCGCTTCGTCGGGCAGCGGCGGTTCTTCGTCCGTTTCGGGCAGCGCGGTCGCAACGCTCGCCGAATCGTACGGCGCGGCAGCCGACGCGGGCGGTGGCGCGGACCCGGCTAGTGCCGCAGGGCGCTCTGCCTGGCGCTTCGGCGCGCCGCCGATGCGCACCTCCATCGAGCCACTGACGTCGACTCCGCGGAGTGGCGACACGAGCGGGATCGTGCGGATTCGCTCAACCGAAGCGCCGGGCGCTGCCTCGCTGCCCGGGCCCACCGCGGTCGGCGGACGGTCGTAGCCATTGCCGTTGCGAAAGCCGTTGCCGCCCCGTCGGCCTCGGTCGGTCCGAGCCAGGGCTCGCCCAAACTCCGGTGAGCCGAGCGCCTGCGCGTCCTCCCAGGTCCACACGGCATCGGCGAGAAGAACCGTCTCCTCGCCCTTGTGATCGACGCGGCCGGCGACGAGCAGGATGGCGTCCTCCGCCCAGGTGCTCTCGGTCTGCTCGAACACCTTCGGGAATACGATCACCTCCATCGTTCCCTGGAGGTCCTCGAGCGTCGCGACGCCCATCGTCGCGCGCGCCTTGGTGATCACGCGGCGAACCTCGGTGACCACGCCGCCGACGCAGATGCGCTGCTGATCGAGCTCTTCGCCTAGCTCCCCGCTGTACGCGGTCACGTACTCGCCGATCACGCCGGCCAGCTCGCCCAGCGGGTGATCGGACAGGTACAGGCCGAGCAGCTCCTTCTCCCAGCGCAGCCGCTCGCGGGGCGGCGCCTCGGTGATGTCGTCCGGCAGCGGCCGCTCGAGCGGGGCGGAATCCGGGCCAGAGTCGAACAGCGACACCTGGCCGGTCAGGCGATCGCGTTGCGCGGCCTGGCCGGCGGCGAGGGCATCGTCGAGCGCCATGAGCAGCTGCGCCGGATGGCCCAGCGAGTTGAGCGCGCCGACGCGAATGAGCGACTCGAGCACGCGCCGGTTGACCAGGCGCAGGTCGACCCGCGCGCAGAAATCGGCCAGCGACCGGAAGCGGCCGTCCTCGTTGCGCGACGCGACGATCGACTCGATCGCGCCCTGGCCGACGTTCTTGATGGCCAGCAGGCCGAAGCGGATGGCGTCGCCCTCGACGGTGAAGTCGAGCCCGCTCGAGTGGACGTCGGGCGGTCTGACCTCGATGCCCAGGCGACGGCACTCGGCGATGGCCGCGGCGACCTTCTCGGTCGAGTCGCGCATCGCGGTCAGCACGCTGGTCATGTACTCGACGGTGTAGTTCGCCTTCAGGTAGGCCGTCTGGTAGGCGATCAGCCCGTAGCACGTCGCATGAGCCTTGTTGAAGCCGTAGCGCTCGAACGGCTCGAACGCCTTGAACACCGCGTCGATGACCTGCGGCGGCACGCCCCTCTCGGCCGCCCGCTGGACGAACTTGTCCTTCTGCGCCCGCAGGACGCTCGACTTCTTCTTGCGGATCGCGTAGCCCAGCGTGTCCGCCTCGGGGCCGGTGAAGCCGCCGAGCGCCATCGCCGCGGCCATGATGTCTTCCTGGTAGACGAAGATGCCGTACGTCTTCTTGAGGTACGGCTCGAGCAGCGGGTGCAGGTAGGTGACCTTCTCCTGGCCGTGCTTGCGGCGGATGTAGGCCGGGATGTTGTCCATCGGCCCGGGCCGGAAGAGGGCGACCATCGCCGCGAGGTCGAGAACCGAGGTCGGGCGCAGCTCACGCACGTAGCGGCGCATGCCCGGCGACTCAAGCTGGAACACGCCCGTCGTCTCGCCCGGAGGCCAGCAGCTCGAAGGTCTTGGCGTCCTCGAGCGGGAGGTGGTCGAGGTCGATCTCGACGCCCTGCTCCTGCTGGATCAGGTCGACCGCCTGGCGCAGGATCGTCAGGTTGGACAGGCCCAGGAAGTCGAACTTGAGCAGGCCCAGCGCCTCGACGCCGTGCATCTCGTACTGGGTCATCAGCCCGTCCGAGTTGGTCGCGTGCTGGAGCGGCATCAGCTCGGTCAGCGGCTCGCGGCTGATGACCACGCCGGCGGCGTGGGTCGAGGCGTTGCGCGCCACGCCCTCGAGCTGCTCGGCGAGGTCGAGCAGCCGCTTGACCTTGGGGTCGCCGTCGCGCATCTCGCGCAGCGCCGGCGTCATCGTCGAGCGCCTCCTCGAGCTTGATGCCGAGCTGGTTCGGGATGGCCTTGGCGATGCGATCGACCTCGCCGTAGCCGAGGCCCAGCACGCGGCCGACATCGCGGATGGCCGCCCGGGCGAGCATCGTGCCGAAGGTGATGATCTGGGCGACGTGGTCGGTGCCGTACTTGCGCGTCACGTAGCTCGATGACCTCGCCGCGCCGGGCATCCTCGAAGTCGACGTCGATGTCCGGCATGGTCACCCGGTCGGGGTTGAGGAAGCGCTCGAAGGGCAGCTCGTAGTGGATGGGGTCGACCGGCGTGATGCCCAGCGTGTAGGTGACGATCGAGCCCGGCGCCGAGCCGCGGCAGGTGGTCGCGATGCGCTGCTCGCGCGCGAAGCGGACGAAGTCGGCCACGATCAGGAAGTAGGCCGCGTAGCCCATCGAGATGATCACGCCGAGCTCGTAGTCGAGCCGCTTCTGGAGCTCCTCGGTCGACTCGCCGTAGCGCTCGCGCAGGCCGCGCTCGCACTCGGCGCGCAGCCAGCTCTCGACGGTGTGGCCGTCCGGAACCGGGAAGTCGGGCAGGCGCAGCTGGCCGAAGGGCAGCTCGAGGTCGACCATCTCCGAGATCCGTCGCGTGTTGGCGATCGCCTCCGGCACGTCGCCGAACAGCGCGGCCATCTCCTGCGGCGCTCTTGAGGTAGAAATCGCTCGATTCGAAGCGCATCCGGCCCGGCGTGTCGAGGTTCGACGCGGTGCCGACGCAGAGCAGCACGTCGTGCGCCTCGGACTGCTCGCGACGGACGTAGTGCAGGTCGTTGGTGGCGACGAGCGGGATGCCCATCTCCGGGCCGAGCCGCAGCAGCTGCTCGTTCAGCCGGCGCTGCTCGGGCATGCCGTGGTCCTGCAGCTCGAGGAAGAAGTTGCCGTCGCCGAGGATGTCGCGATAGCTGCCGGCGATGCGCCTCGCCTCGTCCTCTTCGCCGGTCTCCAGGGCGCGCGCCACTTCGCCGTTCAGGCACGCCGACAGCCCGACGAGCCCCTCGGCGTGCTGGGCCAGGTACTCGCGATCGATGCGCGGCTTGTAGTAGTAGCCGTCGAGATGGGCGTCGGTGACGATCCGGCACAGGTTCTGGTAGCCGGTCCAGTCCTTCGCCAGCAGGATCAGGTGGTACGGCTGCGCGTCAGCCTTGCCCTCGCGATCGGCCATCGAGCGGCGTGCGACGTACGTCTCGACGCCGATGATCGGCTTGATCTCGGCCTTCTGGCACGCCTGGTAGAAGGCGACCGCGCCGTACAGCGCGCCGTGGTCGGTCAGGCCGAGCGAGTCGAAGCCGAGCGTCTTGGCCTGGTCGACCATCTCGGTGATGCGGCCCAGGCCGTCGAGCAGGCTGAACTCGGAATGGACATGGAGGTGCGTGAAGTCGTTCGGCGCGATGCTCAAGATGTCCCCGTTCTAGGCCTTGACCGAAGTTATCGCCAGTACACGTAACGAGCCAGCGCCTTATCCCCGAAGTTGATCCACGAACCGCGATCGCCAGTGTGGATAGGCGTGCGACATAGTTTAGAACGTTCGTTCGGTCATGGGGCGGAAATATGGCGAGGTAACCAGTATCTCGCTCAATGGAACGAACGTTCTTCAGACCTTGGTCCGTAGCGGAGCGGGCGTATAACTGATGGAACCGGCGCAGACAACCGTGTAAACCGTGGCGCCGGCGATGACGGAGGTGCCCATGTCCCGTCAAGCCCTTGCCCGCCCGTTGCTGGCACTGGCGCTCCTTGTTCTGGCTGTCAGCCCGGCAGCCGCGGCCGGGCCCGACAACAACTTCGCCGCCCCGCTGCGGGGCAACGAGGAGGTGCCGGCGGTAGAAACTCACGCCGTCGGCGTGGCCACCTTCAAGCTGAACCGGCGCCGAGACCGAGATGCAGTTCAAGCTGAACGTGGCCAACGGCGAAGGCATCACCCAGGCACACATCCATTGCGGCCCGCCCGGAGTGAACGGTCCGGTAGTCGTGTTCCTGTTCGGATTGGTTCCGACAGGTGTCGACAACAACGGGACCCTAAGCGAAGGTGTCATCACCAACGCCAACGTGATTCCGCGCCCTGACTCGGCGGCATGCCCGGGTGGCGTGGCCAACCTCGCCGACGTGGTCGCCAAGATGCGCACCGGCGGGGCGTATGCCAACGTGCACACGCTCGAGTTCCCGGGCGGCGAGATTCGCGGCGGCATCTGACGTCCGAGTTCGGCTGAGCTTGAGGTGCTCGCGGCCGGCTCCGATGGCGGAGCCGGCCGCGTTGGTGTCGACTCTGGATGCGTTCAGGGTCGATCCACAGCAAGTGGTGAGATGCTGAGCACATGACGACTTCATTGGCTGCCGGCAGCAGCCATCCGGCGGACATCGTCCTCGACGAGTCGTCCGTACGTGCCTGGCGTGTGCAACATCGGCCCGGAAGAGATCGCATCGCGCCGTCGCAGCGGCCATGTCGGAGTGATCGCCAGCATCGGCCTGCTCGCCGTGTTGATCATCGTCGACGCGCCATCCATCGCTCGCTGGCTGCTGATCATTCCGGTCGCCGTCGCGGCCTCGGGTTACCTGCAGGCGCATCTGCGCTTCTGCGCCGGCTTCGGTGCGCTCGGCGAATTCAACTTTGGGCCGCGCGGCAAGGTCGAGATGGTCGCCGACCGTGAAGCTCGGCGGCGAGACCGGATCAAGGCCGTCCAGATCGGGCTGGCCGGGTTCGGAATCGGCGTTGTGGTTGCGGCAGTGGCGGTGGCGCTGCCCGTCTAGGCGACGGTCAACGCCCGGTCGGGCGCGAGCAGGAACGGCGGCAGGTAGGCCGGGATGTTCGAGAACGGCAGCACGTCCGGGTGAAGCTCGATCCCGAGCGCCTCGGCCATGAACGTGCGCCGTTGCCTGGATCCTGCGCCACGCACCGGGATAGCGGCTGGCGAGCTCGGCACGCAGCGTCTCGTCGGCGAATGCAATGCCGTCCTCGATATTGCTCGTGAAGTAGTCCGTGCCGGTCGCCGGGATGATGTCGACCTGCATCGCCATGCCCGATCGCAGCTGCACGCGCGACCCCGGCCAGACCGGCGAGTTGACCCACTCGTCGAGGTGGATCTGGTGGCCGGGGTTGAGGAAGATGCCGAAGAACGGGTCGCCCAGCCGGCGGTCGATGATCTCCTGCAACGCGCCGCCGGTCTGGCCGATGCGCAGCGCCCCGTACCACTCGACGACCGCCTCGAAATACGGCCCGGCGAGCCGCTCGACGTAGTCGCGGATGCCGACCTGCAGCTCGCCGCTTCCTCGACCACCCAACCCGGCGCGACAGTTGAGCGCGCCCCAGATTCCGAACGCGGTCGTGAAGGGTCGCCGCGCTCGATGCGCCGGTCACATGGGCTGAGCAGGCCGCAACGAGCGCGCGGACCGGCGGTGAGCATCAGGTGGCACGACAGCGGCGTGCCGTTCCAGCCGAGCAGGGCGACGGCCTCGTGCTCGGTCATGCCCGGTTTCAGGTTGAACACCAGGTTGCGAACGCCCTGAGACGTCTGGCACGCCGCCCACTCGATTATCGCCAGCTGATCGACCTCGTTGATCACCCGCAGGCCGTCGGCAGCGGTCGATCAGCAGGCCGGTGGCGTTGGCGACGTTGTCGGCGCCGGCCAGGCCGCGCACGACGTCGACGATGTACGCGGGCACGTCCGATGCCCGCTCGTCGAGTACGTCCTTCCAGCCGACCAGGCCGACCCGGCCGCCGCCGGCGATCCCCTCCTCGGCCAGGATGTCGTCCAGCGCCCGCGACCTGTCGCGCGGCTGGCTGGGCAGGCTGAAGTCCTGGAACATGTGACGCCTCATCGGCAGCGGCGCGGCTCCGGCCGTGCCCCAGTTCTCGTTGCCGACCAGGACAGCCGGCTCGCCATCGCGGCCGACGATCAGCAACGCTTCCTCGAACCGTGGGTCGAAACCGGTCAGGAACGAGATGTTGGCGCTGTGCTCGCGGTCGGCGTAGATCAGCAGCCGTTGATAGCCACGGCGCTCCATGCGCTCGCGCAGCCGGTCCAGACGTGTGTGCGTAGACACGCGTCCGGAATCTGCGGCATCTCATCCGGCATGCCGAAGTTGGGCAGATGGATGTCGCGCGAGCCGAGCGGTCATGGCAGCGGCACCGGCGCCGGCTGCGCCTCGCTGGACGAGCAGTCGCTGGTTGGCGCTCGACGACTGCCACGGCCCAACCTCGCCGTCCGGCCAGGTGACCCGCACCTCGCGCCGGCAGCGTGCCCAGTCCGAAGTGGATCGGGCCGAGCTGGCCACTGACGTGACCGCCGCCGATCGTCAGCTCGCGCCGTTGGGTCTTGTCCGTCGGCTCGGACCTCGATCCAGCCACCGATCGCGTCGCGGTTGGCGCCTGGCTTGCTGCGCCTCAGCTGCGAGCCAGTTGCCGAGCCGCCCGGGCTGTGCGGCCGGGCCGGTCCCGACGTTGCGATAGAGCCGCACGTTCTCGCGCCGCGTTGACGACAACCAGGTCGAGCATGCCGTCGAGCGTTCAGGTCGACGACCGCTGCGCCGCGTGCGCGGGCGAAGTCGACGAGCCCGCCTCGGGCGCGCCCTCGACAAACGTGCCATCCGGTCTGCCGAGCAGCAGGTTGTTCGGATCCTCGCGCGGCGTACTCGGGCATCGCCTCGACGTTGCCCTTGGTGACGAACAGGTCGATCAGGCCGTCGTTGTTGACGTCCTGGAACTCGGCATGCCAGGCGGTCGAGGGCAGATCGTGTCGCCCTCGTACGGCCGATGGGCCGTCGCTCCATGTCGAGCGCGATGTCCTGTAGTTCGGCTGCGGCCGGTCCGTCGGCCAGCACCTGCAGCTTGTTGTCGCCCTGGCTGGTCAGGAAGTAGTCGGGCATCGCCGTCGCCGGTAACGTCGTGGCTGGCGATGCCCATGCCCAAGATGCGCAGCGCTGCCAACCGTCGGCGGCCGTGTACTCGGCAGGCGCTGTGGCGCCGTCGACGTGCCCACAGCTGCTCCTGGCCCGCGCTGTCGTCGCGGTAGTAGTGGCGGTCGTTACTGATGCGCAGGTCGCGCGTGCCCGAGCGGTTCCAGTCGGAGAACAGCATCGACAAGGTGCACCATCCCGGCGACAGCGGGACTGGCCGGCTCGAAGCCGCTCGCTCGACGTCTGGACGAAGAGCTGGTTGTCGCACAGGACAATCGATTGGTGTCGTCGGTCGATCGCCAGGTAATTGCCGATTGCGAGCGTCGGAAATGTCAGCGCCCTCATCCCAGCGGGCAGTGAACGCTGTGGTCCAGCATCGCCGCCGTCGAACGCCCCAGTCCTCGTTGGCGGGCTCGAAGCGGCAGTCGCCGAGCGCCGCGCAGAAGCTGGTTTTCGCCGCGCCTCAGGACGGCCAGGTCGGTGATGCCGTCGTTGTCGATGTCGATCGGATAGGCGCCGATCACTGCAGTCAGGTCGGTCGATGCGGCTGCGCGGCGCTCGAACGCGAGCGCGCCACCGGCCGCGCTGCGGTTCACGAACAGCGCCGCGGGCTGGCTGCCACCGGCGAAGTAGAGGTCGGGCAGGACGTCGGCGCTGCAGTCGAACGCGGCGACGCCGCCGCCGACGAAGTACTCGAAGTCACCCGTGTAGGCGTGAGTGACGCCGGCCGACTGCGCTTCGTCGATGTAGCGCGGCGAAAACGGCCGCTGAGCCACACCGGCGATTCCGGGTGAGCCGGCGACAAGGGCCCACACGCCGATCACCGCCAGTGTCACCACCGCGACGAGTGTCACCAGAACGATGATGCGACGGTCCCTCACTCGGCCATTGAACCATTCAAAGCCGGTCGAACCGGTGTCGGCGGTCAGGTACGTCCGTGGTCGAATATCTGCTCGATCACGCGCAGGTTCGCCACTGCGTCTCGGGCCGGGTACGGCGGTGGCGCAGCCGTCGAGCACGATCGCGGCGAATGCCTCGGCCTCGACCGTGTACGGGTCGCTGACAGGGAAGGTGATCACCTCGGTCCGCGGAGAGATCGGAGGGTCGCCGCCGGCAGTGACGAAGATCTCGGTCGGCCGATCGGGCGGGATGTTGAACGGGATGCCGATCGAAATTCGGCCGTTCGTGCCGTAGACGTGAACGCGCTGGTCGGTTTCCGTCCGGGTGGTGCAGGTGAACGTCGCCTGGCCACCGGGGAAGTCGAGGATGGCGCTGGTCAAGATGTCGACGCCCATCAGTGGATCGCGCACGACCGACGACTGGACGCGCGTCGGCTCGCCACCGAACAGCGTGCGCGAAAGGTTAACGTTGTAGCAACCAATGTCGTAGAGCGCACCGCCGCCGACCGCGACGATGTTGCGGATGTTGTCGGGGTCGTCGTTGTAGTACGAGAACCAGCTCTGGATCGCCGTCAGCCGCCCGATCCGGCCGCTGGCGACGAGGTCGAGGACGGCGACCCAGGACGGATGGAGGCGGTACATGAACGCCTCCATGAGCGTCATGCCGGTGCGCTCCGCGCCGTCGACCATCTCCTCGGCATCGGCTGCGGTCATCGCCAGCGGCTTCTCGCACAGCACGTGCTTGCCCGCCTCGAGCGCGCGGATCGCCCACTCGCGATGGAGATGGTTGGGCAGCGGGATGTAGATCGCGTCGACCTCGGTCGTCGGCCAGCAGCGCCTCGTACGAGCCGTGCGCGCGATCGATGCCCAGCTCCGCTGCCACTGTCCGGCCGCGCTCGGCGTCGCGCGATGCGATCGCCACCACCCGGTAGCGACGCGCACGCTGGATTGCCGGGATGACCTTCGCGCGGCCGATGTCGGCGGTCGACAGGACTCCCCAGCGCAGCTCGCTCGCGCCCATTGCGGCGCTCAACCCCACGAGGTCTCGGTGACCGGTCGAAACGCGACTTCGAGGATGCGGTGGTTGCGCGGACGGGTGAGCACGAACAGGATCGCCTCGGCCACGTCCTCGGGCCGCATCATGCCCGCCAGCTGGGGCATGTCGGGCGTACGTCCGCGACCCATCGCGAAGTCGGTCGAGACTCCGCCGGGACAGACGTTGGTGCAACGAACGCCCTGCTCGCGCAGCTCATGGTCGAGCGCGGCGGTCAGGCCGACCTGGGCGAACTTGGACGAGCAGTAGACGGCCTCATTGGGCAGGCCGCGACGTCCGGCCTCACTGGCCACGGTGACCAGGTCGGCCGCTTCGCTCTTGAGCAGGTGCGGCAGGGCGGCCCGGACGGAATAGATCAGGCCCTTGACGTTGATGTCGATCATCTCCTCGATCTGGTCGTCGGGCGTCTCGAGGAAGGGACCGTAGGCGCCGACGCCGGCATTGCCGATCAGGATGTCGAGCTGGCCAAAGCGATCGACCGTGGCGTCGACCATTGCCTGCATCGACGCAGGATCGCGGACGTCGCACGCCTGCGCCAGCGCGCCGTCGATGCCGGGGTTCTCGCCTCGCCGCGACGCCAGTCCGAGCTTGACGCCATTGGCCGCCAATAGCCGCGCCGTGGCGGCGCCAATGCCCCGTCCAGCGCCAGTAATGAGCGCAACTCGACCTGCAAGCGACTCCACGGTCACCCTCCCGGAATTGGTCGGTCCGTCATGGACCGATAGCTCGACTTGACACTCCACCCGGGATTGTAGGACCGTATGACAATCCACCCGCGTTGAGGGGTTCGAAAACCGTTGGATCAACGTCGCGATGAACCAGGGCTGCGGAGCAAATCCGTCCGTCGCGCAAATCTGAGCGCCATCGCTCGTGAGCTCCACAATAGCGGTCCTTTGTCGCGCTCCGAGCTTGGCGCGCGCACCGGTCTCACGCGGAGCACGATCCGTGCGCTGATCGGTGAGTTTGCAGCGGCCGGCCTTGTCTCCGAGGTTGGCTCGACGTCGCTCGGCACTCCGGGCCGCCCATCGGTTGTCGTGAACCCCAACAGCGCCCGACCCACGGCTCTTGCCCTCGAGATCGCGGTCGACTCGATCGCCGGTGCCGTCGTCGGCTTCGGCGGCGAAGTTCGCCAGCTGCGGCGCATCGAACGTCCGCGCGGCGAGCTTTCGCTCGAGCAAACCGTCACCGCCCTCGCCGGGCTCGCCCGTCAGCTCGACGGCTTCCACACTCGCCGCGGCGACGTGATCGGCGTCGGCGTCGCAATCGTCGGCGTCGTTCGCCACTCCGATGGCCTGGTGTCACTCGCTCCGAACCTGGGCTGGCATGACGTGGCACTCGGCGAGTCGCTGCGCCACGCACTCGGCGCATTCGTGCCGCTGTCGGTTGCCAATGAGGCCGACCTGGGCGCGCTGGCCGAGACGCGCCGTGGCGGCGCACGCGGCTGCGCAAACGTGATCTTCATCTCTGGCGAGGTAGGCGTCGGCGGCGGGCTGATCGTCGACGGTCGGCCGATGGCCGGCGCAGCCGGCTATGGCGGCGAGGTGGGCCATATGCCAATCAACCCCGACGGAGCCACATGCCACTGCGGCTCGACCGGCTGCTGGGAGACCGAGATCGGCGAGGATGCGCTGCTCGTTAAGGCGGGCCACAAGCGCGGCGGCGGACGCAAGGCGATGGACGCGTTGCTTCGCGATGCCCGAGCCGGCGACGCGGTGGCTCTGGGTGCCCTTGAACACGTGGCTCTCTGGCTGGGCCTCGGCCTCGCCGGCCTGGTCAACCTGCTCAACCCTGAGCGCATCGTGCTCGGCGGTCGCTTTGGGCGGCTGTTCCCGTTCGTTGTCGGTACCGTCGGCCGCCAGCTCGACCGCTACGCGCTCGCCGCGCCGAGCCGATTGGTCGACGTCGTGCCCGCCGAGCTCGGCGAAGACGCGCCGTTGCTCGGCGCCGCCGAGCTGGCATTCGAGCCATTCCTCTCGGATCCCGCTGCGTGGCTAAGGCCCCGGACGGGCAACCTCGCTGCACTGGCGACGGCATGACCGCGAAATACCTTTGCCAATGGGGCATGCTTCGCAATTGGACCGTTACCCAGCCATCGGCCGCGACACGCGGGGGAAGCCGTGAGGTTGTGTCGCGCTTTTCCGACTGGATCAGAATGGGCAGCCTGCGCCCGACAGGCGTAGATCGGAGGTGACCTGACGGGAGCAAATCTTGGTAGTTCCGTCACTTCAGACATCTTGGAGGAGGATCAGTGCGAATGTCATTCACGCGACGAGCGGCGGTAATCCCCGTCGTTCTTCTCGCAATCGCTGCGTGTGGTACCGCCACACCTTCGGCGAGCCCCGTCGACGAGTTCGTCGTCGGTATCTCGTGGAACAACTATGACCAGCCGCGCTGGGCGTGCTGCGATGCCCCAGGCATCAAGGAAGTTGTTGAGGCGGCCGGGGGCCGGGTCATCGAGACCGTCGCGGCGAACTCGACCGAGATTCAGCTGTCGAACATCGACGGCCTCATTGCCCAGGGCATGGACGTCTTGATCCTGCTTGCCAAGGACCCGGATGCAATGCAGGCGAAGATCGACGAGGTCAAGGGCCTTGGGATCCCGATCATCGGCTATGACCGATTGGTTGAGGACGAAGAGGTCTTCTACATCACGTTCGACAACCAGGGCGTTGGCAGGATCATGGCTGAGACGATCACCGGGCTCGTGCCCGAGGGCAACTACGCCATCATCAAGGGTCACTCGGCAGATCCCAACGCTGACTTCCTGCGCGACGGAATGACGCCTGTTCTCGCACAATTCCCGGGCATCACGATCCCCGATGGATGCGAGGACTACAGCGACAACTGGAACACTGAGAACGCAAGGAACAACATGGTCGCGTGCCTCGGGGCAACCAGCAACGACATCCAGGCCGTTCTGTCTGAGAACGACAGCATGGCGGGTGGCGTGATCGCTGCACTCGAGGAAGTCGGACTCGACATCCCGGTCTCCGGACAGGACGGCGACATCGCTGCCCTGCACCGCGTAGCCACCGGGCAGCAGACCGTTTCAGTCTGGAAGGACTCGTTCGAGCTTGGCAAGGTAGCTGGCGCGGTTGCGGTCCAGCTTCACAACGGCACGGCGATGAGCGAGGTCAACGTCTCCGACGTCGACATAGCTGACTATGCGGCACCGCCTCTCGGCACAGCTGCAGTCCAGTTCACCACGCCTGGCACCAACCAGGTGTGGTCGATCACGCTCAACCCAAACCCGGTTCTTATCGACAACCTGAACGAGCCGATCGAATTCAGGGTGGGCGGACGCCGCTCAAACGGGTGACGTGGCCGGCGACGGGAAGGCCTTCATTTGCGAAGGTGTCGATCCGGCAGCCGTCCCTGCCTGCCAGTGATCTAACCCTTTAGCACGACCTGCGCCCGCTGTCTCAGCGGGCGCAGGCATATCACCCCTTCGGGACCCAAAGGAGATCTCGTGGCCGACGCGGCTGGCGCGATCACACCCAAGCCCACCTCCGGCACGAAGGAGCTTCGCGGCTTCCGAGCGCTGGAGATCGACCTTCGCGTGCTCGGGATGGTCCTCGCGCTCGTCCTGATCATCTTTGGGTTCGGCGTGCTGACCAACGGGCGCTTCCTGTCGCCCGTCAACCTCATCAACCTCACCGTCCAGGCAGTGTCGGTCGCGATCATCGCGACGGGTATGACGCTGGTCATTGTTTCTCGGAACATCGACCTGTCGGTCGGGTCGATAGTCGGCGTCGTCGGAATGGCCCAGGTCCTGCTGATGACGCAGATCATCCCGAACATGATCGGCCGCGAAAATCCAGCCACGTGGATCATCGCGCTCGTCGCCGGCCTCATCATCGGAGGCCTTATCGGCGCTTTCCAGGGCGGCATCATCGCGTATATCGGTGTTCCCTCATTCGTCGTCACGCTGGGCGGGCTTCTGGCCTGGCGCGGGATCACCTTCGCCATCACTAATGGCGTGACCATCGCGCCCGTCGAAGCGACGTTTCGCCTGCTGGGCGGCGGGCCGCGCGGTTCGATCGGCGGCCTCGCGAGCTGGGCCGTCGGCATAATTGTCTGCATTGCGGTCATCGCCCTGCTGGCCTACAACCGGCGGCGGCGCAGGCAGTTCGGCTTCCCGGTCCGCCCTGTGTGGGCTGAAGTCACGCTCGGCGCGATCGGCTGCCTTGTCGTTCTCGGCCTGGTCCTGATCGCCAACAGCTACCTTTGGCCGGCGCCCCTCGCCCGACAGTGGTCCGAGCAAACGGGCCTGCCAATCCCACCGGGTGGCATCGCTGCGGGCATTCCGTGGCCGGTCATCGTACTTCTCGGCGTCACGCTGGTGATGACCTATCTGGCCACGAGGGTGCGCTTTGGCCGGTACGTCTTTGCCATCGGCGGCAATCCCGAAGCGGCCGAGCTGGGCGGGATAAACACGCGCTGGACCATCATGCGCACCTTCATCATCATTGGCGTCCTGTGCGGCCTGGCCGCAGCAATCACGGCCGCCCGGATCGACGGTGCGACACTCGACCTAGGTGCCGGGTACGAGCTCTACGTCATCGCCGCGTGCGTGATCGGCGGGACATCGTTCGCCGGCGGCATCGGCACGATCCCCGGTGCGGTCCTCGGAGCACTGGTCATGGCGTCGCTTTCGTACGGGCTCAGCTTCATCGGATTGGTCGGGCCAATCCAGGACGTTGTCGCTGGCATCGTCCTGGTGACCGCGGTCGGGATCGATACCGTCAACCGACGACGAGCGGGCTAGCGAGGAGTTATGGACGTGACGGTCGCCGACCGGGTGCCCTTGGTGGAGATGCGCAACATCAACGTCGCATTCGGCGGCATCCACGCCGTACGGGATGTGACGATCGACGTCTACGAAGGCGAGGTCGTCGGGCTTGTCGGTGGGAACGGCGCCGGTAAGACAACCTTGATCCGCGCCCTGTCCGGAGCCCACAAGGCGGATTCGGGTGAGATCCGCATCAACGGCGAACCAGTGTCAATCACCAATCCCCGTGATGCGAAGCACTACAAGATCGAGACGATCTATCAGACCCTGGCGCTCGCGGACAACATCGACGCGCCGGCCAACATGTTCCTTGGACGCGAGCCGATGACGCGCTGGGGCACCCTCGACAATTCAACAATGGAAGATCAGACGCGCAAGGTGATGGCACGGATAAATCCGAACTTCACGAACTTCACGAGCCCGGTGAAGTCGCTGTCCGGCGGGCAGCGTCAGGCAATCGCCATCGCGCGGGCGATCCATTTCGACGCGAAGATCCTGATCATGGACGAGCCCACCGCTGCGCTCGGCCCGGCTGAGACGGCGCAGGTCCGCGAGCAGATCAAGCATCTCAAGAACGAAGGCGTCGGGATCTTCCTGATCAGCCACGACATCCACGATGTGTACGACATCTCTGACCGGATCAGCGTCATGTATCACGGGCGACTGGTGGGTACGGTCAACAAGACCGAGACCACGACCGATGAGCTCCTGGGCATGATCATCATCGGCAAGCGACCCGAGCAGCTGACGCGACAGGAGATCGCCGAGCTCCACGGCTGATGGGCGGCGTGGCCGAGGTTTCGCCGTCGCCCACGGTGCATCAATTCGAGGGGGACACGATCGAGGTCGAGGTCCTACCCGAGCTGGGCGCTCGCATCCACCAAATCCAAGTGTTCGGGCACGACGTGATGCGCACGCCCGAGGATCCAGGGACCCATCTCGCCGACCCGTTCTTCTGGGGCGCCTATCACATGCTGCCGTGGACCAATCGCATTGCACCCGGTCCGACCGTGGTCGGGCTCGAGAACGGTCGACCTCGCCGTGAACTTCAAGGACGGCACGGCCATCCACGGCTTTCATTACGTGACGCCGTGGGTAGTCGAGGAAGTCGGCTCGTACTCGGTGTCGGGGGGCGGCGGCGCAACCGGCTGGCCGTGGCCGTACACCGGGCGCGTCGAGCTCAGCGTCGATGGCTCGACGGTTCATATCCGGCACAGCGTGACAAACCTCGGCGACGATCCGATGCCCGCCGGGATCGGAATCCATCCATGGTTCCGCACGCCGGTCGAGGTGCGCATCCCGGCTCGGGTCGCCATCGCCTCGAACGCAGACGCTCGGGCGCCTCATGAGCCACTGAGCGAGGAGTTCGACTTCCGTGCCTTCCGTGAGCTGCCCCGTGGGCTCGATGCAGCATGGACGGACATCGACCAGCCATGCTTCGAGCTTCTCTGGCCACAACTCGCCATCAGCGCCGAGCTCCGAGCCAGGGCGTCGACCGTATATGTCGTGGCCGCAAGCCCAGCCAACGTGGATGCAGTGGCCATTGAGCCTCAGACACACGCCCCGTGGGGCATGCGACGGTTGCTTGACAAAGAGCGCGGCGGCCTCGAATGGCTGCAACCAAACGCGACCCTGACCCTTGATTCCGAGCTTTCGTTCCGTCGAGCCGATAAGGAGCCAACGTGACCGCCCCGTTCTTCGACCAGGTCCCCGATCAAATCCCGTACAGCGGCCTCGATTCAAGCGATCCCCTCGCCTTCCGGGTCTACCAGCCCGACCGGATGGTGCTAGGCAAGCGGATGGAGGACCATCTCCGGCCCGGCGTCTGCTTCTGGCATTCGTTTGCCTGGCCCGGCGTCGACATGTTCGGCATGGGCACCCTCGATCGGCCGTGGCTGGAGCCTGACGGACGACGAGATGGCCGCGGCGCGGATGCGCATGGCCGCGGCGTTCGAGTTCTTCACCAAGCTCGGCACGCCCTACTACTGCTTCCACGACCGCGACGTCGCGCCCGAGGGCGAAAGCTTCGCGGACTTTAGAGCCAATCTCGACGCGCTGGTCGACGACGCTGCTGGATACCAGGAGCGGACGGGCGCACGCCTGCTGTGGGGAACTGCCAACCTTTTTGCACATCCGCGCTACCAGGCCGGCGCTGCCACGAACCCTGATCCGGAGGTCTTCGCATACGCCGCGGCGCAGGTCAAGCACATGCTCGAGGTGACTCAGCGGCTGGGTGGCGAGAACTACGTGCTTTGGGGCGGACGTGAGGGTTACGACACACTTCTCAACACGGACCTGCGCCGCGAGGGAGCTCAGCTGGGGCGCTTCCTGACGATGGTCGCGGAGCACAAGGCGAAGATCGGCTTTACCGGCCAGCTGTTGATCGAGCCCAAGCCGATGGAGCCGACCAAGCACCAGTACGACTACGACGTCCAGACCGTCTACGGCTTCCTGCTCAAGCACGGCCTCGAGGGGGAATACAAGGTCAACATCGAGGCCAACCACGCCACGCTGGCCGGCCACAGCTTCCATCATGAAGTTGCGTTCGCCGTCGCGAACGGGATCCTCGGCAGCATCGACGCCAACCGAGGCGATCCGCAGAACGGTTGGGACACCGACCAGTTCCCGAACTCAGTCGAGGATCTGGCGCTGCCCCTGTACGAGATCCTGCGCGCCGGCGGCCTGGCGCCGGGCGGCTTCAACTTCGACGCCAAATTGCGCCGCCAGAGCATCGATCGCGACGACCTGTTCCACGCCCACATTGGTGGGCTCGACACTCTCGCCCGAGCCCTGCTCGTTGCCGCGGATCTGGTCGAGAGCGGCGAACTGGCCGCGAACCTGGAGGGGCGGTACGCCGGCTGGGATGGATCTCTCGGAACGTCGATCCTCGGTGGCGACGTTTCTCTCGCTGATCTCGAGCAGCGCGTCGCCGCCGGCGAGATCAACCCGACTCGCGTCTCGGGAAGTCAGGAGCGGCTCGAGAGCTTGGTCAATCAGCGCATTTGGGCCGCGGACCGCTGATCGGTCCGCCAGATATCGCTGACCGACACGTGCCGCTCGTCCTCGGCATAGACGTCTCGACGACCGCGACCAAGGCGGTCCTGGTCGACGAGCGCGGGCAAGTGGCCGCGATCGGCGTCGCTGAGTACGGCTTCGACATGCCGCGGCCGATGTGGAGCGAGCAGGACCCGGCACTCTGGTGGGCGGGCGCGACGACCGCGATCCGGGCCGCGCTTGAGACCGCCGGCGTTACAGGAGCGGACGTGGCCGCGGTCGGGCTGACGGGTCAGATGCATGGCCTCGTCGTGCTCGACGAGCACGACGAGGTGCTTCGGCCGGCGATCCTGTGGAACGATCAGCGCACCGCGGCCGAGTGCGACCTCATTCGCACGGTGATTGGCCCGGAGCGGCTGATAGAGCTCACCGGCAACGACGCGGTGACCGGCCTTACCGCGCCCAAGCTCGTCTGGGTGCGCGACCAGGAGCCTGACGTGTGGCGCCGCATCGCCCACGTCCTGCTGCCCAAGGACTACCTCCGATTGCGACTAACGGGCGAGCAAGCGATGGACAAGGCGGACGGCTCGGGCACGTTGCTGTTCGACCTTGCCGCGCGCGATTGGTCGATGGAGGTCGTCAACGCGCTCGGCATCGACCGCCGGTGGTTGCCGCCCACTCTCGAAGGGCCGCACGTCACCGGGGCCGTCACGGCCGCGGCCGCCGAGGCGACCGGTCTCGCCACGGGCACGCCGGTCGTTGCCGGCGGCGGTGACCAGTCGGCCAACGCCGTCGGCGTCGGCGTCATCGTCCCAGGAACGATGGCTCTTTCCGTGGGCACGTCAGGCGTGGTCTTCGCGAGCACGGAGCTTCCGCTGTACGAACCACACGGCCGCGTGCATGCCTTCTGCCATGCCCTGCCCGATCGCTGGCACATGATGTCGGTCATGCTCTCGGCGGCCGGCAGCCTGCGCTGGCTGCGCGACGCTTTTGCGCCGGGGATGCCCTTCGGTGAGCTCGTCGGGACGGCCGCCGACGTTCCCGCGGGCAGCGACGGGCTGTACTTCCTGCCGTACCTGTCGGGCGAGCGCAGTCCGCACCCGGATCCGCAGGCACGCGGCGCGTTCGTCGGTTTGACACTCGGCCACGATCGGCGGCACATGACCCGCGCCGTGCTCGAGGGCGTTGCCTACGGCCTGCGCGACGGCCTCGAGCTGATGCGCGCGGCGGGGACGCCGCCGGCGACCCAGATGCGCGGCTCGGGTGGCGGCCTGGCCAGCCCGTTGTGGCGGCAGATCCTGGCCGACGTGCTCGGCGCCGAGATCGCCACGCCATCGACGAGCGAGGGCGCGGCATATGGCGCGGCCGTGCTCGCCAGCGTCGGTGCCGGCTGGTTCGCGTCAGCGGACGCCGCATGCGCCCATCTGGTCAGCGCAACGCCTGTGGCTGAGCCCGGGCCAGACGCCGCGCGTTACGAGGAGGGCTACGACACCTACCGAACGCTGTATCCGACGCTCGCCGTGGCGATGCATCGCATCAGCGCCGAGGCCGCCTCGGCCTAGAGGACCTCGACGGCGCCGGGCTCGATGCCGATCTCGACACTCCCTCCGAGCTCGTCATGGATCGTGTCGTCCATGCGTAGCCTCGTCCCCGGCGGATCGAGCCTGATCTCACGCCCTCGCTCGACCGGAAGATCCGGCACGTGCGCGGACGCATCCTCGAGCCGTCCCGTCAGGTATTTCAGCAGCTCGGGCCGATGCTCCTCGCGCATCAGCACCACGTCGAGCCGTCCGTCGCCGGGGTTGGCATGGGCCGCCAGTGGGATGCTCGGGCCCACGAAGCGGATGTTGAGGACCTCGACGGCGAGGTAGTCGCCGGAATGGTCACGACCATCGATCTCGACACCCCACCGTGCCGGACGGCTCTCCTCGAGCAGCTGACGGACGAGGGTCAGCGCCCGGTCGGTGACGTGGCCGACGAGCGTCGATGGGTCGTCGACCACCTTCTCGCCGTGGAGAACTGCGTCGGCAAACACCCCTCCACCGACGCCCTCCACGAAGCGCTCGGTCAGCCCTGCCGCCTTGATCGTTCCGATGTCGAACGGCCGCGGCGCGTCCTTGCGCCAGCGCTCGATGATCTCGCGCGCATCTCCGACGATGCCCAGCGTCCGAGCGATGTTGTTGGCAGTGCCAATCGGCAGCGGCGCAACAGGCACGCCGCTGCCCGCCGCTGCGTGGATCACCTCGGCCACCGTGCCGTCTCCGCCGGCGGCAATGTAAATGTCGGCCGGCAGCTGAATCGCTTTCTTCCAACTCTTCTTGGTCGACTGGTAGCGCACCTGAAAGCCCGCTTTCTTGAGCATGCGCGTTAGTTCAGCGGCCGAGCGTGGCTCGTCGCCCGATCCTGGGTTGTGGAACAGCGTGACTCGCATGGAGCCCCCTATGCGCTTTCTGATCGCCAATGACGATGGCATCTACAGCCCCGGCCTGGCCATACTCGCGACGGTTGCCAAAGGTTTCGGCGACGTACAGGTCGTGGCTCCCGACGTGGAGCAGTCATCGGCCAGCTCGTCCATCTCGGCCAATCGGCCATTGACCTTTCGACCGACGAAGCTGATCGATGGCGTCGAGGCATTCCGCGTCAACGGCACGCCAGCGGACTGTGTCGCTCTCGGTCTCTTCCACCGCGACGACGTCGATGTCGTCCTGTCAGGCGTAAATCTCGGCCCGAACCTGGGTAACGGCCTATGGCACTCCGGAACCCTCGCTGCGGCGCGTCAAGCGGCGTTGCTTGGCGTGCGCGGTATCGCCTTCTCCACGCCCGCGGTGCACGACAACCCCGATCTCGGCGATCTCGCGCCGTACATCGGGCAGGTGATGCGGATGCTGCTGCCACGCGAAGACCTGCGGCTGGTCAACGTCAACATGCCGGCAAGGCCGCGCGGCATCCGCTGGGCGCGCCAGGCTGTCGAGCAGTACGACGGCGAGGTCGTTCCGGCCAGGGATCCCTACGACCGGCCGGTGTACTGGCTCGCCGTGACCCAGCTCCAGGAGCACAGCCCGGAGACTGACCTGTGGGCCTTCGAGCGCGGCTACGTGACGATCACGCCCATCCTGCTCGATGCGACCGACCACGCCGCCCTGGGCGCCGTCACGTCTTCAGAGCGGTCGATGGAGTTTGACCAGCCAGACCCACGGCTCCTGCCCGACAGCGAGGAGGCGGCCATCCGCGAGCAACACGAGTCGGTGGCCGTCGAACGGTCAGCCGGCGGCTGAAGGCGGTCGGCCGCGATTCATCCAGTCCGGATCATCCAGCCAGGGACGGTCGGCAAACAGGTCGGTCAGCCAGCGACCGAATCGTCCGGGAGGCGGCTCTTCGGGGACATCGGCGAGCAGCCCTTCCATCGACTCCCGTACGCGCTGCAGTGAGCGTTTCCACGCCGGCGCGGTCGGCGCGCAACCCGTCGATGGGAAGCAGCATGCCGGCGCGAAGCGTCACCGTTCCTCCGAAGCGGAGCCAGCGCGTGCCGATCACGGCAACGGGCAGAACGGGCACTTTGGCGCGCAGCGCGAAGTAGGCAGGTCCGTCATAAAGCGGCACGATCTCGCCCTCGCGATCGCTGAGACGACCTTCACCGGCGATGATCAGCACGTTGCCGGCCTTGAGCACGCCCACCGCTCGACGCGTCGTGTCAAGCAGATCCGAGCGGTGCGGCTTGAACGGCACGCCCATCTCCGACCAGCCGATCAATCGGTTGCGCCAGCCCACTGCCATGTCCTCTTCGCGTGGGCCGAAGATGAAGAGCGGCGGACGCTCGGGCCAGAAGGCCACAAACAGGAACGGGTCGACCCAGTTCGGATGGCTGAAGCACAGGACGTAGGGCGTATCGGTCGGGATGTTGTCGACGCCCGCCAGACGGACGCGCAGGTAGCAACGAATCAGCAAGCCGACGCCGTGTCGGATGAAGAGGTGCTTGAGCCTTCCCGGCGGTTCAGGCGCCAGCGGCCAGCTCCGGCGTCAGGCTGGCGACAGGCGGCAGGGCCACGAGTGGCGGCACTCCCTGCGTGTCTCGCTCGAGCTCATCGAGGAACACCGGCACCAGCTCGGGATCGAACTGGACGCCGCGCAGCCGCTGCAGCTCGTTCGCGGCACGTTCGTGCGACTGCGCCGGCTGGTATGGCCGGCCGTGGACCATCGCCTCGTATGCGTCGGCGATAGACACGATCCGCGCACCAAGCGGAATGCCCTCGGCGCGTAGGCCGTCCGGATAGCCGCTGCCGTCGAAGAACTCGTGGTGGTGGCGGATGATCGGTGCGAAGGCCCGCGACGCCTGAAGCGGCCGGCAGATCTTCTCGCCGATCTCGGGATGGCGGCGCATGAGCGTCCACTCGTCGGCGCTGAGCGGGCCCTCCTTACGCAGCAGGTGCTCGGGCACGCCGATCTTGCCCACGTCGTGCAGCAGCGCACCGTAGGCGACCGCCTCAAGCTCCTCGCCGCGCAGCCCGACGTTGGCGCCGACGCGCGCCGCGTGGTGCGCCAGCCAGCGGCAGTGGTGGACAAGGCCAACGTCCTTTGCCTCAACCGCGTTGGCCAGCGCGGCGACGATCTGGTTGGCACGCTCGAGGCTGGTGATCGCGCGCCGGAGCCGCATTGCACTGCGCATGCGAGCGAGCAGCTCGGCCTGCTGGACCGGCTTGGCGAGGAAGTCATCGGCGCCCGCGTCGAGCGCCATGACCATGTCGTCAACGGCGGTATGCGCGGTGATGACGATCACTGGCAGCGTCGCGGTCAGCGGATCGGCGCGCAACCGACGGCAGATCTCGAATCCGTCGATGCGCGGCAGGTTCAGGTCGAGCAGAACCAGCTGCGGCGCGTGTTCCACGATTGCGCGTAGGCCGAGCTCGCCATCGCCGTATCCGCGTACCTGGTAGCCCTCTCTCTCGAGCACGCGAGTGAGCAGGCCGCGCTGCGTCGGCTCATCCTCGATGATCAACACGAGAGCTGCCGACGCATCCCGAGAACCGCTGATGGCGGAGTACATCCACGCCCTCCCTGCTGCGTCGTAGCCGAATCGAAGAACCGGCAGACGACCGGGCAAGCTCCAGCGGGCACGTGCGGGAACCGTTGGCCGCGAGTATGGCACGCGCCGTGGTGTCAAGGGTGGCGATTCACGCTACTTGGATAGTGGCGCGATCATGTTGCGGCCCGCCTAGCGCCCGCGTACGATGCGCGGCGAGGTAGGGGAACTGGGACCACGTCCCTTATGGACAGAGGAGGAATTGCTTGATGCAAGGGAAATGGTCGCTGCCCATCGCGGCAGCGACTGTGCTGGTACTGCTTGTGGCCTGTACCGGGTCTTCGGCGAGCCCAAGCCCGACGGTCAGCCTCGCCGGCGAGTTCAACGTCGCGGTTGTCACGGACGTCGGCACGGTTAACGACCGTAACTTCAACGAGTACTCGTACCTGGGCGCCACAAACGCAGCCGACGCAATTGGCCAGACCGGCTCCGTCCCGGTCTTCGTGCCGCCGGATGCATCGCAATATCAGGCTGGAATCAACTCAATGCTCGAGGTTGGTTACAACGTCATCGTCACGGTTGGTTTCAACCTCGAGCGTGACACGGTCATTGCGGCCAAGGCCAATCCGGACGTATGGTTTGTGGGCGTCGACCAGAACCCATGCATCACGGCCGAAGGCGCACCCGATCCGGCCTTCGCTTGTGCGGGCAACGCGAACTTCGCCACCATCCTCCCGAACTACATTCTTGTCCAGTTCCAGGAGGACCAGCCGGGCTACCTGGCCGGTATCGTGGCTGCCTCACTCAGTGAAACCGGCGTCATCGGTGCGATCGGCGGCATCACGCTGTGCGCCCCGTGCATCCGCTACATCCAGGGCTACGAGCTCGGCGCGCAGTCGGTGAACCCCGACATCGATGTCCGGGTTGCGTACGTCACGGAGAGCGACTTCGTCCTGGCCTTCAACGATCCGGTCGCGGGCAAGGCCTTTGGCGAGACGTTCATCCAGCAGACGGGCGCAGACGTCGTCTTCCAGGTCGCCGGGAAGACCGGCAACGGAGTCCTGGACGCTGTCTGTGAAGCTGAGATATATGGGATCGGCGTCGACGTGGACCAGTTCCTGTCGTATCCCGAAGCGTCCGCGTGCATCGTGACGAGCGCCGAGAAGAAACTGGCCTTGGCGGTCGAGGAGATGATCGTCGGCATCACTGAGGGAACTGCCACAGCCGGCGCGAACAAGTTCAACGCGGCCAACGAGGGCATCGGCGTGAGCGAGTACCACGATCATGCCGCTCTGATATCCGCCGAGACGCAGACGTCTATCAACACGGCACTCGAGGGAATGGTCGACGGCACGCTCGTCACCTGCCCCGCAGACGGCTGCGGCGTTTACACCCCGCAGTAGATCGGAGACGGAAGCTGCCGCTCACGTAGACAATCGAATGGGCCGTCCCGCATATGGGGCGGCCCATTCATCTAACCACTGATCACTGATCGTGGAGCGAGTCTGACGGTATGACGACCGAAGCCGCATCCGAGATCCAGGTCGAGCGAGTTGAGGCGCCTGCGCTTGAGATGCGCGGCATCACCAAGCGCTATCCGGGCGTGGTCGCCAACAACCACATCGATCTCGAGGTCCGCCCGGGTGAGATCCACGCACTGCTGGGTGAGAACGGCGCGGGCAAGACAACGTTGATGAACATCCTCTATGGCCTGGCCAAGCCGGACGAGGGCGAAATCCTGCTGGACGGTCAGCCGATCACGATCAATGGGCCATCTGACGCGATCGCGCGTGGCATCAGCATGGTCCACCAGCACTTCATGCTTGTGCCGGTGATGACGGTGGCCGACAACATCCTGCTCGGGGACGAGACGATGGCGGGACCGATCTTCATTGACCGCGCGGAGTCCCGTCGTCGCATCGTCGAGCTCGGTCAGCGTTTCGGCTTCGAGATCGACCCCGACGCGAAGATCAACGCCCTCTCAGTTGGCTGGCAACAGCGCGTCGAGATCCTCAAGGCACTGTATCGCGAGGCGCGCATCCTCGTCCTCGACGAGCCGACGGCCGTGTTGACGCCGCAGGAGACAGAGGAGATCTTCGCCGTGCTGCGCCGGTTGGCGGAAGCCGGGCACAGTATCGTCTTCATCAGCCATAAGCTTTACGAAGTGCTCGAGATCGCTGACCGCATTACGGTGATACGTCGCGGGCAGGTCGTCGGCCAGCGACGCCCGTCAGAGACGGACGAGGAGGAGCTGGCTGAGCTGATGGTCGGTCGTGACGTACAGCTGGTGGTGGATCGGGGTGAATCGCAACCGGGCGAGGTGGCGGTACGCGTTGAGGGCCTGAAGGTCAAGGACGACCGTGGGACCGAAGTTGTGCGCGGCATCGATTTCGAGATCCGGAGCGGTGAGATCCTGGGCATCGCGGGTGTCGCGGGCAACGGCCAAGACCAGCTCGTCGAAGCGATCATGGGTCTGCGCAAGCCGTCAGCGGGGCGTGTCGAGCTCGGCGGGCGCGACGTGACCGGCAACACGCCCCGCGACATGAACGAGGCAGGGGTTGGCTACGTCCCAGCGGACCGGCACAGGTTCGGCGAAGTCCTGTCATTCTCCCTGGCCGACAACCTCGTCTTGACCAGCTACTACCGGCCACCGTTCGCGAGCCGGTTAACGCGCAACGGCGCGGCGATCGAGGCGGAGGCAACGAGGCTCATCAACGAGTACGACGTCCGCACCCCTTCGGCGGACGTCACAGCCGGCACCCTATCGGGCGGCAACCAGCAGAAGGTGATCGTGGCACGCGAGTTCTCGCGCGATCTGAAGCTACTGGTCCTCGACCAGCCGACACGCGGCCTGGACGTGGGCAGCATCGAGTTCATTCATCGCCAGACGATCGCAAAACGCGACGCAGGAGCGGCGATCCTGCTGGTCAGCGCCGAGCTGGACGAGGTTCTGGAGCTGTCTGACCGCATCGCGGTCATCTATCGCGGCAAGCTGATTGCCTTCGTAGACGGCCCCACGGCGGACAAGAACGAGGTCGGCCTGCTGATGGCTACCGGTGGAGCACAGGACAAGGCGCGCATAGATTCGGAGACAGTCGTGCAGTGACCGAGCCGATCGAAGCGCCGCCGCCGAGCACGGCTCCGGCCGCCGACGCCAGCCAGACGTACCGTAGCCGCCTATCGGCGCTGTGGGCGAGCATCGCCCTGCCGCTGATCGCGATTCTGCTCGGTCTCCTTGTCGGCGCCGTCGTTATGCTCGTCACCCAGCTCCTGGTGACCGACCGCCCGTTCAATGCGATGCTGCCCATCGAGGCATACCGGTACCTGTTCCAGGGCGCCTTCGGCAGCTACGACAACATCGTCCGAACGCTTGTCGCCACAGCTCCGCTGATCTTCGGTGGCCTGTCGGTGGGTCTCGCCTTCAAAGCCGGCCTCTTCAACATCGGTGCGCAGGGCCAGTTCCTGATGGGCGCGCTCGCCGCGGTCGCATTCGGGGTCACCTTCCGAACCGCGGATCCGTTGATCGCCATTCCCATCGCCGTGCTGGCCGGTGCAGCGGCCGGAGCGTTCTGGGGCTTCATCCCTGGAATCCTCAAGGCCGTATCCGGAGCACACGAGGTCGTGACGACGATCATGCTCAACTACATCGCAATCGCGATCCTTGCGGCGGTCGTCAGCGGCCCACTCAAGATCTCGCCGCTTTCGCCCTCACCGATCACGGCTGATGTCGGCAACGCTGCACTGCCGATCCTCGTGGGTGACACCGGGCATCTGGGCATCCTCTTCGCACTCATTGCTGCCACTTTGGTTTCCTGGCTGCTGTACCGCACTACCATCGGCTTCGAGATCCGGGTCGTTGGCGCCAGTCCGGACGCAGCGCGCTACGCCGGCATGCACCCTCGAACCGTCATCGTTTACGTCATGTCGCTCGCGGGCATGCTCGCGGGTCTCGCTGGCACAATCCAGCTGCTCGGCGTCAGCCGCAGCATGAGTGCGTCGTACGGCACCACGGTCGGGTTCGACTCGATCGCTGTCGCGCTGCTTGGTCGCTCCAATCCATTGGGAATCGTGTTCGCAGCCCTACTCTTCGGCGCGATGCGCGCCGGCTCAGCGCTGATGCAGCAGAGCGTCCCGCGAGAGCTGGTCGACGTGGTCCAGGCGACCATCCTGCTGTTCCTCGTGGCCGCACCGGTTCTGATGCGAGTATTCCGTATGCGTGGCGCGAAGGCGAATGTCGGCGCCCCTGAAACGATCACCCGCACGTACGGCGGCGGTGAGTCGGTCGTGCGCTGATGGAGCCCGTCATCCAGCTGCTCTACGACATCCCCATCATCGGGCTGGTCTTCCAGCTGATCGGGTACCTCGTTTCGATCATTCCAGACATCGCACCGACCATGCTTCGGGCGGCGACCCCGATCACATTGGCGGCGTTGTGCGCTGTGATGTGCGAGCGCTCGGGCGTGGTCAACATCGGTATCGAGGGAACGATGCTCGCCTCGGCGTTCGTGGGATGGTTCGTGGGTGTCCTAACCGCAGACGCTTTTGGTCAGACCGTCATTCCGCTATTCGGCATCTCGCCGGCGCTCATCGTCTCGCTGGCTGCCGCGATTCTCACGGGGCTGCTTATCTCGGCCCTCCACGCGTGGCTGTCGATCAGCGTGAGAGCCGATCAGATCATCAGCGGCACGATCATCAACATCGCCGCGTTCGGTTTCACTGGTTATCTCTTCGCCCTTATCGCGCGCACGTCACCGCTCGGCGCCGGTAGCTTCGATCCCTACACACCGCCCGAGGCACTCACCGAACTGCCAGTCGTCGGGTGGGTTTTCGACATGTTCCTCTCGCAAGGACCGATCACGATCTCGATGGTCGTCCTGCTGATCGTCTTACAGGTGATGCTTTTCCGTTCGCGTTGGGGCTTACGCACGCGGTCGGTGGGCGAACATCCGCGCGCGGCCGAGACCGTTGGCATCGACGTCATCCGGTTGCGCTACAAGAACGTGATACTGGCCGGTGCCTTCGCCGCCCTCGGCGGAGCATTCCTGAGCATGGAGGCCACCGGATCGTTCCAGGACGGCATGACCGCGGGACGCGGTTTCATTGGCCTCGCGGCCATGATCGTCGGTCGCTGGACGCCCCTCGGAGCGTTCGGGGCAGCGTTGCTGTTCGCCTCCTCGCGCACCATCGGCCAAACCATCGGCTTCGCCCCACCTCCGGGCCAGCTCGGCGTGTTCCTGAGCGAAGTCCCCGGACAGGTGTGGGACGCACTGCCATACATCGTCACGATCATCGTCCTGGCCGGCTTCGTCGGGAGGAGCGTGGCGCCGGCCGCTGATGGCCAGCCGTACGAGCGCGAGTCGGCCACGTAGCCTTGGCGATCCGGGGCAAAACGATGACAAGCGACGACCGCCGAATTGCGATGGAGATCCTCGACGCCCAGGAGAGCACAGGGCCCGTGCCCATCCTCGGATCCGAGGCCGCCGCCGAGCTGCTTGCGCGAACCAAGCGGATCGCGATGGTTGGCGCGTCGGGCAACCCTGTGCGTCCCTCGCACGGCGTGATGCGCTACCTGATCGAGAAGGGCTACGAAGTCGTGCCGGTCAACCCCAACGCTGACCTGGTCCTGGGCCAGGTCGCGTATGCGACGCTCGAGGAAGCGACCGAGGCGACCGGGCCGCTTCGACATCGTCGACGTCTTCCGGCGGCCGGAGCACACGCCCGATATCGCGCGCTCAGCCGTAGCGACCGGCGCCGGAGCGCTATGGCTCCAGCTCGGCGTCGTCAACTGGGAGGCTGCCCAGATCGCCCACGACGCAGGGCTGGTCGTCGTGATGGACCGCTGCACCGCGATCGAACATCGCCGGCTGCTGTTCGAGTAGCCCGCGCTGAAAGCTCAGCGGATGACGAAGCCGGCGACGATGAGCACGATGCCGACAATCCCGACTGCCGCCCAGATCAGCACCTGGCGGCGCAGCATCTGGCGCATGACGTCGGCACCCGTGGTCTCGCCCTGTGCCGGACCTCGGCCGCCGCGCCACGAGTCGTAGCGGCGCGCGTTCTCGGCCAACCGGTCAAGCTCTGACACCCGCGCGTACGGCGCGCGGATGCGCCAGATCGCGAGCGCCAGCATCGCGACGCCGGCAACCCACAACGCGACGTTGATCACCCGCGCAGACGCTCCTCGAGCAGCTGCTGCACGAGTGCGGCGTTGGCCTGGCCGCGCGTCTCCTTCATGACCTGGCCGGTCAGGAACCGAATCGCCTGGTCCTTGCCAGCGCGGTAGTCGGCCACAGCCGACGGGTTGGAGGTGATCACACCGTCCACCGCGTCACCGAGCGCGCCGGAGTCGCTGATCTGACGCAGGCCGAGCTCGGCCACGATATCGGCGGCAGGCTCGCCACTCGCGGCGTGGCGCTCGAATACCTGCTTCGCGTTGTTGTTCGACAGGGCTCCTGACTCGACCTCGCCGATCAGCCACGCCAGCTGCCTCGCATCCACGGCGCCGCCCGATCCGTCGCCCGACTTGATCACGCGAAGGTACTCACCGGTGACCCAGTTCGCGACACGCTTGGCGGGCAGCGCCGGATCGGCCGCAAGCACGCCTTCGAACAATGCCGTCGCGCGCGCATCGCCGACGAGCACTCCCGCGTCATACGCCGACAGACCGAGCGCGTCGCCATAGCGTGCGCGCCGCGCGGCGGGCAGCTCGGGCATGCGCGCCCGGATCTCGGTGATCATCGCGGCGTCCGTGCGCAGCGGTGGCAGGTCGGGCTCAGGGAAGTAGCGATAGTCCTCCGACTCTTCCTTGAGCCGCATGGTGTACGTCTCGCCCCGCGTGTCGTCCCAGCCGCGCGTCTCCTGGACCAGCCGCTCGCCCGCATCGAGCACACGCGCCTGGCGCTCGATCTCGAACGCGATCGCCCGCTCGACCGAACGGAACGAGTTCATGTTCTTGACCTCGACCCTGGTGCCGAGTGTCTCGGTGCCGGTCGGCCGCAAGGACACGTTTGCTTCGACCCGCATCTGCCCTTCCTCCATCTGCGCGTCCGAGGCGCCGATAGTGAGCAGCAACAAGCGCAGCTCCTCGGCGTAGCGGCGGGCGGCCTCGGCCGAGCGGATGACGGGGTCGGTGACGATCTCCATCAGCGGAATGCCCGATCGATTGAAGTCGACCATCGAGACACGGCCGCCGCCGTCGGCGTCCTGGTGCAGCAGGCGGGCGGTGTCCTCTTCGAGGTGGGCACGCGTGATGCCTACAGAGAACGGTCCATCGGACGTTTCGATCGCGAGCCATCCACCTGATGTCAGGGGCAGGTCGTATTGGCTGATCTGGTAGCCCTTGGGCAGGTCGGGATAGAAGTAGTTCTTGCGGTCCCATCGAGTGAACTCGGGTATCTGCCCACCGATCGCCAGACCAGTGGCGAGCACGTGCTCGACCGCGCGACGATTGATGACCGGCAGCGCACCGGGCAGGCCGAGGCACACCGGACATGTGAGCGTGTTCGGCTCTGCTCCGCGGACGTCCGTCGAGCAGCAGCAGAACATCTTGGACGCGGTCTTCAGCTGAACGTGGATCTCAACGCCGATGACGACCTCGTAACGCGTCGCCGGCGCAAGAGGTGCGGTCATCTAGCGGCGGTGTGAGTCGACGAAGCGGCGGATGCGGACGAGCGCCTCCTCCAGGTCCTCGTAGCTGGTCGCCAGGGTGGCGCGCACGTGGCCCTCGCCAGATGGACCGAAGGCGCTTCCCGGAATGACGGCCACCTCGTGCTCGAACAGCAACCGCTCGCTGAATTGCTCGCTGGTCAGGCCGGTCGAGCTGATGTTCGGGAAGGCGTAGAAGGCTCCCAGCGGCTCGGGCGTCGGCAGGCCGATGTCATTGAGGCCATCGACGAACATCCGTCGCCGGCGGTCGTACTCGAGGCGCATGCGGTCGACGTCAACCTCGGCCGTCGTCAGCGCGACGGCGGCGGCGTCCTGGGCGATGGTGGGTGCCGACATGATCTCGTACTGGTGAACCTTGACGATGCCCTCGAGGAGGTCGGCCGGTGCGCACACGTAGCCGACGCGCCAGCCGGTCATCGCGTAAGCCTTCGAGAAGCCGCCTATCAGCACCGTCCGGTCACGCATCCCGCGCAGGCTGCTGATCGCGACGTGGCGGTGGCCGCCATAGACGAGGCGGTCATAGATCTCATCACTTACCACGATCAGGTCGTGGCGGACCGCGATCTCGGCGATCGCGCGCAGCTTGACCTCATCGAGCACTGCCCCGGTGGGGTTGCACGGATAGCCGAGGAAGATGATCTTCGTGCGCGGTGTGATCGCTGCCTCGAGCTGCGCCGGATCGAGCGCGAAGGCATCAGCTGCCGAGGTCGGCACGAACACTGCCTCGCCGCCGTTGAAGAGAACCGACGGCAGGTAGGCCACGTACGAGGGCTCGTGGAGCACGACTTCGTCACCCGGGTCGACCAGCGCGGCCATCGTGGCCGCGACGGCCTCGGAGGCGCCAACGGTGATGCAGATCTCGGTTTCCGGGTTGTAGCTGACTGCGTACAGGCGCTCGAGGTGCTTGGCCAGGGCGCGGCGCAGCTCGATCGTGCCGTAATTGCTCGTGTAGTGCGTACGTCCGGCGCGGAGTGACCTGACGCCCTCCTCAACGACCTGCGGCGGAGTGGCGAAGTCGGGCTCGCCGACACCGAGGCTGATCACGTCGGGCATCGTGGCGATGACGTCGAAGAACTTGCGGATGCCCGACGGCGGCACGGCGCGGACGCGTTCGGACAACCGCTGCTTCACGATCACTTCAGACGCCACTCGGCCACCTCCGTTCAGATGGGCCGAGTATAGGGTCGAGCACCGCTTTACCCCCGCCTGCTGCTTGCCCCGGCGTACCTTACTCAATCAAGGCTCGGAGACGAACAAGTTGACCAAGCTGCAACGCAAGCGCTTC
The DNA here is from genome assembly GCA_963748235.1 of uncultured Chloroflexia bacterium. Taxonomy (GTDB): domain Bacteria; phylum Chloroflexota; class Limnocylindria; order Limnocylindrales; family CSP1-4; genus JALYGJ01. The sequence continues at coordinate 646,801 of CAVVHT010000009.1, forward strand.
GAACAGCCGCTCGAGGTCAGGCACTTTCCGCACGGAAAGCTCGACGTGGTGGAGCTCGGCGACGTCGTGGTCGGGCGCATGACGCACGAACCGGGGTGGCGCTGGTCTGTCCACGTCAGCCCGATCGCGGGCACCGATCGCTGTCAGTACCACCACGTGGGCTACACGATCCAGGGCCGGCTCCACGTAGAGCTCGAGGATGGCGCCGAGATGATCATCCAGGCTGGCGATGTGTTTGAGCTGCCGCCCGGTCACGACGCCTGGGTGGAAGGTGACGAGAACTGGGTGGCGCTCGACTTCGCCGGCGTCCGCTCGTATGCCCGGCCGCGCGAGGAGCGCGGCGAGCGGATTCTGGCGTCGCTGCTGTTCAGTGACATCGTGGGCTCAACAGCGCTGGCGGAAGAGCTCGGCTCTGCCGCGTGGCGAGAGGTCATCGGCCAGCACAACGAGCGCGCCCAGGCCGTGGTCGACCGCTACCACGGCCGCATCATCGACTTCGCCGGGGACGGATTCGTGGCCGCCTTCGATGGCGCTGAGCGTGCAGTCCGAGCCGCACTCGCATTCCGGTCATGGGTCCAGCAGCTCGAACTTCAAGTGCGCGTTGGCATCCACACCGGCGAGGTCGAGAGCAAGGGCGATGGCGTTCGCGGTCTGCCGCTTAACATCGCGTCGCGGGTCATGAGCCTCGCCGGACCTGACGAGATTCTCGTGTCGAGCACCGTTCGCGAGCTGCTCGATGGGACCGACCTCGCCTTCGGCGATCGCGGCCGGCACGATTTGAAGGGCGTCTCGGGAGCAAGACAGGTCTTCGCGGTCGAGGGTTAGGCCGCCGGCACACCGCTCTGCTCGCCGGGTGCCGGCGTTGAAGGATCCTCGAGTCGCGATAGGTCGCGCGGTTCGACGCTCCGCCAGTCGGCGTCGCGCGTGATCGCCTCGTACGCTCGGGCGAGCCTGAACAGACGCAGCTCGTCCCACGCCCGACCGATCAGCTGCAGCCCGACTGGCAGGCCATCTGATAGCCCGCAGGGCACCGAGATGCCGGGCAGGCCGGCCATGTTCACGGGCAACGTGCAGGCGTCCGAGAGATACATCGACACGGGATCCTGCAGGCGTGCTCCGAAGCGGAACGCAACCGTCGGGCTGGTCGGGGCAACGAGCGCGTCGACCTTCTCGAATGCCTGGTCGAAATCGCCCTTGATCAGGGTGCGCACCTTCTGTGCCTTGAGGTAATAGGCGTCGTAGTAGCCGGCCGACAGCGCGTAAGTGCCGAGCATGATCCGGCGCTTGACCTCGGCGCCGAACCCTGAGCCGCGCGTTTCCTTGTAGTCGGCGATGTAGTCAGCACCCGGCAGCCGCACGGAGTGGCCGTAGCGGACGCCGTCATAGCGGGCCAGGTTCGCCGACGCCTCCGCCGGCGCGATGATGTAGTACGTGGCAAGGCCGTAGTCGGTGTGCGGCAGGTCGATATCGACGATCTCCGCGCCGGCGTCGGCGAGCTGCGCGACCGCCTCGCGGATGCGCGCCTCGACACCGGGCTCCATGCCCTTGACGAAGTACTGGCTTGGCAGGCCGAGGCGCACGCCGCGCAGGCTCGTGGCGGCCTCGTCGTCGCTCTCCGGCAGCTCGGCGGCGTAGTCGGGCACGTCGATCGGCGCCGATGTCGAGTCGCGATCGTCGCGCCCCGCGACGGTGCCCAGAAGCAGCGCGGCGTCGCGTACGTCGCGCCCGAATGGCCCGATCTGATCGAGTGACGATGCGAAGGCGACGATGCCGTAGCGACTGACCCGGCCGTATGTTGGCTTCATGCCCACGATTCCGGTCAGCGCCGCGGGCTGGCGGATCGAGCCGCCTGTGTCGGTCCCGATCGAGACGGGCACCTGGTAGGCAGCAACCGACGCGGCCGAGCCGCCGCTGCTGCCGCCCGGCACGCGATCGAGGTCCCACGGGTTGGCCGTCGGGACCCCAGGCCGAGTGCTCCGTCGACGAGCCCATCGCGAACTCATCCATGTTGGTCTTGCCCGGCAGTACCGCCCCAGCGCGCTTGAGCAGCTCGGCGATGTGCGCGTCATACGGGCTGACGTAGCCCTCGAGAATGCGGCTGCCGGCAGTCGCCGGGTCGCCCTCGGTCAGGACGAGATCCTTGAGCCCAACGGGAATGCCCAGAAGGGCGGGTAGACCCTCGACTGACCCGTCACGCTGCGCAGCCACGAAGCGTTCGTCGGCTGCGTCTGCCTGGGCGAGCGCCCCGACTCGGTCACGCCAGTGCCAGGCGTGCAACGGACGGTCTGTCTTATCGATCCGGTCGAGATGCGCTACGGCCAGTTCGCGCGCACTGAAGTCACCGCGTCGCAGGCCGGCAGCCATCTCGTGGGCGTGGAGACGAGTCAGGTCGGTCATCGGTGGAACAGTCGTTTGGTAGTCAGTTGCCGTGCTCGCCGAGGATCGGTGGCACGACGAAGTACGGGCGGCTGGCCTCCGGCGCAAGATCCAGGATCCGGTCCACCGGCAGGCTCGGACGGACCTCATCGTCGCGCAGGATGTTCTCCAGCTCGATGGTCTGCGCTGTGGGCGCGATGTGATCGGTGTCGAGCTCGGCGAGAACAGCGTACTGGTCGAGGATGTGGTTGAGCTGACCCTCGAGTCGGGCCATCTCGTCATCGGTCAGTCCAAGGCGAGCGAGGTGCGCGACGTGTTCGACGTCCTTGCGCGAAAGCGTTGCCACGCCCGAAGGATATGCGAGCACCGGTCTGAGCGAGACATAGGCTATCGACGCCACCCGCGGGCAGCACATTCAGCGCCGACCGACATGGCGTCGCAGCGGACGAAATCTTCATACGGGCGCTTTCCGCTCGCGAGCGATGCCAGCGTGAAGTGCTTCATCCGGGTTACTTGTCGGCCAGCAGCGCACGAAAGCCGTCCTCGTCGAGCACCTCGACGCCGAGCTCCTGCGCCTTGGCCAGCTTCGAGCCGGCGTTCTCCCCGGCCACCAGGTAGTGGGTCTTCTTGCTGACCGAGCCGGACGGTTTGCCGCCCGCGGCACGGATCGCCTCCTCGGCGCTCTGTCGGTCGAAACCCTCGAGCGTGCCGGTCACGACCACCGTCTTGCCCGTCAGCGGCCCGTCGCCGCTGGCCAGCACCTGCGCGGCCGGACGCTCGGGCTCGACTCCGGCGGCGACCAGATCGTCCAGCACGCCGGCCGTGGCAGGATCGGAGAACCAGCCGCCCAGGCTTGCGGCGACCGTCGGCCCGATACCGGGGATCCGCTCGAACTCGTCCGCCGGCGTATTGCGCAGCTCACCGGCAATGCGCGCGAACCAGCCACCCTTGCCGCCCATCGGCTCGTCGTCACCGGGCGGCCACGTTGTGCGATCCACGTTGACATGTCGACCGCCGTCTGGAAGCCAACCTGGGGGATACCGAGTCCGTTGATGATCCGGAACAGCGGCCGTACCCGCGCGCGCTGGATCGAGGCGTGGAGGTTCTCGGCGCTCTTGCGCGCGAATCGGTCGAGTGACTCGAGATCCTCAATGCTCAGCCGGAAGAAGTCGCCGCGCGTCTTGACCAGGCCGCGATCCAGGAGCTGCGACAGGACTTTCCAGCCCGCGCCCTCGATGTCCATCGCGCCGCGGCCGACGAAGTGCTCGAACTCCTGGCCGACCCGGGCCGGGCAGGCCAGGTTGGGGCAGTAGTGACGGACGGTGTCGGGATCGCGGCGATCGGCGTTCCACAGACCGGGCACTTGTCGGGCATCTGCAACTCGCGCTCCGAGCCCGTCCGCTTCTCCACGATCGGGCGGACGATCTCGGGGATGACGTCGCCCGCCTTGTGCAGCACGACGTGGTCGCCGATGCGAACGTCCTTGCGGCGCACCTCGTCGAGGTTGTGCAGCGTGGCGCGGGCGACGGTCGAGCCGGCGACTTCACCGGTGTCAGGTGTGCAACGGGCGTCAGGGTGCCGGTGCGACCGACGTACGGGCACGATGTCTTCGATCGACCGTCTCGACCTGCTCGGGCGGGATACTTGTAGGCGATCGCCCAGCGCGGCGCGTGCGAGACCATTCCCAGCCGGCGCTGCAGGTCGAACGGTCGACCTTGATGACCACGCCGTCCGTTCCGTACGGCAGGTCGTGGCGCGGCTCATGCCAGCGATCGATGTACTCGAGGACCCGTTCGACATCCAGGTCGCTGGCGTGATGGCTCGACCGTGAGGCCGAGCGTGTCCATGTCGAGCGAGCGCCTCGGACTGGCTGCGTAGCCGCGCCCTCCTCGATCAGCACGTAGAACCACGCCGCCAGGCGCCGGCTGGCGGTCACCTGCGGGTCGATCTGCCGCAGCGAGCCGGCGCCGCTGTTGCGCGGATTGGCGTACAGCGGCAGACCGGCCTCCTCGCGCTCGCCGTTGATGCGCGCGAACTCGGCCTTGGGCATGAACACCTCGCCGCGCACCTCGAGATCAACCGGCTCGGACAACTTCTTGGGAATCGACTCGATCGTGCGCAGGTTGGCCGTGACGTCCTCGCCGGTCGTGCCGTCGCCGCGCGTCGCGCCCTGGACGAAGCGGCCGCCGCGATAGCGCAGGCTGATCGCGAGGCCGTCGATCTTCAGCTCGGTGACGTAGCGCACGTCGCCGCGGCTGTTCGTCAGTGAAGCCCAGCAGCCGACGCACACGGGCGTCGAACGCGGCTACCTCCTCGAAGGAGAAGGCATTGTTGAGCGACCCCATCGGCGACGAGTGGCGCACCTCGGTGAGCTGCACGTTCGGAGCGCCACCAATGCGCTGCGTCGGCGAATCCGAGGTGCGCAGCTCGGGGTGGTCCTCTTCGAGCTGGACGAGCTCGTGGAACATCGCGTCCCACTCGGCAGTCGGTTATTTCCGGCGCGTCCAGCTCGTAATAGGCGAGATTGGCGCGTTCGATCTTCTCGCGCAGCTCCGCTGCGCGAGCCGCCGGGTCTTCCTGTTTCAGCACCCGACGATTATCGGGCGGCGAGGCCCTTTCGCCCAAAGTGGACGACGCAGCGACCGGTCGTTCTGGATAACAGTACGGTCGGCACGCTGGTCGCTGTGAGCAGTGTTGTCTACATTGCAGGCCCGGGGGGATGCCGTGGTCGTTACTGGAGGTCAACTCGTGCGTCGTTCCGGAATTCGTGGAGTCGCCGTGCTGGCGATCAGCGTCGTCAGCTTGATGGTCCTGCTCGTCGGGCCGACCCGCGCCGAGGTCCAATCGGTGTCTGGCGTCCTGACCTTTGAGGACAACGTCGCCCTATCCCCAGCGGCTGTGGCGGTAATCACGCTGACCGACCGCTCGCCGGACGGCGCCGGCACGATCATTGGCCAGCAGCGCATCGATGCACCGGTCGGTGATGCGAGTGGCGCGATCCCGTTCTCGGTTCCGTTCGAGGACGGCCAGATCAACCAGACCCACGCTTATGCGATCCACGCATCGGTCGTGGACGGCACGAGCGAATGGCAGAACAAGGCGCCTGTGCCGACCATCACCGGTGGCCCCACCGAGGGCCTGACGGTCCAGCTCATCGCGCCCAACCACGGCAACCCGGCACAGGTAACCGGCACGATCGCCATGCCGGCAAATGCGCCCGCTCTGTCCACTGCAGCCGTTGCCTACGCCGCGGTTCTCAACGCTGACTCAGGCCGCGTGGTAATTCGCCAGACGCTCACCACGCTCGCCGCGGCGCCGTATGCGTTCTCCATTACTTACGACGCCGACCTCGTCGATCCGGAGGCCACCTACGTGGTCATGGCGGCGGTGATCGACGGCGAGAAGCTGTGGCAGTCGCCACCCTCCCCGATCGAGGCCGGAGGCGAGCCGCTCGCATTGACGGTCGTCAAGACCAGCCAGGACATCCCGCCCGCTGGCAGCCCCGCCCCGTCCGAGAGCCCCAGCGCCGAGCCGACCGAAGGGCCGACTACGACGCCCACGGAGGAGCCGACCGCCGGACCGACGGACCAACCCACCGAGGCACCGACCGAGCAGCCAACCCCATCACCGACTCCGGAGCCGACTGAAGCACCGACGGCTGAGCCCACGGCGGCGCCGACCGAGCACCAACGGCTTCACCGTCGCCCAGCCCGACTCCTTCACCAACTGCCAGCCCGAGCCCGACGCCGGAGGTGTCACCCTCCGTCACCCCGTCCCGACCTCCGTTGCGGGCACGCTTGCATACCGAGAACGCGTGGCGCTCAGCCAATCGGCGGTCGCGACGGTCGCGATCGTGCAGGTTCAGGGCGGCACGCTGACGGTCGTGGGCACGCAACGGATTGACAATCCCGGCCAGGTGCCGATCAGCTTTCGACGTTCCATTCGACGGTTCTTTCGATCCAACGCTGGAGACCGAGCTGTGGGCCACGATCACCGACGGTGACAACGCCTGGGCGACCGGAGAAGGCGTGGCGGTCGCAACGAATGGCGCGCCCAGCCAGGGAGTCGTAGTCGAGCTGACCTTCCGTCCCGATCTGCTCGAAGGCCAGGTCACCGGATTCATCATCGGTACCGGCGACGAGCTATCCGAGAGCGGCTACTACATGACCTGGGTTATGAGCGACTCGGGTGACGTGCTCGGTGTCGACAACCAGCTGGCTGGCGGCGGCGAGCCGATCCCGTTCGCGATTCCCTTCCAGGTCGCCGACGTTGACATCGACACCCTCTACGTCGCGAGCGCGTATGTCAAGGACGAGGCCGACGTGTGGACGACCCAGGAGGGAGCTCCGGTGATCACGCAGGGCAACCCCTTTGCCGACGTCGAGCTCACTGTCGCCCAGGTCGCGCCCACGCCATCGCCGACCGCGAGCCCGACTGCCAGCGCAGCTCCGACACCGCCGGCGAGCGGCGGGATTGATCCGCCAGTGTCGCGCTGGTGGCCGGCCTGGCGATCATCGGCGTCGTGGTCGTCGTCATGTTCATGCGCCGCGAGTAGCCAGGACGGTCAGCTCGAGCAGCTCCAGGTTGGCCAGGCTCGCCAGCAGCTTCTTCACGCCGCGCTCCGGGAAGGCGACGGTGACCTCCTCGTCGTCGCGCGTCAGCTTCGAGGTGACGACCGCGCCCTCGCCGAACGCGGCGTGGCGCACGCGGTCGCCGTCGCGGTAGCGGCGCTCACCAGGCACGACGGGCCGCGGCGGCATGACGCTGCGCTCAGGCACGGGCGCCTCGGCCTCGACCTCGTCGCTCGCCGTCCCGTAGTACGCCGGATCGCCGCGCGCGGCAAGGTCGCTGGATGGGCGGAACGCCTCGCCTTCACGAGGCGCTCCAACCGGCGGGTTGTAGCCACCGCCGGGCGGCAGGATGCGCCGCTCGCGGCCACCGCCCTGGCCGTTGGCGGCCCATGACGGGCGCCGGCCCACCAGGCGCGAAGCGGCGCGCGGCCCGAGGATGTAGCTCAGGTCGTAGCCCGAGGCACCGCGCTCGTCGTCCGGCCGCTGGTCCTCGTCGTCGTCATCCTGCGTCACGAGCCGCGGGCCATGCATCAGATCGGCCGGGATCTCGAGCAGGAAGCGCGACGGGACGCAGAAGCCGCCCCGGCCCCAGGTCGCGCGCATCGAGGCGTGGGTCAGGTACAGCCGATGACGGGCGCGGGTAAGGCCGACATAGGCGAGTCGGCGCTCCTCCTCCATCTGGCGCGGGTCCTCGAGCGCACGCGCGTGCGGGAAGACGCCCTCCTCCAGCCCGGTGATGAACACGACGTCGAACTCGAGGCCCTTGGCCGCGTGGAGCGTGATGAGCGTGACCGCGTCGGCGTCCTTCTCGTACGCGTCCTGGTCGGCCACGAGGGCGGTCTCCTCGAGCAGCCGGTCGAGGGCATCCTCGGGCTCCAGGTCGGCGTAGCGGCTGACGACCTCGCGCAGCTCGAGCAGGTTGGCCCAGCGATCCTCGCCCTCCTGCGAGCCGTCCAGGAGCATCGCCCGGTAGCCGCTCTCCTCGAGCACGCTGTCGAGCAGCTCGGGCAGGGCCAGCATGCCCACCCGCCGGCGCAGGGACTCGATCAGCTCGACGAACGAGGTGAGCGCCGACCGGGTGCGCGTTGCCAGCTCGGGTGACGCGACCAGCGCAACAAGCGCCTGCCAGACGTTCATCTCGCGCCGCCCCGCCTCAGCCCGAATGGCAGTGATCGTCTTCTCGCCGATGCCACGCGTGGGGACGTTGATGATGCGCTCGAAGGCCGCGCCGTCGTAGTCGCTGCGCAGGACGCGCAGGTAGGCGAGCGCGTCCTTGACCTCGCGGCGCTGGTAGAAGCGCGTGCCGCCGACGAGCTGGTAGCGCAGGCCGTAGCGCAGGAACGCCTCCTCGATCGCCCGGCTCTGGGCGTTCGTGCGGTACATGACCGCGATGTCGCGCAGCCGATGTGTCTTCTCGTCGCCCTCGTCGGCGCGCCGGGCGAGGAACGAGCCTCCGGCGCCGCGACCGGCGACGAGCGCCTCGACCTGGCGCGCGACCCACTCGGCCTCCTCGTCCTCCGAGTCGGCCTCGAAGCGCTCGATGAGCACGCCGCGCGGGTTCTCGGTCCACAGCTTCTTGTCCTTGCGCGCCTCGTTGCGCGACACGACCGCGTGCGCGGCATCGAGGATGAGCTGCGTCGAGCGGTAGTTCTGCTCGAGCTTGACGACCGTCGCGTCGGGGTAGTCGCGCTCGAAGTCGAGGATGTTGCGCAGGTCGGCGCCGCGCCACGAGTAGATGCTCTGGTCGTCGTCGCCGACGACGGCCAGGTTCTTGCGCTTGCCGGCGAGATGGCGAATCCACAGGTATTGCGCGCGGTTCGTGTCCTGGTACTCGTCGACGTGCAGGTAGCGCCAGCGCTCCTGGTAGTGCGTCAGGACGCCCGGCGCCTCGTCGAACAGGCGCACGGCCTCGTTGAGCAGGTCGTCGAAGTCAAGTGCGCCGTTGGCGCGCAGCCGTGCCTGGTAGGCGCGTAGGCCCGCGCCGCGATTTCCTCCATGTAGCCGCGCGCGGCTGTCATCGCCTGCTCCGGCCCGAACAGGTCGTTCTTCCAGCGCCCGATCTGGCCCAGGATGGCCTGCGGGCGCATCTCGGTCGAGCCGGCCAGCTCGAGGTCGCGCAGCACGAGCTTGAGCGTCGAGACCTGGTCGTCCGTGTCGTAGATCGCGAAGCGCGGGTCGATGCCGATGGCAGCTCCGTCGCGACGCAGCACGCGCGCGCAGAGCGAGTGGAAAGTGCCCATCGCGACGTCGCGCGCCTGGTCGCCGACGAGGGCGATGATGCGCGCGCGCATCTCGGCCGCGGCCTTGTTCGTGAACGTGACGGCCAGGATCTGCCAGGGCTTCACGCCCTGGACGCCGATCAGATAGGCGACACGATGGGCCAGCACGCGCGTCTTGCCCGATCCGGCCCCGGCGAGGATGAGCAGCGGCCCCTCGGTCGTGGTGACCGCGCGCGCCTGCTCCGGGTTCAGCCGCGCGACCATCTTCTCCGCGAGCGCGTCGCGATCGGCCTGCGACTGCTCGTCGACCGGTTGCTTCTCGCGCGGCACGCTCCGTCGTGACGAGAACCAATCCGCGAAATGCGGCGCCTCGTCATCGGGCGATCCCGCGGATGTGAGCGCGTCGGAGCCCTTCTTGCGCCGCGCAATGGCCCGCGGATCGGGTGATTCCTCGGCCGGTTCGAGATCTGTTCCCGGTGGGGTGTCGGGAAGGGGCGCAGACTCCGACTCGGGCACCATCGCGAAGCCCAGGTCGCCCTGGTCCATGTCCCTGTCAGTCGCCCGAGTCACCCGGCCGATGCTAGCAGTGACGGCGCCCGACCAGCCGACGCGATGGGGTCGCCATGAACCCGACTCGGCCTGTACGCTCAGGTGACAATGGCCACCCTGCCGACCGGCACGGTCTCGATCCTGTTCACCGATATCGAGGGTTCGACGCGCCTGCTCCAGCGACTAGGGCCGGACCGGTACGGCGGGCTGCTCGCCGAGCATCACCAGGTGATGCGCTCGGCGATCTCAGCCTGCCGCGGCGTCGAGATCAAGACCGAGGGCGACTCGTTCTTCGCCATCTTCGTAAGCGCCCATGACGCCGTGATCGGCGCCGTCCAGGCTCAGCGCGAGCTTGCCGAGCGAGAGTGGCCCGAAGGCGTGCGGGTCGCCGTGCGCATGGGCATTCATACCGGCGATGTGCAGATCAGCGCTGGTGAGTACGTCGGCATGGACGTCCATCGCGCGGCGCGCATCTCGGCCGCCGCCCATGGCGGCCAGGTTCTGCTGTCGGCGACCACGGCGTCAGTCATCTCGTCCACACTGCCTGAGGGCGTCACGCTGCGCGAGGTTGGCGAGCACCTGCTCAAGGACATCGAGGAACCTGAGCGGCTGTGCCAGCTGGTCATCGATGGGCTGCCAGCCGACTTCCCGCCACCGCACGCCGTCGCCACTCGGTTCGAGCTGTTGCCGCCCGAAATGACCAGCTTCGTCGGCCGTGAGGAAGTCCTGGCACAAGCCCACGAGCTGCTCGTCGGGACGAGACTGCTGACTTTGACCGGTCCCGGCGGGACGGGCAAGACGAGGCTCTCCATCCGCCTCGCGCGGGACGCGGCGCACGCGTACGAGGACGGCGTCGCGTTCGTCGCGCTCGCCTCAATCAGCGATCCGACGCTGGTGATGCCCACGATCCGTCACGCCCTGGGACTCATCGAGCAGCCTGGCCGCTCTGCGCTGGAGACGCTTTCCGAGAGGCTCGCCGGCCGCGACGTTCTGCTCGTCTTGGACAACTTCGAGCAGATCACCGACGCGGCATCGTCGATCGCCGCGCTGCTCGAAGCAGCCCAGGAGCTGACGCTCGTCATCACCAGCCGGGTTGCGCTGCACATAACCGGCGAACAGGAGCTACCGGTCCCGCCACTCGATCTGCCGACGCGCGCCGAGGAGGCCGATCTCGACCGACTTGCCCGATCCGAATCGGTCGCCCTGTTCATGCAGCGAGCGCGCGCCGTTCAACCAGACTTCAGCCTTGGACCGGACAACGCGGCAACGATCAGCGAGATCTGCACCAGGCTCGACGGATTGCCGCTTGCCATCGAGCTCGCCGCCTCGCGCGTCAAGCTGCTGCCGCCCGGTGCGCTGCTCGCGCGGCTGAGTCAGAGCCTTGATGTGCTGCAGTCGACGGCGGCCGACCGGACCGACCGACAGCGCACCCTGCGTGGCGCGATCGACTGGAGCTACGGGCTGCTGTCAGAGCCCGAGCAGGCCGTGTTCAGGCGCTGCGCCGATCTTCGTCGGCGGCTGGCGGCTCGACGATGCCGAGCCAGTGGTCGGTGCCGCCGGTGCGCTCGAGATGGATCTGCTCGACGGCGTCGGCGCTCTGGTCGATCACAGCCTCGTGCGCCAGGTCGAGCGCGATAGCGAGCCGCGCTTCACGATGCTCGAGACGATTCGCGAGTTCGGCCGCGAGCGGCTGGCCGAGGCGGGCGAGCTCGACGCCACCGCGACGCGCCCACGCCGATCGGTTCGCGGCGCTCGCCGAGCAGGCCGAACCGGCGCTGACCGCCGGCCGCGAATGGCCTGATCGACTCAACACCGACCACGCCAACGTTCGTGCCGCGCTGCGCTGGCTGGCCGAGCACGACATCCAGCGCGCCCTGCAGATGGGCGGCCGGCTGTGGCGCTTCTGGCACCTGCGCGGCCACCTTCGCGAGGGATCGGGCCTGCTGACGGCGATGCTCGATCAGCCGCGCGCGGCAGAGCCAACCTCGGCGCGCGCCAAGGCGCTGATCGGGCTTGCCGGGCTCGTCTACTGGCAGACCGATTTCGATGCGGCGCGACGCCATTACGAGGAAGGACTGGCCATCGCCCGGACGGTCGGCGACGAAACGCTGGAGGTCGAGATCCTCTACAGCCTCGCCTATGTGCGCGCGATCGAACGTGACTACGCCGCGGCCAATCGCGAGCTGGAGGCTGCAGCCGAGCTGTACGAGAGCCAGGGCAACAGCGTCATGGCCACCTGGGCAACGGCCACGATCGGCATGAACATGTCGCTCGCCGGCGACCAGGAGGCGGCAATCCCGATACTCGAACAGGGCATCCGTCGATTCGAGGCTCTCGGTGAGGCCTACGGTCAGCGCAATGCCACGTCCGTGCTGACAAGGGCGCTGATGAACGTCGATCGGCTCGACGAGGCCGGTAAGGCCAATCGCCGCGTCCTCGAGTTGTCGCTCGCCGAGCAGGACATAACCTCTCTGTCCGCCGCTCTCCACGACGCCGCATCGCTCGCGGCTCTGCGCGGCGACCTGACCACCGCCGCGACGCTGACCGGTGCAGCCGAACGGATCGTGGACGAGTCCGGGGGTCAGCCGCCGCCAAGTCTGGTCAATCGGATCGATGCGATGCCCACTCTGTCGGCCAGCCTGTCAGCGGAAGATCTGTCGGTCCTGCTCGCCCGCGGCCGGTCTTTGTCGACCGAAGAAGCGGTGAACCTGGCCGTAGCCCGGCGCTAGCCCGCGCTGCGGGCTCGAACACCGATAGCGAAGCGCCTGCCCATGCGCCCGGCCTCCGGGTGCCGGCCTTTGACACCCCTTATCGTGGTGGTACATTAGCCGCGTCAGTTGCATGTCACGGCCGACGCCGCCTTCCTGGTGCGATTTCGCGAGCTGAGGGATCTCCCGTTCGTGTTCGGCCTGACCCGATGCGTTACATACAGCGTCGACGACTCTCTCGCCGATCCCTCCGCGAACACAACGGTCGTGTTCAAGAGCCTGGTGCGGGTCGCGATGGCCACGGATACCGAGCCTGCACTACCTGGTGGCTACGCCCGCTACATCGTGGTGGTGAAGGTCTTTTGGTACGACGCTGAGGGCTACCGCCAGGGCTGGGCAAAGCAGCGCCTCACCCACTACAACCGGGTTAACCAACTCGGCGATGAAGTGGCTGATGGCCGAAGCTGCCCGCCAGGGTTCGCCTGATAGGCAGCGGGGCTAAGGCCGACCAATGCCCGTTTCCATCGATGCAAGCACGCCCTCGCGCTGCTCCTTGGGGCCATCCTCACGATCGTCTCGCCCGTCACGTCGATCGCCGTCCTTGTCGCCAGGCGCCGCGAACTGCAGCCACTCGGGCCGATTGGTTGGGCTGCAATTGGTGCGGCCGGATTGCTGGGTTTCTTGCTTGGCACCCGTCAGATCGAGACGCCCGATCGACTGGATCCTGTCCGGGCTTTCGCGCTTGCGTTGGGCGTCGCCCTAGTCGTCAGTCTGGCCATCTGGCTTCACCGGTGGGCCAGCTCTGCCGCAGTGACATCTCTCGGGGCGGCGCTGCTGCTGCAATTCGGTCTCGTGGCCGGATTCCTTGTGATTCGCTGACGTACTCGCGTACACGGCTTGCGCGAAAGGAATGAGCCGCTTCTGGATGTTCTGAGCGTTGCCCGGAACGCGAACCAGCCGAGTGTCGCGTTGGCGGCATGTAGCTCGGCCCTGGCATCCTCGAGATAGTCATCCACGTCCCGGAAGCTAGGCATCGCTCGTGCCACGTTACGCGGCGCGACTATCAGCGGCCTATATAGGGAAGCAGCCTGCCGATCGACTCTTCGGAGGGCAATATGACAGGATGGTGGCCATGGCAGTGCGACTGATCCGGCCCTTCTGGGCCGTAGAGGAACTTGACGCAATCCCCGGCTGCGAGATACTCACCACGAGATGAGGTTGCTGCGGATCGGATCGAGCATCGTGCTGACGATCATGCTCGCGGCGGGCTGCAGCAGCTTCTGGCGGGGTGGAAATCCGTCGCCCGTCCTGCCCACGACGCAGGGGACGATCTTGTCAGCGTCGAGCTCGGACCCACGGCTGGGTGCTGGGAACACAACGCCGCACACGCTCGATGTTGTCGTCAACGAGGCGGTGATTGGGGAGATTCCGTCGAGCCAAGGGTTCGTCACGCCTTCCCAGCCGCTGCCGGAACTGCCATGGGTAGTGCAGGCCCGAACGAAAACGGGCGTGACGGTTCTCGAGCTCGAGGTCCCCACGAACTTCGTACCCAACACATATTCTCGAGCGGATCTCGCCTGTGGCATTGTCATTCTCTGGGTAGGAGATGAGCCAGTTTACGGTCCGGCACCGCCTAGCTTTGGTGCAGGCGAGAGTACAGAGCCCTGCCCGTCATGAGGGTTCCCCGGGCTTCGGCGAGCTCGGGATCAGTCATCGGCTGAACGGTAGATCAACCGATCGCCGGCGACTCTCCTTCGATGAGCATCCACCCGACGTGAAGTTCTTTCGTTCGGGAACTCGAGAGTCGAACCTCGATGCGGCCGTTGGCCGCCGTCAACTACGGCCCACAACGAGCGCCCGCCCAAGCCAGCTTGCGGCGTGAGCAACACGAACGCGTTGCCTGAGACGTTCACGGGTGGCTCGATGATGGCTGCGCGACTGCCGGCAGGGATGATCACCACGCCGCTCACGTGCTCGATGCGCAACCTTCCCTTGGCAAAAACCGCGTAGCCATTTGCGCCGCTCTCGGCAAAAACGCCGATGCCGGATGTCGTGCCGCCGCGAAGGCCAGCGCCAGATGGGCTTACTCCGTTGACGCCCCAGCCTGAAACGCTTTGACCCAACAGCGCGGTGCCCTCGCCGTCTGACTCCCCAGACAAGACGACTTGATTGTTCACACGATTGCGAAGGTGCGTGGCTGCCTGCGCGTTTAGATACGTCCCGCCCACTGCAACGGTCTCGCCGTCCGCTTTGGGCCGGGAATGGCTGGCCAAGCGCATGTGCAACATAAGCACCTACTGCACCGACAGGGGCAGCGAACAGGCTCCGCCTCGAGTGCAAGTGCTCATCAACGGGCATCGGACGACCTCCCCTCGCGGGTCGGCGCGTTGTGGCGAGTCGACCCTGATAGGACTTGTAGCAGCGCCCTGCACCCCGTTACAACGCCCACGTCGAAATTCGGCGGATCTCTCTCCGCCCTAAGTGGTAGTGGACTTTCCGGATCGATCACGGCGGCGCTCGCGGGAGTGGACAGACTGAGGCAGCCGCTTGGTAGCAATCTCGGTAGCAAAAGAGCCGGGCCTCCGCGAACGGATGGTCCGGCTCTCTGATCGTCTGAGTGTGGAGTCCGACTGGCGCGGACGCCAGCCGACGCTACGGAATGGCTTAGAAGTCCATGTCGCCGCCGTGGCCGTGACCGGCTCCGGCAGCAGCGCCCTCCTTGGGCTCAGGCTTGTCGGTGACCAGGGTCTCGGTCGTGAGCACCATGCCCGCGATCGAAGCCGCGTGCTGGAGCGCCGAACGAGTCACCTTGGCGGCGTCGACGATGCCCTTCTCGAACATGTCGACGTACTCACCGCGGAGCGCGTCGTAGCCCTGGCCGACAGGCAGCTGCTTGACGGCCGCCACGATGACCGAGCCTTCCTGGCCGGCGTTCTCGGCGATCTGCCGGGCAGGCGCCTCGAGTGCGCGACGCAGGATGTTGACGCCGATCGCCTCGTCGCCCTCGAGCTTCAGCTCGTCGAGCGCCGGGATGGCCTGCAGCAGCGCGGTGCCGCCGCCGGCGACGATGCCCTCCTCGACCGCCGCGCGGGTGGTCGAAAGCGCATCCTCGATGCGGTGCTTCTTCTCCTTGAGCTCGACCTCGGTCGCGGCGCCAACCTTGATCACGGCAACACCACCGGCCAGCTTGGCCAGGCGCTCCTGCAGCTTCTCCTTGTCGTAGTCGGAGGTGGTCTCCTCGACCTGCGCCTTGATCTGGGCCATGCGCGCCTTGATCGCCTCGGCATCGCCACCACCGTCTACGAGGGTGGTGTCGTCCTTGGTCGCAACGACGCGGCGGGCCGAACCGAAGTCCTCGGCGGTGACCGAGTCGAGCTTGCGGCCGAGCTCCTCGCTGATGACGTTGGCACCGCTCAGGATGGCCATGTCACGCAGCATTTCCTTGCGTCGATCGCCAAAGCCGGGCGCCTTGACGGCTAGCACGCTGATCGTGCCCTTGAGCTTGTTGACGACCAGCGTGGCGAGTGCCTCACCGTCGACATCTTCGGCGACGAAGAACAGCGGCTTGCCCAGCTGGACGGCCTTCTCGAGCGCCGGCAGGAGCTCCTGGATGCTCGAGATCTTCTTGTCGGTGATCAGGATGGCCGGGTTCTCGAGAACGGCCTCCATGCGATCGGGGTTGGTCACGAAGTAGGCCGAGATATAGCCCCGGTCGAACTGCATGCCCTCGGTGTATTCGGTCTCGAGGCCCAGCGACTGGCCCTCCTCGACCGTGATGACGCCGTCCTTGCCGACCTTGTCCATCACCTCGGCGATGATGTTGCCGACCTCGGGATCGGCGGCGCTGATCGCGGCCACGGCCGAGATCTGCTCGCGGCTGTCCACGGGACGCGCGTTCTTCTTGAGCTCCTCGACAAGGCGCTCGACGCCCTTGTCCGTGCCGCGCTTGACGATCATCGGGTTGGCGCCGGCGGTCACGTTCTTGAGACCCTCGGTGACCATCGCCTGGCCGAGCACAACCGCGGTGGTGGTGCCGTCGCCGGCGACGTCGTCGGTCTTGGTCGCGACTTCCTTGAGCAGCTGCGCGCCCATGTTCTCGAACGGATCTTCGAGCTCGATGTCGCGCGCGATCGTCACGCCGTCATTGGTGATCGTCGGCGAGCCGAACTTCTTGTCGAGGACGACGTTGCGGCCCTTGGGACCGAGCGTCACCTTGACGGCGTCGGCGAGCTTGTCTACGCCGCGCTTGAGCGATCGACGGGCGGTCTCGTCAAAGATGAGTTGCTTTGCCACGATTGGTAATGCCTCCTAGAAGCGGTCAGTGAGTAGAAGTCGTCCTGGCGTGTGAGCCGAAGGCGCGGTCGAGCACCGGAGCGAGCGCACTGAACGTGCGTGAGCGAGGGGCGCAGGCCGCAACGCGCGGATCGCGCGTCAGGCGGCTTCCACTACGGCCAAAATGTCCTTCTGCGAGACGATGAGCAGCTCATCGCCCTCGATCTTGAACTCGGTCCCGGCGTACTTGGCGTACAGCACGGTGTCGCCTTCCTTGACGTCCATCGGCTCGCGCGTGCCTTCGTCGGTCAGACGGCCCGGACCGGCGGCGATGATCTTGCCCTCCTGCGGCTTCTCCTTCGCCGTGTCGGGCAGCACGATGCCGCTCTTGGTCATCTCCTCGCGGGGAGTGGGCTGAATGACGACTCGGTCGCCGAGCGGCCGAAGCTTCGTCGCAGTGGCAGTCGCCAACGCGTTACCCTCCTGATTACTGGTCGTTGCGCGGCCATCGCGCCCGCCTCGGAGAGTTCCGCGGGGCGCGTCTGAAGGCCGCTTGCCTCTATTAGCACTCTCAGATCGAGAGTGCTAATAGGGTAGGGCAACGCCTCCGACCGTGTCAAGGGCGAAGCGGAGGATTTGCGATGACTTTCTCGATCGTGGCCCGCGACCCGACGACGGGCGACCTGGGCATCGCCGTGGCATCCAAGTTCCTCGCCGTAGGAGCAGTCGTCTCACATGCCCGCGCCGGTGCCGGTGCGCTCGCAACGCAGGCGCTGGCAAACGTTCGTTACGGCGCGGACGGGCTCGCGTTGCTCGAAGGCGGCGCCGGTGCTGCTGAGGCGCTGACACGCCTTACAGGCGACGATGACGGCCGCGAGCACCGCCAAGCCGGCATCGTTGACTCGCTCGGCGGATCCGCGACATTCACCGGGTCCGAGTGCATCCCATGGGCTGGTGGCCGCACCGCCGACGGCCTTGCGGTGCAGGGAAACCTGCTTGCCGGCGCGTCCGTGGTCGACGATGCTTTCGAGAACTTCGCTCGCGGCGGCCTGCCCTTTCCCGAACTGCTGCTGAATGCACTGAAGGCCGGAGACGATGCCGGCGGTGATCGCCGCGGACGCCAGTCGGCGGCACTACTCGTTGTCCGCGAGAACGGCGGCTATGGCGGCAACAACGACCGCTGGATCGACCTGCGCGTGGACGACCACGTCGCACCGATCAAGGAGCTGGGCCGGCTGCTCGAGCTCAACCACCTGTATCTCGACCGTCCGGATCCCGCCGAGCTACTGAAGATCGACGGAACACTGGCCAGCGAACTGCGCTCGATGCTCACCGCGGTCGACTACTCGCCCGATCGGCTGCAGCGCGGCGGCGGGCTCGCGGCGGTGATCCAGGCGATGGGTATGCCGCGCACCGGCGAGCCACGCCCGCTGCCCGACGGCTGGGATGCATCGTGGGAAGCCGCGCTGGCCGAGTGGATGTCTATCGAGAACCTCGAGGAGCGCACTGCTGCGAGCGGCTGGATCGACCCACTCGTCCTGCAGACGCTTCGACGGCTGTCGGCTAGTCGACCCTGATCCTGTCCGCGACTTGATCGAGGTTGAACACGGCACGCGCCCAGAATTCGTCCACCAATCTGCAAGCAGGAGAAGTTTGAGATGGATCAGCCAATGAGCACCTTGACCTTCGAGATCGACGGCCGCACGATCGTCGCGCTACCGCGTCCGGAGGATCAGGGGCAACTCGAGGGCCTCGGCGTCGACGGCTCGAGTCTCTCCGTCAGTCAATCGACACTCGACACCGAAGGCCACGGCCTCAATGGTGAGATCGCGGTGGACGTCGAGGGTCACGCCATGACTCTGCGTCTGCCCAACTCGGGCGACGCAGTTGCATTGCGCCGAGCGCTTGCCGCCGGCGCCTTGACGGCGTCATTCGTGATCGGCGTGGGTGTCGCCTCAACGATCAACCAGATGGACGCGCCGGCCGCTGCCATCCCGGCGGCTGCACCGGTCCCGGTAACACAGCTCGACGTCCTGCGCGAGGAGCGCCTGGCGCCGATGGAGGCACCCGCCGGGCCAATCACGGCACCAGCGCCGATCACCGTCCCGGTCGCTCCGGCAGTGACAGTTACGGTGCCCGCCGCCAACCAGCCGGTCGACCTCGACACGTTGCGCGAGCAACGGCTGGCGCCGATGGAGGCTCCATCTGGATCGGTCAACGCATCCGGCCCGGCCGAAGCGCCGACGACGACCGGCGGCCAGCGCGACGGCAGCGGACCGGCCGAGTTCGACCCCTAATCGTCCCTGGTCGTCCCATCGGAAGGGCTCATACACTCCGGGCGTGGAATTCGCTCGACGGATCGAGAGGCCGTATCGGGTTCGCTTCGACGAGGCAGGCCCGGACGGCCTCTTACCCGCGTCCGGCTACTTGCGCTTCGCCCAGGATGTTGCGTGGCTGCACTCCGAGAGCGGCGGCTTCGACCGTGACTGGTACTCAGAGCGCGGCCTGACCTGGCTCGTGCGCGCCATCGAGCTCGACATCGTTGGCGAGATTGACTACGGCGCCGAGCTCACCGTATCGACCGAGGTGATCGGCTTTCGGCGCGTCTGGGCGCGGCGCCGCAGTGAGTTCATGGAGCACGGCTCTGAACGAAAGCTGGCCACGGCGATCACCGACTGGGTGCTGCTCAACGAACGCGGGCGCCCGGTGCGGCCGCCAGCCGAGATCCTCGATGCGTTCCCTCCGGTCGAGGCTGAATTCACTCCGCTCCGGATGCCGGGCGGCGATCCAGCGAGCGACGCGGCGCGGGTCGAGTTCGGGCCACGGCGGAGCGAGCTGGATCCGATGGCGCACGTCAACAACGCCGTGTACATCGACTACCTCGACGAGCTGTACAGCGGGACGAGCGGCAGACTGAGCCTGCCCGCACCGCGTCGCTACCGGGCCGAGTTCCTTGCCTCGGCCGAGCACGGTGCCGCGCTCGTCGGCCGCGGGTGGCCCGACGGCCACGGCTGGTCGTATCTGCTCGAGGACGGCGAGCGCCCACTCCTTCGAGCGCGGCTCGAGACGGACCAGGCTACGTGGGTTGGCGGCTGAATATTCGGTCGTAGTTGGCGACGAGCTGCTCGCCCAGCCTGTCCTGATCATCGCCGCGCTTCTCGGCCAGCCAGCGTGCCGTGACCGCCACCCAGCGTGGCTCGTTGCGCCGCCGGTCTGCGCCCGGCGGCGACAGGTAAGGCGAGTCGGTCTCGACCAGCAGCCGGTTTGAAGGCACCAGTCGCGCCACATCGGCGGTGGCCTCCTCCCCTGCCCGAAATGCCAGTCCGGAGAAGCTGATCGCCAACCCCAGCTCGAGCGAGCGTTCGGCGTACTCGACCGGGCCCGAGAACGAATGAAGCAGAGCCGGCGGCCGGCCTGCGGCTTCGAGCTCCCGGACCAGGTCCTCCTGCGCATCGCGCCGACCGGGCTTCGATCGACAGTGAAGGATTGCCGGCTTGCCCGTCTCGAGCGCCAGTGCCAGATGGCGGCGCAGGTTCGCCAGCTGTGCCTCGCGCGGCGAGAAGCCACGGTCGTAGTCAAGACCTGTCTCGCCGACGGCCACCACTTCGCGACGAGCGGCCAGGTCGACGATCGCCGCCCAAGCTTCAGCGTCTGCATCGGCCGCGACATGGGGGTGGATGCCGGCCGATGCATCGACACGCTCTCGGCTAGCGAGCTCAACCGCCGAGATCGACGATCCGAGGTCGTATCCCGGGACGAGGATTCGTTCGACGCCAGCCACCCGAGCCGCGTCGAGCACGGCTGGGCGGTCCGAGTCGAACCTGTCCGCCTGCAGGTGGCAATGCGAATCGATTAGCCGGATGGCCCGTCCTCGTCGGCCGGCAGCTCGACTCGCGGGAACAGGATCTGCTGCATTCCCAGCCGTCCCTCGGTGGAAGTCGAGCCCCATGTCGCTGCATCTGCGAGCGGCGGTCCCCCGCTGCCGTTCGCTCCATACGGCCAATCGAGGCCGAGCTGCTCGAAGACGCGCCGGCCGGTGTCGGGCATGAACGGTGCCACGGTGAGTCCAACCAGCCGCAGTGCCTCCAAAAGGTCGCCGAGTGCGCCGCGCAGCCGCTGCGCCGCGTCCGTGTCGCCCTCGCGCGCCTGCTTCGCGAGCACCCACGGCTGCTCGCGATCGACCAGCCGGTTCGCCTCACCGACGAAGTCCCACAGCGCGGCGAGCGCGTCGTGGAGCAGATATCGGTCGAGCCGATCGGAGTAGCTCGTCCACGTCTCCTGCCACGCCAGGGCGAGTGCCGACCCTTCGGTCGCCGCCGGACGGGCGCCGTCGAGGAAGCGCGTGGTCATGGTCAACGTGCGGTTGAGCAGATTGCCGAAGTCGTTGGCAAGGTCGGCGTTGTAGCGGCGCACGTAGGAATCCCACGACACGTCGGCATCGCGATCAAAGGGCACTTCGCGCAGCACCATGTAGCGCACGCCGTCGACGCCGAACTGCTCGGCCATCGTGTCCGGTTCGAGGACGTTGCCGCGCGACTTGCTCATCTTTTCGCCGCGGTCGAGCATGAAGCCGTGGGCGAATACCTGCCGCGGCAGCGCGAGGCCGGCGCTCATCAGCATCGCTGGCCAGTACAGGCAATGAAAACGGGTGATGTTCTTGCCGATGATGTGAACATCGGCCGGCCACCAGCGTTCGAAGGCGGCCATGTCGTCGGGGAAGCCAGCGCCGGTGATGTAGTTCGTCAGCGCGTCGAACCAGACGTAGATGCGGTGCTCGGGATCATCCGGGAACGGAATGCCCCATTGAGCCCCGGCGCGGCTGATTGAGAAGTCGCGCAGGCCCTCGCGCAGCCAGCCGAGGACCTCGTTGCGGAAGTGCTCCGGCTCGCAGAAGGACGGATTGTCGCGGTACAGCTGCTCCAGCTTCTGCTGGTACTTGCTCAGCGCGAAGAACCAGTTCTCCTCTTCGAGCCACTGGATCGCCAGCGAAGGGTGCTCTGGACAGTGTCCATCGACCAGCTGGGCGTCGGTCTTGAACTCGTTGTCGCCCGGGCAATACCAGCCCGCGTACACGCCCTTGTAGATGTCGCCCGCGGCCATCGCCCGGCGAACCATCTCCACCGAAGCGCGGGCGTGATCTGGATCCGTTGTCCTGATGAAGCGGTCGTAACTGACGCCGAAGCGGTCGAACGCGGCGCGCCAGTTCTCCGACCACGGATCGACGAGATCGTGCGGTTGTACTCCCTGTTCATTGGCGGCCCGCTCGACGTTGGCCGAGTGCTCGTCCATGCCCGTAAGGAAGCGCGTCTCATTGCCCAGCATCCGGCGGTGACGCACGATCGCATCGGATCCGATCGCCTCGAAAAGCGAGTGCAGGGCAGGCTGGCGGCTGGGGTAGAAGATGGCCGTGGTTAGGTAGAAACGCGGTCGCTCGGTCATCGGGGCGGCGATGGTAGCAGCGTCATTGGACGGGCCCGCTTAGTGTCGAATTAGCGACATCCCGCCCGCACTCCGCACGACCGGCGACGAGAAGCGAGGTAGACCACTCCGCCGTCGCGCACTTGATCGCTCAGATCCTCTGCCAGGCCCAACATGGCCTCACCGAACTCGACGGTCACGCCGAGCCGAGTGAAGGAGCGAGAACGATGAACAACCTCGAGTACCTGGCTCAATACCGCCAGCAGGACCTCCTGCAGGAAGCCCATCAGGCACGCCTGGCGCGCATGGCCACCGAAGGCACCACGCACGCCGGCCACCATCATCGGCTGACGGCGGGCGTTCTGGCCATGCTGATGGTCATCGCTCTCGTCTTGATCTGATCCGTCAGCAACTCACCGATACGCCGGCCCCCATACGGGCCGGCGTTTCTGATTCCTGTCCGCTTCCCGACACCCGCCCGGCGTCCCAGTCGACGATTGGACGGTCCGACGAATTACCACTCGCAAGTCCGCCCGGTGATCACGTCCGTCCACTGATCAGGGCCAGTATTCGCATTGTCAACAGTCAACACATCACCGAACTCAACCCGCCGGTCGGGAAGGAGAAGTCGAGATGTATCAGCACCCACACGCTCTCTCGATGAACGCCAGCTACCACCAGCAGGAGGCACTGCGCGACGCGGACCACCGACGGCTGGTCGAGCAGGCTCACGAAGCCGAGGAAGGTCACCACACCAGCAACCCGTCGTCACTTCAGCGCCGAATGGTTGCCATGGCGGTCGCCCTCGTCACCGTTCTGGGTCTCGTACTTCTGGCGATCTGAACCGCAACGACCCACCGTACTGGGGCTCGGTCGGGTCGTTCCTCCTAAGAAAAGCGCCGGTCCTCTCCCACGGACCGGCGCTCTTCTATGTCTGCGGGTCGGGCGTCGCCGCCGGATCGTTGGCGACTGCCGCCAGGACGGCTTTGACCTCGAACGGGGTCAGCCCGGGGTGCTTGGACAGGATCCGCGCTACCAGGCCGCACATGTGCGGCGCGGCGAAGCTGTTGCCCGTAGCGACTGTTCGGCCACCATCCTTCCAACCGATCGGCACGTCGACCCCCCACGCCCCCCACTCGACGGGCGGCGCCGGGTTGTAGAAGAACGTCTCAGCATCGGGGATGGCGTGCGCGGCGACGGAGAAGACCGAAGAGAAGGTCGACGGATAGCTCAGTCCGGGAACGTTGTTGACTGCGCACACGAGCGCCACGTGGCGGTAATAGGCCTGGTCGACGATCTCGTGGAAGTACGGGAAGAGGCGCTCGCTCTTGGACGACAGGCTCAGGTTCATCGCCTGCACGCCATGCTCGACGGCCCATTCCAGGCCGGCCAGGAACGCGGCGCCTTTGCCGCGCAGATCGGAGCCCAACACGCGCACCGAGTAGATCTCGACCTCGGGCGCCAGGCCGACGACTATCCCCGCGCAGGCGGTCGCGTGGCCGTACATGTCGATTGGCTCGTCGGGCACGACCGTCGCCTCGTCGTCGACGAACTCGATCGTCACCGATTCGACCAGCCGGCCGGCGACGACCGGGTGTGTGCCCTCGACGCCACTATCAATGATCGCCACCTTCACGCCTGCGCCGGTTGCTCCGCCCCACGCCCAGTCACGGTCGATCTGGCGCAGGCCAGCGCTGCGGATCAGCCGCTCGCGCGCGTCCTCGGCGAAAGGCTCCGACCACGCCGGCAGGTCGAGATCGGCCACCGCCTAGGCCGAGCGGCGGCCGCGCGAGGCATGGTCGGCCACGACCTCGAGGATGGCCGAAACGAGACGCTGCTCACGGTCGGATAGGTCGCGCAAGCGCGCGACTCGATCGACCAGCTGCCAGAAGGGAGCGTCCTCGTCTGTGTCGAGCTCTTCGCTGACGGCCGACATAAGAGCCTCAACCTGTTCGGGCGTCAGCTGGTCGTCGCCCACCCCGGCGAGTGCGGCGCGCAACAGGCGCGTGCTGTCGCGCTGGACCCGCGCGGCGCGGATTGCCGCGGCCGCCTGGCGGGCGAAGACCGCCAGCAGCTCCATGTCGCGCAACGAAAAGGTCGGCGAGGTGTGCTTGTCGAGCACCTGGAGCACGCCGACGGTCTGCTCCTGGTCGACGAGGGGAACGGCCGCGATAGAGCGCGGCACGTAGCCCGTGCGCTCTGCCGCCGCGCGGTCGAAGCGCGGATCGGACGTGACGTCGCTCAACGCCAGCGGCTGCCCGGTGGAGAAGACAAAGCCGACAATCCCGCGCGACGGCGGCACCGAGAGGCCGATCGCGCCGGCGCCCTGGGCACCGGCGGCGACCCTGAACTCGAGCCGATCCGGATCGCGCTCGAACAGCGCGATCGACGAAGCCTCGGCCTCGAACAGGGTGACCGTTGCCTCGACGATCGTCTGGAGCAGCGCCTGTTCGGCGTCAGCGTCCAGGCGGCGGGCAACAGAAGACCGCCGCGCTGACAGGCGAAGGGCCTGCAGCGCGGCGGCGGTTTGCTCGTCGGTCACGCCGACGTATGCATCAGCGAACGGTCAAGCCGTCTTCGCTTCAGCGCTGCTTGGCGTGGCCCTCGACATCGTCGTCATCGGGCGTGGCACGCTGCTTGGCGTGGCCTTCGACGTCATCGTCGTCCGGGGTTGCACGCTGCTTGGCATGGCCTTCGACATCGTCGTCGCCGTCAGGCGTCGCACGCTGCTTGGCATGACCCTCGACGTCGTCATCGCCGTCGGGCGTCGCACGCTGCTTGGCGTGGCCCTGAACGTCTTCGTCGTCCGGCTGAACGCGCTGCTTCGCATGACCCTCGACATCGTCGTCGTCGGTCGCACGCTGCTTGACGCCTTCGCCGCCCATACGCTGGTAGACGGAGTCACCAGCGCCCGGTCGGTCCTGTCCCATTGGGTTACCTCCCTATGTTCGTTGAGGCGATCTATCGAAACCGCTGATCGGAGACTAGTCCGGCCGACCAGGAACTCAAGCGAGGATACGACACTGGAATTGTCTGATTGACGACAATTTTCGGGTCCTCAACGCTCGGCTCGTCGCGCGAGCTGGTCGAGATCGGCGATAACCAGGGCGTCGTGCTCGATCGCGATGAGCCCCTCGTCGACCAGCTCGCTGAGCAATCTGTTCACGCTCTGGCGCGTGCCGCCGATCATCGCCGCGAGATCGGACTGGGTGTACGGCCACGCAAGCCGGATCTGGCCCCGTGCGTCCGGCTGTGCCTCACGCGCGAGCCTGGTGAGGCGCATCGCCAGACGCCCGGCGAGATCGAGGAAGTGGAGCTCCTCGACGTGTCCGGTCAAGCGGCGCAGCTCGCGCGCCAATCCGGCCAGCAGCGCGTCGCGCAATCCGGGCAGTGTGTCGAGCAGCTCGACAAATACCTGGCGTGGCAGGACGAGCGTGTCCGACGCCTCGAGCGCCGAGGCCGTGGCCGAGCGTGGCGCGTCGTCGAGCAGCGCCAGCTCGCCGAAAAAGTCGCCCGGCCTCAAGGTGGCGATGATCGCCTCTTCGCCCTCGGCCGACGGCAGCACGATCTTGACTGCGCCGGCGGCCACGATGTGCAGCGAGTCGCCCGGATCGCCCTGGTGGAAGATGACTTCGTTGCGCCTGAACCGTCTGCGCCGGAGTCCCGTGGCGAGCGACTCGAGAATGTGCGCGTCGGCACGCTCGAACAGAGGACAGCGCGCGAGTGCCTCGACGGCGAACCTGTCGTCCACGGTCCTACCTCGTCAGCCCCCTGTGTCGGTGTTCAGCTCGGCAGCGCCGGCGCCGCTGATCGTGCCACGATGGAAGTTGAGCAGCCCATAAGTCAAGCCTGACCCGGCACTGACGAGCTGCAGGAAGTCATCCTTGCCGAGCACCACCAATGATCCGCCACTTACGGCCGTCACGGTGGCCGTTCGCGGCACGCGCGAAAGCAGGCCAATCTCGCCGAAGAACTGACCACGGCCGAGCCGCCGCAGCACCCGCGCCCTGGTGTCGTCCGCCGTCGAATCTGCGGTCACGTCCAAGGTTTGAGTGACTTCGACCTCGCCCTCGGCGATCACGTAGAAGTTGTCGGCCGGGTCGCCTTGGCGAATGATCACCTCGTTCGGCTGCATGGCCACGATCCGGGCGGCACGCAACGCGGCCTCGATGCGCGCCGGCTGCAGGCCGGCGAACATCTCCACCTCGGCCAGAACTCTCGCCCGTGGATCGAGCACAGGCTCCACGATTGCGTAGCGGCCGAGAAGCACGACCGCGCCAACGCCCGCGACGGCCATCACCACGCCCGATGCGACGAGCACGAAACCTGGCTGGCCGGCGCCGAGCACGGGCACGATGAACGAGCCTGCAGCGTAGGCCGTCACCGACACGGTCTCGACGATGCCCAGCGCCCTTCCCCGGACGTTGTCGGGCACGATCCGCTGGAGCAGCGTCGTGGCCACGATCTCGAGTACCAGCGCGCCGGCCGAGGCGACGGCGATAGCCAGCAACGCAATCGGAAAGCTGACCACGAGGCCGATCACCGCCGTGCCGGCGGCGAGCACCAGCGCGCCGATCAACAGCGGTGGACCGAGTCGCCGGCGGAGCACCAACGCGCCGGCGACCAGCGCGCCGACGATGCCGCCGACGCCGATCGCGGCGTTGAGCAGGCCCGTGCCCGCTTCACCCACGCGAAAGACGTCGACCGCGAGCACGACGGTGATGACGCCCAGTCCGCCGAAGACGAAGCCGTCGGCGGCGTTGATCAGGGCCAGCCCGGCAACTGGGCGCGCAATCGGCCCCAGTGCCTGACGGACGCCGCTCTTTGCCGGCGCAACGCCTTCGCCACCGGACTCCGGAGAAGCCGCCCGATTTGGCCGATTGGAGGGCAGTCGAAGCAGGACGATGGCGACAAATCCGAAGGTGAGCGCATTGAGCACGAACGCGAGCTCGAGCGACCCGAGGCCCAGCAGAACTGCAGCGAAGGCCGGCCCGATGAAGAAGGCCAGGTTGTCGAGGCTGGACCATGCGCTGTTGGCCGGTCCGAGCTCCGCCTCGTCGTCGACCAAAGCGGGCAGGTAGGCGCCGATGGTCGGCGAGAAGAAGGCCGAGAAACAGGTGGCGAGGATGGCCAGCGCGATGATGGCCAGCGTCGGCGCGTTGGCGATGACCAGGCCGGCCATCGCGAGCATGATCAGCCCGCGCGCGATGTCGGTAGTCAAAAGGATCAGCCGGCGATCGAAGCGGTCGGCGACGATGCCCGCCGGCACCGACAGCAGGATGTAGGGCACGATGCGCGCCGCGCCGATGATGCCGAGGGCGAGCGGATCACCCAATTCGTTCCAGATCAGGACGAGCAGCGCGACCAGGTAAAGCCAGTCGCCGATCGACGACACGAACTCACCAATCAACAGCCTTGTGAGCGGTCCGTTGCGGAATACGCGTCGATAGGCCGCGATCACACCCATCAGCACCCTTCGTAATGGCGCGCGGGCGTGACGCCCGATGTCGGCCACTTTACAGTCGGCCTGTCATGCCGCGCATTGACCCGGCGCGACTGAGCCGCGATGCTGCTTCTCAGATCAACCGCGGTCTGCACATGGAGAATGAACAATGAGCGACAAGGAAGAGGGTCAGGACCGTACGCAGGAGCCCGAGGACGACACCGAGGGCCATAGCCTGCTGCTCGACACCGACTACTACATCCAGCACAAGGCCGGCCGCGACGCCGAGCTCGAGCGAGAGGCGCGCGAACGCCGCAAGGAAAAGGAAGCGCGCACGAACAAGCCCGAGCGACGCTAATCAGCTCGGGCTCTATCGGTAGACCGGCCTGCCTCGCAGGCCGGTCTATTCAGTTGTCTGGGCGGATATCAGCTTCGCTGGGCGGATATCAGTTGCTGCCGTCCGCGCCGGCGTTGCCAGACTCGGCGGTCTCGGGCCCAGCCTCTGCCGTCTCGCTGCCGTCGCCCGTCGGGCGGCGCAGGTCGGCGGCATACTCCTTCGATCGCGTCGCCACGCGCTGGCCGACTGACTGGGTGACCTCGGCCGCCTTGTAGGCCAGCGGCCCGGCCTTTTCGCCCGCGATCGCCGCCAGCTCGGCCGACTTTGCGGCAACCTCGCGCATGACCGGACCGGCTTGGGTGGTCAATGTGTCGATCATCTGCTGGAGCTGGACGAGCATCTCTCGCCCGGCAGACTTCGACTTGTCTCCGTCGCCTGACGCGGCGCCGTCTGCACCGTACTCGTCTGAGTCGCCGGCCGACGCGTTGGCGTCCGGCGCAACATTGGTTGGGTTCTGACTGTCATCGAAATCGGAACGGTTATCCATCGACTGATTCTAATGCCGGAAGTGGCGCACCCCGGATATCAGCATCGCCGCGCCCGCTGCGTCTGCCGCCGCTACGACCTCGCCGTCGCGTTGTGAGCCGCCCGGTTGGACGAACGCGGTGACTCCGGCCGCGGCACAAACTTCGAGCGCGTCGGGGAATGGGTAGAAGGCGTCAGAAGCACACACAGCGCCTTGGGCACGGTCGCCGGCTTTGGCGACGGCCAGACGGGCGCTGTCGACGCGACTCATCTGCCCGGCACCGACGCCGACGACCGAGCCGTCACGAACAAGCACGATCGCGTTCGACTTGACGTGGCGGCATACCCGCCAGGCCAGGTCGAGACTCGTCCGCTCTTCGGGCGTCGGCGGCCGTTGGGTGGCCACCTGCCACGTCTGTGGGTCGTCGGCCGAGACGTCGGCCTCGGCCAGCAGCAGCGCGCCGCCGGCACTGCGCAGCTCGATGCCCGGCCGGGGCGGCGCGCCGAGCCCGGCGTCGAGCAGCACTCGCAGATTTGGTTTGCGGCCCAGGATCTCCGGCGCATCAGGTAGAACGTCGGGCGCGGCAACGACCTCGAGGAAGATGCTCGTCAGCCGCTCGGCAAGCTGGGCGTCGATCGCGCGCGTTACCGCTACGACGCCGCCGAAGGCGCTCACCGGATCGCCTGCGAGCGCCGCTTCCCAAGCACCGAGCATGTCGTCCGCCTCGGCAGCGCCACACGGATTGGCGTGTTTCACGATCACGCACGCGGCGCCGCGCAGGTCGCGCGCCAGTCCGGTTGCGGCCGCCGCATCGAGGATGTTGTTGTAGCTGAGCGGCTTGCCCTGGAGCAGCACCGCGCCGTTGCTGAACGCTCCCGGTGTCAGGTCGACCCCGGCCGCGTGGTAGAGCGCCGCCGACTGGTGCGGATTCTCGCCGTAGCGCAGCTCCTCGAGCCGGGTCAGCTCGAGCGTGAGCCGGTTGGGCATCTCGACCCGATGCCACCAGCGGCGCGTCAGCTGCTCAGCGATGAGCGCGTCGTAGCCGGCGGTCAGTCGGAACGCAGCTGCGGCGAGCTCGCGGCGCATGTCGTCGGTCAGCCCGCCGCCGTGCCCGAGCTCGAGCAGCACGGCGTCGTACTGGGCGGGATCCGTGACGATCCCGACACTTGCGTGGTTCTTGGCTGCCGCGCGGACCAGAGTCGGCCCGCCGATGTCGATCTCCTCGATCAGCTCGTCATCTGTGGCGCCCTCGCTTGCTGCAGCCTCGGCGAACGGGTAGAGGTTGACCACCACGAGCTCGAATGGCTCGATCTGGGCAGCCGCAAGCTGCTCGCGGTGGTCGGCCAGCCGCTGATCGGCCAGCACGCCCGCGGCAATCCGGGGATGGAGCGTCTTGACCCGGCCGTCGAGCATCTCCGGGAAGCCGGTCACGTCGGCGACGTCAGTGACCTCGAGACCCGCCTCGCGCAGGGCACGGGCCGTACCGCCTGTTGAGACCAGCTCGAAGCCGAGACCGGCCAGCCGTGTCGCGAACGCCGCCAGCCCGCTCTTGTCGGACACCGAGATCAGCGCCCGACGCGGACGCGGCGGAGCGTCGCTGCCGGCCAGCATCCGAGCGACGACGCGCGGCAGCAGTTGGTGCTCGACGGCGTGCAGGCGGGCCAAGAGCGACGCCTCGTCATCGGATTCGAGCACCGGAACGGCCCGCTGGGCAACGATCGGACCACCGTCGAGCGACTCGTCGACGATATGGACCGTCACGCCGGTAACGCGCGCGCCGCCAGCCAGCGTGTCAGCAATCGGGCGCGCGCCCGCGAACGCCGGTAATAGGCTCGGATGGACGTTCAGGATGCGCCCAGAGAATGCGGCAAGCGTGCGCGGCCCGAGGACGCGCATGAATCCGGCCAGCACGACCGAGTTGGCTCCGGCTGCGGTCAGTGCATCAGCCACCGCGGCATCCCACCGGTCACGGTCGGGATGGACAGCTGGATCGATCAACGCCGTTGGGATGCCCTCGTCGGTAGCGAAGCCGAGCGCGTTGCACGGCCGGTCAGCCAGGACCAGTGCAATCGAGCCGCCCAGAAGGCCGCGCCGCTCGTAGCGGCGCAGGGCGCGAAGGTTCGTCCCCTCCCCCGAGACGAGCACCGCGACCGTGCCGCTCACGCCTCCACGTAACGCTTGTCGCCCAGCTCGTCCATGATCCGGACATCGCCGATCTGCCACGCCTCGATCTGGTGCGAGGCCAGAAGGTCGATCGCCGGCTGCACGGCGTTCTCCTCTAGAACCACGGCAAAGCCGATGCCGCAGTTGAAGGTGGCCCTCATCTCGGTGCCGCCCATTCCAGCCAGCCGACCGATGGCGTCGAAGAGGTCCGGCTGGCTCCACGAACTGATCCGGACGCGAACGCCAAGATCGTCGCCCACCGCGCGAGGCAGGTTTGCGGCCAGCCCACCGCCGGTGACGTGGGCGAGGCCTCCCGAGCGGAGCCCCTGGACGCGGAGCATGCCGAGCAGAGCCAGGATGGCCGGCGTGTAAAGCCTCGTTGGCGTGAGCAACGCCTCGCCGTACGACTGGCCGCCGGGGCCGATGTCGGACAGCATGATCGAGCCCTGGTCGATCAGCTTTCGCACGAGCGAGTAGCCGTTCGCATGGAGACCGCTGCTTGCCAGCCCGAGGATCGCGTCGCCGGCCTGCGCCTCGGTGCGATCGATCAGCTCATTTCGTTCCACAAAGCCGATGCAGAAGCCGGCCAGGTCGAAAGCGTCGGCGGGCATCACGCCGGGATGCTCGGCCGTCTCCCCGCCGACGAGCGTGCATCCGATCTCGTCGCAAGCCCTGGCCATTCCTGACACGAGCGCCGCAACGCGGGCTGGATCCACCTGGCCAACAGCCACATAATCGAGAAAGAAGGCTGGCTGGGCGCCATGGCAGACGACGTCGTCGGCGCACATTGCGACGAGATCAATGCCGATCGTGTCCAGCCTGCCCAGCGCCCGCGCGATCTCGGTCTTGGTGCCCACGCCGTCGGTGGCCGTGACGAGGACCGGCTCCTTCAGGCCGGGCGGGATCTGAAGGGCCGAACCGAAGCCACCGATGCCGCCGAGCAGGTCGAGCTCGGTGATCTTGAGCTGGCTGCGCAGCAGGTCGACGGCGCGCTCGCCCGCCTCGATGTCGACTCCTGCCTGCTCGTACGCCGCACGCAGGCTCATCCGACGACCGCCAGCGGCTCGCGCTCGAGCAGGAACTTGTGGTTCTCGACGTCGTACGGGACGGGCACCGGGTAGTTGCCGTCGAAGCACGCGAAGCAGAACCGGTCGCGCGGCAGCTCGATCGCGTCGAGTACGCCGCCGATCGACAGGTACGACAGTAAATCGGCGCCGATGAACTCGCGGATCTCCTCGGTCGAGCGGGTCGAGGCGATCAGCTCCGTCTCGATCTGCGTGTCGATGCCGTAGAAGCACGGGTGGAAGATCGGCGGCGCCGAGATTCGGACGTGCACCTCGCTCGCGCCGGCCTTGCGCAACAAACCGACGATCTGGCGCGTGGTTGTGCCGCGCACGATCGAATCGTCGACGACGATCAGCCGCCGGCCGCGGACCTGTTCGCGCAGTGCCGAGAGCTTGACCGTCACGCCACGCTGACGCATGCCTGTGCTGGGCTGGATGAAGGTTCGACCGGCATACCGGTTCCGGACCATCCCCTCGCGGTACGGGATGCCGCTCGCTTCTGCATATCCGGCCGCGGCGGCTGCGCCCGTGTCTGGTACGGGCATGACCAGGTCCGCCTCGGCCGGTGCCTCGCGGGCGAGCATCTCGCCCATCCGCCGGCGCACCTCGTACAGGTTGCGGCCGAGCATGTACGAGTCGGGCCGCGCGAAGTAGATCAGCTCAAACACGCACAGCTGCTCTTTGCCTTCCGCGAAGCGCACCGAGCGCGGCCCGCCGGCCTCGCCGAGCACGACCATCTCGCCCGGTTCCACGTCGCGCACGAAGTCGGCGCCGAGGACGTCGAGCGCGGCCGTCTCTGAGGCGAGGATCCACGCCGTCTCGGCACCGTCGGCGCTGAGCGCGCCGAGCACGAGCGGCCGGAAGCCATACGGATCGCGGACGCCAACGACGCGCGTCTCGTCGCTGACGATCAGCGAGTACGCGCCCGAGACGCGCGGCAGTACGGCGAGCAGTGCCTCGACCAGGTCCGTGGCCGGTTCGATGGCGATGAGCGCGGTCAGCAGCTCGGTGTCGGTCGTCCCGACCAACCGTGCCCGCCCACCGGGCAGTGCCTCGAGCAGCGCCTGGGTGTTGACGAGGTTGCCGTTGTGGCTGACCGCAACCGTGCGCGCCGGTCCCATGCGCAGCGCCGGCTGACTGTTCTCCCAGATCGTTGAGCCCGTCGTCGAGTAACGGCAGTGTGCGCTGGCCAGCTCGCCTCGGAGAGACTGCAGACGGCGCTCGTCGAGCACCTGGTCGACCAGGCCGAGGTCCTTGTAGACCATCACGTCGCTGCCGTCGCTGACCGCCAGTCCGGCCAATTCCTGGCCACGGTGCTGGAGCGCGAAGAGGCCTAGCGCGGCGAGGCGCGCCGCGTCCTGTCCCGGCGCGTGTACGCCGACGACGCCGCACATCGGCCTAGCCCTCGCCCAGCGCGCGAGGCAGGCCGTGCTGCCACGCCCGGCTCAGCTCGGTTACTGGCACGTCCAGCGCATCGGCAACACCGGCGCCGCGTTCCTCCGCCGCACCCGTCGCGCCAACGCCACTCAACCTGATCCGCAGCCGGTCGCCACCTACAGCGCCCAATCGACGGCAGGCAATCCGATGGGAGGCGGCAAGGCGTGACAGCTCCGGCCAGCGAGATTGCCCGACCGTCACCACGGCCCGACTCGGACTCTCGCCGAACAGCGCTACGGCCGGCGCCTGGGCAACCGCCAGCTGCAGATCGGCGCCGATCTCGCCCCATATCGCGCTCTCGGCCAGGCAGACCGCCAGGCCGCCGCCGCTGACATCATGCGCTGACACGAGCATCGCGTCTGCGGCGGCGCTGTTGAGCACCTGCTGGAGCGCCGCCTCCCGGCGCAGGTCGAGCGCCGGCGGACCATCGTCAGGCGCCATGCCTGCCAGGCGCTCGTACTCCGAGCCGGCCATGCCCGGCGTGGTCTCGCCGAGCAGCACCACCAGATCGCCCTCGTCGGCGAACGCCGGGCCGACGAGCAGGTCGAGATCGTCGATCAGTCCGACGACGCCGATCTGGGCAGTAGGGGCGATCCGGCCGAGCGGAGATTCGTTGAACAGGCTGACGTTGCCGCCGGTGATCGGGATGCCCAGCGCCCGGCACGCCTCGGCCATGCCGCGGACCGACTCGGATAGCTGCCAGTACGCCTCCGGGATGCCCGGATCACCGAAGTTGAGGCAGTTGGTCAGCCCGAGCGGTCGGGCGCCGGTGACGGCCACGTTGCGCGCGCACTCGGCGACGGCCAGAGCTGCGCCAAGGGCCGGATCATGGAACGCCACGAACGGCTGCGAATCTGTGGCGATGACGAGCGCCTTGCGCGTGCCCTTCACGCGCAACACTCCGGCCGCGCGGTCGCATCCGGCCACGGTATCGGCGCCGACGGTCTGGTCGTACTGGGTCGTGACCCACGCGCGGCTGCCCACGTTCGGGTGGCCGAGCAGCGCCTCGAGCACCGCGCCCGGGTCCATGCCGCGCTCGGGAAGCCCGTCGTGTGGCAGCGGCGTCTCGCCCGGCGCCGGCGCTGCGCGCCGGCGCTGTGGTGGTGCGGCGACGTGCTCAAGCTCGATCGAGTCGCTGACGAGGGAGCGGGCTGGTACGCGGGCGAGCTCCTCGTCGCCGGTCACGATGACGACGTCGCCATCGTCTGTGACGGTGCCGATCAACGCGGCCGGCAGCGCCCAGCGGCGGCAAACCTCGAGCACAGCATCGAGCTGCTCCGGTCGCACCACGGCCAGCATCCGCTCCTGGGACTCGCTGATCATCACCTCGAACGGCGCCATGCCGTCCTCGCGCCGCGGCACGGAGTCGAGGTCCACGCGCATGCCGGTGCCGCCACGGTCGGCCATCTCGGACGTGGCGCAGGTCAGTCCCGCCGCCCCCAGATCCTGGAGCCCCTCGACCAGGCCGCGCTCGACGAGCTCGAGGCTTGCCTCGATGAGCAGCTTGCCCGCGAAGGGGTCACCGATCTGGACCGACGGTCGCATCGCCGCGGAGCCCTCGTCGAAGCTGGCACTGGCCAGGACGGAGGCGCCGCCAATGCCGTCGCGTCCGGTGGGCGAGCCGTACAGCACGGCGAGCGAGCCGGGCGTAGGCGCGGTCGCCCGGGCGATGCGGTTCTCGGGCAGCAGGCCGACGCACATCACGTTGACCAGTGGGTTGCCGGTGTACGACGGGTCGAAAGTGAGCTCGCCGCCGACAGTCGGGACACCCACGCAGTTGCCGTAGCCACCAACGCCGCGGACGACGCCACGCACCAGCCGGCGCGTCGCCTCGTCATCGGGCCAGCCGAACTTGAGCGCGTCGAGCAGCGCGACCGGACGTGCACCCATCGCCACGATGTCGCGCAGGATCCCGCCCACCCCCGTTGCCGCCCCCTGGTACGGCTCGACCGCGGATGGATGATTGTGTGACTCGAGCTTGAACGCGACCGCCAGGCCATCGCCGATGCGCACCACGCCGGCGTTCTCGCCCGGACCCGCGAGCACGTCGTCACCTTGGGTCGGCAGCTGGCGGAGTAGCGCCCGGGAGCTCTTGTACGAGCAGTGCTCGCTCCACATGACGCTGAACATGGCCAGTTCGAGATCGTTCGGAGCGCGGCCCAGCCGGTCGTTGATCGCGGTCAGCTCGTCGTCGGTCAGTCCGAGCCGGCGATGCAGATCCTCGTCGCGCTGCTCGGCCGGCAGCTCGATCAATTCGATCACGCGGCGGTCTCGAGGCGGGCCATGCTCTCGACCAGCGACCGGATGAGGTGCATGCCGTCGTCCGAGCCGAGCAGCGCCTCCGATGCGCGCTCGGGATGGGGCATCAGCCCGCACACGCGGCCCCTCTGGTCGAGCACGCCGGCGATGTCGCGCAGTGAGCCGTTCGGGTTGCCCTCCGGCGCGGCGTAGCGGAAGAGCACCTGGCCGGCGGCCTCAATCGCGTCCAGCTCCTCGTCCGGCAGCCAGTAGCTGCCCTCCCCGTGGGCGATCGGCATGCGCAGCGTCGTGCTCTCGGGCACTGCGTGCGTGAAGGGCGTGTCGAGCCGCTCGACCGAGAGTCGGACCCAGCGGTGCTCGAAGCGCAGCGTCGCATTTCGGCGCAGCACGCCGGGCAACAGGCCCGCCTCGGTCAGCACCTGGAAGCCGTTGCAGATGCCGAGCAGCAGCCCGCCTCGCGCGGCGTGCTCGCGGACAGCGCCCATGATCGGGCTGAACCGGGCGATCGCACCCGCGCGCAGGTAGTCGCCGTGGGCGAAGCCGCCGGGCAGGATGACCGCGTCGGCGCCGTGCAGATCAGCTCGTTCGTGCCACAGCAGCTCGGCCTCCGCGCCGGCCAGTCGGACTGCATGAGCAGCGTCTCGATCGCAGTTCGAGCCAGGGAAGACGACGACGCCGACTTTCACAGGGCGTCGATCTCCCATTTCTCGACCAGCGGATTTGAGAGGAAATCCGCGGCCAGCTTTTCGACAACCGTCCGCGCCTCCGCCGGATCTGCGGCCTCCACGGCGAGCTCGACACGACGCCCGACCCGCACCTCGTGCACGCTCGTCGCGCCGAGCTGGGGCAACGCGGCCTCGACCGCCCTCCCCTGCGGGTCGAGGATGCCGTCGCGCGGCATCACGTCGACCGCGAATCGGTACTCGCTCATGCTCGGCTCGGCATGTCGCCCGCCAGCCGGTCGTGGGCCAGGTAGTCGGCAAACGAGCCGCCGGTGATCCGCTCGAACGCCTCGACGTAGCGACTGCGCGTCCCGTCGACCACGTCGGCCGGCAGCTCAGGTCCGGGCGGCGTCTTGTCCCACGGCTGTGTCTCGAGCCAGTCGCGCACGAACTGCTTGTCGTACGAGTCCTGGCTCCGACCGGGTTGATAGGTCGACGCGTCCCAGAAGCGCGACGAATCGGGCGTCAGCACCTCGTCGATGAGGATCAGGTCACCACCCGAGAGCGTGCCAAATTCAAACTTGGTGTCGGCGAGGATGATGCCGGCCGGCTCGGCGCGCGCGGCCGCGAACTTGTAAAGCGCGAGCGCCAGATCTCGCGCGCGCTCGGCGAGCGTGCCACCCACCAGCGCGGCCATCTGGTCGAACGAAATGTTCTCGTCGTGGCCGACCTCGGCCTTGGTCGACGGCGTGAACAGCGGCTCGGGCAGGCGCTCGCTCTCGCGCATTCCCGCCGGCAGCGGAATGCCGCACACCGCGCCGCTGCGCTGATAGTCCTTCCAGCCACTCCCCGCCAGGTAGCCGCGCACGATCAGCTCGACCGGCATGACGCTCGCGCGGCGGCAGATCATCGACCGGCCGCGCAGCTCGTCAGTCGCATCCGCGAAGTCGTCGGGCAGCTCCTCGACTTCGGTCGAGAGCAGATGATTGGGCATGATCTGGGCGCGTTCGGTCTCGCGGAACCAGTAGCGGGCGAGGCCGGTCAGGACCCGGCCCTTGTCGGTGATCGGCGTCGGCAGGACGACGTCGAAGGCGCTGATCCGGTCAGACGCGACGAGCAACAGCCGCGCGTCGTCGAGCGCGAAGATGTCGCGCACCTTGCCCGAGCGAACGAAACCGGGCACGAGCTCAGCGAGTGGCATGGGCAGGGTCCTCCAGGCGGTCGAGCCGCGCGATCAGCTCATCGACGTGACGAAGCAGGTGGCGCTCGTCGAAACAGGCAGCGATCTGGTCGGGTCGTAGCACGCGCGTGACATCGGGATCGTCCTCGATCAGCTCACGCAGCTGGCGCCGCTCGTCCGCGGCTCGCAGCGCGGCGCGCTGGACGATCGAATAAGCATCCTCGCGCGACTGCCCGGCCTCCTCGACGAGCATCGTCAGCAGCCGGCTCGAGGCGTACAGGCCGAGGCCCCGCTCGAGGTTCTCGCGCATCCGCTCCGGACGAACGACGAGCCCGTCGACGAGGCTGCGGAAGCGGACGAGCATGTAGTGCAACAGCGTCGTCGCGCCGGGCAACACGATCCGCTCGACCGAAGAGTGGCTGATGTCGCGCTCGTGCCACAGCGCCTGGTCCTCGAAGCCGGCCGAGGCGAAGCCGCGCAACACCCTGGCCAGGCCGCTGATCCGCTCGGCGGTGATCGGGTTGCGCTTGTGCGGCATGGCGCTGGAGCCCTTCTGGCCGCCGCGAAACGGCTCCTGTACCTCACCGATCTCGGTGTGCTGCAGATTTCGGACCTCAGTCGCGAAGCGCTCCAACGACCCGCCGCAAACTGCGATCGCGCCGAGGAACGCGGCATGGCGATCGCGCTGGACGATCTGCGTGCTGATCGGATCGACGGCGAGCCCGAGCTCGGTCATCACGTCCGCCTCGATCTCAGGGCCGAGCTGACTGTACGTGCCGACGGCGCCGGACAGCTTGCCCGTGGCGAGGTCGTCGGCCGCCTGGGCCAGACGCTGACGGTCGCGTGCCAGTTCGAACGTCCATGAGGCGAGCTTGAGGCCGAAGGTGATCGGCTCCGCATGGACCGAGTGAGTGCGGCCGATCATGACCGTCCCGGCGTGCTCGCGCGCCTTGCGCGCGAGCAGCGCAACGAGCGCATCGGTTTCGGCCAGCAGCAGGTCGGCCGCCGCGCGGCACTGCAGCGCCAGCGCTGTGTCGACGACGTCGCTCGAGGTGAGGCCGAAATGGATGTAGCGCCCTTCCGGGCCGACTGACTCGGCGACCTGGCTGACGAAGGCGATCACGTCGTGGTCGGTCGTCCGCTCCAGCTCGGCGATGCGCGGCACGTCGATCTTGGCTCGCTCCTCGATGACCTGGACCGACGGCACCGGCACCTGGCCGCGCC
Source organism: uncultured Chloroflexia bacterium (assembly GCA_963748235.1). Taxonomy (GTDB): domain Bacteria; phylum Chloroflexota; class Limnocylindria; order Limnocylindrales; family CSP1-4; genus JALYGJ01. The sequence goes on from CAVVHT010000009.1 coordinate 685,209, forward strand.
GGGCGAGCGCGTGGAGCGCCGCGATCTCGACGCGCAACATGTGCTCGAAGCGCGCCTCGTCGGTCCACAGCGCGCCCATCTCGGGCAACGTGTAGCGCGGGATCATGCGCGGACCGCCGCCGCGCCGCGGCCGATGTCGCGCCGCACGACCTTGCCTTCGAATTCGATCGCGGCCGCGGCAGCGTACGCGGTAGACGCTGCCTCCGACACGTCGCGACCCCGACCGACGACGGTCAGCACCCGGCCGCCGGAGGTGACGAGCCCGCCACTCTCACCTGCCGCGACCCCGGCGCCGAAGACGTGAGCGCCGGCTTCACCTGCCTCGGCCAGCCCGCTTATCGCATCGCCAGAGCGCGGCGCGTCCGGGTAGCCGGCGGCGGCGAGGGTCAGGCCCACCGCCGCATCGTCCGTTACAGGCAGCGCGGCGAGTGGGTCGAGCCTGCCGCGAGCCGCGGCGACGAGCAAGGGAGCGAGCGGCGTCGCGAGTCTGGGCAGGATGGCCTGCGTCTCAGGATCGCCGAACCGAACGTTGAACTCGAGCACCCGTGGCCCATCGGCGGTGAGCATCAAGCCGCAGAACAGGGCGCCACGAAAGGGAGTGCCACGCGCCGCCAGTTCCGCCAGCACCGGCTCGAAGACAGTCCGGCGCAGCTCGGCCAGGCCGGGAGGATCCAACTCGGCGACCGGCGAGTAGGCGCCCATTCCACCAGTGTTGGGGCCGGTGTTGTCCTCGCCGAGGCGCTTGTGGTCGCGCGCGGCGGGCAGCAGAACGGCGCGTTCACCGTCGCACAGCGCGATGACGCTCGCCTCGACGCCGGGCAGGAACCGTTCGACGATTACGACTCGGCCCGCATCTCCGAAGCGTCCACCCTCGAGCGCCTCGCGGATCGCCTGAGCCGCCTCGTCGTGCGACTCGCAGACGGTCACGCCCTTGCCGGCAGCCAGCCCATCGGCCTTGATCACGACTTGTCCTTCGAGCACCTCGGCGAACGAGATCGCGGCTCGCGCGTTGCTGAAGGAACGGCCGTCGGCCATGGGTACGTTCGCGGCGCGGCAGATCTCGCGCGCGAAGGCCTTGCTGCCTTCCAGCCGCGCCGCCGCCGCGCTCGGCCCGAAGCAGGTGATTCCGGCGGCGCGGAGCGTGTCGGCGAGCCCAGACACGAGCGGCGCCTCGGGGCCGATCACCACCAGGTCAATTCGCTCGGCGACGGCCAGCGCGGCGATCGCATCGTGATCGGCCAGAGCAACGTCGCCGCGCACCTCCGCCACATCGACCATGAGTGGATTGCCCGGCGCCACGATCACGCGCCGAACGCCCTTTTCGCCGCTCAGACGCCAGCACAGCGCGTGCTCACGCGCGCCGGCGCCGACCACCAGGATGCGCATGCCGCTCACGTCATTGCCAATAACGTGGGTGCCGCTCACCTGGCGCCCGCGACCATGGCCAGCTCGAGGCTCCCCGCGTGACGCGCGATCGTCTGCGTTCGCTCTGGCCCGAGGCTTACGATCGAGATCGGCACGCCCGCTTGTCGCTCGATTGCATCGAGGTACTCGACCGCCTCGGTGGGCAGCTCGTCGATGGAGCGGCACGAGCCGATATCCGCTGCCCAGCCGCGATATTTCTCGTAGACCGGCACCGCCTGCTCTAGCTGCGCCGCACTGAGCGGCCACTCGTCGATGAGGCGGCCGTCGACCCGGTAAGCGACACAGATCTTGAGCTCCGGCAGGCCGCTGAGGATGTCGAGCTTGTTGAGCATGATGCTGCTCACGCTGTTGATCTGGACCGCATAGCGCAGCGGCATGAAGTCGAGCCAGCCGCAGCGCCGACGCCGGCCGGTGGTGGTGCCAAACTCGCGACCCACCTCGACCAGGTGCGTCCCGACCTCGTCGTCGAGCTCCGTCGGCAGCGGCCCCGAGCCGACCCTCGTCGAATACGCCTTGAGGATGCCGAGCACCTCGTCGATCTGGCGCGGACCGACGCCGCCGCCGGTGCACGCTCCGCCGGCGATCGGGTTGCTGCTCGTGACGTACGGGTATGTGCCGTGATCCAGGTCGAGCAGGGTGCCCTGGGCGCCCTCGAGCAGCACATGGTCGCCCGCCGCCAGCGCGCCCTGAACAATCGATGTTGTGTCGGTGATGTGGACGCGCAACCGCTCGCCCCACGAAAGCGCATCGGCGACCACCACCTCGAAATCGAGTGGCTCGACGCCATACGCGCGTTCCAGCAATGCGTTCTTCTCGGCCAGTGCCGGCTCGAGTCGTGAGCGCAGCAGCTCAGGCTCGAGCAGGTCGCCCATGCGCAAACCAGTTCGAAGGGAGCGGTCCCCGTATGCCGGGCCAATTCCGCGCTTGGTGGTGCCAATGCCACCGTCTGTGGCCGAGGCCTCGCGAGCGCCGTCGAGGGCCACGTGGTAGGGCATGATCACGTGCGCAGCGCTGCTGACGCGCAGCTTCTCGGTCGCAATGCCGCGCTCGGCGAGCATCGCCATCTCGGCGATCAGCGTGCGCGGATTGACGACAACCCCGGGGCCGATGATCGGCGTGATATGGGGATGAAGCACGCCGCTCGGCACGAGGTGAAGTTTGAAAACCTCCTCGCCGATGACGACCGTGTGGCCGGCGTTGTCGCCGCCCTGGTAGCGGACGACTATCGAGACGCTCTCCGAGAGTAGGTCCGTCGCCTTGCCCTTGCCCTCGTCGCCCCACTGCAGGCCGCAGATGACCGTCGCGGGCACTAGTTAGTGCCTCGTCGGGGGGAAATCGCCCTTGCGCTGGGTAGACTCGCGCGCTGCCCGGTGCCTCCACTCCGCAGAGGCCCCATCTTGCTGCGTGTCGGCCTCACAGGACCGACGCCGCCTCGGGCAACAGCTCCTCCCAGCAATCGCTTTTCGCAGGCTCACGACGCCCGCCCAGCGCCGAAGGAGGAAGTCTAGCAGCGCCCGAAGGCGGCAATTCGTCGCTGGCGACATCGGCCTTTTGTCGCATTGGCTTCGCGGCCGAGATCGTCAACCCTTGATAGGTGCGCATCTCCGTCTCGCGTAAGTTGTCTGTCGCCGCGCGCGTTGCCGTTCTGGCCCTGGCCGTGGCCGGCGTCGTCCTGGTCGTGCCCGGGCCGGCGACGGAGGTATCGCGCGCCAGTCACGTGCGATGTGCCACGTTCACGGTCAACGCACCCATCGCCGACGACAGTGCGCACTCCTACGCAAATGGAACCGGCTTCTCCGTGTCGCTCACCGTGCACCGTCAAATCGACGTGACCTTCTCGGGCGCGTCGCGTTTCGTCGCGCATCTCGCCGTTCGCGACGGGTCAACACAGCCGCCAACGACGATCACCTACACGCCGCCCGTCAAGGCGGAAGCGACGAAACGAAGGACTGCTTCCGGCGGACCAGTGACGGCCGTGTCGTTCTGCTACGTGCCCGAAGCCCCTCCGACACCGACGCCATCGGCCACGCCATCGCCAACGCCCAGCCCTACCCCGACGCCACCGCCGACTCCGGCTCCGACGGCGTCTCCGCAACCAACAGCACCACCGACGCCCAAGCCGACCAAGTCCCCGACCCCAACGCCCCTGCCGACAATGCACCCGACCGCGAGCCCTACACCGTTCGTGACGGCGATTCCCGGGCCAAGCTTCCACGCGTCGCCGTCTCCGACGGTGAGCCCGGGCCCGACCCCGACCGTGTCGCCGAGCGCATCGGCCGTCGCGCCAACGCTGACGCCTTCACCAACGCCTTCGCCCAGTCCGACGGCAGGCGCCGGCGCGTCACCGAATCCGACGTCGACACCTGCGCCGACGGCAGTCCCAACCGACCAACCTTCACCGAGCACAGATCCCATCCCGCCGGGCGCAAGCGGCGGCGGACTGCCACCTGGATCCTTCCCGGGCTCCGTGCCACGGCCGGACGAGGTCGGCTTCAACGCCGCGGCTTTTGGCCCGAGCCTACTGTTGGCGCTGCTCTTCCTGCTCCTGGCCGCGTTCCCAGGCCAGCTGGTCAACAAGACGTGGGAAGAGAATCAGACCGAGATCTCGTCATGGTTCGCGCGCGGCGGCGCCGTCGCGGCGGTAGCACGCGAGAGGCTGGCCCGCTTCTGGCGGCGGCCGACTGGCATCGCTTCGTTCGTCCTGATCACCGCGTTGCTGTACGGCTTCCTGAGCCCTGATTTCGGGCTGAGCGCGGACTCGGTGGCTGTCCTGCTCGGCATTTTCTTGGGCCTCGGCGCGGTGATCCTGATCTTCGAGCTGCCGCTGGTGCTCACCCATCGACGCGTGCGCCGCGAGCGCGGCCGCCTGCAGGTCGTGCCGTTGACCATCTTCCTTGGCGTGGTGTGCGTGGCCATCTCGCGCATCGCCGAGTTCCAGCCTGGCTACCTGTACGGGCTGGTGGCCACGATCGCCTTCGCCGGCTCGCTCCAGCCGCGTGACGAGGCACGGGCGCATGCGTCGACGGCTGTATGGATGCTGGTCGTCGCGCTCGCCGCGTGGCTGGCACTGCCGGTCATCGAAGACGGCCTCACTGCATTTCCGCTGCTGAGCATGGCCGTAGCTGCCGGGCTGGCAACGATCTTCGTCGGCGGCTTGGAGGGTCTGCTGTTCGAGCTCGTGCCACTGCGCTTCCTCCGCGGCGAGTCGGTCTTCGAGTGGCGGCGCGGCATCTGGGCGCTGCTCTTCCTCGCTGCTGCCTTCGTGTTCGCCTACATCCTGCTCGATCCGACCAGCAGCTACCTCGGCTCGACCAAAGTGTCGCCGCTCATTCCGGCCGTGATCCTGTTCGTCGGCTTTGGCCTGGCCTCGGTCGCTTTCTGGGCCTATTTCCGGTTCCGTCCCCAGCGCGCAGTGGCCGGCGAGTCAGAGGCAGCTACGGCGCCAGGCATTCAGGGATAGCCGCTTCCTCATCGCCGAGATCCCCAGCTCGCCCGCCTCGTTGCAGAAGCGCGCCCGCTCGAGCGAGTACTCGATGTCGACGACCGGCTTGCCGGCATCGATGAACGGCTGGGCAAGCTCGCATTCGTGGTACTGGAAGCACTGCTCGAGCAGGGCAAAATCAAAGCTCGAGACGAGGTCATCAGCCAGGCTGAGCGTGTTCTTGAGGCCGACTGCCAGCCCGTGATCGTGGGCGGCGACCGCCAGCCAGCGGTTGAATCGGAGCTGATCGGCCCTTCTCAAGGCGAATCCGGTGTCGTTCGAGTAGCCATCGACATTGTCGAACTCGACTCCATCAAAGCCCTTTGCGCGGCAGAGCTCGAGCCGATCGCGAATGATCGGCTTGAGCACGTCAAACGTCGCACGTCGAGCCAGCGCTCGCCCGGCCAGCCATCAAGACGCTTGCCCTTGACGCCGCCGGGTAGCGGTCGGCGTCTGGGCGCCAGTTCTCCCACGCGCCGGCGTTTACGTAGTAGACGACGCGCCGCCCGTCGTCGTGGAGCGCCTCGACCAGGGAGGCATCGGTCTCGAAAGCGTCAAGATCGAAGACGTCGACGTCGACGTTCGCGTCGATCTCGCCGCTGAACTGGACCTGCCAGTCGAGTCCCGGCTGCGGCCGCCAACGCTCGGCTGCAGCGGCATCGAGTGGCAGCGCGGGCAGTGCGACCAGCGCCGAAATCAGAGCAACGACGACTGAAAGCTGGCGGCTCATCAGGCGGTCATCGTCGCCTTCGTGAGGTACCGCGGTCAATGATCAATCGGCCCCGCCGGCGGCTCTGCCCGATGGTCCGGGTTGCGTTTCAACCACGTTTCGCGTTAACCTGCGCGGAGCAAACCGCCGACCGGGGTGCCCCAGCATCCCGGATTTTGTGCGAATGCCAAGTCGGCAAGAATCGAAAAAGTTCCGTGCCCCAGCACGGTTCGTGGGAGGGAAAGCCGTGGCCCTTGCGCGTGCATTTGCGCGTCTGACGCTGCCTATCGCGTTTGTTCTTGGAATCATCCTTACTACCGCCGTTCCTGTCGCCGCAGGTGGCGCCACCGAGTATCAGCAGGTTCTCCAGACCGCCAAGTCGAAGCTTGGCGCCAACTGGGTCCATTACGCACGAGGCCCGAACGTATTCGATTGCGTTGGCTTCGTTTGGTACAACTACAAGGTCAACGACCTGCAGGACCGCATCGGCGGCTACCGCGGCGTCGGCGGTTACCTCAACTGGTTCAAGGAGCGCGGCCTCGTTTCGACGACGAACCCGCGGCTGGGCGACCTGATCATCTGGGGCGCCAACAAGCACATCGGCATGTACATCGGCGATGGCAAGGCGATCAGCGCACTGGTCGCAGCCGTACGGCGTGAAGATCCATCCCGTGAAGGGCTACCTGAACGTCAAGTTCAAGGCGTACCTGCACGTAAACATCGAGCGCTGATCCCAGATGGAATCAGTTTCGCGGGCGTCGCGACGCCCCTTTCTACTGCTCTGCCTCGCGCTCGTCGCGCTGCTCGGCGCGGCCTCGCCGGTCGCCGCTGCGGAGTCCCTCACCGAGGCTGAACGGGTCGTCGCGATCGCCCGTTCGCAGGTGGGCGACAACTACGCCTATGCCGCGATTGGGCCAGATCGTTTCGACTGCTCAGGGCTAGTCTGGTTTGCCTTCAAGGAGGCCGGACTGCGCGATCGGATAGGCGACAAGCGCAGGACTGTTGCCGGCTACTACAAGTATTTCAACTCGCGTGGCAAGGCCGATAAGGAGAACCCGCGCGTGGGCGACCTCGTCGTCTGGGGCAACAACAAGCACATCGGCATCTACATCGGCGACGGCATGGCCGTCAGCGCCCTGGTCAACCCGTACGGCGTCAAGATCCACCCGGTCAAGGGCTACCTGAACGTCAAGTTCAAGGCATACCTGCACGTAAACCTGGAGCGCTAGCCCGGCTATCCCTCCTGACCGCCTGGCGCGTGACACCCGCTCAGCCATGCGTCATCGACTCGTTCGGCGTGCGGCCGTAATGAGCCAATCCGCCTCCTACACATTCCTGCCTCCTTTGCGGCCGATACTTGTGGTCGTTGAACCCAGGCAAGGTGGGAGACGTTCGATGGCAAAAAGGCCGACTTCACTGACGAGGAGTGGGCATTCCTCCACAAGGGCGCGGCGGGCAGCGCGATGCTCGTGTCGCTCAGCGATCGAGACTTCACCGACACGTTCGGCGAGGCTGGCGCGATGTCGAAGTATTCGGGCAGCCAGCAGACGGACGCAGCGCCCGAGCTCATCCGAGAACTGGCACGAGTCAGAGGAACCGGGTTCGGGCTAACCACCAGGCCTGATGTCTTGAAAGCGGAAACGCTGGCTGCGCTGCGCGCGACCGTGACGACACTTCAGGCCAAATCCCCGACCGACCTTGAGTCGTACCGCACTTATGTTCTTGGCATTGCGCAGGCAGTCGCCGACGCAAAAGGCGGTGGGATGGGCCCGGCCGAAGCCGCCACGATCGCAGAAATAAACAGGCGTTGGAGGCTGGGTAGCATCGACCGCCAGCTAGCCGTAGGTCGACATGTTTCGAGGTTTGTCGTGCCCGCACGCTCGATGATTCGCCGCCATGCGCTCTCGGCCTTTTTCGCTGGATCCGTCGGATTAGGTTCGCTGGTAACCGCATCTGCGTCTCTACTGCCGAATGGTGCCACCCTGCTGCCGCTCATTGCGATCCCGGTCAGCTACGTGCCAGCCGTCCTCGCGGTCGCAATCAACCGCGCCACCGCCAGGCAGCAGGAGCGCGCCACCTTTCGCCGACGAACGACAGACTTCCACGCCGGTGCGCCGTCGTACGGCATCGCTCTGGTTGGCCTGCCCCTGGTCCACGTTGGCGGCGTAGCGCTCGCCACGCTCGCCCGCGGCAAGTTCCCGGTGCATCCCGAGAAACTTGGGCTCTTCCCGCTACTCCTGATCACCAGCGTAGGTGAAGAGATTGGCTGGCGCGGATACGCTTTGCCCAAGCTGCAGGAGAGGTTCGATCCGTTTACGGCGGCCCTTGATCGTCGGCCTCGGCTGGGCTGCGTTCCATTGGGTCGCGCTGCTGTCGAACTCGGAGTCGCCGCTTACCTACGTTGTGGTGAGCACTGTTCTTTTTACGGCGTTGAGCGTGATCATCACCTACGTCTTCAATGACGCCGGTCAGGCTGTGCCCGTCGCGGTACTGATGCACGCTATGTACAACACGGTGTCGATCGGCGTTGTCCCTTTGGCCGAGACAGGCGTCCCGCTCGTAGCGCTCGGACTCTCAGCCATCGTTGCCTGGGGAGCGGCGCTCGCAATGGCGGCCGCTCACCGCGGCGACAAGGCTCTCGTTGGCCGCAGCCCCATGCATGAAGCCTGCGGCTCCTTACTGCGGCCGTGATCGCCCTGGAGTCCGTCCGCTCCTGATCAATACGTGTACCAAGCCTGGCCCTGGGCGTGGCAGTTAGTCGCGCGATGGACCGAGTAGACCTCGAACGTGGCCGTTCCCGACCGCACCCTGGACCTGGATTGACAGGTGCTCGCCCGCGGCGAGGCGTGCCGATGCTGTACTGGCTTCCGTTGCCCGCGAACTGCACGTAGGTCGGCTCGGTCAGCCCGTTGTCGAAGAACAGGTTGAGAGTCTCGTCTCCCTCATTTCGGAGCACGACGGCACCGTTATTGGCGAGGTTCGTCGGACACAGGTAGTAGAGGCCCACCCACGGGCTTGGCGCGAAATCGCTGAACGAGTAGCCCAGGAAGAAATGGGATGCGCTGCCGTCCGGCGGCCGTACGATCGCACCCCGCCGGCTGACGCCGTTGCCGCGAACGAATCCCGTCGAATCGATCCCGTCGAGAGCGTCCGAATCCCCGGCTTTGCCGCCCGCCGGTAAGAACGCCGAGGCATCCATTCCGTCGACCAGGTCGGCGTTGAGGTTCGTCGCCTTGCCCGCACTCGCGTTGACCGTGATCGGGGCGCGTCCGGCGGGCACGGTGATGCCCAGGCCCTTCACGCTCGTGCCGCCGTTGGCATTGGTATTGGTCAGCTGCAGGACGGCCGCATTCTTGCCGGTCTTGAGCGTTGTCGTGTTGGTGGCCGTGTTGATCCCACCAAGGACGAGCGAAGCTGCGACCGTGGTGCCGGCAGAGGTCAACGCAACGACAACTGCGACGACGACCACCGCTCTGTTACGCGAAATGAAAGCCGTCAGTCCCGTTGCTATTGAACGCATAGAACGCCTCCTTCGGCGGGCTCCAGCCGCGGAGACGCCGCCATCGCTTTCGCCGTTACTGACCTGACCGCACGATAGGTCGGCCGATACGGCGTCAGCAATCAGGGAAATCCCCACAGGAATCGCGCCGACGACCGGCCTGCTGCGTTCGATCGAGTTGCGCAGCGGTGTACTCCAATCGAGCGCGTTGCCTGCGCGCGCCGAAAGACGCTATCCCGGCCGATCGTGCTCAACTCCTCTGCTATTCTCTCTCGCCCCTTGACCGATCAATCGGTCGGGCGTGCTCGCGCCTAGTCCGAGCTGGCGGGGGAATACGCAGGTCAGACCGGCAGGTTCACGTCGGGTACTGCGAGCGGGGAGCGTCTTGTACCAGATCGAGAACTCGCGTCAGGCGGCCACGGGAACGAGCTGGCTTCGCCGGCGCGGGGCGGCAAGGCCCAAGGTCAGTCGCAATGTCATCTTTCTTGGCGTAAATAGCTTTCTGACCGACATCTCGTCCGAGATGGTCAGCACGATCCTGCCCCTGTACCTGCTGTTCACCCTGCGGTTGGCGCCGCTCCAGTTCGGCATTATCGACGGTCTTTATCAGGGCGGATCCGTCCTGGTTAGAGTGGCAAGCGGATACCTGTCCGATCGCTCACATAACCCAAAAGGCGTGGCTGCAACGGGCTACGGCCTGTCGGCGATCTGCAAGCTCGGATTTCTTGTCATCCGCGGGCCGTTCGTGGCATTGACGGCCCTGGTCATGGTCGACCGGGTCGGCAAGGGCATCCGGACCGCACCACGTGATGCATTGATATCTCTGAGCACACCCAAGAGCGGTCTCGGGAACGCGTTCGGTGTGCATCGGGCAATGGACACCGCCGGGGCGATGATCGGGCCGCTCATCGCGTTCGGCATCCTAGCCCTGGCGCCGGATGGATTTGACGCCATCTTCGTCGTCAGCTTTTGCTTCGCCGTTGCCGGTCTGGCGTTGCTGCTGCTGTTCGTTCGCAATCCTGTGCGGAGCACTGGCGAGGAAAGCGACACCAGGCAGCGGTTGACCGTCCGCGACGCCTCGAGTGTCATGAGCGCGCCCGGATTTCGACTCCTCGTGGGTGTCGGCGGCCTGCTGAGCCTCGTTACTGTTAGCGACAGCTTCCTCTACCTCACCCTGCAGGATCAGCTCGGGTTCAGTGTCGGCTTCTTTCCACTGCTGTTTGTCGCGACTGCCTTGATTTACATGCTCCTCGCGGTGCCTTTCGGACGGCTGGCTGATCGGATCGGGCGCGCGCCAGTGTTTCTCGGCGGCTACGTCGTTTTGGCCGCCGCCTATGCGACGCTCCTGCTGCCTGACTTCTCTGGGTTGCAGGTGATCGCGACGCTCGTGCTGCTCGGCGCCTACTACGCGATGACGGACGGCGTGTTGCAGGCGCTCGCCAGCAGCCTCGTACCAGACGAGCTGCGCGGGACGGGCCTGGGTCTGCTGTCGACCGCGACTGGGCTTGCGCGCCTCGTTGCCTCAATCGTATTTGGACTCACCTGGACCGTCTGGGGGCTGCAGGTCTCGCTGGCGATCTTCCTTCTCGGACTTGTCGTGACCTGCGCTATCGCGGGTGTCGCGTTTCGCCGCTCGCCGATGATGGGTAGCAATGCCTAGGAAGACCCGACGAGAGAAGCGCCCAGCGAACGGCCAACCTGCCGCACCTGTGGAGACGACACGCGTCGCCGGGCACGACGCGGGTGGCCCGCAGCCGAGGCTCTCTCCGGTCCTGCTCTTCGCGGCAATCGTGACCGCCTGTCTTGTCCTTGCCGTCGGCTACGTGGCATTCGCGGCGCAGAGGTCTCCCGACCGTCAGTCGACACCAACTCCAACGCCGTTAGCGGCGTCACCTGGCCCAACCGGGCCCAACGACTCTCCCGCGCCTACGGGGACTGGCACGCCACTTGCGTCACGCGTCATCTTCCAGAACGTGGACCGAAACGCTGGCTACGCCCATGTCGCAGTCATGCCGATCGACGTACCTGACGGCCAGCGCACGGTCACCGAGCTCGTCTGCGAGCGCGTCCATTACGCCGCTGATCGGGGCATCTGCCTGGTCCCCATTCACGGCCTGGTGACAACATATAAGGCGGTCACGTTCGACTCGAACTTTCAGCCAGTGCACGAGATCGACCTCAACGGCGCGCCAACCCGCGCGCGCGTCTCACCCGACGGCCGTTACGGCGTCGCCACCGTGTTCGTGTTCGGTCATTCGTACGCTGACGCCAACTTCTCGACCCAGACGATCCTGGTCGATATGGACTCAGGTGCCTCGCTGGGCGACCTGGAGACGTTTACGACAATGCGAGATGGTGAAGTGATCCAGTCGGAGGACTTCAACTTTTGGGGAGTGACCTTCTCGGCCGACGACAGCAACCTCTTCTTCGCAACGCTCCGCACCGCTGGCAAAACCTACCTGGTGCGCGGCGACGTGGAGGACCGAACAATGGAGGTGCTGCGCGAGAACGTCGAATGCCCCTCACTGTCCCCCGACGGCACGAGGATCGGATTCAAGAAGCTGACCGATGGACTGATCGGACAGTGGCGACTCCATGTGCTCGACCTCGAAACGATGACTGAAACCGCGCTGGCCGAAACGCGCAACATAGACGACCAGGTCGAGTGGCTCGACGACCGCACCGTGCTGTATGGAGACGGGGAGCACATTTGGTCTGTCCCCGCCGACGGTGGGGGTACTCCGGCCACGCTCATCACCGATGGGCTGTCGCCGGCCGTCGTTCGCTAGCGCAACGTCGCGCGGCCAATGACGACGTCAGGTGTCCAGACTTCAGTCGCTTCTCTTCTGCTGCGCCTCGGCGTCGGGACAACCTTCGTCTTTGCCGGGCTCGAGAAGGTCGCCCGCGGCCCAGAAGCGACAGCCGAGTATTTCTCGAGCCTGGGCGTGCCTCTGCCAGATCTGGCTGCGCCGATCATCAGCTGGTTCGAGCTGATAGGTGGCCTAATGCTCTTGCTAGGGCTGGCGACGGTACCGCTTGCGTGTCTCTTTGCGGCGGAAATGATCTTTGTATTGCTGCTGGTTCGTCTGCCCCAGGCAACTGTCGCATTCAGCGTTGTCGATTCCTTCCTGGCCGTGCGGCTCGAGGTCCTTCTGGCCGCTGCCGCCGGCGCACTTGCAATGCTCGGCCCCGGTACGTGGTCGCTTGACGGCGCCTTCCGGCGACGATTGTCACGTGATGGACGCGAACCGGACGCTCCGAAACCCGATTAAATCGCGGCTGGTCGGTGATCTGCGCGGCAGACGGAGGGGCGCTAGGAGGTTCCCACCGCTCCTAGAGAAGCCGGCCTCAGATGTGAGGCGTCACTTAGCTCGTGCATTGATGCAGGTCCAGATAGTAGGCTCAGCGACACGGCGGACTCACGCATGCGCGCGTTAATGACGGGAGCTCCACGATAGACACGCTCGCGGCGGAGCCGCCGAGACGCTCAGGTATGTCCGCTCAGCGCATCCACTCGAGCGCTCCGATATCGCACTTCGCGACGCCGTCGTGGTCGCCATCCTGCGGCCTGTGGACGCCGCGCTGGTCGTACCTCTCGCACGGCGGCTGGTAGACGTCGATAACGTCGACCCACGCGTCGATCGCAGGGCTGCCCGGAAGGAGGGTGTGCGTCATCGTCGGCGCCGAACGAAGGTCGATTGTCCTTTGCGAACAACCTTTGGCTGTACGCGGCCGGGTCATTGGCAGCGTGCACGTCTTCCCAGGCGGCAGCTCAGAAGCGGATCATCCATGGCGCAAATCTATCGCCGCTGAGTGTCAGGTAACTCGCCCCGAGCGCAAAGAAGCGGTTCAAAACTGCCTCCTCCAGGCAGCGGCTCTTTGGGGCGTTGAGCTTTGCCCAAGCGACCGCCGTATGCTTGGCTGGTGACGCCCCGGGATCTACTTGGACAGCTCTACGATTTTTACAATCGTCGGGACTACGACCAAGCGATGCAGCTGCTGCATCCGGACTTCGTCGAGGAGTGGCCGCAATCCGGCGAGCGTATCCGCGGCAAGGCCAATCTCCGTGCCATCCTCGAGAACTACCCAGGCGGGGTCAGCCTCGAGGCGACGCCGACCTATCACGGTCAGGATGGCGAGTGGGCCATGACGCCCGGCTATACCGTTGTCCGAGTAACCGATCGTGGGAACGATGGAACCGGCTTGATAAGGATCCGCTACGGCGACGGCTCGGAGTGGTGGATGGTAGCCCTTTTCGAGCTTAGGGACGGTCTGCTTCACCGTCAGACAACGTTCTTCGCGGAACCCTTCGACCCGCCCGAGTGGCGCTCGCAGTGGGTGGAGCGGATCTAGAAAGTAGCGGATGCCCGCTCAACGGGAGCAGCGCGGAACGCATACATGGACGGGCGCACGACGCGGTGCGGCTCGTAGGAAGTCGGACCAGCGAACCAGCCGAGTCCATCGTTCGCGGCGTGGAGCTGTGCCGTGACTGCGGCGAGGGTGTCATCCATCACGCGGGCGAGTCTAGGCTGGGAGTCGTGACAGCTTCTCGGTCAATCGACTGCCAAAGCAAGGGGCAGGGCGGCGGCCTCTGAGGCGTTAACGACCGTCCTGCCCAAGTCCCCTCCCCGCGCCCCGGGCGCGGACAGTCGTAAGTCTTGCCGCCGGCCTCACGATGGACAAGGGCCAAATGGCCCGGTGCCTCGACGGCGACCCACTTGCCAGTCTCAGGCGTCGCGGACGGCGTGGAGCTCGTCCCACGCGGCGTATAGCTCCGGATCGGTCACGCCGGGCAACGTAGACATCGCGTGCCACGTTACCCGCGCCGCTTATCGGCGGCTTATCGTCCGCTCTTGACAGGGGTCGAGGTCGGAAACGACCGTTCCGCCTTGCGTTTTCGGCATCCGTGAACGCCGGAGGCGAGCTGGTAGCCGTTCCCCAGGACGGCACAGCAAAGGAGGTCCGATGAGAGCCTTGTTCCGCTTGGCCCTGGCCGGTGCTTTGCTGGCAACTGCGATGCTCGGCACGGTCGCGTCCGTGTCAGCAGGCGACACGATCACGGTGACGTGCAGCAATGGCTTCGAGCGCACGGTGGCCGCCAAGTCCGCGCGCGGCGTTGCCAAATCGCTCAACAAATTCAACTCCTACACGGAGTCCGGGGTGACGTGCACCGCAGGCCCCGGTGCCCCCAGACTCGCGGCGATTGCGACCAAACTGACCATTACGTGCACGAACGGCCTTGTGAAGACCGTCGACGCACGCGCGGTCGGCGGCATCACTCGCGCGCTAGATGCTTTCAACACGCGCAGCCAGACAGGAGTTACCTGCTCGGCTGCCTGATGGTGCCCCAGCACCATCAGACGGGCCGGGCGATGAGTCCGGCCCGTTTTGTTTTGCGCCGGCCAATGCTGGTGAAAGATTCAGATCTGATCGTGCAGTACAAGGTTGGCCGGGAGGTCGACTCCCGGCCGTCCACGTCGCTAGCTGGTTCCCAGGCCGAGCAGCTGGTCGTCCAACGAGCGATCCGGTGCGGTTCGTAGGCAGGTTGCCCGACGTGCCAGCCGAGAGCCTCGTTGGCAGCGTGCACGTCTTCCCAGGCGGCGGCTAGGAACGGGTCAACGATTTCAGGCAAGTTATCCACGGCGCGTGACATCGTTACGCGGCGCAACGTGTCGGCGGCTTATCGGCCGCTTATGCGGTGCTTCAAATGACCGTTGGCCCGGTTGACTGCGGGCTACGATGAAGAACCCGACCACCACACCGCCTGACGGCGCAGCCTTGTTCAGCCGGATGGTGAAGGTGTCGGCGGCGTCGTTGACCGAGACGCTCTTGACCCATACGCTGGCGGGTTGCCCTGGACGGTCGCCACGACGATCGTCTGCGCGGTCATAACATGGCCCGCGATGGGCCTTGCTCGAGGTGCCGGCCGAGAGCGTCGTCTTGCCGCTGCGGTTGAAGATGGAGCGGCCAACGACCTGCAACGCAAAGCCACCGGTCGCCTCGGCGTAGACGCCAATTCCTTCCTTCGTCTATGCGCGTACCGCGATGCCTGCCTTCGCCGAGTTCCCGCAAGCACCGCGCCATCTCTTGGACGGCACTCGAGCTTGGTCGGCGCTTCGGGCCGTCCACTCCCGCGAGCGCCGGCCGATGTATGCCTCCTCCGTCTCAACCAAGGCATCCATCGTCCAGGGCTACTATCCACGGCGTGACGTGCAACATCTGCTTTTGGATCGGCACGTACGAGCGTTGAGTCCGACCGATCCCCGTCGCCATATCAAAACCCAGCCCGCTCTCCCCGTCAGAGGAGTCATAAGTGATCAAGTTCCTACCTGGTGTGGCCCTGCTCGTTGCCGTGGGGTGCGTCGGCGTAACGCCACTCGCGTCATCGACCCCGCCGGCCACACCTAGCGCAGCCGTTACGGCGGCAACCACGCCTGCTCCCACGACGCCAGCGCCAGCGACATCTCCACCCGCGGCCCCATCCGCCACCGATGCACCGCCCACGGACACGACCCCTTCGCAGACTGCGCCCGTGGCAACCGACGGTGATGTGTTGGGCGACAAACTGAGGGTCGGTGATTACCAGTTCGTGACCATGGCTGAAGCCGAGTACAGCCCAGATGGCTACAGCGAGTTCTTGGAGCCAGACGAGGGCAACGTTGTCTACGCCTTCCTAATGGAGTTTGAGGGAATCGATCCTGAGGGTTCGAGCTACAACCCGTTCTACTTCAAGCTGTTCGTTGACGACTTCGAGTACAGCCAATCGTTGCTTGGCAAAGAACCGGACTTGGGTTCAGGGGATTTGCAACCTGGCGATACCGTGCGAGGCTGGATGTCGTTTGAGGCCCCCCTTGCCGATGAGGTAAGGCTCGTGTACGAGCCGGTTATGGGTTTGGCCGGCGATCCCGTCGAGTGGGTGGTCACGGTCAACGACTAGGTGCCGATCCGAGCGGCGTGAGCGGCGCAGCTGTATTGGGCAGTCTCTTTCGATGCGCGACCTTCCCGCGCTAATTTGGCGTCCCTAACCCGCTGGGCCTGCTTAGGCACGCGCCCTTCGCCGATTCTCAGACACCGCGCAATCTCGCCTCATTGGCGGTGTTCTAATCGTCCTTTGACCCGGAGGCACGGAGGATTAGGTGTGCTAGCAATCGCTATGTTGTTGGTTGGCGCGGCTTTTTTCCGCTTGGCTGGCTCTTCCTGGTTCTGAGTCCGGCACTCTTGGAGATGGTCAGGTAGCGGCGATGGTGGCAGGAGCTACTCAGATCGCTCTGGCCGCGGCACTGTTCTTGCGCGTGTCGGGGGCGTGGATTGTCGCCATCGTGACGCTCGGCCTTCTTTTTGTGGTGATGGCACTGGCTGCCCGTTTCTGTTGATATTCGAAGTGGCTCACAGGCGAACGCGGGGTTCTATGGGGACAACGTGGCAGGCGGCCAGTGACCCTGTAACGCGCCCTCTCCGTATTTGACGTCCGCAGCCGCAATCAGGGTCGATAGCGAAGCACGCTTGAGTTCCAGACGTCGTTCGTCTTGGTGGTGGCGGCGACGACGATCTTGCCGTTGCGCTGGACTGCAACATCGAGGGCTACATCACGACCACCGTTGACGTCGGTCACCACCGTGCCGCCGCTGCCGAAGCTCGAGTCAAGTGTGCCATCGGCGGCGTAGCGAGCCAGTCCGACGTCAGCCGAGTCTCCCGAATACGAGCACCCGGCCGCTACGATCCTGCCCCGATAGTCGACCGCTTGCATGAAGCCGTCCGACACCGAAAGGATGGGCGCGCTGCTGTACCGGACGGCCAAATCCTTACGCACCGACCAGCTACTTCCGGCGTTGAGTGTTCGCCGGTACGCGGCGCGGTCCCACCGAGCGGTCCGTGGCGAGGTATACATAAAGGCGGCGTATGCCTGCGCCCCGTCAGCGGTCAAACTGTGATCCGACCCGCTCAACTCGCTACATGCGAGCCTCTGGGAAGGCCTCCATGTTGTGCCCCGATCGGTAGATCGGACTACACGAAGGTCGACAGTCCTGCACGCATCGAGTGGCTCTGTGAGCGCTGAATAGGTCGCATAGATCGTGCCGTCTCCTATGGCCAGCTGCCCCATGACGCTCCACGACTCGGTATTCATATCTCCTGCCGGACCAAACGACTCGCCGCCATCCTGACTGACCCTGATGCGAAGCTCTGCAGACTCGAACCCGTTGAAGCGCTGGGCCCGACAGCCTCCACTCGTGACAGTCGCCGTGGTTGCGTTTGACTCGCCGGTTCGGTTTGCTGGACTAGTTACGATAGAGCGACCGGGAGCAAGGCGCATCAGACTTCGAGCACCGCGATGCAGTCCCTCGGTCGGATGGACCGGCAGTAACTGCTCTTGGCTCGCGAGCTATTACGACCTAGCCCTCAGCCGCTTCGAACCGCCACTACTCGGTCCCGTGTTTGGTAATGGCCGTTGTCGTCGAAGTAGCCCTCCCACAGTGTGATCAGGATTACCGTTCTATCCGCGTATGAGGTCGCAGGAGTCGGAACTGCGGTGATTGTGGCCGGCCCGAAAGCGGTCTCGGCATCACTCCAACTCCGCCCATCATGAGTCTCCATATAGAGGGCCTCCGGCGCGCTACCAACGGCTCTGTCGCGCCAGACAACAGCCCGCAAAACCCCTTGCTGTATCGAAAACGCAGGACCGATCAGGATCCACTGATTACCAGGATCGATGAGCGTGGATACCTTCGACCAAGAGTCGCCTCTGTCTCGTGTTCGGCGATAGTCCAGCCGACCCGACCAGTAGTCCAGCCACGCGACGTACGCGCTTTCGCCGTCGGCGACCAACTCGAACCCCCAGCCATCCTCAACTCCACTTGCGATGGAGTTCCCTGTCGTCCACGACTGGCCGTCGTCGAAGGAGCGCTTCAGGCGAATCTCGTCGTTCCGCGTGGTGTAGGCGACGTAGATCACATCGTGGCCAAGACTGAGCTCGTACCATGCTGATCCTCGCACTGTCGCGACGCGGACCCGACTCCTAAATGTGACTCCTCCATCGATGCTCGTTCGGACGTAGATCGTGCTGCGCCAGCGTTCGGAGCCGCCCGAGTACGAGCTTTCTGATTCGGCCCAAGTCACCACTACGCGTCCGTGAGGCCCACGCGCCACACGAGGCGCTCCGAGGGATCGTTCCCACCAGGGAGCCGTGACTTTGGCGAGCACTCGCTCGGGCAGGTACGACCGCCCCCCATCGGTGCTGCGCCTGTAAAGCAGTCGCTGCTCGGATGGCGAGTCATCCTCGCTCCACGCAACGTCGACGCTGAGGCCATCGCCAGCAATGTCCCATCCGCGGGCTCCACGGGCGACCGCTACCCGCGGGCCCCAAGTTGCCGCCGAGTCTGCGCTTCGCTTGGTATAGATGTGACGTCCAACCGACCCGGTTTGCGCGTCCTGCGAAACGAGTGCGATTACGTGCCTGCCGTCCAGTGCGACCAGGTCCTCTCCCTTAAATCCCCAGCCAGTGACAGGTATGGCCGCGGACCAGGAAGCGGACTTCGCTTCGCCTGCCTGCACGATCAACACGACGAGTGCCGCAGCCAGCGCGAGTAAGAGGCTGGCGCGCCCATTCGTAGTTCGGTGGTGGTTCATCGACACCCCGATGCCTAAGTCGGCGACGTCAAGAGTAGCCATGCAAGGCATTTCGACCCTTCCACGTCGTCGACGTGCCCCGACCGAGGGACGACCGGGAGACCGAGCACCCGGCGGCGTTGGGGTGATTATCCGACCGGTGGGAAGGGCCGACACCGGCATTGGCACTCGCCCCTCGCGGATCTCTCGCAGACAGCGCGCCATCGCTCGAACGCATTCGACCTCGGTCTCGCCTATCGCAGTCCACTCACGCTGCCGCCGGCCAACCTTCGCCCGCTCTGTGAGATCGAAAGGCGTACATCGACCACGGCACGATGCGGTGCGGCTCGTAGGCGGGTTGTCCGACGAACCAGCCGAGCGCCTCATTGGCGGCGTGGATGTCTTCCCAGGCGGCGGCGAGAAACGGATCGACCATGCCTCTGACGCTATCGCCGGCGCGCGCCACCTTCGATGGCGCAACGTTCGTCGAGCTCCGCTTCCCGTGCTCGTTGACACCCCATTAGCAACGGCGCACCGTGGCGTCGAGGGGTTCGCAAAACAACGAGGGAGATCTACTCAATGCGCAATCGAATTCGACAAGCGGCCATCGTCGCCGCCGTCATGGTGCTTCTCGGCGGAGTAGCCATATACCGCCAGCCGTCGGCGGTCATCGCCGCGAACGGCGGAAACGCCATCATCGGCGTCAATAACTTCTCAACCAGTAACACGCAGTTCTGGAATACGGCGGATTCGGCGACTTGTGCCGCAACCAACGCGGCTCTGGTCGGCTGCGGCGCTACCGGAGTGACGGGCTACAGCCCGACCGGCGTCGGCGTCCAGGGCCAGAGCGGCGGGACCGCGTTGTATGGGTTGAACACCGGCGCAACGGGTATCGGTGTCCGAGGCGAGACGTCGGGCTCGGGGTCGGGTGTGTACGGTCTGTCGAACGACGCGGGCGTAGGTGTCTTCGGTGACGCACCGAATGGCACCGGAGTTCTCGCGCGCAGCACCAACGGCACGGCGCTGAGCGTTACGGGCAAGGCCAAGTTCAGCCGCAGCGGGGTCGTCACAATCGCCGCTGGAACGAGCAGCAAGACCGTGACGCTGGCTGGCGTGACGACGGCGAGCATGATCATCGCTACTGCCCAGCAGAACACGACGCGCTTGGTGAAGGCTGCCGTGCCGGGGACCGGCTCATTCGTGATCAAGCTCAATGGGACCGCACCAACTGGCGGGCTCAGGGTTGCGTACTTCGTGCTGAACTGAAGTAGCGGACGGACGACCCGCACGACGGCTATCTCGGTCGGCGCTACGGCCGTCCATTCTCGCGATCGGGGCTAGCCGTACAGGCTCCTATACTCCGCGAGCGCCGCCTCGGCGGCTTGCCATTGCACTCGCGCGGCGTTCATGTCGATCCGGTTGGGGTGGTCGCTGGCACCGGATGGGGCTGGGTGGTCGCGAACGGTGACCTGGGCATCCTGAAACTTCCTCGCGACGGCGTCCCGAGCATCGACGAGCCTGGATGGTCAACTGCATCTGGGTCATCGCCGACGATGTTCTGCACCCTGACGGGACGCTCACCGTCGTGCTCAAGGGAGGAAGCCTCCTCTGTTTACTCCCCCAACCGATGCTGGCGGCCCGGGCATGTGGCTGAACTCGGTACCGGTGACACTCGCGGTCGACGCTGCACGCGACGTCACCTCAGTCGTGCGCCCGGCGCGCTCGGCCGAAGTGTGCGCGCGATGCTCGCAGCCTGTTACTACGGAGAGAGGCGACCCGCCGGGGTTAGGTCGCCTCTCCTCCTCCGGGCCTTTACGGGCCGCTGGGCAGACCGAAGGTAAGCCGCCGATCTGAGCCGGGATCGTCCGGGGCGCAGCCTCGATGTGCGACCCCGGACGCCCGTTCAAAACGCTTCGCGACTAATCGCTAATCGAGATCCGCAAGCGGCCAAACTCCGGGTTGGGTTCGCCCGTAAAGACCACCTGATCAAACCCGCCCGCCTGCACGTAGTACGTCGCACCTTCGACGGTATCGATCGTCAGTAACGCCTGAAACGTCAAGCCTATGGGCGGCTCGAGCAAGCACATCGTCTTCACACGCGAGCTCCGTGAGGCTGTCGTCGTAAATGGCGACGATGGTGTCGAAGTTGCTGCCGGCAGTATCGACCGTGACCTCTCCACCAGTTCCGGTGAACGTGTACCAGAGCGTGTGGCCGAAAGCGTCGAACTCGGCCTGCGGGCACGTCGTCACGGGGAGCTCGGGTGCCGTCGCCGTGCCCTTGGTCTGCTGGTTGACGACCTCACCTACGTCGAGCGCAACCGCTCCAGCGGCGTCGTCGTTGACGGGTGTCGGACCGCTTGCCTTGGGGCCTGACGGACCCGTTGCGACGCTGTGCGAATCAAAGACCGATGCGAAGCACGAGTCGCCGTCGAGCGAGAACGTCTGGCCAGTTGAGAACGCCAGTTCGCCGTCTGGAATCAGGAGCTGCTCGACGGTTGTCGATGTGCTGTTCTGGGTAACGATCACCGACTTGACGGGATCGCCGCTCGGTTCAAACGAAGCCGTGACCGTTGCCGACTCCTCCAGCCCTGTCATCTCGTCAAACATCGGGATCGCGGCGCTAAACGACTCAGCCGTCAACGTCATTTCCGCCGGCCCGCTGGCGAACAGAAGATGCTCGTCACCAACCGCCAGGAAGGCGTCGGTGAACTCACCGAAAGAGTCGCTTATCGCAAACAAATATGCACTGCTGTCATCAGTCTCCCAGAAGCAGTCGACCAAGACACCAGCATTGCGGCCGACGAAGGCATGCGGCTGCGTCTCGAATACCTCGACATCGCCGATGACGCCGAAACAACCTTCGGTCGCGAGATCCAACGTCGCGCCGGGGACGACGAGACTGCCGCTCACAGCCATGAACCTGATCACGCCGGTCGACTTGTTCCAGCGATTGCCGTCTCGAAACGGCTCGATGACCTCCTCCGCCCCGGTCGGCGTGAGGACGGCATTCAGTACAGCGTCGCCAGCGGCGTTGCCGTCGCCGTCGGTGAGCGGTATCACGGCCTCGATCGTCGCTCCGCCACCACCCTCGGTCACCGTGATCGCGGATGTTTCGCCGGACCACTCGGGCGACTCAATGGACGCGCTTTCCCCGAATTCGGAGTTGCTATCGGCGACGACGAAGATGTCGCCGGGAAGGAAACACTCCACAGACACGAAGTGCTCGCTGAACTTGACCAGGGGATCTGCGGAGACGCTTCCCGGGATCGCGCAGAGCGCGAGACCGAGCGCAAATGACCACAGCAGACGTCGCCTGCCCTGCACAATCCGACCCACGGCGCAACCTCCCAACCGACGGGGGCGGTCTCGCCATTGGCTCCGCGCGGCAGATCGGCGACCGTGGGCAAGCCGCGCTTCTCAGCCTTCCCCCTGATGGCCGATGGTACTGCCAAGGTCAAGTAGACGGTTATCGTTTCTGACGACTACTTCGGCACCCTCCCCGCGCTGATCTCCCGCAGACAGCGCGCCATAGCCAGAACGCAGTCGACCTCTGTCTCACCGATGGCGCTCCACTCGCGGCTGCGGCGGCCGACCTTCGGCCGCTCTGCCTGATCGAAGGCGCACATCGTCCACGTGCCGCCGTGCCGCGGCCCGGGCCGACCGACGAACCAGCTCGGCGGCGTGGCGGCGTGAACCTCCCGCCCAGGCGTCGGCGAGCTCGGGGTCCATTTACCAGCGCAGCATGAGCCGCGAGTTGTGGCAGGTTGCTCGACGGCTACCTGCACCATTGAGCGGCCCTAGACCGTGGAAGTCACTGTCGCATAGAGCTGGCACTGACCAGGGCTCGTGCGACCGTCGACCAAGAGGTGAAAGTCGACCTTCAGCAACATCGACCCTGAGTTGATCCACAGTGTGCCAACGAGCGGGGCGAACCCCGACCCGATCGTGGGCGTTCCAAATATCAACTGGTCGGTGGCCGCGGCGGTCAAGAAACGCGACAGAAGAACAGCGCGCGCGCGACCGTCTGCCGTTGTTCGCCAGATCCCAAGATCGGGAAGCCGGGAGGGTGACGGGACGACCGGGAACGCGCGAGCGAAAAGTCCAGTGGTTGAGTTTCAGCCGAATGATGTGGTGGCGGTCAACGGCTTGCGCGCGCGTAATAGATAGGGTTGCTCACGCCAAGACGATTCGAGCGGCTTACGTGAACTGAAGCGCCGCGTCCGCTGCAGTCTGAGGGCGTCGTCATCGACCAGCTTGTCCAGGAAACGCTTCTTCAGATCGAGAAGAACGCGCCACTGGCGTTCTGCGTGTTCGCGATCAGGGCGTGTGCGCGATGGCGCGTGTCTGTAGGAGGTCGGTTCGCGACAGTAACCGATCTTCTACGGACGTCATTTCAGGTAGCCCACTCCGAGGCTCCTCGGTTTCGCCCTAGCGGCGGGGCGTGTGTACTGGGAGTCAACCGGACAGAGGGAGACATCGATGATCCGAGCAACAACCGTAGCAACCGTCGTGCTGGCATTCGTGGCACTTGCCAGCCCTGCTGCGGCGTCACCGGCAACTCAAACCTCGACTTACTGGGGTGCCAAGGCGTCGTGCAAGTACACCTCAACGAACGCCACGCCCGACGGGGCCTGGACGGAAGCCCTGCTGCACAAGATTGTCGTCAAGCCGCCGGAGATATATGCCCGCAACGGCCGACGACAGACGGTGGGCTGGGGCCTGGTCGTGCGTCGGTACGACGACGGGTTCGAAGGTTATTCAGAGGAGATCCTCCGAAGCCGTTTGCAAACGGCAACTGCGACACCTGCAAGACCGGCCGACTTCTCGACGAAGCGCGTCGTCGTCGAGGTCCCATCGGTCGAGGATCAAAGTCGCGTGTACTACTCGATCCACCTCCGAGTTCAATGGTTCCGCGCCGACGGCAGCGAGGGACTCTTGGTCGGAGAGTGGTTCTATGACTTCTCGACATACGTCGATGGCACGTTTGTCGGCGACTGGAACGCCGACCAGCCGGTCAACTATTGCGGCGGACTTATCCGCGAGGCGACCGACTGAGGTCTCTCGAGGTACTCGTCCGTGTCCCGAAAGCTGGGCATCGCTCATGCCACGTTACGCGGCGCGGCTTATCGGCGGGCTTATGAGCTGTTCGTGTAGTCACCTTCGGCCGTGTAGACGTGCGGGCGCATGATGTAGTACGTGGAGATGAGTAGGGCCGGACGACGCGTCGCGGAGGGAGGGTGAAATGTCCGAGCCACTTCCGAAACAGCACCGGCCCACTTGGCAACGCGTGGCGCTGGGGCTGGCAGCAGCGGCCCTCGCGATCCTCGCAAGCCTGGTGGTGGGGTCGGTCCTGAACTCGACGATGGCGGTATTCGGCGGTTTGGGTGCCGCAATCGTGGTTGGCTACGTGATCTATCGCGATTCCTGAGCGCCCGCCCGGATGGGTCGGCCGCACGTCCAGCCGTCGGGGGATGGCGGCGAACAGCTCGTCCCAAGCTTCAGCCAGTTCTGGATGAATCAACGCACTCGGAAGGTACGAGGCGACGGGGTGACGGTAGGGCGTCCATCGCCCGCTAGTAAGTGGTGACTGGCGGCACCCGAAGGAACCTGCGCCGTTTGACACCATGTCCACCCTCCGCAGCCGCAATCAGGGTGATAGCGAAGAGTCTCCCGAATACGAGCACCCGGCCGCTAACTGCACTAAGTCGGCGCCGGTCTTGCGTGGCCCAGGAGCAAGCTGCCCGATTGGGAGCGCGCGACGGGCGGGAGGAGGTCCGCCCGTCGCGCAGTGCTGGGGTGTCAGCCCATACCGCCTTGAGGGGTCAGGCGGCGACGAGCTCCTCCTCGACGTCGGCATCGGCTTCGTCGTCCGGATTCGCGCTGAAGGCCGGCTCGTCCGGAGTTGACGCCCATCGCCGCTGCTTGCGCCGCGAGCGCCTCTGCGGCAGACTCCGCCGCGTAGTCCTTCTTGCGCTTACCTGACAGCATTTCGACCGAGTTGGCGACGATCTCCGTCTTCCAGTGGCGGATCTTGCTGTCGTCCTCCCACTGGCGCGTCTGGAGCCGGCCGATGATGCTCACCAGCTGGCCCTTGCCGAGGTACTGGCCACAGATCTCGGCTAACCGGTCCCACGTCACGACGGTGTGGTACTCGGACTTCTCCGAGCCGCCGCGGTAGTCGTTGGTGGCCACGTTGAACTGGGTGACCGTCTTTCCCGAAGCCAGCTTGCGTAGCTCTGGGTCACGCGTAAGCCGCCCCGTGAGCACGACATGGTTCATGTCGTTCGAACCTCCTGACCGGCCTCGTGAGAGGCTCGGCCTGCGTATCGGCGGACGGCGGGATCTGGACGGGCACAAGTTATCCAGCGAAGGTTGCCCGACAGTTACTCGCCGCTTATTTCCGACTTGCCGGTAGAGTCGGGCCTAATGCCTGAGCTGACCATGCGATCCATCGACGGGCCAGCCGAACTCGACCTATTCCGTCGTCTTCCCTATGTGCTCAACGACGAATTTGAAGGCGACCTCGCCGACGGTCGACGACGCCCCGAATGGATGTGGGTCGCCCTGCGCGACGACCAGCTCGTCGCGCGGGTGGCCTGGTGGACTCACCATCGCGACGAGGATCCGGCCGTCCTCGATGTCTTCGACATCGCCGATGACGCCGATACGGACGATGGCCTACACCTGCTGCGCGCCGCGCTCACGGCCGTGGTACCGGCCGATGCGACGCCGCCAGAGGCGATCCGGTTCGTGCCGCCCGACTGGCGCGACGACGATGCGGTCCGCCGTGGCGTAGAGGCTCGCGTGGCGGCGATGGAGGCAACCGGCGCGCGGCTCTTCGTCGAGCGATTGCGTCTGCAATGGGACGCCGGTACCCCGATCGCACCGCCCACACACCGGCTCGCGTTCCGCGAGCCCGCGTCGCGAGAGGAGCTGGTCGGGCTCATGACGACCGTGCTGGAGGGCACTCTTGACGCTCACAGCCGCGCGGAGCTCGGAGGCAAGCCGCCCGCACAGGTAGCGGCTGAGCAGTACGACGACGAGTTCCTCGGCTACCCGAGCCCACCCTCGTGGTGGCGAATCGCAACGCTCATGGACGGCACACCGGTCGGTTTCGTAATTCCTGCCCGCAACGCGTACAACCCGATCCTCGCCTACATCGGCATCCTGCCCGCCCACCGGGGAAAGGGCCACATCGATGAGGTGCTGGCCGAGGGCACCCGGATCCTGGCCGCGAACGGCGCGCCACGGATCCGCGCCTCGACCGACCTCGGCAACGTGCCAATGGCCAAAGCATTCGCGCGGGCCGGCTACCGCACCTTCGAGCGCCAGCTCAATCTGACCTGGACGTAGCATAATTCATGCGGATCAATACACAACCAGGAGGACATGTAATGCCTGACACGAAGAGCACCGCCAAGAGCTCCGGAAAGTCCGCTGCCCCAAAGTCGGGAAAGGTGTGGACCGACGAGGAAAAGGAGGCGATGAAGGAGCACGCCAGGGAAGTAAAGGCGCAAGCGAAGGCGGGCAAGGACAAGGATGCCGGCCTGAAGGACGTGCTGGCGAAGTTCGCCGAGATGCCGCCTTCGGATCGGGCAATGGCCGAGAAGATCCATGAGATCGTCAAAGCCAATGCGCCGGAGCTTTCGCCGAAGACCTGGTACGGGATGCCCGCCTATGCCAACAGCGATGGCAAGGTCATCTGCTTCTTCACGCCGGCTGCGAAATTCAAGGAGCGATTCGCATCGCTGGGTTTCAACGCCGATGCACACCTCGACGAAGGATCTATGTGGCCGACGGCGTGGGCCTTGACGAAGATCAGCGCGGCCGATGAGGCACGGATTGTCGAGCTGGTGAAGAAAGCGGTTAGCTGAGGGCGCCCCGTCTGGTTAGAGCCGGCGGGACGGGCCGACGGGCTAGCTGTTGTCCTCGTCGGACTTGTCAACGACTTCGGCGTCAGAGGCGTTGCGCTTTGACGCTGTCGACCAATTCGCGCTCCGCTGCTTGTTCGACGTGCCCTCGGATACGGGCATTACCTCGCCGTTGCTGCCGACGAGGCGTCAAAAGAACGCCACCGATGTTCTTGCGGATCCGCTAGATGATGGCGGAGGCTAGAGTAGGTCGGCCGGCTCCATCGCGTGCCACCACGTCCGCAGTGAGCTGCACCGACCGTGGTCGTCCAGCGCGGCGAGCAGGATTCCGTCGATCGCCCGCTCACTCGACGCGGCGCGCCAGTGGGCAACTCCGTAAGTCTCGCCAACGCCCAGCACCTGCGCCGTGAAAGACGCGTTTGGCCACTTCCCCAACAAGGTGGCAAAGTGCTCCACGATCGCTCGCCGGCCGCGAACCAGCTCGTCGAACGGACCGGGCTGGAACGTGGCCCCAACCACGAAGAGTTCACTCAGCTGGTTCGCGTCGCTTGCCTCCCACGCGTCGCCGTAGCGCGTCAGCCAGTCCGTGAAGCGGGTCAGGGCAGTGACGGCCAAGGCGGTCAGAACGTGGTGCTCTGTACGACGCGCTCGGAGACGTCCAGGAACTGTTGGAGCTCAAACGGGACCGTCCCTGTCCCGCCGGCGGTTGAGTCGACGCTCTGCAGAAACGAAACCGTCTCATCGCCGACATCGATCGCAACCAGGCGGAAGCGATCCCCGGGTTGCGCCTGCCAGTCCTCGTCGCCGATCGTCAGCACCGTGATCCCGGACCCGCTCAATGAGCCGCACGCCGCGAGCGCTCCATTAATTACGTCGACGTCCATGCTGAAACCAGACCGGTCGCCGATCGTGACCGGCTCGGCCGCGCCGACCTCCAGGAACGAGATGGAGCGCAACGCGCCGACCAGGTCGAAGGCCGACTCGCCGGCCGGGATGCTGGGGCCCTCGGCGCCGACGCAAGCGTCGGTGTACAGGCGATCGATTCGGGCGATATCGAGCCAGCCACGTGGATCTGCGTCGTGGTACAGGCCGACCGCGCCGGGATCATTCTGGTAGAGCGCCCAGCCCGGGTCGCCGATCGCCAGTTTGAACGGCGGCGTGAACTCGTGCGCCGCGTACTCGCCGATGCTCAGCGGACCTATGCCATTCGGCAGCAGTGGCACGGAGGGCGAGGCACTGGCCGCTGGTCCACCGGGCTGATTGGAAAGAACGATCGCTGTTCCGCCGAGGACGCCGAGCGCGATGACGGCCGCGGCCGCACCGACCGCCAGCCAGCGTGACGATGGGCGCTTTCGCGTAACCGGCGCGTCCCCGGGCACAGCGGCGAACAGCTCTACCGGCTCGGCGATGCCCTTCAGCCGGCGCGAGCCGCGCTTCTCGAAACGGACCGGGATGCTTGCCTGGGCAACGCCGCGCACCGTGCTCGTGACGAGCACCTCGCCGGCGGCCGCCGCGGCGCAGACGCGCGCGGCGATGTTGACCGCCGAGCCGATGTAGCCGTCGGCGGTCTCGACCGCCTCGCCGGCGTGGATGCCGATGCCGACCCTGATCGGCCGGTCGGGTTGTGCTGCGCTCGCCTCCTCCGCCGCGTGGCAGATCTCCAGGCCGCACATGACCGCGCTCGACGCGGATGGGAACACGGCGTGGAAGCCGTCGCCCTCGACCTTGATCTCGGCTCCGTTGTGGCCGGCGACTGTCCGGCGCATGATGGCCAGGTAGTCATCGAGCAGCGCCACGCCCGACGCGTTGCCCGCACTCTCGATATAGGCGGTATAGCCGCGCAAGTCGGCGAACAGAAAACAGCGGTAGATCGACGCCGGCGCGGCCGGATTCGAAGGTGCCCCCTCGATCTCGGTCAGGTGCGCACTCCCTTTGATACCTGCAGCTCGTGGATCTCGCGCGCCGCCCGAATGCCCAATTCGAGCGCGCCCTGGATCCACGCGTGATAGAGCGAGCAGTGCTCGCCCGCGAAGTACACCCTACCCTCAGGCTGAAGGATCGCTGATTGGAGCGCAGTCTGCTGCTCAGGGGCGAAGAGTGCGAATGCGCCGCGCGCCCATCGGTCGCCGTACCAGGCGTGCGATGCCCCGACCTCGAATACTTCGCGAATTCGCGGATGGATCTGGGCGACGTCGTCGAGCGCCTCTTCGATGCGTGACTCCTCGTCCATCGCACCCCACTGGAGCGCATCCTGGCCCCAGGTGTAGGACGCCAGCAGGATGCCGCGCGATGTCGTCGAGTCGCTCGGTGGGTAGTTCAACCGGCGTGCCGGCAGATCGGTCACCGATGCGCCGCCGTCGAAGATGCCGTCATCGGTCTCCCAGATCCGCTCACGCACCTGGAGCAGGATCTTGGTCGAGGCGTGGTAGTTGAGTTGCCGGATGGCGCGCTCCTTCTCGCGCGAGAAGCGATGCTCGATCGGCCGCAGCACTGAGAACGGAACGGTGCAGATCGCGTAGTCGCCGGTGAAGCTCACCGTGTCTGGCCCGATCCGGCAGCGCAAGGTCACAGAGTCCTGGTCCTGCTCGATCGATCGGACCTCGGCGCCCAGTCGGACCACGTCCTGCAGCTCACGGAAGAACGCGTTCGGCAGCGCGTCCATGCCGCCGGCGATGGTGCTCATGTTCTCGTATGCGCCACCGAGCTCCTCACGCAGCACCTCGACGAACGAGTTGTGCAGGTCGCTCTCAACGAAGTTCATCACCGCGTAGAACTCGATCGCGCCCTCGCTGAAGCCACGTGACTTCAGGAACTCGTAGAGCGAGTACTCGTCGTAGCGGCGCACGATCTCCGGCCACGCCAGTTCGCCGTCGTTGTCGACCATCGCCTTGATGTCGGCGATCGCGTCCTGCCACAGAGAGTCGGCCGATCGGCCGTGCTCGGTCGGAGCGAGGTTGAACGGCAGCCGTTCGGGATGCTCGTTCGCCTCGGCGGCAGTCATGCGCTCGCCGCCGACGTACACGATGCCCTTCGGATTGCCCATCACGAACGGGCGCATGGGCAGGTCGAACAGCCGGCAGTACTCCATCGTCAGGTCGTGCGCGCTGGGAATGCGCATCGCACCCGCTTCGGCATACAGGCCTGGTCCGAACGGCGCGCGCAGCGTGTAGATCCGCCCACCGACGCGGCCTTGCGCTTCGAAAACGATCGGATCGTGGCCCTGGCGGCGCAGCTCATACGCCGCAACGAGCCCGGCCATGCCGCCGCCGATGATCAGAACCCGTTTGCGCTCACCACCACGGCCTTCCAGCCCCTCGCGCGGCACGCTGAGCACGTCCGCCGGAAGAGGCGGCGCTTCTGTGGGCGGCGGTTGGCCGGATGGATCCGCCTTGGCCTGCTCGGAGGCCAGCGACTCGATCTTGTCGCCAGAAGTCCACTTCGGATCGCTCATTAACAAATCCTATTCGGCCGCGGATGCTCGGGAACACTCAAAAGCCATAGGCTGCGGCGATGAAAGCACGACGCGCCGCCGTTGGAGTCGCCCTTGTGGTGCTGCTGGCCGCCTGCAACGCAGCGCCCATCCCGCCGACCCCGACTTCCATGCCGGTGGCGACTCAGCCACCATCGCCCAGCGCTACCGCGACAGCCAGCGCCAGCCCGGCCCCGACCGACACGCCTGCGCCCACCCAGTCACCCACCGAGTCCCCCGGCCCGACTGCAACCGCCGCACCCAGCGCCAGCGCGAGCGCCACGCCGTCTGCGACGGCCGGCGCCCTGTCGCTCGACGAAGCGGAGATCGCCCGTCACTTGGACGCGTTCGCCGAGATCGCCACCAACAACGACGGCCGCCGCGCGGCGGGCACGTCCGGCTACGACGCGTCCACTGATTACGTCGCCGAGCAGCTCGAAAGCCTCGGCTGGCAGGTCGAGCGCAATGCATTCGATTTCACGTTCTTCGACGAGGCCGCGCCCGTCGAGCTGACCATCGGGGCAGAATCGTGGTCTGGCCCAGAGTGGCTCCACGCGATGATCTATTCGGCGCCCGGCCACGTCAGTGGCGCGCTGCAGACGGTCGGCATCGCCGGCGGCCAGCCGACCGAGACGGGCGGCTGCGACGAAGCCGATTGGAGCACCTTCAGTGCCGGCAACGTGGCGCTGGTGATGTCCGGGCCGTGCCTGAAACGCGACCAGGTGCTGCTCGCCCAGGATGCCGGCGCGGCCGCGATCATCGGGCTGTACCCGACCTGGGGCGCGAACGAGATTCGCCGTCCGACACTGATCGTCCCGAGCGGGATCCAGATCCCGGCGATCGTGGCCGGACTGGAACCGGCCACGGCGCTGCTGGCCGCTGCCGAGGCCGGGGGAAGTGCCGAGATCCAGGTCGAGGTCGAGATGTCGCCCGCGAACGACGACAACATCGTCGCCGAGCTGCCAGGCGCCTCGCCCGAGGTGGTCATGCTCGGCGCCCATCTCGACTCGGTGCTCGACGGACCCGGTCTGAACGACAACGCATCCGGCTCCGCCGCGCTGCTGGCGATGGCCGGCGCGCTGTCACAACAGGCACAGCCGGCGCAGACGATAAGGATGGCCTTCTGGGGCGCCGAGGAGCTCGGCACGCACGGCTCACGGGCCTACGTCGACGGCCTCGCCGCTGCCGACCGCGAAGCGATCCAGGCTTACGTGAACCTCGACATGGTCGCGTCGGTCAATCCGGCGCGGTACGTGTACGACAACGAGCTTGCGCCGTCCGGCTCGGACGACATCACCCAGGCACTGCTCGACGCGCTCGATGAGCTCGCGTCACCGGGCCTGCCGGTCGACCTTGGCGGCGGATCGGATCACGCGGCGTTCGAAGCGGCCGGCATTCCGAGCGGCGGCGTCTTCTCGGGCATAGCCCCGCTCGCCGACGACGAGGCCGCCTTCTTCGGCAGTCAGCCTGGCGTTCTGGCCGATCCGTGCTACCACCTGTCGTGCGACGACCGAGCCAACATCGACACCGCGTCTGCGCTGATTCTCGGCAGCGCGATCCTGTCGGTCGTGGAAGGGCTCGCCTTTTAGCCCTCGCGGGTCGGGGCGAGTGCCTCGGGCGCCTCGTGGACTTCCTTCGCGGCGCGGATGCCGGACTCGAGCGCGCCCTGGATCCAGGCGTGGTAGAGCGACGTGTGCTCGCCGGCGAAGTGGATGCGGCCCTCGGGCTGCACGATCGACGCCTGCAGGCGCGTCTGCTGCTCGGGCTCGAACAGCGCAAACGCACCGCGAGCCTAGGGATCGCCGTACCAGTCCTTGACGGCGCCGACCTCGAACTCGGCCATCACCGAGGGGTGGATCTTGGCCACGTCCTCGAGCGCCTGCTCGATCTGTGACTCGGCGTCCATGGCGCCCCAGCGCAGCGCGTCCTGGCCCCACGTGTACGAGGCGAGCAAGCGTGCCGCGCTCCGTCGTCCGGATCGCTGAACGATGGGTAGCAGATGCGCCGGATCGGCAGATCGGTGACGGTCGTGCCGCCGACGATTCCGTCCTCTTCCTCCCAGAAGCGGTGGCGGACCTGGAACAGGATCTTGCCCGACGCGTTGTAGTTCAGCTCGCGGATCGCCTTCTGCTTCTCGCGCGAGAAGCCCTGGCCCAGGACCTCGATGTCGCGCAGCACGCTGAACGGCAGGGCGCAGATCGCGTAGTCGGCCGTGGCCGAGTAGCGGCCGGCTGAGTCGCGATAGTGCACGGTCACGTCGTCGGGGCTCTGCTCGATGGCCGTGATCTCGGCGCCGAAGCGCACGTTGTCGCCGATCTGCGCATAGAAGGCACGCGGCAGCATGTCCATGCCGCCGACGATCTCCTGCATGTCCTCGAACGAGCGGCCGACGATCTCGCGCAGCTGCTCGACGACGGCCGCGTTCATGTTCGACTCGCGGAAGCTCATCACGCCGTACAGCTCGAGCGCGCCTTCGCTGAAGCCGCGCATGACCAGGAACTCGCGCGTCGAGTACTGGTCGTACGTGTGCAGCAACGCGTCGAGCGATTCCTGGCCGCCCACCTCGTACTGCTCGCGGAACTCTGCCGTGGCTTCGTTCCAGAGCTGCGTCCAGGTCTTGCCCTTCTCGTGGTCGGCCAGGTCGAACGGCAGCCGATCCGGGCTCGCGATCGGCCTCCTCGACGGTCATGCGCTGGCCGTCGATGTAGACCAGCGTGCTCGGGATTGCCCATCACGAACGGACGCAGCTCGAGCCCGAACAGGTCGCAGTAGGCCAGCGTCAGGTCGTGCACGCGCGGGATGCGCATCGCGCCGGCCTCGGCGTACAGCCCCGGCGCGAAGTCGCGGATCGTCTGGACGCGGCCGCCGACGCGATGCTGTGCCTCGAGGACGAGCGGCTCGTGGCCCTGCCGCTTGAGCTCGAAGGCGGCGACCAGGCCGGCGATGCCGCCGCCCAGGATGAGCACCCGCTTGCCCGGCTGCGATCGCGGCTCGAGACCCTCGGCCGCGGTGGCGACGATCTCATCGCCGATCGGCGGCGTGGAGTCTGGGTCTGGCTGCTCGGACGTGGTTTGCTCGGCCCCGGACAGCGTCACGGTCATGTCGAAATCCCTCTTGACTGTCAGCTCTGAACGCGCTTGGAGTCTAGCCGCGAAACAGCTCACGTCGCGGCAGCCGAGTCCGATGAGCGACCTCGCGAGCGGCCGACGAACGGCTCATCCCCTCCCCGACCAGCCGATCGACCTCCAAGCGTGCAGCGACGAGTCCCATCGTCGGGCCATGCTCGGAGGTGCCGCCACCGACGACGATCGTTACCTCGCCGCGCGGCGGCTCGTCCGACGCACGGCTCGCAAGCTCGCCGAGAGTGCCGCGCCAGGAACTCCTCGTGCAGTTTGGTCAGCTCGCGAGCGACCGCCGCCAGTCGGTCGGCGCCGCACGCGGCGGCGAGATCGGCCAGGGTCGCCGCGGTTCGGCCCGGCGCCTCGTACAGGACGGTGGTTCGCTCATCGGTGCAGATGCGCTCCAGCCTGTGGCGCCGCTCGGCGCCGCGCCGAGGCAGAAACCCCTCGAACGTGAACCGCGCGGCGGGCAGGCCGCTCGCGACGAGCGCGGCGAGAACAGCCGAGGCACCGGGAATGGGCACGGCGGCGCCGCCGAGAGCGATCCAGTCGGCGACAAGCTCTCCTCCGGGATCGCTCACCAGCGGCGTGCCGGCGTCGGTCACCAGCGCCAGATCGTTCCCGGCGCGAAGGTGGTCGATCAGCTCGCTATGACGTTTCGCTCCCGACTCTGTGCGTGGTAGGACACCAAGCGAGTGTCGATCTCGTAGCGCGCCCAGAGACGCCGCGTGAGGCGGGTGTCCTCAGCAGCCGACGAGCGGCACGGAACGAAGGATCTCGAGCGCGCGCAGGGTGATGTCGCCAAGGTTGCCGATGGGCGTCGCGACGACGTACAGCGTCCCGCCCGCCGCCGGTACTCCGACTGCCTCGTTCACCCGCTCTTGGCCGGACCTGATGCCGTCGACGAGGGGCCGGGCCGCCGCCGTGGATATAGATAGTCGACGCCCGGCGTGCGCGTGGTCAGCTTGGCCACGGGCGGCGTCTGGCGCTTGAACTCGGACGCCGCGATTGTCCCCTGCACGCGCTCGACCGTCTGTACGTCGAAGCCCATCGCCACCAGCTGCCGGACCGATCGTCGGCGGTCGACCATCCAGTACAGCAGGCGGTCGGCCTGCTCGTAGGTGAGCCCGAGCTCGCTCTCGTCAGTCTGCCCCGGCCACAGGTCGGCCGTCGGTGGTTTGAAGAGAATCCGCTGTGGGACCCCAATCTCCTCCGCCAGCTGACGCACCTGGCTCTTGTACAGGTCGCCGATTGGGTTGAACGCACAGGCGTTATCGCCGTAGATGGTGGTGTACCCAAGCAGCGCCTCGGTCTTGTTTCCGGTCCCTGCCACCAACCCGCGCCACGGTACCGACTGGTCGTACACGACAGCCATCCTCGCTCGCGCGGCGAGATTGCCGCGCCGACCGCGATCGATCTCCTCGCCGCCCAGAGCGCCGGCTGCATATCCATCGACGATGGGTGTGATGTCGATCAATCGGCTGGGGCATCCCAGCTCGTCCACGATCGCTTGCGCATCGGTGCGCGACTCCGCCGACGACATGCGATATGGGAGCATCAGGCACAGCAGTTTGCCCGGGCCGATCGCCTCGGTCACCAGGTACGCAACGAGAGCGGAATCGACGCCACCGGACAGTGCCAGGATCACCCGCTCGAACCCGGTCTGGCGCAGGTGGCCGCGGATGAACTCGTCAATGATCCGCCGTGCGACGGACGTGTCGATCAACAACTCCGTGGGGAGCTCGTACGGCCTCCTGCCGGCGGTGAGCGTCACTCGTCGGGCACCGCGGCCCGCTCGCGAACCAGCCGCTCGACCTGGCGCAGGACGAACTCGGGCCGCTCGTCGCGCAGGACGGGAAGTGCCAGCCGCTCGCGCCGAATCTCGTCTAGGTCGATCTCGACGCAATGCAGCCCCTCGTCGAGGAGTGGCGCTTCGAAGACCGGGTCGCCGGCCGGGTTGACGACCTGTGATCCGCCCCAGAACGTGACCGACTCCTCGACTCCAACACGGTTGACGAAGACGACGAACGAGGTCGTCAGCTCCGCATAGGTTCGAATCAGCCCGCGCCAGGAATCGGCCGTGCCCAGCCCACCCTCGGCGACGGCGGCAACGTCACGCCCCGGGGAGGACGCGATGTTGATCAGGATCTGTGCGCCATCGAGCGCCAACAGGTAGGGCACCGGAAGATGCCAGAAATCCTCGCAGATGCACAGGCCGAGGCGCACCCCGAGCCTGGAATCCACTGCGCGCAGCTGGTCCCCGGCACCGAAGAAGCGCCGCTCGTCGAACAGCCCGTAGTTAGGGAGGTACGACTTGCGCTGGACGTGACTCAGGTTGCCGTCCTCGAACAGGGCCGCAGAGATGTACAGCTGGCTGTCATCAGATTCCTCGACGAAGCCGACGATCACGCTCATTCCAGGCGTCAGCGCCGCGAGATACCGGAGCCGCGGATCGTCCGTCCGCATGGCAACCTCAGTGTTCAGGTCCTGGAGCAGGTAACCGGTCAGACTGAGCTCGGGAAAGACGAGCAGTTCGACCCCGGCGGCGCGTGCCTCGGCGATGTAGCCCGCGTGCGCGGTGATGTTCTCGTCGACACGACCGAGACCCGGCGCCACCTGGCCCAATCCCACGCGCAGCGTGCTCACGCAGCGATGTTAGCCACTCTGATTAAGTGGCCTAAATGTTGTGGTCACGCCCAAATGCAGGTGCTAGGCTTCCTCGACCTGTCTGACATGGAGGCCGTAGCACCGTGCGCGGCTACACCGGGCAGTGGGCCGCAAGCCCCAGGGAGTGTCGCGGTCGAGACAGGAATCAAATAGAGGAGGAGTGACCCGTATGGTCCATCAACCTAGATGGCTGAGCCTTGTCGCCATCGGGGTCGTCGGAATGCTGCTGCTGACGGCGTGTACGCCAGGCGCAGGCCCGACGGCCAGCCCAGCACCATCGGCCACAACTGTACCTTCGGCCACCGCGGCACCGACCGCGTCGGGCGAACCCAGTGCCGAACCGACTGCATCAGCCGAGCCGTCGGGATCAGCCGAGCCGTCGCGCATCAGCCGAGCCGTCCGCATCAGCCGAGCCGTCCGCATCAGCCGAGCCAACGGCCTACCCGGCTCTGGGTGAGCAGCCCAGCGACCCAGCCACGATCGCCGAGGCCTACCCGAACTACGGTGGCGAGGTCGACTGCGAAGCTGGAACCTTCAACGGCCTGCCCTACACCGGCACCGTCAAGTCGATCACCGCGCCCGACGCGGACACGGTCGTATTCACCTGTGCGGAACCGATGTGGCGTTCCTGTCGAAGGTCGCCTTCTCGGTTTTCGCAATCAACGACAGCGAATTCCTGATCGAGCACACCACCTCGGCGACGCCCGACATCAAGGACATGATGAACGGCACCGGTCCCTACGTGTTCGACGAGTGGCGCCGCGGCTCCGAGATCAACTACAGCCGCTTCGAAGACTACTGGGGCGACCCAGCAGCAGCAGCCACCGCCGTTCTTCGCTGGGGCGATACGGGTCGCGCCCGCCTGGATGAGCTGCTGGCCGGCACTGCGCACGGGATGACACTCGTGTCCGACGAGGACTACGACGAGGTCACCGGCAACGCCGACCTCCAGCTGGTGGAGGGGGCGGGGCTCAACACCCTGTATGTCGGCTTCAATCACGACTACGAACCGTGGAGCAATCCGCTGGTTCGCCAGGCACTGGCCGTCGGCATCGATCGCCAGCGCATCGTCGACAACTTCATGCCGCCAGGCTCTACGTCGCTTCGCACTTCACCCCGTGCGACATTGCCTTCGCATGCACCGGCGACGAATGGCCGGCTTACGACCCCGACGCCGCGCGTCAACTGCTGGCCGACGCCGGGTTCCCGGACGGCATTGACACCACGCTGGCTTGGCGGAACCCACCGGTCCGCGGCTACATGCCGAAGCCCGATGAGACCGCCACGGACCTGCAGCAGCAGTTGGCCGAGATCGGAATCCGTGTCACGCTGGACAAGCAGGAGACGGGCACCTTCATCGGCAACGCCAATAGCGGCCTGCTGACCGGCCTGTTCCTGCTCGGGTGGGGCGCGGACTATCCGGACGTCACCAACTTCCTCGACTACCACTTCGGATCAGGCTGCACCAGCGCCCTCGGCGCGTGCTACCCGGAGATCTACGAGCCCCTGCAGACCGGCGCCACGTCGAACGACGAGGCGAACGCGCACGCAGGCGTACACCGATGCGAACAACGCGATCCTCGCGCAGGTGCCGATGGTGCCCGATCTCGCATGCCAACTTCGCAAACGCATACCTGGCCGGGCTTGAAGTCGCCCAGGCATCTCCGTTGAGCAACGAGATCCTGGCCCGGATGGCGCCGCCTGACGGCGGCGACCAGATCGTCTTCGTGCAGAACAGTCAGCCAATCGGCCTCTACTGCGCCGACGAGACGGACGGCGAGAGCCTCCGTGCCTGCGAGCAGTCCATGGAGTCGCTCTACAGCTTCGAGGTCAACGGGACGGCAACCGTTCCCGCCCTGGCCGAGGAGTGCACTGCCAATGAGGACAGCACTGTCTGGACCTGCAACCTGCGCGACGGCGTGACCTTCCACAACGGCGCCACCTTCGAGGCCAAGGACGTCATCGTGTCGTTTGCCGCCCAATGGGATGCGGCCAGCGCGCTCCACGTCGGCAACACCGGTGTCTTCGAGTATTGGGGTGGCCTGTGGGGTGGCAACCTCAACCCGCCCGCACCGTGCGGCATCCCCGAGCAGCCCGCCTGCGCGGAGTAGGCGGCTAGTTCACCCATCGATTGAGAAGGGGCGCCGGCCGCAAGGCCGGCGCCCCTTCGCCTTATCCCCGGAGCTACGGTAGTCGAGTGACCGTCAGATGATCCGCTTCATCATCCGCCGCCTGTTGGTGAGCATCCCGGTTCTCCTGGGCGTGGTGGCGATCGTCTTCTTCCTCGCCCGCATCGTTCCCGGCGACCCATGCACCGCCGCGCTCCAGGAGAAGGCGAACCCGGCTTCCTGCGCGGTCTTCAACGAGCGGTTCGGCCTCAACGAGCCGATCTGGACGCAGTTCGTGCTCTACCTGCGCGGCCTCCTGACAGGCGACCTGGGCGAGTCGATCAGGACCGGCCAGCCGGTGACGGAGATCCTCGTCGAGCGATGCCGACCACCATCGAGCTGACGTTCTACGCGCTCGTCTTCGCGATCACCGTCGGCATGACCCTCGGTATCGCCTCGGCATATCGGCGCAACTCGGCTGCGGATGTGGGAACCATGGTCGCCGCCAATTTCGGCGTCTCGATCCCGGTCTTCGTGCTCGGTCTCATCTTCATCTACATCTTCGCGATCGTTCTGAAGGACACTTTCTTCGCCTTACCACCATCGGGCCGACTGTCGCCCGGCTTCAGATTCGATTCGATCGCGGAGGCGTGGGGGCTTGACGACCTGTCCGGACCGCCGCGCACGATCCTCGACTTCATATCGAACATGTACACGGTTAACGGGCTGGTTACCTTCCAGTTCGACCTGTTTGATCGATTCGCTCAGACACCTCCTGCTGCCGGCCATCGCGCTGGGCACGATTCCGATGGCGATCATCGCCCGCATGACCCGCTCGTCCCTGCTCGAGGTTCTCGGCCAGGATTACGTCCGCACTGCACGGGCAAAGGGCATGATGCCGAGGAAGGTGATGTTCCGTCATGCGCTGCGCAATGCGATGCTGCCCGTCGTAACCGTGATCGGCCTGTCGATTGGCGCGTTGCTCAGCGGCGCCGTGCTCACTGAGACCATCTTCAGCCTGACCGGACATCGGCCGCACTGTGTACGACTCGATCACCGGCCGCGACTACATCGTCATCCAGGGCATGGCGCTGCTGATCGCCGTGATCTACGTGTTCGTCAACCTGCTGGTCGACATCAGCTATGGGTTCCTCGATCCGCGGGTGCGCTTCTCGTGAGCCAACAGGCAGCCGCGTTCGACTCCACCGGCCAGCCCCTGGTGACTGCGGCACCTACCACCGGCGCGCGGCGCGCGACCCTCGGGCGAATTCTCCGCCAGAGATCGGCCGTCGTTGGCCTGATCATCCTCGGGTTCCTCGTTGCCGTCGCGCTGCTGGCGGACGTCATCGCCACACACGACCCGCTCCAGCCGATGATCGGGATCGAGGAGGGCGTCGAAGACTCGCCAGCCACCGTGCATCCACATTCTCGGTTGTCCGGCGGACCAACCGGAGCACTTCTTCGGTCTCGACGGAAACGCGCGCGATTTCTACAGCCGCATGGTCCATGGCGCGCGCGTGTCGCTGGCGGTCGGCTTCATCACGGTCGTGTGGTCGATCGTCGTCGGCATGCTGATCGGCGCCGTCGCCGGCTACTTCGGCGGCCGGACGGACAACGGGCTGATGCGGGTGATGGACGTGCTCCTCGCGTTTCCGGCCCTGCTGCTGGCTATCGTCATCATCTCCGTTCTAGGCGCCAATCTCAACAATGCGATGATCGCGGTTGGGATCGTCTCGATTCCGATCTACGCCCGGGTGATGCGCTCGTCGGTCATCTCCGTTCGCGAACAGGACTACGTCACTGCTGCCCAAGCGTTGGGTGATTCGAACCTCAACATCCTCGGCGTCGCGTGATCCCGAACTCGATCACGCCGGTCATCGTTCAGGGCACGCTCGGTGTGGGAGCCGCGGTGCTCGAGATCGCAGCGCTCTCGTTCATTGGCCTTGCAGCACAGGCGCCGGCGCCGGAGTGGGGTTCGATGATCGCCCAGGAGCGCACCCAGCTGTTCACGTCGCCGCACCTGGTATTCATACCGGGCGTCGCCCTGATCCTGACCGTGCTCGGCTTCAATCTACTCGGCGACGGCCTGCGCGACGCCTTCGACCCGCGGCTGTCGCGGTGACAGGTCCCGACACGCCGGCGCCCGACTGCGGCGCCCTCGCTCGAAAAGACAATCATCCAGGAGGTCGCGCCGGCCGAGGCTGCTGCTGCACACCACGGTCGGAGAGGTGCTGCTCGACGTTCGGCGGCTGCGTACCTCCTTCAACCTGCGAGAGGGCACGGTCAAGGCGGTCACCGGAGTCGACTTCTTTGTCCGACGCGGCGAGATCCTCGGCCTGGTCGGCGAATCGGGCTGCGGCAAGAGCGTCAGCTCGCTCTCGATCATGCGCCTCATCGTGCCACCCGGAGTCGTCGAGGACGGCGAGGTGATCTTCGACGGCAAGGACGTGCTGAAGATGACCGAACGACGAGGTGCGCGACATCCGCGGCAATCGGATCTCGATGATCTTCCAGCAGCCCACTTCGTCGCTTAACCCGGTGCTCAAGACCGGCTACCAGATCGGCGAGGTTCTGGAGACGCACCGCGGCATGAAGCGCAAGGCGGCGCGCGAACGCGCGCTCGAGCTGATGCGCATGGTCGGCATCCCGGACCCGAAGCGCAGGCTCGACGCTTATCCGCTCGAGATGTCGGGCGGCATGGCCCAGCGAGTGATGATCGCCATGGCCCT
Source organism: uncultured Chloroflexia bacterium (assembly GCA_963748235.1). Lineage (GTDB taxonomy): Bacteria > Chloroflexota > Limnocylindria > Limnocylindrales > CSP1-4 > JALYGJ01. The sequence goes on from CAVVHT010000009.1 coordinate 725,889, forward strand.
GGCCTGTGAGCCGGAGCTGCTCATCGCAGACGAGCCGACGACCGCCCTCGACGTGACCATCCAGGCCCAGATCCTCGATCTCATGCGCCGCCTCCAGCGCGAGACGGGCACGGCCATCATTCTCATCACGCACGACCTTGGCGTGGTGGCCGAGATGTGCGACCGGGTCGCGGTCATGTACGCCGGCGAGATCATCGAGCAGACCGACACGCGCACCCTGTTCCGAAAGCCGCTCCATCCGTACACCCAGGGCCTGATCGGATCGGTGCCCATCCTCGGCCAGCCCAAGGACGAGCTGTCGACGATCCCGGGCATGGTGCCGAATCTCATTGCACTTCCCGCCGGCTGCCGCTTCGCGCCGCGCTGCCGCGCGCGCGAGGAGTACAGCGTCGACCCGGCAACCGAGAATCACCCAGAGTTGCGAACGGTGAGCGGCGACCACACGGTGCGCTGCTGGTTGTACCACTCGTCACCCGAGACTCCGGAATGGCGGCCGCCGCTCGCCGCCGGAGGGAGCACCTAATGGCCGTCGCCAGCATGTCAGGGCAGGTCAGCGAGATCACGCCCGAGATCCACGACAAGCCGCTCGTCGAAATTCGGGGCCTCGTCAAACGCTTCCCGGTCAAGGGCGGCATCCTGCAGCGCGTGGTGGCCGAGGTGAAGGCCGTCGACGGGGTCGATCTCCAGATCAGGCGCGGCGAGAGCCTAGGGCTGGTCGGCGAGTCGGGCTGCGGCAAGACCACTGTTGGGCGGCTGATCCTGCGCCTGATCGACCCGACCGAGGGCGCCATCTTGTTCGACGGCACCGACATCACGAGCATGACCGGAGCCACGCTCAAGCAATACCGGCGCCGGATGCAGATCATCTTCCAGGACCCGTACGCGTCGCTGGATCCACGCTCGGCGATCGGCGACAGCATCGGCGACGGGTTGCGCATCCACAACATCGGGACGTCGGACGAGAGGCAGAAGCGAGTCCAGAAGATGATGGACCTGGTCGGCCTCGCTCCGTACCAGGCGCGACGCTATCCGCACGAGTTCTCCGGCGGCCAGCGGCAGCGCATCGGCATTGCCCGCGCGCTGATCCTCGAGCCGGATCTGATCGTGTGCGACGAGCCGGTCAGCGCGCTCGACGTGTCGATCCAGGCCCAGGTGCTCAACCTGCTCAAGGAGCTCCAGCGTGAGCTCGGGCTGACGTTGCTCTTCATTGCCCACAACATGGCCGTCGTGGAGCACATCAGCGACCGCGTGGCGGTGATGTACCTGGGTCGAGTGGTCGAGCAGGCAGAACGTCACGACGTCTACGCCGATCCGCGCCATCCCTACACACAGGCGTTGATGTCGGCAATTCCGTTGCCCGACCCGGATGCCCGCCGTCAACGCATCATTCTTCGCGGAGACGTGCCCAGTCCGATCAACATTCCGCCGCGGCTGCCGCTTCAGCCGACGCTGCTGGCTGTTCGAGCAGCTTGGCCAGCCGGCCAATTGCCAGACGGATGATCCCGAGCTGCGCCATATTGGCGACCTTGCCGAGCACAAGGTCGCGTGCCACTACGCGGAGAAGAGCCCCGAGGTGCTCAACGCGAGCGCCAAGGAGAAGGTCAGCTAGCGGTCGATCCAGCCTGATGGGCCCGGATGCCGCCTAGTTAGTTGCTGATCTCTCCCGGCGGCGTGGGCGTTCCGGCGGTATCGGTCGCGGTCTCGGGTGCGCCAGCCTCCGGTGAATGGTCGACCGGCGCGAGGTCCGCTGCTCCTTCGGTCAGCGGTACGTCGAGGCCGGTCTCCGCTTCTGCCTTGCCGGCAACCTTGAGCGCCGACAACGGCGTTCCGCGGCGGACCGGGGTATCACCGACATGTGCCACGCCGACGTCTGTCTTGAGCGCGTCCTCCGCGTAGTGGCACGCCGCCAGGTGGTCGCTGTGCTGGAGGACGCGCAGCGGCGGATCGTCGGTTCGACAGTTCTCGGGCTTGCCGAGGCGCTCGTACAGCCAGCAGCGGGTGTGGAAGCGACAGCCCGACGGCGGATTGACGGGCGACGGCACGTCACCCTTGAGGATGACACGCTTGCGCCGCCGCTCGGTGAGCGGATCGGGCACCGGCACGGCCGAGAGCAACGCGCGGGTGTACGGGTGGCCGGGGCCGGCGTACAGGACGTCCGGAGGGCCAATCTCGACGATCTTGCCGAGGTACATCACCGCCACGCGATCGCTGATGTGCTTGACCACCGACAGGTCGTGGGCGATGAACAGGTAGGTCAGACCAAGGCGGTTCTTGAGGTCGGTCAGCAGGTTGAGCACCTGCGCCTGGATCGACACGTCGAGCGCGCTGATTGGCTCATCGCAGACGATGAACTCAGGCTCGACGGCGAGCGCGCGGGCAACGCCGATGCGCTGACGCTGGCCGCCGGAGAACTCATGCGGATATCGATTCACGTAGCGCGGGTCGAGACCGACCATCTCGAGCAGCTCGGCCACTCGGTCGCGCTTGGCAGAGCCCTTCTTCAGGCCGTGCGTCTCGAGCGGCTCGCTGATGATCGAGCTGACCGTCATGCGCGGGTCGAGCGAGCTGTACGGGTCCTGGAAGATGATCTGCATCCGTCGCCGCAGGCGGCGAAGGTCGTTGTTGTCGAGCTTGTACACGTCGACGCCGTCGAACAGCACCTGGCCGGCAGTCGGCTGGTTGAGCCGGATGACGGCACGGCCGGTAGTGCTCTTGCCACAGCCTGACTCGCCGACCAGGCCGAGCGTCTCGCCGCGGCGGACCTCGAAGCTGATCTCGTCGACGGCACGCACGTGGCCGATCGTGCGCTGCAGGAATCCGGCGCGGATCGGGAAATAGACCTTGAGGTCGTCGACTTGGACGAGTCCGCCCAGCGTCCGGCTTGACCGCCGGCGCTGGCGTCTGGTCGATGGCTGGAGCTGTCACGAGGGATCCACCCGTCTGCCTGAGTGGCCCAGCAGCGGGCCTCAGTGGCCTTCCTCACGCCCGGTCAGGACGGGCTCCTTCTCGCGACAGATGTCGCGTGCGTATGCGCAGCGCGGGTTGAACCGGCAAGCGTCGGGCACGTTGATGAGCAGCGGCGGCAGACCCTCGATCGTCCGCAGCCGGCTGCCGCGAATGTCGTCGAGCCGCGGCAGCGAGTCGAGCAGGCCCCACGTGTAGGGCATGCGCGGGTTTTCGAACATGCTGTCGACGTTGCCCGTCTCGACGATGCGGCCCGCGTACATGACGTTGATCCGCTGGCACATGCCGGCGGCGATTCCAAGGTCGTGCGTGATCAGCAGCACGGAGGTACGGAACTCCTCCGAGAGGCGTTGGATGAGCTCGAGGATCTGCGCCTGGATGGTCACGTCGAGGGCGGTGGTCGGCTCGTCGGCGAGCAGCAGCTTGGGGTCGCACGACAAGCGCGATGGCGATCATCACGCGCTGGCGCATGCCGCCCGAGAACTGGTGCGGGTAGTCCGAATAGCGGTCCTTGGGTCGCGGGATGCCGACCTTGGCGAGCAGCTCGATCACGCGATCCTTCGCCGCCTTCGCGGGCAGGCCCATGTGCTGGCGGATCGACTCGGCGATCTGGTAGCCGATGGTGAGCGTCGGATTGAGGCTGGTGACCGGGTCCTGGAAGATGAAGCCGATGTCCTTGCCGCGCAGCTTGCGCATTTCCTCGGTCGAGAGCTTGAGCAGGTCGACGCCCTCGAAGAGGATCTCGCCGCTGACGATCTTGCCCGGCGGATCCGGCACCAGTCGCGAGATCGACAGTGCCGTGACGCTCTTGCCACAGCCCGACTCGCCGACCAGCCCGAGCGTCTCGCCGTAGCCGAGCTCGAAGCTGACGTCGTCTACAGCTCGGACGACGCCGTCAGGCGTGTAGAAGTGCGTCGACAGGTTGCGCACCTCGAGCAGGTTCTCTGCCTTGGCACGCTTAGCCTCGCGCTCGCGAACCTCCGTCGCGAGCTGATCGCCGAGAGTGATCTCGACGGTGTTCTGCTCCTCGACCGAAACATTTGACGGCGAGGTCAACCTACTGCTTCCCCTTCAGCTTGGGATCAAGGGCGTCGCGCAGGCCGTCGCCCAGGAACGTGAAGCTGATCAGTGCAGTGGCGATCGCGATCGCCGGCAGCAGGACGAGATGCGGATCTGAGCGGATGTAACGAGCTCCTTCGTTGATCAGGCTGCCCCACGATGCGCGGGGTGGTTGTACGCCGACGCCCAGGAAGGCGAGCGTCGCCTCGGCCAGGATGGCACCCGGGATGCCGAGCGTGATGGCCACGATCACCGGTCCGATCGAATTGGGCAGCAGGTGCTTGGTGACGATGTTGCGGTCGCGCACACCGATCGCCCGCGCCGCCTCGACGAATTCGATCTCCTTGAGCGACAGGAGCTGGCCGCGCACGAGGCGCGCCACGGTTACCCACGAGGTAAGCCCGATGGCAATGAACACGAGCAACAGGCCGTTGAATTGCTGCCCGAGCCAGTGTTGCGGAAAGTGACCGACATCAGGATGATCAGCAGCAGGTCCGGGAAGGCGTACATCACGTCCGTGAAGCGCATCAGGAAGTTGTCGATGCGACCGCCGAACCAGCCGGCGATGGCGCCGATCGGAATGCCGATCACGAGCACGACGATCTGGACCACCAATGCGACGGCCAGGCTGATCTGGGCGCCGTCGAGCAGATCGGCTGAGCGAGTCACGGCCGAGCTCATCGGTGCCCAGCCAGTGGCCGGTCTCCATCGACAGGGGCTCGAACGGATGGAGCGGCCGGAAGCCGTTGGCGGTGATCGCCTCGATGTCCGATGCGTAGTAGGGGAACGGCGCAATGATCGGCCCGAGCACACCCATGAAGACCAGCAGGATGACGAGGGCCAGCCCCACCATTGCCAGCTTGTTGCTGCGGAGCCGGCCGAATGCGTCGCGCCAGACGCCGGAGCTCCGGCGGGCAACGACAGACGCACCCGACTGGGCAAGCGTTCCGGTGGCCATTCGCTATGTCGCCTTTCTAGCTGTAGCGGATGCGCGGATCGATGTACGCGTAGAGCACGTCGACGACGATGTTCAGCGCAGCAACGGTGAAGGCGTAGAGCATGGTCATGGCCATCAGCAGGCTGTAGTCGCGAGTGCCGATCGACTGCACGTAGAAGCGGCCGATGCCCGGCACGCCGAAGAAGTATTCGACCACGAATGATCCGGTGACGAGGAAGGCGAGGATCGGGCCCAGGATCGTCACCACCGGGATCAGGGCGTTGCGAATCATGTGCCGGACGACGACGGCCCTCTGACGGATGCCCTTGCGACTGGGCAGTGCGTACGTAGTCCTTGCGCGTCACCTCGAGCATCGAGGCTCTTGTATAGCGCGCAATCTGGGCGATCGGATAGCCGGCCAGGGCGATCGTCGGCAGCACCCAGGCATGCCAATCGCCCCAGCTACTGGACGTCGCCGGGAACCAGTTCAAACCTAAGCTGAAGACCAGCACCAGGATGATCGCGAGCACGAAACTGGGCGTGGCGATGCCAATGATGGATAAGCCGGTCGACGCGTAGTCGGGTGCTTTGTTGTGGCCGAGAGCGGCAAAGATGCCGAGCGGGATGCCAACGATGACCGAGACCGCGAACGCCATCAGGCCAAGCTGGATGGTTGTGCCCAAGCCGTCGCTGATGATCGCGTTGACGTCACGATCGACGTAGCGGTACGACGGGCCGAAATCAAGAACGAGGAAGTCGGCTACCCAGTCGACGTATTGCTCGTGCCACGGCTTGTCGAGACCGTACTCGGCGTTGAGCCTGGCCTCCGTATCCGGATGCAGGCGCTTCTCCCGCGCCCATGGTCCGCCCGGCGTCAGGTGCATCAACGTGAAGGTAATAACCGACACCGCGAATAGGACCGGGATGATCCAAAGGATCCGGCGGATCAAGTAGCTGGCCATCACCTGCTCCGTTCAGCCGTTGCCAAGATGCGTGCCATTAGAAGTGTTCTTGGCGAATTTGAGGCGAGATGTTACACGAGTGGGCCGGCCAAAGGCCGGCCCACCCGTGAGTCTGTCCGTTTCAGCGGACCGACAAGTTCACGATGCCTCTCAGTGAGCGGCGATCGTGACCGTCTCGTAGAAGCTATCACCGATGTTCTGGTGGTCAGACGAGGTCGGGGTCAGGCCCTGAACCCACGGCTGCACCAGATAGGTAGTAGTAGCGAAGCGGAGCGGCAGGATCGCAGCAGCCTCGAGCATGATCTGCTCGGCGTCGCTGTAGATCTGAGCCTGCTCAGCCTCGTCGACAGTGCCAGCGCCCTGCGTGATGAGGTCATCGAATGCTTCATCGCACCACTGCTCGTCGTTATTGGTGCCATTGCACGTGAACAGGCCATCCAGCTGGTTGTGCCGGATGCGGGAAGTCCGCGTTCCAGCCGTTTCGTGCGATCGTGTATTCGCCAGCCTGGCGCTGCTGGAGGAATGTTGCGAAGTCGGTACCGATGAGCTGGAACTGGTCCTCGGTGAAGCCCAGGTTGGTGCGCCACTGCTCGGCCAGGTTGACGACGCGCGGCAGGTGGCCGGCGTTGCTGTTGTAGCCGAAGGTAAGCGCACCCAGCTTGTTGACACGCGCTGCCGCCTGGCATGCGTCGTCACAGTCTGCCGTGGCCGGATCGGCCACGATGCCCATCTCGTCGAGGGCAGTCTGCATTGCCACGTTGGCAGCGACGGGATCGAACGGATACGGGCTCAGCGTACTCGTCGCCCTGGTATCCGAGCAGGCCCGGCATGATCGATGCTGTTGGCGATCTGGCCGACACCACCGAACGTCAGATCGAGGAACTGCTGCTTGTTGACCGCCTGCGAAAGGGCGATACGGAAGTTCTGGTTCGCCGTCGGGGTGAGCCCATCGGACGTTGCGTCGCTCGTCGGACAAGCATCGGCGGCTCGATGCAAGTCGCGAAGCCGTAGTACGTGATGCCAGCTGGGCCAGCTGCTGGAGGTTGTAGTTCTCTGCGTAGCTGGGATCATCGAGCACGCGTCGAAGCTGGGTGCCCGGCACGGGGACGGAGTCCAGGAGGCCCTGCTCGAAGCTGGCGAACGCCGCGTCGGGATCGCCGCCGATGTTCAGTTCGACTGTCACGGTTCCCTGCGTGCCGGTCCAAGCCGGATTCGGCGCCAGGGTCATCAGGCTGTTGTGCTGCCAGTCGGCCAGCATGTATGGGCCAGACGAGATGTATCCGGCGGCCTCGCCGAACGGAGCGCTTTCAACCCAAGCCTGGTTGAGCGGCACGGTCGGCCACATCGAGGCGATGCTCAGGAAGAATGTCGCGGGAGTGCTGAGTGTGACTACGAACGTGCTGTCGTCGGGCGCCGAAACGCCGATGTTGGCAGCGTCTGCGTCGTCGCCGTCAGCCTCGGCGCCGCACGATTCGAGCAGCTCAGAGACGCCTTCGACGATGCACAGCAGGTAGCCGTACGGGTTGGCCAGGCTCGGGGTGACCAGTCGCTGCCAGCTATAGACGAAGTCCTGGGCAGTGATCGGAGTCCCGTCGCTGTAGGTGATACCCGGCTTCAGCGTGAAGGTGAACTCGCTGAAGTCGTCGTTGTTCGTAACCGACTCGGCCAGCGCCGGCTCGGTGCCGAGCTCGGGCGTGAAGAACATCAGGCCACGATGCAGGGCGGTCAGAACCGAGATCGACTGCGAGTCCTCAGCCGCATTCGGGTCCATGGTCGGCGGATCAAGGTCGCCCAGATAAAGGCGTAAGACCTGATCGCCGGACGGCTCGCCGCTTGGGGTAGCGCTCGGCGCGTCCGAAGGGGCGTCCGAAGGGGCGTCGCTGGGGGCGTCCGAAGGGGCGCCCGAAGGGGCGTCCGAAGGGGCGTCGCTGGGGGCGTCCGAAGGGGCGTCCGTTGGAGCTCCCGTCGTGGCCGGAGTGCCTGTCGGGGCCGTGGTTGGTGTAGTGCCACCTGTACAGGCGACCACCAGGAGCATGAGTGTTGCTGGCAAGACCAGCAATCGGCGAGTCCGAAGACTCATCGGCGTCGTTCCTCCTCTTCGAGTCTGGACCGCCGTCCTGGCGGCCTCTGATCTCAATTCGCCCCGACCGCGTCACGTTTCGCGCGTGCACGAACGTCTCCCACGCAGTGTCCGGGCGCCGGGATTATAGGTCGGCGCTTTGACGGGGTGTCAACAAGTTGCGCGTTCTTAAGCAATCCGCGCAGCGTGGCGAGCGCATTTTACTGCGGGCAGACGGGCTCCGCGCCGGTCATCGGGCGCCAGCGCAGGTCCGGTTGACGAGCCGCAGTCGCCTCGTCGAGACGGCGAACGGGCGAGTCATACGGCGCTGCCGCGAACCAGGTCCGGGTCGCTCTGGGCCTCGGCCGCGATCGCGATCAGCGCATCGGCGAAGGCGTCGAGAGTCTCGAGCGACTCCGTTTCTGTCGGCTCGACGAGCATCCCCTCTTCGACCGTCAGCGGGAAGTAGATCGTCGGCGGGTGGAAGCCGTAGTCGATCAGCCGCTTGGCGATGTCGAGCATGCGCACGCCGGTCTGTGCTCGGATCTCCTGTGCACTGGCCACGAACTCGTGCTTGGAGACCTGCTCGTACGGCACCTGGTAGGCGCCGCCGATGCGGTGCTTGAGGTAGTTCGCGGCCAGAACTGCGTCCTCGCTGACCTGCTCGAGCCCCACACCGCCGTGCGCGAGCATGTACGCGTACGCGCGAACGAGCACGCCGACGCTGCCCTGGTACGACCGAACGCGGCCGATCGACTCGGGCCGCTCACCGCGACGCTCCAGGCGGAACTGCGTGCCTCCACTGGCTTCGCCTGCCGGCGAGCGCAGCACACGCGGCCAGGGCAGGAACGGGGCCAGCTTCTCGTTGACCGCGACGGGACCGGCGCCCGGCCCTCCCCCGCCGTGCGGCGTCGAGAAGGTCTTGTGCGTGTTGAAGTGCATGACGTCGAAGCCGGCGCGGCCGGGCTTGAACTTGCCCAGCATGGCGTTCATGTTCGCGCCGTCCATGTAGGCCAGTGCGCCGGCGCCGTGGACCGCGTCGAGCAGGGCTTCGATGCCCTTTTCGAAGAGGCCGAGCGTCGACGGGTTGGTGAGCATCACCGCGGCGGTGCGCGGGCCGAGCGCCGCGCGCAGAGCGTCAAGGTCGACCTGGCCGGCCTCGTCCGACTTGACCGTCACCGTCTTGAAGCCGGCCATCGAGGCTGTCGCCGGGTTGGTGCCGTGCGACGAGTCGGGCACGATGACCTCGTTGCGCTCGGTGTCGCCACGCGCGAGGTGGTAGGCGCGGATCATCAGGATGCCGGTCAGCTCGCCGTGCGCGCCGGCGGCCGGCTGGAGCGTGACCGCGGCCATGCCGCTGATCTCGGCCAGCCACTGCTCGAGCTCCCACAGCATCTCGAGCGTGCCCTGGGCGGTGTCGTCCGGCGCGAGCGGGTGGAGTGCGGCGAAGCCGGGCAGCCGCGCGGCCCACTCGTTGATCTTGGGGTTGTACTTCATCGTGCACGAGCCGAGCGGGTAGAAGCCGGTGTCGACGCTGTAGTTGAGCTGCGACAGGTTGACGAAGTGGCGGATCACCTCGGGCTCGTTCAGCTCGGGCAGGCCCAGCGGTTGTGCGCGACGGTGGGTCGACGGGATTCGGTCGAGTGCGTCGGCCGGTGGATGCGGAACCTTCGAGCTGCCGCGACCGGGACGCGAGAGCTCGGCGAGCGTGGGCTGCAGCCCGGGCCCGACGACCTGGCGGACGCCCGAATTCGGCGCCGGTGCCGCCGGCGGTCGCGCCCTTGTGCCTCCTCGACCTGGACATCCGGATCGCCGACGGCGGTCACGCGATCACCTCGCGCAGCGCGGCGGCGAAGCGGCCGATCTCGTCGGCTGGTCGTCACCTCGGTGGCGCAGACGAGCAGCGCGTCGCGCAGTGCCGGGTCGTCCGGGTACCAGTCGGCGAGCGGCAGCCCGGCGACGATATCGCGCTCGAGCAGCGCGGCGTGGACGCGCTGCGCGTCGGGAACGCGGACCGCGAACTCGTTGAGGTACTCGCCGGTGTGGACTCGCGGCGCGCCCGCATCGGCCAACGCCAGCTCCAGCTCGCGGGCGCGCGCGGCGCCCAGCGCGGCCACGTCGCGCAGGCCGTGCGGGCCGAGCGTGGCGAGGTAGACGGTCGCGGCCAGGGCGCACAGCGCCTGGTTGGTGCAGATGTTGCTCGCCGCCTTGTCGCGCCTGATGTCCTGTTCGCGCGCGCGCAGGGTCATTACATATGCGCGCCGCCCGTCGATGTCCGTGGTTCGGCCGACCAGCCGGCCGGGCACCTGGCGGACGAGGTCGGCTCGCGACGCGAGCAGGCCGAGGTACGGGCCGCCGTACTGGAGCGCGATGCCGAGCGGCTGGCCCTCGCCGACGGCGATGTCCGCGTCGTACTCGGCCGGGCGGCGCCAGGACGGCGAGCGAGACCGGCTCGACGACCGCGACGAACAGCGCGCCGGCGGCGTGGGCGAGGCGGGCCGCCTCGGCCATCGGCTCGAGGATGCCGAACGCGTTGGGCTGGCCGAGGAGCACGCCTGCGACGGGACGTTCGGCATCGGCAAGCTGCGCGTTCCAGAGCCGCCAGGTCGGTCGTGCCGTCGTCGAGGGTGGGCAGCTCGTCGAGCGACAGCTGGCCGCCCTCGAAATAGGTCCGCGTCGTGTCGACGAAGTGGCGGTGGACGGCGCGGCTGACCAGGACGCGCTCGCGCCGCGTGGCGCGAACCGTCATCAGCGCCGCCTCGGCGGTCGCGGCGCCACCGTCGTAGTGCGACGCTGACACGACGTCGAGGCCGGTCAGCTCGGCGATGAGCGACTGGTACTCGTAGATCGTCTGCAGCGTGCCCTGGCTGATCTCGGGCTGGTACGGCGTATAAGAGGTATAGAACTCGCCGCGCGACAGGATCTGGTCGACGGTCGGCGGAATGTGGTGGCGATAGGCGCCGGCGCCCAGGAAGGTCGCAAGTCCGACGCGGTTGCGTCCGGCGAGGGCCTCGAGCCGCTGGGCGAGCGACAGCTCGTCCTCGGCCGGCGGCAGGTCCAGGCCGTCGGCGCGCATCGCGACCGGGATGTCGGCGAACAGGGCGTCGATGGAGTCGATGCCCAGCGCGGCGAGCATCTGCTGGCGGTCGGTCGGGGTGTGCGGACCGTAGGTCATCGGTCTGATCGAGCGCTCGGTCGGCCGGTCAGGTCGTCTGGATCAATTGCCGGTATGCCTCGGCGTCCATAAGGCGCTCGAGGGTTGGCTGGCCGCCTCCGGGTCGGCAAGGCGCATGCGGATCATCCAGCCCTCGCCGTACGGGTCGTCGTTGACCAGCTCCGGCTGATCGGTCAGCTGGCCGTTGGTCGCGACCACCTCGCCCGCCGCAGGCGCATACAGGTCGGAAGCGGTCTTGACCGACTCGATCACGCCGAACGACTGCGCCGGCTCGAGGCTGGCGCCGGCCGCCGGCAGCTCGACGAAGACGACGTCGCCCAGCTCGGTCGCGGCGTACTCGGTGATGCCCACGATCGCCTCGTCGCCCTCGACGCGCAGCCATTCGTGGTCGGGCGTGTAGTGGAGATCGTCGGGCACCTGCACGCTGGTCAAATCCTCCGGGCTGCGCTAGTCGGCGCGCTTGTAGAACGGTAGCGGGACGATCTCGGCCTCGACCCGGGCGCCACGAATGGCGACCTCGACCATGGTACCGATCGCGCCGGCCGCCGGTGGCAGGTAAGCCATCGCGATCGGCACGCCGAGCGTCGGCGACGGGGCGCCGCTGGTGACGACTCCTGCCTCCTCTGCCTGGCCCGTGCAGATGGACGGGATAGCCATGTCGGGCGATGCCTCGGCCGCGCACGGTCAGGCCGACGAGCTGCTTGTCCGGTCCAGCCTCGAGGACCCGCTCGAGCGCGGCACGGCCGGCGAAGTCGGCCGGCTTGTCGAGCTTGACCACGCGTCCCAGGCCCGCCTCGAAGGGATTGGTCTCGCGATCGAGCTCGTTGCCGTAGAGCGGCATGCCCGCCTCGAGACGGAGCGTGTCGCGCGCGCCGAGGCCGCACGGGATGATGCCGGACGCTCTCGCCGGCTGCGAGTAGCTCGTCCCAGACGGGCAGCGCGTCGTCCCAATCGAGGAACAGCTCGAAGCCGTCCTCGCCGGTATAGCCGGTGCGCGCGACGAGCGCCGGCTTGCCGCAGGCGTGTCCCTCGGCGATCGCGTAGTAGCGCAGGCCGGCGAGCTCGACGTCAGTCAGCGGAGCGAGGATCTCGGCCGCGCGCGGGCCCTGAACGGCGACCAGCGAAGTCCGCAGCGAAGCGTCGTCGAGCGCCGCGTCATGGCCCATGAGGCGTTCGCGCAGTGCGGCCGCGACCGCTTCCCGGTTCGACGCGTTGGGCACGACCATGAAGCGCTCGTCGGCGACCCGATAGACGATCAGGTCGTCGATGATCCCGCCGTCATCGGCGCAGATCATGCTGTACTGCGCGCGGCCCACGGCGAGCCGGGTCGGGTCACTGACCAGCGCGGCGGCGAGGCCGGTGCCGGCGCCGGCGCCGCTGACCCACACCTCGCCCATGTGCGACAGATCGAACAATCCGGCACGTTCGCGGACGGCCCGGTGCTCGTCGAGGATGCCCTGGTACTGGACCGGCATCTCCCAGCCGGCAAAGTCGATCAGCCTGCCGCCAAGCGAACGATGGCGCTCGACGAGGGCGGTTTGCAGCATGGCTATTTGACCGGAGCTCAGCTGGCCGCGGACGCCGGCCGACGCGAGCGCCTGCTCGACGATCTGGCGCTCGGTTGGGAATGTCATGAGGTCGCGCGCCTCATCGAGCGGCACCCAGCGGACCTCCTCGAACTCGTGGTCGTGGTCGGCCAGGTTGCCGCCGGTTGATTCCATCAGGAAGAAGTGCACGGTCTTGTGGATGCGCACGCCGTCCTGGGTGAAGAAGTACTCGATCGAGCCGACGTGGTCCAGGATGCGGACCTCGAGGCCGGTCTCCTCCCCCACCTCACGAAGCGCTGTCTGCTCGGCCGTCTCACCGTCCGCGGGTGTGCCCTTGGGCAGCGCCCACGAAGCGCCGTTCCGCTCGCGCTGGCGCATGCCCAGGCAGATCTCTGTTCGGCCGTCCATCTCGCGAATGACCACCCCGCCGCACGAGGTCGCGCGCTTGCTGCGTCCGCGACGAGAACTGGAAGCTGCGCCCTGACCTTTCAGCCGCGCCACGGCGCGGCGCTGCGCGGGCGCGGCCGGCGCGTACCGCTATGGGTCGGCTGGGACCAGATGACGGCATCGGCGCGACGCAGGTCGGTCACGGCAACGGACCGGAGGGTGGTGCCGCGGCTGCGCGTCGAAAGACTTCGGGCTGCGTTGCGCAACGTATCGAGCGTCGCCGCGCTGGTTGTCCTCGACCCGGCTGGTGACAGCCGCGGCACTCCGCGGCGCAATCCAAGGTGCGACTCGCGGCTGCCCATTGCGGGGTGACGAACCGGGTGACGGGGCGGGCGCTTCGGATACCCGCCTGGCTGATGCGCATTGATCGGAATGGTAGCGACTCGGCGCTGCGCTGCAATATCGAATCAGGTTGCTCTGGGTGATGGAAAGTCAACCAGTGGCGCCGGAGAGCAACTCCTCGAGCTGCGCCGCGCGCTCCTCATCCAGCGCGCCGCGCCTGCGGGCGATGCCGAGCTCGCGTCGCGCCACCTCGACATACAGCGGCAGCGCGTCCGGGGCGTGCTCGCGGAGGACCGCGAGGTGGCCACGAACGGTGCCCACGTCCCCGCGCAGGAACGGCCCGGTCAAAGCCGCATCGATGCCCATCTGCTCGCTGTTGGCGAGTGCCTGTCTCGCCAGCGGGGCGTAGACGCTGACCGCCTGATGCTCATCGAGACCGGCCAGGCGGGCGACGCGTGCGATCGTGTCGAGCAAGCCGACCAGGCCACCAGCCGCCAACATCGCCGCCGCGTGATAGGCCGCCTTGCCGCCTTCGGGCAGCAAGACAGGGCGCGCTCCAATCGATTCTGCAAGCTCGGCGAGAACTGGCAGGAGCGACCCATCGCCCTCGAGCGCGACGGTCGCGCCGTGCAGGTCGTCGAGTGCCTGCTCGTGTCCGGCGAACGCGACCAGGGGATGGAAGCTAGCCGCGCTCGTGCCGGCCGCCATCGCCGGCGCCAGCACCGAAGCCGCGAGCGCGCCGCTGGTGTGGACGAGGCCCTGGCCGCTGTACAGGCGAAGGCTCCCGGCCACGACGGCGATGGCGTCATCGGGCACGGTCAGGAAGATCAGCTCCGCCTCATCGAGCACGGCATGTGGCTCGGCGAAACCGCGCGCGCCGGCAATCAGCCCAACGAACCGGGCGCGCCGCTCTTCGTCGCGACTGGCAACGCCGGTGACCTGCCAGCCGGCGCGCGCGAACGCCACAGCGAGCACGGTCCCGACCCTGCCCGCACCGATGAAGGCGATCCGCGGCCGACCGTCGGCGGCAGGCTCGGCCGGATGATCGTGGCCGGGCGCGTGATCGTGGCCCGGCGCGTGGCCGGGTGATCCCTCCGCGTCATGCATCTCCGGCTATTGTCGCGGGTCGGCCGGGCGCGCGGCTCGGCTGGGCGTATACTCACTTGGTAGATCAACCGCGACCCGCGGCGGGCACTCCCGCCAGGTGCCGCTCAGCCCCGCCACACGTTTGCGGGGGCGAGGAGGCCTGGCACCGATGAACACCCCCACATCCATTCCCGATCCGTTTTCGGCACGCGCGACACTGCGCGCGGGTGACCGCACGGTCAGCTACTACCGCCTCGACCGAGCCGGCGTCGGTGACCTCGGCCGCGCGCCGATGACGGTCAAGGTTCTGCTCGAGAACGTCTTGCGCAACGCCGGCCGCGGCGTGGTGCGCGAGGACGAGGTGCGCGCGCTGGCCACCTGGCAGCCGCGCGGCTCGATCGAGGCCGAGATCCCGTTCATGCCCGCTCGCGTCCTGCTCCAGGACTTGACCGGCGTACCGGCGATCGTCGATCTCGCCGCACTACGAGATGCGATGGCGGACATCGGCGGCGACCCCAACCTGATCGAGCCGCTCGTCCCGGCCGACCTGGTCATCGACCATTCAGTCCAGGTCGACCGCTTCCGAACCGCCGACGCGTTCGACTTCAACGTCGAGCGCGAGTACGAGCGCAACCGCGAGCGTTACGAGCTGCTGCGCTGGGCGCAGACGTCGTTCGCCGGCCTGAGCGTCGTGCCCCCCGGCACAGGCATCGTCCACCAGGTCAACCTCGAGTACCTCGCCCAGGTCGTTGCCACCCGCACCGACGAGGACGGAAGCGAGGTCGCCTTCCCCGACACGCTCGTCGGCACCGACTCACACACCACGATGGTCAACGCGTTGGGCGTCCTCGGCTACGGCGTCGGCGGCATCGAGGCCGAGGCCGTTCTGCTGGGACAGCCGCTCTACCAGCCCATGCCACGCGTCGTCGGAGTGCGCCTGTTCGGCGACCTGCCGCGCGGCTCGACGGCGACCGACCTCGTGCTGGTCATCAGCCACATGCTGCGCGCCCACGGCGTGGTCGGGTCATTCGTCGAGTTCGCCGGCGACGGCCTCGCCTCGTTGGCGCTTGCCGACCGGGCAACGATCTCGAACATGTCGCCCGAGTTCGGCGCAACCGCCGCGCTCTTCCCGATCGACGACGAGACGCTCGCTTACCTGCGCCAGACCGGCCGACCGGAAGAGTTGGTCGCGCTTGTCGAGGCGTACACCAAGGAGAACGGCCTGTGGCGCGAGCCGGGCGCCGGGCCCGATTTCGACGAGACGCTCGAGCTCGACCTGTCGACCATCGAGCCCACGGTCGCCGGCCCGCGGCGCCCGCAGGACAAGGTCCGGCTGCCCGATCTGCCGGCCAACTTCCGCGAGGCATATCCGCGGACCGAGGAGCGCCACCCGGTAACCGTCAGCGCCGAAGGCAGCGAAGCCCAGGCGACGATCGACCACGGCTCGGTGGCCATCGCGGCGATCACCAGCTGCACCAACACCAGCAACCCGACGGTGATGATCGGCGCGGGGCTGCTCGCGCGGAACGCGATCGCCCGCGGCCTGAGCGTCAAGCCGACGGTCAAGACGTCACTCGCGCCCGGGTCGCGCGCCGTGACCGAGTACTACAAGGCCGCGGGTCTGCTCGAGCCGCTCGAGCAGCTCGGCTTCGGCGTCGTCGGCTACGGCTGCACGACGTGCATCGGCAACAGCGGTCCGCTCGACGCTGAGGTCGCCAGCGCGATCGAGAGCGAACGATCTGGTCGTCGCCGCCGTGCTGTCCGGCAATCGCAACTTCGAGGGCCGCATCCATCCCCTGGCGCGTGCCAGCTACCTCGCCTCTCCGCCGCTCGTGGTCGCGTTCGCGCTGGCCGGCACGGTCGAGATCGACCTGCTCTACGAGCCGCTCGGCACGGGCAGCGACGGCGAGCCGGTGTTCCTTTCCGACATCTGGCCGAGTCCTGAGGAAGTGCGCGACACGATCGCCAGCGCCGTGTCGCCTGACATCTTCCGGCGCATCTACGGCGAGGTGTTCGACGGCGACGAGCGTTGGCGCGGCCTGCCGGTCCCGGTCGGCAGCAGCCGCTACAGCTGGGATCCGACGCTCGACCTACGTCGCGCGGCCACCGTTCCTGGACGGCATGCCAGAAGCAGCCCGCGCCGATGACGGACATCGAGGGCGCGCGCGTGCTGGCCGTCTTCGGCGACTCGGTCACGACCGACCACATCTCGCCGGCCGGGTCGATCCCGGCCTGGAGCCCGGCCGGCCAGTGGCTGCAGGAGCACGGCGTCGCGCCGCTCGAGTTCAACAGCTACGGCGCGCGCCGCGGCAACCACGAGGTGATGATGCGCGGCACGTTCGGCAACATCCGGCTGCGCAACGCGCTGACCGAGAAGGAAGGGCCGTACACCGCGCATCCAGCCGTCGGGCGACGAGATGTTCATCTACGACGCGGCGATCCGAGTACGCGTCCGAGAACGTGCCGCTGCTCGTAATCGCCGGTCGCGAGTACGGCAGCGGCTCGTCGCGCGACTGGGCGGCCAAGGGCACCAAGCCTGCTCGGCGTCAGCGCCGTGATGGCCGAGTCGTACGAGCGCATCCACCGCGCGAACCTGGTCGGCATGGGCGTCCTGCCGCTCCAGTTCAAGCCGGGCGAGAACGCGGCGTCGCTCGGCCTGACCGGCCGCGAGGAGTTCGACGTGCTCGGATTGTGGGACGGGCTGCGCAGCGCCAGACACTCAAGCGTGCGCGTCCGCGACGAGCGCGGCGAGCGTCTGATCGAGGTGATCTGCCCGGCTCGATGGCCCGGTCGAGCTCGAGTACTACCGCCAGGGCGGCATTATGCCCGCGGTCCTGCGCAAGCTCGCGGCGCGCGGCGACGCCTGACGGCCGGGAGCGCTGATCGGCTAGAGCGGCAGGCACGGAAACGCCGGCGGATATAGCCGCGGGAAGAGCTCTGTGTGCATCTCGGTTCGGCCGGAGGCGGCGTCGAGCGCGGCCAGAACCTGGCGATTGCCACCAAGACCGAATCGGTATCGGTCGTAGTAGTCGGCCAGGCCGCGCCAGAACTCCTCGCTGCCGACTTCCTGCCGGTAGCGCAGCAGGAACGCGTCTCCCTGAACGTAGATCACCCACGGGTAGCACTCGGCCAGGTCGTAAATCGTCCGGTCGAGCTTGCCCGGCGGGCAATGCGAGCGGACGAATCGCGAGATCAGGTCGCGTGCAACGAAATCGGTCAACGCCTCGTCAGCGAACGGCTCGCGCGCCTGGTCGTTGCCGACGACTGAATAGAACCATTGGTGGGCGGTCTCGTGCGCGGTCATCCACGGCAGCAGCCTGGCCGGAGCGTTATTGGGCACCCAGAACAGCGAAGGCGACTCCAGGGCCGCCCACGGCCCGATCTCGGCGATCGCCAGTTGCGCATACGGGTAGGCGCCGATCCGCTCGCTGAAGTGGTCGAATGAGCGCGCCGCCACGTCGAGAACCTGGTCGGGCGACATGGTCAGATGAAAGAAGGTGATCTGGGTGCCGCGCACCGTGCGGCTGGTCGTTTCGTAGTCGGGGCTGGCGCTGAAGTTGAAGTCGCGCACGTTCTCGGCCACGAAGGAGACGCTGCCTGTGGTCGCGGCGGTCTGCTCGCCGCTCGTCGCGAAGGTCGCCGGGCGGTCGCTCGTGATCGTGACCTCGACGCGCGGGCTCGACGCCGTGACGAACGGGTCGCCGACGCTCGGCCGATCGAAAGGCGTCGTCCGAGTCAGCCACGGGATCCAGCGATACGCGGTCATTACCCCGTCGTTCCGCGCGAATCCCCACTCGTCCGTGCCCTGGCGGGGCGTCAGGTTGAGCCGCGCACTACCGGCGAACTCGACGACCGTTGTCGAGTCGCGTTCGAGCGACGTCGGCAGTGGCACGATCACGGTTTGGTCGTCGATCTGCGGCTGCGTGGCACTCCCGTCGACCGTCACCGTCGAGATCTCGGCCCGACCTGTTCGCAGCGTGGACAGATTGAAGGCAATCGTTCTGACCGGCCACGGTCGCGGGTTGGTGACCGTGGCCGTGGTTTGGAAGGTCACGTCGCCGCTCGCCCACGAGAAATCGGCATCGACTTCGTAAGTGGCGCTCAGTCCAAGGCTGTTCACGTCCGCGGCGCGCGTCGAGGTTGGGGCGAGAACTGTTGCGGCGAGACAAGCCAAGGCAGCGATCACGAGTTTCGCCATCAGCGCGCATGATCGGCCCTTGACGCGCGTCCGGCTGCCAGCGACGGTCCATAGGTGAGGCGCGCACTCGTCCTGATCTCTACAGCCGCCAGTCGAGGCCGTGACCCGTCGCGCCGTGAGCGTCTGGCGAAAGCTATCGATGCCGGCCTCGAGGCACGTGGCATGACTGCCGAACACGCCACGACGGCCACTGCCCAGGAGGCAAGCGCCACCCTTCACGCCGCGGCCAGCGATGGCTACGACCTGGCTGTCATGGCCGGCGGCGACGGCAGCGTTCGTCTCGCCGTCCACGCCCTCGCCGGGACGTCGCTGCCGATCGCGATCGTGCCACTTGGTACCGGCAATCTGCTCGCGGCAACGCTGGGTGTGCCGCGTGACCCTTTCGCCGCGGCCGCGCGACTGGCCAAATCCGAGGCAGTGACGATCGATACCGGATTGCTGGAGGCCGACGACACGCGCGAGAGCTTCGCCGTCGCCGCAGGCGTCGGCTTCGACGCCCGGGTGATGCAGGCGACCGACCCGGCGACCAAGGCGCAATTCGGCATCCTGGCCTACTTCGGCACCGTGTTCCGGATGCTCGCCTCACTGCCGGCCGTCGACACAGAGATAGTCGTCGACGACCGAACCTACGAGCTGTCGACAGTCGCCGTGTTGGTCGCGAATTGCGGCCAGATCCTGCCCGGCCTGCTCGGCCCGCGGGCGCCACTCGACCCAACCGACGGGCTGCTCGACGTGGTCGCTATTCGGGGCGGGACGTTTCTGACCGGACTGCCTACGGCTGCAAGCTCGGCGATCAACTCATTGCTCCGCGGCGACATGGGCACAGACGGAGCGTCGGTGCGCCTGCAGGGCAAGAGAATCTCCGTCTCGACCACGCCGCCCGAGCCGGTCCAGGTCGACGGCGACCTGCTCGCGCTCGGCAGCGGATCGTTCCGGGCGACAGCGCGGCCGGCATCGCTGACCGTGCTCGTCTGACGTTCCAGTCGACCCTCGACCTCCGAGCGCGACGCAAGACCGCGTGACGGACGCTATCGAAATCGCCACGTAGCAGCTACCCAGCCGAGTCGGGGTGGAGCACTCCGTGACGGTACGGATGACAGGCCGGAGCCCGAGGACGACCATGGCCGAACAGAGGAGGGTCCGGCAATGAAACGACCACCAGTGCTCTTGGGCTTTGTATCGGCGGCGCTGGCCGCGTCGGTTCTCGGGATGAGCTCGGCGTCCGCTGCGGAGCCGGGCGACGTTCTAATCGCTACGCAGGCGCTGCACAAGACACTCGCTCTGGGCGACGTCGCCGCCGGGAACACAATCGGCATCGTTTACCAGAAGAGCAACCACTCATACCTGCGCTGGAGCATGGACGAGGGCACTACCTTCAGTTCCGAGTGGCCACTGCGCGGCGGAAGCCCGACCAAGTCGCCGCGCCTGGCGTCATGCGGCAACTGGATGTGGGCGACATCCCTTTGGCGAACCACGGCTGGCGTTTCGCGCGCCCTGGTTGACTACCTGGACGTGACCGCCCCCGAAGCAACCGCTGGCAGGTTTCGGATCCCTGATGCCTTCCGAGCCGACATCGCCTGCCGCGACGGAGTCATCGCCGTGGCCTACTCGGTCTCGAGCGGGACGATGTTCAGCGTGATGGATGGGGAGTGCTCCGATCCGTGCACTCCGGCGTTCGTGACCATGCTCAGCGCTTCTGCCGACCAATCGGCACAGGTTGCCGCGGTCGACGACGGGTTCGTCGTTACCTGGTCGCCGGGCCAGGGTCTCGCGGTTCAGCACTTCGCGGTAGAAGGTTCCGGCGCCGGAATCTCCGTGACGCCGGATGCGCCGACGACAATTCTCCCCGGCATCTCGTTGTGGTCGCCGGTCATCGCGGGGGATGGCTCGCGCGTGGTTGTCGTCTACGTGCGTCGCAACGACACGCACATGCGCATCAGCGAAGACTACGGGCACACGTTTGGCCCGCGCATCATCGTCAAGTCCATCGCCAACGACTCGTGCTGCGCAGGTTCAGGACCAGACTCGGTCGACGCTCGAAACGGTCGGATCCTGGTTGACGTCAGCATGGGCGGAGGCGACCCACCAGGAATCAGAATGGCGGGTCGCTTTACAAGGAACGATGGCGCCACCTGGAAGACGACGACGAGTCACAACGGCGGGACGCAGATCGGCGTTCTCGTTGCCGGCTTCGCCGCCGAGGCCTGGGATGCGCACCTATACGCCTCCAGCATCTACGGCAACGTCCCCCAGAAGATCAGCTTCCGGACGACAAGCCTGCCTTAGAAAGCCCACCGACCCTGCCCCTGAGAAAAGCGAGAGCGGAGCCGGGAACTACCAGGCTCCGCTCTCACGTGAGGCCTCATTGGTGGGCGATACTGGATTCGAACCAGTGACCCCACGGATGTGAACCGTGTGCTCTACCGCTGAGCCAATCGCCCGCCGAAGAATCTGATTATCGGGGCGGGCTCAGCTTGTCTGCACGTCCGGCCAACACGCCCCGATTGTGGCGCGCGAAACGCCATGGATTGCCAGCGATCTTGTGCCGACTCGAGGCGCCGCGAACGACCGATATCGAGGTGCGCGGCACGTCGAGCGCGCTTGCCAGCAGACGAACCAGCGCCTGGTTCGCGGCGCCATCGACCGGCGCGGCGCGAACCTTGACGAGCAGCTCGCCGCCTGGTCCGGTGCCGAGTACCTCGTCGCGCGCCGCCCGCGGAGTCAGCCGAACCGCGATGCGCACGCTCTCGCGGCATTCAGCGCACAAGCACCAGGCGCATCAGGACGCCGAGCAGCAGCACCAGGACGAGCGGCGATAGGTCGATCATGCCCGTCTGGGGCAGGAAGCGGCGGATCGGGGCCAGCAAGGGCTCGGTCGTGTTGTACAGGAATTGGGCGACCGGGCCCTCGAAGCGCGGGTTGATCCAGCTGATCAGGATGCGCCCGGCCACGACCAAAAACAGCGCACTGACGAAGAGCTGGATGAATACGCGCAGAAAGTCGCCCACCGCGGCCGAGTATATGGCCGGCCGGTCAGGTCGTCGGTCGCTCCCCGAACAGGACCCGCCCGAGCCGGACGACGGTCGCCCCCTCCTCCACCGCGATCTCGAAATCGCCGCTCATGCCCATCGACAGGCCCGGGCCCAGGCTCGAATGACGAATGCGCAGTCGCTCTGACAGCTCACGCAGCGCGCGAAACGTGGGCCGCGCCTGCTCCGCCGTCGCCACATCGCGGCCGACCGTCATAAGGCCACGCAGGTCCAGGCCGGCCAGCTGGGCGAGCTCATCGATCTGTTGTTCGATCGAGTCTGGCGTGAAGCCGGATTTGGCTCGATCGCGGTCGACGTTGACCTGGATGTAGACCGGGTACGGGGCGCGTCGCTGGTCGACGGCCAATCGGTCGATGCGCCGCGCCAGGTCGATCGAGTCGATCGACTGGATCTGCTCGAACAACGACACCGCCCGGGCGGCTTTGTTCGACTGCAGGCGTCCGATGAGGTGCCAGGCGACACCGGGCAGGTCGAGCGCCTTGGTTTCAGCCTCCTGCACACGGTTCTCGGCGAAAGTCGTCAGCCCTGCCGCGAAAGCGGTAGCGAGGCGGTCGGATGCGACCGACTTCGAGACGGGCAGGATGGAGACGCCGGATGGGTCACGACCGACGCGAGCACATGCGGCGGCAGTTCGTTCCGAGGCCCGCGCAACTGCGCCGCTGAGCGCGGCTGATTCTTGCGAAGCGGAGTCGGGTTCGGTCAGCGGTTCCGGCGCAGGAAGGCCGGGATGTCGAGGTCCTCAACCTCCGACTGCGGGCCGCGGCGCATGTCGTATGAGTTGGTCCGCGGCTGGCCCACGGCCGCCGCCGCCAGTTCTTCGCCGATCGGCGACTCGACCGGGATGGCCGTCGGCGGGCGCTGCTCGGCGCCGTCAAGCGCGTCGCTCGAGCGCGTCCCACGCAGGACCGCCGCAAGCTCGGGCGAGACTGACGTCTGCGTCCTCGCCAACTCGCGCCGGCTTGTGTTGTCAAAGCCTGTGGCGATGACGGTGATCGTTACGTCGTCGCCCATCCGCTCGTCGATGACCGTGCCGAAAATGATGTTCGCCTCCGGATCGGCCGTGCCCTTGATGATCTCCGCTGCCTCGTCGACCTCGAACAGGCTCAGGCTCGGGCCACCGGTCACGTTGAACAGCACGCCCTGAGCGCCGCTGATGTTGACCTCGAGCAGCGGGCTGGCAATCGCTTCGCGGGCTGCATCTGCGGCTCGACTCTCGCCACTTGCGCGGCCAATGCCCATCAACGCCGAGCCGGCGTCCTTCATGACTGTGCGCACGTCGGCGAAGTCGAGGTTGATCAGGCCGGGCACGGTGATCAGGTCGCTGATGCCCTGCACGCCCTGGCGCAGCACGTCGTCCACGACGCGGAATGCCTCGAGGATCGAGGTGTCCTTCTGCACGACGTCCTTGAGCCGGTCGTTGGGGATGGTGATCAGCGTGTCGACCTTATCGCGCAGCGCCTCAGTTGCCTTCTCGGCGTTGAGCCGGCGGCGCGCGCCCTCGAACGAGAACGGCTTGGTGACGACGCCAATGGTCAGCGCTCCAAGGTCGCGCGCGATCTCGGCGATGATCGGCGCGGCGCCGGAGCCGGTGCCGCCGCCCATGCCGGCGGTGATGAAGACCATGTCCGAGTCCTTGAGCGCCTCGTAGATCTTCTCGGCATCTTCCTCGGCTGCGCGCTGGCCGATGGTCGGGTCACCGCCGGCGCCCAGGCCGCGGGTGATCTTGTCGCCGACACGAATCTTGTGCGGCGCGTCCGACTGGAGGAGGGCCTGTGCGTCCGTGTTGACGGAGATGAACTCGACGCCCATCAGCTCGGCTCGGATCATTCGATTGACGGCGTTGCTGCCCCCGCCGCCGACACCGATCACCCGGATCAGCGCAAAGTTTTCCGAGTCTGACCGCAAAGGCATTTCACCCTCCAGAAAAGCAAAAAATGACGAGCCTGCTGCCCGGCGCGGGCATTGACGCCGGGGTCCGGGACGTTCGGCCGAGTATAGCCCGGCACCTTTCTGACCGAGGCTCGACTTTCGGCGCGCGGGCCACCAATTCGGGTGGCACTTACGGTCAGATGTGGATGCAATGTGGACAGTCTTGACGGTCGTCAACACTCCTCGGCGCCGGCTGCACAGAGTTGCACGTCCGCGGTCAGCCGGAGATCAGGGTCAGGATCACGCGCCTGGTCGAGTTGTCGGCGTTGGGGTCGAGCATCGCGACCGACTGCCACGTCCCGAGCTGGAGCTGGCCGCCGACGACCGGAACGACGATCGACGGCGGAATGAGCAGCGGTAGCACGTGATCGGCGCCGTGGCCGCGCGAGCCATGGGCGTGGCGCCAGCGATCGTCGCGCGGCAGGAGGTCGTCGAGCGTCGCCATCAGGTCGGTGTCGGATCCGGCGCCGAGCTCCATGATCACGACGCCTGCCGTCGCGTGAGGCACGAAGACGTTGAGCCAGCCGTCACCCTCGCCGTTGACGAAGTTGGCGCAGTCGCGGGTCAGGTCGAAGAGGCCACGGCGACCGCCGGTTTCGAAGGTGATCTCGGCGTGCTTCACCCTGGCGGCCTACGGGAACAGGCCCCTCGCCCACTCGCGCATGCGGTTGAGCATGCCCGGCGCCGGTGCGGACTCGTAGCGCATCGGCTCGTAGCCGTGGACGGTCTGGGCGCCCCACATCAACAGACCGAGCGAAGTGCTGTAGGCCGGAGTGAGCAGGTGATCGGTCAAGCCGCTGACGCCGGACGGCCCGGCGACGCGCACCGGCATCTGCAGCACCTCCCGGCCGAGCCGGGCCGAACCGACCAGCTGTGAGGCGCCGCCGGTCAGAACCAGGCCCGCGGGGAGCAAGCCGCGCTGGCCAGCGCGCTCGATCTCCTCGCCGATCTTTTCAAGCACTTCGCGCATCCGCGCCTCGATGATGAGTGCCAGCTCCTTGCGCGACGCGCTCGACGCATCGCCCTCGCCGATGCCCTCGACGTCGACCTGCTCGTCACCCTCGACGGAGTCCGGATCGGCCGTGCCGTGGCGAATCTTGAGGTCCTCGGCCGCGGCGAGGCTGGTCTTGAGTCCGATTGCGACGTCGTTGGTGACGTTGTTGCCGCCGAGCGGCAGCACGGCGGTGTGGAACGAGCGAGCCGTCCATGTACAGCGCCAGGTCGATCGTGCCGGCCCCGAAGTCGGCGATCGCCACGCCGAGCTCGCGTTCGGTCTCGGTCAGCACCGCGTCACCGGACGCGAGCGACGAGCACACCAGCTCGTCGATGCGGATGTCGGCGCGCTGGACGCACTTGGTCAGGTTCTGAACCGCCGTCGCGCTGGCATGGACGATGTGCGTCTCGACCTCGAGCCGGACGGCGCTCATGCCCAGCGGATCCTTCACACCCTCCTGTCCATCGACCACGAAGCCGCGCGGCAGGACGTGCAAGATCTCTCGGTTGGACGGGATCGTCACTGCCCGCGCGACCTCGGTGGCGCGCTCGATGTCCTCGCGCGAGACCTCTCGCCGCGCACCGCTGAAACGGCGACCGCGCCGCGCGAGTTCTGGCTCTCGACGTGGTTGCCGCCGACGGCCACGATGGCCGACTCGATCCGATAGCCGGACAGCTTCTCGGCCGCCTCGCGCGCGGCGCTGATCGAGCCGACCGTCTGATCGATGTTGATCACGCGCCCTTCTTGAGCCCCGACGAAGGCACGGCGCCCTTGCCGATCACTGTCACCGACCCGTCACGTGCCACTTCACCGATGAGCGTCACGACCTTGCTCGTGCCGACGTCGAGAGCGACCAGGATTGCTTCACGTTCCACGAGTTATGCGTTCTCCTCCGCCGGGGCGCCTCTCGGCGCCGGCTGCGCGCAAAGCGACCGCGTTCCGCCGTCCCGACGGACTGCGGTCGTTGCTTGCGTCATTCTCGCGGAAGCGGACGGTGTAGGCGAAGGCGTGGAGCGCGGCAGGTAAGTGCCGCACCGATCGTTGTTCGGCGAGAGGTAGATCGTATCGATCGTCGACTCGCCCTCGCCGAGCACCGAGCGCAGGCACTCGATCTGCTGATCGATGATCTCCGGCGGGCGCAGCGACTGGGTGTAGTGGCCGAACACCGCCCGCCAGCCCTCCGGCGCCGCGCTGAGCACGAAGCCGTCCTCGTCGTCGGCGGTGAGCGACACCTCGGTCGCCTGCGAGCCGAGAGAAGCCGGCGTGATGGCCAGCAACTGCAGCATTGCGGCGATGTCGGTCGCCTCGATCTGGCCGCCGACCTCGATCTCCTGGCCAAGCTCGGCACGCTGATCGTCGAACACCGGCAGGTCGTCGATATCCGAGCTCGAACTGGGCACGCGCTGCAGTACGACACCGTCCGCATCGACGCTGTAGGTGCCGCTCGGCCGGCGAACGATGAGCACCGGCGCGCGCTCGGTCAGCGCGATCAGGAGTCGGTTGGGCAGCACGGCGCTGACCTCGGCCTCAGCGACCTGGGGCAGCGCGGCCAGCGCGCGCTCGTATTGTTGTGTAGGCACGAGGAAAAGGTTCGACTCGTCGTCCGGGTCGAGGCCGGTCGTCGTTCGCACCTGTGCCTCGGACGTGAAGCCGAGGCCGCTCATCTCGATCGTGGGGTCACCCAGCGCGAACTCCTCGCTCGTGACCAGCCAACCGGCCAACGCGACACAGCCGATCATCAGCAAGAGGCCTCCGATACGAGATCGATTGATGAGACGGCTCGCACGCGGCGGCCGGTGGCTGCGCCTTCCGTGCCGAAATTGTTGGCCGCCGACAGCCACCTCAGGGCAGGTCGGCGCGGGTCAGCACGCGCCGCGAGCTCAGCTCGGCGCGGGCAAGGGCGAGCTCCACGATGCGCTCGGCGATCGCACCGAAGTCGTAGCCGCCGGTCGCGGCACAGGACCGGGAAGAGGCTGATCGGCGTGAAGCCTGGGATGGTGTTGATCTCGTTCAGGTAGAGGTCATCGCCGCTGGCCAGGAAATCGACGCGCGCGAAGCCGGTCGCCCCGATCGCCAGGAACGCTTTCGCCGCGAGCTCGTGAATGCGAGCGCGCATCTCGGGCGTGACCGACGGCGAGTCCGTCGTCTCCGAGACGCCGTCGCTGTACTTCGCCGTGTAGTCGTAGAACTCGTGGCCGGAGAAGATCTCGCCCGGTCCGAACACCTCGAGATCTGCCAAGGAGTTGCCGACAACGCTCATCTCGAGCTCTCGTGGGTGGTCGATGTAGGCCTCGATGAGTGCCGTGTCGCCATAGCCAAGTGCGTCCGTCAACGCTCCGCCGAGGTACTCGGCATCGTCCGGATGATGAACGATCGAGATGCCGATCGAGGATCCGAGGCGCGCTGGCTTGACGACCAGGCGTGGGTCGGGCAGCTCGCGCGCGAAGTCGGCCAGACGGGCCTGGACGGCCTGCGGATCAGCCGACCAATCTGCGGCGCCAACCGTGGTCCACGGCACGCTGGGCATGCCCATGCCCTCAGTCAGACGCTTGAAGAGCACCTTGTCCATGCCGATCGCTGAGGCGGCGACGCCAGCGCCGGTATACGTGAGATCGGCCGATTCGCACAGTGCCTGGATGGTGCCGTCCTCGCCGAATGGTCCATGGAGCGCGATGAACACGACGGGCACCGGGTCGTTGTCGCGGATCTGCTCGAGCGCCCTGCCCGCAATCAGCGGACCGCTGCGCGCCGAGCGCTTCAGGGTCGTCGAAGGCCTTCGCCGCGCAGCGACACGCTCATGGCCTCCGCCGGGAGCCGCCACCAGCCGCCGTCCAGATCGACCAGCCAGCCCTGGATGTCGTGTCCCCGTTCCGCCAGAGCGGCAGCGATGGCGCGGCCCGAGACGAGCGACACATCGTGTTCGGCCGACGGCCCGCCCAGCACGACCGCAATCGGCATCGACTTCAAACGCTCTCCTCCCAACCCGACCAATCGCCTGCGAATACGATCTCGAAGACGAGCTCGACGCCGGTTTCGCGACGGACGGTCGATCGGACGAGCTCACCGACGCGACGGACGTCGGCTGCGCTGCCGGACTGATCGTTGACGATGAAGTTGGCGTGCTTCTCGCTGACGACCGCGCCGCCGATGCGGCGGCCCTTGAGGCCGAGGCCGTCGATAAGGGCGCCGGCCGACGCGCCGTCCGGGTTGCGGAACACGCTGCCGGCCGAGGGCAGACCGAGCGGCTGGTGCTGCTGACGCCAGCGACGGATCTCGTCGAGACGCTCGGCAATCACGTCGGGCTCGGCGGGTTCGAGGTCGAAGCTCGCCCAGGTGACCACGTCGGGCGAGTCGGGATCGCCGTGCTTGAGCGCGCTGTCGCGGTAGGTCAGCGCCAGCCCGTCGCGGTCGAGCGTCTCTTCGTGCCGTCGGCGCGCAGCACGCCGGCCGCCGCGAGCACGGAACGAACATCCGATTCATGGGCGCCTGCATTGGCCCAAACTGCCCCGCCGACCGTGCCCGGGATGGCGAGGCCGAACTCGAGACCGGACAGGCCCTCGGTCTTGCCCAGCGTCGCTGCCTTGGCCATCGGCAGGCCCGAGTCGGCCGTCAGTCGAGTGCCCTCCCGACGATGCTGCTGGGCGCGGTTGTAGATGACCAGCCCGCGCATGCCCGCATCGCTGATGACGAGATCCGAGCCCCGGCCGATCAGGAAGAAGGGCAGATTGCGGCCGCGCGCGAAGCGGACGATGGCGCGCAGCTCGAACAGGTTGTGGACCTCGGCGAAGAGGTCGGCCGGGCCACCGACGCGCATCGTCGTGAAGCGGGCGAGCGGCTCGTGGCGCGACGTCTTGACGCCTATCCGGCGCTGGATGTCGGTGCCGAGGCGGACGAGGTCCTCTTCGGTGAGCCGATCGCGCATCACCGGTTCGGCCGTCATGCCGCCGCCCGCGACATGCGCTCGATCGTGGCCTGGCGTGGGCAGAGCAGCACGCTCGCCGAGCGCAAGCACGAGCTCGGCCAGCGCCGACGGCCGCGCCCGGACGGCCGAATGCGCGCGCCGCGGACGCATCGTTCCGATCGCAGCTTCGTCATCGAGGAGCTGCGCCGCGTCGACGAGCGCGGCGGCGTCGAAGTCCTCGTCGGCGACGATGCGTGCCGCGCCGGCAGTCGGCCAGCGCACGCGCGTTGGCAATCTGATGGGCCGATGCGTGCGGGTACGGGACGACGACCATCGGCAGGCCGACCGCGCTGGCCTCGGCGAGCGTCGACGAGCCCGGCACGGCCGACAAGCAGGTCCGACGCGAGCAGCGCGTCGGCCATCTCCGTGCGCAGAAATGGATAGGGGCGGTAACGGCCGCGGAGCTCGGCGGGCAGCGACTCGCGCCGCTTGAGCGCCTCGGCGTAGGCCGGCTCGCCGGTCATGTGGACCACGTACGCCTTCTCGACGAGGGTCGGCAGCGCCTCGGCGACGGCGCGGTTCAGGCGGCGCACGGCCTGTGAGCCGCCGAACACGAGCAAGTGCCGGCGTGTCTGCGTCCAGGCCGAGACGCCGCCCGAGCCGACGCGCGGTCACGGCCGGCGAAGGAGCGGATCGGCGTCCCGGTCACGAAGCAGCGCCCGGGCAGCTGCGCGCACGTCTCGGCGAAGCTGACCGCGAGCACGCCGGCCAGTCGCGCCGTGGCTCGAACGCTGCGTCCGGCGACGAGGTTGCCCTCCCACATCAGCGCTCGGGATGCGCAACGTGGCCGCGGCGGCGACGACGGGGATTGCCAGGTAGCCGCCGGTCGTGAAGATGGCGTCCGGCCGGCGTCGGGCGAGCTTGGCCAGCGCCTGCGGGTAGGACGCGACGAGACGGAGCGGGTCGAGCACCGTGTGGCGCGACATGTCGACCGTGCGCAGCGAGCGCAAGGTCAACAGCTCGACCTCGTAGCCCTCGGGCGGGCACGATGGTCGATTCGAGTCCGCGATGACCACCGAGCCAGCGGAACTCGGAGTCAGGCGCCCGCTCGCGAAGAGACTGGGCGACGGCCAGCGCGGGGTAGACGTGGCCGCCTGTACCACCGGCGGCGATCAGGATCCGCATCGTTCCAGGTTCCTCGGGGAAGCGTCTCGCGCGAGATCGAGAGCAGGATACCGATCGCCGCGAAGCTCACCAGGAGCGACGATCCGCCGTCGGAAACGAACGGCAAGGTGATGCCGGTGATGGGCACGAGGACGACGACCACGCCGATGTTGATGAATGCCTGGAGGACGAGCCAGCCGGTGATGCCGACGGCCAGCAGGGCGCCGAAAGTGTCGGGCGCGCCGAGCGCGACGCGGATGCCGCGGTAGGCGAAGAGCAGGTAGAGGCAGATGACCGCGATCCCGCCGACGAAGCCCAGCTCCTGGCGAGACATGGGCGAAGACGAAGTCGTTCTGAGCCTGCGGCAGGTCCAGCGAACCGGGCTGGCTGCCCTGGCCGAGCCCGATGCCGAACAGGCCGCCGCTGCCCATCGCCAGCAGGCCCTGGACGGTCTGGTAGCCGTCAGTGGTGGCCACCGCCCACGGGTTCAGGAACGTCTGCACGCGTTGCAGCTGGTACGACTCCATGTTGACCACGAAGACCAGGGCCGCGATGCCGACCGGCGCGAGCGCCGCCATCTGGAGCAGGCTGCCGCCGGCGACGAAGAACATCGTCACCGCAATCATTGCCAGCACGCCCGTCGTGCCCAGGTCGGGCTCGAGCATGACCAGTGCCAGCACCGGACCGACGATGAACAGGAACGGCAGCATGCCGTTGGTGAACGAGCGCACCTGCAGGCCGCGCCGGGCAAGCCAATGGGCGAGATAGACGACGAGCGCCAGCTTGGCGAACTCGGCCGGGTGCATGGGCGGCAGCGGGCCGATCTTCAGCCAGCGGGCCGAATCGTTGATCACCTGCGGCTCGATCGGTCCGATCGATGGCAGGAGGACCAGCACGAGCAGCGCCACGGCGATGAGGAACGCTGGTACGGAGATCAGGCGCAGGTAGCGGTAGTCGATGCGCATCAGGACAAGCATCGCGACCACGCCGAGCACGCCCCACAGCACCTGCGAGCCAACATCGCCGAATGGGTCGTCGACTGAGCAGCGAGTTGACGCCGGTGCTCGAGTAGACCATCAGGATGCCCAGCGCAGCGAGCGCGACGATGCTGAAGAGCAGGAGGTAGTCAGGGTCGTGGCGCTCGCGTTGCGGGCCGCGCATGGTCTGCGACGCCGCCGGCTGTGCCCGTTTGACGCTCGTCGCCGCCCCCAGCCTTGCGGTCATCGGACGGCCTCGGCGATGTCGCGAACCGCGTCCTTGAATGCTTCGCCGCGCGCCGCGTAGTCGACGAACATGTCGAAGCTGGCCGCGGCCGGGCTGAGCAGCACGGTCGCCACCCGTGACTCGTCGAGACCCTCACGGGCGATCGCGTCGGCCAACTGGACGGCGTGCTCCATATCGTCGGCGCGTATCATCTGCCGCGCTCCCGCGGCTCCGAAGACGCGTTCCATTTCCGACGCCGTCTCGCCGATGAGCACGACCGCGGCGGCGCGTAGTGCGACCTCGTCGGCCAGCTCCCGCAGGTCCACGTCCTTGCTCCGTCCGCCACAGATCAGCACGATCGGCGGATCGAAGCTGCGCAGCGCAGCAATCACCGCGTCGGGCTGGGTGCCCTGCGAGTCGTTGACGAAGCGAACGCCGTCGATCGTGGCTACGTGCTCGAGACGGTGCTCGACGCCGGTGAAATCCATCACCGCGCGACGGATGGCGTCCGGCGCGATACCGAAGACGAGACCCACGGCCACGGCCGCGAGAACGTTGCTGGTGTTGTGCGCGCCTGGCAGCGTCACGTCCAAGAGTGGCAGGACGCGGCCGCCCGGACCGGTCATTGCTGTGCCGCCGCCGGGCTGCGGAACCGCGTCGGCGACAACCCATCCATCGCGCACGCCGACGCCGCCTGCGACGGGCTCGAAGCGCTGGTAAGTGATCACCGACCCCGCGGTGGCGGCCGCGAAATGTGCACTGATGGGATCCTCTGCATTGAGCACGAGAAACCCATCCGGCCGCACCAGCTCGGCCAGCCGGCGCTTGACGGCCCGATATGCCTCGACCGATCCGTGGCGGTCGAGGTGGTCGCTCGTGACGTGGGTGTAGACCGCGACGTCCGTGCCGCGCGAGATCGTCGGGCAGCTGCAGCTCCGACAGCTCGAGCACGACTCGGTGAGCCGGAGTCAGCTCGGGCAGTCGCTCCACGAGCGGGATGCCGATGTTGCCGCCCAGGACGACCGGCGCGCCACCCGTCGCGAGGATCGCTGCGATCAGCGACGAGGTTGTCGTCTTGCCCTTCGTGCCGGTGATCCCGATCGTCGTCGCCGGGCAGAGGCGCAGGAACAGGTCGACCTCGCTCACGACGGGTATCCGGCCCTCGGCCTCGAACTCGGCCAGCGCCGCCCGCAGGCGCGGCTCGGTCGTCGGGTAGCGGCTGCTGATCGAGGGCGACGTGCACACCAGGTCCTGATCGGCCAGGGCGGCGCGCGGATCGACGTCCGGTCCGAGGAGCAGACGGATCGGCCGCTCCTCGAGCTTCGCCAGCTGCTCGGTCAGCTCGACCGTCGATCGGCCGTCGTAGGCGGTCACGACCGCGCCGTGGTCGGCAAGGAAGCGGCACAGCGCGACGCCGCTGCGCGCGAGTCCGAGCACGGCCACGCGGCGGCCAGCAAACGAATTGAGGTCGAGCGTGGCGAGGTCGATTGGTCCGGCCATCGTCACAGTGCCGCTCACGCCTGCGGAACCATGGTGGAGAAGAAGAACGTGACGCCGAGCATGGCCGCCAGCACGCCGACGATCCAGAAGCGCATGGTGATCTTCTCTTCGTCCCAGCCGAGCAGCTCGAAGTGGTGGTGCAGCGGGGCCATCTTGAAGATGCGCTTGCCGGTCAGCTTGAAGCTCGCGATCTGGAGGACGTCAGAGCCCGCCTCGAGCACGAAGATGATGCCGATCAACGGCAGCAGCAGGATCTGACCGGTGATCAGCGCCATCACGGCCAGGCACGCCCCTAACGCGAGTGATCCCGAATCGCCCATGAAGATCTGCGCCGGGTGGACGTTGAACCACAGGAAGCCAAGCAGGGCCCCGATCAACAGCGCGCACAGCACGGCGAGATTTGTCTGGCCGGCAAGCAGGGCGATGATCATGTAGGCGACGAAGGCAAAGATGAGCGTGCCGCCGGCGAGACCGTCCAGCCCGTCGGTGAAGTTGACGCCGTTCGTCGTGGCCACGATCGCCAGCGCGGCGAAGAAGATGTATGCCCACGGCTCGATTGGCACGTCGCCGATGAAAGGCACGCTCAGCGCGCGAATGTCGTATGTCTGCTGGATCTGGTAGGCGATCGCGCCGGCCACGACGATCTGCCACAGCAGCTTCTGGCGAATGCGGATGCCCTCGCCGGTAGTCGAGTTGAGATAGTCGTCCGCAGCGCCCAGGAAGCCGACCAGCAGCAGGGTCAGGATCGGCGCGATCGTGTTGGGGTCGAAGAAATCGCCCTCGGCGACGACGTGGAAGAGCGCCGCGGATGCGGCTACGACAACGATGATCAGGACGCCGCCCATCGTCGGCGTGCCTTCCTTGACCATGTGCGTCCCCGGTCCCTCTTCGCGGATCCGCTTGCCGAATCCGAGTCGCCGCAACAGGGCGATGAAGGGCGGCATGATGATCACCACGAGGGCGAACGTGAGCAGGATCCCCTGCACGACGGAAGCGGCGATCGTCACGCGACGGGAGTCTTCATCTGCTGTGCCGCGTCTTGAAGCGCGGGCAGGAACTGCTCCATGGCCGCACCGCGCGAACCCTTGATGAGCACCACGTCGCCCAGCTGGAGGCGGTGGCCGATGTCGCGCATTGCGGTCTCTCGATCCTCGCTGTGCTCGTAGGGGCCGATGGCGATGACGAGATCAGCTGATTCGCGGGCATGGCCTTCGATTCGGCGATGCTCCATGACCGAAGCCGGGCCGAGCTCGAGCATCTCGCCCAAGATGGCGACGTGGCGCCCGGGCAGCGTGGCAAGCAGATCGAGAGCCGCGA
This sequence comes from uncultured Chloroflexia bacterium, assembly GCA_963748235.1. Classification (GTDB taxonomy): domain Bacteria; phylum Chloroflexota; class Limnocylindria; order Limnocylindrales; family CSP1-4; genus JALYGJ01. The sequence goes on from CAVVHT010000009.1 coordinate 759,663, forward strand.
TCATCGAGTCCGGCGAAGCGTTGTAGCTGTCGTCGAGCACCTTGATCGGCCCAAGATCGATGAGCGTCGTGCGGTGAGGCGCCGACCAGGGTCGCGCCAGCCCGGCTACGACTGCATCCAGGTCGAGCCCCGCGGCCATCGCCGTGGCGGCCGCGGCGAGGGCGTTGTGGACGCTGTGCCGGCCGAGTGCGGGGATCGTGACCTCGGTCGAGCCCAGGTCGGAAAGCAGGAGGAAGCGCATGCCTTCGGACGCGAGGGACTCGATATCGGTCGCGCCAACGTCGGCGGTCGCGGCGAATCCGTAGGTGAGGGCTGCGACGCCAACCGGCAGGTGGTCGGTCATGCGCAGCACCCGCTCGTCGTCGGCGTTGAGAACCGCGGTTCCATCAACGGGGAGTGCCTCTACCAGCTCGCGCTTGCCACTCTCGATTTCGTCGATCGAGCCGACTCGCTCCAGATGCGCGCCGCGAACGGCGGTCACGACACCGATGCTCGGTCGCGCGAGCGAGGCAAGCAGCGCGATATCGCCCGGTACGTACATGCCCATCTCGAGGACGACCGCCTCGTGCTCGGGTGAGAGCCGCAGCAACGTCAGCGGCAGGCCGATCTCGTTGTTCTCGTTGCCCTCGTTGCGCAGCACGTTCCAGCGCTCGGTCAGGACCTGTGCGATCTGCTCCTTGGTCGACGTCTTGGCCAACGAACCGGTCACGCCGACAACGAGCGGGTCGAAGCGGTTGCGCCACTCGGCGGCCGCATGCTGCAGGGCGATCGGCACGTCATCAACGGCAATCACCGCCGCGCCCACGTCGCTGATCAGCGCCGCTTCCTCACTTGAAGGAGGCACCGACACGACCACCGCGGCTGCTCCTCGTTGAACCGCATCAGCCACGAAACGGTGACCGTCGGTGCGCTCGCCCGGGAGCGCGAAGAAGGCATTGCCCGGTTCCACGCGACGCGAGTCGACTGCGGCGCCTCGAATTGCGTTGACGCCCTCGCTCAGCATCCTTCCGCCGATCGCGGAGGCGAGCGAGGGCGCGTCGAAAACGGAGGAAATCGACGGGTCAGCCACGGCCGGCCATTCTCGCATCGCGCCTCGCGCGCCGGTGGCGTCGGTTGAACGCCGCCTGCGCCGGGCGGTCGGCCTGCGGGTCGGAGTCGGGTCGGCTGCGGGTCGGAGGTCGGGTCGGGCGTGGGGTCGGGTGAAGCGTCGGGGTCCGGCTGTGCCGGAAGAGTCCCGGGCAATGGCTCGATGTCGAGTGACGCAATCGCAGACTGGGCAACCCGCTTGAACAGCTCATTGGTGGTCATCTGCAGCCCCATGCCCCAGCGATGCTGCACATCGGGCTGAGTTTCGTGGATGCGGACCAGGATGACCGCCTCCGGCCGCAGCGCGCCGACGAAGCCGACGAAGGTGTGGTTGTAGGTGTTCTCCAGCCAGGACTGTGACTCGGGATCCCAGATCTGCGCGGTGCCGGTCTTGCCGCCGACGACGTAGCCCGGGATGAGCGTCTCCTCGGCGTAGCGCGGCCCGGTCTCGGCGACGTGGACCATCATGTCCTGCAGCGTGTCGGACAGCTCGGGCGAGATCACCCGAGTCGCCGCCGGAGCCGTCTGCAGCTCGCCGTCAAGCGCCGCATAGACGTGCGGCGTTGGCAGCAGGCCGCCGTTGATCATCGCCGCGAACGATCTGGCCAGCTGAAGCTGCGTCACCGCGACGGACTGTCCGAAGGCTCGGTTGACCAGGTCGATCTTGAGCCATTCGCCTTCGGACGGAGGATGGTCGATGCCGTCCGCCTCGTTGCCCAGCTCGATTCCTGTTGGCTTTCCGATGCCCAGTCGTTGCCACATGTCATATAGGACGGAGGACGCCTCCTCGGTGGTCTGCCCGAGCATGAGCGCGACGCGTCCCGTTGCGACGTTGCGCGAATGGGCAATGGCGTCCTCGAACGGCACGACACCCATGCTCCGTCGGTCGAAGTTGCGGACCACGTTGTCGCCCAAGAGGAGCGTTTTCGAATCCTCGACCAGCGTGAGCGGACCAACCACGCCCTTCTCGATGGCGGCGGCGGCGGTGAACATCTTCATCACCGATCCTGGCTCGTAGATCTCGCTGGAGATCGGGTCGGTGAACATCTGCGGCGCGCGATTCGCCGTCGCCCCGTAGTCATTCGCGTCGTAGCCGGGCACCGATGCCCAGGCGAGGATCGCGCCCGTGTACGGATCCATGATTACGCCCGACACACGATGCGCTTTGTCGGCGACGTATGCCGCCTGAAGCTCGTTCTCGAGCGCCAGCTGCAGACTGGCATCGATGGTCAGCTGAATCGAGCCGCCGGTCGTTGGCACGTCTTGCTGGCGGGCCGCGTTCGCCGTCGGCCCGTCCGAGCCGGAAAGCACGTCGTCGCTCGCTTGCTCGATGCCGTAGCGGCCCTGGCCGTCATCGGTGACGAAGCCAAGCAGCTGGCTGGCGAGCGTCGTTTCCGGGGCACCGCCGGCGCTCGGGTAGAAGCGCACCGGGTGAGCCTCAAGTGCCAGAGCGACCAGGCTTTCCGACTCCAGGCCGGCACGGACCAGGTCGCTCTGCTGCGGTGTCAGCCGGCGCTCGATGGCGAGGTAGCGACCCTCGCTCTCATTGATTGACGCCAGCAGCTCCTGGCGACGATTGCCGTCGTAACCGAGGATCGAAGCCAGCGCAGCAACCGTCTCGTCCACCTTGCCGGCACGCTTCATGACGTCGGGATATGCGGCCAGGAGGTCGCGATAGCCAGTCGTGGCCAGCACGGTGCCGCGCCGGTCGACGATGTCGCCACGCTCGATGTCGGCCACCACCGGCCGCGCCATCTGGCTGTCGGCCATGCGCTGCAGCTCTGGCGCGACTCCGATCTGCCAATAGGCAAGCCGGAGGCCGAGCGCGCCGGCGCCGACGACCATCACGAGCAAGAGCAGGACCAGCCGCAGGCGGCTGTCCGTCCGACCGAGCATCGGTCAGCGCGCGACTAGCCGGACCCTGTTCGGCAGCTGATCGAGACCCAGGCGCTGAGCATTTTCGATGACGGTCTGCTCCGTGCCCCAGCGCAGAACGCTGGTCTCGATCGTCTGGACCTGCCGGTGAATGTCGTCGCGTTGGGCCAGGGACTGGTTGATCTCGTAGTTGACGGCCGCGATGCGGATGTTCTGGGCCAGATAGATCAAGCCGAGCAGGAACGTGACCAGCACGATCGCCAGCAGCATGCCCACTGGATGTGCACGTCGATTTGCGCGATCGCGTCGCGCAACACGACGTCGGTCCGTTCCGGCGACCGGTCTCGCGCCGCGCACCGGCCGAGCAGCGGGCCTCGTTCGAACGCGAACTGCACCGGGAAGCGGCCGCGCGCCGCCGAGGACGGTCATCGCTCGTAACCCCCGAAGCCTTCACCACCACTGCGGCCCTGCTGGTCGATGCCCTCGGCCACGTCCCAGTCGCCGTCCTGCAGCGTGGGCAACGACCATTCGTCTGATGAGGTCAGCTCGGGCCGTCGCTCGCGGACCTCGTGCTGACGCCGACCATACGTCCGCCGTCGACGTGCCTGGTTCCTTCTGCTCACCTGCGTTCCCTCCCCTCTCACGCTGCCAGCCGACGCGCGGCACGCAGCAAGGCGCTGCGCGAGCGCGGGTTTCGGGCTACCTCGTCTGTGCTCGGACGGCGCGGCTGCGCTCCCAGCGGTGCCAACCGTGGCTTCCGGCCGCAAACGCAGACCGGCAGTTCAGGTGGACACACGCAGCCGCGCCGTTCGGCGGCGATGAATCGCTTGACGATGCGGTCCTCGAGCGAGTGGTAGCTGATAACGGCCAGTCGCCCGCCTTCGCCGAGCGCCTCGACCGCCGCTCCAAGGGCGACGGGGAGCGTCTCCAGCTCGCGGTTGACCGCGATCCGAAGCGCCTGGAAGACGCGCGTGGCTGGGTGGACACGCCGCCGGCCGCGAGGAGGAACGGGCGCGGCGGCGGCCACCACTTCTGCTAATTGGGCGCCGGTCGTGATCGGCTCTTGGCTCCGTCGATGGACGATTGCCCGCGCGATCCGCCGCGCATGAGGCTCTTCGCCAAGGCGGCGGAACAGGTCGGTCAGCTGCCGCTCGTCGAGCTCGGCGATGAGCGTGCTGGCGGGCACGCCGCGCGAAGTATCAAAGCGCATGTCGAGCGGGCCCTCGGCGCGGAAGCTGAACGCGCGATCAGTGTCGGCCAGCTGGTACGAGCTCAAACCCAGGTCGAACAGGATTCCGTCGGCGGGCACGAAGCCCGCGTCGGAAGCCACGGCGCCGAGCTCCTCGAAGTTCGCCTGGCGCAACGTCACGCGATCGCCGTATTCGGCCAGGCGCTGCGACGTTCTGGCGATGGCCGCCCCATCGGCATCAAGGCCGAGGAGGCGGCCATCAGGAGAAGCGGCCTCCAGGATCCGCCGGGAGTGCCCTCCGCCGCCAACGGTTGCATCTATTTGGAAGCTGCCCGGAGCGGGTACAAGAGATTCCAAAACCTCTTCCACCATCACAGGCAGGTGCCCTTCCTCCGTTTCAACTGCCGTTGGCTGCGGTCCCGACGGACCCTGGTGGCTCATTTGGTTCACTAGATCCCGAGATTGGAGATGCGCTCCGCGAACTCGTCAGAGCTCATCTCGGCGCTGATGGCGTCCCACCGGCTCGGTTCCCAAAGCTCGATGTGATCCGCCGCTCCAATCACCACGGCCTCCGATTTCAGACCGGCGTGGCTACGCAGACTGGCAGGCAGGACCACGCGGCCCTGGCCGTCCAGCTCGACAGCGAACGCGCCGGAGAAAAGGAAGCGCGAGAAGGCTCGGGCTCCAGCGTCGGCAAAGCGCAGATCGCTGACTCTCTCAGCGAGCTGCTGCCAGGCCTGGTTGGGGAAGATCGCCACGCAGTTCTCGATCCAGCGAGTGACGTGGGCGCCGGGCGCCAGGTCAGGTCGAAAGCGCGCAGGGACGGCGACCCGCCCCTTGCCATCGATCGCGTGCCTGAACTCGCCGGTGAACACGGCCGCACCCCTGGTCTGCGTGGGCGTTGAGTGACTCGTTCACCACTCGGGAGTGCCAGTGCTTCCCCGGAGGTGCCTCGTTCCACTCTTGCTCCCCACTTTGGGCCACTTTGGACCACTTCGGCGCATCATAGAGGGCCGAGACGCCACGTCAAGCCCCATTTCGCACTTCTGCCACCACCTCGCGTCTCCGAGGGGCCGTACAGAGCGTCCGTGACGACTTGTTCCACCCGGTGGAGCTACCGACGAACTTCAATCGCTGGGGCGGCCGGAGCTTGGCCATTTGTTTCACCGGGTGGAACTGGTGACGATCGGGACGGGCATGGAACGGCCGGATCCGGAGCTTCTTGTCCGCTGCTTCCATGTGGTGAAACAAGTACGGAGCGACGACCGTTTGCGACGAGGCGACTCTCGAAGCGATCAGGTAATGGCCTGGAAGAGCCACACGCCGAGCCAGACTCCCGCGATCACGGCGCCGATGACGACGACGGCCAGCCAGCGCGGTGGTCGGTATGGCTCCGCTCCGAACATCGTCAGCCGCCCGCCTGTTGGTTGAGGAGAGCGCGCTTGGCCTGTTCGAACTCGAGCTCGGTAAGTGTCCCGTTTAGACGAAGGGCAGACAGACGCTCGAGCTTGCTGACCAGGTCATCCTGAGCGCTTGCCCCGCTCGCACCAGTGTGTTCGACGCGCCAGCCGCGTTGCTCTGCCCGCGTGGCCATGGCGTTGACCAGCCGGGATCTGTTCGGCGCAGCTCGGCACTCTCCGGCACCGTGGCCGGCCGGCGTTCGGGGAGCAATGCGAGGAGCGGCAGGCCGCCCATCAGCACGAAGAGGACGCCCGGGATCAGCCAGCCCCAAACGATCCCCGACTCATCGCCGGGCGGGTTGAAAGCGAACTCGAGGAAGTTCCAGCCCAGGCTGAGGAAGAGCGCAGGCCAGGCGAGCAGGACGAGACCGGCGTAGACGCCACCTATGGCGGCGCCCTTCCAGCCCATCAGCCCGCCGAAACCGAACAATCCGAAGACGCCGAGGATCATCACCATAGGAATTCCTTCGGGGCAGTGAGTGTTGATCTCGTGTGGTCCGCCATCAGCGCAGTAGCCACCGATGTCCATCACCGCGCGCATGCCGAGAAAAAGGAGCGTCAGGCAGGCGACCAGGCCGACGACGCCGATCGCGTAAAGCGCGACGTCGCCGACGGTGAAGGGTCGCCTGGCTTCCTCGTTCATCGCGGCGGATGGTAACCATCGCCGGCGACAGGCTGGTGGTTATCACAGGTCAAGTGGGGTAGTACTGCCGTTTCCTTCCGTCAACACCCGACGCACAATACGGTGGCCGCCATGGCCGTCATGCCACGCCCGTTCGCGTCGCCCACTGTCCAACTGACCGCTGACGACAGTTCGCCCCTGCGCCGCTGCACGTTCCGCCGAATGACACTCGTCAGCGCTCCGCGCGATCCGCAGGCGTATGACGTCGCGTGCATGTTCCCCGATCGGCGAACGCCGGTACCGCTCGGAACCGTCGAGGACGCGCGCCCGATCTGCGCGTCGTGCACATACAGCGGCATCTTCCGCGCCGATGCCGACTGATCTCTAGGGACGCAGCAAACTCGCTATTTCTCCGCAGGTGGCCTCACGGCCACTGCTGCGCTCCTCCGGTTTGCCAGCGAGACGGTCTGTAAGCCGAGTTCTGTCCCGATCTTGCGATCGGGGACGGTCATCCATCTACGACGGCAGTTACCCACCATCTTTAGCGGCCGACCCGAGAGCGAAGCGACGCACTCCCGCCGGACTTTCGCCCGACTGCTCTCCTATTTGGCCTTGCTCCGGGTAGAGTTTGCCCGTTTCACTCGGGCCTGGCCGTTGCCGGCCTGCCCGCTCGTCTCTGTGGCACTGGTCCTCGCCTCTCGGCGGACGGGTGTTACCCGCTACCCTGCGTCGCGGAGCTCGGACTTTCCTCGTATCAATTCACGGGTTTCCCCGGTGGGACACGCGACCGTCCGACCATCTCGCTGGCACTCCAATTCTACGCTTGCGGACTGGCGGAACGCTTTCTTGGCGTCGTAGACTGATCCCCGGCGCCTCCCGCGCCCGACTGCCAGACCGAGCCCCCACGCGGCGCGGCGATGCGGCGGTAAAGGGGAACAGATCCTCGGGACGAAGCGGTCGACCATCCGACCGGCTGGCGACGTGCGGCGTGGGTGCGGACGTCGACGGCCGTCACGGAGACAGACCGATGACCACCGACAAGGCCTTCAAGCGGATCGTGCGCGCCCGCATGGCGAAGACCGGTGAGCGCTACACCGCCGCCCGCCGATCCCTGATCAGCGCCAACAACCTTGTCCCGCCCCCCTACACGATCAAGACGGGCCTGTCCGGGAGGGACTATCAACTCCGCGGCGGCCTCCATCCCCAGACCGCGACGCTGGCCAACGTCCTCGCCAACCAGCGCATCGTCTCGGGTCTGACCGGCGAGCCATTGACCGAGGCCGCGATCCTCGGCATTGGCGGCGGCCTCGGCGCCGGGTACATCCTGTGGGAGTTCATGAGCTACGGCGCGCCGATCCTGACGCTCGGGTTCAGCAACCAGTGGCAGTACCCGTGGATACCAGGCTGGACGGGCAAGACCCTCGACCGGCTAGGCATTGCTGCCGACGTCCACGAGACCGGCGGCGCAAGGGCCGCACGTGAGGCACTCGATGCCCGGCTCGATGCCGGGTCACCGGTGATCGCGTGGGTCGACCTCGGGCTGATCGGGACGTGGGGTTTGCCATATGCACTTTCGGGCCATTTCGGCCACACCTTCGTGATCGCCGCCCGCGAAGCCGACGGTACATACCTCGTCGACGATCGCGGCAGAGCGCCCTTCCGGATCGCGCCGGACGTCATGGCCGCAGCGCGCGGCCGAATCGGGTCGTTCAAGCATCGGATCCTTCGACTCGACACGTCCGAAGGCCCGATCCCTGCCGATCGGCTCCGCGCGGCGCTGCAGGCCGGCCTCGAGGATCAGGTCGACCATCTGCGCTCGAACTCCAATTCGTTCTCGCTCCCAGCCTGGCGCAAGTGGGCGCGGCTGATGACCGACGAGCGAAACGCCAAGGCGTGGCCGCGCGTGTTCGCTGGCGGCCGAGGCCTGTTCGGGGCGCTGATCGCGATCGTCGAGGCCGTTGACGCCGGCGCAAGCCCGTGGGGTGGCCATCTTCGTGAGCTGTACGCCACGTCGCTAGATGAGTCTGCCGTCGCACTCGACAAACCGGCCCTCGCCGATGCGGCCAAGGCGTGGCGGTCCGCCGCAGACGCGTGGGATGAGCTCGCCAATTCGGCCGTCCCCTCAGATCTGGAGGGCGCCGACGACGCGGTCGAGGGCGCCGAGAAACTTCGCAGCGCAGTGAACGATGGCGAGGTCGGGCGGGCGCGGGTTCGGGCGGCAGCCGACGTGACGTGGGGAATCCGCGCTCGCTACGCCGAGTCGTTCCCGCTGCCCTCAGAGAGGATCGGCGAGATTCTGCGCAGTCTCGGCGACCAGCTCACCGGGATCCATGAGCTGGAGGTTGATGCTGTCGAGGCGACTGCCCGCGCGATCGAACGCTAGGCAGGAGCCAAAGCCCCTAAACCCTTCCCGCGTCCTCGGCTGCTCGGGCCGCGGCGGGGTCGTCGAGGGCGAGGTTGGCCAGCGCATCGGCGGCGCGGTTGTTCGCGCGCGGCTCGTGGCGGATCGACCAGCGGTCCAGCCGGCGGAGCAGCTCGTGTGATTGGATGACGAGTGGCCTGATGCCGGGGTGCTTGACCTTCCAGCGACCCGAGAGTTGCTCGACGATCAGCTTCGAGTCGAGGATCAGATCCGCCTCGCGCGCACCGAGGTCGAGCGCCTTCTCGAGGGCCAGGATGACGCCGGTGTACTCGGCGTAGTTGTTGGTCTGGATGCCAAGCGGGCGGGCGATGACGGCAATCGGCGGAGCGTCGGGATGGCGCGCGTCGGAACGCGACGCGTCGATGATCACCGCGCCGGCCGAGGCCGGACCGGGATTGCCGCGCGCCGCGCCATCGGCGCGAATGACTACACGTTCAAGAGGCTGAGTCAGCGCGGCGGCTCCACGATCGCCTGCGAGACCTCGAGGATCGCGCGGGTGATGTTGATGCCGCGCGGGCACGCGTCGGTGCAGTTGAAGATCGTCCGACATCGCCACACGCCGTCCTCGTCGGCCAGGATCTCGAGCCGCTCGTGCTCTGCGTGATCGCGCGAGTCGAAGATGAAGCGGTGAGCGTTGACGATCGCCGCCGGCCCGACATACGAGTCCTGCGCCCAGAAGGACGGGCAAGCCGTGGTGCACGCCGCGCACAGGATGCACTTGGTCGTGTCGTCGTAGCGCTCGCGGTCCTCTGGTGATTGGAGCCGCTCGCTGTCCGGCGACACCGCGTCGTCGTTGACCATGTACGGCATGACCGAGCGGTACTTGGCGAAGAAGTCGTCCATGTTGACAACGAGATCCTTGATCACGGCCATGCCCGGCAGCGGCGCGACCGAGATCTTGCTGCCCAGCTGGTCGACGCGGATCTTGCATGCCAGCCGGTTGCGGCCGTTGATCATCATCGCGTCCGAGCCGCACACGCCATGCGCGCACGAGCGACGGAACGTCAGCCGGCCGTCGTGCTCCCACTTGACCTTGTGGAGCAGGTCGAGTACGCGATCCATCGGCTCCAATTCGACGTTGTAGCGCTCCCAGTGCGGCTTCGTATCCTGCTCGGGATCGAAGCGCAGGATGCTCAGGGCTACTTGCATCTCGTCAGTATGTTCGCGGCTTGGGTTCGAACTTGGTGATCGTCACCGGCTTGTAGCGCAGGTCAGGCCCGCCCTCCTCGCGGAACGCGAGGGTGTGGACCAGCCAGTCGATGTCGTTGCGGTCGGGGAAGTCCTCACGGAAGTGCGCCCCACGCGACTCCTCGCGCGCCAGTGCCCCGGCGACGGTCGCCTCGGCGCAGTCGAGCAGGTAGCCGACCTCGCGCGCCTCGAGCAGGTCGGTGTTGAAGACCTTGCCGCGGTCGCGCACGGCGACCTGCGAGTAGCGCGTCTTGAGGTCGCGCAGCTCGAGCGTCAGCTGCTCGAGGCCCTGGCGCGTTCGGAACACGCCGCAGCGATCCATCATTGCCTGGGCGAGCTCGACCCGGATGTGCTGCGCGTTCTCGCCGCGCGGCCGGGTGCGCATCAGCTCGATCTCCGTCTCAACCGGCACGTGCGCTTCGGCCGGCATGGCGGGCAGCTCGGCGCTCGCGGCGCGCACGTCCTCGGCCATCGAAAGCCCGGCGCGCCGACCGAACACGAGGATGTCGATGAGCGAGTTGGTGCCCAGCCGATTCGCTCCATGAACCGACACGCAGGCGCACTCCCCCGCCGCGTACAGCCCGGGTAGGACGGTGTTCTTCTCGTCGATGACGACCCGCGCGTTGGTGTCGGTCGGGATGCCGCCCATGGCGTAGTGGGCCGTGGGCGTGATTGGGACCGGCTGTGTGATCGGCTCGACGCCCTGGTAGACGCGGGCGAACTCGGTGATGTCGGGCAGCTTGGTGTCGATCACCTCGCGCCCGAGATGGGTCAGGTCGAGGTGCACGAAGTCTTTCCCGCCGATGCCGCGGCCTTCGCGAATCTCCATGTAGATCGCGCGGCTGATCACGTCGCGCGGCGCGAGCTCCATCATCGTCGGCGCGTAGCGCTCCATGAACCGGTCGCCGGCGTCGTTGCGCAGGTAGCCGCCCTCGCCGCGCGCCGCCTCGGACAGCAGGATGCCGATGCCGACGATGCCCGTGGGGTGGAACTGGAAGAACTCCATGTCCTGCAGCGGAATGCCGCGGCGGTAGCTCAACGCGACGCCGTCGCCGGTCAGCGCGAACGCGTTCGAGGTGATCTTGAACATGCGCCCGAAGCCGCCGGTTGCGAACATCACCGCGCCCGAGCGGAACACGTGCAGCTCCCCGTCGGCGATGCGGTAGGCAACCACACCGCGCGTCTCGCCGCCGTCGACCAGTAGATCCACAACGTGGTACTCGTCGAAAAACTCGACGCCGTGCTTGATGCACTGCTGGTACAGCGTCTGCAGGATCATGTGCCCCGTCCGGTCGGCCGCAAAGCAGGCTCGTCGGACAGGCGCCTCACCGAAATTGCGCGTGTGGCCGCCAAAGCGGCGCTGGTCGATCTTTCCTTCAGCCGTCCGATTGAACGGCAGGCCCATGTGCTCGAGGGCGATGACAGTCTCGACCGCCTCGCGAGTCAGGATGTCGGCAGCGTCCTGGTCGACCAGGTAATCGCCGCCCTTGACCGTGTCGTACATGTGCCACTCGGGGTGGTCTTCCTCGATGTTTCCGAGCGCGGCACAGATGCCACCCTGGGCGGCGCCGGTATGCGATCGAGTCGGATAGAGCTTGGTCAGCACCGCCGTCTTGACGTTCGAGCGGGCGAGCTCGAGCGCGGCCCAAAGACCGGCGCCGCCGGCACCCACGATGATGGCCTGGTAGTCGTGGACTGGGGGGCTCACCGGACGCTGGCGGCCTCGGAACCGCCCATCGGCAGGGTCAGGATCACCTGCGTGCCGATGATGAACAGGATCACGCCGATGATGTAGAGCAGCGTAAGCGTGAAGGTCCGCAGCGCCGGGCGATGGACGTAGTCGAGCACGACCGTCCGCACGCCGAGGAAGCCGTGGAAGAGCACGGTCATCAGCAACAGCCAGTCGAAGCCGCGCCAGAAGATCTGGTTCCAGCGTTCTTGGGTGATGAAATCGGCAGTCTGCTCGGCTGGATCCCAGATGAAGTGCAAGATGCTGAAGTGAGCCAGCGCGAGCACGAAGAGCATCACGCCGGTGAAGCGCATCGTGTACCAGATGTAGAGCTCTTTGCGTGATCCCTTGGGCGGTCGGCGGCGGGCCTTGCTGATTGGCGAGACTTGAACGCCCTCGGGCTGCATCGAATCTGATGTCATGCCAGGCCGAGCTGCTGCAGGAATGGCAGCCACACCGGGCGCATGATGATCAGCGCTCCGGGCACGCCGACGCCGATGAAGATGATCCAGCTCGCCCACCACAGCTGGCGGTGATAAGCGGTCATCGCCGGCCAGAGGTCGAGGATGATGATGCGCAGGCCGTTCAGCGCGTGGTACAGCAGGGCGGCGCCGAGGACGACCTCGAGCAGGCGCCCGGGGAGGCTCGCGTAGAACGCCAGCACCTCGTCGTACAGCTCGGGATTGCCGCCGACGAGGTAGATGTCGACGACGTGGAGCACGACGAAGGCGAAGATGCCGATGCCGCTGATGCGGTGGAACGCCCAAGCGATCATCCCCTCGCTACCGCGGTAGCGGAGGATGGTTGGGACGCGGCTCACCGGTTGGGCACGGTCAGGCGGACGCGATGCGGTCGGCAACAGCGGCCGCGAAGGCGCGCGTCCCGGCACTTCCACCCAGGTCGCGCGGAACGGTCTTCCCCTCGGCGATGATGTCGCGGACGGAGGTCTCGACACGCTCTGCGGCTGAGAGCTCGCCCAGGTGTCGCAGCATCAGCGCGCCGGACAGGATCAGCGCGGTTGGATTGGCCACGTCCTGGCCGGCGTACTTGGGCGCCGAGCCGTGAACTGGCTCGAACACCGCGGCCTTGATGCCGATGTTGGCGCCCGGCGCGACGCCGAGGCCGCCGACGAGGCCAGCGGCGAGGTCGCTGACGATGTCGCCATACAGGTTGGGCAGCACGAGCACGTCATACAGCTCGGGCTTCTGGACGAGCTGCATGCACATGTTGTCGACGATGCGGTCCTCGAACTCGATGCGGCCGCTGTACTCCGCAGCGACGGTCCGGCACGACTCGAGGAACAGGCCGTCGGACAGCTTCATGATGTTCGCCTTATGCACCGCGGTCACTTTGTGCCGGTTGTTGGCGACGGCGTAGTCGAAGGCGTAGCGCGCAATTCGCTCGGACGCCGCACGAGTGATGATCTTGATGCTCTCGGCCGCGTCGGGACCGACACGATGCTCGATTCCGGCGTAGAGGTCCTCGGTGTTCTCCCGAACGATGATCAGGTCGACATCTTCGTAGCGTGTCTCGACACCCTTCATCGACCGCGCCGGACGCAGGTTGGCGTACAGGTCGAGTGCCTGGCGGAGGGTCACGTTGACCGAACGGAAGCCCTCGCCGACGGGCGTCGTGATCGGGCCCTTGAGGGCCACCTTCGTGGTCCGGATCGAATTCGAGCACGTGCTCAGGAAGCGGGGTGCCGTATTCCGCGATCTGCGACTCGCCGGCGTCGACGCGGACCCATTCGAAGGGCAATCCGGTTGCGTCGAGAACGGTGACCGTGGCGTCGGCCAGTTCGGGGCCGATGCCATCGCCGGGGATCAGAGTGACGGTGTAGGTCACGCGGGCAGAACCTCGTCGCGCAGATCACAGCGTCTGCGGTACGGCAAGCGTAGCGCGTGTGCCCGCAATTCGCGGGGACCTGCGCGAAGCGCGCAGCAGCGGCGCAGGCCGACTGCGGAGGGCAGTGCCAAGCGTAGCGGGAGTCAGCGCAACTGTGGGGACTCGTGCGGAGCACGGAGTGCGCCGGGCCCTATGGATACAATCCGCTTCCCCCGCGAATCCCAAGCCGTGATCGAGCGACCGAGGAGGCATCTGCCCGGATGAAGCTGCAGGAGTACCACGCCAAGACGCTCCTGCGCGCCCAGGGCCTGCCCGTTCCCGAGTATTCCGTTGCCCAGTCGTCGGCCGAGGCGCGCGTCGCGGCCGACGGTTACCTCGCCGCCGGATCGGACAAGGTCGTGATCAAGGCGCAGGTGCTCGTCGGCGGCCGCGGCAAGGCCGGCGGCGTGAAGCTTGCCTCTTCGGGTGACGGGGCGGAAGCTGCCGCGACTCAGATCCTGGGCATGGACATCAAGGGCACGACGGTCCGCCGCGTCCTCGTCGCGCCGGCGGCAGACATTGTTGCCGAGTACTACCTCGCGTGCGTCCTCGACCGAACCGCCCGCCGGGTGCTGGTCATGGGCTCGGCCGAAGGCGGCGTCGAGATCGAGGAAGTGGCGGCCGTCCGGCCCGACGCGATCAAGCAGGTCCACGCCCACCCCCACCTCGGCCTGCTCGACTACCAGGCACGCGAGCTGGCTTTCGAGCTCGGGCTCGGCGGCAAGCATCTGCGCGACTTCGTGGCAATCGCGACGGGCATCTTCCGAACGATGATCGCCAATGATGCCGACCTGGTCGAGATCAACCCGCTCGCCGTCGTGCGCGGCACGAACGAGGACGGCACCACGTCCGAGAGCCTGAAGTGCCTTGATGCCAAGATCACGATCGACGACTCGGCGCTCGTCCGCCACCCGGCGCTGGAGCTGATGCGCGACCTCGACGAGGAAGATCCGATCGACATCGTCGCGCGCGAGCAGGGCCTCTCGTTCATCCGGCTCGACGGCTCGATCGGCTGCATGGTCAACGGCGCCGGCCTGGCGATGACGACGATGGACCTGATCAATCGCGCCGGCGGCAGGCCGGCCAACTTCCTCGACATCGGCGGCGGCGCGAAGCACGACAAGGTGGCCGCGGCGATGAGCCTGATCCTGTCCGAGCAGAACGTTCAGGCAATCCTGGTCAACATATTCGGTGGCATTGCGCGTGGCGACGAGGTCGCGCAAGGGCTGGTCGATGCACGCAAGCAGCAGGAGCGCCACGTACCGATGGTGGTCCGCATCGTGGGCACGAACTGGGAGCAGGCGGCGCAGATCCTGGCCGAGTCGGGCGATCCGGACATCCAGGCTGCGACGACTCTCGATGATGCCGTCGAAAAAGTCGTCGCGGCGGCAGCGGGCGTGCCCGCATGAGCATCCTCGTCGGCTCTGATACGCGCCTCGTCGTGCAGGGCATCACCGGGCGCGAGGGCGCCTTCCACGCTCAGCAGATGCAGGACTACGGGACCGACATCGTTGCCGGCGTGACGCCGGGCAAAGGCGGCCAGTACGCACTCGAGCGGCCGGTGCCAGTTTTCGACATGGTCCGCGAGGCAGTCGAGCAGGCGGGCGCGAACACGAGCGTCATCTATGTTCCGGCGGCCGGAGCGCCCGATGCGGTGCTCGAGGCCGTCGGCGCCGGGATCAAGACGATCTTCTGCATCACCGAGCACATCCCGGCGCTCGACATGCTCCGCGTTGTCCACGTCGTGGACCAGGCCGGCGCACGGCTGGTCGGGCCCAACTGCCCCGGCGCCACTTCGGTCGGACGGGCCAAGGTCGGCATCATCCCCGGTTCGATCCACCGACCGGGCACGGTCGGCGTCGTCAGCCGCTCGGGCACGCTCACATACGAAGTGGTCGAGGCGCTGAGCGAGGCGTCCATCGGCCAGTCGACCTGCGTCGGCATCGGCGGCGATCCGATCAACGGCACCAACTTCATCGACGTACTGACGATGTTCCGCGACGACCCGGAGACGGAGGCTGTCGTGCTCATCGGCGAGATCGGCGGCGACGCCGAGGAGCGCGCCGCGGACTGGATCGCACGCAACATGGCCGGCGTTCCAGTGGCGTCGTTCATCGCCGGCCGGACCGCTCCGCCGGGCCGCCGGATGGGCCACGCCGGCGCCATAATCAGCGGCGGACGGGGGACTGCGGAGAGCAAGGTGGAAGCACTCGAGGGAGCGGGCGTGCGCGTCGCGCAGACGCCCAGCCAGATCCCGCGATTGCTCATGGAGGCCGGCGTAAGGCCTACCTGAGCCACTAGGGAGGGTCAGGTGTCGCAATTCAGCGGGTCGAGCTACGGCCGCTACAGCCGAATCTGGCTGATCATCACCGGCGTCATCTTGCTCGCCGTGGGCGGCGGAATGGCCCTCATGCTGGGCACGATCCCGTTCGCCGGCGGAGCGATGCTGGGCACCGGCGGCATCCTGGCCATTGTTGGAATCGGATTGATCATCGCCGGTCTCGTGGTCGGCCGGCGAGCTGCCGCGACCGACCAGCTGCTCGCGTCGGGCATCCCCGGCCAGGCGAGCATCACCGGCCTGACCCAGACGGGCATGTATCTCAACGAGAACCCGCAGGTGAGGATGAACTTGATCGTCAGCTTGCCCGGGCAGCAGCCATATGCCGCCACGCACAGCGAGATCGTGCCGCTCATCCTGCTCGGGCGGCTCAGCTCGGGTGCGCCGTTGTCGGTGCGCGTGGATCCGACCGATTTCAACAGGATCGCCGTCGACTGGAGCACGACCGGCTTCGCGCCGGCTGCCCCGATGGCCGGCATGCCGATGGCCCCGACGCAACCCATGCCCGGCATGACGCAGCCCGGTCAGCCAATGGCTGGAATGCCGATTGCCGCTGCACAGCCAATGTCGGCGCCAGGGACTCCTGCCGCCTCAGGCATGAACGAGAGCCTCAGCCAGGTCCAGGCCGCAATGGCCGGCACCGGCACCGCCGCCGCAGCGCCCTTCGCTTCGGCCGATCAGGGCAACTACACCGTCGAACAGCTGCGTGCCTACCTGCGCCAGAGCGGACTGCCGGGGAGCGCTCGCGTCGACCGGCTCGAGGACATGGGCAAGATCGTCGGCGACGAGCGCCTGTACACGATGGAGATGACGCTCAACATCCCCGGCCAGGCGCCCCAGAAGCTACCGGCGTCGGCGGCGATGGTCCCCGTCAGCTCGTCACACAAGCTCTTCCAGGGAATGAACGTGCCGGTCCGCTACGAGGCGACCAACCCGAACCTGCTGATGGTCGAGTGGGACAAGATCTGAGCGGCCAGGAGGGGCTCGGCTAGAGCTGGCCCGCTTGTTCGGATAGCGGACGGATCCCGAGCTCGGTCCAGGCCGGTCCGCCCTCCACCTCGATCAACTCGACCAGCACGCCGTGGCACGAACGCGGGTGGATGAACGCCACAGGGCCCTCGGCGCCGGGACGTGGCGCCTTGTCGATCAGCTCGATTCCCTGCCCTGCCAGCCGCGAGAGCTCGGCGCCGATGTCGGCAACCTCCAGACACACGTGGTGGAAGCCCTCGCCACGGCTCTCCAGGAAGCGCGCCACCCCGGTTGCTGCATCGGTCGGCTCGACCAGCTCGATCTTCGACTCGCCAACAGTCAGGAACGCGATCCGCACGCCGTCGGTCGGTATCGGCAGCACAAGCTCGAGCGGCATGCCGAGTCGATCGCGATAGAAGCTGAGCGCCAGATCGAGATCTCGTACGACGACGGCGACGTGATGCACCCGGCCGGGCGGCAGTCCTCGCAATTCGAACGTCGGTTCTATTCTTCCCTCCCGTCAGCGATGTGTGTAGGATGCCCCGAAAGTTTCGCACCGCAACAACCCCCGGGGGTGGCCGCACCGCAGCGGCGGGGCCGTGAAGGAGGAACCTGTGTCTGCTCGACTCCTGGGTCTCTTGGTTCTTGCCATGGTGATCGTCGCCTGCTCGTCGGGCGGA
The DNA here is from genome assembly GCA_963748235.1 of uncultured Chloroflexia bacterium. GTDB lineage: Bacteria > Chloroflexota > Limnocylindria > Limnocylindrales > CSP1-4 > JALYGJ01. Next base: position 777,105 of record CAVVHT010000009.1, read on the forward strand.
GCCGCACCGACCGTCGGCGCGCCCACGGCCGCGCCCGGCGGCCCGACCGCCGCTCCGGGTGGGCCGACCACTGCCCCGGCTGGTGGCAGCATGGAATCCATCGCGCGAGCGCTCGTTCCACCGGGATCAAACGAGGTCAGTGGCGTTCAGTCAGGCGGCTCCTACACGCTGATCGTCACCACGACGATGTCGATCGAGGAGCTCAAGACCTTCTATGCGCAGGCAGTGCCGGCCAGCGGCGCGACGTCTTCCGGTCAGTTCGAAGTCGGCGGCACGCTGACGATCTCACTCACCAACCCCGACGGCGGGATCGTGGCGACTCCCGGGGGAGCGGAAGGCAACCTCGTCACGATCTCTGTCGGCACGACCTGACCGGCGCTGGTCTCGGAAGCGCCGCTAGACCGTAATCAGCTCGCGGTGCTCGCCAAAGGCAACACGTAGACGGTCGCTGATCTCGCCCAGCGTGGCATCGGCCTTGACCGCTTCGACGATCAACGGAACCAGGTTGTCGCTCGAAGCGGCCGCAGCCCCGAGCCGGTCCATCGCTACCTGCCAGGCGGCCTGATCGCGCTCGGCCCGCAGTCGTCGAACGCGGTCGACCTGGTCGCGCTCGCCCTGGGGGTCGATGCGCTGGAGCTCGGGCGTGTGAATCTCGTCGTCGCGGAAGCGATTGACACCGACAACGACCTGATCGCCCGCCTCTATCTCGCGCTGGACGCGATAAGCCGCTTCCTGGATCTCGCGCTGCTGGAAGCCGGCTTCGATCGCCGCAGGAGCGCCACCCATCGCGTCGATCTGGATCAGGTAATCGTTGGCCGCTTCCTCGAGCTGGTCGGTCAGGCGTTCGACGTAGTACGAGCCGGCGAGCGGATCCGGCGTGGCCGTGACGCCCGATTCATAGGCGATGATCTGCTGCGTCCGGAGGGCCAGCCTCGCGGCAGCCTCGGTGGGCAGCGCCAGCGCCTCGTCACGAGCGTTCGTGTGCAGGCTCTGGGCTCCGCCGAGCACGGCGGCGAGTGCCTCGAGCGTCGTCCGCACGACGTTGTTGTCGACCGACTGGGCGGTCAGGCTCGAACCAGCCGTCTGGACGTGGAAGCGGCACATCATCGAGCGTGCCTCCTGCGCGCCGAAGCGATCACGCATTATGCGCGCCCACATTCGGCGCGCGGCGCGGAACTTGGCCACTTCCTCGAACAGGTCGCTCCAGGCGGCGAAGAAGAAGGACAGACGGCCTGCGAACGCGTCGATGTCGAGGCCGCGTGCCCGCGCCGCATCCACGTAGGCGATCCCGTCGGCGAGCGTGAATGCGAGCTCCTGGGCGGCGGTCGCCCCGGCCTCGCGCATGTGGTAGCCGCTGATCGAGATCGTGTTCCAGCGTGGCAGCTCCATGGCACAGAACTCGAAAACGTCGGTTACCAGGCGCATCGACGCGCTCGTCGGGTAGATGTACGTACCACGCGCGATGTATTCCTTGAGGATGTCGTTCTGAAGCGTGCCGCCGAGCTTGTCGCGCGGGATGCCGCGCCGGTCGGCCACCGCGACGTAGAACGCGAGCAGGATCGCGGCCGTCGAGTTGATCGTCATCGACGTCGTCATCTCGCCTAGCGGCAAACCGTCGAGCAGGATCTCCATGTCCTCGATCGAGCTGACCGGCACGCCGACCTTGCCCACCTCCCCTGCCGCGGCCGTCGCGTCGGGGTCGTAGCCCATCTGCGTCGGCAGGTCGAAGGCGACCGACAAGCCGGTCTGGCCCTGCTCGAGCAGGTACTTGAATCGACGGTTGGTGTCGCTCGCGGTGGAGAAGCCCGCGTACTGGCGCATCGTCCACAGCCGGCCGCGATACATGCTTGCCTGCACGCCTCGGGTGAACGGGAACTCGCCCGGCCGGCCGAGCTCGGTCGACGGATTCCAGCCGTCAAGGTCCGCAGCGGTGTAGAGCGGCTCGACGGTGATGTCGCTCGTCGTGCGCAGGCGCCGCTCGCTCTGATCAGGCATCAGGTGAGTCTACTGAGCCGAGGGTCACCAGCTCGGCGCCTCGCTCCACCAGGCTGCCCAGCTCGACCACGACGCTCTCGACGACACCGGCCCGCGGCGCGCGGATCTCGTTCTCCATCTTCATCGCCTCGATTGCGAGCAGACGTTGGCCCGCGTCGACCTCATCTCCGGTAGCGACCCAGACTCGAACGACCCTGCCCGGGATCTGCGCCCTCATAGCTACGCTCGCCGACGAAGCCTCGCCGGCTGCCGCCCGGGCCGCCTTCTCGCGCAGCTCTGCCCGAGCCGCATCCTCGACGATCGCCTCGAAGCGCCATCCGCCGACGACCACCTCGAAGCGACGGCGGCCCGCAGCGCGATCGTCTGCCGTCGCGGACAGCGGCCGGACCAGCTCGCCGCCCTGTGGAGCCCCGAAGGCAGTGATCTGGTCCGATTCAGGCTGGATGACGAGCGGCACGTCCGGGATGCTCACCCTGCGCCGGCCCCCGGTCACGGTCGGTTCTCCGTCGCTTCGGTGATGCCCGCGCCCCACCAGGCGGGCGATGTGCCGTCGGTCTGGCCGGATGTCCCCGCCAGGGGCGTGCCGGGGACGCTGTCCAGGCTGGCGAGTGCAGCCAGCTCGGCTGCCCGCAGGGCAGCAGTCGAGATCTCCTGGCCGGGAACCCAGAGTCGCTGTACAAGATCCGTAGACAGTCCGGTCGCCGCGGCGAAGTCGGGCTGGACGAGCAGCCAGCGGTCGAACGGCAACGTCGTCTGCACGCCACCGATCTCGAACTCGTCGAGTGCGCGGCCGAGGCGGGCCAACGCCGCCGGCCTATCGGCGGCGACGGCCATGAGCTTGGCGAGGAGCGGGTCGTAGGCCGATGAGACGACGCTCCCCTCCTCCACGCCAGCATCGAGCCGCACCCCGGGGCCGCTCGGTGGGCGCCAGTGATGGACCGTGCCCGGCGCCGGCGCGAAGTCGTGAGCGGGGTCCTCGGCAGACAGTCGAACCTCGATGGCGTGGCGCTTCGGAGTCGCCGCCGCGGCTGCTGCTGCCCGGACGTGCTCCGACAAAGGCCGACCGGCAGCGAGCCATAGCTGCTCATGAACGAGATCGAGATCGGCAACCAGCTCGGTCACACCATGCTCGACCTGTAGCCGGGCGTTGACCTCCAGGAACCAGAACTCCCCCTCGGAGGTGAGCAGGAACTCGGCCGTCGCCGCGTTGCGCAATCCAACCGTCGAGGCGACGGCAACCGCGAGGGCGTGAAGGTTGCGGCGCTGCCCGGTTGTCAGGCCGGGCGCCGGCGCCTCCTCGACGAGCTTCTGGTGACGACGTTGGACCGAGCAGTCGCGCTCTCCGAGCGCGACGATCTCGCCACTCGCGTCGCCGAGCAACTGGACCTCCACGTGGCGCGCCCGTTCCACGTAACGCTCCAGGTAGACCGACCCGTCGCCGAAGGCGGCGGCGGCCTCGCGGGATGCCGACGAGACTGCTTCTTCCAGGTTGGCCGGCTCGTCCACCCGGCGCATGCCCCGGCCGCCGCCGCCGGCCGCTGCCTTGACGAGGATGGGGAAGCCGATGCGCTCGGCCTCGGCCGCGATCCGGCCGCGGTCAGCGGCACTGCCCACCGCTATCGGCTCGAATGTGCCGGGCACCACCGGCACGCCTGCAGCCGCGGCGCGAGATCGTGCCGCGATCTTGTCGCCCAGCTGGGCGAGTGTCTCGGGGCCAGGGCCAACGAAGACAATGTCAGCCGAGGCGCACGCCTCGGCGAGTGCCGGCTGTTCGGATAGGAAGCCATATCCGGGGTGAACCGCCTGCGCCCCGGTCGATCGTGCCGCTTCCACGATCGTGTCGACACGCAGGTAGCTCTCTGCGGCCGACGCCGGTCCAATTCGGATGGCCGTGTCGGCGAGACGCATATGGAGGGCGTCGACGTCGGCGTCGCTGAAGACGGCGACCGACTCGACCCCGAGGTCGCGGCAAGCGCGGATGATGCGGACCGCGATCTCGCCCCGGTTGGCAACCAGGACGCGGTCGAACGGCCGCTCAGCCGGGCTGTCTTTGCGCAAAGACACCGTGACCTAGAGGGGGATGTTGCCGTGTTTGCGCGGCAGGTTCGACTGACGCTTGCCATCGAGCATGTCCAGCGCCGAGATCACCCGTGGCCGCGTTTCGGACGGCATGATCACGTCGTCGATGTAGCCACGACCGGCCGCGATGTACGGGTTCGCGAAGCGGTCCTCGTATTCGTGGGTCAACCGAATTCGCTCAGCATCAGCATCAGTGGCCTCGGCGAGCTCGTTGCGGAAGATGATGTTGACCGCTCCCTCTACGCCCATGACCGCGATCCGTGCACTCGGCCAGGCGAGGTTGACGTCACCACGAATGTGCCGGCTGCTCATGACGTCGTACGCCCCGCCATATGCCTTGCGGGTGATGATCGTGATCTTGGGTACCGTCGCCTCGGCATATGCATAGAGCAGCTTGGCACCGTGGCGGATGATGCCGCCGTGCTCCTGATTCACGCCGGGCAGGAAACCGGGCACGTCAACTAGGGTCAGCAACGGAACGTTGAACGCGTCACAGGTGCGCACGAAGCGTGCCGCCTTGTCCGACGCGTCGATGTCCAGGGCACCGGCCAGCACCGCGGGCTGTTGCGCGACGATGCCGACGCTGCGGCCACCCATGTGAGCGAAGCCGACGATGATGTTGGCCGCCCAGCCTGGCTGTATCTCGAGGAACTCCCCGTCGTCGACGATGCGATTTATGACCTCGTGCATGTCGTACGGCTGTGTCGGCTCGTCGGGAACGAGCTCGTCGAGCACGGCGTCGCGACGATCACGCGGGTCCGAGGTTTCCCGTATGGGCGCTCGAGTGATGTTGTTCTGCGGCAGCTGATCAAGGACGCGTCGACAGAGCGTCATCGCCTGTGCCTCGTCCGCCGCGGCAAGATGTGCCACGCCGCTGATCGTTGTGTGCACGGACGCGCCACCCAGATGCTCGCGATCGACTTCCTCATGGGTAACCGTGCGCACCACGTCCGGTCCGGTGACGAACATGTAGCTCGTCTCCTCGACCATGATCGTGAAATCAGTGATCGCCGGCGAGTACACCGCGCCTCCGGCGCATGGCCCGAGGATCAGCGAGATCTGCGGCACGACTCCGGACGCGAGCGTGTTGCGCAGGAAGATGTCGGCGTAGCCGCCGAGCGACACGACGCCCTCCTGGATTCGCGCGCCACCCGAATCGTTCAGGCCGATGATCGGCGCTCCGACTCGAACAGCCAGATCCATGATCTTGCAGATCTTCTCGGCATGCGCCTCTGACAGTGAGCCACCGAAAACGGTGAAGTCCTGGCTGAAGACGAACACCAGTCGGCCGTCGATCGTGCCGTGACCGGTGACGACCCCATCGCCCAGGTACAGCTCGCGATCTAGACCGAAGTCGCTTGCGCGATGAGTAACGAAAGCATCGAACTCAACGAACGAGTCCGCATCGAGCAGCAGGTCGAGCCGCTCGCGCGCGGTCAGCTTGCCGCGTTCATGCTGCGCGGCGATACGTGCCTCTCCCCCGCCGAGCTGCGCCTGCGCGCGCAATTCCTTCAAACGATCAACTTCTGAGCGCCTCACGGGGCGCATCCTAGCAAGGCAGGATGTCCACAGAATCGGTGAACAACTTCACGATCCTGTGGATAACCCGGCTGTCTCTTGGGTCCCGCATTGGTAGGCTGCACGCATGGCAAAAATCATCGCCATCGCCAATCAGAAGGGCGGCGTCGGCAAAACGACGACCGCGATCAACCTCGCGGGGTCGCTCGCCGAGCAGGGATATCGAGTTCTGTGCGTCGATATGGACCCCCAGGCAAACCTGACCGTCGGCCTGGGAATCAACCTGCGCAACGTCGAACGGTCGATGGCTGACGCGCTCGTCGACAGCAACGTGTCTCTCGAGGAGGTAATCATTCCCACTCAGACCGCGGGTGTCGACGTCGCGCCGGCAACGATCGACCTGTCGGCCAGCGAGAACGTGCTCTTCTCGGCCATCGGTCGCGAGCAGGCACTGCGCGAGGCACTCCAGACATCGGCTGTCGACCAGTACGACTACATCGTGATCGACTGCCCGCCCACGCTCGGCCTGTTGACGCTCAACGCGCTGGTGGCGTCGGATGGCGTGATCATTCCGGTCCAGACGCAGTACTACGCGCTAAAGGGCTTCAGCGCGCTGATGAACGTCATCACCCAGATTCGAACCAAGGGCCTCAACCCTCGGCTGCGCGTACTGGGTCTGCTGCCGACGTTCTACGACGGACGCACCCTTCTTGGCCGTGACATGCTCCAAGAGTTGCGCGACATGGGCGACCACCACATCTTCGAAAACATGATCAAGCAGACAGTTCGCCTGGGCGAGGCCCCATTAGTCGGTCGTCCGGTGACCTCGTACGCGAGCAACACCGAAGCAGCGCGGGCCTATCGCGGGCTGGCGCGGGAGGTGATCGAGCTTGGCTAGACCAGATTTCCGAAGTACGGCCGCGCGGCGGCTGGCTGAGGAACGCGATCTTTCACCGGCCATCCTCAGCCTGATCTCGCCCGAGGGCAGTGAGCGACCCCTAGGCGTCCGGCAAGTGCCGCTCGACCGAATCGAAGCCAATCCCGAGCAACCCCGCATGAACTTCGATGAGGAGGCGCTGGCCGAGCTGGCCGCATCGATCCGTGAACACGGCGTACTGCAACCTGTCCTCGTCCGACCCGTCGGCAAGCCGCAGCACTATCAGCTCGTGGCCGGCGAGCGACGCTGGCGCGCATCGCGCGTGGCGGGCCTGACCGAGATCCCGGCGCTAATCGAGCAGCTCGATGATGAAACGGCGATGGAGATCGGCATCATCGAGAACCTGCAGCGCGAGGATCTCTCACCGCTCGAGGAAGCGATGATCTACGACCGCATGACGCACGAGCACGGCTACAGCGTTCGGCGCCTGGCCCAGAAGCTGGGCAAGGACAAGGGCTACATCGAGAACCGCCTGCGACTGGCCGGCGCCCCGACCGAAATCAAGCAGCTCGTGTCTTTGCGCAAAGACACCGTGTCCCACGCCTACGAGCTGCTCAAGGTCGAGGATCCTAAGAAGCGTCGGCGTCTGGCCGAGCAGGTTGCGAGCGGCGAGCTGAGCCTCGTCAAGCTGCGCGAGAAGATCGAGGGCCGTCCACCGCGGCAGACGGATGTCGTGACGGCCAACGACGCTATCGCCGAAGACAGCAGCGCTGAGGACTATGAGGCACAGGAGCCGCTCATTCCCGTCGCGCGAACCAGCGGCAAGCAGGCCGACGATGCGCTGATCGAGGCCAAGCATGAGCTGTCAGAGGCGCTCGAGCGACTCGGCAATGTGCTCGCCTCGGCCGAAGTGATGGAAGACATCGGCGAAACCGACCGCGCCAACCTGGCCAAATACCTGACCATCGCCAAGCTGCGCCTGGAGAACGCGATCACGGTGGTCCGCACCGGTCGTCAGTTCGATCACTGACTGACGGCGGCTGCCAGCCAGGCGATACCCAGCAGGCCGAGCGAAGCGGCCTGGACCATCCAGCCCATCTCGCGCCGATCCCTGTCCAGCTGCGCTGAGAGCGCCAGGCCAATCGCCGGCCAGGGTCGTCGCAGCGGCGCACGCGGCGACCACAGCGATCGATCCCGTCGGCGTAAGCGTCAACCAGGCGATGCCGTGGATCACCACCAGCATCAGCACGATCACCTGCAGCGTAAGGCGTCGACCCATCCGGGACGCGAGGGTAGACAGGCCGGCGGCGCGATCCGACTCCAGGTCCGACAGGCCATTCGAGAGCTGGATCAGCGGCCCAGCAAGGGCGGCCAGTGGTAGCAGCAGCTCGATCCGAGGCGGAAGCTCGCCGCTGGCGCCGTACCAGGCGTAGAGCGGCAGCAGCGCGAACGCGACTGAGAAACACGCCCACGCCCACGCCGTAGGCTTCAGGTAAAGGTCGTACACGAGGCCGCAGCCGAGCATCGCCAGAGCCAACGCAGCAGTGATGGGCCCCGCCGACGTGGCCAGCAACAGGCCAGAGCCACCAGACAGAAGCGCGACGCCTGCGGCCGAACGCCGACTTACGAGCGCTGACGGAATTGGCTTCCACGGCTTGGATCGAGCGTCGAGCGTCGCATCGACAAGGTCGTTTGTCGCACCGATGCAGAACTGGAGCCCGAGCATGCCCAGCGCGAGCACAGCTGCACGGTCCGCGCTCCCGTCGGCGATCAGCGCCAGCCCAAGCACGATCGCCGCGTTGATGAGCGATGGGAACGGATGAACGAGGCGGATCGTGCGCCAGGTCGGAGACATCAACATGGGCGGCGCGCCCGGCGAACGCGATTTCGAGCCGACGGATCAGATGTAGACGATTTCCTCGAAGCTCTCGACCAGGTAATCGATCAGCCGGGCCCGCGAATTGGGCATGACGGCGCGTGCACCGGGCACGAAGTAGCGCAGCGAGATCGCCGGAACCATCATTTCGCCGTGGTCCGTATGGCCGATCGCCGCCGGTGGCCCTCCCCCGGCGGCGAAGAGGCGCGTCAGCCCAGCGTCGTTCGTGCCCAGCGCGTGGCGCAAGCCAGCCAACACGTCACGCACACCGCGCCGGATCGACATGTCGCGCATGAGCTCGGCCGCCCATGCGTCTATCTGAGCGTCAGGCTGATCTTCGAGGCGTTCGCGGTATTCCTGCTCCGTTGCCGACAGGCCCGTGGCGGTCAAGGCGCCCTCCAGTTCGTAGGACGTCGATTATTGCATCGACACCGACCCCGGGTGAGTGCCTTGCCGCGATGGGGACACCACACTCAGTGGTGTGAGCACCTAGGATTGGTCTGGACAGGGGCTCTCTTCGCCGGGCACCAAAACGCGGACGCTCAATCCAGCCTGGGTGTCCTCCTCATCGACCACCGTTGTGAGCGCGTTTCCGGCCTGGAGAATGGGCAGGACCGCCGCCAGGTCCTCTCCTTCGAAAGTGATGCAGCGGACGCCTTCTTCCCCCGGGAACTCCACGCCTGTCTCGGCCAGCGGAGGGTCCAGCGGCCACGCGACCGGCTCGGGCGAGAGCCCAGGCTCCTCGGGCGGGGGCGCTGTGAAGAGCACTGCCACTCGCTCCGGCTCGTAGTCGGCGGCCGGACCGAGCGCGCCATCGAGCAGCGTCTGCGAGTTCATCAGCTCCTGCCAGAACGCGGCAAATGCCTCCGGCGTGCCGGGTTCGGCCGGGCAGCGGCCGTCGCTGTTGCACGGAACCGAGATTTGCGGGTCTCCCGAAAGCACGCGGCTCTGGCCGTCGACGATGATCTCGATCTGCGCCGTCTGGCCGCCGGGCATGATGGCGCCGCCGGTGAAGTCGGTCTCCTCGCCAAGCAGACCCAGGGCGCGTGCCTCGTCAATGAGCTCGGCGACTCCCTCGTCGCTGATCGTCCGGGCAATGGGCGAGATCATCAGGGGTCCGGGGTAGATGGCCGGGATGGCGACGTTGCCGTCGAGCAGCATGCCATCGGCGATCGTCAGCATCGGCATCCACGTGAACGTGTGCTGAGGCGGCAATGCCTGGCTGGTCCAGGCACGAAGGTAGAAATCAGCCGCCGGCGAGGCGCTCGGAACGGGGCTTGGCGACGCCACGGGCGTAGGCGTCGGTGTCGGGGTGGGCGATGGGGGCGCCGCACTGTTACACGCAGCGAGGAGGCCGACGACGAGGAGCAGTCCGAGGCTTCTGATCATGCCCCTCAAAACGTACGCGATGGCGCAACGGTTCCGCGCGCCACCAACTCGGGCTAATCTCGGTCGCATGGCGCAACCCGGCCTCGACCTGTCGACAGTCGAGGTGCTCACCTTCGATTGCTACGGCACGCTCATCGACTGGGAGACGGGCATCCTGACAGCCTTGCGCCGCGCAGGCAGCGGTCTCAACGACGTTGCCGACGATCATCTTCTCGAGGCGTTCGCCAGGCAGGAGGCGCGCCTCGAGTCCGGGCCTTGGTTGCCCTATCGAACGGTTCTCGAGCAGTCGTGCGATGCCACCTGTGCCGACTTCGGCGTGTCACCCTCAGCGACCGCACGAGCAAGCTTCGGCGGCTCGGTGGCCGATTGGCCGGCTTTCCCGGACTCGAAAGCCGCCATGACTCGGCTCGGTCAACGGTTCGAGCTGGGCGTGATCACCAACTGCGATGACGACCTGTTCGCGCTGTCGAACGCAAAGCTGGGTGAGCCGTTTCGATGGATCGTGACGGCCGAGCAGGCCCAGTCGTACAAGCCGTCGAAGCGCAACTTCGAGCTTGCCCTCGAGCGCATCGGCCGGCCGCGAGAACAGGTCCTGCACGTTGCCCAAAGCCTCTACCACGATCACGCTCCGGCGCAGGCGCTCGGTTGGCGAACGGCGTGGATCGACCGCCGTCACGGCCAGGCTGGGTTTGGGGCCACTCCCCCGGCAACCGCTACGCCCGATCTGGTCGCGCCCGACATGGCGACCTTCGCCGGCATGGTTCTCGCCTGAGCCGACTACCATTCGGCGCCCGATGAGCGCGGAAACGTCCACACCGGCCACGATCGTGGCCAAGTACGGCGGCTCGAGCCTGCAGACACCGGAGCACATCCGCTCCGTCGCAGGCCGGTTGGCCGAGCAGCTCGCCGACGGTGCACCGCGCGTCGTGGTCGTGTCGGCAATGGGCGATCGGACCGACGAGCTGCTCGCGCTGGCGAACGAAGTGGCTCGCCGGCCCGACCCGCGTGAGCTCGACCTGCTGCTCGCGACGGGCGAGCTGATCAGCGCCGCGCTCCTCGTCATGGCGCTCCACGAACGAGGCGTCGAGGCGATCAGCCTGACCGGGCCACAGGCCGGCATCACCACCGACGGCACTTTCGGCCGCGCCCGCATCACCGGCGTCGAGCCGGTACGCATCCGCCAAGAGCTTGACGTGGGCAGGTTGGTGGTCGTGGCCGGCTTCCAGGGATCGACGGGGGCGGAGGTCGCGACGCTCGGCCGAGGTGGCTCGGACACCAGTGCCGTGGCATTGGCCGTTGCGCTGGGCGCCGGCTAGATGCGAGATCTACACCGACGTCGACGGCGTTTACAGCGCCGACCCTCGCCTCGTTCCCGATGCCCGGCTGCTGCCCGAGATAGGCTTCGAGGAGATGCTCGAGATGGCGCACCAGGGAGCAAAGGTGCTCCAGACCCGATCAGTCGAGCTGGCCTGGATCCACGGCGTGGAGATCGCGGTCCGACACTCGGGCGGCGGCGGATCGGGCACCACTGTCAAAGAGGTACAACAGATGGAAGCGCGGCAGAAGGTGCGCGGCATCGCCACCGAGGATCAGCTGGCGAAGCTGACCTTGATCGGCTTGGGCGATCGGCCGGGCATGGCCGCGTCCGTCTTCGCGCCGCTCGCCGAGGCAGGCATCCCGATCGACAGCATCATCCAGAACGTGGGCCACGGCGGTACGGCCGACCTGTCGTTCATCGTGCCTGAGGCCGACCTCGAACGAGCGCAGCACATCCTCGCGCCGGTCCTGCCCGAGATCGGCGCCCAGGACCTGACCGTGGCGCGTGGGCTGGCCAAGGTGAGCATCGTCGGCGCCGGGATCCACAACGCGCCGACGTACCCGGCACGCATGTTCGCCGCGCTCGGCGAGGCGGGCGCGAACATCGAGATGATCTCAACGTCGGAGATCCGGATCACATGCGTCATCGCTTCTGCGCATCTCGCCGGCGCCGCGCGCGCCCTGCACCGCGCGTTCGAGCTCGAGGCAGTTGATGACGCGCACTGAGCCAGTGGTCGCGGTCGTCGGCGCGACCGGCCTGGTCGGCAAGACGATGCTCAGCGTGCTGCTCGAGCGCGAGTTCCCGGCGCGCGAGATCCGCGCCCTGGCATCGGCGCGCTCGGCCGACGGCGAGCTGCGTATCGACGGCCACTCGTTCGCCGTGGCAGAGGCAACGCCCGCCGCATTCGACGGCGTTGACATCGCCCTGTTCTCCGCTGGTGCGGACATCGCCCGCGCTCTGGCGCCCGAGGCGGTCTTGCGCGGCGCACTTGTGATCGACAACTCGGCGGCATTCCGGATGGACGACGACGTGCCGCTCGTTGTCAGCCAGGTCAACGCCGACGACCTCGCGTCGCATTCGGGGATCGTCGCCAATCCGAACTGCTCGACGATGCAGCTCGCTCCACTGCTCGCCGCCCTGAGAGATGCTGTTGGCCTGCGCCGGGTGATCGTGGACACCTATCAGTCGGTGTCGGGAACGGGATCGCCGGCCGTCGACGAGCTCGAGAGCCAGATCCGCGCACACGCGGCGGGAGAGCCCGTCGTGGCCGCCGTTTACCCGCATCCCATCGCGTTCAACGCCCTGCCCGAGATCGACACCTTCATGGACAACGGCTACACGCGCGAAGAGTGGAAGGTGGTCACCGAATTGCGCAAGATCCTTCATCTTCCGGAGTTGCCCATCTCATGCACGGCGGTGCGAGTGCCTGTCTTCTACGCGCATTCCGAAGCGGTTCACGTCGAGACAGAGCGGGCGATCGACCCACCGACCGCACGCGAGATGTTTGCCGCCGTCGCTGGCGTGGAGGTGGTCGACGATCCGGCCGAGCACCGATACCCTCTGGCTACGTTGGCTGCGGGCAGCGACCTGATCTATGTCGGCCGCGTGCGCGCGGACGTGTCACTGCCGGAGGATCGCGGTATTGCCTTCTGGGTCGTGTCGGACAACCTGCGCAAAGGAGCTGCGACTAACGCAGTCGAGCTGGCGGAGATCGCCCTGGCCCGCGGTCTCGCCTAGATCGCCATCCCGCGGTCTCGCCCAGATCGCGATTCCATAGCCAAGTGGCCAGACAACTGCCTAATATCACGGCCTTACGAATCTGGGGGCTCACCAGGCTGTCGTCGACGAGAGGGAGGACGATGATCCGAGTTGCGCGTCTCGCTTACCTGGTCTTGTCGGCCGCGTTCCTGGTCGGCATGGTCGCCCAGGTCTTCCTGGCCGGCATGTTCAACTTCGGCGAAAGCTCGTACCGGTCGCTCCACCAGGTGCTGGGCTACACGCTCCATTTCGTGCCCGTGCTGGTGCTGATCGCAGCGTATCTCTCACGCGCCGGCAAGCGCCATTGGCAGTGGGCGGCGGCACTGGCAGTGGTGACCTTGATCTTCCCGCTGCTGCCGGCAATGAGCGGCGGCAATGCGATCATCTCCGCACTTCACCCAGTGGGCGCGGTGGTCGCCTTCGGGCTGGCAGGAGTTGTCGCGTACAACGCCTGGCGGGCCTATCGCCAGCCGCTAAGCGAGACCGAGCAATCGGGGATCACACCTTGAGGATTGGCTCCGGCGGTAAGATTCGAACTTACGACCAAGAGCCGCCCCAAGTTCGGCGTGCTTCAAAGCGTGGCGGGATGAGCGAATAAGCCTCGGTTAGTTGCACAGTTCGCGAGGCTACTTGGGCACCACGCCCGAGCGATCTCGATGGGTCTGGTAGAACAGCTTTCGTGAGGCCGGAACTGAGGACTGATCCCGAAAAGCAGGCGCTGGCCGACCTCTTCAGCACGACCAGCGCCATGCATGACGCCGTTGGCGGGCTGTTCGCGCACTTTGGGGAGTTGCTAGTCGAGCTGGCGGCGCTCAGATCCGGTGATCGCGTGCTGGACGTGGCGGCGGGAACCGGAGCGTCGCTCATGCCTGCAGCGCGCCGGGTCGGAGCGAGCGGACGTGTCATTGGTCTCGACCTTGCGCCAGGCATGGTGGCGAGGTTGCGTGAGTTGATCGAGCATCAGGGCATCGAGAACGCCGAAGCACTGGTCGGTGACGCGGAATCCCTGCCGTTCGACGACGAGAGCGTTGATGCCGTCCTGTGCGGCTTCGGACTGTTCTTCTTTGCTGACAGCAGGCTCGCCCTGGCTGAAATCAAGCGCATCCTGCGGGCTGGCGGGGGCTTCGCAGTCAGCACGTTCACCCGGAAGGGCTCGGATTCGATGGACGCGACGTGGAAGCGGATCGGAGCGTTCATGGAGGTTCCTGTTGCGGCGGAGCGCGAGCGGCGCTTCGACGAGCGCAGCCACCTGATCAGGGCTCTGGCAGCCGGCGGTTTCGAAGATATCGAGGTGACGGAGTCCCCCTTCGAGGTCGTTTTGCCCGACATCGACACATGGATCAACTGGCTGCGCGCGATGGAATTCGGTGAGCACCTCGCGCGGATGACACCGGAGACGCTGGACCAGTTCCGACGAGTGGCGCTCGAGGATTTCGCCTCGCGCAGCGGCGCATTGGAGGTTCGATTCCGGATGGATGCTTATCTCACGGTGGCCCGGAAGCCAGCGAGTCCGCAGTTCGGGAGCAGGTGAAGCGAGCTCAACTAGCATCCGGTGCGTTTCCCGCGACGACAGCACTCATGAACGCTTCGCGAACCTAGCAAGGGCTGGCTCCGGCGGTAAGATTCGAACTTACGACCAAGCGGTTAACAGCCGCCCGCTCTACCACTGAGCTACGCCGGAACGCACATGCCGCCGCCGGCCGGTGGCCAGGGACGGGCGAATTATAGGCGTCCTCCCGCACGGTGCCGGAAGGTAGACCGCTGGGCCGATTGATGCGGTGGTGACCAGTCGCCGAATGTGACTTTGGTCACGGACTTTCTAGTCCCCTCGTTAACCCGCCCGGAGCGCTTGTCAGACTGGCCGCTGACATCTGTTATGCAGTTGCAATGTTCGAAGGCGCGATTAACTGCGCCCCCTTGGGAGAGGCAACTACATGAAGCGGATCTTTCTTGTCCTTGGCGCGGGTGTACTGACGTTCAGCATGGTCTACGGCCTGGCGGCCAGCCTGAACCTCACATCCAACAGCCTGGGCGCGGCGACCACCACGGTCGCGGCTTGCCAGAGCGCCACTCTGACGGCGACGTACACGACGTCGTACACGGCGGCGACGCCGGGTTACACGGTCGGTACGGTGACCGTCAGCGGTCTCGCTGCCGGCTGCTACAGCAAGGCCTATCGAATCACGCTCACCGGCTCGGCCGATGCGTCGCTCGGTGAGGCGACCGGAACGACGCCGACTTCGGGAACAACCTTCGCGGCCACCTTCAGCCCGGTCGTGAACGCGGCGACCGTGGTCGGCGTCAGCGTGGTGATCAGCGGCTAATTGGCGCTGGCCGCCCGGCCAACGGAGTGTGGCCGCTGCCCCGCCTGGGGCGGTGGCCGCTCAACATCGCTCCCGGCCCGGCCGATATGTTGCGTTTCTTCAGCCTGCTGACCTGCACTGCGGTCGTCGCGATCTCGATCGCGGCGGCCGCTTCGCTTGCCCTTTCGCCGCACGGCCTTGGCGCGACGAAGGTCAACGTGGGGCGCTGTACGACTGGCGCCGTCGGAGTGACTCATAACCTGTCGGCTAGCAACGTGGCCAGTGTGACGCTCAGCGGCGTACCTGCTGAATGCGGCGGCGCGACCGTCCAGGTAACCGTCAGAAATGGTTCGTCGAGCTTCAGCAGCGGGTCGGGAACCATTCCAGGTGCGGGTGGCTCGGTCACCGTGACGTTGAGCTCGGCCGTAGCGGCATCGACCTCGATGCAGACCGACCTGGTGATGCTCGGACCATGAGATCTCGACCCACCGTTTCGCTGGTCGTCATCGCGATTGGCGTCGCAGCAATCCTGGCCACGACTTCGTTGTCGGCAGGCTTCAGTGCGAGCCTGAACGGCGTGTCACAGCGGCTCACGCCGTTCCGCACATGCACCGTCACGGCGACGCCATCGTCGACGACCGCCGTCCTCGACACAGCCGTTCGACAGGCAACTCCGACCACGAACCTTGGCACGCAGACGACGATGGACGTCAGCTCGGCCAACGCCGCCAACCGACGCATTTACGTCAAGTTCGACCTGAGCGGCTGCTCTCCGACGATCCCGGCCAGTGCCACGGTTCGCCAGGCGACGCTCCGGCTTTACGCGACGACCCTGCCGGCGGCCTGCCGCACGCTCGACATCTTCCGCGCCACGGCGACATGGGCCGAATCGGTCACCTGGAACACGCAGCCCTTTGGAACCACCATCAACAACCCGGCGACAGGCTCACGAACGGATTCGTTCGACGTCGGCACGCCGGTCGGCTGCGAGAACCGAGTCGCCGGCTACATCACCGGTGCCAACGTTACGTCAGATGTCGAGGCATACGTCGCTGGCTCAGCGACTAACCACGGCTGGATGATTCGCGACGATGCGGAAGGAGCAGCGACCGCCAGAACGTCTATCTACTCGACGAAGAACCTGGGCACTCTTTCGCGGGCTCCTCAATTGGTGGTCACGTACGTGACGGTTCCATGAAGCGCCTGTCGCGGCCGAGCGCGTCACGAGCATTGCGCTCCACGGTGGCCATTGCCCTGATTGCGCTGTGGATGGTCACCCTGCGCCCACAGTGGCTGGGCGGCCCGGCGACGTTCGTCATAGTCCACGGAGATTCGATGCTGCCCGTCTACGAGCTCGGCGACCTGCTCGTCCTCCACTCGCAGCCGGCGTATGCCGTTGGCGACCCGGTCGCCTATCGCGTGCCCGCCGGCGAGATCGGTGCCGGGCGGTTGGTCATCCATCGCATCGTCGAGGTCGACGGCGACGCGTTCCAACTCAAGGGCGACAACAATCCGGCCCCAGACCCGTGGCATCCAACCCAGGCCGATGTCGCAGGAAGCGTGGTCGTGCGTCTGCCAGGTGCCGGCCGCCTCGTCGCAATGCTGCTCAACCCGGCCGTCGCCGGTGCGATTGCCGCGTCCGTGGTCGTGATGGCCAGTCTGATGCGTGGCTCGCTCGGCAGTGGCGCTACGCGGCCGTCTCTTCGTCGGCCGGCACCGGCCCTCGAGCCATGAGGTATTCGCGTAGCGCCCGCCGGTAGGTGACGTCGACGATCGTCGCGAAGACGATCGGCGGCCCCGATGGCCGTTGCACGGGCGTGACCATGATCTCGGCCGGAAACGGTGAACGGTCCTTACGCCTCCCCTCGACGATCGAGCCCAGCTGCAGCGGGCCGGGCTGTGCTCGCGCGAGCATCGACGCGATCGCTGACGTGAACTGAGCGCTGGCGGCCTGGGGCAGCAGCCGGACGATCCGCTTGCCGACCAGATCGGCCGGCAACCAACCGAACGCCTCTTCCACTTTGGGGCTGGCGTAGACGATCGCCAGCGACGAGTCATAGCCGACCACCGGGTGTACCGAGTCGTCGAATTGCGACCGGCGGCCGAGACGCGGGTCGACTGCGAACAGGCGTGCGGTCATGAACCAGGGACCCGCGGCCGCGGCGAGGCGACCCGCGTCAACAACGTCGATGCTTCCCTTGCGCGTGACAACCAAGCCCTGCTCGCGCATCGCGCGGAGCGTTCGCGAAACCACTTCGCGCGCCGTACCCAGCCAGGCGGCGAGTTGAGGTTGCGTGACAGGCGCGCTCAACCCGCGCGGCGTCTCGGTCGCCCTTTCGAGCAGGATGTGGGCAAGTCGCTCGGAGAAGGTGCCGAAGCTGAAGGCGGCAAACTCGCGGTAGACATCGTCCAGGCGGCGCGCCTGTTCGGCGCTGATCGCCAGGCCGGCCGACGGATCGGAGAGCACCAGTCGCCTCACGGTCGCCGTCCGGAGCTCGATCACGGAGCAGTCGGTGACGGCCTCGGTACGCGTTGGCACCGCCTGCCCAACGCCGGGAGTGAGCGTGGTGACCATCGACCCGGGGCGGACGTGCTCGACGGTCACGGTCCTGCCGTCCGGCCCGGTCAGGTAGACACGGGCAGTGCCGCTGAGCAGGAAACCCAGCCGCTGACGCTCGAGGTCGTCATCGAATATGTGCTGCCCGCGCGGCACGTCGACCAGCGAGGCGTCCTCCAGGATTGCCAGGCGGGCCTTCTCTCCCAGATCGCCGAGTAACGTGCCGGCGAGTCCAGTCAGGTCGCGCGGGTCCAGCTGAGCAGTTTTGCTCACGCTCTACCCGCCTTGTGATGCTCGGCCACGGTTCGTGGCCGAGCGGCAGGTTAGCAGCGGGCACCGCCGGTCGTGGCCAGTTTTCGGCATCAACGCGCCGACCGGGCATACTCGGCTGGTGACGCTCATCGCCGCCGACACGCTTGCCGCTCGACTGGACGATCCGTCGCTACGCGTCGTCGACATGCGCTGGTATCTGAACAACCCGGGCGCCGGGCGGATTGCGTATTTGGAGGGACACATTCCCGGGGCGATCTTCCTCGACCTCGACGCGGACCTGAGCGCGCCCGATGGCCCGGGGCGCCATCCACTGCCCGATCCGGCCTCGTTCCGAGATCGAATGGCGCGCGCAGGCATCGGCTCGGACGACTTCGTGGTCGCCTACGACGACGCGGGTGGTGCTACTGCCGCTCGACTGTGGTGGATGCTCGACAACCTCGGCCACCGTGGAGGCGTAGCGGTCCTGGATGGCGGCGTCCAAGCGTGGACCGGTGCCGGCCACGATCTCGAACAAGGCGAAACTCCTCCCCGGCCTGCGGCGTATCTCAAGCTGGCCGGCGAGTGGACCAAGGTCGTCGGTCGCGACGACCTGGTCGACCGACTCGGCACGCTGACGCTGCTAGACGGTCGCGCCGCCGAACGCTACCGAGGTGAGGTCGAGCCGATCGACCCGAAGATGGGCCACATCCCGACAGCGGTCAGCGCTCCAACCTCTGGCAACCTCGACGAGGGTGGCGGCTTCTTGCCACCGGCGGCACTCCGCGCTCGGTTCGACAGCCTCGGCGCGACCGGTGGCAATGTGGTCAGCTCGTGCGGCAGCGGCACCACGGCGTGCCACAACAACCTGGCCATGCGCATCGCCGGCTTGCCCGACCCGATCCTCTACGTTGGCTCGTTCAGCGACTGGAGCACGGCCGACATGCCGGTTGCGACCGGCGTGCAACCAGGCGAGCCTCTCGTCAGACGATGACGGACGACGCTCGGCCCACACCCATCCTGCCCGGCGAGCGCGTTTACCTCCGCTCGCCCGAGCGCACCGACATTCCCATCTTCGTGCGCTGGTTCAACGACGCGGAACTGACCGCGACGCTGGAGATGCGGGCACCGATGAGCGTGCCGATGGAGGAGGCCTGGTTCGAGACCATGGTCAAGTCCCAGGGCATCGACAACTACCACTTCACGATCTGCCTGCGCGCCGACGACCGCCCGATTGGGACGTGCAACCTGTTTCAGGTCGACAAGGTCAATGGCAGCGCGGGGATCGGCATCTCGATCGGCGAGCGGTCGCTGTGGGACCAGGGACTGGGCACTGAAGCCATGCTCGCACTGCTCGACTTTGGCTTCGGCATGGTCCGCCTGGAGCGGTTGTGGCTCGACGTCTATGACTTCAACGAGCGGGCACGTCGGTCGTACGAGAAGTGCGGTTTCGTGCTCGAAGGTGTCCAGCGCCGCGCGATCTTCAAGCAGGGACGCTTCATCGACGTGCACCTGATGTCCATCCTGCGCGACGAGTGGGAAGGCCTCGACCGCCGCCCGTTCTGGGAGTAGCAAACGGAGGAATTTGAGAGAGCGGGATTAGACTCTGACCTGCCCACCCAACGGTTTGGGTGAGAGAGGGATGTGGATGCGGGAGCCGTCAGCATCCATCCGGGATGGAGCCACACAGTGGGGGCTTTGCCGCCGTCAGGATGACGCATCGGTGGCTCTCTTCAACGTGGCCCAGCGATGAACGCGGTATCTGGCCATACGGAGCGACTCTGGCTGCCGGTAACCGCTGTTCGCGACTCGTCGCTGAGGAGCCAGCGCTCACTCATCGTCGCGATCTCGGCTGTCATCGTTGCCGGCGCCGCCGCCTGGTTGACGCTTTCGGCACCGCACTCGACCAACCCGCCGGCGTTGACGCTGTTCCGCGTCTACCTGCTGCTGGCGCATGTCGGCATCGGCCTGCTGTGGTGGCATAAGAGGCCGGGACATGGCATCGGAACTGTGCTGATAATCGGTGGCTTCCTGTGGGGAGCAACCGCGCTACAGGGTGCCGGCGCGCCAATCGTCTACGCCATCGGAGTGCTCGCCGAGGGACTCGCGTCGTTGACGACCTTCTACCTGGCAGTGGTGTTCCCGCACGGCAGACCGACAACCCTCGCAGAGCGGACCCTGGTTGGCATCGGTGCGGTGGTCGCCGTGCTGCTCGTGCCGATCAGCATGATGGTCAGCCCGCATTTGATCGGCGGAGGCGGTCCACTTAGCCGGTGCGCGGTGCCGTGCCCGGCGAATGCCTTCTTCGTAGCCGATGCTCCGGTCGTGGGCGCAGCAATCGGCGCGATCTCCCTCGTGCTGGCGCTGGTCGCCACCCTCGGAGTGGTGCTGCTGTGGATCGCCCGATTGCGACGCGCAACTCCCGCGCGAGCGCGCGCCCAGGCTCCGGTGGCCGCCGCCTCGCTCATCTTCTTCCCGGTGTTCTTCATGTTTCACCTGGGCCGTTGGGCATTGTCGCTCCCGCCCGCCGTCCAGGATGATTTGGCCTGGCTTCTCATTGCGGCTCGACTCGCGTTCCCGCTCGCTTTCCTGCTCGCGCTAATCCAGGCCGACCTGTGGGCCGGCTCGGCCCGACTGCGGCTGCTGAACGAGCTGCTTCACCGGCCCTCTGGACCGCGTTGGAACGAGGCGATTGCTCAATCGCTCAACGACCCGGCGGCGCGCGTCGGTTATCGCGAGCCGGATGGTCCGAACTATCTCGATGCTGCCGGAGTGCGCCTCGGCGGCAGTCGCGACGCCGACCGGCTGACGGTCGATGTCGAGCGGGGTGGCGATGTCGTAGCTCGGATCGTCACCGACCCTGCCCTCGTCCACGAACCGGAGCTCCTCGCGGCAGCGGCCGATGCAACGCTGATGGCCGTCGAAAAGGGTCACCTGGAGACCGCGTTCCACGAGCTCGAGGGACGAGTTGCAGAGGCAGGCGACGAGGAGCGGCGCCGGATTCAGCGCGACCTGCACGACAGCGCCCAACAGCGGCTGATCGCGCTCCGCGTTCAC
Organism: uncultured Chloroflexia bacterium; assembly: GCA_963748235.1. Lineage (GTDB taxonomy): Bacteria > Chloroflexota > Limnocylindria > Limnocylindrales > CSP1-4 > JALYGJ01. The sequence goes on from CAVVHT010000009.1 coordinate 798,081, forward strand.
GTCGCGTTGGCGAGCGAGAAGCTGCATGGCGGACCAGATGAGCGCGCCCTGGTCGAGCGCATCGGCCGCGAGCTCGACGAGGCGCTCGACGAGCTACGCAGCGTCGCTCGCGGCAGCGATCCCATCTCGCTCGAGCGCTACGGAGTCGGCTCGGCCCTGCGCGAAGTTGCCGGCCGGCTGTCGCCCCTGATCGAGGTCAATCAATCGCACGCAAAGCGATATCCGCGCGCAACGGAGCGTGCCGCCTACTTCTGCTGCTCGGAGGCGATGCAGAACGCACTGAAGCACGCCGGTCGCAACTCGCGGGTATGGGTCACCCTGGGCGATGGCGAAGGTGTGCTCACGTTCCAGGTCGATGACGATGGCCCTGGCTTCGACCGAGAGTCGATCACCTACGGGACCGGGCTGGCGAACATGGAGGAGCGCGTCGGCAAGCTGGGCGGATACCTCGAGATCGGGTCGCGGCCAGGCGGCGGGACGCGCATCACGGGGACACTTCCCTTCTGACGGAACCCGGCCAGAGTGCGGGCACACCTGCAAGCGAGGGTGTCGCTCTGTCCGTCGAGGTGCGTACGCTCCATTGCCAGAAGCTGGCCTAGGGCCGACTCTGTCCACCAGCAGGGGCAGATTGAGAGAGAGGGCCAAGGAGCGCTCCCACCGTGGCCGATGTCGGCGTGCTAGTCATCGATGACCATCCATCGTTTCGTGCCGCCGCCCGCGCGCTGCTTGACGCGACTCCTGGTTTTGCGGAGATCGCCGAAGCCGGCTCGGGCGGCGAGGGTCTGGACATCGCCGCCGAGAGGCATCCGGACATCGCCCTGGTCGACCTCGACCTGCCCGACATGAGCGGGTTCGAGACCTGCGACCGGATGCGCGAGATCAGTCCACAGACCTACGTCGTCTTCACATCGGCGAACGAAGACGCGGCCGCGGCCATTCCTGGGTGTTGCGCCGATCAGCCGTTCGTCGCGAAACGTGACCTGCGCCCGGCAGTGCTGCGCCGGCTATGGGAGTCGCGAACATCCAAGTAGGCTGCTCGGGACGGCAACCGTGCGCGCCCCCTTGCAAAGCTCGCTTCACATCGTCAACTCTGGCCGTCGTCGGCACTTAGGAGAGTGGTGAGGTCGTGGCCGAAGCATTGGTGACGCTCCAGAACGTCTTCACGCTGGCCTTCATCGTCAGCAGCATGCTGGCCATGGGCCTGTCGTTGACCGTGGCGCAGATCGCCCGTCCTTTGCGCAGCCCGCGTCTGGTGATCGTGGCCCTGGCGGCCAACTTCGTGATCGCCCCACTGACAGCGGTCGTCCTGTCGAAGGTCATCCCGATGGATCCTCAGCTGCAAATCGGACTGATACTGATGGGCTCCGCGGCGGGCGCACCGTTCCTGCCCAAGCTGGCGACGATTGCCAAGGCAGATGTCGCCTTCGCCGTTGGGCTGATGGCGATGCTCATAGTCGTCACCGTCGTCTTCCTGCCGATCTTCCTGCCACTCGTGTTGAGCGGCGTCACGGTCGATGCTTTATCGATCGCCATGTCGCTCTTCCTCCAGATGCTCGTTCCGCTCATTGCCGGACTATTCGTCAAGCAGCGCTGGCCGGAAAGCGCCGCCGGCCTCGTGCCGTCACTCGCTCAGGTCTCGAACATATCGCTCGTCCTGCTGTTGACGCTGATGCTGGCCACGAACATCGAGAACGTGATCGCGTTGTTCGGCAGCGGCGCGCTGCTGGCCACCGCCATCCTGCTCGGGGTGTGTGTCATTGCCGGCTTCCTTCTCGGGGGACCCGGCTCGGACAAGCGCGCCGTGCTCGCCCTGGGAACGGGCCAGCGCAACCTGGCGGCGTCGTTTTCGGTCGCCGCGGGCAGCTTCGCGGCCCAGCCGAACGTGCTCGTCTTTCTCGCGGGGGCGGGGCTGATCGGGATGGTCATCATGTTCCCGATCGCCGCTGAGCTCGGCAGACGATCGGGCCAGCCGGACGCCGTTGCCGCGCCATGACTGATTCTTCGGCGACTGTGCAACAGCAATCGGTGAGGCGAGCGGCCACGCTCACCGCGCTAGCCGGCATCTCGCATGCCGTGCTGTTCTTGATTGCCTTCGGCCTGCTCAGCACGGTGCCCGGCGCGCAGGCATCGGACGCCGAGATATTGGCCTACTACGACAGCCCGGAGAGTCGCCGGGTTCTGGTCATCGGCCTGTACATCATGCCCTTCGCGGCGATCGCGTTCCTGTGGTTCATCGTCGCCCTGCGGCTGTGGGTTCGTGCCGCGGTGACGTCAACGAGGCGAGACGAGCTCAGCGCGGAGGTGCAGCTCGTCAGTGGCGTGCTCTATCTGGGCCTCTTCCTTACTGCAGCAGCAGCTATTTCGAGCACGGCCGCGACAGTCGAGATAAGCGAGGCTCCGATCACTGCCGTGGAGGCGCGCATCCTGCCCGGCTTTGGGTCGACGCTGCTCACTGTGCTGGCAATGCGCATGGCAGCCGTATTTGTCATCGCGTCGACGCGAGTCGCATCACGCACCGAATTCATGCCGCGCTGGATGATCTACGCCGGATACATCGTCGGCATATTCCTTCTTCTGAGCATCACCCTTTCGCCGTTGCTGGTCATCGTCTTCCCGATCTGGATGATCGTCCTGTGCCTGCTCTTGTTGCTGCGCGCGCGCCAGATTCCGGGACACGTGAAGATGCCGGTCAACCCGATATCGCGGCCAGACGTGAAATGACCGGGGCCGGCTGGCGCGCCTTCCTGCCGATAGTCGGCTGGTTGCCGCGCTACAAGCCGGCGTGGCTGCGCTACGACCTGATCGCGGCGCTCACGGCATGGGCGTTGATCGTTCCACAGGCAATTGCGTACGCGCAGATAGCCGGGCTGCCGCGTCACACCGGTCTCGCCGCGGCCGCGGCAGGCCCGATCGCCTATGCCTTGCTCGGCACCTCGCGCCAGCTGATGGTCAGCCCCACGTCGTCGACGGCGGCAATCTCGGCAGCACGTCAGCGTCGACAACGATGCCAGTGCTCAGCAGAGTCCGGGATTACTCATCGTCCGCGTCGACTCGCCGATGCTGTTCCTCAACGCGGCACTCGTTCGCGACACGATCCGCAGCATGGTGCGTAGCTCGAGCGAGCCACCCAAGGTCGTCCTGCTCGACCTGGCGATGAGCCCAGATATCGATATCGAAAGTGCCGATACGATCACCGCCCTCGCGCGCTGGCTTGCAAATCGCGGATCGACGCTCTGGTTAGCCGACGTTCGTGCGAAGGTACGCCAGATGATCAGTCACTATGAATGGGATCCAATGATCCGGATCTTTGAATCGCTGCCCGCGGCCGTGGCAGCTTACGAGGAGGAGCGTCACCAATGAGCGCGACACCAGCAAAGCCACCGACTCGCCTGTCAGATGCCCAGCTCGCCGACATGATGCGATTGATGGGCGGCGCCGACAGCGTCGAGCTTAAGCTCACCATTCCGGAGGTCGCGCATCGCGCGACGATCAGCAACCTGAATCTCGACCCGGTTGAGGCACAGCCACGCCAGGTCTTCTTTTTCGACACGCCGACACTGACTCTGGACAAGGCTGGCATTGTGGTTCGAGCGAGACGCATCCAGGGTGGCGCCGGCGACACGGTCGTGAAGCTGCGACCGGTCCAGCCGGATGCGCTGCCCAAGAGCATCCGCAGCGATGCCGCTTTCAAGGTCGAAGTCGATGCAATTCCGGGCGGCTACGTTTGCTCGGGGTCATTCAAGGGCCGCACGACCGGCAAGGAGGTTCGTGACGCGCTGGGCGGCAAGCTGCCCTTCAGGAAACTGTTCTCCAAGGCGCAACGCGCTTTCTACGCCGAGCATGCGCCGGCCGGCATCAGTCTCGACGACCTGGTTCCGCTCGGGCCGACATTCATCCTCAAGGGAACCTTCACGCCGCCTGAGCTGGATCGGCGATTCACAGCCGAGTACTGGCTCTACCAGGACGGGTCGCGCATCCTCGAGCTGTCGACCAAGTGCATGCCAAACGAGGCATTCCAGGTGGCCGCAGAGGCGCGCGCCTTCCTGGTATCAAAGGGCATCAGCCTGGGCGGCAGCCAGCAGACGAAGACCCGCACGGCGCTCGAGTTCTTCCAGAAGCAGCTGGCAGAGGCAGCCAAGCCCAAGGCCAAGCCAAAGGCGGCCCGTCGGGTGGCCGCCAACCCGGCAGGAGCGGCCAAGGCGGCCCGTCGGGTGGCCGCCAAGCCGGCAGGAGCGGCCAAGGCCGCACGCAGGGCTACCAAGCCAACCACCGCTGCCGCACCAAAGGCGGCCCGAAGGGTGGCCAAGCCCGCCTGAACCGGGCGCCTAGTCGGAGCTTGTGTCGGGCGGCCAGGAACTTCTCGGCCGCCTCGAAGGCTTGGCGGCTCGATTCGCCGATGATCGGGGTCGCCTCGAAGAGCTGGACCGAGTCCTCTGCCTCGGTGACCGTGCGCGTCTTGCGAAAGAGCACGGCCAGGTCTGCGTCGACGCCGGATAGGTAGAGCCGGCCGCCCGCTTCGGCAAGGCGGTCTCCATAGCCTGAAAGGACGGTCAGCGAGGTCGAGCCGAGTGAGGTTCTGCCGCGCAACCGGATGATCACGACCGGCCGCTTCGCGTCGCGGATCTGGGGCAGCCGCGCCTGTAGCGTGCGGGCCCCGGCGTAGTACAGGCTGCCGTAGACATCGAGCGCGGTGATGCTGTCTTCCTTGACGCGCTTCGGTGCTGACTGCTCGAGCAAGCTGCCATCCGGCTGGGGCACGAGCTGGACGACGCGCAGGTCGAGTGCCTCGCGGTTCAACTGCAGCATCAGCGATAGCGCTACGCCGATGCCGACGGCAGCGGCAACGGGCAGCAGCAGGGTTGCGACCAGCGTCGTGCCAAAGGCGACTTCAGACAGCGCGCCGGTGCGCACCACCGTCAGGATCGCCGGGATCCGGAACGCGCCAACCCCGGCAACGATCAGGACTCCCGCCAGCGTCGGCAGGGCGACCAGCCCGACGAGCCCGCTAAAGAGGACCAGGATGGCGAGCATCCACAGGCCGGCGAAGATGGCCGACCAGCGGGTCTGCGCTCCGGAACCCACGTTCAGCGCGGTCTGGCCCACCGAACCACCGACGGGCTGGCCGCGGAACAAACCCGCCGCCAGGTTGCCGACGCCCTGGGCCATGAAGTCACGGTTGACCTTCGACCGACGTCCGTCGGGATTGGGCGCTGACTCGGCCACGCCCGCGCCCTGAATCAGGACGATCGCCGCGACGGTCAGCGCGCCGATCACCAGCTCGATTGAGAACACGCTGAGGTTTGGCAGCTGGGGCAGCGGGAACCCGGTTGGAATGGCGCCCAGGTCAGATACCTGCTCGATGCTCGCCACGTTGAGCAGGAGGACCAGAGCCGTAGGAATTGAGAGCGCGACGAGACCTGCCACGGTCGACAGCTTCGAGGTTGCAAGCAGGACGATCAGGACGATGGCGGCGATGCCCGTCAGCAGGGACGGAAGATCGACCAGGCTTGGATGGGTAAACACGTAGAACGCCTTGGTGATCGCCGGCCCGCTCGGGGCGGACACGCCTGTGAGGCTCGGAATCTGGCCGAGGATGATGTTGGCCGCAATTCCGGTGAGGAAGCCTGTCATCACCGAGTGCGACACAAAGCGCGTGTAGCGACCAAGCTTCAGAACGCCGGCGAGGATCATCAATGCGCCGGCAATCAGGGTCAGCAGCACGACCGCATCGGCTCGCTGCTCGGTGGGCACGCTCACCAGTGCCGAGCCGACGGCGAGCGATGAAGCGCTCGTCGTTGCGACCACCATTCGTCGCGTGTCGGCCGAAAAGCCGCCCAGGATCGGTCCCGCGAAGTTGGCATACAGGCCGTGGATCGGGCTGACGCCGGCAAGGATGCTACCGGCCATCCCATCGGGAACGAATGAGATCGCGACCGGCAGCCCAGCCATCGCTTCGGGAATGACCGTCCGGCGCCGCGGGCCGATCGCCCGGATGCGACCGACGATCGCGTCGACAGGTCGCAGGACAGTCGTCGTGTCGGCGATCACGCGGTCGTCTCCCTCATCGCCGCAACGGTGGGCCAGCGAGTCCAGGACTGCAAGTGGGCGGGCGATCGACCCGCCCGAGTGCGGAGCACCTCGGCTCGGTAGTGCGGGCACACTCGCCCCCGACATCGACCAGGGATTAGCGTCCTCGAAGCATGCCAAGGCTGTTTTGTACTTTGTCGGCTTCCAGGCGGCCGGCCGGTGACGACGGCGATGACCACGGCCCGATCCAGGTCTTCGTCACAGTCGAGGAGGCGGCCCGCTACGCTTCCGAGCCTTGATGAGCGACGAAGCGCCTGCCGGTCAGATACCAGGAGACATCCGGCGCCGTCCGGCTGCGCGATGGCCTGGGAGCTCTTCGTCCTGGGCATCGCGCTGATCTCGCTGCTCAACCTGTTCCTGTTCGCGCTCGTGCGCAACGATGCCGTGGCCCAGGTGGTGGCGGTCGATGGACATCGGCGTGACCTTCGTGTTCGTGATCGACTTCGTGGCCCGCCTGTCGGTTGCCACTGAGCGACGCAGGTACCTCACCCGCGGCTACGGCTGGCTCGACCTGCTCTCGTGCATCCCCGGTCTGCGCGTAATCAAGTTCATCCGCGTGGTGACCGTTGTTCGCCGCTTTCGATCCCGGGCCAATGCCGAGGACGACGTCGACGAGCTCTTCCACAACCGAGCCCGGGCGATCCTGCTGTTCGTCCTGCTGCTGACGGTCATCGTCATCGAGTTCGGCAGCATGACCATCCTCGCCATCGAGGAGCCGGTCGAAGGCTCGAATATCAAGACCGCCTCGGACGCGCTGTGGTACCTGGTCGTCACCATCTCGACCATCGGCTACGGCGACCAGTACCCGGTGACGAACATGGGCCGCCTGGTCGGGACGATCGTGATCGTCACCGGCGTCGCGCTTTTCAGCACGCTGACGGGCTATCTCGCACACTACTTCTACACCGCCGGCGAGGGTGAGCGGCGGCTCGTGATCGAGCGTCGCAGGGCACGGTTGCGGCGACTGCAGGGCAAGGACCCGAACGGGGCGCGAACGAGGCGATCGACACGAACGGGGACCAAGCGACATGACGGCCAATCCGCCAGACGACATCGCCACTAGACCAGTCCGCCAAAGAACATGGTCTGGGTGCCGGGTGGCTCGTTCATGATGGGCTCGGCCGACCACTATCCCGAGGAGAGACCGGTCCACGAGGTCGAGGTCGACGGCTTCTGGATGGACGAGCACGCAGGTCACCGTCGCCGAGTTCCGACGCTTCGTGAAGGAGACCGGCCACGTGACGGTGGCCGAGAAGGCGCTCGACCCGAACGACTACCCGGATGCCGATCCGAACCTGCTCGTGCCCGGCTCGCTCGTGTTCCGCAAGACGAATGGCCCGGTGCCGCTCGACGACTACCGCAACTGGTGGCACTGGGTGCCCGGCGCCCAGTGGCGCCACCCGAGCGGTCCGGACAGCAGTCTCGACGGCAAGGACCGCCACCCGGTGACCCACGTCGCCTGGGACGACGTCACCGCATACGCCGCGTGGGCCGGCAAGGAGCTGCCCACCGAAGCCGAGTGGGAGTTCGCCGCGCGCGGCGGCCTCGAGGGCAAGGTCTTCACCTGGGGCGACGAGTTCGCGCCCAAGGGCAAGATGATGGCCAACACCTGGCAGGGCGAGTTCCCGTGGCAGAACCTCAATCTCGACAAGTTCGAGGGGACGTCGCCGGTCAAGTCATTCCCTGCCAACGGCTACGGCCTGTTCGACATGGCCGGCAACGTCTGGGAATGGACGACCGACTACTACACGCCGACCCATCCCGAGCAGGTGATCCACGCCTGCTGCGGACCGTCGGGTCCACGCGTCAACCCGCGCGTCGAGTCGCCCGAACAGAGCTTCAACGTCGGCCAGCCGGGCGGCCAGTTCCCGCGCCACGTGGTCAAGGGCGGCTCGCACCTGTGCGCGCCGAACTACTGCCTTCGCTACCGGCCCGCAGCGCGCCAGGCACAGACGATCGAGACGTCGATGGCCCACCTCGGCTTCCGCTGCATCGTCCGACCGGACGCAACTCAGGGTCGGGCGGCCACGCAGGACTGACACCGGCTGACACCATTGCCCGACGGTCGCCTGTCGACCGATCCTCCGAGGACGCAGGTGACCGCGCCGGCGGCAAGAACTAGGAGGCGTGCAACGTGGCTAACTCCCTGCCGTCCTGGAACGACGGACCTGACCAAGCAGGCAATCCTCGACTTCGTCGAAGCCGCCGCGCGCGACGTCCCGCCCGAGGAGCGCATCGCGGTCTTCGACAACGACGGCACGCTGTGGGCTGAAAAGCCAATGCCGATCCAGCTCGACTTCATCCTTCGACGTCTGTACGAGATGGCCGAAGCCGACCCGTCGCTGCGCGAGAAGCAGCCCTGGAAAGCAGCCCACGAGCGCGACTACGCGTGGTTGGGCAAGGTCATGGAGGACCACTACAAGGGCGACGACACCAACATTCGGACTGTCCTGGGTGGAGTCCTCGCCGCCCATGGCGGGATCAGCGTCGAAGAGTTCGAGGACGCTGGCGACAAGTTCCTGCACTCGGCCCAGCATCCGACTCTCGGCCGTGGCTACATCGATTGCGGCTACGCGCCGATGGTCGAGCTGTTGGGCTATCTCGACGAGAACGGCTTCTCGAACTACATCGCCTCGGGCGGGGGCCGCGATTTCATGCGGCCGATCAGCGAGGAGATGTACGGCATCCGCCGCGACCGGGTGATCGGCAGCTCTACGGCGCTCGATTACCGTGAGGACGACGGCAACGTCACGATCATGCGCAAGCCCGAGGCCGACGTCCTCGATGACGGCCCGGCCAAGCCGCTCCGGATCTGGAGCCGGCTCGGACGTCGGCCGCTGATTGCCGCCGGCAACTCGAACGGTGACCTGCCCATGCTTCGTTTCGCGAACACCCCGGCGCGGCCCGGCCTCCGCTTGCTCGTCCTTCACGACGACGCCGAACGCGAGTTCGACTACGTCGGCGGCGCGGAGAAGGCACTCGACGAGGCGAAGGCGCAGGGCTGGACGGTGGTCAGCATCAAGAACGACTGGTCGACCGTCTTCGCAGACACCAACTAGCGGTCCGGGCCGGCCCGATGCTCGAGCTCCGCGCTCACGTCTCACCGGCCGATGCCGACACGTGCACGGCGCACTCGAGGGCATCGAAGGCGTAAGCCACATCGCGCGCATGCCGGTCGCGACGGACGGAACGGTTCGCCTGATTGCGGACGTGGAGCCGGGGTTCGCCGACGACGTTTTCAGGATGCTCGAGTCGGCCGGCGTGCCACCTGACGCGATCGCTCTTTCCAGGTCGGACTTGATCAGACCTCAAACCGCTTCAGAAGCTCAGGACGCGAGCCTGCTGTGGGCGGATCTGGTCGGCTCGGCGCGCAACGTCTCGCGCATCGCCTCGCAATACGTCGTGCTCATGATCGTTGCCGGAATCATTGCCGGTTACGGCGTCATCAACGACAACCCGATCCTGATCGTCGGGGCCATGGCCGTGAGCCCGGACCTGTTGCCGCTCACGGCGGCCGCCGTCGGCATCATCGGCAGGCGCTGGCGGCTCGTTCGCCGCGCGGCATTGACCCTGTTCGTAGGCTTCGGCGTCGCCACCATCGCGGCGGCGGCGATCACGTTCATGCTCAGATCGTTGAACCTCATTGGCGACGTGGAGCTCGAAACTGGCCTGATCCCGTCGATGAGCCAGCTGGGAGTCGGGACGCTGGGAGTGGCTCTCGCTGCCGGCGTCGCAGGCATGATGGCCTTCGAGACTCGCGCCAGCGCCGCCGTCGGGGTGGCGATCTCCGTCACAACCGTGCCGGCAGCGGCCAGCGCCGGAGTTGCGCTCGGCTTCGCCGACTTCGACCGATTTATCAGCTCGTTGATCGTGCTCGCGACCAACATCGTTGCCATCGTCCTGGCCGGCTCGGCGACGCTCTTCATCCAGACCACGATGCAGTCGCGACGGGCGCGAGCCCGCGCTTCATCCACAACGGATGATGACCCGTGCACTGAGCCGATCAGGGATCCGTCGACGCTGACAACAGCAACAGATGCGATCGCGGGCGTCCGTGGCTCTGGCCGGTCGACACGAGAGGGATGTGTGATCACATGACTGACAAGCTCCAGCGCTCGCAACCTGCCCATCCCGGATCCGCAGCATGTCGGTGTGACCACGTACGACGCCAAGGATCCAGACACGTCGTTCCCGCCGATCACGCCGATCCGCCCGCCAGAGGGCGCACCGAACGTCTTGATCGTGCTCGATCGACGACGTCGGCTTCGGTGCCTCGACTGCCTTCGGCGGACCGTGCGCAACGCCGAACTTCGAGCGTCTCGCCGCGAACGGCCTGAAGTTCAACCGCTTCCACACGACCGCGCTGTGCTCGCCGACGCGCGCCGCGCTGCTCGGCGGTCGCAACCATCATTCGGTCGGCATGGGCGGCATCACCGAGATCGCCACGTCGGCGCCCGGCTACAACTCGATGCGGCCACGCAACAAGGCGCCGATCGCCGAGGTGCTCAAGCTGAACGGCTACAGCACCGCCCACTTCGGAAAGTGCCACGAGGTTCCGGTCTGGGAAACGAGCCCGATGGGCCCATTCGACCGCTGGCCCAGCCCCGGGCAACGGCTTCGAGCACTTCTATGGCTTCATCGGCGGCGAGACCAACCAGTACGCGCCGGCCATCTACCAGGACACCGTTCCGGTTGAGCCCGACCGGACCGCCGCAGGAGGGCTATCACTTCACCGAGGACATGACTGACCGCTCGATCGAGTGGATTCGCCAGCAGAAGGCGCTCATGCCCGACAAGCCCTTCTTCGTCTACTACGCGCCGGGTGCAACCCACGCGCCGCATCACGTGCCGGCCGAGTGGTCGGCCAAGTACAAGGGCAAGTTCGACGACGGCTGGGACGCACAGCGCGAGCGGACATTCGCGCGCCAGAAGGAGCTGGGCGTGATTCCGCAGGATGCCGAGCTCACTGCTCGGCCACCGGAGATCCCGGCGTGGGATGAAATGCCGGACGACCTGAAGCCGGTGCTTGCGCGCCAGATGGAGGTCTATGCCGGCTTCATGGAGCACACCGACCATCACGTCGGCCGGCTGCATCGACGCCCTGCAGGAGATGCAGCTGCTCGACGACACGCTCGTCTACGTGATCATCGGCGACAACGGCGCGTCGGCCGAGGGCACTCCCCAGGGCTGCTTCAACGAGCTGATCGTGCTCAACGGCGCCGGCGGCTCGAGACGACCGAGTTCATGGCCTCGACGCATCGACGACTTCGGCACGCCACGGGCATACAACCACTACGCCGTGGGCTGGGCGCACGCGATGGACACGCCGTACCAGTGGACCAAGCAGGTCGCCAGCCACTGGGGCGGTACACGCAACGGCACGATCGTCCACTGGCCCAATGGCATCAAGGCCAAGGGCGAGCTGCGCAGCCAGTTCCACCACGTGATCGACGTGATGCCGACCGTCCTCGAGGCCGCCGGGCATCCCCGCGCCGACAGTTCGTCAACGGCATCCAGCAGGCGCCGCTCGAGGGCACCTCGATGCTCTATGCCTTCGACGACGCGGCGGCGGCCGACACGCACACGACCCAGTATTTCGAGATGTTCGTCAACCGCGGCATCTACCACAAGGGTTGGACGGCAGTCACCCGGCACAGCACGCCATGGGTGATGGCCGCCCTTGCCACCAATCGACGACGACGTGTGGGAGCTCTACGGCCCGGACGACTGGACCCAGGCCCACGACCTGGCCAAGGAGCAGCCCGAGAAGCTGGCCCACCTGCAGCGGCTGTTCCTGATCGAGGCGGGCAAGTACAACGTGCTGCCGCTCGACGATCGGCGGGTCGAGCGCTTCAACCCCGACCTGGCCGGACGCCCGCAGCTGATCCATGGCAATACCCAGATCCTGTTCGGCGGCATGGGTCGCCTGACCGAGAACTCGGTTGTCGTCATGAAGAACAAGTCGTACGCGATCACCGCTCGAGGTCGATCGTGCCCAAAGGACGGCGGTCACGGCACGATCATTGCGCAGGGCGGCGCGTTCGGCGGCATGTCGCCTGTACATGAAGGATGGCCGGCCGGCCTACTGCTACAACCTGTTCGGCCTGCAGCAGTTCAAGGTCTACGGCGAGGAATCCCTGTCGTCCGGGCGAGCCACCAGGTCCGCGTCGAGTTCACCTATGACGGCGGCGGTCTGGGCAAAGGCGGGACGTGCTGCTCTGTACGTCGATGGCAGCAAGGTCGGCGAAGGCCGGGTCGACGCGACGGTGCCGATGCTCTTCTCGGCCGACGAGACGACGGACGTCGGCAGCGACACCGCGACCCCGGTGACCGACGACCTCGCCGAGGGCAAGACCGAGTTCACCGGGCAACGTCAAGTGGGTCCAGATCGACCTCGGTGACGACGCCCAGGACGCCGACCACCTCATCTCGCCCGAGGAGCGCTACCGCGTGGCGATGGCCCGCCAGTAGCCTTGGCGGGGCCCTGCGGCCCACCGACCGGGCGCAGGACACACCTGTCAAACACCGGCCTGCCCCATTGTCCGTGCCAATCGCGCGGCCGACCCTACCCGTGAAATGGACATAGCGGGCCGTATTTGCCCGTGCCGGTGAGATGCGCCGAACAGCGGGGGAAGCTGTGGGGCGCCCTTTCTCGGGCGTCACCCCGATCCGTCGGAAGGGGTAACTGATGACCGCACCATTCAAGGGCACGATCAAGCTCGATGTCCGCGACTCGACTCCTGACTGGGGCCCGTTCACGCCGTCCAAGCCGCCCGAAGGTGCGCCCAACGTCCTGATCGTCCTGTACGACGACACCGGGCTCGCGGCGTGGTCGCCGTTCGGCGGGCGGATCAACATGCCCACACTGCAGAAGCTGGCTGACGGCGGGCTGATGTATTCGCCAGTGGCATACGACCGCGCTCTGTTCGCCGACGCGCTCGACCTTCCTGACCGGCCGCAACCACCACCAGAACGGCATGGCCTGCATCACCGAGGGCTCGATCGGCTACCCGGGAGCGAGCGCCCACATCCCGCCCGAGTGCGGGACATGGCCGAGGTCATGCGCCAGAACGGCTACAGCACCTTCTGGCTGGGCAAGAACCACAACGTGCCGGTCGACGACCTGGCTCAGGGCGGCACCAAGGAGACGTGGCCGCTGCACCAGGGCTGGGATCGCTTCTACGGCTTCCTCGGTGGCGAGACGAACAACTGGTATCCGGACCTGGTCCACGACAACCACTACATCGAGCAGCCGTATACGCCCGAGGAGGGCTACCACCTCTCGAAGGACCTCGCCGACCAGGCGATCCAGATGATCCGCGACGTCAAGGCCAGCGCGCCGTCGCGGCCGTGGCTGCAGTGGTTCTGCCCAGGCGCCAACCACGCGCCTCATCATGCGCCGCAGGAGTACATCGACAAGTACAAGGGCAAGTTCGACGACGGCTACGAGGCCTACCGCGAGTGGGTCCTGCCGCGCATGATCGCGAAGGGCATCTTTCCCGAGGGCACCGAGCTGACGCCGATGAATCCGATGCCCGAGGGAACCTACTCGCCGGCCGACGACGTGCGCCCATGGGCATCACTGTCGGATGACGAGAAGAAGCTCTTCGCGCACATGGCCGAGGTCTATGCCGGCTTCAGCGAGTACACCGACGCGCAGGTCGGCACGGATCATCGATTACCTCGAGCAGACCGGACAGCTCGACAACACGCTCATCTTCTATTGCGCCGATAACGGCGCGTCGGGCGAGGGGTCGCCCAACGGCTCGGTCAACGAGAACAAGTTCTTCAACGGCTTCCCCGACGAGATGTCCGAGAACCTGAAGCACCTCGATGACCTCGGCAGCCCGAACACTTACAACCACTACCCGACCGGCTGGGCAATGGCATTCTCGACGCCATTCCGGATGTTCAAGCGCTATAGCTACCAGGGCGGCATCAGCGACCCGATGGTCATCCACTGGCCGAAGGGCATCAAGGCCAAGGGCGAGGTCCGCCACCAATACCACCACTCCACCGACGTCGTGCCGACGATTCTCGAGTGCGTCGGCCTGGAATTCCCCAAGGTCGCTCAACGGCCACGAGCAGGTGCCGCTCAGCCGGGCAACTCGATGAAGTACTCATTCGACAATGCCGGACGCACCGACGCCGAAGAAGCGCCAGTACTACGCCATGCTGGGCACGCGCGGCATCTGGGAGGACGGCTGGAAGGCTGTGACCGTCCACGGTCCGACGTCCGGCCTGGGCAACTTCGACAAGGACGTCTGGCAGCTATTCCACACCGATGTGGATCGGTCCGAGGCGCACGACCTCGCCGAGCAGGAGCCCGAGAAGCTCAAGCAGCTCATCGCCGCCTGGTTTGAGGAGGCGGACAAGTTCCAGGTGCTGCCGCTCGACGATCGCTTCCCGTAGAGATCATCAACGATCCACGACCGCAGCCCGAGCCGCCGCGCAACACGTTACGTCTATTACCCGGACACGGCCGACGTGCCAGAGGCCGTGGCGGTCGAACATCCGCGGCCGGTCATTCAGGATCCTGGCTAACGTGACGATCGGCACGCCGGAAGCCGCCGGCATCATCTTTGCCCACGGCTCGCGTTTCGGCGGCCACGCGCTGTTCCTGAAAAACCAGAAGCTGTGGTACGTCTACAACTTCCTGGGTATCCCTCCCGAGCAGGAATTCGTCTCACGAGAAGCTCGATCCAGGCAAGTACGTGCTCGGCATGGAGTTCATCAAGGAATCGATGGGCCAGTACCACGAGGCTCACGGCACGACAAAGCTCTATGTCAATGACGATGTCGTCGCCACCGGGCCGATGCGCACGCAAGTCGCGTCATTCACGCTGTGCGGCGATGGCCTGTGCATCGGTCGTGACTCCGGCAGACGCGGTCGAGCGCCGAATACAAGTCGCCGTATCAGCTTCACCGGCGGCACGATCCACCAGGTAGAGGTCAACGTCGGCGACGACCAGTACCTCGACCTCGAACGAGACGCCGCCGCGATGCTGGCCCGCGAGTAAGCCTCGACGATGAGCTGCCCAGACGCCGGCGGCGCCACGGACAAGACCGCCGCAGCGAAGTCACTTGGGGTGCCCGAGAACGGGCCGATCATCCTCATATCGCTGATCCTGGTGGCGGCGGTCGCCAACCTGAACCTGTCGGTCGCCAACGTCGCCCTGCCGTCGATCGGCCTGGCGTTCGAAGCGTCGCAGACGCAGCTCGACCTGGTCGCCGTCGGCTACTCGCTGGGTCTGGCCGCATCCGTTCTGTGGCTCGGCGCACTGGGCGACCGCTACGGCCGCAAGATGATGCTGCTGCTGGGTATCGGGCTGTCGATTCCAGCCTGTCTCGTGGCTGCGTTCGCGCCGTCGATCGAGATCCTCATCGGCGCGCGCATCGTCGGCGGCATGTCGGCCGGCATGGCCTACCCCACGACCCTCGCCCTGATCACGGCTCTGTGGGCACCCGGGCCCGGGCCGGACCAAGTCGATCGCCCTGTGGTCGGCACTCGGCGGCGCGATCGCGTCCCTTGGACCCTTGGTCGCCGGGTTCCTGCTCGAGAGCTTCGTCTGGGGCTCGGTCTTCTTGTCACCCTGCCCCTCGCTGCCGTCGCCCTGTTCATGGCCTGGCGAAACGTGCCGGCCCATGTGAATGAGACAACCGATCCCGTCGACAACCTCGGCGGCATCCTGTCGGCGCTGCTCGTCGGCACGTTGATCCTGGCCATCAACTTCGCGCCCGTGCCGAACATGACCGCGCTGGTTCTCGGCCTGGCGGCCATAGCCATCGCTGCGCGGTCGCTTTCGTCATCCGTCAGCGGCGGACGAAGGATCCGCTGTACGACCTCGACATCGCCGCCCGGCCCACCTTCTGGGTTGCTGCGCTGGCCGGAATCATCGTCTTCGGATCGCTGATGGGGGCGATGTTCATCGGCCAGCAATACCTCCAGAACGTGCTCGGCTACTCGACTCTTCGAGGCCGGCACGGCAATCATCCCCGCGGCGCTGATGATGGTCATCGTCGCGCCACGCTCAGCGGTCATCGTCGAGGCTCGGGGAGCCCGATTCACGCTCCTGCTCGGCTACGTGTTCGTCATGGCCGGTTTCGTGACGATGCTGTTGCTGTGGGGAGAAGGCAGCAGCTATTGGGTCGTGGCACTGGGCTACGGCCTCGTCGGCACCGGGGTCGGCTTTGCCGGCACTCCCGCTTCGCGATCGCTGACCGGATCGGTGCCGGTCACGCGAGCCGGCATGGCGTCCGGCACGGCCGACCTCCAGCGCGACCTCGGCGGCGCAATCATGCAGTCGATCTTCGGCGCGCTGCTGACCGCCGGATATGCGGCGGCGGCGGCGGCGGCACTCGCCGGCGTGCCGCCCAATCCGGAGCTGACGACCAGCGTCCAGAACCAGCTGACGATGTCGTTTGCCGGCGCCGCGGACATCGCCGCGCAGTACCCGCAGTACAGCGCCCAGATCCTGCAGGCGGCCAAGGAGTCCTTCCTTGCCGGCGATCAGTGGGCATACATCGCGGGCATCATCGCCGTCGCACTCGGCGCCGTGCTGGTCTTCTTCAAGTTCCCGCACAAGGACGAAGAGCAGCGATTGCTGGAGGAGTATCGAAAGCAGGACACCCTTCCGCCGACGCAGCCGGCCGCCTCGCGGCTGACTCAACCTGCCCCGGCGCCACAGCCGAGCTGACATGAACTTCGACGCGGGGACGATCGCTGTCTTCACGCTGGGCAGCTTCACGATCATCGACCTGATCGCGGCCACGACGAACGCCTTCAACGGTGCGCTGCTGGCGCGACAGCCGTCGCATTACCGGAAGTTCACCGTCGTCGGCATCCTGTTGCTTGCCGTATTCGGCGGCATCGGCGGCGGCGTCACCCGTGACGTCTTGCTGAACGACATTCCGTCGGCGCTGACCAACGCGTGGTACCTGATCCTGTGCACAGTCGCTGGCATCCTCGCGCTGAGGCTCTCCGGCCAGCTCGATCAGGCGCGGCTGGCACGCGTCTTCGACTTCATGTCGGCCTTCTCGCTGCCGTGGTACGCCGCCGTCGGCGCCAACAAGGCACTCGAGGCCGACCTCCCCTTCCTGGCCTGCGTTCTGATCGGCGTCGTGGGCCCGACGGCCGGCCGCTTCCTGATCGACCTGACGTCCGGTGTGACGCCGCAGCACTTCGTGCGCGGCGAGTGGTTCGTCGGCACGGCCGTGCTGACGAGCATCGTCTACATCGTGGCCGACGCCGGATTCGGGCTCGACATCTGGCCCGCGACGTTGATCGCGTTCGCGTTCGGCTTCACCTTCCGCGTCGCGGCGCGGCGACTGAAGTGGGAAGAGCCGCTGCCCAACAACGCGGACGGCGATCCGGTGCTCAGCTCCTGAACGACCACCTCCGCCCTCAGTCGACAATGACCGCCGAGCCGCCCCATCGCGGCCGGTTTGTCTGCGATCGAAGGAGGGTGGCATCCATGACTGTCCGGGAGGGCTCAGAGCCGGCACACGGCAACGCCTACAACATCTTCATCCTGGTCCTGACGATCTTCTCGCTGATCATCATGGGCCTGCTGATCCTGCCGCTCGATGCGGACACGCTGCGACCTGCTGAGGGTCTACGACAACATCATCTGCGTCGTCTTCCTGATCGACTTCGCGCTCAACCTGAGGCAGGCGAGCTCCAAGAGCGAGTACTTCTTCCGACGTCGCGGCTGGCTGGACCTGATCGGCTCGATCCCCAGCCTGGGCATCCTCCGATTCACGGCACTGTTCCGACTCGCCCGCCTGAGCCGGCTGGCGCGCATCATGCGACTCCTGCGCGGCCAGAAGAAGAAGGAGCTGATCGAGGACGTCGTCCACAATCGCGGCCAGTACGCGCTGTTCATCACCGTCCTTTCGGCGGTGATCGTGATGACCGTCTCGAGCGTGCTCGTCCTGCAGTTCGAGTCGCAGCGGGGACGGCAACATCCAGACCGGCGGCGACGCGCTGTGGTGGGCGCTGGTCACGATCACCACGGTCGGCTATGGCGACTTCTTCCCGGTCACCGCGCTGGGTCGGCTGACGGGAGCGATGGTCATGTTCGCCGGCGTCGGCATCATCGGCGCCCTGGCCAGCATCCTGGCCAGCCTGCTCGGTGCCTTCCGCGGAAGAGACCGCTGCGGCCCAGAAGTCGCAGGCGCCCGCGACGGCTCGGGGATGCGATGGCGCGCGAGCTGGCCGAGATCAGGCAGGAGCTTGCCCTGTTGCGACAGGCGCTGGTGAACGGCGGCCGGCCAGACGTCGGGCTAGCCACGAGCGTCATGCGATTCGGATGATGCCGGTCCGGCCCTGCGCGCGCCGAGACTTGGCGCCGCCAATTTAATTGTCGGAGGGATTACTGCGTGTCGTTCGCTGACCTTTTCTGGTCGCTCATCGTCTTCTACTTCTGGTTCATGCTGATCTGGATCTTCATCCGGATCTTTGCCGACATCTTCCATCGGCGAGACATCACCGGCGGCATGAAGGCCGTCTGGATCATCGTGCTCATCTTCCTGCCCTTCCTGGGAGCGCTGATCTACATGATCACGCGCAAGCCGACCGAGCAGGACGCCGAGGACGCGGCGGCGGCCAAGGAGCAGATGAAGCGCATGTCCGGCTACTCGGCCGCCGATGAGGTAGCCAAGCTGCAGGGGCTGCTCACTTCGGGCGCGATCAGCCAGGCGGAGTTCGACGCGGCCAAGGCCAAGGCGCTCGCCGGCTGAGCCGCAACGTCGGCGGCGGCTGAGCCGCCGCCGACACATCAACCGGAGGTAATCGGTTGGACTTCCACGCAATCATGGAAGTCGTCGTCCTTGTCTTCGAGGTGGCCGGAGTTGCCATCTTCGCCATCGGCTCGCTCATTGCCGTCGCGCGAGTCGTTGTCCGCTTGTCGCGCGGCGAGCGGACCGGCAACTACCGGCGCGTCCGGCGCGATATCGGGCGATCGATCCTGCTCGGCCTCGAGGTCCTGATCATCGCCGACATCGTCCACACGATCATCCTTGACCTGACCCTCGAGAGCGCCGCCAGCCTCGCGCTTATCGTGCTGGTGCGCACGTTCCTGAGCTTCTCACTCGAGGTCGAGCTCGAGGGCGCGTTCCCATGGCGGCTGGCCGCGCTCCGCCGTTCAACGCCGTCTGGGCCGGGCCCCGACCAGTCAGGCGGTCGAGGGTGATCGGCGGCGCCTAGCGCGGCTTGCCCTCTTTGAGTGTCGCCACGGACTTCTCGATGCGGCGCTGACGCGTCTCGTCTGTCTTGGCGCCGTTGACCAGGTCGACGTGATATCGCTTGAGACTGTTCGACAGGCCGTCGAACGTGGCGCGGGCGGCGGGCTCGCCGTCGAGCGCGGCTGCGAAATCGTCGGGCATGTCAATCTCGCGCGGCGAATCGTCGACCTCGATGTCGACCTCTACCTCGTCGCCGCCCGCCAGGCCCGAAGCCGCTCGGTGCGCGGAGCTCAGGCTGACCATGAAGTTCCCATCCATCGTCGCCACGGTCGAGCGGTAGGAGTAGCCGTTGATCGTGATTCGAACCGGCGGCTTGCGACCGGCGCTCAGGGCCTCGATCACGTCGTCGGGCACCTGGATGCCGGTCGTCGTCGGTCCTGATTGAACGATCGTCGTTCGGAACTTCACCGATCGGGCTCTATTCCAGGTAGTCCTTGAGCTTGCGCGAGCGCGACGGGTGGCGCAGCTTGCGCAGCGCCTTGGCCTCGATCTGGCGGATCCGCTCGCGGGTCACGTTGAACTCCTTGCCCACTTCCTCGAGCGTGCGGGCGCGGCCGTCCTCGAGTCCGAAGCGGAGCTGGAGCACGCGTCGCTCGCGCCCGCTGAGCGAGTCGAGAACTGCTTCGACCTGCTCCTTGAGCAGCTGATGCGAAGCGGCTTCGGCCGGCGCGAGCGCGGCACGGTCCTCGATGAAGTCGCCGAGGTGCGAGTCCTCTTCCTCGCCGATCGGTGTCTCGAGCGACACGGGCTCCTGGCTGACCTTGATGATCTCGCGCACCTTGTCGGGCGTGACGACCACTTCCTGGCCGCGTGACATCGCCTCGGCGATCTCCTCGACCGTCGGCTCGCGACCGAGCTCCTGGAGCAGACCGCGCGATACGCGGATCAGCCGGTTGATCGTCTCGACCATGTGGACCGGGATGCGGATCGTCCGCGCCTGGTCGGCGATGGCACGCGTGATCGCCTGGCGGATCCACCACGTGGCGTACGTGGAGAACTTGAAGCCCTTCTCGTAGTCGAACTTCTCGACCGCGCGGATGAGGCCGATGTTGCCCTCCTGGATCAGATCCAGGAACGACATGCCACGGCCGATGTACTTCTTGGCAATCGACACCACCAGGCGCAGGTTGGCGCTGGTCAGCTGCTCGCGACCCTCGCGGCCGATGCGCACCAGCACTCCGCGCCGATCACGCGGCTTGAGTGACAGGTCCTGCTCGGGCGTCCAACCCATCTCGGCCAGCAGCTCGGAGTCCTTGCCGCCGAAGATGTAGCGCCGCAGAGCCTCGTATGCCGTCTCGCGCGTCCAGTCGTAGAGGGCACGCATGGCGGAGTTGTCGTGCGCCTCCGCATCGCCGGCGTGGATGGCGCGGAACGTGAAGTCGACCAGGTTCTGGAAGATGTCCGCCTTGGGCGCCTCGTTGTAGGCGGTGACCAGAGCCCGGGTCTCCTTGAGGGTCGCCTTGGTCTGGTCGGATTCAACCGACTTCATCGCCTTCACGAAGTGGAAATCGGGCGTCTGCTGCAGCAGCCCGTCCTTTTCGCCCGCCTTGAATGCGGCGCTGACGATGCGCTCGCTCTCCTCGCGATATGGCAGCCGGTGCTGGGGGTGCTTGGTGCGCGACTTGGTCTCCGTCTCGTTGCGCGTCCACTCCCACAGCGACAGGACGCGCCTTCTGCGGCTCGTCAATGATCTGCTCGCCGAGCTCGATCGCCTTGGCCAGGACGACCTCTTCCTCGGCGTTGAGCAGCGGCACCTTGCCGATCTCCTTGAGGTACATCCGGACCGGGTCGTCGATGCCGATCATGTCGGCCGCGATCGCGTCCAGCTCCTCTGCCGTGGGCTCCTCGGCTACTGCCGGGTCGAGCTTCGCCGGCGGCTCCTCCCACGGCGTCTTCTCGGCGTCGTCGAGAGCCACCTCGACGCCCAGCTCCGCCGCGGCCGAGATGCCGTTATTGCTCGAGCTCCTCGAGCTCGTCCTTCGGCCCGTCGATCATGTCGTCGTCGCGCCGGCGCTTGCCGCGCTCGAGAACGCTGGCCACCAATTGCTTGTCGCCTGTATCCATGTCAGTCTGCCTCCTGGTGCTGTCCGGCCGCGGCGGCCGGTGTCGGTTGTCGTCTTTGTGAAAGCACTGTTGTTTCCTGTCTGTTGTCGGTCAAGCTCGAGCCGTGCCTGGCGCAGGTCGCGCACCTCGTGCACGCAGCCGGTCGACGCCCGATCGGTCGCCCGAGGCCTCGGCCTCGCGGATGTCGAACTCCTTGGCCTCGATCTCGTCGTCGAGCTGGTTGCGGCGCAGCGTCAGCAGGCTCTGGCCGAGCGCCTGGTGGAGGCTCGCCTCGTCGTCGGGCAGCGGCTCGGGATCGGCGTACATCGTCCGCACAACACCCGCCAACGTCGGGTCCAGGCTGTCGACGAATGCGGCACGATCGAAGCTGCTGGCCGGGACATCGCCGAGGCGCTGCCAGATCTCACGTGCCGGCGTGCTCGAGAACTCGATCGGGCCGACGGTCATCGATCTCGTCGCGCAGGTAGGGCCGCAGCAACAGCAGGCGGAGGAGCGTGAACTCGGCGCGCTTGAGCAGGCGACCGACCGACTTCGGGATCGAGCGCATCCGGGCTCGCCAGCACGGCCTCGAGGTTGATCTTCGCTCCGACATGGCCCTGCGGCGGCCGGCCGATCACCCGTGCCGTCTGCTCCGGCCGGCGCAGCTCCTCGAGCAGCACGCGCTCCTCCACGCCGCTGCGGCGGGCGAGTATCTGCAGGTAGCCGTCGCGCTGGGTCGGGTTGGTGACCCGGCGAATGGTCGGCATCACCGCGGCGACGAGCTTCTCGCGGCCCGAGATCGTGCGCGGATCGTGGCGCTTGGCATGCGTGTCGATCAGGTACTCGACGATCGGCATCGGCTCGGCTGTTGCCGTGCGCCACAGCTCGGGATCCTGGAGCATCACCTCGTCCGGGTCGCGGCCGTCGGGCAGGCGCACCACGCCGACGTCGGTCAGCCGGCCCTGGTGGGCGCTGCGCTCGATCTCGCCGACCAGCGCCGAGAGCTCCGTTGCACCGAACGCGGCCGCGCCCTGGCCCGGCGGCATCGACGTCATACGCCAGCGCGATGCGCGGCGCATAGCGCGTCACGAGCTCGACCTGGGCCGGCGTCAGCGCCGTGCCGAGCGTGCCGACCACGTTGTCGAAGCCCTGCTGATGCGCCATCAGCGCATCCGTGTTGCCCTCGACGAGGACGGCCACGCCGCTCTTGCGGATGCCCGACTTGGCGCGGTCGATCAGGTACAGCGTGCGGCTCTTGTCGAACAGCGGCGTCGCCGGCGAGTTGAGGTACTTGGGACCCTGGTCGCGGCCGTCCTCGCGCGGCTTCTCGCTGCCCACGATGCGGCCGCCGAGTCCGGTCGCGTTGCCCGATGCGTCGCGGATCGGGAAGATGATTCGGCCCCGGAAGCGGTCGTAGACGCCGCGCCGTCCCTGGCGCTTGGTGACGAGGCCCGACGGCCTCGAGCTCCTCCTCGCGGAAGTCGCGCTTGGCGATCAGCGCTCGACTGAGCGTGTCCCAGGCATCGACCGCGTAGCCCAGCTGGTGCGTGGCGATGGTTTCGTCGGTGAAGCCGCGCCCGTGCAGGTAGTCGAGCGCCGGCTGGCCGTGCCGGCTCTCGGTCAGGATGCGGTGGTAGAAGGCGATCGCGGCGTCGAGCGCGTCGCGCAGCCGCTTCCGGCGGGCGTCCTCGCGCGTCGTTCGCTCGCTGATCTCGACTCCCGCCCGCCCGGCCAGCCGGCGCAGTGCCTCGGGGAAGTCGATCGAGTCGCGCTCCATGACGAAGTTGAAGATGTCCCCTCCCCGGCCGCAGCCGAAGCACTTCCATGTCTCGCGCGCAGGCGTCACGGTGAACGACGGGGTCTTCTCGCCGTGGAACGGGCACAGCCCCTTGTACGAGGCGCCCGCCTTGCGCAGCTGGACGCTCTCGCCGATCAGCTCGACCAGGCCGAGCTTCTGCTTTACTTCTGCGGCGACGCCGACTGACGTGGCGACAACTCCTTCACGAACTCAGACGTCCCGGCAACCCACCATGCGCCGGACACACGTATGGCCTTGTCAAGTCTTGACAAGGCTCACTGAGGGTAGTTTACCCCTCTTGACAGGTACTTGACAAGCCCTTGTCAATACTGCCCTGGGGTATTGACAAGCGCAGCACTCCGAGTTGGAGCCTGCGGCTGTGTCGGTCGGCTACGCCGCCCTCTCAGGCGTGGATCGCGTCGAGCGTGATGCGCCGCGCGTGAATGCGGCAGATCACGCGAGTCTCCCGCTGGAGCTGCGCGACCTGGTGGACAAATCCGTAGAACCTGGGATGGGACGTGTAGAGGCGGGTCAGCTCATCGAGGTGTTGTATGACATTCGTGCTGACCAGCTCGCCGTCGCCGCGGATCTGGATGAAGCGGGAGGTATCGTTCGGATCAACGACAAGCAGGCTGAGGCGCGGGTTGGCCAGCAGATCGCGACCCGTGCCACATTCGAGCGTCGTGTTGATCCGCGCGCACTCGCCGTCATGGTCCACCCACACGAGACTTGAGCGCGGTGGGCCCTCGACGGGCAAGGTGGTAATGACGCCGACGATCGACCGGACCAGCAGGTCGGCGTGGCTCTCCGGGATTCTGAGGGTCGTCGGTCTCCCAGAGATAGCACAGGTCATGGCCCGCGACCACCGGGCGTCGCATCCAGGGCAACAACGTGCACTGCTCGAATGAGACAGAGCACCGGTGTCTCCGTTTCCTGGAACGAGGCAGGGATCACCTCGCCGAAGTACCGGACTGGCCGGCCGGCACATTTGCTGGCCAGGGCGTCGAGGTGGGCGACGGCCCCCACTTCGGTCATCTCAATCACGGTGCCCCGAATCTCGAGCGAGCGCAATGGCTGACGGGGGTCATAGCAAAGGAGTGTTACCGCGGGATTGCGCCGCATGTTCCGCTCCTTGGCGAAGCCGCGCATCGTGTTGACCCTCAGGCAACTTCCGTCAAAGTCGCACCACACCACCGACGTCTGCGGGTAACCGTCAGCGGAGATGGTGCTCAGCGCGGCGACAGGCGGGCACTCGACGAGGTCACGATGCGAGGAAGGGATGCGGGAACGGTCGCGTGCTGGCACTTGCAACTTGCTTCAGGACTCACAGCCGTTCGGGTGAGGGGGTTGACGGACCGTCGTTGTAGCCAAGCATTGGCGCCTCCGCCAGCTTCGCGAAGCCTTCGCTAGCCGTCGAGCGAGCGCTCTATCGTCGTGCTGTTCGGCGGTCCGTCTGCCTAACGCGACGATAGGCGGCAGAATCGATCAGAGTGACGGCCAAAGGACCCAATCCGAGCGGGCCACGTGGCACACCGAGTTCGAGGAGGTGCGAATGGTGGACGAAGCGACCGTCGCAACACCAGAGGACTACATCGAGGCGCTCGAAGAGCCACGCCGGAGCGAGATTCGCCGGCTGCACGAGCTGATCCGGCGCGAGGCGCCGCAGCTCGAGCCGCACATCGCCTACCGCCAGATCGGGTACGGCAAGTACCGCTTCCGCTACAAGACCGGTCGCGAGGGTGACTGGGCGACTATCGGGCTGGGCAGTCGGAAGAACTACATCTCGCTCTACATCAACGCCGTCGGCGGCCAGCGCGATGAGTACCTGGCCGAGTCTTACAGGGAGCTGTTGCCCAAGGCTGACATCGGACGCGCCTGCGTGAGAATCAGGAAGCTCGCCGACGTCGACGAGACGACACTCCGGCAGCTCGTCCGTGAGGCCGCCAAGCAGGCCGGCGATTACATCGAGACCTAAAGCTAAGGCGCCTTCGCGTTCGCCTTGCGCACCTGCTCAACCGCGGCATCTATTCCGGCTGACCACTCTGGGCCATGCCCGGGTAGCACCCAGCGCGCGTCGAGTCCCTGTAGCCGTGCCAGCGATGCGACTGCCTGGTCGCGATCGGCGGTGAACGGGGCTATTTGTGGTCCGCGCACTCCGGTCGTGACCACGTAGGTCGCCAGCGCATCGCCGACGAATAGCGTGCTCTTGGCCGCGACGAACAGCGCGGCGCTCCCCTGCGTGTGGCCGGGGACGTGGATCACCCGCGGCGTGCCGGGCACGTCGAGTGTGGCGCCGTCGCCGAAAGTCGAGACCTGGCCCACGTGAACCAGGCGCAGCGCCCCGTTGCGGGCCGACCAGGTCAGGAAGCCGAGCAGCGGACGAAGGTGAGTCGGGCCGAGGCCCTTGGCCGGATTGGGGACCTCGCCGCGCGCGAGCGCCGCATCGAGCTCGATGCACCAGCACGGGCAGGTCGAGCTCGCGCCGCGCACGCTCGGCGAAACCGATGTGATCACTGTGACCGTGCGTCAGCAGGATGGCCCGCACATCGGCCGGGCTGCGGCCAATTGCGGCAAGCGACTGGGGCATCCTCTTCCAGTAGCCGGGCACGCCGGCGTCGACGATCGTGATCGATCCGGCATCCTCGAGCAGGTAGGAATTGACGATCGAGTCACCGAGTCGATGAATCCCGCCAGTTATCGCCGAATCCATTAGAATGGAAAGGCCCAAACAGAAGGCAACTGGGTCGTCACCTCACCATCCCCAGCCGAGCGACGCGACCTCTATGTAGCGTCCGCGTCGTCCGACCAGGGAATGGGCGCAGGTGTGGGACCCCAAGAGCCCGACTGGAAACGAGAGGTCTACAACGAGTGACAACTTCCAGCTCCTCCGTATGGCGCCGTTCCACCCCCAAGGATGCGCCGCCTGAGCCGTTCAAGCATCTCATCGATCGCTATCAGCATCGTGAGCAGCTCGTGACGTGCACGTGCGGATGGCAGGGCAGCAGCTCTGACGCCGCTCCCGACGGATGGAAGGCGCATCTGCTCGAGGTGCGCGGGCCTTCCCGCTAGCCAACACGGCAACTTCGAACGCCCGACGGGTGGACCGTCGGGCGTTTTAATTCGCGCCCCAAGCTGGCAATTGGCGCCATATCGTGCCTACAATCGATATCCAGACACGCAAATTCGTCCGACCGCGTCACTGATCCATGCGCCGATGGCACGGCGCTCCGGGGGCAGAGAGAGGGAGGCCGGTGATGAGCTCGATGCGCACCGTCATCTACGTGCTCGCCGTCGTCGCGGCGATAACGCTTGCGATTGTGCTCCTTCCCTTCATCACGTTGTCGGAGGACATCCGGACCTACGTGACGTGGGCGTTCTGGATCTCGTTCTTGGCGCTACTGGTCGCCCTCTACCTGAACTATCGGAACGAGCCCGGATCCGACGAGGTCCAGATCGAGGGACCCGGATTCGCCCGTTTCCTGTTCAACAATCGGGCCGCCGGCCTGTTCTGGCTGCCGATCCGACTGTTCGTTGGCATCGCCTGGCTCGACGCCGGCTGGCACAAGCTGACCGATCCAGGCTGGACTCAGGGCGGTTCCGCGCTCCTGGCCTACTGGGAGCGCGTGGTGGCCATTCCTGAGGCGCCTGCCCGCCCGTCGATCACCTACGACTGGTACCGCGGCTTCATCCAGTTCCTTATCGACATCGGCGCCGAGAGTTGGTTCGGGCCGTTGATCGCATTCGGCGAGACCGCCGTCGGAATCGGACTCCTGCTCGGCGCTCTGACCGGCATCGCGGCCTTCTTCGGTGCGACGATGAACATGTCGTTCATGCTCGCCGGCTCGGCGTCGACCAACCCCATCCTGTTCACCATGGCGATCGGCCTGATGCTCGCCTGGAAGGTTGCCGGCTACTACGGCCTCGACCGATACCTGCTTCCCCGCCTCGGCACGCCGTGGTCGGAAGGCACGCTCTTCCGGCGCAAGCCGCCAACTGCCAACGACCCTTCATCGACCGATCCGCCTTAGTAGCCTAGGCTCGACCCGGCTCCAGCCTCGGCGTTGGCGACGCGGGCACGGCTGAAGCGACTGTCGCCTGACGGAATGCGGCCACGCGCAGGGACGCCGACGTGGCGTACAGGGCGGCGAACGCCGGGTAGCCCAGCGGACCGCCCAAGGCGATGACGGCCGCTCCGCCGAGCTGGCCGATGGTCATCGCACCCGACGTGCGCGCCAGGTAGCGCGCGTGGTGTCGAATCACGGCCGGGCCACTTATCAGCCGGAAGAGGCGCTCGTTGGCGGCCAGTGAGCCGCTGGCAAAGCCAAGTGCTCCGAGCATGGCCGAGGCGATCAGGAACAGTGGCGCGAGCGGCGTGGCCGGCAGCGCCAGCAACGGGCTGAACATCGCCGCCGCACGAATGGCGAAAGAGTTGCGCAGCATGCGCGACGACGAGCCGTGCGTCAGCTTTGCCCCGAAATAGGCCGCGGCACCGACCATCGTCAACGTCCCGATCGAAGCGACGAGCATCGAGAAGCCGGCACTCAGACCGACAACCGAGATGGTGAACACGGACATCGCGGGGGCTACGCCCATGCCCAGGGCGTTGACGCTGCTGAAGCTCAGGAAGCTGTCGAGCTCGGGCGTCGGCTCGGCATCCGTCGGGGCGGGCGGCGGCGGCACTATGACCCGCCCGGGATGACGGAGCCTTCTTAGAACGAAGATCTCGGCCACGCCGAACAGGCCCGCGACGACGAACGGGATCAGGTACGCGTAAAGGCCCACGGCGCCGACCATGGCATCGAGCAGGAACGCCATCGGCAGCAGAAGCGCTGCGCCGATGCCGAGCGATACGGCCATCAAGCGCGGCACGGTCAGGCGGCGCTCCTCGTCCGTCAGCACTGCCGAGTGCCACGACAGCAGGTTCGCCGAGGCGATCGAACCGAGCACACTGCCGAGGCCAACGACGATCGCCAGCAGCACGACGAGCAGCGGCCCGGTGATTAGACCGGTTGCCGCGCCGATCGCAAGCAGCGCGAAGTAGAGGCCGCGTGGTTCGCCGAGCGCAGCCACGAAGATGGTCAGCCCGCGCAGGTTGCCCTCGGTCCGATCGAGCAGACGTGGAACGAGTAGCTGCGCCATGCCGCCGGCGAGTGGCAGAACGCCCAGCAGCACGGCGATGAAGGGCGGGGTGCCGACGGCAAGCGCGAATGGAATGATCACGTCGAAGCCGGCCAGAACGGCCACCACGCCCTGTGTCATGGCGAGGTAGTGATAGGTGCGAAAGCGTGGCGCCGCGAAGCGTTGCCATTCATGGAGTGCGAGTGCGCCAGACACGAGAAAGAGCCTCGGGGTTTACGTCCCCAGAGCCGGCCGATCCGGTCACCGCCGTCGAGCCTTCTTCTCGCCTGTCGCGTCCCGACATCGCTGGGTCGGCCGCCGCGTGGAGCGCAGGTTGACGACCGCGCTCGCGAGACTCCAGTGGAATCTGGTTCAAATTGTAGTCGCGTCGCCCAAATTGAGCCTCGGGACCGACGTACCGGTCCGCCGTAGGATGCCGGGGTGAACTCTGAGCGCGAGGTCGAGCTGTCGACGCTCACTGCCGATGATCTCGCGGCGTTGCGCCTGGCTGCGCAGGTCATGGGCCATCGCGCCCATCTGGCCGGCCGGCCGCACGTCGGCCTCTACTTCGACGGCCTCGAATCGGCGGTGATGGCCGAACAGGCAGCTCGTGCCCAGATCGGCGACGTCAACGTCTCAACGACGGCCGCAATGGTCGCCGTGCCCGGGGCGGACGATCGCCGGCTGATCGGCGAGTACCTCGAGCTGCTCGTCGACAACGTTGGCCTATCCGACAACGTCCGTCGGCTATGCGCCGGACTGCGCGCCCGTGACGCGATCGGGGCCGAGTGACTATCTTTTCGCCATGTGCCGCAGCATCGTTCGCCTCAGAGATCACGACGACATAGCAACAGACGAGGAGATCCGCGCCGCCGCGCTCCAGTTCGTGCGCAAGATCAGCGGCTACCGGACGCCTTCCGTGCGCAACGAGGAGGCTTTCAACAGGGCCGTCGAGGAGATAGCCCATAGCTCGCAGCACCTGCTGGAGGCCGTCGTCGCGGGCCTTCCCGGGCATCGGCATACCGAGGTCGCCTGAACCCAGCAGCCTGTGATCCGCCGGCGCGCTGATCCGCCAGGGTGGTGCGCTTCGACGACCATAAGTGCAGGCCAATTGCCATTTCAGCGCCTCAGCGCACCGGCGCGCCGTCGTGGCCGCCAACCCTCGTCGGCCTGTGCTGGCAGCGCTCATTCCCGACAAACATTGGTCGGTATGGCTCGTCGGGCGCACATCGGTCGGCCGCTTATGCCGCCGAAGCATGATCCAAGCGGAGTTTCGCGGTTGATGATGGCCCGATTTGTGCTCGGTTTGACAGGCCGGCCGACCGGCGCTTATGCTCCGCCACCGCGCTCACCCACAGCTCTTTAACGGAGTCGTTTGACAGATATGCACAACGTCAACCTCGCTAGCCCCGCAGCCACCGAGCTGCGGATGCGCGCGCCCTTCGGCGCCGCAGCGCGCGGGAGATCTGTGCCCCGTTCCACCTGAAGCCGGCGAGCGATCGCCGCAGGTAGGAAGCCGGAGGGCCAGATCGGGCCCCCGGCTTTTTTGATGCCCTGACATAGGCAGGCATCGCCAGAGCCGCCCCCCGCGTGTCAACCAACGGGGCCCTGTTGTTGGTAATCAATGCCACCACTTCAGGAGCAAAGCCATGGCGATCCTGGCACCACCGGAACCGCGAGTCGACATCGAGCCGAAGCAGGAGCTCGTGATGGGGATCGAAACCGCTGACGCGATCGAGCCCAAGCCGCCCGCCGTGGCGGCGCTCAACATCGAGCACCTGACCAAGCAGTTCGTGGTCGGCGGCCGGCGCAAGAAGAAGACGGTCATCGCCGTCAACGACATCTCGTTGCGCATTGAGAAGGGCGAGATCTACGGCCTGCTCGGGGCCAATGGAAGTGGCAAGTCCACCTTCATCCGGCTGGTGAGCACTCTGCTCACCGTCGAGCACGGATTGGTCGAGATCTTCGGTCACGACATCACGCGCGAAGAGATGGCCGTCAAGCGGCTGATCAATCGGGTAAGCGTTGATGCCGCCTTCTTCAAGAAGCTGTCGCCGACCGAGAACCTGATGTACGCCGCGCGGCTCTATGGGCTCGATGCCGGTTATGCGCGACGAGAGATCGTCCGCATCCTGGGCAGGCTCGGTATCTCCGAGTCACGCCTCGGCCGGCCGCTCGAGCAGATGAGCCGCGGCATGCAGCAGAAAGTGGCCATCGCCAGGGCCTTCCTGACGAGCCCCGTGCTGTTGCTGCTGGACGAGCCCACGACAGGGCTCGACCCGCGTTCGAAGCTCGAGGTCCAGGGCTTCATCGAGGAGATCCGTGACGGTCATGACGCAACCATCGTCCTGACCACCCACGACCTCGACGAGGCTCAGCGACTCGCCTCGAGGATCGGGCTGCTCAATGAGGGCAGGCTGGTCGCCGAGGGGACCGTGGACGAGCTGACAGCCTCGGTCGCAGCGGCCGGGGACGGCCCGGCCACCCTCCACGACGTATTCATGACCTACACCGGTCGTTCACTCGATGACGACGTAGAAGAGGAGGACGACGAATGACCAAGACAAACAAGCGAACGAACACCGTCGGCCACCAGCCGACCACCCAACTCCGACCAACGACACAACAGCTGACCAAATGAAAGAGGCAACTCGAATGTTGATTCATCCCTACCAGGACGAGATAGACCGCCAGCGTCGGCGTGAGGCGCGCGAAGACATGCGTCGTCGCCGGCTGGCAGCCCACGGTCGTCCCCCGCGCCGCATCCGGCGGGCGGTCGGTCGATCGATCGTAAGGATCGGCAGCCGTATGGCTTCCGACCCAATACCTGAACTGGCTCGCTCCCGATAGGGGGCGAGCCAGCAACTCACTGGAGATCCAGACGATGACTGTTCTGACACGAGAGCTGAGGGCGAGCTACGCCTTCGTCGAGCGCAACTTCAACCTGACCAAGCGATATTGGGGTTGGGAAGTCGCGTTCATGGTCTATTCGGTCGCGGGCGCGCTCGCCGTGGTCCTGATCGGCCAAGGGCTGGACAGCCCCGAGCTCATCCTGACGCTGATGATCGGCGCGACCTTCTGGAACTACCTGTCGGTGGTCTTCTCGGTCATCGCCGAGCAGATCAGCTGGGAGCGCTGGGAGGGCACTCTCGAATACACCATGATGGCTCCGGTTCGGCGCGCGTCGCAGCTTTTCGGCGCGACCATCTTTGCGGTCATCTGGGGCTTCATCCACACCGTTGTGGTGCTGACGGTGCTGATCCTCTTCTTTGGCATCGACCTCTCGCAGGCCAACATCGGTGCCGCGGTGGTGATCATGCTCATCGGCTCGCTGTCGATCATCGGCATCGGCATGATGGCCGCGACGCTGCCGCTGATCTGGGTCGAGCGTGGCGATCAGATGGTCTTCGTCATCCAGTCGCTGCTGCTGCTCGTCAGCGGCGTGTACTACAGCATCACCATCCTGCCCCAGTGGATGCAGGTGATCGCGGCGTTTTCGCCGGCCACCTACATCCTCGAGGGCGTTCGTCGAGCACTCATCGACGGCGTGCCAATCACCGAAATGGGCGGGCTGCTGCTGCCCCTGGCGGTGATGGCGGTCGTATTCATCCCGTTGGGCGTATACGTCTTCGGCCGGGCCGAGCGTTACGCCAAGCGGACCGGCAAGCTCAAGAGAGTGGGGTAAGAGGAGATGTTCGAACTTCCCACGGTCGACTATCCGACCGACACCAAGGACGACCTTCCCGAGGGCTTCTCGATGCGGCCCTATGCCGGCGAGAGCGACGTTGCGATCATCGTTGACATCGTCAATCGCGAGCTCGAGTACGAGCAGATGCCCTTCCGTGAAGGCCTGGAGGACGTCGCGGCTCGGTACCGGTATCCAAGCGAGACGTTCGATCCAGCGCGTGACGTGACCATCGCCGAGGTCGACGGCAAGCCTGTCGCCTATGGCGACCGAAGCTGGGTCGACACCACCGACGGCACATATCGCGAATACCGCAGCGACGGGGCGGTACTTCCCGAGTGGCGGCGAAAGGGCATCGGCCGAGCTCTGCTGGCCGAGAACCAACGACTGGCACGTAAGCTCGCCGCGAGCCAGCAGACCGACCGCCAGATGGTCTTCGGAAGCTGGACGGGCGAGCGCATGGCCGGAGCCTCCGCTCTTCTGAATGGAGCCGGATACAAGCCGGTGCGCTGGTTCTTCGAGATGACACGCGATCTCCGTGAACCCATCCCAGAGGTCGAGCTTCCGGCCGGCCTGGAGGTTCGCCCGGTCACAACCGAAATGATCAGCCAGATCTGGGAGGCCGATATTGAGGCCTTCCAGGATCACTGGGGCGGGTTCGACACGTCGCCTGAGAGTCTGCAGCGGTGGACGGAACGACCGGCCTTCGATCCAACGCTGTGGCTCATCGCCTGGGATGGCGACGAGGTCGCGGGCGGCGTGATCAACGCCATCGAGGCCGAGGAAAACGAGGCCCTCGGTCTAAAGCGTGGCTGGCTTCACAGCGTGTTCACGCGCCGGCCGTGGCGGAAGCGTGGTCTCGCGCGCGCGCTCATCGCCCGCTCGCTCGATGCCATCGGCGAGCGCGGTATGGATACCGGCATCCTCGGCGTAGATGCCGACAACCCGACCGGTGCGCTCGGGTTGTACGAGCGAATCGGCTTCGTTATTGCCGAGCGCTCGACCGCCTGGCGCAGGCCCTTCGACGAGGCGGAGGCTTGATGGCCGTCGACCGATACGGCTGGGACAGCCGGGTTGCGAAGCTGTTCGAGGCAAATGCCCCGGACGGCACGCAACCCGGCCGAGTCCTGGTCGAGCATCGTGGCAGCTATGTCGTGGGCACGGCTGATGGCGACATCAATGCCAAAGTCACCGGCCGCTTCCGGCACGACGCGGCATTGGCCGAGGATTTCCCTGCGGTAGGTGACTGGGTCGCGCTGGGCGATCTCGCAGCCGAGAATGCCGTCATCCATGCAGTGCTGCCGCGCAGCAGCCAGTTCGTGCGGCCGGGCCGCGGCGACACAGCTGGTGCGCAGGTCGTGGCTGCGAACGTGGATCTCGTCCTGCTCGTCACCGGCCTCGACCATGACTTCAACATGCGCCGCCTCGAGCGCTACGTCACGCTGGCGTGGTCGAGCGGCGCCGAGCCGGTGATCGTGCTCAACAAGGCCGACCTGTGCGAGGACGTCGCCGAGCGCGTCGCCGAGGTGAACGCCGTTGCTCCGGGAGTGCCCGTTCGCGTCCTATCGGCGCGCGATGGCGTTGGGCTCGAGTCACTGAGTCCGCTTCTGGATCAGGGCAAGACGGTTGCCCTGATCGGGTCGTCGGGAGTCGGCAAGTCAACGATCGTCAACGCGCTCCTCGGCTGGGAGCGCCAGGCCACGGGCGAGGTGCGTGAGGGCGACCAGCGCGGCCGGCACACGACCACCGTGCGCGAGCTGCTGGTGACCGATTCGGGTGCCCTGTTGATCGACAGCCCGGGCATGCGCTCGGTTGGAATGTGGGACGCCGACGAAGGGCTGGCGGACGCGTTCGCCGACGTCGACGCTTTCGCCGCCGAATGCCGCTTCACCGACTGCGCACACGAAGGCGAGCCGGGCTGCGCCGTTCTGGCCGCGATAGCCGACGGACGCCTGCCACTGGCACGACTCGAGAGCCAGCGCAAGCTGGGTCGCGAGTCGGCGGCGCAGGCGCGTCGTCAGGATGCACTACTGCGGGCCAACGAGCGCAGGAAGCTGGAAGACCATTCACAAGTCGGTGCGCAACCACATGCGCATCAAATACGGACCTGACGCGGGCTGACCACGCGCAAAGTCGTGTGCGCAGGTGTGGCATTCGACTGCGCGCGCGCCTAGAGTGCCCGACATGAATGAGAGCTTTAGGTCCGTCACGCGGCTCGCCGCGCTCGCCCTTGCGGCGCTTGCCCTCGTCGGTTGCGGTGGTGGTGGGGCCGCCGTGACCGCTACACCCGCTGCGGCTACGGCCACGCCGGTCGGTGGTGCGCCGACCGCGGCCCAGGACGTGTGCCTGGCGATGAGCGAGCCGCTCCTGCTGGCCGCGCTCGCCGATGGCGTCAGCGAGCCCGAGTACGGCGATGTCGCCGGCGGCGACGGCGTCTATTGCTACTACACGGTGGCCGGCGATGCCGACGTCAACGTCGAGGCACAGGTCGACAACCTGACCCAGCTCGAGTTCAACGACCTCGCCGAAACGCTCGGCGCGGACGCGCCTTATGCGGGTGTCGGCAAGTCGGCCTTCATCAAGGAAGGTTCGGTTGAGGGCGTCCCCGGGTCCACGGTGCTCGGCTGGGACGAAGGTCTGACGGTCGTCATCGACCTCGCCCGCGATGGCGATCAGGCAGAGATGGACGCGGCCGCCAAGGCGCTCGCCATCAAGCTGCTGACCGACCTCAAATAGGCAGAGCTCCGACTCGCGCCACCTGGTCGAGCCAGCGCTTCTCGATCTCGATCGTGCTCTTGTTGCCGTGACCGGGCAGAACACGCAAATCTGGCTCCAGTCCGCCTAGTCGGGTGAGCGACTCGACCATCTGATCGGCGCTGCCTCCGGGCAGGTCGGTCCGTCCCCAGCTGCCGGCAAAGAGCGTGTCCCCGGTGAGCAACAGCCCCTCGCCCGCGACGCTCAGGCAGACCGATCCCGCTGTGTGGCCAGGCGTGTGCAGCACCTCGATGTCGATCGCGCCGAATTGGATCCGCGATCCCTCGGCGAGGTCGATCGCGGCGACGCTCGGCGGGATCGGAAATGGCGCTGTGGGCGGCGGGTTCTCGATCAGCGCGTGATCGAGCGTGTGCGCAGCAAGCTGGGCGCCGGTGGCCTCCATCGCTGCCGCGTTGTCACCGATGTGATCCCAGTGCCAATGCGTGCTGACGATGAGCTTCAGCGTCCAGCCGCGTTCCGCCAAGGTCGTCGTCAGCCACTCTACGCACGGAGTGGCGGTATCGACCGCGATCGCCTCACCGCTCGCCTCGTCGCCGAGCACGTACAGGTTGGTCGCGATCGGGCCGACGACGCGCTGCAGCAGCTTCATTCAGGGTCCTCGAGGCGAAAGAACACACCCACCGCGCGGATGTGGCGGCGGCCGAGACGGTACATTAGGTTGCCCGGGAACGGATGCTGGTTGGTGGCCCGGATCGCCCGGTCGCGTTCCGCGCCCGGTGAGAGTCGCCGGGCGTGGAACTGCCACTCCATGCCGTTGCGCCACCTGATCATTCCACCCCCGGCGGCGTCGAGGTCGCGCGACCAGCCGACGTCTCCGTTCGGATGCCCGAGGTAAGTCCGACCATCGGTCAATAGGATGCCCACCAGCCGGCTGCGCATGCTGCCCTTGCGGCTGCGCACCCGAAGCTCGACCACGTTGCCGATCCCGAATGTGTGCCATGCGCGACGAATCAGCGGATCGAATAGGGCCAGCAACCGGTATTGCACGCGATAGGCTGAGCGCCAGAATTGAGACACTGCGCTGAGCATAGGTCGACCTTCCGGGAGGCGATGTAGATGGCTGGTTCGTTCACCTGGTACGGGCACTCCTGCGTCCTGATGCGCACGCCGGGCGGCAAGGTCGTGCTGTTCGATCCTTGGTTCGGCAATCCAACGTCGCCGGTTGACGAAAGCGCCGTCAACGAATGCGACGTGATGCTCGTCTCACACGGCCACCACGATCACCTGGGCTCGGGCCCGCGCCTGGTTCTTGATGCCGACTCGATCCAGATCGCGCGCCGAACCCGGCCCGCATGGCCATGCGTACACGAGCTTTCGCTGTGGCTGGAGGACCGACTCGACGGCGCCGGAGTCGAGATCATGGGCATGAACAAGGGCGGTACGGTCTCGGCCGCCGGCTTGAATGTGACCATGGTTCACGCCGACCACTCGGCGGGCGATTGGTCCGCCGCCGGCGACGGGCCGCTGTACCTCGGCGAGCCGGTCGGCTTCGTGATCGAGCTCGAGGACGGTCGACCCATCTACTTCGCCGGCGACACGGACGTCTTCGGCGACATGGCTCTGATCCGAGACATGCATCACCCCGACATGGCCTTCCTGCCGATCGGCGGGCACTACACGATGGGTCCGGCTGGGGCGGCGCGCGCGGCACAGTTGCTCGGCGTGCGCGCGCTCGTGCCGATCCATTACGGCACGTTCCCGGTTCTGGCCGGCACTCCCGATGCGCTTCGCTCGGAGCTGTCGAAGCTTGGCCTTGCAGTCGCTGTCATCGCCCCGGAGCGCGGCGTCGAAACGCCCCTCCCCTGATGCGCGGCGCTCGTTGAGGATCCGCCTGGCCGACCCGGCGCGCGACGCCGCGCGGGTGGCCGAGATCTATCGTCCGGCGGTACAGGATTCGCACATGTCGTTCGAGATCGTCGCGCCCGATGCGGCCGAGATGGCGACGCGCATCGAGAAGGTGCTGGCTCGGACACCGTGGCTGGTTGCATACGAGGATGGGCGCGTCGTGGGCTATGCGTACGCATCCGCCCATCGCGAGCGCGCCGGCTACCGCTGGTCGGTCGACATCTCCGTCTACGTCGACGGCGAGTGGCAGGGCCGCGGAGTCGGACGAGCGCTGTACGCCGAGCTGCTGGAACGAATCCGCGGGCAGGGTTTCGTCAACGCGTACGCCGGCATCTGCCTGCCCAACCTTGCGAGCGTGGGACTGCACGAGTCGATCGGCATGACACTCGTCGGCGTCTACGAGCGCGTCGGCTTCAAGTTCGATCGTTGGTGGGACGTGGCGTGGTATGGGATGCGCCTCGCCGAACCTAACGGGATTCCACCTGAGCCGACGCCGATGCCGAACTCGGAGCCCTAGCCGTGCGCATCGGGGTGAAGCCCGGCCAGATCGGCCTGTCGATTGCCGACCTCAGACGCACGTGGCGCGAGGCTGAGGACGCCGGTTTCGAAAGCGTCTGGACTTTCGATCACCTCACGTCCGTCAACGGCCACCCGTTTTACGAGGCAATTGCCCTGCTGGCGGCGATGGCCGAGATCACGTCGCACGTCCGCATCGGCTGCCTGGTGCTGTCGAACGGAACGCGACAACCGGAGACGCTGGCGGCAACGCTGGCAACGATCGATGCACTGTCCGGAGGCAGGCTCGAGGTTGGACTTGGCATGGCCAGCCGGTTTGCCGAGCGCGATTTCGATGCTCTCGGCCTCGACTACGCGGATTGGCCGACTCGTTCGGCCCGGTTCGTCGCCACGGTTGATCGCCTGATCGAGCTGACCGGTGCAGGCTCGCCGCTCGGCGCACGGCCGGTTCAATCACCGCTGCCGCTGATCCTGGGTGGCACTTCACGTGTCGTGCGCGAGCTGGCCATCAGCCGGGGATTGGCGTGGAATTTGTCCGGCGAATCGGCCGAGAGGTTCGCCGAGCTGAAGGCCGGTCAGTCGAGCCCGCAGGCCCAGGTCTTCCTCAAGTCGACCCCGTCACTGGCTGACACGGTCGAGCAATTCCGATCAGCGGGCGCTACCCGCCTCGTGCTGGTGATGGAGCCGCCGATCGAGCCGGGTGATGTCACGCGGCTGGCTGCCGCCGCGGGTCTCTAGCGCTCCGCAGCCACAGCATCCTCGAGTGCCGTAACCAGGATCTCGATGTCTGACGAGGTCGTCCGGTGCGAAGTGACGCATGCTCGCAGTGCGACGGTGGACGAATTCAGGCGAACCTGGGAGATCCAAGCCTGACCGCTCGAGACAACACGGTCCACGACTTCGGCGGTGCTGATGTCATTCCTGTCGATACGCGGATGGGTGAAGCACACGATGGCGAGCGGCGAGTCGTTGACGATGCGCCAGCCTCGCTCCACGAGGCGCGTCCGCAATAGCTCGGCTGTGCGTGCCTGGCTGGCAATCTGCTCACCCAGACCAGCCCACCCAAGCTCCGCGAGAGTCATGAACAGCTTCAGGCCGATGAACCGACGCGACCATTGGATCGAGGTCACGTACGGATCGAGCGTGTCGGCCACGGCGAATGGAACGTAAGAGGACGCCTCGACCCGAAAAGCCTGAAGGACCGGTTCGCGGTGGCGACAGAAGAACATCCCTGCGCCGACCGGGACAGACAGCCACTTGTGAGCGTCACACGTGATGGAGTCGGCCTGCTCGATGCCATCGAGGTGACCGCGCAAGTCCGGCGCCATGATCGCCGCGCCACCCCAGGCAGCGTCGACGTGGAGCCACAGTTTCCGTTCGCGCGCGACCGCAGCGAGTTCAGCCAGCGGGTCGATCGCTCCGGCGGCCGTGGTTCCCGCCGTTGCGACGATCAGGAACGGTATGTCGCCCCGCGCTCGGTCACTGTCAATTTGGCGCACAAGATCGTCGGGGTCCATACGCAATCGGACGTCGACACGCACGTTGCGGACCGAATCACGCCCTAGCCCGGATTGGTGGGCGATCTTGAGGAAGGAGTGGTGGGCCTCGCCGGACAGGTAGAGCACGGGCTGCCCGGGGAGCGCCCGGACGCCGCCGTCGCCGTATTCCGCGAACGCGTAAGTGAGTGCGGCAGTCACGGCCGTCTGGTTTGCCTCCTGGCCGCCGGTAGTGAAATTGGAGATGCCTTCCTCCGGGTCAAAGCCGAACGCGCGCATGAACGTGGCGAGCACGTGGCGTTCGATCTCGTTGGCGATCGGTGCGTGCGGCCATGCGGCGAGCTGTGGGTTGTACGCCGCGGTAAGTGCGTCAGCCAGCACTCCAGCTCGGCGGACGGTCGGATTGAAGAGGCCGAAATAGCGAGGGTGGTTGACGTGGAGCGACCATCGCAGCAGCAGCTCGGCGACCTGGTCAACCAACTCTGGCAGCGCTATTGGATCGACGAAGTCGTAGGTGGCCAGGTGGGAGCGGATCTCCGCCGGCGTCACGTCCGGAGCTACCGGCAGCCGATCTAGCTCGAGCTCGTACCTGTCGATAGCGTCTACCAGGCTGGCCAACTCCAGATCTTCCATACCTGCCGCGGATCTTGCGTAGCGCTCATCTGAACCCGGTGGCGGTAACGATCATCTATCCGGTTGCCAGCAGACAAGACCAATCTTCGTCGATTGAGACTCGAATGCATATCGACCATCGCGCTCGATAAGCGCGTCACTCACTAACTCGCGCAGCTTTCGATCCTTCGCGCTCCCCTCGCGCAGCCAAAGTTGGCGGCGCGCCATCGACATCGCTTCGTCAACTGAGGCGAGGCTGTGCGGCGTCCGGTCGACGAGACGCACCTCGGGCAGCTTCCCGCGCGCGAGCAACAGCACGAGCAGCTCGGGCAGGGCCGGAAGTCGGACGCGCGGCTCGCCGTGGATCTCGTTCCAGAACATGGTCGCAACCGTGGTCATCGCCGACTCGGCGAGCACCGCGACGCACAACCTTCGCGCGGACGCCTCGGCGGCGTCCAGGAACGGGCCGATCTCGGCGATGTCATAGCCGACGTGCGCCATCAGTGCCACGTCGACCGGTGGGAGGAGACGCGAGCGGCCAGCGCCCCTCGATCACGCGAGTGTTCTCAATCCCGTTCGCGGCAGCGTCCTCGGACAGCGCGCCCAGCATCGACGGCGAAGGGTCGATCGCCACGACTTCGCGCACGGCTAAGGCCAGAGGCAGCGCGTATCGCCCTCCCCCGGCGCCGATGTCGAGCCACACTTCGTCCGGTTCCGCAAGAGCCAGCAATGCATTGAGCGACGGGTCATCGGTCCGGCGCGGATCGACCCTGAATTGGTGGGTCACCGGAGCGTAGAAGTCGGCCGGGTCCTGGACCTCGCGGCTGCGCTCGACCTGCTCCTTGTCGGCCTCAACACGGGCGCGCCAAGCCGCGAGCAGCTCGTCGACAGGCGGTGAGAACAGGTCGGTCACCGAGTCAGGCTACGACTTGGGCCTAAACTCAACTGCGAGATGGGCAACACCGAGCGCCTGCAACAGATCGTGAAGGAGCGCATCGTCGTGCTCGACGGCGCCATGGGCACGCTTGATCCAGGGCTACGAGCTGGACGAAGCCGGCTTCCGCGGCGACCGCTTCAAGGACCACACGCACGACCTGCGCGGCGCCAACGAGGCGCTCAACCTGACGCGGCCGGAGATCATCGGCGAGATCCACGGCAAGTACCTCGACGCCGGCGCGGACGTGATCAGCACCAATACCTTCAACGCCAACGCGATCTCGCTTGCCGACTACGCGCTCGAGCCCTTCGCACAGGAGCTCAACCACGCCGCGGCCACGATCGCCCGCCGCGCGGCCGACGCGGCGACGGAACGGACGCCTGACAAGCCACGCTTCGTCGCCGGCTCTCTCGGCCCGACCAACAGGACGGCATCGATCTCGCCCGACGTCAACGATCCGGGCGCGAGAAACGTCACTTGGGACGCAGCTCGTGACGGCATACGTCGAGGCGGCGCGCGGCCTGGTCGACCGGCGGCGTCGACATCCTGCTGATCGAGACGATCTTCGACACGCTCAACGGCAAGGCGGCGATCTTCGCCGTCGAGTCGCTCTTCGATGAGCTCGGCACGCGGCTGCCGGTCATCGTCAGCGGCACGATCACCGACCAAAGCGGCCGGACGCTGTCCGGCCAGACGGTCGGCGCCTTCTGGAACAGCGTGCGCCACGCCCGGCCGTTCGCGGTCGGGCTCAACTGTGCTCTCGGCGCACGGATGCTGCGGCCGTACGTCGCCGAGCTGGCGCGCATCGCCGACGTTCCCGTCGTCACCTACCCCAACGCCGGCCTGCCCAATGCCTTCGGCGGCTATGACGAGCAGCCACCCGAGACGAGCGGCGTGCTCGGCCAGCTCGCCCGCGAGGGAGCGCTGAATCTCGTCGGCGGCTGTTGCGGCACGACGCCCGACCACACGCGCGCCATCGCCGCCGCTGTCGAGGGCCTTCCTCCGCGGTCCATCCCGACGCTCGAACCGCGTACCGGCCTTTCGGGTCTCGAGCCGCTCGACATCGGGCCCGATTCGCTGTTCGTCAACGTCGGCGAGCGCACCAACGTCACCGGCTCGCGCGCATTCGCGCGGCTGGTCAAGGAAGGCCGCCAGGACGAGGCCGTCGAGATCGCGCGGCAGCAGGTCGAGAACGGCGCCCAGATCATCGACGTCAACATGGATGAGGCGCTGCTCGACTCCGAGAAGGCGATGGCCCGCTTCCTCGATTTGATCGCCGTCGAACCGGACATCGCGCGCGTGCCGGTGATGATCGATTCGTCCAAGTGGAGCGTGATCGAGGAGGGCCTCAAGCACGTCCAGGGACGCTCGGTGGTCAACTCGCTGTCACTCAAGGAGGGCGAGGACGAGTTCCTCCGCCAGGCCCGACTCGCCCGTCGTTACGGCGCTTCGGTCGTGGTGATGGCATTCGACGAGGACGGCCAGGCGGATTCGGTCGAGCGAAAGGTGTCGATCCTCGCCCGCGCCCACAAACTGCTGATCGAGCAGGCCGGCTTCGATTCGACCGACGTGATCGTCGACCCGAACATCTTCGCCATCGGGACCGGCATCGAGGAGCACGCCGGCTACGGCGTCGCCTACTTCGAGGCCGTGCGCCGCATCAAGCGCGAGCTGCCCGGCGTGCTGGTCAGCGGCGGCGTCTCGAACGTCTCGTTCTCGTTCCGCGGCAACGACGCCGTACGCGAGGCGATCCACTCGGTCTTCCTGTTCCACGCGATCCGCGCCGGCATGGACATGGGCATCGTCAACGCCGGCGCGCTGGCGGTCTATGACGACATCCCGGCCGAGCTCAAGGAGCGCGTCGAGGACCTGGTCCTCAATCGGCGCGACGACGCCACGGAGCGGATGCTCGAGATCGCCGACGAGGTGCGCGGCGGCGAGCGCGGCTCGGCCAGCGGGCGCGATCTGTCGTGGCGCGAGGCGCCGGTAACCGAGCGCCTGCGCTACGCGCTCGTCGAAGGCATCGCCGATTACATCGTCGAGGACACCGAGGAGGCACGCCTCGCCGCCACGCGGCCACTCGATGTCATCGAGGGGCCGCTGATGAGCGGCATGGACACCGTCGGCGACCTGTTCGGCAGCGGCCGGATGTTCCTGCCCCAGGTTGTCAAGAGCGCGCGGGTGATGAAGCAGGCCGTCGCTTATCTGGTGCCGTTCATCGAGGCCGAGAAGGCAAAGCTCGCCCTTGCCTCGAAGGCGGCAACGGCAACGGCAGCGCGCAGAAGGCGGTGGGCACGGTCGTCATGGCCACGGTCAAGGGCGACGTGCACGACATCGGCAAGAACATCGTCGGCGTGGTGCTCGCCTGTAACGGCTACCGCATCGTCGACCTCGGCGTGATGGTGCCGTGGCCGCGCATTCTCGAGATCGCGCGCGAGGAGAAGGCCGACTTCATCGGCCTGTCCGGGCTGATCACACCGTCGCTCGAGGAGATGCGCACCGTCGCCCAGGAGATGGAGCGTGAGGGAATGACGCTGCCGCTGTTGATCGGTGGCGCCACCACGTCGCGCGCCCACACCGCGGTGAAGCTCGAACCGACCTATTCGGGCCCGGTCGTTCACGTCCAGGACGCGTCCCGTGCGGTCGGCGTGGTCAGGGCACTGCTCGACGACAAGCAGCGCGACGAATTCGTCAGCCGCACGCGCGAGTCGTACGCCGAGCTGCGCCGCCAGCACTCGCGAACGCGACGACCCCGGACGCCGCCTGACGCTCGAGCAGGCACGCGCCAACCGACTGCGGCTCGAATGGCGCACGGACTCGCCCACGCCAACGTTCCTCGGCTCACGCTCGTTCCGCGACATCCCGCTTGATGAGTTGCGCACGTACATCGACTGGACGCCGTTCTTCGATGCCTGGGAGGTGCCCGGCCGCTACCCGGACATCCTGACCGACGAAAAGCGTGGTCCGGCTGCAAGCGCGCTCTTCGACGACGCCCAACGACTGCTCGATCGGATCGTCAACGAGCGACTGCTCACGTCGAACGCGGTGGTCGGCTTCTGGCCGGCGAACTCTACCGACGACGATGACATCGTCCTGTTCACTGACGAATTCGCGCTCAGTCGAGCTCGATCGGCTGCACGCGCTTCGGCAGCAGATGGCCAAGCCGGATAGTCGGCCGAACATTGCCGTGTCGGACTTTACCGTGAGCGTGGAATCGGGCATCCGTGACTACGTCGGTGCCTTCGCCGTCTCCGCGGGCGAAGGCATCGAAGAGGCGAAGGCGGTCTTCGCGGCGCAGAACGACGACTACTCGGCCATCCTCCTCGCCTCGCTCGCCGACCGGCTGGCCGAGGCGGCCGCCGAGTGGCTCCACGCTCGCGTTCGGCGCGAGCTGTGGGCCTACGCGCCCGACGAGCCGATCGACAACGAATGCGCTGATCCGCGAGGAGTACCAGGGCATCCGACCCGCGCCCGGCTACCCGGCGCAGCCCGACCACACCGAGAAGCGGACGATCTTCCGCCTGCTCGATGCGCCCAAGGCGGCGGGCATCCACCTGACCGAGTCGATGGCGATGGT
Source organism: uncultured Chloroflexia bacterium (assembly GCA_963748235.1). Taxonomy (GTDB): domain Bacteria; phylum Chloroflexota; class Limnocylindria; order Limnocylindrales; family CSP1-4; genus JALYGJ01. The sequence continues at coordinate 841,815 of CAVVHT010000009.1, forward strand.
GCCCGGCGCGGCGGTCAGTGGCCTCTACTTCTGGCATCCCGACGCGCACTACTTCGGCCTCGGGCGGATCGGGCGGGACCAGCTCGCCGACTACGCCCGGCGCAAGGGCTGGTCGCTCGCCGAAGCCGAGCGTTGGCTGGCTCTTAACATCGTCGAAGAGCGCCAGCCGCCTGCGACGCGCTTGACGCGATTTTGAGGGCGCTATACTCGGCCCCGGCCGGTCGCGCCGCGCTCAACGACCTCCGCGGCTGGCCAACCCGTTTCTGAGCGCGACCTTGCGGAGGCCGTAGCGACCACCTTGTCCTCGAACGTCGCCCAGAGCTATCCCTACACGACCGAAACCGAGTCCGAGCGCGCCCTGAAAATCGCGGCGCTGACGGAGCAGTTCGATGGCCTGCGCGACAAGATCGCGGCCGAGAGCGAGCCGGTTGCCTATGACGATCCAGAGGAGCCCGGCCGGCCGAATCGGATGTGGGTCTTCGTGTGTCCCAAACATGTCTCGGGCCGGCTGCACGTCGCAGGCTATGCCCGCGAGCGACACGCCCTGTTCGCGGTCTGCGACGAGGGCGGCGAAACCTACCTCCGCTGACCGCCTCGGCGCTCGATGGCTGACGAGGAGACGCGCCCGAAATCGCCGGTCGTCACCTGTCACCAGTGCGGCAACGAGGTTCCGCGGCTCGCGTTCTGCATCCGCTGCGGCGACCCTCTCGACGACGAGTACAACGCGGAGTCCCAGCGCCAGCAGCGGCGCCGCTTCGCAGCAGCGCCGGATGAGCCGCTCGCGACCGTCGCGCTGAGCACCCTATTCCCGCAGCTGCCGCGGGCCGAGATGCGCTACTTCCGGATTGCGCTCGGCGTCGGAGTGGCGATCGTCGTCGCTCTTGGGCTGCTCGGCTTCTTCCCGATGGCGCTCGTTGCCGCGGCCGTGCTCGTGCCGACGCTGATGGTTCTCTACCTGTACGTGACCGACATCTACGAGGACGAGCCGCTGTGGGTCTATGCCGCCACGATGCTCTGGGGTGCGCTCGCAGGCGTCGTCTACGGGCTGGCCGTGCGCAACCTATCGACTGGGAGTGCCTTTGGCGGACCGGATGTGCCGGCGATTCTGCTCGCCGGCGTGGCATTGCCGCTTGTCGAGGGGGCGCTGATGATCGCTGGCCCGCTGCTTCTGCTTCGACTGCCACGCTTCAACGACGTGCTCGACGGCGCTACCTTCGGTGCTGCCTCGGCAGTCACCTTCAGCGGCGCCCACCTGCTCGTTCAGTCGGCCGACCTGCTCGGCGCGGGACTGCGGCCGGCTGGTGATCCCTTGCCGTGGGTCATCCAGCTCGTCTCGCTCGGAGTCCTGCAGCCGGTCATCGCGGCCGGCGCCATCGGTGCCGCCGCAGCCGCCTTCTGGCTGCGTTATCGCGCTCCGATTACCGACCGCCACGCGCTCGGCATCGTCGGCCGTCCGTGGGCGGCGCTCCTGTTCGCTGCCGCTCTCCTGGTCGTTGCCGGACTGGCGAAATCAATGCTGACGCTTATTCCAGCCACGATCGTGCTCGCCGCCGTCGCGGCAGTGGCGCTGATCTGGCTGCGTCGCGCCATTCACCTCGGCCTGCTCCAGGAAGCACGCGAGATCGAGGTCGAGCGCTCGATTGCGTGCCCGAACTGCGGCCACACCACGCCAGAGCACACCTTCTGCGGCCACTGCGGCATCGCCCTGCGGGCGCTGCCGCGCGGCGCGTCAGCCAAGCGTGCCGCGAAGGAAGCTCACCAATGAGCGGCCCTCAGCAGCCGCTTCAGCCACCGCCCGGCTACGGCTACCCGCCTTCTCAGGGATACGGCACGCCACCGCCGGGATATGGACCGCCGCCCGGCTACGGATATGGCGCGCCGCCACCACCGGGCGGTTCGCGCATGGGCGCCGGTGCCATCGTCGCCGTGTTCGTCGGAGTGCTGGTCGCCGTTGCGTTGATCGCCGGCCTGGTCGTGTTGCTCAATCAGCCGCCGCCGCCGGTCCCGGACTGCCAGCCTGGCACACCCTGTGCCCCTCGACCGACACTGCCGCCGATCGCCGACCGCTCACCGCTTCCGACGGTGCAGCCGACCAGCGAGCCTTCGCCATCGGCGTTGCCCAGCCCGACGACACCCGGGCAGACGCAACCGCACCCGCTACAGCCTGTCGCCGACGGGTGGACCGCTGCCGACCGCGACGCCCGGGCTCGGACTCGCCACCCGCCGTCACCGGCCAGACGTGGACCAGCTCGACGCTCGGCTACTCCTTCGAATACGACCCTGAGATCTTCGAGCTGGCCAGCGAGGACGACGACACGGCCGTATTCAGTGGCACTTTCTTCGACGCCCAGGTCGTGGTCGAGGCGACCGACGCGACGACTTCACCGGCCGAGATGCTCGCCCGCCAGCTGGCCAAGGTCGACGAGCGGATCATCGCCCGCGCGCCCGACTCCGACGAGTACGACGCGTTGCTCGGCCCGAGCATCGGCTACATCCGCGGCGAGGGCGCGGTGTTCGGTGGCACACTCCTCGGCCGCGACGGCACTCCCGTGGCACCTGCCGGCGTGGTCGTCATGTCTTCGACCGACGGGCGCATCACCGTCGCCGTGATCCTGCTGGTTGCCACGCCCGACGTTCGCCTCGGCTCCGACACGCACCTGCACGCCGTGCGCGACGCGGCCGACGACTTCCTCAAGACCTTCAACTGGGGTGGAACGTGAGACGCGCGGGGCTGATCCTGGCTCTGCTCGCGCTGCTCGGGTTGTGGCGCGCCGGCGACCGATTTCGAGCGCTGAGCTCATGTCGACCTCGGACCGACGGCCGCCGATGAGCAGGTCCAGTTCACGGTCAGCCTGCGGCTGCCCGGCGCGGCCGCCCTCGACGAGTACCTTGCCGGCCTCACATCGCCCGGCTCGCGCTACTACCGCAAGTACCTGCGCCCGGCCGAGTTCGGCGCCCGCTTTGGCCTCGACGACGAGCAGCTCGGGCGCGTCGTCGCGTGGCTCGAGCAGGGTGGCCTGGAGGTCGCCGCGTCGCCGCAGCGCACCTCGCTGGCGGTCAGCGGCCGCGTCGCGGAGGTGAACCGGCTGCTCGACATCACCCTCGTCGACCGCCAGAACGCGAGCGGTGACCGCTTCCACCGCCCTGTTGGCCAGCCGAGCGTGCCGCGATGACGTCGAGCGCCGACGTGGCAGCGATCCTGGGCCTCGACACCGAGCCGCTGATCGAGCCCGCGCTCGGCGGCATCCTCGCCGCCGGCGTCGGCGCTGACGGCCTGCTGCCGGCGACCGTTGCGCGCGCGTACGAGATCGAGCCGCTTCACGCGGCCGGGCTGCACGGCCAGGATCAGGCGGTCGCGATCGTCTCGTTCGACACGTTCACGCCGAGCGACGTCGACCTGTTCGACGAGCGCCAGGCCATCGACTCGCCGCCGGTCGAGCTGGTCCGCCTCGATGGCGCTCGAACCGAGCCCGGCCCGGGCACGGGCGAGGTCGCGCTCGACATCCAGGTCATCCGCGGCATCGCGCCGCAGGCGCGGATCATCAACTACGAGGGGCCGAACTCGGCCGACGGGTTCGCCGGCATCATCAATCGCATCGTGGCCGACGACCAGGTGCGCATCGTGAGCATCAGCTGGGGCTTGTGCGAGAACCACGCCGGCCGGAGCACGCTCGAGGCGATGCAGCGCGAGTTCGCGGCCGCCTTTGCGGCGGGCATCAGCGTCTTCGCCGCGAGCGGCGACGACGGCGCCTACGACTGCCGCCGCGTCGCAGATCTCGGCGGATCCGTTCGAGCGCGACCTGTCGCTTGCGGTCGACTGGCCAGCCTCGAGCCCGAGCGTCGTGGGCGTTGGCGGCACTTTCCTCTCTACCCGCCAGGACGGCACGTACATCGAGGAGGCCGGCTGGGAGGAGCCACTCGGCGGTGGCGGTGGCGGTGGCGGGCTGAGCCGCTTCCAGGAGCGGCCCGACTGGCAGCGCGGAGCCGGGGTCGAAAACGCGGCCAGCAACGGCATGCGCCAGGTGCCCGACGTGGCCGGCCCGGCCGACCCGACGAGCGGCTTCTTCATCGTCTACACCGAGCCGAGCGAAGGAGTTGTCGCCGGCCGCGTCGGCGGCACCAGCGCCGCGGCACCGTTCTGGGCTGGCTCGATGCTGCTCACCCAGCAGCTCGCTCAGCAGCAGGGCGTCGAGGCGCTCGGCGCCATCGGGCCGACGCTGTACGAGATCGCCGGCGAGCAGCCGGCCGGCGCCGTGTTCCACGACATCATCCGCGGCGGAAACCTGCTGTTCAGCGCCGGCCCGGGCTGGGACTTCTCGACCGGTCTCGGCACTCCCCGCGTTGCGCCGCTCGCCCAGGCGATCGTCGACCACCTCTCCGAGTGACGCGCCACATCCAAGGGTGAGGCGCTAGCCCTCCAGCTGGTGCGCAGCCTCGCTGAAGAGGCCGCCCATCGCGCGCGATGTCGTCGGGAAGGCGGTGATCGTCTGCGCCAGTACCTCGATCCTGGTGCGCGTCTTGATCGCCAGCACGGCCATGTGAATCGCCTCTGACGCACCCGGGCCGGCGATGAACGCGCCGACGAGCTCGCGCGCGTCGCGGTCGACGACGATCGAAACGTGGCCGGATGCCTCCACCGCCTGGCCCTTGGCCGTTTCGGCAAGGTCGACCGTCAGCTCGAAGGCATCGATGCCCTTGTCCTTCGCCTGGTCGACCAGCAGTCCGACACCGCCCGTCTCGGGGTCGGTGTAGACGCAGCGCGGGATTGCCCGGTAGTCGGGCGTGACGTCGTCGCCGAGAGCAATCGCGACTGCCGTCTCGCCCTGGTAGTGCGCGAGGTGGGTGTGCATCTCGGGACCGGCCGGATCGCCAACGACGTACGTGTCGGGGGCAATGCGCATCTTCTCGTCGGGCGAGACGCGGCCCTTGACGATCTCGACACCGATCGCATCGAGACCCAGGCCGTCGAGGGGCAGCGTCCGGCCGATCGACAGCATCAGCTCGTGACCCTCGACCGACGTGCCATCGGCGAGCTTGACGACGTGAGCGCCATCCTTCCCGGCACTGGGCTCGACGCTCTCGGCACGGACGCCGAGGCGCAGCTCGACTCCGTCCGCGCGCAGCCCTTCGGCGATCGCCTCCGAGCTGCGCGGATGGTCGCGGTCGTTAAGCCGTTTCGGCGACTGGACGAGCGTGACCGGCACGCCATAGCGGGCGAAGACCTGGGCCATCTCGAGCCCGGTCGGGCCGCCGCCCAGGATGGCCAGGCTGCGCGGCAGGGTCGCGCGTGCTGGTCGCCTCGCGATTGGTCCACGGCTTGACCTGGTCGAGGCCGGGCAGGTCCGGCACGGTCGAGCGGCTGCCCACGGCGACGATCAGGTTGCGACCTGTGATCTCGCGCGTGCCGCCGCCCTTGGTCATCTTCACGCGTCACCGCGCCCGGCCCGATGATCGTCGCCTCGCCGCGGATCACCTCGGCGCCGGCGTCCTCGAGCCGCTTGACGTGGCCGCTGTCGTCGGGCCAGTCGAGCTTGACGCGGTTGATCATGTAGTCGCGGAAGTCGGACGCCCGCGGCCATGCCATAGCCACTGCCCTTGGCGTGCACGGCCGCCGCGTGGAGCAGCGCCTTGGATGGCACGCACGCCCAGAACGGGCACGAGCCACCGAACAGCTCGCGGTCGATGATCGCCACTGTTGCGCCACGCCGCCGCGCCTCGTGCGCGGCGGCCTCGCCGCCCGCGCCGGCACCGACGATGACGAAGTCGAAGTCGGGGCCGCTCACCTCTCCGCGCCGAGCAGCAGCGCGGCAATCAGCGTCGTGCGCGGCACGATCGAGTCGATCTCGAGGTACTCGCCCGGCGCGTGATCGGCGCCGCCAACTGGGCCGAGGCCGTCGAGCGTCGGCACGCCCATGCCCGACGTCGTGTTCGCGTCGGACGCACCACCGGTCGCCGCGTCACGCAGCTCGAAGCCCAGCCGAGCGGCGATGTCGATCGCCTGCTCGGCGAGCGCGGCAGTCGCCGGCTTCTTCTCCATGGGCGGCCAGAAGTGACGCTGCGTCGCGGTTGCCGTCACGTCGGCGACCGTGTTCGTGGCCGCGATCTCCCTGATCGCCGCCTCCACCTCTGCCATCGCCTCGCTCGTCGTGGCGCGGACGTCGATCTCGAGCTCGGTGCGCTCGGCGACGACGTTCGGCCGCGTGCCGCCGCGCACGACGCCGACGTTGACCGTCACGCCCGGCCAGCGGCCGTTGAGCGCGTGGAGCGCCAGGATCTTGTGCGCGGCCTCGAGCGTCGAGCTGCTGCCCTTTTCCGGCTCCACTCCTGCATGCGCGGCGCGACCGTCGATTCGGATCAGGAAATCGGCGATTCCCTTGCGCGCACTGACGATGTCGCCGTTCTCGCGCGCCGACTCGAGCACGAGCGCAATCGACGCGCCCTCGGCGCAGCGCCGGATGACGGCAGTGCTCGTCGGCGAGCCGATCTCCTCGTCGGGATTGGCGACGTACACCAGGCGACCGAACGGCAGCCATCGCTGACCGGTGTCCCGGCCGGGTGGAGAGCGCGCAGCGCCCGCAACGCGTACAGCCCGCCGAGCAGGCCGCCCTTCATGTCGTCGACGCCGGGCCCGTAGGCACGCCCATCGCGGACGGTGAAAGGACGCTCGGCAACCGTGCCGTCGGCGAAGACCGTGTCGAGGTGGCCGACCAGCAGCGCTCGTGAGCTCCCGGCCCCCTCGAGCTCGCCGATGACGATGTCGCCGAGCTCGGCGTTGGCCTCGACCGTCACCGCCGCGCCCAGATCGGCCAGCTGATCGGCCATCCAGCGGCCGACCTCGTCGACGCCGTCCTTGGTGTACGAGCCGCAGTCGATGTTGACCAGTCGCTCGAGATCGGCCATGTAGGCGGGCAGGCTGGCCTCGATGTGGTCGCGCAGCCTGCCGAGCTCTTCGTCGGTGACCTGCCCGACCGTTGTGTCGATTGCCATGTCGGCAGGGTAATCGACCGCCCATATACTCCGCCCCACCGTGCGTCTAGTCGAAATCCGCCTGCTCGACGGCCCGAACATCTATCGGCTGGAGCCGACGGTGCGAATTGAGGTCGTCGTCGGGCGCCGCCGCACCTGGTATGGGCAGCGATCGCCGGGCAGGCACGCGATCGTCAGGCTCGGCGCGCGCGTGTCGCGGCTTCCGCGGCGCCGTCATCGGTTGCGGAGCTGGCTGGATGGGTGCGCAAGCTTCACCGTCGCGCGCTCAAGCGAACCGTGCCAGTGACCATCCACCAAACGAGCGAGCCCGGTCGGTGGGTAGTCGCCTATCCGTGGCGCGATGGCAGCCAGGCCGAACTCATCGCCCAGGCGGCGTTGCGCCTGACCGATCAGGCGAGCGACCGCCTGCTGGAGCGTGCCGTGCGCCGCATCCGCGACGCGGAGGGCGCCGCACCGCTGTGGATCACCGATGAGCGACGCCGCGCCGCAAATCCACGTCTGCAGCTGATCTCGGTCAGTGGCACGAACGGCAAGAGCACCACGACCAGGATGATCACCCACATTGCCCGCGCCGGCGGCCGTCGCGTGGGCACGACGACGACCGACGGAGTGCTGATCGACGAAGAGATGATCGAGCCAGGTGACTTCAGCGGGCCACAGGGGGCGCGAGCCGTTATGCGCCACACCGAGGTCGAGGTTGGCGTCCTCGAGACTGCCCGGGGCGGCATCCTGCTGCGCGGCCTGGCGTACGAGTCGAACGAAGCCAGCGTGCTGACCAACGTCAGCGCCGATCACCTCGACCTGCAGGGTCTGCATACGCTGCCCGAGCTGGCCGAGGTCAAATCGGTCATCTGCCGCGTCACGCGACCGGAGGGCACGGTCGTGCTCAACGCCGACGATCCGCTGCTGGTGCCGATCGCGCGGCGAGTGCGCGCACCGGTGACCTTCTTCAGCCTCAATCCGCGCAGCTCGCGCGTCCGATCGCACGTCGCTCGCGGCGGCACCGCCTTCGTGCTCGACGATGGCTGGATCGTCGAGCTGGCCGGGTCCAAGCGGCGGCGGATCGTGGCCGCGGCCGAGCTGCCGGCCACTCTCGGCGGGCTGGCGCGGCACAACGTCGCCAACGCGCTCGCCGCCGCCGCTGGTGCGCGGGCGATCGGCATGTCCTACCGCGCGATCGCCGACGGGCTGCGCGGCTTCCGCAACACGGCCGACCTGATGCCAGGCCGGCTGAACCTGTACCGCAAGGGTGATCGCCTCGTCGTCGTCGACTATGCGCACAACGAGGCCGGCCTGGCCGCGCTGTTCGACACGATCGAGGGACTCGTCGGCCGGCGTGGCAAGCGGCGCGCCACCGTGAGCGTGATCATCGGCGCGGCCGGCGATCGCCCGGACGATGCCATGCGCGCCGTCGGCCAGCTGGCCGCGCGGCGCGCCGACGAGGTCGCGATCAAGGAGGACCTGCCCTTCCTGCGCGGCCGGACGCGGGCAAGTGCCATCGGCGAGCTGCGCGAGGGCATTCGTGCCGGCGGCACGAACCCCTCCTCGGCGCCGGTGTACGAGCTGGAGCTCGATGGCCTGGTCGGCGAGCTGACGACTCCCGGCCGCATGGCCGCCACGGAAGACGGCACGCCGCGCGTGGTGATGCTGATGTGCCACGCCGAGCGCGACGCGGTCGCGCGCTACCTCGCGGGCGAAGGGTTCGTCGAGGTGGAGGACGTCGGCATCGCTCGGAGCGTTTCGCCCGCAAGCCGGCCTAGGGACGCCGGCGGTGAACCAGGGCCAGGAAGCCGATCGGCTCACCCTTCGGATCATCGCGCGGCTGGAACTCATCGCCCAGCTCATGGATGCGCCGCCTCAGCTCGGCCAGGTCGTCGGGTGCGAGCCTGACCCCGAGTCGAACGGTCGTCAGTGGGGCATCGTCGCCCGCCTCGAGCAGCTCGTCGCGAACGGCGTCGAGGACAGTCGCGGTGTGATCAGCACTCGGCAGCATCCGGATCTGCCACGACTTGCCCGTGCTGCGGTACGGCCGCTCCACCGAACCGCGCTTGCCGCGACGCGGCTCATCAGCGACCAGGAACCCACCGCTCACGAGCGCCTTGACGTGATGCAGGATCGTGCCCGGATCGCGGTCCAGCCGCTCGGCGATCTCCTTGTTGGTCAGCGCCTTGTCGATCGTCAGGCGCAGGATGCGCAGTCGCAGCGGATGACCGAGCGTGCGCATCTCGTCGGCCGTGGCGTCGCGTATCGGTGGCGCTGATCGAGCAGTGATGGACAATTCCCCACTAGTGGACTATTGTCCATCATTATGACATCACGACGTCCGCTCGGTTGGCTTGCCATCACTTCCATCACCGCTCTGGCCATCGTCGGGTGCGCCGGTGGCGCCGCTCCGACGCCGCCCGACTGCCCCCGACACTCACCGCAACGCGCGAGCGCGACGACTGAGCCGACCGAGACGGCCACTCCTACCGATCAGCCCTCCCCGACCGGCACTCCCGCTGCGACCGCCACGGCGGCCCCGACCGACACTCCCGCGCCATCCGATTCGCCGTCGGCAACGGCCACGGCACGGGCCAACGCTACCGACACGCCGGCCGGCGCATCGCCTGCGATCCAGGTCGGCACCGGGCCGATCGGCATCGTCGCGACCGAGGACGCCATCTGGGTCGCGACCTTCTACGACGGTGAGCTGGTGCGGATCGACCCCGAGACGATGACGGTCACCGACAACGTGCCCGTCGGCGACGGAGCGATCGGCGTGGCGTACGCCGTCGGGTCATTGTGGGTGGCCACTCACCTCACCGGTGAGCTCGTGCGCGTCGATCCCGAGACGCGCGAGGTCACGGCGCGAATCGAGGTCGGCGCCGAGCCCGAAGGCGTCTGCGGCGACGACGGCCAGGTGTGGGTGACGAGCGAGGCGGCCGGAGGCGCTGTTCGCATCGATCCCGAAACGAACGAGGTCGTGACCAGCGTGGCGGTCGGCCGCGCGCCGCGTCACTGCGGAGTCGGCTTCGGTTCGGTGTGGGTGACCAACTGGGGCTCGGCGACCATGACGCGCATCGATTCGGAATCGAACGAGGTGATCGAGACGATCGGGCTCCATTTCGGTCCCGAGGGGCTGGCCTTCACCGACACCGGCGTGTGGGTGGCCAACCAGACCGCCGGCTCGGTCTCGCTGGTCGATCCCGAGACCAACGAGGAAACGACCGAGATCCAGATCGGCATGCTGCCCGAGGGCATCGCGATCGGCGACGACGGACTCGTCTGGGCGGCCACGACCCAGCTCGATCACATCGAGGGCGATCGATCCGGAGTCGGGCGAGATCGTCGAGACCCTCGAGACCGGCAACGAGCCACGCCGCATCGTCATCGTCGACGGTCAGGCGTGGGTCACCAACACCGGTGCCGGCACGGTCTCGGTAATCCCGCTCGACTGAGGCGGGTTAGCCCTCTTCGACCTCGAACTCGCCCGGGTGGGCGATGGCGCTGCCGCCGCCCTTGCGCCGCACTTCTTCCATCACCTGGCGGTAGGCGCCGGTGATGTCGTCGCTGCAGACCATGACGAGATCGCCCGGGGTCGCCTGGGCCATGCCCGTCGTGACCGCGGCCATCTCGTCGGTGACTATCGAAGCCGTGGCACAGCGGCCACCCTCGCGTTGCGCCTTGCTCACGCCGGCCAGGACCAGATCGGCCGACTCACCCGGCTTGCGGCCGCGTAGCTTCTTGTCCTCGCGCACGACGATCGTGTCGAAGGCATGGCCGGCCAATCGGCCGTACTCGCGGTGGTCGTCGTCGCGTCGGTCGCCGGGAATGCCGATCACGCCGATCGCGGTGCCGCGCCTGCCGCCGGACCCACCGTCGACCGCAGGGCTGCCGCGCTGGGCGGCCGCATCATGAGCTCGACGAACTCGGTCAGCCTGCGCATGCCATCGACGTTGTGGCAGTAATCGAGGAAGACCTTGTAGCCGTCGACCTGGATCTCGTTGAGCCGGCCGGGTGCCTGGAAGAACGACGTGGTGAAGGTGCGCAAGCCCTGGCGGATGTCGTGCAGGTGCGCACCGGCGGCCCACGCTGCACCGGCCGCGGCGAGCGCGTTGGCCACGTTCATCCGCGCGCGGCCCTCGAAAGTGGCCGGGATCTGGTGCGTGTAGAGCAGCGGCATCGTGCGCTCGGCGTGGCGCAGCACGACCAGCTCGCCGTCGTCGGTCTGCTGCACGACCATCGCCGCGCCGCCGCGGCCGCAGTGGCCGTCGACCCGGTCGTAGCCCTCCTCGCCGCGTTCGCGGGCCATCGAGAAGTAGACGACGCTGCCGCGGCTCTGGCGGGCCATCCGCGCGACAAGCGGATCGTCGGCATTGAGCACGGCCATGCCCGCGCGCGGCACGGCATCGACGATGACCGACTTGACCTGCGCCAGCTGGCTCATCGTCTCGACGCCGTTCAGCCCGAGGTGGTCGCCGGTGACGTTGGTCACGACGGCGACGTCGTTGCGGTCGTAGCCGAGCCCCTCGCGCAGGATGCCGCCGCGCGCGACCTCGAACACCGCCGTGTCGACCGATGGGTTCTGGAGCACCATCTGCGCCGAGCGCGGGCCGGACATGTCGCCCTTCCGGATGAGCCGGCCGTCGACGACGATGCCGTCGGTCGTGGTCATGCCCACCCGACGGCCCATCAGCTTCAGGATGTGGCCGATCATCCGCACCGTCGTCGTCTTGCCGTTGGTGCCGGTCACCCAGATGATCGGGATTCGCGCGTTCGAGCCCTGCGGGAAGAGCAGGTCGAGGACCGGCTTGGCGACGTACTGCGGCTCGCCCTCGGTCGGATTGGTGTGCATCCGGAAGCCCGGCGCGGCGTTGACCTCGACGATCGCCCCGCCCTGCTCGCGAACGGGCACGGTGATGTCGGGCGCGATGAAGTCGATCCCGGCGATGTCCAGCCCGACCACCTGCGCGGCGGTCTCGGCAATCTCGACGTTGTCGGGATGCGCCTCGTGCGTCCGATCGATGGCCGTGCCGCCGGTCGACATGTTGCCCGTCGCGGCGAGCATCACCCGCTGGCCCTTCTTGGGCACGTCGTCGAGCCCCAGGCCCTGCTTGCGAACCAGCTCTTCCGCGCCGGCCGTGATGCGGATCCGCGTCAGCACGCGCTCGTGACCGATGCCGCGCCGCGGGTCGCTGTTCTCCTTGTCGACCAGCGCGCGGACGCTGAGCTTGCCGTCGCCCACGACACTCGCCGGCACTCGTTCGGCGACCGCGGCCAGCTTGCCGCCGACGACGAGCACGCGATAGTCGTTGCCGCGCACGAAGGTCTCGACGACGACGTCGCCGCCGCGGCTCTCCTCGCGCGCCAGCGTGTACGCGTCGCGGACGGCCTGCTCGTCGCGCAGGTCGAGGGCCACGCCGCGCCCGTGGTTGCCGTCGAGCGGCTTGACGACGACCGGGTAGCCGAGCTTCTCGGCCGCTTCGACGGCGCCGTCGGCCGAGCGCACGACCTGCGAGCGCGGCACGGGCATGCCGGCCGAGCTGAGCAGCGTGTTGGTCAGGCTCTTGTCGGAGGCGATGTCGACACCGATCGCCGACGTGCGCGAGGTCATCGTCGCCCGGATGCGCTGCTGGTGGACGCCCTGCCCGAGCTGAACAAGGCTGTGCCGGTCGAGCCGGATCCACGGGATGTCGCGCGAAACGGCCTCGTCGACGAGCGCCTGGGTCGACGGCCCGAACGCGTTCCGCTCGGCGAGCCGGATCAGCCCCTCGAGCTCATCGGCGAAGTCGAACGGCGCCGCCTCGGGGTTGACGAGGAAGTTGACGAGCGCGACCGCGATCCGGCCGGCCTCGCGGCCGACCTCCTCCTCGCGATACTCGTAGACGACGTTGTACTGGCCCGTTGCGCCCGCCGAGCGCGTCTTGCCGATATGGGCGACGGTGCCGGCCAGGCTCTGCAGCTCGAGCGCGATGTGCTCGCTGACGTGGCCCAGCCACGTCCCATCATTGAGCCGGGTGACGAAGCCGCCGCGGCGGCCGAGCGAGCAGGCGTGGTCCTCGAGCGACGGGATGAGCTGCAGCAGCGCCTCGTTGAAGTGCGGGATCTTGTTGCTCGGCCACTCCTCGAGCTCGCCCAGGTCGACGAGCATCACGATTGCCGGGCCGCGGAACCAGATGTTCGGACCGCGCAGCACGCGCGTCTCGAGGATGCGCAGTGTCGGCTGGGGCCCTTGGGACTGCCCTTGGGTCTTCCGTCGCGGTGCTGCGGCTTTCGCCATCGGCCGCCTTGTCGTCGTCAGCTGGACGCGAGCGAGTCGGCGTCGAGCGCGCGCAGCATCGGCGCCGCTACCCGCTCTCGACTTTCCAGGTCGAAACGGTAGCCGCTCGGCAGCGAGTGGAGCCGGACGTTGCTGATCATCAGCGGACGATGCGCCTTGACCTCCCAGGCGTCGGTCTCGGAGTCGGCGCCGTCGACGATCGTCACGCTGCGCCGGCCGATGACCTCGAGCACGCGGTCAGGTCCGACCACGCCCGCGGTGTCCTCGTCGATGCCGATCCCGAGCAGCGACGGGTTCTGGGCGATGATCGCCAGCAGCCGCCCGAGCCGATTTCGCTGCTCGAAGTGCTGGTCGATGATCACGCCGGGCAGGATGCCCAGGCCGGCCGCCATCTGGACCATGCGCTGCTTCGGCGTCGCGCCACTTGCCCCGAATGCGACCATGTGCGTGCTCATCGCGGAGGCGCCCGCGCTCGTGCCAGCCACTACGGCGCCTTCGCGGTGGCGCCGAACAATGGCCTGGGCGAGCGGCGTGCCGCCGATCATGGACGACAGGCGCAGCTGATTGCCGCCGGTCAGGAAGATGCCCGTCGCATCGCTCACCGAGCGGACGGAGGTCGGCTCGGCACATTGCGCGCGAGTGGTGGTGTGGATCGGGTAGACATCGCTCGCGCCCAGCTCGGTGAAGATCCGCCGGTACATCTCGCCGGCCAGCGGGCCGAGCGACGAAGCGGCGCTGATTACCGCGATGCGCGCGTCCGGGCCGCCGGCAAGCCGAATGAAGCGCGCCAGGATGACACGCTCCCGGACCTTGTCTTCCGCGCCACCAATGATGATGACATGCCCCTCGGTCATCCCGCGGAGTATGCCACGCTGATGGTGATGCAGGATTTCCGGTGTACTTGCGCTCGGTCGCTAGGATTGCGGCGGGCGGGGGCGCCCAACACGTTTGGTCGAGGAGGACGAACGGAGCCCCGCCCGCTAACGTCCCCAACCGTGACTGACGTCGCCCAATCCGAATGGTCGCTTGCCCGCGCGCTGCCTGCGCGACTGCGCGATCCACGCCGCCTGCTGGCGATCCTTTTACTGGCCATCAGCGGTGGCCTGGTGCTTGCCTTCCTATGGGCGCGCGGCGAGCTCGCCGGATCGGACGCGTACGCCTACTGGACCGCCGTTCACCGCTGGCTCGGGGGCGAGGACATCTACCAGGTCGTGCCCGGGCTGGACCTGCCGCCATCCGAGGGAGCGCTGCCCTACGCCTACGCGCCATGGTCGCTGTACTTGTTCCTGCCCTTCGCGCTGATTCCGTGGGACCTGGCCTGGATCGGCTGGCGGTTGGCGAACGTCGTCCTGTTTGCGGCGTCCGTCGCATGGGCCTACGACCGTCGACCGCTGGGCACAGCCGCGCTCGTCGCGCTCCTGGCACCGTCGCTGGCGGCAAACCTCGATACAGGCAACATCAACGTCTTCATCGCTCTAACGCCGTGGCTCGCGTGGCTGTTCAGCGCGCGCGCTGGTGGCGTGGCGTGGGCTATCGGGACGGCGCTCAAATGGGTGCCCGCGCCACTGCTGCTGTTCATGCCGCGATCGTCGTGGCGTGTCGGTCTCGCAGTGCTCGGCGTGCTGATCGTGCTCACGCTCGCGACGTGGCCCCAATTCATGCGCCAGCTTGAGATAGTGCTCGACTACCCACGGCCGCTGCGCATCGATTACCTGATCTTGGTGTGGGGCCTCGTCCCGTGGCTATGGGCTCGTCCCTGGCCGCCGCGGTTGACGCGCGAGTGGGCATCGGGGAGTGTCACGAACTAGGAGTTGGCGGCTTGGCAGCGCGGACACCAGTAGGTGCGACGCGGGTTGCCACCTTCGCGCGCTCGGCTCGTTGCCGACTTGATCCTCGTGCCGCATCTCCGGCATGGCCGGCCGGTTCGGCCGTAGACATACAGGTCGCCGGGCGTGCCGGCCGGCGTAGTCACCCGCGCGCCACCGGCGCTGTTCGCCTTGACCAGCGTCGCGCCCCGATCGAGCATCCGGCGCAGCGTCTCGTTTGGCACGGCCGCCAGCGGCGTGAAGGGATCGAGATGCTCGATGAAGCACAGCTCACTGCGATAGACGTTGCCCAAGCCGGCAACCGCGCGCTGGTCGAGCAGCGCGTCTCCGACAGCAATGTCCGCGCGCGCCGGCTCACGCAGCGCGGCCAGGGCGGCATCAAGATCGACGTCGTGGCGCGCGAGATCCGGCCCAAGGCGGCGCAGGCCCGGGTGAAGGTCAACCGCTCGGGTGTCCATCAGCTCGACCGTCGGCGCGTCGAAGCAGACCGCGACCCAATCTGACGTTTCGAGCACGGCAACCGCGCGACTCGGCGAGCGCCGCCATGGCTCGGCCGAGCGGTAGCGGTGCCACGATCCGTGCAAGCCGAGATGGGTATGCAGCGTCATGCCGCCGTCAAACGCGATCAACAGGTGCTTGCCGCGCGACTCGACCGAATTCGACCGTCTGGCCGACCAACCGCTCGAGCTGCGCTCCGCCCGCGCGGCCCCTGGCCGATGTGATCGTCTTACGAGACAGGACCGGGGACAGCGCAGCCGCGATTCGGGCGAGGGTGTCACCCTCAGGCACGCAACAGCCACCCTCGATATGAGCGCTGGAAGCCGGCCGTCGCTAGCGCGTCGGAATGCGGCGAGTCGGCGACCGGCAACCCGTCGACGCGCTCGACCTGGAGTGAGCGGAAGCGGCCGTCGGCGAGCAGCTGGCGGAGAGCGTTGAGGGCTACCGCGGCGGTCTCACGATCGGCGAACGCGGGCAGTGTCTGGAGCGTCTTGCCGCCACGCTCGAGGTAGACGACCGGCTCGCCGTCGACGATCACCACGTACGCGCCGGCGGCCCTTGCCAGCGGCCGGCGATCGTCGTCCGACCAGCGCGGCCAGGCGAGCGCCGCGCCGTACGGGTTGGCCGGGTCCGACGCGGCGAGCAGCTGGACCTCGGTCGCACCTCGGCCGCCGCCGGCATCGGCACGTTCGGCGCGCAGCCGATCGAGTGCCGCCGGAATGCAGAACTGCGCGCCGCCAAGGCCCTCCACGAAATAGCCACGTCGAACCCGGCCGCGCTCCTCCATCTCGCGCAGAACCGGGTAGACGACCGAAAAGCCGCCCGTCAGGCCCTCACCCGCCACCGTGTCGCGCGTGACCACGCCGTACGCGTCCAGCAGACGCAGCGCGTGGGCGTGACGTCGCTCCGTCTGGGTCGGTTCCGTTCCGCCTCTCAGCGCGGTTGCCGTCGCGATGGTGTCGCTGACGAGCGACCACCGGCCGGCCGCCTCGGGCGGGCCCATGCGCGCTGCGCTGGTGAAGCGTGGTCGGCGAGCGCCCGCGGCACCGGCACGACGCGCTGTGCCGGTGCGTGGCCAGCGCAGCGCGCGCAGCGGAGCGAACGTGTCGTTGGTCACCTCTGTCGCCCACACGAGGTCCCACAGCGCGTCGAGCAGGTCGCGCTCACGCACCGGGCGCTCGCCGCGCTCGGCAGCAGTGCGCAGCGCCGCCGCCAGGACGTCGCGGTAGAAGGACGCTCCCCGTTCGCGCAGCTGCGCTCCGGATCGCGTCGTGCAGCCACGAATCGGGTCTCTCCTGGCTGGCGTCCGCTGTCGGAAGCAGCAGTGACAGACGGTCGGGCCGGTAGAGCGCAACCCGACCGTCATCACGACCGAGCGAGCCAAGGCCGATCCAAACCACCTCGCCCGCCGCGCCCAGCTCGTCGAGCAGCCGTGGCGAGTAGCCGGCAACTCGGGCGGGCAGCACGTCGCGCTCGAGGACGCTAGCCGGTAGCGGCGTGCCCTCGAGCTGGGCGATCACCTCGGCCAGCCGATCGACGCCACTGCGCCGCTCGCCGATGCCCTGCCAGCGCGGCAGGAAGCGCGCCAAGTGCCTGCGGCTCGACCGGCTCGACCTCGCGCCGCAGCCTGGCCAGCGAGCGGCGCCGAAGAAGGCGGAGCACCTCGGGGTGGCACCACTCGCGTTCGACACCGCCCGGCCGGAACTCGCCACGCAGCAGCGTGCCGGCGACGAGCATCCGTTCCAGCTCCGCCTCGACCTCCTTGACCGGCAGGCCCCAGCGCGTCGCCGGCTCGGTGGCCACGAATGGACCGTGATGCCGCGCCCACCTGGTCAACAGGCCCGCCAGCGCGTCCTGCGATTGTTCGAGGAATGCCTGTGGCACGCCGACCGGCGGTGAGATCCCGAGCGCGTCG
The DNA here is from genome assembly GCA_963748235.1 of uncultured Chloroflexia bacterium. Lineage (GTDB taxonomy): Bacteria > Chloroflexota > Limnocylindria > Limnocylindrales > CSP1-4 > JALYGJ01. The sequence goes on from CAVVHT010000009.1 coordinate 859,303, forward strand.
CGGTATCGAGCGACGTCCTCGATCGCGATCCAGCGCTGCTCGGCGCGGATGCGGACGCGTACGGCGCGCCGGTCGGCGGCCAGCGCCTCGAGCCACTCCCCGGCGGCGGCGGCACGGGCGCGATCGTCCGGGCCACGCACGCGATCGGCGACCTCGCCGGCAGTCAGGTCGCCCAGTCGACGCAGGAGGTCGTGCACCGCATCGGCCGAGCCCGCCAATCGGTCGGGCGCCAGGAACGCCAGCTCTAATTCGAGCTCGGCCAGCGCGCCAGCATCGAGCAGCTCGCGCAACTCCTCGGCGCCGAGCAGCTCGCGCAGTAGGTCGCGATCGAGCGCCAGCGCCTGGGCTCGGCGATCGACGAGCGGCGCGTCGCCCTCGTACATGTACGAGGCGATGTAGTCGAACATCAGCGAGCTCGCGAACGGCGATGCGCGCCGGGTCTCGACGCTCACAAGCCTGATCTCGCGGCGCTCGATGGCGGACAGGATGCCCTTCAGCGCGGGCAGGTCGAAGACGTCCTGGAGCACCTCGCGGTACGTCTCGAGGATGATCGGGAATGAGCCATAACGACTGGCCACGCCGAGTAGCTGTGCCGAGCGCTGGCGCATCTGCCACAGCGGCGTCCGCTGGCCCGCCCGACGGCGCGGCAGCAGCAGCGCCCGCGCCGCGTTCTCCCTGAAATGGCTCGAGAAGAGAGCCGAACCACCGAGCGAGCCGATGATCAGCTCCTCGACATCCTCAGAGCCGATCCGCACTGCCTCCTCGGCCGCTGCGACTGCTCCCCCGCCGCCTGGGCCGTCGCCGTCGACGGCAAAACCGTCGCCGCCCAGGCCCTCGCCGCCCAGCTCGTCGGTCATAGGCAGGCGCACGACGATCCCGTCGTCGGACCAGATCGGCTGCACGTCGAGGCCGAGCCGCTCGCGAAGTCGTGCCTCTATCGCCAGCGCCCACGGGGCGTGGACCCGAGCGCCGAACGGCGTCAACAGGCAGATGCGCCAGTCGCCCAGCTCGTCGCGGAAGCGCTCCAGGACGATCGTCTTGTCCGTCGGCAGCACGCCCGTGACCGACTGCTCTTCGTTCAGGTACTCGATCAGGTTGCGCGCGGCGAGCTCGTCGAGCATGTGCTCCTCGCGCAGCTGCTTTTCCGCTCGCTTCCGGCCGCGGCTCCCGTCGGCGACCGTCTCGGAGATCGTGCGCGTGAACTCGCCCAGCGCTCGGCCGAGCTCGATCGGCCGGCCCGGCCCGTCGCCCTTCCAGAAGGGCACCTTGCCCTGCTCGCCCGGAGCTGGCGAGACGAGCACGCGATCGTGCGTGATCTGGTCGATCCGCCACGCACTGGCACCGAGCAGGATCACCTCCCCTTCGCGTGCCTCATAGACCATCTCCTCGTCCAACTCGCCCACGCGCCGGCCTCCGCCGCGGGCTGATCGAGCCTTCGTGGTGGCACGCCGACCATCGACGTCCCCGTCCTCGGTCAGGAAGACGCCGAACAGGCCGCGGTCGGGAATGGTTCCCCCGCTGATCACCGCGACAGTGCGCGCATCGCGGCGGCTCTCCACCGTGCCCGCGGTGCGATCCCAGACGATCCGCGGCCGCAGCTCAGCGAACTCGTCGCCCGGGTAGTGCCCGGCGAGCATGCCCAGCGTCGCCTCGAACGAATCGCGTCCCAGGTCGGCGAAGTTCTCGGCTCGACGGACGAGGTCGTAAATCTCGTCCACCTTCCAGCGCCGGTCGGCGGCGGTGGCAACGATCTGCTGGGCAAGCACATCGAGCGGGTTGCGCGGGATGACCGTCGGCTCGATCCGGCCAGCGAGCATCTCCCTCGCAACGACCGCCGACTCGAGCAGGTCGCCGCGGTACTTGGGGAAGATCACGCCCTGCGACGGCTCTCCCACCTGGTGACCGGCCCGACCGACCCGCTGGAGCCCGCGGGCGACGGATCCGGGCGATTCGACCTGGATGACGAGATCGACGGCGCCCATGTCGATCCCCAGCTCGAGGCTGCTCGTGGCGACGAGGGCGGGCAGCCGGCCGTCCTTGAGCTGCTCCTCGATGAGCAGCCGCTCCTCGCGTGCCAGCGACCCATGGTGGGCTCGGACGATGTCCTCACCGGCCAGGTCGTTGAGTCGCAGCGCCAGCCGCTCGGCGAGACGGCGGCTGTTGACGAACACAATCGTCGAGCGGTGTGCCCGGATCAGCTCCAGGATGCGCGGGTGGATCTGGGGCCAGATCGAGCTGCGCTGATCGGCGCCCGCGGCTGAGCCGCCGGGCTGCTGGTCGAGCGGCAGGACCTCACCGATCGCGGCCATGTCCTCGACCGGAACGACGACCTCGAGATCGAGCGTCTTGCGTACGCCGGCGTCGACGATACGGACCGGTCGCAGCTCGCCTGATCGCTCCCCGTCCGGGCTCGCTGAACGGCCGCCAAGGAAGCCGGCCACGACACTCAGCGGACGCTGCGTCGCGGACAGGCCGATGCGCTGTGGCGGCTTCTCGGTGAGTGCCTCTAGTCGCTCGAGCGACAGCGCCATATGGGCGCCACGCTTCGTGCCCGCGAGGGCGTGGATCTCGTCGACGATCACCCACTCGATGCCGCGCAACGCCTCACGCGCCTGCGAGGTGAGCAGCAGGTAGAGCGATTCGGGCGTGGTGACCAGGATGTCCGGTGGCCGCTTGCCGAACGCGCGGCGCTCTTCGGCGGGCGTGTCCCCGGTGCGCATCGCCACGTGTACTTCGCGCGTCAGGTCGTGCTCGCCGCGATTGCGCGCCGCCAGCGCGATACCGGCCAGCGGCGAACGAAGGTTTCGATTCACGTCGTGGACGAGCGCCTTCAACGGCGACACGTAGAGCACGCGCAGGCGGCGCAGCGGATCGTCCGGGACCGGCTCGCTCATCAACCGATCGAGGCACCACAGGAACGCCGCCAGCGTCTTGCCCGAGCCGGTCGGAGCGCAGATCAGCGTGTGCTCGCCGGCGGCGATGGCCGGCCAACCGAGCGCCTGGGCGGCGGTCGGCGCATCGAACGAAGCAGCAAACCAGTCGCGCGTGGCGGGCGTGAACGCGGCGAGCGGATCACCCGCCGGAGAGTCGGTCGGAAGCTTCGTGGAAGTTCGCCGGGACACGGGCGTCGAGTATAGGTCTGAGGGCTAAATCGAACAAGCGTGCGCTTTGTGGAAACACAAGGTGACGCACCCAGAGATCCTCGGGTTGCTATCCCCGAAATCGGCGTCGACTCGAATCAGGTACCCGTGCAGTGGTTGCTCGGCACCATTTCCACTCATCTGAGCGTACAAGGCGCCTGGTTGGAGATAGCAACCTGCACGTCGCTAAATGCGAGCCATGGTCCAGGCGGCCCCTATCACGACGAGGATCGAAAAATGAGCCCTTGGCCGTAGGTCCTGGCGCGCAAGGGGTACTTCGCGCTCCTTATTCCAGAGGGGTCTGGTGCGTAGCGTCACGCACCGATGGACAAAGAGGGAGGGTGGGTTCAGCCTGCTGCGCGCAGCCGGACCCGACGGTACACATTTCTGACCCTGCTGCTGCTCGCGGTTGCGGCTCCGGCAGGTTTCGTGATGGCCGGCGAGGCGCGCCAGCCGTACATCGTCGTGTTCGACGATGGGGCCGTTGGCGTCCCGGCAGGGGCACTCGAAGCCGTCGGCTCCGGCCGTACGGTTCCGTTCCGCGTCCAGGCGATGCCAGCATCGATGCGCGCCGCGACGATCCCAGATTCACGCGCCACGTCCGGCGGTGCCAGAGTCGATGAGACCGACACGCGCGACCGCAGCGTCGATGCAAACCTCGTCAACAGCCAGGTACGCGAGATCGCCGCCCGCAACCGGGTCGCCGTCGACCACGTCTTCAGCAACGCCCTGGGTGGCTTCTCGGCGCGCCTGACACGGACGCAGCTCGGCGTACTCGGGCGAGACCCCGCAATCGCGACGATCATGCCCGACGAACAGGTCGATCTTGGCGACGTCATATCCGACATGGACGCTGGTGGCGTGCCCACCACCAGCAACCCGGGCCTACGCGTGCCCGCCGGTGTGCGCCGCGTCGGAGCCCGTCAGTCGGCCGTCATGGGCGTCCGCAGCGGAGGTCGCGTCAATGCCGACGTGGCAATCCTCGATACGGGCATCCAGCGCGACCACCCCGATCTCAACGTCGTCGGCGGTTTCAACTGCACCAGTCGCGATCGCAACAAGTGGGATGACAACAACGGCCACGGCACGCACGTGGCGGGCATAGTCGGCGCACTCGACAACAGCATTGGCGTAGTCGGAGTCGCCGCCGGCGCGCGGCTCTGGTCGGTCAAGGTCCTCGATCGCAGCGGCCACGGCTCGATGTCATCGATCGTGTGCGGCATCGACTGGGTCACCGCCCAGCGCCAGCCCGGTGCGCCGAGCCGGCCGCTGTTCGAGGTGGCCAACATGAGCATCAGCTTCACCTTGCCGGGTTCGAACGATCGCGACTGCGGCCGGCGACTCCACGACGGCGTCCATATGGCCATCTGCCGCTCGGTCAAGCGCGGCACGACCTATGTCGTCGCAGCCGGCAACGAGTCGCGCAACGCACGCCGCAACCGTCCCGCCGCGTACGACGAAGTCATCACCGTGTCGGCGATGGCCGACTACGACGGACGGCCCGGCGGCCACGGCAAGGCCTCCGACTCCTGCCCCTACTGGAGCTCCGAGCCCGACGACGCGTTCGCCCGTTTCAGCAACTTCGGATCGGACATCGACCTGATCGCTCCCGGCAAATGCGTCCTTTCGACGTACACACGCGGCCGCTACGCATGGATGAGCGGCACGTCGATGGCGTCGCCGCACGTCGCCGGCGCGGCCGCAATCTACCGTTCGATGTATTCGCGGGCCACTCCATATCAGACCCGCCTCGCTCTACAGGCGGTTGGCACGCTCGACTGGCGGACCTCGTCCGACCCCGATCGAGGCGCGCACGAGCGAGCGGTCTGGGTCGGCAACTTCAGGGCCATGCCCGACTTCGGCATGAGCGCTCGAACGCCGGACGGTTCGGCAGGCGCCGGTCAGCGCTTCGCGATTGACGTGACACTCAGCCGCGTCGGCGGTTTCGCCGATCCGGTTGCGGTCAGCCTGGTCGAGCCACCGGCTGGTTTCTTGGCCGGACAGACGCTGATCGGCGGGTCGACCGGCGAGCTCGAGGTGCGCGTCGGTGATGACGTCGATCCGGGCGAGCACACACTCACCGTCAAGGCCATAGCGGCCGACGTCGAACGGAACGTGACACTTCTGATCACGGTCGCTGGCGATCCCCCGAGCGCATCATTCGTAGCGCCCGCGGCGGGTTTGACCAGTCAGTCGGCAACCACTGCCCGAGTCGGCTGGGTCGAAGCTGCCGGAGATGCCCCGATCGCCACACGACAGGTCGAGCGCCAGTCCGCGCCAATTGGTGACGCCGGCAGCTGTGATGAAGCCGCATTCGTGACCGACTACTCGTACGGCCAAATCGAGGCACCCACCGAGCAGCTGCGCAGGGGCTACTGCTACCGCTGGGTGCTCACCCTGACCGACACTGCCGGAGAGCAGGTGACCGTCTCTTCAGGAACCGTCCGGGTCGACTAGGCGCTTCGGCCAGTCGTTAGCCACTAGCTCCCGGCCGCGTCGACCTCGGCCAGGAAGTCGCCCACCAGCCGGTTGAACTCCTGGGGTCGCTCGAGGTTGACCATGTGCGCCACGCCCTCGAAAACGTGGCTGCGCGCGCCATGCGACCTCCGCGGTCAGCTTCTCGCCCGCACGGAGCACGGGCTGCTCGTCGAACGTGCCCCAGATGAACAGCGCCGGGACCTTGATCCGGTCGATCAGCTGCGCCGCCGGCACCTCTGGCTGGATCGGCTGGTTGGCGGGCTGATCGGCGCGGTAGTTGTCCATGTTCCACTCGATCATCTGGCGGCGCAGCGCGGGATCGACACGGTTGGCCGGCTGACCCGGGCCGTCGGTCCAGACCTGAGTCTCCAGCTCGACCAGCGGCTCCCAGTCCTTTGCTTCCTCGAGCCGCTCCATCTCCGGCCACATGGCCGTGAGTCGCGGGTCCTCGTCGGCCTCGAAGCCGCGCAGGCCGCCGGCAACCCACGTCAGCGAGCTGACGCGCTCCGGGTTCTCGACCAGGAAGTCGGTCGCGATCATCGAGCCGCGCGACAGTCCGAGAAGGTGCGTTTGCTCCACTCCGAGATGGTCGAGCACCGCGCCGAGGTCGGCGCGATTGGAGTACGGGACGTCCTCGACGAGCGTCCGGCCGAAGCCGCGCGTGTCGTAGCGGATGACCCGATGGCGATCGCGCCACGCCTCGACCTGCGCATCCCACATGCGCAGGTGCGCGACCCCGGCATGGATCAGAGTGAGTGGCGATCCCTCCCCTTCCACCTCGTAGTACAGGCGCGCCCCGGGCGCGTCCACGAAACCCAATTCAGCGGTCATGCGACTTCTCCTCCAAGGTGCCCCAGCGCCGCGGTCAGGGCACGCTCCACGGTCTTGGCATTTGACTCGGCGAGGTCGGGCGGCTGCGGCCTGACCATGTCCTCCGGGTCGAGGAACTGGTCCGGCGGCGGCGATTGATCGAAACGCGCCGAATTCGGCCGCCCATCGACCGCGCCACGCCTCGTCGGTGTGTGCAGGTGGCTCGCGATGCGCCTGCGCCAGCCAGACCAGCGACCACGACCGTGGCACGACCCGGTACCCGTCGTAACCGCCGCCGCCGGTGGCCAGCCAGCGACCGCCGGCGTGCTCGTGCGCGATCCGGTCGAGCAGGGTCGTGGCAGCGCGATAGGCACGCGTCGTCAGGCGCAGGTGCGCAAGCGGATCGTTCACGTGCGTGTCGCAGCCGTGCTGGGTGACGAGGAACGTCGGCTTGAACGCAGCGGCGAGCGCGGGCAGCATCCGCTCGACGGCCGCGAGCCACGAACCGTCGCCGGTCAGCGGCTGAAGCGGCACGTTGACCTTCGTGCCGAGCGCCGCGGGACCGCCACCCTCCTCGACGAAGCCGGTTCCGGGGAAAAGCGACATGCCCGTCTCGTGGATCGAGAACGTCAGCACCTGCGGATCGTCCCAAAAGAGCGCCTGGGTTCCGTCGCCGTGATGCACGTCGAGGTCGACGTAGAGCACTCGATGGCCGGCGTCGCGCGCACGGGCGACGGCGAGCGCGACATCGTTGTAGATGCAGAAGCCCGACGCGCGAGCGGCCATCGCGTGGTGCAGGCCGCCGCCCGGGTTGAATGCATGCTCGACCTCGCCGGCCAGGATCCGATCGACGGCGTCGATCGAGCCACCGGCGATTGCCGCCGACGACTCGTGCATGCCATCGAATGGCGGACAATCGCCAGGGCCAATCCCGTCGGCCGGCGAGCGCCGCGGATCGTTCGAGAACTCGCGGACTGTTTCGATGTAGTGCCGGCTGTGCAGTCGAGCCAGCTCGTCATCCGTCGCCATCCGCGGCTCGACGAAACGGTCAGCGCCTACGGTGCGCATCAGGTCGACCGATGGCGCGAAACGGCGTGGCGTCAGCGGATGCTCAGGGCCAAAGTCGTAGCTCAGGTTCACGTCTCCGAAGACGACCAGTGGCCGCAATGTGTCGGTCACGCCGGGGCGTTCTGCCAGCCTGTCTCGGAAACGGCGTCGTGCCACGCCTCGGCCGCACCACGGCCGTTGTCGAGCAGCGCTGCGTAGCGGCCGATGAGCTCGGCGAACGCGCCGCCGTCCGCGTCGGGCATCTCGAGCACCGTCGCCTCTTCGGGCTGCGGCGTCGCTGCCCCCGGCTCGGCAACGACGATCAGCGCAGCGCCGTGGTACCTGGCCGCGGACGCCGCGACCTCGAGCGCCGGCTCGTCGAGAGGCTCGGCCACGACCAGCACCTGGCACTCGGCCAGGTAGCGCAGCCCGAGATCGATGTCGGCCGCGTCCAAGCGCGGCAATGGATCACCGTGGGCATCGCCCTGCTCCCCTTCGCCGGCCGTGCGCGGCGTGACACCGGCCGGATCTCGCAACAGTGCGGCGTGGCCGATCCCGGCGCGACCCAGCTCGATCGCAACGACGTCTCCATCGGCGTCATCGCCCACGCTGCCGACCAGTGCGACGTGACCTCCTGCGGCTGCCGCAGCGACGGCGACGCGTCCTGCCGACCGGTCGAGCCGGTCACGCGCATCGAGCCCCGGCCGGCCGAGGACGACGATCACTCGGGCGACGCGTCCGCCGGCACGATCATCAGCTCGCCCAATCCGGCGGCCCGTAGCGGAGACTCGACGTGCTTTGCGTCGCCGATGATCACGATTGACATATCGGCCGGCCGGATGTGACGCACGGCGGCCTGCTGGACGTCGAGCGCGCTGACCTCGGAGATCTGCGGGCGATATCGATCGAGCTCGTCGTCGGGCAGATCGAAGACGATCAGGCCACCCAACGCCGACGCCACCTGGGCGGCACTCTCGAAGCGGAGCGGGAAGACGCCGACGAGGTAGTCGCGCGCGACAACCAGCTCATCCGCCTCGACCTCGGCCTCGACGAACGCCCGGACGATGCGCAGCGTTTCGAGCACGGCGGGCACGGTAACGGCCGATTCGACCGCGGTGCGGATCACGAACGGCCCCGGCCGGCGGCGCATGTCGAACGATGAGCTGATGCCGTAGGTGTAACCCAGCTCCTCGCGAATCACGCGGTTGAGGCGCGAGTTGAAGGTGCCGCCGAGGATCGCGTTGAGCACCGACAGGGCGTGGAAGTCGGGCGTGCTTCGCGCCACGCCGACGTGCCCGATGCGCACCTCCGACTGAGGCGCGCCGGGTCGGTCGACGAGCACCAGCCTGGGTTCGGTAGTCGCGATCTCCTCGGGGCGTGACTTGCCGCTCGCGCCGCTACCGGCGAGGCTGCCCAGATGGCGCTCGGCAAGCTCCTCGAGTGACCTGCCGCCCAGGTCGCCGGCGACGACGAGCGTCGCCGAGCTCGGGTCGATCATCGCCCGGTGGCGCGCCACCACAGCGTCGTGATCGAGACTGCGGATCGTCGACTGCACGCCGGCCAGCGGCCGGCGGTAGGGGGTGGCCGCGTCGTAGATGGTCTCCGGGAAGACACGCTCCGAGCGCCGGCGCGGATCCGACCATGCCTGGAGCAGGTCGTTCATCCGCTCGTCGCGCAGTCGCTCCACCTCGGCCTCGGGAAAGGCCGGCTCGGCGACCATCTCGGCCAGCAGACCGAGCGCGTCGCCAAACTTGGAGCGCGGCACCTCGACGCTCGCGCTGAGCGTCTCCCACGTCGCGTCGGCGTGAATCTCGGCACCGAGGCGCTCGGCCGATTCGATGAAGTCGTTCGCGTCGCGGCGGCGGGTGCCCTCGGTCATCGCCCGGCCGGTGAGAACGGTGATACCTGCCTGGTCCGCCGGTTCGGTCCACCCGCCGCCGGGCAGCAGCAGCTGGGCCGCGACGAGCGCCCGGCCGGCCACGTGGGCATTGACGACGGTCAGGCCGTTCGACAGCGTGAAGCGCTCGAAACGCGGGAAGTGGTACTCACGCGGCCGGCCCGGACCGGGCCGGATGTCAAGCACCGACAGGTCGGTGGGGTGGGTCGGAGCCTCCTCGTCGGCCGGCGGCGGCGCGATGATCGCCGCGGAGGCGGGTTCGTCGGCCAGCACGTCTGGCAACAGGCCGGCGGCGGCATTCTCGTCCGTATTGGTCGGCTCGGGGAGTTCCTGATCGGTGGCGAAGCCCTTCTCGGCCGGATCGTCGAGCGTCACGCCGCCTGCTCCTCGGGCTCGGTCGGAACGTAGGTCAACACGACGCGGTTGTCGGCGCGGAAAACGTCGCGCGCAACTGACTGGACCTCCTCGGCAGTCACTGACAGGTAACGCCCGAGCTGCTCGTTGATCAACCCGGGACGATCGAACAACGCCGCGTACATCGACAGGCGATCGGCGACCTCCTCGACGCGGCCAAGGGCGCCCAGCTCGCTCGCTTCGATGAGAGCCCGGGCACGGATCAACTCGTCTTCTGTCACCCCTTCGTCGGCCATGCGCTGCAGCTCGTCGAGGTAGCCCTGCTCGGCGGTCTCGGCGTCGCTGTCGGGCCGTACGGTGATCCAGCCGCCGAAGAAGCTCGCACCACCGATGAGCGGCAAACCGAAGGCGGTCACGTCCTGGGCGATCTTCTGTTCACGGACGAGGCTGCGATAGAGCCTGCTGCCGCGGCCGCCGGCGAGGATCTGGCTGGCGACCTCGAGCGCGTCGAACTCGCGCGTGCCATACGGCGGGCAGCGGAAGCCAAAATGGACGCGGGTCAGCGGAACGTTGTCGGGCACAACCTCGCGCGCTTCGTGGCCGATGAGTGGCTCGACCTCCGGCAGCACGGGCTGGCGGATCTCCGGATTGGCCGGGATCGGCCCGAAATAGCGCTCTGCGGCCGCGTGCGCCTCTTCCTCGTCGACATCGCCCACGATCGAGAGCACCGCGTTGTTCGGCGCGTACCACGTCTTGAAGAAGGTGACCACGTCATCGACCGAGGCCGCGTTGAGATCCTCCATCGAGCCGATCGGCGTGTGGTGGTACGGGTGATCCGCGGGGAAGACAGCAGCCATCAGCTTCTCGTAGAACGAGCCGTAGGGCCGGTTGTCGTAGCTCTGGCGCTTCTCGTTCTTGACCACGTCGCGCTGGTTGTCGAGATTTTCCTGGTCGAGCGCGTCGAGCAGGGTGGCCATCCGATCGGCCTCCAGCCACAGTGCGAGCTCGAGCTGATGCGACGGCAGCGTCTCGAAATAGTTGGTCCGGTCGAAGTACGTGGTGGCGTTGTTCACGCCGCCCGCGCTCTGGATCAGGCTGAAGTGCTCGGCCTTCGTCACGTGGCGCGAACCCTGGAACATGAAATGCTCGAACAGGTGGGCGAAGCCGGTCCGTCCCGGCTGCTCGTGACGCGAGCCGACCACGTACCAGATGTTGATCGCGACGACGGGCGCCAGGTGGTCCGGCGCCACGATCACGCGCAGGCCGTTTTCGAGGCGCCGTTCGCTGAACGGAATGATGGGCACGTCGCCGCCGCTGGCAGCGACCCCTGACTGCTGGGGCATCTGGGTCACCGCCCGATTGTAGGCATCAGCGCGCGTTGGCGGCCGGGCTGCTCCGGGACGCCCCATCCACCGATCCGACTAACTATCCGTGCCGGTGCATATCGGTGCCAATTCACGGGGAGCTGGGGTTCTCTGAGATTTGGCGGGTTCGTACGACCGCCAGCTCGCCGAGCAATTTGCTGGCGGCCTTGCCCTGACCGACGGGCTCGCATGCCCAGCGGTCTGTCGCTGCCTCCATGCCGCGCCCTCGCAACGGCTAGTCAGCGTGCTGGATAGTTAGTCGGATCGGTGGATGGCTGCCGATAGTTGGGTCGCATGGGCAAGCCGCTGCCTCAACGAGCGCTTACGCTGGGCGCGTGCTGCCGCGCGGCCAGCTGCTGGCGATCTCCGTCTACTGGTTCGGGATCAACATGCTGTGGGGCGGCTACGAGATCTTCGGCCAACAAAAGGTCGAGTCGCTGGTCGGCATTCCAACCCGTGGCACGACGATGGGCCTGCTCGAGCTGGGCGCCGCACTGGTCGCGATTCTGGTCCAGCCGACGGTTGGATCGATCAGCGACTACCTGACCTCGCGCTGGGGCCGACGCAAGCCGTTCATCTTCGTCGGTGGGCTGCTCGACCTGGTGTTCATCATCGGCATTGCGACGTCGCAGTCGCTCCTGTCGCTGGCGGCCTTCCTGCTCCTGCTGTCGTTCAGCTCCAACTTCGCCCAGGGTCCGTTCCAGGGCTACGTGCCAGACCTCGTGCCGGAGCGACAGGTGAATGTCGCCAGCGCGTTGATCGGCCTGATGCGGCTGATGGGCGTGATCGTCGGCGCCGCCCTGATCTCGACCGGTGCCTCGACCGGCGACTACGCCGTCCCGCTGGTGCTTATCGGCGTCATCGAGGCCGTACTGGCGCTCGTAACCGTCGCGACCGTTCGTGAGGGGCCGCAGGGTAGGCCGCGTGAGGGACGCTCGTGGACACGCATCGCGCTCGAGACGTGGGGCCTCGACGCCCTACGCGAGCGAAGCTTCGTGTTCATGACGCTCACCCGGCTTCTTTTCCTGATGGGCCCGGCAGTGTTCGTCAACCTGAGCCTGTTCTATGTCCGAGACTCGCTCGGTCAGAGCGGCGCCGCCCTGACCACTTGGCTGACACTCGGGACGGTGGCCCTTGCCGTCGGCACCATCGGTGGCACGGTCCCGTCCGCGTGGGTGGCGAGTCGAATCGGCCGCAAGCGGGTCGTCCTGCTGTCGGCCCTCGCCGCCGCGATCGGCATCCTGCTCGTCGCACGCGCCCAGGCGCCGGTCGAGGCCATCCCCGGACTCGTGCTGCTGGGCATCGGCTCGGGTGGCTACATAGCAATCGACTGGGCGCTGATGACCTCGACCATCCCGCGCGTCGCATCCGGTCGCTACATGGGCCTCGCCAACATCGCCAACTCGATCAGTGGGCCGCTGGCGCTGATCATCGGCGGCCAGATTCTCGATCGCGTCACTGCCGGCGCCGGCCTCGAAGCGGCACCGCGCGCGGCGATTCTGACCGGGCTCGTCTTCCTCGGTGCGGCGTGCTTGATGCTGATTCCCGTGCGGCCGCGCGTTGAGCCGCCTGGCGACATCCAGCTCGGCATCGAGCCGGCCGCACCGGCGGCGCCGTAGAGACACGGCCTACACTCGGCCGATCGACAGCTTGAGCAGAGAAACCACCAGCGCCGCCGGCGATGCGGTGCTCGAGCCGACACTCGACCCGGGTGTCGCCGGCGTTCGCGAGCCGGTCGTCCACGCACTCGGCCGGCCCACGCGCGAGCTGCCGCTCAGCCAGCTGCTGACGCTCTCGATCTACTGGCTGGGCATCAACGCGATGTGGACCGGGCTACACGTCATCGTGCTGCCCAAGCGCATGGAGGCGCTCTTCGGACCAGCGTCGGCCGGCCTGGCGCTCGGCCTGATCACCGTCGCCGGCGTGATCACGGCAGTGCTCGTCCAGCCGACGGTCGGCGCCATCTCCGACTACACCGTGTCGCGCTGGGGCAGGCGCAAGCCCTACATCGTCATCGGCAGCCTGCTCGACGTGGTCTTCCTGTGGGCGGTCGCCTCGGCCGAGACATACGTGGCGATCGTCGTCGCGCTCGTCCTGCTGCAGTTCTCATCCAACTTCGCCCAGGGCCCGTTCCAGGGCTACGTCCCCGATCTCGTCCCGGCCAGGCAGGTTGGCCGTGCCAGCGCCCTGATGGGCATGATGATCATCTTCGGCGGCATGGCCGGCGTGGGCATTGCCGCGATCGGCTACCTGCAGCTCGAGCCGGCCATGTCCGAGCCTACCGTTCGGTCGATCCTGTTCTGGCCGACCGTGGCGCTCGGCTTCGTCGAGGTAGCCACGATGGTCGTGCTCGCGTTCACCGTTCACGAGGGTCGCGCGGCTTCGCCGCGCGAAGGGAGGTCGTGGTGGCGCATCGGCCTGTCCGCGTGGGGCACCGATATCCTGCGCGAGCGCTCGTACGTGTGGCTGCTCGTCTCGCGCCTGTGCTACCTGGCGATCCCGGGCGTCATCACCGCATATGCGGTGTTCGTGCTCGAGCGCTCGTTCAATCTGCCGCCGTCGGTTGCCGCGCCGTTCCTGCTCGTTAACGGCTTGATCGTGGCCATCTCGACGGCATTGGCGACCATTCCCGCCGCGCGGCTGTCGGATCGCATCGGCCGCAAGAAGGTCATCTACGTCGCGTTCGCGCTGGCCGCCGTCGGAGTGGCAGGGCTCGCCCTGGCCCCGACGCTCGAGCTCGCGCTCCTGTCATTGATGCCGATCGGCTTTTCTGCGGGGGCGTTCCTGGTCGTCGACTGGGCGCTGCTGACGGACATCATCCCCAAGGCCAGCTCGGGCCGCTACATGGGCATCTCGAACGTGGCCACGGCATCGTCGGGCCCGGTCGGCTTGGCCCTCGCCGGCGTTGTGCTTTTCGTGGTTACGCGTGCAGGGCTGCCGACCCCGGACTCGCCCGATCTCGAGTCGACCCTGCTCGGCGCGGCGCCTCGAGCGGCAATCGCGTCGATGTTGATCTTCGTTGCCATTGCGGCGTGGGCGTTGCGCAAGGTCGACGAGACGCGCCGCGAGGACTGAGCCCTAGCCGGCACGCGACGCGGAAGGGACGCGTTCGATGACTACCTCGCCGAGCGTATCGCGCTCGGTCAGCATGACGACCGAATGGAAGCCCTCGGCGGCCATGTCGACCAGCGCCGTGGCCATGCGCTCTGCCTGGTCGGCCACCACGCTTTCTGCCACGACGCGGTCCGGTCGGGAGGCGTTGCGTTCGCGATAGATGCGTTCCGGGAAGTCGAACGCGATGGCCACTGACGGAATCCCGTAGCGCGCTGCCAGACGTCTGTAGGCGGTCCGGTTGCGGGCACCGAGGTTGGTCGCGTCGACAACCGTCAACAGCCGTCGCTTGAGGCGCCCATTGACGATCGTCGTCAGCACGCGGAAGGCTTCGGCCGAGGCGCCCTGGTCGGCTGGATCGTCCGTCAGCATGGCGCGCATGGCATCAGACGAGACGATCTCCGTCGGCCGAAAATGAGCCAGGGCGAAGGTCGACTTGCCCGCGCCCGACGGCCCGACGAGGAGCACCAGCGACGGATCAGGAATGACAACGTTCACTGCTCGTAATTGTCGCGCTGCGCCCCAAAGAAAGCGCCCGGCAGCAGTTTGTCTCTGCTACCGGGCGCCGTTCACGGACCTCATCGCCGTGCGAACTCCCGGTCAATCGGGTAACCCCGCAACCGCGGCATCCACGACTGGTTCTCGGGGAGGCCCAGCCTTGGCCATCGGTCTGACTTCTTGGACTCATTCCGCTGCGGATCATTTGCCATCGCGCGAGCCTCGCGGGCCAGTCGGGCCTGCTGCGCTTCACGGAGGCGATCCGCCAGGTAATACGGAACGAGAGACTCGTGAACGAGGATCACTCTCAATCCTTTGCTATCCGCGACGGTTTTGTTGACGAGATGAACATTAGGTGCGATGAAGCGCGTCGCCATCGTCGGCACGTCTCGATTTTGGCTACGTCAATTGGCGCACAAACAAAAGAGCCGGCCGCCCCAGCAGCCGGCTCTTGCACGCGTTTGTTCGTGTGTCGCTCAACGTGAAAGTTACGAGCCGCGCGTCTGTCGGTCATCGGCGTTTGGTCGCGTGTTGCGTACGTCATTTGACGCAAACCGTGGGCCCGGTGCTGGGCTACGGGCAGCTCAGCAGCCGCATGCTGCCAGGGTCGCGGCGACGAACTCCTCGGGCTTGGCCGATTTGGCCACGAACGCCGTCGCCGCAAGGCTGAGCCGCGATTCGCCGGTATCGCCCCAGCCGGTAATGACGACGCGAACCGAAGGCCACGACCCGATGACCTGCGTCACGAGTGCCTCGCCGCCGGCGAGATCGGGCAGCCGTGGATCGACAATCATTACGTCCGCTCCCCCGGCAACGAGGCTCAATGCGGTCTCGACGTCACCGGCCGTGCCGACGACGTCGATGCCTGCCACGCGCAGCACCTCGGCCAGGGCGACGCGAACGCGCCGGTCAGAGTCGACCACGGCGACGCGCGGCGGCGATGCTGGGGCGACCGCCAAATAGGGCTCCTGGGGCATGCCCCAACGTTACGGCGACGACCTTTTGCCGCGCATCGTCCGAAGTTACGAACCGGCCTAAGTCATTCGGCCGATGTTGCCTCGCTGACAATCACAAATTCGGGGCGTTTCGGCGGCAGCACGACCTCGACTCTCGTTCCACCACCGGTGCGGCGACCGATGACCGCCCGGCCGCCGAGCTGCTCGGCGCGCTGGCGCATGCCTATAACGCCCAGAGTGGCCCCGGTCAACCGATTGAGGTCGAAGCCAGCGCCGTCGTCGTCGACGACGAGATGCACCTCGTCACCCGACCTGGCCAGGCTGACCTGCGCCGACGTCGCGTTGGCATGCTTGACGACGTTATGCATCGCTTCCTGTGCGATTCGGTAGAGCGCCTGTTCGACATCGAGGTCGAGGCGCTCCTCGAGACGCACGTCGACGGTGATGTCGAGACCCGTTCGACTGGACACTGCCGCGGCATGGTTGCGCAAGGCCTGGGCGAGGCCATCGGTCTCGAGGCCACGCGGTCGGAGCTCGAAGATGAGCGTGCGCATCTCCGCCAACGCGTCATTCTGGAGCTCGCGCAACTCGACAAGCTTGCCACGTGCAGCGTCAGAGTCACGGTCAAGCAGCAGCTCGGCGGTGCGCAGCGTGAGGCCCATGCTGAACAGTGCCTGGGTCACGGAGTCGTGCAGCTCGCGCGCAAGGCGGGCACGTTCCTCGTTCGCGGCCAGCTCAGCTGAGCCGCGGCGCAGGTCGGCCTCGAGCCGCTCTCGCTCGCTGATGTCGCGCAGCGATCCGTGCGCGCCGGCGAACGTGCCGTCGATGACCGTGCCGATCATGCTGATCTCGGCCGAGATCGAATCACCGTTGGCGCGCGCCGCGTGGACGCGGATCTGCTGTTCCTCGTCGGGTCTTTCGGCGATCCGGCTCCAGCAGGCCTCGGCAATCTCGAACGATCGCGGCAGGAGCAGCGCCGTCCAGGGCCGGCCAAGCATGGTTTCGGGCATCGAGCCGGTCAACCGCGCAACCGACTCGCCGACGTAGGTCAGCCGACCGTCGCCGTCGGCCGACCAGACCAGGTCGGGCGAATGGTCGACCAGGTGGCGGTAGCGCCGTTCGGATATCTCGAGATCGTTCGTGCGCTGGCGCAGGTCCGAATAGAGCCGCGCGTTGCGTGCCGCGATCGACGCCTGCCGGGCCAGGTCATCGAGCAGCGATACGTCGCGCTCGTCGATGCGGCGCGGCTGCCGATAGGTAAGCGCCAGCGTGCCGACGACGTCGCCGCCGGGGCCGCGCAAGGGTGCCACGGCGACGGCGCCGAGCTCGAGCCGCGATGGGGACTCGTCCTCGGGGTCGTGCGGAATTCGCGGGTCGTTCGCATAGTCGTCGGTCCACGTTGGCTGGCCGATGCTCGCCGCAAGACCGTTGATGCCGCCGCCGAGCGGGAAGCGCTGGCTGTGCAGCCAGGCACGCACCTGCGGGTCGGTCTTACCAGCCATGACCATTGGGATCAGGTAGGTCCCGTCTTCGTTCATCAGCGTCAGGTGCGCGCCATCCGAGCCGAGCAGGCTTGAGGCGAGGTCGACGATCTGTTGGAGCACCTCGGAGGAGTCGTCGACGTCGACGATGCGCCGACTGATCTCGTCCAGTGCGCGTTGCGCGACGAGGGCACGTTCGAGCTCGGCCGCCTGGATGCGCAGCCGCTCCTCGGAGTCGCGCAACTCGGCCAGCAGCCGGCGGTTGCCTATGGCGGCCGCGGCATGCCCGGCGAGGGAGCGGAGCAGGCTCAGCTGCTGCTCGTTGAAGGCGTTGGAGCGGGAAGAGAACGCGCCGAGGACGCCGAGTGGGACTTCGTTGGCCAGCATCGGGGCAGCGGCCATCGAGCGCAGGCCGACCCTCTCGACCACCTGATCGGCGACCTGGTGGTGAGCGAAACGGGCATCTGCCGGGTAGTCATCGGTATGGACGAGCTCACGCTTGGCGATAGCGGTCCCGAAGAGCCCGGATCCGAAGGGAAGGCGCAACCCGCGCAAAAGCTCTCTCGCTCCGGGATCGGTCACCCCGGCGTCGAAGCCGAAATGCAGATCGCCGCCGGCGGGGTCGACCAGGTAGACCATGGCGCCGTCGCAGTCGAGCAGACGCGCTGCTTCGCCGACTGCCTCGATCAGCAGCTCGGCGTCCTGGTCGAGCGAGTCGTGTTCGGCGGTGCTCGAAGCTGCCCCGCCGGACTCGGTAGTGCGGGTTGCCCCGCTCAGAGCATCTTGTGCTCGACCGCCCACAGTGCCGCCTGTGTTCGCGAAGCGAGCCCGAGCTTGCCGAGGATGTTGCTAACGTGGGTGCGCGCCGTCCGCTCGGTGATCGACAGCTCGGCGGCGATCTCCTTGTTGGCAGCGCCGCGGCCGATCAGCCGCAGGACCTCCTGCTCCCGCGCCGTGAGTGGCTCGACCTGTGGTTGGTCGCGCCGCGCACGCATGCGCTCCGCGAGCATCTTGGCCACTGCTGGATCCAGGTGCACCTCACCCGCGCGCGCGGCGCGAATTGCCGCAGCGACCTCGTCCGCGGCGGCGTCCTTGAGCAGGTAGCCGGACGCGCCTGCCTCGAGCGCGGCGGTGACCTTCTCTTCCTCGATGAACGAGGTCACGGCGACGATGTCAGTGTCCGGATGACTCTTCTTGATTGCCGCGATCGCGGTCAGGCCGTCGACGTTGGCCATCAACAGGTCCATCAGCACCACGTCCGGGTTGAGCTCATCGGCGCGAGCGATGGCGATCGCGCCATCGGATGCCTCGCCGACGACCTCCATGTCGTCCTGAAGATCGAGAAAGCCCCTCAGCCCGCGGCGAACCACCTCGTGGTCGTCGACGAGGAGCACCCTGATCCGCGCTGGTTCATCACTCAAACTTCGACCGACCCCTCTACCCGTGATGCGCCCTTCTTCACCTGCGCTGCAATCTTACGGTGCGGTGCGCTCGTTCACGACTTGACGATGGTGTTCGGCCTCCATCCACGAGCCGAGCGGCCGGACGTCGGCCATCAGGTCGGCGATGGCGGGATCGAGCGCGGCAGCCGCTGCGAGTGCGGTATCGATCGAGGTCAGGCACACGATCCCCTCGGCGAGCGCGGCGCGGCGAATGGCACCTGCGTCGCGTACCGGGCGCGACTCGGGCGAGGGCGTGTTGACGACGAGCAACACGTCGCCCGAGGCGATCGCGTCGAGCACCGTTCGGCCGCCGTCGGTGGCTTCGCCCAGGCGTTCGACCTGCTCGACCTCGTGCCCCAGCACACGCAGGGCGACGGCCGTGCCGCGAGTTGCGGCCAACCGGTAGCCGGCCGTCGTGAGCCGCGCCGCGAGCTCACCCAGAGACTCCTTGTCGCGATTGGCGATCGACAGCAGCGCGACCGGCGTCGGTCCGCCGGCCGGAGGCACCGGCGGGCGCAACGAGGCTGCGACGAGTGCCTTGGCCACCGCCACGCGCGCGTCGGCGTGGATGCCAATCACCTCGCCGGTTGACTGCATCGCCGGACCGAGGGTCGGGTCTACTCCACGCAGCTTGGCGGTTGAGAACACAGGCGCCTTGACAGCTACGAAGTCACGCGCCGGTATCAGTCCGCCTTGCCAGCCCATATCGGCCAGGCGTTCGCCGAGCGCGACGCGCGTCGCCAGCTCGATCATCGGCACCCCGGTCACCTTGGACATGAACGGCACGGTCCGCGACGCGCGCGGGTTGACCTCGAGCAGGTAGACGCCGTCGTCGCGGACGATGAACTGGCCATTGATCAGGCCGCGCACGCCGACGGCCAGCGCGATGCGCGTGATGGCATCGACGACGAGCTGCTGGTCTGCGGCCGAGATGCGCTGCGGCGGGTAGACGCCGATCGAGTCTCCGGAATGGACGCCGGCACGCTCGACGTGCTCGATCAGGCCCGGGATCAGCACGTCGACGCCATCGGTGACCGCGTCGACGTCGAGCTCCATGCCCTCGAGGTAAGCATCGAGTCTCACGGGCCGCTCGTCGTCGACGGCCACAGCGCGCGCGATGATCGCGGCCAGATCCTCCGGCCCGTACGCGAAGTCAACGGCGAGTCCACCGATCACGAACGATGGCCGAACGATGACCGGGTAGCCCACCTCATCGGCGACTGCGAGCGCCTCCTCGAGCGACGACGCCTGCCCGCCGTTTGGTTGCGGAATGCCCAGCCGCTCGACGAGCCCGGCGAAGCGCATCCGCTCCTCGGTCTGGTCGATCGCCTCGAGATCGAGGCCGCGCAGCGTCACGCCGGCGGCGTCGAGCGGCGAAGCGAGACCGAGCGGCGTCTGGCCGCCGAACTGGACGAACGCGTCGGGCATATCGCCGTCGACCGCCTCGGCGCGCAGCACCTCGAGCACGCTCTCCGCGTCGAGCGACTCGAAATAGAGCCGCGACGACGCGTCGAAGTCGGTCGACACCGTCTCGGGATTCGAGTTGACCATGATTGCCTGGCGACCGAGACGGCGAAGCGAGTCGGCGGCCTGGACCGCGCAGTAGTCGAACTCGATGCCCTGGCCGATTCGGACCGGGCCCGACCCGATCACCAGCGACGCCGGACGCTCGACGGGCGGAGCCTCGGGCGGAGATCCCGCCGCGGCGTAGGTCGAGTAGAAGTACGGCGTCTCGGCGGCAAACTCGGCGGCCGAGGTGTCGACCATCGCGAACCCCGGATGCAGCCCAATGCGGTCGCGCCGTGCGGCGATCTCGGCTTGGGCGATCCCGGTCAGCGTGGCGATGTCGCGATCGCCGAAGCAGGCGCGCTTGGCACCGACGAGCAGCTCGTCGTCCAGCGAAGCGCCGGCGGCGCGCATGCGACGCTCGAGCTCGATCAGTCGCTCCAGCTCGGCCACGAACCACGGCGCGATGCCGGTCGCGCGTTGGATCTTCTCGCCCTCGACGCCTCGCCGGAGTAGCGCAATCAGCCGCCACAGCCGCGAGTCGGACGGCGCGAGAAATGTGCGCAACCGCTCGTCCAGCTGTGTGTGAGTCGCCAGATGACTGAATGGTCCGCTGGACTGCCACTTGGACCCGTCGATTACCCGATTTGAGGACGTTTGCCGGTCGTTCGAGTCGCCTGGTGAATGAAACATCCGCTGGGATGGCATGTCGCCGCCTTCGGCGGACCATTCAGTCGCTCCATGACTCAATGGCGCCGTAAGGGCCTCCAGGTCGGGCGTCCAGTCGGGGTTCTCGGACAGCCAGCCCGCACCGCTCTGTTCGAGGCCGCGGAGTGCCTTGTTGAGCGCCGCGCCGAAGTTGCGCTCGATCGCCATCACCTCGCCGGTCGCCTTCATCTGCGAGCCAAGGCCGCGCTCGGCGCCGGGAAACTTGTCGAACGGGAAGCGCGGCAGCTTGACGACCACATAGTCGAGCGCCGGCTCGAACGCGGCGACGGTCTTGCCGGTCACCGCGTTGGGGATCTCGGCCAGCTCGCGGCCGACTGCGATCTGGGCGGCGACGCGAGCGATCGGATAGCCGGTCGCCTTGGATGCCAGCGCAGAGGATCGCGAGACGCGCGGGTTGACCTCGATCACGGCGTGCTCGGAGTGGTCGGCCGACAACGCGAACTGGACGTTGCAGCCGCCCTCGACGCCCAGCGCGCGGATGATCGAAAGAGATGCGCTGCGCAACCGCTGATGGGTCTGGTCGGAGAGCGTCTGGACCGGCGCAACGACGATCGAGTCGCCGGTGTGAGTGCCGAGCGGGTCAAGGTTCTCCATCGAGCAGACTGCGATGCACGTGTCCGCCCCGTCGCGCATCACCTCGTATTCGACCTCCTGCCAGCCGTCGAGGTAGCGCTCGACGATGACCTGGCCAATTGGGCTGGCGCGCAGCCCACCGCGCACGCGGTCGATGTAGTCGGCCTCCGTGGCGACAATGCCGCCGCCCGAGCCACCGAGCGTGAACGCGGGCCGAATGACGGCCGGCAGGCCGATCTCGGCCAATGCCCGGCGGGTTCGTTCCTGGCGTTCCTTCGGCGTCGCTCCCTCGACGATGACGGACGGCGGATATGGCTGGCCGATTTGTCGAGCAGCTCGCGGAAGCGCTGTCTGTCCTCGGCCATCTCGATCGCCTCGAGCGGCGTGCCCAGCAGTCTCGTTCCATGCCGCTCGAGGACGCCTTCGCGGGCGAGCTGGACACACAGGTTGAGCGCCGTCTGACCGCCGAGTCCGGACAGGATGCCGTCCGGCTTCTCGCGCTCGAGGATGCGCTCGACGGATTGAACCGTTAACGGTTCGAGGTAGACGACGTCGGCCACGCCCGGGTCGGTCATGATGGTCGCCGGGTTGCTGTTGAGCAGGATGGTGCGCACGCCCTCGTCGCGCAGTGCGCGGCACGCCTGCGTGCCGGCGTAGTCGAACTCGGCCGCCTGGCCGATGATCACCGGGCCTGAGCCGATGATCAGCACCGATGCCGGCTTGGGATGCTTCACCGGGCGCTCGTACCGGCCAGCGCGACGCGAGCAATGAAGCGATCGAACACGTCGACCGCGTCAAGCGGCCCCGGCGATCCCTCGGGGTGGTACTGGACGGTCTCGATCGGCTTCGTCGCGTGGCGCAGGCCCTCGACCGAGCCGTCGTTCAGGTTGCGCTGACTGACGATGAAGCCACTCTCCGCAGGAAGCGTTTCACCGACCACCTCGACCTCGTGGTTCTGCGCCGTGACCTGGACCCTGCCGCGTCTCGATGTCGCGCACCGGATGGTTGGCGCCGTGATGGCCGAAGCGCAGGCGGCGCGTGCTCGCCCCGGCGGCGCGGCCCACGATCTGGTGACCGAGACAGATGCCGAGCAGTGGCCGCCCGTCATCGATCGCCGCCTGCGCGAGGCGGACCGGCTGGTCGAGGCGTGCCGGATCGCCCGGCCCCGGCGAGAGGACGAGACCGGCGACGTCCGGCGCGAGCGCCTCGCGCGCGTCGGTGGTGTGCGGCAGCACGCGGACGCGTGCCCCGCGCGCGACGAGCTGGCGGACGATGTTGGTCTTGAGGCCGTAGTCGACGAGCGCCACCAGCGGCCCGCCCGCCGGTCCGATCTCGTGCGCGTCGTTCGCCGATACCTGGCCGACGAAGTCCTCGTCCTCCCAATGGACGATCGAGCGGGCCGCGTCGACGGCCGCCATCGCGTCCATCTCGCCGGGCGCGCCGATCAGGATTCGTTGCGAGCCCGTTTCGCGCAGCCGGCGCGCCAGGGCACGCGTGTCGAGGCCGGCGATGGCAGGCACGCCCGAGGCGCGCAACAGATCGACCAGCTGGCGCGCCGGCTCGAGCACGGCGGCCGTGGCGTGTCCGACGATCAGGCCGCGCAGCCACGGCCGGCCACTCTGATCGTCGTACGCGATGCGGCCGTAGTTGCCGATCAGCGGATAGGTCATCAGCACGACCTGACCCGCGTACGACGGATCGGTGCAGATCTCCTGGTAGCCGGTCGAGCTGGTGTTCGCCACGAGGTCGCCGCCGCCTGAGATCGGTGCCCCAAACGCAACGCCGCGGAAGACGGTGCCGTCCTCGAGCGCGAGCAGGGCGGGGCCGGACGCGCCGAGTCGGGGGTCGACGACTGAGTCGGACGGTATCGGGAGCGCGGTCGCCCGCGACAAAAAGAAACCACCGCTCGCGGATGAGCGGTGGTCCAAATTGTCGCGCAAAGTCAATCGGTACTCCTTCCCGGTCCTCTCGGGACCGCCTTCGCCGGCCTCTCGGGACCGGAGTGAAGGGACCGTCTCAGGTTAGCACGGCCGCCTGTCCCCAGGCGGCCGCACAGACCGGTTAGCCGACGCGAATCGGCGACTCCTGCTCGTTGGTCGACTCGCCGCCGGTCAGGCCGTTTCCGTAAGAGTTGTCCCACGGCGCCTGGTAGCTCGGCGGCTCGCCCTCGAGCGAGTCGACTGCATCATTCGCGTCAGATGCTGCGCCGCTGACGGCCTTGCGTGTTTCGGCCATCACGCCAACGGTTCGATTGCGCAGATCCTGGGCCGTGCCGGATGCCTTCTCGCGGCTAATACGCGTCAGCTTCGTGAACTGATCGCGCAGCAGCGCGCGGCGACGGCGGCCTCGGTCGGGATCAAAGAAGTACATCAACGCGAGGCCGGCGGTGAACCCGCCGAGCAGGGCGATGCCTGCCATCGGGTTGGCGCCCGACCGCTTGGGCTCGGTCGTAATGCGCACGTGCCGCAGATCCTCGCCGAGCGCCTGGGCGTCCTTGCTCAGATCCTTGACGGTGCTCCGGCTGCTGGCCGCGATCGATGCGCCGAGTGCCGTCGCACCCTTGATCACCTGCTCGGCCAGATTGCTGGCCGCTGACGATGCGTCGCGGGCGATATCGGCAGTCTTGCTGCCGGCGTCCTCGCCAAGGTCAGACGCCTTGCTGCCGATGTCCTTGGTTCGATCGGATGCGACGGCCGACAGCTGGCCGGCCTCGTTACTGAGCGCTTGCCGAACCTCATCGAGCTTACTGCTGATGCCATTTGCATCAACCTCGGTTGCGGTCCAGGGCAGGGTTAGTTTCACGTCAGGCCCTCCTTGTGGTCATGCCCATCATGGCCGCCGGGCCATGCCACGGTCCAGAGCCGAACGGCACGATGGCTTGCAGCGTGGTTGCATCCTCGCTGTTGCTGATCGGCGACGCGGCGCCCGACTAGCATCACGCCGTGCGCCTGACCGAGTGGGAGCGTGACCGGCTGACCATCTTCACCGCGGCCGAGCTTGCCCGACGCCACAGAGCCGCGGGGCTGAAGCTGAACGCCCCCGAAACGATCGCGATCATCTGCGACGAGATGCTCGAGGCAGCGCGCGCCGATGCGTCGTACGACGAGGTCGAGGCGGCCGGTCGACAAGCCGTCGCGCCGGCCGACGTGATGGTCGGCGTCCCTGTCCTCGTCGACGAGATCCGGCTCGAGGTGCTGATGGGCGACGGCACGCGCCTGGTCGTCCTGCGCTACCCGCTCGGTGAGCCGGAGACGCCCGACTCATCCGATTCGCCTGAGCCGCCCTCCCCTCGCGGCCGCGAGACCCGCACCTTGTCGGTAACCAACTCGGGCCGCCGCGTCATTCGGGTCTCGTCGCACTACCCGTTCGAGCAGGTCAACCAGCGTTTGGAGTTCGACCGCGATGGCGCGCGCGGCTTTCGCCTCGACCTTCCAGCCGGCGCAACGCTCCGCTGGGCACCCGGCGAAACGCGCGAGGTAACCCTTGTCCGTTACGGCGGCACGAGCGGGTCAGATCGATGATCAGCCGTTTACGCGTGACGATCATGTTCGCCCTGATCGCGACGGCATTGATTGGCTGTGACAGCACGCTGCCGCAGGACATCCTGCAGCTCGGATCCGTGCGGACGGCTTCAGCAGACGAATCCGAAGCAGCAATCTCGGAGGCGGCAGCCATGCGAGCAGCTTCCGATGCTGGCTACGACTTCGCCAATCGAACCGCGTATCTCGTCGTGATGACGCCGACCGGCTTGGCATCTGGCGCGCCGCCGATCAGCGAACGCCTCGTGTGGCTCGTCCGTGCCTCGGACATCGAGGTGCAAGGGCCGGTCCCGACCGGCGGAGGGGAACCCGCGCCCTTCCACTATTCCTACGTGCTGGTCGACGCCGTGACGGGCGAGGTGCTGATGGCGACCTACCGTGTCTAGCGCGCGCTACGGGCCAACGACCGGCGATCGGATCCGCGTCGCCGACTCCGACCTGTGGCTGAGGGTCGAGGATGACCGGCAGGCTTACGGGGACGAGCCGCTGTGGGGCTACGGCAAGACGATCCGGTTGCGCCAGGCGCAGACCAATCGGACGGCGGAGAGCGAACTCGACACCGTAATCGTCGGTGCCGTGATCGTCGACCCGGTCGTGGGCGTGGTGAAGGCGGACATCGGCATCAAGGACGGCCGGATCGTCGGCATCGGCGCTGCCGGCAACCCGGAGATCAGTGATGGGATCGGTCTGCCGATCGGTCCGCACACCGAGCCGATCCTCGCCTACGGCCTGGTCGCGACGCCCGGCGTGGTCGACAGCCACGTCCACCTGATCACGCCCGAGCTGATCCCGGCAGCGCTGAGCGCGGGCGTGACGACGCTCATCACCGCCGGCTTCGAGGAGCCGCCGTGGGCGATGGAACGCAGCCTCCGCTCGTTCGAGGAGTGGCCCATCAACATCGGGCTGCAAGCCAACGCGCGCGCCGGCGACGACGCGTCCCTGGATGGCCTGATCGCGGCCGGAGCCGTCGGCTTCAAGATCCACGAGGACTACGGCGCGTACCCGGAGCTGATCGATCGCGTGCTCTCGTACGCAGACGCGCACGACGTCAGCGTCGCGCTGCACACCGACGGCCTCAACGAGTCGGCCGAGCTTGAGGACACGGTCGCGGCGATCGCCGGCCGCACGGTCCACGCCTACCACGTCGAGGGTGCCGGGGGCGGCCACGTCCCAGACGTGATCGGCCTCGTCCGTGAGTCGAACGTCATCTGCTCGTCGACGACGCCGACGCTCCCCTTCGGAGTCAACGCGGTCGCCGAGCACATGCCGATGGCGATCCTCAACCACGGTGGCTCCCCCGACGACCCCGATGATATGGAGCTCTACCGCGAGCGCGTTCGCGCCACGACCATGGCCGCCGAAGGGCCGCTCCTCGAGCTCGGTGCGATCGCGATCATCAATAGCGACTCGCAGGGCATGGGCCGCATAGGCGAGACGCTGCGCCGAACGATTCAGCTTGCCCACGTCATGAAGGCGTGGGCGGCCGATTCCACCGACCAGTCGACCGACGACAACGCCCGATTCCTGCGCTATCTCGCCAAGTGCACCATCGAGCCGGCGATCACCCACGGCATCGCCGAACATGTCGGCTCGATCCAGCCCGGCCGGCTGGCCGACATCGTCCTGTGGAAGCCGGGCTGGCTGGGCGTCAAGCCCGAGGTCGTGTTCAAGTCGGGCTACCCGGCCTGGGGCGCCTACGGCGACGGCAACGCGACTGTCGAATGGGCCGAGCCGCGCCGCTACACCGCCGGCTGGGGCGGTCGAGGGCTGGCTCCAGCGTCCGTGTCGGCCACCTTCGTCTCATCGGCCATCGATGCAGAAGCGTTCGCCCGGCGACTCGGCAGCAGCCGAACGTTCCTGGCGGTTTCGCGCACACGCGGGCTCACGCGCGCGCACCTGTTGCTCAATCGGGAGACCGCCGCGATCGAAGTCAACCCGACCGATGGGACGGTCAGCCTCAACGGCCGCGTTCTGGCCGTCGAGCCGGCACGCGAGCTACCTCTGAACCGGCACTACTTCCTTCGCTAGTCGCGTCCGCGCAGTCCGCGGCCCAGAGAGCGCCGAATTCGGCGGAAGCGGTCGACGGCACGCACGTTCTCCAGCCGGGTGATCGGTCGCGCGCCGTACCGAGCGAGCTGATAGTCGGCCGCCAATCGAGCTAGATCCACGCCGCGCAACACCGGATTGCCGCGCAACCTGGCGGCGTGTTTGGCGGGCGTTTCGGCCGGCTGTCGCGCGAGTTCGGCGCGCACCTCGAGCGCGGCGATCGTCGAGAGATATGCGCCAACGGCGTCACGCGGACTGCCCAGTCGCCTGATGCGCGTCTTGGGAGTGGGAGTCGGAGTCACGGGAAGAACTATGTCGCGCTCGATGTCGGCATAGCCCGATTCCGGTTCCTCGGGCGGGCCCTGGCGCCGGATCATCAGCCAGCGAGCGGTCAGGAACAGCGCGAGGCCGATGACGATGATCGTCGCGAGGGTGATGAGGGCGGCAACGAACGTGGCGATCTCGGGTGTCTCGGTCGTCTGATCCGGCACCGCGATGACGTTGTTGCCGATCTGGTCCATCAGCTCGCTGAGCGGCCCTGCAACCGGCCGCAGCACGATGCTCAGCAGCCAGATAATGGCCGCCAACGGGTAGGCGATCAGGCTGAGCAGCCACTGGATCGGCCCGACGATGGGCGACACCATTGCCGTCAGCGGAATGCCGGCCAGGACGGCAATCGGGACGCTGAGCGGCACGACCGCCAGGCCGACGCCCAACACCAGCCAGCGCCACGCACGCCGCTGCTGCTCGTCCTTTACCTCGGCATGAAGGACGTCGAGCCGGGCCATGCCGATCGCAACGAGTGATCCGGACAGGTACATCGCCGTGCCCCACATCGCCGCGACGGCGAACGAGATCCACAGCTCAGGTCGGCCGGCATATGTTGTGTACGCCCACATGACGCCGATCGCGATGGGTACCCATTTGAGCATCTGTTCGAGCTGCTCTGATGCCTTGTCTCCGACCGACACGATGGCGCCTCGGAGGACGGCCAGGCCGACGAGCCAGCCCGCGAAGTGGCGACCGATGACCAGGTCGTCGAACGCCAGCAGGTTCTGCCCGGCGAGCGACCCGATGAGACCGCCCACGAAGACCCCCACGATCACCAAGACGGCACCGAGGGCGGGCCATCGTCGGCCTACCGCGCCGATGAGCACTCCTGCGCCGACGAAAAGACTCATCTCGACCGGGCCGAGGATCGGCGGCCGCTTGTCGGCGATGACGGAGACCATCGAGTAGAGCACGAGCAGCCAACCAGCCTCGGCGACGATGCGCAGGAACGCCGGCACCAGTGGACGGAGTCTGTTCGACACGAAGGCGCCGAGTCGGGTCCGGAGCCGTCTCAACATCTATGCGGCCTCACTACGCCGCCTCGACGTTCATCACCACCGCCCGCGGGCGTCGACCCTCGGTTTCGACCTTCGCCGGCAGGCACGAGAGCCCTGCCTGGCGGCTGTCGCGGAGCATCTGCGCCGTGGCGCGGAACAGCACGAAGTGGACGGGGAAGCCTGATGCCTCAAGGCGCTTGGCGATTCCGGCGCTCGAGATCGGGTTGCGGCCGGACAGGATGACAATCGTCGTCCCGCGTGCCACCCGTCGCGGCAGCCACGCAAGCAGCTCGCCGAGCGGCGCCGAGCTCTCGGTCGTGATCCGTGCCAGCAGGTCGCCGATGCGCTCGATCTGCTCGCGATCGGCACGCGGCGGCAGGTACGCGATGCGCTGGGTCGTTCGGGTGAAGCCGGCCGCCGCAAATCCCGTCGCGGCGTCGGCGACGATGTTGGCACGCGCCAGCGACAACGCCGCGATGCACAGATCCTCGAACAGGTCTTCGTCGTAGTTGAGCATCCAAAAAGCGCCTTCGACGGTCTGGACGTCGAGCACCAGGATCTGCTGGCGCGACAATGCCGGCTCGAAGCGCTTTGATTGGAGCTTGCCCTCGCGCGCCGAGGCGCGCCAGTGGATCGTGCGCAACGAGTCGCCCGCCTGGTATGGCCGCACGCCGGCGAAGAGGGTCGGATCGACATACAGGCTGCGCCGCGCGCGCACCTGCGCGAGCGGCGCGCTCTGCGGGCTCGAGCCGATGATCGGCACCATCAGGGGGCGCGCCAGGATGATCGCCGGCTGATCGGGCACGTCGACGTACGGCGAGTGTGTCCCAAAATGTTCGGCCACGCGCACTCGGACGGGTCCAACCTCATGGACGCCGCGCCGCATGGGCACGACCGTCACCCGTCGCGTGACGCGCTCGAACGGCCGCATGGGGCCGGCGGTCGACAGCTCCGCCGCCGCCGGCCGCGCCTGGAGATGCTGAGAGATGGCGTCGTCCGATCCGGCCCAGGCAATCGGCAGCCGGCTCTTGTTCCAGAGCGAGAGGCGGACGTTCACCGCGTCACCGACGACCGTGCTGCTCGGCGAGATTGACCGTTCATAGACGAGGGCGTCCAGAACGCGCTTCGGCCAGCGATCGGCCAGCAGCCGGATGACCAGCAGCGCACCGCCAATGAACACGATCGGCGGCGAGGTCGTGCCGACGCCGAAGATCATGATCAGCACCGCCGTGCTGGTCCAACCGCTCATCTGGGGCATCTGGGGCATCAGGCGCGAACCTGCTTCAGGCGGTTTCTGCCAGCGGAACGCGGGTCTGGGCGAGCACGTCCTCGAGCACCGCCTGGCGCGTCGCCCCGCGCAGCTCGCGGTCGAGGTCGAGCACCAGCCGGTGACCGAGCACCGGCTTGACGAGGTGCTGCACGTCGTCGGGGATGACGAAGTCGCGGCCGGCGAGCGCGGCCCATGCCTGCGCCGTGCGGTACAGCGCCACCGCGCTGCGCGGACTCGCGCCCAGGTGAACGTCAGCATGTTCGCGCGTGGCGCGGATGATCGACAGCAAGTAAGCCTCGACTTCGTCTTCGAGTCGCACCTGTCGCACCGCCGCCTGGACGCCGGCCAGTTCGTCGGCGCTGACGACAGGCTCGATCGCATCGAGCTGATCGTCTGCGTCACGCAGGCGGCGGAGCATCTGGCGCTCCTCCGAATCGTTGAGATAGCCCAGCTCGACACGGACGAGGAAGCGGTCGAGCTGGGCTTCGGGCAGCGCGAAGGTGCCTTCCAGCTCGATAGGGTTTTGCGTGGCAAGCACGACAAACGGCCGCGGCAACGGCCGAGTCTCGCCGTCGACCGAGACCTGCCGCTCCTGCATCGCCTCGAGCAGCGCGGATTGGGTTCGTGGCGTCGCCCGGTTGATCTCGTCGAAGAGCACAACGTTGTTGAACAGCGGCCCGGGAATGAAGTGGAACTCGGTGCCATCGAGAACGCTGCTGCCGGTGACGTCCGAAGGCAGCAGGTCGGGCGTGCCCTGGACTCGCGCAAAGCCGAGCCCGAGCGATCGAGCAAACGCCTTGGCCAGCAGCGTCTTGCCGACGCCCGGGACGTCCTCAACCAGGACATGGCCACCGACCATCAACGCGGCCGACAGCAGCCGAAGCGGCTCCTCCAGCCCGACCACCGCGACGGCCACCGATTCGCGCAGCCGCGACCACATCTTTGCCGGCGTAACGATGCCCAATTCAGCAGACATTCGCGAAGACTACTGGTCCGCCAGCAGGTCGACGGCAACCGGCTCGATCAGATCGACCCAGCGGCCGTATTGCACGCCGCTCGGATGGAGCAGGTCGCTTGCCACCAGCGATGGATCCGCGCCTGCCTCATTGGCCACGCTGCTGATGTCGACGAACGCGATGCCGCGCGCGCGGGCCTCCTCGGCCATGATCGAGTTGACGGTCGCAATGCCCGCGCGCTGCAGCTCGGGATTGCCGAAATCGGCCCCGCGGGGAGTGCGCGTGTAGTCCGGCGTCGAGACGACCACGATCCGCTCGCGCTCGAGCCGGCTCAGCAGCGCGCCGAGGATCTGCTGCACATTGGCGCGGTAGGTGTTGCTCGGCACGCCCTGAACGACGTCGTTCACGCCGATCAGCAGCGTGACGAAGTCCGGCTCGAGCTCGGCCAGCTCGGGCAGCTCATCGTCGGTCAAGTCGGCGCTGGTGTAGCCGTTGACACCAAGGTTGGCGACCAGCTCGACATCAATCCCCTGCCCGGCCAGACGTTCTACCAGCTGGTTGGGGAAACGTTCGCCAACGCTCACGCTGGTGCCGATCGTGTACGAGTCGCCCAGCGGCACGTATCGAACTGCGACCGGCGACGCGCTGGCGCTCGGCGCCGAGGTTGGATCACTCACTTTCGCTTGTCCGGAACAGCCGACCAGCACGACGCCCGGGAGAATTATGAAAGCGCGCACACGTCCGAGTCTCGCACGCCGCCGCCTCAGACCAATACGACGCCCGATCCGGGGAAAGGTTGGCCGCTTCTCAACGCGGCCAGGATCCGGCGGGATGACGTGGCGTAGACAGGTCCGAGCATCTGCCGCAGCTCTGTGACCACCTGGCGATTGTGCCGACTGTCACTCAACACGAGCAGGATCCAGTCGGCGCCGCCGTCACGTTCGCGAATCCGGATGCGCCGGACGAGTTCTTGTGCGTCTCTGACTCGAGTTTCCGCCTCAACTCCAATCAGCCGCCCGGCGGTGCGAAGCATCAGGTCCCAGGAGCGCAAGCTAGCCCTCAGGAGCGGCACCTCGCTGGTGACCTGGATCGACGGCGACATCAGCTTGCGAAAGCGACGCAGCAGCGCCTGATGGCCGCGGTCGACTAGTCCGTCACCGATGGGATGGAGACCAGCTCCAAGCTCCAGCCCGAGCACGCCAGCCAGCTCGGCAAGTTGAACGACTGACACGTCATCGATCTGGATCAGGCGTTCGAGCCTCGACATATGCGATTGTGACCAGCCAAGGGCGCTAGCCAGCTGGTCTTGCGATATCCCAGCCGTCCGTCGTGTCGTCGCGATCTCCGCCACGAGCCGCTGGACCAGCGCTCTACCCCGGCGACGGCCCTGCCCGAGCCGACGATCCCGCGTTGTCATGCCAACAGGATGGTCGTGACCACTTAGCAGGTACTTATCGGGATGTGAGTCAGGCCATGACTGATACGTCCGGCAATTGCCCGATGGGGCCGCGATTTAGTGGCCTCCGCCGACGTTTCGGTCGCCAGGTGACTCAAATAATGGCTGGACCTTTGAGATTGCTGGTGTCGTGGAGCGCCAGCGGACGTATCAGTCACAGGGTGAGTGGAGGGCTGCCGAGGATCCTGGAGGCCCGCGTACATCGGGCGCCGCCCCGCTCAGGACGCAGTCAGGGGGTATCCTGTGCGCGCGGAGACGAGCTCCGCGTGCGGTGACGAGCGCCGCGGCAACAAGGAGACGCGATGGCGCGCGCGATGTGGCGGGGAGCGATCCAGTTTGGGCTGGTTACAGTGCCGGTCAAGCTGTACCTGGCGACGGAATCACGCGGCGGACTCAGCTTCAACCTCCTGCACAAGGAGTGCCTGAACCGCATCCAGATGAAGACGCACTGCCCGATCCATGGTGAGATTGCGCGCAGCGACACCGTCCGCGGCTTCGAGTACAGCAAAGGCCAGTACGTGGTGATCGGCGAAGAGGACTTCGATTCGGTCCCGCTCAAGACCGTCCGGTCGATCGAGATCGAGCTGTTCATTGAAGCAGATCGCGAATCCCAGGCAACGAGCTTCGTCAAGCAGGCCTACTACCTCGAGCCCGAGGCGATCGGTCGCAAGGCGTTCTATCTGCTCAAGTCGGTGTTGGCCGACGAGGGCCTCTCGGCGATATGCAAGATCGTGCTCAAGGACCGCGAGGCGCTGGCGAGCATTAATCCGTACGCCAACACGATGCTCCTCTCGACGCTCTACTGGCCCGACGAGGTGCGCAGCACCGCCGAGCTCGAGCTGCCCGAGGAAGATTTCGATTTCAAGCCGGCCGAGAAGCAGATGGCTGCCCAGCTCGTGCAGGCCATGCGCGGCGACTTCGAGGCCGATCAGTACGTGGACAACTACCGCCAGGCGCTGATGGCGGTCATCGAGGCCAAGGTCGAGGGCAAGCCGACCGAGAAGATCGACGTCGAGGAAGCGCCGACCAAGATCGCCGACCTGATGAGCGTGCTGGAAGCGAGCGTTGCGGCAGCCCGTGACGCCAAGTCGAAGCGCGCCTCGGGCGACACCGCCGCGGCCACCACGGCGACGTCAGCCAAGGCCAAGAAGTCGGAGAAGGTGGCCGACATCGCCAGCGGCACGAAGCGGACGCGGACCAAGGCACAGGCGACGAAGACAGCGTCTGCAGCGCCCAAGGAAGAGCGACGCCGCAAGACGGCTTGACGTTTTGAAGCAGCAGGCTTCGACCGACAACGAGCAGCTGCCTCTCCATTTCGAGACCGGCGCCAGGCAGGCACTGCCTACACGGCTGCGACCGATGGTCCCGCTGCGCGGCCAATCGCCATTTGACGACGCGGACTGGTTCTTCGAGCCATGGTGGCCTGGAACGCCCGCGCTGGCTTACGTCGAGGACTTCAGCGTCCGATTGCAGATCGAGCACCTAGCCGACCCGATGGCGGCGTTTCCGGAGCTGTCGTCGATCGGCAGCCAGTTCGCCGATGACCAGTTGATCGTCGACGGGACATTGCTCGTTCTCGATGACGAGGGCAAACCGGACGCGGACCTGCTTCGCCGCCGCCTCGCTGACCCTGGGACGCGCGATGGCACGCCGGCCTATGTCGCCTCGGACCTGATTTACGACCTGGCGCAGCCGCTCACCAGCCGGCCTTTCGGCGAGCGGCGTCAACAGCTCTCGGCGCTGCTGACCGACGGCGATCGTTGCGTCGTCAGTCGCGGCCTGCGTGGCGAGGGCACCACCCTTGCCGACGCGATCACTTCGATGGGCCTGTCCGAGATGTCGGCGCGGTTGCTGTCTGCTGCGTATCGGCCCGGCGCAAGCGATCGCTCGTGGCTGCGTGTGCCCGTCGTCGAGACTCCGGCGGCACCAACCCGTCCACTGCTCGCGCTGCTCCAACGCCTGCCCCTCTGATCACCAGTCGACGCTCAGACCACAGTCCGTTGACATGACCGCCATGATTGGCGTTGACACCGTCACGGCCCCAGGGGGATTTCGGCTCTGCGTTCCACGGTTGCGCTGGTTCTCGCGTGCCTGACTTTGCTCGGCGTGCCCGCCGCTGCTGTGGCCGTGGATCCGCCCGTTGACGCCGACCGCCCGAACATCGTTGTTTTCTACATCGATGACGTCGATCCCCACGATGGACGCCTTTGGAACGACCCGGCTCGGACGCCGAACATCGTCGAGCACTTCTACGACAACGGGTTCGAGTTCAACAACGCGATCGTCGAGAACCCTCTGTGCTGCCCGGCGCGGGCCAACTTCCTGACCGGCCTGCACACCCACAACAACGGCGTCGTCACCAACGACGCGCGCCTGTTCGATCCCTCGGTTCACCTCGGCAAAGCCATGAAGAACGCCGGCTACGCCTCGATGTTCATCGGCAAGTACCTCAACCGGAACGTGTTCCTGACCCTCGACCAGTGGCAGGAACACGACGCCGGCTGGACGCAGCTCGACGTATTCAAGGGCGTCAACGGCTACTTCAACGACTACACGCTGCACACCAAGACCGGCGATCTGGCGTTCGGCAAGTACCACTCGACCCAGATGGTGGCCGACCGTGCCGTGATGCACCTGCGCGAGACGCCGGCGAACCAGCCGGTCTTCGCGGTTCTGTCCATCTACAACCTGCACGCGCCCAATCTGCCGATGCCCGAGTTCCGCGGCGATCCGCGTTGCGCCAACATGCCGCCCTGGAAGCCAGCCAATTACAACGAGGCGGACGTCTCCGACAAGCCGCTCGAGATTCAGGCGCTGCCGCTCCTGCCCGACGCCGCTGGCTGGCCGATGGTCCGCTACTGCGAAGAGTTGCTCGGGATCGACAAGGCGGTTGGCCAGGTAACCAATGAGCTCGAAGCTCTCGGAAGGCTGGACAACACCTTGCTCGTCTTCGCCGGGGATAACGGCGTCGCCTGGGGCGCGCACCGACTAGGTCAGGAGAAGCTCTACCCGTACACGACGCCTGTCCCGCTGTTCATGTCGTGGCCGGAGCGCTGGAGTAATCACGCTGACGTCGACGAGCACGTCTCCAACATCGACCTGGCGCCGACGTTCTGCGAGCTCGCGCAGACGTGTGAGATGACCGACTACCCTCGCGGTCAGACCGCTCCCGATGGCGTCAGCCTGGTGCCATACCTCGACGGGGAGGACCCAAACCTGGGCCGCCAGGCTGTGCTCGAGGCGAGCTATGGGCCGTTCCGCAACTCGTGGACGGCACTGCGCACGACGCACCTCTATCCCGGCGGTCTATGGCACTACGTCGAGTACGCGACTGGTGAGCGCGAGCTCTATAACCTGGCCACCGACCCGTACGAGCTGGTCAGCCGGGCGAATTCGCCGACGAACGCCCCGCTGGTGACCGACCTTGCCGCGCGGCTGGAGGCCCTGCGCAACGAGGGCCTGATCGAGCAGCGTGCTTCGATTCGCATCGTCCAGTCGACGGTCCCCGCCAACGAGCAGGAGTTCGACTACACCAGCAATCTCGGCTCGTTCTCCCTCCACGATCTGGACTTCGCAATCGACGAACCCAGAGCCGATCAGATCATGTTCGCGAATGTGCCGCTCGGCAGCTACACGTTCACCCAGGCGCAGGTCGCCGGCTGGATTCTTACTTCGATCGCGTGCACGGAGGAGGCCACGGTCGATGTTGCCAATGGTTCCCTGACGATCGACCTACACGCGAATTCTTTTGTGGTGTGTACATTCAACAATGCGTCACAGCAGCCGGATGCGGCGATCGCTACCTCGGCTCTTGGACCGTTCAAGGCCGACGGTTTCTATTCCCCGATCGCGATAGATCGCCAGACCGTCAAGCGCAAGCATGCACAACGGCGGCAGACCTACGAGTACCTCGTGATGATCCAAAACGACGGAGGCCAGATTGATTCGTTCAAGGTGCGCGGTGTCACCACCGGCTCCTCGCGGATGAAAGTCGCCTTCGTCGATCCCGCCGACGTCACCACCCGAGTGTCCGCCGGCACCTACACGGTCGCCAACCTTGCCCCGGCCGCAACCGCATACCTTGCCGTTCGCGTCACCGTTGGTGCGCGCGCCAACATCGGTGCTACCAAGACGGTCAACCTGACCGTCTCATCGCTGGCCGACCCCTCGCACATCGACGTCGTCCGCGCGGTCACCAAACGTTGAGATCGACAGCGCGCCGTGTGGTCACGGCAGTCCTCATCGCGTCGTTGGTGTCCGTCGGGCTGCAAGCCGCCGTCGTGCCTGTGCAAAACGCTGCCGCGGCTCCCAAGGCAGAGCCGAATATCGTCGTCATATTGCTTGACGACACGGCCGTGCACGACGGTCGGCTTTGGAGCGACCCCGCGCTGACGCCCAATCTGTACGAGAACTTTGTCGCCAACGGGGTGCACTTTTCGAACGCGATCAGCGAAACGCCGCTGTGCTGTCCATCGAGGGCAACTCTCTTGACGGGGCTTCACACGCACAACCACGGCGTGAAGGTCAACGACGTCGCGCTGTTCGATCCGACCGTCAGCCTGGCCTCTGAATTGCAGGCATCGGGTTACGAAACGATGTGGATCGGGAAGTACATGAACCATCCGGAACATCTGACCCCGGAGCTGTGGCAGGAACACGCGGCCGGCTGGTCCGCCTTCGACACCTTTGTCAATCCGTACACGTCGGAAGACGGCTTTTTCGTCGACTACACGATCCGTACCAAGGAAGGTGAGCTGCTGATGCCGGAGCAGCACTCGACGGAGTTCATCGGCAAACAAGCCGTTGCCCGGATGGGAGATGCGGACCCGGACAAGCCAATATTTGCCGTCCTTTCACCGGTCAATACCCATATTCCAAACATTCCGATGCCTCAGTTCGAGGCTGACGCACGGTGCAACTCGATGCAGCCATGGAAACCTTTGAACTACAACGAAGAGGACGTTTCCGACAAGCCGGCCTACGTTCGCTCCCTGCCTCTTGTGCCCTACCCCACTGGCTGGCCGATGACGACCATGTGCAGGGAAATGCTCGGCGTGGACTGGATGGTTGAGCAGGTGACCGATGAACTGGCCCGGCAGGGACGACTCGACGAAACCCTGCTCGTGTTCACCGCTGACAATGGAATGGCGTGGGGCGCTCATCGACTGGAGCTGAAAGAGACCCCTTATGTGACGCCGGTGCCGCTGTACTTCAGCTGGCCTTCCAGATGGGGCGCACAGGAGGTCACGGAGCACGTGTCGAGCATCGATCTGGCTCCCACCTTGTGCGACCTTGGTGGCTGCGAGATGGGACCGTACGAAACGGGACAGCGTCAAGCTGACGGGATCAGCATCGTGCCGCTGCTCGACGGCGACCAATCGGATCTCGGCCGCGACGCACTGCTTGAGACGGAGTACCGCCTCCGACCGTGGGCGGCCGTCCGCACAACTGCCCTGAGTGATCTGGGTCTGTGGCACTACGTCGAGTACCAGAGTGGCTTCCGCGAGCTGTACGACCTCGAGGAAGATCCGCACGAGCTCGCGAACGTAATCGATAACCCCGCGCACGCCGATGTAAGGGCGGCGCTACACGATCGGCTTCTGGAGCTGCTGGCGGAGGGACGTCCGGTTGGTCCGGCAACCTTGACGATCGCACTGGATGCCGTGCCGAACACGCAGGAGGACTTCACCTTCACCGGCGACCTGGGCCCGTTCACGCTCGACGACAATTCGACTCTAACGTTGCCGCGTAAGCGCGTATTCAGCGGCTTGGTACCCGGCTCATACACAATCACTCAGCAGCCAACGGCCGGGTGGACACTCACGACCTTGACCTGCCCACCAGGCGCCGAGGTGGACCTCGTCAACGGGACAGTAACGCTGAACCTGGCCTCGAGCGACGAGGTCACATGCACGTTCAAGAATGCGGGACGTCGACCCGATGCGCGCATAGCAGTGACGTCCGCGGGCGCATTCAAGGGCGACAACATCTATGCGACGTCAGCTCAAAAGAGGCAGACCCAACGGTGGGATGCGGCCCCTGCCGGCGCGACGCTCGACTTCATCGTCGGCCTGCAGAACGACAGCCTGTTGACCGACTCGTTCACGATACGGAGCGTCGAAGGCGGTCCGTTGAGCTTGGGCGTGACCTACCTCGTCGGCAATGTCGACGTGACCGCGCAGCTGCTGGCTGGAACGTTTGCGACACCCAATCTGACCAGCGGTGCTTCTTTGATGATGGTGGTCCGCGTCGCGGTTGCGTCCGACGCCCCGACAGGGATCACGAAGAAAGTCGTTATCACACAGAGGTCGCAAAGTGTCACATCGCGCAGCGACGTGGTACGAGCGGTCGTAGCTCGCTGAGTCACTAGCCACCGAACCGTCGGGCTGGGCAGGTTTGCTCAGGTGGTCTACCATCCTGCGGAAGCAGGAGGACCGCCGTGCGCATCGCCCCAGCGATGCTGGCCCTGATTGCCAGTTTGTTCGCATTGCCGTTTGCCGTGCCCGTACAACCGGTCGCAGCAGCGAATGGGAATTGCACCAACTGGTCGTCGATCAGCCAGCCGCCAACATCTATCAAGGTTTACCGAGTCAACGAGGGCTTCGTCGAGACCGTCGACTTCAAGCACTACGTCATGAATGTCGCAGCTCGTGAGTGGAACGTGGAGCAGACGCAGCTTCGGCTGGCGGGTGCGCACGCTGTCAAGCAGTACGCCTGGTATCACGTGCTGCACTACCGGGGAGGCATGTACAACGGACGGTGCTATGACGTTCGTGACACGACCGCTGACCAGCTGTTCGCCAACAAGCCCGCGAGCCAGATACCCGACCGGATCCGAAATGCCGTCAACAACACCTGGACCTGGCACCTGCACCGTGACGGCAAGTTACCGATGACGGGTTATCGCCGCGGCGAAGACGTTGGATGTGGCCAGAACGGCGGCTATCGGCTTATGGTCCGGTCGGCTCGCCGCTGCGCGGAGCAGGGTTGGAGTGCCGAGCGGATCCTCGAGAAGTACTTCACCGCCACGCTTAAGGGCGCAACCGAGTAGAGCTAGTCCGCATACATAGGAAGACCCCTCCGGCGGTTGCCGAAGTGGTCGTGGCGCTTACGACCGTTCCTCGCCCGCGGCGCCACCGAGCGTGTTGCCGATTTCGGGTACGGCCGCCGTCAGTTGATTCATAACGTCGGCCGGGAGCTTGTCCTTCAGGAAGCCCATCACCGTGGCAACGGCGCTTGATGCCTGCTCGGATGTAAGGCTGACCTTGCTGGTGAGCTCGTTGATCAGGTCATTCATGGTCTCGATCACCTTTCGCTACGAGATCGGCCCTAACGGCTTGAACCGATGCGTCTTGAGTTACGCGCCCATGCTGGGATCGCAATCGTGCACGCACGCTACGATGCGGGCGGTGTTCCTCGGAACTGGGGGGCACCATTGACGGCCTTCGGTCTAGCCGCCGGGGGCCGTCGTGATTCCCCTGGTGGTGCATCCGCGTCTAGCACTCCAGGCGGTTCTGCACGGGACCTGCGGTCAATGGAAGAAGCAGCGAAGCGCGCCGATCCTCGGCCGAACGGCATCGTCTGGTGCCGAACGGAGGTACGAATCAAATGAGCGCAAGTGTCGTAGACCGAGCGTGGTCGTGGCGAACCTTCGTGTGGGCCGGAGTCATCGCGTCCCTGCTCGCCTGGGCGTGGGTGTGGTTTCGCGTTGGTGGCGCATCGGCGGTGATGATGCTCTTCGCGTTCGCGGCGGTGGTGCTCGCCTATCGAGGCGTGGCCGGCGTACGTGTCGCCATGGTCGGGCTCGTGGTAGTCGGCTTCACGATGTTCCTGGCCAGCGTCTACTGGACCTACACCCTGCTGCTGCAGGGCAACCAGGCCGTCACAGCATTGGATGTCGTGACCGTCGCCGTCTTCCCAATGGTTTCGGCGGTTGTGCTGCTGCTCGGTTCTGTCGCGGGCTTCCGACACGTCGGAGAAACCACCGCCAGCGCGTAACGGCTGCTCACTTCTGAAACCGGATGGAGTCAACGAACTCCATCGCGGCCGGGATCCAGGCGTCGAGCTCCTCGTCGGTTTGAGCCCAGATGTCGATCAGCAGGGTGCGCCCGTCGACATCGATAAGGATCGAGTCAGCGACGGTGTCTGTAACGATGGATGCGTTGCCCAGACCCCGGGTGATGGGATCCGTGTGCAGATGCTGGCCGCATGGCCATGGCGCCCTAGCTCGCCGCGCCACGATTGACGGATGAGCATCGACCGTAATTGGCCGGGCTACGCCGTAGACGGAGCCGCCAACGGTCACGAGGTCTTCAAAGGGCTCGACCGGGGATGTCCTGATCTTTGCGCGCCGCCCGTCGGACGTGCAAGCGTGGATCCAAGGCGTTGTCTTGCGGCCACCATCACGCCGGCCGGTGCGCCTGCCCTGGCGGACTGGGCATCGAAGAAACCCAGTTGGCCGGCACGGGGAGTGAGCCACGTGGCGCTCCCCTCGAGCGGCGGAACATATGAGAAGACAGTGGTGAAGGCGCTCGCGAGTGGCGGTCTAACCCGCGGCAATTCCACGGGAGCCGGAGATCGAACCGGCGTTCGGGCCGGAGTCGGTGGATACGTTCGCCCAACCGTGGTGGTCGGCGCGATGGTCGAGGTCGGAGAAGGAATATGAGCAGTCGTCGGTGAAGCTGAGGGCGCCACGGTACGCAGCGAAACCGCCACCGACGGCAACGAAGTCGTGGGCGTCGCCGGCAACTGGGTCACTCCTCCGCAACCGGCGAGGAACATCCCAGCCAGGGTG
This sequence comes from uncultured Chloroflexia bacterium, assembly GCA_963748235.1. Taxonomy (GTDB): domain Bacteria; phylum Chloroflexota; class Limnocylindria; order Limnocylindrales; family CSP1-4; genus JALYGJ01. The sequence continues at coordinate 900,078 of CAVVHT010000009.1, forward strand.
GCCAGGACAACGACTGGCCCGAGCATCATGCGATGCGCCCGAGGTTCGACATAACGCTGCATTCATCCGCCCGCCCATCGTTCGACCTGGTGGCCGATCTACTAGTCTGGGGCTCGTTGGCGTGATTTCGATCCAAAATTTGCCGGGCGCGCATAGGTGACGAAGCGACCTTGACGTTCTCGGCGACTGATTGCGCCGCATTTCTCCAGGCAGTAGACCGCGCGCATCGCCAGCCGCTTGGAGCGCCCGGTGGCGGCGACGATGTGGGCGGTCGTGAATGGGTCCGGAAGGTTGGCGGGCAACAGCCCCAGCAGGTCGGCGGGCGAATCGATCCGAATCGTCTCGACCACATCGATCAGCCGGCGATCGAGACGCCACCAATCGCGCGGGTAGCGGAAACGCGCGTCCGCGGGAATGGGACCGCGGATCTCGTCTTCGCGAATCAACGCGAGCTCGATACGGAAGTTGCCATCCGCCACGAGCGCCGGGATGGAGACGAGCTGATCGAACAGGTCAATGGCAAGGCCCCGCTTCGGCGATCGCCGCCGACGCAGTATGACGCCGTGCTCATCGACGAGCACGAGCCAGCGCTCGATTGCGATCGGGTACACGAGGAGCACACGGTGCGTGCCGATCAGGCGCTCCAGCTTCCGCCTGGCCGAGCTGAAGCTGGCCGTCTGAATCTCGACCAGCTCGCCGCTGCCCACGACATCGATCACGAAGCCGTCAACCAGGGCCTCGACCTGCGCATCAAGGATGGTCGCGGCGTAACCGGCTTTCAGCGCCGCGTGGAGCGAGCCCTCACGAGAGGTTGTGAACCTCGACATCAGACCTCAGCGAGTTAAGCGAGAAGCTCTCGAGGGTGCGTTTGACTTCTACCGCTTGCCCTTGGCAGTCTCTGGGCTGCCACGATCGCCTACTGAGCGGCCGCGACGTTCGGGCTCAGGACGGAAGTATTGCCGTTGGGCCGAAACTGCAATGCCGTGACCACCGTTCCGGCGCTGATCGAGACGGGCAGACTCCATTTGCCGCTGCTTGCGACGACCGATGAACCAAGATACTGGATTGGTAGACCGCTTTGACCGGTCGGACGTGACGCGCGGTACAGCTCAACGGTCGCACCGACAATGCCGTTGCCCGCCACAGCATTTGGCGTGACCGAAGTGATCACGGGCCAAGGCTGGAGATCATCAGCCCCGGAGGCGGCGTTGAGCGGATCGCGGGCAATGAAGATGGCCGGGCCATCTGTGTCTCGGACAATGTTCCGCGTGACGCGCACAGTTCGCACCGCTGGATCCGTCAGGCCGATGCCGCCCGCCGCGGCATTGCGGATCAGGTTGCCCTCAACCACGTGACCCTGCGTTCGGAACCGGGCGACGATGCCGTAGCCGGCCATTGGAGCCGCCTGACCGGTTGGCGACATGCCGATGGTGTTATTGCGGATTACGTTGCCAGTCGAATTAGGCGACATGGTCTGGATGCCGTCGTAGACCGACGCGACGTAATTGCCCTCGATCAGGTTGAAGTTCGAGCCGTCATGGAGGTGAATGGCATTGCCATCTCCCCCTGACGTTCGTGCCCTCTGGCCGGATCGGAAGCCAGCGTCGTAGGACCCGTCACCACGGAAGCCGATCCAGTTGCCGATGGCACGGTTGTTGTTGACCTGCCATTTCACGGCTTCGCTGTGGGTCACCGGATCCCAGCCATGCGAGTACTCAATGCCCTGAAGCCGAGTCGGACCGATGACGTTGCGCTCGCCAGGACGGGTGCCTCCGATCAGGCCGTTCTGCGGGCCAAAGTTGTGGTCAATGGCGGTGTCGCACATTGCTCCGCCGAAGCCGGTCGGGGTAATGCACAGCAAGTTGTTCTGAATGATGTTGCCGTTCGTGCCTGCGCCGGTCAGGTTGATGGCGTGGCGAGCGTTGCCACTGACGTTGCGGTCAGCGACTGCCGGCGTGCCAATCCGATTGGTGCTTGCCCCACCGTTGAGCATGATCAGGTCTTTGCCTCGGTAGGCCGTCAAGCCCGCCGCCTTCGTGAAGCCGAGCCAGTTGCCGACGATCAGGTTGTTGTCGGCATCGACACCATCGACCAGGATTCCCCGCTCGTGCTTGGTAAACATCAGGCCGCGGATCGTGTTATGCGCGCTGGTGATCCGCAGTCCGTGGCCGCGCGGGTCGCTACCGGTCCCGCGCAGCTCCACGCCCAGAATGGCGTTCGATCCCACTTGGGCCGTGTTGACACGCGAGCCGGGCTGGCTGTAACCGTCGATCGCTACGCCACCTGAACGGTCTTGAATGAGTAGCGTCGGCAGGCTGGATGCGAGCTGGATCCGAACGGGTGCCGTGCCCGCTAAGTTGAAGTTGATGCGGTTGTTCCCCGGCCACCAGTTGGCTTCTGTGATTGCTGCTCGGAGGCTGCATTTGTTCAAGGCGTCGGCGCAGATGCCATTGCCCGGCTGGGCGTCCGCCACGTCAGCGGTGGTGTCCACCGTGAAGTTGGGCCCTGCCGAGAGTGCCGCGAGAGCCGCTGCTCCCCTCGACGACACGCTTACTGCTTGGGCGGAACTCGAGCTCATTCCCGGAACCACAATGGCACCCGCGAGAATCGCAACTACAAGAGCACGAACGATCCGATTGAAATGTACGTAGGGCAAGAAGGATCTCCACAGTCGGGTGCCGACACGGTCGTACCGAGTATGAGGCAACATTCCAATTGGTCTTAATCGTGGCTCACGGTTACGCGGTCGGCGCTAATCAGACGTGACTGGCACCGATAGGCGGCTCTGCATGAGCCACGACGGGCAGGAGGGCCCGCTTATCCAGCCAGGGGTGCCCGCCGTGTGACCAGAAGCGCCAGGAATGATGAAGCAACTGCTGCCGCGGGCAGCAGCCACATCGGCAAACTCACGTCGAGATCGTCGATTGCGAGCAAACGGATAACCACCATGGTGACCAGCGGAATGGCTGCCAGACCTACGGCCAATCCGAGCGTCAGTCGACCAGCCCGCCCGAGCGCAAGCCAAACCCCGACGGCGAGCAGAGCCGCGGAATAAATCCCGATCAGGGCAGAAAGTGGAAGGTTGACTGGAGCGACCGTGAAGGCTGCACGCCCGTAAATCAAGGCGAGCGAAATCAGGATTGCCCCCGAGGCGGCCACCAACAGGCGCGCAGTCCACTGCATCCCTTGAGCGTGACGCTGCCCGCATTGCGGACGTACCACACGGTCGCGCAAGGTCCTATCGGATGTGGGCCGCGAAGACCCAAATTGTGCGCCCCGATCCGGCCAATTTGGCCCTCTCGGTCTGGCGCTACCAGCGAACGGCTTGGCATACCTCGTTGGCCCGTCTGCCGCTGAGCCAGGGGACTTACGTGTCGCATCGCGGCATACCGCTGAGCCCCGGGTGGTGCCAGCTCGAGGGCCGGTCAGTTCTCACGAAAGTTATATGGCGGCCACCCGTAACTGTCCCCTGAGCCAGAGCGCACGGCGCGTGTGGAGGATCTCGAGCATGAGATCCCGGACGCGACAGGCTGTCGTCGGGCGGCCTCGGATGAGTTACCTACCTCTGCACAAGCCCTCGCCCGGTTGCCGTTGTGGTGGCGCTGAACGCAAGGCGTTGACCGCGTCTGGCACTCATGAAAGAGCCCTGGTGAAGAGTCCGGGGGTCACAGACGAGAGTCCGGTGAGCCGCGAAGGACTTGAGCCTTCAACCATTTGTTCAGAGTCCGAGGCGGGAGCGGCCTATCACCTTGACCAGTCCCGGGTCGGAGCCGCGGGTGAAGCGGGCTGTTAGGTGTAGTCCGAAGGGGCTGTGTGGCCCTTGGTTGTACTGCCCCGCAACTGCCAGCGTGGGTCAATCGGAGGTTGCCCCATGAAATCGTCAGCTCACGTGCGCCTGTTCGTTTCGGCCACGGCGGCCGTGCTCGCGCTTGCGTTCCTTCCATCGCTCGCCGGCGCAGCATCCGCTGGAATTCTCGTTACGACGCGCGCCGACTACATGCAGGACGACGGGCTCTGTTCCCTGCGCGAAGCCGTCCGTTCCGCAAATCTTGACCGCGCCGTCGGCGGCTGCCCAGCCGGTTCCGGTGATGACACCATCCTGGTCCCGCCCGGCCCGTACCGGCTTACGTGGAACGGGACGCAGGGCGAGAACGAGGGCCTCTTAGGCGACCTCGACATCTGGACGCGGATGACCATCCGCGGCACATCGCAAGTTCCCTCGATCATCGACGGCGCCGGCACCGACCGCGTCATCCACGTCATCGCCGGCGCGCGAGTGGTCATCGAACGCATGACTATCAGCGGCGGCAGCACGGTTAAAGGCGATGTGTACAACCCCGACAACCCGAACCCTTCAACCGCGGGCGGCGGAATCGCCAACCACGGCAATTTGACCATTGTCGACAGCCTGATCACCGGCAACTCGACCGCTCAGTATGGTCTCGGCGGTGGGATATTCAACTCCGGCATGCTTACAATTCGCGACAGCTGGATCACCGACAACTTCGCAGATTCGGGTGGTGGCCTTTACTCGACCGGCTCGGCATACCTTGTCCGAACGCATGTTGACACCAACGTCGCATCCGGCTACCAAAGCGGTCCACCACGAAGCGACCTGACGGCCGGCGGCGCGGGCGGGATCACGTCCACCGGCTACTTGAACGTCCTGCGCAGTGTCATCGCCAACAACGCGGGGCATGACGAGTGGGGTCACGGCGGGATCGCCGTGGTCGGCGGCGTGATTAGAGATAGCGTCATCGAGGGCAACTGGACGGTTATCTGCGGCACGGGCGGCATTTCGATGGTCAGGGCGAAGCTGATCGGGACCACCGTGAGCGGCAACGACAACGGCAACTGTGGGCCGGGTGCTGGAGGCGTTTACGCGGTCGACAGTGAGATTGTGAACTCCACCATCAGCGGTAACCATGCCTACATGGCGGTGGCCGGCATCAGATCCGAGCGCAGCAGGATCGTAAACAGCACGATCACGCTCAATTCGACCGCATACATCTGGTCGGACCCGTTCAAGTACGTTGGCGCCGGCGGCCTCCTCGCCGAGGATGGCCAGACGGTCGTGCGCAACACGATCATTGCCGGCAACCTGGGCGGCAACGGCGGGCCTGATCCTGCGTCGGTGCCGGACTGCGAGGGCATCGTCATCTCCGGCGGCCATAACCTGATCGGCAGCACGACCGGCTGCGACTACATGCGCCACGCGACAGACCAGATCGGAGTCGATCCGATGCTGGGTCCGCTGGCTGACAACGGTGGCTTCTCGAGGACGCATGCGCTGCGGCCGGGGAGTCCGGCAATTGACGCTTGGTACGACGGTTTTGTCGGTTCCGGGGCGACCTGTCCGAAGTTCGACCAGCGTGGCGTCCACCGGCCGCAGGACGGAGACGGGGACGGCATCGGAAAATGCGACGTCGGCGCGCTCGAGCGGACCTAGCGCGGACCAGGCAGGCAGCCCATCCGGGCGTACATGAGCGCTCCGCACGCCAGGCTAGGGTGTCGCTGCTATGAGGTCCCCAGCTGAAGTGTTGCTGTTCGGTCCACAAACTCCAGCGCGGTGACGATCGGGTGGGATTCGCGCGCATCAGCACATACGCTCGAAGTGCTGGTGAGCCGCGAAGGACTCGAACCTTCAACCAGCTGATTAAGAGTCAGCTGCTCTACCATTGAGCTAGCGGCCCACGAGGCGCGCATTTTACTACGCGCCATGCCTCCAGCCGCGATCGAGGCTCAGGCGGGCACCGACTCCCCGAGCGAGGGACCTGCCGATCGACGTTCGAGGCGCCCGGCGATGGCGAAGGCGACCGGGTTGAACAGGATCGAGCCGATGGCTCCGGCAACGACCAAGCTGCAGCCCTTCCGGCGGCAGCAGGCCGAGCGTCATCCCGAGCGTGGCGAGGATGAACGAGAACTCGCCGATCTGCGCGAGTCCGGCGGCAACCGTCAGGCCCACCTTGGCCGGCTCGCGCAGCAGCTTGACGATGAGCAGCGCCGCAGCCGCCTTGACGACGATGATCACGAGCAGCACGGCGATCACGGCGAACGGCATGGTCACGATCACCGATGGATCGAGCAACATCCCTATTGCCACGAAGAAGATGACCGAGAAGGCGTCGCGCATGGGTGTCACGTCCTGTTCAGCCTGATGGCTGTGGTCTGACTCGCCGACGATCGCACCGGCGAGGAACGCACCGAGCGCGAAAGACGCTCCGAACAGCGTCGCCGATACGTACGCGACGCCGAGCGCCACGGCGAGCACCGCCAGCGTGAACAGCTCGCGCGACTGCTCGCGTTGCACCGCGGTCAGGACGCGCGGCACCAGCCAGCCGCCCAAGACGAGCACCAGCACGGCCAGCAGTGCCGCGCGGCCAATCGCCACTGCGACGTCGATAGCGAGAACGCTCAGGTTGTTCGCCGCCGCGTCACCGACAACATCGGCGATGCCGGGCAGGATGACGAGCGCGACGATCGTGAACAGGTCCTCGACGATGAGCCAACCGATCGCCACCTGGCCCGGCCGCGACTTCTGCTCACCACGCTCCTCGAGTGCGCGCAGGAGCACGACCGTGCTCGCCACTGACAGCGACAGGCCGAGCACCAGGCCACCCGTCCAGCCCCAGCCCAGGGCGAGACCAAGGCCGACACCGACCAGTGTGGCCACGGCGATCTGGCCCAAGGCGCCCGGCAGCGCGACGCTTCGCACTGCCAGCAGGTCGCGGATCGAGAAGTGGATGCCCACTCCGAACATGAGCAGGATCACGCCGATCTCGGCCAGCTCGAGCGCAATATCCGTGTCCGCCGTCAGGCCCGGGGTGAAGGGTCCGATCAGCACGCCGGCAGCCAGGTAGCCTACGATCGTGGGCAGTCGCAGCCGCCGCGCAATGTAGCCGGCGATGAATGCGATTACGACGCCGAGGGCAAGCGTCCCGATTAGACCAATCTCGCCGTGCATCGCGAAAAGGCTAGTGGAGGATCCGCACCCTCACGATCACGGACTCTTGAGTGTCGGTCTCAGGCGCATCAGGTCGGCCACCTGGGATGCGTATTGGTCGTGAACGTCGTGCATCTCGAACGGGTCGTTGCGCAGGTCGTACAGGTGGGTGCCGTTCCATTCGACGAGGTGCCAATTCGGTGTTCGGATCCCCCACCACGGGCCGCTCGAGCCATTGCCCGTATAGCCACCGCGTGGGTGATCCTCGAGCATCCAGTCGCGGCCGCCCGAGCCGCCGCGCAGCAACCGGGCGAAGCTCTTGCCGTCTGCCCAGGGCATTCGCGCGTTACCCAGGTCAGCCAGGGTGGGTGCGAAGTCGATATTCGACACCAGCGCATCAGTCGACCCCTCGACGACACTACGGCCGGCGAAGTAGACCGGCAGCCGGCCGGCCTGCGGCACGTTCTTGAGCGGGTAGCCGTCGACGCCCCAGGCCATGCCGTTGTCGGACGTGAACATCCAAACCGGATTGCGGCCCTGGCGGGCCATCTCGGCGCGCATCTTGCCGACCATCTGGTCGACGGTAAGCAGCGAGCGACAAATTCGGCTGAGCGGGAAACCGTCCGGGCGCTGGTCCCAGGCGTAGTTTTCCGGCTTCCAGGCATCGATGCCATTGCACCGGTCGTCACTCATGTAGCGCCGCTCTACATCGGCACGCCACGGGTGCAAGCGGCCCTGAACGGGACCCTCATTCGTTGATTGCGCCCAGTGCGGCGCGCGCGCTGCGAGCCACATGAAGACCGGTTGGCTCGACGGCGCTCGCTCCAGCCAATGCAAAGCACGGTCGTGCAGGAATCGGTCGTGGTAGCCGTGCGTCTCGGCACGATCCTGGACCCACCAGCTGCTCCAGACGTTGCCCAGCCAGGTGCGCAGGATCGCGGCACGGTCCCAGCCATCGGGCGTCTTGTCGGCCATTTGATCTGGATAGTTGAGGTACTTGCCGGCCATGATCGTCCAGTAGCCGGCGTCCTGTAGCGCGGTCGCGATTGTCCGGCTTGGATCGAGCATGCTTGCCCGATTCGCTACAACGCCGTGGTTACGCGTATGCAGCCCGGTCAGGAACGAGGCACGTCCGGGACAGCACAGCGGTGTCTCGGAATAAGCCGAGTCCAGGCGCAAGCCGCGTTCCAGGAAGAGCTGGCGGATGTTCGGCAATCGCTCGAGGACGCGTTCGTCGATCGCACCGAGGTCGTCGACCATGACCACGACGATGTCCGGCCGGCCATCGCCACGCGGCGCAGCCGAGGCGAGCTGCGGAATGCAAACGGCAATGAGCGCCAGCATCACAACGAGCCAGCGCCGTCTGCTCACGTGAGCCGACTTCATGGACACCCCACCCTCTCCAGAACCATAAGTACTACGGACTGTGTAGTACGTGAGTCCTATGGCAAGGGCGATAGTAGTGGACTGATTGACCCCCGACACCGATCTATCAGTAGCCATCTGCGCTGGAGCGCTACGATCCGCCGATGACCGACCGACGACGCGAGGATGCAGGACGACTACCCATTGACCACGCGGGCGAGGGCGAGACGGTTGAGGATGAGGTCGACGACGCTTCGGCCAATTCTTTCCCGGCCAGCGATCCGCCGAGCTTCACGAGCTCCACGACCACGCGCGACGCGGAGACCGATTCAGATAGCGGGGATGCTCACTGAGCCAGTACGGCGAATCCGTTCACGTCGACGCGCGGTCGCCCGCTCGTGCCGTTGACCACGATGCGCAGCGAGTGCGTGCCAGCGGCGAGGCCCGTGGCGGAGAACACGACCCGACGCTCCGCGACTGAACTGCGAAAGAGGTCGACCGTGGCCGTCAGGACGCCGTCGAGGTAGACCTTCGCCCGACCTCGTTTTGGCCCAAGCGTCGATATCCACGCGACGTCCGTGCCCTTAAAGTCGAACGTGGCTGAGGCACCTGCCGTCTTGGAGAAGCGAGTCGACGTCCATGGCTGCCCGCTGAGGGTCAACCAGCCGCCGGCGTAAGTCGCCGAGGTCTGCTGGAATGTGGCCAGCGTGCGGGTCACGGTGGTCGACGTGGTTTCATTGCCAACCTCGTCAGTCGCCTCCACGTGGAAGCTGTGGGGGCCCGCCTGGGAGTTGTAGGTCGTCGTCCCGCCGACCGTGCCCGGATTCGAGATCTGCGTCCAACTCGTGCCATTCGGGCTGTGGTCGAGCTCAGCCGTCGCGACGCCGCTCTCCGCGTCGGACGCCGACCAGCCAATGACGAGCGGCACCGTGCCGCCATTGGTGACCGTCCCCGGCGAGGCGATGCGAACAGAAGCGACCGTGACTAACGGGGGCGAGCCGTCGACGACAACGACAACGGCGGCGTAGTGCGTTTCCATGCTGTCCGAGGCGCTCAGCACGAGCGGATAGACGCCGCTCGGCGCGTCGACCGGCGCGGCTACGTCGACCGTGCCGTTGGCATTGGCGGTGACGTCGAGCGGCCCCGGATCGCTGCTGGCGTACATGACCGTCCCGTTTGGTGTTCCGGCGACCGTGATCACGAACTGCCCGGCGCCTCCCGGACCGAGGCCCAGGGCGTCCTCGTTAACGGCGATCGAGAAGTCTGCGGCGCTGTCACAATCTTGCCCATCGCGCCCGACGGCCTTCCAGCTCAGCTCGGCCGCGGCGCGGTGAGCGGCGGATCCCGGAAACAGCGCGTCGGCGATCGAGACGGTCGCGTTGCGTGCCTCACAGAAGTCCGCGTCGGATGTGAGTGAGCTCCACGCGGCGAAAGCGATCTGCGCCGCGTCGGTCATGCCGATGGAGGGGACCAGCACGTCGCAGTCCGCCTGCAGGTCATTGGGGCCGCCGCAGCGGGCGTTCCGTCCGCCGTTGACCATCAGGTAGAAGGCGTGATTGGCGATTCCGCTGTTGACGTGCACGCCACCGTTGTCATCGTTTCCGGTGTAGCGATCCGCGTAGTGGCTTGGCTGACCCAATATCTCTGGATCGGCCATGTTGCGAAATGCGTGGACGAACACGTCCTCGAAAACGACGTCCTCGCCGATCCACCAGTCCGGGCAAGCGGCCTGGCCGGTCGCGCGCCGGCAGTTGGATGTGAGTGGTTCGTCAATCTGCCATTCGACGACCGTGCCGACGATGTCCGAGATGGCCTCATTGAGCGCGCCCGGCTGGTCTTCGTACACGAGCCCGGTGGCACACTCAGTCACTGCATGCGTCAGCTCGTGCGTGACCACGTCCTGGCCGCCTGAGTACGCCCAGGTGTCGATGTCGTTGCCGTCGCCGTAGACCAGGAACCGGCCGTCCCAGAACGCGTTGTCGTAGCCGAAGCCGATCGGGTCGAAATGGACGACGCTGCGGATCGTGCCGTAGCCACACGACGGATCCAGCAGGTCGAAGGCGAAGGTGTCGCGCAGGATGCCGTCACTCAGCGCGGCGTAGTACTGGGCGTCAACGGCCGCGCCCTGGTAGGGCGCCTTCCAGTCGTTGTCATTCGACCAGGCGGGCTTCGACTTGTCGCTCATGACCGGCATGCTGGTGGCGTAGAAGCTGCCGTTCTTGGCGTCGTAGACCTTGAGCCGGCTGTCGAAGCTCTGCATGCGCCAGACACCGCTCACGTTGCGCGTCAGGTCGTCGATGGTCGATCCGGCGTTGTCCCCCAGCAGGCTCTTTCGGTCGCTCTTGACGCCGGTGCCCATGCCGTTGGCACGGTCGATCGCGTCCCACGCGTTGATCACCGCGCCGGTCTGCGCGTCGATGTCATGGAACGTGCGGATGCCCGGCGCGGTCGACTCGACCCGGTAGAAGAGTCGCCTGGTGCTGGGATCGAGTTGGAGCTGCGGGCTTTGCACGATCCCTGTTATCGGCGGTTGCTCGGCGCGCTCTGAGTTCACGGCATCAGGCTCGGCGCGATCGGCGGCCTCCGCCGGCGACAGCTGGACGCTGTTGAGTGGGCTGATGCCTGGGTAGTGGGCGCCCAGAACGAGCACCTGGCGTGAGCCGTCGCGGACGACCGTCAACTGTGCGCCGTCGACCTCGGCGAGCGGCCGGACGACCTGCTGGTAGCGCTCGAACACGAAGCCCGACCTTGGGTCGCGCCACGTTCGGACGAGTCGCGTGTCGGCGGGTACCTGGAACGAGGACGCCTGCGTGCCCGACAGCGAGCGCCAGCCTGTGCTTGGCGCGGCACCGAGCACTGCCGCCGGCACCAACGCCGCACCGACACTCACCACGAGCGCCATCAACAGAGCAGGGATGGAGATTTGTCGGCCAAGTGGCTTCAAGCGGTCACCAAGTTACACAGCGCGCTCACAAGCGAGCATCACCCCTTTGGGACGGATGAAGGTCGTACTGATGGTGCGTACCGGCGTTTGAAATTGGCGGTCAATTTGCACGCGGCGTCTAGTCCGCTTCGCCCTCGGCGGCAATCCGGTCGAGGTACTCAGCGATCTCGGGCAGCGCCGTCAGGCGACGGTGGAAGTAATCGTTCACTGTCGACATTGCCTCCTCGATCAGCCGCTCGGCCGCTTCGCCGGGCTCAAGCGGCCGGCGACCCGCGACCTCATCGCGCAACACAAGCAGCTTGCTGACCACAACGGCCTCATCGGGACCGTCAAGCACGTTGATCGCCGACATGATCAGCTGGTCGGTCTGGGCAACCATGACCTCGCGGTCGAACGGAGTCACGCCGTCCGACGCCTCCTCGAGCGTGCGCACCAGGGCGGCCACCTGGTACAGCGCCGTCGTCGGCTCGTCGAACAACTCGCGGATGTAGGCCGCCTCTGCGTAGCGGCCGGTCAGTCGGAAGACGTTGTACAAGCGGCGCGCGACCTTGCCCCAGTTCTGGTCCCGAACGCTGTACTTCCAGACCTCGTGTTCGAGCTGGGCGACGTACTCATCGACCACGTCGGCCGACATCTCACTGACCATCCGGTCGAACAGAGGCCGTGCCTCGGTGTCGAGATAGACCTCCTGGAAGTACGGGTCAAGGAAACCGTCGAGCGGCACGACCGTTCCATCAGGCGCCTGCCAGGTTGGATCGAGCACGTTGCTCGCATTGGCCAGCTGGCCACGGGTCGGATCGGCGACCACCCAGTCGAGCTTGCACCAGCCAGGGTTCTGCGCCGCTTCGGCCCACGTCACGGTCCGTGCACTTCCGTCCGCGGCAGTCACGTTCATCTCGCCGCTCTGCACCTCTGCCGGCGTCCACGAGATCGGGCTGCCGGAACGGACCTGCTTGCCGTCCTTGGTCACGTCGGCGTCCCAGGTGCCGAGCTTCACTTCCCAGAGTCGATGGGTCGGCGCGGACATCGTCGCCAGCGCCTTGTCGCGCATCACCTCGCCCAAAATGCGGCACGCTTCCTCGCGCGTATCGGCGGTGATGTGGATGCGCTCGAAGAAGTCGGCATCCGCGGGGTAGGCATGGATCCGACTCTGGGCGCTGGAGCCGGACAGCGCCAGTGCGGTCTGGACGCCGGGCCTGTTCTCGAAACCGACGATCGGCGCTATGCGCTTGAACCGGTCGAGATCCTGAGGCGCGAGATCGAGCATCGAAGCACGGTGGCCGAACACGCCCGTGTCGACGTCGACGACGATGTCGCCGCCTGCGACTTCGGTGGCCATCGAATGGATCCAGAGCTTTGCCTCGCCGGCGTCGATCTCGACTCCCAGCCGGGCGGCCGACTCGATTACCCTGCTAATGGCTTGGTCCTGATCAGCCACGTTCGCCCTCTCCTTAACTGTGGCTACTGGTTGTCGATCTGCGCTCGCTGGAGTCGGCCGGAATAGTCGACGTATATCGACTTCCACTCGGTGAACGTGTCGAGCGCCGCGTGGCCGGCCTCGCGGTGGCCGTTGCCGGTCTGCTTGATGCCGCCGAAGGGCAGGTGCGTCTCGGCGCCGATGGTGCCTGCGTTGACGTACACGATCCCGGTCGCGAAGTCGCGCATCGCCCGGAACGCGGCGTTCGTGTCACGCGTGTAGATCGAGGACGAGAGCCCATAGCGGGTGCCGTTGACGACCATCGCCGCTTCTTCGTAGCCGTCGACGCGGATGACGGACAGCACCGGCCCGAAGATCTCCTCCTGGGCGACTCGGTCCATCGGTCGCACGCCGTCAAGAATGGTCGGCCGGAAGAAATGGCCGTGCTCAGGTCGCCCTCGGTCGCCTGCTCGCCACCGGCTATCAGTCGGGCGCCCTCCTCGGTGCCAACCGTCGACGTAGCCGCCGACCTTCTCGACCGCTCCGCCGTTGATCAGCGGCCCAACATCAGTCGTCGAATTCGAGGCCGCTGCCGAGACGCATGGCCGCTGCCCGATCAGCCAGCCGGCCGATCAAGTCGTCGGCCACGCTGTTGTCGACCACGACCCTGCTGCACGCCGTGCACCGCTGGCCGGTCGTGCCGAACGCCGACCATAGGATGCCGTCGACTGCGAGATCCAGGTCCGCGTCGGCCATCACCGCGATCGCGTTCTTGCCGCCCAGCTCGAGCGAGATGCGCAGCAGACGCCTCGCGCCGCGTACCGAGATGTCGCGGCCGGTCTCGCCGTTGCCGGTGAACGAGATGACGTTCACGTCCGGGTTCTCGACAAGCGGCATGCCGACCTCGGGACCCGATCCGGTGACCATGTTGACCGTGCCCGGCGGGAAACCCGCCTGGTCCATCAGCTCGACCAGCAGCGCGGCGCAGTGAGGCGTGTCGCTGGCCGGCTTGAGCACGACCGTGTTGCCGGTGATCAGCGCGGCAGTCATCTTCCAGCACGGGATAGCGATGGGAAAGTTCCAGGGCGTGATGATCCCCGCCACGCCGACCGGCTGGCGGACGCTCATCGCCCACTTGTCGGGCAACTCAGATGGGGTCGTGTCGCCGAACATGCGCCGCCCCTCGCCGGCCATCAGGTAGGCGATGTCGACGCCTTCCTGGACGTCGCCGCGCGCCTCGGCCAGGACCTTGCCCATCTCGCGCGTCATCGCCTGGGCGAGGCGCTCCTTGTGCTGCCCGAGCAGCTCGCCAAAGGCGTACATGATCTCGCCGCGCTTGGGCGCCGGCATAGCCCGCCAAGCGGGCAGTGCCTCCTCTGCCGCACGCACGGCCGCGGCCACATCGGCCGCGTCACTGGCCGCGAAGTGGCCGATCAGCTCACGCCGATCGGCCGGGTTGCGCGACTCGAAGGTGCGGCCACTCTCAGCCGGCCGCCACTCGCCACCGATGAAATTGCCGAAGGTCGGCGCGTCGGAGTCCGGGGAATCAGCAGTTGAATTGAGAATCTGGGTCATCGTTCCGAGTGTATCGCTGGCGCGCGGTGTGGAACCCGCGCCATCGCGGCCCGTTGCCGTGCCTCCATCCGTCGATCCGACTAACTATCCCGCCTGCGTGAGTAGTGAAGCCGCCTACGTGAATAGTGTGGAGGGCTCTGAGCTCCGGCGATGAGGGCTCTGCCCTCCGGCGAGCTCGGCAGCGTGGCTGCCTTTGCCCAGTCGGCCAGGATGGATTGTTAGTCGGATTGGTGGCTAGGCATCAGGGTATGGACAGCCAGCGCTGTCCCGACCAGATCACTCCACAACCGGTTGCTGCCCGCCCACTCCCGGCTCGAAGTGATGTTCGAAGCTGCGGAGCCGGAAGAGCGGGATCATCGCCACGGCCATCAGGACCAGCGTGGCCAGCAGAATGCCGTCGAACGAGAACGCGTCCGAGGCCACGCCGCCGATCAGGGAGCCGGCGATCTGGCCGATGGCCAGGAAGACGCTGTACAGACCCATGATCGCGCCGCGGTCGTCCGGATAGGCCTCGGATATATCGGCGAGCAGCCCCAGCGCAGCGGGTGTGGCACCGGCCAGCACGAACAGGCCGCCGGCGATCGCGGGCAGGCCGATGAGGATGGCCAGCGGCTGGCTGATGCCGAAGACGCGCTCGAGGAACACGGCGTGGTTGACGAGCAGCGCGCCGCCGACGAGCACCGCGCCGCCGATGAGGCCGTAGAAGATGATCGTCGTGCGCCGGTACTTCTTGAATCGGTCGCCCCAGTAGATGAGGCCGGCCACGAACAGGATCCCCGCGACAACGAGGCCGCCGGTGACCTGGAGCGAGTCGAATCCGCCCGCGAGCAGCTGGCACGAATACCAATGGTCGGGTTGCTCGCAGTCGTTGAAGATCGGGTTGGGAGTGCGCACCAGCGCATACAGGCTCTGGCTGGCGTACAGGCCGATCGCCGCGTTGACCGCGATCCACGTCGGCGCCAGCAGCCAGACGTGCGACTGGCGGACCAGGTTGAGGTAGCGCGCCCAGCCGTATGTCGTGGCGTGGTGGTGCGGGCCGGACGGCTCCTCGGGCGCAGCGACGCCGTAGCGATAGATGAGCAGCGAACCCAAATAGAAAGCGCCGTTGATGAAGAACGCGACCGGCCCCAGCAGCCAGAAGACGCCAGCCGCGCCGAGTCCGGCGCCGATGCCGAGGATCGTGGCCAGCTCGAAGCGCGCCGAAACGCGCCCGCGGAGCCCCTCGTCGTTGGCCGTGGCAAAGGCCAGGAAGCCGAGGATCGACGGCACGCTGGCCGCGGTCGAAGCGCCCTCCAGCACGCGCGTGAAGGCGATCACGATCAACGCCACGGAGAGCAGAGTGCCCGCGCTGATCGGACCGATGTCGCCGATCAGCAGCAGCGGCACCATGCCCGTGATTACCACCGCGACGGCGCCGAATACCGGCCCGTACTGCATCACTCGGTGGAAGCCGAGCCGGTCGGAGAGTAGCCCGAAGGGCGGTGACAGGACGAGCTCGGCGGCAAAGAACAGTGCGGTGAACAGGCCAACCACGAAGGCGGAGACCTCTTGGCCGCCGTGCTGCTCGAAATCGGCGATGAAGTAGACCAGCATCGCGCCGGTCAGGCCGGTGCTGAAGCGGAGCGTGAACGTGCCGAACAGCACGTTGCGAATCGAACGTTCCATCAGCCGGCTCGGAGCAGCGTCAGGCCCAGAGTGGCGTGACGTTGAGCGCGATGGCGAGCACCACACCCAACGCGATGACGCCGGTCAATCGGATCAGCGGCGAGAGTCTGTCCGCCGCCGTCCTGGCGGGCGCGGTGCCGTCGCCCTTTGGTCGGCTCCAGAACGCAGCCAGCGTGGTTGCCCCGCGCGGAGCAATGATGAAACCAAGCCACGCGCCGACCAGCAGCCCGCCGATGTGGGCCGCATTGTCGATCGCGGCAAATCCGGCGATGCCCAGGCCGATGACCAGGTTGATGACGATCAGCATCCCAATCTGGCGGGTGAGCCCGGCAGCGGCTCGGCCAAGCGCCGGCTTGTGGAAGTAGGTCGCGGTGAAGATGAGGCCGAACAATCCGAAGACCGCGCCGCTGGCGCCGACTGACGGATTGGGGAAGACCAGGTAGCTGGCGATCGACCCGCCCAAAGCGGAGAGCAGGTAGATGGCCAGAAACGTGGCGCGACCGTAGAGCGACTCGGCAAGTGGGCCGACGATCCACAGCGCGTACATGTTGAAGAGCAAATGAAGCGGACCGCCATGTAGCAGGGTGACCGTGAGCAATCGCCAGTACTCGCCCTCGGCGACGGCCTGCTTGTCGAGATAGAGCAGGTCGCCGAGGGCGGCGCCGGCCTGCGTGAAGTCGGCCCACAGGCTGATCGCGACCGTGACCGCGATGATCGAATAGGTCACCAGCGGTGTGAAGGTGCTCGTCCTGGCACGGCCGAAGTACCGCTGCGCGGTCCCGGTATTGCCCATTTCCTTGTTCAGCCAGCCGAGACGCGACTGGATGCCCGGACGCTCCTCGAGTGGCGCGCGCGGTTCCGCCTCGCGATACGCGCGCGCGGCACCGACCAGGTCGCCCTGCCTCACGCGCGCGCCGGCGAGTGCCACCCATGCCTGCCACGCGAGCGGTGTCTCGGGCGCTTGGGTGGCCACGATCCACGACTGGAGCGCGCCCTCTTCGTCGTCGAGCCGATAGCGCGCGTCGGCCAGTCCAAGTAGTGCCGCGACGTGGACGATCGGATCGGGGTTGCCGACTCCGCGAGAGAAAAGAGCAGAGGCCTGCTCGTAGTCGCCGGCGGAGGCCGCCTGGCGTGCCTGCTCGAGCAGAATCCGGGCGTCGGGCGCGGCCATCGTCGGATCGGTCATCGGGCCCCGAGTCTATCGGTTGTCGCTGTGCGACCCCTGTGGGACGTGGCGTGGGTCCTGTGGGCAGGTGGTCCCGGTTGGCCTATCGTGCTTTTCGGTGTTCGAAAGCCTCGACTTCATCTACATGCCCAGTCGTGACGTCGCCCGCGACGCACGCTACTTCACGACCGTGCTTGGCGCCGAACTGGTCTTCGCCATCGACGCGATGGGCACGCGCGTGGCGATGCTAGCGCTGACCGACTCCCCTCCCCGCCTGCTGCTCGCCGATCACGTTGACGGCGACGCGCCGATCCTCGTCTTCCGTGTGGCGAACCTCGACGATGCACTCACCGAGCTCGAGTCGCGCGGCTGGCAGGCGCAGGGTCGATTGGAGCTGCCGATGGGTCCTGCGAGCTCGTTCCACACGTCCGGCGGCCAGCGGATCGCCGTCTACGAGCCGACTCGGCCGTCAGTCGTCGATTCGTTCGCGGGCAGGCGCGACTTCGAGATCTGACTGAATCGGGGAAGTGGCGCGCCCGGCAGGATTCGAACCCGCGACCTGATGGTCCGAAGCCATCCGCTCTATCCACTGAGCTACAGGCGCTTGCCAGTGTTGATTGTATGGCGGGTACGATCGAGAGCATGGCTAATGCAATCGAGATCACTGCGTCGGCGATATCGCTCAACGTCGCCGACCCCGATGCCTCGGCCGCCTTCGTGACCGAGCACCTTGGCTTCACAACGGAGATGAGCGCGGATGGCTTCCACTCTCTCAGCCGGCCAGACGCGGGCTTCAATCTGATCTTTCTGCGCACCGGACTCTCGACCTTCAAGCCGGAAGCGCAGAAAGTTCCCGCCGCAGGTCTGCTGGTGGTGTTCGTCGTCCGCGACATCGACGCCGACTATCATCAACTGGTCGAACGCGGCATCCAGATCACGACGCCGCTCCAGACCGAGCCGTGGGGCGAGCGCTTCTTCCAGGTCACCGACCCGAACGGGATCGTCTTTCAGCTAGTGCAGTGGGTCACCGAGCCGGGCTGACGCGGGCCGACTGACGGGACTCACACCCGTCACCGACGCGAGGTGACACCCAAGTGCAACTACCGGGGCCGGGCCACATGTGCGACCGTGCCCTCGCACGTGGTTGCATGGCCGATGTGATCGATGTAACTCGGAGCGATCGGCAGTCGGCCGATTTCGATTCGCCAGCCAACGGCGTCTTGGGACCGACCGTCTTTTTGGACTTGGACACCGTCCTGCTGGCCATCCACCAGGGCAGGCGCGGGGTCGAGCTTGGCCTTCAGGCCGACTTGGGCGATGCGCTGGCGCGGCTGTCCGAGGTTGCCCACCCGATCGTCGTGCTGGTCGATCCGCCGCCGACGGCGATACGCCGCGGTCTCGAGACCACCAAGCGCTTGGACGTGCTGCGTGACGGGTTGGGCGAGACGGTCGACGACCTGATCGTCGTTGCGTGCCCGCACGGTGAGGAACGGGCGTGCTCATGCGCGAAGCCGGAGCGCGGCCTGATCGATTTGGCCGTCGAGCAGCACGACCTTCCGCCGCGTGTCGGCTGGTACGTCGGAGCCGATCAGGAAGGCGTGGTTGCCGGCAGGACCGCAGGCTTACGCACGATCCGCATCGGGCCGCTGGGCGAGGACCATCTGAGCGCCGTTCATAGGCCGGACTACGAGGCGCGCGACCTCATGGATGCCGCCAATCACATCCTGATCGAGGAATTCGCCGCCTAGTTCCTGGTCGGCATACCGACTAGAGGTCGGACGATCTCCGACGCACGAGCCACCAGCCGATTGGCAGCAGACCTGCTGCGACCGCCAGCTTCAGGATGTCTCCGGGCAGGAATGGCCAGAAACCAAACTGAAGCCCCTGCTGGGCGCTCAGGCCGGCGGCGGCCATCAGCCACGGCACGCCGAACAGGTAGATAACCGCGTTGCCGATGAGCATCGCCCCCACCGAGCCGCCGATCTTGCGATCCCAGCCGAGCTCGGCCAGCCGACCGACTACCGCTCCGGCGAACAGGAACCCGATCAGATAGCCGCCGGTGACGCCCATCGTGATTGCGCCACCCGACACGCTGACGATCTCGTCGATTCCCGACTGATAGGCAGCTTCGTTCGCGTCCCACGCAAACACGGGCAAACCGACTATTCCAAGGACGAGGTACAGGCCGACGGCCGCGATGGCGCGGCGTGAGCCGAGCAATGCGCCGCCGAACAGGACGCCGAACGTCTGGAGCGTCACCGGCACGAGGGGATTGCCCGGCAGATAGAAGCTGATGCGGGCGCCGAGGATGATCAGCAAGGTGCCAACGAGGATCATCAGCAGGTGGCGCTGCCATGCCGCGGCGCGCTCCCCGACGCGGATCGGGACGAGGAAGTCCCCGAGCGTGATGCCGCGCTCGAACGGAGGAACGCGTGCCCAGCGTGTGGCGATCACGCGTCCGATGCTATCAGCGGCTATGCAGCAGAGGCTAGCCCGCGATCTCGTCGGTGATGCTGAATGAGAGGCGGCCGAGGTTGATCTCGAAGAGCTCGACGTCGAGTTTGTGCTCGCCGGCAGCCAGGGGTGCACCCTCCACGTGGAGCGTGACACTGTCGCCCTTGAAGACGCTCACCGGACGGGTTCGGCTGACGTCCGCGGCCTTGATCGGTGCCTCGTCGCCCGAACGTTGGGCAGTGACCGATTTCGGCCGGGATCTCGCGTCCGTCGACGTGCATCCGCCCCACGCCGACGAGTGTGCCCGCGCCCATCGGATTCTGCGCCTGGAGCTCCCAGCCGGTTGCCGTGTTGCGCAGGGAGCCGGCGACGTAGAACTGGCGCGCCAGGAAGCTCGGGATGTTCACGGCCGAAGGTTAGCCGAGGGCGGCGTCAAGCCGCGTCATGCGATACTTTGCGCTCCCGCGGTGGCCATAGCTCAACCGGCAGAGCATCGGATTGTGGATCCGAAGGTTATGGGTTCGACCCCCATTGGCCACCCCAATTCCCTGCCCACGACGGCGGGCCAGCCAGCCCGCTTGGGTGCGAGCACCATCGACGGGCATCAGCGGCTCAGCGTGAGTGGCTTCGCTGGGAACCGTCGTTGCAGGTGAGCGTCATGCGGTCTATGAAAACCAATCTGAAAATCGGTGGCGCACTGGCCGCCGGACTGCTCGTTGCCGCCTGTAACGCAGGTGCCGCTCCGACTGCAAGCCCTGACCCCACGGCAAGCCCCAGCGCCGCGCCGGCCGCCGGACCAAACGGGACCTACGTCTCGACCGGTGTCACCGATGACGGCGCCGATATGCCGCTCGTCCCGAACTCCAACGTGACGCTCAGCTTCCAGGACGGCCAGCTGTCGGCCAACGCCGGCTGCAACACGATGAACGGCAGCTACTCCGTCGAAAGCGACCAACTCCTCGTCAGCACCCTGGCGTCAACGCAGATGGCCTGCGAGGAGCCGCTTAAGTCCCAGGATGAGTGGCTGGCGACCTTTCTCGACTCCGACCCAACCTTCGCCCTTAGCGGCGACGTCCTGACCCTTACCAGCGGAGCAACGGTGATGACCTTGAACGCGAGCAGCGGTTCGGACCAGGCACTGACCGGCACCACCTGGCTGCTCAATTCCGTCATCAGCGGCGGCCCTGATGGCGCCGCGGTCAGCATCCCCGAAGGCGTCGAGGCGACGCTGGTCTTCAACGACGACGGCTCGGTCGACGTCAGCCCCGGCTGCAACACGGGCAGTGGCACGTACACCGTCGCCGGCGAGGTGATCACCTTCGGGCCGATCGCGCTGACTCGTATGGCCTGCGCCGGACCGGCCGGCGAGGTCGAGAACGACGTGCTGATCATCCTTGGCACAGAGACGGTCCAGTACACGATCGACGACGCCGGCGCGCTGACACTGCGCGACTCGGACGGCAACGGCCTCATCTTCACGGCTCAGTAACCGGCCGAGCTCGACCTCGATTTCGTAACGCGGCCAGCGGGATCGTCGCCAGGGCGATCCCGGCGACGACCATGGCCACGCCCATCAGCTGGAAGGCCGATGGGCGCTCGTTGATCAGCGCCATCGCGAACAGCACCGCCAGCACGGGCTGCGCGAGCAGGATGACCGACGTCACCACGGCCGGCAGACGCGGCAGCGAGAGCGAGATGAAGAGGTAGCCGAGCGACTGCGCGGTGATGCCGAGCAGGATCAGGTACATCGTCGATTGCGGTCCCGGCGTGAAATCGAGCGTTCCCAGAGCGAGGCCGACAGCAAGCGCCACCGCCGCCGTTGACGTGGTCGAAATTGCCACCGGCGCGGCGGCGAGACGCCGACCCACGCGGCGAATCACGATCAGATAGCCGCCGTAGGTGATCGCCGTCAGGATGCCGAGGAACACGCCGAGCACAGGGTCGGCGCCGTAGCTCTCGCCGCCGAGTACTCCGGCGATCAGCACGATGCCGGCCAGGATGATCGGCAGCGCGATCAGCGTCCGAGTTGACGGCCGCTCCCCGAACAGGAGCCACGCGAGAACGGCGACAACGACCACCTGCAGGTTGCTCACGACGATTGCCAGGCCGGTGCCGATGTAGGCGATGGCGTGGTGCCATGTCAGCAGGTCAGCGGCAAAAAGGATGCCTGCGAAGGCCGCCCAGCGCCTGCCGCTGGACGGCAGCGGCCCACGAGCGCGGCGCTCCACGTATGCGGCCAGGAAGAGGATCGGCAGGCCGTAGAAGGCGCGAAAGAACGTGCCCGTTTCGGGGCTGACTTCGGCCAGCTTATAGAGGATTCCGGAGAACGAGATCGAGAGTGCACCAAGCAGCGCCGTCAGACGCGGGTGATCGGTCAGCAGCCTGACGAGGGATCGCACGGGCGCGCATTGTCGCCGCCCTTTGGATCACCGGTGGATCGAAGCGGTCAGCCCGTCGTGCGGGTTTCGGGCGGCAAGGCGACTGACGTAGCGAACTCGGGATGTCGCTCGAGGTACGCACGGATGAACGGGCAGCGCGGGATGATGCGCAGGCCACGCGCGACGGCGTCCCCGACTGCGGCCTCAGCCAGTCTTGAGCCGATGCCCCGTCCACTGAGCGCCGGGTTCACCTCAGTGTGGGTGAACGTGACCCGGCCGGGCTGCTCCCGGTAGGCGGCGAAGCCCAGCAGCTCGCCGTCTTCGGTCGCCTCCCAGCGCTGCCGCTGCAAGTTGTTGACGACTTCGAGTGACGACTTCTCCATGCGCCAAGCGTATCCTCGTTCGAGGTTGACCACGGACGCCGAACAAACCCCACCGCCGCTGGCTGCGACTGGCCCGCTGTCGACGCTCGTCTGCGCCGCGTGCGAGACGCCGAACAATATTCGGCCGAGCGAGCGTGGAGCTCCTCACTGCGGAAAGTGCGGCAAGCCGTTGCCGTGGCTGGTCAACGCGACCGACGACACGTTCGACATCGAGGCCAAGGCCGCGCCGGCCGTAGTGGTCGACCTGTGGGCGCCGTGGTGTGGTCCGTGCCGCATCGTCGGGCCGATCCTCGAGGAGCTGTCGCGCGAATTCGCCGGCCGGCTCAAGGTGGTCAAGGTCAATGTCGACGACAACCCGATCACGGCCCAGCGCTTCCAGGCCTTCAGCATCCCGACCATGGTCGTCATCAAGGGCGGCCGCGTGGTCGACCGCATCGTTGGCGCTCAACCCAAGGGCGCGCTCTCGATCAGACTCACCCCGCACCTGATGAGGAAATGAGATGACCGACCGATCCGGGATGTCCATGCCCAAGACAACCGACGAGGACAAGGCGGCGTTCCGGGCCCTCGTTCCAGAGGACGAGCGGGTCAGCGTCAAGCCGATGTTCGGCAGTCTCGCCGCATTCGTCGCCGGCCAGATGTTCATGGGCGTTCTCGGCAACGACATCATGATCAGATTGGGCGACGAGGATCGACAGCAGGCACTGGCCGCTGGCAGCACCCTGTTCGAGCCGATGCCCGGCCGGCCGATGCGCGAGTACGTGACCGTCCCCGACTGGCGCGAGAACGGGACGCGGGCCCGCGAGCTCGCCGCCCTGTCAATGAACTACGCGCTGAGCCTGCCGCCCAAAGAGGCCAAGACGAAGAAGAAATGAGAAGGCGCCCGGCATTCGCCGGGCGCCTCGCGGAACTGGCGGGCGAACCCGCTACTTCAACTTGTGAACAATGATGTTGCCGCTCGTCGGCTGCGTGGTGGGCGTTGCCGTAGCGTCCGCGCCCGGCTGGCTGTCGTAGACAGTCTCCCCGTCAGCGTCCCAAATGTGGACGCGGATGCGGTCCTTGTTTCCCGGCGAGCCACCGTCGAGAACCGACACGAGGAAGCCGTAGCCGGCGTCACCGTTCAAGGTGCCCGTGCCCTGAAGCGTCGCCCGATTGCCCTGGACCAGCAGCCAGTCATATGAAGTTGACACGAACGTGCCGTCAGCCACGACGAGTGTCGTCGAACCCGATAGAACGGTGGTGTCGTTTTCGAACTCGGCCACGACATTGAAGGTTCCGTCGGCCCACGAACCGCTACCGGTCAGCTTGCCGACATTAGGCGCCAGGTTGAGGCCGACGATCACCGGGTCGTGGTCGGACGCTCGATAGCCCAGTGGCTCGTAGATCAGGTCCTGCTCCTGCGACTTGAATGTCGTGTCGTAGTCGAGCAGGTCCGGCTCGTCAGCGTTGACGTGCCATTCCGTCGCACCTGTCACCTGTGCCGTGAGGCTGGAGGTAGACAGAGCATGGTCCAGATAGCCGGCCTGACCGTCGAAGACATACGAGTAGGCATACGTACCCTCGTATCGGGCGACGAGGTTGGTGTAGTCGTCGCCGGTCCCGGCGATGTCGTCAGAACCAGCCTTGACAGCGTCGATTGGATCCTCCATCGCGTACGAGTTGAGGTCGCCGATGACGAGGAAGTCAGGATCGTTGCTGTCCGTCGGGTCGGTGGCCAGCCAGTCGACCAGCGCCTGTGCCGCGAGCGTTCGGGTGCCGTTGCAGTTTCCCTGGCCATCACCGGCATCTGGGTCACCGACATCGGTGCACGCCGAGCCTTTCGACTTGAGGTGGTTGACGACGACGGTGAACACCGCCCCGGTCGTGTTGACACGGAACGTCTGAGCCAGCGCGGGCCGGCTCTTGGTGTCCAGGAAGCGCGGATCGTCCGAAGAGTCCAGGACTTGGAAGGTACCGACCGGGGTCACCGCGCCAGGCTTGTAGATCATGCCGACCCTGATGGCGTCGGTGCCGATGACACCTGTGTCGATGGAGTCGTAAGTGCCCGCACCGAGAAGGGCGTTGAGCCCGGGCACGATGCCCCTCTCCGGACCCTCATCGTCACCGAGGGGATCGACGCCCGGGGTGTTCTCGATCTCGTTTAGACCGATCACTTCTGCACCCAGCCCGGCAAGCGTGGCCAAGAGCTTGTTGCGCTGACGCGTGAACTCATCGGGTTGATCGGCGTCAAAGCCGCGGCACTCGACGTTTTGGTTGCCGCCGCAGACGTTGTCGGCTGGGTTATCGGCAGTCGTGGGCGGCACATCCTCCTGGATGACATCCGGAGTGAGGAAGAAGTTCAGCGTATTCATGGCCGCGACCTGCAGGCTGCCACCAACCGGTTCCGGTGTCGACGGACGGGGGTTGACCGCCGTGTACTGAGCCGGTGCGGTCGGCTGAATGCGATACAGGCCGAAGTCGAAGCCAAGCACGCCAACGGCGTTCTGTACCGTGTCGCCGCCACGGAATCGATTGGTGATCGTGAATGCCTCGCCATTCGGATGGCGCGTGAAGGACGGGTTTTGGGTGCCGAGACCGTCATCAAGGGTTATCCGGCTCAGGGTGTTCTGCGACGCCCGCGCAAGTGCAGCGGGGCCTGGTTCGACGATCGAGGTCGGCGTGAACGGTCGCGACTCGCCCTCCAGCGGCAGGGCCAGAACCAGTTCGCCGAAGCGGTCGTAGTTGAAGTACTCGGAGATGACCAGCTCCTGGTGGAAGTTGACGTGCATACCCTCGTAGCGCTCGAGGGCGGTGGCGTTGGCCATCGGGAGGCTCACATCCACCGCCGCGGGAACTGTTGCCGTTCCACAGTTGACGATGCTGGCGGCCGGAACTGCCGCGCTATTGCTGTTGCTGCCGTTGAGGGTCGTCTGGTTGAAGCGCTCTCGGGCAAAGCCTGTGACGCGCAGCAAGTCGCCCACATTCACGCCGTTGTCGTTGTCGCCCGTGAAGACGATAGATGCCGTCCGACGTGGCGGCGTCGCTGTCCCCCGACGCGTCCTGCAGGTAGAAACCCTGAATGCCGGCCGTGATCGGGCCTTCGAAGTCACCGACGACAACACCCTGGGTGGTCACGTTGCCGGTAATCGCGGCCGAGTTGCCGCTTCCCTGGATCTCGTAGGTGTGGGTGAAGGGCTGTTCGCAGACATTGACCACGCCTGCGGTCGTGAAGCTGAAGGGCGCGTTGGCGGCCATGTTGTCAGGCGGGTCGCTCACGTCCTGGTCGGCGACCTGGGCGGCGATCACGGTAACTGTGCACACTTCGCTTGCACCGAAGTCCACGTCCGGATCCAGAGTGAACGTGGTTGGACCGCCCGTGACGGTGGCCGTGTGTGCTCCACTGCTACCGCATGAGATGGTGAACCAGCTGCCGGTCACGGTGACCGGCTCGCTGAAGGTGACGCTGATGTTCGAGCCGAGTGCGACGTCGGTTGCGCCATCGTCCGGTGTCTTCGAAGCGACCGTCGGCGCAACCTCGGTGTTGTGGCTGCCAAGTCCGTCGAAGATGTCAGTGTCGAAGCCATCCCACTCCATGGCGGGATCGAATACGTCAGCGCCGTTCGTGTCGCCCGCGTTTACCGACGCCTTGCGACGGATCGTGTTGTCGGCGGTGCTGACAAAACCGGTCCCCCACTGAGCGCCCGGATCGAAACCGATCTGGCCGATCACGTCGACGTCCACGCCATCTTTGCGCAACGCCACTGCGTCGTCACCGTTGAACCAACCGGCGCCGTTTGTCTGATCGGCCTGAGCCAGGACCAGGGAGTTCGCCGAGGAATGGGCGACGACGAATACATCGCCCTGGGCGACGCTCCCAGTCAGGTTGATCGTCAGCCCGGCTGTGGCAGAGCCGTTGAAAGAACATCTGGACGCTGTAGCCGCCTGTCGGCGAGGTCTATCGCCGCGCCGGTGTCGTTGTAGATCTCGAGTGCCTTGTTGTTGCTCGAGCCCTCGATGTACTCCGAAAAGAAGAGCTCCGATGATGCCGCCGCCACGGGTTGTGGTGACCCGAGCGGAAAGCCCGCGAACAAAACAAGAAAACCGATCAGTGCCGGCAAACCACGGCGCGTGCCCATGCGCTGTCTCTCCCTCCATACGAGTCGCCTGGGGGCGGCTCTATCGCTCCTCGATCCCTCCAATCAGCGGATAACGAGGCACGACCGCGACGGTAGCGCCTCATCAACCGTGGCTCTATACCCGTTGGGTAATTTGCTCCCCGTACCCAGGGGCCAGAGGTGTGTCTAGTGCCGTGGAGTCGGGGGCGAAGCGGGGATTTACGGTCGGCGCGGGGATACCAGGGCAAGCAGCCAACGGACGATGACCGCGCCGACAAAGGCGATGACGAGGGCGCCGATCCAGCCGTAGATCTCGTTCTGGCCGAAGAATTGCTTGGCCAGGAAGCCACCCAGCACGCCGCCCAGGATGCCGATCAGGATGTTGGCCACGCAGCCACCAGGAGTGCGCTCGCGGACGATCAGGCCGGAAAGTGCGCCGGCCAGGAAACCGATGATGATCCAGCCGATGATGCCGAGGTCAAACTGGGGCATCGAGCCTCCTCCGCGTCACTCTTGGGTGCGTCCGATTTGGAGCGCGAATGCTAGCGCCCAACTGGCACTGCAAGCCCTTGGCGGCGCAGATGCCGATGCTACGATCTGGCAACGAGGAGTGGTCGCGCCGCATTGGTCCGAAGCCGGGCCCGGCTTACGACATTCCGGGAGGCTTGGCATGGCGACGGTTATCTTCGATCACGTCTGGAAACGGTACGGCGAAGTTGTCGCCGTCAAGGACCTTTCGCTTGATGTTCAAGACGAGGAGTTCCTGGTCCTGGTCGGCCCGTCCGGTTGTGGCAAGACGACCGCGCTGCGCATGATCGCCGGCCTCGAGGAGATCAGCGAGGGCTCGCTCCGAATCGGCGACCGAGTGGTCAATGATCTGGCGCCCAAAGACCGCGACGTGGCGATGGTCTTCCAGTCCTACGCCCTCTACCCGCACATGAGCGTGTACGACAACCTCGCCTTCGGCCTCAAGCTGCGCAAGATCCCCAAGGCCGAGATCGACCGACGCGTCCGTGAAGCGGCCGGCACGATCGAGCTGACCAACCTGCTCGATCGCAAGCCAAAGCAGCTCTCCGGCGGCCAGCGTCAGCGCGTCGCGTTGGGCCGCGCAATCGTGCGCGAGCCGGCGGTGTTCCTGATGGACGAGCCGCTTTCCAACCTCGACGCCAAGCTGCGCGTCCAGACGCGGGCGGAGATCGCCCGACTCCATCAGCGACTGCGCACAACCGTCGTCTATGTCACCCACGACCAGGTCGAGGCGATGACGATGGGCGACCGCATCGCCGTCATGAACTTCGGCGTCCTCCAGCAGGTCGGACCGCCACAGGAGCTGTACGAGCATCCGGTCAACAAGTTCGTGGCCGGCTTCATCGGCAGCCCGGCGATGAACTTCTTGAATGTCGAGGCCAAGGCCGAAGGAGGGGCGACGGTGCTGACCGACGGCAACCTGACCCTGCCGTTGCCGGAGCGCCTGCGCTCAGTGATCGATGGCGAAAGCAAGGACCTGACGCTCGGCATTCGGCCCGAGCACTTCGAGCTGACCGGCAACGGCAGTGCGCCGCAGGGCACGGCGACCATTCGCGCCACGACCGACGTGGTCGAGTTCCTGGGCAACGAGGAACTGCTGCACGTGCGCGTCGGCGAGCACGACCTGGTCGCGATCGTTGACGCGTCTCATCGAGTCAAGCCGGGCGACGTGCTCGAGCTTTATGTGCCACTCGACAAGGTCCACCTGTTCAACGCCGAGGAGGGTCACCGGCTGAGCTGAGGCCTCAACCCGCGACGGTCAGCCCATCGCCTGCGCTGTATCACGCACAACCTCGATCACGAGCCGGCCAGTCGACCGTTCGATCCGCCGACCGCCGGATCGTTTGGCGCTGTACATGGCCGCGTCCGCGGCTGCCAGTAGCTGCGCAGGCGAACGCCCGTCAGTTGGAAAGACGGCAAGTCCGGCACTGACTCCCACGCTGGCCGTGCTGCCATCGGACAGCGGTTGACGGCTGCTGAGAATGCCGTCGACCACACGCCGCGCGACGTACCTAGCACGCTCCTCTGTCGTATCCGGCATGAGCACGACGAACTCGTCGCCCCCGTATCGCGCAACGATGTCGCTGCCGCGAATGCGTGATTTGATGACGGCTCCAACGTTGTGCAGCACCCGGTCGCCGTCAGCGTGGCCGTGTTTGTCGTTGATCGGCTTGAACCTGTCCAGGTCGAGCATCATCACCGCCAGCGGGCTGTGGCTGCGAGCTGAGCGCGCGACCTCTTGACGCAGCCGTTCCTGCAGGTAGCGGTGGTTGTGCACGCCGGTTACGAGGTCCATGTCCGCCGCGTTACGCAACTGCTCGGCCACACGCACGCGTTCCATCCCCGTCGCTGCCAATCCGGCCATAGCCTCGCAGGCGTGCATCTCGGCCTCGGTCAGGTAGCGAGGCTCGTGACGTGCCAACAGCTCGATCAGGCCGATCGTCCGGCCGCCGGCGTTGAGCGGTAGGAGCATGAGCGTCCGGGCACCAACCTCGCGCAGCTGAGTGGCCTCGACACCGACGTCGGGGCTGTCGGCCTGGATGATCCGCGGCCGGCCATCGCGCAACACGCTGCGGCGTGCAGGAAACTCTGCCGCGTCGATCCTCGCCGAGCCGCCGACGCCGTCGCGGCACACTACCCGCAGCTCGGTCGAGCCGACGTCCCACAGGGCGACCAGCGAGGCGTCCGTGTGCGTCGCGGCACGGAGCCGGCTGGAGAGTAGCGTCGCCAGCTGTACCTCGTCCGCGGCGCCGCCAGCCGCCTCACTGATCTCGAGGAGACCGGCCAACTCCTGGACGAGCTCATCCCGCCCATGCAGCAGACGCGAGTTCTCCATCGCGACCGCTGCCTGGTCGGACAGGATGAGCAGCAGGCGCAGGTCATCGTCGTCAAATCGCTGGCTGCCGAGCGCCATGAGGCAGATCAGGCCGCTCACGCGACTCTCGAAGTGGAGCGGAGCGATCAGCATCGAGTAAGTCCCGGAGCGCTCCGGGCCAAGGTCGGCGACCGAGCCGGCAAGCACCGGAACTCCGGCGCGGACCGCCCGGGCGATGGCGTCGGCCGCGAGGCCGGAAACGGGAAGTGGCGCCACGACCGCTCCGCCACTGCCGGCGGCAGCAACCGAGCGCAGCCGGCCGGTCGCATCGAGCACCAGGACATGCGCCTCATCGTGGTCGATCAACTGCGCCGTCTCGCTGCAGATCGCCGCGCCTACCTCCTCGGCCGAGGCGAGCCGGGTGAGGCGTGCTGCGATGCGCTGGATCGCTTCGAGCTGGCGAGTCCAGCCCGAGTGGACGAGCGGACTGCCGGCCACGGCGCCCTTGTCGGTCAGCTGGCGGGCGTACAGCCGCGCGATCGTCCGGTCCTGCTGGGTGAATTCGCCGCCGCTCTTTCGCGCGAGGATCATGAATCCATTGGCCTGCGGCAGGCTGATGGTCAGCGTCTTGCCGCCACGGCCTTCGGCACGACCACGAATGCGGTCGAGCAGGTTGTTGGCGTGGCCGCCCGAGTTGCTGGTCGACACCGCGAAGTTCAGCAGGCCGTCGCCGTCGTCGAGGTAGAGGGCGGCGCCGTCGTCCGCCGCCACCGCCCGGGCGAGCTCGTCGAGTACGCCGCTCAGGCGTCGAAGCTCCGCCTCAGCCATTTCGGGCCGCGTTGTTGCTGCCGCTCTCGACGGCGGGCATGGACCCGACCTTTCCGACCAGCTGACGATGCATGGAGCGGGCGATGAAGATCGCGCCACCAATTCCGAGCAGCACGTCGCCGACCGAGAACACGTTGGCAAAGGGCATCGGGCGAGGCAGCACGAAGATGTCGCCCAGGAACCACAGTGGCGCGCCCGGCGCGGCGATAACCGAGTTCGAGAACTCGCTCGTGGGCAGGACCGGTGCGCCCATCAGAGCGACGAGGGCGTCGGGCGAGGCGGGCATCTGGCCGCCGTTAGCAACGACCACGGCGAAGTTGAGGAAGGCGCCCACTATGACCAGCGCGATGCCCGGCTGGCGCAGGTTGAAGATCAGCGCCGCCAGCACGATCGTCGTCGACAGCACGTACAGCGACGGGCCGAGCTGGCCGACAACCGCGGCAAGAGGCGAGCTGAACAGGAGTGTCTGGAACATCAATCCGAGCAACGCCACCGGCCAGAAGCGGACGGTGATGTTGGCCAGGTTGGAGAGCCGGCCGCCCGAGACGAGCCCGACGACGAGGCCGATCGCTACCGCATAGAGCAGGATCATGAGTGCGAGCTGGACCCCCTCATCCTGTTGCAGATACGTGGAACGGCGCGTTACGAGAACGCGCCGTTGCCAATGTCAAGATGCGGGCCCCTGTCGGATAGCTCCAATTCAGCGCCCCTTGAGAAGTGGAACCGACTAGTGGCTTAGAACCACCAGCGGAAGGGAGCGGCCAGCACGAGCATGAAGGCCGTGATGACCATCAAGCTGAGTGCGACCTGGCGAACCTTCGTCATGTCGATCTCCGATGTGGGCACGACACCATCTGGAGTCGTTGAGGCGGCGATGCTAGGTCGGCCATCTGGCGCTTCAAATGAGAAGGAAGTACCAGTACGAGTCCTGAGATACTGCGCGCGATGACTTTTGAGCGTGATTCGGACCTCGTCGAAAAGCTGGTCAAGCGGCAAGTGGTGCACCACAGCAACTACGTGACGTTCGTGAGGGACACAGTCGCCGCACCGGACGGCAGCCGACACACGCGCGAGGTCGTCGTCCACCCGGGAGCGGTGACAGTTGTCGCCCTGCTATCCGATGGGCGCGTGCTGCTGGTACGACAGTACCGTCACGCCGCCAGCGAGGTGTTGTTGGAGCTGCCGGCGGGTACGCTTGATCGAATGCCCGACGGCTCGATAGAGGACCCGCTCTTGGCGGCCAAGCGCGAGTTGATGGAGGAGACCGGCCATCGGGCCGGCGACTGGCGCAGGTTGGCCTCTTTCTGGACCGCACCCGGATTCGCGACCGAGCTGATGCACCTGTACCTGGCCACCAACGTCAGGGCCGATCCGAGCTGGGACGGCCCCGAGCCCGACGAGCGCCTCGTCCAGGCGGCATTGCCATTCGAGGAAGTCATGGCCATGGCCGAGCGCGGCGAGATCCGCGACGTCAAGACCATCGCCGGGGTGTACATGTCTGCCGCGCTGGCCCGCGCCGGCAAGATCGCCGAGCTGGCCGACTACCGAGACGCTACGGCCAGCTGATCTCAGCGCTGACGAAGCCTTCGGCGCCTGTCGCGTCGGCACTTCCGAACGAAAGGCGGTAGGTCGCGCCCGCGCTGACCTGGTTGTTGGTATTGACTGAGGAGACCGCCGGAACGTCCTGGTCGTTGCGTACATTTCCGCCGCCGACCTCGTCGATCACGAGGTCATACGAGGAGGGCGCGTCCAGCGTTGCCGACAAGTCGAGTGAGCCAGCACCTCCCGTCGGCAGGTCGATGACGAAACCGTTGTACTCGGGGTTATTCGTCCCGGCGAAGCGGAAGTTGTTGAGGGCCACTTCGCCCGAGTTGGCGTTGTAATTGACCTGCAGGTCGACAAACGGGCTCACGTTGGTTTCGGTGCCGATGATGGTCACGTTCCACGTCGACGATCCCGAGTCCGCCCACGGCTTGGTAAGCGTGGCGTTCCGACTCGTCGAACAGTCGTCATCCGGGACGAGCCCTTCGCCGTTCTCGTACAGGCACAGTCTGAAACCCGCAGCACTCGATGCGGTGACCTGAACGCTCACGGTGCTTGGCCCATCTACCCGGAACACGATCCCCCGCTCAATGCGTTGCTCACCGAGAGCGCGACTGTCCACGCCGAGATTGCGCAGGGTGAATTGCCGATCGGGCGCGGTGGGGACGATCGACGGCGCCGTCGTCGGTGTGGCGGTCGGCGCGACAGAAGCGCTCGGGCTCGGGCTGGCGAACGCGCTTGCCGACGGTGACGGTGACGGGCTTGTGCTGGGGCTGGCGCTCGGCGACCCGGTCGGCGTGACTGACGGCGCAGCCGACGCGGTCGGGGTCGGTGAAAGGCTCGCGCTGGGGCTAGGCGTCGTGAGGGGACTCGGGTTGAAAGTCGGAGTGGCGACAGCCAGACCGCTGCCGGTCGGG
This sequence comes from uncultured Chloroflexia bacterium, assembly GCA_963748235.1. Classification (GTDB taxonomy): domain Bacteria; phylum Chloroflexota; class Limnocylindria; order Limnocylindrales; family CSP1-4; genus JALYGJ01. The sequence continues at coordinate 932,590 of CAVVHT010000009.1, forward strand.
GTCGGCGTGGGCCCCGCCGGCGCGGACGGACGCGTCAGGAGAATGAAGATCGTGGCGCCGAGAACGACCACCAGCAGGGCACCGAGGGCGGCGGTGAGCCTCTTCGCCGACTGATTGTTCATGGCCGATCAGCCGCCGCGCCGCCCAGCCGCGCCAGGGCGTTGCGATAGAGGGTGCTGTCCGGTGCCAGCGCGACAGCGAGGCGCAGGTGCATTCGCGCCTCCTCATGCCGGCCAAGCTGCTTGAGCGACTGGCCGAGGCCGAAGTGGCCATACGGTGCCGAGGGATCGATCTCGATCAGCTCGCGGAAGCTTTCCTCGGCACGGCCGTGCTGGCGGCTGTTGTAGTAGGCACGCCCGAGTGCTTCGACGATCGAGCCCTTGCCCGGCTCGAGCGCAGCGGCTCGCTCGAGCAGCACCGCGGCCTGCGCGTGATGCCGGCGCTTGAGCATCGCTCCGGCGCGCTGGAAAAGGCCATACGCGGTCTCGCGCTCGGCCAGCTCGCTCAGCCGCACACGGTCAGCGTCGCCGCCGAGATCGGCTTCGAGTCGGCCCTGATCCTGTTCCATGTCCCCCAATCCTGACACGCTGAGTTGCTTGTCGCCGGATTGCCTCGCCGGACGGCTACACCCCGACCGGCTGGGGCTCCTGCGCTCGCCACGCGGCCAGGTCGACCAGCTGCAGGCGCGGGCTAAGGGTCAATCCCGGGATCCGCCCGCGCTTGGCAATCGGCTGGCCGTCAATCTCCTTGAGGTCGCCGGTGAAGTCGATCGGCCGGGCGCCAGAGATGTATGAGCCAACGGCGAACGAGTCAACCTGCGCGCCGGCCGCCTTGAAGAAGCGGATGCGCTCCGGATCGAAGCCGCCGCTGACAATGATCTTGACGTGGCCGAAGCCCTGCTGGTCGAGCCGAGCGCGGCACTCGCGGACGAGCTCGGGCGTGACGCGGCCGCGCTCTGAGGGCGTGTCAAGGCGAATGCCGTACAGCCGATCGCCGAGCGCGCGCGCGACGCGCAGCGCCTCCTCGGCCTCGTCGCGGAAGGTGTCAACGAGGATGACGCGCGGCACATCGGGCGGCATATGCCGGTCGAAGGCCTCGGCGGCACGAACCGTGTCGCCGAAAATGAGCACCAGCGAGTGAGGCATCGTGCCCGTGGGCGCGAGGCCGGCCAGGCGCGCGCCGGCGGGCGTCGAGGCGCCGACGCAGCCGCCGACGATCGCGGCGTAGTCGAGCGTGTCGGTCACGTCCGGATGGATGTGGCGCGCGCCGAACGAGATGACTGGCTCCGGCGCGGCCGCCTCGACACATTCGCGGGCGGCCGTGGCCCAGCCCGTCGACTGTGCCAGCATCCCGAGCAGCGCGGTCTCGTACAGGCCGAAGGCGCGATAACGCGCGCGAATGCGCATCACTACTTCCCGCGGGGCGATCACGTCCCCGTCCGATAGTGCCTCGATCGTTACCTCGTCCGGACCGGCCTCGGCGAACACGTGGGCGAGCAGCGTCTTCGCCTCGTCGATTCCGCACAGAACCGCGTCGCGGCGCGTGAAGACCTCCATCGCGACGACCGGGTCGAGCCCTTCGCGTTCGAGGATCTCCTCGGCCCGGGCGAAGTAGACGTCGGCCGACTCGCCCGACAGGATGTCGTGCGACGGCTTCTGACGGCGAAGCGTGGGTCGAGCGGGATTGGGAAGCGACACGCCTGTTGGCTGAGCCTCGGATTTCACGGCGCTGCGCCCGAATGACGTTCGGACCGGCCGCGGAGTGCGGCCGAGTCTAGCAGCGCGCCAACGGCGAATGCGGGGCGCATATGGGTGGGTGGCCGCGCGCGCAGGTTCGCCTTCTCGCGCGGCGGGTGACGTCCTCAAAAGGTGACGTTCGGCACTGGCCGCTGGGGGCCGCCGGTTCGACACTCACAATTGGCGCATCAGTTTGCACGGCGCGCTAAGCACCGCCCCGATCGCCGGTTGCGGAGGCAACTCATGACCGCTCCATTCCATTCCCTGCTTCGGCGCGCCGCATCCCTTGCGGCGATCGTTCTCGCGGGCGTGCTGCTCCTGCCCGGGGCGGCCACGGCAGCCCCACCGCCGATCACCTTCAGTCTGAGCCTTGGCGTAATCACGGACTGCATCAACGGACAGGCCACAGGCGGTTCGACGATCGATGTCGTCTGGCGCGACTCAACCGGGGCCCTTGTGGGCCAGGGTTCCGCGCCGGTCACCGAATGGGGATCGTGGTCTGCGTGCGACCTTGACGACGAGTTGCATGCCGTGCAACAAGGTGACCGGATCAAGGCGACTGTGGGCGGCTACACGCGCAACTATGTCGTACCCAACCTGTCCGCAAATGTTGATCGCGTGAACGACATCTACACCGGCACAGGCCCCGCCGGACGGACGATCAAGATCTGGTACCCGGCCGGTCTCATGGCCGACTACGCCGAGGGTCGGAGCATTCGGGTCGGCCAGGACGGTCACTGGAGCTACGACCCGCACCCGTATCAGGAGCTCATCCTGGGCGTGGAAGTCAATTGGAAGTCGCCCAACGGCGACAGCCTCTGGCTGTACGCCTCGCCACCTGAGCTTCAGCTGACAATCGGATCGGCCCGCGTCGAAGGTGTCGCGGATCCATTCGAGACGGTCGCAATTGCGATCGTCAACAGCCCGACGGCCTCCGGCAGCGGGCTGGCTGATGACTGGGGCGCCTTCGATTCCCGGCTGCGGAAGCAGAATGGAACTCCACGCCAGGTCTTGGCGGGCGACCATCTTGTCGCTCCCGACGTCGCACCTGACGCCGACTGGATCGTCCCGGACAGCAACGCCACAGCAAACGTTCTGACAGACCAGGTCACCGGTTGGTGCGAGGACACGGGCCTGCTTTCGGACCTTGCCATCGTCTCGCTGCGCCGGACCAATCACACCGTCGGGAGTGCGTGGATAGATTTGGACGCGGATGGGCAGTTCTCGTTCGACTTCTCTGGTCAGGCGTACCCGTTCTTCAACCCAGCCAATGTCAAGCACGGCGACCGACTCGTGGTCAACTGCATGCTCACCACCGGCGACTGGGTCAGCCAATCGTTCATCGTGCCCTGACATGAGCAGCCTACGATGCGCCGATGCAAGACCCGCCGACGCGGCACGAGGATGCGCTTGAGAGGCGAATAGTCACCGTCCTGTTCGCTGACCTCGTCGGGTTCACGGACCTGTCCGAACAATTCGACGCCGAGGACGTGGCGGCCATCCAGGACAGCTACTTCGCATCGGTCCGCGAGACCATCGGCCGCTACGGCGGGAGCCTCGAGAAGTTCATCGGCGATGCGGCGATGGCCGTCTTCGGTGTGCCACGCTCCGGGGACGACGACGTCGAGCGCGCCGTGCGGGCGGGCCTCGCGCTGACCCACGCGATCCAGCAGATCGGCGCGCAACTCGGTCTCGAGGAGGATGCCTTGCGCCTCCGCGTCGGCATCAACACCGGTGAGGTTGTTGTCGCCGCGGGCGGCGCGGACGAGGGACGCGTGACCGGCGACACCGTCAACACCGCGGCCCGGCTGCAGACGGCCGCGCCGCCGGGCGGTGTGCTGATCGGCGAGGCATCGGCGTTGGCCGTCGCCGATGTGGCCGAGATGGAGTCGGTGCCTCCGCTGGAGCTGAAGGGCAAGGCCGAGCCGACCGCAGCACGGCTGGTGATCGGCATGCGTCCGGAGGCGTCGCGCGAACAGGCAATGGGTGCGCTTCGCTCCCCGACGCTCGGCCGCGAGCGTGAGCTGCAGCTGCTGGAGAGCACCCACGAACGGGCGGCAGCGGGCAACGTCGAGCGGCTGCTCATCGTCGCGCCGCCGGGCGTGGGCAAATCACGCCTTTTGCGCGAGGTGGCCGAGCGTGTTGGCGGGCACACCAGCGGCGACTCTCCCGGCGCGAGCGTCATCTGGCGCAGCCGAGCACGGCCGGATTCGCTGTCTCCCTTCGATCCCGTTGCGCGGCTGATGGGCGACGCACTGTCCGCGGCCAACGGGCGTGACGCGGCGGAGAACGAGCTTCGTCAGCGGCTGAGAGCCATTGGCACAGCCGACCTTCGAATCGACGTGGTGGTAAACGCTTGTCTCGCGCTCGCCTGGCCGCCGGTGACGGCGACCGTCGATGACGCCAGGCCGAGCGACGAGCGGTCGGCACTCTTTGGTGCGTGGATCGAGGGCCTCGATGCCCTGGCCGGTGACAGGACCCAGGTGTTGCTGATCGAGGACGTTCACTGGGCAGGCGGAGACGTCCTGGCCTTCCTCGATGAGGCGTCCACCGGGACCGAGTCTCTCGCGCACGGCGGCCGGCTGGTTGTGGCCACTGCACGGCCATCGCTCCTCGAGGCGCAGCCGGCGTGGGCCGAAGACGACCCCGGTGCCGGGCGAACAGTGCTGCACCTGTCGACGCTCGAAGCCACTGACGCGGCCGAGCTGGTCAGGGCCCTGGTCGGTGACGCCCTACCGGACGAGCTGGTCGAGCGCATCGCCGAACGATCCGACGGCAACTGCCTGTTCATTGAGGAGCTGCTTCGAACGTGGGTCAGCGTCGGCGCATTGGTTCCTTCGCCCGGCGCCGGCAAGAGGCCGGGCTGGCGGCTGAGCGTGCCGGCAGGCGAGATCCCGCTGCCGCAAAGCGTCCAGTCGATCTACGCAGCGCAGCTCGACGACCTTCCTCCGGCCGCGCGGCGCCTGGCTCGGCGTGCCTCTGTCGCCGGCCGGCGCTTCCCGATCGCGGCGCTCGAGCCGCTCGGCGCCGACGCGAGCGACGGACTGCAGCCTCTACGTCGGCGCGCGCTCGTTGACGGCCCGGTCGTCGAGCCCGTGTTTGGCGACGCGTTCGCATATCGCCACGCACTGCTGCGCGACGCGGGCTACGCCAGCCTGGCACGGGCCGAGCGCGCCCGGCTGCACGTGAGGCTCGCTCGGTGGCTCGAGGCGGCCGCCGGCGACCGAACTGACGAGATAGCCGAGCAGATCGCCGGCCACTACGCCGCCGCGCTCGACAGCGCGCCCTCACTTGCGCGCGAGATCGACGTTGGAGTCGACCGCGACGAGGCGCGCCGCCAGGCCGCCAAGTGGTACGAGCGTGCGGGGACGGGAACACTCGCGCTATCCGCGCACGACGCCGCGCGACAGCTCTTTCGCAAGTCGATCGATCTCACTCCCGAGGACGCCCAATTCGAGCAGGCACGCCGGTGGGAGCGCCTCGGGGACGCGACGGCCTTCGCGGCAGACATGGACGAGGGCGCCGCCGCGTACACGAAGGCAATGGAGCTCTACCGCCAGGTGATCGGCAGCGTGGGCGCCGGGTTCGACAAGGGATCGGCCGCGCTCGAGGTCGCCTCGGACGCGATGTCGAAGCACGCGGAGTGGATCAAGACATTTTCGCCCGAGGGTGCCGCGGCGCTGACCGGCGGAGCGGCCGAGCTGCGGGCTGGGGCTGACCAGATCCAGCAGGGCAAGGCCGAGCTTACGTCTTCGTTGCTCGGCGCCAGGGCAGGCCTGGCACGGACCGCGTCGGCGCTGGCCGACGTGATGTACCAGCAGCTCCAGTTCGAAGATTCACGCAGGCTGGCTGAGCGGGTGTTGAGCGAGCTGGGTGACGATACGGACGCAGACTCTCGGGCGCGTCTCGTCGTCGCCCAGGCCAGGGGCGCACTGGGTGCGAGTGGTCCCTCGCCCGAGATCGAAGCACAGATGCAACGCGCGGTTGAGCTTGCGCGCGAGGGCCAAGATCCGCGCGTCGAGTTGCGTGCATTGAGCTCATTGACCGCCGCGCGCTCGGAGGGCGGCAGCGACGACCCGGTCGCGTGGCAAAGGGTGGCCGACGCTGCAGAGGAACTCGGCGATTGGGCAACGGTCGTGTCGGCAACTCGAAGCGCGGCTGTGGCGACGCTTGACGACAGCGCCGCCGAGGTGTTCGAGCCAATCGGGCGCGCTCGTCAGATAGCGATCGCCCATGGACTTACTGAGGATGTCGGCTGGGCCGAGTACATCGAGTGCGAGGCGGCCTTCATCAGCGGCGACTGGGATCGGGCGATGACCGTCGGTCTGCGCACGATCGATTTGGGCGAGGCGAACGCGTACCTGCGGCTGACGGTTCGGACGCTCCACGTCCTGGTGCCCATCGCCTCCGTGCGCGGTGACCAACAGACCCTCGAACGGGCCGCGAACTGGTACCGGTCGCTCGAGGGCAAGTTCGAGTTTCCCGACTCGCCCTACGCCCGCATCGTCCGTGTCGCGCAGGACCTCGATCTGGCTGCGGCCGGGCTTCGTCCGCAGTACGTTCCGGACGTCGAGTCGCGCGTCGCATCGTTCGACAGCTCCGGTGGAGGCAGCTGGTCGGCGGCGCTCGACCGCGTCCTGCGTTCGTGGGTCGAAGCGGGCGAGCTGGACGGCGCCGACCGAGCGCTGGCCCACCTTGGGGAAGTGCTTAACCGCTCGCCGCACGAAAGCTCGCTCGCCCTCGGCACATTCGACCTGATGAGGGCTCGAGTCGCAGTCGCTCGAAGCGCGCCACAGTTGGCCGGCGACACGGCGCTGGTTGCACTTGGCTACTTTCGGAACAGTGCTGCCCCGTGGTGGATGGCCAAGGCAATCCGGCTTGCCCAGCGCGCTGGATCAGCGGATCGTCAGCTGGTCGCCGAGGTCGAGCAGATCGAGAAGCACCTCGGAGCCATTAGCCCGACTGCCTGACCCTGGGCCACTCCGCACGCCGGTGACTCAGATCGTCGGCACCACGTCCGGGCGACCGGTCACGGTCAGCACGCCCGGGGCCGGCTCGCCCAGGTAGCTGCCGACGTAGATGTCGTACTGGCCGAGCGCAGGCGAGGCAAAGTCGACCATTGGATTGGTGCCAACCTCGTCGTCGCCGCAGAACCATTGGCCGGTCGGACCGTTGATCGCGAGCGTGGTGTCGGCAGTGCTCTGAACGAAGAACCGCAACAACGCGCCTCCGGTCGTGCTGTAACGGACGCGGTAGTCGGGGGCGACGCCTGCGAAGCCCGTGCACGTCCCACCGACCGTGCTCAGGTCGACGACCGAGCTGGTCGTCACGTTGACCACCTGCGTGCGTCCTCGAAGAGCACCGGAATGACCGCCTTGTCGGCCTTCAACGCGGCTTCGATCTCGAGGCGCACCCGGTCGAACTCGTTGTCCAGCCGCCGGCTGCCAGAGTCGTCGCGAACGCCGCTCCAGTCCGGGCCGATCAGGGCGAGCAGCACGTCGGACTTGTTGACGGCCTCCTCGATCACCTCGACCCAGTCCTGACCGGGCTGCAGGCTGTCGACATCCATGAACAGGCTGTCGCGCCCATAGCGGCGCCGCAACGCGTCGTAAACGCGGCCGGCGTCGGCGCTCGTGTCCGCGCGGCGATAGGAGATGAAGAGGGTGACGTCGGGCACGCTGATCCTGCTCGAAATATTGAACCCCGGCGAAGATCACATTGACCACCATCGGCCTCGGCATCGTTCTGACCGCAACCTGGCTGCGGATCGCCTTCAACCTGCCCACCGGGCTGGTCACGAATCTCATCGTCGCCGTAAGTGCGGTCTCGTTCATCGCCGCGCTCGTGGTCAAGTTCATCGGCCGCTCGAGCGGCTTCGACAGCGACTGGTACAACGGCCGCGCGCTGGCCGAGACGGTCAAGGGCCTGTCGTGGCGCTACATGATGCGCGTCAGCCCGTACGCAAATCCTGCGACCGACTGCCTGATCGCTCACCGCGGCGCAGGAGTTGCGCCAGGTCGGCCGTGAAGCAGATATCGGCCCGCATGCGAGCGGTTCGCGAGCTACCCGTCGCTCAGCGGCGCGACTATTACGTTCAGCATCGGCTGCTCGACCAGGCCGACTGGTATCGACGCCGCGGCGCGTCGAGCGGCAGCAAGGGAACGCGCTGGTTCTGGATGTCGGTGTTCTTCCAGCTCGCCGCGGCGGCAACGGCCGTGGCCGCCCTGGCCGGCATCGGCGACACGGTCCTGCGCCTGATCACGTTGCTCGGCTCGATCGCGCTGGCCATCGCGGCGTGGTCGCAGCTCAATCGCTACTGCGAGCTGGCGCGCGCGTACGCCGTCGCGTTCCAGGAGCTCTCGCTGATCGCCGCCACTGCCGATGACGCCGCGGACAAGGCCACCCTCACCGAACTGGTTCGCGACGGCGAGGATGCAGTCGGCCGCGAGCACCGGCTGTGGGTCGCGAAGAGGACTGAGGCCGTGCCCGGTCCTACGGAAGTGGACGACGGCGATGGCGGCGGCTCGTCCGACTGACGTCAGGGCGGCGACCAGGGCGGCGGTCAGCTTCTAGGTAGGCCACCCAGAGAAACATACGTAGCGCTTCCAGTAACCGGCGCACTATCAATTGGGCGGGGCCGGGGGTCTACTGGGTGCAGGCGAGATTCGCCGCCGCTACGAGGAGCCTGTCATGCCCACGTTCAAATCGCGCGCTGCGCGGCGCCCAATGCTTCGCATCCTGATCGCTACGTTGGCCATGCTGAGTCTGGGGGCTCTCTCTCCGGCAACTGTCGGGGCCGCCCAGCCGCCGATCCGACTGTCCATCTCGTACGGCTATTCGTGCGTTTCGGGGACGACGGCGTCATCGACGACGGTCAGCGTGCTGTGGCGCGACTCAACCGGCGAGACCAAGGCTCAGGGCTCAACTGAGAGCACCAATTCCTGGTCACTGTGCTCCGGTAACGACAACATCGTGGTCGAGATCGGCGACAAGATCCGGGTGTCGGACGGCAGCTACACGCGCAATTACGTGGTTCCGGATTTCACCGTCACCGTCGATCGAGTCTCGAACACCTTCCACGGCACGGGTCCGGCCAGTCGAACGATTCGCGTCGGCTACGTCCAGGGCCTGCTCGGTGACTTCGAACAAACGCACAGCGTCCGAGTCGGCTCGGATGGTCATTGGACGTACGACCCCGACTTCGACATCCCGGGCGGCCAATATGCCTCGCTGTACTGGGTATCGCCGAACGGCGACAACCTGGACACGCACGGGATCGCGCCGGAGGTCGTCGTCACGATCGGCGAATCGACCGCCCGCGGCTGGGTCGACGAGATGATGCCGGTGCGACTGGTACTCCTCGACGGCACCACGGGCGAGCGCAAGGCCATCGCGATTGACGTTTCGGATCAGAACGGCGCAGTTGTTGCCGTATTCCGCGACGAAGGGGGCCATCGTGTTCCTGTAGCAGTTGGCGACAGGGTCCGCGGCCGCGCGCTTGCGGACGACCTCAACTGGATCGTCCCAGACAGCGACGCGACCGCAGACGTGGCCGCCGACATGGTCTCGGGCGCCTGTCACGACGCCGGTCAGCTGGGTGAGATCGCGATCGTCGAAATCCATCGCACCGGCCACCGGCGCGGGTACGCGATCGTGAACGTGGATGCGAGCGGTCATTTCGAGATCGGCTTCGCCGGCCGCCAGGTCCCCGGTTTCGACCCGGCGAACATCAAGCACGGTGATCGGATGGCTGTCCGCTGCATGCTCGCAACGGGCGACTGGGTCGTCCAGTCGTTCCTCGTGCCTTAAGTGGCTCGAATCGCGCTGGCGGCGATCGCTCTTCTGAGCATCGCCGCCATCTTGCCCACAGCAGCTACGGCGGCGCCACCGGCCATCACATTCGGGTTCGAGATGTTTGGCAACTGCATCCGGGCCGGAGCCGCGAGCGGCAACGCCGTCAGCATCGTGTGGCGCGACAAAAACGGTGCCCTCAAGGCGCAGGGTGCCTCGGAGCTGTGCAGCCCCGATCCAGCCGTCTGGGTCGAACCGGGCGATCGGATCGCAGCCACCGACGGGTCCGCCACTCGCAACTATGTGGTGCCTGACCTGACGATGGCCGTGGATCGCGTTTCGGATACCGTCAGCGGCACAGGACCGGCTGGCCGCACGCTCAACCTTTGCCCGTGGTGGCGGTTCAGCGACTACGTCAGATGCCACGCCGTCCGAATCGGCCAGGACGGCGTGTGGTCGTGGGAGTCGAACGGAGGCATCGACGGCGCGTTGGTCGACGTCAGCTGGAGATCTCCGAACGGAGACAGACTCACGATGTCGGCGCATGCACCGACTCTGGCAGTGACACTTGGAAAGCCGTCCTTTGAGGGCTACTCAGGCGTACCGCGTGGGGTGGTCAACGTCGCGATCAACAGCGGATCCAGCGCCACCGGCCACGTGATCAGTGATCAATACGGGGCGTTCAAGGGCAAGCTGGTTGACTCGCACGGAAGCGGCGTGCGGACGACCATCGGAGACCAAGTCAGCGGATCGATTGCGTCGGACGCGAGCTGGGTCACTTCGGCGGTTGAAGGCAGCGCCGACAAGTCCACCGAGCTCGTCAGCGGCAGATGCGTGCCGGGCGGTGACACCTGGACGCCATACGTCGGCGCGTCGATCAGTCACAGTGGCAGGTTCCGTGCCTTCGCACCGGGCTACACCGAGGAAGATGGGCGTTTCACCATCGACTTCAAGGACAAGCCGCCCTTCGGCGGCTACCTGAATATCCGGTCCGGCGACCACATCACCATCGCCTGCCGGCAATCGACTGGCGACCTGACGCAGTTCACTTTCAGGGTTCCGTAGTTTTTGCGACGCGGATGAATTGCGAACGTCAGCGCGTTGCTCATTAGCAAAGCCCGGGAGGGGCAGGAAGGGCATGGACGATGCGCCAGCGGTCCGGACACATCGCGCGTGGCAGCTTGGCTGCGATATTCATTGTGCTGGGAGTCACGCTGCTGCTGCCAGCCGCCGTGACGGCAGCACCAGCACAGATACGCTTTGATTTGGAGCTCGCCGCTCCCGGCGCGTGCATTGGTGTGTACTCCGCGCCAAACGAAACGCTCAGCATCGTCTGGCGCGGCGCGGACGGAGCGCTCAAGGCGAACATAAGCGGCCTGAGTGAGGGCTCGGTGGGAATATGCCCGGACGATGACTCAACGTTCGTCGCACCGGGCGATCGGATCAAGGCTACGGTCGGAAGCTACACGCGCAACTACGTAGTTCCGTATCTTTCGCTCAGAGTCGATCGCGTCGCCGATGTCATCGGCGGCACCGGTCCGGCGGGACGGACGCTGATCGTCGAATGGAGCGGCGGACGTTTCGGCGACACCGTGCAGTCGCGCGGGGTGCGCGTCGGCCAGGACGGAACATGGTCATTGTCGCGGGCGGTCGACGCCGGCGCGACTGCGTCCGTGAGCTGGACCTCGCCGAACAACGACAATCTTCGGATCTACGGCAGCTCTGCCTGGCTGACCGTCACTCTCGGCAAGGCGGCCTTCACGGGCTCGGCCGCGCCATTTACAGAGGTGGATATCACCGTCGAGAACGGCACCACGTCGCACGGTGTGACGACGGCGGCTCCCAACGGCCCCTTCTCGGGTGCGTTCCGCAAGCCGAACGGCCGCGTTGATGCCATCGCGCCCGGCGACCACATCAGCGCTCCGAACGTCGCAGCCGACATGGACTGGATCGTGCCGGACGTCCAGATCGCGGCCGATGCGGCAACGGAGATGGTGACCGGACAGTGCGCAGGAACGATCGCTGCGATCCGGCTGTACCGCAGCGGCCACCAGTTTCCAGTCGGGTTCGTGCTGGTCTCACCCGGTTCCAGCTCCGAGTACCAAGACGAATTCGAATTCGACTTCAGTGACCCGCGTGCGTCGGATTACGTGACCGGAATCGAGTCGAACGCTGCGAACGTGAAGCATGGCGACAGGCTCACCGTCGAGTGCATCGTTGAAAGCGGAGACAGCATCGTGCTTCGCTCCGTGGTGCCCTGAGCGGACCGCCCTAGTCCACGACGAGCTCGGCGAGCTCGGCCGAGTAGCGGTCCAGCAGCGCTGAGCCGACAGGATCCGGATCGCCGGCCGCGGCGAGCTTGGCCTGGGCGCGGCCGAGCTCACGCATCAGGTCCATCGACGGCTGATGGACGAGGTCGGCGATCGCCAGCACGCGCGCCAGCAATGAGCCCACGGCGTCGCGCGACAAATCGGCCGCCGGCAGCTCGAGCGTCAGCACCGGCCGGTCGTCCTCGGAAACCGCGAACTTGGCGAACGGCAGCTCGTCGTTCCAGCGCAGCAGCTGGCGATAGGTCTTGCGGAAGCTGTCCGACAGCGGCGGCGCGAAATGGACCCAGGCGACCATCGCCACTGCGGGGTCGAGGATGAGCGTGATGCGCAGCGCGCGCCGACGGCGGCCGTCGAGCAGCAGGTCCCACGACGTGACGCCCTCGCGCTCGGCGCGTTCGACCGGCTTGATGCCCAGTTCCGCCAACCACGCGTCGACGCGCTGCGCGGGAGAGTCGGTCAGCGCTCTCTCCCTGACGCGGACGCGCTGATCCGCGCCGGGATCGGCTCGCCATCGTGCGACTTGGAGTTGGTCGACGCTGATCCTCGGCCCAGGCCGGACTTGCGCGCGGCCGACTTCGCCTCGACCGTCCCACCTGATGGCACGGATCGGCGGCCACCGAAGTCGGCCGGCCGAACTCCCTCGTTGACCTTCACGTTGCGGCCGAGCCGGACGCCGGCGGGGATCACCGCGCGCTTGCCGACGACCGTGATGCCGGTGTTGAGCCGCCCCGGCTCCTGCCGGTTGGCGACTTCGAGGTCCGCGCCCAGACCGACGATCGCGTTCGGCCCGACCGAGACCTCCTTGTCGATGATCGCCCGGTCGACGACCGCGCCGGCGCGGATGACCGTGTCGAACATGACGATCGAGTCGCGCACCACGGCACCCGGATCGACGCGCACGCCAGGCGACAGCACCGAACGCTCGACCGTTCCCCAGATCTGGCAGCCATGGCTGATCAGCGAGCGGTGGACGTTGGCCGTGGCACCGACGCGTGCAGGGGCGCGCTCCTCCGATCGGGTGTGGACGATCCAGTCCTGGTCGTACAGGTCCAGCTCGGGGTGCTCGTCGAGCAGATCCATCTGGGCCTGCCAGTAGCCCTCGACCGTGCCCACGTCCTGCCAGTAGCCGTCGAACTGGTAGCCGAAGACGCGAGCGCCGCCGTCGAGCATGGCCGGGATGATGTCGCGCCCGAAGTCGGTCCGCTTGTCGTCCAGCCACGCGAGCAGCGCCTTCTTCGAGAAGACGTAGATGCCCAGTGAGGCGAGATCGCTCTTGGGCTGCTTGGGCTTCTCCTGCCACTCGGACACGCGGCCGTCGTCGTCGAGCGCCAGGATCCCGAAGCGTGACGCCTCGAAGATCGGCACGCGCTTGACCGCGACCGTCACGTCGGCGCGGTTCCGGCGGTGGAACTGGATGAACGGCTGGTAATCCATCTTGTAGATGTGGTCGCCGGCGAGGATGACGACCGTGTCGCCCGGCTGCTGGCGAATGGTCTCGATATTGACCAGCACCGCGTCGGCTGTGCCGCGATACCACTCAGAGGCGCGTCCACGGGCGATGAACGGCTGCAACAGGCGGATGCCACCCTCGTTGCGATCGAGATCCCACGGCCGGCCGGCGCCGATGTGGTCGTTCAGCGAACGCGGGTTGTACTGGGTCAGGACGAGGACGTTGTCGATCTCGCTGTTGGTGCAGTTCGACAGGGTGAAGTCGATGATTCGGTACTTACCGGCGAACGGGACTGCAGGCTTGGCGCGCACTGCCGATAGGATCGACAGCCGCTCCCCTTCCCCGCCTGCGAGCACGACCGCGACCACGCGCTTCACGTCGCGATGCTACACCCGCTCAAGGACGCAACGGCTGTCAATCAGGCAGTGCAGGTCGGCTCGCCGTCGAATTCGGTCGCGCGTGCCACGAGGCCGCCGTTCCAGGCACCCATCCCGGCGCCGAAATTGGCACACGTGGCGTCATTGATGGACGTGCCGCCGCGCGGCCGTGGCCGCCGGGGCAGGCCGTCGATGTAATCGCGCGGATTTGCCCACGTCCCATTGCGCAGGAACGAGAAGTGCAGATGGGGTCCGGTCGACAACCCCGTCGAGTCCATCAGCCCGATGATCTGACCCTGTTCGACGCGCGCGCCGCGACGGATCCCCTCCATCTCCTGTTGGCGCAGATGGGCGTACATGGTCTGTACGCCGCCGCCGTGATTGATGATCACCATCCACGAGGCAATACGCCGCTCGAGCCACGGATCCCAGCCGACGTGCGAGATCGTTCCGTCGCCCGCGGCACGTATCGGTGTGCCACGGCCATTGGCGATGTCGATGCCGCCGTGAAAGTGCGCGCATGACCCACGACGAGGCTCGAAGCGGAAGCCGGTGCAGCCATACGGCTGGGTCAGGCGGCCGCTGGTGGGCCAGATGAATTTCTGTTCGCCATCGACGGCGATCGGGTCTACGGCAACCGCAGGGCCGGCGGAGGCAACGACCCACGCAAGAACAGACAGCAAAGCAATGATGTTCCGACGGGCCAGGAACAAGGGCACGACTCCTGCACGATCGGCTTCGGCTGAAACGACCAGAACGCCGTCGCGAATGTTAAGCGATCAGGCCAGCAGTACCGCCGCGAATGCTCCGAGGATCAGCACCGGGCCGAATGGAACGGCCGATTTAAGACTCAGCCGGCGCATGACCATCAACGCGATCAGGACGACCGAGAACCCGATGCTGGCCACGAGCAGGCCGAACACCAGCGCCGCGACGCCCGACATGAAGCCGATGCTGACGGCGAGCTTGAGATCGCCACCGCCGAGCTCGCCGTGCAGGATCCGATCGCTTACGAAGAGCAGGACCGGCAGGCCGACGCCGGCGGCGATGCCGCTCACCAGCCCGAGCTCCTTGCCGGCCACGACGGGCGACCAGCCGAGCAACAGGACCGCGCCACTGAAGACGATGAGCGGCAGCGTGATCAGGTCGGGCAGCAGTCTCTGGTCGAGGTCGGTCGCCAGCAGGACCAGCAGAGCGGCGCAATAGACGGCCAGGACGAGCTGGTCGCGGGGCTCGACCCAGCGCAGCGGCAGCAGGGCGAATACCGCGGCGCCGGTCGCCACGAGCAGCACGGTTTGCCACCGGATCTCGCGGCCTGGCACGTAGTCCGCTTCGTGCGGCGGCCAGCGACGAGACATGAAATCTGCGGCCAGGCCGAGGACAGCGCCGAGAATCAGCATAGGAATGGCGAGCGTCACCGTGCGTGGGCCTCCTGGACGAGCACCAGGAGCGCAGTGGAGAGCGGCCACAATCGGAATCTGGCTCGGCGCGGAGCGGTCATCGGCGCGGAGTCTAGGTGCGCTGCGGTGCGGTTGACTGCCGTACGATCGGGTCATGAGCACGCCCGACCTTCTCGTGCGGATGCCCAAGGCAGAGCTGCATCTCCACCTCGACGGCTCGCTCCGGCCAGCCACCGCGCTCGAGCTGGCGCGGGAACGCGGCCTCGACGAGGGCATGGATCTGGACGCGATGGCGCGCCGCCTTCAGGCACCCGCCCAGGTCGCCGATCAGGCGCAGTTGCTCGCCGCCTTCGACCTGCCGATCGCACTGATGCAGGACGCGGCCGCAATCGAGCGCGTCACCCATGAGCTGATCGAGGACGTCGCCGCGGACGGCACGCGTTACGTCGAGATCCGCTGGGGACCGGCGCTGCACATTGCCGGTGGACTCGACCTTCGCGGCTCGGTCGAGGCCGTCGTCTCCGGTGCCCGACGTGGCGCCGCCGCGACAGGCGTGGTGGTGCGTCTCATCGCGGTTGCGTTGCGCTCCCACTTGCCGCAGCTCAACCTCGCCGTCGCACTCGAGTCCGCTCGCTACGTGGCCGACGGCCTGACCGGCTTCGACCTGGCCGGACCGGAGGAAGCCTTCCCGGACCCGCTGCTCCACGTCGACGCGTTCGCGGCGGCCCGCGCCGGCGGCCTGGGCATCACGATCCACGCCGGCGAGTGGGGCGGCGCGGCCCAGGTTCGACGAGCGCTGGCGGTTAACCCGGCGCGCATCGCACATGGCGCGCCGGCGGCGGACGACCCCGAGCTCATTGCCGAGCTCAAGACGCGCGGCGTCACGCTCGATCTGTGCCCGACGAGCAACGTACAGGCTTCGATCTACCCGTCTTTGGCCGACTTTCCGATCGGCCGACTGCTCCGCGCGGGAGCCCCGGTGACGCTCTCGACCGACGATCGGACGGTCTCCGACCTGACCCTGGTGCGTGAATACCAGCGCGCCATGGACGTCCACGGCCTGACGCTGGCCGAGCTGTGGCGGATGAACATTCACGCCCTGAAAGTCGCTTTCCTGCACCACGACGAGGACCTGCGGGCGCGGCTGATCGCCGAGTTCGAAGCGTACGCCTGATGGGTCGCGGCCCCTGGATCGCTCAGCGGTCGTAACCGGCATCTGCGTTAGAGTCGGCGCGATTGGGGGGCCGGCCGGTCGGCCCGTGCAGGAGGAGGACTCGATGACTCTGCTCCGCCGAACACTCACGGCGTTGATGACCGTGGCCGTAGCGATGCCCCTGGCGGTGTCGACCGTCGCCGCCGCGTCGTCACCAGGACCTGATTGGCCCTGTGGCCCGGGCGACAGCGGCACACACGCCCCGTCCTCACTGACAGCGGCCGGCCGCGGCGGCAAGTTTCGCGAGCCGGACCTCAAGCAGGTCAGGCGCGACATGCCCGCCTCGGCCAAGGGCAAGGCGCCGGCCGGCTTCGCCGTGACAGTCGACGTGTACTTCCACGTAATCACAAATGGCACCGAGGGCAACCTCACCAACCGCCAGATCAGCTCGCAGATCGCGGTGCTCAACAAGACGTTCGGTGGCCGCGAAGGCGGCTCCGCAACCGGCTTCTCGTTCGAGTTGGCCGGCGTGACCCGAACCAATAACGCCAAGTGGTTCGCCGCCAAGCCGGGTGCCGAGCACGACATGAAGAAGGCGCTCAAGACGGGCGACGACAGCGACCTCAATGTCTATTCGACGAGTGGCGCCGCGTATCTCGGCTGGGCCTACCTGCCGTCGATCACCGACGGCAACCAGGCATACCTCGATGGCATCGTGATCGACTGGCGCACCGTCCCGGGCGCTTCAGATGCGTACGAAGATAGGTACGACCTAGGTGAGACGCTGACCCACGAGGCTGGGCACTGGATCAACCTCGAACACACGTTCTTCGGTGGCTGTAACGCGACGGGTGACTTCGTCGACGACACGCCCGCTCAGAAGACCCCGACATCCGGCTGCCCGGTGGGCAAGGACACCTGCCCGGCGCCCGGGTCAGACCCGATCCACAACTACATGGACTACTCGTTCGACACCTGCTACACGGAGTTCACCGACGGCCAGACGCAGCGCATGCGCGACGCCTGGTTGCTCTACCGAGCCTCGTAGCGGGTCGTCAGCCCGCAGTCAGTTCGCGGAGGACGCGGTCGAGATCGGCCGCGTCCTTTGCGATTGCCGTTGGCCGGACAGTCTGGTCCGCACCGTCCAGCTCGGACGCCCTGGTGACGCCGGTGAGCATCAGCACGGAGCGCGCCCCGACCGCGATGGCGGCGCGAATGTCGGTCAGCAGGCCGTCGCCGATGACGATGGCGTCGCGTGCGTGCGCGCCGGCAAGCTCGGCGGCGGTCTCGAACAGGAGCGGCTCGGGCTTGCCCACGACCACATCTGGCTCGCGGCCGGCGGCTACGGCGACGGCCGCGACGATCGCGCCGGCGCCGGCTCTGAGGTGATCCTCGGCCGGGAACACCGGGTCACGGTTCGTGGCCACGAACTGGGCGCCGCGGCGGACCGCTTCGGCCGCGATTGAAAGTCGCTCGTAGTTGAGCGAGAAGTCGACACCGACGACCAGGGCGTCCGGCGCGGCGTCCAGCCCGCGCGCGGTCGGCGGGACGACCCTCAGGCCAACCTCGCGCAGCTCGCGGCTCAGCCCGGGGCCACCGATGACCATCGCCACGCGCGGGCGCGGCTCTGATTCGGCCAGCAGCACGGCCGTCGCTCGGGCAGCGGTGACGATGCTTTCCTGCCCTTCCCCGGCGAGCGGCACGCCGTGGCCCTGCAGTCGGAGGCGATACTCATCACGGTGAGAACGCGAGTTGTTGGTCACGTAGATGATCCGGTCGCCCGCCGCGGCGCGCCGATTGAGCACGTCAGCCATTCCGGGAACGGCCAGCGCGCCGCGATACACGACGCCATCGAGATCCACCAACAGCAGCACGTCAGGATGGTATGCGGATGAGCAGCCGCGCCTCACTTGCCGGAATCGACACGCTCCTCATCGACGGTAACAACCTGCTTCATCGAACCAGCGGCAGCGTCGATGCCGGCGCGCAGCGGCTGCTCCTGGCACGCCTGCGCAACGCCTTCCCAGACACGCTCAGGATGATCCTGATGCTTGACGGCCACGCCGCCTCGGGCACCGATCGGCGGCAGCGGGTGACGCGCCAGCTCGAGATCCACCACGCCGGGTCGTTGTCCGCCGACGATGCGCTGGTCAACGTTGTGCGCGACAAGGCACCCGGTACACGGCACTCGATGACGATCGTGACCGACGACCGCTCGCTGACCGAGCGGGTGCGCCACCTCGGGGCGCGGACGCAGCGGCTCGACTGGCTCGAGGAGCTGCTCACGCCCGGGGCGACGAAGGGGGCATCCAAGGCCGGAGTCGGTATCGGGACTCCAAATCGGTCGTCCAAACAGACGCCGCCGGCTGAAGAGCGCGAGCCGTGGACTCCCGGCCGCGGCGCGACCAAGAAGCGCGGCAACCCGAGACGGCTCCCCCGATAGCCGTATCATTCGAACGTGCCAGCAGAGCCCGTCGATCCGTGGACCGCGTTCCTCGATTGGCTGTCGACAATTCTTATCCCCGACTGGAACGGCCTTATCCAGTTGCTGCCGATCCTGCTCATCGTCGGCGTGGTCGGTCCGGCGCTCTCCCTCCTGGCTTTGTACTGGATCTACGTGTGGGCCACCAACCGGCCCGGCAAGGTGCGCATCGCCGATCCGGAGCCGACGGTCGTCGAGGCCCAGCCCGACGGCACTTTCGTCTACCCGCCCAACGTCCCGTACTGTGCGACTCATCACCTGATCTACCCGCCCACGGTCCAGCAATGCGAGATCGATCGCGAGGATCTCGAAGTGCGCTGCCCGGTTGACGACTCGGTCCGCGTGGCCGGCCAGCAGCTGTGCCGCACGTGCGGAACCCGCTACCAGCTCGGCGCGTCGCTTGCTCCTGTCGTCGTCGCCGGTCGCGGCCAACCACCAGCCGGTGGAGCCGCGGTCGCCTGAGCTAGCTGGAAGACTGAACTTGGCAAAGCTGTCCTACTACGCGATCGATATCGGGACCGTCACCCTGGCGATCGCATTCCTCTTGTTCGTCATCCACACGACGCTGCTGGCGATGGGTCGCCGCGCGACGATGACCGCCGTTGCGGCCGGCGGCGGCGGCGGCTCGACAACAGTGACCGTGACCGGCAACGCGCCGAGCAACGGCAACGTCAACACCACGGCCGGTTCTATCGGCCAGACGTTCACCTGGGCATCGGTCGTGCTCATCGCCGTCGGCCTGCTGGTGCGTGCCGTTTTGGTTGGCCGCGGGCCGTGGGGCAACCTGTACGAGTTCAGCGTCGCGTTCGCTTTCGGCATCGTCGCCGCGTACCTGTATCTCGGCCGGCGCTACCCGCTCAAGTCAGTCGCGTTCCTGCCAATCGGCGTCGCCTTCTTCCTGATCGTCTACGCGTTCACGCTGCCGCAGGCGATCAGCCCGCTCGTGCCCGCGCTCGACAATCCGCCTCTGCTGACGATCCACGTCGCGATGGCCGTCATCAGCTACGGCGTGTTGGCGGTGAGCTTCGCAGCCGCAGTTGGTTATCTCATCCAGGGCAAGGAAAATCGGGTCTCATGGCTGCCGCCGGCGAAAGTGCTCGACGAGGTTGCCTATCGGGCGGTGATCATTGGCTTCCCCATCTTCGCGACGCTGATCATCCTCGGTTCGTGGTGGGCGTCGATCGCGTGGGGCCGCTACTGGGGCTGGGATCCCAAGGAAACATCGGCCCTTGTCACCTGGCTGATCTACGCTGTCTACCTGCACGCACGCAGCCAGCGCGGCTGGGCGGGCAGGCCGGCCGCGCTGATCCTCGTCATTGGTTTCGCGGCGGTGATGTTCACCTTCCTCGGGGGCAATCTGATCTTCGGCGGCCTGCACACCTATAGCGGGCTCTGAGCAATCTCAAAGGAAATCTGAACGTGCGAGCACGACGAATTGGCATCCTCACCGGCGGAGGCGACGTCCCCGGCCTGAACTCGGTCATCAAGAGCGTCGTCTACAACGCGACCGAGCTCGGCTGCGAGGTGATCGGCATTCGCCGCGGCTGGGAGGGCCTGACCCACATGCGCCGCGCCAGGGCGCTCAGCGCCGGTGGCCGACTCGACGCCGACTACATCCGACCGCTGGATCGGGTGAACACGCGCGCGATCGACCGAACCGGCGGCACCGTGCTGCATACCTCACGCACCAACCCGACCAAGACCAAGGCCGGCCGGCTGCCGCCACATGTCGCCGACGACGCCGCTCGCTATGAGACCGCCGAGGGCCTGTACGACCTGACGCCGGTCGTGCTTGACAACATCGAGTATCTCGGCCTCGACTACCTGGTCACCATCGGCGGCGACGACACGCTGTCGTACTCGAAAGTGCTCGACCGCCACGGCGTGCCGCTGATTGCCATTCCCAAGACGATGGACAACGACGTCGAGGGTACCGAGTACTGCATCGGCTTCTCGTCAGCGGTGACGCGGGCCAAGGAGCTCATCACGCGCCAGCGCACGACCCTCGGCTCGCACGAGCGCATCGGCGTGTTCCGCATCTTCGGCCGCGACTGCGGCTTCACTGCGCTGTACACCTCGTACGTGACGTCGGCGCGCTGCGTCATCCCAGAGGCGCCGTTCGACCTCGATCGGCTGATCGACGTGCTGGTCGAGGACAAGCGCCTCAATCCGTCGCGCTACTCGTTCGTAATCTCTTCGGAAGGCGCGATATGGACCGGTGGCGCGCTGGCCGAGGTCGGCGAAGCAGATGCCTACGGCCACCGCCACAAGCAGGACATCGGATCGGCCCTCGCGCACGAAATCAAGGCTCGATCAGGGGAAGAGGCCGTCAACTCAGAGCTGACGTATGACCTGCGCTCGGGCGAGGCCGACTCGCTCGACCAGATGGTCGCGATCACCTTCGCCAACATTGCCGTAGACCTGATCCGCGACGGCGGCATCACCGGCCGGATGATCGCCATCCAGGACGGCAAATACGCCCACGTGCCCATCCCCGAACCGGGCAACTCGCGCAAGGTCGACGTCGACACGATGTACGACATAGACCGCTTCCGGCCGCAGTATCACAACCGCCTCGGCCGGCCGCTGCTGCTCGGAGCGAGCCTCGGCGCGGGGTCAGCGGCACTCGGCCAACCGGTCGGCGCGCTTGCCTAGCCCCGCGGTGAGCTCTCTACCTGCCGATTGGCCAAGCGGGATCGACGCGATCACGCTGTTCATCGACGACCTGCCGGCGACAAAGCAGTTCTACACCGACGTGTTCGGTCTGCCCGTCCATTTCGAAACGGCCGATTCCGCGGTCTTCAAGTTCGGGCACACGCTGGTCAACCTGCTTGACGCTTCATACGCTCCGGAGCTGATCGCGCCGGCCACCGTCGTCACGCCCAGTTCGGGGTCGCAGTTCCAGTTCACGATTCCGGTCGACGACGTAGACGCTGTCTGCGTAGCCCTGGTCGAGCGCGGAGTCGAATTGCTCAATGGCCCGATGGATCGACCGTGGGGCATCCGCACGGCGAGCTTCCGCGACCCGGCCGGCTACATCTGGGAAATCGCCAAATAGGCGAATGCCGTTGCAACGTGGCGTGCCAGCCAGGGCAGTGACTCGGCCGGGATCGTCAACCTAGGATCAGGGCATGACATTCAAACGTGGCGCCCGGCTGAACCCCGGGCAAGTGCGCGACCTGCGGGGGATGGGTCGCGGTCGGGGGTTTGGTTTGCCTGGCGGCTTCGGCTTGCCGGGCGGTGGCGGCAGCTCAGGCGGTGGCGGCGGAATCCCGCTGCCGGTCGGCGGCGGCATTGGCGCGATCCTGCTCGTCGTCGCCGTCATCGCGATCATGGTCGTCTTCGGTGGCGGTCTGGGCGGAACGCAGACGGGCCTCGGTCCGGGCGGCGATCCGGCTGTCAACGGGCCTGTCAGCAGCACCCTGCAAACCGAGTGCGTAACCGGCCAGGACGCCAACGAGCGGCTCGACTGCCGCATCGTCGGCTTCGTCAACAGCATCCAGGACTACTGGACCGACGAGTTCGCGGCCACGGGCCAGACATATCGACAGGCTCAGACGACGCTGTTCAGCGACTCGGTCGACACGGCCTGCGGCGGAGCAACCTCACAAACCGGGCCGTTCTACTGCCCGGCCGACGAGAACATCTACCTCGACCTCGGCTTCTTCGACGTGCTCGAATCGCAGTACGGCGCTTCGGCCGGGCCGCTCGCCCAGGCGTACGTGGTCGCGCACGAATACGGCCACCACATTCAGAACCTGACCGGAGTGCTGTCGCGCTCGCAGGATGGCACGACCGGGCCGCAGAGCTCCGCCGTTCGGGTCGAGCTGATGGCCGACTGCTACGCCGGCGTCTGGGCCGGCAACGCAGTCAACTCCGAATACCTCGAGCCGCTCACCCAGTCCGAGGTCGCGCAAGCGCTCGATGCGGCGGCAGCCGTCGGCGACGACCGACTCCAGCAGGCGGCGACCGGCCGCGTCAACCCCAATTCATGGACGCACGGTTCTTCCGCGCAGCGCCAGGAATGGTTCGGCACTGGTTATCGAACGGCCGAGCCCGATGAGTGCGACACGTTCGCGGTCGCGCCCTGAACTAGAAGTCGATCAGGACGCAAACCTCGTCGCCGAGCACCTCGGCCGCGTGACCGGGCCCGATGACGAGGTGGTCGCCGGCCTTGCCCTCGACCTCGCTGCCGTCGTCGAGTCGGTAGAGGATCCGCCCGGCGATGACGTACTCCCGATGAGACGCGGGGCAGAAGTCCGCGCCGCCCATGCGCGGCTTGGCGTTCTTGGCCCAGCTCCAGCCTGGCTTGAGGCGCGAGCGCCAGACGACTGAGTCGCCGATCTGGACGGCCTCGGCCACGCCGTCCCCGTCGTACTCCTCCGACGCCTCCGGATGATCGAGGCTCTTTACGTAGACCGCCATCTCTAGCCCTCGCGAACGTGTAGGTTTCGGTCGATGCTAGCCCGGCTGGATGCGATGGGAAATCGGCTCCTGCGGATCGGCCAGCGGCCAACGGCGGGATGCGGACCTTCTTCCTGCTCGGCCGGTCCTCCTAGTCGTCTGGCGAGTATCGTTCTGCATCGATGACGACCGATGACGAACGGGACGACTGCTGCGCCGTCAGCGGCGACTTCGACCCACGCATCCCGCGCCACTTCGACGGCGACATGCGTCACTACGAGGAAGAGGGCACGTTGCCGCCGATGGCAGCGACGTCGGAGGGTCTGCTCGAGCTGCTGGCCGATGTCGGCGAGCTGCGACCGACCGTCCTCGAGCTGGGCTCGGGCAGTGGCGCGCTGTCCGTCGCGCTGCTCGAGCGGGGCGCGGCCACGGCCGACGGCGTCGACCTCTCACCGGGGAGCGTCGGCACGGCGCAGCGCCGCGCGGATGAGGCCGGCGTGGGCGATAGGGCCTCCTTCCGGGTCGGCGACGGATCCGTCGTCGAGCTCGAGCAACATGACTGGGTCGTGCTTGATCGCGTGATCTGCTGCTACGCGAACGTCGACCGGCTGCTGACCAATGCCATAGGCGCGGCGAAGACTCGTTTCGTGATCGCGGTGCCACTGTCGAGCGGCTGGCGCTCGTGGATGACCCGCGCGGTGGTGACCGTCGAGAACGCCACCAACCGGCTGCGCGGCCGGCCCTGCCCGGGCTACGTCCACCCGATCCCGATGATCGAGCGCCGCCTGGCCGACGCTGGCTTCCGCAGGCTGCGCTTCGCCCGCGTCGGCCTGTGGCACACGGCGGTATACGAGAGGGCTAGCTCCGCCTAGCTCGGCGGGCCGTCACCCTGCGATTCGTAGTCGTCGGGCACAAGCGATCGAACCTCGATCGAGCCGTTCTGCATCGGGACCTTCTTGGCCCATTCGATCGCCTCGTCCAGCGAGCCTGCCTCGATGACCCAGTGGCCGCCGACCTGCACTGCGGACTCGATCGCCGGACCGTCCGAAACGCCGCGCTGGCCGTCCTTGACGCGGACTGTCTTGGCATCCCACGAGAAGCCGTAGCCCTCGCCCGCCACCCATGCATCACCATCGCGAACAGACTGGTTGAAGCGCTCCATCTCGTCGATCATTGGCTGCATCTCCTCCGGCTTGAGGTTCTCCCAGCCGTGCTCGTCGACCACCATCAACAGGATGTACTTCGGCATTTGCGTTCCTCCTTGTGTCGGGTAAGACGGCACAACTGACCGAAACTCATCGCTGTGCGGCATAGGATGGCGCCGTGATCGATTGCCCGCGCTGCACCACGCCCAACCCGGAGGGCTCGCGGTTCTGCAACAACTGCGGAGCGAGCCTGGTCACGCGCGTCGGCGTTCACGAGCGGCGGATCGTGACGGCACTCTTCGCCGACCTGGCGCGCTCCACTTCATTGGGCGAGCGGCTCGATCCCGAGGTTGTGCGCGGCGTCGTTGGCGATTTCTTCGAGCTCGCGCGACTCGAGATCGAGCGGCGCGGCGGAACCGTCGAGAAATTCAGCGGCGACGCAGTAATGGCCGTGTTCGGACTGCCGCAGGCACACGAGGATGACCCCGAGCGTGCTGTTCGCGCGGCGCTGGCAATCGGCGATGGGTTGGCCACGCTCGCCGGCGCCGCGCTGGAGCGCCACGGCATCGACGTTCAGGCGCGGATCGGGATCGAGTCGGGCGAGGTAGTGGTTGGTGACCCGTTCGGTGGCGCGACGATGGCCACCGGTGACGCGATGAACCTCGCCGCGCGGCTGGAGCAGCAGGCAGAACCGGGCGACGTGGTCGTTGGCGAGCAGGCCTATGACCAGGTCCGCGACGTGGTTGAGGCCACGCCCTTGGGATATCTCAACCTGCGCGGGCACGACGCCGCGCTGAAAGGTTGGCGCATCACCTCTGCGTCGAACGAGGTTGGCCGCCCGCGCGGAGTCCCCGGACTGGAGGCTCCTCTGACAGGACGCGGCGAAGAGCTGCAGATGCTTCTCGACTCTGCCCGACGCGCGCAGAGTGGGAGCAAAGCGGCACTGTTCACCGTGCTCGGCGTTCCCGGCGTGGGCAAAAGTCGGCTGGTCCGTGAGGCTACCTCTCGGATGGCAGTCGACGGCTGGTCAGTCGTCAAGGGCCGTTGCCTGCCCTACGGCGACGGGATCACGTACTGGCCGATCGCCGAGATGGTGCGCGAGCTCGCCAGCATCGGCGCCGAGGCGACGGCCGAGGAGTCTCGCTCCCGACTCGACGCGGTGAGCCCCGACGCCGACGTTGCCGACCGGCTCTCCAGGATCATCGGCGCGGCCGACGCTTCGCAGGCAGCCGTCGAGGGCGCCGATCGCGAGATCGCCTGGGGATTCCGGCGCTTGGCCGAGCATGTGATCGACGATCGAGGCCCGCTCGCGCTCGTTTTCGAGGACATCCACTGGGCCGAGCCGCCGCTGCTCGACCTGATCGAGTACGTCGTGACATGGACGCGCGACGCACCGCTGCTGGTCATCTGCTCGTCGAGGGCGGAGCTCCTCGACGCGCGTCCGGCATGGGGATCGGGACGAATGGAAGCGAGCCGCATCCACCTTGAGCCACTGACCGAGGAGGAGTCGCGCTCGCTGCTCGGCTCGCTGCTGGCGGTCGACGACCTGCCCGCTGAGTTACGCCAGCGCGTACTGGATCGGGCCGAGGGCAACCCACTCTTCGTCGAGGAAGTGGTGCGCATGCTGATCGAGGAGGGCATGGTCGAGCGGCGCGACGACCGGTGGGTGGCGCGAGCCGAGGCCGCGGACGTGCGCGTGCCGGACAGTGTCGAAGCACTGATCCGCGCCCGCCTGGACACTTTGCCCTCCCCTGAGCGAGCGACGCTTCAGGCCGCGTCGGTGGTCGGTCGGGTCTTCCAGCGCTCGGCGGTGGCAGCGATTGCGCCAGGGACGACGGCCGTGCCGCTCCAGCAACACCTGGAGGACGCCATCCTGCGCGACTTGATCACAGACGAGCGCGTCCCGGACGAGCCAACCTTCCGCTTCCGCCACATCCTGATTCGCGACGTCGCCTACGCGACGCTGCCAAAGGCGCGCCGGGCCGAGCTGCATCGCAGCGTGGCGGACTGGTTGCGTGCCTGGTTCGGCGACCGCATCGACGAGTACGTCGAGATCGAGGCCTACCACCTCGAGCAGGCCGTCCGGCTGCGGCACGAGCTGGAGGGCAGCTTCGAGCCCGCTGAACGCGACCGGGCAGTGGCCGCGCTCGGAGCGTCCGCCAAACGGGCGCAGGCGCGCGACGACTTCCGCGCCGCTCGCACATTCGCCGACCGAGCCCTCGCGCTCGAGCCGCCACCCGGTGACACGCGGCTGGAGTTGCGTGTGCTGCTCGCAGATGCCCTGTGGCGCCTGAGCGAATACCGGCTGGCCGGCGAGGTCGCCATTGATGTGGAGCAGGAAGCGCGGGAAGCACGCCGCAAGGACATCGAGGGTCAGGCGATCCTGATCAAGGCCGGAGACATCTGGCTGCGGCTCGAATTGTCGGATGCAGAGATGGCCCTGGCGGAGGTCGAGCGCGCCATCACGCTGCTTACTGAGGCGAACGACAAGCACGACCTGGTTGCGGCGCTCGAGCTGAGAGGCTGGGGCGGCTGGTGGCGGGGCGATCTAGAGGCGGCCAAGCAGGCATGGACAGACATGAAACTCGTGGCGCACGAGCTCGGCTGGACAAGCCGTGAAGCCGAGGCCATGGCTCGCCTGGCGGGCGTCGCCGGTCATCGCGCCGAGTGGGATGAACGAGTCAGGCTCGTCGAGAAGGCGCGCGAACTTGCCGCACAGGGGCCCAGCCGCCTCGCGCGCGCCCGCGTGAGCCGGACATATGGAATCGGTCTGCTGGTCGACGGCAGAGATGACGAAGCCACTTCGGAGCTCCTGTCCGCAGGCGCGACCCTGGAGGAGTTCCAGGACCGCGAAGAGGCTTCCGCCTGCTACCAGTTCCTGGGCGAAATGGCGGTGCGTCAGAATCGGCTCGACGATGCGATGGCGTACTACGCTCGCTCCCTCGATTTGGTGCGTGAGCACACGGGCTATCTGCCCGAGGTTCAGCGGCGAATGGCGCAAACCCTGTTACTGATGGGGGACGTTGCGGCGGCCGCCGAGTACGCCGAGGATGCCGTGCGGCTGACGGCCAAGGAAGACTGGGCGACCGTCGCGTCCACCGCCATGGCGCTCGGGCTGGTTCGCGAGGCTCAGGGCCGTTACGACGAGGCGGAGGCTCTGCTGCTCGAAGCGGCCAATGTGATGGACAGGACAGACTTCAATGGCTGGGAGGAGGAGCTGGCAATGGCCGAGTTCCTGCTCCGCCGCAGTCGCACGGCCGAAGGCAACGAGTGGCTTGCCAAGGCTCACGCTGACGTCGTGCGCCTGGGCTTGCGCCAGGCCTCGAGCTCATTCATAGAGTTCGTCGAACGCCGCGGTCGAGAGGCAATGGCCGCCGCCGCGTCTGGCAGTTCGGCCTGATCGGCGTACCTTCAGACGTGCTCCGTGAGATAGCCGAGTACCCGAACTCGTTCGGGCCGCTCGGGCCGAGGGACGTGCGGATCGAGACGAGTCGCTACACGCTGTGGATGGGCCACGGCAAGTCGTGGAACACCGTCCAGCGGCAGCGCCTGGCGGCGGACGAAATTGACGCCACGCTCGAGGAGGTGCGCGGCCTGCTCCGCGCGCGGGGCCGCGACTCCACCCAGTGGGAAGTCGGCTCGAAGGCGGAGCCCGCCGATCTCGTGGATCAGCTCCTCGCGCGCGGGCTCGTGCCGGACAAGGAGCCGGTCGCGGTGGCGCTCGTGCTGACGAGTGAGCCGCCGCTCCCGCCCGATGGACTCACCTGGCGCCGCATCGAGACGTTCGAGGAGTACGCGGCCGCGAACGCCGTGCAGTGGGCGGCGTTCGGTTCGACCGACGATGAGATCGCCGAGGCGCGCGCCGAGCTCCGCGATCGCTGGCGCGAGACGGTCAACCTGATGCACGGCGTGTGGCTCGACGGCGAGATGGTTGCCGCAGGCACCGCGGCGCCAACCTCACACGGCCTGCTGCTCTACGGCGGCGCGACTCTTCCTCGCGCCCGCGGCCGTGGCGCGTATCGCGCACTACTCCGCGCAAGGTGGGAAGAGGCCCGGCAGAACGGCACGCCCACTCTGTTCACACAGGGCGGCTCCATGTCGCGGCCGATCCTGGAGCGGGTCGGCTTCGAGCGCGTCGGCGAAGTTCACATACTGCTGGACAAATTCGGTCAGAGCACCGACTAGCTCGGCACCCGGGCCGCGCCGGCCTTAGGGAGAATGGATGGGTGACTCCCTGAAGAGCCACCCATCCGCGCGTCAACGCGTCAACGCGTAGTCGCTATCTCTGCTCGAGCTTCGGGAGCGGAGCCCCGCCGCCATCGATGCTGACCGTGCCCTCAGGACCGGCCGGTGCTGGGATGGTGAAGTTGCCGGGTACAACCGTTCCGGGCACGCCATTGACCGACTCGGTTGAGTGCGCGTATGTGAGCACCGAAAACGCGACGGCGTCAGCGTTCACGCCAAGGGCGCGATTGCTGTTGTTCGCGAACGTGTCACACGCAGCGTGATAGCACGGGTCGTACTGCGCCCCCGTCGTGCCGCCCCAGATCGCCTGTTGAGCGGCGGTCTTGGTTACTTCGGCGCCGGTGAAGAGGCCACCCGCCGGGATTCCATTGTTGATGAATGCCTGGTAATCGCTGCGGCCGGTAAACGCCGCATCGTCGTAAGGCTCGTTACTCAGGGTATAGAAGGACTCGAAGAGATCCTCGATGGCGGTCGAGCCTGGTGGAACCGGAACCGGAGCCGCGAAGCCCGATTGGTCGGCGTCGTAGGTCATCAGGATGTAGTTCGGCGAGCCGATCATGTCGAAGTTGAGGTACAGCGCGACTCGATCCTTCTCAGCCTGGCTGAGACCGTTGACGTAGTTCGTCGAGCCAACCAGCCCGCTCTCTTCGGCGCCCCACCAAGCGAATTGAAGGGTGTTGGTGGGCTGTACATGACTCATCAGGAGGGCTGTTTCCAGGATCGCGGCGCTGCCCGAGCCGTTGTCGTTGATGCCCGGTCCCGCAAGGACGGAGTCGAGATGCGCGCCGGCCATGACGACGTTTTCGTCGTTGACGCCGGTCTTCTCCGCGAGCACGTTGGCAGTCGGGAGGATCTGGCGCAACGTGTTGGCGAACACTCGCATTTCCAACCCCGCGATCCCAGCCAGCGTTTCCCCAAGCGGGTAAGTGACGCCGATCACCGGGATGCCGCTCGTATTGTTGGCGGTCAGCGTCACGGCTGGAATGCCCTGACGGTCGGCCCCCGTTGTGTTGCCCTGATTCATGATCACGATGCCAACGGCGCCGTTCGCCGCCGCCGTCTCGGCCTTGATCTCGAACGTACACACACCGCGCTGGAGTAGTGCGATATTGCCGGCCGGGAAGCTGTCAAAGTCGGAGTCCTCGCAGCCACTTGTCGAGGTGTTGCCCAGGAAGAGCTGCAAGTCGACCGGAGTTACAGCTGCAGTCACGTCGCCGGGGTCGGTCTGCGTTATCGGGCCGAAGTCGACGCCCAGTTCGTACGTGACCTCGTCTGGTGCCGTCTGCTCGAGCGCTGAGTCGCCGGCGACCTCGTACGCGAGGTAGTTGAACGTCTGAACATCCGGGTCGTAACCGGCGGCTTCGAGCTGAGCGACCACGTAGTCGACTGAGTCGTCGTAGCCACCGAAGCCGGAGAAGCGGTTGCCGTCGTTAGCATCGGCGATCGCCTGAAGCGCTGCCTGGTGTCCGCGGACCCCCTGGACCCGCATGCACTCCAACAACTTCTTGTAGGAGTCGTTCTCGCGGTCGTAACAGGCTTTGTTCGAAGGCGCCGCCACTGCCGTCCCCGTGGCAAGCGACGCCAAGGCAACGAGCGCGACAAGCCCCAATAAGCCGGCCCGCCGGCTCGGGCGCGTCCGAGTTGAAGACGGAGACATATACCTCTCCCCTTTCCCCCTTCGGGCGACCCCACGGCCCGCCACGTTCCGGGACAATATGTGCCCGGCATACGCTGCGCAACGGGAATTTTCGGCTGACGACCTGCGGTCTAAGGGCGCGTCGCCCAATAAGTGCGGTTCTCGATGCCCCCGCCCGCGACCGGGACCGGTTGGACTTCGACGACCGACAGGCCGGCGTCAGTCAGCAGGCGCCGGACCTCAGCCTCCGGCAACGCGGTCATCCTGATCAGGCTCAGGTGCATCTTCGTGACGAGCGTCTCCGTCGGAACGCCCAGTCTGAGCAGGATCGAGGCCGCGTGTCGCCTGGGCTGCAGCCGACGGCGCAAGGGCAGCCGGTGAGGCACCTGGAAGACGAGCAGGCCGGCCGGCGCCAACACCCGAGCGAGCTCTAGGAGAATCCTGCGGATCTCCAGACGAGCCACGTGTTGCAGCACGCGAACCGAGAAGACGAAGTCGAAAGCGCCCGACTCGAGCGGCAATGAGCCGCCGTCGGCTATCACCTCGAAGCTGCAGGTGGAGCACGCGGCGTTCATCTGCTTCGCCTGGTCGATCATCCGCTCGGAGATATCGACCCCGAGGGATGTCTCGAACTGCGCGGCCATCGCCCGCGTCATGCGCCCGACACCACAGCCGTAGTCAAGAGCCGAGCGACGGTGCCGGCCCAGCCCGCGCCTCTCGGCGACTTCGAGGCGCTCTGCCAGCTCGACAGGGCCGGTGGCGAAGAAGTCGGCCTCATTCCAACTATGGGGCCGGCCGTGCCGCGTCAATGCCGCCCAGAACGGATCCAGATCGGCGAGCTCGTTCCAGGTTCGTCGTTCCGAAGCCTGGCGGGGGGCAGGCGCTTCACGAACGAATGTTCACCGGATGCACCACCCGACGCAAATCCGTCCCACCGTCGCCAGCGGTGCACATCCGACCGACTTTCTGTCTGGACGCTGCACGAGGTTAGTGCGCTCATTCGAGACAAAAGACCAATCGGAGCCGCCACGCCGACCGTCCACGCATGTTCCCCAGACAGTCCACGAACACTCCACGGGCTGTCCACCACGAAATGTGGTCAGCCACTAGCCCTAGGGTTACAATCACGCCGCGCCACCAGATATGGTGGTTTGAGGCTTGACATGGCTATCGGCCCGAACCACAATGGGCGGATGCGGGTGACCGTCCAGATGCCCCGGATCGGTCCCCGGAGAGAGGCAGAGAGGGAGTAGCAGAGATGGCTCGAGCGACCGGCTCAGCGAGCGCCGAAGTGACCACCGAGGAGACCCGAACAACTGACGATGGGACCAAAGTGATCGCGCGCAACACCCAGCTCAAGCCGGCCGCCAGGGCAGAGTCAGCGAAGGCAGACTCAGCCAAGCCGGACATCGGCGCCATCGACGACCAGGGCCGCTTCACCGGCCACAAGGTCAACGGCCTGACCTTGGAGCGCCGCTGGACCACGCCGGGCGTCCACCCGTACGACGAGATCACCTGGGACCTGCGCTCGGCAGAGATCAAGAACGAGTCGGGTGGGACGGTCTTCCAGCAGACGGACATCGAGGTCCCCTCCTTCTGGAGCCAGCTGGCCACCAACGTCGTCGTCAGCAAGTACTTCCGCGGCCACATCGGCACGCCGGGACGCGAGACCAGCGTCAAGCAGCTCATCGACCGCGTCGTCAACACGATCGCCGGCTGGGCGCGAGACGCAGCACTACTTCAGCCAGCACGGAGGACCTGGCCGACCTTCAAGGCCGAGCTGACCCACCTCCTCGTTCACCAGAAGATGAGCTTCAACTCGCCGGTCTGGTTCAACGTGGGCGTGCAGGAGCGCCCGCAGTGCAGCGCCTGCTTCATCAACTCGGTCCAGGACAACATGTCCTCGATCATGGACCTGGCCAAGACAGAGGCCATGCTCTTCAAGTTCGGCAGTGGCGCCGGCGTCAACCTCTCCCCCATCCGGGGATCGAAGGAGAAGCTGAGCCTCGGCGGCATCGCCAGCGGCCCGGTCAGCTTCATGAAGGGCTTCGACGCCTTCGCCGGCGTGGTCAAGAGCGGCGGCACAACTCGCCGCGCGGCCAAGATGGTCATCCTCGACGCCGACCATCCGGACGTCCTCGACTTCATCAACTCCAAGGCGAGCGAAGAGAAGAAGGCCTGGGCGCTGATCGAGCAGGGCTACGACGCCAGCTTCACCGGCGAGGCGTACGGGTCGGTCTTCTTCCAGAACGCCAACCACTCGGTGCGCGTGACGGACGAGTTCATGCACGCGGTCGAGCAGGACAAGGACTGGACCACGCACGAGGTCACCAGCGGCCAGCCCGCGACGACCTACAAGGCACGCGACCTCTTCAAGGAGATGGCCGAGGCGGCCTGGATCTGCGGCGACCCGGGCATCCAGTACGACACCACGATCAACGACTGGCACACGTCCGCGGCCACTGACCGCATCTACGCCAGCAACCCGTGCGCGGAATACATGTTCCTGAACGACACGGCATGCAACCTGGCCAGCCTCAACCTGATGAAGTTCGTCAAGGAAGACGGCGAGTTCGATGCCGAGTCATACGCCTACGCCTGCCGGCTGACGATCACCGCGCAGGAGATCCTGGTCGACAACGCCGGCTACCCGACTCCCCAGATCGAGCTCAACTCGCACCTGTTCCGCCCGCTGGGCCTCGGCTACGCCAACCTCGGCGCCCTGCTGATGAGTCGCGGCCTCGCCTACGACTCGGACGAGGGTCGGGCGATCGCAGCAACTTTGACCGCAATCATGACCGGCGAGGCTTACGCCCAGTCGGCCAATCGTGGCTCGGGACCACGGCGGCGCGTTCAGGGAGTACAAGAAGAACGAGCAGCCATTCATCCGAGTCATCAAGAAGCATCGCTCCGCCGCGTACGCGATCCCTGAGCAGGATGCGCCGCGGGATTTGATCGACGCGGCACGGTCATCTTGGGATTCCGCGCTCGAGCTGGGCACGCAGCACGGGTACAGGAATTCCCAGGTGACCGTGCTCGCGCCGACTGGAACGATCGCTTTCATGATGGATTGCGACACGACCGGGGTCGAGCCGGACATCGCGCTGATCAAGTACAAGAAGCTGGTCGGCGAGGGCTTCCTCAAGATCGTCAACAAGACGGTCCCGTCAGCACTGCAGAAGCTTGGCTACTCCCCGCGCGAGGTGGAGGAGATCGTCA
This sequence comes from uncultured Chloroflexia bacterium, assembly GCA_963748235.1. Lineage (GTDB taxonomy): Bacteria > Chloroflexota > Limnocylindria > Limnocylindrales > CSP1-4 > JALYGJ01. The sequence continues at coordinate 965,958 of CAVVHT010000009.1, forward strand.
AGTACATCGACGAGCGCGAGACCATCGAGGGCGCGCCGGCGCTAAAGGCCGAACACCTGACCGTCTTCGACTGCGCCTTCAAGCCGGTCAACGGCGAGCGGTCGATCCACTACATGGGCCACGTCCGGATGATGGGCGCGACCCAGCCGTTCCTTTCTGGCGCCATCTCGCAAGACCGTGAACATGCCCGAGGCGGCGACGGCGGAGGAGATCTCGAGCGTCTACCTCGAGGGCTGGAAGCTCGGCCTCAAGGCGATCGCGATCTATCGCGACGGCTCGAAGCGATCGCAGCCGCTCTCGACGGGCAAGAAGAAGGACAAGGAAGCAGTCATCGCTCAGGAGCAGGTGTCGCTGGCGGCGGCGCCGATCGCGGCTGGACTCGCTGGGGAGCCCAAGCCATATCGGCGCCGCTTGCCGGATGAGCGCCGCGCGATCACGCACAAGTTCCAGGTTGCCGGCCACGAGGGCTACATCACCGTCGGGCTGTACCCGGATGGTCAGCCGGGCGAGATCTTCCTCAAGATGGCCAAGGAAGGGTCCACGGTTCAGCGGCCTGATGGACTCGCTGGCGACGATGACCTCGCTGTCGCTCCAGTACGGCGTGCCGCTGCGCGACCTGGTCAACAAGTTCAGCCACATGCGCTTCGAGCCGGCCGGCTTCACCGGGCAACTCGGAGATCCCGATCGCCAAGTCGATCGTGGACTACGTCTTCCGGTGGATGGGAGTCGCGGTTCCTGTCGAAGGACGAGCGGGATGCGCTGGGCATCATCAATCGGGACGACGACTGCGGCTCAGGCCATGGCCGCGGCCGATGCCCCCGGTTGCTGCTGCAGCTGGCCAGTACGGCCCGGTACTCACTTCCTTCGTCCCCTGCAACGGAAACGGATAAGGCGCAGACTGACATCGTCGGGGAGGCCGGTGGGCCCAAAGCGTCGGCGGTCGCTGCGGAACCTCCTCCTGCAGAAGTCGGCGGCACCGACCTCCCCGTCCTCTCCAACGGACACTCGAACGGCCACGCCAACGGCAATGGCCACGCGAACGGAGAGAAAGCCCTTCCGGTGAAGCCGCTTGCGCTTGACCTGGGCGGCGGCACCAAGGTCGCGTTCAGCGTCTCGGCCGACTCACCCTCGTGCGCCGACTGCGGCTCGATCATGGTCCGCAACGGCAGCTGCTACAAGTGCCTCAACTGCGGCAGCACGAGCGGGTGCAGCTGAGCGCTCCGAGTCATCGGTTCGCTCTTTCTAGGACTGAGCGGACCTCGAGCATTCCAGCACCTCCTCGCCGAGCGTGTCAGTGATTCGCACTGCGACACGCGAAGAAGGATCCTCGAATGAGAAGTCATATGCTCCTGCCACGAGATCAGTCTTCCGTACGGGAATGTCAGCGATGGCAACGTTGAAAACGCTTCCGTCATAGGACGTATCCACCATCACGCTGTCGACCATTGCCCGCCAATCGTCGATCGCCGGGCTGAGGACGCCATCTTGGCTCGACAGCCGCTCCACGATCGTGGGCGAGATGAAATCGCGAATTACGACCATCGCCTTTCCGAGTGGCGGACGCCTTCCGCGGCATCTCAGCCATAGAGCCAGCAAGTGTCAGCATTCTCAATCGAGCGACGCCCGCGGGCAGCAAAAAGCCGCCCGCATTGCAGCGGACGGCCTCTTGGCTAAGGGCGGTAGAGCCTAGGCCGAGTGAACTCGGTTCGCGCGCGGGCCCTTGTCGCTCTGCTCGATGTCGAACTCGACCTTCTCGCCACCGACCAGGCGGTCGAAGTCGAGGCTGGAATCGAGTGAGTTGCGGTGAAAGAAGTATTCCTTCGTGTCATCCGCGGTGATGAAGCCGAAGCCGCGATCAGCGACGACCTTCTTGATGGTTCCGGTGGTCACAGTGACCCTCCAAGTCTTCCCGAACGTCAGATCCATACGCACGATCTGTTCGAGAAGAAGCGATCACACGGTGCCACCGCGGTGCGCGGCGTGTCCCCACCTTACGCCCTATAGGCCAAAATGTCGATGCCGCCGTCGAACAGATGTTCGCGTTGGCGCGCTCGGCGCCGGCCAGAACCGTAGTGAGCGAACATTCTGGACAATGCCCGATCTTCGCCAGAGCGAACGCGCCAAGCTCCCCGACAGCGCCTTTGCCTACGTCGACTCGGCCGGCAAGCGGCGCCTGCCGATCCATGACGAGGCCCACGTCCGCAATGCGCTGGCTCGCTTCAACCGGGTCGACTTCGACGATGACGCGGCCCGCGATCGGGCCAGGACGAGGCTGCTCAAGGCGGCCAAGCGCTACGGCATAGTTCCGATCGGGTTCATAGACGGACAGATCCGCCCCAAGCTGCCGACGGGCCAGCTAACCCTCCTGTTCACGGATGTCGAGGGTTCCAGCAGCCATTTGGCCGAGCTCGGCGACCGATACGGATCGGTGCTCAACGCGGTTCGACGCATCCAACGTGCTGCCACTCGCGACGGTGATGGCATCGAGGTTGATGCGCGCGCCGACGAGTTCTTCGCCGTCTTCCGATCCGCCTCGGCAGCGGTCGAGGTCGCGGTGGCGATCCAGCGCGCGATGGCGGCACGCGATTGGCCAGATGGGCGACGCGTGCGCATTCAAATCGGCCTCCACACCGGCCGGCCAACGGCAACGCCCTCCGGATACCACGGGATCAGCGTTAACGCAGCCTCGCGCCTGTGTGCCTGTGGCCACGGCGGCCAGATTCTCCTGTCGGGCGCTGTGCGCGCCGCTCTGGCGAAGTCGGCGCCGTACGAGATGCGGCACCTGGGCGCGTACCGGTTGCGGGGCATTCCAGACGAGCACGACATCTACCAACTGGTGGCACGCGACCCCGACGAGACGTTCCCGCCTCTCCGCTTCTGACGGCAAAGCTCGGCGTGTCAAGTGGACTTGACACATACCTGCGGCTGCCGCACCATGTCAAGTGAACTTGACTCCGACGGAAACTGAAAGGGGCCGACTCATGCAGGCAAAGACCGAGACCGGGGGCTACCGAGCCTCGAACATGGCAACGTTTCAATTCTTCCTCTGGACATTGGCCTGGCTCCTGACCCTCGCCCTGGCCAAGTTCGGCCCCGAACTGCTCTGGGATGAGGGGCAGACGGTGGTGAGCTGGGCCGCCATCGCCGCCAATCTTGTCGTCGGCATCGGCTGGATCGTGGCCTTCGCGCGTTATCTCAAGGCGATTGATGAGCTGCAGCGGAAGATCCAGCAGGATGCGCTGCTGGTCACCCTCGGCGTGGCCTGGGTCGGAGGATTCGCCTATGTCGCTGCCGACTCCGCCGGTCTCGTCGCCGGCGACATCAACGTAGCCGTGTTCCCGGTGCTGATGAGCGTCGTCTACCTGATCGCCTTTGCCTTTGGCTATTTCAGGTACCGATGAAGAACCGCATCCCACAGCTCCGCGCGGAACGCTCCTGGACGCAGGCAGACCTGGCTCACCGCATCAGCGTGTCACGACAGACGATCAACGCTATCGAAACAGGCAAGTTCGACCCGAGCCTCCCCGTGGCCTTCCGCCTCGCCAAGCTTTTTAACCTCACGATCGAGGAGGTTTTTCTCGACGATCAGTGAGGCTGGCGATCAGTGGCGGTTCGCTACCTGGGCCGAGCAGTCGGAGCAGACCTCGGTCAGCGTCGCGATCTCGGGGTGCTCGTCCGTGTCGGGATAGTTGCGCCCGCAGAACGTGCGATGCCCAATCCGAGCACCATCGCTCCAGCGCTCAGCGTGGGCGATGTGCCAGATGTTCTCGTTGGCGCCACGCAAGCCAAAGGGCGGTTCGGGGCGGAGTTCTTCAGCCACGCAGCGAGTCTAAGAGTCCACAACGATCGGCGGGCAGCAAAAAGCCGCCCGCATCGCTGCGGACGGCTTACTGATCAAGGCTGGTAAAGCCTAGGCGGCGTGAACTCGGTTCGCGCGCGGGCCCTTGTCGCTCTGCTCGATCTCGAACTCGACATTCTCGCCACCGACCAGGCGGTCGAAGTCGAGGGTGGAATCGAGTGAGTTGCGGTGGAAGAAGTACTCATTCGCATCCGCAGCGGTGATGAAGCCGAAGCCGCGCTCGGCGACGACCTTCTTGATGGTTCCGGTGGTCACAGTGACCCTCCAAGTCTTCCCGAACGACAGATCTGTACGCACGATCTGTTCAGGAAGAAGCGATCACACGGAGCCACCACGAGAACGCGGCGTGAACCAACCCTACGCGCTATTGGCCCAAATGTCGATGGCGACGTCGAACAGATGTTCGGGATTGGGTGATCGGCGGCCAGAACGCCATTGCGCTGCTATGCCACCGGCCAGCGCTGGAGGATTATCTCTGCGTCGGCTGGATCCATGCGATAGCCGTGCGCATCGGCGTCCCAGGAGACCAGGTCGCGTCGCGCCACGCGACGCATGACCTTGTTTGGGCCTGCCACGATCCCGGCGAAGGCCGTGCCCGTCCGCTTGCCGTAGCGAGCAGCGAGGTCCGCGTTCAAAACAAGCGCCGACCCATGAAGGGATAGTTCGGCAACTTCGCGCAACAGCCGCCGGCTATCGGAGCCCCGAATGGCATTGAGCGCCTCGCCCAGCTGGCGACGGTGCAGCTCTGCTTGATCAGCCACGTCGGCGACGGAGCCGCCCGATGCCTGCTCCGGGCCCATCACCCATCGCCACGCCAGGGCGAGCAGTTGCTCCTCTGTATCCGCCTCAAACTCAATTCTGGGCACTCGTGCGACCTCGTAATCACTCGTATTGGGCTGTCACGAATATTACACGGCTTGTGTCGTGTGGTACAGTTTGTTCATCGACTGCTAGGCAGCGAACCGCTTGATCCTTTGGCCCTTCGAAAGACGGCGAGCCACGGGCGAACCCGCTTCGTGTCGAATACGCCACCGTCAAGACCAAGGAGAAGCAACATGCGTTACACGCGATTTGCCACCTACGACATCATCAAGGGCACCTTTCCTGAGCTGACCGGGATCGCCGAGAAGGGCATCCTGCCGATGTTCGTCAAGGAGCCCGGTTTCGTGAACTACGGACTGGTCGACGCCGGCCACAACAAGGTCGTCTCGATCTCCATCTGGGAGACTCGCGAAGAGGCTCAGAAGGCTGCCACGACGGCCGCCACCTGGACCAAGGAAAACGTCGCTGACCGAGTTCGCCTCGTCAGCAGCTACGTTGGTGACCTGGCCCTCTTCCACGGCGTACCCGTCGCCGCCTGAGCGACACCCACATTGGTCTGATGCGCGGCAGGTAGGCCCCAGCCCGCCCGCCGCCTGACAAGGCCACTTCAGCCGCCTCGGTCACTCCGAGGCGGCGTTCGCGTACCCAGACGTCCCGGACGCTGGCCGGCGTCGAGGCCTAGCGTGCAAATACGCCTGACAATGGCTCGATGACGGATCAGCTCGAGGTAAGCGACGGGTTCACGCGACTGCAGCTCGACGATCGGCTGCTGACGACGCTCGCCTCCCTTGGCTACGAGGAGCCGACGCCCATCCAGCGCGAGGCGATACCGCCGTTGATCGCCGGCCAGGACGTGCTCGCCGAGGCGCCCACCGGCACGGGCAAGACCGCTGCTTTCGCGCTGCCACTGCTCCATCGCCTTGTCGCCAAGCACGAGGACACGAAAACGGCTCGCGCCAACGGGCGGATCTGCGCGCTCGTGCTGGTGCCCACGCGAGAGCTGGCGATGCAGGTGTCCGAGGCGATCCATCGCTACGCCGGCGAGATGTCGATCCGCGTCCTGCCCGTCTACGGCGGGCAGTCCATCGGCCTGCAGCTCCGAGCGCTGGAACGCGGCGTCGACGTCGTCGTGGCTACGCCCGGCCGCGCCGTTGACCACGTGAAGCGCGGCAGCATCAAGCTCGAAGGCGTCGACACGGTCATCCTCGACGAGGCGGACGAGATGCTCGACATGGGCTTTGCCGAGGACCTCGAAACGCTCCTTTCGGCGACTCCATCGACACGCCAGACGGCACTCTTCTCGGCCACGATCGCCGGTCCCATTGCCAGGATCGCGGAACGCCACCTGCGCGACCCGAAGCGCGTCCAGATCCATCCCGAGCGGACGGACCGTGACGGAGTGGCGCGGGTTCGCCAGGTGGCTTACGTGGTTCGTCGGTCTGACAAGCTGACCGCGCTGGGTCGGATCCTGGATGTCGAGGACCCTTCGTCCGCGCTCGTCTTCGCTCGCACCCGCGGCGAGGTCGAGGAGCTTGCCCAGCAGCTGACCGGCCGAGGCCACGACGCTGCCGCTCTCCATGGCGGCATGGACCAGGCGCAGAGAGATCGGGTCATGAACCGTTTCCGCGATGGCGACCTGGACGTGCTCGTCGCGACAGACGTGGCGGCGCGCGGTCTGGACATCGAGCACGTGTCGCACGTCGTCAACTACGACGTTCCGACCGATCCAGACGCGTACGTCCACCGCATCGGCCGTACCGGTCGCGCCGGCCGCGAAGGAGTTGCAATCACCCTTGTCGAGCCGCGCGAGAGCCGGCTGCTGAAGAACATCGAGCGGACGGTCAAGACGCGGCTCGAGATGGCCCAGGTCCCGACAACGGCCGACCTGCGCGAGCGGCGGCTGGACATGCTGCGCGCAAACCTGCGCGAGATGCTGCTCGATGACAGCCTCGACCGCTTCCGCGTTGTCGTGGAGCCGCTGGCGTCCGAATTTGACGTCCTGGACGTTGCCCTGGCCGCGGTCAGCCTTGCCGATCGGGCATCCGGGCGCGACGAAGAGGATCAGGCCGACATCGCCCCGGTCAGCCTGGGTCCGACCAACGACCGACCTGTCGGCGGACGGCCTGCCCGCGGTCGACCTTCGGGAGGTCCGCGTGCGCGAGGTGGCCCTGCGCGTGGCAAACCGGCACCGCCGCGCGGATCGGGCCCATGGACGAAGCTTTTCGTCGGCGGTGGCCGACGCGTTGGGATCCGTCCGGCAGACCTGGTCGGTGCCATCACCGGTGAGGCGGGCGTGTCCGCGTCCGCAATCGGGGCGATCCAGATCGCCGACAACTTCGCGCTGGTCGAGGTTTCCGAGGCCGACGCCGAGGACATCACCCGAGCACTCGGCTCGGCACGAATCAAGGGCCGTCGGCTGGAGGTTCGCCTCGAGCGCGAGCGCTGACCCAAATCGCTCCGAGGCGGCCTTCGGCGTGTGAGACACTCGCGAAGGCGAGCACGTAGCGACACGGCAGCTCATCCGGGCTGCATATGGCCCGTCGTCGTCTGAACAAGGCGACAGAGGAGCCACGTGAGCACTCAAGCGCCAGCTCGTCTCCAAGCATCGTCGCGCCGCGTCGTCTCGGGAACCGTCCTTGCCGTAGCGGCGCTCACCCTGGCGTTCTCGGTCGCACCGGCCGCTGCCGTGACACGCACGCCGTACAACACGAACCTGGTCAAGAACGGGGGGTTCGAGGCGGGCGCGGCCACCACCGGCTATGAGCCCGTCTCAGTCCCGAATTGGGTGACCTACGACAACATGACCGTCGTTAGGTACGGCGCACCCGACGGGTTTCCGTCATTGGCCGAGGGCGCGCGAATTCTCTGGTGGCAAGAAATTCCTCACGATGGGAACCCCCGCGGGCAACAGCACAACGTGCTCCGCTGGCGCATTGCAGGTTATTCCTATCCGCCGTCGCAACGCCGCGATCGATGCTGGGCGCGTCAAGATGGACGCCAGGGCATACCTGGGCACCTACGGAAATCAGCCAGACACCGCGAAGGTCCTGATGAAGTTCCATGACTCTAACGGCACCCCCATCAGTATCGCCTTCGGCGCTTCCGCGACAGGCACGGAAGGGTCCATGTTCGGACCGAGTGTCGCCCTGGTTGTTCCAAGCGGCACACGCTCAATGACGGTTCTTCTGTACTCGCAGGCGACAGAAGGCTACTGCGATGCCTACTTCGATCGCATCAGCGTGAAGCTCAGCCTCCTCTGAATTGAACGCTTGTTCGGACTACGTGCTAGGCTTGAAGCTCACATTCGTGTTCGATGAGGCGCTCCGGTCTGCGCCCCGGTACCTTTCCGTTCGACCTCGACCCAACTAACCAAGCCCTGACCGGGCCCCGCTAAGGCGGGAGGGCCTCGTCAGGAGCTATTCAACTCATGTCTTTCGATCAACTTGGGCTTGCGCCCGAGCTTCTCCGCGCGGTTGCGCAGCAGGGCTACACAGAGCCCACGCCCGTGCAGCGAGAAGCAATTCCCCACGTACTTGCCAATCGCGACCTGCTCGCGGGCGCCCAGACGGGCACCGGCAAGACGGCCGCATTCGTGCTGCCCATCCTCCAGAACCTCAACAAGCGCAACGGCCAGAGCAATGGCCGGCGCCCGATCCGTGTGCTCGTGCTCACCCCAACCCGTGAGCTCGCTCTGCAGGTCGAGGAGAGTGTCCGAACGTACGGCCACCAGCGGCCGGTCATGTCGGCCGCCATCTACGGCGGCGTCGGCTTTGACCAGCAGGTCCGCCGACTGCGCCAGGGTCCGGAGATCGTGGTCGCCACGCCCGGCCGCCTGCTCGACCACGTCACGCAGCGCACGATCGACCTGTCACGGGTCGAGGTGCTCGTGCTCGACGAGGCCGACCGGATGCTCGACATGGGTTTCATCCACGACATCCGCAAGATCCTCGCGCTGCTTCCCGTCGCGCGTCAGAACCTGCTGTTCAGCGCCACTTTCTCGGCTGAGATCCGCCGGCTCGCCTCGGATTTCCTGAAGGACCCGGCGTTCGTCCAGGTCACGCCCAAGAACACCGCCGCAGAGCTCGTGAAACAGCTGGTAATCCCGGTCGATCGGAGCCGAAAGCGCGAGTTGCTCAGCCACCTCGTCAAGTCGGGCCGCGTCTACCAGGCGCTCGTCTTCACGCGCACCAAGCACGGCGCCGACCGACTCGCCCAGCAGCTGGTACTCGACGGCATCAGCGCAATGGCCATCCACGGCAACAAGAGCCAGCCGCAGCGCGTGCGCGCGCTGAACGACTTCAAGCAGAACAAGGTCGCGATCCTGGTTGCGACCGACATCGCGGCGCGCGGGCTGGACATCGATGCCCTCCCCCACGTCGTCAACTACGAGCTACCGATGGTTGCGGCCGACTACGTGCACCGCATCGGTCGCACCGGTCGGGCAGGCACCGACGGCGACGCGATCTCACTGGTCTGCGTCGACGAGCGGCCACTGATGGCCGAAATCGAGCGTCTCCTCGGCTACAAGGTCGAGGTCGAGCTCATCGAAGGCTTCGCTCCCGACCAATCGATCCGACCGCAGGCCATCCAGCTTCGGTCAGCCGGCCACCGACCCCAGGGTCGCGGCCAGCAGCCAGGTCGCGGTCAGCAGCCCGGCCGTGGTGCGCAGCCGGGTCGGCCCCAGACGGGCCATCACGGCCAGCCGCCGCGGGTCTACCAGGGTCCGCAGCGTGAAGGCCGCCTCCGTCCGGAGGATTGGCAGCAGCCAGACAGCCGGCCGCAGCGTGACGCTCGCCCGCAGCGTGATAGTCGGCCGTCAGGCCCTCGTCCGCAGCGAACTGATCGTCGCTGGCAGCCGGCCCGCCCGGCCGGCCAGGGTCTGGGCAATCGCCCGACCGCCCTCCCCGGGGAGCGCCTCTCCCGCGGTTAATGGAATCAGCCGGCCTACCAAGGGACCGGATACCGATTTGATAGTTGAGAAAACTATCCGATAAGACTTTGCTGACACGTCGCGTGACGATACCGGTGCCGGCGCCTTAGGTCCGCCCATCATCGCCCCGATTTGGACGACCGCTTGCGAGGCGACCGAGACGCTGGCGCTCTGATCGGTCTCGATCGCGGCCTGTCCGCGTCAGCCGGACTGTCGGCGAGGCCTGCACGTCGCTTTTCGGCGGCCGCATCAAGCGCGCGCGCCATTTCCTTGGCTTCCGTGGCTGCTGAGCGAAGGGCTTGGATCCGGGGGCTGTATTCGTCCAGGTAACGTCCGAGCCGCTTCTCAGCGTTCGCGCTCACGCGGGCCTGCGCGTCGTGGATCGCGGCCAGCTCTCCAAGGAACGCTTCGTGCATCTTGGCGAACCCTGCGGCCAATTCCTGCGGAACCGGGTCCTCGGCCGCAGCTTTCTTCTCGTCCGTCATGTCAGCCCTCCAGACAGAACTGCGTGTTCATGACCTGATTGCCCTGTGCGAACGGTGAGGGCCCCTCCGTGTAAACGCAGTGCGTTGCCTGGTTGTCGGTCGTGTTGGAAAAGTTGCGGCCGAACGACCAGTACGAGTACCAGACTGTTTCGGGGAGTTCGGCGAAACGGTTGCCGCCGGCGCGGACGGTGAAACCGAATGCGAAGACGTTACCCCATAGCCGGACGAGCATAAAGCACCACCTGATTGTCTTGGAACGACACGTCGTCGTTCGAAATTAGGCCAATCGCGGCCCCTAATCTGTTCCCACCAAGAGAGCGGAACATCGGCGATTTGTCGGGGATCTGCGTCTGGATCTGGTTGCCGTGCACCAGGACCCGGCCGTCCAATGGAATCCCACCGCGGAATAGGGCCGGCGCGCTGCCGCCCTCGAGGATGTGGCCGGCCCCTTCGATGCTCATGCCGAGGTTGATGATCCGGATACAGACGCCCAGCCACGAAACGGTCAGGTCAGCGCCGATCACGGTGGGCGGCTGCAGCGCAACGTCGTGCGTCTCGAGCATGCTGTTTGCGACGGCGACGGCTCCAATAGCCTGGACCAGGACGGCTTGACCCCGCGGCGAGACGATCGTGTTGCCGTCCGCTCTGAGCGCAAATCCGTAGGAGCCGCCGGCCAACTGTCGTTCAAACTCTCGACGCGCCGACTCGAAGTCCCAGCGCACATCGCCCGGATCGCCGACGCCGTCATAGGTCGCGGTAACCAACGGAGCGATCAGCCCGCCCTGGTATCGCGCAGGCGGCTGATCGGGATCGAGATCACCAACCGGTGCGGCATTACCCCGCAACCGGTTGTCAACGACCTCTGCTCCGATACAGCCGTGGAGGAATACAGCGCAGGCCGGGAAGTCACCTCCGTTGTCCGCGATCAGGTTGTCGGCAACTCGAACACCGGTCGCCTGGCGCAGGATCACTCCCCCCGAAGCCTCGGGGTCGAAGAGCGCGGCGTTCTCCGACATGGCGCACAGCCCTATTTCGTTTCCCGTGATCGTGAGCGTGGTGATCGGGCTGCCGAGGCCGGTTCGACGATCGTCGTAGATCGACTCGGGCTCACGGAAGTGGCCCCAGGTTGTTATCCCGCTCGCCGACATATTGCTGATTTGGTTGTCGGTGATCGCCAGCAGGGCAAGTCCGTCGACCTCGGTTCCTGGCTCCTCGTCCATGAAGAGGCCGCCAAGGACAACGCCGGGGCCCTCGCCGTTCCAGATCCGGTTGTGCTCGATGCGGACGTCGTGCGAACCGTCGCTGATCCATGCACCTCCGCCCGACATTGCGTTCTCTCGAATATCCGCTCGCTGCCCCTGGAACGAGACCGCGGGCAGGCCCCAAAGCACGCAGTCGCGCAACGTGAGGTCCGTGCTCGGCCGGTCACCGAACTCGCTCATCGCCACGGCAGGCCCGTTCGGGGCCTTCAAATCTGGCACGGGTCCAGCGACGAACTCAGGCAACTGAAGGCTGTTGGTAACAAGACAGTCCTTGATGGTGAGTCCGTTCGAGGCGGTTGCCCGGATCGTTCCTTCACGAGCCTTGCTCGCGGCAGCGAGCGACTCGATCGTCACCCGGTCGCCGCGCACGACGAATGCGGGCTGGTCGCGCGTGCTAATTACTCGAGTGAACAGCCCGCAGCCGCTGACGATGATGTCGCTCGTCTCGATGATCACCGCTTCGTCGATAGGGAAGTTGCCGCGCAGGATGCACACCCTGCCACCGCCCATACCCGCGACGAAGTGCACCGCCTCTTGGATGCTGGAGAAAGTACCGAAACTCACCTTTCCGTCACCAACTGTGACCGAGCAGCAGTGATCGTCGCCGCTGACACCGTCGCCCGTGCCCGACGGCGGCCACTGCGTCCGGCAATCGGTGGTGCTACCGCTCCCGAAATTGACGATCGCGAGCCTGGCGTAGTGGTGATGTATTCCGAGCGGTGGCCTGTTCACGAGCTGTTCGACCGACGTGTTCGCGACGCGAGCCGCGAAGATCCAGTGGTCGCCCGACTTGAACGCTCCGGTGCCTCCGGCGACGACGGAAAAGGACACCTGCACGCCGTGCTCCAGGACGACCTGTGTCGCGCCCGCCGCCGGGACAGTGATCAGCCCAGTGGCTCCAGCAGCATCGAGATCCACGACCGTTCCACCGGCGGTGTCTTTCACCACACCCGCCTGGTCCCAGCGCCGAACGCGGAAGTGGCGCTCGGCAGCGTCCGCGGCATCGGCGGGTTGCAGATCCGCAGGCAGCGCGGTCGCGAAAGTGATGGTTCTTTCGGCGTCGTCGACAGTCACCTGGCGGATCTCACCCGGCCTCCCGTCAAGCTCGTAAAGATCGTCGAGTATCTCGACCCAATTCGTGTCCGCGATGCGCAACACGTCGTCCCGGCCAAGTGACGCCAGCCGCAGCACTGTCGGCGACACCATCTCGACCACCGCCATGGCGACCGACGCGTTGTCGCGTGACCACTTGAACGTGGCCGTACCGGGCGGACCTCCGCCGTGGATCTCGACCCGATAGGTCTGGTTCTCCAGGCCCCGATAGCCGCCCGAGGGCGGCAGCTCGCACGGGTTCTCGTCGTCGCCCAGCTCGACCGTGCCGGTAGTCAACCGGCCCGCCGACGGCGCGATGAGCGCCGACCATCTTGGAATGTCAGCATCGAGCGTGTCGCAGTCGATCGCGCCGACATCATTCAGCACTCGGGCCTGCCAGACAGTCTGCAGCCGGGCGGTCGTGTCGACCCCCACCGCGACCTCGACCAAGCCGGGATCCTCCAGGTGGGTCAGCTCGCGCTGCCAGACGTCGAGATATGCGAGATGCGGGCCACCGGCGGGGAGAGCCGGCGCCGGACCGTAGGGCTGCTTGTCGTAGGGCGTGTCGGCTGATCCGTGCTGTTCAGAGAGGACCGCCTCCCACTCTGCTGGATCGAGGCCATGGTTTTCTGCGACGAGGCCATCGACGTACATTCGGCCGTGGCCGAGAGTCAACGTCCCGCCCGCGAGCGCGACCTTGAACGCATCTTGTGTCAGGCGCGGTACCCACGCCGTGCCGGCGATACCGACGGTTGGTTCAGGGGTGGCCACGTCAGCCGAGAGGGCACGCAGCCTTCGATCGAGGATCGCAACCTGCTCGTTGAAGTCGGCATCGAGCACGAGCCGACCCTGCTGCTGGACGACGCGCGCGAAGTCGCGGGAGGGATCGAACCTAACGCGGCTGATATCGGAACCCATCAGCTAGCTCCCTTCCTCATCGTCACGTCGCGTAGAAGAAACCGGCCTCCAGGCCGAAGCGGAGGTATTCGTCGAGGCGCACACGCAGGTTCGTCTCACGCTGAGGCTGGTAGAGCTCATGCGTGACGCCCATCTCCCCTTCATCGCTCGCACCGAGGCGGATGGCCTCATGGGTGGATGGGCGCAGCTGCATGTAGCCGGGATCGCCGAAGCGACGCGACGTATGAAGCGCGCGGTGCCGTGGGTCGTCGCCGGCGCAGCGGTAGCGGCGCGCGGTACGCGATCCGGGCGGCACGAGCGAGAAACGCATGCAGCCGGCCTGCCGTCGCATCGCCCATACCGGCGCCGGCCACGGATCGGCTGCTGTGAGCCGTGCCAGCAGCAACGAGTTGGACACGTCCATTCGCTGGGCGTGGAGCTTGCCCAGCACCGTGCACGCCTCGAGCGAAAGGTTTCCGCCGGGCTCGAGTCCATCCCCGACATCGCGGTCGGCAGCCGACGACACGGTCCGCAATCCACCACCCGCTGGCTCGGCGCGACCGCAGTAGGCCACCTGGTCCTCAGCCGACGCATCGATCACCGAGTCGTTGGCGCGGACCTGTGCGCCTTCGACAGCGACGATCGGGCCGACCACGCAGTGATCGAGCACGACCTCGGAGAAGGGGTGCAGAACAATGAGGCTCGCCCGTCCTACGGAGTGAGCGCTGCCATCCGTGTCGCGCGTGATGCCGGGCACGAGCGTGCAGTGGCGCAGGATCAGGCGCCGCTTGTCAGTATCGGCAGTTTCTTCGATCACGAGCGGTGCGCCGGAGATGACGACGCCGTCCAGTTCGAGAGTCGTGTTGGGGCCCATCTGCAGCCGAATTTGGTCGCCCCTCGTCAGCAGCGGGCGCGCACGATTGGCAGATCGCACCACGACGTGTCCGGTGCCCGCGGCGGGGTTGGTGAGCGTGATTGATGGCGGAAGCGTGTATCGCCGGCTGTCGCTGATCTGCACGGCGCCACCGCCGACGACGGCGGCCAACGCGGCCGTTACCAGCCCGCCACCGCCGGCGACGATGACCGGTGCGGTGAGCTTCCCGAGGGATTTGGAACGGTCGTAGCCACCGCCACCGACGTGCAGCGCCGAGCCGTAGTGGAACGTTGCGAGACGTGTTTCCTCCGCTGCAGGCGGCGCCGGGAACGCGATACGGCCGAGCACCGGATCCACGGCGACGTACGTGTCCGCGGCGGCCGGCAGGTTGGCCCATGCTCCGCCTGCTGCCGGATCGTCTGAGAGGTCGCAAATGCGGACATCGGCGGCCGCCCAGCGCTCGACGTCCTGCGTGCCCTGCGTCTCGATGACGAAAGTCCGATTCGGCCCGTAGATGGCGCCGAGATTCGTCTTCGTGAAGCGGCGCGTGAGCGGCAGCGGGACATCCAGCGGCTGGGCTAGGTGGGTGATCTCCTCTTCCGTGCGCTGAGCGAGGAAGAGCTGCTTGTCAGTTCCGAGCGGATCGAAACGGTAGCGGAGCCCGGACGCGTCCGCGGCGACCAGCGGCGAGCGAACCAGCCTGATGGCGTCGACCCGCCACAGGAAGATGCCGATATTCGGGATGTTGTAACGACCCGCGCCGGTGGCGATGCGGCGCATCTCGGCCGTATGGGCAAACTCGTCGAAGGCTCCGGCCTGGAACGTGCTGGAGAGCTCCAGTCGGCCCTGGCTGCGCAGGTTCGTGGTTGCGGCTGCACGCGAGCGTACATGGTTCATGTACTGCGTCGTGGCCAGGAGCTCGAGGAACTCGACCGCCCGAGCCGGCCAGCCGGTGACGTCCGCGGCCAACTGCTCGACAACGAAGATCGTTCCCTTGCGACGGCGATAGCGGATTGTGTTGGCCACCTCAGCACGGGTCGAGGCGAGAGTCGGGACAACTCCATACAGCGTCCGGTAGCCGATGAGGTCGCCGATGTACGGCGCCAGCCAATCCGCAGCGGTCTCGACAAACTGGTCGTCGTACATCTGGTCGAGGCTCTCGGCCAGCACGTTGATCTGACTCGTGATCAGGTCGACGAGCTCCCGCAACACGAGGCCGTGTTCCTCGTCGCGCGCGCGGTAAACCTGCGGCAGTAGCCGGTAGATCTCGTCGGCGGTGTAGAGCCCGTTCACGTCATTTCCTCGAGCCAGTCGAAGGGCGCCGGGTCGATGACGAGCACGCCCGCCGGATTCGCGTGTGTGCCGTCCGGCGCCGCTGCTGCGCGCTGCGCGACGAGCCGCTCGCTTCGATCGGGGTTGGCGCCGGTATAGAGCCGGTCAACGTCGACCGCGACGACGCCAGCCAGTGCGTGGACGATCGCGATAAGTTCCGACAGGACCACGGATTGGATGAGGTCGCGTGCAACAAACGCGTAGGCCGTTCTCAGGGCGTTTTCGACGCCGGCGAGGACGGGCTTCGACTCGTGCCCAGGGTCGACGGCCACCTTCAGTGCGAGCCTGAACGTCTCGGTGACCGCCGGAAGAATCTGCACCGGAACGCTTCCGTCGCTCTTCCCCAGCAGCGTGTCGCGCAGGTCGTCCACTCGATCGCCTCCGTCGAACGCGACCGTCAGGACGATCGTCTGCTGGCCGCGCAAGTCGACCACGGCTGCGTTCGCCTTGGAGACCCCGGTAAACGCGAGCGCAAAGTCCTCGTAGTCGAGCAGCGACACCGCACGGTCGAGTGTTCGGACGCCGAGCGGCATGGTGCGCCGGGCGGCCTCGGGCGCCTCGCGATCCACGCCGCCGCTTGCCTCAGCCGGGTTCGTGACGCCCTTGACGCCCAGCGGCCGATCGAGCAGCTGCGAGAGCGCCTGTGCTTTCACGTTGCCAGCCGCGCCGATGCCCTTCCGGTAGCGAGCGCGGACGTTGTTCGTGCCGGTGGGCAGCCTCGCAGCCCTGGCGCCGTCGCCGAACTGCACGTACGCCGTGCCCTTTTCGTCGGTCCGCAGCGCGTAGGCGCGATCTCCCGGCCGAGCTCCGTAGAGCGTCGGCGCCTCTGCCCATTTGACGTCGTTGACGAACACGTCGAGAGAAGGTGCGGCGCCCGACGAGTCGCTGGTCGACCGCACATGCGTCAGGGGGCCGTCCTTGAGGTCGAAGCGCTGGAAGGCGTCCGCGGCGCGGCCGGATCCGAGGTGTTCGTGGACGGTTTCGCCGTGCGAAGCGAGCGCCGCGTTGCCATAGAGCAGGACGTTCTGCCGGTCGTATTCGGCCTCGAGCGGATCCTCGAAAGTTATGCGCGAGCCGGCGCCGTGTGGCTCGGTCTTCGCGATGACCACGGCTTCGACACGCTCTTTGCCGCTGGTCGTCTTGCCCGCTATGAGCAGCCGACGTCCCGGCTGCATCTTGCTTGCGTCGAGCTTCACGTCAACGAAGTCGCCACTCACCACTGACGGGTCGAGCGCCTCGGCAAGGGCGAAGGGGTCGCTGACGGCAAATACCGTCGTTTCACGAACCGACGACGCAAACGTCGAGTAGTTCTCGCCGTCCTTGAGCTTCAGCCGCGTCACCTTGCCGGACACGGCGAACTCCGCGCGCGACAGCTCGGTGACTTCCTCGACGCGCCACAGCTCGCGATAGGTGGGCGCGGACAGGACGACGAACGAACCGGCGACCACATCGGGATGCGAGCCGTCGAGGTCGACATATGGTTCGGCTTTGGGTGACAGATTGAAGCCCCATTCCTCGTCGCTACCGTTGATGAGGTTCTGCGCCGGGGCGTTGTGTCCAAAAATGGGGATGCGCTTGCGTAGCACGTGCGCCTCCGGTACTGCGGCGGGCGCCACTCCCCACTGACTGGAGCCGAGGCCATCTGCCCACTCGACGCGCGTTCGCTTGAGCTTGGGCTCGGGCTCCTCCTTGACGGCGGAGACGACCCGAACGTCCCAGCTTTCCGCGAGGATGTCGGCGCCGGCCAGCAGCAGGACGTCACCGCGCTTGATGTTTAGGCCGATGCCGTCGAGGTAGACGTGCGTGTCGCCCTGCTTGAGCATCTGAGCTGTTTTCTGGGCAACCGGCACCAGGTTCCATTCCGGCCGCGCCTCGATGGCCTCCAACGTTTCGAAGGTCTGCGGCTTCTCGCCTGGTTCGGGGATGCCCTGGACCCTGAGTCGATCGGGCAGTTCCACGGCTTCGGGTGTGACGCGCGGCGTCGTGCCGGGCTCCTGCACGAGGTCGTCCGGGATCTTCGGGGGATGGTCGATTGCGAAGGCGAGATGGGTTTGCGCTGCTGCGCCCGGGCGCAGGCGGTAGCCGGTGAGCCGTCCGAGCTCCTGCAGGGATTCCCGCTGTCGCGCGGTGCGCAAATAGGACTCACTCGCAAGGCGCTCGTTGTAGAACGTGAGCACGTCGGCGGCCATTGCCCAGGCATCGAGCAGCGCGATGGTGAAGTCATCGTCGTCGCGAGTGCCGAGATCGGCAAGCCGCGGCCGCTCGAGATCGGTCAGACCCGCGATCAGCGATGAGCGAAAGTCCGCGTGGGTGCCGACTCGATATGCGATGGCCGAGAGACCCGGCCGGTTCTCCACCGGCAGCGGGGTGTGCTGCATCACGCCTGAGCAGCAGTCGCACGTTGCGAGCGGGAGCATTACTTACCGCCTTGTGCGACGACGACGAGCAGGCCCCGGTCGGGATAGCTCGGGTCGTTGTCCAGGCGGGCGATCTCGAGCGGTCCCATTGGCAGGACCCCCGTGTCAAGCGCGGCAGACGAGTCGTCGCGCTGGCGCTGGAACGTGGTAGCCGTCACCGATTGCACGCCCGGCACGGCCTGTGCCGCGGCGACTATCGCCGACAGGTACACGGGCTGGCCAAAGGTGAATCGATCGGGATGGAAGAGGCCCTCAGTGCCGTCGACGCGCAGACCAGCCGACAGCACATCCAGCACCGCAGCGCGCACCTGAGATCGGAAGTGATCCGCTTTGGCACACACGCGAAGCTCGACGTCGAGCGGCACGAACGACGGCGCATCGATCTCGAGGTCGAAGCCGGCCATCCGGTAACGGTCCAGGTGACGGCGCAGTCCGTCTTCGAGCCGCGGGTCCACCGCCCGGCCGCCGACGGCGTCGGCTGTGACGAAAACGGTGTGCCACGAGCCGGTCCAGCGAAACCGAGCGGCGGCACGCTGAATGCGTGAATCGCGCTCGGTCACGCGCGCATAGTCGTCCATGGTTACCGCGCGCTCCTGGAACCGGAAGGCCTCGGGCGCGTCCCGCCTGATTGCCTCGGCTGCTTCGGGCTCTGTCCCGCCTGCTGCGGGAAGTGGATTGCTGACCCGGGTGACGCTGCCGCCCGTGATCGCCGCGTGCGCAATGGCGCCGATGCCCACGTTGCCGTGGCGGCCATTGCCCACGCGGTAGGTTGCAACGAAGCCCGTCCCGACCTCCGGCCGGCGCCCGTTCGTGCCGTCGCCGAAGCGCAGAGTGGCACTCCGGTCGTGCTCCATCTCGACAACGAAATGGGCGGCGTCGCCGTCGCTCGCCAGGAGATCGGCACGCGGCGTCCAGGTCTCCGTCGCCGCGTCGACGGTCCCGGCGAGCTCGATGGCCGGCGTGGCGCGACGCGGTGAGGAGGAGATCGTCGCCGAGGCCGCCAACGGTCGGCCGTGGACGGCCAGTACCCCGTTGGACAGTCGCAGCAGCGCAATCTGCTCGCCGTCGCTGACCGACCAGACGTCGTGGCCGCCGCGCAGCACAGCCGGGCCGGCTGTGAACGCAAGGCCTCGTTCGGCGAGGTACTCGCGAATGAGCGGCTCGAACGTGAGCGACCCGAGCGCTGCGAGGAGGGGCGACGTCGGGGAAAGCGGCTCTTCACTGACCACCGCCACGGGATTTGGCCCCGCGTGCGTGAGCGGCATGCGCCCCAGCACGGGGCGGAAGCGCGCCGGCACGGAATCGGGTCAGGCTTCTCATCACAGCGGTCGCAGTCATCGGCAGGAGCGAGGTTCATGACCGGTTCCGGCACGCTGCCCATGTCTTCGTCGGTGATGGTGCGACCGTGGTCGGCCAGGACGATGTTTCCCCATGCCTCGGCGAACGGGATTCCAGGTCGTTCGGCAACTGAGATGCACAGCGGGAACGGCAGCGCGTCGGCCTCGTCCCAGGTGATCAGGGTCACCGCGTCGCTCACAGGGTCGGGGTCTTTGAAGAGGCTCAGCGATGGGTCGCTGGAAGCCTCGACGCGTGTCAGCCGGACGGCGACGCGCTTGTCGCGGTCGGCGTCTTCAATCCGTCCGGTTGTCGGCCCGGCGATTTCGGCCAGGACGAGAACGTCCCCCGCCTTCAGGTTCGGATATTCGCCGACGAGTGCAGCCGACGTCGAGCCGCGCGGCAGACAGCAGGCAGCGTCGCCCCAGGTCCAGAAGTCCAGCTTGTCGTGCGCGGCAAACAGCACTTCGCGGCTCGTCGTCTCGAACGTCTCGGCTCCGGCGGCCAGCGCAGCGCGGTGGTCCTGACCGCCGACGTCGACTACGTCGGGGAGGTCCGGCACTCGAGTGAGGAGCGGCGTGTGAATGTCCAGCACGACACCTTCGCCGTTCACCGTGACGCGTACCCAGGCGCGCGCATTCGATCCCTCGTGGACGAGGTAGTCGACGAGCCGTGCGTGGCGACGCAACGATGTGCGGCGCCTGGCGGTGGCGAGGTATGCCTCGGTCGCGACGGCGTCCTGGCGGTACGACAGCTCGTCGGCCACGTAGGCGAGCGTCTCGACGAGGGCGATGGCCATGTCGGCGCTGCTGCGCTCGCGCCATTCCGGTGCCAGCAGGCTCAAACGGTCGAGCATGAGCCGGCGGAAGGAGCCGTAATCCTTCGCCAGGTAATCGATCGGCGGTGCTTCCGGCTTTGCGCGGCGGCAGCCACAACCCGGGCGGCAGTCGAAGTCGGAAGGACACTCGACCTTGAACGACAACTGCGCTTCGCCGAGCACCGGATCGAAGCCCGCAGGCGGATCGTCACTGCCTGGTCCGGCGACGACGCGCAGTGTGTAGGTCGAGAAGTCGCCGGTCGAATCAGTCCGTATCAGCAAGACATTTCCCGGATCGTCGAGACCGGCGATCAGCGATGGCACTTCTGCCGCTGGCGGGGTGGAGGCAGCTACCGTCGGAATGCGGTCTCCGCCGTGATATCGTGATGTTCGTCTCGGCAGTGAGCCCGACTGGAGGTTTGATGAAGCGGACGAAAAGAGTCCGTTGTCGGAGACCCGGCGGCGCCTCGGAATCGGACACCTCGACGTACTCGATGCCGTTGAGCAGGCCGGCTTCCTTCACCGCCCGCAGACGTCGCTCGTCGCAGCAGACGTAGCGGATCACGCGAGGGCCCTTCCGAACGTCGCCTTCGCGCGCTCGCGGGATCGTAGGTCGACGTACC
The DNA here is from genome assembly GCA_963748235.1 of uncultured Chloroflexia bacterium. GTDB lineage: Bacteria > Chloroflexota > Limnocylindria > Limnocylindrales > CSP1-4 > JALYGJ01. Next base: position 986,703 of record CAVVHT010000009.1, read on the forward strand.
CGACGGCGACGATCAGCGCCCCCTCGTGCTGGGTGATCTCGACCGAATCGACCGAGATCAAGTGACCCAGCTCATGCTGCAACGATCCCTGGACCAGCTGCTGAGTCGCCGCGAGGAGCTCGGGGCCGATCGGCTCGAACACCAGGCCCGGCAGTCCGCTGCCGAAGGTCGGACGCATGACTCGCTCGCCGGGCGCGGTGAAAAGAACCTGCTCGATCAGGTCGCGAAGGTGATCGGTCTCTGTTGTCGTCGCCGTTCGCCGTAGACCGTCGAGGTGGTACGGAAAGTCCACGTTCATGTCGCCAGCACCCGTGCCTGTGCGACCAGGGGAAGAAGAGGTGTTCCCGTGGGGATGCAGGTTGACGCCCCGGTCATCGTCGCGAGCGGCATGCCGCCGGCGAGGACGCGCACGGCGCCGGTGAGCCACTGGCCGGTGACGCATGGCGGCGCAGACCCGGTCAGCGCGCAGCCGGTCACTATGTGCGGAGAGCCGACGGTGACCGCCGGCTGCCCGGACAGCAGGATGCGCGGGAAGGGTGCACTGGGCGTAGCCGGGCCGGCATGAGTACAGGTCACGAACGCGCCCAGGTGGAGAGCCGGAGCTGGGCATCGCTACAACACCGTCAGCGCGCCGACGTTGACGTCGACCGAGGGGCCGAGGAGGTTGATCACGGCACCCTTGCCGTTCGAGATGATGATCCCCACGTCGCTGACGGAGATCATCGCCCCGGTCGTTGTCTGGATCAGGATGCCGCCGGTCGGGCCGGGAACGTCGCTCACGACGATGCCGTTCTTGAGCGTCGTCTGGATGGTGAAGCCGTTGATGGCCGGTGGCACTGACCGCGCGAGCAGCGGCACTTCGGCCGGTGTGCCCCAGTAACCACCGACCCAGATCGGCCGGTCCGGATCGCCCTGCTCGAACTCGATCCAGACGCCCGAGCCGATTTGCGGGACGGTGAAGAAACCGGTGTTGATGCCCGCCCCGGGCAGACAGGGCATCGCCCATGACGTTGGGATCACGCCCGAGACGTCGGGCACGATTGCCTGGATACGTCCCATCTGCATCGGGTCGACGTTGTTGATCACGGTGCCGCGAAACTTGCCGTAGAAGCGCTGGCCGACGGGCGCCTCCATCAGGGCGGTCACGCCGGCACCCGCGGAACGGTTGAGAGCAGGCCATTGCGCGCGAGCGAGAACGACTGCGTGAATTCGCCGCGCTTGAGAGTCGATGTGACCGACGAGACGTAATGCAGGCCGTCGAACGCCTCGCCTGCGCCGCGCACGCCGACCAGCTGTCTGGACCGGAGGATGCGGCCGTACCGGGACACGTCGAGGGAACCAGTGCCGAAGACGGAATCCGAGTGCTGAGCGGCGTACGCCAGACCGCGCATCGCACCGACAAGCGGATTGAGCTTCGCCGTATCGCGCATGAGGGTGATCTTTGGTGGCAGCGGGGGAATGAGGCCCAGCGGCGGGCTCATCGGCGTGATGTCAGGAATGGGTATCGGAATCGGGACCTTGCTCGTCTGTTCCTGAATGAACACGATCGGAAGCTCCTTGCGCTCCTTGTCGAAGTTGAACGACAGGCTCTTGACGTTCGCGTGCGGCCCGTCGAGTGCCACGTTGAGCGCAGGCTGCGGAGCCCCGACGCGGATCTCTGGTCCCCAGTAGGCGCGGCTGACGCCGGGTGCCGGCCCAGGCTCGATGTAAAAGACGTAACCGACCTCGTGGGCCAGCTTCTTGATGTACGCGTAGTCGGTTCCCTGGTGCCGGGGGATCCGATCGACGGGAATGGGGATGTCCTCGATCACGCTCGGGATGACCATCGGCACGATGCCGAGGAATGCGTACTTGGCAACTGCGACGAGAACACGGACGGCCGGCGACATCCCCGGATAAGGCAGCCCATCGAGCGGGAAGATGTCCATCGCCGCCGTCAGATCCTTCCCCTTTACCGACAGCGTGGAATGGGGCCCGGTATCGGATCGAATCTCGTGGTTGGTCATCACGCCATCGATGAGCACGCTCGTGGTGCCACCGACAACGACGGCAATGACAACGCGCAGGATCGGGATGCTCGAGCCGCCGGTGAGCAGGAACAGCGTGTGCAGCGGCGAGCGGTTGGAGATTCGGAAGGTGAGCTCGAAGCCGCTCTGAGTCTCGCCCGACCCGGACTCGACCTTGACCTCCTGGATCGCCTCGATGACCTCCCGCGGCGCAGGAACCGGAACCACCGGGCCGACGAGCAGCTGCAGGCGCACCGGGTCACTCATCGGACGGCCCTGGGACGCCCTCGGCCAGTGCGACGATCACCCGTCGGCCGACCGGCCTATGGATGTCACGCGGATCCACTGTCCTGTTGGCATCTGCGAGTCGCCACCAGAGCTCCGGATCGGTGAGGTGCTGCGATGCGAGCACGTCGCGCCGGTCCCCCTCCTCGACACGAAACTCGTGGAGCGCAGCCAACCGCTCGGACAGCGGGCAGAAGCGGCGCTGTAGGTACGGGATGCGCGGTCGCCCGTCGCCGGGATCCCATTCCTCGACAGCGATGCCGGCGTATCTGCTCGTCGGCAGGAATGTCGTCTTTGGTATGGCGCCGGCGGCAATGAGCTCCTGCAGCATGTCGGGCATCAGAGCGACTCCACGCCGAGCTGCGACAGGGGTGCCGATCCGCGCGACCGGCCAGGCTTTCCTTGTTGCGCAGGTGGGCCATGAACAGTGAGCCTCCGCGGTGGCCGAATCCGAGGTCGTCCACCGAGAGCACGCGCAGGCCAATCGACACCTTCGCCCGAATCGGGATTGAGAAGCGCGTCGAACGCTTCCTCGGTCACCGAGAGGTCGGTGACGCGGACCGGCAGGATGCGCTGCTTGCTCCAAACGAAGAGCGTCAATGGCTCTTCGAGGGGCAGGATCTCCAGCACGCCCGAGGACGCCAGCCCGTCGTTCTGCTGCAGCGCATCTGCACTCGGGTAGACGAGTGCCTCCAGCGTCGCGAGCTGAGGCTGAATGCCCAGCTTGACCGCGTCCGCGTGGGCGGCCGGATCGTCGAGGTTCTCGGTCGCGTCGATCTCGATCTCGAGCTTGATCGTCTCTATCGCGGCGCCCTTTAGGCGCAGGGCCATCGATCGGTCACCCGACTCCCCGCTCGCCTGCACCTGGAGCGTCCGCGTCAACGTGTCCGGGTTGTACTGAACGGTGATGACGCGCAGCACCTTGCCGCTGTTCGGGTCAACCTGGACAAGGCCACCTTTGACGAGTCGCGGCGAGAACGGCGTGCTCATGGCCGCGGCAACTGGAACAGGTCAGGGTGACGCTGGCGTTCACGTTGTTCGGTTGTCCGAGGCGGATAATCGCGCTCCTGCTGCGGAAGATCTCGCGCGATCTCGTCGAGACGACCCGGATCGTTCTCTACGGCAATTTCACCGAAGAACGCAGACAGCTCGGCAAGAAACACCGAGTCGCGCGCGGCTGGGTTGGCGCTGTCGACTGCCGCTGCATGAGCCAAATGGAACCTCGTACCCAGCTGATTGGAAACGATGTCTTCATAACTCCACGCAGACTTCGACGCGTCCTGGAAGAATTTGTCGCGGCGTGACCCTTGAAGCTGATCAAACAATTCTCTTTCTGTGCCTTCGAGGAGCCAAGGGGACAAGCCGGATATAACGCCCTGAGCAGTGCCGGTTACCGCCCCCTCGGCCATCTGCCCAGCGATCTGTGCAGGAATGCCTACCAGGGGTTGAGGCGTCCGAAACAAAGCCGTATTCGGTGGCCGAACCTGGAGGGCTCGAAGGGCTGGCGGCACGGACTCTGGTGGCCTGGTTGTTGCCCAATCACGTATCAGCTGCTGTCGCGCTTCAATCTGCGACCCTCGACTCGTCGCCGCCTGTAATGTTCCTTGGCGATCACCGGGATGCGTCGCCGCTTCCCTTTCGGCAAAATCAATGAATCCGAAGAAGTGCTGGGCGTCGACCCATCCATAGGGTCGGCTGTAGAAATAGCGTGGGTGGGCACTCTCGACACCTGGCCGCGTATTCGGCTCCGTGAAATGACGCAGAAAGATGTTTGTCCAGATTCGTCGGGCGATTTTGCCAGTGGTCATCGATCCGGCGAAGTTGGACTCCACTCTCGACCATAGACGTGTGGTTTCGTCTGCCGCCGACTGATCTCTTGAAGTAGCGAGGATGCGTTCAGCCTCTTGAATCATCCGATTCCCGGTGGTTCGACGTGGATACGTCGGCTCGCATAGCACCGTTGCCCCTACCGACGACAGAGCGATGGCCGGTCCGTGCGAGGCTGCCAGCTCCGCTTCCCCTTCGAGTCGCGCGCGGTCCGCTTGATTGGGCGAAGTCGACGCCCGCTGCTGCATCGCATGGGCAACCTCGTGTGCGAGGCGTCGCCACCCGACCGGGTTGTCCGGCGCGTACATGTCCGGCGCGAAGAAGACGTCGTGCCCGAACGTGAAGGCATTGGCGTTGAGTCGCCTGGCAGTCGTCGCGGCGAAGCCGTCCGTGTGTATCCGGACGGCAGGGATGTCTCGGCCGAAGTGCTGTTGCAGCCGCCTCGTGATTGCCAACGGTAGATCGGCCCCGCTGCCTTTGCCCAATGCAGGCAGCCCCGTGTCGCGCGCGTGCGACGAAGGCAGCGTGACGTAGGACCACCAGGCCGCCGATCGCCGAGCGCCGGATTGAGCTAGTTCAGCGTGGGCACGGCCAGCTTCTTGAGGGCGCGTGGCCAAATGCGTACGCAACTCAGCCACTTGCGGACGACGGACCGTGGCCGGGCGAACGCTCACGGTGCGCACACAAGCGTCACGGGCTGCCCCCTTCGAACGGCGCGCTCACCGTCCCACAGTCTCCGTAGTGCTCCAGGAGCCAGTCTGACGACGAACAACCGACTGGCTGTTGCCCTGCACGACATGCGCCAGCTCATGCGCCAGAAGCCTTCGCTCTACCGCACCACTTGACCTGTCGAGTCCTCGAGAGCCCGACACGATGTCCGGGCCGACCGTGAAAGCCGCCGAGTTGATCGAGGCCGCTACAGAAGCCGATCGCGAGTCGTCGTAAATCCGTACGCGCGAGAAGTCATGGCCAAAGCGTCCTTCCATGTGCCGCCGGGTCGCGGGTTCCAGCGGGCGGCCGGGTGAGACCAGCGCGGCTTCCACGTTGGCTTGCCTGGGCATGCGAGCGCCGACCGATGCCGCCGTGGGCTGGACTGGCGTCTGCTCTTCCTTCTTCGGGTCCTCGGTCTTCTTCGTCGTTTCCGGCGTTAGCGGGATCATCAGGCCACCGCCTCGTTTGGCCAGGGCGCGGATGAGCTCGTCTTGCTCCCGCTTCTCAGCAGCCTTCTGAGACGCCGGTTTGAACATCTGGTCCAGGGCCTTCAATCGGGCGGTGTCCGCTGCGATCGGATCAGACTTCTTCGTGTCCTTGTCGCCCTGGGGTTCGAAGGTGATCGTGAGACCGACCTGCGTCGGGGCATTGACCGGGCCGAGGAGGGTGGGCTGGACCGTCAGTCCCGGTCGGATGGGAATTGGCGGCGACTGAAAGGGCAGCGCCTTTCCTGATGCCGCGAGCGCCGCCAAACCGCCGGCGACCATGGCACCGCCGACGACCAGACCACCGGGCGTAGTGACGGCCGTCTTGAGCTTCTGGACGGTCGGATTTGCAAGAATCTCCGCCTTCAGCTTCTTGCCCGGGTCGGTTTCAGGCAGAGGCTCGGGCGTCAACTTGGGCGGCTCCTTCTTTTCCTCCTCCGGCTTCGGGCTGGCCTCCTGGCGAAGCACGGAGCCCGGAGCAGCCACCGGGGTATTAGCGAACGACCAGTCAGCCACGCTACCGCCGCGTGAGACGCGGTCGGCAATCCGATCGGCTTCGCGCTCGGCGATGTCCTGCGGCTGCGAAACAGGACGTGAAACCGGCACCTCCGACGATCGGACGAGCGCGTTCTGGCCGCTCACTTGCGCTCCCCGTTGACGTGATCCCATACGGCTCCGGCGACCGCCCTTCCAACCGATGCGCCCGATCCTTCCCGGACATTCACGGCGAGAGGTCCAGCAGCACCGACGGCGCGCGACCTGAACTGCGTGCGGTCCGACGTGATCGCAAGCCCTGCCAGCTCGCTCTGGAGCAGGGCTGACGCGGCTCGCGCCTCAGGCCCGTCCAGACCTCGGACGATGAGCTCGTCGATGACGATCCGAATGGGAGTGCGGGCCGTCGTCACGCGAGTGCCTCCGACTCCGCTTCTGTCAAGGCGCGCTCGGCCTTCGCGTATTCCAGCCTCGCGGCACGCAACACGTGCGCCGATGAGATCGGCCGGCCGTCCCGCGCTGCCGCATATGCCGCACCTAGCGCGATCGAGTTGATCGATCCACCGCTGATGTTCAGTCGGGCCAACCTTTCGGGCGCGATGCCGTGGACGTCGGCTTGCGCTGGAAAAGTTCGACGCCAGATTTCGGCGCGCTGATCCAAATCGGGGAACGGAAACTGGACGACGAATCGGAGCCGACGCAGAAACGCGCGGTCGACATTGCTGCGCAAATTCGTGGTCAGGATCGCCAGTCCGCGGTAGTGCTCCATGCGCTGGAGCAGGTATGCGACCTCGAGGTTCGCGTATCGGTCGTGTGCGTCTCGAACCTCACCGCGCTTTCCGAACAGCGCGTCGGCCTCGTCGAACAGGAGCACCGCGCCGCTCGCCTCGGCCGCGTCAAATACGCGGCGCAGGTTCTTCTCCGTCTCGCCGATGTACTTGCTCACGGTCGCCGAAAGGTCGACGCGGTAAAGGTCGAGCTCGAGCTCCCGCGCAATCACCTCGGCAGCGAGCGTCTTGCCGGTGCCACTCTCCCCCGCGAACAACGCCGTGACTCCCAGGCCTCGCCTGGTCCGTGCGCCGAATCCCCAGCGCTCCAGCACCTGGGTCCGATGCCGGACGTGGCTGACGATCTGATGCAGTAGCTCGGTATGGCCCTGCGGCAGGACGAGGTCTTCCCAGCCGACCAGTGGCTCGATCCGTTCGGCCAGGCCGTCGAGCGGGACACGGGCTCGTTCGCGACAGAGCCGCCGAATACGCGCAGCGAAGTCGTCGATCTCGAACGACGCAGACGCCTCTATGGCGATGGCGTCGATGGCGGCCGCGCTGAGCCGGAACTGCTGCGCGACGGCGTCGATGGCGTCGCTCGTTTCGCCAGTTGGTGTCGCCCCGATGCTGCCGACCCACAGATCGCGCGCCTCGCGCGGGTCAGGCAAAGCGATCGTTCGAGTTAGGCAAACGCGTTGCGTGCGCCGCGCCGGTGCACGTCCGAGCACGATCACGACTCGCGACTCGAGATCGTCGAGCAGGGCGTCGATAACGTCATCGGCCGCGCCTTCCGGCTGAATCACCGCAAGTGCCTGGCCCAGACGCAACTCGCGCTCGAGCAGTCGACAGATCATCGACAACTCATGTCCGGGCATTGGCAATGCCCCTGTCCTGACCAGCACTGAACGTCTCTCCAGCATCGCCGCCACGAGCGTTGCCACGGCGATCTGTGCATCCCCGTCATCGCCCTCGAGCACCAGCACCAGGCGCTGGCCAATCCCTGCCAGCACTCCTGCGGTCTCGGCTGCCAACTGAGCCTGGGACGGAGATATCCGGGCCATCGTCTCAATGCGCCGGACGATCCCGTCGAGCTGAGCGCTCTGGACTTCGGTCCCGGTCAGGAGCCCGACGATCGCCTCGTCGATATGAAGCGGTCGCTCGGCCACGAGAGCATCCGATTCGAGCTCGACGAGCCGCCACCGACGCAGCGGCCCGTCGGGCGACAGCGCGTCCCAGTGCGGTTCGGCAAGCACGGAGAGGGCCAGGCCAAAAGTCGGACGAGGTTGGCTGCCGCCCTGTAGCTCGGCGACCAGCCGGCTGACATCGGCGTCGAGTTCTACGGCTGCGGCCAGCAGGACCACGTCGCGTTCGAACGCTGACAAGCCGAACAATTCAGCCAACTTCTCCGCCGCTGAATCGCGCAGGGGCTGGCCGACTCCTGGTTCGGCCCCGTCGCGGAACGCCACCAGCCGGTCACGGATGCGCTCGAGCTCGGCCACGATCGGCCTTTGTTCCATGACAGAGGGTTCGGGCTCGACGAGCGCGGCGACGGCGTTCACGCCGGCACCGCCACTGACTGTGCCGGGTCGAACTTTGGTGGGTCTACCGACCGGTCCAGGAGGAGGCTCTCCACGCCGTCGACAGTCAGGCGCACCCACTGTGCATTAGGCGGCACGTCGCCGAGCTCGAACTGAAGCGTCCCGGTCTGAGCCGGATGCGACTCGGCCGCAGCCGACTCCCCGCCCAAGGTGAGCATTGCTTCTTGGGCCGGACGTACCTCGGGCCGGACGTCCATCACGACGCTAACTCGACGTGTCCCAGCGTCTCGCGTCACGCTGTCCGGCGGGAGCACCGGTTCGGGTGCGAGCAGCATCGCGGCGACGTTCGTTGTCCGCGCCTTGACATCGCCTGGGCGCACGAGTGAGGCGCCGACCACGTACACCCCCGCCGGCCAGTCCTGCGCGGCGGCCCCGCCGGCGGGAAGGGTTAGCTCGATCGAGGCCGTGTCGTTGTTCGCCCCTACATTCACCTCGTTCGGCGTGTCGAGGAGCCGGTGGGCGAACTGAACGACGACATTGGTGCCGCTCAGATGGTGGCCGGCGAGAACGACCTTCTCGCCCAGTCGAGCCGCGGGCTGGCCGTCGTCGGGAACGATCCGCTCGATCGTCGGATAGGGCGGCACGAGGCCTGGCGTAACCTCGACACCCTTTTCGCGGCCGGCCGCGTCGCGCCCGCCACGAGTGAGCACGGGCAGCGCCTTGTGAGTCGGTTTGCGCGCCTCGATCAGGACGACCGTGACCATGTACGACGCGGTTGGCCGGTAGTGCGTTTGGATCGCCGACCAGAGCCGCGACAGCTCCTCGGTGTCCATCGGCTCGGGGGTGATGGTTACCGATTCGAGCTGGTCGGCGAGGTCGGATGCCGTCAGAGCCTGAAAGGCAGGCGGCAGGATCGATGCCCCCAGCGGAGTCGGGTCGAGTGCTCGGCTGATCGCCGCCCGGTCTAGCACGGGTCGCTCGTGGAGCAGGTGCATCGCGTAGCCGAGCAGGATCTCCGCCTGGAAGTCGGCCGCCCCATAGGCGGTCAGCAGGTAATGCAAGTCGAGAGCCAGGGGTGGGTTGGACAGCCGCGCGCCATTGCCGCTGTAGGTCGGGAGGCCGGACTGTGCCCATCCCTGGTTGCGCGTGGTCCGGTACAGGAAGAGGTTCAGCGAAGGGGGAGCATCGGGGTCTTCAAGGTCGATGCGGTCGGGGGCCTGCGCGGTCACGCTCACCGGACTCACGGGCGCACCAACCTCGATCAGTCCGTTGTCGAGCAGGTTGCGCAGCACCGCGCTCACAGCGCCGATGGCCAGCGGGCTGCTCATTGCGCGACCCGCCGCCCGCGCAGATAGTCGGAGAGAGAAAGGGGATCCGGCTCCGGCGACCGACTGGCGCGCGCGGGCTCGCGCAGCGGCTCGGCGACGATGGCACGGACCTCGAGGCGGCCGATATGAACGGTCACTTGCGGCTCGGAGGGAGTCCCGGTCACTCGGTCGCCGTTCGCGCTCAGAAGCTGAACTGGCTGTGGCAACTGACTCGAGCAGCGGCCACTGGCTGCACGGCCGAAATCGGCAGTGCTGCCGGCTCGTGAGTAAAGGCGGATATGGCGCGCTCACTGGCCGGTCTGGTCGCGGCCGGCACGATGTCGGAGGTCGCCACCGCCGCGAAGTCGGAGGTTCGCCTGTCGGTCCCTCCCCTTGACGAAAGCTGCGCCGACCCTGGCGATAGCCCGCTCTCGGATCTGCGTGCGAGGAGCGCCCGCCGGCAGTGCGTTGTGACGGGTCGCCGGGGAGTCCGGGCGCTGTCAGCGCGATCACCGGCGAGTTCGGCGCGGACGAACCGGGTTGGGCGAGCACGGTGTCCGGATCGTTCGCCTCACGCGGCGCCGCTTTCGAAAACAGAGTGCAGGATCGGCCGCGCCGTCACTGTGCCGGTAACAGCGCGGGTGGCCAGCCGAGTCAGGAAGTGGCTCATGCGACCGTCGCGGTGGCCAGCTCAAGGTATGCCGCACGGCGTCGCTCGCTCAGCGCCAAAACCTCGGCTTCGTTCCAACCGTACGCATGTGCCAGCTGGTTGACTTCGCGCATGATCTGCCGGGCACGGGCGACAAGCTCGGTCCAAACGAACTCGCCGATTTCCAGGCTGGTGACGAAAGGACGCCCGCATTCCGGGCAAGAGGCGTCGAGCTGGACCTCCGCGAGTGGATCGGCCGCGGCCATCGCGTCGGCCAGGGCGGCCAGCACGTCGGGCGCCAAGGACGGCCCATCCGTGGCGCCCTGCGGTCCGGCTGCGCTGATAACGCATCTCTCCAGCAGGACCCGCTCGGCAGCGCCCGCTTCGCCGGCTGAGGCTGCCGCATGTAAGTCCAGGCTGTCCGGTGGTCGCCACTCGATCGTGTAATCGCCGATCTCGAGTGGCTCGACGGGGATGCCCTGTTCACCGATTGCCATCAGCGCGGACGCGTCAATCGAGACCTCCGCCGTGCCACCGCACGCCGGGCACCCTGCGACCGCCTCAAAAGTGCCGCCAGAGATCGCAACGTGGAGCGCGACGAGGTTTGCATCGCGCTGGCCGATGGGCAACAGTGCGAAGCCACCGGCGGCATCGGTCGCCACGACCGGTGCGGCGGCGGCCAGCACGATCGCTCGGTCTACGGCATCGCGCTGAGTCGCCGCTTCCCAAAGGTCGAGGATTTCGGCGTCGGAGATGAGGCCCATACCCAGGGCCCTACGGCTCCGAGAACTCGGGCTCGGTGGGCTTCTGGATGTCGTAGTCGCGCTCCCAGCCCTCGTGCTCGAGCTTGAGCGTCTGGATGGCCACAGCGTTTGCGTTGGCGTCCAGATCGGGCAGCGCCTGGTACTCGGACACCCAGGCGCGATAGACGCGGTAGCCGATCACCAGCTGACCCGCCTCGTTGTAGACGTCGATGAGGACGTCCTTGCGAAAGTCCTTGAGTGACACCTCCATCCCCAGCCCGGACCCGAAGTTCCAGACCTTGTTCGCCCATGCCTCGAATTCGGTGTCGAGGGTCACACCCCGCTCGAGGGTGATCGGCTCGTACTTCGTACGCCCAGGAGACTTTCGTGACGTCGATGGATCGCCACCCTCGCGATGCTCGACCACCTCTGTAGTGCGCTTGAGTGCGCCGACCTTGCTCACGCCCGCGACATAGCGACCGTCCCAGCGCACTCGGAACTTGAAGTTCTTGTACGGATCGAAGCGCTGGGTGCTGACATTTACGTTGGCCATTACGCACTCCCTGCCTGTCCCGCCATCTGCTGGATTCGGATCACCACGAACTCAGCAGGCTTCAACGGCGCGAAGCCGACGGCGATGTTGACGATCCCTGTGTTGACGTCGTCCTGCGTCGTCGTCTCCGCGTCGCACTTGACGAAGTAGGCCTCGCGCGGAGTTGTCCCAGCGAAGGCGCCCTGCCTGAACAGCTGATTCATGAAGGCTCCGACGTTGAGCCGGATCTGTGCCCAGAGCGGCTCGGCGTTTGGCTCGAATACGACCCATTGAGTGCCGCGGTAGAGGCTCTCCTCGATGAAGAGCGCCGTGCGCCGGACCGGCACGTACTTCCATTCCGAGGCCAGCCGGTCGTTCCCCTGGAGGGTGCGCGCGCCCCAAATGACGCGGCCGGCGGCCGGCTGCACGCGCAGGCAGTTCACCCCGACCGGGTTCAGCTGGCCGATCTCGCCGTCGGCAAGTTTCACGCTTAGCTCCGGTGCGCCGACGATCGACGCGTCCTGGCCCGCCGGCGCCTTCCATACGCCGCGTTGGGTGTCGGTTCGGGCGAAGATTCCGGCCACTGCCCCAGCCGGTGCGAAGTCCTCGATCGTGTCGGGATAGAGGGGGTTCGGTCGCCGGATGCGCGGGAAATAGAGGGCCGCATTGCGGCTGGGAGTGCCCACGGCAGCGACGCCAGCGACCGCCTTGGCGACGGTGTCCCAAGCAGAGGGCGAGTCGACGATCAACATCGCCCGGCGGCGCTCGCAGAACGTTGCGGCGTCACCTACGAGCGTGACGTCGACGTCCTGGGCTTTATAGGGTGGGATAACGAGCAGGTTGAAGAGATCTGTCTTGTCGAGGGCGTACAGCCCTCGCTTGTTCACCTCGAGTCCTGCTCCCGTAAACGACGCCTCGTTTAGCGTCTGGCCGTCGGACCCTTGGGCGGAGGTCTTGGACGAGTAGGCGTCATCAGCCCAGACGTCCTTGCCGGGATCCGGATCGTCGTGGGAGTCCGCAGGGAAGACGATTGCTCCGTCTACCCGGACTAGGGCAGACGAGGCCATGAGGATCTGGTCGATCCTGCGTGGACTGTCCTTCTTGGTGACGTTGCGGTATTCCTCCGTCAGACCGGTCGCGGTATCGCGAACGTACAAATTGAAAAGGTCGTTCTTCGTCAGACCCGGAAATTCAGCTTCCCAGGTTTTCGCGAGGTCTGGCGAAACCTTGTCGTCCGCGCCGATTTCCACTCGCGCCCGCAGAGCGTTGGCCCACGTGCCTGGGGTCGCAGCTTGGAGCTTTAGGCCCTTGGCAACCAGCTTTGCTTCGGGCGGGTTCGCGTTGGCGCGGTAGAGGCGGACAACGATGGCCTGGCTGCCGCCGTTCTGGAAGAAGTCGCGGACGCTGTAGCCAAGCGCGCTCAACCGCCAGAGGCCGCCAAACTGCCGTTCAAAGTCGGCGTAGCTCGTCAGCAGCACGGGTTCATCGACTGGACCGCGCGCCGCCCGGCCGACGAAAGCGGTGATCGAGGTCGCGACGGCGGTGATCGCGCGAACGAGGCTCGGGACCTCTTCGATGTACACGCCGGGATAGGTCAGCGCGCTTGGCATGAAGCGGTCCCTTTCAAGTTGTCGCCCACTACTCGGTCATCTTCGCCGCTGACCCAGATGGCGCCAGCTCCTCGGCCACGAATGTGGTCAAAGCCGGAACAAGCCCGTGCCAGCCGACGAACCTGCCGCGCAACCGCTCGTTGAGATCGACGAGGGTTCCGTGGCGAAGGTCACCGCTCGGCGTTAGGTGCAGCCGCAGGACCACAACCACGAGTGGCATCGATACCGCTGCGTCTGATGGGTGGTTCAACACGGCGTTGCTTGGTGCATGCGCTCGCTAGGCATAGCCCAGCAGCGACATCGCGCGGTCAGGGCAGCGTCAGCTGAGTTGTGACGTTTGCGTCAGGTAGGCGTCAGATTGCGTCGGGTGTCAAACGGACGGCTTCGTAGAGGCGCGTTGTGTCTTCCTCGGGCTCGGCCTCAAACTCGGTGCCCAGAACCGAGCGGCAGATCTGGTATTGACGCAGGGCCTGTGCTCGTTCGCCCAAGCGGACATGGCACCGCATGGCCAGGCGGTACGCGTCCTCTCGACACGGATCGCTTTGGAGAATTGATTGTGCGTGCTGGAGAGCCGTCCGGTAGTCGTGACTATGGAACGCGTGGGCTCCGAGCGACGCCTGCATCGTCAGGAAGCGCAGGCGAAGTCGCTCACGGCGCAGGACATGTCGCACGTCCGTGCCGATACACAGGTCGCCGCGGTAGTGCTGAACCGCGTTCGAATAGGCCGAGATCGCGGCCGACTCGTCGTGGTGGCGCCAGGCATCGTCTCCAGCGTCCGCGAGCAACTCGAACGCACCTACGTCTGTGGCGACCCCCGCATTCCAGTTCAATCGGTAGCGACCTGCTGCCCTCACGATCGGCGGCGCACCGTCGAGCACATCGCCGAATTGCCGATGAAGGGAGTGCAGCAGCGACCTCAGGGAGTGTGCCGCCAGCTCCGGATCAGAGTTTGGCCAGACGGAGGTGACCAACTCGTCACGCGACGCGCCGAACTCAAGAAGGGCGAGCTCTGCGATCAATGCCTCTATCTTTCCGCCCGGCCGTAGCGGAACGTCGGTGCCTGATTTGGCAATCCCAAACACCCCCAGGAGGTGAACCACCATCGGCGCCCCTGCGACGAGGTGTTCGGCTGCTATCACCGCTGACTCCAGGCTCGGATCCCAGTCCAGGACCGACAAGTGACGGTGTTCCGGTTAGCAGGAACACGAACAGTTTCGCTTACTAGTCAATCGACACTTGACATCGATGGCCGTGTGTACTCGATGCCCGAGGGTTTTGACGATGACCCATCATTCCCGGCCGCGCCACGCCTCGAGGGCTAGCTGCCGCCGAGTGGGTTCAGCAGGTTTTCCTTTCCTTCGAAGGCGAACAAGAGAAGGTCGACCATCCGGAAGGTATCGCTGTCGGGACCCAGCGACGGGCGCCATGCGGGATCGCGAACGATGGACGGCTGGCTTCCCTCCATGGCGCGATGGAACGTCTCCGCGACGATGCGGGCGCCTACTCCGTCAAGCTTCCCTCCGTTGAATTCTGCCTCGCGCAGGATGTAGAAAACCAATGGTGTGTTCTCGAGTACGACCGATCGTTGAACCGCGGTCAGGCTCTCCAGAGTGGCACCGTTGTTGCCGTTCTCGATCTGGTCCTGGGTGAGCGCGGTCACCGCCACACCGTGGTTCTTCATGAAGGTCGTCATCTGCTGGCCGCTGGCCAGTTTCACCATGTTGCCCCGGGTCAGGTTGCGGAACGCGAGATTGGCTATCGGGTCGTTGAAGTCCACATCCGTTGCCCCAAACGTTGACGGAGGTAGGTTCTTCAGGAAGCTCACCAGCCGCGTATCGATCCGCTTGGCGCGATTGAACTTCGCTTCCGCGACGCTCAGGTCGGCCCTGCCCGCCTCGGTGAAGTCATATAGCCGCCGAAAATCGGCGATCCAGTTGCTCGGAAGACGGTTGAAGCCGCCAACGTCGCCGCCCGTCGACGAGAAGGCAAACAGCAAATCCAGCGTGCCGGCCCCGTCGTCGAATCGGCGATTCCAGTTGTAGGCGGGGCGGATCAGACTGTGTCCGAGCCGGAACGCGGCCACCGAAAACTCAATCGGCATCGTCGGGACAGCGGTCGGGTCCGCGTCGACCTCGAACACCTTGCGGCCGTTGTTGAAAACGTCTTCGACAACCGACTTTGCGCAGATGCGGGGCAGGAAGTCGTGACGGAGCATCCACTGGTAGTGCCGCACGACTCGACGGCGGGCGCGGGCGAAGCGCTGCGCTTGCGGGGTTGTAGGCAGCGTGTCTACCACGCGATTGTGGAAGCGGATGAAGGCCAGGTGGGTCTGGCCGACCGCAAGATTCTCGTCGTTCCGATGATCCGGGATCAGCGCCTTCCGGCGTTCGGCGGCGTTCGTCCCAGCCGAACCGACTCGCGGAAGGTCGAAACCTACCCGGGCGATGTCGGGCCCAACCGCGACGGTCTTTCCGACTTTCAGGTGCACGCCGTCGCTGTAGAACGCGGCTGACTCCGCATCCTGCGGGCCTGCCCCATACAGCGAATCGAGATCGAGGCTTGGTGATCTGGCCTGCAGGAGGAGCGCCGGCGAGATGTCTTCACCGAGCGTGACCTTCGTCTTGTCGAAGGTCAGGTCGTGATCTGTGAACTGACCAAGATACGTGTATCCCGCCGGCAGCTGCGACGCCCCCGCGTCGGTGGCCGTCATCGCATTGGCGAGCTTCTTCCGCGCTCCCTCGCCGAGCTGTGTCCCCTTGGGACCCATCCGGGAAAAGCGGAACGGCGGCGCCTCGGCCTCGACCGCGGCGGCTAACGATGCGGTTCTGCCCTCGACGCTCTCGGCGAGGAGGCCTTCCCCGAGTACAAAGTAACTCTCAGATCCGTGCCGTTCCACCCGTCCCTCCTCGGCTCTTGGCGGAGAGGTTGCTCGCTCAAACCATTGCGTACGGTCAAGCGGTTAGCGTCAGTGTGCTCTTGGCGGTCAAGCCCGAATTTACTTTCCGCTCGCTGCGTGTCGAATGTGTCGGCGACCAATTCGGGGTGACCATCCGTGAAGGAATGGTTCGAGCCGTCGATCGGCTATGAATCCGGCGGGACGGTCCTGAACTCAAGCTCAATCCCGCCGAGACTCCCGGCAATCAGGTTGTAGAACGCGCACGCAATCGCGATCGATATCCACGAGAAGACGATTGCCACGCCCCACGCAGCCAGCAAGCCGACCAATACCCCCAGAAATGGAGCTGGCTGGCCGCTGGTCGGTGCCGGTAACAGGTAGACGCCGGCGGCTACTGCCCAGGCGAGAAGAAAGAGTCCAAAAGGGACCGCGATCGTGAGCGTGAGCACGTTCGCTGCACGAATGGCTGGGATACGCCGTAGCCGGACCATGAATGCTCCTCCGTTCCGGTTCAGTGAGGTGAGCGCCCAATCTACGCGGCGCGGTCCTTCCCGCTGCGCGCAATCGGTAACGTCGACCACGTCGGATTGCCGAGCGGGCGTAGGGTTTTCACATGGCTTCGCAGTCGTCCGACCAGGCGTTGAGCGAAGCGGAATGGCGAGCTCTTCTGACAGATCCCAATCCGGTGCTGCGCAAGCGGCAATTCTGGGGCAGGTTGCCCAGCCCGCCTCGCTGCAAGTGGTGCACTCGACCGTTTGGCGGGCCGGGTGGGTTGGTCTCGAGGGCCATGGGCCTTGGTCCATGGACCAAGAACGCCAAGTACTGCACCGGGTGCTTCCGTGAGCTGCGTCGAAGCCATGGTGGAGCCGAGGTGGAATGCAGCCTGCTCTTTGCCGATGTACGTGGATCGACACCCTTGGCTGAGGCGATGGGGCCGCGCGAGTTCAATCGTTTGATGGGCCGCTTCTACGACACGGCCACCGATGTGCTGGTGCGTTATGACGCCATCGTCGACAAATTCGTGGGCGACGAGGTCATTGGCATCTTCGTGCCGTCGATGGCCGGACCGCGTCACGGGCGGCGGGCTATCGACGCAGCGCTTGAGCTGCTCGGCCGCACCGGCCACGGCACGAGCAGGCCGTGGCTGCCGGTCGGCATCGGCATCAATACGGGGCTGGCGTACGTGGGCGCGGTAGGCGAAGGTCCCGACACCGAACTGACTGCGATGGGCGACACGGTGAATACAACAGCCCGCCTGGCGACGGCCGCGGGCGCCGGGGAGATGCTCGTCACGGGGACGGCAGCGGCCAACGCGGGCCTGGACGAACTGGCTGTCGAGCGGCGAACGCTGTCCTTGAAAGGCAAGAGTGAGCAGGTCGAGGTATACGTCCTCGGCCGCTCGACTCAACTACCGGCCGGACAGCACCTGGCATAACTCCGCGGTCATCAACCTGAGCACGACGGTTGGACATAGCCGCTGCATCACGGTTGATATCGTCTCGGGCGTGGGACCCGAATAGCGCACACTCTGACGGTGGAGACGCCTGAGGTTGCGTATGCACGAAGCGGCGACGTGGCCATCGCCTACCAGATCGTCGGCGAAGGCGGCGTCGATACGGTCTTTCTGCGGGCTATCACGGGTGACCTGGTGTCGACCTGGGACCAGCCTCTGCTCGTTCGGCACGTGGAGGACCGCCTTCCGAACCGCGATGGAGCTCGACGTGCGCGACGTATTGCCAGCCGTGCGCGTGCCTACGCTCATCCTTCCCCGCCCGACGCAACCAGGACCGGGCCACTATGTCGCGGCGAGGATCCGCAGATCCAGAGTTGTCGAGCTACCGCCAGTGCGAGGGGTCTATACGTGGGTCGATGATGAGTGTCACCGGGTACACATGGAAGTAATGGGGCAGGTCGTCGCCGGCCTCAGTGCACGCAAGGACGCCGACCGCGTACTGGCGACGATCATGTTCACCGACATCGTCGGTTCGACCCAGATTGCGTCGACGCTCGGAGACGTGGGTTGGCGCACCCTGCTCGAGCGCCACCATGCCATTGTCCGTCGCGAGATTGCGCGCTGCGGTGGTCGTGAGATCGACACCATTGGGGATGGCTTCTTGGCCGCGTTTGAGGGCCCGGCCAAGGCAGTGCTGTGTGCCGCGGCGCTCCGTGATGCGCTGAAAAGCATTGGCCTCTCGCTGCGAGTCGGACTCCACACTGGCGAGTTCGAGGTGAGCGACGGAAAATGGTCGGCATCGGCGTCTCGATCGGCGCTCGCGTCTCAACTCTTGCCGAGACCAACGAGGTGCTTGTCTCGAGCACCGTCAAGGACCTGGTAGCCGGCTCAGGGCTCAAATTCGATGATCGTGGCGTCCACGAGTTGAAAGGGGTGCCCGATTCATGGCATCTCTTCGCGCTCGCCGACTGAGCGGCCCACAGGCGGTCGCACGAATGCGAACAAGCGACGGATCAGCGATGCGCGTCTGCGGCGGCGGCGGTGTCGAAGTGGGCCTCGAACTGCTGCCACAACCCGTCGCGCAGGGTTATGACGTGGACGAAGCGCGTTTGCCATTCGCGAAGCGAAGGCTTGGCCTTGCCGCGGAATAGGCCCATGGCGATTACGCGATCGCCGACCGCCAATAGATCGTCGATCTTGAACTCAAGTATTTCCTCGGCCGCGTCGTGCGCTTCGAAGAAGGCCGCGATCCCGTCGCGTCCCCGCCAAGTACCGCCATACGCAAGGGCCGACGACGGCGGATAAATCCAAACGGCGTCCGCCGCGCACAGTTGGATGAAGCGTTCGATGTCCTCACGATCGAGGGCGTCATACCCGGTCGTGACAGATTCGATATTTGCCTCTTTCCTGTTGGCCGGGTCATCGTCCGTGGGCGTGGGCTTCGGGGGATCAGACATGATCATGTTGGCCTCTCCTCCCAGCGCTCCGGCAAGAAGCCGCGTGAGACGAGCGCTCCAGCTGCCATTCGACTGAGTCATTCGCGTGAATGCTATTTGCGTCGACTTCGACGTCGTCGTGGTGGTGGCGCCGCCGGCTCGTCTTCGTCAGGCCCGGGGCGACCCGCCCACTCACGCAGCCAGCTGATCACCTCGGGCGGAATCAATCCGACCAACAGCGCGATGCCCAATCCCCCAAGAAACGCCACCATCGTTCGCAGCCGCGGCACTCGGCCTCCGGTCGGCGGGGAATGACCGAAATGAGCCTACACCCGACTGAGCCGCGATCCGCGGCCGCGTTACGTATCGGCGACTACCTGGCGGATGTCGCTGACCAGTTCGGGCAGGCCATCCGTGAAGGAATGGTTCGAGCCGTCAATCGGGCGTGACGTCGCATTGGGGAGGCGCTCTTCGTAGAGCGCCAGGTGGCTGAACGGCACCTCGGGGTCTTCGCGCGAGTGATACAGAAATATGGGAACCGTCGGCGGCAGCTTCGATCCCACGTCGTCCGCCACCGCGTACTCGGCCGACCATCCTTCGGGCTCCCACCAGGGCGTCGACAGCAGGAAGAGCCCGCTGATCGGCCGTGGCGGAGGGCCTTCCGCCAGGTACTTGAGCAGGACGGATGCGCCGAACGAATGCCCGACCAGAACCACGGCGCCGTCCATGGCCCGGAGCTCGGAGTCGATCCGGTCGCGCCACGGGAGGTAGTGCGGATCCGTTTCTGCGCCGGTCATTTTCGGCGCATTGACGTCAAATTCAGGGCCAAGCGATTCCTCCAGATAGCGCGCCAATACACCGCTGCCGTCGGGCGCCGACATCGCTCCGGCGCCCTGGACGAAGAGCACGCGCTGCTTCCTCATGGCGCTACGGAGTTGAGGCTCGCTGCTCGGTGGCCTGCAGCATCGATATGTCTCCTTTCTGGTTGACCTCGAGGGTGGCAAAAGACGAAGGCGCTGGCCGAAACACGCACACTCGTGACGCTTCAGACGCGTGACAGACGAGCCCGCTTTGACGCCTTGCGATCGAAGGCTTTCGCAACCCGGAATGGACCGCGGCGCGTAGCTCCTGCGAGGTGTCGAGCGCGAGTCTGGCGGCATGGAGAGAAACGCGACGATCAAGCTCTCGAGTGGGCGCGAGCTGCCGGTCATTGCCCTCGGCACGTGGCAGCTCACGGCGGACACAGCAGGCTCGGTGCAGCGGGCGCTCGAGCTCGGCTACCGGATGATTGACACGTCCGGCGATTACGGCACGCAACCCGGAGTCGGCGAGGGCATTCGGCGAAGCGGGTTGGCGCGCGATGCGATCTTCGTGGTCACCAAGGTCGAGGAAGACGACGACGCATATGAGGCGACCAAGAGGAATCTCGTGGAGCTGGGCCTCGACTTCGCCGATCTGATGCTCATCCACAGGCCGCCGCGGCACGGCGCGGGCGAGAACCTGTGGGCGGGCCTGATCCGGGCACGCAACGAGGGCCTGGCGCGCGACATTGGGGTGAGCAACTACTCGATCGAACAGATGAAGCGCCTCTACGACGGCAGCGGCGAAGTCCCCGCGGTCAACCAGATCGAGTGGACCCCATTCGGCTGGAGCCCGGAAATGCTCGAGTTCTGTGGCACCGAGCACATCGTGATCCAGGCCTACAGCCCGCTGACACGCGCCGAGAGGCTGGATGACGAAGTGCTGCGCGAGATCAGCAGCCAATACGGCAAGACGCCAGCCCAGTGCCTGCTGCGCTGGGACTTGCAGCAAGGTGTGGTGCCGATCCCCAAGGCAAACAAGGAAGAGCACCAGGCTGAGAACCTGGACGTCTTCGACTTCGAGCTGGCGGAGGGCGACATGACGCGCCTCAACGAGCTCAACCGGTTGGCGTCCGCCCTGGGAGAGCGCGTTATCTACGCGTGAGTGTGCTGGAGTGGTTCGATTGCGTTACCGGGGGAGATCGCCGGAGGGTTCAACCAGGTATACGCGGCGCTGGTCGACTAAACCTTTCATCTCGTGCAGGCCGCGGTCGGTGAAGCCGATTGACGACGCGGCCAGCAGCTCGCGCGTGGCCCATGAGGCGCACACCTCTCCCGGCTTCGCCACAGCCATGACTCGGGCCGCGATGTGGACGGTCAAACCGCGCACGTCGTCGCCCTCTACTTCCAGCTCGCCGGTGTGGACTCCCGCCCGAACTTCGAGTCCGAGGTCTGCCAACGCCCGCCCGATCTCCTGGGCCGCGCGGATCGCTCGCTCGGCTCCGTCGAAAGTGGCCAGGAACCCGTCGCCGGTCGTCGTGACTTCGCGCCCACGGAAGCGCTCGAGCAGGCCACGAACGATGAGATTGTGTCGGGCGAGGAGGTCACGCCAGAGGGCATCGCCCAACTCGCGCGCACGCAGGGTGGAGTCCACGATGTCGGTCATCATCAGCGTCGCCACGATGCGGTTGTAGTCGCCACCTTCCGGCTCCGCAAAGGCCGTGCTTGGGTTCCAGGTGATCGTCACGTATGGCTCGTCGCCGAGGACCTCCGCGTCGTGGAAGGGCGGGATCTCGTACAGCTGACCGGCACTGATCACAAGCTCCGCACCCTCGCGCATCGTGATGCGGCAGGAGCCGGAAACACACAGGCCGACGTGGAGTGACTCGCACCAATCAGTTCGCGAGATCGCTTTGAGCGACCGGCTCCAGCTCCATCCCGGTTCGAGGATGGAGCGCCCGATGCGCACGTCACCCAGGTCGTACGTCTCGATGCGGCCGTTCGGGACCGCGCGAACGTTGTCCGCCTCGCCGAACGGCCTCCGCTGAAGCTTGGGCATCTCCTCTTCACGATAGCGCGACCGCTATGAAGGGCGAGTCCTCCGCGCAGCCAGTGCAATACCGACAACAGAAACGGCGGCAAGGACGGGGATCGCCGCTTTTGCCGCGCGTGGCGGGAGAACCCACTCGAACATGGGCACGGGATCACCGAGGCTTCGCTGGAAGGGCCCGAACGGACAGTTGCCTCGACCGACGACGAGAGCGATGCCCTCGGCGCCCAGCAATGCAACGGATGCCGCCAGTAGCGGGTGGCGACGTCGGCGGACAGCCGACAACCAGACCCATCCCAACGCGGCGAGGTTGAGCGCACCCCAGACGCCGTGAGCGACTCGAAACAGCCGCGCTCCGTAGCTGAGATCTGCCCAAGTGGTCTGCCGCGGCGAAGTGCCGTTTGCGTTCAGCATCGGAAAGTGAGGCTACGCACCCTGTTAGTTGCGGCCCAGTGCCGAACGTCATCGTCACATGCATCATGAGTGGAACGCGAAGGAGGCAACGATGAAGCAAGCTCGAAACCCGGATTCGGTTCATGAGCCCGTAGGGCGCTACGTTCATCAGATCGAGGTGTCGGGCGAGAGCCGGCTGCTGTTCATCTCGGGCCAGGTTGGGATGGACTCCAGTGGCGATATCCCACAGCAGCCGGAGAAGCAGTTCCAAGTTGCGCTGCGCAACGTTCTGCTCAACGTCGAGGCCGCCGGCTTTGAGCCGACCGATGTCGTGAAGCTGACTACCTACGTCGTGGTCGACATCGACCGAGCGGCACGGCGCGCGGTGTTGGACGAAGTCTTTGGCGATCACCTGACAACGTCAACGTTGATCTACGTGACGCGCCTCGCCGCGCCGGAGTACCTGGTCGAAGTCGAAGCGTGGGCTAGTCGGTAGCTGCTCGGAGGGCTCTCGCCGAGTCGCGAGGACCTCAGCTGGTCGGTCCTGCTGGCGTTTGGCGCGGGGCTTTCTCAGCGTCGCGACGGATCGACCGAGTTTGATAAGAACTTCCAACGGGTCTGGCTGAAGTTGTCGCCTTTGCCAAAGGCTAACGCCTTCTTGTGTCTCACCTCAAAGGCAAGCGGCCCACCTTCGGAATCGGCGTCTTTTCGGCTTTCGATCTCCGACTCGGCGGCTGTATCCGCCCAGCCCAGGCGGCCGTCAACCGCTCTCAACCGGAAGAAGTCGTCGTACTTGGCGGTGAACGCCTCGGCCAGCCGGCTGATCGTGTCCGAATCGAGCACGCGCACGGCCTCGCCCTCGAGTACGACATCGAGGCCGTCCCACCCATTGGAGCCGGTGACGACGGTGACATGAGGATTGCCATGGGCGAGGTTTCGTTCCTTCTGCTCGCCCGGGCCAGTTGTGAAGTAGAAGGCACCGTCGAGCCAAACACCGGCGATGGTGGCCGTGTTAGGCCGGCCGTCGGGTCGCACTGTTGTCAGCCAGTACGTCTTGGCGCCTTCGAGTAACTGGCGTGCCGACTCCCACCGTCCCGCAGCGGCTTCTGGGCTGCTGAATTGGGGGTCGAGCTCGCCGACCTCATCGGCCACTGAGGGCGTCTGTTCGTGGGTCATGGAGGATCGGTCTCCTTTCCACTATTGCGCTTGCAGTTGCCTCCCTTCTGTCGGGTGGGGCCTTTGAAGCAAATGAATCTACCTGCCGCCGTTCACGACAAGACACAAGGCGGCGCATCTGCTGCAACGGCATTGGTACGTCGCGGGCTTGAAGTCAGCGCACGTCCGCATGGGCCCGCTCCATAGCGTGGGAGCACCAAACACCCCGTCCGCACCGGAATCCTGGCCTAACGGGTTCGCGCTGCGCGGACGTCGAGCGGAGAGGAGAACGGTATGAATTTGGGTGACACTCTTGTGACGGCTTTCAATGAGGTCGTCAACGACCTGGTGACGGCGCTGCCGGCGATCATCGGCGCGCTGATCATCCTGCTCATCGGCTACGTCGTAGCCAAGGTCGTGAGCGGCATCGTCCGCCGCATCGTCGATCGCGCAGGCGCCGACCGAGCGTTCGCGGAGCGAAGCGCCGACGTGTATGGCAGCTCGGCGACGGCCATCAAGCCCAGCACGGCCGCCGCCAGCGTCGTCTACTGGATCATCATGCTGGTGTTCATTGTCGCGGCGGCTAATTTCCTCGGCTGGCCGCAGGTCAGCCAGCTGATCAACGATTTCCTGGCGTGGCTGCCCAACTTGATCGTCGCCGTAATCATCCTTGTCGCAGCGCCCGTCGTGGGACGCATCGTGCGCCGCGCGATCGAAGGTGGCTCCGCGCAGCTGGGTATGGGCAACGGCCGCATGCTCGGACGCATCGCCGAGATCGCCGTTATCGCCTTCGCGGTTCTCATCGCAGTCAACCAGGTCGGCATTGCCACCGACCTCGTCAACATCCTCTTCATTGGCGTGGTCGCGGCGCTAGCGATCGCGCTGGGTCTTTCCTTCGGCCTCGGCGGCCGTGAAGTTGCTGCCCAGGTGACCCAAGATTGGTACACCCGATCCAAGGAAGTCTCGGCACTTGCGGCGGCCCGGATGGAGAAGGGTTCGACGACCGAGCCGACGCGTCCTCCGACCGTCAGCACGACCCCACCTCCGCGGGTTTCGGGCGAGCCCGCCTAGCGGGCGACCATCGGAAGGCATCAGCTGAGTCCCGGGCGTCCGAGCCCGGGACCCAGCGGTTGGTCAGCGCGGGGCCGATCGCGGCAGCGGCGTGCGACGCTCACGCTGGGCGATCTGTCTGTGTTGTCGCGTGACGGGCTCGCTGGCACGGCTCGCGGCGGCGTCGATCCAGTCGGCCGATCGGTCGATCGTGCGCAGTTCGCGCAGCTTGTAGTGGACCCACAGGTAAAGATCGCCCGGCGTCTTGAATGAGTAGCGGTCGCGCAGCTTGGTCGCGTCGATCGCTTCCTGGGCCGCGACCCAGCATGTGCTGTACCAGTCAGAGGTCGCCTCCGGCATCGGGACGAACTCGCCCCGCTCGGCGCTGATCTCGTATCCGCGCGCTTCGATCAGGTCTTTCAGCTCCCAGTAGCCGGCGGGGCGCGAGAACTCGATCTGCACCTCGGGGTGGTGCTCGGCCAAGCCCGTCTGCTCCATGAACTGGCGGTTCTGCTCGGTGTGCACGAGCTCCAACAGGTCGACGCCGGCGTGCAGCTCGTGGGATAGGCGCAGCCTGGTCACCTCGGCGTCGATGAACTCGACACCGTCCTCACGCGCGAGCGCCACGCGGTGGTGGCCATCGCTCACGAAGTAGAGGTCACTCGCCTCGTATACGGAGATCGGCGGCATCGGCATGTCGCCGAACGCCTGGCGCAACGAATTGAGCCGTTGGCGCAGGTCGGCTCGCTTGCGCGGCCTGAACAGGCGGTCGAAATCGACCGCGCGGTCGACGGAGCCGACAATCTGGCGGATCGGGATCTCGCGCAGGCCAACGAAGCTCTGGCCGACCACGCGCAGTCGCCCGGTGACCTCGTCGAGGGGCAGCAAAGTGTCCGTCGCGGACATGCCCAACTATATGCACACCGCTCCAGATCGGGTGAAAAGCGGAGGTCGCTCGCCCGAGGCCAGCTAACCGAAAGCGCCTCTTGTAAATGGGCTCTGAGGCGCGCACCATGCGTCCAACCGCATCAAGGGGGGAGACCTTTCCATGCACGCAGCGCCGCACCACGGGCGACTTCAGTCCGCCAGGTGGCTCGCCGTTCTCAGCGTCATTGCGACGTTACTTTTTGCCGTCGCGCCAGCGACAGCACGCAACGCCGTCTCGTTGGACGCCGCCCTGCAGGGGCTCGAGCGAACCATCCCGTACGGCGGCACCGCCTGGGGCATCGATACCCAGAGCAATCAGATTCTGGTCACGGTCGACAGCTCTGTGCAGGGCGCTCGCCTCGCGAGCATCAGGGCGACAGTCCAGCGACTCGGCTCTGCGGCTCGCCTGCAGTACGTAGCCGGGACGTTCCAGCAGTACATCAGCGGCGGTGACGCCATCTACGGGTCGAAATATCGCTGCTCGCTTGGCTTCAACGTCCGCAATGGCTCGACCTACTACTTCCTGACGGCGGGGCATTGTGGCAAGCCCGAACGCATGTGGTGGACGACCGCGAACCACAGCACGTTCTTGGGCAACACGATCAGTGCAGCCTTCCCCGGCAAGGATTACGCGATAGTCCAGTACGACTCGTCGTTCACGAACCACCCGGGCACGGTGGCCGGCAATCACGAAATCGCCAGCGCCGCGAATGCATTCGTGGGTGAGTCAGTCACCCGCACGGGCAGCACGACCGGTACCCGCTCCGGCACGGTCCAGGCCCTCAACGTGACCGTTCGCTATCAGGGCGGTGGGACGGTTCGGGGAATGGTCCAGACGAATGTCTGCGCCGAACCGGGCGACAGCGGTGGCCCGTTCTATGACGGCGCCAAAGCCCTCGGTCTGACGTCAGGCGGGAGCGGCGACTGCAAGAAGGGCGGGACTACGTTCTTCCAGCCGGTCATTCCAGCTCTCAACGCATACGGAGTGTCCGTCTACTGAACGAACCCGCCCGAATAGGGTCGCGATCCTCTACTTAGTGCTCTTCGCGAAGCCCAAGTAGCGGGTTCGATCCGCGGCCGGTAGCTTCTCGATCGCGTAGCGAAGCATCACCCGCGGCATCGTCGCCGCGTGCGCCCGGAGGAACGCGGCGTGTCGCTTCGGGTCCTTCTTGCCGACCTCCCTGAGCATCCATCCGACAGCCTTCTGGACAAGATCATCCGGATCGTTCACCAGCCACTCGGAGATGTGAAGGGCATCCTCGGTGTCGCCGCGACGGATGAAGGCGTAGGTGCTGAGCATCGCCGTCCGGCGCTCCATCGGGCGTTCTGACCGCGCGAGCCGGTAGAGAACGTCGCGCGGCTTGTCGACGAGGTACTCGCCGACGACCCAGATGGCGCTCCGGTCGACCAGGTCCCACGTGTCGATCCGATCGTGTCGGCGGATGTACAGGTCGAACAGCTCACGCTTGCGATCAGCAGTCGTCTTCTTGCTGCGCGCCTGCCAGTCCATGATGCTGACGGCTCCGACGCGAACCTCGTGGACCGGGCTCTCGAGCAGGCGCTCGATCTGTCCGGGCTCCATGCCGATGTCTTCCTTGGCCAGGGCGAAAATGCGGCCCATCCCGATTCGCCCATCCGCCGAGCGCAGCGCTTCGAGCTTCGCCTCGAACTCCTCGGCAGTTATTTCTGCGGGCAATGCATTCACAGGACGATTGTGCCTGCTGCGCAGCGGCCTTACTGCCAGGTGACGGTCTGGCGCTGCGACTGAGCCTGTGGATCGCCCCCGGTCGCGTTGGAGATGCGTGCCTGATACGCGACCGTGACATTCTCGCGGCGGGCGCCGCCTCCACAACTGGTGCCGCCCTTGCACGACCAATGGATGAAGCCAGTGTCCGGGTTGAAAACCTGGATGTAGTAAGGCGTCCCGGTCACGGACTGGTTCGAGGTCGCAACAATGCTGACGCGTTCGCCGCTCGAAACCTGCGTATCGCTCACCTGCAAGTCGACGCTCCAGCCGGCCTGTGCGGCCCCCGGTTCCCAAGTCACCGTGATGCGCTGCGACTGAGCCTGCACGTCACCGCCGGCGGCGTTCGAGATACGAGCCTGATAGGCGGCCGTGACGTTCTCGCGGCGGGCGCCGCCGCCACAGCTGGTGCCGATCTTGCACGACCAATGGATGAAGCCTGTATCGGGGTTGTAGACCTGGATGTAGTACGGCGTCGAAGTCACCGTCCGGTTTGACGTTGCTCGGATCGCGACCCGTTCGCCGTTGCTGACGCGATCATCGCTCGCGGAAATGTCGACCTGCCAGGCCTGAGGAGGATCGTCGGTCGGCTGCGGAGGCTGTTCCGTTGACCGTGGAGGCGGATTCGTCGGCTGAGGCGGCTCCGTCGGCTGCGGGGGTTGCACCGTCGGCAGTGGCGGGTCGGTCGGAGTCGGGATGGGAGCTGGTGTCGGAGCTGGTGTCGAGATCGGGGTCGGGGCTGCTGTGGGAAGCGGGGTCGGGACGGGAGTTGTCACAAGGGACGAGGTGGGGATGATCGCAGCAGTCGGTGACGCATCCGGGCTGTCCGTGGCGATGCCGCCAAAGACGGGCGGTGTTGGCGAAGCGGGATTTGACAGGTTGTTGAACGCAACCAGGGCCAAGAGGCTGACGACGATGATCGCGGCGACCAGGAGCGGTGCGACGAGCGCAGCACCACTGGTGCGACGCCCGACGGCAACCGCCGCGCTGGCCGGAGGCGCAGGCCGGGGCAGGACCGTTGTCCGTTGCAGTACGGGATCGGGTGCCAGCGGCGGCGGCCCTCCTGGGACGTACACGGTTGGAGCATCGAAACCGGCAGGCGCAGCAGTCACAGGAGCGCCCACGGCGAGGGCCAGCGCATCGAGCGAGGCGGCACCCGCGACGAGTGGTCGCAGATCGGGAGCCGCCAGCGCATGCAGGGCGACGAGCGCATTCGTGGTGGCGGCTCCGCCGGTGCCGCCGGGCAACCCGGGCCGCCGGACGTGGACAGATCCGTCATCGAGGACGACGACCTTGTCCGGTGACAGGTCAAGCGGCAAACGGACACTCGCCGCGGCGCCCTGCAGCGCGCTCAGTTGGGCGACCGCTCGGCCCAAACCCGCGCGATCAAGAGCCACAGCGCCGACAGGTTGCATCTCGTCGCGGGCGACCCAGAAGATCCAGCCCGGTGGTGTTGGCCGTCCGAAGCTCTCATCGGGACGCAACAGCAGCCTATTGGTCTCGATAAGGCGTTCCGCACCAAAGGGCGTCAGTCGGTCGTTGATTGCCACGGCCCGGCGAAGTTGCTCGCCCACGGAAGCGTCACCAAAGAACAGCTCGATCGTTGCTTCTTGACCAGTCGACTTGCTCCGAGCGCGCCACGCCCACGGCGTCGTCGGATGCACGCTTTGCCGAACCCACTGCCCTATGGATGTCGGCAGCTTCGCACCTGCGGCACCCTCCACAGCCTCTTTACCGACAGCCTCGAGCCGCTGCAGGACGAGGTGCGCGTCGGCCGGACGTTGCGCTGGATCCTTGGCGAGTAGTTGGCCGATCAGCGCGCGCAGCCCGCGCGGCGCGACCGGCGGGAGGGCATCCAAGTCGGGAGCCTGCTCGAGGTGGGCACGGAATACCTCTGCGTACGAGCCGCTGAACGGCGGCCGGCCGGTCAGGCATTCGAAAAGCACGCAGCCAAGCGCGTAGAGGTCCGACTTGGCCGACGATCGGCCTTCCCATACCTCCGGCGCCGCATAGTCGAAGGACAGAACGGCACCAGATATCGAGCCACCGCTGTAACCGACGACGCGGGCGACATTGAAGTCGCCCAGCTTGATGGCTCCGTCGGAGCTGAGCAGGATGTTCGAGGGTTTGATGTCGCCGTGGACAATGCCGGCGTCCGAGGCGGCGGCAAGGGCGCTGGCGACGGCGTGACCCACGTCCAGCGTCCGCTCCACGGTGAGCCGGCCACGCTGCGTGAGCTCACGGCGAAGATCGCCCCCATCCATGAACTCCATCACCACATGCGGTCCAGGCTCGGGCCCGCCGCCGTACACCTCGACCACGTTCGGATGGCCACGCAATGCATGTGCCGCGAGCAGCTCCATGTCGGCACGCACCTGCTCGGACGCCTTGGTCATGAGGGCGCCGGTGAAACGCTTCAGTGCGACAACGCGACCGCTGTTCGTGTCGATGGCTCGCCAGACCTCGGCCAGCCCGCCTATGCCGACAAGCTCCTCGAGGCGATACGGCCCGAAGAGCCCGCCACCCTCAAGCGCCACTCGGCAATTCCCCCGGGCACTCGTTCATGGAAAATCTCCTGGTAGTGCTTGCGCCGATCAGGGCGCAGCCGGAAACCTTGAGTCAAAAGGCCCCGAAGGCACCCTCACGCGAAGCCATTTGACGGGACAACTTCATGGCAAATCTTCCAAGAAGTCTGCGGCGCCAGCTCAGGGTGCTGACGCGACGAGGAAAGTGAGCACGGCCATCACTGCCGCGAATGGCGCCCAGCCGAAGCGCTCGTAGCGACTCGCCGAGGCCGCGTTCATGACCGCGCCCACGGCGAGCAGGACGACGAGGATCCACGTGCCCCAGTACGAGATCGCGTCGGGGAGGTCGATGAGCGGCACGCCGGCACGATCGAGGACTACGAGCGCCGCGAACAGGTAGACGACCACCGATACAGCGCTCGCGATGCGCAGATTGCGCGGCAGGACGCCTGGGTAGCGGCCGCCCCAGGCGGCCTTTCCGACCGGCGCGCCGAATGCGATGGCCGCTTGGAATGCAGCGAGCACGAGGAAGCCGATGACGACGACGTAGGCAACTCCGGTCATTCACTTCAGGCTAGCGGGAGTCCGTCGTGTTATGCCTAGTCGTCGAGCACCGTGAGGTCGAGCAGGGCGAGGCGCTCGGAGTCGGCCAGGATGTCGATCTCGTGGATTTTGCCACCGCGGATGGTGAAAGAGAGCACCGCATACGGCCGATCGCCGGTGAAGACGACCAGGCCGGCCGTTCCGTTGACGATCGCCGGCCGGGCGGCGGGCGCAAGACGACCGAATCCCAGTGCACGCTCGGCGACGGCGTGCGCGCCGAGCACCTCCACCGCACCGCCCGGGCGCTGCCTGCCGAAGTCCGTTCGCGCCGCGGCATCCGGATCGAGGATGGCCAGCAGCCCCGCGAAATCGCCATTGCGTGACGCGGCCACGAATGCATCGACCACCTCGCGCTGGCTGCTCAGATCCATGTCCGATTCCACGGCCCTGCCGTGTACCCGGCGGCGCGCGCGGCTGGCGAGCTGCCTTGCAGCTTCGGGCGTCCGATCGACGATCGGCGCGATCTCATCGAACGGCACGCCGAACACGTCGTGGAGCACGAACGCCAGCCGTTCGGGCGGAGTGAGCGTGTCGAGCACCACCAGCATCGCCAGCCCGATCGAGTCGGCCAGAAGCGCGTGTTGCTCGGGATCCATTCCGCCGGGTCCGCTCAGGATCGGTTCGGGCAGATGGAAGCCGACGGACTCTTCCCTTCTGGCCTTTCGCGTGCGAAGAGCATCGAGGCAGAGCCGGGCAACGACAGTCGTCAGCCATCCGCGCAGGTTGGCGACCTCGCTCGTATCCGTTCGATTGAAGCGGAACCATGCCTCCTGGACCATGTCGTCCGCCTCCGCCAGCGAACCGAGCATCCGGTACGCAACCGAGCGCAAATGCGTCCGCTCGTTCTCGAATTGCTGAGCGCGGTCGGTTGCGGCGCGGTCTGGCTGGGTCGTCGGGTCGGTCACGTCTTCTCCACAGGTTCCGTCAATTGAGTGACGAAGACAACGAGTCCAAACGTGACAAGCGACCAGGAGACTACCGATGACCCACGCCCAGGCATCCCTCAATCGGCCACTCGCCCACGTGCCGGGCTACATTCGCCTCCCCGGCCCGATCATCCGCGGCTTGCTTCGCGCCGGCGTTCCCATCGGCCCGAATCGACTGGTCACCGTACGCGGCCGCATCAGCGGTGAGCCGCGCACACAGGCACTCGCCGTCATCGAGATCGACGGGCGTCGCTACGTCGTCGGGACGTTCGGCGACGTCAACTGGTGTCGCAACCTGCGTGCAAATCCTGACGTGGAGGTGAGGCTCGGCGGCCGCCACGAAAGGCTGCGCGCGGTCGAGCTGACAGCCGATGAAGCGGCTCGATTCTTCCGCGACGTGCTGGTGCCCGGCATTCCCCGGATGCCGCTGTTCACGCGCTTTGCCTCACGCGCACTGATCACCGGCTACGCGTCCGACATCGTCACCGATCCCGAGACGGCGGCGACCCGGCGGCCTGTATTCGAACTGGTCCCAGCCAGCTAGGCGCTGGCTTCCGGGCAAGCCGCTAGACGGCGGCCAGCGAGCCCTCGGTCACCTCACCCTTGTGAGCCGCGAACGCTGCCAGGACCTCGCCCTTCTCCTGCTCGGGCACGTTGAAGTAGTCGAGACTTCGAGCAAGCTCGGCTGCGACCTCGTCGAACTCAGCTGGCGAGATCCTGAGCTCACGGTGGGCGTTCTCGAGCCCCAGATCGGTTGAGCCGGGCTTGGTGGCACTGAAGTCGTACGGACCGCCCGAGATGTCGCAGACCCACAGCGTGCGCATGAATTTCAGGCCCGGCAATCGGCCCAGCTGAACGGTATGCCACTCGTTGAGCGCCGGGTTGTCCGATCCCTGGCCGACGGCGCGGTTTCTGACGACCGCATCACTGAAGTGATCGATCACGGCTGCGATTGCGAATACGCCACCGAGCCGCTCGTAGAGACTCTTGTCGGACATCTTCGTGCTCCTCACGATCTGCCGGTGGGCACTTGGCCTCGCCACCGGTAACTCGTTAGGAATCTATCACGCATGTCCACTAGCAATAGAAGGTCAGCCGGGCTGGCTATGGCGCCTCCCGTTGGCCGACGAGCACCTCGTTGCCATCCGGATCGAGCACCCGCGCGACGCGCTCGCCCCACGGCTGGTCGGTCGGCTCCTCGATAATCGTCGTGCCTGCCTCACGCAGGCGATCGACGAGCGCGTCGCAGTCGTCCGTGTACAGCCACAAGCTGATGGGTCGCGGCCGCGCCGCGTCGACGACCTCGGCAACTTGGCCGATGCCGAGGTGCGCCGACCCAATATCCAGCCCGGCATACACGTCCGCTCCGTCCGGTCCTGGATAGGAGAACGTCACGATGCCACCGAGCAGATCGCGGTAGAACCCAAGCGCGCGTTCCAGGTCCCGCGTCGCCAGGATTGCAAAGGCTTCGGTAACCGCGGGTCCGCTCATGGTCGCCCGCGCCTAGCCCACGCGGTAGTGGATGTGTACCGCTCCGGTATTCGGATCCGAATCCGTCGCGATCAATCCCAGCTGGGCGGGCCTGATCTCTGTGCCGTCGAACAGGCGCGTCCCGCCGCCGAGCAGCATCGGCGCGACGTGCAGAAGAATCTCGTCGACCACGCCCGCGGCCAGGGCCAAGCGATCGATTTCCGCTCCACCCATGATCTGGACATCCACCGTTCCGGCAGCCTCGCGTGCCTGCTCAAAAGCCGCGTCGAAGCCTTCGGTGACAAAGGTGAATGTCGTTCCGCCAAGTCGCTCGATCGGCTCGTGCGCCCGGTGGGTCACGACAAAGACCGGTGCGTGGTACGGCGGGTTGTCGCCCCACGGACCGAGCCCGAGGTCGAGCGTGCGCCGACCCATGACCAGCGCCCCGACCGACTCGAACATCGCGTCCTGGAACGCCGCCATCTCCTCATCCGATCTTCCGGCGAACATCCAGTCATGTAGTTCCTCACCGCCGTCGCCCATCGGGTTTTCGGGCGTGATGTTTGGTCCGGCCATGAATCCATCAAGAGACATGGACGCTTCGAAGAACACGGTCACGGGACACCTCACGAGCGGACGGCCACATCACTGGGAGCCTGAAGGCTACCGTCCGCCTGCTACGTCGTACGCGACGTTGAGATTGAGAAGCTTGTCGGGGTTTGCGACGAGGTAGATCCGCTCGACCCGATCCTCCTCGACCGAAAGAACACCCGCCGCAACCGGCGTGCCGTCCGCCTGATCGACGATCAGCGCGGGCTCGCCGTTGAGCATCGCGGCTCGCGCGGTTTGGCCCGGCTCCAGCCGACCGGCAACAGCAAGGAAGAAGCGCGCCACGTTGGCAGCGCCGATCACGGGCAGCAAAGGTGCTCGAACCTTGCCGCCGCCGTCGGCCACGAGCGTCACCTCGGGCGCGAGGACGGCCATCAGGCCGTCGATGTCGCCGTGCGAGGCAGCGACCAGGAAGCGGTCGGTCACGGAGCGCTGGGTCGACCTGTCTGTGTTGAAACGCGGACGACGTTCGTGCACATGCTTGCGCGCCCGGGATCCGAGCTTGCGTACGGCGGGCTCGGCGCGATCGACCATTGCCGCGATCTGCGCGTACCCGAAGCCAAACGCGTCATGGAGAACGAACACGGCTCGTTCGAGTGGGCTGAGGGTCTCCAGCACGAGAAGCAGACCCATTGACACCGATTCGGCGAGCTCAGCCTGGGCCGCCGGATCGGCGTCCGTCACGATCGGCTCCGGGAGCCACTCCCCGACGTACTGTTCTCGGCTTGCCTGGCGTCGCCTCAGGCGATCGATCGCCAGCCGCGTCGTGATAGTCACAAGATACGCGCGCGGATCCTCGATCTCCTCGGTCGCCGCCCGGGACCAGCGCAGCCACGCATCCTGAACGACGTCCTCCGAGTCTGCCACCGTGCCCAAGACGCGATAGGCGACGCCGACCATCAGCGACCGATGCTCTACGAACGTTTGCGTGGCGGAGTCAGTCACCGGAGTCGGGTGACCTCTGTCGGGACAACCGCGAAATGGACCGTCCGGAAGCCGGCCAGCCGGTGAGCCAAGCGAACCAGCCTTCCCTGGAAGAGCGGGTACTTCGCGTCGACCTGGCGCCCGGCGTCGACGTCTGAATCGCCGGCCAGCAATCGCGCGACACCGTGAAGCACGAGGTCACTGGTTCCGCGTCCGCGCGCGTCGCAAGCCTGGAGGGTCACTCGCGAATCATGGCCCAGGCGCTTGAACTTGCCTGTTTGCTCATAGGTCCGGAACAGAATCCGGCCGCCGTCGACCACGACATTCACCGGAGTGGAGACGGATCGGCCATCGCGCCTGTATGTCGTGAGCAGAGCTGCCCACTGCGCGACGAATGGCTCGAGGAGCGAGTCGCTGCCTGCGTGGGTCGTGGAGCTTAGTGAGTGGGAGCGAAACATCGGCTGACCTCCTTCGGGGATTCGCTCCTGGACGCAGCCGGTTCGAAAAACGTGACATCGTCAGCGAGGCGACTAGGCGATCGCGGCAGTCTCGGGTTTGAAGGCGACGCAGCAGTAGCCGGGCTGCGGGTCGAGGACGGGCGTCAGATCGGCGCCGGCGCCCGATGCGTCGGCGATCCCCTCGGCCATCGATAGGTTCGCGCCGCAGACGAGGGACCGATGCTCCTCGACCAGCGCGTGGAAGGGGCAATTGCGCAGTCGGATCGTGCCATCGGGCTCGGTGACGGGTTCGTAGCCGCTCTGACTTAACACCGACAGCAGCCGCTTCGATCCCGGGCGGCCGGGTGCATCGGCGGCCAGTCGCTCGCCGACGTCCTGCGCGGCGTCGTGGAGAGATTCGGTGACTGCGTCCGAGCCAACTCGCTCGAGCGCGGTCGCGAACAGCTCCGCCACGCGCTCGTAACGGCGCTCGGGCAGCGAAACGTTGAAGTGCCGCTCCGCGCGCCAGTAGACACGTGCCGGCCGACCGGCGCCGGGGCCGCGTTTTTCGGTGAGTCGCTTGTAACCCGCATCGAGCAGGCCGGCGCTAGCCAGCCGGTCGAGATGGAATGTCGCCAGCGCCCGCCCGATGCCAAGCTCGCGCGCTGTCTCATCGCGCCCCACGGGCCTGCCCTGGTCGACGACCCACTCGTACACGCCGCGGCGCGTCGGCTCGTCCAGCAATCGGATCGCCGCGATGTCGTCCGGAGTTGCCTTGTCGGTCACCTTACGACACTAACACTGACCCGCACTATCAATAGAGCCGTGCACCGGTTGCGCGTCGCTCTGAGCTTCCCGTGTTCTCGTTACGTTCGGCACTGGTCGTGCGCATCGGGGCGCGCAACGATGCAGATTGAGAGGAGACCATGGATATGAGAGCCCTTGTCACCGTTGCATCGAAACACGGCAGTACGACCGAGATCGGCGCGGAAATTGCGGATGTCCTCAGGTTGTCAGCGATAGCGGTAGACGAAATTCGGCCCGAGAACGTCGCGTCGCTTGCCGACTACGAGGTGATCGTTTGCGGCAGCGCCGTGTACATGGGCCGCTGGATTGGCTCGGCTCGCGACTTCGTGCACCAGAACGCGGAAACTCTGCGCGATCGACAGGTGTGGCTGTTTTCGAGCGGGCCGCTGAAAGGTGCGGATGACCCGGCCGATTCGGCCGAAGGCCGCCGGCTCCTCGAACTGATCGGCGGACGCCAGCACAGGCTGTTCCCTGGCGCGTTGAACAAGGATGACCTAGGGTTCGGGGAGCGTTCGATCCTGCGCCTGGTGAAGTCGCCCTACGGTGACTACCGCGACTGGGGCGACATCAGAGCCTGGGCCGAGGCGATATCCGCCGACATCAAGGCGCTCCCAGCAGCCATCGCCTAATCGAGCGGCTGGGCTAGTAGCCGCCTCGGCGCAGGATGTTCGCGAACACGATCTCCTTGTGGATGGGATCGGGTCCCTCGACGATCGAAATGTGGCGCGCGTCGCGCATCAGCTTGTCGACCACCGTCTGGCCCGTGTAGCCGACGCTGCCGAGCATCAGCACGGCCTCGGCGGTCACGCGCATCACCATCTGGCCGGCGTACAGCTTGGCCAGGCTGGCCTCCTTGGCATGGTCGAGCCCGGCATCCGACTTCTGGGCTGACAACCCAACCAGCCCGCGCGCCGCCGCGATCTCCATCTCCATCTCGGCGATGCGGAATCGGTAGTCCTGCATCTTGGTCAGCTTGTCGCCGTAGATGCGACGGTGGAGTCCGAAGTCGAGCACGATGTCGCGCGCCCGACGGGCAATGCCGACGGCCATCGCCGCGATGCCGGTCCGCGATTGGGCGAGATGCTCGTTGAACATCCACATCCCCCGGCCTTCCTCGCCAAGGCGATGATCGAGCGGGACCTGAACGTTGTTGAGGTCGAGCGGCGAGATGTCGATCGCGCGCATGCCGAGTGATTCCCAGCGGTCGCCGATCACCACGCCCTCGGTGTCCATCGGAACCAGGAACCAGCTCAACCCGCCCATGGCGCCGGGCGCGGTTCGGGCGACGATGATGACGCGGCTGGCCTGGCGCAGGTTTGAGCTGTACTCCTTGCGACCGTTGAGCGTGTAGCCCCCGTCGTTCGGGGTGGCGCTGACTGCGAGAGCGCCAAAATCACTTCCCGCAGCTCGCTCGGAGGCTGCGAAAGACGTCACGGTATGCTCGCGTTCCAGGTCGGCAAGCAGCTTGTCCTTGGCCGCGCCGGAGAGATAGCCGAGCACGATGCGGTTGAAGAAAGCGGGCAGCATCAGGTAGCTCGCGTACGCCGGATCGGCGTAGCCAAGCTCTTCGGCGATCACGGCACCGGCGGTCACTAGCCCTTCGCTCGTTCTGGCCTGGTCAAACCAGGGCCGGACGAAGCCGGCCTCGTGGAAGGCAGTGGCAATCTCGGGAAGCAGTCGCCGCTCGCGGTCGCACTCTTCGGCGATGGGGATAACGTTGGTACGGGCGAACTCGCGCACCCCATCGCGCAGGGCGAGAAGTTCGGGCGTCAAAGCAAAATCAAACACGGCGCGAAGTCTATTTGGTGAAGGTCAGTTGGTGTCTGTTTCGTGGTTGACGGGCTCTTGACGACGGGGCGGCTGAGGCTCGAGCCGCTGCGGCTGGACCATGCCGACGAGATGGTCGACGTGCTCGCCGATCCGACGCTGTACGCGTTCACCGGCGGCGAGCCGCCGACGCTCGACGAGCTGCGGCTGCGCCACCAGTGGCAAATCAGAGGTCGATCGCCCGATGGCACCGAGGAGTGGCTCAACTGGATCGTCCGCCTCTTCGCCGACGGACGAGCAATCGGGTTCGTGCAGGCCACGGTCGTGGAAGGTCGGGCCGACGTCGCGTGGCTCATCGGCGTGGCGTGGCAAGGCAGCGGCTACGCGACCGAAGCTGTACAGGCGATGATCGGCTGGCTCCGACTCCGCGGCGTCGACTCGATCACCGCGCACATCCACGCCGACCACGCCGCATCTGCGGCCGTGGCAGCACGGGTCGGTCTCGCGCCAACCGAGGAAATCGAGGACGGCGAGATCGTCTGGCGCTAGCCTACGGGCATGTCACGTCTCGGCCGGCGTTCGTGGGACGCCTGGTACGCAACCATCTCCAGACAGAACGGCTGATCGGCCCCTCCCGCTAACAGCGTCGAGGGAAGGGGCAGGAAGGACGCACGCCGCAGAGCGCCTTGTCGGGCGTTCGCCGTGCCTTCCTGCGTGTTCGTCGGAAGGAGATTGTGAGATGCCGATGCCGCATCGGACGTTCGCCCAGGTGGCGAAGCGTCGGCTGGTAGGCAAAGAGGGCAAGGAACGCATCCGCGAGGTGCGTTCGCTGCTGAGTGAGCTGCCCGATTACAAGAACGGGCCGTATGCCGATCTGCGCAAGTCACTGTTGGCCGAGATCGAGGACACGCGGGTGCGATCGAGCGCCGTCCATCGCGACTCGATCGCGGTGCGCCGCGAGGGAGCGGCGCAGATCATGCTGGTCGGGCCGCCGAACGTGGGCAAGTCGTCCATCCTCCAGGCGCTGTCCGAGATCCAAATCAAGACCGGCGACTACCCCTTCACCACCCTGCGGCCGGTTCCGGCACTTACGCGGATCAAGGGCGTGCTGGTGCAGCTGGTTGAAATCCCGGGGTTGATCGGCGGCGCTTCCGATGATCGCGGCGGCGGTCGGGCACTGCTCGGCGTACTGCGCTCGGCGGACGCAATCGTCTACTGCGCGCGTGCCGGCTATCCGGCCGAGGAGCTCGAGACCGTTCGTGACGAGGTCGAGATCGCTGGCATCGACAAGCCCGCAATCCTCGCCGTCACTCGGGCCGACGAGGGGTCGGCGGAAGATATCGACCGACTACGGGCAGCCTTCCCCGATCTAGCCGTGGTGCCGGTGTCGGTCATCGATCCAGCATCGCTCGACGCCCTGCGTGACGCGATCTGGGGCTTGACCGGCCTGATCCGCGTTTACCTCCACTCGAATGGCTCGACCGACGATGAGCCGGCCGCCCTGCCCGAGGGCGCCACCGTTGCCGACGTCGCCGACTCCGTCCATCACGACCTGGGTGCCACCTTCAGCGGCGCCCGGATCTGGGGACCCTCGGCCCGTTTCGACGGCCAGCGCGTAGGTCGCGAACACATCGTCCACGACACCGACACCGTCGAGATCCTGCGCTGACCGCGCGGGGACGTGAGAGCAAGGAGGAGGAACGATGAAGCAGGCACGCAACCCGAAGTCCGTCCACCAGCCGGTGGGGTCGCTATGTCCACCATAGAGGTCAGCGGTGAGAGCCGGTTGCTGTTCATCTCTGGCCAGGTCGGGAGCGACGCGGACGGCAACGTACCGGCGGACCCGGAGGCCCAATTCGAGGTCGCACTCCGAAACGTTCGCGCGAACGTCGAGGCGGCCGGCTTCGCGCCAACCGACGTCGTGAAGCTCGTGACCTACGTGGTTGGCGAGCTGGATGCCGCCGCTCGTCGGCAGGCGCTGGATCGGGCTGTTCGGGGATCATTTGACCACCTCGACCCTGCTCTACGTTGCCAGGCTCGCTGCGCCGCAGTACCTCGTCGAGGTCGATGCCTGGGCGGTGCGACAGTAGGGCGGGTGGCGAGCATTTAGCGAGGAGAACGCCGTGTCCGAACAGAAGCAAGGCCAGACCCAGAAGCAGAGCTTCAGCGTGGATCGCGTCTACGACGCCCCGGTCGATGCTGTCTGGAACGCGTGGACGGATCCCGAACGAGTCAAGGAATGGTGGGGCCCAGATGGCTTCACATCGCCACTCTGTCGGATGGATTTCAGAGAAGGCGGCGCGACCCTGGTCAGCATGAGCGCGCCCGGTTTTGGCGAGATCTACAACACGTGGACATACACGAACATCGTTCCGCAGTCGCGCATCGAGTTCGTGATGCGCTTCTCGGACAGCGAAGGAAACAACATGGATCCGAGCGCACTTGGGATGCCTCCCGGCGTTCCATCCGAGGTGCCCCACGTCGTCACTTTCGAGAATCTCGGCGAAGGTCGAACCAGGCTGACGGTGACGGAGAGCGGCTACGACTCACCGGAAGCGACCGAGCTGTCCAAGGCGGGCCAGGAGCAGGTTCTCGACAAGCTCGGTGCGAGCCTTGAGCGGGCGAGGCGCTGATGAAGGCCAGGTTGCAGGCCTTCGGGATGATCGAGATCGACGGTCGCCGCTATGACCACGACGTCGTCCTCGAACAGGGAGTCGTCCGAAAGCGCAAGAAGGGGCCGTCGAAGGCGTACCGCGACCTGTTCGGGCACACGCCCGTGTCGGTCGATGAAGACATTCCGTGGTCAGGGACGCGACTGATCATCGGCACCGGCGCCTCCGGACAGCTGCCGGTTATGGACGAGGTCTACGACACGGCTCGACTCCATGGGATCGATATTGTGGCCGAGCCCACGGCGCAGGCTTGTCAGCTACTCAACGAGTCAGGCGAAGAGACGGTTGCGGCGATCCTGCACGTGACCTGCTGATGCTCAGAGATCGTCGGGTGCCACTCCCCTAACTCGCCGGCACGTATGCCAGGTACGTAGCGCCGGACGAAAAGACTTGCGTCTCCTTGAGGCGCAGCCGGATTGGCGTGCCCGTCGGCGGGAAGAAGGGCGTGCCCGAACCGATTGCCACGGGATGGACGATCAGGTGGTACTCGTCGATCAGCCCGCGACGGACGAACGAGCCAGCGAGCGTCGCTCCGGCGACTTCCATGTCGCCCTGGAACTCCTGGCGCAAGCGGACCAGCTCGTCGCCGATGTCGCCCGTTACCAGGCGGCTGTTCCAATCGACTTTCTCAAGGGTCGACGAGTAGACGATCTTCGGCGTAAACCACAAGGTCTATCCCGTAGGCGGGCGCGACCTGCACGGAGTAGCTGGCGATTGCCTGGCGCAACGCGAGCGCGGCACGGACGGCACGAGCGGGATCGTCATCGTGCGCTGTTGGCGCACCGAACAGCGCGAGCACCCCGTCGCCGGTGAGCTGTGCGACTGTGCCACCGAGGAGCTCGATCTGCTCGCGCATCAGCCGCTGAATCTCGTCGAACAAGAACTTCGATCGTTCCGGGCCGAGCCGCTCGGCAATCGACGTCGAATCGGCGATATCTGCCATTAGAGCGGAAACGACTCGGCGCTCACCAGCGCTCATCGCCATGGGTAGATGCTATTGCCCTGCCGGTGGTCGATCGAACCAATCACGTTGCAATGCGGATCGGCAGGGGCATGGACGAGGTCTACGAAGCTCCAGCGGCGTGTGAGCGTCTCAGCGAGTCAGGCGAAGAGCCAGTGCGGCGATCTTCCATCTGACCTGCCGAGATCTAGCGATCGTTCATGACGAACACCGGCTCGGGCTGCCCGGCACGATGCTCAGGCACGGTCGCCTGTTCGCCGGCACGAGCCGGGCGAGGGATGGCAAACGCTGCCAGCGAACCCAGGGCGACCACGAGAGCGCCAACGAGAACCGCCGGCTGGAGCCCATCGACGAATGCCTGCGGCGACACGTAGCTTCCCATGGCGCTGAACACGGAGGCGAGCACTGCCACTCCGAACACGCCACCGACCTCACGGATGGCGTTGTTGGCACCCGATGCCTGGCCCTCCTCGGACGGTCGGACGGCGCTGAGTACGACGTTGGCGACCGGTGCGAAGAAGAGACCCATGCCGATGCCTGAGATCACGAACGGAATGATCAGCTGTGAGTACGGCACTTCGGGTGTTGCCACGATCCCGAGCCACGCCAGGCCGGCCGCCTGGAGCGCCAGCCCGGTACCCATCAGCCACCGACCACCGATGCGATCAGATAGGGCGCCGGCAATCGGCGCAACGAAGATCGGAGCGATCGTCCATGGGAGCACGCGCAGACCGGCCTCGAAGGGCGAGTAGCCCTGCACGATCTGCAGGAACTGCGTCAGCAGGAAGATCGAACCGAACATCCCGAAGTACATCAACAGTGATGCCAGGTTGGCCATCGAGAACGCGCGGCTGCGGAAGAAGCGAGGCGGCAGCATCGGCGCCGGTGCTCGGGACTCCCAGACGAAGAAGGCGACGAGCAGTGCGATGCCGATGACGATCGATCCCAGCACGCCGGCGCTGAGCCAGCCGTCGGGATTGCCGCGGATCACACCCCATACGAGGGCCAGCAGGCCCACGCTGACGAGTGCCAGACCAGGCAGGTCGAGCTTGTCCGACTCTCCACGACTCTCGGTCAGGCGCAGCCATGCCAGGGGCAGCAGCACGAGGCCAATTGGCACGTTGATCCAGAAGATCCAATGCCAGTTCAGACCTTCTGAGATCGCACCACCTACGAGCGGGCCGAGTGCCACCGCGAGGCCACCGATAGCTCCCCAGGCCCCCAGGGCGAGACCGCGTCGATCAGCAGCGACCGCTGCGCTGAGCAGGGTCAGCGTCAGGGGCACGACCATTGCCGCGCCGGCGCCCTGCACCGCGCGGGCGGCGATGAGCGTTTCGATGCTGTTCGACATTGCGGCCGCGGCCGAGGCGGCGGTGAAGATGACCAGGCCGACGACGAACATTCGACGACGACCCCAGCGATCCCCGAGGGCGGCGCCGGTCAACAGCAGCGTCGCGAAGGTGAGCGTGTAGGCGTTCACCGTCCACTCGAGGTCCTCGAGCGACGCGCCCAATTCGAGGCGGATAACGGGCAGCGCTGTGACAACGACGAGGTTGTCGAGGGTCACCATCAGCAGCGCCACGGCGGTGATGGCGAAGGTCCAGAGCGTTCGAGCTCGATCTGACACGAGATCTCCTCCTGTTGGTCGCGGCTGTCGCCTGCGTATGTAGTGACTACTAACTAACTACCAGGGTCAAAAAAGGGGCGTCGGTTATGCGTCCTTGCCCATACATCCCTCTCGGATGGTGGTCGCCCACGCGGCATCGGAATTGAGGACCTGCATCGAGGCCATGACGTTGAGCAGCATTCCCTGTCCGAGGAACTGAGCGAGCTCCTGCGGGGACGCCCCCGTCGACGTCTGGATGTAGCCGACCAGGCCTGCAAAGCCGTCTTGCACGACACGCCGCACGTCGGGGTCATCGCACGCCGCGTAGGCCTGCATCTGCATTCGCAGCTTCCGACCGTCCTGGATCATCTGAAAGTAGGCGTCGCCGATCCGGTACTTCGCGTCGCCGTGCTCGCCGTCCTCGACGGCCTTCCGAAAGACCTCTTCGGTTTCCTCGAAGCAGCGCTCCACCGCGGCCAGAAAGAGGTGCTTCTTGGTCCCGAACAGGCGAAAGAGGTAAGGCTGCGAGATCCCGACGGCGGCGGCGATGTCGTCGGTGGAAGTTCCTTCGAAGCCCGACTCGGCGAAGGCCGTGAAGGCCGCCTCGAGAATCTCCTCACGACGTTCTGCAGAGGTGTGCCGGACGGCAACCGCGTTCATGACCCGGAAGTTAGTGGTTACTCACAACCTTGTCAAGAGTCGGCCCCCGACCCCAACCGGCCGAGCGCCGGCGTGTCAGCGAGCCATCGCGCGAATGAGCGTGGACACGCCAAAACGGTAGGCAGTCTCCGGGTCGCCGCCTAGCCGGAACGCGCCCGCGTTCTCGAGGCTGACGAAGCCGTGAACGAAAGCAACGAACGTCCGGGCCGCGTCAAGCGCTTCATCGGGGCCAACCAGGTCCTGTGTCGCCCTGCGAATCGCGGCACTCGTTCGCGCGTTCAGCTCCGCATCCTGGCGCCATGCATCCGGCACCGGCGAGGTGAGCAGCCCATAGCCGGCCGGTGATCGCGCAGCCCAGGCACGGAACGCGGTGCTGATTGACTGGAGGTCGTGTCCCGGGTCGCCTGTTGAAGCAGCCGCGTCAAGGTCATCCGCGAGCTCTTCGGCGACGTCATTGGCCACCCGGTGCATCAGCTCGCCGTGATCGCGCACGTGCTTGTAGAGCGACGGCGGCCGGACTCCGACCGCGCTGGCCACGCGCTGCATCGTCACCGCTGCGACGCCTTCGGCCTCGAGGAGGGCGCGGGCTGAAGCGGTGATCTCATCGATCGAGGTGCGCGACGGGGCCGGCAAAGATTCTCTCCAATGGCTATTGACATTAGCCATGATGGCTATGTATCGTAGCCATACCCTACATGAAGCTTCTGAAAGGAGCAACCGAAGATGACCGCGACAACCTTCACCCAGCCGGTTCAAGGCTCGGCAATCATTCCCGACACGGTCCGCTTCTGGCTCCGTGCCGAAGGCGCCGCCGCGCTCATTGCCGGGCTGTTGATCTACAACGCGCTGGGCGGCAATTGGCTGCTGGCAATTCCGCTGCTGCTGTTGCCCGATCTTGCCGCAATCGGCTACCTGGGCGGCCTTCGACTGGGCAGCTTCACCTACAACCTGGTTCACAACTGGGTTATCGGGCTTGCCGTGTTGGGCGCCGGCGTGGGGCTCGACAGCGACCTGCTGCTAGTCGCCGGCGCAATCCTCGTCGCCCATGTGGGCATGGACCGACTGGCCGGCTACGGCCTGAAGCACACCACCGGTTTCAAGGACACTCACCTGCAGCGCGCCTGATGAACGGGAGCTGCCGGGAGAAGCGTCAGGACTTGGC
The DNA here is from genome assembly GCA_963748235.1 of uncultured Chloroflexia bacterium. GTDB lineage: Bacteria > Chloroflexota > Limnocylindria > Limnocylindrales > CSP1-4 > JALYGJ01. Next base: position 1,030,688 of record CAVVHT010000009.1, read on the forward strand.
TGCCCGCTCCACGGATCGCGAGTAGGCGGCTCGAGCCACTGCCTCGTCGACGTCCGCCAGGGCGGAGCCCGAGTCGGCATCCGCCAGGTCGATCATCGTGGCGTCCACGACGGTTCGCGCGCTGGCCGCAGTCGCTTTGGCGGACGCTTCAGCAAGGGACGCGGACTCGAGTGCCTGTTTGGCGGCCCTTGCTGTCGCGGCCGCCGCGAGCTCAGCCTCTTCCGCGGCTCGTACGGCCACTTCGGCGGCCAGCTTTCCTCGTCGGGCCACAGCTGCGGATCGCTCCGCCTCTCGCCATTGCTCGAGCGCCTCGGGCGCGCTGGGCTGTTTTTCGTCGGAGTCCATGTCTACCTCGCTCTGGCGATATGTTCCCACAGGAATTAAGAAAGCCGCCCGCATCGCTGCGGGCGGCTTTCCTATTGCTGGTCGAGACGCCTAGAGGGCGTGAACTCGGTTCGCGCGCGGGCCCTTGGGGCTCTGCTCGATGTCGAACTCGACCTTCTCGCCGCCGACCAGGCGGTCGAAGTCGAGGGACGAATCCAGCGAGTTGCGGTGAAAGAAGTATTCCTTCGTGTCATCCGCGGTGATGAAGCCGAAGCCGCGATCGGCGACGACCTTCTTGATGGTGCCGGTGGTCACGGTGACCCTCCAACTAGTTCTCGAACGGGGAAGTCTGGCGCACGATCTGTTCGAGAAAAGTCGATCACACGGAGCCACCGCACAACGCGGAGCGAATACATCATACCCCTAACCAAGTCGAGCGATCTAGCGGGTAAAACCGGCCCGATTCGTGCGGCGGTTGTCCGAGCGAATGAAGTCCCAGAGCTTCTTCAGAAGCATCAGTCGAATGATCCAGGTCATGTGAGTCTCCTAGTACAAATCCGACCGCCGGGTGGGGCGATCAGCCAGATGGTCAGCGATTTCGCCCGAACTGGGCGCTGACTTCAGGCGCTGAATCCCCACAATTTCGTCGCAATTTCGAAGTGCCGCTCAGGCAGGCAGTTCGGCTGAAGAGACCGCCTCGTCATCGGATTGCGCGTTTTCGTGAACGCGAAGCCAGACCTTGAACGCCGTCGTCGCGGCGAGCACGAGCCCGATGGTCAGCACCGGCATGGGCAGGAACGCGGCGATCAGGGTGAGCAAGGCGGCCACGGGCACGACCGCGCGATGCACGAAGCTGATCGGCAGGCGCAGGTAGAGCAGGGTCAGCGCCACCATGAAGATGACGAGCGGCACGGCGATCGTCAGGCCGGCCCACTGCCAGCCGACGTGGGCATGACCGGTGGCCTCCTCGATCGCCACCACGAGCCCGGCGCCGACCGCAGCGACGGAGGCAAAGATGAACAGGTGCAGGTAATTCCACGCCTGGGCCGCCGCGAGCGAGTCGAGCAGGTGCTCCTCCGGCCGATCGAAATAGATCCACCACACGGCGAACAGGATCAGCAGGCCGCCGACGATCACGCTGAGCAGCTCGAGCGTCAACCCCTCGCCGATGACGGTCTGGATGGCGAGCGACGCCGCCAGCACTGACTCGCCGAGGACGATGATCATGAACAGCCCGTAACGCTCGGCGATGTGCTCGTTGTGGAAGTTGATCCGGCCGGCACGCTGCGCCCACAGCGGCAGGAGCAGCTCGGCGGGTACGAGGACAAGCCACGCAAGCGGCCAGATACCAGGTACGACGAGCAGGCTGAGCCAGCCGACCTGGCAGATGGCCACGCCGATCGCATAGCGCCTGGCTGTGGCGCCGTGCTCCGGATCATCGCGCGAGACGCGCAGCCACTGGACCCCGAGCGCGACGCGCATGATCACGTAGCCGATCACGGCAAGGGTGAAGTTGCGCTCGTCGAAGACCTGCGGCACCCCGGCCGCGAGCACAAGCGCGCCCGTCATGACCACGAACGTGCCCACGCGATAGATGACGTCATCGGTGTCGTAGGCAGACGCGAACCAGCTGAAGTTTGCCCACGCCCACCAGACGCCGAAGAAGACGAGCATGTAGCTGACCACGGTGTCGATGCCGAATCCGTCGATCAGCGCGTGGTGCAGACGCTCGGCGGCGAGTGCCACGGCAACCACCACCACGAGGTCGAAGAACAACTCGAGCGGCGTCGAGGCGCGGCTGGGCTCGTTCGGATCCCGGCCGCGCAATGGCACGCTCAGCCGAAGGTGACTCGCGCCGGGTAATGCATGCTGGCTCACCGAGCGAATCTAGCGGCCGATGCGGCCTTCCAGCGGCGACCACCCAGCTGCGAGCACCTCGAGCAGCTGGTCCGTGGGCAGCTCATACGCCGTGACGCCGTCGCGACCAGTCATCGTCTGCGCCGCGAGCATGGCGTTGAGGACTGCTTCTTCTGTCGCCTCGATAACGGCGTTGAACAGCCCATCGATCAGGCCGTCGTCGAGCATCTCCAGCTGCATCGTGGGACGCGATGGTGGCTTGAGATCCGACGCGGTCAACCCGCGATTGCCGGTTGCGAAGCACAGGAACATGTCGCCACTCGAGTTGCCGCCGACGCCGCCGAGGCGGCCGATGCCAAGGCCGATTCGCTGTGCAACTCGGGCGCACTGGTGCGGCAGGAGCGGAGCGTCGGTCGCGGCGATGGCGATCACCGAGCCGGCCTCGGCCGGTTCAACGGGGAGCGGTATGCGCTCGTCGGTCAGTGTTCGGCCAACGGGCACTCCGCCGACCGTGAATTGCTCGCGACGGCCAAAGTTGGACTCGACAAGCACTCCGAGGACGTAGCCGCGTCCGGTCCCACCGCCCTCAACGAGCCGCGACGAGCTGCCGATGCCGGCCTTGAAGCCGAACGAGACCATTCCGGTCCCGCCGCCAACCGAGCCCTCCACGACCGGCCCTCGCGAGACGGCGTCGAGTGCCTCGAACACGTGCTCGGCACGAACGTGGAAGCCGTTGATGTCGTTCAGCCGGCCATCCCACGTCTCGGCAACGACCGGCAAGCCCCACGGACTGGCCTCTGAACCGACGCGCCGTACCTGATCCTGGATCAGCGCGTCGCGAACCACGCCGACGCTGTGCGTGTTGGTCAGCCCGATCGGCGTGGTGAGCATGCCGCTCTCACGTACCCACTCGAGCCCGGTCATCTCGCCGTTGCCATTCAGCGTGTGCGGCGCGGCAAATACGGGTTCGGCCCAGACGTCGCCCTCATGCGGCTGGACGACGGTGACACCCGTCCGGACTGGTCCACGTCCGACGACCAGCGGACCCTCCCCTTCGATCAATGTCCGATGTCCTACGCCCACGCCGGCAACGTCCGTGATCGCGTTGACCGGCCCGGGCTGCATTGTCCCGATGACGATGCCCAGGTCGCGCGCACGCGGTCGGGGAATCCCGGCGCTTGTCGTCATGTTGGGTTGGCTGCCGGCGACTGAGACGAGAAGAAATCCTGAAGCGCTGTGTCGACGAACGGCGCCCACGACTCGCACGTGCCGAACACGACGCTGACCAGCACGGCCAGCGCCACGCTCACGTCGCCGGCAAGTGCGCGGATGACCGTCACCAGGCCGCCGGCTGCGAGACCTTCCGGGCTTGGCGTGCCCAGCGCGGCGCAAATGTCGGTCGCATTGCCCGGCACAGCCACAGGATCGATCTCGAACTGCTGCATTGTCTCGAGTACTTCGGCCGGAATGGACGGCAGCGCACCCTGGGCGTCGCTGCTGAGCTGGTCGACGGCGTCTCCGACGAGGCGCGAGATTTCGTCCAGGTCGTCCTGCGGAAGCTCGAACGAAGGCAGGCTCGGCATGGCCACGTTCGAGCAACTCGTCGCGACGACGAGGACGAGCAGCGCCGTGATCGCCCGGAGAGGCATCAGCCGCGCGGGCATCACGAGTCTGGTGCGAATGTGAACCGCGTCGGATCGGTCGCGAAATCGGTCCACGCGATCACCGTGCGCGGCCGGATGGCAATCACTCCGTTTCGGTAGTCGTCAGCGGTCGTGCCGTACTCCGGGTACTTTGCCTTCGACGCGGCCGCGAGTCGCTCGGCGAGCGCGTCCTCGACGCCCATCAGGACCTCGGCCTCCCCCTCCCACACCAGGATCTCCGTGGGGCCATCAAGGTGGACCGTCACCCGTGGATGGCGCTTGACCAGTTGGACCCAACGCGTCTTGGGGCTGCCGCCGACATAGATCGAGCCGTCGAAGTAGAGGCCGTCGATTGGTCGGGCGTGGGGACTGCCGTCGTCGTGCACAGCGACGATCCAGTAGACGCGCTCCTGCGTTAGGCGCTCTTCGACGTGGCTCCAGGTGACGAACTTGTTTGACTTCTTGATGCCGTACTCGGCGGGGATCACCGCCCTCGCGACGCGCGGCTCAGTCATCGACAAAGCGTAGACCGTCGTCAATCGGACGTGAAGAAGTCACCCTTAGTCGGTCTTCGCCTGGTCTCGTCCATTGCTCGCTTTCGCGATTCGGACTTCCTCGATGCAGAGGCCGCCGTCTGGGCGGCCTGGTCGGCAACCTTCTGTTCGGCCACATCGGCAGCAGATCCCGATTGAGGTTTCGACGCCGGACCAGCGTTGCCCTGCAGCGGAGCATTGGGCGCTGGTTGGGCCTCATCGGCCGGTCCGACCTCAGGCGTGAGGGCCGAGGTGGCTGGGTCCGCCGGCGGCTTGCCATCGTCGCCCGCGTCCGGCAGGCCGTCTCCGTCGTCGCCCTCGTCCTCCTCAAGGTCGGCATCCTCATCGGGGACGTCGTCCAGCTCATCCTCATCGTCGTCGAGCAGCTCATTCAGTCCAACGACTTCCGTGTCATCACGACGAGTCGCCACAGCGGTTGAAGAGGAGTCGGGCAGCCCCTCCTCTGGAATGTCGGCCGTCGGCACGGTCTCGGGCGCTGTTGAGACCGCGCCGGATCCACCGCCTCCGGTGCCGGCGGTGCCATCGGTCGGGACGGCTGACTCGTCGTCGTCGACCCGCTCGATCAGTAGTACGACCTCCGAGGTGGGATCGCCGACCATCGAGAAGCGCAGCAGGACCTGCTCATCCGGAATTCCAGCGCCGTACACGAAGATGCCCGGCTCGTCCTGGATCAGCGCGCCATCAGGGTCACCGACGGCGATAACGCCTTTGATCGACTGGTTTGGCGGGGTGGATTCGACTTCGATCTTGATTGGCGCCCAGCCTTCACTGGTGCTCCTGAGCAGGACCGGTGGCTTGGGTCGAAGTATCCGAAGGCCTTTGTCGGCCGTAGTGGCGCCCGCACCAACGGCCTCAACCGCTGACTTGACGGAGCTCGTGCCGAAGTAGAACGCCGACACGGCCACGACCAACGTGCTGATCGTGGTGATGATCTGCTGCGCAAGGTCGTTGCCCTGCACCTGAGCCGGGTCTATGCGCGTCACGGTGTAGGTTTGGACGACTGGCTCGGGAGTGGCACCCGGCGGCAGCGGCGTTGCCTGCGGGTCGACGGTTGGCGCAGGGTCCGGGATCGTCGCCAGCCGCTCGGAGGGCGGGATCTGGCGAACCTCTTCCTCGCTGAGGTTGTTCGTCTCGAACACGGCCGAGCTTGCCACGCGCGAGTAGAGGAATACTGCCGCGATAGCGAAAATGATGATCAGCGACAGCGCGATCACGGCGCGCACACTGCCCTCGGGCAGGCCGAGCGCCTGGCGCTGGTCGGCAAGCTTGACCCACGAGAAGAAGATCGCGGTCATCGACAGGGTGAGCAACAGGGCCATGACGCTGAAGGTCAGGAAGAACGTTATTGCCAGCTGATCGGGAAGCGCGCCCGGGCCGCTGTCGCCACCTCGCTGGATCCAGCCATAGGTCAGGACGCCGCCGACGAGCACGACGAACGGCAGCCCAGCCAGCACGACGTAATAGATGATCCCCCGCTCCGCCGCCGCACTGTCGCTCCCTGTCTGGTGGCGAACCCGGTGGACGACCAGGCTGATCGCGATCATGGCCATGATCAGCAGACCGAAGGCGGCAATGGCGATGATCAACAAGGCGAGCGGCGGATCTGATGCTCGGGTGCTGGCAAGGAGGGCCAGCGCGACGGCGCCGAGCATCGACAGCAGTGCGAACCCGAGCAACATTGCGTCGAGATAGCGGCTGCCCGACTGTTTCTGCCTCCGGTCGGGGACGGGCCTCTGGTTGGCCGTTGGATCGGTCATCAGGCCGCCGGCACGAACGGCTTTCCGATCTCGGTGACGTCGACGAGCAGCAGGGTCAGCCCGGTGGCTCCGGGAACTTGTGATGTCTTCACCCACACGCCGGCGAAATTGCCGTCCTGCGAGCGGCCAGCCAGGCGGAAGTCACCCTCGGCTGCTGCTTTTGTAACCCGTCTCATCGTCTCGGGATGCAGGAAGACGGTCCCTTTGGGAACTCGAGCGAACTCGTTTGGAGTGGCGTGGGTCAACAGCTTCACGGCGGATCCTCCGATAGTGCTGCCACCGGTTTGGTCGGCAGGCGGGTCCTTGGGGCCGTCAGTCGTTCCGTTGGTCGGGCCCCCAGACTGTTGAGACGGCCCGAGGGCAGCATCCCTTTCGCCGTAGGTCACGCGGACCTTGCCCGACTTGAGGCGTTTGAGCGCGTCGCGAACATCGGCGTAGGCAACGAACTCGCCGCCGTATGGGTGTCCCGGGCGGCCGGCCGGATCCATCCAGAAGACCTTCCAGCCGTCGCCGCCATTGGGGCGTTCTGCGGCTCCGATCGCAACGGCGTGGAGGCCGTCCCACTTCTTGCCCACCCAGCGCCGGATGTGCTCCGGCAGCTTCTGGTTGCTGACGATGACACGAACGACGATCTCTTTGGCGGCTATCCGCTCGAGCATATCCTCGTCATCCAGGCCACCAAACTTCAGCCCCGGCAGCTCGCCGAACAGCTTCCTTATCGCGATCTGGGAATCCTTCGTTGTCGATCCCTGGGGCTTGCCTTTCTCGTTCTCTCGCGGCCTACCAGAAGCCGCGCGCAGCCGCCTGATGAAATCCGGAGGAAGCTCAAGTCCCATGAAGCTCAGAGGCGTGCACAGCGCGGCGAACATGCAGTCGGCCATCGGCGGCGCCGTGACACGCTGGGTGAAGTAGCGCGGCTCACCGCGTTTCAACAGGCGCACGCCGTCAGGGAGGTTTCTAGCGTCAGGCATCGAGGCCTCGGGCGCAGTCGCAACGCCCCCATACGACAGTGCCGCGTGTTACCAAGGTCATCGTCGGCCCTCCGCACCACCAATGCCCTATGGGCGGTGCTGGGATCGTGTCAACCTAACCGACTATCTGCTCCGTGTAAATACACAAACGCGCGTGCCCTGCTGAGTACGAAATCCGGTCGGCCGGCTGCACGTTGTCAGGTCGCGACGGGCCGGCGCAGTGCCTCGCGCGTAAGCCGAAACGCGGTCTCATGGTCGCCGCGCGCAGCGACGAGATCGGCGTACTCGGCCAGGACCTCGGCAACAGCCGCGCTCGGACCGTGCTCGCGCAGAAGCTCGACGGCGCGTTCGTAGAGCGTGATTGCTTCGTCAGGCCTGCCCGCCTGCAATGCGGCCCGAGCCAGGGTCACGCTCGCATCCGTCAACGCCTTGCGGTTGTCGATCTCCCGCGCCGCGTCGACGGCTCGCTCGGCGAAGTCGATCGCGCCGGCCGTATCGCCGTCGGCGAGCCGGATGCGCGCCTCCGTGTCGAGCACGTTGGCCAGCTCGCGCTGGTCCTGCAGCAGCTCGTGTTCGCGTCGCGCCTCCGCTACCAGCTCGGTGGCGCGGGTCAGGTTGCCGATCGCCAGGTAGGCATTGGCCAGGTTGTTGGCCACCATGGCCGCCTCGTGCTCAGCGTCCGCGGCATGGAAGAGCGCCAGGCTCTGGTTGCCCATCATCACCGCGCCTTCGACGTCGCCGTTGCCGTAGTACGCCGTGGCGAGTGCTGACAGGAACGCCGCGCGACGCCGATCGTCGAGGTCGCTGCTGAGCGCGCGTGCCTCCTCCAGGTACGCCACCGCCACCTGATGGTTGCCTTCCCATGCCTCGACGTATGACGCGGCGGTCAGCAGGCGCATCTCGATGTCGGGCTCGACCTGCAGGCCGGCGCGCATGCGATCGAGCAGCATGCGCAGGATGCTGCGCGCCTCGGCCGTGTTCTGGGCGAGGTATTGGGCGTAGGCCAGCCAGTAGCCGGCGAGCACGGCATCGTGCTCGCGCTGGGTGGCATCGAACGTTTCCAACGCCACCGTGGCCGGCCTGATCGCCTCGAGCGGCTGATCGAGACGGCACAGCGCCTCGGCAAGACCGGTCGAGAGCTCGGCCAGCGCCACCCTGTCGGATGTGCTCGTGGCCAACGCCTCATAGGCATCGACAGCTTCGCGCCAGCGACCGGAGGCAAGCAACAGGTCCGCCTCGAGACGCGACCAGCGAGTGTCGGCTCCGCCCAGGAAGTAGGCCGCCGGCAGGTTGAGCCGATCCGCTATGAAGTTGAGCGCGGCGACCGACGGCTTCGCGTGACCCTTCTCCAAGGCGCTGATATATGCCTTGGTGTAGCGGCCCTGGGCGAGCTGCAGCTGGGTCATGCCGGCACTTCGCCGGGCGACTCCGATGCGCTCTCCGATGCGACGAGCGAGAGGGCCGTCGTCAACTATCGTTCGACGTCGTTTGACTGCTGGCATGGCAACCTGAGCTTAAAGCGCGGAGAAGGGGCATGAACGAGTTTAGTCGGCCGTCTGCAGAAGTCCATAGGTGAACCCAGTACCGTTATCTATCGACTCGTAGGATTTACGAATAGTTGACACCGCCTCGGGTGGACATACGATCGCTCGACTGGGGAAGAGCTCGTTCTTGTCTCGAACCAGCGCACGCAAGTGAGGCCAGTCGTGGGCGGACTTCGATTGCGCGCCGTGATGATCGCCGGTCTGTCCATCTTGTTGGCCTTACCGGGCCCCATCAAGGAAGTTTTGATGGGGGTTGGCGCCGGCCCCTGGCCGTAGTCATCCGGCTCTCGGACATTGTTGCGTCTCGATCGGCGCACGCCATAGCCCTTCAGGCGCAACTGAGGAGCAAGGTCAGCCCCGACGCGTTCGGGATCCGTCCCGTGTTGACGCGCCCGATGCGCGAGAACGCATCGTGCTGCCCGTTGGTCAGTACCTCACGATCGTCTCCCGTGGATGCTGCTTGGGCTGCTGCCAGCGTGTCGGCAAGGCTGCCTTGAATTCACCGTACGTGACGCGAACCTGGCCGGTCGACGCGCGTCGCGGCGCCTGCTTTACCTCGGCGTAGGCATGTCCGCCGACCCAGCTGAAGCCGAATGAAGTGGCGCAGGTGAAGGTACGCCCTTCGAGCACGAAAGTAAATAACTACTGTACTCCTCAGTAGAGCAATGCTAGGCTCCGCAGGCATTCGAAATGCGGCGTCATCGGAGCTGATTCCGGCCCAGCCGAGGGAGCGATTAGGTGGCAACCGTCTCCTACATTCCGAACGATCCGCTGGCCAGCGGCGGGCCGCCGATCCAGGAAGTTCGCGCGTCGCGTCAGCCGTCAAAGAGCGCCGGCTTCGACATCCAGCCCACGGCGGAACCGGGCATCTATCCGGCGCAGACGCCGGAGTTCGGCTTCTGGCAGGTGCAGGAAGCGCTGATCAAGGGTCTCAAGGTGTGGCGCGATGCGGACGGCGCCTATCCGGCGGCGTGGTTCGGCGGACAGCAGAAGCTGCGCGTGCTTACCGATGCGGGCGACGATCTGAACGCGTTCTATGACCGACGCAGTCTGCAGTTCTTCCACCACACCTACGACGGCCAGCGAGTTCACTCGAGCGAGAGCGTCGACGTTGCGGTGCACGAGGAAGGCCACGCCCTGCTCGACATGTTGCGGCCAGATTTCTTCGACGTGCCATTCATCGAGGTCGGCGCGCTGCATGAGTCGTTCGGCGACTGCATAGCCATCCTTGCCGCGCTCAGCGATCGCGCGATTCGCGAGGCGTTGGTTGCCGATTTACCCGATCTTTCAGCCAAGCATTTCGTCCAGGCAATGGCCGAGCAGCTGGGCGACGCGATCCGGCGCGAGTACGGCGACGCGGCCGTCGAGGACGGCGCGCTTCGCAACGCCAGCAACACCTTCAATTGGTCCGACCCGACGATGCTGCCGCCGGGCGGGCCGGCCACCGTCCTGAGTGGCGAGGTCCATTCCTTCTCGCGCGTGTTCACCGGCGCGTTCTACGACGCTCTGCGCAACATGTACCTCAACACTGGCAATCGCTCGGCGGTGTCGCTCAACCGCGCAGCACGCACGCTGGGCAAGCTGTTGATCTCTGGCATCAGGTCAGTGCCCGCGACGCCGCGCACGTTCGAAGGCGTCGGCCGGCGCATGGTCGAGGCGGACGTTGCCGGCAACGGCGGAGCCAACGCGGCCGCCATACGCACAGCCTTCGCCGCTCATGGCATTACCCTGCCCGCGCCGTCGATCGAGATGCCCGTGCCGCTCAAGCGCCGCACCCGCGGTGGCGCGGCCGCGGAACTGCGCGAGGAGCTGGAAGTTCCGAGCGGAACGCGGCTGCAGTACACGCCGGTGAGCAGTGACATCCACGGCGAGGTGACTCACGTCGCCGCGTTCCGGCCGATGCAGCTGACAGAAGGTGCGCTGACCGGCGTGCGGCTCATGGTTCCGGCAGTGGCCGAAGTACGGACTCGCGGCCGGTCGGTGACCGGAGTCATCGGCGAGATCCGACCGGCCAATCAGCAAATCGAGAACGAGGGCCGCGCGTTCGCGCGCGCGTTGCTGGCGAACGGTGACATTCGCACCGTTCCTGGCACGGCAGCTGGGGCTGCCGAGCCGCCGCGGCGTCGAACGCGCGGCGCGCGGCCAGGTGGAACGCAGGCGGGAGTCGCGCCGACTCCGCCGCGACCGGCGTTCGCACCGTTCCCGCCGACGCACGAAATCCGCGTCGTCGGCGGCGAGCCAACGTTGACGCGCGTCGGGTTCTCCGGTCGCCACCGTTGACCGGTCGCAGCCACCCGTTCGCGCGCTAGTAGGCGACGAAGCCGGTTCGGCGCAGGACCCGACGACCGTTGCTGTCGACGACCAGCTCATGCGTCGGCCGTCGCGGCGGGCCATAGGAGGCGACAGTTGCAGCCATACCTGCGACCTTGCCGTTGGCGATAAGCGAGCGCGCCCAGGCGCGCACCTCGCGCTCCGTGTCCTCGTCGACTGCGGCGAGCTCGGCATTGGTCACGCCGTCAGGCGCGAGGCTGACATGACCGCTCACCGGCACGGGCACATAGACGTCGGCGAGCTCTGGATCGTCCGGGTCGAGCGCCACCAGGCGGCTGGCGCTGACCTCGTACTCGGTGCCGCCGACGGACTCCAACGTTGAGCCGACGATCGTGAGCGGCCCACCGGCGTCGGGCAGCTCGGCCTCGATCATCTGCTCGAGGGCAGCGGCCACGTCCACTGATTCGACACTCTCGTCGTCGGTCGAGCTCACGGTCGGGACATCGTAGATGCTGGCCCTCGACGTGGTTCAGGCGGCGTTCGGGGACTGCCTGGTGGTGCGCTACCAGACGACTCGTACGAGACGCACGCTGCTCATCGACGGCGGTCCGTCGGGCACTTATCCGAAACACCTGAGGCCCTGGTTGATGGGCCTTGCGCCGCAGGTCAAGCGGATCGACGTGGCCGTGCTCAGCCACATCGACAACGATCACGTCAAGGGCCTGCTCGATCTGTTCGCCGAGCTGCATGACGCGTCCGGACCGATGCCCGTCGGCGAGCTGTGGCACAACGCCTTCTCGGTCAGTGCCGGCGGCGCCGACATTGCGCCGCGCATTCGCGAGGCACTCTCTGGCGCCGGTGGAAGCGCGACGGGCATGAAGACGCTCGCCGGTACGTTGATGGGCGTCGGCGAGGGAGACGCGTTGCGCGCCTCTGCCGTGGCACTTGGCGTTCCGATAAACGCCAGGTTCGAAGGGGAGCCGATCATCGCCGACGGCTCATCGACGTTGCGCATCGGCCGCATGCTCATCGATGTCGTCGGTCCCTCGACGGTCACCCTCGAGAAGCTGCGCCGCGAGTGGATCCGCTGGCTTGAGCGCCGCGGCCGAGCAACCATCGACGGCAACGTCGCCGCTGGAGCCGCGGCGGACCGCTCGATTCCCAATCTCTCCAGCATCGTCCTGCTCGTCAGAGCGGCCGGTCGCTCGATCCTGCTGACCGGAGACGGCCGCGGCGAACACGTCGTCGAAGGGCTTCAGGAGCGCGGCATGCTCGAGCCCGGCGGCACGTTCCATGTCGACGTTCTCAAGGTGCCCCATCACGGCAGCGCGCGAAATGCGTCGGAAGCGTTCTTCCGCACGGTCCTGGCCGATCGCTATGTCATCTCGGCCGACGGGCGCTACGGCAACCCGGACCTGGAATGCCTGTGCTGGATAGTCGATGCCGCGGAGGGCCGTCCGATCGAGATCGTGAGCACCAATCAGACCGACGCACTGCGCGCGCTGGTCAAGCAACGGCCGCCGAAGAAGCACGGTTACAAGGTGACGATTGCCTCAAGCAGGGCCAACGCCCACACGATCGTGCTCGACGAATAGGGACGTTCTCAGCCGAATGCCGGCTTCACGACACGGCGGATGACCGATGCGCGGAGCACGGCGGGAATAGCCAATCGATCCCGGCGGGTCGGATCGGATTGGTCATCGCCACATTGCGCGCGGCATGCGCCGCCGCGCCGGGCCGTCCGAATCCACATCCCCGTCCTGGGACGTGTCCGGCCACGGCTGGGCCCGGCGCTCCGGCGTTGAAGATGTCTCATTTGAGCGGCCCCGCGCCGGAGAGGGCGGCGCGGTCCGCAGATCACTGGCGGTCAACGAAGGCAGCTGAGTATTGACGCGCCTCGTCGGCCGGACGCCCCCCAGAGACGCCCGGCCGAACGAAACAGCCGTCCTTGTAGCGACGGCCTGAATTGATCTTTGGCGCCTGAGCCGCCTCGCATCCTGGTCGTTATTTGGTTTTTCAGAGTCGCTCAGCCTCACGCCGCCCTCCCCCGTCCGAATACATCCCCGTCGGACGATTGCCGCCATGATCGCTGGTGTCAACTGAAAGTCAATAGCTATTTGACTTGCAGTTTTACCGGGTTGACTCGGTTCTGGTCAGTTGGGCCAGTCGTCGCCCGACTGCGAATCGATCAGGTGCGAAGCGAAACGATCAGCAAGCGCTGCAATGGTCAGGCTCGGATTGGGCCCGACCGGGCCGGGCATGACCGACCCATCGGCGATGTACAAACCACGCTGACCGAAGACGCGGCCCCACGGATCGACCACGCCCGTTGACCTGTCGCGACCCATCGGACAGCCGCCCAGCGGGTGGACTGTGATCACCCGGCGGCCGAAGTGCCAGATCGGGTTGTCCATGAAGCGCGCGCCCAGCTCCGCCGCGACCTTCTCCATCTCGCCCCTGACGCGCTTGAAGTAGGGCGCCGAGCGATCGATGCGCCAGGTGGAGGTCAGCTTGTTATCGGCCATCACCAGCTCTCCGTCGGGCGCGTCGCGGCCCATCCCGCCAAGCGGCATCAACGACGACGACCGATGGGCGGCGCCGAGAGCGGCCGCGATCTCGCCGCCGATGTCGGTGTCTCGGTCACGCCCAAACAGGCCGAGCACAAGCCGCCACACGACGCGTCGCGCGCGCCACACGATGCCCGGCGAGTCGGTCGCCTCGATGACCCAATCGGCGAAGCCCGGATAGCCGATGTCCTCGAGGTAGAAGCCGCGCCCATCGGGACCGTCCGGGAATTTGACCGCAGCCGCGATCGACGGCCCGCGGCTGGCGTCGATGAGCAACGGACGGCGTCGCCCGTTCTTCACCACAGTGGCGTCGAGCGCCATGGTCAGCAGATCGCCGTTGCCCGAGAAGCGCCGGCCGAGCATCGGACTGACGCCGGGCAGGTTCCTGTGCATCAGGAAAGTGGTGCCGAACGCGCCGGCCGAGAGAATCAGTCGATCGGTTGTGATCGTCTGGAGCGGCAGGCCGCGTGTCAGCGTCTTGCGTCCGGCGCGCTCGGCGTCGTGGCGCACGAAGTCGACGCGCCAGCCGCCATCCTGTGGCGCGAACGTGCGCACCTCGGCCAGCGTCCGGATCTCGGCGCCGCCTCGCTTGGCCGCGGAGAGGTAGTTGAAGTCGAGCGAGTTCTTGGCTCCCTCGTTGCAGCCGATGTCGCACTCCCCGATCAACCGGCACGTGCGGCGCGGAAGGCCGTGCAGGTTCGGCTCGGACTCGACCAGCGGTGCCCCGACTTTGGGGTCCTCCCCTTCGTTGGCGAACGTGACCGCGAGCTTGGGCAGATACGGATCCCAGCCGAGACGGCGGCCGGCGGCCATGAATGCGCGGGTGCGCGGAATGGCGAAGTCGGGATGCGCGAGCGGAAATTCCTGGACATTGAGCATCCGCTCGACCGTGTCGTAGTGCGGGTCGAGGTCCTCGCGCGTGACCGGCCACGTCTCGACACCTGGCTCGTCGACGAACGTGTCGGCGTCCTTGCGGATCATCACGTTGGCGTAGATCAGCGAGCCGCCGCCGAGGCCACTCGATACGAGCGCGCCGAAATTGGGGAACGACCACACGTTGTACATGCCGTAGCCGCCTTCGCTCGGGTCCCAGAAGGCGCGCCTGAACGCCCGCGGCGAGCGCGGGAAATCGCCCGGCGCGTAGGCCTTGCCGCGTTCGAGCAGGCAGACTCGCAGGCCGGCCTCGGTCAACCTGTGGGTCATCACCGATCCGCCGAAGCCAGAGCCGACGACCACCGCGTCGAAGTGCTCGTACATCCGATCGCTCACTTGCCGCGGACCTCCTTGCTTGATGACGACAGCGGCGTACCCAGCCGCGAGCGGATGGCGAACGCGCCGGCCGGCACGGACGGCTGGGCGTGGCCCTTGGCGGCACTGACCCCGGCGCGCAGCGCAACCGCAGCCGATTTGCGGAAGTAGTCGGTCCACCAGCGCGCCGACTGCCAGATCGCCTCGGGGCAGCTCGCGGTCGAGTCGAGCCCGGGCGTCAGCTCGATGCCGGCAATCGCGTGACTCAGCTCGACCAGCGCCGCACCAGGCATTCCACGCCCCTCGCGAAGCGGCGCGTCCAGGTCGGCCACGCCCCACAGTGCCTCGAGCCACGCGGCGGTCAATGCGGGCACGTCGAGCACGGCCCGACCGTTGACAACCTCGTCGAGCGCTTCGAGCACCGGTTCGAAGGACGCGCTGAAGAGCAACACGCAGACATTCGGGAACTCATCGGAGTCGTCGAAGCGGTCGATCGGCAAGCGCGTCACTCCGTTGCGCGCCGCGAACTCGACCGGGTCACCGATCGTATCGAACGTGACCGTCATAAGCTCGGCGCCCGACAGCAGCCCAGCGACCGACCAGTGGCTCGGCGTCAGGTCCGAACGAAGTCGCGATTGGGCCATACGCAGGCGCAGGTCGGTCACCGAGTTGCCACCAAGGAGCAGCACTCCGTGGCTCATCTCGGCCCGTTTCAGCCACGCGACGTTCCCGCCGCGGGCGCGCGCGGGCAGCTCGCGCAGGTGGCCGTTCGGCGAGCGTGAACCCGAGTGGCGCATCGCGAACATCTGTCTGCCTCGCTAGTGGAGCCGGCCCGAGTACCCCGCCAGTGATTGCGGCTGGCTGCCGTCGGCGCCGATCAGCCAGCAAGTGTGCTCGAGTCGGACGGAAGTTCCCTCCGCCCACAGGGCGAGCGTGGCGAGATGATTCTCGACTGTCTGGAACGGTTGAACAGTCACCGGCGCCGAGACGACGCCGGGAATCGACCGGGCCGGGAAGGTCGACGGAGGGGGTCGCCAGTTCCTCCCGGCGCGGTCGTCGACAAGTGCCATGGGCGAGGAGACGATCTCGACGATCCGTCTCCCATTGGGAAGCTGAACCTCGGCCGCCCGACCGAAGTGCACGTCGCCGGTGACGATCACGACGTCGTGGCTCACGTTGGTCAGGGCCAGGGCGAGCTCGGCGTACTGTGCGTAGTCGGCCAGTGCCCAGTCGGTGAAATGTCCAATGAGGCCTGTGGTCGGGACGAGGATCGGTTGTCCGAGAGCCAGCAGAGCCGGTCCGGTCAGGCTGGCCAGCCAGCCGACCAGCTCGGCCATCGTCTGCGGATCGACGATCTGGGTTCGATCGGCGCTGCGCGCGAATCGGGTGTCGACGATCCGCGCCGACAGCGGCGGAATCTCGAGTGCATGCACGCGGCGCGGCGTCTGGTAGGCGTCGTAAAGCTGGCGCGCGAGTGTCGACCACGCGTCACGGCCCCACGGCGTCCACGTGTCGGGCAGGTGCACAGCCACATTCGGCGCGTTGTTCCATAGCTCGTGGTCATCGCCGGTCATCAACGTGGCGACCGAAGAAACCAGCGCGCCGAAGCCGCCATCGGGGAAGCGCTGGCCGAACGTCGCGGCATAGTTGGCCGAAAACTCGGTTGCCAGCTGCTCCCCGGTGTGCGGACGGAACAGGAAGTGGGCGATCGGGGTATCGAGGTAGACCTGGTCGCCGGTGAGCACCGCCAACGACGGGCGGCTCGCCGGCGGCAGTCGCAGAAAGGCCCGGCCAACTGCCCCAGTCGGGTCCCGTTCGCGGCTGTAGCACGACGCGAGCAGGACGTTGAGTGGCGCGTTGATCGTGGGCAGGCCGTCGGGCAGAGTCCTCATCCGGCATTCAGCCACGGGCGTTCCCGACTCGGTCAGCACGAGCTGGTAGTCCCTCGCCGGTGAGAGGCCGGTCAGCTCGACGCGCTGGTGCCAAGCTCCCGGCTCGCCGAAGCTGCTGGGGACCGGCGTCGGCGCGAGTTGGAGCGGCATGGCCATGGGCCCGCCACGCACCTCGGCGAGATGAGGTGGCGCCTCGGCGGGCCACACGATCGATAGCCACGCCGAGCGGGCAGTTACCTCGCGTGCCATGAGCAGTGGCGTCATCCGCCTCCCCCGCTATCTCCCGGGTCAGCCTCGATTGCCTCGCGGTACTCGCGCAGCTGCTTGAGCGTCGCGCGCAGGCGTCGCTCCACCTTCTCGAGATACTCGATCTCCTCCGCCTGAGCGGCGTTAGTGACGCGTGCCAGCTCTTCGGGGCCAAGCGTCCGCTCGAGCAGCAGCATTGGTACGCCACCCCCCGGCCACGCATAGGGGTCGCGGCCGGGACGACCGGCAATGCCGGCGATGCCCGATCCGGTTCCACCGCCCGGTTGACCCGCGACCGCCGTCGGCGGCTCTGGCGAAAGCCCGATCAGCTGGCAGAGGAGCGGCACAGCCGAGCACAGCTTGCGGTAGTCGAACAGCTGGCCGCTGCCGGTGTCGTCGAGGATGCCGTCGTTGTTGCTGTCGCGCCAGCCGAGGTGGATCGGCGTATGGCGGCACATCGCCCACGTGTTGGCGGCCATCAGGCACTCGACCGGTGTCGGGGTGCACGAGAGACAGTTCCCGTTCGGCTCGCGGAACCAGCCGAACTTGGCGGTGCACGAGCAGTTGGCCGAGGCGTACTCGTCGGGCGCGCCGAAGATGTGGCCGCTCTCGTGGGCGAAGACGCGGTCGATGTTGTCCGGTCCCCAGCCGTCGTTGTCGTAGTGCATGACGATCTTCGGCTTGAGCGCGTAGGCGAAGTGCTCGACCGGGTACTTGGTGAAGAACGCGACGTACGCCCAGCGCGTGCCGAGGTCGCTGCGGATCTTCTCGGCGTACTGTCCCGCGCCGAGCACGCTGGCCGAGAAGCCCAGGCTGGCGAGTGCCGGATCGCGCCAATGCGCCTCGAGCAGCTCGTAGCCGGACTTCGCCGGGTCGGGCGGGTTGGCGACCACCACGCTTCGGATGTCGTAGGCGAAGGTGACGCTCGCCCGGGGCTCTTGGACGGCCAGCCAGCCAAGGCCCTCCTGGACCTCGGCGATGACCTTGGTGCGTTCCGCGTCGGAGAACTTGAGATCGGCCGTCGGCCCGTCGACGATGACGATGCCGACCGCGACACTGCCCAGCAGGTATGGGCTCAGGTCGCTCTGGAAGAAGCTGCGCTGCTCGGTCGACTGTTCCTCGACCACGTGGACCATGCCCGGACCGTCGGGCGCCTGGGGCAGCCCACCGGTGAGATCCCAGCGCTCACCGTCGCGCAGCCGCTCACGCTTGGCGTCGGCGAAGTCACGCGAGCGGCGCATGTTCCAGGCAGCAATGCCGAGCTCCTCGGTCGCGCTCGCCCGAGGCGGCGCGCGATCGATCGGCGCGGCGTGAACGGCGCGCACCGCGGGCAGCTGATCGAGGGCGCGCGCGGCGGCTGGCGGCGCCGCGCAGATGAGGACGCGATCGCCGTAGCGGTGAAGGACCTGGGCGCCCTGGCGCTCGATGGAGCCGATCGCCCGGTGGGCTGCGGGTCCACCACGTTCATTCAATACGACGAGCCGCTGGCCGCTGGTCGGGCCGTTACGAGCCATGGCCTAACCTCCTATCCATGAACGAGGTGCTCGTGCTGCTCGACGCCGATGGGCCGACCACGGCTCGCGAGCTCGCCGCGCGCGAGCCGCTCTCGGGCGCCGGCACGCAGCTGTTCGGCGACCGCGTCGCGATCGCGAGCCTCGATCCGGACGATTGCGTCGTGCTCGCAGGAGTTGACGGCGTGTGTGGCGTGTTCGAGGGGGCGTTGCCGACGGACGTGGACGTGCCGACCGACCTCGCCGGGCGCCTCGCGGTGGAGGCCTGGAACCAGCGCAAATCGGCCGCGGCCATTGCCGAGCCGAAGCAGCGCATCGGCGACGGCGCTACGTGGGACGATCCGCGCTTCGAGCGCGAAGGCGATCCCGGGGTCGACTAACCGCTGAGCCTGCCGCTCGCTCATCAGGCAGTCGGCCTGGCAATCGTCATGTGCGGGTGGCCGAAGTACTGATAAGCGAGGTAGGTCGATGAGATGGTCGCCGGGTCGTCGATGAAGGCCGCCCGCTCCTCGCGCAGGATGTCGGCCGGCGTTTGGCCGGTCAGCGCCTTCTCGTAGAAACGCATCGCGAGCTCGCGTGCCATTACGTCGTCGATCGACCACAGTGGCGCAATGACGCCCGAGGCTCCGGCGAACAGGAACGCCTCGGCCATACCGGCGTAGTCGCCCAGGACCTGCTCGCCGCTGCCAACCTGGCAGGCGTTGAGGAAGACGAACGGCCGCGATGAGAGCGGGCTGCCGCGAACCTGCATCGGATCGAGCGTCAGCCCGTCGACGAGAACAATGCCGTCGATCTCGCCGTTCGGGTCGTACTGGCCGTGGACTGCAAAGTGCAGCAGGTCGGCCGGCGGGTTGCCGCCCACGAGGCGCAGGACATCCTGGCTGGCAGCATTGACCCTAGCCGCACCGTAGGTCGTCGCCAGCTGATCGGCTTCCTGTTCGGCATCTAACAACCGATCCCAGCCGGGCAGGTTATAGACGCCCGACACGACGGCGATTGAGCCGACCTTGACCTCTGTCGGAGGCGGCAGCTTGGGTCGTCGCTGGCCGAGCACCCAGCGTCCGACCGATGCCTGGGCGGCAAGGAACGGCGGCACCGCGGCGTCGAGCGGCGGCTCCATGACCGCCAGCTCCCACGGCACGTACGGCTCGGCCGACAGGAACAGGATCGTCGGCGGCCTGTCGCCCGCCTTCTTCGCTACCGCCGCGACGACGTCCCAGAACTGGGTCGGCAGCTGGTCGGCGATCGTCAGGCCGATGCCCATCAGCGCCTTATACATACCCGGCTGACCCTCAGCCGCGTTCATCTTGCGGATGATGTCGCGCAGGAACAGCCCGGGCTCGTTGCCGATGTCGACGACGAGCGGCTCGCTCGGGATCGGGACCTTCGGGTCAGCGGCCAAAAGCTGGAGCAGCAGTCGCCCGTCGGGTTGCCCGACCTCGATGCGCACGGTCAGGTCGGGCGGCACGCTGTCGGTTGGGAGCATGATGTCGACCGGCTCTGCGGCAGGCGGCGGCGGCGTCGACTCGACCAGCGACGCCTCCCGGACGACGGCGATCGGCCGAGCGGCCAGCCCGACTGCCTGACCGTCGATCGAATACATCGCGCGGATGCTTTGGGCAACAACAGGCCGCGTCTGCTCATCGGCCGCGAGATGGAGCACAGTCGTTGGATGAGGCGTCTCGGCTGTGACGCGCAGATCGGCGCGCCATGACTCGTGCGGCCGAGTCAGCCGGAATCCATCGGCAATGACCTGGATCGTCATCGTGTACGGACCGACGATCCGTTCGGGCACGACCATCGGACCACCGACGACGTCACGGTCGGGCTCGGCCGCAAGACCGACCACCAGCTCGAACTCGGCCTCGGCGACGACCGTCTCCGGGCAGAAGATGTGGGCGTAGCTCTCGCGTGGCGGCTGGGGCGCCGCCGGTGCTGGCCCGGCCGCACCAGGCGTTACGGGCTCGGGCATTGGCGGGGCCATCGGCGGCGGAGGCGCCGCCGAGGTGTCGTAGGCCGGATAGTCAGATGCCGGCGGACCTGGAGGGCCGGAATAGGGTGGCGCTGGAGCGCTCGGGTATGACGGAATGGGCTGCCCGCCCGGGTACGTCGGCGTGTAGTAGGGGCCTGTATCCCCCGGTGCCCGCTCCCGCCGCTTGCCGATCGCGCCGAGCGCGGTGTGGGTCACTCCGCTCAAACCACCTGGGATCGCCGTGAACGCGATCAGCGTCCCGGCATCGATCGGCACCAGCCCTTGCTGCTGGCCGAGTACGAGCGCGCCCAAACCGGCCATGGCGCCCCCGATCACCGAGCGGGCGAGCCCACCTACGCCTCGAGCGCCGGCCAGCAGGCCCGCCCCGGCCGTCGCCACGCCTGCGACCAGGACGCCGAACGCGGCGACGTTGGCGACCGTCAAAGTGGCTGGGCTCTCTACGACCACCCAGGCTGTGAAAGGCTGACACGGTGGAATGGTTCCGACGACCTCATACAGGCCTGCGCCGACATTTTCAAAGGAGTCGAGCCTGAAGGTGTCTGTCCAGGTGTTGCCCGTCTGCGTCGGCGCGAACGTGATTGAGTGCACCGGCACGGACGCCACTCGAACCGAGATAGAACCGTTGCGAATCGGCTGGGCTGCTTCCACGGAGACCCTGAACAGCCCCGTCGCCGGGACGCGAAGCGGCGAGCTGGGGCTAGCCGCGCTCAGAACGTTCTGTTCGTTGACGAGGATCTCGCACGGCGGGCTTTGCGCGATGGCGACTGCCTCGCTGAACGCCAATGCCAGAGGCGCGAGGACAAGCGCCGCTACCGCGGCTATCGGCCCCTCAACCGCCCTCGAGCGTCGCGCCATAAGGCGTGAGTGAACGCCTTTGCACCACGTGAGTCAAGTGTTTCTTAACTCGCGCCGCGCGAGCAGACCCGTATCAGGACACGGGTGCGGCAGGCGGAGTAGGTGCAGGCGTCCCGGTCGTGGCGTAGCCGGCCTTCGCTGACCAGCCCGTGCAAATTGCCTGGAGCGACGCCGGCGCGGCCTTGCCGATTGCAAGCGCAGCCACGACACCGGCGATGGCAGGTGCGATGCCGATCTGGGCCACCAGCAGCGCGGCGAGGCCGGCAGTGATCGCCATTCGGTTCGTGCCCAGCGTGGTCATGAGCGAGTCGAAGTGCGTTCCTTGAGGCATTCCGCCGCTGCAGATCAGCCCATAACCGGCCTTGGAGATCTGCGCGAAGTAGCGGCGCCCCAGGTCGAGCAGGTCGCCGAGTGCAATTCCCTTCGGCTCGAGCATTGAGCGTGGGGGCGCGAACTGGCCGGCGACCATCGGATCGCGCTCGATTGCCTTGACCCTCAGGCCGAGCTCACGGAACAGGTCGTCGTCGTCCGAGTCCTCGAGCTCCTGCACGGCTTGCAGGGCCCCATCCATCAGTGCAGCCATGTCACCCTCGCCAGCGCAACCGTGGCCGGCCATTCGGTGAGCGACCACCGTTGACCGGTGTGATCGTCGGGCAGTGTAGCGAGTCGGCCAGTATTAGTTAACCCTGTTGTCAATCGCCAACAGAGTTGGACGGGTGATGTCGGCTGAACAGGCGAGCACGGCGCCGCGCAGGACGTCCATGCCGACCATCCCCTGCGGTTCCTGCATCTCCGGACGCAGGGCCAGCGATTCGACCCCGATCCGCCGGCCGCCGATCAGCAGCGTTCGCGCGCCTACAAGCGAGCCGGTCACGTTCGCCCCGCTGACTCCCGCGCCGAGACGGCCGTTTTCCGCCGCCGCCAGCCCGGGCAGGGTCGTGGCGGCGAACTCTGTCCCCCTGCCGCCACTGTTGAGCAGCGTCGGTATCTCCGCAAAGGGCTCGATCGCCGCGCGGGCAACGATCGTGGCGAAGCCAGGCTCGCGCGGCAGCGTGAGCAGCACGTGCTCCGGCGCGCGGTCGTGGATCAGGCCCGCAACCTCGTTCTCGTCGCCGTCGACCATCAGCAGCTCATCGCCAACCATGTCGATCACCGCCCATGCCGTCGGGTGCAGCCGCTGCGGACTGAGGATGCCGCCGATGCCTTGATCCTTGAAGGCAGCCGGCGCCTGAATTGCGACCACGTCGCGAAGCTCGACGGCGAGGTCGCCAAACGACATGTCGACCTTGCCAACACTCCAGCTGGCCATCGTGGCTCCGCTGTGATCGGTCCCCTCCTCGCCCGGTACACGCTCCAGGTCGAGGGCATCGGCCAGGTCTTCCGTAATCAGGTGCGTGTCAGAACCCGTGTCGAGCACGAGCCTCGCCTCGACGCTCGGCGCACCGACCCCGTGCTCGAACGTGCCGACGATCAGTGGCGCGTGGACCCGCTTGCCGCCGGCAGCCTCGAACGTGATCGGCCACCGCGCGAGAATCTTCACGAACCCAGGTCAGCTCCCGCGGTTACGGCGAGACAGCACCGCGCGCCGGAGCGACTCGGCGCCGTGGAACGCGAACGTGGCGATATCCGCGCCGACTCGCAGTCCCGAGCGAGCGAGCCACACGGTGATGGCGCCGGTCGCTCGAATATCCGCCTCGAGATCCGCCTGCGTCAAACCGGCCGCCGCGAGCCGCTCCGCCCGTAGCTCGGGGTTGAGCCCGTCGAGTGCGAGGCGGATCGCGGCCAGTGCAATCGCCAGGTCATCCAGCTGTCCGACGACCGGTATGAAGCCGGGCACAAGGTCGATCGGCGACACGACATAAGCGGCCGCCGCGAGCAGGGCGGCGCGACGGACGCGCGAGAGTCGCGGATCACGTGCCAGGACCCAGCACAGCCGGGCGTAGTTGGGCATCCGCCGAACGAATGCGCCGAACTCCTCGCGTGGAAACGAGTCGTGCGTCGGATCGTGCGTCGCCGGGTGATTCGGTGTGTGATTCTGAGAAGGAACGGGGCTGGTCATCGCCTGCAGGCTAGCCGATCACACGCCCAGATCGCCTTCCGCGAGCCCGCTCAGAGATTGCAGGCTCATGGTTGCGACCTACCTGGCCCGAACGATGTCCAACCACGGACGAAGCACTTCGAGAAGCACGTCCGACTCCGACTGGTTGGTCAGCATGCCCACGTGGCTCACGTTCTCGAGCTGCACGAATTCGCTCTCCGAAGAGAGGCTCAGCAGGCTTCGCTGCAGCTCGAGGTCGCGTGCCGAGCCCGGGCCGCGAACGACGAGCAACGGGATGTCGCCGAACGATCCCGCTCCGCGCACCTGCTGCATCGTCGTCTCCCACGCGGCCATCTCGTCGGCCGTGGCATCAAGATGTGACGTCCAGCCGCTGGCGGCAACGGCCGCATCGACCTCGTGATCTGGCAGGCTCTCCCAGCCGCTCGGCCCGCCGGGTAACAGCTGATTGAGGCCGCTCCGGCCGATCCACGCCAGCCGCCGGTACTCGGCGGCGTAGAACTGCCCACCTCCACCGTCGGGATGTGTCGTGTCCAACAGGGCGATGCCGATCACGTCATCGCGGTTCAGGTCCGCGAACACACGCGCGGCCATGCCTCCAAACGAATGTCCGATCACGACGAACGGCGGATCGATGCCCTCGATCTGCAACGCTCTAGTCAACGCGTTCGCAGCCGAAAGCGCGTCGCGCGGATGCTGACCACCGACGCTCCAGCCAAGACCCGGCCGATCAGCCGCGACGACCCTGTAATCGGCCGCCAGGGCCTGGCCGATCCACGACCACTGCGACGAGAACATTCCCGCGCTCGCCTCGGCCACGATTGTTGGCCCGCTGTTTGTTTCTCCCCAGATGCGCAGGTGGACGGTATGGCCGCCGCCGATATCGACCACTCGGCCCGGCGCCGGAAAGCGGCCGCGTTGCCCCGCCTCAGCCGTCGCCTGGATCGCGACCCCAGTGAGGACAACGAGCGCAGCGACGGCGATCAGGTGGAGAGCGGCGCGGACCAGTTTTCGCGGCCGGACGGACATGACCCGATCGTGTCCGCCGAAGGCTCGATCGGGAAGGCTGACCTTTAGGCCACTGGCCTACGGCTGCCGGCCGACCGAGATCCGTTCCTTGACGGAAGGCACGACCTCATTGGCGAAACGCTCGATCTGATCGAGCCCAGTGTCAGGCGGCCAGAAGATGAAGCCATCGATGGACAGCTCGCTGGCCCAGGTCGAGAGCGTCTCGACCCACTTGGCAACCGGGCCATCGAGCGGTCCGTCCCCATTCGCGTCGTCTATGACCACGCCACTCAAGTTGACGATGCGTCGGATCTCGCGCGGGTCGTGTCCGGCGGCGATGGCTGATTCGTCGAGGCGTGCCTTGACGGCCGGGAACTCTGCGCCCGCGAGACGCCGTTGCCGGCAATCCATCCATCGGCGGCGCGACCGATCAGCTCGAGCATCCGCGGTCCCATCGCGCCGACCCAGATCTCGATCCGATGTGCGGGCGGCGGTCCCGGCGGATAGCCGGGCACCGGGTAATGGGGGCCGGGACCGCGGACGACGCGGCGCTCGGGACCCACGTCCAGTGCGCCGCGGATGATCGCTATCGCTTCTTCCAGCGCAGCGACGCTCTCGGCCGAGCTGCGTGGCACTCCGCCCATGCCGGCGACCGCGTCCCAGAACGCCCCGGCCCCGATGCCGAGCTCGAATCGGCCGCCGCTCATCACGTCGAGCGACGCGGCGGCCTTGGCCATCATCGCCGGCGGTCGCATCGGCAGGCTGGCCACATCGGGGAAGAAGCGCAGCCGCGTTGTTCGGGCGAGGAGGTCGCCGATCAGCGCGAAGGTGTCGAGGAACCGACGCTGATACGGGTGATCCTGGATGCCGACGGCATCTAGTCCGAGCCGCTCGGCCGCGGCGACCTGCTCGACGATCTGCGGGTACGCCTCGGCGTACGGCGTGACCGAGATGCCGAACATTGGCCGCGCCGCGCGCTGCTCGGCTGTCACTGTCTCGCTCATGCAGCCACTCTAGGCCGACGTCTGGATCGTGGACGGGTCGGACCCCCTGCCCGTTAGCGGACTATCCTGCAGGCGATGCACCAGGCACAACACGCAGGTGGCTCCTCGCGCACATCACGCGCATCGCAGGAGTACCTCGTCACGCTGCGCAACCTGATCGCGAGCGGCCAGCGTGCCACGGTGACCGAGCTTGCCCGCAGGCTCGAGGTCAGCCCGCAGGCTGCGTCGGAGATGGTTGCCCGCCTGCGCACGGACAACCTGATCGCGCCGAGCGAGGGGCGCGAGATCGCCCTGACAGCTGATGGCCGCGCAGTCGCCGACGCGATCTTCCGCCGTCACGCGCTCGTCGAATGGCTGCTCACAGGGGTGATCGGCATGGGCTGGGCCGAGTCGGACCATGAGGCGCACGCGCTTCAGACGGCAATCTCCGACGAGGTCGAGGCACGCCTCGACGATTTCCTCGGCCATCCTCAGATCTGCCCACACGGCAACCCGATCGATGCCGGGATCGCCCAGCGCCGACCGGTGGGCGTGGCGCTCAGCACGCTCGGCTCAGGCGATCACGCGACCATCTTCCGCATCACCGAGGAGGCCGAGGAGGACGCCGCGCTGCTGTCCTACCTCGAGGCGCGCGGCCTGCGCCCGGGTGCTTCGATCGTCATCAAATCGATCAGCGACTCGCTCGAAGCGGTGACTCTCGAGGGCCCGCGCGGGATGGCCACGCTCGGCCTCCGACCGGCCGCGCTGATCCACGTACTACCGGGTGAAGCCGACCCGACCCTGTTCCACCGCCTGCCGAACGCGGCCGCGTCAGGCGTCGAGGGTCGCGCTCAGGGCTGACCGGGCCGTGGTCGGCTGGCAGAATCGATAGATGATCACCATCCGACGCGACAGCGAGATACATGACAAGGAGGGCGGCTGGTTCCGCGCCCGCTGGCACTTCTCGTTCGACGATTACCGCGACCCGGACAACTCAGGCTTCGGCGCGATGCGCGTCTTCAACGACGACCGGCTCGTGCCCGGCGCGGTCTGGCCGCTTCATCCGCATCGTGACATCGAGGGCCTGACCTACGTGGTCGAGGGCCTGTTCGGTCACAAGGACAACGTCGGCGGCGCCTACGGCCCGCTGCCGGCCGGTTCAGTCCAACGAATGACGCTCGGCTCGGGCGCACTCCATTCAGAGCTGAATGCGTCGCCGACCGAGCCGATGCGCTTCATTCAGATCTGGATCCTGCCCGAAACAGCCGATCTCGAGCCGGGCGTCGAGCAAAAGGTCTTCACAACGGAGGAGCGAACGAACCGCCTGCTGCGGGTCATCGCGCCCAACGGCGGCGAGGCGGTCAAGGTCAATCAGGACGCGTCGGTGTTCGTCGCGCGCGTCGAAACGGGAAACGCCGTTACGCACCGACTGCCCTCAGGTCGCGGCGCCTACCTCTACTTGATCGACGGATCACTCGAGGTCAACGGCCAGCCGATGGCCACGGGCGACGCGGCGAAGGTTACTGACGAGCCCGACATCGCCCTGACCGCCGTGCAGACGAGCGAGCTGATCCTGGTCGATGTGCCGCTGGAGTTCGAGCCGGTCGGCATCTGGCGCGGCCGAAGCTAGAGAGCAGCAGCGGTGGGAAATCTGATTTACGCCATGAACGTGTCGCTCGACGGGTTCGTCGAGACTACCGATCAATCGCTCGAATGGGCAACGGTCGACGAGGAACTCCACAGCTGGTTCAACGATCGCACGCGCGAGATCGACGCCAGCATCTACGGCGGAAACATGTACCGGCTGATGGCCGCCTATTGGCCAACCGCCAATTCGGATCCGTCGGCGACGCCGGTCGAGGTCGAGTTCGCCCAGATCTGGCGACCGTTGCCCAAGATCGTCTTCTCGACGACGCTGACGTCGGTTGACTGGAACAGCCGGCTGGTCAGCGGTGACGTCGGCGACGAGCTGGATCGGCTGCGCCAGGAGTTCAGCGGCGACCTGGACCTGGGCGGAGCGCGTCTCGCGGCCGAGTTCATCAAGCGCGATTTGGTCGACGAGTATCGGCTGCTCGTCCATCCCGTAGTGATCGGCGACGGCACGCCGTTCTTTCCCAGCCTCGCTAAGCCATTGGCCCTGAGGCTGACCGACACGCGCCACTTCGATTCGGGCGTGCTCTACATGAGGTACGAACGAGCCTAGGCGCCGTCGGCGGCTCGCTCGAGCTCGGCGACGTCGATCTTGCCCATCTTCAGCATCGCTTCGGTTGCCCGGCGGGCGCGCTCCGGATCCGGATCGTCCATCAGCTCGTTGAGCCTGACCGGAACGATCTGCCACGACAGCCCGAATCGGTCCTTGATCCAGCCACACGGGCCGGGCTCGCCACCATTGGCCGCCAGCGCGTCCCAAAGACGATCAACCTCGGCCTGGTCCTGGCAATCGATGACGAACGAGATCGCCTCGTTGAACGTGAAATCATCGCCGCCGTTGAGACCCTGGAAGCGCTGGCCCTCGATGGTGAAATCGACGGTCAGCACCATTCCGGCCGGCCCCGATGGTGTCTCGGCTGGGGATCGCCAGACCTTGTCGACCGAGCTGTTGGGGAACGTAGCGGAGTAGAACGCGGCCGCCTCCTCCGCGTTTCCGTCGAACCAGAGGCAGGGAAATGGCGTCTTCACGGCTTGCTCCTATCGCTATTGCGCTGGGTGCTCATGCATGGTTAGACGCTCCGATGTCGCCAAAATCATCGGTAGCCGCAAGATGAACGAAGCCGGCGCCGAGCGCCGCAGCCTGGTCATCACCAAGCGGTTTTAGCGCGCGCCAGAAGTGGAAGTCCATGGCGGCCCTGGTTGCGCGCAAGATCCGTTCGTAGCGCAGGCCAGTCGCGTCGAATGCGCCGGCCAGGTCCGCGGCGACAATTCCCAGGTAGCGCAGCAGTCCGCCCTCGAGGACTCGATGGAGTGCCGGCATTGTCTGTGCGTCGCGCAACACATTGCCGGTCATCGACTCAGTTGCGCGGTACCAGCCGTACAGGTCAAGCAGCGCAACGCGCACACGCTCCTCGGGGGCCGCGATCGACGACCAGCGCTGAACGTCTGGTGCCGGGTGCAGCGAACGCCAGTGAGCGGAGCAGGCTGCGAAGAGCGAAGCGTCGTCCGGAAAGTGTTTGTAGATGGTCGCCCGCTGCACGCCTGCCTCGCGCGCGACCTCGCTGATTTGAGTCGACGCCGGACCGACCCTCTGATGGAGCGCAACTGTCGACTCGACGATACGCGCCCTCGTCTGGGCAACCTGGTCGGCTCGCTCACGCAGAACGTACTTCCGTTTCGATGGGCTGGGTGTGTTGGCCTTCATTTCGCTATACACGATGTTAAACCAATTGACAGTGCTCAATCTGAGCGCCACACTTTCGCTCGACGCTACGTATAGCGAAAGTGAGGTTTATAGATGCAGACGAGCGCGACGTCCCCGATCCTCGGTCCCAGCGAGGGCGAGCTGGTGCGGCTGATGGCCCTCGGCGTCCGCTTTCTGATCGACGGAAGGCACACCGGTGGCCGCTTCAGCCTCGTCGAGCATCCCCTGCCGGCCAGGCGGCTCGGTGCGCCGATGCATACGCACTCCAACGAAGATGAGTATTCGTTCGTGCTCGAGGGCCACATCGGCGTTCAGCTGGGCGCGGACGTTCTCGAGGCAGGACCGGGCGACCTCGTGTTCAAGCCACGTGGCGTCGCCCACACCTTCTGGAACGCGGGCGACGAAGACGCGCGATTGCTCGAACTCATCTCGCCCGCCGGCTTCGAGGACTATTTTCGCGAGCTGGCGCCACTTCTCGCTGCCGGCGGTCCGGGTGATCCGCGCGTCGCCGAAGTGCGTGCCAGATACGGGCTCGACCTGGACCCGGCATCAGTTCCCGTGCTAGCCGACCGCCACGGTCTACTGCTCGGCTAGTCCACTTTCGCCGCGCCGGCTGAGCGATAGGTGGCGATGATCACGCCTTTGGAGGTAGTGCTCGAGCGCACGAGCTCAAACTGCCGAGGGAGAGTCCCGTCGCGGAACAGGCGCTTGCCTGACCCGAGCACGAGTGGGTGGAACATCAACATGAACTCGTCCACCAGATCGCTGCCCAAGAGTGTCTGGACGAGCTCGCCGCTGCCCATGACGGTGATGTTCTTGCCCGGCTGAGTCTTGATCTCGGCGATTGCCGCCGGAACGTCGGTGCTGAGCACGGTCGAACTCTGCCAGTCGAGCGGCTCGGTCAAGGAATTCGAGACAACGTACTTGTGCGTGTGATTCAGCGTCGCGGCGAAGGGATCGCTGTCCGGTTGGTCGGGCCAGTAGGAGGAAAAGATCTCGTACGTCTTACGGCCGAACAGGTACGCATCTGTCTGAGCGATTCCTTCGGCAGCCGCCTTCATCTGATCATCGTCGAAGTACGGCATCTGCCAGCCGCCGTGCTCGAAGCCGCCCTCGCGATCCTCGTCCGGGCTGCCCGGACCCTGCATGACGCCGTCGAGGGTCAGGAATTCGGTGACCACGATCTTGCGCATTGGGCTCTCCTCGAATGCGGTCAATCGATCAGCATCGCCACACCAGGCGATAGACCGCATTTCACGGCTGTGGAATGATCTTTCACATGGCCGAGAAGCTCGCGTTCAAGTCGGTGATCGAGAGCGCTCGTGGCGGTGGAGCAGTGGCCAGGATCCCGGCCGACATCACCCAGGCGCTGGGCGGCCTGAAGCAGATGCGCGTCTTCGGCACGGTCAACGGCGTGGACTACAAGAGCAGCACGATGCCCTATCGCGGCGCGTTCTACCTCGGCGTCCACAAGGCCACCCGCGAGGCCGCTGGCGTGGACATCGGCGCCGAGATTGAGATCGAGATCACCCGCGACGACTCGCCACGCGTTCTCGAGCTGGCGCCTGAGCTCGAGGCCGCCTTTCAAGCCGACCCCAGCCTGGGCGTCCAATTCGACGCCCTGTCCTTCTCCCGTCGTCGCGAGCTGGCCGATCCAATCAAGGACGCCGTCAAACCGGAAACCCGCCAGGCTCGGCTCGAGAAGGCCCTGGGTCAGCTGCGCGACTGACGCCCGCGCCGGCTAGCTGCCCGAAGCCGGTTCCGGAGCGCCCGGCCGAGCGAACTCCGGACCGTGCGTTCGGCGGTTGATGATGAGCATCGTGGCCGGCTCGGTGCCGAGCACTTCGGCGTCATGGGGCACGGTCGCGTCCCAGACAAAGTAGTCGCCCGGGCCGATCTCGAACTCGTGCTCGGCCTGGCGGATGCGGAGGCGACCGGTCAGGAGCAAGTGGTGTTCCTCGCCAGAGTGCGAGTGGAGCCCGGTGCGCATGCCCTTTGGCATCGTCGCGTGGACGATGCGCAGCTCACGGCTCTCACCGCCGTCGATCTCCTGGACCTCGCCGCCGTACTGCCCTGACCAGCTGCGTCGGTCCGAGGCACGCACGATTCGCGGCGGATCGCTTGACTCGGCAAGGAACCAAGCGATCGGAACTTCCAGCGCGCCGCCGATCGCGGAAAGTGCCTCGAGCGAGGGCAGCGCCTTGTCGTTCTCGATCTGGCTGAGATAGCCGACATTCAGGCCGCTGCTCTCCGCGACCTGAGTCAAGGTCATGCCTCGATCACGTCGCAGGCGCTTGATCTGTGGTCCCACGCAAGGGCGTTCGGACTGGGCCTTGGTCGGCTGCACCTGTTCCTCCACCAAAAGGGTATTGACAACAGCAAACTGCCGCGCCTAGTATTGATGTCAGCAATATCGTTCCACTAGCAGCAAAAGTCAAGGAGACTCGTCGTGAAGGTAGCAATCATCGGAGCAGGCAACGTCGGGACTGCATTGGCCGACTCGGCGATCAAGGCCGGACACGACGTGACGATCACCGCTCGAACGCCGGAGAGTGCAAAGTCGACCGCGGATCAGACCGGCGCCAACTCGATCTCGAATACCGGCGACGCAGTACGTGACGCCGATATCGTCATCCTCGCCGTCCCCTACTCGGCACTCGACGAGGTCGTTGGTGATGCCGGCGACGCGCTCAACGGCAAGATCATCCTCGACGTGACCAACCCGGTGTCGCCCGATCTGTCGGGCCGGCTGACCGAGGGAACCTCTGCCACCCAGCAGATCTCCGATCTCGTTCCCAGCGCTGAGGTGTTCAAGGCATTCAACACGCTGTTTGCGTCGCGCATGGCCGCTCCCGACGTGGACGGCACGGTCGTTGACGGCTTCGTCGCCGGCCCGGATGGAGAGGCGAAGCAGACGGTGCTCGGGTTCGTCGAGTCGCTCGGCTTCCGCCCGATCGACGCCGGCCCGCTGACCTTGGCTGCGGCGCTCGAGGACATGGCGCTGCTCAACATTGGCCTCAATGTCCGCCACGGCCTCACCTGGCAGAGCGGCTGGAAGCTCGTTGGCCCGATGAGCAAGGCTGCCTGATCCGCCGAACCCGCAATCGCACTCGCATCCCAGCAGAGCCCGGTGCCATACACCGGGCTCTTTTTATGCGATCGCCTGCTCGTCTGAGATCATCCGGAGATGAGTGACTTCAAGCTGGGCGTCCTCCTCTGGAGCCAGGCCACCGATTGGCTGTCGTTCGAGCGCGCGGCCCGCAAAGTCGATGAGCTCGGCTATGAGCACCTTTGGGCGTGGGATCATTTGCACGCGATCTTCGGTGAGCCCCAGCAGCCGATCTTCGACGGATACATGTCACTGGCCGCGTGGGCGAAGGTCACCAGCCGGGTTCGGCTCGGGCTGCTGGTCGGCGCCAACACCTTCCGCAACCCAGGGCTGGCCGCAAAGATGGCCACCACGCTCGATCACATCAGCGACGGACGGGCGATCTGCGGCCTCGGCGGCGCCTGGTTCGAGTACGAGCACTCGCGCCACGGGATCGACTTCGGTCGCAGTCCGGGTCAGCGGCTCGACTGGCTCGACGAGGCCGCCGCGGCCGTTAGAACGCTGCTCGACGGAGGCTCGGTCACCTCACCCGCCGACGGGCACTACCAGTTCGACGACCTGCGCCACGATCCGCTGCCGCTCCAGCAGCATCTGCCGCTCATGATCGGCGGCTCGGGCGAGAAGAAGACGCTGCGGACGATCGCGCGCTATGCCGACATGTGGAACGGCATGGGCAAGACGGAAACCTTGCGCCGCAAGATGGACGTGCTCTTTCAGCACTGTGCAGACTGCGGCCGCGATCCAGCCTCGATCGTCAAGACGGTCGGCTGCAAGCCGATCATCCGCAGCAACGAGAAGGACGCGCATGAGCTCTGGCGCGCCCAGATGGCGCATAACAAGACTCCGATGACCTGGGTCGACGACGACTCGACATTCATGGTCGGCACGCCCGAGCAGGTCGCCGAGCGGCTGATCGAGGCGCGCGACCTGGGCTTCACCGAAGCCATCGCCGAACTCGCCGCGCCGTTCGACGACGAGACAATCGAGCGCTTCATCGGCGAGGTGAAGCCGCTTGTCGACCGCGCCTAGGGCGGCGGCGGCCGGCACGTCAGCGGGTCACTGGACCCTCGAAGCCGATGTCGTCTAGGTATACCGAACCCTGGCCATCGAAAAGCAGAGCGATGCCGACCACAGATCGCGGATTCTCTCCATGGGAGCCGACATCGAATGCTGCCAATGGCACCTCATAGGTCTGCATGAATCGCTCCGCCGACCAGTCGTGCCGCTCTTCGACCAGGTAGCGGTCGCCCAGACCGTCGAACTTCCAAAGTTGAACGGGGATCAGCGGGCGGGCCGCAGCCACCAGACTTAACCGTGTTGTGCTGATCGATCCATCGCTCGACCGCAGCTGAATCGTCGGGTCGGGTGCCGGTTCGGCTTCGCTCGCCGGAGCCATCGAGAAGACTAGCGAGCCGCCCGACGGAACGCGCTCGGATACTTCGGGCGCAACCGGAATCATTAGGCTGGCCGGTCCGTTCCACTCCAACAGCACCGCCCGGTCCCTTTGGGTCGTGCCGTCACGCAGCGGTGGATCTACCGTCCGCGCAACACCGAAGCCGGTGAACAACTTGCGCTCGTCTTCGATGAGTTCCATCGAATCCACGACTACGACGCCAGACGACTCCCAGTGCGTCTGAACGAGGTCGTCAGGTAGCCAATCCCGTCCGGCGCGCGGTTCGCGGAAGAACGCGTCGTACGCCGTTTCATGCTGGATCGAGCGTGCCAGGAAAGCGGCGATGACGGTCTTGGCCAGCCGTTGCTGTTCGGCAACCGACAGGATGGCCCCACGATCGAGCATCCACGAGATATTCGGCCCGGCATCGCCATAGTCCCAGATGGAGTTGAATCGACCATGGTTGGCTCGCGCGCTGTACAGCGCCACCTTCAGGTGCCCCGGCTCGTCGAACTCAACGCGGTGGTACGGCTGCAGCGCGGAGAACGCAGGCAGATCGCCGTCGCGCGCTCCCTGGATGGCCAGATAATCGACGTTGAGCAGGCGTGTGCCACTGCCGGACCCGCGATACATCCCGTCACTCGGCGCGATGGCAATCACGGCGCGAATCCCGTACCCGCGCTGGACATCCTCGAGCCCGTCCGGCGTTGTGTCCGGTCGCTGGTTGAGCATCGCGGCCACGGTTGCCGCCTCTCCGCCCCGCGAGTGCCCGATGAGCGCTACGCGATCGAGGTCGATGCGCCCCTCGAGCGGGTGGCCGGCCGTCGTGTTCCAGGCGGCAAATTGGGCCAGATGGTGCAGCAACAACCACGACCGAACGCCCATCTCCGATCCGCCGTAGTCGAAGAACGCGTCTCCGTTGAGGTAGTTCTCATCGATCGTCGCGGCGATGATGCCCCTGCTGGCAAGGTGCTCGGCGAGGTATGCGTATCCGGGGTCTGAGTACTCTGCCGCCTGGTGGTTGCCGTGCACGATGAGTGTCAGCGGCATGGGCTCGGCCCGATCAGCGGGATACCAGACACGGCCGTTGAGCGGCAGGTTGCCGCTGTCGTAGCCCCAGAACCAGTCGGCGTACGGCTGGCCGATCGGCCCGCGATCCTCGAGCGCGAATGAAGCGTCGACCGTTCGTGTAACCCATCCAACCTGGGCGCCGAATTCAGGGCGACGCGCATCGTGACCCGATCCATAGCTGACCGTGGTTACCTGGTGTGACCCGGAGACGGACGGGTCGGTTAGGCCAAGTGCAGGGATCGCTGTAAGTGAGGAGGCCGGCTCACGAACGCTCGATTCTCCGAACCCGGGCATTGCAGCCCAGCCGATGGCACTGACGGCGATCACGAGGGCAGCGGCGAGAGTGGCCGCCCCCGGCAGTCTTGCGGATCGCCGCTCGCGAGGCTCCTCGAGAAGGCCAAACCCGATTCCGGCCAGCAGCCCGACGACGGCGCCCGACACGATCATAATCTCGAAGAAGTAGAGACCGTGGTAGAGCGACACGACACTGTCGGCCGGCGTCAGCCAGATCAACGCAATGATGCCGGCGGTCGTGGCGATCAGAGGGTGGCCGACTGCGTGCGCGATTCTGGCGGCTGTGCTGAAGCGCGCCGCGCGTAGGATTCGCCCGGCAATGTTCGATGCCAATCGCAGCAGGGCGAACAGCACCGCCAGTGGCAGGGCGAGTAGCGCGATCCCCAGCGCCCAGTCGACGACCTGTAGCCCGGTGTGGAGGCTCTGAGCGGCGATCGCAGCGCATGAGAACGTCGTCAGCAAAAGCCCAAGCGCGAACCCGAATGCGCCGGTCCGAGTCACTCGGAAACGGCTTGAAGAGTGGCCCGCGAGCTCGGGCCGCCCTGCCAGCATTGAGGCGTGAGCGTGGCCGACGATCAGGGCTCTCCTCAGCGTCGAGTAACACTCGAAGGGTCGCTCTGTGGCGCCTATTGCCACCAGAGCCATTGAGCCTTGACCGTTGTGACGTTTGGCCGATCAACTCGGCGGACACTGATGTCAAGCCGGGCTGGGCGCAGCGGCGTCCCATGTGTCGCGCCATGTCCCGAGCCGACTATTCATGTCCCGAGCCGACTGAAACGAGGTGCCAAGGGTGCCGTCCCAGGCGACCTTCTTAAGTCGCGGCAGCATTTCTAGTCGGTTCGGCGCATATTCAAGCGGCTGGGTGCATGGCCCGTGGGATAGTCGGCCAGGGCTTCGCCGGGGCGGTCTGCAGCGCAGGCGTCAGTCGATCACGCTGATTGAAGGCTCCAGCGACCGTCCGAGGATCTTGCTGAGCCGGCGGCACTCCCCGGCCAGTGCGGTTCGCGGCACCCGACCGGCTTCGCTGAACCAGGCAATCGCAACGACCTTGTCCTCTGTCGTCCAGGCTCCCGCCACGACTCCACCGGCAATCACGACGGGCGAGATCCAGCCGCTCTGCAGACTGACGTTGCTCCGCCGCGCAGCGGCGGTCACGTTGCCATCGGCCGTGCCCGGACCGAGCACGTACTGATCGAATCCGCCGAGTAGACGCACCTCGCTGGTCGGCTTCGCGGCAACCAACTCATCGACGTCGGCGGCGACGGCGAAGGCCTGCTCGCCATCGATCTCGACTGTCGTCAGCCGGTCGCCGGCCGAATCGAACCAGCCACGAAGCCGCTTGCGACCGAACCCGCCGCCGGCCAGCCAGTTGTGGAAGCGGTCGATCGTGGCCGGGCCATAGACGCTCAGGTAATCCGTGATCACGTCGGGCGCTGACTCGTCGGCGTCGGGAACACCGGCCCACATGGAGCTGGCGACGGACGGCCGAATGAAGGTCACGTTCCGGCCGCGGCTGGGTCCGAAGACCATGTCGCCCTGCCAGGCGAGCGGCTTGAGCACGGTACCCCAGCCGGAGCGCATCGCTTCGCCCATGTGCTTGAAGCGCCGCTTTTCCGTGATACCTGCGATCAACTCCTCGCGGGTCAATGCCTCGTCGCCGAGCAACTCGGTGACGACCTCGCGAAGCCTGTCCATGTCGGCGGGCGTGACGCCGAAATAGCGCTGCCAGCTGGGCCGCTCCCACGATCTGCCGGCCGCGATCAGTGAAAGGAAGCGCCCGCCCTGCTCGGGGGTCAACAGGTGCAGCGCTCCGCGCATCGCCCACGTCTTGATCAGCCGACCCGCAGCGATGTCACGCGCGACGGCGCCCGGGAGCGAAGTCCTCTGGCGCAGCCGAATGGCAAGCTCAGCCGAGGAGGCGACCTGCGCCTGCACGCCGCACAGTCGAGCGACGACCTCCGTCGGCGAGTGCTTGCCGACTGGCACGAGCAACTGGCGGCCCATCCGCCACGCGAGCGCCTGTCGCCAGGTGATGCGAACCGGCGCCGCCACGCGCTAGTGGAGCGTGGCCAGGAAGCGGAAGACGGGCATGGCCGCCGCGTAGCCCTCGGCGATCAGGTCCGGCAGGTGGGCGGACAGCACCTCCTTGTCAGAAAGTCGGCGGCCGAAGATGACGTCCTTCCAGCGCAACATGTCGGCCATTGGGTGGTCGGCCGGGTAGCCCGGCGGAACCCGCTTCAGCGACTCGTGGGTGTGGATCCCATCGCCGAACCAGCCGATGAAGCCCGGGTCATCGATCGCGGTCGTGACCCGGTGCGGGTCGTCGCGGATTGCGGCGCGCAGCGCCTCGAGACGCGCCTTGCCCGGCATCCACATCCCGCCGCCGACGTACATCTCGCCCGGCTGAAAGTTGAAGTAGCCGCCGTTGCCATGGGCGTCTGCGTCGACCTGCTCGCCGTCCGGACCACGGTCGATCCACGGGAACGACGCGGCGACGTGCGTCTTGTAGGGCGACTTATCGCGGCTGAAGCGAGTGTCGCGATAGATCCGGAATGGGGATCGCCTCGGATCAGCATCGAGTGGAATGCCGCGCGCCTCGAATCGGTCGGCCAGGTCGACGCACAGCGCCTCCATCGGCTCCTTCAGCAAGCGTTCGTAGTCGGCCTTGCGTGGCTGGAACCAGGCTCGATCGTTGTTCGCGGCGAGGTCGGCCAGGAACTGGATCGAGTCGCGCTTGAAGCCGCGAAATGCCATCGCGAGTCAGGCGTCGAGGTAGGGCGGAAGTCCCCAGAGCGGGAAGAAGCGAGCCGTGTCGAGGAAGAAGGTCAAGCCGCTGATCTTGCCGTCGCTCATCTCGACGACCTGGATCGACCACGGTTCGAGGCGGCCGGGTGCGCCGGGTTTGTACTGGGCGAAGCCGAGCGAGCCATTGACGTCGACCGGGATGAGCCGTGAACCAAGGCAGCCGATGCCCGGGCCGAGGCACCAGTCGACGATGTCGCGGTGCGTCTGCAGCCACATGGCGTAAGGCGGCATGTTCCAGTCCGCGTCCTCGTGCAGCAACGCAGTCAGCGCCTCCATGTCATATGACTCGAACGCCTCGACGTAACGTTCAAGCAGCGCGCTGCTTGCCTCGTCCATCGGTCGCTGCGGATCGTCGAGCGAGACCTGCCTCGACTGGAGCGTCTCTCTTGCCCGCTGCAGCGCGCTGTTGACCGACGCGACGGACGTGCCGAGCAGCTCGGCCACCTCGGTCGCGCGCCAGCGGAGCACCTCGCGCAGGATCAGCACTGCGCGTTGCCTCGGCGGCAGGTGCTGCAGCGCGGCCATGAACGCGAGCTTTACCGACTCGCGCGCGAGGGCGACCTCGACCGGATCGCCGCCACTGACGAGCACGCGATCATCAGGCGCGGGCTCGATCCAGGCACTCTCCTCGATCGGCGGTGGAAGGGGCATGTCGGCCGACTGCGGCGCGCCGAGATCCATCGGCCGTGCGCGCCGCTTGCGCTCGGTGAGCATGTCGAGGCACACGTTGGTTGCGATGCGGTACAGCCACGAACGAAGCGACGAGCGGCCCTCGAAGCGGTCGTAGCTGCGCCAGGCGCGGAGCATCGTCTCTTGGACCGCGTCGTCCGCCTCGAAGAGCGAGCCGAGCATGCGGTAGCAGTAGCCGGTCAGCTCGCGCCGATATTGCTCGAGCTGCGGCTCCAGGTCAGCGGCTACAGCCACGGCAGGCACTGTTTCAGCCACCTGCCGATTCTAGCGGCGATCCCTTGCGCACCCGAATGAAGCGACGCGGTGGACGGTGGTCGGGCGTATGGCGCGGCCGTCGAACTGCAGTCAACCGCGCTTCGGCCGGACCGGGGTTGCGGATCCACTTGAGCGGCAGCCAGCCGAGCGCCAGCAGGTCGCCGGCGATGAACGTGCGATAACCGCCGTCGACACAGCCGACCTCGAGCGTGCCCGCTTTGATCGTGACCAACGTGTCGGCCCACTCGGCCGCGTCGGTCTCGCGCTCCTCCCCTGGTGCAAAGACCAGGTCCAATCGCTCGAAGCCGTTGGGCAGGCGGACATGTACGAATCTCGGTCTGAGCTCGTCCATGTCGTCCACCCCCCGGCCAGCGGCCGCTCAGGCAGCAGGCGGAATGTTCTGGTTGAGGTGGAACAGATTGGTCGGGTCGTAGCGTCCCTTGATCTCGGCGAGGCGCTCGTAGGTCGCACGCGGGTACGCGTCCCCAATTCTCTCGGTCCCACCAGCACCGCCAATGAAGTTCACATACGCGCCGGGCGTGTCGTCACCGATCGCGGCGACGAGGTCGCGCACCCACGCCTCGCGCGCGGCGTAGTCGTCCGGGCCGTTGTAGAAGCAAACGACCTGCGCCATCACCTTCGCCTGGCGATGGGCGAACGCCGTGGCGTCGGCCTGCACGCGCGCCATGGCGCCGCCGAGCACCCGCAGCTGGACTGCCTTAAGTGGCGCGTCCGATCCGGCGATTGCGTCGACGATCGCCTGCGCCGCCGGCTCGTCTAGGTTGCTCAGGAACATGGGATGCTCGACCACCTTGGGCCGGTAAGGCTCGCCGCCTTCGGGAACCGGCTCCTCCTGGAACATCTCCGGGTAGGGCATCGGCTTTAGCATGTCGGCGATAGGCGTGGCCAGGCTGCGGAACGGCTCCATCGCCTTCTCGCCGGCCGCCTGGTCGCCGGTGTGGCCGAGCATCGCCAGGATTACCGGCTTGCCGTGCCACTCCTCGGGCACGAAGGGCATCGGCGGGCAGTCCATCACGTTGGCGATCGTCGACAGGTCCTCCGAGGCGACGGCCGCCGCGTCGATGAAACCGGTAACGGATTCGGCCGTCGCCGGTAGAACGAGGATGCCGCCGACGAACGACTCGGCCGGCTGGAGCTGGTACTTGAACCTGGTCACCACGCCGAAGTTGCCGCCGCCGCCGCGAATCGCCCAGAACAGGTCCGGGTCCGATTCGCGGTCGATCAGCCGCACGTCGCCATCGGCGGTGACGATCTCGGCAGCAAGCACGTTGTCGATCGTCATGCCGTGCTTGCGCACGAGGTAGCCGATCCCGCCACCGACGGTGATGCCGCCGATGCCGACAGTGCCCGTGTCGCCGAAGCCGATCACAAGGCCTTGCGCGGCCGCAGCTGTGACCACCTCGGCCGCGGTCAGACCGGTCTCCGCCCAGGCAGTTCGCGTCTGCGCGTCGATCTCGATCGCCTTCATGTCACGCAGGTCGATCACGACGCCGCCCTCGGTCGAGCTGTGGCCGGCGCCGTCGTGGCCGCCGCTGCGAACAGCCAGCTCCAGCCCGTGCTCTCGAGCGACGTTTACCACTGCCGCGACATCGGCCGCGTTGGCGACGCGGGCAATTGCAGCCGGGTGATGGTCGATGTGACCGGCCATGACCATGCGCACCGCGTCATAGTCCGCGTCGCCGGGCAGAACCAGCCGGCCGGCTAGCTGCTCGCGCAGCTGATTCATCCATGTCGTCGTTGTCGTCGAAGTGACATGCTTGGTCCTCCGTGACCCTATTCATCCGCTGCCATTACAGACTGAGCCCGATTGCAGAACTAACCGGTGCCGGCGTGCAGCTCGTCGACGATCGCGG
Organism: uncultured Chloroflexia bacterium; assembly: GCA_963748235.1. GTDB lineage: Bacteria > Chloroflexota > Limnocylindria > Limnocylindrales > CSP1-4 > JALYGJ01. The sequence continues at coordinate 1,070,814 of CAVVHT010000009.1, forward strand.
CAATGCGCGCCACGCCCTCCTCGATCTGGCGCTCGTCAACCGAGCCATAGCCGAACACGAGGCCGCCCGGGCCAGCTGGGTTGACACGCGTCGACGATAAGCCGACGAGTCCGATCCCGGCGTGAGCCGCCCTCTCGACGAGCACTGTTTCAGGGATCTCGTCGGGCAGCGTAGCGAGCACGTGCAATCCCGCCGACGCACCGCACGGCTGGATCTGTGGCAGGTGGCGCTCGAACGCTCCGAGCAACACGTCGCGTCGGCGGCGATAGAGGATTCGCATTCGGCGCAGGTGGCGGTCGAGCTCGCCGCGGGCGATGAAGTCGGCCAGTGCCAGCTGATCGAGCGCGGCGGAGCCGTGGTCGGCGGCCATCTTGAGGTGGGCGATGTCGGCGGCAATTCGGCTCGGCGCGACGATCCAGCCCAGGCGCAGGCCGGGTGCGAGGACCTTGCTGGCAGTGCCGACATACGCCACGCGATCGGCGCACAGGCCCTGCATGGCGCCGATCGGCTCGCGGTCGTAGCGGAACTCGCTGTCGTAGTCGTCCTCGATGATCGTCGCGTCGCGCCGGTCGGCCCAGGCGATCAGCGCGGCGCGCCGCTCGGCCGGCAACACGGCGCCGGTCGGGTACTGGTGGGCAGGTGTGACGACCACGGCCTCGACGTTGGCCGCGTCGAGCGCCCCGACGTTGATGCCGCGCTCGTCGACCGGAATCGGCACGGTCTGCAACCCGGCTTGGTCGACCATCGCCCGGTACTCCGGGTGCCACGGATCCTCGACGCCGATCCGGCGCGCGCCGCGCGAGTGCAGCGTCCTCGCGAGCAGCTGCAGGGCCTGGGCAAAGCCGGTCGCGATGACCACTTCCGATGCCGACGCGCCCGTGCCGCGCGCCCGGTTGAGATACGTCGCAAGTGCCGCGCGCAGCTCGGGCATGCCGCGCCCATCGATGTAGCCGAGCCGGGCTGCGGGTGTCTCGTTGAGCACGCGACGGAGCGAACGTAGCCAGGCGGCACGCGGAAACTCGGTCAGCTCCGGCCTTCCGGGCCGGAAGTCGAACTCGAACTGCGGCCGTTGCGAAAGCGTCGGCAGGCGCTGCTCGATGATCGGAACGCGCGCGACCCGGGTGCTGCCGCCGGGCCGGCTGGCAAGGTAGCCCTCGGCAATCAGCTGCTCGTACGCCTCGACCACGACGCCGCGGGCGATGCCGAGCTGGCCGGCCAGTGCGCGCGTCGAAGGCAGCGTCGACTCGGCGGCGAAGCGGCCGGATCGGACCGAGTCGCGCAGCTGCTGCTCGAGCTGTCGATGGAGTGGCACGTCACTGTCGCGCCGGAGTGGCACGAGTAGTTCGATCGCCGAAGCAGTTCGCGTACTGGTACTCATCTCGACCATGGAACTGGACCTTACCAGAGTACCGGTAGCGAGGCACCATGCCCGAATGATCGATCAGCAGAACCGTTTCAACTGGTTCCTATTCCTCGCCATGGGCGTGATGTGGGGCAGCAGCTACCTGTTCATCAAGATCGGCGTCGAGACGATCACGCCGTTCACCCTGATCGCCCTGCGCCTGGCAATTGGCGCGGCCCTGCTCGGCGCTGTCGTTCTATACCTGCGCGCGCGGCTCCCCCGCGATGCCCGGATGTACGGCCACCTGCTGGTCATGTCGATCATCAACATAGTCATCCCGTTCGCGCTGATCACGTGGGCCGAGCTGACAGTTCCTTCTTCGCTGGCCGCTGTGCTGACCGGGACAGTGCCCCTGTTCGTGATCGTAATCGCCGCTTTCTTCCTGCGCGATGAGCCGATCACCGCCAATCGGTTGGTCGGCCTGCTCGTCGGCTTCGCCGGCGTGGTCGTGCTCACCAATCCAATCGGCTTCGGCGCCGACGGCACCGCTCATCGCCCAACTGGCCATCCTTGGTGCCGCGCTCGCCTACGCCATCGGCGGCGTCTACGCGCGCCGCTTCGTGGGCGGCCTGCCGCCGATCATCCCGGCATTCATGCAGGTCGCGCTCGCATTCGCGATCAGCGCCACGCTCGCACTGCTTTTCGAGCAACCTTTTGGGCTCAGCTACTCGGCTGCCGCGATCGGATCGCTCATCTGGCTGGGCGTGCTCGGATCGGGCGTCGTCTACCTGCTCTACTTCCGTCTGCTGCGTTCCTGGGGCGCGACACGGACTTCGCTCGTGGCCTACGTGATGCCGGTCGTCGGCATCATCCTCGGCGTGGCCGTTGCCGGCGAGCCGATCGACGCCCGAATCATCGGCGGCACGGCGATGGTCATCGCCGGTGTCGCGCTGGTCAACAGCAGGTATGGCCGGCGGCCGCTCTTCGTACGCGGATCGCGCCGGGCGGCAGGTGCCTCCGCGGGCGCCGGCGCGGAAGGCGAGGCGGCCGCTTGAGCTGGGCCGCGCTGGAGGCAGGCGCGCCCGAGGTCGCCGCCGCCGGTCGGCGCCTCATCTACCGCGATCCGATCGGCCAGGGCCTGCTGGCCACAGTGCTCGGCGATGCGCCGCCGCGCATTCACCCGGTCTACGTGGCAATCAACGACGGGCGGCTCCTGACCTTCATCAACCCGTCGATCAAGATGGCTGACATCGAGCGCGATGGACGCTTCGCGTTTCATGCGCACATCGACCCGCTGGCACCGAGCGAGTTCTCGGTTCGCGGCCGCGCGATCCCGATCGATGGCGATCTGCGTCGCCAGATCGCCGCCGGCTGGTACTTCACCACCGACGAGCGCTACCGGCTGTTCGAGCTGAACGTCGAGGCCGCGCTGTTCGGCCGCCGCGAAGATCCCGACGCGTGGCCGCCGATCTACCAGCGCTGGACCGCCGCGACCGATTAGTAATCCAGGCCGGCGGCGTCTAACCCACTGAAACGACAGCAACGCAAGCGATTTCCCGGAGAACACCGTGAACACTGAAGTACCCGCCCGCGCTGGGCGGCGCGAATGGATCGGCCTCAGCGTCCTCGCTCTGGCATGCCTGATCTACGTGATGGACTTGACGGTGCTGCACCTTGCCGTTCCGCAGATCAGCGCCGAGCTCAATCCGACCAGCGCCCAGCTGCTATGGATCATCGACATCTACGGCTTCTTCGTCGCCGGCGTGCTGGTGACGATGGGCACTCTGGGCGACCGCATCGGCCGCCGCCGGCTGCTGATGATCGGCGCCGCCGCATTCGGCGTGTTCTCGGTGCTCGCCGCACTTTCGACCAGCGCCGAGATGCTGATCGTCAGTCGCGCGCTGCTCGGACTGGCAGGTGCCACACTCGCGCCGTCGACGCTTGCCCTGATCTTCTACATGTTCGTCGACCCGAGACAGCGCTCAGTCGCCGTCGCGGTCTGGATCGGCGCATTCTCGGTCGGCAGCGCGATCGGGCCGGTGCTCGGCGGACTGATGCTCGAGTTCTTCTGGTGGGGATCGGTCTTCCTGATCGCCCTGCCGGTCATCGCCCTGTTGCTCGTGCTCGGCCCGCGCGTGCTGCCCGAATATCGCGATCCAGAAGCCGGTCGGCTCGACCTGGTGAGCGCCGCGATGTCGATCGTGGCCATGCTAGCCGTCATCTACGGCCTCAAGCAGCTCGCCCAGGACGGCGTGTCGGCCGTGCCGGTGGCGACGATCGCTGCCGGCCTGATCGTTGGCGCGCTCTGGGTCCGCCGCCAGCGGCATCCTGCCCGACCCGATGATCGACCTCAATCTCTTCCGGATCCGCTCGTTCAATGTTGCGCTGCTGATCAACTTCCTGGCCATCTTCGTCGCCGTCGGCTACTTCCTGTTCGTTGCCCAATACCTGCAGCTCATCCTCGGACTGTCGCCCCTCGAGGCCGGCCTCTGGTCGCTCCCGTCGGCAATCGCCTTCATCGTCGGCTCGCAGGCCGCGCCGCACATCGTGCGGCGCGTCCGACCGGCTTATCTCATCGGCGGCGGGCTGGGGCTCGGCGCTGTCGGGCTCGTCGTGCTGACCCAGGTCGGGACGACGGGCGGGCTTCCGGCGCTCGTGGCGGCGTCGATCATCATCTCGCTCGGCATGGCGCCGGTCTTCGGCTTGACGACGGAGATGATCGTCGGTTCAGCGCCGCCCGAGCGTGCCGGAGCCGCTTCGGGCATCTCGGAGACCGGCGCGGAACTCGGCGGGGCGCTCGGGTATCGCCCTGCTGGGCAGCATCGGCGTCGCCATCTACCGCTCGCAGCTGGCGAGCGGGCTGCCGGCGTCAGTGCCGCCCGAGGCGGCAGCCGCAGCCAGCGACACGCTCGGCAGCGCGATGGAGGTTGCCGGGCAGCTCCCCGAGCAGCTGGCAGCGGCGGTGATCGCGACCGCGCAGCAGGCGTTCGTGGCCGGCATGCAGATCAGTTCGGCGATCGCCGCGGCGGTGGCGATCGGACTGGCCGCGCTGGCGGTCGTGGCCCTTCGTAATCAGGATGTCCCGCCGGCTGAGGAATCGGAGTCAGAGCCGGAGCCAAACAAGCAGCAGAACCCGATGCACAGCCAACCGGCGGCCGGCTGAGACCTCCCCTCAGTCGCGCCGTCGGAAGTTCAGAGCAGCGAAGCTGAGCGCCACCGCCCCGAAGCCGATCAGGATCAGGGCCTCGAACCAGAGCGGCAGCACGACACCGAAGAGGGTTAGCCCGATCACGTCGCTCGACCCGGGCGGCAGCTCGTTGCCGAGCACGATGCGCCGAATCGGGTCCATGCCATACGAGACCGGGTTGAGTCGCGTAAGGACGGCCAGCCATCCCGGCAGGTTGGAGAGCGGGAAGAGCGCGCCGGACAGGAAGAACATCGGCAGCAGGATGAAGTTCATGATCACCTGGAAGCCCTGCATCGACTTCATCATCGACGCGATCGCGACGCCGAACGACGACATCGCAAAGGCGAGCAGGAACAGGAACGGGATGAGCAGCAGGACCGACTCGATCGTCAGCTTGACCCCGAGCAGTGGCGCGATGAGGAGCAGCAGCGCACCCTGGATCATCGCCTGCGTCGCGCCGCCGAGTGCCTTGCCGATCGCCACCGCCGACCGGTCGACCGGCGCGACGAGAATCTCCTTCAGGAAGCCGAACTCGCGATCCCACACTATCGACATCGCGCCGAACACCGACGCGAACAGCACGGCCATGCCGATCACGCCCGGATAGACGTACTGCGCGTAGCTGACCGGCGAGGCGGCGCCGGGCGACCCGAATGCGCCGCCGAGCGATGCGCCAAGGCCGGCGCCAAAGACCACCAGGAACAGCAGCGGCTGGGCGAGCGAACCCACCATGCGCGTTCGATCGCGCCAGAAGCGGAGCAGATCCCGGTACCAGACGATGAAGATCGCCCTCACCGCCGGCCACCCCACGCGCGACGCATCATCCGCATCTGGTCGGTCGCGCCGGCACCCTCGTCACGGATGGCCCGGCCGGTCAGCTTGAGGAAGACGTCATCGAGGCTCGGCCGGTGTGACTCGACCGATGTCACCGGCACGCTCAGCTCGCGCACCAACCGGGGAATGAACGCCGCGCCCTCGGTCACCTCGATGCGCAGGCTGCCGTTGTCGGCGACCGGTTCGAACCCGAATCGCTCCTTGATCTCAGACGCGGCCGTGTCGTTGTTCTCGGTGGCAACGACGACCACATCGCCACCGACCATCGCCTTGAGCTCGGCCGGCGTGCCCAGGGCCACGATCTGGCCGTGGTCAATGATCGCGATTCGGTCGCATTCCTCGGCCTCGTCCATGTAGTGCGTGGTCATGAACAGCGTCACGCCGAGCTCTTTGCGAAGCCGGCGCAGGTAGTTCCAGATATGGCTGCGCGTCTGCGGATCGAGGCCGATCGTCGGCTCATCGAGGAACAGGATCTGCGGCGTATGGAGCATGCCGCGCGCGATCTCCAACCGCCGTCGCATGCCGCCCGAGAATGTCTTGACGATCGACCCGGCGCGGTCGGTAAGGTCGACCATCTCGAGCACGGCGGCGATCCGCTGCGCCCGCTCGGCGCCGGGCACGCCATAGATGAACGCGTGGAAGAGCAGGTTCTCGCGCGCGGTCAGCTCCTGGTCGAGCGACGGATCCTGGAAGACGAGGCCAATCCGGCTGCGCACCTCGGACGGCGAGCGGTCGACGTCGAAGCCGGCAACTGTCGCGCTGCCCGCCGTCGGCCGGAGCAGCGTGCAGAGGATGTTGATCGTTGTCGTCTTGCCCGCACCATTAGGCCCGAGAAAGCCGAAGACCTCCGTCGCGCGGACCTCGAGATCGATGCCCTTGACTGCCTCGATCTGCTTGTACCGCTTGACTAGCCCGGTCGCCTGGATGACCGTCTGATCGTTCACCGACTGAACGCTAACCGGAGGTCCGCTTGGGCGCACTGGAAAATGCGCAGCACATCGAGCCCGCGACCCGAGCAGAGTGGCGCGAGTGGTTGGCCGCGAACCACGACAAGTCAACCGGAGTTTGGCTGGTCGGTTTGCGGCGTGGCGGCTCGGGCGATAGATCGGCCGGCGATCTCGACTACGACGCGTCCGTCGAGGAGGCGCTGTGCTTCGGCTGGATCGACGGCCAGGCGGCGCGCTTCGACGAGACGCGAGCGAAGCAGTACTACGCGCCGCGCCGGCCGGGCAGCCCGTGGGCGCGGACCAACAAGGTCCGCATCGAGCAGATGGTCGCAGCGGGCAAGATGACTCGTGTCGGCCTCGCCGTGATCGAGCGCGCCAAGGCTGACGGTTCCTGGACACTGCTCGACTCGGTCGAGCGGCTGGAGGTGCCCGACGACCTGGCTACCGCTCTCGACCGGCTCCCACCGGCACGCGCCGAGTGGGATGCCTTCCCGCCCTCGGCACGCAAGGCGCTGCTTGCTTGGATCGCGCTCGCCAAGCGGCCGGATACCCGCGCGCGACGGATTGAGGACACGGCCGCGGCAGCTCAACGCGGTGAGCGTGCCAACGAGCCGCCGCGCGCTAGCCCGCCGCGCGCTAGCGCCAGGAACAAGGAGGAGAGCGCATGTCGTACCCGGAACCGGTCTACCTCGGCGAGAAGGGCGAGGCGTCGGCCACGTATCGGCCCAACGAGCACGAGCCTGAGCTCGTCTACCCGAACGGAACGCGTGGGCACTACCTCGCGCGGGGCGACATGACGCACGGCCTGTTCGGCCTCTACCGCTGGGAGATGCCGGCCGAGCCGAGCGGGCCGGGGCCTCACTTTCATCGAACGATCACCGAGTCCTTCTACGTGCTCGCGGGCCACGTCCGGATCTACGACGGGCGTGAGTGGATCGAGACCGAACCGGGCGACTTCATCCACGTGCCCGAGGGCGGCGTCCATGGCTTCCGGAACGAGTCCGGCGCGCCGGCTGCGATGCTCATCCATTTCGCTCCCGGCGTGCCGCGCGAGGGCTACTTCGAGGAAAATGCCCGCTTTGCCCGCGAAGGACGGCCGAGCGACGAGGAAATGGCCGAGTTCTACCGCGTCCACGACCAGTTCTTTCCCGACTGACTCAGCATCACCCTGACCAGCCGCTGAAGAGCACGGACGACAGGTGAGCCAGCCGTTGACGCAGCGCGAGAGAAACCGCGCTCTTCTGGCGCGCCAGCACCTGCTCGAGCGGAAGGACGCTGGCGCGATCGCAATGATCCAGCACCTGGTCGGCATGCAGGCGCAGGTCCCGCAGCAGCCATACGTGGCGCTCTGGAGCCGGCTGCACGACTTCGCGCACGAGCAGCTCGAGGGTCTGGTCCTCGACCGATCTGTCCTGCGCATGCCGTTGATGAGGACCACGCTGCATCTCGTCACGGCCGCCGACGCGGCGGCGCTCTGGCCGCTGATGGCGCCTGTTCTGGCACGGGTGTTCCGTTCAAGCACGCCGTGGGGAAGGCAGCTCGGCGGCCTCGACACCGAGAAGGTCGTCGAGGCAGGGCGGAGGCTGCTCGAGGACGAGCCCCGGACGAACAGGCAGATCGCGGCGGAGCTCGGCCGGCAGTGGCCGGGAGTCGATCCCCAGGCGTTGGCGATGGCCGTGCATCACCTGACACCGATCGTGCAGATTCCGCCACGCGGCCTGTGGAGCCGGAGCGGCCGGCCGACGTGGACCACGGTCGAGCACTACCTCGGCCGGCCCGTGCCAGCCACCATTGAGCGAGGGCCGGTCCTGCTGCGCTACCTCGCCGCGTTCGGTCCAGCGACGGCCGCCGACGTCACCGCGTGGTCGGGCTGGACCGGCGTGCGCGAAACGCTGGCGGAGCTGCGGGCGAGCCTCATCACGTTGAAGGACGAGGCCGGCCGCGAAATTTTCGACCTTCCCGACGCTCCCCGACCGTCGCACGACACGCCCGCGCCACCGCGCTTCCTGCCCGAGTACGACAACGCCCTCCTGTCACACAGGGATCGAACCCATGTGATCCCAGAAGCCGTGGGGATGAGGCTCACCGGATACGTGGGCACTTTCATGGTCGATGGCTTTCTGTGCGGCCAGTGGCGCATCGTCACCGACAAGTCAGTGAGCGACGATCGAGGTCGACCCGTTCATTCCACTGACGGTGGCCGACAAAGCCGAGGTGGCGAATGAAGCCGAGGCGCTGTTGCGCTGGAATTCGCCAAGTGAGCAGCGGTACCAGATCCATTTCGGGCCACTGACGCGCACGGGTCGGCCGTGGCGATCTCCAAAGGAGGCTCAGTAGCGCGGCGTGAGGTCGGGCTCGGCATTCTCCTGGCGGTGCCACAGCACGATCGCCAGCGCCGCGATCCCGGTCACAACGTATGCGCCGATGTACAACAGGCCGCCCGGCCGCGCGCCGAAATCGAAAAGGCCGATGTAGCTGATCGCGGCGAAGAGGATCAGCACAATCGGATAGATGCCGGCGCGCGCGTAATGAGCAGCAGGCTCAATGTCGCGCGAGAAGACAAGCGGCACAGCGCCGATGCCGAGCGCGGCGAAGAAACTCGCGAATGCGCGCGTGGTGAACGCGCCCAGCGGCTCCGGAAACACAGTGCCGCTGGTCGGGACAACCACGAGTGCGACCAGCGCGAGCAGCCCGGTGACGATCACGAACGCGGCGTATAGCGCTCGGATCCAGCGCGGCGGGCTTGCGCCGTCACCGGCTGAAGCGAGCTCGCGGCGCATACGCCACACGGTTGGTGCGCCGAGGACTCCGGATACCGTGCCCAGGCCGAGCGCGAGCAGGTACGGCCATGTCAGCCAATTGTCGACCTTCAGCGAGCCCAGGAACGCCAGGGCCACCAGGAGCTCAAGAGCAGAGAAGACCCAGATCGCGATCATCGTCGGGTAGACGCGCTCGATGGCACCGCCGCGTAGAGCCTCGCGGGCCATGAAGCCCATGCCCAACGTCCAGCCGCCGATCGTCATTGCCACGAAGGCGGTGACGTTCCACGGGAAGTTGGCCGAGGCGTAGTCCGGCAGCAGGAAGAACGTCAGGCCGCAGAACACATACATGATTGCCGCGATCGCCAGCAATCGGCGCGACCAGGTCATGAGCGTGGTGGCTGGCACGATCAGAAGGTAGCGGCTGTACCCGCCCCCGCGGGTATGAAGCGCGCGTATTCGACGACCGACTGGAAGCCCATCCGACGGTAGATCGGATGACCCATCTGCGACGCTTGCAGGACGACCGTGTGGCAGCCCCATTCTCGTGCCGCGGCGACACACGCCCAGGTCGCCGCCGTTCCCGCCCCGCGTCCTCGCGCCGTTTCCTTCGTCCCGACCGCGTAGATGCCTGCTAGATCACCGTCGGTGTGCATGGCCAAGGAGGTTCCAACCGGTCGGCCGTCCAGACGGGCCACGAACAGGGCCATGGCAGGGTCATCGACCATCAGCTGCGGAAAGGCTGGTCGTGCCCATTCCTCCGGCACGCCCGTCGCCACGAGCATTTCGATGAAGACCGAATACGTGCCGGCGTCGACGCGAACGATCTCCACGCCAGCGGCCGGCGCCGGTACACCAGGGATAGGGGTGAGTACCATGCCCGGCATCGGTTCTGGATCGCGCGTCATTCCGAGCCGACCCGGCACGTCGAGCACGCCAGCGCCACGGTGCTCATCAACACGCACGCGGTATGGCAGGTTCGCTGCGTCGACCCATTCGATGGCCGTCTCGAGATCATCGGCCGCAGCTGTTTCGAGCACGAGGCAGCCGTTCGCGAAAGGCAACGGGATCGAGCTGATGAAGGCGTGCACAGTCCCGAAGTCGCGCCACTCCCCTCCAACCTGATCGATCAAGACGCGATAAGCATCACGCCACTGCTTGTTGGCGAGCGCCGCCAGATCCTCGGTCACGCGCGCGTCGTCGTGGGAGTCACCATCACTAATGGGTCGGATTGGTTCCGAAGCTATCGCGTAGCTGAGAGTAGAAACCCGGCCGATCCGTGCCGGACCCAAGCTGCCCAATCAGCACCAGGGCTGCTGGACGAACCGGCAGCGCCGCACGGCTCACAATCACTCCTGGGCGATCACGATCTGATCGTACGACGGCGCGCCGACGAGCTGGTCCCAAACATACTCGTCGACTCCTGAGCCGGAAAGAATGGAGCTGATACCCAGGCCGAAGCTCACCGAGGACACGACGTTCTCCGTCATGTATTGGTCAAGTGACGCCCAGCACTCGAACGAAGCACTGCCGACGAGTGGCAGGCAGGCCTCAATCCGGCTGTCAACAGTAGGAACGCTGGTCGTCTCGTATCCCCACGCCGTCAGTTGCTCGGGCGAGGCCCCAACCAGCGAGCCGTTGCCTTCCTCGGCCAGAGCCACCGGGCTATAGAACTGGCCGACGAAGAACGACGCCGGCGAAAGGCTGTCCTTCACCCAGCCAAGAGGCAGGAACATCGCGACATGCTGCGCGGGATCGGTGTAGGCCCTGAAGTAGGTTTCGGGTTCCACAACCTGCACGTCCAGCTCGATACCGATTCCCAGCAGATCCTCGCGAACCGATTTCAGCTACCAATGTGAAGAACCCTTGGTCGCGCGTGTAAGCGACCGCTCCGCTGCACGCGGGTGCGTCGCATAGGCCGTCACCGTCAGTGTCGTAGCGCGACAGCCGCATGTGCTCCTTGGCTGCGTCCAGGTCGCCCTTGTCACCGACCGACGGATACGGTCGATAGTCCAGTAGCAGGTTGTCCTCCATCGCATCCGGCACGAGGTGGTGCGCCGGTCGGACGATGTACGGGCCGACCACCTCGATCAACGCCGCCTTATCGACGGCGAACGCTATGGCTCGCCGCACCTCCAGGTCGTCGAACGGTGGCTGCGCCGTGTTCATCACTACGCTGCCGATGGTGTCACTCGGATTGATATTGATCGCGCCAAGGCTGGGGTCGGATTCGACAGCATTCACCACATCATCCGGCACTGGCGGATTTGCCAGGTGCAGCATCATGTGCGCATCGCGTTGAAATACGGCCGTTGCAGCCTCGGCCTGCGAGCCCGCAACAGTGAACTCGATCCGGTCGGGAAGCGCCGGGCGCAGCGGATCAGTCGCTGAGTCCCACGACGGGTTGCGAACAAGGGCCAGTCGCTCGCCGGTGACCAGACCGCTTACCGGCGTCTGCTGGTCGGGAGCAACCGAGAAGTCGAGGTCGGCGGTGCCCTCGATCATGTACGGACCCGAGGAGACGGCGAAACGCCCATAGCCGTCATCGTGGCCGGTTGCCACCCCAAATGGTGCCGCTGGATCAACCGGACTTGCTGGGATCGGAATTGCGATCGGCAAAGCGAGCCGGGCCCCCAGGTCACCGGCCGCATGAGTCAGGCGGATGACCAGCGTGTGGCTGTCGGGGGTCTCCAGGCCGGCGATCGAGGCCGTGTCACCTGCCCGGTACGCATCCACTCCGATAATGTCGGGGAAAATGCTCGCGCCCAAGGAGTCGACCAGACTCGGGTGCAGCATGCGGTGCAAGGATCGCACTATGTCCTGAGCGGTGATCTCGACCTCCTCCAGGGGCGGGCTGTAGTACAGGCCGCGGCGGATTTGGAACGTCCAGCTGAGCCCGTCGTCGGAGATAACGGGGAGATCCGAAGCGAGATCAGGGTGAAGGTGGACCCCGCCCTCCTCAGTTGAGCGGCCGTTGGTCGACAGCAGGGAACGGGACAGGCAGCAGCGGAACAGCTCGGGCGTCGTGAATGTTGCAAACCCGTCGAGGTGAGGGTCGAGCGCCGCCGGATCGCCCGCAACATGGAGCCGGGCGAAACTCGTCTGGTCGCCACTGAGCGCCAAGCGGAGCGTCCCACCTCTGACCGGCGTCGACGGGGCGGTCGTGATGGCGGGGTCCGTGGGCGCCATTCCACACGCCGAACAGATGAAGAGCAGCGCGGCCAATACCGCCCAGCGGGGCCTTGCTTTACTCACGAAGCAGACACGCTTTCACCCTTTTCGGTCGCCCTCTTGCCCCGTTCCTGCAGGTGAGTGTGAGTGGCATTTGCCGCCGGTGCAACGGCCAATCCCATGTGAGCGCCGCGCACCGCATACCGGGCGCTGCCTAACTCTCGACCGCGGCGCTGGTCAGCTTCTTGGCCCGCCTACGCTTGGCGATCTCATCACGCACGATGGGCGCCACCTTGGTGCCGAATAACTCGATAGAGCGCAGCACGGCGTCGTGGCCGAGTGGGCCCACCGTGAACATGATCAGGAAACGGTCGTGCTGGAATATCTCGTGCTGGTGAAGGATCTTCTCGGCGACTTCCTCGGGTGACCCGACGAAGTTCGCGCCACGAAGGCCGCGCGACCGCTCGAATTGCTCGAGGGTCATCGGCGGCACGCCCCAGCCGCGTTCCTTGCCGATGCGATCCATCATCTCCTTCATCGGCGGGAAGGCCATCTCGACGGCCTTCTGCGAGTCGTCTGCAATCAACCCATGGGAGTTGATGCTGAACCCCGGCCGCTGATGTCCCGCCTCGGCCGCCGCGGCACGGTGGATCTCGGCGAACGGGGCGAAGCGGGCCGGGTCGCCGCCGATGATCGCCAGCGCGAGCGGCAAGCCGAGCAAGCCGGCACGAGCGGCCGACTCAGGCGTGCCGCCGACAGCGATCCACACCGGCAGCGGATCCTGCAGCGGCCGCGGATAGACCCCTCGGTTGTCGATCGGATGTGTGTGGCGGCCGCCCGGCCAGGCGACGCGTTCCGACTCGCGGATCCTGAGCAGCAGTTGGAGCTTCTCAGCGAAAAGCGTGTCGTAGTCGCTCAGGTCATAACCGAAGAGCGGAAACGATTCGGTGAACGAGCCGCGGCCGGCCATGATCTCGGCCCGACCGCCGGAGATCAGGTCTAGCGTCGCGAACTGCTGGAACACGCGGATCGGATCATCGGACGACAGCACGTTGACCGCGCTCGAGAGCCGGATGTTCCTGGTTCGCGCGGCTCCGGCGGCCAGGACTACAGCAGGAGCGCTTACCGCGAAGTCCGGTCGGTGGTGCTCGCCAATGGCGAAGACATCGAGCCCGACCTGATCGGCCAGCTCCATCTCGGCGACGATCTGGCTCAGGCGCTCATTGGCGTCAATCTGCCGGCCAGTGGCCGGATCGCTGTGCACCGCGCCGAAGGTGTAGATCCCGAGCTCCATCGTCGTCGATGCTACCTTCGGCTCGCGAATGACCGAAACGAGCGACCAACCGACCCTGCCCGACGACCTCGCCTACCTGCTGACGACCGACCACATCGGCCACGTCAGCTGGGCGAGGCGTGACGGCTCGCTCGTAGGCTGCCTGATGTGGATCGACTGGGACGGCGAGCATCTTGTGACCAGCTCGCCGGTCGACTCTGGCAAGGCCCGCGTCTGGCGACGCAACCCTCAGGTCCACGTCTCAGTGGTCGACCACAACGACGACTGGCGCTACGTCCGGATCAGCGGCCGTGTGACCGACATCAGGCCCGACAGTGATCTGGCATTCATCGACAAGATGTCGATGCGCTACATGGGCTCGACCTACCGTCGCCGCGACCACGAGCGCGAGATCTTCGTGATCACCCCGGATCAGATCGAGTTCGGCCATGGAGGCTTCGCACCCCGCCGACGCTGATCTGGTGCCGATGAAGGGCCTCAGGGCGTCACAAATATTCGGTCGTATGACGGCGCACTGGTCAGCTCGTTCGTCGAGTACTCGCTGATCCGCTGTGACGCAAGCACCGGTGTCACGCCCAGGCCGATCGGCACGCTGGGTGCAACGCTCTCGACAACGTACTGGTCGAGCGAGGCCCAGCATTCGAACTGGGCGGCGCCAGTCAACGGAATGCAGGCCTCGATGCGCGCATCGATGTTGGGGACGGCGGCGACGTCATAGCCCCAATCCTCCAACTGCGCGCTCGTGGCGCCGATCTTCGCGAGGTTGGTGCCCTCGGCGACCGGGCTGTAGAACTGGCCGACGAAGAAGTTGGATGCCGCCTGGATGTCGCGTCCCCAACCGTGCGGAGCAAACAGTGCAACCTTGGCCGACGGATCCGAATGAATCTCGAAGAGGTTCAAGGGCTCGTCAGCTGCTACTTGAACGCCGATCGCGGAAAGGTTGTCCGCGAGCAACTGCACCAGGTCCGTCCTCAGACCTTCAGGAGACGCGATCGCTACGTCAAAGCAAACATCGAGGTCGCACATTCCGTCGCCGTCTGTGTCGTAGGGCGACTGGGCCATCTCGGCCTTCGCAGCATCGACGTCCGCCTCGCTCGCTCCGTAAGGACGATAGTCGAGGAGCAGGTTGTCTTCCATTGAGTCGGGGACGATGTGCTGGATGGCGCGAAATTGGATGGGGCCGCCTATCGCATCAAGGGCGGCCGTGAGATCGATTGCGTGGGCAACGGCACGTCTGACGTGGAGATCGTCGAACGGCGGAAGGGCGGTATTCATTGTCACGCCCATGGTCGCGCCGACCTCATTAATCTCGAGGCGGCCAAGGCTGCCATCTTGTTCGAAAGCGGCGACGGCGACACCATCGAAGTTGTTGACCAGAAGGTCCGCGCGACCGGTGCGCATCTCCGTGACGGCTGCCATGGTGTCCGGTGCGACGAGCAGCTCTATCCGCTGGGCCCATGCGACTCGAAGCTCGTCAGTTGTCGGGTCCCAGGATGGATTGGGGATCAGCGATATCCGCTCTCCGGGGAGCACACCGGCCAACGGCTGCTGCGCGGCCGGCGACAAGGAATAGTCCATTTCGGTCGACCCTTCAACCATGTACGGGCCGGACGATGGCATGAACCGGCCATAACTGAAGTCGTGGCCCTCGGCCACTCCGAATCGCGCCTGTGGGTTATGCGGATTGGGCGGAATGGGCACGATCCACGACGTCGCGAGCCGTGCCGACAGATCGCCTGCAGGAGCGGTCAGCCTGATCGAAAGCGTCAGTGGATCTGGGCTCTCCAAGCCCGATATCGATGACGCCTCGCCGCTCTGATATTCGGCCGCGCCCACGATGTCCTGGTAGAAGTCCTGCCCGAGCTCTTCCATCAGCTGCGGCGACATCAGCCTGTGGAAGCTGCGTATGTAGTCGGCGGCCGTGATCTCGACGCTCTGCAACGGCGGCGAGTAGTGGAGTCCGGGCTTGAGCCGGAAGGTCCACGTCAGCCCATCACTCGAGATCTCGGGCAAGGCCTCGGCTGCATCTGGGTGCAGCCGCGCTCCACCCTCGGCGGCCGGACGGCCGTTGGTCGAGAGCAGGGTGCGTGCGAGGCAGCAACGGAGCAGCTCCCAGGCGTCGTATTGAGCAGCTCCGACGTGAGGGTCGAGCGCCGCATCATCGCCGTCTGTAAAGGGGCTGGTGAGCCCAACGTGGGCGGGAATGACGACACGCAGCACACCACCGGTATACCGCGCTGGGGTCGGGATGGGTGTTGCGACGGGTGCCTGTGCGCAGCCCACCAAGGCGAGCAAGCACAGAACTGTGGCAGCTGCCCTATTCACGCAACGACACCCACGCCCCTGACGCGTCTGCCGCGACGTCGTAGGGGGCTCCGGCGAGAGCAACTGTCGTAAAGCCCGCAGGATCGCCGGGCTCGATGCGCGCGACTTCCCCGTTGCCCAGCGCGACCCAGACTTCTTCCGGGCCACTGTCTATGCCACGAGCGGGCCCGGGCATGGCCAGCGTCCGCTGGATGGTGTTCGAGGTCGCGTCGATCTGCGTCACAGACGTGCCAAGCTCACTGGTGACCCACAAGCTGCCGAACGCAAGACTGAAATCGAAGGGCTGGTCAGCGAGCGCAACCTCGGCCGTGCGAACCAGCGAGCGGGGATCGATGCGCCAGACCGTCTGATCGACCGAGTTCGCGACCCACACCGAACCCTCGCCGACAACAACCGCGACGGGTCCTTCACCGACGTCGGCAGTGGCGTTGATCAGGCGGGTAGTCAGGTCGATCCGGGTGAGGGTGTCATCGATCCGGTTGGTGACCCAGACCGACCCTTCGCCGACAGCGATGCCGTCGGCGCCGCTGCCGAGGGCGATCGTCTCCTCGACCTGACGGCTCTCAAGTCCAACCCGGAGCACGCCCGCCTCGCCGGACAGTGCGCCGAATCCCGTCGTGATCCAAGCCGATCCGTCACCCAGGGCCATGCCCGTCGGCACCGCAGGAAGTCCGACGGCCGAGATGCTGCCTGCAGGTAATGCAATTCTGTTGAGCGTCCTACCGCTGCCACTGAGCACCCACAACACGCCGTTGTCGATTGCCGCTTCCGTTGGGTCTTCGATCCCGACGGTGTCCACCAAAGCCGCGTCGGCGCCCCTGACCTGAACGACAGAATTGGCCTGTGGCACGACCGGCGCCGGACTTGAGAGCGTGGCGAACGCGATGGCTCCACCAGCTATGGCGATCAATGCGACGGCTGCGACGGCGGCGCCGAGAACCCGAAAGCTGACCTTGCCGCCGGAAGTCTCAGCTGGCTGTTCGGCCGCAATGTCCAGCTCGCGGCCAGTCTGCTCGACGGCGTAGAGGTGCCACCTTCCAGACACGCCGCGCAACTCATGAGTCCCTCGATCGCCGAAGACGATGTCGGAGCCGGCGACGACGTCGTGAACGATGCTCGTCGTGAAGATCTGCCCTGGCTCGGTCAGTGCCAGGACTCGCGACGCGGCGTGAACAGCGATGCCGCCGACTTTGCCGCCCATGACTTCGACCTCGCCCATGTGGATCGCGGCCCGGATCTGAATATCGATCGGCAGCAATGAGTGTCTGACCGCCCATGCGCAATCGATCGCCTGGGCCGGGCGTTCGAACATTGCGAAGAAGCCGTCGCCCGCAGTGTCCAATTCCTTGCCGCTGAAGCGCTTGAGCTCACGCCGAACTATTGCGTTGTGGCGCGCAATAAGGTTCTTCCAGGCCCGGTCGCCGAGTCTGCCGGCGAGCTCGGTCGAGCCAACGATGTCGGTGAACATGACAGTGGCGAGCAGCCGATCAGTCTTGGCCCCTCGCCGCATCATTTGAAAGCAGTCTGAGTGGCCGCGCGTCGCGACGCAACACGAATTCGCACGGCCCTTCGACGCCTGCGTCCTATTCTTGGCCGGTGAGCCTCGTCCGAATTGCCGATGCGTCCGACCTGATCTCGCCGACGGTCGTGGTCGCGCTCGATGCCTGGGTTGACGCAGGCGCGGCATCCACGTCCGCGGTCGACGCGCTGATCGGCGATGCCGCGCCGCACGTGGCGACGTTCGAGGCTGATCTGCTCTACGACTATCGCGCGCGGCGGCCGACTCTCGAGATCATGGACGGGCGACCGTCGAACCTTTCGTGGCCGGAGCTTGCCTTCCGCCGCACCCGCCTCGGCGAGCGTGACGTCCTCGTGCTTTCCGGCCCTGAGCCCGATTTTCGATGGCGCGAGCTGGCCCAGGACCTGGTTGCGCTCGTGCGATCACTTGATGTCGAGCAGTGGATCTCGCTCGGCGCGATCCCGGCCGCCGTGCCGCACACACGGGCGGTGCCCATCTTGGGCACCGAATTCGAGCCCGGGTTTGCTGCGCGGCGATATCCAGCCCGGACCGTCGGGGATCCTGCGCGTCCCTGCGGCGGCGATTTCAATTCTCGACGTGGCCGTGGCCGAGGCGGGCATTCCGGCGATCGGCTATTTCGCGCAGGTCCCCCACTACATCAGCGGCGAGTACCCGCCGGCGGCCGTGGCGCTGCTCGAAAAGCTCGGCACGCACCTGGGTGTCGAGATTGACTCGGCCGATTTGCAGGAGGAGGCCGACCAGCTGCGGACCCGGCTCGATACCGCAACGGCGGTCGACGAGAAGACGCGCGCCTACGTCGAGCGACTCGAGGAGATGGCCGACGAGTCGCGCCTACCCGCTGGAGACGAGCTCATCAGCGAGATCGAGCGCTTCCTGCGCGAACGAGGCAGCGAACCAGGGCACGGCCAGGTTCACTGACCGAGCGTCTGTGGTCAGCCGGCCTGGGTGAAGAAGAGCTGCAACTCGATCGTGCCGGCGTCTGAGACGGACAGCACGATCGGCGCACGCGGCATGGTCACGCCGTAGTCACTGAACGTCAGGTCGGTCTCGCCGACGACGACGATCACGTCGCCAACCAGGCGTGCCCGGTCCGGGCGTGGAGTCGATTGCGTTCGCTGCGTCTTCGATGCTCGCCGATTGGGGAGCAGAGCCGCTGAAGGAAAAGTACCAAACGCCGACCGCGCTGGCCGCTCCTCCGAGGAGGAGGAGAGGGAGGAGCGGTAGCACGAGTCGGCGTCGTGTTGGCACTGGCATCAGATTGCTGAGCTCACCTGTGGTCTCGGTCTGTGCTCGCTGGGAGATTGCTGTGAGAATGTGATAATCAACAGGCTATCGGCAAATTCACAGCATTCTCCAAGATCCATCGTATGGAATAGAGGCCATGACATCCATCTCCACAGCCACGGGGGGCTCCACGGACGCGGTCGCTGAGCGAGGGCGCGTCCTGGTCGTTGATGACGAGGCCCCGATAACCGAGCTCCTGTCAACTGCTCTCCGCTACATGGGCTACGACGTCGCCACCGCGCACACCGGTTCAGCGGCGCTCGAATCTGCTTCACGAATGCCGCCCGACCTCGTCGTGCTCGACGTGATGCTGCCCGACATCGACGGCTTCGAGGTTTGTCGCCGGCTGCGCGCCGACGGTGACTTCGTGCCGGTCATCTTCCTGACCGCTCGCGATGCCGAGGAGGACCGGGTCACCGGCTTCATCCGCGGCGGCGACGACTACGTCACCAAGCCTTTCTCGCTCGAGGAGTTGACGCTCCGCATCGGCGCCCTACTGCGCCGCACGCGGTCGAACTCCGGCGCCGCGGAAAATCACCGGTTGCGCTATCGCGACCTGGAGATGGACGAGGACCGCCACCAGGTCTGGCGCTCGGGCCGCGAGGTCCGCCTCTCCCCGACCGAGTTCCGGTTGCTGCGCTACCTGCTGCTCAACGCCGAGCGCGTGCTGTCAAAGCAGCAGATCCTCGATCACGTCTGGCAGTACGACTTCAATGGCGATGACAACGTCGTCGAGACGTACGTCAGCTACCTGCGCCGCAAGCTGGACACCGGCCAGGACAAGATCATCCGCACCATCCGCGGCTTCGGTTACACCCTTCGGGCAGAAGGCGTCTAGAGTCCCGCCGGCCATTCGCCACCAGGGAGCAGCCGACACGTGACACTCCGCACCAGGCTGCTGCTGACGGTTGGGTTGCTGCTTGCAGTTGCACTGGTCGCCTCGGGCGGCCTGGTCGTGGGCATCACCCGGACAAGTCTGATCGGGCAGCTGGACGTCGAACTGATCCGGTTCACCGATGCCGATGTGGAGCAGCCCGGTCCGCGCGTACCCAATGACCCAACCGGTCGTCGGTTCGCAGTCCTCGTCTACGACAGGCAAGGAGCGCTGATCGACTCTCGCCCGTCAGGCCCGTCCTATGCTCCCGACCCACTGCCATCGATGCCGGCGGCCAGCGAGCCGACGCTGCCGCTGCAGAGAATCGTCGAGCGAAGCTCGGTCGACGGATCACTCTCGTATCGGATGCTGGCTCTGCCTGGGCAGGGTCCGGCTCAGGGACTCGTCATCGTGCTCGGTGCCCCGATGAGTGGCGTCGAGCGCTCAGTCAGCGTGATGATTTCGGCGCTGGCCGTGGTCGGTTCGATCGTGCTCGCGCTGATGCTCATTGCTGGCTGGTTCATCATCCGGCGTGACCTCCGCCCGCTTGAGAAGATGACCGCAACCGCCGAGAGCATCTCGGCCGGCGACCTGTCCCAGCGCGTGGCGGTGGACGCCGATCAGTCTGAGGTGGGTCGCCTGGGTCTCGCCTTCAACTCGATGCTCGACAAGATCCAGGCCTCGTTCGAGAGCCAGCAGGCGGCGCTGTCGGCCAAGGAGCGCAGCGAGAGTCAGTTGCGCCAGTTCGTAGCCGACGCTTCCCATGAGCTGCGCACGCCACTGACGGCCGTGCGCGGCTACTCCGAGCTGTATCGCGCGGGTGGCCTGGCCGATGACGCCGACCTGGACCAGGCGATGGCTCGCATCGGCAGCGAGAGCCGGCGCATGGCGGCACTGGTTGAAGACCTGTTGCTGCTCGCCCGACTCGACCAGGGCCGGCCGCTGCGCAACGATCCGGTCGCGCTCACCGACGTTGTCGCCGATGCGCTGAACGACCTCCAGGCGGTCGAGCCGGCGCGGCCGGTCAACGCGACTGTCGAGCCAGATGTCGTGGTCACCGGCGATGAGGACCGGCTGCGCCAGGTGATCGGCAATCTGCTGACCAACGTGCGCGTTCACACGCCGGCGGATACGCCCGTGGACGTCAAGCTGGGAACGGCCGATGGGACTGCAGTGCTCACCATTTCCGATCACGGGCCGGGCATCGATCCGGCACACGTCGAGCACATCTTCGACCGCTTCTACCGCGCCGATCCAGGCCGGTCGCGGGACCGCGGCGGCAGTGGGCTCGGCCTTTCGATCGCGTCCTCCGTCGCCGCCGCCCATTCGGGCACGATCGCGTTCTCCGCCACTCGCGGCGGCGGCGCCACTTTCACCGTGACCCTGCCGCGCGGCTAGCGGCCGAACCTGATCAATTCACAGCCAACCGTAAGCCAGTCAACAGTCGCGGCCAAGCCTGCCCGCCGAGCATTCGGCCAAGGTCAACCTACCAGGACCCTTGACGAATACGCCAACTGATGGAGGGCTTCGCCCATGAAACGTCTCATCTGGCTGCCAGTTGCGGGCTTCCTGCTCGTCGCCGGCGCCGCGGTCGCAGTAGCCGCGCCCCAGATCCAGACCACCGCGTCGTCGATCTTCAGCGCGACGTCGGCCACGCCCGCACCTGAGGCCACGCCCGCTCCGACCGACGAGAAGGACGGCGAAGAATCCGAAGGCGGCAAGACCACAGACGACAAGCATGGCTTCGGCCACGCGGTCGGCGACATGCTCGATGAGGTCCTGGCCGACCTGGTCAGCCAGGGCGTGATCACCCAGGCGCAGGCCGACGCGATCGTCGCGGCCCTCGAGGACGCGGTCGACCAGCAGCGCGCCGATATCGAGGCCGAGATGGACGAGCTGATGCAGAACATGGAGCAGATCCAGGGCTTCCTCGAGGACGGTGTCATCACCCAGGAGGAAGTCGACCAGCTGCCCGCTGACTCGGCACTGCGCGAGCTGTTCAACAGCATCGCCCAGGACGGCGAGATCAACCTCGACGAGCTCAGCGAGCTTGGCCCCGGACTTCTGAACGGCATGCCCGGACTGCCCGGCTTCCCCGGTCTCGAAGAGTTCCGTGTCCCGGGCGATGGCCAGGGCGGTGGCCCCGGCTTCTGGTTCGACATGCCCGAGCTGACCAACCCCGACTCCAATCCGGACTCAGGCACGGATTCCGACTCGAACAGCTAACTCAACAGGGTCAGAAAGCTGACCCGACTCGCTCCTCAATCACCGGAGGGCCTTCTCCCGAGGCCCTCCGGTTTTATGTGCGACGGATCAGCGTCACTCCATCCCGAATGGGGAGCATCACGCATTCCACTCGAGAATCGTTGACCACCATAGAGTTGAACGCGCGCAGAGCGACCGTGCTTTCAGCCGTCGCCGAAGCGTCGAGCACGTCCCCCGACCAGAGCACGTTGTCGACGCAGATCAGGCCACCGCGCGACAGGCGCGGCAGGATCTCTGCGTAGTAGTCGCCGTAGGACGGCTTGTCAGCGTCGATGAACGCGAAATCGAACGTCTCGTCGAGCCCGCGCAGCGTCTCGAGCGCTGGACCGAGGCGCAGCTCGATCATCGCCGCGTAAGGCGACTTGTCGAAGTAGCGCTGGGCGACCTCAGCATGGCGAGGGTCGATCTCGCACGTCACGATGCGGCCGTCGGCGGGCAGTGCCTCGGCCATTGACAACGCCGAATATCCCGTGAAAGTGCCGACTTCGAGCACGCGCCGCGCGCCGACGGCCGCGACGAGCGTCTTCAGGAAGCGGCCCTCGAGACGGCCGACCATCATTCCCGACATGCGCGAGAAGTCGCGCGTTTCGGCGGCCAGCTCGGTCAGCAGCGCCGGTTCGGGCGACGAGTGCTCGGTCGCATATTTGTCGATGGCTGGGTCGGTGATATCGGGCATTCGCAGCATCGTCGCACAGGCCATGAACACGCCGTGACCCGCGTGCCGAACGGCGCCCTGTAAGCGGCGCGAGTTTGTCAATTGTCTTGACAATCTCCGCGGCAGAGGCGCAAACTTGCTTTGTCAACTGACTTGGCAAAGTATCCGCATGGCCACGCTCGCAGGGACGGACGACGCGGCGCGATGAGGCGGGACGCCGGTCAGCCCAAGAAGAGGCGATGGCGAACCTGCCCGAGAAAGCCACGCATCAGCAGACTCGCGCGTTCAACCAGCAGCTCGTGCTGCGCGCGATCTACGACCGTAGCGCGATCAGTCGTGCCGAAGTCGCGCGCGTCACCGGCCTGACACGCACCTCTGTATCCAGCCTCGTCGCGGACCTGATTCGCGATGGACTGGTCGAGGAGGCCGGCCGCGGGCCGTCGACCGGCGGCAAGGCACCGATCCTGGTCCAGGTCCGCGCCCAGGGCCGCCATCTGATCGGACTCGACCTGGGCGAGTCGCATTTCACCGGCGCCACGGTCGACCTTCGCGGCAGGATCATCAAGTCAGTCTCGGTTGCGCTCGAGGGACGCAACGGCGGCGAGGCCGTCCAGGCTGTGATCGGCCTGATCGAAGGCCTGGTCAACAGCAACGGCGCGAGTCCATTGCTGGGCATCGGCATCGGTGCCCCGGGGCTGATCGACTCGCGCACCGGCATGGTCCGCTGGGCGGTCAATCTCGACTGGACCGATCTGCCCTTGGGCCAGATCGTCGGCGACCGGTTCGGCGTCCCGGTGGTCGTTGCCAACGACAGTCAGGCTGCCGCGGTGGCCGAGCTGACCTTTGGTCCCGTGCCACGCCCAGACAACCTGATCGTGGTCCGGGTTGGGCGCGGCATCGGCGCCGGCATCATCCTCGACGGGCAGCTTCACCAGGGTGACGGCGCGGGCGCCGGCGAGATCGGCCATACGATTTTTGGCACTACCTCGGCGACGCCCGGCGGCCCCGAACGTCTCCCCTGCCGATGCGGCCGCGCAGGATGCCTCGAGACGGTGGCGAGCATGGCGGCGATGATCACCGCCGCTCACCATGCCGTGCCCGCGATCACCGACGAAAAATCGCTCATCGCCGCCTTCAAGGCCGGTGACGAGTCGGTTCGCCGCATCGTCCTCGAAGCCGGCCGGATGCTCGGCGTCGGCATCGCGGCGCTGATCAGCTCACTCAATGTCAACCACGTGCTGCTGATCGGCCCCGCCGCGCACCTCGGCCCGGAATGGCTCGAGGCCGTCCGCCGCCAGGCTCAGTGGAACGCCCTGCCACTGCTCGCTCGCGACACGAGGATCGAGCTTGGCGAGGCGCAGGACGACGACGTGCTGATCGGCGCGTCGGCGCTATTGATGACCGAAGAGCTCGGCTTGAGCCTCGCCCGGTGAGCTCGTGACCTTCGTCTTGCCCATGGCCGCCATCGCCGAAGCCCCAGCTTCGGCGATGGTCCGGCCAATCCCCGAACGAGACGGAGCGCAGCTGCTAACGGTGGGGATCGACGTCGGCGGCACGAAGACGGCGTGCGTCGTCACCGACTCGGACGACCAGGTCCTGCTGCACTCCGTTGAGCCGACGCAGGCCGACCGTTTGACCGGGCAGCTGAGCGACCTCGTGCGTAACGCGATCGATCATTTCGCGGCCGATGACGTGCGTGCAATCGCAGCGGTCGGTGTGGCCGTGCCCGGCTATGTCGAGCCCCGAACGGGAACCGTAGGGCTTGCCGTAAACCTCGGCGGCAGCGACCTGGCTCTTGGGCCGCTACTCGAGGAAGCGGTCGGCCTGCCGTGCTACGTGGAGCACGATGCGCGCGCAGCGGCGGCATGGGTCCACGCCACATCAAACGCCAATGCAAATGACGCCGTTGGCGACACGGATAAGCACACGGACATGGCCTATCTCAGCGTGGGCACCGGGATCTCTGCCGGGATCGTGCTCGACGGCCATGTGCTGCGCGGCGCGAACGGGCTTGCCGGCGAGATCGGGCACGTCGTCGGCGATCCGGCTGCCGGCCGCTGCGCGTGTGGTCTCGAAGGCTGCTACGAAGTCATTGCGGCCGGACCGGCGATCACCCGATTGGCGCGCGAGGCGCGAACGGCATCGCCCGGCGACGAATCCAGCCTGCCGGCCGCCCCCACCGCCGCCGACGTATTCCGCGCCGCGGCCGAGGGTGACCCGCTCGCCACCGACCTCGCGGCGACCGTGGCCGGACGCCTGGCGCACATCATCCGCGGCCTGGTTCTCACGCTGGGCGTCAACCACATCGTGGTCGGCGGCGGCGTCGCCGCGGCCGGCGATGCGCTGTTTGAGCCGCTGCTCGAGGCGATCCAACGCGAGCGACTTGCCTCGCCACTTGTCGAAGCCGCCTTCGCTAGGACTAATATCGAACTTCTCTCACCCAGCGTCGAAGCCGGCGCACGGGGAGCGGCGGCAATTGCGCGCCAGCGAGTCGAAGCCGATCACCGAGAGGGGGTGGGCTAGCGATAGAGAGACAGAGGAGGTCCGAATACCGCATCATTCCAAAGTCACCGAGCCACCCAACCTGGCTGGCTCACCCAACATATGCCGAGGGACAGTTTCAATAGGCAGCACTGAGGAGGAGTCCTGAATGGGGAACAAGAACTGGTGGGCCATGATCGTGATTACGGTCATGGTCGTTGTGGCGTGCACCGCGCCGGTCGCATCGCTGCGGCCGTCGGGAACAACCGCGCCAACTGCAACGGCGGGCACGCCGACTGACGCGCCATCGGACGCGCCCAGTGACGCGCCATCAGACGCGCCCAGTGATGCGCCGTCAGACGCGCCATCAGACGCGCCATCAGACGCGCCATCAGACGCGCCATCAGACGCGCCATCAGACGCGCCATCAGACGCGCCGAGCGAGCCGCCGAGCGGCGGAGCGGTTCCGACCGTTCCAACCGGTTACACCGAGCTGGATGCCGCGCTCGGAGCCGACAAGCCATACACCGGAAAGAGAGTCACGATCCAGACCCAGTGGATCCTTGGAGAGGGCCTCAACTTCGACGCCGCAGTAGCGGACTTCGAGGCCGCAACTGGGATCGAGATCGTGCAGGAAAGCATCGCTTCGCAACACGAGCTGGTGCTGCGCACCCGCATCGAGGGGCTCACCCCGCCCGACCTGGCGATGCTGGCCCAGCCATCGGCTGTGGTGGAATACGGCGATCGTGGCCTGACGACCAACGTCGCAACGTTCATGGATCCGGCAACGCTCAATTCGCAGTTCAATGCCGCATTCGGTGCCAGCATGGTCACCGGCGAGGGCGGCGAGATCTATGGCATCCCGTTCAAGGCCGACGTCAAGTCGACCATCTGGTACCCCATCAAGGCCTTCGAGTCGCACAGTTATACCGTTCCCACGACGTGGGAAGAGATGCAGGCACTTGAGGCACAGATCGTCGCTGACGGCAACGGTAGTCCCTGGTGCCTCGGGATCAAGGACGGCCAGGCGACAGGCTGGATCGGCACCGACTGGCTCGAGGACGTCATGCTCCGAACAGCCGGAGTCGACGCCTACAACCAATGGATCACCCACGAGCTGCCATTCGATTCGCCCGAGGTGCGCGCTGCTCTCGACGTGCTCGCAGAGGCGTGGTTCACCGAGGGCTATGTCAATGGCGGATACGAGGCGATCACGGCGACGGACCGCCTCGAGCCAATGGACCCGATGTTCCCGCCCGATGGCAACTGGGAAGGCTTCACGCCTGGCTGCTGGATGCACCGCCAGGCGACGTGGTTCGGTCCCGACTTCTTCCCAGACAAACGAGCCAACCCGGCCGCCGACTCGCAGTACGTGGTCGGCGAGGACATCGGCCTGATGTACTTCCCGCCGATCGACGCCGCCATGGGCACTCCCGCGCTCAGCGCAGGGGACACGCTCATGGTTCTTACGCCGCCGCCTGTCGACGGGGTAAGTACGGTCCGTCCAGAGGTCATGGCAACAGCCGAGTTCCTCTCGACCCCGTATGGTCTGCAGCGGTGGATCGAGCGTGGAAGCGCGATTTCCGCCAACACCACGACCGATCCAGCTTGGTATGAGGGCTTCTACAAGCTGGACACTGCAGCCGAAATGATCGCCAACTCCGCGGGCCTCGGCTCGCAGTTCGACGCGTCCGACCTCATGCCACCGGAGGCCAACCGGGCCTTCTGGGATGGGATCAGCGCCTGGATCGATAGCGGTGGCACGACCACCGACCAGTTCGTCCAGAGCGTTGACGCAGCGTGGCCTACCGAATAGTGGCCAGCTAGCTCTGTAGCCAAGGGCGCGCCGCGGTCACGCGGCGCGCCCTTGTAATATCGCGGCCACCGGCAAGGGAGAGACGGATGGCGATCGAGTCCAGGGATCAGACCGAGATCGGCCCGGTACGACGGATCGCCCCGACGTTGGCGGCCGTGCTTGGGTTGGTGGTCGTTGCCATCGGCGTGATCATCCTCGCCGACCGCAACGCAGCTACAAACCTGCTGGCTTCCATCTACGAGGCACTCGGAAACACCCAGGGAGCACTCGACCTCGAAAATGGCGTTGGCGACCAGCTGCCCGCCAAGTTGCTGCTCGGCGTTGTGGCGCTGTTCGTGGGTGTCGCGGGCATCTGGATGCTGTACATCGGCGTAAGCTCGGTCGTCGGTCTCCTCAGCCCAAGATGGCAGGGTCGAATCCTTCCCTGGGTCTTCGTTGTTCCGGCGATCGCCTTGCTGACCGTCTTATCTCATCTATCCAACGATCGGAACCATCTTCACCAGTTTCACGCTGCAGACCAACGGCGATCCGCTGGCGCACTACAAGGCACTCTTTTCACCGCAGTACATCGACATCCTGAAAAACAACGTCATCTGGCTCATCGTGGGAACGGCCGGCAGCGTCCTGCTCGGGCTTGTGATCGCGGGAATGGTGGATCGGGTAAGGCGAGAGGCGCTGGCCAAGACATTCATCTTCCTGCCGCTCGCGATCTCGTTCATCGGCGCTTCGGTGATCTGGCGCTTCATGTATGAATGGAACCCTGCGGGCCAGACCCAGATCGGTTTGGTCAACGCGGTGTGGACGGCCCTGGGGTTCGAGCCTGTGCGCTGGGTTCAGCAGCAGCCGATCAACACCTACGCGCTGATCCTCATCTTCGTTTGGCTCCAGACGGGCTTCGCAATGGTCGTTCTGTCCGCTGCAATCAAGGGCGTGTCGGTGGAGATCATCGAGGCTGCGCGCCTTGATGGCGCTTCGGAGCGGCAGATCTTCTTTCGGGTCATCGTGCCGATCATCAAGGGTTCCATCATCACGGTCGCGACGACGATCGCGATCGTGGTGCTGAAGATCTTCGACATCATCTACGTGATGACCGGTGGCCGCAACGGCACCGATGTGGTCGCAAACAGGATGTTCACCGAGTTCTACGAGTTCTTCAACGACGGGCGCGCGGCCGCCCTCGCGACAGTGCTCTTCATCGCAGTGCTGCCGATCATGTTTGTAAACGTCCGCAACCTCCGCCGCCAGGGCATCGGCTCGTGACCGCACCGGCACGAACCGTCGGGCGGGACAGGACCGTCGCTGCATGGCGACCGGCGTTTATTCGGAGCGCCCCGCTGCGGATCGCGGTCGTGGTCATCTGCATTCTGTGGTCGATCCCGACGCTTGGCCTGCTGGTCACATCGGTGCGCAACCCTGCCGAAATCACCACGAGTGGGTGGTGGGACGCCTTGCTACACCCCTTCGAGCCAGGCCAATGGACGATGTCAAACTATGAGACGGTCATAGCGAGCGAGGGTTTCATCACCGCCTTTATCAACAGCCTCGTCGTGACAATTCCAGCAACTGTCATCCCCATTACGATCGCGGCGTTTGCGGCGTACGCGTTCGCCTGGATCCGGTTCCCCTTCCGTGGTCTCCTTTTCGCCGTCGTTGTGGGACTCCTGGTCGTGCCACTCCAAATGTCGCTCATCCCGGTCCTTCGGCTTTACGCGCAGACGGGGCTCAACGGCACGTTCCTGGGAATCTGGCTCGCTCACACAGCGTTCGGACTTCCCCTGGCTATCTTCCTGCTCTACAACTTCATCTCACAGCTGCCGCGCGACCTGTTCGAGTCGGCTGCCATCGACGGCGCGTCGCACTTCCAGGTCTTCATCCGCCTCGTGCTGCCGCTCTCCGTGCCCGCCATCGGTGCGTTCGCCATTTTCCAGTTCCTGTGGGTCTGGAACGACCTCCTGGTGGCGCTTGTCTTCCTCGGCACGGGCGAAGAGCAGCGAGTCATGCCTTCGGCGCTGAACGTGCTGATAGGCAATCGCGGTGGGCAATGGCACCTCCTGACCGCCGGCGCGTTCGTGACGATGATCGTGCCATTGGCGGTGTTCCTGCTCCTCCAGCGCACATTCGTCAGAGGGATCCTGGCCGGCTCGGTCAAGTGACGTCGGAGCGGCTGATGGTCGCCTTCGTCGGCAGGGAGCTGCCCACGGAGGTGGCCGACTCCATGTCGGCTCGCCCGGTGGCCGGTGTGACCCTTTTCCTGCATCACAACGTCGACTCGCCGGGCCAGGTGCGAGCCCTGACGACCCAGCTCCAGGCGGCGCACCCGGCCGATCTGCGACCGATGCTCATTGCCACCGACCAGGAGGGCGGCCAGCTCAACGCACTCGGCACGCAGACGACGCAGTTCGCCGGGGCGATGGCGCTCGGCGCGGCAGGAGACGAGGAGCTCGCCGAGCGCGTGGCACGGGCAACCGCGATCGAGCTGCGTGCCATGGGCGTCAACGTTAACTACGCCCCGGTCTGCGACCTCGCCACCAATCCCGCCAATCCCGGCCTCGGCATCCGCTCGTTCGGCGACGATCCGCAGGCCGTCGCGGGCCTTGCCGCGGCGACCGTGCGCGGCCTCCAGGCGAACGGCGTTGCGGCCACGGCCAAGCACTTCCCGGGCTCGGGTGAAGCGGCGGCCGACACCCATCACGAGCTGGCCGTTGTCGCCGGCGATCGCTCAGGCCTTGAAGCGCGCGAGCTTGTCCCCTTTCGCGCCGCAATCGAAGCTGGGGCACGACTGGTGATGGCCGGCCACCAGGCGCTGCCTGACCTGACGGGTGATCCGAACTTGCCGGCCAGCCTGGCCCGCGAAGCCATCACCGACCTGTTGCGCGACGGCCTTCGCTTCGAGGGCCTGTCGATCACCGACGCATTGGACATGCGCTCGCTGGCCCAGGGCGCCGCGCAGATCGTCGACGTCATCGTCGCCCTGCGCGCCGGGCAGGACCTGTTGCTCGGCACGGCAGACGCGGAGCTGATCGCGCGCATCGAACAGGGCGTCGCTCAGGCCGAGAAGCGCGGGCTATTGGATCGGGCTGCCAACCAACGGTCGCTCGAGCGGCTGGCCGTGATCCGTCGATGGCTGAGAGGCTTCGAGCAGCCGCCGCTCGAGGTCGTCGGCTGCGACGAGCACCAGGCGCTCGCGGCCGATCTCGCCGCCCGATCGGTGACGCTCGTACGCGACGAAGCCGGCCTGCTGCCTCTCCGGCTCGGTGCCGACGCACGAGTCGCGGTCGCCCAGTCTCGTCCGTCCGACCTGACGCCGGCCGATACGTCGTCGTTCGTGGCGCCGACGCTGGCCAGCGCCGTCCGCCGCCGGTTCCCGAACGTCGACGAGCTGCTGACAGCCGAGGTTCTGAGTGGCGACGAGATCGCAGGAATCGCCCGGAAGATGGCCGACTACGACGTGGTGATCCTCGGGACCTTTTCGGCCCACCTTCAACCCGCCCAGGCCGAGCTTGCCCGCGCGGTGCTGGCCGCGAAACGGCCGACGGTCACGATCGCCCTGCGAACGCCGTGGGATTTGACGGCATACCCCGAGGCCACGACTTACATCTGCTCGTTCGGCATACTGCCACCGACGACCGACGCAGTGGCCGGCGCGCTCTTCGGCGAGTCGCCCTTCCGTGGCCGGCTGCCGGTCCAGCTGGCCGACCTCTACCCACGCGGCCACGGACTGGCGACGCACGGCGTGGCGGCATGACGCTGCGCGACGAAATCCTTGAGCAGCCCGCCGCCGCCCGACGATTGCTCGACGCGGCCCCCGAATCGTTCGCCGGGATCGCTGCGGCGCTGCGCGCCAAGCGGCCGCGTTTCGCGGTAATCGCCGCGCGGGGAACGTCGGACAACGCCGCGCTGTATGCCCAGTACCTCTTCGCGGTGCGCAACGGATTGCTCGTCGCGCTCGCGACTCCGTCGACGATCACGCTCTACGGAGCGCACCCGCACATGTCGGAGGCGCTGGTGATCGGAATCTCACAGTCGGGACGCTCGCCGGACATCATCGCCGTGCTCGACGAGGCACGCGCCCAGGGCGCACCGACGATCGCGATGACCAACGACCCTGGCTCGCCGCTGGCCGCGGTTGCCGAACACGTGGTCGACCTGCGCGCAGGGCCCGAGCTGGCCACCGCGGCGACCAAGAGCTACACCGCCGAGCTGCTCGCGGTGACGCTGCTCTCGACTGCCCTTGACGAAGCCTCCGCCGCTGAGGCGGCCGATCTACAACGCGTTCCAGAGCTGATGTCGGCCGCGATGTCCGCTGAGGAAGCGGCGCGCGCCATCGCCGGCGGCCACGGCTCCCGGACGCGCTGCGTCGTGCTGGGCCGCGGCTACGACTACGCGACTGCGCGCGAGTGGTCGCTCAAGCTGCTCGAGCTCGCTCAGC
Organism: uncultured Chloroflexia bacterium; assembly: GCA_963748235.1. Lineage (GTDB taxonomy): Bacteria > Chloroflexota > Limnocylindria > Limnocylindrales > CSP1-4 > JALYGJ01. Next base: position 1,102,017 of record CAVVHT010000009.1, read on the forward strand.
TGCACGCCCTGGCCTTTTCGACGGCCGACTTCGAGCATGGCCCGATGGCTCTTGCCGAGCCCGGCTTCGCGGTCCTGGCCGTCGCACCCCAGGGCATCTCGCTCGATGCCCAGGTCGACGTGCTGCGCCGCCTTCGCCGCGAGCACGGCGCGCGACTGTTGGTCATCAGTGACGCGGCGGAGGCGCTCGAGCTCGACGAAGGCCTGCCCCTGCCGGCCGGCATTCCCCAATGGTTGACGCCGCTGATCTCGATCATTCCGGGTCAGCTGTACGCGTACTACGTGACGTTTGCGCGCGGCCTCGATCCTGATCGACCGCGGACGATCAGCAAGGTGACGGAGACGACCTAGCTCGAGCCATTACTGGCTTCGGACATCAGTAGACCCACACTCCGGGAACGAGTGTGGGTCTGCCACAGTTGTTCGGTGATCCGCGCGGCGACAGACACGTATCGCGCTCGCCCCGGATCACCCGATAAAGCCGGCTCGCGTGTCGGTGCTGATGTTGCCCGCTCGGGGCCTGGATGCGAGGTTGCTCACGCCGAGATCCGAGTCCGCGGTGATAGGCAGGATCCATGAAGCACCGTCGTGCAGGACCCTCCGATCGTGCCGTCCAATACGGCGGTAGCGGTCGTTCGTCACGCTCGCACCTCTCAAGAACTGAGTCTACTCCCGCCGGTCAACCCGTACCAATCGGCATTTTCCGGCCTCGCTGGACGCGGCCATTTACGGAGCGCGGTAGACGCGCAGGTCATCGATCGCCGCCTCGACCAAGTGATCGGCGCCGGCGTCGACCGCCTCGACCAACAGCCGGACCGTCTGGCCGGCGTAGGCGTCGAGGCCCACCGTCGCCGTCGTCCAGGTCGCGTTGCGATGGGTGCCGTTGGCGGACTGCACGAAGACGATCGTGCCGTTGACCTTGGCGCGGAGCTGGTCGCCTGCTTTCGCCTGGGCATTGTGTGCAAACGTGTAGCGGAACGACATTGTCCAGCCGGTGCTCCCCGGGCTGCCCAGGCGGATCTCCGGCGACAGCGCCGAGGTCACACCGCCGTCGACATCGTTGGCCGTCACCGAGCCGCCCGCCTGTGCGCCGGTAACGAGCGAGGCAAGGCCGCTGAAGCCATAGGCGCGCTGCTTGATGCCGGTCGCGTTGGTCGTCTTCTGGGCCGTGGCTCGCTCCCAGCGGCCGCTCGTCGCGTTATCCGTGCCGGCGGCATTGACCTGCCAGCCACGGCCAGTCTCGAAGTCGTCGTTGAGCGGCCCGCAGTGGGTGTCGGCGAGACCCGCGGCACGGAACGGACAGTCGGACTGCTCCAGGAAGTACAGGACCGCCTCGTCGTTGCGTGCGGTTTGCGCGTCGATGATGTCGTCGGGCGGGTAAAAACCGCCGACGTTCGATCCATCGGTCGGATACATCTCGACTGTGAAGGCGAAGATGCGCTGGTCGCCGTACAGCCAGTCGCTGGCGGCGCCGTCGAGGATGTACAGGTCGCTCATCTGCTGGGCGACGTAGCCGTTGCGATCGGCCATCCCGTGACCCAGAGCGCGGAAGGCGAGCAGGTCATCGGGGCTCATCGTCCGGGGCAGATCGGCCGTCGTGTAGCCATACGGCCACATGATCTCTTCGTTGAAGGTGTGCCACGAGATTGCCGCGCGGATCTGCTGGCGGCCATGGACGACTCGGCTCAGCACGAAATCGCGTAGCGCGGCGATCTCCGGCGTCGACCACGGAGCGGGACCGCGGTAGGTGGTCGCGCCGGGCTGGCCACTCGAGCCTCCGCAACAGCCCCATTTGAAACCCCAGTTGCGGTTGAGGTCGACGCCGGGCACAGCCGAGCCCTCGATCAACTGGCGATTTCGGCGCCAGTTCTGGAATTCGCTCGAATTCGGAGATGTCCCATTCGGCGCCATCCGGATTGACCATCGGCACAATCCACACCTCACGACCATTGACGATGTCGGTCACCCGCTGTTCAAGCTGGTTCTCGATGTTTGACGGGTTGGCGCGGTAGTTGTCTGAGAGCAGATCGATGATGTGGAGCGCCATCTCGACGCTCAGGTGCTCGCGCGCATGGTGCAGCGAATCCATCAGCACCTCGGGTTCATCCTCGTCCGAGCCGACCTTGTCGCTTATCTTCACCGCCCAGATCGAGCGACCCTCGTAGCTGGTGCCGATCGTGCGCTTGCTGACGATCGATGGCCGGGCAGCCACGGCCGCATCGATCGCGGCTTCCAGCTCGGCATAGTCGTGATAGCCCTCGAAGCCATCGGGGAAGCCGGCCGTGCCGACGGCACTGACCGGCGCGGCCGTGCCGGCCGCGCCGAGCAGCGTAGCCGCCAGCGAAATCACGACCCCGAGTCGGTTCACGGCGTCTTGAACACGCGCACGTCGTCGATTGCCGCCTCGACCAGGTCGTCGGTACCGCCGTCAGCCGCCTCGAACAGGAGCCGGATGTCTGTGCCGCCGAAGGCACTCAGGCTGACGTCCACGGTTTGCCATGCCGCGGTCCGCGCCGTGTCGCTACCCGCCTTGCTCCACACGACCGTTTTGGTCGTGCCACGGACCACGGTCAGGCGCACGAAGTCGGCACTGCTCGAGCCGGCATCATGGGCAAACGTGTAGCTGAAACGGATCTTGGTCTTGCCGGTTGCACGGAACAGCTTGGAGCGCGCCCAGGTCGAGCCGTCGACGTCGTTCGCGTTGGCATCGACGCCCGCGTCGGCGCCAGTGACGAGCGCCGCCATGCCGCTGGGGACGCTGGCCGTCTGCATCAGGCCGGCGGCATCGGTCGTCTCGGCCGGAACACCACGCGCCCAACGGCCGCTGGTGGTGCCACCGAACTGCCAGCCGCGGGCAGTCTCGAAGTCATCGTTGATCGGCCCGCAATGGGTCGCACCAAGCCCTGCCGCACGGTAGACGCAGTCTGCCTGCTCGAGGAAATACAGCACCGTCTCGGTGTTGCGCACGACCTCGCGCTGGATGACCGAATCGGGCGGGTGAAAGCCGCCGCACCCGCCGCAGGTGAAGCTGGGATACATCTCGATCGTGTAGATGAAGATGCGCTGGTCGCCATACGCCCACGCGGGGAAGTCGCCGTCGTAGATGTACGAGTCGCTGCCCTGGCGAGAGCGGTAGCCGTTGAGCTCCGCCATCCGCTGGCCGATGGTCACCAACGCGGTGTGGTCGTCCTGGGTCATCTGTGGCGGAACGTCGTCCTTGGTGAATCCGTATGGCCACATCACGAACTCGCCGGTGGTGTGCCAGTTGAAGATCGCCTTGATCTGCTGCACGCCACCGACCCGTCGGCTCAGGATGAAGTCGCGCAGCACCACGTTCTCGACCGCCTGGAACGGAAACTGGCCTCGGAACTGGGCCGATCCGGGCTTGTTCGACCCGCCGCCGCAGCAGGCCCACATGTAATCCCAATTGCGATTGAGATCGATGCCGATCTTGTCCGAGCCGGGGATCGGCTGGCGGTTCTTGCGCCAGCCGTGCCACTCGCCGTCTAGGTGGTCGTATTCGGCGCCATCGGGGTTGAGCATCGGGATGATCCAGATCTCGCGCGTGTTGACGAGCTTGGTGACGCGCTTGCCGAGCGCGTCGCTCTTGCCGTAGTTCGTGGTCAGCAGCTCGATCATGTACAGCGACATCTCGACCGTGAGGTGCTCGCGCGCGTGCATCGCGCTCTCGGCCAGCACCTCCGGCTCTGCCTCGTCGCGGGCGACGCGATCGCTGATCTTTACCGCCCAGATGTCGCGACCCTCGAAGCTCTGGCCGAGGGTGTAGCGCTTGAGGATGGCTCCAGTGCCCTGGCCATAGTTCGCCTCGGCCGTGGCGAGAACGGCGCCGACCTCGGCATGGGTGTGATAGCCCTCGTAGCCCGGCGGGAAGTCGGTCGTGTCCGCCGTCGCGGCCGATGGCCACGCGGAGAGGATCCCGGCAAGCACCATTGCCAACGCGAGTCTGACCTTCATCCCTTCTCCCCTTGCACTGTCGTTGAATGGCTCAAGGCGTCTGTGAGACGCGCACGTTCTCGATAGCGGCCTCGACGAGGCTGTCGCCCGTGGCGTCGACTGCGGTGAACCGAAGCCGAATGGTCTGGCCGGCCCACGCGTTGAGGCTCACCATCTTTGCCGTCCATGTCGCGTTTCGCTCGCTGGCCTTGCCCTTGACCGTCCAAATCTTCGTCGCGCTGGCGCCCTGGACGACGCTCAGCCGCAGGTAGTCCGCGTCGGTCGCGGACGCGTCGTGGGCGAAAGTGAAGCGGAACTTGACCCTCCACTCGCCCGGCCCGAGCGTGAACGCAGGCGAAAGCGCGGTCGTCTGTCCGTCAATGTCATTGGCGTTCGGATCGGCCCCGGCAGCGGCGCCCGTGACGAGGTCGGCCTGTCCGCTCGAAACAGTGGCCTTCTGCTTGGTGCCGGCAGTTGTGACGCTTGCCTCGGGGATCGCCCGCTCCCAGCCGCCGCTGGGCTGGTCGGCGCTGAAGCTCCAGCCACGGTCGGCTTCGAAGTCGTCGTTGAGCGGCCCGCAATGGGTCGCCGCCAGACCTGCCGCGCGATAGGGGCAGTCGGCATACTCGAGGAAGCGCAGCACCGCCTCGCGGTTGTTGGCCAACTCGGCCTCGGTCTCCGCCAGCGTCGGGTAGTAGCGCAGCACGGCGCCTTTCTTCATCTCGACGGTGTAGGTGAAGATGCGGTACAGCTGGTGGGCCCAGTCATCCTGTTCGCCGTCAACGATGTACCAGTCGGCGCCCTGTTGAGGCGTGTAGCCGTTGGTCGAGGCGAGCTCCTGGCCGAGCGCCTTGAACGTGCGCCAGTCGTCGTAGGCCATGTCAGGCGGCACGTTGGTCCTCGTGTACCCGTACGGCCAGAGCACTTTTCGACCTGCCGTGTGCCAGCCAATGCTCGAGGTGATCTGCTGGCGACCGTCGACGACGCGGCTATCGATGAAGTCGCGGTAAGCCTGCACCTCGGGCGCCCACCACGGCTCCGGGCCGCGGTAGGTGTCGCTCGCCGGGTTGGAGCTCGACCCACCGCAGCAGCCCCACTGGTAGCCGAACTGGCGATTGAGATCGACGCCGATCTCGCTCGAGCCGGGGATCGGCTGGCGGTTCTTGCGCCAGGTGTGGAAGGTGCCGCCGGAGAAGTCGTACTCGGCGCCGTCGGGGTTGAGCATCGGAACGATCCACACTTCGCGGCCGTTGACGATGTCGGTGATGCGCTGGTCGCTGCCGTAGCCGCTGGTCAGCGTGTCAACGATGTACAGCGCCATCTCGGTCGTCAGTCGCTCGCGGGCGTGGGTCAGCCCGTGGAAGAAGACCTCCGGCTCTGCCTCGTCCTGACCGACGTTGTCGCTGATCTTGACGCCCCAGATGGCGCGTCCCTCATAGCTCTGACCCATCGAGAATCGCTGGGCGATGGCAGGATGGGCAGCGACCGTCGCATCTATCGAATCCTTCATCTCGGAATAGGTGTGGAAGTGCTCGTAACCGCCTGGTTCAGCGGCCGTGGCCGGCTGCGCCACGACGAGCGTCAGGAATACGGCCAGCAGGAGTCCGAGGCGGCGTGTCGGGCGCGTGTTTAGAGCCACTTGTGTCGGCGAACTCCTGGTGGGGCGAATGGGTTTATCGGCGCGTGGCCATCGTCGGCCGAGCAGGTGCACCCGGGCAACGGGCCCTTTGGTACCAAGCACGCCAGAATTGGAGCGTGGAGAGTGACGGGTCGGTACGCATCGCATGGGCGGCGGAGGGGTTCGAGGCGATCCACGTCTACGCGCGCTTCTGGCCGGCCGAGGAGGTCTCGCGCCGCGCGTCGGGAGTGGCCGACGTTGCACTGACGAATCGAACCGTGCATGACCTGCGCCGAGGGCTGCGCGCCCTGTATGGCGGCTCGTTCCAGCTCCAGGCGCCGGACGAGGACGCGCCTGATCGACGCGTCGCTGTGTTCTTCGATCCGCCACGCGGAGAACCCAACCCGGACGAGTACTGAGCGGCGGTGGACGAGTCCAGCCGCCGGCTCAACGGTTGTTTTTGATCTTCAGCGGCGCCAGGCCGATCCCGGCGTACCAGTCGAGATCCACGTTGCCAACAATGCCGAAGACCGAGCCCGCGTCGGTGTGCTGCCACAGCGTCCAGCCCTCTCCGGCCCAGTCCTCTGCGGGAACGGTCGGCTGGGAGGCGCCGTAGCGCGCTATCCAGAGCGGGTGGCCGGCCTCGGCGAACGATGTCGGGTTGCCGACCTCGTCGCGCCAGAAGTAGTAGTTCGTGTAGATGATTGGCTTGACCCCGAGCCGCGCCTCGACTCGATCCAGCCACGCCCTGGCCCAGCGGCGGAGTGACTTCGGTGAGAGTCCGTTGTCGCGTTCCAGGTCGAGGACGGGCAGCAGGTTCTTGCCGCCCAGAGCGGCGTGGTCGATGAAGTGGTCGGCCTCGGCGATGGCGTCGACGGTCCCGCCGCCCGGCTGTGCGAAGTGGTATGCGCCGAACGCGATGCCCTGCGCCGTTGCGCCCGACTTGTTGACGGCGTAGCGGTCGTCGACAAAGCTGTTGCCCTCGGTGACCTTGGCGAAGACGAAGCGGATCCCGTCAGCCTTGACCTGGGCCCAATCGACGTCGCCCTGCCAGTGCGAGATGTCGATGCCGGGCAGGTACGAGTCGACCGCCTGGGCAGGTCTGGCGAACGGAGTGGCCGCGCCTATCAGCGTGCCCGCCAGCACGGCTGCGACCAGCAGCGCGCGGCGCGAAACGGCGATGTTCAGTGGATTCCTCGACACACAGCGCGGTCAGTTTCGCACAGCCGACGCTCCATCCGTTGCACCGGACAACCCAACGATCCAGCTCGCTAACTGCGCATTGGATGGAATCCCGTCCGCTGACCGCCGGCAAGTGGTCCGATTGGCCGCTGTCAGGGTATGAATCCATGCGGCCCATGCGCTGAGTCGCCGGTGGACGGGATTCGGCCGCGGCGGTGAGCGGTCGTTGCCAAGCCCCAGCGGGTGAGAGTTGCATCCGGTGCGCAGTCGGCAGCCCTGCATACACTTTTGAGGCGTAGTCACCGATCGGAGGACGCATGTTCCTGTTCAACCGCGACAAGACCAACATGGTCGCGCCCGAGAGCGCGCTGCCCGGCCGTGACGAACCGATTCTTCCGAACCCTCGACCGCACAGAGTCCTGGGTACGCCGATCGCCGGCCCATACCCGGAGGGTTTCCAGGTCGCCGAGTTCGCGCTTGGATGCTTCTGGGGCGAAGAGAAGACGTTCTGGGAGCAGCCCGGTGTCTGGACTACCGCGGTCGGCTACCAGGGCGGCTTCACGCCCAACCCAACGTACGAAGAATCGTGCACTGGGAAGACGGGGCATGCCGAGACCGTGCGCGTCGTGTTCGACCCATCAAAGACAAGCTACGAGCTGCTGCTGAAGGTCTTTTGGGAGAACCACGACCCAACGCAGGGCATGCGCCAGGGCAACGATGCTGGGACCGAGTACCGCTCAGCGATCTTCGCTCGGGACCACGCCCAGCGCACCGCCGCCGAGGCTTCGCTGAAGATGTACCAGGAGCAGCTTTCCGCGGCCGGGTACGGAGCGATCACGACCGAGATCACCGGACCACCGGTGCCGCCCTTCTACTTCGCCGAGGATTACCACCAGCAGTACCTCGAGAAGAATCCGGGCGGCTACTGCCCAAACCATTCGACGGGTGTAACGCTGCCTGACGGCTTCGCGGTCACGCCGCTGCAGTACGCGGATTGAATGGCGCTCAAGCGGATGGACAACGTGGCCATCGTCGTTAACGATCTGGACGGCGCCATCACGTTCCTCGAGGAGCTCGGCCTCGACGTCGAGGGCCGCGCGACCATGGAGGGCGACTTGGTCGATCGACTGGTCGACCTCCACGGGACCAAGTCGGACATCGCGATGATGCGCACGCCTGACGGCCATGGCCGAGTCGAGCTGACGAGATACCAGCATCCCGCGGCGGTCGGTCCTGATCCGAGGAGCGAGCCGGCGAACACGCGCGGCATGAGCCGAATCATGTTCGCCGTCGACGACATCGACAACGTCGTGCAGCGCTTGCAGGCGCTAGGTGGCGAGCTCGTCGGCGAAGTGGTCCAGTACGAGGACTCCTACCGGCTGTGCTACATGCGCGGCCCCGAAGGCATCCTCTTCGCGCTGGCCGAGGAGCTCGACGTCCGCTGAGCCTTGGTCTGCGCCCCCGGCACGAGCCCGCGACCGAGCGCGCTCAGAAGGCTCGGCGCGACGTCTTGTCGAGGAGCTCGGGCCCGCGGGAACAGCGGCTATTGGACTGTCAGGTCGGCGTGCATCCCTGCTGCGTAGTGCCCGTCAATGTTGCAGATGATCGCGTAATGGCCGGCGGCGAGGTTGACGTCGAGGGTCGGTGTCGCGCCGATGGCGATGTCCTCGATCTCGTCGACAACCGTCATGCCAGCCTCGCTGACGCCTTGGCCTTCGACCGGGAGCGAGGCGGCCGGCGTGTCCGTGTCTATGACGACGAACTCGTGGATCACCGCTCCGGCGTTGCGGACCGCGAACTGGACCACTCCAGTTGAAGTCGTATTTCGACCAAGGGTGATCGAGAATTCCTTGAGCTCGGCGGAAATCGGACCGGTGGCTGGCGCACCACCCCCGCATCCACCCGCGATCGCCATCACTGTCACGACCGCCACTAGCGCCAAGTTGCGCACTCCGCACACTCCCTTCTACTCACCGATCCGAGTGGCCAACCGTCGCGCGAACCAAGCATTCACCGCCTGGAAGCGAGCGCTGTCTGGACCGCGCCAACGAGAGGCGGGCCGTTCGGACGGCCCACGAGTGGCACGACCGCATGGACGCCGGTCGTCTCCACCCAGTCGAGCTCCACTCCCGGCGCGCCGAGCACGATCGGAATGTCGGGATGCTGTTCTCGAAGAGCCTCGACCAGAGCACGGCCACCATCCAATTCGCCCGTCGCCCAGACGTCGTAGACGAGCACGTCCGCCTCATCCACGGCCGCGCAGGCTCGCCCGCACATGACCGGACAGGTCGCATGTGACGGCCCGGCACACTGCTCGACCGTGTAGCCGGCCAGGCGCAGCGACGACGCCTGCTCGTCTCCGATGTCCAAATCGTGGTGTACGACAAGCACGCGAACCATTTCGACCTGCCTTCGACCTCGCTATGCGTTTCAACGAGGTATAACCGCCACCGTCGCGCACGGACCGAAAGAGGCGTAGTGCCATTTGACACCCCTGGGCGGGCCACACGGTCCGAAAGGAAGCCGCGAACAATTTGTTCGATCCCGACGCGCGAGTCCTTCGTGACGAAGCGACCCTCGAGAAGCCACAACAGGCTCGAGCTGAGCAAGTTCCACACGCCACCAGCTCCCGCGGTCCCGTAGCCACGAGGATCCACCGGTGAACAGCGGGCTGGGCATGGCGCCGAGCGGCTCAACTGAAGCCTTCGGGCATCTCTATCCGGAGAGGAGTCCCAGCGATCTCAGACCGGGTGTCCCCGGACGTCGCAGGGAAGCTGGACGGCGCCTGGATCGGCAGCGATGTGGGCCTCGATCTGTCGCACGGTGGTGCTCATCTCGGCCGGAGCGATGTACGCACCGTCCTCCAGGAACGGTTGATCGAGAAAGTTGACCACCAGCATCCCGGCTACGACGAGCACCGTAATTGACCCAATCATCACGGCCTGAGTCCACCACCGTTCACGCCGGTCGGCGAATACGACCAGGTAAGCGACGGTGAGGCCTGCGCCAAGAATGAGCGTCAGCCACACCGCCGCGGGAATCGTGGGAATCGCTTCGGCCAGCCGCGCGCGCCGGCCCTCCCGCCGTATGGCCATCTCATCAAGCCAATGGCCGAGCGCGACCTGCGTTCGAACGTCGTCCAATGGCATCGTGTCGATCGTCGATTCGATCTGATCGAGCCAGCCGACCACGACTTCGCTCTCGCGGCCCTCGCTCATCTGTGGCCACTCATCCAAGACGACCGCGCGCGCATAGCAGCCGAGCTCATTCCGTAGCTCCTGGTTCTGAGGGTCAGGAAACAACCGGGAGATTCGCGCCAGCTGCGTTATCGCGACGGCCTCGCGCGAGGAGCCGTCCTGCGCTCGGACGTAGTTCTCGAACGAGAGGAACATGACGAACGCGAGCAGTACCGCAAACGCGACGCCAAGGACCCCGAACACTGCTGCGGCGGGAACTGCGTCGCGGAGCAGGCCATCCCTGGCGGCGAACTGCCGCACGGCCAGTATCAGCAGCACGGCCACGACAGCCGCTCCCGCCAGAACGACCAGCGCCCAGAACGGAATCATCGTCACTCCGCCTGCCGAGGTGGCCTCCTTGACGTGCCACGCTCAGCGTCAAGCGTATCGCATGGCCGAGGGTCGACCGTCGGTCACGGCAACCAGATCGGGGCTATAGCGGCGACGCGGTGGGCGTCTGCTCCGGGGTCGGAGTCGGATCCGGGACGTTGGCCAGACCGACATTGGCGAAGCCCGCGAACGCCCGCGTCGTCTGGAGCCGATCCAGTCTAACTTCAGCCACGCCCTTGTCAGTAGTCGCCCCGGTTACGAAGACGCGCACCAGGGGCCGACGCTGCGCATGGACGATCCGGGTGACGATCCCGATGTGGACCGCAGGCGAGCCCCAGAACGCAAGGTCGCCGATCTCGACCTGCTTCGGGTCGGTGAACAGCTGACTGCGCTGCCGGAACCAGGACTGGTACTCGCGAGCCCGCATCCTCTTGCCGCCGATTCGGTCGCCGAGTCCGGCAGACGAGTACGTCCACCAAACAAAGCCCGAGCAGTCGTAGCGGTTCGGCCCTTCGGCTCCAAGGCGGTAGGGATCGCCAAGCTCGGCGTAGGCGGTGCTGGTGATCAGGGTCGGTTCATCTGCAGCGAGCGTCGATCCGGGCACGCTGGCGATCAAAAGGGCCGCGCCGAGCACGGCAAACAGGAATCTCACGGGCAATTTCCTCTCGGAGGGAGCGATGCACGGCAGCCGCCGCCTATCGAACTTATCCAAGAGGGGCGCCAACCACTCGTTCCTGGGGGAACGCTGGTGTTGTTGCTCTACCCCGAGATTAGGGTGCTGGTACCGAGGTCATCATGTGAGAACGCTGAGAAGTCTCTGTGAGATGCGCGATCGACCGCGCTGCACCAGGATCTAGCGCGGATCACCCTCGTAGACGGATTGCCTCCCGAGTCCCACTTCGTCATTGCGCATCACGAGAACAACTCCGCGTTGGACGTCAGCGTCAGCGCACTGAGATACGTCCCCGATGGCCCCGCTGTACTTGTCGATCGCGACCGCGCTCTCGTCACCCGAGATGACAAGAGCCGGGGTCTTCTCGCACTCACCAGCCAACCACGCGACGAGAAGTTCGTTGGGAGCCTGAATGGTCGCGAGGCGGGAGGGACCATCAAACTCGGGCGTCCACGACCCGGCACCGAAGTCGAAAGGTAGCGCGTCGATGACGAGTCCCGTTTGATCGATCACGGTGGCCGTGACATCCGTATCGAAGCTAACCTCAAACGTCTCAGGTGACGCTGGGGCAAAGCTGGGTGCCGACGCATCGTTTGGACTTGCCCCGGTACAGCCGGCGATAGCGACGAGAAGCACGACGGCCACGTAACGCCATGGGTAGGCAACGCGGTTGCGCATTCGCACCCAGCCCGGCAAGGCGGAGAGCAGTCGAATAGCTCGGTCGTCGACTGGTTGGGCCGTCGACTCAGCCCGCGGTTCGTTTGAAGTGCTGCCCGCCAAGAGCGAGGCCGACCAAGGCAACGGCGTAGGCGGCTCCGCAAATCGAGATCGACAACGCGTAAACATCGAGCGCGCCCTCCGGCCTGAGTGTGAGGGCTGAGGGCAACATGAAGACGCCCAACAGGACGCCCAAAGTGGCAACGACGATTCCAGAGACGCGACCGGAGGATCGATGCCTCCGTATCGACCGACCAATGACGAGGTGGAGCAATCCGATTGCCAGCAGGACTCCTCCCACGACCATTCCGAGGATGTGATAGCCCATCTCTCGTCCACCGATATCGTCGTACAGGAAGCCACGAACGATCTGTTGGATCCCAAACAGCACGATCAGTATGCCCAGTCCGAGGAACACCACCGAGGCCACAGCTGCCCATTGGCTGTAACCAACTGACGGAGTTCCCGTGGGACTCTCGGCCAGGCCAGCCGCCATCGAGGACACCCCTTCGCCGCACATGGCCCCCAAACACCGACTCAGACGGATTGCGTGATCAGTTCGTGACGAACCGCACGACGCCGCTCAACCCAAAGTTACTGACGCTCTGGAGGTAGTCCCGGCTCAGCGCTGAGGCCGCCGCCGCGGACGGTTGCGCCGAGGACGACCGCCCCGGCAACGAGCACCAAGTTCTTGATGATGTATTGACCCTCGAGCGTCGGCGCGATCGGGAAGACGTCCCACGTCTCGGCCGGGAAGAGGAACAGTGGCGTGACGGTGCCGAGCATCTGCACGAAGAGCAGCGCCAGGGTCGCCCGCATCCACATTCCGGTCAAAAGGCCGATGCCGATCACGCATTCCCAAAGGCCTAGGAACGGCACGGCGACCGAGGCGGGCACGAGGCCAAAGGTGAGCACTTCGATCGTCTGACCGGCGAGAGTCTCAGCCGGACTGAGGCCGGGTACGAGCTTGAGCGCGCCGAACCAGAGGAAGATGACGCCCAGCGCGAGGCGCAGCAGGGTCAGGCCGTGATCAGCCATCCAGCGCGTGATGCGCTGGTCGAGACGGTCGAGCGAGGGCGAGTCGGAAAGTCGGATCACCAGCCGATTCTCGGACGAAAGGGCTTTTGGCGCCCGCGCGGCGCCGCGACTATCAGGTAGGCCGGCTTACCCACAGCTTGTATGCCCCGAAGCCCATCAACCCGACGCCGATGTACAGGCCGAGCATGCCGATCAGGCGACCGACGCTGAGGCCGGCCGGCGGCGTGGCGATGAACACAAGGTCGCCGACCAACCATCGAAGTCCGAGAAGCACGGCGATCGCCCCGAAGCCGATGAGCACCCAGTCGAGGTTCGATTTGACCCCGGCCGGCATCCGATTTCTCAGGAACAGTGCCAGCAGGGTGAGCGCGGCGACCAGCCAGATGACCGTCGAAACGCTGTAGCCGCTCAGGAAGATGAACACGAGGTCGGTCAGGACGATCAGCGCGGCGCCGGCTCCCATGAACAGCTCGGCCTGGCGGAACTGGGCGAGCATCGAGCTCACCTGCGACGGCGCGGCCGGACCTGTCGGTGGAGCTGCCGGAGGCGGTGGTGGCGGCGCGGGTGGATTGGCCGGATCGGTCATTGATGATCCCTCCGAGAAAATCGCCCCCACTCCCCTGCGCAACGATACGCGTCTACCATCGCCGCGATGGACCATGCCGCGCCACCAGTGCTGCCGTTCACCGGCAATGACGAAGCCGACCGATTGCTGACGGACGATCCGACGGCGTTGTTGATCGGCTTCGTGCTCGACCAGCAGGTTCCGCTCCAGAAGGCATTTTCCGGCCCATTCGAGCTGCGCAAGCGGATAGGCACGCTCGATGCGGCCGAGATCGCGGCGATGGAGCCGGCGCGCCTCGAGGACGCGTTCAGGGAGCGACCGGCGCTACATCGCTTCCCGGCCAACATGGCTCATACGAACCCAGGAGCTGTGCGCGGCAATCGCGCGCGACTTCGACGGCGACGCCAGCCGCGTCTGGACCGAGGCCAAGGACGGGCGTGATCTCGAGCGGCGCCTGCTGAGCCTGCCCGGCATCGGCGAAATGAAAGCCAGGACGCTGATCGCGATCCTGGGCAAGCGACTAGGCGTCCAGCCGCCGGGCTGGCAGGAAGTGGCGCCGCAGCACATGACTCTGGGCGACGTCGACTCGCCTGCGAAGCTGGCCGAGTACCAGGCAGGCAAGCGCGCCTACAAGGCGCAGCTCCGCGCGGCGGAGGCCGAGACGAACGCCGAGGCGGCCGAGGCAGAAGAGGCTGCCGGGTAGCGCCAGTCCTGACGCTCCCCGGGCAGCGATTGGCTCCTAGCGGAAGGTCATCGTCCCATCGTCAACACGGGTGAGCACCAACTGGGCATTGGTGATCGCGTAGGTCCTGGTGGCACTGAGCCCGGCGATGTAGAGCGAATCCATCGAGCCTTCTGGGCACATCGCGAGCGTCATCGGCCCGGGCACGATTGCCAGCGCGTTGTTGCCGGCCGTCGTGTATGTACCTGACAGCTGATTGCAGTCCGCCTTGGCCGAGAACGTGCCGTCGGCCTTGAACTCGATCGTGTAATTCTCCGGATCAGGCACGACCGATTGCGAGGCCGGTACCGTGGTCGTGGCGGCCGTCCATTGCCACACTTTGCCGGTCAAGCCGCCGCCCGCTGACGAACAGGCGACGACGCTGACCAGGGCGGCCAGGGCCAGGACCGTGACGAGTTTGCGCATCTCTCTCCCTTCAAACCACTTGTGAGCGAGCGCAAAGTAGCGCCCGGGGGCCTAACCGGCCTCATGCGATCTGGGCGACTCGCCATGAACGAAGGCGTGGCCCGAACGTACCAGGGGCGAGAATCGCCCTCGTCGGCTAGAATGGGCACCGACAACCGAACAACGCCGCAGGTCTGAGCATCAACCCTCGCTCCCGCGGACTCGGTTGGGATATCGCTCCGACGCCAGGGATTGAGACGTCGTGGAGCGCGGAAAACGGCCGCTGAAACGCCCCATCCCGGCGTCGCGGCAGGAACTCAGAAAAGGCAAATGCAACCCCGTTCTCATACATCACATAGCTCGTTTGGCCAACTGGCCTCGGCGCGTCGACGCATTCGGCGCACAACTTCCGGCCATCGGCTCTTCTGCAGCACCAATGGCTGCACCACATATCTTCAGCCGGACACGAGTGGCTTCACCGCCACTTGCCCCGTCTGCGGAGCGCGGCGAACACTCGCCTGAGCGCACCGTCACAATCGCCGGTGATGGCGACCAAACCTTTCGAGCAAGACCTCGAACCAGGCACGGTCGCCCACCACGATCAGGCCGAGTGGGACCGCCTCGTAACGCACGTCGGCGCCCAGCCCTTCCAGGCATGGGCGTGGGGCGGGCTCAAGGAGCGCTTCGGCTGGCAGCCCTATCGGTTGTCATCGGCTGATGGGTCATCCATCGCCCAGGTCCTCATTCGGCCGTATCGCGGCCTGTCAGTGGCCTATGTGCCGCGCGGTCCCGTGACGATCGATGGCGGTCCGCCCGATACGTCGCTGGTCGGATCGATCATTCGCCTCGTCCGTTCGCGGCGCGGGGCGTTCGTTCGATTCGAACCGGACCTGGTCGAGGGCGACCCGGGCACGTCCGAGCTCGACCAGGCGCTCAGATCGGCCGGCTTCCGATTGGCCGAGCGAACCCTCCAGCCGCGTTCGTCGATCCGGCTCGACATCCGACCGTCCGAGACAGACCTGATGGCGGCGTTCTCGAAGGGCCACCGGGCCGACATTCGGCGCGCCGAACGCGACGGGGTCACCATCCGCGTCGGAACCACCGAGGCGGAGGTCGACCTCCTCCACGGCATGCTCCTCGCCACTCAGCAGCGCAAGGCATTCACCATCCATAGCGCCGCCTACTACCGGCGCCCTGTGGCGCGTGTTCGGCGACGACGCCCGGCTGTTCATTGCCGAGCACGGCGGCGAGGTCGTCGGCAGCTCGCTCGATCTGACGGCCGGCCGCCACGGCACTTACCTGGTTGCCGGCTCAACCGCCGCCGGTCTCGAGCACCGTGCCGCGCACCTCCTTCAATGGCACGCCATTCGCTGGGCGAGGGAGCGCGGTGCCGAGCTCTGGGACATGTGGGGCCTCGCCGACGCGCGCGGTCGCTATGAGCTGGCACTCAGCAACGGAGCCGACGCCGAGTCGGCAGAGATGACGCAGCTCGAGGCGGATGCGCGAGCCGACCCGCTCGACGGCGTCTATCGCTTCAAGAAGGGCTGGGGCGGGCACGTGATTCGCACCATGCCTGCCTACGACCGGGTGTTCATTGCGCCCGCCTACTGGCTCTGGCAACGGCGGCGCGGCGAAGCGTGAACTTCAGCCGTGCTCCATACTCGCTTCACTCGATGTCAGTGACGTCCGGCGTGGCGTCCATCGAAAAGAGGAACAGTTGACCTTCGACACCTTCGGGCTCAGCCCGGAAATCCTGCGCGCCGTCAGCGAGCAGGGCTATGAAATACCCACCCCGATCCAGGATCAGGCGATCCCCCTCGTTCTCGGCGGGCGCGACCTGATGGGCCGTGCCCAGACCGGTACCGGCAAGACCGCAGCCTTTGCGCTGCCGATGCTCGAGCGACTGACCGCCCACGCGAACACCAGCTTCTCGCCCGCTCGCCATCCGGTGCGCGCGCTGATCCTGGCGCCGACGCGCGAGCTGGCCGTCCAGGTCTACGACAGCTTCCGCACGTACGGCAAGCATGTGCCGCTGCGCTACTCGGTCGTCTACGGCGGCGTGCCGATCGAGCCCCAGACAAAGGAGCTGCTCGCCGGTGTCGAGGTGCTCGTCGCGACTCCGGGACGCCTGCTCGACCACGTGGGCCAGCGCACCGTCAACCTGACCCAGGTCGACATCCTCGTCCTCGACGAGGCGGATCGGATGCTCGACATGGGCTTCCTGCCCGACATCCGGCGCATCGTGGCGATGGTCGCCAACCGCAAGCAGACGCTGCTCTTCTCGGCCACGTTCTCGACCGAGATCCGCAAGCTGGCGGAGACGCTGCTCAACAATCCCGTCTCGGTCGACATCGAGCCACAGTTCACGTCCGCCGAGTCGGTCGACCAGGTCGTCTACCTCGTCGACAGCGACCGGAAGAAGGATCTCCTCGCCGAGCTGGTGCGTCGGCGCAACCTGCACCAGGTGCTCGTCTTCACGCGAACGAAGCTGATGGCCGGCCGGCTCGCTTCGCAGCTCGATCGCGACGGTGTCGAGGCAATCTCGAATTCACGGCGACCGCAGCCAGCCCGAACGTGAGCGGGCCCTGGCAGCATTCAAGGCCGGTGAGGTTCGCGTCCTGGTCGCAACCGACGTGGCCGCGCGCGGGCTGGACATCGAGTCCCTGCCACTAGTCGTCAACTACGAGCTGCCGCACACCCCGCACGACTACGTCCACCGCATCGGCCGCACCGGCCGGGCGGGCGCGACCGGTCACGCCATCTCGCTCGTGGCGCCCGAGGAAGAGGACTACCTCAAGCAGGTCAATCGGCTGCTCAAGCGCGACCTGCCCGTGCGCGTGGTCAAGGGCTACGAGCCGTCTCCGGACGGACCGCGACGTGCATCGCCGGTCAGGTCTTCGTCGTCCCGTTCGGCAGCCGATCGCCGCCCGCGGTCAACCCGTCCAGCGCCGCAGCGGCGCTCGCCGGCGAGGAGCAGCGCCGCCGGCTGACGCCGCAATCCCGGGAATTGGCGCGCATCGTAGATTGTGCGCCAATGTCTCTACCGCTCGAAGACTACGCACTGATCGGGGACACCCAGACCGCCGCCCTGATCGGCATCGACGGCTCAATCGATTGGCTGTGCCTGCCGCGCTTTGATTCGGGCGCCTGCTTCGCGGCGCTCCTTGGCGATCGCAACAACGGTCGCTGGCGCCTTGCGGCGAAGGACATGGAGCGCGCCACGCGGCGGCGCTACGTGGACCACGCCCTCATCCTCGAGACCGAGTGGGAGACGCCCGACGGCCTGGCGCGGGTGGTCGACTTCATGCCGCGCCGCTCGGAGCGTCCCGATCTCATCCGCCTCGTCGAGGGCGTGCGCGGCAAAGTCGCGATGGAGATGGACCTCACTCTCCGCTTCGACTACGGCCGACTCGTGCCCTGGGCGCGCCAGATGGCCGGCGATCAGCAGCTTCGTCTCCGGTCCCGACCAGGTCACGCTGCGCTCCGACGTGCCGATTACCGGTGAGGGCCTCGCCTCTGTTGCCAAGTTCACCGTCGAGAAGGGCCAATTCGTCTCGTTCGTGCTGTCGTGGAACCCGTCGTGGCAACACCCGCACGAGCCGCCACACGCCGGCGCCGCGCTCGAGGCGACGCTCGAGTGGTGGCGCGGTTGGGCCGGCCGGCTGCGCTACGACGGTGAATGGAAGGACGAAGTGCTGTCGTCGCTGATGGTGCTCAAGGCGCTCACCTACGCGCCGACCGGCGGCATAGTCGCGGCCCCCACGACCTCGTTGCCCGAGCACATCGGCGGCGTGCGCAACTGGGACTACCGATACTGCTGGCTGCGCGACGCGGCATACACGCTGTGGGCGCTCAACATCGGCGGCTACACGGACGAGGCGCGCTCGTGGCGCAACTGGCTGCTGCGCGCGGTGGGCGGCGATCCGGACAACCTGCAGGTGCTCTACGGGGTGACTGGCGAGAGCCGGCTGCCCGAGTTCGAGCTGCCCTGGCTCGCAGGCTACGAGGACTCGAGCCCGGTACGCGTCGGCAACGCCGCGGTCGAGCAATTCCAGCTCGACGTCTACGGCGAGGTCGTCGACGCATTCCACCTGGGCCGCGTCTTCGGCATCGAGACGGACGCGCAGAGCTGGGGCCTCGAGCGTCACCTGGTCGAATACGTCATCGACCATTGGCGCGAGCCCGATGAGGGCATCTGGGAGGTGCGCGGCCCACGACGCCATTTCACCCACTCGAAGGTGTTCGCCTGGGTGGCGATGGATCGCGCCGTGCGGGCGGTCGAGAAGTTCGGCCTCGAAGGTCCGGTCGAGCGGTGGCGCGAGGTGCGCGACGAGATCCGCGCCGAGGTGCTGGAAAAGGGCTTCGACACCGAGCGCCAGACGTTCACCCAGTACTACGGCTCGAAGGAGCTCGACGCGAGCCTGCTGATGTTGCCACTCGTCCATTTCCTGCCCGCGACCGATGAACGGATGCGCGGCACGGTGGCCGCGATCAAAGGTGATTTGATGCCCGACGGTCTGGTATTGCGCTACCGGAGCGACCAGACCGATGATGGCCTGCCGCCCGGCGAGGGCACCTTCCTGGCGTGCACCTTCTGGCTGGTCGACAACCTGGCACTCTCGGGCGAGCTCGATGAGGCGACCGAGATCTTCGAGCGCCTGCTCTCGCTGCGCAACGATGTCGGACTGCTGGCCGAGGAGTACGACCCCAAGCTCGGCCGAATGGTCGGCAACTTCCCGCAGGCGCTGACCCATGTCGGGCTGGTCACCTCGGCCTACAACCTCGACCGTGCCCGGAAGTCGCGCGCACGCGCACTGCGCAGCGCCTAGTCGGTCAGCCGACCGCCGTCAGCAGGGCCTTGTACTCGCCGTGGTAGCGCACGCCGAGCGCGTTGTTGAACAGGTTGAGCATGTTGATGTAGCCGATCAGAAAGGTCAGCTCGACCAGTTCGGGATCCGTGAATGCCTGCTGCAGCTCGACGGCGAGGGAGTCGGGGATCGAGTTCGAGTCGGCCATCACCGCAACGGTGTAGTCGACCGCCAGCCGCTCGCGTTGGCTCATCGCCGTGGGCTGGCTGTCGAGCAGACCAATCGGGTCGGCAACGATGTCCTCGATCGCGACAAGGTCGCAATGCGAATTGAGGCAGAACTGGCAGTCGTTCTCGCGCGATGCAGTGATGATGACCAGCTCCTTGACCCGACGCTCGAGCACGCCGCCCGGGTACACGCCGTGTCCGAAGCCTGCAAAGGCGCGCAGGATGTCGGGCCTCAGGCTCATCGCCTGGAGCATCTCGACGGGCATCAGGCCGCGTTCGGTGAGTCCTCGGCTCTCGTCGAAGGACGGGTCGTCCTTGACCGCGTCGAACGCGGTCTTGACCGCCTCTTGACTCACCTCAATGCGCACCGGTCGTCTCCTCTGATCGCCTGAACTTCGCGAGCCTCGCCTCGAGATGCTGACGGACGCTCGGCCATTCCTCCTCGATGACGCTGAAGTACACCGAATGCCGGCGCCGGCCACTGTCGGTCACCATGTGATTGCGCAGCGTGCCTTCCTCGACTGCGCCGATGCCGCGCAGCGCCGCACGCGACTTGTCGTTGAGCGAGTCTGTCTTGAACTCGACCCTCAGTGCGGCCAATGAGTCGAAGGCGTGGCGCAGCTGGAGCAGCTTGACCTCGGTGTTGACGGCGGTGCGTTGCCACGCAGGCGCGATCCAGGTGTAACCAATCTCGAGCCGGCGATGGTGCGCCTCGATCGACAGGTAGCGCGTGCTGCCGACGACACGGCCGGATTCGCGCTCCACGGTTGCGAACGGCACCTCACGACCTTCTGCAGCGGCCGCCAGCGCAGCCTCAACCATCGTGCGCATGTCGGCCGGCGTCTGGACCTGGGTCAGCGTCCAGCGCCACAACTCCGCGTCGAGCCCGACCGAGACGAGGCCGGGCAGATGATCGATCGAGAGCGGCTCGAGCCGGACGACGCTACCTTCGAGAATGACCGGCTCGACCCACGCCCGTCCGGGCAAGTCAGCCCTCGGCGGCGAAGTCGCGCACCTTGATCTGCCGATCGAGGTCGTCCGCGGACTCGGCCAGCTGGCGCGCGAGCGTCGGCATCGACCCGTTGATCTCGGCCAGCATGCGCCGCGAGCGCTCGAGCACGTCCGGATCGGCGCGGTAGGCCGGATACAGCGCGAGCAGGTAGGAGCGCGCGAACGGGTGGTCGCGCGTCGCAAAGACGTCACGCACCTGATCGAAGAAGCGATCGACGTACGGCTCGAGCACGTCGTGCTGCTGCGGCCAGAAGAAGCCCAACATGGCAGCTCGCGTCAGGTGGAACGAACCGTAGCCCTCACCGTGGATCCGTTCCCACGCCTCCGCCTTGGCGGCATCGGTCGGGCGCGATGCTTGAGCCTTGAGCAGAGCGCGGCGGCCGCGATCGGAGCGGTCGCGCTGCGCTTCGACCTCGAGTCGCGCGTCGGCATCGGGCAGGTCGAAGGCGACCGCCTTGATCGCCACCGCCCAGCGCATCTCCTGATCGAGCTCGAAGTTGCCGACGGTCTCGGCGCCGTCGACCAGCATGACCAGGCGTTCGATGTCCTCGCGCGTCGCCGCAACGTTGATCGCCGAGCGCGCCCACATGATCTGGCGATCGCCGGCCGACGACGAGCCGAGGTCGCTGAGGGCTGCCTCGAACCATGCGTGCGCCTCACTCTCGCGCACCTCCTCGGGCACGTAGCGCGAGATCGTCAGCGCGGCGCGCTCGAGCACGGTGTCGAGGATGTCGAGGTCTGGTTCGCCCGCGAGCCGACTGCGTCCGATCGCGAGGTACTCGGTCGAGCGCAGCTGGCGATCGCGGACCATCTCCCACATCGATGTCCACAGCAGCGACCGCAGCAGCGGATCGTCGATCCTGTCTACGCCGCTGCGCACGAACTCGAGCGATCGCGGGTCGAGCGAGATCTTTGCGTAGGCGTGGTCGCCGTAGTTCGGGAAGACGAGCTGCGGCTCAGCGTGACCGCTGGCGTCGGGGATGTCGGTTTTCCGTCCATCGATCCACGCCGGAATCGAATCGATCTGGTCGTGTCCTTCCACGCGCCGCGCGAGTGCAACTTCCAGTGCATGTGGGCGGAGCGTCGGGTGATCGGCCGGCGCCGACTGGCCGATGGACAGGCTGGTGACCTTGCCGTCCTCGGCGTGCCACTCGGCGGCCAGCGTGTTCAGCGACGCGGTCCGCAGCCACAGTTGGGCCCACTCGTCGAGATCTCGACCGCTCCCCTCT
This sequence comes from uncultured Chloroflexia bacterium, assembly GCA_963748235.1. Taxonomy (GTDB): domain Bacteria; phylum Chloroflexota; class Limnocylindria; order Limnocylindrales; family CSP1-4; genus JALYGJ01. The sequence continues at coordinate 1,123,730 of CAVVHT010000009.1, forward strand.
TCGAGGCAGGTCAGGAAGTCATCGAGTGTCGCGTTCGACCAGCCGTGGCGGCGGAAATACAGCCGCATGCCGTCGCGGAAGGCGTCGTGGCCGATGTATTTGACCAGCTGCTTGAGGACCGAGGCGCCCTTGCCGTAGGTGATCCCGTCGAAGATCAGGAAGGCGATCTCGGTGTCGTCGGCGGCTCCGGCGATGGGATGGGTCGTCGGCAGCTGGTCGGTCTGGTAGGCCCATCGCTTGATGTCCGCGTTGAAGACCTTCCAGGCGTTTGTGAAGCGCGTTGCCTCGGTCAGTGCGAGGTAGCTGATGTAGGTCGCGAACGACTCATTCAGCCACAGGTCGTCCCACCAGCGCATCGTGACCAGGTTGCCGAACCACATGTGGGCGAGCTCGTGCAGGAAGGTCTCGCCGCGGTCGAGCCGCTCGTTCGTGGTCGCGGGATCGCGGAAGAGATACGCCTCGTTGTAGGTCACCAGGCCGACGTTCTCCATCGCACCCGAGTTGTATTCGGGCACGAAGATCTGGTCGTACTTGGCGAACGGGTAAGGCTGGTCGAACAAGTCGGCGTAGAAGTCGAGCCCCTGTGCCGTCAGCTCGAAGATCTCCGGCGACTGCTCTTCGAGGTAGCGCTCCATCGAACGGCGCGCGAAAAGGCCCAGCTGGAGGCCGTTGTGGTCGACCCGCCGGGCAACGTAAGGCCCCCCGACGAGCGCGACAAGGTAGCTGCTGAACAGCTCGGTCTGCGCGAAGCGGTGCCGCGTCCGACCGTCGTCCGTCGGGTCGCTTGACTCGACCGGCGAATTGGCCAACACCAGCCAGTCGGCTGGGGCGGTGACGGTGAACGTGTAACGGCCCTTGATGTCGGGCTGGTCGAAACACGGGAAGAGGCGGTGCGCCTCGTACGGCTCGAAGTTGGTGTAGACGTACTCTTCGCCATCCTCGGGATCGACGAAGCGATGGAAGCCGTCTCCAGTGCGGTCGTAGTCGTTGACGTACTGGACGCGCACGACGTTCGACTCCCGGATCAGCCAGCCGGGCAGCGTCAACCGATAGCCGTTCCATTCTGGCTCGGTCTCAGTGCCGTTGACCTCGAGGCGCTCGATTGTCCTGCCCCGGAAGTCAACGAAAAGAGGATCGGTGCCGTCGGCAGCGAAGCGCAGCGTGACATCGCCGCGATACGTCGGCTCGCCGGCGACAAGGTCGAGGACGATGTCGTAGGTCGCGTCACGGACGCGCTGCGCGCGTCCGACCGCTTCCTTCTGGGTGAGCACGTCACGCGCGGCGGCGTGGCTGGTGAGGGTGACGCTATGTGGCACGAGCTTGCGAGTCTCCCTGTGGCGGCCGGTGGCGGCAGTCGGGCGGGAGTGTAACCCCCAGCCGGGGTGTCTGCCGCTACACCATGCTGACTAAGCGGCGGCAGAACTTCGGCGGCTGCTTCGGCGGGTCGCTCCGGTGAGCTCGGGCAGCAGCTCGCGCTCGGCGAAGCGCATGAAGCCTTCCTGATCGGGGCCAACCTGGTGGATGTACACGTGGCTGAAGCCGGCCTCCGCGAACTCGGCTACCTTGTCGAGGATCGGCTGCGCGTCCGGCCCGCACACGATCGCCCGCGTGATCTGCTCCTCGGTCACGTTGGCCGATGCCTGCTCGAAATGCGCGGGCAACGGCAGCTCCTGGCTAAGCTCGCCGGGCACGGCGGCGGTCGGCCACCACTCGAGCGCGGTCGCGACGGCCGCCTTTTGAGTCTTTGCCCAAGACACCGTGAACTGCCCATAGCGCGGCATTGTTGCCTTGCCGCCCGCCGCGCGGAACGAATCGACCAGCTCCTTCTTTGGGGCGGTGCTGATCAGCCCATCGCCGATGCGACCGGCAAGCTTCGCCGCCTCTTGGCCGCTGGCCGCCACGAGCACCGGCACAGGCTCGTCGGGCAGGTCGTAGATGCGTGCGTTCTCGACCAGGTAGTGGTTGCCGTCGTGGTTCTGCATGCCGCCCCGCCACAGCAGGCGCATGACCTCGACGGCCTCCTCGAGCATCTCCTGGCGCACGTCGGAGGGCGGCCACCGGTCACCGAAGATGTGCTCGTTGAGGTTCTCGCCACTGCCGACACCCAGGAAGAAGCGGCCAGGCATCAACGTTGCCGCGGTGGCCGCGGCCTGGGCAATGATCGCCGGATGGATGCGCACCGTCGGACAGGTCACTCCGGTTCCGAGGATCAGCCGCTCGGTGCGCTGGCTGATGGCGCCGATGACGTCCCATACGAAGGCGCTGTGACCCTGCCGGTCGGTCCATGGATGGAAGTGGTCCGAGATCAGGGCAAAGGTGAACCCCGTTTCCTCAGCCATCGACGCGTAGCGGACCAGGTTGGGCGGGGTGTGCTCTTCACTCGACAACGCAATGCCAATCTCTGTCATGAGCCGATGATTGGCCGGCCGGCGTGCCTCGCGCGCTCACCCAGACACGTCCGATCTAACGGTTGGATGTCAGACCCAAGTTCACGCGGTCGCGTGACCCGGTCAGGCGTAGCGCAGTGTCGAGCTTTCGTTGTCGCCGACCGTCGTCGAGCATGTCGGGCAATACCAGCGCGCTTCGAGGAGCGAGCCACAGGTGACGTGGCGCAGTCCCTCGGTCGTGTCCGACTCGCCGGCCTGCGACGAGGTGCGACCCGATGCGCCCCATGCGGCGAGAAGGCGCAGAACTCCGGCAAGCTCGGTGCCGTCTTCGGTCAGCGCGTAGGCCATTCGCGCCGGTCGCTCCGAGTAGGGCTGGGTGACAACCACACCGGCACGCTCCAGACGCCGTAGCCGATCGGTGAGGATGTTCGGCGCGATACCGGGCAGGGCCGCCGTCAGATCGTTGAAGCGGCGCGATCCATCTAGCAGCGCCTCGACCAACAGTAGCGACCAGCGATCGCCAACCCGGCTCAGCGCCGCATCGAGGGCGGAGACAGCCGGTGGGTCAGCCCGTTTGCCGCTCGTCGGTGTGTCGCTCACGAGAGCCATGGTTGCATGCTGACGAGCCTCTTGTCTGTCCTCCTCGTCCATGCTAACTTGCAACTTGCTAGTTACTACTCGATTCGAAGGAGTCTCTCATGGCGGTACTGGACGAAGTCGCGGGCGCGCTGGCGAGCGTTGCCGAGAAGGTTGGCCCGTCGGTCGTGCGCATCGGCGGCGGTTGGCGAGGCGGATCGGGCGTGGTAATCGGCAAGGACGCCGTGCTGACCAACGCCCACAACGTTCGCGGCGACGAGGTGACGGTCGTCTTCGCCGACGGTCGCCGTGCAGCCGGCAGCGTTTCAGGCATCGACGTCGACGGCGATCTGGCGGTTGTCTCGGTCGACACCGGATCCACGGCCGTCGTTGACTGGGCCGGCGCGCAGGCGACGATCGGCACGCCCGTGTTTGCCGTTGCCCACAACGGCTGACGGCGCGCGCGTGACCTTCGGATTCGTGTCGAGCGTTGCGCGCGCCTTCCGCGGCCCGCGGGGCCGGCGCATCTCGGGCAGTGTCGAACACACGGCGCCGCTCGCTCCCGGTTCGTCGGGCAGCCCGCTCGTCGACGGCGTGGGACGGCTGCTCGGCCTCAACACGAATCGGCTGGGTGGTGGCTTCTACTTGGCGCTGCCCGCCGATGAGGCACTTCGCGGCCGAGTCGCCGCGCTCCAGCGCGGCGAGAGCGCCGAACGGCCGCGACTGGGCATCGGCATCGCGCCGTCGTGGGTCGCGCTGCGTATGCGCCGCGCTGTCGGCCTGCCTGATCGCGAGGGGGTCCTTGTGCGCGAGGTAGAGCCAAACAGTCCAGCCGCTCGGGCGGGCATCAACGAAGGCGACCTGCTTGTCGAGGCAGGTGGCCGGCCGATCACCGAGCCAGACGATGTCTACGACGCGCTCGGCAGCGTCAGCGCCGGCTCGACGCTCGAGCTACGCCTGGTGCGCGGGGCCGACGAGGTGACGGTTCAGGCGAGCTTCGCCGAGGCTGCCGAGTCGTCATCCGGTGCCGAGTCGGACGGGCCGGTTCACTGACCAACCCAACCGCTCATTGACCGGCGAGGATCTCGAGCGCGCGTAACAGCTGGCTGTCGGTGATCGATGGCAGCGCGCTCGCATCGAGATCGCGCAGCTCGTCGGGCTCGATCGGGGCGCCATCGGTCGGCAACGGAACCTCTTCGTTGGGCGTGATGCCACGGCCGAAGATGAGCTCCTCGTCCGGCGTCAGCCAGCGTTCGACGGCGAGCCTGATCGATGAGCCATCGGGCAGACCGAAGGGCAGCAGGACCGTGCCAGTGCCGAAGGTCGTCTCGCCAATCAGCTGAGCTCGATCGGTCGACGCCAGGGCGCCGGCCAGGATCTCGGCCGAGCTGGCGCTGTTGTTGTCGATCAGGACGACGAGCGGCAGGTCGGTCGACTCGATCGTCGGGTTGATCGGCACCGGGATGCGCTCACCGCTGGCCAGCTCGCGGACGTAGACGGTCCCCTCTGGAATGAACAGGCTGGCAGCGTCGACGGCCTGGTCGACGTAGCCGCCCGGATTGCCGCGCAGGTCAAGGACGAGCGATGTGGCACCTGCAGCGATGGCCTCATCACGCGCCTGTTTGAGCTCCTGTGCAGAGCCGGCCGAGAACTGGACGAGCTTGAGCAGCGCGGTACTGGTGCCCGGGATCATCGCCCAGCCCGCCGCCGGAACGCGGATCTGGGCACGGATCATGTCGAACGTCAGGCGCTCGGCGGTCGAGGGCCGGTTGACCGTCACGCTGACGGACGTGCCCTCTTCGCCACGCACGAGCGCGGCCACCTGGTCGGTTTCCATGCCCGCGACCGACTGACCGTCGACTTCAAGGAATTCGTCCCCAGCGAGCATTCCCGCGTCCTGCGCCGGCCCATCACTGATGACCGACACGACGACGACCGAGCTTTCGCGCTGGCCGAGGATGACGCCGATGCCAACGACGTTGCCGCCCAGCGCATTCTGTTCGCTGGCCACCTCCTCGGGTGTGAGGAAGACCGAGTGGCCGGTGTCGCCGAGCGCCTCGACCAGGCCACGAATCGCGCCGTAGGTCAGCTCCGTCTCGTCCAGCTCGCCCCGGCCGACGTAGTTGTCGCGGATGGTCTGGAGCGCCTCCCAGAACAGGTCGAAGTTGGCCGGCGCGACCGGCTGCTGGCTCGACCCGGGCACGGTGCTCGGCTGGCCGGACGCTCCCGGCGCCGGTGCATCGGTGGGCGAGCTGGACCCGGCCGAGAAGCCGCCGCCGAGCAAACCGGTCTGGCCGACGACCACGCCGACGATGAACGTGAGCGCTATCAGCAGGACGGCCGCGATCGAAGCGGCGGCGCGCGGCGCCGGCGGCGGTGGCTCGAACGGACGGTAGGGATCAGTCACGGCTCACTGCTGATCATGTGGCAGCGGCCGATTCGGCGCTGTGGATGACGATTCTGGATCGTTCGTGGATAACGCCGCGAGCCGGCCGCGTTTCGTGGACAAAGCCACTTGAAGGCCGCCCGGCGCGGTCGCTACATTTGGGTCGTCCCGAAGGGGCCACGGAACCGGGGTCACCGGAGCTGGTTTACCAGCGAAGATGATCCGCGGACCGGGCGGCTCCTTCGGGCGTTTCTTTGTGCTCCCTAGTTGCGCCTTGCGGGTTCGAGAGCGATGAGCTCCGCGCTCCATGGGCAGTACCGGTCGCCGGTCAGCATTCCCGCCTCGACATGCGACGGAAGCCCGTCGCAGACCTCGATGGTGACATCGGCGAACTCCAGCGAATCGGGATCGATCGACCAGCTCCAACCTTCGTTGACGCCGGTCCGGCCACGCACCACCCGGCCGTTGGGAATGCTCGGCGCCGGCTGGCCCTCGAGGAGGAGGATGGCAATGTCAATGTCGTCCCGATCCGTCAGCAGCACCCTGTACTCCTCGTCGACGACTCGAAAGGTGGCGATCAACGCCGCAGGTCTTCGGGTGGGCTCTGGTGTCGGCGGCCGGGTCGGGCGCTGGGTCGGGCGAGGGGTTGGCGAACCTGTCGCAGCGGTCGTCGGCGTGGCAGTCGGGTTGGGAGTCGGGGAGGCCGATGGACTTGCCGTTGGCGGAGCCGTCGGTGATGGGCTGGGCCGGGAAGTAGTCGACGGGATCTGCGTGACTCTCGGTGAGGCGGACGCGGCGGCCGACGGCGAAGGAGTCGACGGCACGCGGCCGCAGCCGCTGAGCACGCCGACGCCGATGAGGACAGCCAGCAACAGGCGCGGCGCGAGGGGCATCGATCAGAAGATCTGCGGCGACCAGGGAGTGACGGACGTCGTGAACAGCGCGTCGGCTCGGGCATGGCCGCCGGGCGAGATCTCCTGCGTGCGTCCGGCGCGCGCGAGCTGGGCGAAGCTGAACGCACCGAGGTAGATCGCCGCCAGGTCGGCCGCATCGAGCTGGACATCGGAAGGCTCTTCGGTCCGGCTCACACGAGCCGTTCCGGCGGCGTTCTCCAGCCTGAAGCGGCCGCCCGCTTCGGGCATGAAATCATCGCGAACATCGAGCACGACTCTGCCGTCCGCGGCGTAGCCGCGCTGCTCGAGCGCCGCGACGACGTCGACGATGCGCAGCCAGAGCCCGTCGCGCAGCCGCAGATCGAGGCGACGCGGTTCGGCGACCATCAACAGCAATGGGTCGTCCGGCGGCCCGAAGCGGTTTCGGATGTGGGCGATCAGGTCGACTCCGAAGACGAAACGCCACATCTCGCGCTGGGCTTCGGCATCGACGGCCATCAGCTCCTGGATAGTCAGCTGCGACTGCGAGCCAACGTCACCCCATTCCAATTTGACGCGGTAGATGACGTACGCGACGGGCTTCCCGGCGCGCTCGTGGACGGCGAAGAACTTACGGTCGTGGCCGCGCCGGGCGAACGCCGGATCGGCCAGCACCTCCTTCGACCACCACGGCTCGGAACGAGCCAGGAAACCGGGCGTCGCAAGACGGACGACGTCGTAAACCGGCGGCAGCAGCCGGGCCGCCTCGTTCCGTTCGACCAGCCGCACCGCTCCCGGCGCATCCGGTGTCGGCGACCGGAACGTCGTTCGGTTGCTGGTGATGTCGAAAGTTCCGGCGAGCGTGGCGAGGCCGTAGCCGAAGCGCTGGTAGATCGAGCCCTCGGAAGCCCACAGGATCGCGACTTGCTCTCCGCGCGAGCGCACGTCGGCCAATTGGTGGGCCATCATCCGGCGCAGAATGCCGCGCCGTCGGTGAGTCGGAGTGACGCCCACATTGGTCACACCGGCGGCCTTGACGACGCGGCCGCCGGGAACGGTCAGCTCGAACGAGAACGCCGCGCCGCCACCGACCAGCTGGTCTCCGTCGTACGCGCCGATGGTTCGATCGAGCTCGATCGTGCTCTCGGCGTACTGCCAATACTCCTCCGTCACGCCGGCGCTCGAGGCCGATTTCGATTGCCTCGAGCCACGTGCGCAGATCCTCTCGCGGCACGTTGCGCAGCTCGATGGTCAAGTGGTCTCTCCCGTTGGCGCCGCAGACTGGTGGAGCTCGCGCTCGGTTCGGCCGAACCATATCCAGTACAGCGATGTGGCGATCGTATAGAGCACGACGATCGTCAGGAAGGCGACGTCAGACCCACGCGCGAAGCCCAATGCGTCCTGTACCGCCGCGTAGTAGATGCCGCCCATTGCCCAACCGGCGGACCACAGCAGTGTCATCGTGGCAGCAACGGTGGCGCGCTCGAGCCGAACTGGGTCGCGACGAGGAATAGCCGAGCGTCTCGCCCGAAGCCGCTGTAATGGCCAAGGAAGCGTCGGACGCTCACGGCCGCGGCATGAAATTGACCGCGATCAGTCGATCGGGATGTTCTCGCGCTCGCCGGCCGACTTGTCGCGGTCTTCGGACTTGTTCTCCAGCTGCTCGACCCAGTGATCGAGCATGCTCCGGATCGCGAGCAGGTTCTCGCGCCCGGCATTGCGCAGATGGTGTCTCGTCTTGCTCGGCAGGATGTGCCCCATCGCCTGACGCGAAGAGCTCATTGCCCGCTCGAGTGCTCGCTCAGTTGCGCTCTCGCGTCGATCGAGATCGCTCAGCCGGCGCTCGATCTGCCCGAGTCGTTCCTCATCCATTGCCCGACCCTCCACCTCCGCTCCGGACCGGTTCGGCGAAACGGACCTTCAGAACGCGGTCTTCCATCTTCGCACCCAGCGTTGGCGCATCGAGCAGAAGCCGCGGCAGAACGAGATTACGGCGCCACGCGCCGACTTGCAGGATCAGCTCGTCGCCGGAGCGCGATAACGCGACTTCCTCGCGCGAGGCGAAGGGCAACTCGACCGAGAGCGTGAAGCCGCCGTCGTCCCGGGTGACCGAGTACGGCCGGCCCCGGTACTGGAACTCGTGCGGGTCCATGTCGCCAAAGAGGGCATGGCCAAGCTCTGCCAGGCGCTCGATTCCGACCATCTCCTTGTCGAAGAATGGAATCGTCCTGACCGGCACCGGCGCGAACTGCTCAACGACCAGCGGCAGGTAGCGCGCCTGGGCCTCGCGCCATGCATCGAAGTAGGCACCGGAGGCGGCCGGCAAGACGCGGTTGGCGACAATCAGGTCTGTCGGAAATCCGTACAGGTGGAAGTAGGTAAATGAGCGCTGCGCCTCCTGGATCGAGACACGCTCGAGGTTGAGCACGAGGCGTACCGACGATCGATCCGGATCGGACAGCAGGTCGTGGACGTACTTGAGGCGGCCAAGCAGCTCCTCGGCCAATTCGTAGACCTCGTCGCTGGGCAGTGGCACGCCGACGACGCGGCGCAGCAGCGGGCCGCCGAGGCGTTGCACGCGGCGGCCGATCGGGGCGATCTTCTCGATCCACCAGCGGCTGGCCTCGGGCAGGCTGAGCAACCGGACAGTCTCACCAGTCGGCGCGGCATCGACCACTATCAAGTCGTACCGCTGCTGGTCGACGTGGTCGCCGATCCAGAGCAGGTTGCCGAGCTCGTCCATACCCGGCAGCACCGTCATCTCCTCGGCCATGACCTCGTCCAGGCCACCCCACGCGAAGAGGCTCGAGAAGTACGACTGGATCGTGCGCCAATAGCGCGACAGGTTGAAGAACACGTCCGGTTCGTGTGCCCATAGGTTGTCGGCGATCTGACGCGGCTCGGGCCCCACCGGCGTGTCGAGCGCATCGGCCAGGCTGTGCGCGATGTCGGTCGAAACGACGAGAGTGCGCAGCCCACGCTGTGCGGTCAGCACGGCCGTGGCCGCGGCGACGCTCGTCTTGCCCACGCCACCTTTGCCGGTATAGAGCAGGATTCGGGTCACGCGTCCTCCATGCCGGCCGGGTCACGCCCGGCCAATGCGCCGGTCGCTACCTCGATCTCGATCAACACCGCGCCGGTCACGTTGATCAGGGTCGTCGATCCCCAGTCGACACGCCAATCATGCCGCGCGGCCAGTGAAGTGTGGCCGTGCAGCCAGAGCACCGGATTGATGCGCCGGCACAGCCAGTGGTATGCGGAGAATCCGCGGTGATAGTGGTCCTCGGGCGTATCGCCCAGGCCGCGTGGCGGAACGTGGCTGAGAAGGATAGTCGGCGCCCGGCGCAGCCGGGTGCGGGCAAATAGGCCGAACGCCTGTTGCCACGCGGCCGACCCATCGCGACGCGCCTCACCGCGCAGGTCGCCCGGCCACGACATGCCCGCTATGGGAATCCCACCGATCAGCTCGACACGGCCGTCGATGCGGCGCGGCAGGTTGACCTTGAGCGCCTCCCAATTCGAGCCACGGTCGTGGTTGCCGCGCACGTAGAGCAGCGGAACATGAAACGCGTCGGCGAGGAAGCCGAGGTAGTCGGGCTCCAGATCTCCGCACCCGAGGATCGCGTCGAGCGGCTCGAGCGCGGTCCGGTTCGACTCGAAGTCGAACGCCGGCTCGACCATGTCCGAGACGCCGAGCAGGCGCAACGGACGGCCGCGGCTGGCGAGCGACGGCACGGGCTTGGGCCAGGTCAGCTTGACCCTGCGGATCACTCGCGCTGCTCTTCGTCGTCGACGGTCGGATGGGACGGCAAGAGCTCGGACGGCCGCGTGGTCGTGCGCGTCAGGCGTCCGGCCCCGGCGTCGCGCAGGTCGAGGCTGCCTTCGAGCACGCCGGCGATCGGTTGTGCGCGCTGGATGGGCATTCCCGGCAGGCGCAGCTCCTCGACCACAGCGTCGGCCTCGCCCTGCCCGGTGTATAACCCCGCCGCAACTCGGTTGTGGCCATCGACGACCCAATAGTCGTCGCCGAACTTGATCAAGTCGATCGGCGGCAGCGGCAGGAGCTCGTCGTTGGCGCGCAGGATGCGCTGCCAGCGCGATCGCCAGTCGTCAGAGCGACGATCACGCAGGGGAAGAAAGTCGCCGCCGCGTTGACCCGGTCCCTCGACGGCCGTGCCGCGAATCTGGTCGAGCGGCACGATCTGCAGGCCGAGCTCGCGGATCGAGGCACGGTGCGCGTCAGGGTGAACGTCCCACAGGTTGGCGAGTGGCTGCTTGGCCATCTTGCGCACGCGTCTGACGCGTGCGCCGCTGCGCTCCGCGATTGCCCTTCCGGCGCTGCTGGCGGCGCTGCCCACCGGCCGCAGCGCGGCAGAGATGACGCTGCCTCCCGCATCGGCAATCGAGGAAGCAAAGCCTGCGATCGCCGAGCGCGATTCAGGATCGCCCGAGTGCTCGTCCTGTTGCTCTTCCGGCCGCCCCTCTTCGACGTCGTTTGCGTCATCCGTCGGGATGCGTTCATCAGTCACGGATTGAGGCTAACGGCGTGACACGAGAGCTGTCACACGACGGCCCGAATCTGGGCGCCAATGATCGATCACGCGCTGAAAAGGAGGTGAGCTGTGAATGATGTGACGTGCCCGTGGTGCGAGGCAGACCTCGTGCTCGAGGCGACCGGGGAGCAGGACGGTCAAACCTGCCCTGAGTGCCTCACTGCGTGGAGCTATGTCGACGAACGGGGCTTCGAGCTCGCTGCAGCTGCCTAGGGTCAGTACCTTGGGCCGGCTTCCCCCCAGGCATTCTCGGCGATGAGCCGGGCGTAACCCGGCTTGATCAGGCCGTTGATCAGGCGAAGCCTCTCGTCGAAGGGGGCAAATGCGCTCTTCATCGCATTGAGCGTCAGCCATTCCATCTCATCGAGGCCGAAACCGAAGACTCGCGACAGGGTGGACATCTCGTCGCTCAATGTCACGCCGCTCATCAGCCGGTTGTCGGTGTTGACCGTCACTCGGAACCGCAACCGACGGAGCAGGTCGATCGGATGCTCCTCGATGGAGGCCACGGCTCCGGTGTGCACGTTCGATGTCGGGCACATCTCGAGCGGAACGCGCTGGTCGCGCACGTAGTTCGCCAGCCTGCCCATCGAAATCTCTCCGTCCGGCCCAACCGTGATGTCGTCGACGATCCGCACGCCATGGCCAAGGCGATGGGCCCCGCACCACTGCAGCGCCTCCCCGATCGATGGCAGCCCGAACGCCTCGCCTGCGTGGATGGTCAAGTGGAAGTTCGCGTGATGAATGAGATTGAAGGCGTCGAGGTAGCGCGTCGGCGGAAACCCGGCCTCCGGACCGGCCACGTCAAAGCCGACGGTGCCGGCGTCGCGAAAGCGGATGGACAGCTCGGCTATCTCGACTGATCGCGCAAACTGCCGCATCGCGGTGACGATCAGGCCCATCTTGATGCCGTAAGCGGAGCTGCCCTGGCTGAAGCCCTCGAGGATCGCCTCGACGACCTGGTCCAGGCTGAGGCCGCCGTGGGTGCTCAGCTCTGGCGCATAGCGGACCTCGGCATAGACGACGCCATCGGCAGCAAGGTCCTCGGCGCACTCGAGCGCCACGCGCGTCAGCGCCTCGCGCGTCTGAAGCACGCCGACTGTGTGCTCGAAACCCTCGAGGTACAGCTCGAGGCTCTTGCGGTCGGCGCCGGCGGTGAATGCCCGTGCCAACTCACCCGGATCGGTGGTCGGCAGCCCGGCATAGCCGCCGTCGCGGGCAAGCTCGATTACGGTCTGCGGCCGCAGCCCACCGTCGAGGTGGTCGTGAAGCAGGACCTTGGGCGCCTGGCGAATGACGTCACGCTCGATCACCGCCCACAGGATAAGCGGCGAGTAATTGTGCGCTGCCACAATGCACGGACTAGCCACCGCACGGCATACTGTGCGAGTCGTTACAACGACATGTAGGACAACCGCATAGCCGCCAGGGCAGATAGCCGGTCCCCCAGGGCCGGTACCCCCATCGGACCGCCCCAGCGGTCCCCGCCCCGCGCTTGCCCAACCTGGTCACGACCGTGCCGTCGTGGCCAGGATCGATCGGGAATCTGCTCGCACCGGCCCAATCCATCGTCACCGCTGCCGTGCTGCGGTGCTCGGGTAGAGGGGAGGCAGGAATTTTGCCAGTCACCACAGGCGTTCAGAGGACGCCACGTCGCAGGTTCGCTGTCGTGCTGTTCGCTGTCGCGTTCGGCACGGCGCTTTTGCTCCCATTCGCGGGTGGCGTCGGCGCCGACTCGCCGTCCGGGCTCAAGGCGGTCATCATCGTCGGGCCAACGAACGGCCTTACGAGCAGCAACCTCACCGACGCCGCGAAGCTGGCCGATCGGGCCGAAGCGGCCGGTATGGACGTGCGACGCGTGTTCTTTCCTCACGCCACGTGGGACAACGTGCTGGCAAACATCCAGGGCGCAAATCTCGTCGTGTACCTGGGTCATGGCTATGGCTGGCCCAGCCCCTATACGCAACAGCTGACCGAGAGCCGCCAGAACGGCATGGGCCTCAACTCTTTCGACGGCAGCGGCGCCGATCAGTACACGTACTACGGCGCGAACAGGCTGCGCGAGAGCGTCGTCCTCGCGCCGAACGCGATCGTCTACCTGAACCACCTGTGCTACGCCGCGGGCAACGGCGAGTCGGGCATGGCCATCCCGAGCGAGGACATCGCCCGTCAGCGCGTGGACAACATGGCCAACGGCTGGCTGGCCACCGGCGCGCGTGCCGTCTTCGCTTACAGCTGGAACCAGCAGCTCAACTATCCGCAGGCGCTGATGACGTCCAATTCGACTGTCGACCAGCTGTTCATGACGCCAGCGACTGGAGCGGCGAGCGGCTCGCCCAAGGGCTTCGTAGGCTGGCACCACAATCGATTCGCGTCGGAACGCACTCCCGGCGCGGTCAATCACCTCGACCCACACCCCGGCGAGGGCTACTACCGCGCCGTCACCGGCGACCTGAGCATGACCATGGCCGAATGGCGCTCAGGGGCCGGCTCGGGCGATGATCCGCCTCCGCCCCCTCCTGACGAGGGTGAGGCACCGCAGATCACGGAGCTGAGGGCCGGAGTCAGCGGCCAGTTTGTCACCAGCGGCGACCCGGCGAGCTTCCATCCAAATGGCGACGGCATCGACGAGGAGCTGTCGCTGCGTCACACGGTCACTCGCGCCGCATACCTGGACGCGAAGGTGACCAACGCCGAGGGTCAAACAGTCAGGAGCTACAGCGTCTGGTCGGCGAGCGGTTCGGGTGGCTCGCGCTGGAACGGCAAGGACCGAGACGGACGCTACGTGCCTGACGGCCTTTACACCTTGACCTATGTGCCGCGCGACTCGTCAGGCGTGACCGGCGAGGGCGTGTCGACGCAGGCGCTGGTGCTGACCGCGATCAAGCTCGGCCAGCCGTCCAAGCCGGCGATCTTCAGCCGCGACGCCGACACGTTGGCAAAGTCGGTCCAGCTCGCGGTAACCCTCAACAAGACCGCAAATGTAGGCTGGCGAGTGCTCGACGCCGATGGAGCAGTCGTGCGGACGGTCCGCTCCGAGAGCAGCGCACCATCGGGCAAGCTGACATTCACTTGGGACGGCCGCGCCGACGGCGGGGCATGGGTGCCCGATGGCTGGTACCGCAGCGTCGTCACGGCTACGACCGCGCTCGGCTCGTACGCCCAGGAGCGCTCGGTCTACGTGGGTGCGTTCCGGGTCACGCCGTCAATCTCATCGCCGGCACGCGGATCCAGGTTGACACTGACGATCATCAGCAGCGAAGGGTTGGCGGGCTTGCCGACCGTCCGGTTCAGTCAGCCTGGCGTCGAGCCGTGGTCGGCCACGGCCACGCGCGTCGATGGCAAGAGGTACAAGCTGACAGTGACGCTGCCAAGCGGCGGTGATGCCGGCACGCTGGCCGTGCTGATCATCGGTACGGACAAGGAAGGCGGTCGAAATACAGGGACAGCCAGCCTGCCCCTGCGTTGACCTGGCGCTGGTCGCGCACCGTCAGGAGCCGTCGGTCAGGCGATCCACAAATCGCGCGACCCGGTCGAGGGCGTCGTCCAGCACGGGCTTGAGTCCATGGCGAACCTTCGGATATGTCACCAGCTCCGCGTGCTTCAGGGTCGAGATCGCTTGGCGCAACAGGTCGATCCGGGCAAATGGGTCGGCCTCGCCCGACAGGAGCAGGACGGGGCAGTCGATCCTGGGCCAGTGATCCACCCGTGATTCCCACGCGGGCTTGCCGGGCGGGTGCAACGGATAGCTGAGCAGGACGAGGCCGCGCGGCCGCTCCTCGGCCGCGAGAAGGCTCGCAACCCGGCCGCCGAACGAATGGCCGCCGATTACCGCCACGGCCAGATCGTCGACCTGTTCGCGATAGGCGGCGACGGCACGCTCCGCTCGGCCGACCGGGAGTCCGACTGTTTGGGCGGCAATGTCGCGCTGGCGCAGGCCCTCGACCTGCGGAAGCATGCTGTCGGCGTTGCCGGAGGCGCCGTGGGCGAGGTAGACGGTCATGGCCGGCGAGTCTACCGAGTTTGCTTCACTGGATTTCTGCGCCTCAGCTGGGCGTGACACACAAGCTGGCACGACCGAGGTACAGATTGTGCTCATGGAAACCGCCCAGATAGTTGCTCTACGGGTCGCCCAGCCGCGCCGGACCAGTGTTCGTGTCGAAGACGACATGGTGCTGTTCGACGGCCTGCGGCTGACCGATCGGTCACTGGCCACGTTCGTAGAGCAGCGGCCGCCGGACGATCGACCCGAGCTGGCCGAGCGGGCGATGCGCATTGGGCTCCACGCACTCCAGGACGCTGGGACCTCACTCGACGTGGACTTCGTGCGGCGCGAGTTCGACGCGTTGCTCCAGCGCAGCGTGAGTGTCAACGAGCGTGCCGCAACAGAGCTGGATCAGGTCCTGCGCGCCAACTTCGCGGACACGGAGGGACGGCTGCCGCGGACGCTCGAGAAGTTTCTGGGCGACCGCGGTCAGCTGAACCGTTTCGTTTCGGAGCTGTTCGATGAAGGCAAGCGCGACAGCGCCATCGGCCGCCTGCGGACGCTGCTCGGCAGCTACTTCGACGGAGACGCTTCACGCCTGGCGCAGCTGCTCGATCCGACTCGTCTCGGCTCGCCGATGTACCAGTTCCGGAGCGAGGTAGGCCAGGCATTTGAGAAGCTCAATGAGCGGCTGACGGCGATCGAGGCGGCATCCGCGGCGCGTGGCGCCGAACGCTCCAAGTCGTCTGCCAAGGGCAACGACTTCGAGGAGCTCCTGGAAGAGATGCTCGGCGTGGCGGTGCGCGGCTCGGGCGATGTCGTCGAACGCACGGCTGCCGCGGTTGGCGATGTAATCCGTTCGCGCAAGGGCGACTTCGTGTTGACCGTCGACCCGCAGCTGTCTAGCGGCATGGACGTGCGTGTCGTGATCGAGGCTAAGGATCGTGCCTGCTCGTGGCGTGAGATCCGCGAGGAGCTCGACGCCGCACGGCGCAATCGTGCCGCCTCAGTCGCGATGGCCGTCTTCACGCCCGGTCACGCGCCGAGCGGTGTCGCGCCATTCGACATGCGATTCGGGCACGTCTTCTGCGTCGTGGACCCGGAGTCACCGGATGAAGCCACGCTCGGCGCGGCGGTGCGCCTGGCACGGCTTCTCGCGGTCGCCACTCAAGCCGCCCAGGAGAACGAGATCGACGCCAACCGCGTGCTGCAGACGGTCGTCGCCATCAAGGCCGAGCTTGAGGTTGTGCGCCGGCTGAAGACGCAGCTGACGTCGATCAGGAACAGCGCGGCAGAGGTCGCGGCAGGACTCGACCGTTTGCGTGATCAGGTCTTGGCCCGCGTCGCCGAAGCCGAAGCACAGCTTCAGGCGCCGGTCGGCGACTGACGCCGGTCGAATGCCGCGCGCACGCGCTCGACCAGCCTGCTCCTCCACATCAACAGGACGAGCACTGCCCAGACCAGCGCTGCTCCGCCGATGAACGCGGCGTCAGGCCAGGTCAGTGGTGTCAGCTCGAAGAAGTCGCGCACGGGCGGGATGATGAAGAAGAGGCCGTAAAGGGCGAGCAAGGCAAGCGCGAGGACGGTCGGCCGGACATCGGCGCCGTCGGCGTCGGCGCCGCTCATCGACTCGCCGACCGGCGGCTCGAGCAGCGGCAAGAGGCCGAGGCCACAGAACACGGCAAAGGTAGTGAACGCGGTTCGCGCGTAGACCAGGTCGTCGGTCGAATTGAAGAAGTAGTAGTAGATCGGCAGGCCCAGCGCGGCGAGTACGAGCGCAGGCGGGATAACGAGGCGCAGGATGCGCCGGAGCGAATCGAGGCCGGGTCGGGCGGGCCTCGCCCACAGGGCCAGAAACAGCGCGGGAATGCCGACCGTCAGCAGGGCCAGCACGGTGTTGTGGCGTGGCGAGACGGGCATTGCCAGGCCGAGCAACGCGGCGCCGAAGATGACGAGCGCCATGTACATCGCGCGAGTCAGGAAGAGATGCAGGCTGTCCTGCATGCCGCTGATGATCCGCTGCCCCTCGACGACCGCGGCCGGCAGCGCTGAGAAAGAATCCTCGAGCAGCACCATGTCGGCGACGGCGCGCGTCGCCTGGCTGCCGCTCTGCATCGAGATGCCGAGGTGCGCCTGCTTGAGCGACATCACGTCGTTGACGCCGTCGCCGACCATCGCTACCCAGTAGCCGCGGGAGCGGAGTGCCTCGACCAGCCGGGCCTTGAGCGACGGCGGAACGCGGCCGAAGATCGTTGCCTTGCCGACGACGTCGGCGAGGCCGGCGTCGTCCATCTCGATCAGGTCGATGCCGGACATCGGCGGCCCCTCGATCACCAGGCCGATCTGGCGCGTCAGTGCCGCAACTGTGGTCGGGTTGTCGCCCGAGATGAGCTTCAGCCGCACACCGGCAGCGGTGAGTCGTTCGAGCGTTTCGCGCGCATCGGGCCGGAGCTGCTCGCGCAGGGCGAACAGAGCAAGCGGCCTGATGCCCTCCGGAATGACCGCTGCATCACCCGGGTCGCGCAACGAGGCCGTGTCCGGCACTCGGGCAAAGAGCATCACGCGCAGGCCCTCGTCGGCCCATTGGCTGGTGACGCCGCCGATGTCGGTCGCGACCGGGCCGCTCTGGCCACCCTCGGCGCGCGGCGCAACCACCTCCGGCGCGCCGAGGATGTAGCTCGCGCCCGACGCGTAGCGCAGCCCGCTCCAGCGGAGCTCGGACGAGAAGGTCACCTCGTCGGCGATCTCCTGTTTCGTGCCCTTGTAGGCCACGCGCAGCGCGTCCGCGCTGCGCGTGGCCAGCGTCGCCGAGGCGAGGAAGTCGCCGAGCGCGGTCGACACTTCCGCCTCATCGGCAAACGCCTGGACACGCACCAGCTCGATCAGCGGTGTAGTCAGCGTGCCCGTCTTGTCGAGGCATAGCACATCCACGCGGCTCATCGACTCGACAGCGCTGGAGCGTTGGATGAGCGCCTTGCCGCCGGCGAGGCGGACTATGGCCAGCGCATAGGTGACGGTGATCATCACCACCAGGCCCTGCGGCACAAGCGCGATGAGCACGGCCGCGGCGCGCGCGGTGGCGACCGGATCGAGCCCGCCGAACGTCATCCAAATGCCGATCGTCACCGGCACGGCGGCGATGGCGACAAGGAAGCTCATCGCTCGCATCACCCTCGACACGTCGCGCTGGAGCGGAGTGGCATCCTCACGGAACGCTCGCGCCGCGCTCGTCAGCCGGTTGGCGAACGACTCAGCGCCGACGCGCGTAGCGCGGTACGTGGCTGAGCCGCTGACGCACACGCTGCCCGACAGCACTTCGTCGCCGGCGTTCTTCGGGATCCGGTCGGCCTCGCCGGTCAGCAGCGATTCGTCGACCTCCATCGCACCACTGACCACGCGACCGTCGAGCATCAGCTGATCGCCGAGGCGGACGATCATCAGGTCGCCCAGGACCGCCTCGCGCTGATCGGTGACCCGCTCGGTCCCCGAGCGCAGGATCGTTGCCGTGGGTCGGGTGAGAATGCTTAGCCGATCGAGAGTCTGCTTGGCGCGCGCCTCCTGGTACACGCCGACCACGACGTTGACGACGACCAGCACGACCGTGACGGCAGCGTCGCCGTACAACCCGAGCACGGCCAGGACGACCGAGATGCCGACGAGCAGCAGGTTGACCGGGTTGAGCGCGTTGTCGCGCAGGATCTCGAAGTAGCTGCGCCCCGTGCGGATGGCCGCATCGTTGCCCAGGCCCTGGGCGCGGCGCTGCTGGGCCTCTTCGTCGCTCAGCCCCTCGGCGGGCGTCGGAGGCAGCTTGTCGAGTCGCGGGTCGTCGCGAACGTCATCGGTCATTCGCCTGATCGTCGCACAGGACAATCAGCGCGGCGCAGCCCCTGGACACTCGCGGGGTGAGGCCCGGAGTTCAGCGGGCGACGAGCACCGGGCAGCCGCTGTTGTTGATGACGTAGTCGGACACGCTGCCGAGCAGGAACCGGCCTGCTCGACCACGACCACGCGTGCCAACCACGATCATGTCCGCCAGTTCGGCCTCGGCGGCGGCAACGATGCCCGGCCCGGCGTCACCCGTCCAGAGCAGGAAGTTGGCATCGATGCCCCTTGCGCGGCCGCGCTCGACGATCTCGAGCAGCCGCGGCTCGCGCTGAGCGCGATGCTGGTCGATGCGCGGTGTGGGCGATCTGACTCTGCTCGGATCGTCCAGCTTCTCAGACCCGTCGATCACGTTGACCACCAGCAGGCTTGCCTGCAGCCTGGCGCATAGTTCGATTGCCTGGCGGGTGGCCTCGTCCGACGCGGGTGACAGGTCGGTCGCCAGCAGGATAGTGCGGATGGCCTTCGGTCGGGCGCCATCGTGGCCGGCGTTGCTGGCCGCACTGGTGGTCAAGGAGCTAGGCAGGTTGACCACCACGTCAGCTCTCGACGATCAGGGCGGTGACCATGCCGAACATTCCGGAGTGGCCCTCGGCGTGGGTCAGGATGTGGCAGTGGAACGCCCACGTGCCGGGATTGTTGCAGTCGACGATCACGTCCCAGCGCTCGCCGGGATTCACGCCGAGCGTGTCGCATGTGAATGCCGCGCCGCCAAGCGGGTATCCGTCGCGCGCGACCACGCGCATGGGCATCCCGTGCAGGTGCCACGGGTGCATCATCACGCCCTCGTTCATGAAACGGATCAGCACCTGCTGGCCCTGGCGGGCGACGATCGGCGCCGTGGCCGGAAAGCCCTTGCCGTTGATGGTGAAGCCACCCAGCGCGTCATTGCTGATCCAGACGATGTCCTGGTCGACCTGGTAGCGGAGTGCGGGGTCGCGCGGCTCGACGATGAACGCGCCGAGCATTCCGCGGCCGACCTGGTCTGTCGCGTTGTGATGCGAGTGGTACATGTGCGACCCGGACGGCCCGGCAACGAACTCGTAAGTGAATGTCTCGCCAGGCTTGATCGGCGGCTGGGTCAGGTATGGCACGCCGTCCATGGCGTTGGGCACGTTCTGGCCGTGGAAGTGCATGCCGGTCGACTCATCGAGGTCGTTGCGGTGGACGATCCGAACACGATCACCCTCGGTTACCCGAACCTGCGGGCCCGGCCACGTCCCGTTGTAGCCAACCGCGTTTACCGGCTCCTTGAGCGCGTCGATCTGCCACGCGAATGCCGATGAGGTCAGCTCGAACACCTTCGTCGCGCCATCAAGCGTTGGCGCCAGGATCTGATTTCCGACCAACGCGGTTTGCTCGGGAAAGCGCTTGACCACGGCCTCGGCCAGCACGTCCATCTCATCGCCCGCCGACGAGCCGGGTGTCGCGGTTGAACCGTGTGCATGTGTGGCTGCCGCCGTTGCGCTGGGTGTCGGCGAGGGAGTCGGGCTGCCGCTCGGCGCCGCCGTCGATGGACGGAACGTCCAGCCCGGCAGGCCTGTCGGCGCGCAGGCCGCGACTACCACTGCGGCGGCGCCGGCCGCGCCCACTGCCGAGCCACGTAGGAAGCCGCGACGGGACAGGGAAGCGGCCAGGCCTTCGAGCGGTCGTCCGCTGGGCTGGCTGGCATCTTTGGACGGGACGTGATGATCGGCAGCGTCGGTCATGTGGGCATGCTTGCTGCTCGTCGAGCAAGCCGACAGTGACCTTTGGCCCATAACTGCGGGCCGAATAGGCGCTGCTAGCCTGTCGTCGATGAAAGCGGTGGAGGGCGGCACCCTGCCCGTTCACGAGCTGCTGGCGCGCCTGGACGAATGGCGCCGCGACCCGTCAATGGACACGGAGGCGATCGCTGCGACGATCCAGCGTCTGCTCGACGCGTACGGAGGTCGAGGCGCTTTCGTGCACGTCGAAGCGCCGCCTCTGCCCATGCTCGATCTCGGTATCGGCTCGCTGACCGAGCGCCCCAGCGGCGGCGGGCCAATCCAGCGCCATCTCGAGATAGGCATCGACGCTGCACCGGACCGGACGGCCATGCTCTGGATAGACGGGTCGCCAGTCGCTGCGGCGATGGTCGGTGACGCGATAAATCTCGTGCTCGATGCCGTCTGGTCGAAGCAGGAGGCCGAGGCCACCCGGCAACAGCTCGGAGCGCTCGATGTGGCGGTGCGTGGCATTGCCAGCATCGGCTCCGTTGAGCAGGTACTGCAACACATCGTCGATCGCGTCCGGGAGCTGGTCTCCGCCCAATATGCGGCGCTGGGCATCGCCGGCCCCTTCGGCGAGCTGCTTCAGTTCATCACCAGCGGCATAACCGCTGAGCAACGCGCGGCGATCGGTCCGCTGCCGCGCGGCCACGGCCTGCTTGGATTCATCATCCGCGAGGACAGCTCGATGGTCATTGATGACATCGCACGCGACGATCGGCGCTTCGGCTTTCCCGACAATCATCCGGAGATGCACTCGTTTCTCGGCACGCCGGTGCGAAGCCGCGGGCGGACGATCGGCAACCTGTACCTGACCAACAAGCTGCACGCGCTGCGTTTCTCGACGGACGACCTCCAGCTCGTCGAGCGATTCGCCCTGCATGCCGGGATTGCGATCGAAAACGCGCGGCTGCACGAAGAGATCCAGCGGCTGGCCGTCGTGGAAGAGCGCCAGCGCATCAGCCAGGACCTGCACGATTCGATCATCCAGAGCCTGTATGCGACTTCGCTATCGCTCGAGGACCTGCCCGAGGTGATAAGCGAGGATCCAGAGGAAGGGGCAGCCCGAGCCGACCGGGCGATCGACTCGATCCACGCCACGATCCGCGACATCCGCAACTTCATCATGGGACTGCAGCCAGAGCTGCTCGAGGATTCCGATCTGGCCACCGGAATCGAGACTCTCGCGGCCGAGTTCAGGGCCAACACGATGATCGACCTCGAGGTGCACATACGGCTCGGGACGCAGCCCGTCGAGCCCGACAACGCAGTCCATGTGCTGGCCATCACCCGCGAGGCGCTGAGCAACATTGCCCGTCATTCCGGCGCAACAAGGGCGACGGTCGAGCTGTCGATGGACGGCGGCTCGTTGCTCTTGATCATCGGCGACAATGGCCGGGGATTCGATCCCGACCAGGCGCGCACCAGCAGGCAGCACGGGCTGACTAATCTGCGTTCCAGAGCTGAGGCGGTGGGCGGAACGTTGACGTTCGTCAGCGAGCCCGGTGCGGGCACGCGGGTCGAGACATCGCTACCGACAGGAGTCGAGGGTTGACCGAAGAACCAGTACGACAGCACAGGCTGCTCGTCGTCGATGACCACGAAGTCGTCCGCCAGGGCTTGGTCGCGATGCTCGATCGGCGTCCCGGCTTTCAGGTGGTTGCGGAAGCAGGCACGGTCGCCGAGTCGATCGAGATGGCGCGCCATCACAAGCCCGATCTGGTGGTCATGGATGTTCGCCTGCCTGACGGATCGGGCATCGAGGCATGCCGCGATATCCGTGCCGAGCTGCCCGAGACGCGGGTGGTGATGCTGACCAGCTACCCCGACGAAGAGGCGGTTTTCTCGGCGATCGTCGCCGGCGCCAGCGGCTACCTGCTCAAGCAGGTGCGCGGCCGCGACCTTGTGGCCGCGCTCGAGGCCGTCGGCCGCGGCGAATCGCTGCTCGATCCGGCCGTGACGGCGAAGGTGCTCGAGCGCGTTCGACGCATCGCCACCGGCGGCGCGACCGACGATCTGGCACAGCTGACCGCGCAGGAGCAGAAGATCCTGCTCCTCGTCGCCGAGGGCAAGACCAACAAGGAAATCGCGGCCGAGGTGTTCCTGTCCGACAAGACGGTCAAGAACTACGTCAGCTCGATTCTCTCCAAGCTCAACCTGCAGCGTCGCGCTCAGGCCGCCGCCTACATGGCCAAGCGTCAGACCGGAGGCGGCTGAGCCTCAGCCGAGCGCTCAGAATTCAGAACTCAGTCGGACTCGCGCGATGGAGCGCGATCAACAGGACGACCGATCCGGCGCCAAACGACCCTAGAGCAGCTCTTCGTCGTCCTCGCTCTCGATCGCCTGCGCCCAACGCGGCGCGAGCTGGCGCGCAGCTCGGCGGGCAGGACGGTCGGGCGATCTGGCAAAAGCTCGGGCACGAGCGGAATCACCACATCGACGGCCCCCGAGTCAGCCGCTGCGACGTGGGCCGGGTAAGGCGCGGAGGTGAGCAGGCGCAACACGCGCGAATTGCCGACCAGGGCCGTGGCCAGGATGGCCTCGAAATGGCGCGCGGTCGCCCACTCGAGGGCGGCCACCATGAGTCGCCGGCCGATGCCGCGGCCCTGCACCGCGTCGCTCACGGCAACGGCCAGCTCGAGCCGTCCTGGACCCGCGGGTTCGAGACACAGGTGGCCCACCACTCGCGGGCGATCTCCATCGCGCAGGAGCGCGACGAAGCCTTCGTCGTGCATGTGGTCTGGGGTGCAGAACGAGCGAACGGCATCGTCGCTCAGGTTTCCTGATCCCAGGAATCGGGCGTAGCGGCTGTCCGGCGAGAGGCTCGCGTAGAAGTCGGGCAGCAGCTCCCGATCGGAGGGTTGGATGCGGCGTACAACCAAGTCGCCGTCGTTGGAACTGCCCGTCGGCTTCGTCGAGTCGATCCCGCCATCACGAGCCTCGACAACGCCGGCCAGATTTGCGCGGGCAAGGCGGCCGACGAGCGCCTTCTGTGCCTCGGCGAACACTTCGTGGACCTCGCACGGGTTGTCTGCGTTGCACTTTCCATCGCGCAACACGCACGTCGTACGTCGCGTATCGCCCTCGACTGCCTCGACGAGCGCCATGATGCTGATCTCGCCCGGTGGGACCGCGAGACGGTAGCCACCTGACCGGCCGATCTTTGCCTCAACCAGCCCGGCGTGGACCAGGTCGCCCATCACATGGGTCACGAAGTGGCCGGGAATGTTGGCTTCAGCCGCGATGGCAGCCCCACTCGTCGTTCGGTCGGGATGCCGGGCAAGGCAAAGCATTCCGCGGATGGCGTAGTCGGCGCGGCGGGTCAGCTCAAGTCGCACGCCTACAGTTCGCCTCATTTTCGGCCCACGGAATAGGGCCAAACGGCACGTGCCCCGCGGCGAAAGGATCACCAATCTGGTGACAGTTCCTCTCGCTGATCCATACGGAGGCCGGAATGCGCTCGCCCCTGCGAATCATGACCATCATTCTCATCACGGCCAGCCTAACCATCGCCTGTGCCGGCAAGCGCGGGCCGACCTGGACCTACAGTCCCGACTCGACCGGACTGCCCGGCGCACTGGCTTCGCCGACAGCGTCTGCCGACGGGGTGGTGTCGGGCAGCGTGATTCCCGACCTCACGCCCAAGTCGGATCTGGGACTCGTACCAGCGGGCGAGGTCAACGTCACCTATGCACCGAATGTGCCACCGGCCGCGACCCGCACCAGCCAGGCCATCGTTGAGGTCGAGTTCGACATCGTCGAGGGGATCAAGGCGATCGATCCCGCCCGCGGCACCGAGTACGTCACCTGGGGCTACCGGATCCGGGGTGACGAGCAGACCACCTCGGGAACCCCCGGCCCGCTGGTACGCGCCCGGGTTGGCGACGTACTGCGCTTCACGATCACCAACCTGCCGACCAACTCGATGCCCCACAACGTCGACTTCCACGCCGTGACCGGGCAGGGCGGTGGCGCCGCCGACACGACGGTCAATCCCGGTGAGACGGCGATCATCGAAGGCCGACTCCTTTACCCCGGCATGTTCATGTACCACTGCGCCGCGGGCGATGTGCCCGGCCACATTGCCCAGGGCATGTACGGCGGCATACTGGTCGACCCAGCCGAGCCGCTTCCGCCGGTCGAGCACGAGCTGTACATGGTCCAGTCGGAGTACTACACGGCCGACGCTGGCGATGGCGCTTTGACGACCGATCGCGCTGCGATGACCGACGAGCATCCTTCTCACGTGGTCTTCAACGGCGCCGTCGGCGCGCTGACGGGCGACAACGCGCCGCGCATCCAGGTTGGCGAGACCATGCGCATCTACTTCGTCAATGCCGGTCTCAACCTCGATTCAAACTTCCATCCCATCGGATCGCACTGGGACAAGGTCTACCAGGAGGGGGCGTTGCTCAACGCGCCCCTGCGCGGCTCGCAGACGACGCTCGTCCCGGCCGGTGGCGGCACAGTCGTCGAACTGATCGGCCAGGTCCCGGCAACTATCGTGCTGGTCGATCACGCACTGACCCGCGCCTTCGACAAGGGAGCCATCGGCCAGGTCGTGGTCACGGGTGCGCCCAACCCGGAAATCTTCGAGCCGTTCGGGCTGACGGGCTCGCCCGCACCGGCGCCGGCCGTGCCTTCGACGTCACCGTCCATCAGCAGCTCGCCGGCGGCTAGCGGCTCGCCCG
Source organism: uncultured Chloroflexia bacterium (assembly GCA_963748235.1). Lineage (GTDB taxonomy): Bacteria > Chloroflexota > Limnocylindria > Limnocylindrales > CSP1-4 > JALYGJ01. The sequence continues at coordinate 1,148,810 of CAVVHT010000009.1, forward strand.
CGGCTAGCGGCTCGCCCGCGGCTAGCGGCTCACCCGGCACTGCCGTCGACGTGAGCATCCTTCCCAGCTCGTCGACTTTCCAGGCTGCCGACGCACCCGACGAGTTCGCCGAATCCGAGGCGCCCGCCGACTACAGCGTCAACGAGCTGATGATCACCCTGGGCACTACCGTCACCTGGACCAACAATGAGACCGGCATGATCCACACCGTCAGCGCCGTCGATGGCTCGTTCGACTCAGGCATCCTGCAGCCCGGCCAGAGCTTCAGCTACACATTCAACGATCCCGGTGACATCGAGTACTTCTGCTCGCCCCACCCGTGGATGCGCGCGCGCGTAAGCGTGATGATGCACTGAGCGGGCCGCACAATTGGGCACGCTAGCCGTGCCGACAAGGCTGGAAGGAATCGTTCCCTGATGCGAATGGTGGATGCGACGGAAGCTGTCGCTGGAATCAAATCGGGCGACCAGATCTGGCTGCACGCCGCCGCCTCTACTCCGTCCGTGCTGCTCGACGCTCTGGTCGCTCGCTCAGATGAGCTGCATGACGTAAAGGTTGTTCACTTCCACTGCGAGGGACCAGGGCCGCATCTCGATCCGGAGATGGCCGGCCATTTCTTCCATCGCGCCCTGTTCATCGGGCCAAATGCGCGCGCCGCCGTGAACGAAGGCCGGGCCGAGTACATTCCGGCCTTCCTGTCGGACGTGCCCGTCTTGTTGCGCCGCGGACTGCTGCCTCTCGACGCGGTGCTGATCAACGTCGCCCCGCCCGATCGTCACGGCTTCTGCTCGCTGGGCACGTCGGTCATCGCGCTGCCGACAGCAATCAGAACGGCCCGGACCGTCATCGCCCAGATCAACTCGGCCGTGCCACGGACGCTCGGAGACAGCTTTATCCACGTCGACGACATTGACCTCGGCGTCGAGGTCGACGTTCCGCCCTACGCGCACGAGCCCGCAAACATCGGCGATGTTGAGCGACGCATCGGTGAGTACGTCGCCGAGCTGGTTCCGCATGGCGCGACGATCCAGATGGGAATCGGCGCCATCCCAGCCGCGGTGGCCAAGTCGCTGACCGACAAACGCGACCTCGGCGTTCACACCGAGATGATGACCGACGTCGTGCTCGACCTCGTCGAGGCTGGCGTTGTGACCGGCCGGGCCAAGGAAATCAATGCCGGCCACATCGTGGCCACGTTCATGCTCGGCAGTGAGCGGCTGTACCGGTGGGTCGACGACAACCCGATGGTCGAGATGCGACCGGTCGAATACACCAATGACACGGCCGTCATACGGCGCTTCAAGCGCATGGTTGCCATCAACTCCGCCATCGAGGTCGACCTGACCGGCCAGGTTTGCGCCGACTCGATCGGATCGAGGCTTTACAGCGGCGTAGGAGGGCAAATGGACTTCGTCCGCGGCGCGGCACTGGCCGACGAAGGTCGGGCGATCATCGCCCTGCCGTCCACGGCCGCTGGTGGCTCTGTCTCACGCATCAGCCCCTACTTGACGCGCGGCGCGGGTGTAGTGACCACGCGAGCTCACGTCGAAACGATCGTGACGGAGTGGGGCGTCGCCGAGATGCACGGCCGCTCAATCCCGGAACGAGCTCGGTCGCTCATCGCCATCGCCCACCCCCGCTTCCGCGACGAGCTGGAACACGAGGCGCGGATCGCATTCCATATCTGATCGGACTGCGAGCCGGCGCCTAGATGGTCAGATTCGTGATCGCGATCTGGCGTTCAGTCCAGTAGCGCAGCGCCACTGCACGAGCAGGAGAGAGCACCTCGCACGCCCAGTCCCAATGAATCGAGATCAAGTCACCTTGGGCAACGTCGGCGACGCCGCCGAGCAGCCCGGCCCCATCGCGCCAGGCCCTCACGCTGTGCGCCTGCGCTGGCGCGAGCCGCAGCCGGCCGTCGTGCAGCTCGAGGCCCTGAGAGGACACCACCAGGCTGTCGCCGTTGCGTTCGAGAACGCGACCCCAGCGGATGCGGCAGGAGTCCATGATCTCCATCGCGCCATCGATGGCGCCGGAGCGCATCAATCCCAGCCGCGGAAACACGTCGAGCACGTGAAAGGCGTGGACAGGCAGCGCACCGTGGCCCGGTTTCTCGGCCAGCCAGCGCCATGAGTCGCGCCGCAAGCGACGGCGAAAACGGTCGTCGAGTGACTCGCCCAGCAGCCGCGGCGGTACCTGCGCGACGAGCTCGTTGCCAAGCCAATAGGCGTCAACCACGCGCGCGTCGAGCGGATCGGCAATGCCGTTGGCTCGGGCGATCAGCTCGAGATACGGGTACGCGCCCTCAAATCGTTTGGCCAGGCTGCTCAGCGCGCGAGTGTCGAAGCCCGAAGTCGCCTCGCCGAACAGCTCGTCCGTCTCAGCGGGGCCGCAGTAGCCGAGGCTATTGGGTCCGTACGCATAGCGAGCGAAGAGCACCGGACCGGCGACTGTTGACGGCTCGTGCTTACCGATGGTGGCCATGGCGCTCATGGGCCGGCCACCCCTGCGGCGGCCGCGGGCAGGCTGGCGCGGCGGCCTCGCCACAGGGCTGTCGCGGCGATGGCGGCCACGCCAGTGACGATCAGCACATGGCCAAGCAACACGGCTGGAACCGGCACGGCGCCGCGCAGATACGCATCGATCGTCGCGGTGATCGGTGCCCCAAGCACCAGCACGCTGGCCACGACCGTTGCCGGCGCACGACTGAGCGCCGCCAGCCACGTGCCGACGTAGCCGGCCAGGAGCAGGCCGGTGACCAGAACCCACGTCCACTGCGTTGTCGTCAGCGCGAACATCGCGGGCAAGCGACCGGTGATCGCGAGAAATCCGACCAGGATGACCAGCCCGATGCCCAGTCGAGCCACGCCGACGACGGACGACGGCACGTCGGCAAGCACTCGCTTGGCAATCACGACCTCGACCGCCCAGAGCAGTGTCGCGGCCGCGATCATCGTTTCGCCAACGCCCCACGTGACCCCGGTGGGCGGGGTGATCAGCAGCTGGCTGACCAGCAAGGCAGCCATCGCCGCAAGCTGGATGGCCCCGAGGCGCTCGCCCAGGAAGGGCACGGCCAGCACGGCGACCCAGACGAAGAGAGTCTTGTGGATGAACGCCGCGGACGGAGCGCTGGCCAGTGAAAGCCCGGTAAAGAACAAGAGGAACGGCACGCTGCCACCGATCACGCCAATGGCGATGAGCTTGAGCGACGCGCTGCGGGTTGGCACGCGCCATCCATTTCGATTGACCCCGAACAGCGCGACGGCCAGCAGCACCAGCACAGCCATGCCGTTCTTGAGCGTGGTGAAGATCGCCGGGTCGGTCAGCTCGCGCACGGCGTAGCTGTTCACGGCGATCGAAAAGCCGCTGATCACCGCCGTCGCCGCAGCGAACGCTATTCCGACCTTGGTCGTTCGATTCATGTCATCCTCCCCTGGCCACGGCCAGGCTGCTCCTGATCTGATCGGCCTCGGCGGCACTGATTCGTTCAACGATCACTCCACACACGACCCGCACCCAGTCACCGGGCGCGATGTCGGACACGAACCCACTTGCCGCGTGAATCGAGCCCTGCTCGAGCTCGACCTCGGCGAATTCGTCGGTGCAGGCAACGACGAGTCCAGGCATGTCAAGGCACACGGCTAGCTCCTGTGGCGAAGGCTTTCTCTGTTACTAGTCGGTCCACGGCGGCGCCGATCGCCGCGACGAACTGGGACAGCGCGGCGGCCACCGTCGGCGACAGTGATGTTCCAAAGCCAAAGCGGTCCCCGGCGACGCCGACGAACAGGCCGCTCAACGGCATGCCTCGAAGCGCCTCGGCGATGCCGATGACGTGCCCGATGGGCAGCGCGTGTGAGCTGTGTGGAACCGCATCGACGCTCGTCGCGAGGCTCGCCAAGCCGAGGGTCACCACGCTTCCGGGAGGTGGTCCGACGGCGGCGTCGACGATCACCACGTCTGTGTCGGCGGGTGCCTGGAGGAGGTGCTCGATGTCGAGTTGCACGCATCGCACCACCTCGACAACGTCGCGCAGCTCGGGTCGATCGGCCAGCAGCATCGACGACGCCCATACGGCGGCGCCGTCGTCCTGGCGATCGATCGAGCCGCAGACGAGCAGACGGACCAGCGGCGTCGAATTCATGTGACCACCTGCTCGATGCTCAGATCGAGGAAATGGGTCGCGCACGAGATGCACGGGTCATAGCTGCGGATGAGCTGCTCGAGGCGGATCGTGGCCGTCTCATGTGGAAGCTGGATCACCGATGGGCCGAACGAGGTCAGGTCGGCTTCGATGGCGGCCTGGTTCTGACTTGTCGGTGGCACGATCCGGGCGCTGGCGATGAGCCCTTGGTCATCAACTTCGTACTCGTGGAACAGCATGCCCCGCGGAGCTTCTGTGGCCCAACCGGCGCGGCCCGACCGGGGCACCCATGTTGCGCTTGGCGCGAGTGGCGGCCGGTACGCGTCGACGATCTCGATCGCCTCGGCCGTGGCGTGGATCAGCTCGATCGCCCGCGCCGCGATGCTCCAGAACGGATTGCGGCGGATCTCGTTGGCAACCCCCAGGCGATCGAGCGCGGCGCGGGCCAGCGGATGCAGCAGGTCCGCATTGAGCGTCACCCGCGCCGACGGCCCGAGCAGGTACACCTCGCCGGCCGTGGTTCGCGCCTGGAGGGCGTTCGACCAGGCGACCTGATCCTCTGCGAACGCGCGCGGCCAGTCGTCAGCAGCGATGTCGAGGCCGTCATTCGAAACAATGCGCCCCTCGTTCATCGGGTACTCGGCTGGATGACGCAGCGAGACAAGGCGCGGCTCGCGTTCGAAATCAGGTACATCGAGATCCGCGACGAAGGCGGCGGTGGCCTGCGCGAGTGCGAGCGCATCTTCGAGCTCGGGCCGCAGCGCGCGCAGCTCCTGATGTTCAGGCACGCGCGAGAAGCCACCGACACGCACGCTCAAGGGGTGGATGGGCCTCGCCCCGAGCAGGGCGACGATGCGGTTGCCGACCCGCTTGAGAGCGAGTCCCTGCTCGACAACATCACGCTTGTCGCGCGCCATCTCGATCGCACTCGGATAGCCGAGGAAGTCGGGCGCATGGAGCAGGTAGACGTGGAGGGCATGGCTCTCGATCCACTCGCCGCAGTAGAAGAGTCGTCGCAATGCGCGAATCTGCGGGTCGATCTGGACGCCTGCGAGCGCCTCGAAGGCATGAACCGCGCTCATCTGGTAGGCGACGGGGCAGATGCCGCAGATGCGTGCGACGATGTCGATCACCTCGTCGGGGGTCCGGCCGACCACCAGCCGTTCGAAATAGCGCGGCGCCTCGAAGATGCCCAGACGTGCCTCCACCACGCGCTCGCCTTCCACGCGCAGTACGAGCGAGCCCTCCCCTTCGACTCGCGACAGGTGTGCAACTCGGTACTCATGGTTGTCGGTGGCCGGTCGCGGGCCGTGTCGGCCTCCGTGCGTCATCTGGTGGCCTCCCGCTCAGCGATGCGACGGAAGGCTGGAGCGTTGACGTTGATCCCGGCGAAGAGCCGCGTTACCTCCGCGGGCGTCCGGCCGTTGGCCGCGAACTGTGTCGCCAGGGCGATTGTGTTGGCCGACTCAACCGGTCCGAAGCAGCCGTAGCAGCCGCGCGCGAAGGCCGGGCACAGCGCGCCGCAACCGGTTCGTGTCACCGGACCCAGGCACGACGTGCCGCCCGCAACTAGGACGCAGGCGATGCCGCGCCTCTTGCACTCGGCACATACCGCTTCGTCGGGCAGCTGGGGCCGTCGGCCAACGAGCAGCGCGGTCAACAGCTCCAGCAGCTGGTCGGGCGAGATCGGGCAGCCATATAGCTGCGCGTCGACCGCCACGTGGTCGGACACCGGCGTCGATGTGGCCAGTGACGAGATCAGCTCCGGTCGCGGATAGACGGACGCCGCAAAGCCGCCGCCCGGCTCGAGGTTGCGCAGCGCCTGTATGCCGCCGGCCGTCGCGCAGGCGCCGATCGTGACCAGCAGGGTCGCCTCGCGACGAAGCTGCACGATCTCCTGGACCTGGGCGGGCGTGCTGATCGAGCCCTCGACGAGCAGGACGTCGTATGGCCCGTGCGACCGGCGCGAGGTCGCCTCCGCGAACTCGACGATCTCGAACCTCTCCGTCAACGCCAACAGGTGATCCTCGAGGTCGAGCAGCGTGAGCTGGCACCCGTCGCAGGAGGTGAGCTTGACGACGCCTACGCGTGGCCGCGAGATCTCGGTTCGGGTATCACCGGACATGCTCACAGTCCCTCGATGCGGAAGGCAGGACCGAGCTCGGCGAGCGAGAAGACCGGTCCATCGCGGCAGACGAAGAAGGGGCCCAGCTGGCAGTGGCCGCACAGACCCACGCCACATTCCATGTGGCGCTCGAGAGTGACGTAGATGCGCTCCGGCGGGACCCCGCGTTCGAGCAGCGTGGCCGCGGTCGCTTGCATCATCCGCTCCGGCCCGCACACGAAGGCAACGGTCCGATCACAGCTGCACAACTGGCGATCGATGACCTGTGTGACCACGCCCACCCGGCCGAGCCACTCGGGTCCGGCGCGATCGACGGTCATGGCGACCTCGATCACGTCGCGTGCTGCGAGATCGTCGAGCTCGGCGACGAACAGGCGGTCGGCCGGCGTGCGCGCGCCGAACGCCAGCTGGACCCGGCCGATGCGTTGGCGGCGCCGGTTGATCTCGTCGAGCAGCGGCCGCAGCGGGGCCAGGCCGATCCCGCCGGCAATTACCAATACGTCGCGACCCTGAACCTCGTCGACCGGCCATCCGCGACCCAGCGGGCCCCGAAGGGCAAGCGTGTCGCCCGGCGTCAGGTCGCAGATCGCTCGGGTGGCCGGCCCGGCGGCGCGAATCGTCAGCTCGAATTCCGTCGCTCGCAAATCGCGAGATTGAGATCGGCGGAGCTGCGACGCCAGGCTGGGCTGCCATGACGAACTGTCCAGGCCGTCCGGCGAGCAACCCGACATCGTCGGTCGCGAGATCGAGGGTGACCACGTCACTCGTCTCGGTTCGCACCTCCCTGACGCGCGCGGTTATCCACTCGCGGTCCAGGCCCTCGGCGGGCGCTTGCAGGACGGGCAGCGGCGTTCTGACAGCCGGTGGTGACGCAACGGGGAGTGCGATTGGTCGGAGCACTGTCTCGGACCGAGCAGGTGCTGCGGCACCAACTTCGGTGACGCGCATCAGCTCCTCGCGCACGTCGATGCCGACGGGGCACCAGGTCACGCAGCGTCCGCAGCCGACGCAGCCAGACGTGCCGAACTGATCCCACCAGGTCCCGAACTTATGTGTCAACCACTGGCGATAGCGGTCCTTGACCTGCGGCCGGAAGTTGCCGCCGGCGATGCGCGCAAAGTCGAACGTGAAGCAGCTGTCCCAGCGTCGCTCGGTCGACGCCTGCTGGCCATCGAGGTCCGAAATCTGGTTGACGCTGGTGCAGAAACAAGTCGGGCACACGAGGGTGCAGTTGGTGCAGGCGAGGCAGCGCTCGGCGATCTCCGCCCAACGCGGGCTTTCGGCGGCCGCGACGAGTCGGGCCGGCATGTCGGTCATGTCCAACGGTGTCCCGATGGCCTCGCGCACAGCGGCGACTGAAGTGGCGGCCCCTGAGCGCTGATCCTCCGTGGCAGGCGATAGATCAAGCTCGGCGACGGCTGACTCGCCGGTTGAGGAACCCACGCGCACGACAAATCCGTCATCGAGCTCGCTCAGGGCCAGGTCGAAGCCGCCCCTGACCTCAGGTCCCGTGCCCATCGAGGTGCAGAAGCAAGTCGAACCGGCCACCGCGCACTCCACGGCCACCACCACGTTGCCGGCTCGACGTGCCCCGTAATCGGGATCGGTCACCGGCCCGTCGCGAAGGACGCGGTCCTGGATCGCGATTGCTTCGATCTCGCACGCCCGCACGCCGAGGAATGTCGTCGGCACTGATTCTGGGCCGGGCGCCCGTGGGTTCACGTCCTCGCCCACGGCCTCCCAATCCAGCTGCGCAACGCGCGGCGGAAAGGTCCACCTCTTCCACGACATCGGCCCCGGTGCGTAATCGAAGTAGCGATCCGAGCTGGATCTGACTACTCGCGAACGACCGGGTTGATTGTCCAGACCGACACCGGCTGGCAGCTGCTCGACGTCGGTGATCTCGGCGAGCTCGATGGTCTGGTTCCTCGCCATCGGCCCAACGACCGTACGGCCGTCGGCCTGCAAAGCGATAAGAAACTCGGGAAATCGGCCGCGCGGCAGGAAGTATGTCTGGCCATCACCGTGGCCGGCTTGGACTACCACGGTTCGACCCAGCGCTGCGTGAAGAGGTCGAGGAGTTGGAGCCTGGTGCCCTCGAGCCTGCGCGCGACGGCCTCCAACAAGAGCGGGTAGACAGCCAGCGCGAGCTCGCTATCGGCCGCGAGTCGATGGCGCAGCTCCTCGCCTTCGAACCGGATCAGCCGACTGCGCTCGAGCGCCACGGCCGTCGACGTCGCGCGAAACGGAGCCACGAGGGCCGACCAGCCGACGACGTCGCCCGGCTCGACGGTCAGGATGGTCACGTGGCCACGTTCCGGAACGTACAGGCGGAGCCCTATCCGGCCGTCGACGACGATCGCCATGGACTCGGTTGGGTCGCCCTCACGGAGCAGCGTCTCGGACGCGGCGACGGTGACGAGACGACCAAGTCGGGCGAGGGCGCGTCGCGACTCAAACGTCAGACCGCGAGTCAGCCATGTTGCGCCGAGCAGCTCGGCGATGTCCGGGGCCTCCATCGGCGCGACACTTCGGCTATCCATTGACAACGAACTCCTTCCTATTCGGATGCTCGTTGCCCGTGGGACTCTGCGAGCGTGCCGTTCGGCCCGCTGTTGGGACCCACCTGTCACGTCAAGTGGGCGGGTATCGATCGGAATCAAAAGGTCGCGCCCGCGCCTCCTCGACGCGAACGCGACCGGATGCCGTTAGACGGCTGGTTGCGGCACGCGCGACTTGGCAATCGCGCGCACAGCCAGGAAGAAGACGATCATCACGACCTGGAATCCGAGCACGATGCGGTTCACGTCAACCGCCGGAACCCACGAAACCTGGTCGCCCTTGACGACGAACGCCCCGGTTGGCCTGCCTGTTGCACCAAATCCGATGCCCGACCCAGACTGGGCTTTCGTCTCGGAGCCTTCCTCTCCGCCGGTGGCGGGCGCGTTGCCTTCGCCGCCGCCGATGCCGCCCATGAACTTGGCGGCCGGAATGATGGTCACGCCGTTCTTTTCATACGGCTCACCGAACACTCCCCGAGCGCCGATCGACTCGCGTGCCTGGCTCAGGATCTGTGCTACTTCCATTGTCGAAGTCCTCCTTTGGAGCGCTATCAAACGGCAACCAATGCACCCTTGAGTTCACGGGCGATGCCGCGCGCCCAGCTCTCGATCGCCGGCCAGTCGCGGTAATCGCCTTCTGGGATGAATCGGTTGAATGCGCGCCCGAACAGCCCACCCTTGGCGTCGGCGGTCTCTCGGTCGAACGCCCCGCCGAACACGACGTGGTCGCGCGGCTCGAACAGGCGTTGGAACTTCTCGATCTCCTTGGGATCGGGCTGTGGCTGGCTGACTGCCTTGTCTCCGATCGGTCCGCTGCTGAACAGCCAGACCGGTCGTTGTGCGAGTGCGGCCGCGTGGAGCTCGACGAACTCCTTTGCCGGCTTCAGCCAGTGACCGGCATGAATGGCGCTGCCGATGACATAGCCGTCAAAGGACGTAACAGGGCTGGTCAGCTCCTCAACCGATCGAAGCTCCACGTCGACGCCTTCGTGTACGAGGGTGTCCGCTATCCGCTCGGCAATTCCCTGGGTCGACCCGAGCTGGCTGGCGTAGGTGACCAGAACATGCATCGCAACATTCCTTCCTGCAGATTCGGGGGGGGTTGGGCGGGTCAGGCTCGGTTCATGCGATGCCCGCAGCCGTCTGCGGTACGCGTCGCGTGCCGTCGGGACCGGCAATGACGTAGGCGATCATCGCCACGAAGCCGAAGCTCAGCAGCCCGAGCACCAACAGCACGATGAACCAGACCTTGTCGTCGAGCTGGGCGGTGTTGATAAGCGCGCCGATCCATGCGACGAGACCGGCAATGGATCCGCCAATGAGCGCAACGACCGCGAGCAGGCCGAGCACGACCAGGGCCCACGCGTATGGCGTGGGCTGAAGGCCGACGACGTCCGGCCCGTCCATCACAAAGGCGCCGCCGAAGAAGGCAATTGCCACCGAGGCGATGCCGAGGATCACGCCGGCAATGACGGCGATCAAACCACCAACAAACAGCTGGCTAATTGTTGATTTGGACACAGCGTCCCTCCGTTCTAGATGGCCGCGCCGGCAGGAAGCCACGCGGCGTTCAACGACAACCACAGGAGAACCGCATCGATGACCAGGCCCAGCATCAGAGTCGGGGCGAAAGCCAGCATGAGCAGGGCCGCCGATGCGAGCGAAGCGACCGTGATCAACGGCAAGGTGAGCTCCGGCGCGAGAAAGAGTCCGACAGCGGCAGCAGCTGAAAGCAGATAGCCGCCGATGGTCAGTGCGACCAGGGCAAGCCCGAGCGGTCGCACAACCGCAATCGACGAGCCGGCCCTGGTGATCAACCAGGACCTATCGAGCCCGAACGGGTAGTCCGCGTTCGCGGATGAAGCCCCGGGCGGTTCGCGCGGAATGAACATGGCGTGAATCAGGCCGTGAGCGACCAGGAAGCCGGCGAACAGCCAGATCGCCAGTGGCTCGCGGCGCTGGAGCATTGGCGCCAGCAGCAACGCGAAGACGAAAAGCCCGATTGCCAGCGGAACGAGTGAGATCAGGCCGCGCACGGGCGACCGATCGAGGGTCTCATGGGTACCGGTCATGGCCAGCCAACGAGAACCGCGCGCGACGGGAACGGGCGCAGGTTCCACGCAGCACGCAGGATCGTCGCAATCAACAGCTTCAACAGCGCTGCCCCTTTCAGCCGACCTTCGCTGCCGCGCGCTAATAGCGGCTACGGCGGTAGCACGGCCTCGAGCTCGACTCGTTGAATTCACGCTGACTGTGGTTGACCTGCATGGGGAGTGCCAATGGCGGTGTAGTCACGGGCCATTCGGCATTACCACACGCGGCCAATGGCAGTTGGACGGGGCGGCCGATCGTCGCACGATCAATGTGCTGATCTCGGGCCTTTGCCCGAGGCGGAAGGAGGGCCTAGATGGAGCTGACTTTCTCAATTGGACTGGTTGGCCTGGCGGTCCTGGCCGTTGGCGCCCTGGCGATAGGTGCCACGGACCTGTTCCTGAGCCAGGAGGCGACCGGCATCGAAGCAACCGCCACGGCGATCGGAGCCTTCATCGGCGGTTTCGTCGCCAGCGAATTCGCTGTCACGTGGCGAGACTGGGAGCCGGTCTTCGACGGCCTGGCATTGGGCCCGGCGCTTATCGGCGGCCTGTTGGTCGGCGTTATCACCGCTGTCGTGGTTCGTCTGGTAACCAACGGCTTCGACCAAACGGCGGAGAGCTGATGTCGCTGACGCTCGCACCATCGAGCGACGGCACCGTGGTCGCCGGCGACACGCCGGCGACCGGTTCCGGCAACGCGGCAGTGGTCGACCCGCCGGGACTCAACATTGACGATTGCGAGTCACTTTTAGCGGACGTCGGCTTTCTGCTGGTCCCCGGAGCACCAACTCAAGGCGGACCGGCCTATCTGCTCGTGGCGTTACGCCGACAACCGACGCGTGCCCATTTCGATCCCGAGCGGATCGAGCTCTGGGTACGTGCCGACGGACGGAGCGAGCCGGCGCAGGTCAGCTGGACCGAGCGCCCCGAAAGCTCGTGCTTCAGGTGGGGAACCATCCGGTTGATCGATCGCGTACCGGTCGTCAACCGCTTTGTCGCCTTCGGTGGCCGCCTGGAAACAGAGCGGCGCGGCGGCACGAGGATCGTCATCCTCTCCTCCGACGCGCCGATCCTGTCGCTCAACGAGCACATCGGACCGGCCGATCCCCTGGCAGCATCAGTGGGCGGCTTCTTCGCAACGCTGCGCGCCGCTGTTGCCGTCTCACCGTCAGTCGAACGCTGCCTGGAGTCAACGGCACCAACCGGGATCTATGCCGCTTATCTCCAATTCGCATTGCGCCGCGCGTCCAGCGGTCTCGCGGCGGATGCAACGCCTGCGGAGCTGGTGACGTTGTTGCGTTCTGAACGAGACCGGCTGGCTTGTTCGCCCGAGGTGGACGCACAGTCCGGGCAACGACTCGCCCGCGAAATCGACGATTTCCGGAGGAGCTCACGACCATGACCGACATGCAGACGCTGACCGACGCAGAACGGGCATTCGCGGCCAACGAACACCGTGAGCTGGCTGCCGGAATCAATGACATCGAACGTCTGGCGCAGTCGATCGGCTGCTCATCGCCGGCATTCGTGACCGAGGATCTCGTTCGCGTCCGTGAATGGGTGGCGTGCGTGCTCGTCCCGCACGCAGCCTGGGAAGAGGCGGTGCTCTATGCCGAGATGGACGAGCGTGCCGGAACGGCCTGGGCGACCAGGCTGATGCGCTTCGAGCACCAACAGATCACGACGGCGGCGGCGCGCCTCGAGAGCGACGCGGTGTCCGCCCAGAGCGTCATGAACCACGACCAGACTTGCGCCCTCAGGTCGCACCTGACGGCACTGGCAACTCTCCTCCGCTCGCACATGGAGCGCGAGGATCGATTCCTGCTGCCGTTGCTCGCGGCGACCTGAGATGCCGACGTGCCAAATGGCCCTGCCATTTGGGACCGCGCGTCACGTCAACAGCCAGTCTTCGACTGTCAATCTCGAATCGTGACTGGTAGCACCGAGTTTCCCTTCCCCGGGATCCCGTCGATCATCGACGGGTCTGAGGCCGTGGCCTACGTCGAGACACGCATCTCCGAGGCGTGCTGTGCCTACCCGATAACGCCCTCGACCAACATGGCTGGCCTCTACCAGGCAGCGGTGGCCGACGGCCGGACGAACCTGTGGGGCACCCGACTCGGATTCCTCGAGCCCGAGTCCGAGCACTCGTCGGCTTCGGCCGCCGAAGGCTTCGCCCTCGCCGGAGGCAGGGTGACGAACTTCACCGCCGGTCAGGGCCTGGTCCTGATGAAGGAGGTCCTGCACGTAATCAGCGGCAAGCGCCTGCCGGTCGTGTTTCATGTCGGCGCACGCGCCCTGACTAGCCAGGCGCTGAACATCCACGCCGGACACGACGACGTGATGGCCGTCGCGGACGCGGGCTGGGGCATCCTGTTTGCGCGCAACGTGCAGGAGGTCGTCGATCTCACGGCGATCGCGCGACGCGTGGCCGAGCAGACGGAGACACCCTTCCTCGTCGTCCAGGACGGGTTCCTGACGACGCACACGCTCGAGAACGCGCGGCTGCCGGAAGACGATCTGCTGCGCGAGTTCGTGGGCGACCCGCGCCAGCGCATTCGCAACATCTTCGACCCGGCCGAGGCGCTCATGTCCGGCGTCGTCCAGAACCAGGACAGCTACATGAAGGGCCGCGTCGCCCAGCGGGCGTGGTACGCGCGCATCCCTGACGTCCTGCGCGACGCAATGGCGGAATGGCACTCGCTGACCGGCCGGCGCCACGAGCTTATCGCCGAGCATCGAACTGACGGCGCCGCGCACATCGTCGTCGCTATGGGCACCATCGCCGACAGCGCGCGTGACGTTGTCGATCACCTGCGCGCCAGCGGGATTGCGGCGGGCGCCGTTGGCGTCACCAGCTTCCGACCGTTCCCCGCTCGGGAGCTGGCCGAAGTGCTCGCACGGGCGACCTCGGTGGCGATCGTCGAACGGACCGACGAGCCTGCCGCGGCAAACAATCCGCTGACACGGGAGTCAAAGGCCGCGCTGGCCGACGTAGCCGCGGAAGGGCGCCCGATTCCGCGTGTCGTCTCTGCCTCGGCAGGGCTTGGGTCGCGCGATGTCTCGTCTGCCGACCTGATTGCAGTATTCCGATGGCTGGCCGACGAATCGGCAGTTCGCGAGCGCAAATACGCCGTCCTGGGCGTCAGGCATCCGCTCGCCCTGGAAGCCGCCGACGTCGAGCTACGGCCGCGCGGCGCCTACAGCCTGCGTGGCCATTCGGTCGGCGGCTACGGGTCGGTAACCATCAACAAGCTCCTCGCATCGGTCGTTGGCGAGCTGTTCGACGACCTCTACGTGCAGGCCTACCCACGTTACGGCTCTGAGAAGCGCGGTCTGCCGACGACGTACTACCTGACCATCGCCGAGGAGCCGATCCGCCAGCACAGTGAGCTGCGCCGGGTCGAGCTCGTGCCCATCCACGACGTGACAGCGTTCGGTCAGGGAGACCCGCTCGCCGGGCTCACCGATGGCGGAACGCTGTTCATGAACAGCCCGCTCCTCGATCCAGCGGCGATCTGGGCAACGCTGCCGACCCGGGCGCGGGCCGAGATAGTTGGTCGGGAGATCAACGTCGTTTCGCTCGACTCGCTCGCACTCGCTCGGCGCTTCGCCCCGAGCCCAGACCTCGCCACCCGCATGCAGGGCGCCGCGCTGGTCGGTGTCTTCCTGCGCGTCGCGCCCCTCATCGCGCGACGCAGCATGGCGTTGGACGAGCTCATCGAGTCCGTGCGCGGACCGCTGACCAAGCAAGTCGGCAAGCGCGGCACAGCCGTGGTCGACGCCAACCTGGCCCTGATCAGAGCCGCGTATGACGAATTGATCGACGTTACGGCGCCACTGCGTGGTCAGACCGAGCCGGCGCCAGAGCCCGTCCTGGAGGCAGTGGCATGAATGCGGCACGCGACACGGTCGAAGCTGGAATGGGCACGACCGTGGGCGACCTGATGACGCCGGATCCGATAACCATCGACGAAGGATCCACCGTTGACGAAGCGGTGCGACTGCTCGAGGAGTCGGAGGTCACCGGCTTACCCGTCGTCGATCGAGACGGCCTGCTGGTCGGCGTCATCAGCCAGACGGACATTGTTCGTGCCCGAGCCGTCGACCACCTGTGGCAGCGATGGCCGGGATTGCGCGTGCGCCACCTCATGCACGCTCCGGCGCTGACGGCCGACCGCACGATGACGATGGCCGAGGCCGCCGAAATAATGGAGCGCGCCCACGTGCATCGCCTCGTGGTCGTCGACGATGATCAGGCCAGGCCGATCGGCGTCGTTTCCACGACCGACCTCGTGCGCGCGCTGGCGCGGCGGCCGACTGATGGCTGACGCTGCAGCCGAGAGCCACGTCACCACGCCCTCGCCACTGACGAAGGGCGCCGGCGAGCCGATGGAGACACAGACCGCGGCGCTCGATAGGGCGTTGCCCGTGTTCGATGTGCACTCCTACGTGACCGAATTCAGCGCAACGATCGTGCCCGAGTACCAGGCCGGCACCGCGGACCGCGGCCATCCGGCCGATATTGGCCTGGCGCGCAGCATCATCCCGCCGGGCACGGCCGCGACGCGCGACTTCAGCACTCTCGCGCCACGCATCCCGAAGCTGATGGCCGAGGCGTGCGTCGGTTGCATGGCCTGTGTCAATGCCTGTCCCGACACGGCAATCCTGGCCACTGCCCAGCCGCACTCCGCGCTGAGCGGCGCCATTGATGCCTTCGCCGACACACGGCAAGAGCCGGCCGCGGTGCGAGCGGACCTCGCAGCGCAGTTCGTCGACCACGCAGAAGTACGCGACCGTGCCTGAGCGGCGCGGCCTCGAGCCGGCCGAGTTCGGCATCTTCGTCGATCCCGGCCACTGCAAGGGTTGCGGCGAATGCGTCGAGGTTTGCGCGCACCTCGGCCACGATGCGCTGGTGATGATCGACAAGCAGTCGGCGACGACGACCGCGGCGAGCACTATCGACCTGTACCGCCAGCGGATGGACTTCTTCCACGATCTACCGCCTACCCGGCGGAGTACCGCAACGAGAAGGCGCTGGCCGACCTGATGCTCGGCGAGCATGCCATCGGCTACGTCGGCGGAGCAGGCTCCTGCTCGGGCTGCGGCGAGGCCACCGCGTTGCGCATGCTCGTCGCCGCGACGCGCCAGGTTCATGGGCCCGAATCGATGGGTATCGTTGCCGCAACTGGCTGCAACACGGTCTACGGCAGCACCTACCCGTACAACCCGTACCTCGTGCCGTGGACCAACTCGCTGTTCGAGAACGCACCAGCTGATGCGCTGGGTATTCGACTGCGATGGGACCAGGCCGGCACGTCGGATCGCCGGCTGTGGGTCGTCGGTGGCGACGGAGCGATGTACGACATCGGCTTCCAGGCGCTGTCGAGGATGGTCGCCTCCGGCGCCGACATCAAGGTCATGGTGCTCGACACGCAGGCCTACTCGAACACAGGTGGGCAGTCCTCGACGGCCAGCTTCGGCGGACAGGTCACCAAGCTGTCGGCGTACGGGCGTGAGCTCCATGGGCGGCCCGAGCGACGCAAGGAGCTCGGCCGTATCCTGATCGCACACGGCGATGTCTTCGTGGCCCAGACGACGACTGCGCACATCAACCACTTCTACCGCGCAGTCATGGATGCCAATGAGTTCCCGGGGCCAGCAGTGATCATCGTCCACACGCCTTGCCAGCCTGAGCACGGCATCGCCGACGACGCATCGGCACAGCAGTCTCGCCTGGCCGTCGACTCGCGCGCGTTCCCGCTCTTCAGCTATGACCCGCGCCGCGGCGACATCTTGCTGATCGGCTCTCGCTCCAGGGCAACCCGGCCCAGCGCGAGGATTGGCATAGCCAGGCCGGCGGCACGGTCCATCGACTTCCTCGCCTTTGCCAGGACAGAGGGCAGGTTCGCGGCCCACTTCGCCGCCGACGGAACGCCGAGTCCCGAGATCGAGGCAACGCGGCCGATCGGCTGGCCAACTGGCGAACTCTCCAGGAGATGGCCGGCTTCTCGCCGGTCACCTCGGCGTAGGACGAGCAATGCACGTCCGGCGTGGCCTACTGAATTGGGGAGTGTTTCTCGTCTTCCTGGGTGCCGTGCCGTTGGCCGTTCAGACCGGCGCGCTCCAATCGAGCGTGGCGGACGAGATCATCCGGCTGTGGCCCTTGATCCTGATCGGCATCGGGCTCGGCCTGCTGCTGCGCTTCACACGCTTCGAAGCGCTTGGCGGCGTGGTCGTCGCCGGGACGGCGGGCCTGCTGCTCGGATCTCTACTGACAGGCGGCATTCCGTCGGCCGCGGCAGCTTGCGGTTCGACTAATTTCGCGGGAGCAGCCGGTCGTACGCGAAGGATCATTCGACGGCTCGGCAGCGACCGTCGACATGGAGCTCAACTGCGCCAACATCGAGCTCGGTCGAACGGCCGATGCATCGTGGCGACTGGAGGCGGTTGCGTCAGGGAATCCTGAGATGACCGGCGATTCCGACTCGCTCGAATTTGGCTCGGCGCAGCGCCAGATCCTCGTATTCGGTAGTGAGAACCGCGAGAGCTGGCGTGCTCAGCTCGCCGGAACGGTGCCGCTCAGCGTTCAGTCCACCCTCAACGGTTCGAGCGGCACGCTCGACCTCAGTCAGGGCGCACTCGAGCGGCTCAGCGCCACGTTCAATGCCTCCGACGTTCGGGTCGACCTTCCCGCTTCGAGTGACGGCGGCCTGACCAGGCTCGATGCGACGTTCAATGCCAGCGCGGTCAGACTGTTTCTGGGCGAGGCCGACGTTTCGGCGAGCATGACGCTTAACGCTGCCTCGTTGACCCTGTGCACCTCGCCCGGCCTTGGACTCTCGATCGATTACTCGGACACACTCAGCTCCCAGAACTTCAGCGCCGCAGGTCTCGCCGGCAATGACGGCACGTGGGAGACGCCAGGCTTCGACCAGAGCGCGAGCCAGGTGAACATCGACATGACTGCCAACGTCTCAACGACCACCGTCAATCCCCCCGGAGGATGTCAATGAACAGGCTTTACCGGTCGCAGGACGACAGGGTGCTGGCTGGTGTGGCCGGCGGCATGGCCGAGGCTTACGACCTCGATCCAGCCATCGTCCGCGTAGGTTGGGTGCTGCTCGCGCTGCTGACCGGCGGCGTCTTGCTGATCGTGTACATAGTCATGGCCCTCGTCATTCCCCTCCGTCCCGCGACTTCGACGCTGTGGGCGACCGCTGGCGGTGGAGTCGTGGGCGGGCCCGATATGCCGGGCCCCGGCGAACAGGCGCCAGCGACTGGCTATGGCCCGCCGGGATACCAACCCGGATCTTCTCCTCCAGGGCACCCGGGGGCACACAACGAACGCGCCGCGAACGTCGGCCCGATCGTTATCGGGCTGATGCTGGTCATCGTCGGCGGCTTCTTCCTGGCGCGTCAGTTCATCCCGGCACTCGATTTCAGCCTCATCTGGCCGGTTGTTGCGATCGTCGGCGGGCTTCTGCTCATCGTCGCCGCGTTCGTACGCCGGCGTCCCGGCTCGTGACGACGCGCCGGCAGCCGACCGACCAGCCGCTCACCAGGCGGCAACGGCGGGCGATGGAGCGCGCCGAGCGCGCCGGCAACAAGCCGGCGCGTCCGGCGCCCACTCCTCCGTGGCGCTCTCCGATGGCACTTGTCACCCTCGGCGCGCTCGCCATCGGCCTGGCGATCATCGCCTTCGCGGTGCTCCAGCGCCCGGCAGCGGAGCCGGTCACGGACGAGCTGCGTGCCCCGGTCGCCGTGGTCCCGACGGGATTGGCCGAGGGCCGGACGCTCGGTGACGCCAACGCGCCGGTTACGATCGAGATCTGGTCCGACTTCCAGTGCCCCGCGTGTCGTGTGTTCGCCCAACAGACCGAGGGCGCGATCATCGACGAGTACGTCGTCCCGGGTACCGCTCGGCTCGTCTACCGCGATGCCGCATTCCAGGGCCAGCGCGGCGGCTCGAATTACGACGAATCTGTCGAGGCTGCGGCA
The DNA here is from genome assembly GCA_963748235.1 of uncultured Chloroflexia bacterium. Taxonomy (GTDB): domain Bacteria; phylum Chloroflexota; class Limnocylindria; order Limnocylindrales; family CSP1-4; genus JALYGJ01. Next base: position 1,167,731 of record CAVVHT010000009.1, read on the forward strand.
GCTGCTCGCGCCGCCGCTGACCAGGGCCTGTTCTGGGAGATGCACGGCTGGTTGTTTGCCAACTGGAACGGCGAGAACGAGGGCGCGTTCCGAGCCGCCCGGCTGCGCGAGATCGCGGCTGCCGCTGGCCTGGACCTGGCCCAGTACGACGCTCAGATGGCGACCGGTGAGCTGCAGGCTGCTGCCCGCGCCGAGACCTCGCAAGGAGTCTCGGACGGCATCAGTGCGACGCCGACGATCATCGTCAACGGCACTGCCTTCTCCGGCGCTCTGAGCTTCGAGCAGCTGGCCGCGCTGATCGAAGAGGCCGCCTCTTGATCACCCGCCGCGTTCCGGCTCGGCCGCTATTCGGCATCCATCCCGCGATCATCCTCGCCGCGCTCGATCTCGTCGGGCTGCTGATCGCCAGCTACCTGTCCATCGTCGAGCTGGGCGGTGGCGTACCGGCCTGCGGCCCGATCCAGGGCTGCGAGGAGGTCGCCCGGTCGGAGTACGCGTGGATCGGGCCAATCCCGGTCGCCGTCTTCGGCGTCCTCCTGTCGGCCGTGCTGCTGGTCCTCGCCCTGGCGTGGTGGAGGACCAACATCTACGGGCTGCTCCTGGCGCACTATGCGCTGTCGCTCGTCGGCGTGATCTTCGACGGCTACTTCCTGTATCTGCAGGTGTTCGTCATCGGCGCCGTGTGCATCTGGTGCCTGAGCTACGAAATTTCTTTGCTGTTGCGCTTCCTGGTTGCGTTCTTCGTCTGGTATCGCCAGCCAAAGCCCGACATGTCCGATCCGGAGGGCTGAGCGAGGCTGCCGTCCACCGTGCGATCCCGCTCATCGGTAACCTAGGTCGAATGAGCACATCAGACGACAGGAGCTGGTGCCGATGACGGCCTCAACCGACGCGAGCAGGTGCCTCGCGATGAACCGGACGACGACCAGCTGGCGATCATCGATGCCTACTGGCGAGCCGCGAACTACCTGTCAGTCGGGCAGATCTATCTGCTGGACAACCCCTTGCTCCGACGCCCGTTGGTGGCCGACGACACCAAGCCGCGGCTGCTCGGTCACTGGGGCACGACACCCGGCCTGAACTTCATCTGGGCACACGCCAACCGAGCAATCAAGGCACGTGACCTCGACGCGATCATGATCGTCGGCCCCGGTCACGGCGGTCCGGCCGCAGTGGCCAACGCCTTCCTCGAAGGGACGTGGTCGGAGCGCTACTCGGCGGTCGCCGAGGGCGAGGATGGCATCCGCCAGCTATTTCGGTCGTTCTCGTTTCCGGGCGGCATCGGCAGTCACGTGACGCCCGAGGTGCCTGGCTCAATTCACGAGGGCGGTGAGCTCGGATACTCGCTCGCTCATGCCTTCGGGGCCGTATTCGACAACCCAGACCTGGTCGCGTTCTGCGTCGTCGGCGACGGAGAGGCGGAGACCGGGTCGCTGGCCACCAGCTGGCACTCGAATAAGTTCGTCAGTCCGGTGCGCGATGGCACGGTGCTGCCGATCCTGCACCTCAACGGCTACAAGATCGCCAATCCAAGCTTCCTTGCGCGCATCCCGGAAGACGAGCTGCGCGCACTTTTCGAGGGCTATGGATATCGACCCTTGTTCGTGACCGGCGACGACCCGCCGACGATGCACAGGGAGTTCGCAGCCGTCCTGGACGAGGCGCTCGACGAGATTGCCAAAATCCAGCGAGCGGCCCGCGACGAAGGCGTCACCGAACGACCACGCTGGCCGATGATCGTCCTCCGCTCACCGAAGGGCTGGACCGGGCCGAAGGAGGTCGACGGCCTGCCGACCGAGGGATCGTGGCGCTCGCACCAGGTTCCGCTCGCCGACGTGCGCGACGACCCCAGCCACCTGAAGCTGCTCGAGCAATGGTTGCGCAGCTACCGGCCGGAGGAGCTCTTCGACGCCGAGGGCCGGCCGGTTGCGGCGATCTCCGGTTTGGCGCCGCGGGGCGACCGGCGTATGTCGGCCAACCCGCACGCCAACGGCGGCGAGCTGCTGCGCGACCTGCAGCTGCCCGACTTCCGCGACTACGCGGTGGACGTCAGCCAGCCGGGCAAATCATCGGCCGAGTCGATGCGGGCGCTCGGCACGTGGCTGCGTGACGTGATCCGCGACAACCCGACAACCTTCCGCCTGTTCGGACCTGATGAGACCGAATCGAACCGACTCGGCGCGGTCTTCGAGGCAACCGATCGCCAGTTCGCCGGCGAGCTGCTGGCGACCGACGTCCACCAGGCGCGCGAAGGTCGTGTCATGGAGGTTCTCTCCGAGCACCTCTGCGAGGGCTGGCTCGAGGGCTACCTGCTGACCGGCCGGCACGGCCTGTTCAACTGCTACGAGGCCTTCATTCACATCGTTGACGCGATGTTCAACCAGCACGCCAAGTGGCTCAAGATCACCAACGAGATCCCTTGGCGCCGGCCGATCGCGTCGCTCAACTACGTTCTGTCGAGCCACGTCTGGCGCCAGGACCACAACGGCTTCTCGCACCAGGATCCGGGGTTCCTCGACGTGGTCATGAACAAGAAGGCTGAGGTGGTTCGCATCTACCTGCCACCGGACGCCAACACCCTTCTTTCCGTCGCCGATCACTGCCTCCGGTCGCGCCAGTACGTCAACGTGATCGTCGCCGGCAAGCAGATGGCTTTGCAGTACCTGTCCATGGATGACGCAGTGCTGCACGCCACGCGCGGCCTGGGCATCTGGGAGTGGGCAAGCAACGCAGAGGGCGAGCCAGACGTGGTTCTCGCCTCGTGTGGCGACGTTCCGACGCTCGAGGCTCTCGCGGCGGCGGACCTGCTCCGGCAGCATCTGCCCGATCTGAAGCGTGCGCTTCATCAATGTCGTCGACCTGATGCGCCTTCAGCCCGAGACCGAACACCCGCACGGCTTGCCCGATCGAGAATTCGATGCGCTGTTCACCACAGACAAGCCGATCATCTTCGCCTTCCACGCCTATCCGTGGCTGATCCACCGGCTCGCCTACCGGCGTCGAAACCATCCGAACCTGCACGTACGCGGCTACAAGGAAGAAGGAACCGTCACTACGCCGTTCGACATGGCGATGCGCAACGACATCGACCGGTTCCACCTGGTGATCGACGTCATCGACCGAATGCCCGGACTGGGTGAGCGTGCTGCGGAGCTGCGACAGCAGATGATCGACGCGCGGCTGACGGCGCAGATGCATGCCAACCAGCACGGCGAGGATCCAGAGGAGATCTCGGGCTGGAAGTGGCCCTATTGAGCCTCGTTCTGGTTCTGAACGCGGGCTCGAGCTCGCTCAAGGCGAGCGTCGTCGGCGGTGGCCATGAGCGCACACCGGTCGCAGCGACCCAGGTCGGTTGGGGATCGGACGCAACTCGTGTCTCCGACCGTCGGCAGACCGTCGCCGCCGCGCTCGACGAGCTCTGGCAACAGGGCGTCGATCGGGCGCGGTTGATCGGCAGCGGCCACCGCGTCGTCCACGGTGGTGCTCTGTTCACGAAACCAACGCTCGTGGACGACGCGACGCTCGTCGAGCTTGACGGTCTGGCCGGTCTCGCGCCGCTGCACAACGGTGTGGCGCTCGACACACTGCGCTCCGTGCGCGAGCTGCTGCCGGGGGTTCCTTCGGTGGCCGTCTTCGACACGGCCTTTCACGCAACGCTGAGCCCGGAGGCGTACGTCTACCCACTGCCCTGGAGCTGGTACGAGGAGTGGGGCATCCGGCGCTTCGGCTTCCACGGGCTGTCGGTCGAGTGGTCGGCTCGCCGGGCCGCAGAGCTGCTGGGAAAGGACGTGGCCGAGCTCGATCTCGTGGTTGCCCACCTCGGCAGCGGCTGCTCGGTCACGGCAGTGCATGCCGGCAGATCGGTCTCGACCTCGATGGGCCTGACGCCGCTCGAGGGCCTGGTCATGGGCACGCGGTCGGGATCGGTCGACCCGGGCATCCTGATCCACGTGCTGACCGAGCGCGGGCTCAGCGTCGCGGACTTGGCCGACACGCTCGAGCACTCGTCCGGGCCTGCTGGGGATGTCCGGCGTGAGCGGCGACGTGCGCGACGTCCAGCGTGCTGCCGCAGACGGATCGGCGCGGGCGCAGCTGGCGCTCGACATCTTCGTGCGCCGCGCTGCGGCGGGCATTGCCGTGGCAGCCGTCGCCTTGCCCCGCGTAGACGCGCTCGTCTTCACCGGCGGCATCGGCGAGCACGCGGCCGACATCCGCTCGGCACATCGTCAGCCGCCTCGCTCCGCTCGGCGTCGAGCCCATCGAGCCGGTGGAGATGGATCACTGATGGATTGCTGACGCGGCCGGGCGCAGCGCCGGCGGTCCTGCGCATCGAGGCGCGCGAGGACCTGTGATTGCCGAGGCGAGCCGCCGCCTGATCGGCTGACGCGACCGCAACGGACGTCACGCGCACGAACGAGACGCGGACCGGGCAACCCAACCGCCCGGTCCGCGTCGTCGGCCGGCGTGCAGCCTCCGGCCAGAAGCTTCTTTGAATCCACGTTGATCCGTGTTCGAGACCAAGCATCGGACGTAATCGCCGCGGATGCAATAGGGCCGAATGTCACCAGACATCGGGCGAGCCGACACTCCGTGGCGAGGGGCGGAGTGGGCGGATATTGGCAGCGTAGTCAAATCACTGTGGGTGACCCATGCCGGAAGAATCTCAGCGCCCGCTCTCATTGGTGCTCTTCTCGGGCACCGAGGATCGCCTCCAGGCAGCCGCCATCCTGACGGCAGGGGCCGCCGCGCTCGGCGCGCCCGTTCACATCTTCCTGCAGTACTGGGCACTCGACGCCTTTCGAGCGGCGCGCATCGGCGAGCGGCTGCCGTTGGCGCCGGAGGCGGGAACCGGAGGGGAAGAAGGATGTCGATGAGCTGCGCGCTGTCGGCCAACAGCCATGGTTCGAGACGTTGCGCCAGGCAAAGGACATCGGCGACGTCGATATCCAGGCCTGCTCGCTGTCGATGGATCTGCTGAAGCTCGAGACCGACCGCAGCTCGATCCACTGGTCGACGGCATAGAGGGCGTCACCGCCTTCTTCGTCAACGCCGGCGACGGCCAGGTCATCTTCATCTGAGGCTCGAAAGGAGCACGTTCAATGACAGCCATCGAAGGAGCCGTCAACGCGGCGGACCCCGTGCGCGTGGACGCCCAGGGCCTGAAATGCCCGATGCCCATCGTCAAGACGGCGCAGGCCATCAAGTCGCTCGCGTCGGGCGAGTTGCTCGAGGTGCTGGCCACCGATCCGGGATCGGTCGCCGACTTCGCAGCCTGGAGCCGCAGCACCGGCAACGAGCTTGTGACGAGCTCAGTCGACGGCGGCGTATATCGCTTCGTCCTTCGCCGAAAGTGAGCGCGAGATGACCACTCCCGTGATCGACAGACCGTCCGATTCTGACCACCCTCGAACTCGGCGTCGAGCCAGAGCTGCTCGGCTTCCTCGAGTCGGCCGTCTCGGAGGCGCCGGTCGAAGAGATCGAGGCCCAGGCAAGCGGCCGATAACGCCGCCGAGACGCCCACCAAACAGCTCGTGATCATCAACTGGAGTGGCGAGCTCGACCGCATCTGGCCGACGCTGATCATGTCCAGCACCGCCGCCGCGAGTGGCTACAAGACGAGCGTGTTCATCACGTTCTGGGGGCTGCTGCCGTTCGTCAAGGATCAGAAGCGGGTCGTGGGCGAGAACTGGATGCAGAGGATGCTGACGCTCATGCAGCGACCGGGCATCAGTCACCTGAAGCTCTCGAAGATGAACTTCCTGGGCATGGGTCCGTGGATGATCGGACGGCTATCCAGGCGCTACAACGTGGCCCGGCCGCCGGAGCTGCTCGAGGCAGCACAGGCCCTCGGTGTCGAGTTCATTCCCTGCCAGATGACGATGGACATGTTCGGCCTCAAGCGCGAGGACATGATCGACGGGCCTGGGCGAGCCGGCCGGCGCGGCGACGGTCATCGAGCTGATGACCCAACCGAACACAGCAAGCCTGTTCATCTGACTTAAGCCGCGAAAGCGAGATGCACCATGACGCTAATTGCAGGAACCCCGACCGTTGAGCCCAGCCGTCTGATAGACGCACGAGGCAGCTTCTGCCCGGGTCCATTGATGGAGCTCATAAGAGCGATCCGCGAATCAGACGTCGGCACGGTGATCGCCGTTCGGTCGTCTGACCGCGGCTCACGGGTCGACATCCCCAAATGGGTGGAAAAGGCCGGCCATCGCCTGATCGGCGTCGACGAAGTCAGTGGCTACGACGAGATCGTCGTCGAGAAGCTTCACTGAGCGGGGCGGAGATGGAACGCGTACTGATTCTCGGCGGCGGGGTTGGCGGCACGATCGTCGCCAACCTCGTCAGCCGCATGCTGCGTGACCGGCTCCCCGAGGCAAACGTCGCCGTCGTCGACAAGCTGGGCAGCCATGTCTACCAGCCCGGCTTCATGTACATCACTTTCGGAGGGGAGCGCGCCGAACGCCTGCAGCGACCGGAGCGGTCGCTGCTCGACTCTCGGGTCGAGCTGGTCGTTGGCGAGGCCATCCGGATCGACGAGGCGACATCGACGGTCGAGCTCGACACCGGCGAGACGCTTGGCTACGAGCAACTCGTGCTTGCCACCGGCTCGCGCATCGTGCCCGAGGAGATCGAGCACTTCGAATCGGAAGCGCATCATTTCTACACGGCCGAGGCGGCCAGCCGGCTGCGCGGCGCGCTCGACGCCTTCAAGGGCGGTCGGATCGTCATCGGCATCGCCGGGATGCCCTACAAATGCCCGCCCGCGCCGCTCGAGGTCGCTTTCCTGATCGAGGCAGAGCTGCGCCAGCGCGGTCTGCGCGAGTTCTCCGATATCCACTTCTGCTCACCCATCGGACGCGCCTTCACGATCGAGTCGGTGAGCGAGATGGCGACGCCCGTGCTCGAGCAGAAGGGCATCGAGCTGCACACCTTCTTCAACGTCGAGACGATCGATCCCGAACGCAAGGTCGTCCAGAGCCTCGAGGGCGAGGAGCTCGCCGTACGAGCTGCTGATCCTCGTCCCACCACATCGAGGAGCCCAGGTTCTGATCGATTCGGGCCTGGCCCCAGCTCCCGGTGGATGGCTTCCGACGGATCACCACACGCTCCAGGTCGGCGGACGCCCGAACGTCTACGCGCTCGGCGACGCGACCGACCTGCCTCTTTCCAAGGCCGGCTCGACTGCCCACTTCGAGGCGCCCGTCGTCGCCGAGCGCATCGTTGCCTCAGCGACACGTCAAGAGCCGGCTGGTCGCCACGCGTCGTACGAGGGCCAGGTGATGTGCTTCTTCGAGATCGGCGACGGCAAGGGAACACTGCTCCGCTTCGACTACGACCATCCGCCGCGGCCGCCGCGCCCGAACCGCTTCTGGCACCTGGGCAAGGTCGTCTTCAACAAGACGTACTGGCACACGGTTCCGCGCGGCCGCTTCTAAGCGAAGGGCTGGCACCAATCGCGCCAGCCCGCTGAGGCAACGACAAATGAAGATCCTGGTGGCGACGGACGGGTCGACTTCGGCCGACCTTGCGCTGCAGCTGGTGGCCGGCGTCGATTGGCCGGCGGGCTCATCGATACGCGTCGTTCAGGCGGTTGAGACTGGGACGGCAATTCTCGGCGGCATGTGGCCGCCGCCAGGGCCAATGCCCATCGGCGATTTGGAGAACGAGGCCCTTGGGCAGGCCGAGGAAACGGTCGGACGGCTTGTGAAGCGCCTCGCACGCTCAGGACTTTTCGTGGACTCTACCGTCCTTCGAGGTCGACCTGCGACCGCCATCGCGATGGCCGCTGCCGCGATGCCGGCCGACGTGATCGTGATGGGCAATCGCGGGCACGGGACGATCCCATCGATGGTCCTGGGTTCCGTCTCGGCCGAGGTTATCGACCATGCCTCGGTGCCGGTCCTTGTCGCCCGCGGTCGGAGCATCGAGCGGCTGACTCTGGCCTGGGACGGCTCTCCATACGCACGCCGCGCGGCCGAGGCAATTCTGGGCTGGCCGATATTCGCCGGCGCGATCGTCCAGGTGGTCAGCGTTGCCCACATCGCGCTGCCGTGGTGGACCGGCTTTCCGGTGCCAGGCTCAGCGGAGACTGCGGCACTGTCCGAGGAGACCGCAGATGCCACTCGCCACGACCGGGACGCGCTGGCTGCCGCCATGGCTGCTGAGCTGAGCGGCGCCGGGCTCCACGCGGAGCCCATCGGGCGCGAGGGCGACCCTGCCGCCGAAATCATCGATGCAGCGCGTGCGGCAGGTTCCGATGTCGTCGTCATCGGAACCCACGGCCGGACGGGCCTCGCTCGGCTGGCACTGGGCAGTGTCGCCCGAAACGTCCTCCATCACGCTCCCTGTTCGGTCCTCATCGTGCCCCCGGCGCGGCGCGGCGAGCCCCAGCAATCGATCTCGGACGAAACGACGCCCAAGCCATAGGTCCCGGCGCGACCCGTGCCGAATGGCACTTCGACCACAGGAAAAGGACCCCCGAAACAGTCCGTCCTTCACCTGCGCCAGATGCCTGCAGAAACGACAGTTACGTCAGGCCATTCAGTAACGCAGCACCAGGAGGACACTCAGATGATCGACCGACTTAAGAAGCTCGGGATCGTCCTTTCCATCATCGGCCTCGGCTTCATCATTGGCGGTGGCTACGCCTTCATGAAGGTTCAGGAAGGCCAGCGCTCGCTGGAGGCGTTCAGCGCCGCTCAGGGCGTCGCGCTCACCTACAACGACCAGGGCCAGCTGACCGACCGCGGCACGACCGAAGGCTCGGCGGCCATCATGGCGCTCCTGACCGACGACTGGGGCTATCCGGTCCAGTCGGCAGAGCTCAATCCCAATGATCCGATCGTCAACACCGGCAGCGAATACATGTACCAGATGGCAACGGTCGCCTACCACACGTTGCACGGCACGCAGACGGTCGTCCTCGACGAGGACTTCACCGCTCCTGACGGCACCGTGTACACCGCGGGTACGCCATATGAGATCCCGGTCGACGGCCGCTACTGGGCCGACTACGATCGCTCGAACCCAATCGATGCCGCAGTTCGCGAGCAGGCCTGGACCGGCACGGCCCACGCGCTCATCGCAGAGCTCGGTGTTGGCACCTCCACCGCCTCGGCTCTCCAGATGGGTCTCGGCCTCGCCGCCCTGTTCGCCGGAGTCGGGTTCACCTTCATCCTGACAGGCCTGGGCCTCGTGTGGGCAGTGCGCCCCGAGGTGGCTAAGGTCCCGGTGCTGCGACCGGCAGCGATGCCGGCCTGATGGCCTGACGCTCGGGGCCTTCGTGGCCCTGAGCGATGCACCGGACAGACTGACCGCCTGGTCCTTCGGGATCGGGCGGTCGGCCTATGTACCCACCCTCAAGCGACCAAAGAACGACGCCGACGGCGCGCTGGGAGGTGGCAATCGGCGTGTTCCCATTCAGTGCGTTTGGCACTTGTGCCGCCGATCTGCGAGGCATCGACTATGTCCATCGCGTCCGACCCGCGATGACCGTCGCGGCGAATGCGCACGGAGCACAGGAGGCTCCACATGGACACCCACAAGCCCTTCAGGCCTTGGCGCATCGTTGCGCGTGCGGCTATCGCCGTTTCCGTCGGGCTTGTTCTGCTGATACCCGGCCCAGTCGCGGCCGGCAGTCCCACGCCGATCGTCTTCAATGCCAGGGAAGACTTTCGGTTGTCGCCCAACGAGGCGAACCCGAGCGGTGCCTGGAGCTACCGGCAAACATACAGCGACGGCACTCGTCGCCTTCTCACCCACTTCGACTCGAGCTTCGCCGACGTCGAGGGCTTCGAGGCCTGGAGTGATGACAACGCCTATCTGAGTTGGCCATGGACCCCTGCGGTTTCGTACAACAACACCGGTGGGGATTTCTCTTACGTGCCCGCGGACCGGTTGTTCGTGCATCCGAGCAATGAACACGCCATCGTGATCGGGTGGAAGAGCCCAGGCGCCGGCTATATCTCGGTACGGCTAAGGCTGACCGACCTTGACAACGGGGGAGGCGACGGAGTCGGCTGGTCAATTGGCAAGAGGCACAATCCATTTTTGGCGGGCACAATCGTGAACGGCGGAGCAGTCGAAGCCTCCGTCGCGCAAATCAACGTCCGAGCCGGCGACCGGATTGACCTCAAGGTCAATGCGCTGAGCGACCAAGGGTGGGATACGACCCAGGTCGGCCTCAGGATCATCTTCTGGCCCAACTGATCGCTGGGTGAGCCTCGTCGCCTGAGCGACTCATCCAGAACGCGGAAACCACCAGAAACGGCCTTCGGCTCATGGCGAAGGCCGTTTCAACATGCGGGCCTCAACCGTCACCGTCGCGGAGTCGCGCCGGGTTTGAAATGGGGCGGTCGGCCTTTCTGCGTATCTTTCGAGGCCGCGAGTCAGTCGAGCGAAGCGAGGATCTTCGGCCAGGAGCTGTACAGCAGGTGGTGGCCCTCGTCGGCCGAGACATGCAGCTGAGCGCCCGGGATCTCGGCCGCCAGGTGACGCACCATCCCCTCCGGCACCGTCTCGTCCCGCGCTCCGTACCAGACGTGGACGGGAACATTCACCTCCGACAGGTCGAAGCCCCACGGTCGGGCGAGGACGAGCGCCTCGTCATACATGCCGCGCCCGCCCTGTCGGTACAGCTCGGTCGAATTGGCGATCATCCGGCTGCGCAGCGCGGGCTCGGCCAGCACAGCCTGGTCGGCGGCACACATCTCGGCGACCGACTTGTCAAAGAAGCCGGCCGCATCGCGGCGCTGGCCGCGACCCCAATGCCACATCGCGAGCCGTACGACCCACGGCGCTCGACCAGCCGCGTGGACTGCGCTCTTGTCGAAGCGGCGCAGGTAGCCGCGCTCCTTCGAACCCGCGAGCGGCGCCGGAGTGCTCACCAGGGCAACCGATCTGACGCGCTCGGGCATGGCCACAGCGCACGCGAGCGCGTACGGTCCGCCGCCCGACCAGCCGATGATCGAGAAGCTGTCCAGCTTCAACCGATCGGCAACGGCGGCGACATCCGCCGGCCAGTCGACCAGCCGGCGGCCGGGCAGGGCTTCGGACAGGCCGATTCCCGGCCGATCGAGCGCGAGGAGACGGATGCCACGCTCCTTGGCCGGACCGTCGGGCGGGCAGATGACGCGCGTCGTGCCGAAGCCATGGAAGAAGAGGACCGGCGATCCGTCCGGCGCGCCGGACTCCAGGTAGCCGACCTTTCGGCCGTCGTCGAGCGCGATAACACGATCCACGCCCTCTATCGGGCGATCTCGCTCGGGGGTTGCGACCGTCGCTACGGGCGCGTGCGTGAGTGCCATGACCCTCCCTGTGACGTCGGCCATGCGTAGTATGGCGGGCGAGGAAAAACGCGGTCCCCGGTCAGGCGCCGCGACGAGAAGATGTGGGAGAGGCTGACAGCAGATGCGCAACCCATGGAATGCCGTCATCGCCGAGATCGCCGGCACGTTCCTGTTCTTCTTCGTGGGCATCGGCGCTGCCGGCTGGGTCAGCCGGGCGGTGACCCAGGGATCGGACATGGACCCGGCATCGAGCCTGATCGTCGTCGCCTTGGCGCATGGCGTGGTGTTGGCGGTGCTGGTCAGTGCGATGGGCGCCATCAGCGGCGCTCACTTCAACCCTGCCGTCACCGCGGCGGTCTGGATCGCCGGCCAGATGCCCGGGCGTCGGGCGGCCGCGTACATGATCGCCCAGCTCATCGGTGGCATCCTCGCGGCGTGGATGCTGCGCGCCATCTACCCGGCCGACGTCTTCCCGGAGCTGGGCATCCCACGGCTGACGGGCATCGATCCTCTACAGGGCATAGCGATCGAGGCAGTCCTCACCGTTGTCCTGCTCGCAGCAGTATTCGGAACGGCGATCGACCCGCGCGCGCCGAAAGTCGGCGGCCTTGCCATCGGATTCGCGGTTGCGGCCGACATCCTGATGGGCGGCCCGCTGACCGGCGCGGCGATGAACCCGGCACGCTGGTTCGGCCCGGCGGTGGTGACCGGCGACTACTCGAACAGCTACGTCTGGATCGTGGGTCCGATCATCGGCGCCGTCGTGGCCGCGTTGGCCTATCGCTTCCTTTTCCTTGCCGAGGCCGACCTCGACCGAACGCCGGCCGACCCGACCGCCTGACGCTCAGGCGGCGACTCGGCCGAACCGAATGAGGCTCTGGCTCAGCCGCTCTGCGGCTGGCCGCGCATCTTCTGGATCGCCGCCAGGTTGTCCTTGTAGTCGCGTCGGATCACGTTCAGCTCCTCACGCGTGAGCCCGAGCTCTGTCGCGATCTGGGTCAGCTCGGCGTACTCCTCGGCGGTGATCTCGTGATCCGAGGCGACGATCATGAAACAGGCCTCGACCGTTCGGCGACGTTGGTCAGGATCGGCCTTGGCAGCGAATTCGCGCGTGACCAGGTAGTCCTCGGTCCCGCCGTAAAGGTCATTCTGGTTCTTGGCGATCTCGACCACCAGCACCGCCTGCGACTCGGGCAGCTTGCCGATGTCGGCGACGATCTTTTCGATCAGCTGCGTCTCGTCGTCGCTGAAGCTGAGATCGGCATGAGCGGCGCGGCTGAGGACGTAGGCGAAGCCGGCCAGCAGCTTGCGCCGTTCGGGTTCGACCTGCTCCAGCTCGCGAATGATGCGGCGCACAGTCTCGGTCGCTGCTGAGTCGGTTGCTGGAGCGGGCGGTCGGGGCGCAAGCTCATCCGGCGCCTCCTCTGCCGGGCTCATGCCCAGCAGTCGGCGGATCGCCATCAGCGTGAGCTCCGGCTGTAGAGAGTCGGGAACCATGGTGTATCGGGGTGCGTCGTGAGGGCCATGAACCGATCATCGCGCATGTTGGCGGCGGCTGCATTGGTGCTGGTCAGCATGTTCGCCGCCTGCACCGCTCCTGGAGCATCCCCGAACCCCACGCCCTCGCCTTCGGCGAGCCCCACGGGCCCCGCTCAGACCCCTGTTCCGGTGCCCTCTGACTCCCCGGCGCCGAGTGGCGAGGTCACATCGGCCGCTCAGGCGGCGGCCCTCGTCTTCGCCTCGGACGATCGATACGCGCAAATGGTCCCGCTGCGCGCAGACATGGTCGGCCAGTCGGCTTGGTATGAGGCGACCGAGACCGTCGACGGGTTCAGCGTTGCGATCACAATTGGTTCGGGCGACTGCCAGGCCGGCTGCATCGACCGTCACACCTGGACATACGACGTTGCCCACGATGGCACGATTACCCTCGCCGCGGATGAGGGTGACGATGTCGATTTCTCGCCCTCTGCCGGGACCGATGCGCCGGTCCTTCTCACTGTCAACCTGGTCGCCGGCCCGGTCTGCCCCGTCGAACAGATCCCGCCTGCTGAGGATTGCGCGCCGCGACCGGTGGCCAATGCGGAGGTCATCGTGCATGCTGCCGACGGGACCGAAGTGGGTCGAGCGATCTCGGGCGCCGACGGAAGCGCCCAGTTCGAGCTTGACGCAGGTGCCTACTTCGTCGAGCTCGGTGAGGTCGACGGATTGATGCGCAAGCCGGAGGCTCAGGCGTTTTCCGCTGTCGGCGGTGACATGGTCGGCCTGCTGCTCGGCTATGACACGGGCATCCGCTGAGCTGATCACGGCCTCGGCGCTGTGCGCCGCGGAACGCGTAATCTAGGCAGCCGATGGCCGTCGAACCCGCAGCCCCGCCCGAGCCACAGGTGTCGGCAACACCGCGCAGTCCGGCGACGCGCGAGTTGGGCATGACCGCCAAGCTGCTCTTCCCGACGCGAGAGATCGCGCAGCAGTACTACTTGCCGCTGATCTATACCGCCTGTCGGACGTGCTACAGCGAGCTTGAGCCGCACGACATCTTCGAGCGCGCCACGACCGGCAAGGTCGCGACCGATAAGCAGCAGGATTTGATCCGGCGCGTGATCGAGTCGGGCCACGGCTCGACGATCGAGCACATCGTGTTCACGTTCGCGATCAGTGGAGTAACCAGGACGCTGTCGCACCAGCTCGTCCGGCATCGCGCCGGCGTTGCCTTCGACCAGCAGTCGCAGCGCTACTTGAACTACAAGCGGCCGTCGTACATGGTGCCCGGTTCGATCCAGGATGCGCCCGAGGAGGTTCGTGAGCGTTTCACGGCCGAGATGGACGACTCGCTCGCGTTCTACGGCGAGATGCTCGAAGCGGGCATCCCGGGCGAGGACGCCCGCTTCGTGATGCCCAACGCGACGCGCACCAATCTGATCATGACCACCAACCTGCGCGCGCTGATCCACATGTCGGGGCTGCGACTGTGCACGATGGCCCAGTGGGAGATCCGCCGTCTGTTCCAGTTGATCCGCCACGAAGTGTTCAGCGTTTCGCCATTCATGGGCTCGTTCCTGGCCCCCAAGTGCGTGCCGCTCGGCTACTGCGACGAGGATCGCAACCGCGACGAGCATTGCCCCATCCGGCCACACAAGGACAACGTGCTCGCGGCGTGGGCGGAGAAGAAGGCGGCGGCCAAGGCTGCTGGGCGCGAGCTGCCGACCCTCTGACCGACTTCCTCAATCGACCGTCCACCCAGCGCCGGCTGCGCCAGGCCGGATGGATCGCGCTGGCACTGACCAAGACGGCCACGCTCGCCTACACGGCCGAGGCAGTTATCTGGCCCGACCAGCCCAAATATCGCGGAAAGGGCATGCGCATCCGGTCGCTTGGCTACCTCGCCGGCCTGAGCCTGGTTCCGGTGGCGTGGCTGGCCGGCGATCGGAGGTCGCCCTACCCACTCGCGGCCGATATCGCGATGTCCGCCCCGATGCTCGTCGACGCGGCCGGCAACTCGCTCGGCATCTATGACGCGGCGCGTGTCGACGACGCCGTTCACTTTCTGAACGCAGCTGTGTTCTCGACGCTGTTCGGAGCGGTCATCTCGAGCCGGGTCGAGTCGCGCGAGGCGGCCGTCGCGGCCACGGTCGCCTTCGGTCTGATCGGTGAGATCGCTTTCGACGCCATGGAGTACGCCGCCGACCGCGTCGGCTTCACGGGCCTCGGCCTGTCCGCGCGCGACACGATCGCTGATGTGGCGTTCGCCGCGCTTGGCACGGCCATTGCGGCAGGAATCACCTGGACGCGCTGGCACTATCCTTCCGATCGCGGCACCGCACGAGCGGCGCGGGCCAAGGTGATGGAGCCAGGCTGATGTAATTCACCGGAGGCGGTCCGGTCGGTTTACTCGAAGTACGCTCCTTTCGAAGGCCGCGCGCCGAGTATTGGTGGTTCCAGCTCTACTTCTTTCTGGCGATCATCGGCACTTACCCAGCTCGCGAGGACACGCTACGGCCGCCAGCCGAAAACCGGTCAGTACGGAGGTCGCGACGATGATCAGCGCAAACAGCTCGATCGCGCGTCTGTCGGTCACGCCTCCGCGGAGAGCTTGACGAACTGGCGGACGAGGCGGGTGAAGCGCGGACCGGCATCCGCGGCCGCCTCGAGCACCTCTTCGTGGCTGAGTGACTGACCGGTCACGCCGGCACCCGGGTTGGTGACGAGCGAAACGCCGCACACCTCGAGTCCCGCCCAGCGCGCAACGACCGCCTCGAGCACGGTCGACATGCCGACCGCGTCGGCACCCATTGCGCGCAGCATGCGCACCTCGGCCGGCGTCTCGTAGGTCGGCCCGGTCAGGCCGGCATAGACGCCCTCGGCCAGCTCGATGCCCTCATCGGCAGCCGCGCTGCGCATCAGCGCCCGCAAGCGCGGGCTGTAGGCGTCGACAAGATCCGGAAAGCGCTGGCCGAGTGCGTCGTCGTTAGGCCCGATCAGCGGACTGCGCCCGGTCAGGTTGAGGTGGTCAGATAGGAGCATCAAGGTTCCGGCCGGCCAATCCGGGTTAATGCCGCCGGCCGCGTTGGTCAGCAGGATCTGGCGCGCGCCGAGGCGACCCATGAGCAACACCGGCTCGACCACCAGCCGTTCTGAGTGGCCCTCGTACATGTGCAGGCGGCCCTGGAGGCAAGCGACCGGGACGTCCTCGAGCCGGCCGAGCAGCAACCGGCCGGCGTGACCCGGCGCCGATGCAGCCGGCCAACCGGGCAGCTCGGCGAAGGGCACGGCCGTGACGTCGGTCAGTAAATCGGCCAATCCGCCCAGTCCTGAACCGAGAACTATGCCGATCTGCGGCACCGCGTCCGTGCGCTGCCGGACGGCACGTTCCAGCGCGTCGAGTCGGTCGGAAAAGGGAATGTCGGGGGTTTCCATCGGCGGCGAAGATAGCGGACCGAGCGGCGTCCCGGACACAAAGAAGCGCCCGGAGAGACCTGCCGAGTCTCCTGAAGCCTTGATGTAATCTCAGCTTCCGAGTTCTCGCGGCCCCTCCGGGCAAGACCTAAGTTACGGTGCAGCCCAACCACCGTCAACGTGCTTATCCACGGATTTCACGAACGCCGCGTAAGTCCGTCCACAAATCCACCGTCGCTGTGGATATGTCGTGGAAATCTGGCCGCGACGGCGTCTCGTGCGTGGACACAAGAAAAGGGCCCCGTCCGGCTGGACGGGGCCCTTCACCTTCCAGATCGTTTGGTCTAGCTCGGCGGCTGAATCATCGAACGACCGGCCTTGACAACCATCGTCCGTCCGTACTTGTCCTGGATGCCCTGCTTGGTCGGGCTTTGAGCCATGGTGACGAGGACGTATACAAGCCAGAAAATGCCGAGGAAACCCAGAATGCCCAGGCCCGGCACCAAGGCGCCCAACAATCCGAGGACGATGTTGGGCCCAAACAGAACGGCGTAGCGGTACGCCGCCTGCTGGTAAGTAATCGTCCGGCCGTCTGACTCGTGACCGATCTGCAGCCCGAGCAACTTCATCCCGAGCGTCCCGCGCATCGCGACCCAGAGATAGATGAAGTACGCCGCCCAGATGAGCTGGGTGAGCAGCCACTGGACGAGCAACGACGTAGTGCTTGCCAACGTGATCCCGAAACCGAGGTTGGTACCGAAGATGACCAGAGTGATCACGCCAATGATGAAGTAGACGAGAAACATGCCGACAACATCGATGACCATCGCGATCGTTCGATTCGGCACGTCGGCGTAGAACAGACCGGCAGGGCCGGCCACCGGTCGCTGATCGGTTAGACCAGCCGTCCAGGCCGGCATGGCAGGTTGGCCACCGCCGGCCGGGGGCGGGCCGGGCGGCTGCGGGGTCGACTGCCAGTTCTGCGGCGGCGGTGCCTGCGGCGGCGGCGGCGCCTGCGGCGGCGGGGCCTGCGGCGGCTGGGCGGGCGGTGGCGGCGCGCCGCCTCCGGGTTGATCGCTCACTCTCACTCCTCCTGTCGCAGCGCGCAGCGCTGGTCGAACCTGGGCACCGGCCGATCAGCACGCCTTCTCTCTCCCGGGCGCAATGCTGCCGGTCGTGCCTCAGCATAACTTCCGAGCGAGCGTGCGAACGACCGATTTTCGCACCCGCAACCGAACGGTTCCGGCCGCGCTGGGGTTGCGATCAACCGCCGATGCGTGACATCTCGACGCGCCCTGGATCGATCACCGGCAGCTCACGTCCACTTCCGGTCGCCAGCGTGCGCAGCTCGGAATAGCGGTCGTCGCGCGCGCGCCACACGGCCCTGATCGCTGAGTTCAGCTCGGCATCCGTGACGCCCGAGCGAAGCAGCTCGCGCAGATCGTGCCCGCTGCTCGAGAAGAGACACGTGTAAAGCTGGCCGTCGGCGGTGAGCCGCGCGCGCGAGCAATCGGCGCAGAACGGCTGGGTGACCGATGCGATCACACCAACCTCGCCGCTGCCGTCGCGATACGCCCACCGGTCGGCGACCTCGCCCGGATAGAGCGGCTCGAGGGCAACGAGCGGCATCACCTCGTCGATCCGGGCGACGATCTCGGCCGCGGGCACGACGTCGTCCATCCGCCAGCCATTGGTGTGGCCAACGTCCATGTATTCGATGAAGCGCAGGATGTGACCGCGCTCACGGAAGTAGCGTGCCATCGGGACGACGTCGGCCTCGTTGATGCCGCGGCGGACGACCATGTTGACCTTGATCGGCGTCAGGCCGGCATCCGCCGCGGCCGCGATCCCGTCGAGGACGGTTGCGACCGGGAAGCCAACGTCGTTCATGCGCCCGAAGGTGACGTCGTCCAGCAAATCGAGGCTGACACTGATGCGCGACAGGCCGGCCCGGGCCAGGGCGGGCGCATGACGTGCGAGCAGTGACCCGTTGGTGGTCAGGGTGATGTCCTCGACCCCCTCGATCGCGGCCAGCAGCTCGACGAGCAGCGGCAGGTCGCGGCGCAGGAGAGGCTCACCGCCGGTCAGCCGGAGCTTCTTGACGCCCAGTCCAACGAAGACGCGCGCCAGCCGTTCGATCTCCTCGAAGGTGAGCAACTCGGCCCGGGGCAGGAAGGCGAAGTCGCGCCCGTACACCTCGCGCGGCATGCAATACGTGCACCGAAAGTTGCACCGATCGGTGACCGAGATGCGCAGGTCGTGGATCGGCCGATTGAACGTGTCGCGCAGGGTCACACGGCAGATGTTAGGCGTGGACCGCGGATTACTCCTCCTCGGTCGCCGCCCCGGAGCGATCCCGGATGAGTTCGACCACGCCCGCATCTGCGAGCGTGGTGGTGTCGCCCAGCGCGCGGCCATCGCCGATGTCGCGCAACAGTCGACGCATGATCTTGCCCGAGCGCGTCTTGGGCAGGTCGGGCGTGAAAAGCAGGTACTTGGGCTTGGCGATCGGGCTGATGACCTTGCCCACGTGGTCGCGCACCTCGGCCGCCAGCTCGTCGGTCGGCTCGAAGCCGACGCGCAAGATGACGAAGGCGAAGATCGCCTGGCCGGTGAGCGGATCGGCCCGGCCAATGACCGCGGCTTCGGCTACGGCCGGGTGATCGACCAGCGCCGATTCGACCTCGATCGTCGAGATGCGATGGCCCGACACGTTCATGACGTCGTCGACTCGGCCGAGCAGCCACAGGTAGCCGTCCTCGTCGCGCTTGGCGCCGTCGCCGGCGAAGTACTTGCCCGGAAAGCGGCTCCAGTACGTGGCCTGATATCGCTCCGGATCGCCGTAGATGCCACGCAGCATCGCCGGCCACGGACGTGTCAGTACGAGATAGCCGCCGCCGCCGAACGGCACCGATTCGCCGTTCGAGTCGAGGACGTCGACGCCCACGCCGGGGAACGGGAACGTAGCCGAGCCGGGCTTGGTCGTCGTCACGCCGGGCAGCGGCGTGATCATGATCATGCCCGTCTCGGTCTGCCACCAGGTGTCGACGACGGGCGTCCGGCCAGCGCCGATGTTCTCTCGATACCACAGCCATGCCTCGGGATTGATCGGCTCGCCGACCGACCCGAGCAGGCGCAGCGACGAGAGGTCGTGCTTGGCCGGGAAGTCGGCGCCTTGTTTCATGAACGCCCGGATGGCGGTTGGCGCTGTGTACAGGATGGTGACCTTGTAGTCCTGGACGATCTGCCACCAGCGGTCCCATGCCGGTGTGTCGGGCGTGCCCTCGTACATCACGCTCGTGGCCGCGTTGGCCAGCGGCCCGTAGACAATGTACGAGTGGCCGGTGACCCAGCCGACGTCCGCCGCGCACCAGTAGACGTCGTCCGGCTTCAGGTCGAACACCGCCCAATGGGTGAACGAGGCGCCGAGCAGGTAGCCGGCCGTGGTGTGCATGATGCCCTTCGGCTTGGCCGTCGTGCCCGACGTGTAGAGCAGGTAGAGCATGTGCTCGGAATCGACCGCCACCGGCGGGCAGTCGGGTGACTGGCGATCGACGATGTCGTGCCACCACACGTCGCGGCCGTCGCGCATCTCCACCGCCTCGACGTTGTCGCCCACGCGACGCACGACCAGCGCGTGCTCGATCGTGTCGGTCATCGAGATCGCCTCGTCGACCGCCGTCTTCAGGTCTACTGCCTTGCCGCGCCGCCAGCCGCCGTCGGCGGTGATCACCAGCTTGGCCTGCGAATCGACGATGCGGCCGGCAAGCGCCTCGGCGGAGAAGCCGCCGAAGACGACCGTGTGCGGCGCGCCGATCCGCGCGCAGGCGAGCATCGCGATGGGCAGCTCGGGGATCATCGGCATGTAGATCGCGACCCGATCGCCGGTCTTGATGCCCAGCTCGAGCAGCGCGTTGGCGGCCCTGGATACCTCGTCCCGCAGATCGGCGTACGTCAGCGTTCGCGTGTCACCCGGCTCACCGATCCAGTGGTAAGCGACCTTATCGCCGAGACCCGCCTCGACGTGACGATCGACGCAGTTGTAGGCGACGTTGAGCTTGCCGCCGACGAACCACCTGGCGAACGGCGGCTCCCATTCGAGCGTCGTGTCGAATGGCGTGTCCCACGCCAGCCGCTCACGCGCCAGTCGCTCCCAGAATGCGACGTAGTCGCGCTCGGCTTCCTCGTACATCGCGGCAGTGACGTTGGACCGCGCGGCGAGGTCGGGATCGGGCGGAAAGCGTCGGCCCTCGGCCATCTGGAGGTTCTCGATCTCGGGCTCGCTCATAGAGCCTGGCAATGCCGCGTCAGTCACTTCCGAACCTCCGTCATGGTGGGCGCGATCGTAACGCGCTCAGTAGGAGATAAACGGCGCCGTGCGGAGGTGTTCGTCGTCGGTCAGGCAGGCGACCATGAATTCGGCCAGATCAGACGTCGAGATGCGCGACCGCGGCCCGACGGAGTGATCGCCGACGCGGTACTCCCCGGTGAGCGGGCCGTCGATGACGCGCGGCGGCCGAGGTGCGACCCAATCGAGGCTGCTCGCGGCGATGATGTCGAGCTCGCGCTGCTTGGCCTGCACGACGTGGCGCACGGCCCTGCCGATGACGGCGCTCGCCAGTCGATCCAGTGGCCGCTTGTTCTCGCCCTGCACCCGCACGGCCGCGCCTGACAACGCGACCAGGCGCTTCACGCCGCGTGCCTGCATCGCGTCAACCAGGGCGCGCGCAAAGATGACGAACACCTCTTCCTGCTCGAGGCTGTTGGAGCGTGGTCCGAGCACGCTGATCACGGCGTCGATGCCGTCCGTCGCACTGCCAACTGCAGCCGCGTCGGCGACGTCGCCCGCCACTGCCTCCTCACCCTCCTCGAGCGGATCCAGCTTGGCCGGGTCGCGCGCGAACAGGACCAGGTCGTGGCCGGCGCCGAGCGCCGCCTCGCGCACGTGGCGGCCGATGTTGCCGGTCGCGCCGAAGATCAGGACGCGCATCCAGAACGCGAGGTATTGGAGGGCGTCAGTCGCGCGGCTTGACCCAACCGGGCAGCTCGCGGCGCAATGTGGCCAACGGCAATGTGCCGTGTCCGAGAAGCTCGTCGTGGAAGCCGACCAGGTCGAATCGATCACCGTCGCGCTCCTCGAGCGCGCGGCGGAGGGCGACGATCTCGCGCATGCCGATCATGTATGCGAGCGCCTGGCCGGGCCAGGTGATGTAACGGTCGGTTTCCGTCTCAGCCTCGAGGCGCGACAGCCCCACGGTCATCAGCAGCTCGACCGATTGTTCGCGGCTCCAGCGGAAGGCGTGGATGCCGGTATCGACTACGAGTCGAGCGGCGCGCCAGGCCTGGGCGTCGAGCATGCCAAGGCGCTCCCAGGCACTCTCGTACAGGTTCATCTCGTCGGCCAGCCGCTCGCTATACAGGCCCCAGCCCTCGGGGTAGGCGGCGCCGGTCAGGCGCGAGCCAAAGCGCCGGAAGTCGGGAAGGTCGTCGAGCTCGCCCTCGATCGCGATCTGGAAGTGATGACCCGGCGTAGCCTCGTGATACGTCGTCGCGGCGAGCCGGTAAAGCGGCCGATTTTCGGGCTGGTAAGTGTTCACGAAATAGATGCCATCACGCGAGCCGTCTGGCGCCGGCGGGAAGTAGAACGCCGGCGGCGCCTCGGCCTCCTGGTACGGCTCGACCGGGCGAACCTCGCATGGTGCCTTTGGCAGGCGGCCGAAGAGCGCGGGCGCTGCCGCGTTTGCCTTCTCGATCTGGCGCCGCGCGCGATCGACGATCTCGGCGCTGTCGGCGGCGTAGTTGGACTTCTCCGACTCGAGCGCGCGGCGCATCGAGGCCACGTCGTCGAAGCCGAGCTCGCGCGCGATGCCGACGGTTTCGTCGCGGATCAGCTCGAGGTGGTCGAGCCCGTACTGGTGGATCGCCTCGGGCGTCTCCTCGAGCGTCGTCGAGGCCAGGATCATCGTCTCGTACAGCTCGCGGCCGTCAGGCAGCGCCCAGATCCCCTCCCCGGTTCGCGCATACTCGGCGTATCCCTCGAGCGCCGCGAGATGGTCGGCCAGTGCCGGCGCGACGTATTCCTCGATCGCCGCGCGGATGCGCTGGCGCGACTCGTCGTCGAGCTCTGGGTGGGCGATCAGCAGCGGCGACTCATCGATTGGCGCCTCGACCGCGCGGCGTGTCTGCTCGATCACGCGCGCGACGACCGGCGCGGCCGCGGTTCGACCGGCGGCGATGCCCTCGAGCAGGTTGGCGCGATGCTCGGCGAGGTAATGGGGAAATGCCTCGAGCCGGCGAATCAGCCGATCGATCCGCTCGGGCGAGTCCACGCGCTGGAAGCGGGACAGGTCACCCGGCAGGTTCTGCGGGCCGCCCATCTGGTCCATCGCCTCGAAGTGGTGCACGTCGTGGGCGTGCTGGCGAAGCCAGATTCGAGCAACGACCTCGAGCATGTCGAGCGTGATCACGTCTTCCTGGTCAAGGCCGTGGCGATCCATCTCCTTGGCGTCGGACAGGAATCCCTTGAGTGCGGCAACCTCTTCGGCGCGTCCCGCAGCTGACGGGTCAGAAAGCCGGTCGTCGTAGCGGTCGTCGCCGAGGACGGTGGCGTAGATCGGCTGCCGGGCCAGGAACCACTGCCAGAAACGGTCAGCCAGGTCGACTGCCTGGCTACGCACGAGTAGATCGGTCAACGCTAGTTCCCTCCGTAAGGCTGACCGCGCCGATCAGCCGAAGAGCGCGAGCTGCTCCGCTTCGCCTTCGATCTCCGGATCGAGTCCCAGCATCGGTGCCATCTGATCCAGGCCGACCTCTTCGCGGGCGGCCAGGCGACGCAGGTGATCCGATTTGAGGATATGCCAGTTCTGCTCGTCGAGCGCTCGCCGCAGCAGCGGCGAGCGCGACAGCTTGAAGCGAACCAGCTCCGCCCGTTCGGGCGGGATCACGAGGAAGCGTACAACCGTCTCGTCGGCCGGAATGCGCGGCCCGCGGCGCAGCAATGCGTCGGTCAGCATCGCCGTCCACTCGACCTCGAACATGAACGTGGCCTTGCCGCGCAGGTACCAGATGCAATCGATCTGCTCGAGCGTATGCACGTCGCCCGGCGCAACGAGGGGCACGTAGGCGCGCTGCTCGTCGTCTGACAGCAGGTCGCCCACCGTCGCGCCGCGGTAGCTGCGCCGGCGCTCCTTGGCAGACACGTGACAGCGCAGGCCCAGGCGATGGGCGTACTCGACCAGCAGGCCGACCAGCTCGCCGTGCTCGACGTGCCGATCCGACAGCCCGTCCTGCGGCCGCAGGGCGATGACGCTCGAGCTCGGATCGCGGTAGCTCTCGAGCACGGCCCGGACAAGATCCGGATCGGGCGCGTCGTGGCCGCCGAACATCTTGGCGACGCGCTCGAAGAAGGTCGACTCGTCGATGCCCTGCGAGGTCGACAGCAGCCCGAACGCGGCCCACTCGAGCCGGTCGGAAAGCGGCGGCCGAGCCTGGGCCAGATCCTTATCGCTGCGCAACCACCAGCGACCGGGCTCGACCTCGATCAGCCGCGGGTGGTCGGGCCGGCGCAGCTCGCCCATCACGATCTCCATCAGCAGGCGGACGTGATCAGTTGCCGACGTCGAGCCGAGCGCCCAGTCGGGGATTCCGACGCCTTCGTCGTCGTCCCCGCCGGCCTCATCGCCATCGCTGAGCTCGGTTTCGGCCCCGGAGTCGACGGGGGCGGACGCTTGCTCGTCGATCTCAGGCGTCAGATTGCCGTTCAGGTCGGGCGAGCCGGGCAGCTCGCTGGCCGCCTCGGTATCGCTGAACGTCTGCGTGGCGACGAGCCGGCGCAGGTGGCCCAGGCGGTCGAGGCCGATGAGCACTTCGCCGAGCAGCCGTTCGCCGCCGCACGGCTCGCCGCGCGCCCGGAGGACGTTGACCGCCACCTGGCTGACCGCGCGCTCGACGTCGGCGAGTGCAAACGGCTTGTCCGGATCGGCGCGCGGCAGATCGGCCAGCTCGGGCCGCAGCTCCTCGTCGTCGCCGGTCGGACCGAGGTCGAACTCGAGCACGCCGGCGATCTGGTTGCCCTGCTCGGCAAGCAGCGCCGAGTTGAGCCGAAAGCCGGCGCCGACGCCGCCGAGCACGCCGGCGACGAGGCCCGAGGCACCGCCACGATCGAGCGTCACGACGGCCCGCGCGTCGCGCGCCATGACTGGCCGAACGGCCATCAGCGAGCGACGCAACGCGGTCGCCTCACGGCCACGGTCGTT
This sequence comes from uncultured Chloroflexia bacterium, assembly GCA_963748235.1. GTDB lineage: Bacteria > Chloroflexota > Limnocylindria > Limnocylindrales > CSP1-4 > JALYGJ01. Next base: position 1,192,179 of record CAVVHT010000009.1, read on the forward strand.
GGGCGGCGGCGGTCCGAAGACCCACTCGAGCGGCAGGTCCGCCGCCGCGTGCCGGCCGAGCACGATCGACGTCGCGAAGTAGGCGAACGAGGCATTCTCGACCGACCAGCGCAGCGGCGGCTGGGTCAGCACGAGCCGAACTCGCGAGCGCGGATCGAGACGGCCGGGAAGGACCGGGCGGCGCGACGAGAAGCGTGGCTCGTTGCCGTGCGTGGCCGCCGCGCCGGTGCGCAGCACGACGTTGGCCGTGCCGTCGATCAGCGCCTCCATGTCGTCGCCCGGGCGCGGCTGGAACGTGCCGGCACCGATCTCGACGCGGCCGATGAAGTCACGCACCACGCGGCAGCCCTCCTCGAAGGCAAACCACGGATTTCGTTCACGCCACGCCCGAGAGGTTGGTTGCTGGACGTGCCCGTGCCGTATGCGCAGCGCCGCCACGCGTCCTGGGTAGCCGTTCAGGCGGCTAGCCGACAACAGGCCGTGGACCAGGCCGAGCTTCAGCCCGGCGTCGACGGATGGGGCCTTGAGGTCGTTGTCGAGCCGGGTGACGATGGCTTCGAGCGCGACCAGGCTGCGCGGCGTGTACAGCGCGAGCAGCTCGTCGGGCAGCGTCTGGTTCGGATCGAGAATCGGAAATCGCGAGCGCAGGATCGCCCACGCCGCGGGCCTGTCCTCGATCTCGGTCGCCAGGCGGATGTCCTCGTCGTCGACAGGCGCGACACGCGGCTCGCCGCCGCGGGCCTGCTCGCGACAGAAGGAGCAGCGGAAGACCTTGCGCGACGGAGCCTTGGCGCCGACGTCCCAGATGTACTCCTCGACCACGATCGGCCTGCCGCACGTCGGGCAACGAGTGGTGAACATCTGCTCGAGTCCGCGCTTGAGCTCGACTTCGCCGCGTGGATGCGTGGCTACCTGGGAAAGGCCGGCGTCGAAGTGGCGCAGGTCGGGCGGGCGCAGGACTACCTCAGCCAGCAAGCGGGTCAGCGCCGTCGACTCGCACGAGTACACCCGGCGCAGGGCGGCGATGGCGCTCCGCGCGATCCAGCCGCCGCGGCCGTGGAGGTCGATCACCACATCGCCGGGCGCGCTCCGAGCCGCTATCTCGGACGCGACGACGTTATCCGCCGGGGGCGGTGCGAAGCGCTCGAAGATGGGCAGCTGTGGCCCCGAATTGGGCCGGATCAGGGAGGAAAGCGGGTCCGCCATCGACTCGTGAGTCTACTTCCGCATCGGAACGCCCCCGGCCCGAACTCGCCGCGAGGCACCGGTGCTTCGTGGGCTGCCTAAGCCCGGCCGATCGGCAACGAGTCCGTGGGTGATTCAAACGTCAGCCGACCTTGCAGCGGTGGTCGTCTGGATGACCGACTGCAGGCACTCGGCGGCCGTTGAGTCGCTGGGTGACTCAATTGTCCGCTGAACGTCTCACAGCTGCTGGCAAAACTCCCTGACCAGGCATTCAACGACAGAATGAGTCGCTGGGTGACTCATTTCACGACTGGAGGGCTCGTCAGCGGCAGTCGTGAACCTCGGCGGTAGCCTCGGCGGACGATTGAGTCGCTGGGTGACTCAATCGCGGCTGGGAACGCCGCGGCGGCCGAAGCTGGAGTCGCGGCAGCCGAAGCAGGAGCCAGGAGCGGCTACTCCTCGGTGTCGTCGTCGCCTTCGACGGCCTCCTCGTCGACGAACGCCTCGTCCTCGGTGACGTCCGCCGGGATCACCCGACCGATGTCCTCGATCTCGTCGTCCTCTTCGTCGAGCTCCAGATCGTCCTCGAGATCCATCTCCTCACGCACCAGCGTGCCCTTGGTATATGGACGCATGTCGCTGACCTTGGCCGCGGTCGGGAAGGAAACCTTGCCGTAGTTGGCCGGGTCCTGGTACGTCTCGCGGATGATGATGCGAACGTCGTGCTCGCCGAGGCTGGTGACACCGGCGGTGTACTTGTTGCCCTCCGCGATCAGCTTGAGCAGTCGGGCGGCGACGCGCGGCTCGACATAGCCGATATGCCGGCCGTTCGATTTGGCCGCCAGCCGCGGGCCGGCGGGCGAGAGCTCGACCAGGTCACCAGGGTTGACCTGCGCGAGCTGCTTCGGGTCGACCAGGTCGACCAGGTGGGCGAAGCCGGTCTTGCCAGTCTCCTCGACGAAGATCGAGACCGGTGCCTTGCTGCCCGCCTGGGCGGCGACAGTCTTCTTGCCGGCCTCGGCCAGGAGCATGCGCAGCCGGCTGATGTTGCGCTCGGCGATGCGGTTGGTGGGATCGAGTGCGAGAGCTGCCTGGTAGTGCTCTCGGGCAATGGAAAGCTCACCCATCTCCCAGTGCGCCTTGGCGAGCCGGTTCTCGGCATCGCTGTCAGTGCTCAGCTCGATGATGCGCCGGTTGAGGTCGGCAGCGGTCTCCCAATCGGCGGCCGTTGCGGCGTCGATCGCCTGTTCGACCAGTTGACGCTTGAGTCGGGTGGCATTGATGGCCGGGCTGGCGCCGCCGTCGGTAATCGAAAAGCTCATGCGGGTATATCGGTCCTTCGCAAAGGTGTCCGCCGGGCGCGCGCGAGCGGCCCCGGTCGAATCGTTGGGATGCCGTCCTCTTGTACCACCGCTTCGCGAGGAGTGTCAAACGTCACCGGCGTTTGGCGCGACAGTCGTGCTGAGCCGTTGATGCGTGGTCGTACTTTCCGGCGACGATGAAGTCGTCGGCCGCGGAGCTTTTGGCCGCGCACGCGAGCTGGCCGCGACCTGATTGCTGCTCCTGGACGACTCATTGGCGCCGGCGGTCGCCGAGCTCGGTCGCCTTGCCTCGCTGCCGGTCGGCCGCGTGTCGGTGCTGGTCGAGACGCCGGAACCTGCACCATCAACTCAGTAACTCGGATGCGCCGCCAACGGGACTAAGATGCGGCTACGCGGCAGGTCGTCCCACCACGGTTGACTGCCCGCGCGATCCGCACCATCCCTGTCGAGCTACTCGGCGCCAGGAAACGATCGACAGATGACCATGCCCGACATCGTCGCCTCGCGCGACATCGAGGCGCTCAACGAGTGGCTCCGCGAGGCCGATCCGCTCGAGATCGCCGACGAGCTTGCCCGACTGCCGCCGCCCGACCGGGCGGTGCCGTTCCGGTTGCTCGCAAAGGACCGCGCGCTCGAAGTCTTCGAGATGCTCGACCCGCTCTTCCAGCAGGAGCTGCTCGAGGGTCTGCGCGACAACAGCGTCCGCCAGCTGTTCGAGGACATGGACCCCGACGACCGGGCACGGCTCGTCGACGAGATGCCGGCCAAGGTCGCCAAGCAGCTGCTGGCCGGACTGTCGCCCCGTGAGCGGGTACTGACCGCGACGCTGCTCGGCTATCCCGAGAACTCGGCCGGGCGCGTGATGTCGCCCGAGGTCGTCAACCTGAAGGCCAACCAGACGGCCGGCGACGCGTTGGCCCGGCTGCGGCGCGTGGGCGCCACGGCCGAGACGATCTACGCCCTGCCGGTGACCGACGACGCTCGTCGCCTGGTCGGCGCACTCGGCCTCCGCGACCTGGTGCTGGCCGACCCGCAGGACCAGGTCGGCGAGCTGATGAACCAGGACGTCTACTCGGCCCGGGTCGACCAGGACCAGGAAGACGTTGCCCGGCTGATCCAGGAGGCCAATCTTCTCGCGCTGCCCATCGTCGACAACGAGAACCGGCTCGTCGGCATGGTCACCGTCGACGACGCGATGCAGATCCTCGAGGAGGAACAGACCGAGGACGTCGCCCGGGCCGGCGGTTCCGAGCCGCTCGAGCATCCGTACCTGTCTGTTTCCGTGCTCGGCCTGGCACGCAGCAGAGTCATCTGGCTGCTGGCGCTGATCGTCGCCGCGACCTTGACCGTCAATGTGCTCAACGTCTTCGAGGCGACGCTCGCCCAGGTAGTGACGCTGACGTTGTTCATCCCACTCGTGATCGGCACCGGCGGCAACGCCGGCTCGCAGTCGGCAACGACCGTGACCCGCGCATTGGCAGTCGGCGAGCTGCGCACCAGCGACGTGGCCCTGGTCGTGCTCCGCGAAAGCCGCGTGGGATTGCTGCTCGGGCTGATGCTCGGCGCCCTTGCCTACATCCCGACGGCTCTATTCATCAATGCCCAGATGGCGGCCGTCGTGTCGCTCACGTTGGTCGCGGTGTGCACGCTGGCCACGCTCGTCGGCTCGCTGCTGCCCCTGCTCGCGCGGCGGCTGGGTTTCGATCCGGCAGTGATGAGCGCGCCGTTCATCACCACTCTTGTCGATGCCACCGGGCTCGTCTGCTACTTCCTGATCGCCAAGCTGATCCTCGGCGTCTGACGCTAGCATCGGCCGATGGCTAAATCGACTAGCGGAGGGACTCGAAATGACGGCTGAACCGCCGGTCAACAATCCGCCACCAGAGTCAGGCAAACCCGACGGCCAACACACGCCGCCCCCGGAACCGGTCACGTCACTCAGCGATCCTCGGGCCGTCCAGATCCTGTCCACCGAGCACTGGAGCCTGCTCGCCGGCAGGTCGCTGGTCTACAACGAGGCGTTCACTCGTGGTGGCATGTTCCTTGCCTTCCTGTCGATGTCGTTCGTGGGCCTGGCGCTGCTCGCCCAGGCGATGTCATTCGGCAGTGACTTCCTGGTGATCACTGCCCTTGTCCTCGCCTTTGACTTCATCATCGGTCTGCTGACCTATGTGCGCATCGCCGGCACCGGCGCCGACGACCTGCGCCACGTCCACGGCATGGCGCGCATTCGCCACGCATACATCGAGATTGCTCCGCCAGTCGTGCCCTACCTCACCACGGCTACCCACGACGACATCCCGTCGGTGCTGACCGCTTACGGGCCACAGTCGAACTCGTTGCTCGGCGACGTCCTTTACGGGTTCAGCACATCACTGGGCCTCGTCGGCTTGATCACGGCGATGGTCGGTGGGGTGCTCGCCTCGATCGCCGCTTTGCTCTTCGGCCTGTCGGGCGTCGTCGTCGTGGTCGTTGGCGCGGCGGTCGCGCTGATCGTGATCGTCGCCATGTTGGTGCTCACGTTCAGCTCCATCAGCCGCCACTGGGCAACGCTCGAGGCACGATTTCCGGCACCGGCCACGGCCGACTTGCCGGCCGAGGAGCCATCGCCGTCAGAGTGACCGAACGTTACTTCAGCGCGGGTTCGCCGCGCGACATCAGGAGGCGCATTGTCTCAGCCGTGGTCGGTCACAGCGGCGAGAAAGTCGTCGACCGGCAGGGTGTTGAGCACGTTGGCCGGTTCCAGCCAAGCGCGGCGTGCCTGCGAGATGCCCCAGTCGAGGTTGTCGAACTCGTGCAGGTAGTGCGCGTCGGAGTCGATCGTGAACCGGTTGCCGGCCTCCTTGGCCGAACGGGCGCGGCGATCATCGAGGTCGAGCCGCTCCTCCGAGCCGTTCACCTCGAGCACCGTGCGGGTTTCAGCCGCTTCCCGGTAGAACGCGTCCCAATCGAGGTCGAGATCGTCACGGATGCCGATCTTGCGCCCTGAGGGGTGGGCAATGATGTCGACATTCGGGTTGCGCAACGCCGTCCGGTAGCGCGACATGAGCTGCGCCCGCGGCTGACGGCGGCCGACGTGGAGTGAGGCAACGACGACGTCGAAGCGGGCGAGCAGCGCGTCGTCGTAGTCGAGCGTGCCGTCAGGCTTGATCTCCATCTCGCAGCCGTGCAGCAGCCGGAAGTCGGTGCCGTCGCGCGCGAAGCCCTCGTTCAAGTCACCGATGATCCGGCGCTGCTGCTCGACTCGTTCCGGTGTCAGGCCACGAGCGATGGACAGGCTCTGCGAGTGGTCGGTCAGCACCTGCCAGCGCAGGCCACGCTTGCGTGCCTCAGCCGCCATCCGCTCGATCGTGACGTGCCCGTCGGACCACTCCGAATGGGTGTGGCAATCGCCCATCAGGTCGCCGCGCGCGACGAGCGTGGGCAGCTTGCCATTGAGGGCGGCCTCGATCTCGCCACGATCCTCGCGCAGCGCCGGATCGATGAACGGCAGGCCGAGGAATTCGTAGACCTCCTGCTCGGTTGCGAAGGTGACGCGCTCGCTCTCGTCGTCGATCTTCGTGAAGCCATGCTCGGACAGTGACCAGCCCCGATCGCGGGCCATGGCGCGCAGGCGGACGTTGTGCTCGGCCGAGCCGGTGAAGTGGACGAGGTACGTTCCGGTGCTGCCGGGCGGCATGGTCATCAGGTCGACCTGCGGCCCGCGCATGAGCTGGACGGTGGTTCGCGCCTGGCCGCCGGTGCGCGGGCCGAAGCCGCCCACGCGCTCGACCGCAGGCGACTTGTGCAGCTCCTCGATGGCCGCGGCCGGGTCGGTGGTCTCGACGAGCACGTCGATGTCAGCGATTGTCTCGCGCCGGCGGCGGTATGAGCCCGCCGGTGTTACCGACGAAACGCCCGGTGCGTTCTCGAGCGAGCTCACGACGCGGTCGACGATGTCCTTGGCGGTGCCGAGGCGCATACGCCGCGGCGGCCGCTTGCTCAACGCCTTGAGGCTTTCGAGCAGGCGCGCCTCGGTCCTGGCGCTCATGCCCTTGAGCGCGCGCAGCTGACCGCCCGCCGCCGCTGCCTCGAGCTGCTCGATCGAGCCGATGCCGGCCTGGCGCCACAGATCGCCTGCCGTTCGCGGCCCGAGCCCGGGCACCTGGAGCAAGGTCACCACCGACGGCGGCACGTCCTGGCGCAGCCGCTCGTAAAAGCGCAGCCGGCCCGTGTCGGACAGCTCGTCGAGCTTCTCGTCGATCGCTTTGCCGACGCCGGGCAGCCGCGGCGGATTTCCGTCCCGATAGGCTCGGGCCACGTCGAGCGGCGAATGGGCGATCGACTCGGCAGCCCGGCGATACGCGCCGACCTTGAACGGCAGCTCGCCCTGGATCTCGAGCATGTCGCCGATCTCGTAGAAGATGCGCGCGAGCTCGTCATTGCCGAGCAGCGGAACGTCGTCGCCGCGCGACGCGCGCGGACGAGTCGCGTAGGGCGGATCGTCGGGATCGCGGACGATCTGCTCAGCGAGCGCGGGCGCCTGGGTGTCCGCCTCGGCCGGTGGCTCATCGGCCTCCCGCGGCCCATCTGCGGGGAGTGGCGGCGGGACGTCAATGCGCTTGGGCCGAGGCGGGGCGGAACGTCGGGCAGGGCTCACCTGCCAATCATCGCCCGCATCTCGGCGATGTGTAGCCGTGCCAGCGTCGCAGCGCGATGAAGGTGCGTGTCGGAATCGTTTCGTACCGGACCCCGGAGCACCTCGTGCGGTGCCTGGCGGCGCTTCCCGCACCGCTCGTCGTCGTCGATAACTCCTCGCGCGACTCAAGTCCCGACATCGCCCGTGCCGCGGGCGCAGTGGTCATCGTCATCGCGCGCAACGTTGGCTACGCCCGGGCGATGAACCAGGCGCGGAAGTAGAGCGCGGCCTGGTCATCCGTGCCCGGGAGCGAGGGCACATGGGCAGGCCCGCCCGATCTCACCGCGGTTAGGGAGGGCACGACCGTTTTTGGCTCGGGCCTTATCGTGATCGCCGAAGAAGGCGGCGTCAGGCGAGGCACTTTCGCGCTCGCCAAGCAGGGCGGCCGACATCGAGCGCTTCGCCGCCGCCGAAGGAAGACCGGTCTCATTCGCCGTCATGCACGGAGTCGGCCGACCGACACGGGCGCTGATCACGCTGACCCGTAGGATGTCGCTCGCTTGGCTTGCCCGACGCCGGGAGGTACGGCGCTTGAGCCGCGCTCACTTCGAGCCGCGCCTGGGAAAGTGCTGCTGCGCTGGGCGGTGAGCGTCGTCGCGCCGCGCTACCAGGCCGTCCGTGAGGACGCCGCGCTATTGGACGACACGGGCGTGCAACGATCGGCGAGCAGCTGAGCGAGCGCCTCGGCCTGCGGCGCGAACGCTTCCGTTTCCTTGTCGAGCGGCAGGCCCTTGGGCCGGACAGAGGTTCGGTTTGCGTCGACGACGTAGATCAAGCCTGAATCGCGGTCGCGCAGCACATCGAGCTCGCCGTACTCGATGCCGATCGAGTCGGCGAAACTCAGCACCGTGCGCTCCTCGGCTTCGCTGATGTACTCACGCGACTCGCTCGGCAGCGTCAGCTCGGTGCCGGTGAACCAGTTCGGATAGGCGCGCCACTTGGCGTACGTGAACAGGATGTGGCTCGACCACACCACCAGCCGAAGCTGTTCAACGCGGCCATCGGCGATCCGGGCGTCAACAAGACGCTGGTAGACCATGTCGGATCGAGGTTGGTCGATCGGCCCGTCGACTACCTGCCCGCCGTGTTTGCCATTTTCCTGTGGCTTGACGACCATCTGTCCGTGAGTTGCCCGCGGGTCGACCGTGATCGAGTAACCAGCGGTTTCGGCCCAGATCCGGTCGACCGTGCCTTTCGAGATATCGAGGCAGCGCCGGTTGACCGCGTTGGCAGGCAGGCGCTTCGCGGCTGCCGGCGAGAACCACGTGCCGGTGTCCCAGGCGATTGTCAGCTCATCATCGCGCGGCGTGTTGCCGATGCGCACCGGCAACCGAGCCAGGACATGTGCCAACGACGAGTTCGGGCCGGGCATCATCGGGTAGAAGTTGACCGTCGGCGCGTCGGCCGGCCGGCGGGCGTTGTGCTGCCGCTGTAGCACCTTCGCCTGTACCCAGCGCCGGCCCTTACGAAACCCGACGCGCCCGCGCCATGGGTCGGGCAGCGATCGATAGATCGGGATCTTGCGCGCCACGGCTCAGCCCACGACCAGCCGTGGACTCGCCGCTGCACCGGTCCCGCCGGCGCCGGCCGGGGCGTAGCCCATTAACGCGAGACCTTCGGCAAAGGCCGCGAAGCGCGCTTGTTGCGCCTCGTCGAGGACCCGCTGCCATGCGCCCGCACGCCCTTCGCGCACGACCGACAGGCCAGTGCGCAGCGCGGTCTTGCTGAATACGGGTGGATCGGCCCGCCGGCCCTCGGCCTCAGCTTTCTGCATGTTCGCGAACGAGCAACGCTCGGCAACGCGTTGCGCATCGGCCCTGCTGAACGGCACCGCCAGCCAGTCGGCGATCCGTTCGAGCTCAGTTGGCGTATCGGTCTTGAGCTCCTCGAACTTGACCTGCAACACGTCGGCCAGGCGCTTCTCCTTAGCCACCGACCACGACATGACGTGCTGCTGCCAGGTTCCAAAAGCATCGACTCGACCGGCGATGAAAGCATCGACATGGCGGTCGAACGACGCGACCTTGTCGTCCCCTTCGCGAATCCTGATCTTGCCGATGCGCTGCAGAAAGCTGAAGTAGGAGATGCACACGTCGCGCGGATCACGGACGAGGTTTATCGCCCGTCGATAGCGGCTCATGAACGGCTCGTGCGTCTTGATCAGTCTCCCACCACGGGGCACCAGCGACGGGGTGACGCGCTGTTTCCCGACGTAGGGCACGGTCTTGCCGATCGTGACAAACGACGCGTCACCGCTCAGCATCTCGGTCAGCAGAAAGCGCAGCCAAACCGAACCCGATCGCGGATAGGAGGCGAGGAAGACGTCGTTTGGCGTCAGGCCACGATGAGCGAAGATGATCGAGCGCAGGTGGCGGATCGGCGACCGACGGTAGGCACGTCTGGCGAGCCCCGCCCCATTCGAACCTGGCGCTATCCGACCAGCCACGCGGGCCAGACTAGCGGGCGAGCACCACCCTGTTGCGACCCTCACGCTTGGCACGATAAAGCGCGTCATCGGCGTCGGCCAGCAGGCGCTTTACGTCGCTGTCATGGTCGTCCGCCACGGCCACGCCGACCGACACAGTGACTCGCTCGCGGATGCCCATCTGAATCGGATCGAGTCGAGCGATGTGGGTACGGACGCGTTCTGCGACCTCGACAGCCTGGTCCGGGCTCGCCCGGCGCAGCACGACCGCGAACTCCTCGCCGCCATAGCGTGCCGGCGTGTCGTCGGCACGAACCGCATCAAAGATGCTCTGCGCGACGGCGCGCAGCACACGGTCGCCGGTCGTGTGGCCGTAGCGGTCGTTGAGGCGCTTGAAGTTGTCGAGGTCGATCATCAGTGCGCCGAGGCGGTCCACCGCGCGGCGACGCGGCCCAACGGTGGCGAGGAACTCCTCGAGATAGCGTCGATTGGGCAGCCCCGTCAGCGCGTCGACGTTGGCCCGGATCTCGGCCTCTTCGAAGGCAAAGGCGCGCGACAGCGCGGCCGACAGCTCGCGCGCAGAGAACTCGAGCAGCTCCCGGTCTGCGTCCGTCCATTCGCGCTCGTTGCGACGCGACAGGATGAGCGCGCCGACGATGTCGTCGTCGGCGCCAAGCGGCGCGGCAAGTGTGTTCGATAGCGCATACGTGCCGGCAAGGCGGATTGCCAGGTCATCGGCCACGCGTTGCGCCGAACGAGGGCCGTTCTGCCGCCGGCCTCGTCGAACATCCGATTCGCGGTCCGGATCGAGGACGCCGGCGGGCAGGATCGAGCGCGCCGGCGGGATCATTGCCCGGCTCGAGACGAGCGTCGTCTCGACAACGCGATGAACGGGCCTGAGCCGCGCGACGACGATGTGATCGGCGTCCGCCGAGCGGCGCAGCTCGTCGACGATCGACTCGACGATCGCCTCGGGCGATCCGGAGCGCGACATGCCCTGCAGCATTCGCGTCACGCCGGCGTCGCGCGAGGCGCGGACGTCGTCGAGCCGTCGCTCGATGCGCAGGCTGGCCGCAAGTGCAATCGCCAGGATCAGGACGGCGATGACCTGCAGGCCACTGACGATGTCGGACGGCGAGCGCGACAGTCCGATCAGCACGGTGATCGCGACGACGGTCAGCGAGACAGCCAGTATCTGCTTGGCGCGGCGCAGCTTCAGACGGTCCGTGGCATCGCCGTACGCCTGGGGATCGATTGCGATCAGGTCCTGTTCTGCCGGCTGGCCCTGATCCTGCGTTTCCCGAGACTCCTTCACGCCCGACGCTGCCACGTGGACGGATTGGCTCATCTGAACCAAGCATCAGGCGGTGCGGAGCGCCTGTCGAGGGTCGATTAAGTACCAGTCAGGTGCAGTCAGACGCCGGTCGGCAACGAACTAATGGCCTTATCGGCCGTTGATGCACGACACGCATGCGTGCCAAACCGGAATCAGCGCGGCCGCTCGAGTGCCCACCGGTAGACCTGAAGATGCTCGGCGGCGACGTCGTCCCAGCTTCGGCGCGCGGCGCGGGAGCGACCCGCGTCGACGAGCCGGTCGCGTTCGGCGAGCGCCGTGCGAAGTCCGCGCGCAATATCGGCCGGCTCGAACGGATCGACCAGCACCGCCGCGCCGCCGGCGGCCTCGGGCATCGCCGTCTGATTCGATGCGACAACGGCGGCGCCGTGGCTCATCGCGTCAAGGATGGGCATGCCGAAGCCCTCGTAGACCGATACATATGCAACGGCGCCGCTCTTTCGCGTCAGGGTTCGAGCGCCGCCGGTGGCTGGTAGCCGGCGAACACGATCCGCTCGGCGGCGACGCTCGAGCGAGCGCGCTCCAGAATTGGTCCGTAACGCCACCCCGGAGCGCCGGCCAGGACCAGCCGCAACTCGGGGTCGTCGGCTGCGACGAGCTCGAAGGCCTCGATCAGCCGAGCGAGGTTCTTGCGTGGCTCGAGCGTTCCGACGGTGAGGATGAACCTTCCCTCCTCCACGCCGAGCGCTGTCAAAGGATCGGCGTCACCACTCGTCCGCGCCATACACCGGCGACGGAGCGTGCGGGATGACCGTGATCCGGCGCCGAGCAACAGTCAGCCGCTCCAGCTCGCGCCTCGTCCAGGCCGATGGCACGACGATCGCCCGGGCGCGGGCGAGCGACAAGAGCATCACCGGCACCGTGGCCAATCGGCCGACAGGGTGCGTGCCGGGCAGGCGCACGACTGACAGATCATGAACAGTCAGCACGTACGGAAGGCGCGTGCCGAGTGGCGCGGCGGCGTTGGTGTAGTGAACCAGCCGGGCCCGACTTCGCCGCGCCTGGCCGTCGGCGTAGAGCTGCAACCAGCTGTGATAGTTCGCCGAACGGAACGGCTCGCGGTCGACGCGCGCCAGCGAGTCGAGGGCCGGTGTCACATCGCGCACGCCAATCAGGGCGAGCGAGCCATCCATCGACGAGGCCAGCCCGCGGGCAAGGCTCGCCGCGTAGATGCCTACGCCCGCCGGCTGGACGTGGACCGGACCGACATCGAGTGCCAGCCGCAGGTCCCCTGGAGTCGAACGCGATTTGCTCACCCGCTAAGCATGGGATATGAACGCAGGGGTGGCGACGCCGGATTGCTAATCTCTTGCGCGTGCCCAGCCACTATCCGATCAGCGTCGTGATCCCGAGCATGCGTGGCTGGCCGCGGCTGAGCATCGCTCTTGACAGTCTGCTGCCACAGGTCCGCCGCGTCGGTGGGCAGCTGATCGTCGCCGACGGCAGCAACGGACCACGCCCCACGGCCGTGGCTGAGTCGGACGACGTTATCTGGCTGTCCATGCCACGAGCGACCGTCTTCGAGCTGCGTCAGGCGGCCTACGGTCGAGCCGCGGCCGAAATTATCTGCGTGACCGAGGTCACTGCGCGCCAACCGACGACTGGCTGTCGACCATCCTCCAGGCTCACGCCGCCGATCCTGAAGCCGCGGTGATCTTCGGCGCCGTCGAAAACGGCAGCACCGAGCACGCCGTCGACTGGGCCCTGTACTGCGCCGGCTACGGCGCCCTGGCTCCGCCGCTACCTGTTGACACGACCGCCAACCCAGGCCACGCCAATACGAGCTGGAAGAAGTCGGTCTTCGAGCGCGTCCCGCCGACGGGCGAACGCGTGCTCGAGTTCGTCTACAACGCCGCTCTCCGTAAATCCGGGGCGCGCGTGGTGGCCGACGACCGATTGCGCGTCCGCCACTATCAGTGCGAGGCGGTCGAGCCCACGATGGAGCTGTTCTTCCACAATGGTCGGGCAATTGCCGCTATCCGCCGCCCGTACATGGCGGCGCACGATTGGGCACGCGTCGTTGCGCCGCATCTGCTGGCCGGCTACCGGACCGCGCGCACTCTGCGCCGCGTGTGGGGCAAACCTTTCCGCGGCGCTGCCCTGCGCGCGACGCCGTACATCGCGCTCCTGCACCTGGCCCACGCCGTAGGCGAGGGCGTTGGATATGTATACGGATCTGGAGATAGCGGGAGGCACCTTCATTGAGCGACGCATTACCGATCACCGCCTTGATCGCCACGATTTGCGGCTGGCCCGCGGCCAAGCCGGCGCTCGAGCATCTCGTTGGGCAGACAATCGCGGCGGGTGGCGAGGTGATCGTCGCCGACGGATCTGGCAAGACGGCGCCAACTGAGGAGGAGATCGCCGCACTCGGCGGTCCGGTGACGTGGCTCTCGAAGCCCGGCGCGTCCGTGTTCCAGTGCGTCTTGCGGCCTACGAGAGTCGCGTGGCGAACTCGTTGCCGTGACCGAGGACCACTGCCATGCGGCCCCCGATTGGGTCGAGCGGCACCTCCCGCGCACGATCGATTCCCCGAAGCAGGCGTGGTCGGCGGCGCTGTGCTCAATGGCACCGATCAGAAGCTCGTCGACTGGGCTGCCTTCTTCCTGACCCAGGGCCCATTCATGCCGCCGCTCCAGAATGGCCTCGCCGAGCGCGTTTCTGGCCCCGCCAACTGCTCGTACAAGCGCCGTGTCCTGGAGCGCCTCGGTGGCGACGAGGAGCAGGGCGTGATCGACTTCCTCGAGCTGCCCGAGGCGCTCGAGGGCGAGCGGCTCGCGGCTGACGACTCGATTCGCGTGCTGCACCACCAGTCGCAGGGCATCCTGGGCACCTCCTGGCGATTCGACAACGGCCGCACCATTGCCGGCTATCGGCGGCGCGAGATGGAGCGCGGCGATTGGCTGCGCATCGCCGGCGCGTCGGTGCTGCCGATGTATCGCGCCGCGCGCGCCTGCGCATCGTCGGTCACAAGGAACGGCCTGAGGGGATGCGGCTCAGGGCCGCGCCGGCGCACGTTTGGTTCCAGTACTGCGCCATGGCCGGCGAGCTGCTCGGTTACGTGGCGGCCCGGCGACAGCCCGCATCGACTGTACTGATCGTGGATCGACCGCCGCTGACGATCGTCATCGGCACCGGCGAGGGCTGGCCATACAACCGCGACCCGCCGGGCTCCATTCGGAGCGTGCCGAAGCCGCCGGTGCCGAGATCATTGTTGCTGATGGCAGTGCGGCGCCCGAGCCGTTGCGCAACGAGATCGGCCGGCCGTCCGCTGGATCAAGATGGACGCGCCATCGGTCTGCTTGCTCTAGCGCGGGCGCTGCGCGAAGCACGAGGTGAGGTCGTCGCGCTGACCGAGGACCATGCCATCCCGCGGCCGGGCTGGGTACCGGCCATCATCCGCGCCCATGCCGATCATCCCGAGGCTGCCGCAATCGGCGGCGCGATCGAGAACGGCTCGACCGAGTCATCGCTCGACTGGGCGAGCTACTTCAGCACCCGGGCCGGCATATGGCACCGCTCGGCGACCAGGCGGTGCGCATGACGACCAACGAGGCAAACGCGTCACACAAACGCTGGGCGGTCGACGATCTCGACGACAACGACGGCCTCGGCTTCATGGCCATCTTGCACAACCGCCGCCTGGCCGAAAGCGGCGCCATCCTGCGCGACGACGATCGGATGGTCGTCGATCACATGGAGACGATCGGATTCGTCGGTCAGACCTCGATCCACTTCCACAACGGCAGGTCGATTGCCGGCTTCAGGCGACCCCCGGCATGAGCCGCGAGGAATGGCTGCGCATGGGCGTGTCGCTCGTCCTGCCGGCCTGGCGGACGGTGCGCATCGTGCGCAGCGGCTGGGCAAAGGTCGGCAGCGCGACAAACTGCTCGCCAGTGCACCATGGACGCTGTGGCTCGAGTACGCGCAGGGCCTGGGCCAGCTTGCCGGATATGCGACAGGGCCGGGCGACAGCCCCAGCCACCTGCGCCGAACGCGGCAGACAACACTTGCCCGACGTTGCCCTCGTTCACGACTACTTCGTCCAGGACGGCGGCGGTGAGCGGGTAGCGATTGAGCTCGCGCGCCTCCTGCCCACCGCCGAGATCTATACCAGCTTCTTCGATGCGGACAGCTTCAGCGACCGGATCGACCCGGCACGCGTCCACAGCTGGCCGCTGCAGGGTCACGTCAACATGCGCGACTTCCGCCGCCTCGTGCACCTCTACCCGCTCTATTTCTCAGCCCTTGACCTGCGCGACGCCCAGCTGGTGGTCAGCAGCTCGTCGGCATTCGCAAAGGCCGTCCGCACATCGCGCCGGGCCACCCATGTGAGCTACATCCACACACCGATGCGCTTCGCGTACGACACGGCCGCCTACTTCAGCCGATCTAGCTTCGGCATCGCCGCGCGCGCAGCCGGACAGACCCTTCGTATGCCGCTCGCAATGTGGGACCGGCGCACCGCACGCCAGCCGGACATCCTGGTAGCCAACTCGGAGACGGTGCGCCAGCGCATCCGCGAGCGCTGGGGACGTGACGCCGAGGTCATCCATCCACCAGTTTCGGTCTCCGAGTTCGAGGTCTCGACGCGTGACGATGCTTTCTTCGATCGCCGCGCGACTGATTGCCTATCGGCGTCTGGACGTCGCCGTCCAGGCTGCGACCGCCGCGCGGCGTCAGTTGGTGATCGTCGGCGATGGACCCGAGCGGGAGCGACTCGAGTCGCTTGCCGGGCGGACGGTGAGGCTGACAGGCTCGCTGCCGCGGGCCGAGCTGACCGACCTCTTCGCGCGCTGCCACGCATACGTCGTGCCTGGTGAGGAGGACTTCGGGATCGCCCCCGTCGAGGCGATGGCCGCCGGCAAACCGGTCGTTGCGCTCGCCCGCGGAGGTGTCGGGGAAAGCGTCCTTGATGGGGTGACCGGCTGCCGTTCGACGAGCAGTCGCCGGCCGGGCTCGAGCAGGCGCTCGAGCGACTCGACAGCCTGGCGCTCGATCCACTGACCATCCGCGCACGTGCCGAGCAGTACGATCGCGCCCGTTTCTTCGACAAGTGGCGTGCCCTGTTCGTCCGGCTGGGTGTGGATCGCAGCTTCTATCGGGCGAGCGTCGGCTGACTGCGGTGACGAACGGTCCGATTGCAACGCGATTGACGCTGGTCGTTCAGTTGACGGCATCGGCCACACCCCCTGGATCTTTGCTCGGCGACCGGCCGGCGGAGCACGCCCTGCGCCCGGTAAGCCTGCTGGACCGCCCGCGGGCCAATGGTGCAGCCGATGATCCGCGTCGTAGTTCTCCATCCACGCGATCTCGCCGCGCCCACACTGGGCGGCATCCAGACGTTCCTGCACGATTTCGTCAAGCACTCTCCAACCGACTTCGACATCACCGTCGCCGGCGTGACCCAGGATCCTGCCGACCGCCCGATTGGCAGACGCAGCCGCGTCCACATCGGCCGGCGTGAGGCATGCCTTTTTCCCCTTGCACCTGCAGGTCGGATGCCGCGTGGCCCATTGAACGTCTGGCGAATGCTGGGCGCCCAGCTGCGCCTTTGCCAGCTGCTTGTGGACCAGCACACCATCCTGCAGGTCCATCGGCCGTTTAGGCCGTTCGTGCTCGCCGGTCATCGCGGACCTCGCGTCCAGTTTGCGCATCTCGACATCTGCTACTGGCCGGGGCCGTCAGGCTGGCCGCGGCTGGGGCATCTGTATCGGCCGTTCTCAGACTCGGCGATAGAGCGCATGGCGCGCGTGTACGTCGTCAACGAACCCGGCACCGAGCTTCTGCGCGTCGCACATCCGGCGATGGCGGAGCGCATCCATCGGCCCGGTCTGGTTCGACGAGGACGTCTACCGCCCCGCACATCGGCGCGCGCCGCGCTGAGGGTTTCGCTGTTCGACCGGCTGGGAGTTCCCCAAGCCGGGCGCGGAGCAGGGCTGATGCTCTTTGCCGGGCGGCTCGAGGAGGTCAAGGATCCGCACTTGCCCTGGCGGCCTTCGCCGACGTCGCCCGCCGCGGCCGGTCCGTGCGCCTCGTCGTTGCCGGCGAGGGCGCGCTGCGCGAGGCAATGGACATCCATGCGCGCGAGCTCGGCCTTGCCGAGCGCGTCCACTTCGTTGGCGATCAGGCGCGCGACGAGCTGGCCGAGCTGATGCGCGCGACCGACGTGTTGCTGCTGAGCTCGCGCACCGAGGGTGGCGGGCCACGCGTCGTGCTCGAGGCACTGGCGTCGGGGGTGCCGGTCGTCGCCACGCCGGTCGGCGACGTGGCGCGCACAGTGCGCAGCGGCGTCAACGGATGGCTGACCGCCGGCCATGACGCGGCCGAGCTGGCCGATGGGCTCGAGTGGGTGCTCGACCAGCCGCTCGACGTGGTACGAGCCAAGGCGGTTGCCGCCGTCGCGCCGTACACGGCGCGACGCGTACTCGAGCCGCTATACGCCGCTTATCGCGAGCTGGTGGTGGTCGGTGCCGATGCCCAGCCTGCACCAAGGCGCAACACCTGACCGTCGCGCACGGTATGGCCACGTGACGAGTTGACCGTGTCAACGATCAAACGCCCCTCGCTATAGACGCGCATCCAATCGATCGCGGCGTGCGCGACGAGCACGATCAAAAGATCGCTCTGCGAGATCAGCTCGTCGAGGTTGACCGACTCGTACGCGGTGCCGGCGGCGTCGGTGATCCGCTCGACATGGGGTCGTGGAAGCGACGTTCGCGCCGCGCTCGACGAGCGCGGCAATGACCGCCGCCGCCGGCGCATTGCGCGAGTCGCCAATGTTCGCCTTGAAAGCAGCGCCGACGACGCCGACTCGGGCGCCGGCGAGGCTCGCCCCGGCAGCCGCAAGCGCCTGATCGGCGAGGTCGACCACGTGTTCGGGCATCTTGGCGTTGATGTCGCCGGCGAGCTCGACGAATGGATCGCTCAGGCCGAACTGGCGCGCCCGCCAGGCGAGGTAGTAAGGGTCGACGGGAATGCAATGCCCACCAACGCCCGGTCCCGGCCGGAAAGGCATGAAGCCGAACGGCTTGGTCGCCGCGGCGTCGATCACTTCCCCACGTCGAGCCACATCCGCTCGCACAGCAGCGCGAGCTGGTTCACGAGGGCGATGTTGACGTTGCGGAACACGTTCTCGAGCAGCTTCGCCATCTCGGCCGCGTCGGCCGAGGACAGCTCGTGCACCTCGCCACCGAGGCGACGCAATAAGGCAGCGGCACGCGCCGTATCGGCGGGCGTCACGCCACCGACCAGCCGCGGGATGGTAACGCTCGCGTGGTCGCCGTCGCCGGGCTGATCCGCTCCGGGCGAAGGCGAGCCCAAAGTCGGTGCCGGCCGTCAGGCCGGAATGCTCGAGCGCATCGCGGAACGGCCCACTGGTCGTGCCTGGCCAGGTCGTTGATTGCAGGACGACCAGCTCGCCGGCGCGCAACGATGAACGGATCGTCTCCGCGGCCGAGAGAACCGCGCCCAGGTCCGGCTCCCGCGCCGCATCGATAGGCGTCGACACGCACACAAAGATCCGTCGACATCGGCCAGACCGTCGTCGTCCGGCGAGCGCAAAGCAAGCCCGCGGCGAAGCGCGTCGTCGAGGCGATCGTCGGCAATGTCGTCGATCGGCGAGCGCCCGGAGCGGAGCTGCGCCAGGCGCGACTCATTCGCGTCGTAGCCGACGACCTGCAGCCCAGCATCCATGAATGCCAGGCCCAAGGGCAGGCCAACGTAGCCGAGTCCGATGATCGCGACACTCCGATCCACCGGCGGCAAACTATCCGTCCCGCCTAGCGGACCGGCCACCCGGAAATGGTTCGAGCGGGCCGATGAAATATCTCCAAGAACCAGACTCCCCCTGCTGGGCGTGACAGCCAGAGACTGATGATAGGTTCCGCCTCGCGATGAGCGAGCAGCAGTCGATGCCAAGCGCACCCGAGAGCTGGCGGTTCGCCTATGAGCTGACGCCGACCTGCCTCGCCTGGCCTGGCTGGCACGCGTCGACTGGCCCGAGGTGCGGGTGTGGTGCGGCTCCGGCGTTCGCCGCGAAGAGTCGGGCTTCTTCGAGGGTACATGGTCCGGTGACTCGGCCCTGGAAGGCGCAGAGCGATCCTCGGCGGTGTTCGGCTCGGGCATCGTTCGCAGCGCCGCCGAGCCGTCGTCATCACCCCGGCACATACGCTCGAACCCATCTACCACTCACGCTCGGCCGACGGGCATGTCGTCGTCGCGAACCGCTCGTCGCCCTGCTCGAGGCGACTGGCCGTTCGCTCCGTGACGACGAGCCGTACCCACGGCTGTTCGGCCAGATCACGCGCGGCATCTCGCACGGGACAATTCAGCTTCCGGTGATGCCGGCCGGCACCGAGCCGGTAGTGGTCCAGTTCTACGAGAACCTGGCCATATCGGCCAACGGCGAGGTGCGTCTCGAACCCAAGCCGCGCGAGGATCCGTTCGAGTCGTTCGCCGACTACCGCGATCGCCTGGTCAAGCACATGGCGTCAGCATTCGCCAACGCCCGGCAGTACGAGCCACTGGCGACGATCTCGTCGGGCTACGACAGCACGGCGTCGGCATCGGTCGGTGCGCGAGCGGCTGCCGACAAGCGGCGACGTTCACCAGCGGCTGGCCGTGGCGCGGCTATCACGGCACGGACGACAGCGGCGAGCGCGCCACGCGCGCGATGGGCATGACCGTCGAGTGCTTCGAGCGGATGGCATACCTCGAGCTCGACGACGCGCCCGAGGCAGAGTTTCTGGCCACCGGGATGAGTGGCGAGGACGTCGTCTATCGGTCGATGGAGCGTGCGCTGGGTGGCGCCATCGTGCTGACCGGGTTCTGGGGCGGCGCCGCCTGGCGCGGTACTGATCGGCGCGAGATGAGCCGGCTCGACCTGTCCGGCGCCTCTCTCGGAGAGATCCGGCTGCGGACCGGCTTCGTCCACCTACCCGTACCGTATGTCGGCGGCCTCCAGCAGCCGACGATGGCGCGCCTGCGTGAGTCGCCCGAGATGGAGCCCTTCTCGGTCGGCGGCCGCTACGACGAGCCCTTTGCCCGGCGACTGGCCGAGGAGATTGGAGTGGAGCGAGGCACCTTCGGCGTTCAGAAGCTCGCCGCCAGCCACAGGATCCACGCAAGCGGCGTCGCCGCCTTCTCGGAATCGGGTCGCCAATCCTTTGCGGAGTTCGCCGGCCCGGATGCCCTGATCCCCAGGCGGCGACGACCGATCACGCGCACCGACAGATTGAAGCTGCGCGTTGCCAAGACCGCCCGGATTAGCCACCTGACCGATGACATCGCCCAGCGCCGACGCGAAGCGGTGCACATCGAGCCAGTCCTCGGGGCATTGATGCTCCGCTGGGCTGTCGAGCACACGCGGTCGCGCTATGCGGTGCTGCGCGGACTCGGGCAATAGCACTGGTGCTGGCAGCGGCGAATCGCGAGTCATACCGGCCAGCGCTCGTTCCCATCGTTCTGTCGCTGGCGTTGATTGGGGCCGTGACGCTCGCTGCGCTGATCGCCCCGCAAGCATGGCGCGGACCGGCCACGCTCGCCACCGCCACGGCCGTGCTGCTGTTGAGCTATCTGCGCTGGCCCAAGGCGGCCCTGCTTGTCTTTGCCATGTTCATCCTGTTCTACAACACCTTCGCGCGGTGGCTGACGCCGTCACTCGAGCAGCTCGATGAAGTCGTCGTGCCCGGTCTGGTGGTGATCAGCGCGTGGCGCCTTCGGCCGTGGCAGAAGGGCCTGATAGAGCCCGTGCGCGACGGCGCCGTGGTTGCGCTGATGCTGCTCGCTGTCGCCTCGAGCGTGGTCAACGGCGTGCCGCTCAACCTGTGGCTGATCGGCCTGCTTTTGCTGGCCAAGGTCATCGGGTTCCTATATGTCGTCATGTGGCACGACTTCACGCTTGACGACGTGCGTGCCTTCGCTCCGCTCGTGCTCAGCGTGGGCGCGCTGGTGCTCGCTCTCGGCGCCGTGGAGATGATCGATCCGCCAGCGTTTCAGAAATTGCTGAACCTGACCGAGATCAGCGTGCCGCGCGGCCAGCTGCCGAGCATCAAGTCGCTCTTCTACCACCCGGTCCTGTTCAGCTGGTTCACCGCCTTCATCGCCCTGTTCCTGTTCGCCTACTACATCGTCTTCCGGCGCTGGTGGCTGCTCATCGCCGCCGCTGCGTTCGGTCTCGGCACGCTGCTTGCCGCGCGGCGGCGGACGATCGTCGGCGCCGCCATCGGGCTCGGCGTCGGCCTGCTCAACCAGCTCCGTCACGCGCGATCGCGCGGCGGGGAGGCGCGCTCATGGCTGCCGGTCGTTGCGTCGCTGCTCGTGCTGGTCGTGCTCTTCCTGCCCGGCCTGATCGGGCTCTACCAGCTCACCCTGCGCGAAACGGGACCGCCCGGCCAACTGCCCGAGGGAGCCGACCAGCAGGCGCGGATCCTGATGTACACGACGTCGGCCGAGATCGCGCGCGACTACTTCCCGCTCGGCGCCGGATTGGGTCGCTTCGGCAGCACCGGCAGCCGGCTCGAGTACAGCCCGATCTACGTGCAGTACGGCCTCGACCAGGTCTTCGGCCTGCGGCCGAGCGACGCCCAGTTCATCACCGACACGTTCTGGCCGCGCATCCTGGGCGAGACGGGCGTCTTTGGGCTCGCCGCCTACTTCGTCTTCGCGGGGGCCATCCTCGTCGCGCTGTGGCGCATCTGCGGCATGGCCACGACGCGCGACCCGTATCTGCGCGCGTTCACGCTCGGGACGTTGATGATCTTCGGCGAGACCCTGGTCGAGACGCTGGCCAGCTCGATGTTCGATTCGCCGCCGCGCATCTATCTCATCTTCGGCGCGGTCGGCATGTGCCTCGCTTTCCGACGCCGCTACCTCGCACCTGAGGTCAAGGCAGAAACGGCACCCGAATCGGCGTCATGAACCCATCCGAGCTGTCGGTCACGGTGCTCGTTCCAACCTACCGCCGAGCTGACCACCTGCGCCGCTGTCTGGTGGCGCTGAGCAGGCAGACGCGGCAACCGGACCAGCTTCTCGTCGTTCGTCGTGCCGACGACATCGGCACGCGGTTGGTGCTCGGCGAACTGGCCGAGCTTATCGATCGACCGATCGACGTCGTGGCGGTTATGGAGCCCGGCGTCGTCCACGCGCTGTCGAGCGGGATGGCGGTCGCCCTCGGCGACGTCGTGGCCCTGACCGACGATGACGCCGAGCCGCGACCCGACTGGCTCGAGCGCCTGCTGGGCCACTACGCCGACGGCCGCGTGGCGGCCGTCGGCGGACTCGACGTCCAGCCGACGAGCGGCACGGATGCCGCCGTTGAGCGCGTCGGCATCATCGAGCCGTGGGGCCGCGTCCGTGGCTGGCACCACCTTGGCGCGCCGCCGGCGCGCGAAGTGGACCATCTGCGCGGCGTCAACATGAGCGCGCGCCGATCGTGGTGGCGCTTCGACCGGCGATTGCGCGGTCAAGGCGCGCAGTACGGATTCGAGCTCGACACCTGCCTTGCCGCCCGGAGCGCCGGACATCGGGTCGTGTACGACCCGGCCGCCGCCGTCGACCACGCTCACGCGCCACGCCTAGACGACGAGCCGCGCGACGAACCCGGCTTTGACGAGCGGCTCGACCGCGTCCACAACGAGACGTACCTGCTGCTCAAGTGGCTCCGCGCGCCACGCGCACTGGCGGCGCTTGGCTATGGCCTCATGGTCGGCACGCGTGCGGCGCCCGGGCCGCTGCTCGTCTTCGAACGGCTCGCCGCTGGTCAAGCGCCGGCCGAAGTGGCGACCAACGCCGCGGCCGGCTTCATCGGCCGCTACCTCGCCCTGGCGACGCTCATCCGCGCGGCCACTCAGCCCGCCTGGCGGCGCGAGCGGCGCCGGCCGCGGCGCGACGAGACGACCGCCTCGGTATAGACGTCCAGGATCCGGCCCACGAACTGCGGCCAGGCGAAGCCGGCCGCGTAGGCACGACACGCGTTGGCATCTGGGAAGCGCGACGGATCGTCGGCCACGAAGAGTACCGTCGAGGCGATCTCGTTCGGCTCCGCTGGCACCACCCAGCGCGGCTCGAGCGGGGCGACGACCTCGGGCAGGCCGCCGATGGCCGTCACGACCGTCGGCCGGCCGGAGGCGAGCCCCTCGAGCGCGCCGTAACCGAAGCCCTCCAGCGCGCGACTGGTGACGAGGCAGATGTCGCCGGCCCCGTACACGGTCCACAGCAGTTCATCAGGAAAGCGGCCGGTGAACATGACGCGATCCTCGACGTTCTCTGAGCGAGCCAGCGCGCGGAGCGCCTCGAGCTCCGGCCCATCGCCGGCGACGATCAGTTGGGCGTCTAGGTGCGGCCGTCGACGGACGATCTCGGCCAGGGTCAGGATGGAGAGGTCGACGCCGGTTCGCGGCACAAGGCGCCGGACGGTCACCAACGTGAACCGCTCCCGCAGGCCGAGCCGGCGACGGCACTCCGCCGGCGACGGCTGCACCACTTCGGGCAGGTCTCGGCCACCCGGGATTACCCGGATGAGCTTTCGGTCGATGTCGTAGTCGCTCGCCAGCAGATCGGCGAACGCGCTCGACTGTGTGATCCACGACGTGGCCAGGTGATAGATCGCTGCCTCGATCCGCTGGCGTCCGATGAACGGGAACCAGCCGCGGCCGGCGGCAGCGGCCTCGCGGGCCCAGGGCCCGTGGAAGTGAATGACCGTCGGTCGGCCGGCCCAGCGCGCGCCCAACGCTGCACCGAGGCCGTCGAGTGGGAAGTGGACGGTGACAACGTCGGGCCGGAACCTCGCGACCGATAGGGCGCCGCGCGGGATGCCGACGACGAGACGTACGAGGGTCCGCAACAGGCGCGCGGCGGGTGAGGCCGAGGCGGTGTCGCGCGTGTCGACCAGGTCGGCACCGGTGATGATGCGCACCACGTGGCCGCCGTCGGCCAGGGCATCGGCAAGGCCGCTCAGATAGCGTTGCGAGCCGCCCTCGGTCTGCTCGATTCGTGCGAGGCCGGTGACCAGGATCCTCATGGCCTCATGACCAGGCCGAGCGGCGTCGGATCGACCCTCAGGCGACGAATCGCGACGATTGCCATCAGCCCATTGAACGCCGCCATCGAAGCGATCGCCGCGATCGCGGCACCATTCGGTCCGAGCGTCGGGATCAGCCACACTCCGATCCCGACGCGCACGACGGCTGCCACAATCCCGGCGCGCAGCGCATGGGACTGCAGCCCGGTCATGGTCAGCAGCACTCCGCCCATGCCCAGGCCGACGTCGACAACCTGGGCGATAGCGAGCAGAGCGAGCGTCTCGCGGGCGGCCACGAACTCGGGCCCGAACAGCAGCAGGAGTTGCTCGCCCAAGGCGATCAACCCGATCGCCACGGCAACGGCGAACGCGAACGCGCCACGCGTCCCGCGAGTAACCGCAAGGCGCAGCCTGGGCAGGTCCTGCTCGTCCCACAGTCGGGCAATGGTCGGGCCGAGCGTCACGCCGACAGCGGCGGCGCCGAAGAGCGCCAGGCTCGCGCCGCGGGCCGCGACCGAGTACAACCCGGCCGCCTCCGCACCGGCAAGAGCGGCGACCAGCAGGACGTCGACCTGGTTGACGAACGTGTGCACGGCGATGAGCAGCGCAAAAGGGACGGCCGCGTTGAGCCAGCGGCGTGTCTCGAAACGTGGCCGGGCTGCGCGCAGCTCGAGCGGCAGCCGGCGAGAGATGAGCGCCAGCCCAACAACTAGGGCGACGATCGTTGCCAGCAGGTTGAGCGTCATCGCCAGGGCCGGGTCGGCGCCCGTGCCGCTGGCCAGCGCGACAAGGAGCATGGCCGCGAACAGCCCGGGCCGGACGATCGTCTCGGGCAGCTGCGCATTGACGATCAGGTGCAGTCCGAGGGCGACGGCCGACCGAAGCGCCATCAAGTTGCCCAGCGGAACCATCGCCAGGCCCAGCCACAGGACGAGGACCACGTCGTCGTGGAGCTGCTCGCGCAGCAGCCAGCCAGCGAACGCAACGACAAGCACGGCGACGATCGAAACCGGCACGACGATCTGCACCGCGCCCTGGATCAGGCCGCGCACACCGGCCCAGTCGCCCCGGCCGCCGAGCGCGGCTCCCTCACGGACGATCAGCCGGTCGAAGCCGAGCGTCAGCGCGTACGTCAGCAGCAGGACCACGGCGATGACCGACGCGTACACGCCGTAGCCGGCCGCGCCGAGCAGGCGCGCAAGAAGAATGCCATTGACGAACGCCAGCGCGGCTGCACCAACGGTCAACCCGAGGCTGCCGGCGACGCCACGCACGAGGTGAGCGCGCAGCGTCATTGCCGCTCTGCCCCGAAGGCGAGCGCGTCGGTCGTTCGTCGCATATCGAGCGCGTCGCCGCGCAGCAGCCCAACGAGCACCAGCCAACCAGCCAGCAGCCCGAGCAGGGCGAACGGCGCCAGGTCGACGCGCTGCACGAGTCGGCAGGGCCGCGCAAGCAGCACGACCACCGTGCCGGGCAGGGCGATCTTGGGCAAAGTCAGGTCGAGCACGGCGGCCTCGAGCACCAACGTGCGCGAGAACCACGCCGCAACCAGGAAGCGGATGCCTGCCGCGGGCAGCAACATTCGGCGGGCGACCGTGGAGTTCATCGGGGTTCCGTGCCGTCCGGTCGTACCATCGCGGGCATGCATGGACCGACGTGCATTGGCCGGCGACGATAGCAGAGCACCCCGGTCACGACGGAGCGGCGGCCAGCCGCAGTCCTGGATGCGGCGCCCTCGCTGCTCGGCCTCATCGGCATTGTGCCGGACCCGTCGATGCGTGGCTCGTCAGATGGGTTCGGCGGCCGTTCCCGTGCGCACCAGGACCCAGGCGCGCCGTAGCTGGTCGCGCTCGAAGAGGAGCACGAGCAGACCGTAGATGGCACCGAACGCGACGCCTGACACGATCAGGCCTTCGAAGCCGGTCACGTAGATCAGCACGGTCGCGGCGGCAGTTCCGGCCACGAAGCCGAGCGTGTAAATGCGAAACAGGCGCATCCATGGCAGTCGGGCCACGCCGCGGGTGGCGATGGCACAGCCAATGATCTGGACCACGGCATAGAAGACGAAGCCGATCCCGCCGCCGACAAGGCCCAGCCAGATCACGAGCAGCGGGAATACAACGAACGTCACCGCGGCCGTAAAGGTGGACCAGCGCAGCAGCGATTGGGCGCGACCAGCGGCAAAGCCGACGTTGCGCAGGTACAGGAACGGCGGCGCGAGCAGCGAGGCCAGCGCCGTCAGCTGGAAGACGGGCACTGCCGGCGCCCAGGTCTCGCCGAACAGCACCGGTATCAGCGTCGGCCCGGAGGCGATTGGCCACCACAGCAGCGCGACGGCGAGTGCGGTCGACTCGACGACGAACACCAGCGCGCGCGCGGTCCGAGCCGGGTCGTCCTGGATGCGGCTGAACGCAGGGAACGAGACGCGGGCGACGATCTCGTCGATGCCGCCGACCATTCGACCCAGCCGCTGGCCGAACTGCAAGTAGCCGATCGCGGTGATGCCGCCGGCAAGCCCGCCGAAGAGCGGGATGAGAGCCTCACGCAGCAGGCTGGTGAAATACGTCAGTTGAAAGACGACCCCGAATCCGAGCATCCGCCGCAGAGCCGCGCGATCGATGCCCAGCCCCGGCAGCCGGCCCCAGGCGATGTAGGTCAGCACCGTACCGACGCTGTACTGGACCAGGAGTCCGATAACGAACGACCACGCACCGGCCCCGTTGAAGGCCAAGATCAACGCCACCGTCAGGTAGACGGTCTGCTGGACGACCTCGATCGTTGCCAGTGGCCCGAAGCGCAGGACGCGCGACATCATCGCGTTGGGCACCGCCTGTTGATGAGCGATGAAGATGGCTATCGCGGTCACACGCAGCATCCAATCGGCGTCGGGCGGCATTTCCAGGCCGACCTGGTTGATCAACGGCGCCAAGATCCACACCAGCACGACGAGCGCCAGCCAGACGACCTGCTGGGCGGTGAACATCGTCGCGACCTCGGTGTCGGTCGGCTGCTCGCGCTTCTGGATCAGCGCCGCTCCCAGCCCGAGGTCGCCGATCGGCACCAGGATGCCGACCAGGAATACGACCACGGCGAAGATGCCGTAGTCGGCCGGCAGCAGCAGCCGGGCAAGCAGGATCGAGCCGACGAAGGTGATCACGCGCAGCACGCCGGTGCGCAGCAGCAGCTGGATGAAGGCCGTTCTACTGGAGGGACCGATGCCCGTCACCTCCGGCGGCTTTTCGCCGAGGCCGGTCGCAGTCACGCGGCCGATGATAGGCTGGGGACCGCTAGCGTCGAGTCTCGTGGGACCTAGCGCTCTCCCAGAGGTCCGTGGCAGAGCCGGTCCGTGAGCCACATGGCGGCGCTCGCCGATCACCGGATGTGGGGTGTCGGGTCGTGTTCACGACACCGTCGGCTGTCGCCGACGCGATCGGGGATGGAGCGCCTAGCTTGTTGCGTTAGTAGCCATGGCTTCCGCGAGCCGCCGACGCGCCAGCTGTTATATCGCGAGATCGTCCCGTGTTGGCCAGCAACTCTTCGCAAACCTCGCCCAGCTCAGCTTGATTCCTCTTGCGTATCGCATGACGTTCGGGCGTTTCTTGAAGACGTGCTAGACAGGACTCGACGCTATGAGGCATGTGGCCCGACAGCCGATCACCTACGCAGGACACTTTCCAGTGACTGGGCGGTTGCGTCGCTTGCGTCGAGAGCGTCGGATGCATCGGTCGGCCAGTTGAGGGCGACAAGCGGATCGTTCCAGGCGAAGCCGTGCTCGTCAGTGCCGTCGTACTCGTTAGTGACCATGTACAGGAGGCGCACCGGATCGACAGCAAGGAATCCGTGTGCCACGCCAGGCGGGATCAGGAGACTCCCGCCGGCCTGCAGCTCGACGGTCATGCTCTCCACACGGGTGGATGGCGTGCGTCACGCACGGTTGCCAATCGGAGGTCAACGAGGGCGACAAATGCGCGGCCTTCGAGCACCACCCACAGGTCGGTCTGTCGCTCGTGGAAATGCAAGCCGCGCAGCACGCCAGAACGGGAAATCGATAGGTTGGCCTGGGTGAACCGGAGGTCTAGGCCGGCCGTCCACGAATTGCGCCACAGCTCGCCGAATGCACCGCGGCCGTCGGAGCTGAACGTGACGGATCGGGTAAGAACACTCTCGATGAGCGTCGACTGCCACTGCTTGGGAACCGCCATGCTGCTGCCTACGATAACTGCGCCGGCGGCCCGAGTCGCTTCTCGCCGGGTTGCCCGGCGTTCCCGCAGCCACCCATGCCGAAGAGCGTCTCGGGGACCGGCGGTACCATCGCCCGGTGAACGAGGCCGCACTCGAGCGTGAGCCGAAGCAGATAGCCGCGTCGGCCACGGACCTGGCGATCATCCGCCCGCCCGCCCGCTGGCCCGGCCTCGGGCTGCGTGAGTTCCTGCGCCTGCATGAGATCTGTTTCGTGTTGGCACGGCGAAACTTGATGGTCCGTTATCGCCAGACGCTGATCGGCGCGAGTTGGGCGATTCTGCAGCCACTGCTGCTGATGGGATTGTTCTCGATCTTCTTCGGGCTACTCGGCCGCATTCCCTCAGACGGCCTTCCATACCCTGTCTTCTTCTTCCTTGGCCTGCTTCCGTGGCAGATGGTTTCGAAGATCCTCATGGAGGGGAGCACCAGCGTGGTGAACAACGCTGCGCTTGTCACCCGTGTGTACTTCCCGCGGACCTATTTCCCCTTGTCCGTTGCCATGGCCAGCCTCGTGGACTTCGTCGTCGGCCTGATCGCGCTGGCGGTGCTGCTCGCCGTCTTCGGCGTAGTACCCGGGCCGACAATCGTCGCCCTTCCCCTCTTGACCGCAGTCGCCTGGGCTACCGGCCTGGGCGTGGCCTATTGGCTCGGGGCACTAAACGTGACTTACAGGGACATCACTCAGCTGCTGCCCTTCTTGGCTCAGCTGTGGATGTTCTCATCGCCGATCATCTACCCCGCGACGATTATTCCCGAGGCCTATCGGGCTCTGTACTTCCTGAATCCGATTGCCCTGGTGGTAACCGGTTTCCGGTGGTCCGTCGGAGGGGCAGAACCTCCTCCCGCCGAAGCCTGGGCATTGGGAATTACTGTCTCCCTTCTTCTCGTCGTTTCCGGCTACGTTTTCTTCCGTCATCGAGAACCAACCTTTGCTGACCGCATATGACTGTTTCATCCGTGCCCCAGCCCCGAGCAGGCCTCATCGCTGAGAACCCTTGGGCCGTCACTGCGGCCGGACTTGGCAAGCGCTACCAGGTCGGCATTGCCGGCGGCAGCCTCTACAACCAAATCGGACGGCGGATGGGCGGCCACGACAGCGCGTCATCGTTCTGGGCGCTACGCGACGTGAGCTTTTCCGTTCCTTCGGGTCAAGTGCTCGGGGTCCTTGGCCGCAACGGCTCGGGCAAGAGCACGCTGATGAAGATCCTGGCCCGCGTGACTGCTCCGACCGAGGGCGAGGCCATGACGCGGGGACGGCTCGGGGCTCTCTTACAGGTGGGAACGGGATTTCATCCCGAGCTCAGTGGCCGCGACAACCTTCGCCTGAGCGGTGCCATTCTTGGCATGAGTCGCGCCGAGATAACTGCCGTTGCCGATCAGGTTGTGGCCTTTGCCGAGATCGACGACTTCCTAGACACACCGGTCAAGCACTACTCGAGTGGCATGTACCTGCGATTGGCATTCAGCGTGGCCGCGCATATGGCCGCCGACATCATGTTGATCGACGAGGTGCTTTCGGTGGGTGACGCAGCCTTTCAGCGGAAGTGCCAGGGACGCATCCGTGACCTCGTTCAGGAGGGCCGGACGGTCCTCTTTGTGAGCCACAACATGGCCTCAGTGCGTGCCCTATGCCATCGAGCGATCGTTCTGGATCGGGGCCACCTTGTTTTCGACGGCGACACGGAAGAGGCGGCCGACTTCTACGAGCGCCAAGTCCTGCCGTCGTGACAACCCTGGATGGCGTAAATCGTCCGACTCTGACCGAGCTCTACGAACGTCACACCGGCAAGCTGTCGGACAAATGGGGCACTTACCTAGCCGAGTACGACCGGATATTTGCCCCGTCTCGAGACGAGCCGGTCAGCATTCTCGAGATCGGCGTCCAGAACGGCGGTTCGCTTGAGGTCTGGGCGGAATACTTCGAGAACGCCCGAGCCATTGTGGGTTGCGATATTGACCCTGCCTGCGGGGAGCTGACCTTTGCCGATCCGCGGATCAGGGTCGCCATCGGGGACGCGTCTGCCGCGGGGACGGCGTCGGCGATCCTGCAGCTCGCTCCAGCGCTGGACATCGTGATCGACGACGGATCGCACAGGGCGAATGACATCGTCCGTGCGTTCAGCCGATTCTTCCCCATCTCTCGTTTGGCGGGCAGTACGTTATCGAGGATCTGCACACCAGTTACTGGTCAGAGTACGGCGGCGGACTTCACGCTCCTTTTTCGCCGATGACGTTCTTGAAGCATCTGGCCGACGCGATCAACCAAGAGCATTGGGGCCTTCCGGCGCCGGCAAACGAGATCCTGGCCGGCTTTGAAACGGAGCTCGGCATCACCTTGCCCGATGACGTCGTGACGAGCGTGCATTCAGTCGAGCTGCTCAATTCAATGGCCATCGTTCGA
Source organism: uncultured Chloroflexia bacterium (assembly GCA_963748235.1). GTDB lineage: Bacteria > Chloroflexota > Limnocylindria > Limnocylindrales > CSP1-4 > JALYGJ01. The sequence goes on from CAVVHT010000009.1 coordinate 1,222,807, forward strand.
AAGGCCGCGCCGGAGGAGAACCGACTGCGCCGCCGGTGGGTCGTGGGCAGCGAGACACCCGTCGACCCTCGACCCCTCGAGCGGCCCATGCAACCTGAGGGCCCGCGCGATCAGAGAACCAACCGCTGGTCGGCTCGCACCAGGCCTCCAGTGGAGGACGTGGCGGACTTCCAACGCGATCTCGATGCGAGCCGAACTGAGATCGAAGTTCTCCAGGAGACGCTCGCTGAGCGCGAGCGTGTCCGCGCGCGTGAAAGCGCGCGGGCCGATGCAATGCTCGACGTGGTCGGGGAGCTCGAGTGGCTGGGTCGTGCCAACCGTGCAGAGGTGGCTGGCATACGCGGCGCTCGTTCTTGGCGCGTGATGCGACCCATACGAGCCATTGGCGCGGTCGGCGGGCGTCTTGGCGGACCGCTCGTAATTGCTACCGCCGTTCGGATCGCCAGTCGTCATGGGTTGCGAGCGGCGGCGCGGCTAATTCGCGAACGATACATAGTGCAAGCAGCGAAGGTATTCGACTCAACCTTCTATCGCACCGAGTACGGTGATGTGGCGGCCACACACGTGGACCCAGCAATGCATTACGTGGTCTATGGGGCGGCTGAGCGCCGCCAGCCGAACGCCGTGTTCGATACGGCCTGGTACCTCGACAACAACGCCGACGTCAGGAGAAGTGGGATGAATTCCCTTGCCCACTACGTCCGATTCGGCGCACGGGAGGGTCGTGACCCGAGCCCGCGATTCAGCACACTCGCCTACCTGGCCGCAAACCCGGACGTAGCAGCGGCCAACGTGAATCCTCTTTCACATTTCCTACGCTTCGGGATAGCTGAGGGACGCCCGCTGCGGCCGCGGGACGAGGACGGCGGCGTGACCGGCCGATCGCGACCGACGCGTTCTGGCGTGCGCGGGGCGCTGGAACGGTTCACTCGACGTGGCTCGGGCATTCGTGGATATCGAGATTGGATCGCTGCCAACGACACCTTGACCGACGCAGATCGCGCTGAGATCCGCGATCACATCCGCTTGCTTCGGACGGCGCCACTGTTCTCGATAGTTATGCCGGTGTTCAATGCGGCAGAGGGTCCGCTACGCGAGGCGATCGATTCGATCCGGCGCCAGCTGTACGAGCATTGGGAGCTGTGCATCGCCGACGACGCGTCGCAGGGAGCACGATCGCGCCGGATCCTGGAAGACTACGCGCGCCGCGATCCCAGGATCAAGGTGACGTTCCGCGAGACAACCGGCGGCATCTCGGCCGCAAGCAATACTGCACTTTCGATGGCTACCGGCGATTGGGTCGCGCTGGTGGATCACGACGACACCATTGCCGAGCATGCTCTCTACCTTGTAGCTGAAACACTCGAGCGGCACCCAGGCACGACGATCGTCTATTCGGACGAGGACCACATCGATGTGAGAGGCACTCGGCTCAATCCGTATTTCAAACCGGATTGGGACTACGACCTCTTCCTTGGACAAAACCTGATCAGCCATCTCGGTGTCTATCGGACGGATCTGGTCAAGCAGGTGGGTGGGTTCCGCGAGGGCTTCGAAGGCTCGCAGGACTGGGATCTCGCCCTCCGAGTTCTCGAAGCAACGGGCGAGGCCCGCGTCGAGCACATTCCTTTCGTGCTCTATCACTGGCGTCAAACGTCGGGCGCATTCTCGCAGCGGTCAATTGGCAAAGCACGGGCGGCGGCGGCTAAGGCCGTCAGCGAGCATCTTGCTCGCACGGGGCAGCAAGGTGAGCTGGGATCCGAGGGGCATTCGTCCTACCAACGTGTCCGACGCCCGAGCTCAGATCGACCGCTCGTTTCGATAGTCATTCCGACGAAGGATCGATCAGATCTCTTGAGTACCTGTCTCGACGGTTTGTTGCACCGGACGGACTACAGCCCGATGGAACTCGTCATCGTCGACAACGACACGACCGAAACCGCCGCTCTGGCGTTGCTGAATGAGATGGCCGAAAGGCCAGATGTGCGCGTCGTCCGGGAACCAGGCGAGTTCAATTTCTCGCGCTTGGTGAATCGTGGCGTCGCCGCGTCTTCCGGGACCGTCTGCGTGCTGCTCAACAACGACATTGATGTAATCGAACCGAACTGGCTGGCAGAGTTAGTCAGCCACGCCATGCGGCCAGAAGTCGGAGCAGTTGGAGCGAAGCTCTATTACGCTGACGATACGATTCAGCACGCTGGAGTCGTGGTCGGTTTGGGAGGCGTCGCCGGCCACCCCTATAGGACTCTGCCGCGTGCCGCACCCGGCTATTTTGGTCAGCTCAACCTCACCCACAACGTATCGGCAACAACTGGCGCCTGCGTAGCCGTACGGCGCGAGGTGTACGAGCAGGCTGGTGGGTTCAATGACAAGAACCTGCCCGTTGCATTCAACGACATCGACTTCTGCCTGCGCCTTCGCGAGGCCGGTTTCAAAGTCGTTTGGACGCCTCACGCCGAGTTGTACCACCTGGAGAGCGTCTCTCGGGGGCAGGAAGACTCGCCAGAAAAGGCAGCCCGGTTCAAACGAGAGACCGAGTACATGCGCACGGTTTGGGCAGACGCCATGGACCACGACCCGTTTTACAACCCGAACCTTGACCTGACGCACGCATACCAACTGGCCGAACACCCGCGCCTTCGGAAGCCATGGCTCCGGCCGACGGCGTCAATCGATGAAGTAGTTCCGCTTCGGACGACCCATGCTCCATACACGGTGTCTTCAACAGGAGATCGGTGGGTGGCACGGCCCGTTCGGCGCGTGCTGGTGGTTGGCCACTCGGCGGCGGGCAAGTCGCGTCTGGCCCGCCTCGCCAACCTGGACCGAGCTGTCAGCGATTTCGACGTTTTTGCCATGCTCCGCGGTCGGACGACGCCGAACCTGTCCGTGCTCGAGTTGTTCGACGACTTCATCAACCAGGAAGCGCCTTTCCTGATCGTTCCCAACGATCGTGATGTGTTGAATGCACTCGCAGGGTCAATCCGCGAGCGATTCGACGATGTCGCCGTGATCTATTTGAAGCGGCCGCAGAAGCTGATCGAGGAGCGGCTTAAACTGGTCAATGAGGACGGCGCCCGCCACAGCCAGCTGGGCGACGATGCGATCAGTCAGTATTACGCTGCGAACGATCGCATGTACCGGGCGGCAGCGAACTACATATTCGAATTCGATCGGTGCAGACGTCGACGACGTCCTGTGGGGCTTCCAAGCCTTGGTCGAAGAACTGAGGTCTGATCGGTCACCGACACTGGGCGTATCCGATAAATTGAACCTGTTCCACGAGTACTTGGCCGTCGCATACGGCGGAGCTACGTACGCACCTCCGAGTGCCGGCCAGATGGCCGAGATGACGGCAGGCGGGTACCAGGTCTTCGATACCAGCACATTCCCACCGGTGCCGGCCGTCGGGACGACGGCGGCACAAAAGCTCGTTGACTGCGCTGGGGCCGCGATGCCTTTGGGTCAATGAGCGTGACAGAGCTCGGCTCACAGCTCGGCTTCTTCGCGTTTACGGCGGCGTCGCTGGGTGCCTCGTCAGTGATCGGAACGGACGTCAACCCGACGTTCGTCAGCGCGGCAAACCGGATCGCGGCGCAGTACAAGCGAACACAGGGCTGGCCCGACGATCGCGTGATGTTTCGCACGCAACGCCTGGAGGTCGGTCAGCCGATCATCGGTGATCCTGACATCATCGTCGTTAACGCGATAATTCACTGGTTCATAATCCAGAACCCTGATATCACAATCGAGGACGTGCTTGTCTGGCTGCGCGACGCTGCCAACAAGGGCGTGTACTTCGAGGGCTGCGTAACCGCTGAGGAGGAAATCATGCGACAGCATGGAGTCCCCCTTGAACGATACAGCGAAGACCTATTCCTGAAAGCAGGCGAACGCGTGTTTCGCGAGCAACATTTCGTTGGCCGGTGCACGTATCACCCAAAACGCATCGTCGTTCGGTGGCTGAAATAGGTTCGTGGATCCCTAGCGACGCTTTGCGAGCGCCGCCTTCAGGAGCCCCGCGCGGGGAGCGATCAAGGGCAGCCGATGTGGGTCGATCAGCGTGATGAAACCGACCGACAGCGCCTCTCGACGGAGGATCCAGGGAAGGTCGCGCAGGTATTCGCTTGCTCCTCGTTCTTGAGCTGCATCATTCGGTGATTGCGCCACGACATCGCCTTGATCCAGCGCGGGATGTCACGATCGGCAGCGATCAGATCCATCACGTTGCGATCCGGTCGGCCACCAGTGCCGCGCGCGTGCCAGGCGAGTGCGTCGGGCGCGTACCACGCGCGCCAGCCGCGTCTACGCAGCCGCCAGGCGAGGTCGACATCCTCCTTGTACATGAAGAAGTCCTCGTCGAGCACCTCCGAACCGCCTCCCGTACGCGGCTCGAGAACATCGACCAGGGCCGCGCGGCGATAGACGGGCGCCGGACCGTCAACGCCCCAGACCGGGCCGGCAATGAGGTCGCGCTCATCTTCCAGCTCTCCCTGCCGGCGGGCCACGACGCGTCGGTCGCGATGCATTACGAGCCCGGTTGAGTCGATGATCTCGGTACGCTCGGCGTTGGGGCCGAGCCGTCGCAGACGGCCCTGCACTGAGCCAATGTTCGGGCTGCGCTCGAATACGCGCAACGCCGCCTGCAGAAAAAATCGATCCAGCTCGACGTCCTGGTTGAGCAACATCACGAACTCGGGACCCTCCGGGCCGAGATTGAGGTTGTGAGCCGCGGCGAAGCCAATGTTCGAGTCGAGCGCCGTGACCTGGATTCGGGTGTCATGGGCGGCGGCGTCTCGCAGGAAGTCGAGCGTGCCATCGGTCGACGCGTTGTCGACCACGCGCAGCTCCAGACGGCCCATCTTCTGGCGCAGCACGGACATCACGCAGCCCCACAGCCAGTGCATGCCGTTATAGGTGACCAGCGAAACAGTGACGCGTGTGTCGGGCATAGAGCGCGTCACCTCGCGGCCGCAGCCAGGTTTCTGCTTCCCCCCGCGCTCCCACGGAGACGCCAGCGGCAGCACCAGCGCAGTAAACAGCGATCGTCGGAAGCCCATAGGCGAGTCTATAATTCGCGATCGCCTCACCGCCGTGCCGTGAAGCGTCTTGAGGGGGAGTCATGCCCCATTCCAACGTGGACGTCAGTGCGGTCGTCGTCCACTACGAGACACCAGAATTGCTGGCCCAGTCGCTCGACGCGCTCCGAGCGAGCGTCGGCGTGAGCCTCGAGGCTATCGTCGTCGATAACGCCTCGCGAGGTTTTTCACCCAAGCTCGTGGAGGACCATTTTCCCGGCGCTCGCACGATCTCCAACAGCTCGAATCGAGGCTTCGCCGTAGCCGCCAATGAGGGGCTGCGGGTCGGCTCGGGGCGCTATCTACTGTTGCTCAACGCCGACACGATCGTCGAGCCGAACACACTTGTCAAGCTCGTTGCGTACCTGGAAATGCACCCAACAGTGGGTTGCGCCACGGCGAGGCTCAACCTGTCAGACGGTAGCCTCGATCTTGCCTGCCGCCGCCTGTTCCCAACTCCCGAGCGCGCGCTGTACCGGATGACCCTCCTGTCGCGTCTGATGCCGCGCAGCCGGACATTCGGCCAATACAACCTGACCTACCTGCCCGAAGACCGCGAGACCGAGATCGACGCGCCGTGTGGCGCGTTCATGATGGTTCGCGCCGAGATCCGCGAGTCTGTCGGCCTGCTCGATGAGCGCTACTTCATGTACGGCGAGGACCTCGACTGGGCGTACCGCATCAAGCGCGCCGGCTGGAAGATCGTCGTATTACCCGGAGGCTGTCGCCACGCACGTGAAACGGGCCGCATCCGCGAGAAATCGGCCCCGATCCATCCGCGCCTTTTATGACGCGATGCGCATCTTTTACGGTCAGCACTACCAGAGCAGATACCCTCGCTTGATGTCATGGCTGATTTATCGGGCGATCGACGTGCGTGAGCGCGTAGAGCTTCCCTGGCCGGCGAACGGGAGCGATGAAGGGGCTGATTCTTGCCGGCGGCACGGCGACACGTCTCGGCACCCTGTCGCGCGTCACCAATAAGCATCTCTTGCCGGTCTACGACCGGCCGATGATCTTCTACCCAATCGAGACGATGCGCGGCATGGGCATCCGAGAGGTGATGATCATCCTCGGCGGGCGGAGCATCGGTGACATCGTCGAGCTGCTTGCGGACGGCAGCGAGTTCGGCCTCGACCTGACCTACCGCTACCAGAGTGGTGCGGCGGGCATCGCTCACGCCATCGGCTTGGCCCGCGACTTCGTGGCCGACGACAGCTTCTGCGTGGTGCTCGGCGACAACATTCTCCGGGGACCCGACCTGTCCGACGTCGCCGCTGAGTTTGACGCCGGTCCCTGGGGCGCGGGCACTTTTCTCTACCGGGTGCCCGACCCGGAGCGCTTTGGCGTAGCCGAGATAGCGGACGACGGGACCATCGTTGGATTCGAAGAGAAGCCACTTGAGCCCAAGAGCAACCTGATCCCGATCGGCGTGTACTTGCTCCGTCCCGACGCGTTCGACGTCATCGCCCACCTCTCGCCATCGGCCCGCGGGGAGTTCGAGATAACCGACGTGCTCAACAACTACGTGCCGGACGGACGCCTCTTCTGGCGCGAGTATCAGGGACACTGGTCTGACGCCGGAACCATCGAGTCCCTTCACGCAGCGGCTGCGCTGGCATCGGAGTCGATGACCCAGATCGAGCCCGCGTGAGGCTTCTCGTTACCGGCGGTGCCGGCTTCATCGGCAGCTGCTTCGTCCGTCGGCGCCTGGCAGCCACCGAGGACACGATCGTCGTCGTCGACAAGCTGACCTACGCCGGCAATAGGGCAAACCTGGCGGAATGCGACAGGGATCCAGGGCTCGCCGCGCGGTTTCGCTTCGTGCACGGTGACATCTGCGACAGCGCATTGATGGCGAGGCTCATCTCTGATTCGGACGCCGTGGTCAACTTCGCCGCCGAATCGCACGTTGACCGCTCGATCCTCGATGCGGAGGCATTCTTGCGGACCGGCGTCATCGGCGTTCACGTGCTGCTAGAGACGATCCGATCGTTTGCGGAGGAGCAGCCCATCCGCTTCGTCCAGGTCTCGACCGACGAGGTTTACGGCGAAGTGGCGGACGGCACGAGCGTCGAGAACGATCCACTGAGGCCGCGCAGCCCGTACGCCTCGGCCAAGGCCGCCGGCGAGCTGCTGACGCACGCCTACCACGTGACGCATGGGACGGATGCAGTGATCACGCGCGGCGCGAACACTTACGGGCCTTTTCAGCACCCGGAGAAAGTCATTCCGCTTTTCGTCACCAACGCGATCGAGGACCAGCAGCTGCCGTTGTACGGGGACGGCCTACAGCAGCGCGACTGGCTATTCGTCGACGATCACGCAGACGCCGTGGGCCACGTGCTCGACCATGGCCAGACTGGTGAGGCGTACAACGTGACGGGCACCGGCCATCGGACGAATCGCGATGTCACTGCGGAGATCCTCGCGCGCCTGGATAAGCCATGGACGCTCGTGCGCAGCGTGCCCGATCGGCCCGGCCACGACCTGCGTTACGCGATGGACGGCTCGAAGCTTGCTGCGCTTGGATGGCGGCCGACGGTAGGGTTCGAGGAAGGGCTCGCCGCCACGATCGACTGGTTCAAGGCGAACACCGACTGGTGGCGGGGCGCCAAGTCAGGCGAGTGGGCCGACTACTACGCGAACCAATACGGGTGGCGGCTCGAGCAATCCGTCGAGGCGTGACGCTTCGCCTTCAGGATGTCTTCTGGATGACCTCTGGCTCATGGTCATGGGTCGCTTTCAGCCGCCCAGAACGAACTGGATGGAAAACAACAACAGGACGCAGCCTCCCACGGCGAATGTGATGGCAAAGGGAGCAGCCGACAGGACGTAGACGTCATTGAGCGCACCGGGCCAAGCGACGACTTCAAGTACCGCGGCGAGGAGCAGCCGCGCGACCACGGCCAGGCCCGCGCGAGGGTGAAACGATCAGCATCCCGCTCTGACGTTGACGCCCGTTAGCAGCGCACCCAGTGTTCCTATCGTCCCCCAGGGTGCGAGGGGCAGACCAGCTGTACAGGCGGGTCAGGAACGAACCACCGTCGATGCAGCGGCGGGCGGAGACATGTGAATTCAGCCAGACCTGCGGAGGTCGCAGGGCCGCCCTCAATGGCATCGACCCATATCCGCAGCTCTTGCCCCGAGCCAACAGAAAGGTCTTCGGCGGCGCCCGCGCCCAGGAAGCGGACGCACTGAGGTGATCCGATTGTCCGGTAACGACGACGTGGAACGCACATGCCGGATCGGCACAATCAGCCTCCACGCTAAATCGGACGGCGAGCCAGTCGGCCTGTCCGATTGACCGGAAATACGCTTCCACGTCCTCCGCCCCGGAACGGGTGATGGAAAGCGGCATGCCGGCATCGCTCAGCGTGGGGAAGGTGATCTCAGGTCGCGACGGCCTGCCAGCTATCCAGCCACGAGCCCTAACTACGGTGGACTTCTCCGACTCTCCGCCACGGCCGTATTGGTGAAATGTCCTACGTGGATCAAATATTCGTCGGTACCAATGCTGTTTTGGCCAAAACCTTGCTCAGCAATCAGGCGACCGAATGCGTGAGGCAAGAGGCGAAGCGCATGGGCAATGTCGTCACTTCCTATCGGTGCCGACAGGGAGCTGCCTCGGGCCGTACATGTCACGTGCCGGCGCGACATGCGGCATCAACCTCATCGGCGACTCGGGCCATGAACTGCTGAGCTTCCTGCGACGATCCTGTGTGTCCGGCTTGCTCCACCGCTTCACGCAGGGCCCACGGAAACCAGCCGACGTAGTAGTCGTCGCAGGTGGGCGGCAACAGAGATGGATCAGCGCTGTACTGATGCTGGTTACACCCGTGCTCGACCCACGCTTCGCGAATATCACCCTCCAGTAGGGCCTAGCTCGGAGGCCGAGGGACTGACCGCATAGACGGCCAGGCGAGCCTCCAGCGAGGCAGGGACATAACGCTCTCGTGGCAGCACTTCTACACGGGCGAACGCGTTGTACATCGCCGGAAACTGCCTGACCCGAAATCGTTAACTGCGGGAAAACGATAGACAAGCCAGTTGGCGGCAACGACGGCCGCGATGGGTACGATGAAGCCGACGGCTATAACTGCGAGAGTCCCAGCGAAAGATCTCAGGGTGCGCCAGCGAATCCCGATTTGCCCAGATCGGAGGCAACCGCGGAAAGCCCCGCCGCCAGAACGATGAGCCCAAGGGAAGGGACCAGCCAGATGGCCTCTTCCCGCGTCAGCACAAACAGCCGCCGTCAAACCAGCCGCGGCGGTTGCGACGGTCTCGATGCGCCGCCTGGGACTCGAGCGCTTGAAAACCAGGAACACGTACGCGACGGAGGCGAACGTGAACAGCGACAGGCCCACGTACAGGTTGTCTCTCAGCAGTCGAGATAGCAGCCCATCAAAGACAACCGGATTGAGCGCCAGGACCGTGTACGCGAGGTAGGCAACCCACCGTCGCTGTGCCAGGCTACCCAGAGCCACTGCTGCGAGCCCACTGCCCAACAGGTAGACCAGGTGCTCGCCGAGACGTACAGGTATATGCAGGGCGGACGCCGTGGCAAGGAAGACGGGGTAGCCTGCACTCTTGGCCAGCGTGAGACTGTCGTATCGCCGAGCCAATGCCCGCTCTTGATGGCCAGCCAGCGGGCGCGTGCGGAGAGAGACGGCGGCACCGGCTGGCGGCCCAGCGCAGACTGGTCGCGGTGAGCGTGGCCACGTAGACGATCGGCAGCGCGTTCGGCCACCGCGTAGCTACCTTGCCACGCATGCGTCGGCCGCCTAAACGCTTGGGACAGCTGTCGATGCGCGACTTCACGAGTGTGAGCGACTCTGACGTATTAGGACCGAGTCGCCGGCGAGATTGAGTGCGGCCGACGGGTGGAGAAGATACAAGTGACAGAAGGCGAGAGCAATGGGTGAAACCTCCGATAGGGGTAACAGGCGCAGACGGGCGGCTCGGACGAGCCGTCGTGGAAGAACTGCGCCGGCGCGGCAATCGGGTCGTGCCATGGACACGACCCGACTACGACCTCGACGATGACGCCGCCGCGCAGCGCATGGTCGTGCGCGACCGGCCGAAGCTGGTGATTCACTGCGCCGCCTGGACGGACGTGGATGGCTGCGCGCGCAATGCCGACCTGGCCATGCGCCGCAACTCAGCGGCCACGGCGGAGCTCGCCGCAGCCTGCGCGGAAGCGGGCGCCGGCCTGGCGTTCGTTTCCACCAACGAGGTCTTCGATGGTCGACGGACAGATGGACGCGGCTACGTTGAAACGGACTCAGCCTCGCCGATCAACCCATACGGGGCGAGCAAGCTCGCCGGCGAGCGGGCGGCGAGTGAAGCGTTCGCGACGGGCGAGCCTGGCGGCACCGCAGACCTCTGGATCGTGCGAACGGCTTGGCTTTTCGGCCCGCCGGGCAACGACTTCCCTACGAAGGTCGTGGCCGCTGCGGACCGCCTGGCGCCCGCCGCCAAGCTGACCGTGGTCGCCGACGAGCACGGCTCCCCGACGTACACAATTGACTTGGCGCCGGCGGTGCTGGACCTCGTCGAGACGGCGCCGGGCGGCTTGTATCACCTGGCTGCGCCTGGCGCCGTATCCCGCTTCGATGTGGCGGTCGCGCTGATGAGCAAATGTCGGCCCGGCCTCGAGGTGGAACCCATCAGCAGCGCCTCCTTCAAGCGCGCTTCTACTCCCCCTGCGTGGGGCTCGCTCAATTCATCATTGGCTGCCAGCTACGGTGCCCGTCTCCGGCCGTGGAATGTTGCGCTCGCGGAATACATGCGCTCCATCTGCTGATCGGGTTTCGATACAGCCAGCAGATATGATCGCCGCCGGTCCGAGCACTACCCATATCTCGGTCCGACCTGGGGTAGATCCGTGATCCGTCGCTACATGGTCCCGCTGAAGGCGACGCTGATGCTCGCCGATGGGCTCAGCGCAATCGCCGTCTTCCTGTTGCTTTGGAACTTGCGCTTCGACGTTCTTGGTGGCAGCTGGGCAGTCACTTCACTGCGTCCGGTGCAGCTCGCCGTGGCCTATGCACTGCTGTGGGTCGGATCCCTTTGGTTGCTCGGCCTTTACCGATTGCGCGTGCATTGGGGTTTACGTGGCGAGATCGTCGACGTTCTCCGCGCAACCGTCGTAGCACTCGCGGTTGCACTGAGCATCCTGTTCCTATTCGACTTGACTGAGGTCAGCCGCGTCTTCCTGGGCATGTTGTTGCTCGCCCAGCCGGCGGTGACCATCACCATACGTGTCGTTCTCCGCCGCGTGCTCGAGCGAATGCGCAGCCGGGGCCAAATCCGGCGGCAGATGCTGATTGTCGGGGCCGGTCCCGAGGCGGAGGCGTTTGCCAATGGCGTCGAGCGGCAGCCGGAGCTTGGGCTGCAGATCATCGGCCATTTGCGCGGGGACCGTGAACAAGCGATCACGGTCAGCCGGACGGTTGTCGGGACGATCGAGGACATTGAGATTGTGCTCCACAGTCGCGTCGTGGACGAGGTCGCGATTTGCCTATCGCCAGGTGACTGGTCGTACGTCGAGCCAGTGACGCGGATCTGCGAGGAGGAAGGCAAGCTCGTGCGCGTCTCGATCGCGGCACTCGGCGGCGTGCTGACTGGCGGCCACTTCGAGGAGGTCGGCGGGTTGCCAATCGTGACGTATCTCTACGGCCCCGACCGTTTTCTCAGCATGCTCGCCAAGCGCGTGTTCGACATTCTCGCCAGCGCGGTGCTGCTGGTTCTGCTCAGTCCCTTGCTGCTGGCGATCGCGGCCTACCTGCGCATCACGGATGGACCGCCTGTCCTGTTCCGCCAGCATCGGGTTGGCCTCCACGGCCGCCCATTCATATGCCTCAAGTTTCGAACCATGGTGCCCGAGGCGGAAGAGCTCTTTCCGGAGATCGAGCACCTGTCCGAGGTTCGCGGTGCGGCCTTCAAGATGACCGACGACCCACGTGTCACCAAGGTCGGTCGCTTCCTGCGCCGATCCAGCCTCGATGAACTGCCCCAGCTGTGGAACGTCCTGCGCGGCGAGATGAGCATTGTGGGGCCGCGTCCGGCGCCGCCGCGGGAGGTGGACCAGTACAGCATCTGGCACCGCCGCAGGTTGTCGATGCGCCCAGGATTGACCGGGCTGTGGCAGGTGACGGCTCGGAGTGAGTCCGACTTCGACCGGCGCGTCGAGCTCGACCTCGACTACATCGACCGCTGGTCGCTGTGGATGGATTTCAAGATCCTGGTTCGAACAATTCCAGCGATAGTCGGCCAGGATGGTCGCTGACCGCAGTCTCGTGACCCGCACGGCGAGCGGCGATGCCCAGGCCGGTGCCGATGACGAGGAACGCTGACACGTTCAGCTGGCTGTTCAGGAAGGGGTTGTTGAGGGCAGCGAGCAGGAATAGCCCCGCGGCAGCCGCACCCGTTCCGGCCACGAGCAGTGAAGGCGCGCGTAAGAGAACTATGGGCGTCGTGATCGCAAAGGCAATGCCGATCAAGCCGACTATCGTTCCGCCCTCCCCGAAGAGTCGCAGCCACTCGCTGTGTGGCGCGTCGAGCAGCGCACTCCCGTACGCGGCATGCAGCCATTCGAAGCTTCGGAAGCCGGTCCCGAGGATCGGGTTGTCGAGCCACATTCGACTTGTTGCCTGCCAGGCGAGAAGCCGGTTCTCGTCGAAGGCGAGCGGCACGCCACGAATCAGCCAGCCGTACAGGACGAACGGCACGACGATTGCCAATGCCAGGAGCAGCACTCTGCCGCCCCAGCGCGGCCAGCGCCGCCAGAGAAGCAGGACCACGGCGACACCTAACGCGACGTAGCCCGAGCGGCTGTAGGTCAGGAATAGAGCGACTGCCTGAACGATTGTCGCGCTGACGGCCGCCGTCCGGACCCAGCGTCTCGCGCGACCTCTCGCGAGCATCGCGATCGTGATCGTCATCACGATGCCGACGATGAACAACCCGGCGGCCGTGTTCGGCGATGGGATGAGACCGCCCAATCGCCGCGGGTCGACGTCGAATCGAAGGAGCCAGCCCAGTGGCGAGTTGAGCAGCATGTCGTTGGTCAGCGCATCCACGACACTGATCAGTGCGCCGACAGAGATGGCCGCGACGGCCACGAATAACGGCCTGATGTCTCCCCGCCATGCGACCCACGCAGCAACGAGCAGAACGGTCAGCCCGCCGCCGATACCGGGCACCCACAGCTGCAGGCCATCGATGCCGAGCGTCAAGCCGTAATTAGCTGCGCTAACGCCGACTCCGACGGCGGTGCCCACCAGCAACGCCATGGCCAGGATCAGTGGCACGGACAGGCGAGGCAGCGAGCGAGTGATCAGTACATGGAGCAGGAGCGAGGCCCCGGTTGCGGCGAGCAGATACGGGACGGCCGTGATGCGCCCATCGGCCGTCTGCGCCTCCGTGAACGGGCCGAGGGCCGCAAGCATCGTCAAACCCGCGAGTGGCGAGCAGAGAGTCACCAGGATTGCCCCGGCGATCCAAGCGAGGAGGGCTGACTCCGGTGCCGCGACGGTCCGTAGAACGCAATAGGCAGCGACCATGACAAGGCCGGCGGCGAAGCCGGACCCAGGCACCAATACCGTTCGGGCGCGTTCGATCACTGGGCTTTAGGCTAGGTCCGATCAGCGGCTAACGTCGGCGGCGGCGCAGGCCCCGAACAGCGGAGGGAGCTTGGCCGGTCGGTACATGGTCACAGGTGGCGCAGGTCTCGTGGGCGCGACGGTGACACGGGCGCTCCTCGAACGCGGCGACGAAGTAACTGTCCTGGACAGCGGCGTCGCGGCTGGCTTCGATTACCTCGAGGGCACGTCGGCCCGGCTGGTCGAGGGTGACATCCGCGACGCGAATGCCGTGGCCGAAGCGCTCGAAGGCAGCCGGGCGATTGTTCACCTCGCCGCCCAAGCGAGCGTGCCGGGCTCAATCGCCAACCCGGTTGAGGACCTCGAGATCAACATCCGTGGCTCGCTCGGCTTGCTCGAGGCAACGCGCGCTCGGGGCATCCGCCGTTTCGTGTTCGCATCTTCGTCATCGGTCGTCGCGGGCCATCCGCCGCCGACCCACGAAGGGTTGGTTCCCAACCCGGTCTCCCCATATGGGGCAGCCAAGTCGGCCGTCGAGGCCTACCTGCGCGCGTACGGCGCCGCCTACGGCATGGAGGGCGTGTCACTGCGGTTCTCGAACGCCTACGGTCCGTGGTCGGCGCACAAGAGCAGCGTGATCGCCTCGTTCATCAGGGCGTATCTCGATGGCGGGCCGTTGATCATCCGCGGCGATGGCCACCAGACGCGCGACTTCGTCCACACCTCGGACATCGCTTCGGCCGTCATGGCTTCCCTCGATGCTCCGGCCGCTGACGTGAGCGGCGAAGTATTCCAGATCGCAACCGGTGTCGAGACGGGCTTGCTCCAACTGGCCGAGCTGCTGTTCGATGCGGGCGGTGCGCCGGTGGAGATTCGTCACGAGCCACCCAGCCCGGGCGACGTGGCGCGGAACGTGAACGACATCAGCAAGGCGCGCCGCATGCTTGCATATGAACCAAGGATGCCCCTGCGCGAAGGACTGGCCGCAACACTCGAGTGGACCCGTGGCTACCGAAGAGATTGAGCTCGAGGAGGCGCAACCACCGACCCAGCGGATGCGGCCCGACCGTGGCGTGGTGCGCGACATCCTCGTCACCTTCGGCGGCCGAATTGCGCTGACCCTGGCGATCATCTTGGGCGACGTCATCGTCGCCCGCTCGCTCGGACCGGAAGGCAAGGGGGCGTTCGCGCTGGTACTCGCGCTGTCTAGCCTCGGCGCCGTCATCCTCGGCTTCGGGCTGGATCGTTCGCTCGCGGTGTACGCCGCGCGCTCGATCGAGGTGGCCCGTCGGGCGTTCGCGAATGCCATCTGGTGGACCATCGTGGTTGGCGCTTTCGGCGTGCTGGCGATCGTGGCGCTCTACGAGCCGCTGAATGCCATCATGCCGCCGCTGACGAACACGGAGCTGATCCTCGGCGCACTGGCGCTGCCCTTCGAGCTCGGCTATGCAATCGGGCTCGTCGGCCTGCTAGGCCGCCAGCAGGTCCTGGCCTACAACGTCCTGCGCTTCGTCCGCCGCGCGTTGCTGAGCGTGTTGCTGCTCGCATTTGTGCTGATCAGCACGCTCGATCTCGAGCTCGTCCTGTGGCTCAATCTGGTCGCGCTCCTCGTGACAGCAGCCGGCATCGTATGGGCAGCGGCGCGCGCCGGTGTACTCGGGTTGATCGGTAATGCCCGGCTGCTCGTCGGCCAGCTGTCGTTCGGTGGTCGGACATTCATCGGCACGATGGCTGAGCGACTGCACTACCGGGCCAATACCTTCCTGCTGACGGCGTTCATCTCCGTTGCTGCTACAGGTGTCTTCTCGGTCGCGCTGGCACTCTCGGAAACGCTGTGGTACCTGCCCAGTGCGCTGGGACTGGTCCTCTTTTCGCGCGCCGTTAAACCGGAGACGGACAGCGCCAGGATCGCCAGCGCCATGACCCGGACGATGCTGGCGCTGATGATTGCCGCGGCCCTGCCGCTCGCGATCATCGCCCCGACTGCCATCGAGATCGTCTACGGAGCGCCTTTCGCCCAGGCCGGCCCGGCGATGCAGATACTGCTGCCCGGCGTGGTGGCGTACAGCATCGTCGCACTGCTCTCCAACTACATCATCGCCCGCGGTGCGCCTGGGCGAGCCACCGCGGCGCTCGTGACTGGGCTGGTCATCAACCTAGCCGCAAACCTGGTACTTATACCCGCCCTGGGCATGAACGGCGCTGCACTCGCGAGCACGATCAGCTACACCACCACGGCGGTGTTGATCCTGCTCCTGTTCCGCTCTATCTCCGGCCAAAGCCTGCGCGACACAGTTGTGCTGAAGCGAGCCGACGTCACCGCCCGCTGGGCTGACGTTCGTACACTCGCTGGTCGGCTCGGCTCCCAGCGAGCCTGAGCACAAGATGTGTGCGATGAACCTGACCGTGCTTGACGATGGGCAGTTCGTGCGCACGTACAGCGGCTCCATCCACCCTGTAGCGGCGACGTTCCACCGTTTCGTGGAGGCGGTCGCACGAGGCGGCGAGTTCAGTCACGTTCGATACGTCGTGCCCGTCCGCTCGCTGCGCATCTGGGAGGAGGACCCAAGACTGCCTGCAGTCGATCAGAGTGCCGTCGAAGTCGTTCCGACCGCTCCGTTCGGAGGCATCTTCGACTACCTGCTTCGAAGCCCTTACCTGACGCTACGCAACTGGCGGCCAATCAACGATGCTGTGGCCAAATCGGACCTGGTGTGGTTGCGTTTGCCAGCGTCCAATGCCCCGATTGCGCTGCTCGCGGCGAGGCGCCTCAAGGTGGCTCACTTCGGCTGGGTCGCCGGCAGTGTGGGCGATGTGGCGCGTGCCCAACGTCGGCCGCTCCCGACGCGCCTCGCCGCGCGGGCGGTGGGCCGTATGTACGACGAAGTCGCCCGTTCCACGGAACGCGGTGGCCCGGTCGTCAACCTCGACGGCGAGCTGTTCAACAGCGTCATCCGCATGTCCGACGTCGAGCTGTCGCGGGCCGCCCTTCCACGTGTGGACGGCCCGCCATGGACGATCGCCTGGGCCGGCCGCATGGCCGGCGAAAAGGGCCTGCCGGTTCTATTTGAAGCGTTTGAGTTGCTCCTGCGCCACGGCCTCGACGCGAGACTGCTGCTCGTCGGCGACGGGCCCGAGCGGTCGCGCGTCGAGGAGCTCGCTGCGCGGCTGCCGACTGGACGCGTGCGCTTGACGGGCTTCATCGGTGACTTCGGTGAGTACCTGAATCTGCTACGCGGCGCACATGTGGTCGCCCACCCGTCGGGTGCCGAGGCGGTACCCAAGGTTGTCGGCGAGGCGATGGCGGCGGGCACGCCGGTGGTTGCCACACCGGTCGGCGGCGTTGCCGAGATCCTCGGTCACGGCGAACGAGGGCGCCTGGTGCCCCTTGGAGATGCCCGAGCGCTGGCCGATGCGATAGGCACTTTGCTCACCGATCCGGACGAGCAGAGATCACTGCGCGAGCAAGGCTTGTCTTGGGCCGCCGACCATACTGCCGAGCGGCAAGCTGAGCGTCTCGTCGGCTGGCTACGCACGAAATTCCCCGACTTGCCCTGATAGCCGATCCTTCGGCTGATGGCGTTGTTCCTTTTCTGGGTCTCGGCCGCCGTGTTGACATGGGTCTACGCGCTGTATCCGGTGGTGGCGTTCGCGGCCGGCCGCATACGGCCGGTCCGCCTCGATACGTCCGGAGCGTGGCCCGACCTGGTCAGCGTCGGCATCGCGGTACACGACGGCCAGGCTGATATCTCTGACCGCGTGGCCAACGCGCTGGCCCAGTCCACGCCATTCAGCCTCGAGGTGATCGTCGCCAGCGACGGTTCGCGGGATGACACCGTTTCCGTGGCCAGGCAGCTGGCAGCCGCCGACCCACGTGTGCACGTCCTCGAGCTGCCGCGCGTCGGCCAGTCAGCCGCGCAA
Organism: uncultured Chloroflexia bacterium; assembly: GCA_963748235.1. Taxonomy (GTDB): domain Bacteria; phylum Chloroflexota; class Limnocylindria; order Limnocylindrales; family CSP1-4; genus JALYGJ01. The sequence goes on from CAVVHT010000009.1 coordinate 1,240,409, forward strand.
TTGGCAGTCTTCGAGGCGGCGCGCGGCGAAGTGGTCGTCCTGACCGACGTCGACACGCGCTATGAGCCGGCAACGCTCGAGCAGCTCGTGGCGCCGTTCGCCGATCGACGCGTCGGCTGCACGACAGGCGTCTTGCGCTGGCACTACGACCGACGCACGCCGACCGCCCACCACGAGGGCATGTACTGGCGCTACGAGCAGCGAGTGCGTGCCTGGGAGAGTCGCAGTGGCTGGTTAGCCGCCGCCACCGGCGCGTTGTTGGCCTGCCGGCGCGAGCTGATCCGGCCGATCCCCGCTCATGCCTCGCTCGACCAGATGCTTCCCCTCATCGCACGCGAGGAGGGGCTCTACGTGATCGCTCGGCGGCAGGCGATCGGCATGGACCAGGGCACGTTCGGGCTGGCCGATCAGTTCCGCAGCCGGACGCGAATTGCAACCCAGGGCATCGAGGCGAACCTGCGCATGGCCAGTCACATCACGCCCTGGAAGCGGCCGGGGACCGCGCTGGCTATCTGGTCACACAAGCTGCTGCGCTGGGCGACGCCGTTCGTGGCCGCGCTGGCGGTGCTGTCCGGAAGTGCGCTGTTCGCCGCCGGCCACTCCGTCCTGTATCTAACGCCCCTTGCGGTGGGCGTCGCCGTGCTGCTCGTTGCTGGAGTCGGCTACGTCGGCCGGCGGCTGGGCCGTCCACTGCCGCTGACCGGTCTCGCGCTGACGATCGTGGCGATCAACGCTGCCTTCGCGCTGGGCTGGCTGAACGTGATCCTGCGCCGGCGTATCCGTGCCTGGGACCCCGGCACTCACTCAGCGGACGCAGCTTAGGGGCGGACGGCAAGCCTTGACTTGACCGGGAGATGGTGTCTGCCGGCTACTGGAGGTTGTCGTTAGCCCAGTTGCGAACCACGTCCAGCTTCAGCTGATAGGCGGTGGTGCCCGGAATGTGTGTCGAGTACGTGGTTGGCCCGAACACGACGTGGTTGCCGAACTGAGCGTTTTGAAGCCTGTTGAAGAAGTCCTGAACATTGCCGATGGTGATCGGGAAGCTGGTGTACAGCTGATTGGAGGCGTCCTGAGCCGTTGCCGCGGTGAGCAACGGCGAAAGGTGAGCAGCCCCAACGTCCTTGACCGTCGCGAAGATGAACTCTTGTTGGCGCTTGGCGCGCTTGAAGTCGCTGTTTCCCGCTCCCTTGCGGCTGCGGACGTAAGGCATCGCACGCCGGCACCACAGGTCCGGGTCCGCTGTGCCCAGGGTCTTCCACTTCCCGTTGCACAGGGGCGGCGTTGCGTTGGGCTGCCAAGCGTGAAGCTGGTAATCGGTCCTGGCTGGAAAGTAGACGCCCGGCGTTCGAGTTGGATCGTCCCAATACCTGGAGTCCCGGATCTCCCTGGTGGTGATCGTGATCGGGTCGACGACATCGACCAACGCATGGAAGCCGTTGAAGGTGATCAGTGCGTGGTAGTCGATCGGGATCTGAAGCAGGTTCTCGATGACGACCTCAAGCTTTTGCAGCGCGACCTCGGTGCTCGTCGAGCTGTTCTTGAGGGTCTTCAAGATCGCGTTGATGCGGCCGCTGAACGTGCCGCCATTGGGATTTGGGATCTTGGCGGTATCGCGTGGAATGCTCGCCGCGCGAATCGTGTTGCCCTTGAGCGACACGACCATGATCGTGTCGGTGCGCGACACCCCGCCGGACCGCGCGTCCGAGCCCAGCAACAAGATGTTGAGGACGCCGTCCGGCCCTGGTTCAATGGTCTGCGACTGTCCGACTGCCGCCCAGAACGAGGGCGGCACAATTGATGCGAGACCCATACCCATGTCGAGCAGCGACGTACGTCCAGAACCTCCAGGCGCTGGCTCAAACGCATTGACCGCCGGATTGGAGACGACTCCGGACAGCACAACCGTGAGCGCCAGCACGAAAGCTGCGACCACGCGGCGTGGCGCGCGTCGAGGTGCTCGATGGACCATTGGTTCCCCCTTTGCGGCAGTCCGTTCGCCGCTGTGACCGGGGCAGTCTACGCGCCCCACCAAATTCATCTCAGTCGGCTAGCGGAGTCCATCGTCTGAGTAGCGGCTGTCCCTGCCGAAAAGCTGGACGGAGAGGTCGGCGATGGCGTCCATGTCAAGTGTCGTCATCGACGTCGCCTGATCGTCGGAATTGAAGACCCGCTCCGCATAGCGCGGCGGCGCGAGCACGATTCGGGTCGGCTCGGCGGTTGTGCTTGCCATCGCGATCGAGACGATCTCCGGCAGCTGGTCGAGCGGCGCGTTGGTGCGGATGATGTTCGAGAGCACGTGGAGCAGGCCAGGGAGATTGGTCATCAGGCCCGGGTCGTTCATCTTGCTGCGCAGCGCGAGCAGGATCTGCTGCTGGCGCCGCGCTCGCTCGTAGTCGCTGTTCCCCGGTCCGTGCCGCGAGCGCGCGTACGCCGTCGCTGTCTTGCCGTCCAGGTGGTGGTACCCGGCGTCGAGGAAGAAGCCGGTCTCTGTCGGGCTGAACTGATAGGTCTCGTCCTGGATGGGACCGTCGAGCACGACGTCCACGCCGCCCACCATGTCCACAAGTTCCGTGAAGCCGGCGATGTCGATCTGCGCGTAATAGTCGATGGGGATCCCCATGATGTACGACATCTCGGCGACGAGCGTCTCCATCGGGCCGTCGGGATACTGCTCCGGGTTGCGTGCAGCGGTCTGGAGGAGGTTGTTGATGCGCGGCCGGAACTCGCCGCCGCGATAGAACGGCAACCGTGCGGTGTCCCGAGGCAAGCTGATCATGGTCAGCGACTCCGCGATCGGATCGAACGAGGCGAGGATAAGGGTGTCGGTGAGCCCACGTTCGGCGGCGTGGGTGTTGTCCACGCCCACCAGAAGCACGGTCACGCGCTCGGTCGGGCTGGGCAAGGGACTGGCACTCGGGATGGCGGTGGGAGGTGGCTCCGCTGTCTGTCCCGGTTCGGGCGTCGCCAAGCTCGGCTCCGGCTCGGGCGTTATGTCCGGCGGCGGCAAGGCAACCTCGACCGGCTGCGATATGCGCTGGCCGGCCTCGTAGAAAGCGTAGGCGTTGTTGGCCAGCCAGGCGTGGCTGGCCGCGGTCACCCCAATCAGTGCGAGGGCGACGATGGTCGCGACCGCCGTCCTCGGCCGAGCGGCATCAATGATCGAGTAGCCGCGCCAGATTGCGAGGATTGCGATTACGCATATCAGGCCGAGTGACATGGCCGGATTGAGCAGATACAGGCCGAAAACGAGCGGGCCGATGGCCAGCACCAGCAGGACCAGCAATGCGACAACGAGCATCGGTGGGATGGCCTGAACCCACGCCCGGCCGCTTTGGCCGTTGAGAGCCTGGCCAAAGCCTGGCCAGACGAAAGAGAGGAACGCGGCGAAGGATGGATGCGATGAGCGGCGAGGCTCAACATTGACGACCGGCACGTCCGGCGTCAGCGCCACATCTGCGGTCGGGTCGATTTCTGTCAAGGTCGTGCCATCAGTTGACCGGACCGAACTGCTCACGCGTCATCTGGCGGACGACGTCGATGTTCAGCTCCTGCTTGGACGTTCCCTCTACGTCGTGCGCCCAGACGCTCGGTTTGAGCACGACGTGGAAGGCCTGCGCGGGGTCGATGTCCTTGACCAGGTTGTAAAGCGTCAGGACGTCTGCATCGCTCGACATCGGCAGGGTCGTATAGAAGTCGATGGGCATCCCGCGGGCGCGCGCTCCGAGCGCGTACGCGAAACCGGACGCGGCCTGGGAGGTGACGTGCTCGATCGCGTCGAGGATGAAGTCCTGCTGACGGTGGCCGCGGACCCAGTCGGAGTTACCCGGCCCGTGTCGGCTGCGCACGTATAGCAGCGCACGGCGGCATTCACGCAAACGGCTCCAAATGATCGGCGGCTCCGTCGCTCCGCACAGTGGCGCGTTGTTGCCGAGCATCAAGGGCAGCGGCTCGGTCGTGTCGATCAGGAACTTGGCACCCGGCGGGTGCGACGTGCGCTCGTCGTACAGGCCGCTGTCGTAGATGTCCTTGAGGATGTGCGTCGGCACGCCGCCAACCTCCTCGACGAGCGCCTCGAAGCCGTCGAAGCGGGTGTACGCGACGTAGTCGATCTCGATCTGGAGGGTGTACTCGAATGCCTCGCGCATTCCCTCGAGCGCCGTCTCGCGCGTGCCGTCGCGCTTGAGAACCTTGAACAGGCTGTTGATCTTGGGCTGGAATATCTCGTTCGGGCCGATCGGCACATTGCCCACGTCGCGCGGGATGCTGAGCAGCGAGATCTGGTGAGTGTTCGGGTTGATCGACACGACCATCATCGTGTCGGTGCGCTCGCCGATACCGGCCAGCCGCTCGCGCCAGTCCGAACCCACGAGCAGCGTGGTCAACCGGCCGTCAGCGCCGTAATCGATCGATGGCGGACCAGCCAGATCGGTCACGAACTCGGTTACCGGGATGAACTGGTTGATTTGGTGGCCGAGCTCGATCCATGGCCGCGCATTGAACTCGAAATGAGTTGCCCGCACCGGGCCGGCGAGGCTGCCAGATCCACTGGTCATCATGGCTATTACGACGAGCAAGCCGGCGCTCATGGCGCGGCGCTGGCGCAGGCGCTGGTGTTGGAACATTCGCTGGAGCATAGCGTTTGATCGTCCGATCACCGATTAGCCTGCGCGGACGACGGTCGGGCGGGAGCGCCTCCTGCTGCTCCTCGTGTCCCTCGGCGGGCTGGTCATTCGGTTGCCCTAGCAACAAGGAACGCGGAGGCGACCGCCGCGCCCCGGGGGTGGGTCAGCTCGCGTACCAACCATGCCGTGGCGAGGATGGTCAGCGCGCAGAACGCGACGCTGGGCAGCCGTGCCACGAAGTCAGATGCTCCAGCGAATCCGACGCAGGCGCGCAGGATGAAGGCGTACACCGGCTCACTACGTGGATTGGCCAGCGCTGCTCCAATCGTCTCGGCCACGGACGGAGAGCCACCAGGCGAAGGTGATAGGCCTCGTCCCAGAAGAGCGTTCCATCGCCGGTACCGGAGAGTCTGACCACGACGCCGACAACCGCGGCCTCCACCACTGCCGCCGCGAACCACCAGCGGTTCCTGAAGCTCGTGTCCGGGTCGCGCCACCGGTGCCGATACTGGGCGGGTCAGGTCCGTGGGAGATCGAGTAGTGGAGAGGATGACCAGGGCGTCGGATATCTACCGGTCACTGCGCGGCGCACTGCCCTTCGCGATCGCGGCAGTGGGAGTTGTGCTCTGGGCCGACCTTCTCATCCGGGTCATCGGCCCTGCACTTTCGCGACAGCACTTCCCTGGCTCTGTCTATTGGGTCGCGCCGCGTCTCGTGTGGGAGGGCCGTGCCTCCGTCTTACTCGACCATGCCGCTTTCGCCGCGGCCGCAGAACAGATGGGCGCCAGTCCCGATCTCGGGTTTCTGCCCTTCGCACCGGCCGCCGTCCTTCCGCTCCTGCCGCTGGGTCTCCTGCCCGAGGCGGCGGCCTACTTCGCGTGGACGCTGCTCGGCGTCATCTCGCTCTTCGCGGCAGTCGCGGTCCTGCTCGTGGGGCTGCGGCCGCCGCCGATGCTGGCACTGCTCCTGGTCGCCTTCTTGCCGTTGTTCCATCCGTTGCGGGCGAACTTCGCGGTCGGCCAGGCGTATGCCTTCGCGCTCCTCGCGCTAGTCGTCCACGCTGTTTTCAGCTATGCCGTTCCATCGCGGCGACGCATGTGGGCGGAGGGAGTCGGCGGTCTCGCGGCGGCGGTACTTGTTGTGCTCAAGACCAACTACGGCCTGCTGATCCTGCTGCCTGCCGTGATCTGGCGGCGCTGGCGGCTGCTCGGTGTCGCCGTCGCCGTCGTTGTTGTCGCTGCGCTCCTGACGGTGCCGCTCGTCGGCATGGACGGATGGAGTGCCTGGGTCCAATCGGCATTCTCCTGGCGGGCACGACCGGAAACGTCGGTCACCGCCTACCAGACCGTGCACAGCCTGCTCGCCCATCTGCTGCGCCAGGACCCGACCTGGAACCCGGCCCCGGTCGCGCATCTGCCGGTTGTGGCCGACGCACTCTGGTACGCCTCAACGGTTGTGCTGGTCGGCATCACGGTCTGGGCGCTGATCGGCCTCAGAAGGTCGGTGCCAAGTCCCGTGCCCAGTCCCGCTCGACTCCTGCTGCCGATCGCGCTCGTCGTACCGGTCGCATCGCTGACCAGCCCGATCGCCGAGGACTACCACTACCTGCTCGACCTGCTGCCACTCTTCGTCGGCGCCACAATTCTGTGGGCCGAGCGCCCGAAGTCCCGGGCGCCGTGGCTTCTCTTCGCCGGGGCGATACTTCTGCTCGCACCAGCCTGGCCGTTCAACGTTCAATTCGTTGAAGGCTGGTGGGCACTTTTGTTCTATCCGCGCGTCTACGGAGCACTGCTGCTCTGGCTGGCCTTGATCGCGCTGAGAGGGAGTCGCGAATGACCGGGTTGCGCATCTGCCTCGTGGTGCCGGGTTTCGCGCGTGAGCGCGACGAGCCTGGACTGGCGGCTGTGCTCGATCTGGTCGAGCGGATCGCGGCCGATAACGAGGTCGAGGTGGTCGCCCTGCGTCACCCGCCCGGCCGGTCGGCGTATCGCGTGGCCGGCTCGACAGTCCATCCGCTGGCTCTCGGCCGATCTACCGGCGCCGGCGCGCGCGCGCGGGTGCTTGCGCGCGGCGTGCGTGCCGTCACTACCCAGCACCGCCGGCGCCCGCTCGACGTGATCCACGCGATGTGGGCGGACGAGGCAGGCGCCGTGGCCGTCCTCGCGGCGCGAGTCATTCGAGTGCCTACGGTCGTGTCGGTGATGGGCGGCGAGCTGGCCGCCCTGGGCGACATCGACTATGGCGCCGCGTTGGGAAGAGGCGGTCGCTGGACGGTGCAGACGTCCCTCCGCCTGGCCGACACCGTCACGGTCGGCTCGTCATTCCTGGCTGATATAGCCCGACCCTACCTGCGGGATGACGTCGAGCGACTGCGATTGCAGCCGCTCGGCGTGGACCTGACGACCTTCCGACCGGTCGGCGTGCCCCCGATGCGACCGACTGTCCTGTTCGCCGGCAGTCTCGAGCCGGTCAAGGACCCGGAGACGGCTCTGCTGGCCTTCGCACTTTTGGCAGACTCACGTGCCAACGTGCGCCTGCTCATCGCCGGTTCGGGCAGCCTGCGCCGGCGTCTCGACCGGCTCGCAGACGAGCTCGGCATCGTCGACCGAATCGAGTTCATGGGCTACATCCCGCGCACGAGGATGCCCGAGCTGTACCGTGCCGCGACGGTGTTGTGCATCACCTCGCTGCATGAATCGCAGTCGATGGTCGCGGTGGAGGCGGCAGCGAGCGGCGTGCCGATCGTCGGCACTGCCGTAGGCGTGATGAGCGACCTTGGCGAAGGTGCTCGCACCGTGCCCGCGGCCGAGCCTGCGGCGCTGGCCGCCGCGCTGGGCGACCTGCTCGACGACCCGGCCGAGACAGCCCGGATGGGTGCGGCGGCCCGCGCGGCGGCGGAGGCGAGGTTCGACCTCGGCGGTGCTGCGGCGGCGATGCTCGAGATCTACGTCGAGCTGGTCAGTCGCCGCTCTTCCGTGCCTGCCGATATCTGAAGCGGCCGCGCCAGCGGCCGGCTATCAGCCGCGCGTGGAGCGCCAGGGCGACCGGCGGCGGCCGGTCGCCATACGCGACCGACAGACGCCACGTCATGGGCGCCCAACGCGACGCCCGCGCGGCCATTGAGTGGGGCGTGGTGCGCTGCGGACCGATCATCAGGCCGCTCCGGTTGTCGAGCGGCACGCTGCTCGCCCAACGCGCCAGTCGGCGCGGCATCCTCGTTTCGAGCGCATCAACGTCGAGCGCGGCCAGGCCCACCGGGAGTGCACGCTGGGCGAGCCGCAGTGCGGGATAGGCGACCCGCGGGTGCGGCAGGGTGGCCAGGTCGATCCGGGCGCCGTCGCCGGCGAGGCTGCCGATGTCGAGCCACTGGATAAGGCGGCCGCGGCCGGAGAGCAGGTCCGCCGAAGCGTGGATGGCGATATGGGCCAGCACATCGTTCCGCGCCGGGATCATTGCCGGGTGCCCGAGCACCTCGCCCGGCCGTGCGCCGGCCCACATCGCCGCCGTCAGGCGATCGTCGTCGAGCCAGCCCCACAGGTGGCGCACCAGCTCGACGTGGACCTCTACTCGTCGTGGATTGTCAGGATGCTCGTCGCGCGCGACGACCCGTCCGCCGCCGGCGTCGACATACACGTCGTGGGTCGGCCGTGGATTGGCTTCGGGCTCGTGGCGGTAGCCGAGTCGCGCGAGCAGCGCGCCCATCGCTTGCCGATCGACCGGACGGACGAGCAGGTCCAGATCGCCCATCGGCCGGCGGTGAGGATCCGCGCCGGGCATCGTCGTCAGCAGCGCGCCTTTGAGTGGCAGCACGGCGATGCCGCCGGCCGCGGCAGCGTCCAGGATCATGCTCAGCTCGGCGTGCATCCGATCGATGCGCTGCGCGTTCAGGGCGTCTTGTCCAGCCAGCCAATCGAACGTCCGGCCGGGGATTGCCGCTGCCAGCGCGTCGGCGCCCGCGCCGCGGTACAGGTGCGCGGCGAGACCGTGGATCGTGATCATTCGCTCGATCTGAGCCCAGGAGGCTGGATCGCGACCGGCCGCGAGCCGGGCGATGTGGGTCGCATCGGGCGCATCAAGCAACCCGGCAAGGCCGCGCACGATCCGCGCCGCCGCTGCCGGCGACGGACGTGCCGCGGCTGCCGGCCGCGGACTTGGCCGATCGATCAGCCTCGTTACGTCAAGCCTCCAGCGGCACCGGCGCGAGCTCGTCGAGAAGCTCCTCGAGCAGGTCGACCGCCTCGTCGGGCGTGCCGTTGACATGCAGCCGATAAATCGGCAGCGCATCGAACGGCGCGGCCGCGCGGTCATGGCGCTCGGTCCACTCTGTCGGCCACGGCCACTGGACCTCGACCAGATCCTTCTTGGCCGCGTCGTCGAGCAGCACGAAGCCTTCACCCGGCCGGGCGTGGCGGTCGAGCACGACCACTGCGGCTGGGTTGGCGCGTGGCACGCTGCGGCCGGGGTAGTAGCGATCGAGGCTGACCTCCAGCTTCATCTCGAGGTTCGGCTGGCGAACGGCTTCGATTCCGGACAGCTCGGGAAACATGTCGCGCGCATCGGGCATCAGGCGCTGCACCCAGGGCATGCCCCAGAATTCCAGCCCACCGCGGCCGGCCCTGACGAATACCCCGTCCTCGGCGAACACGTCGAGCCCGCGTCGGGCGCAGGCGACGGCAAGCGTTGTCTTGCCGGCGCCCTCCTGACCGTGAAGCGCGATCCCCACGCCAGCGCGAGCTACACCGCTCGCATGGACAACGAAGTAGCCGCGGCCGGCGACGATCATCGACAGTGCCGGACCCTCGATGTACGTGTAGCGCAAGCGTGCCGAGTCGGCCAAGCCCGACGGGTCGATGTACGACGTCGCGATCCCAGCGCGCAAGTCCGTCACTGCCGCGCTGCCCGGTGGCGAAACGAGATAGTGGTGGCCGTCCGAGCGATGAACGATGCCCGCCCGATCGGAACCCTGCTCGCCGTCGACGAAAACGCGCACCGTCACTGGATCGGCGTCGGCAGGAACCTCGAAACGGCCGAACGACACCTCTGCGGCATCGATGATCGCGCGCTCGTTCGTCTGTATGAGCACAGCGTCGCCAAAGAGGCCGAACTTTCGCTCCATGGTCGGCTCCATGAGCGGCAGGGTCTGCTGACGACGGACCACACTCAGCCTCGCCAGCCGCCGGCGCCGATGCCGCGAATCAGGAACCGCTGGGCGATGACGAACACGATGATCGGCGGGATGAGGACGATGAGCGCCATTGCGACGGAATTCTGCGGGTTCTGGACGTAGATGCCGTCAAGCGTCGCCATGGCCACACTCAATGTGAACGAGTCGGGCGAGCGGAGGTAGACGAGCGGCCCGAGGAAGTCGTTCCACGCCCCGATGAAGGCGAACACGGCGACGGCGGCCACGACCGGCCACGCCAGCGGCAGGCCAATGTGCCGCAACGCCTGCAACGGATTGGCGCCGTCGAGCTCGGCGCTCTCGAAGACGTGCGCCGGCAGCGACAGGAACCACTGTCGGAACAGGAAGATGAAGAAGGCACTGCCAAACAGGTGGGGCACGATCAGGGGCAGGTACGAGCCGACCCAGCCGAGCCGGCTGAAGAGGATGAATTGGGGCACGATCACCGCGGTCTGCGGGATAAGAATGGTCCCGATCAACAGCGCGAACAGGAATCGCCGGCCACGCGCGTGCAACGTCGCAAAGGCAAATCCCGCTATTGCCGACGAGACGACGGTGAAAACCATGCTCAGGAGCGCGATCAGCATGGTGTTGGCGAAGAGGCGCGGCGTCTCGAGCAGGCGCAGGACCGAATTGACGTTCTCGAGGCTCGGTGGGTTGGGCAACAGCGTCGGCGGGAACGCGAAGAACTGTTCGGCCGGCTTCAGGGCGCTCGCCACGAGCCACACGAACGGAATTGCGAACGGCAATAGCGCGAGCACGACGATGATCGGACGCCATGGCAACGTCGCGCGGCGCCGTGGGCCGGGCCCTGCGTGGGCAGCGGCGACCGATTCGGTGGCCATCAAGCCGCGCCCTGGTAGGTCACGCGGCGGCCGACGTAGCGGAACTGGCCAACGGTAATGAGCACTACCAAGGCGAGCACGACGAGCGTCATCGCCGACGCGTATCCGAGCTGGCCGGCGGTGAACGCCGTCTCGTAGGTGTACAGCGATGTGGTCAGCGTCGCGTCGCGCGGCCCACCGCCGGTCAGCAGGTAGGCCGGTGTGAAGACCTGGAAGGCGGCTATGGCGTTGACCACGGCGAGGTAGAACGTGACCGGCGTGAGCGCCGGCCAGGTGACGTGCCGAAAGCGTGCCCACCTGCCTGCGCCGTCAAGCTCGGCCGCCTCGTGCAGGTCGCGCGGCACCGTGTCGAGCGCGGCGATGTAGATGACGACGTTGATGCCCACGTTCCAGAGGCCCATCAGGACCATCGCTGGCATCGCCCAAGCTGGGTCGCGCAGCCACGCCGGGCCGTCGATGCCGACCAGGCTGAGCAGGCCGTTCAGCAGGCCGAAGCGGGGGTTGAAGATCCAGCCCCAAACGAGCGCCGTCGCCACCCCGGCAACGACGGCCGGCAACACGACCGTTGCCTGCGCAGCAGCCGCGCCACGACGCATGCCGCGCAGCAGCATGGCCAGGCCGAGGCCAATGATCAGCCCAGGCACCACCGTGGCAATCCCGTACACGGCGGTGTTGTAGAGGGCGTGGATGAAGCGGCCGTCGCCGAGCAGCGTCTCGAAGTTCTGGAGGCCGACGAAGACCGGCGCGCCGGGCGGCTCCCACGTCGTGAGCGACAGAAGGGCGGTCGCCGCCATCGGTACGAGCTGCAACGCGACGAGGCCGATCAGCCACGGCGTGATGAGCAGGTAGAACCAGCGCTCGCGCGTGCGCACCGCGCTAGTTGCTCACTCGGTTCGGTCTGGCGCGAGGGCTTCGTTGGCGGCGGCTTCGATCTGGGCCAGGGCGTCGGCCATCTCGAGCTCGCCGGTGTTCATCTGGGTGAACAGGTCGCCGGTGGCGCCGAACACGGAGCCGGCACTCGCCGTGTTGGGGCGGAACACCTCGCCCGTCTCCATCGCGGTCAGGATCGCCTCCTGGTTGGCCGGCGCGTGACTGTCGTCGATGACCGACGAGGCGGCCGATCGGCGAGCCGGCACCCCATGCCCCGGCTGGCCCCACGTCTCGCCCAGGAAACCCGCGTCTACGAGCGCGGCGATCAGCTGCCACGACTCATCAGGATGCTCGGTCGCCGCGGACATCACGTAGCCGTTCGTGCTGAGTGGCGTGTACCGAGTGCCAGCAGCGCCAATGAGTGGCGGCAGGATCTCGTACTCGACCGTGCCGGCCGCGTTGAGCTGGCCAATCGCGAACGAGCCGTTCGAGCCCATCGCCGCGCGACCAGCCAGGAAGGGATCGCCGGGCACGCCGGTCTGCGAGCCGCCGTACGGGTCGTACAGGGCGGCATGGTCGTCACGCACGAGAGTCACCCACCAGTCGAACGCCTGCTGGTTGGCGGGCGAAGTGAAGTTCATCTCGGTGCAGTCGGCGTTGACGCACAGGTCGCCGCCGAGCGCCTTGATCAGCGCGTTCTGCCAGAAATAGGTGATGCCACCGTTCCAGCCCCACACCTCGATCGACTCGGGGTCGAATCCTTCGTCGGCCGGGTGGCGGCCCTCAGTGTCGACCGTCAGTGCCAGGGCAGCATCGCGCATATCGTCGTACGTCCACTGATCGGTCGGTGCCGCGATGCCGGCCTCCTCGAATAGTGCCGTGTTGTAGTAGACGACCTCGGGCGTGGCCGTGTCGGGAATGCCCCACAAGCTGTCGCCGAAGCGGAACTGAGCGAGCGGTCCGTCGTAGAAGTCGGCCAGGTCCAGGCTCGCGCCGGCGATCCGGTCGTCGAGGTCGGCGAATGCATCGCGTCTGATCCACTGCTGGACGGTCAATCCCTGGAGCCGAAGCACGTCGGGCAGATCGTCGCCGGCGAGGAGAGTGGTCACCTTCTCGACCTCTGAGCCTTGCGGCACCTCCTCGAGCGCAACGGTCCAGCCCGGGTTGGCGTCGTCGATCTCCTGGAGCGCCGGTCGGAACGAGTTGAGCTCGTCGGCTGTCAGGCTGACCTGCAGGCGCAGCGCTGATCGGGGCTTGACTTGCCTCGGGCGCCGCGCACGCGACGACCACCAGCACACCGACCAGCGTGGCGCACAGGATTCTCAACACGACTCCACGCGACTCGCTCACATTCCCCCTCAAGATCTCACACGGCCGAGGCCGCCCATCATATGGGCGCGACTTCGTACAGAGTCCAGATGCCGGAGTCAGTCACCCTGCGCAGGCCGCGGACCTCCTCGACGGCACGCAGGGCGAACTCCGGGCTTCGGCCGCGCCACTGGCCATTGATCGCGTCATCGTCGACGAGGATGAACGTCGGCCGTCCGTCGGCGACGAGCGTCAAGATCGAATCAGGATCGAGGTAGTACAGCTCGGTCACGTCGCGACCGTCGTGTCTGAGCAGGGCCGTGGGACCGAGGCTGATGAGCCGGCCGTTGGGTGGCACGTGGCCGGCGAGCATCCGAATGGCGGCGTTGTCAGCGGCAAAGCGCTCGACGAACGAGTTGGTGAAACGGACTGCGAGCAGCGCGTTGATCGCCACGGCGATGACCAGGCCGACGACCAGCAGACCGCGCAGCGTTCGTACGGGCACTTGAGGCCAGCGACGGCGTGCGAAACGCCAGACGGCAAGCGCGCCGAAGGCAATCAGCACCGCCAGCGGCGTGGCGGCGGCCAGCAGGAAGCGCGTGTTCTGGTAGGCATCCCCGATCAGGAAGGCAAGCACGAGCGCCGGCCACAGGATCAGCACGGCCAGCTGCGCGACGTCGCGGCGGCGCACCACGAGCGCGATGCCCGGGATGGCGAGCAGCGCGAGCGCCGCGAACCAGTACCACTGGAGCGGCTGAAGTAGGTAGAACGCACCCGTCGGCAGCGAGTAGTTCAGGCGGCCATCGGCCGTATCGATCGAGGCGCGCAGCGCATTGGCCGGATCCCACGAGTGAACGCCGATCTGGCCGACGAAAGGCACGTCCGTGCCGGCCGCCAGGGCCGCAACGACAGGCGCCACCGTCGGCGCTGCAACCAGCAGCGTGACGACCAACGCGCCAACGGCCTGGATGGACGCACGGCGCCGATCACGACGATGGACACGAGCGAGTGCGGCAACCGCGAGGACGAACAGGGCGACCGTGGCAAAGCCGAAGACGAGGCGAATCTCGATCGCGAACGTCGTTGCCGCCGCGCCGAGCAGGAGCGCCCACGTGTCGCCGCGGCGGTGGTATCGAACGATGAGCAACGCGCCGAGGGTCGCGGCGGCGAGCGCGGCCGCATCGGACATCGCGACTACGCTCGATTGCCAAAGCTGCCCGGACACGGCGATCGCAACTCCGCCGAGCAAGGGCACGGCGTAACGGGCACGCCTGCCGTCCGACGGCAGCATCAGCGCGCGCGCCAGGAACGCGACGAGTATCGGCACGAGGGCGCCGGCGGCGAGGCTGATGATCAGACCGGCGCCTGATCCCAGACCCGAGATCAGCGCCAGCAGGGAGACCAATAGCGGATAGCCGGGCGGCCAGAAGAAGCTCGGCGGCGGCTCGAGCCGATTGACCGTATCGGTCAGTGGTCCGAGCGCGTAGTCGACATAGGCGAATGCGTCCTGGCCGTACAGGCCATCGAATCCGTGACGCATGGTGATCAGCAGTGCCGGCACCAGCACGACCAGGCCGAGTGCGGCTGCGGCCACCGAAAAGGGCACACGCCGGGTGCGACGCCCAGCGTCAGTCACGAACCGGCCACGCGGCGAAGTTGAAACGCTCCCTTCGGGAGTGCATCGTCGAGCCGCTCGGTCCTGACGGTGATGAGCTCGAAACGGCTGCTCCCTGGCGTCGGTCGCGCGCTAGAAACCGCTCCATCCCGGCTCATCGACAGCATGCTGGAAATCGGCCCCGCCGGGAACGTCGGACAGCGCCGCCTGGCGAACCTCCACATAGCGGAAGTCGCGTCGCAGCTGCGCAGCCTGCGCCGGCCGCGGCTCCCACGCCACGTGGCGGCCGTTCGGGGAGAGGCGCACCATCTCGCGCAGCACGGAGCCGGTGTGGGCGCCCCCATCGAGGCAGTCGCTGTCGGTTCAACGCAGGCGGTCGAGCAGCGCATGATCAGCTCGTGGTCGCAGATGTCGGCGCCGACATGTGCCGGCAGGAAAGCGCGCCGTAGCGCGAGCGCCTCCCGCTCGAGCCCGAGCCGGCGGGCCAGCGTCGGCGCGCTGCACATCAGCGCCGGAGGCGTGCCTTGAGCATCCACCAGAAGAACGGCGGATCGTCGACGAACACGCGACGGCCGATCCGGCGCGGGTCGCGAAGCATCCGGAACGCCCATTCCAGTCCGACCCTCGTCATCCATGACGGCGCGGCCGGGATGAGGCCGCCCAAAATGTCGATCGTCTGGCCGATGCCAAGCATGACCGCCTGGGGCAGCTCGGCCTGGTGCCGCGCCATCCACGTCTCCTGTTTCGGTGCTCCAAAGCCGATAAGCACGATGCGCGGTTGGGCGGCCACGAACTCCTGAACGATCTTGTCGTCCTCCGGGCCGCCGACGACGTAGCCCATCGGTGGGCCGACCGCCGCGACTACCTTGCCGCCCAGCTCCTCGAGCTTTGCCTTTGCCTTTGCAGGAGCATCGTCGCGGCCACCGATGATCGCCATCGGGATCGGATCGCCAGCGGTGGCGCGCACGATCGCCTCCGGCAGCAGCCGCCCGGTCACCGCGCCGCGAAATGGAGTGCCGGCCAGCCGCGATCCGTAGATCAGGCCCATGCCGTCCGGCACGCGCAGCCGCGCGCCCATCATCAGCTCCTTGAATTTCGGGTCGCGCTTGGCGCGCACCAGGTGGTCCACGTTGGGTGTCGACACGTAGCCGCCGCTGCCTTCGCGCGCCCATTCGACGATCAGCTCGACGGCTTCCGAAAAGTTGACATCGTGGACCTTCACCCCCACGGTCGGAATGGAGATCTCGCGGGGCATCGGTCGTGGCATGGACCCTAGACTACGGCGAATGCCGGCCACGGCGAGGGACAGTTGCGCGGGCTGAGCGTCGCATGGTGGGCGGTCGCCGGTGTGACCCTGGCCCTGCTCCCATTCGAGAGCCGATTTGTCGTGGCCGACGGCGCCGGGGCGGCCATCACGCCGCTTCACCTGGCGTTGCTGGCGATGCTCGGCGTCTGGGTGGCCACGCTGATTGCGGAGCGACGGGCTCCGTCCGTACCAGTGGCCGTGGTTGCGGCACTGGCGATCGGCCTGGCGGCGATGATCGTGTCAGCGCTGCTGGCGACCGGGTTCAACGACGATGCATTCCGATTCGCAACGATCACCGCCGGCGGCTGGCTGCTGTTCGTCGCGTTCGTCGACATGGTCCGCTCCGAGCGGGACGCAACGTGGATGTCGAGCGTCATCGTCGCGACCTGCGCCGGTGCCGCGGTGCTCGGCATCGTCCTGCTGGCGCTGCCGGTGGAAGCAACCCTCAACCTCCTCGGACAGGACCACACCGTCGCCGGCGCACGTCGCCTGCAGGCGACCTTCGGCTACCCGAACACCGCCGCGGTCGCGTTCGAGCTGGCCGCCTTCGTTGCCGTTGGCATGTTCGGCACCGTCCGCGGCCGCGTGCAGCGGACGTTGATCGGCGCCGCGCTCGTTGTCCTGGTGGCGGCCATCGCGCTCACGTTCAGTCGCGGCGCGGTGCTTGGACTGCTGGCCGGTACGGCAACGCTGGTCGGCGTCGCGTGGTTCGCGGGCCGGCCGCGCGTGGCTCGACTGACGGCCGCCGCTGGTGCCGGCGCGGTGCTCCTGTTCCTGATCGTCCAGCTCACCGCGCTACCAGTCGAACGATTGTGGACGGACAGTGAGAGCGACTTCTACGGCGCCAAGTACGACGCGCCCACGGAATTCGTCGCCGCGCCCGGTTCGCCGGCAGAGCTGAGCATCGGCATCACAAACACCGGGAGTGCGGGCTGGCAGGCAGGCCGATACGAGCTTGGCTACCACCTCCTGTCCCCCGCCACCCGCACGATCGTTGAGTTCGGGCACCTTGCCGCCGACATAGGTGACGTACCTGGAGGTGGAACTATCAGAGTGCCGGTGTCGATCTCGCGCGCCGACGACAAGGTTCGCCTCGTGGCGTGGGACATTCACCAGACAGGCGGCGAGTGGTTCTCCGAGCGGGGAGTGCCAGTCACCTCATCGCTCGCGCTGACCCACCGCCAACGGCAGCCAGCGACAGGCCCAGAGCCGCAGACATTTCTGCTCTACCCGCCGCTCCTCCCCGAGCCGTCGCGTTCCGAACTGTGGGGAGCCG
Source organism: uncultured Chloroflexia bacterium (assembly GCA_963748235.1). Classification (GTDB taxonomy): domain Bacteria; phylum Chloroflexota; class Limnocylindria; order Limnocylindrales; family CSP1-4; genus JALYGJ01. The sequence continues at coordinate 1,257,433 of CAVVHT010000009.1, forward strand.
CTGTGGCAATGATCCGCGACGCACCGCTGCTCGGCGTGGGGCCGGGCACGTTCCGGCTGCGCTATGGCTCATACCTCGGCTGGGACGACTGGGACAAGCGGATCCACGCCAACAACACGTATCTCGAGATCGGCGCGACGACCGGCCTGGTCGGCCTGGCTGTGTTCCTGTTCGTGACGCTCTCGGCGATCTGGAGTCAGCTGCGCAATCTGGAGGCGCGGCCGTCGGCCCGAGCGTGGCTCCTGTCAGCCGGACTCGCGGCGGCTGCCGTGGCCTTTGCCGCGCACGGCATGGTCGACTACTTCCTCGGCTTCACCGGCACGCTCGGCCTTTACTGGGCGATTCTGGGCATCGGCCTTGGCCTGGCGCTCAGGGAGCGGTACGCCGCCGAACCAGGCTGACGCCGAGCAGCTGCAGCAGGGCGTTGTGCATGCTGAGATCTGTGTCCAGCAGCTCGTAGGAAGCGGCAACCATCGCGGCGCGGCGGTCCTCGTCACGCAGCAGCTCGACGATGGCGCCGGCCATCCGGGTCGGGAGGTGCCTCGACGATGTTGCGGCCCCATCGGGCCGCGTTTGTTTGCGTCGCGCTACTCGCCTTAGCTGCCCTTGCCGGCACCGCTGCCTGTGCCCGGGGTGGCGCTCCACGCCGACAGGTCACGGCTGATGATCTGGCTGAGCTCAGCGACCTGCGGCGCGAACTCCTCGGTCAGCTGTGCCCTTAGCTCCGGGTCCATCGTCTGACGCTCAGCTTTGGTGCTGTTGACGTTGACCAGTGCGTCCCGAACGCGGTGTGCGAGCGGGTTGCGCCGCAGCCGGCCGACGACGCTGCGCAGCGCCGGGGGCGGCGCGAAGATCATCTTCTGGACGCGGCCCGAACGTGCCTGTTTATTCGGGTTGTAGACGGATAGATCGATCTCGTGCGTCGGGTCGACTTTCAGGAACTCGAGCGTCGACCGGTAGACGGCACGCGGGTCGGCGACCAGGTCGTCGAAGACGACGAACTGGATCCGATCGGGGCCGAAGACGACCTGCCAGCGCCTGATCTGTTCTGGAAATCGGACGCTGTGGCGGTAGAAGAGCGCCTCCGGCCGGATGGCATCGGCGGGTATGCGCTTGCCCTCTCGGCGGTCGGCCTCGGCCTCCAGCGCGGCGCCGAAATCGATCAGGTCTTCGCGCTTGTTGAAGACGAGCTGGCTGTGCTGGGAGTACATCACGTCGACTGGGTTGCGCAGCATGATGATCGCCTGGCTGGAGGGATCGAACGCGTCGATCTCGGTTGGCGCGCCGGTCGAGTACAGGTACCACGGTGAGGCCTCACCGGCGCGCTGGTCAGCGCCGGCGTCCTTGAACAGCGCCAGGTACTCGTCCTCGGTCATGCGCGTGTAGCGCGGCGTCAGATCCTGGCCGAAGTACATCGGCTCCTTGGGCACGCTCATGAAGATCTGCGGATGGGCGCGCAGGTATTCGTACAGCGCGGTCGTGCCGGCCTTGAACGCACCGACGATAAAGAAGTCGGGCCGCTTCATCGCGGCACCGCCGCGCCACGCCGCTTCACGCGGGCGTCGGTGCGGCCTTGCGCTCCCCTTCCCTCGCCGGCGCCGCAGGCTGCGCCAGCCACGCCGACAGGTCGCGGCCGATCAGCGCGGCGAGACGCTCGATCTCGGGCGTGAACTCTTCGATCAGCTCGCGGCGCAGCTGCGGATCCATCGGCGCGCGCGGCTTGGCCTCGCTGTTTGCCTCGAGCATCCGCGTCCGCAGAGCGCGGACAGACTTGAAGCGGCGCAGGAACGGCGCCAGCGGAAGGAGCAGCTTGGGCGCAAAGATCAGGCGCTGGACAGGGGTGAGCGAACGCGCCGGTTCTCATTCGACTTCGGCGGCGCGGCGGCGAGGGTTGGATCCACGCCCAGGAACTCCAGCACTCCGCGAACGGTGCCGGCACCGTCGCGGCGCAGGTCGTCGTGGAGCATCACGTGCACTTTGTCGCGGCCAAAGACCTCGAAGTAGCGCTCGATCTGCTCGGCGAAGCGGACGCTGTGGCGGTAGAACAGGTTCTCGATGTTGATCGGCCCGGGCGGGATGCGCTTGCCCTGGCGCCGTTCGGGCTCGGCCGCAAGCGCCTCCGCGAAATCGGGGATGTCCTCGATCACATTGAAGATCAGCTGGTTGTGCTGGGCGTACATGACATCGACAGGGTTGCGCAGCACGATCAGGATCTGCGAGTCAGGTGAGAACTCCTTGATCTCCTTCGCGGCCGAGGTCGAGTACAGGTACCAGGTGCTCGCCTCACCGATGCGCTGCCTGGGTTTGGCGTCCTTGAACAGACGCAGGTAGTCCGCCTCTGTCAGCCGCCCGTAGCGACGCGTCAGGTCATCGCCGAAATAGAGCGGTTCCTTATGGAAAGGCATGTAGATCTGGGGGTGCCGACGCAACTGTTCGTAGAGGGCGGTGCTACCACTCTTGAAGGCGCCGACGACGAAGAAATCGGGTCGGGGCATGCGGCCGAAGTCTAGCGCAGCCTCGGACGCGTAGAATCTGGTCGTGATTCCCGTCCCGAACCTGTTCATCGTCGGTGCCCCGAAAAGCGGCACGACGTCGCTCTACGAATACCTCAAGGGCCACCCCGAGATCTTCATGAGCGTGGTCAAAGAGCCGTGCTATTTCGCGCGTGACCTTGCCCTGGACGACTCGGGCAACTTCCTCGTCTACGAGCGCGACAAGACTTTGTACTTCGACCTGTTCAGCGACGCCGGCGATGCCAAGCGGCTCGGCGAGGGGTCGACCCGCTATTTGTACTCCAAGGATGCGCCAGCGCTGATCAACGAGGCGTCCCCTGACGCACGGATCATCGCCATGGTGCGCAACCCGATCGACATGGCTCACTCCCTGCACGCGCACAAGCTCGCTGCCGGCACCGAGGACCTCGATCAGTTCGAGGACGCGCTCGCCGCGGAGGCTGACCGACACGCCGGCAAGCGAATCCCGGCCCACTCCAACCCGCTCCTGTCGACGTACCGCGATCGGGCCCGGTTCGGCGAGCAGCTGCCGCGCTGGTTCGACGAGTTCGGCCGCGACAAGGTTCACGTCATAGTGCTCGAGGACATGATTCGCGACCCCGAAGAGGAATTCCGGCGCGTGCTCGTGTTCATCGGCGTGGACCCGACCTGGAAGCCCGAGTCCTTCGCTGCCCACAACACGGCTCACAGCGCTCGATCGCGTTCCATCCGCCGGGTTCTCAACGGACGCATCCCGCAATGGTTCGTTTGGGGCCTGCTGCCCAAGGTCATCGGCGACACACGGACACGCGGCATGGTCCGCGACTTCCGTCACTCGTGGTTCCATCGCAAGCCGATCACCAAGGATCCGCTGAGCCCGGAGCTTCGCCGCCAGCTGGAGGACGAGTTCATGCCCGACGTCAAGCGGCTGTCGGAGATGCTCGGCCGCGACCTCGGCGAGCTGTGGTTCAAGCGCCCGGCGCTGAGTGGCTCGTCGACCGCGCCTGCGTCCAAGGAGGCTGTGGCCGCCTCGTGAGGTTCCGCCTCGTGAGGCCTCGCTCGTGAATCACGGCCCCAGGACCAACGGGGTTTGCCTCTGGTTCACCGGCCTCTCCGGATCGGGCAAAACGACCACCGCCGACGCCCTCGTGCCGATGCTCGAGACGCGCGGTCGAACGGTTACCGTGCTCGACGGCGACGTCGTGAGGACGCATCTGTCACGTGGGCTTGGCTTCAGCCGCGAGGATCGCGACGAGAACGTTCGCCGCGTCGGCTTCGTTGCGGCCGAGATCGTGCGCCACGGTGGACTCGTTGTCTGTTCGCTGGTCAGCCCCTATCGCGCGACGCGCGGCGAGGTTCGGGCCATGGTCGACGCTGCCGGTAGTGAAGGCTCGTTCATCGAGGTTTTCGTCGATACGCCGCTCGAAGTGGTCCAGCAGCGCGACGTCAAGGGCCTTTACGCCGCCACTGAGCGCGGCGAGGTGTCTCAGATGACCGGGGTCTCCGACCCGTACGAGCCACCCGAATCACCCGAGATCCACCTGCAAACCGTTGACAACGCTGTCGAGCAGAACGCCGAGCGGGTGGTCGGCTACCTGGAACTGCTCGGACTCCTGTGATTAAGCTGGATTGGAGGTTGCCATGACCGACAGGGCTGGGCACGCCATGGACGTCGTCAAGGCGGCTCGATCGAACGACGCGTTTCGGCGCGAGATCGAGACGGGCGAGCACGAGCAGGTTGTCGTGATGAGCATCGCGCCGGGCGAGGACATCGGCGATGAGGTCCACCCCGAAACCGACCAGGTGCTCATCTTCGTGGCCGGTAAGGGCGAGGCCGTGCTCGATGGGCGGCGGCGGGAGTTCGACGAGGGCGATCTCGTGTTCGTACGCGCCGGCACGCGCCACAACTTCATCAATCGTGGCGACGCTCAGCTCAAGCTGATCACGATCTACGCGCCGCCGGAGCACAAGCCGGGCACGGTTCATCAGACCAGGGCCGAAGCCGACGCCGCCGAGGCTGCCGAGGCCTCGGGGGCGTCAGAAGGCGAGCTCTAGAACGAGATGAAGTACCTGATCGCGATCATCCTGCCGCCGCTTGGCATGCTCCTCGTCGGCCGGCCACTACTGGCGCTGGTCTGCCTGATCCTGCAGTTAACCATCCTCGGCTGGCCTCTGGCCGCAATCTGGGCCGTCCTCGTCGTCAATAACGCGGAGCACGACAAGCGTCTACGCCGGGCTCTCCAGGAGAGAGACCGGCAGTCCTGACAGGTGAAGTCCACCCCGCGTCATGTGACAAGCAGTAGATCCTCGGTGGGTCTTGTTAGGCTGAAGCGCATGTCTCGCCTTCGCCGCTGGACTTCGGTCGTCCTCGCGGCCGTTGTCTTCGTCGCCTCGACGCCTGTTGGCGGCACCCTGGCGTTGGAGCCCGTTGCCGGCGTGGACTGCGGTGGCCATTGGCAATCCATGGTCTTCGGCGACTCGCTGGCGGGCATGGAGCCGCAGGCGGTCGCAACCTTGAGCGGTCAGCCCGCATGGACGGTGGGGCTCGCCTCGGCCGTAGCCATCAATCGCCGCCCGATGCTGGCCGAGTGGACAGGCAATTCCTGGCAGCGCGTGCCCGGACCGTGGAAGTCCTACGGGATCCTGAACGCGGTCGAGGCGACGTCCGCCACCAACGCCTGGACCATTGGCGCTACCGGCTCATATGTCCGCTGGCCGATCAGCGGCCGATGGAACGGCAGCACCTGGAGCGCAGTCCCAGTTCCGCAGCCGGACGGAGAGTCGGCGACGTTCGCCGACATGGCGCTGATCAAGGGCCAGCAGCTGTGGGCAGTCGGTTCAAAACTCCAGAATGGACGATCCAGGCCGCTCGCCATGAAGCATGTCGCCACTGGATGGACCGTCCATGACCCTGATGTTTCGGCCGGGGTGGAGGCAGGACTGTCAGATGTGACGCGAGCGCCCGGTGGACGGATCTGGGCGGCTGGCTGGAAAGCCGACCTTAACGGCCAAGGGCGTGGCTGGATCATCTATAGAAATAGCGGCGGATGGCGGACCACGCCGCTCGCAACGCTACCGGCCGGTCGCGCTGCCATCACGGACCTGACCTTTCGAAGTGCCAGCAACGGATGGGCCGCGGGCTTCGTCGAGACGGCAAGCGGCGGTTACCAGCCGATCCTGCAGCGCTGGAACGGCAACACGTGGGCCAATCAGCCGGTTCCGTGGGCCGCTGGGCGATCGATCATTCTGAACGCCGTCGAGGCCACGGCCGACGGACGCCTGACCGTGGCCGGCATCGATGTCCAACAGCTGCGCACGGACATCCTGGCCACGCGAACCGGCTCCAGTTGGCAAGTAACCAGCAATTCGCCGGGCACCATCGAAATCTCGTCGATGGCGGATCTTGCGCCGCTGTCGACGGGGATCGTCGCCGTCGGGGCCGTCGACCGACAGCCGGTCGCCCTGGTCCAGTGCGTCGGCTCCTCCGCTGGACTGACTCCATCAGACGTCCTTGATGGTTCTGCGGAGTCCGTCGCGCCAGCCGCGCCCGATCACCTGGAACTGAGTGACGCCTCCGAGCCACACGGTTCCGGCACATCCCTTCCTGGCGCGGTCGCGTTGCCCGGAACGGTCGCACTTGACCGGACCATCGCGTCCGGCCTGCAGATGAGCGTGCCCACCTGGAGCGGACTCGTTGCCGACTACAACGACGACGGCTTCGACGATGTCTTTATCAACCTCCACTGGGAGTTCGAGCCGCGCCTTATGCTCGGCAGCGCATCGGGCGTCTTCAGTGAGTTGAGTGCTGACTACGCGCTGGTTGACCGGCATCGTTGCGCGGCTGAGGACGTTGATAGCAGCGGGACCCTCGACCTCTTCTGTGCGATCGGTGCCAACAAAGGCACGACGAACATGCCGAACGAGCTGCTCCTTGACGTTGCCGACGGCGGCGGCATCTGGGCGAGCGACGATTTCGGGCTCATGGATGGCTTCGGCCGAGGCCGCGACGTCACGTTCCTGGATCTCAACGGCGATCAGTACCGGGACCTGTACCTGGCCAACGAACCGTCGCGGGCCGACGCCATGTGGAGCTCAAACCGGCTATATCGGAACGTGGGCGGGCATGGATTCGTCCCGGCCCCCGAGTATGGCCTGGATCACTCGATCGGCTATGGGATAGCGAAGGCGTCAGATCTGGACGACGACGGGGACGACGACCTGCTGTTGCGGGTGACCGAGCCAGGCGACGGACTCGAGCCCGGCGCGCGCGTATTCATAAATGACGACGGGCATTTCGTGGATCGTACTGCCCAGCTGGGCCTGGGAATGTCGGCGGCGGTTGACACGGAGGTCGTCGATTTCGATGGCGACGGCCGCCTGGACGTGGCACACCTCTCAGCCGACGTCTTGAGCGTGCGACTGGCGGCCGATGGGCCATTTAGACAGGCATTCGAGCTGGGCGTCACCGACGCCATCGCAATGGCGGTGGGGGACGTAGATGTTGACGGCTATCCAGACCTTTACGTTGCCCAGCAAGTCGCGGGCAACGCGTCCCACTTGATGCTGGTCAACCGCCACAACGCCACCGAATTCATCTCGATGTCGATTCCCCAGCCCGGTGGCGGCCGGGCAGATGATGTGCTCGCCATCGACCACGATCACAACGGCAGGATGGACTTTGTGACGCTAAACGGATGGTCGACCAACGACGGACCCGTCAAGCTGACTGCCTTCTACCCCGCCGAGTAGACACTCTGTCTTGACGACTACATCATCACCAGCCCGCCGTCGACGGCGAGCACCTGGCCGGTGATGTAGGCGGCCTCGTCCGAGGCCAGAAACGCGACGGCATTCGCCATCTCCTCGGTCGTACCGAAACGGCCGAGCGGCGTCCGGTCGATGGCCATCTGCTGGAGCTCGGGGGACAGGTCCTGGGTCAGCTCGGTCAGCACGAAGCCGGGCGCGACCGCATTGACAGTGATGCCGCGGGAGCCAAGCTCGCGCGCCGCTGCCTTGGTCAGGCCGATCAGGCCGGCCTTTGCGGACGAATAGTTCGCCTGGCCCATCTGGCCGGCCTGGCCGCTGACCGAGGTGATATTGATGATCCGGCCCGACTTGGCGCGGAGCATCGGCCGAGTGACCGCCTTGAGCGTCCAGAACGCGCCGAAGAGGTTCGTCTCGAGCACGTCGCGCCAGTCCTCGGGCTTCATGCGCATGATCAGGTCGTCGCGCGTGATGCCCGCGTTGTTGACCAGGATGTCTACCTTGCCGAACGCATCCAGGGCGACCTTGACCAGCGCCTCGGCCGCCTCCTGCTGGGTCACATCAGCCTGTAGGTGCACGGCCTTTCGGCCCTTCGCTTCGATCTCCTTCGCGGTCGCGTTCGCCGCTTCCTGGTTCGCTTGATACGAGAGGCAGATGTCGGCGCCCTGCTCGGCCAGTCGTAGCGCGATGGCCTTGCCAATTCCGCGCGAGCCACCGGTGACGACGGCCGCCTTGCCTGACAGATCAATCATGCGAGGACCTCATTGCGGTGGGCGTGTTCGGGCTCGCCGGGCACGACGTCGTCGAGCGGCACTGGCGGGCCCTCACCGGCGAGGATCTGGCGCAGCCGCTCGGGGATCGGGTCAACTGAGCCCCAGTCCTGCGGCTCGCGCACCTGCGCCACCGGCTCGACGGACGCGGCGCGCTGGCCGCACAGCGGATCTGCCGTCCATTCGAGCGCGATGCCACCCGACGTGAGCCCGGCACCGAACGCGACCAGCACGATCTTGTCGCCCACCTTGACACGCCCGGTGTCTACCGCCTCGGCCAGGGCGATGCCCACCGACGCCGCCGAGGTATTGCCGTAGCGGTCGAGGTTGACGAACATCTTGTCCATCGGCAGGTTGAGCCCCTTGGCGACCGACTCGATGATGCGCACGTTGGCCTGATGCGGAATGAACAGGTCGATCTCGTCCGGCTTCCAGCCTGCCCGCTCGATTGCCTTGAGAGCGGTCGTGGCCATCGTCTTGGTTGCAAAGCGGTAGGTTTCCTTGCCCTCCATGCGCACGTAGTGCTCGCCACGGGCGAGCGTGCCGCCGCTCACTGGTGAGCGCGAGCCGCCCGATGGCAGCCAGATCATGTACGCGCCGTCGGGGTCGGTCGTCATCTCCAGACCCTGCATGCCGCCACCCTCCTGGTCCGAAGCAGACAGGACGACCGCGCCCGCGCCATCACCGAAGAGGATGCACGTCCCACGGTCGGAGTAGTCGAGGAAGCGGGTCAACGTCTCGGCGCCGATGACCAGCGCGTTCTTGAACGCACCCGATCGAAGGTACGCGTCAGCTACGGAGTAGGCATAGACGAATCCCGAGCATGCGGCCATGACATCCATCGCCGCGGCGCGCGTATTGCCGATCGCCTCCTTGACCAGCGCGCCGGTCGAGGGCATCCAGTAGTCGGGCGTGAGCGTGGCGACGAGGATGATGTCGATGTCGTCCGGCTCCAGGCCGGCGACCGCGATCGCGCGCTTGCCCGCGATCGCGGACAGCGTGGCCGTTGTCTCGTGGGCGGCGGCGACGCGCCGCTCGCGGATGCCGGTACGCGCGACGATCCACTCGTCGGACGTGTCGACGACGCGCTCAAGGTCGGCATTGGTCAGGACGCGCTCGGGCGCGTACATGCCCCAGCCGGTGATTCGGACGCTGCGCGCGTTCATGGTTCCACCTCAATCAGCGGCTGCTTGGCCTTCACCAGTGCGCCACTCTCGACATAGATCCGCGTCACCCGGCCGGCCCGGTCGCTCTTGATCTCGTTGAACAGCTTCATTGCCTCGATCAGACCGATCACCTGGCCGATCATCACCTGCGCGCCGATGGCCAGATACGGCTCTGCCCCAGGCGATGGCGACGTGTAGAAGAGCCCGGTGAGTGGCGCCACGACCGCGTTTGGGGGTGGGGCATCGGTCGCCCGTCGCGCCGGTTCGTCTGACCCTGGCGCGGCAGCCTGCCCGTCGCCAGTGGTTGCCTGGACAGGTGTGACGGCCGACGGCTTGCGCAGCAGCACCGTTGTGCCGCCGGCTTCCACCTCAATCTCGGACAGCTCAGAGTCGTTGAGCAGGGTCTCGAGTCGGTCGATCAGGTCGATCAAGCCGCTCGTGTCGGTCTGCGGCGTCGCCTCCGTGGCCGGGCTCATCAGTCCTCGTCCCAACGCCGGAACACGAGCGCTGAATTCTGGCCGCCGAAGCCGAACGCATTGACGACCGCCGTACGGATGTCGCGACTCCTGGCCGCGAGTGGTGTGCAATCGAGGCCGGCTGCGTCGGGCGAGGGATCGACCAGGTTGAGCGTCGGTGGCACGCAGCCCTCGCGCATCGCGCTGATCGTGGCCACCGCGCCGATGCCACCGGCTGCTCCCAGCGTATGACCGATCGAGCTCTTGGTCGCGGTGATCGAAACCTTGCCCGCGTGCTCGCCGAAGATCGTCTTGAACGCAGCCAGCTCGGCCGGGTCGCCTTCGGGCGTCGAGGTCGCGTGCGCGCTGACGTGGTCGATCTCGGAAGGGTCGATGTCCGCCTTCTCGAGCGCGCGAAGCGCGGCGCGGACGCCACCCGCTCCCCCCGGGGCAGGCAGCGTGATGTGGTTGGCGTCAGCCGTGGCGCCGTAGCCGCACAGCTCCGCCAGGATCCGGGCGCCGCGCCGCCGGGCGTGACCGAGCTCCTCGAGTACGAGCACGGCGGCGCCCTCGGCGATCACGAACCCGTCGCGGCCCTCGTCGAATGGCCGACTGGCTCCGGCGGGATCATCGTTGCGCGTGGAAAGCGCGCGCATTGCGGCGAACGCGCCGACGAGCGGCTCGAAGATCGGCGCTTCGGCTCCGCCGCTGAGCATCACGTCTGCATCGCCGCGAATGATCGTTTCCGATGCCTCCCCGAGCGCGTGGCCGGCAGTCGCGCAGGCGCTGACCGTGGCGAAGTTGGGGCCGCGCGCGCCGAACGAGATGGCCGCCTGGCCAGAGCCGAGATTGGCGATCGCCATCGGTATGAAGAAGGGCGAGATGCGATCAGGCCCGCGCGTGGCGTTGATCGTGATCTGCTCTGAGAGTGTGCCCGAGCCGCCCAGGCCCGAGCCGATGATTACGCCGGTCCGGTCGGCCAGCTCGTCTTCGAGCATCTCGGGCAGCCCGGCGTGGGTCATTGCCTCGCGCGCCGCGACGAGGGTGAACTGGGTGTAGCGGTCGTTGCGCCGGATCTCCTTGCGATCGAGCACGTTCGACGGATCGAAGTCGCGTACCTCGCCGGCGATCTTGCTCGCCACCCGCTCTGGATCGAACGACTCGATCGTGCGCACGCCCGACTCGCCCGCCACCAGGCGCGACCAGAACGTGGCCGCGTCGTTGCCGAGCGGCGTCACGGCGCCCATGCCGGTCACGACGACGCGTCGGCGCGGCGGGCGCGCGGGCGAGGTCACCTGATCAATCGCCCGGTGCGGATGGTCGCGGCGCGATAGACGTCGCCGTGCAGGCCCCGCGCGGCGACCTCCTCAGCCGCGGCGGCAGCGTCGTACGCCGGCCGGAACAGCTCGGCTGTCGGATCGGGTTCGTTCTCGTCGTCGGGCAGTGTGACCATCGCCCAGCACGCGGCGGGATCGCCGTCGAAGGCATAACCGCACGAGCCCGGGTTGACGATCAGCCGCTGACCCAGCTCACGCACGTCGGCGACGTGGGTGTGGCCGCAGGCGATTGTGCGCGCGTCGGTACGCGTCACGCGCTCGACCGTGACCGTCGGGTCGAGATCGGTTGCCAGGCCCGCCGTGTTGCTGCCCGGCGACGCGTGGCAGACCAGGAAGAGCTCCGAGTCGACCATCAGCCGGCGCTCGGACGGCAGCCGGCGAAGCCAGTCGAGCTGCTCATCGGAAAGCTGGTCGTGAGCCCACTCCGCGGCTGCCAGGTGGCCGGCCGGTATCTCCTCGAGGCCCGGGAACGCTGCGCCATAGTCGAAGTCGGCGACAGCAATGTCGGTGTTGCCCTGAATCACGAGCGCTCCGTCTGATTCGAGTGCGCGCGCGCGATCGGCGACCTCGGCCGGCCGTGGTCCGCTGAGCAGCAGGTCGCCGGCGATCGCGATTCGATCGGGCTTATGGCGCTTGATGTCGGCCAGAGCCGCGTCAAGCGCGGCCAGGTTGCCGTGAATGTCGCTCAACACGGCGACGCGGATTGCCATTAACCGAGCACCCCTTCGCCCGGGATGATGAACGAGATCGTCGCCTCGCAGCAGACCTCGCCGTCGACGCTGGCTACGGCCGTGCCACGGCCGAAGCGACGGCCGAGCTTGTCCATGGTCACCTCGAGGCTCAGCCTATCGCCGGGCTGGACGACGCGCTTGAAGCGGCACTCGTCGATGCCCGCGAAGAGGCCGATGCGATCGCCGAAGCCCTCCTGCTGCGCGACGTAGACGGCCATCGTCTGGGCCAGCGCCTCAACCTGCATCACGCCGGGCATCACCGGGAGCTCGGGAAAGTGGCCCTGGAAATACCACTCCGTCGCGGTGACCGACTTCTCGCCCCGGATGTACGAACGAGTGGGGTCGTACTCGACGATGCGGTCGACCATCAAGATCGGCCAGCGATGCGGGATGAGCTTCATGATGTCGGCCGCGGTGAGCACGATGCCCTCGCGACGGAGCGGATTGGCCTCGACGGTGTCGGTCATTCGGTCCCCTGTGTGGTCGGTTTCAAGCTGCTCTGGCTGCGGCCAGGAACGCGCCGCTGCCGACGCGATCGAGAAGGTTGGTCGTGAACTCCCCGTCCAGGAAGGTTGGATGGGCGAGCAAGGCCCGGTGAAGCGGCAGGTTGGTGACCAGTCCGTCGACGACCAGCTCGTCGAGCGCCTGGCGTGAGCGGGCGATGGCGGTCGGACGGTCGGGCCCCCAGACGATGAGCTTCCCGAGCAACAAATCGTAGTACGGCGGCACGTCATAGCCGCTGTACAGGTGACTGTCCATGCGCACTCCGGGTCCGCCCGGCGGCAGGTAGCGCTCGATCATGCCGGCCTGCGGCCGAAAGTCGTTGGCACTGTCCTCGGCGTTGATCCGGAACTCGATCGCGTGGCCGCGCATCTGGACATCCTGCTGCGTGTAGCCGAGCGGCTCACCGGCGGCGATGCGGATCTGTTCGGCGACGAGGTCGATACCCGATAGCATCTCGGTCACCGGGTGCTCGACCTGGATGCGGCAGTTGATCTCAATGAAGTAGTAGTTGCCGTCGCGGTCGAGCAGGAACTCGAGCGTGCCGAGGTTCTCGTAGCCGGCCGCCACGACGGCCTGGATTGCCGCATCGGCGAGTGCATCGCGCCTGCCCTGGTCGAGTGCCGGCGACGGACCCTCCTCGATGATCTTCTGATGGCGGCGCTGGACGGAGCAATCGCGCTCGCCGACGTGGACCCCGTTGCCGTAGCGGTCAACGACGACCTGGACCTCGACGTGCCTGTTCTCCTCGAGCCACGCCTCGAGATAGAGCGAGTCGTCGCCGAAGGCGGCCAGCGCTTCGGATCGGCATACGGTCATCGCCTGCTGCAGCTCGCGCTGTGAGCGGACCATGCGCATGCCCTTGCCGCCGCCACCGGCCGACGGCTTGATGAGCACCGGGTAGCCGATCTTCTCCGCTTCGGCGACGCCGTGCGCGTCGTCGCGGAGCATGCCCGAGCCCGGGATCGTCGGCAAACCGTGGCGCGCCAGGAGCGTGCGTGTTCCGGCCTTGGACCCGAAACGCTCGAGCACCTCGGGCGGCGGTCCGATGAAGGCCAGCCCGTGGGCGCGGGTCATCTCGGCGAACGTGTCATCCTCGGACAGGAAGCCGTAGCCCGGGTGGACCGCGTCGCAACCGGTGACCAGGGCTGCCGACAGTAGCGCGGGGGCCGAAAGGTAGCTCCGGCGCGACTCGGCCGGACCGATGCAGATTGCCTCGTCGGCGAGCTGAACGGCGCGCGAATCGCGATCCGCCTCGCTGTAGGCGACGACCGCGGCGATGTCCATCCGTCGGCACGCACGCAGGATGCGCAACGCGATCTCGCCCCGATTGGCGATCAGGATCTTGCTAAACATCGGCCACCATCCGTTCCGGCGCGACGCGCGCGATGGGCTGGCCGTATTCGACCGCCTGGCCTGCTCTCGACCTCGAGCGCGTCGAGCGTGCCGTCGATCTTGGCGACGATTTCCTGGCGCACGCCGAGCACGTCCACGTGACCAATCAGGTCGCCATTGCTGATCGCCGAACCGACGCCCACCCCGTCGCGCGGCGCGAAGTAGCCGACTGCCGGCGAGGTGACGAGGCCGCGATCGAGGTCCCGCCGCGGGGCGTGACCGTCAGTTGGCGAGTGGCCCGGATGGCTCGCAGCCGGCGCCTGCTTGTGCCCGGCGGCGGGAGCGGCACCGGCGGCAGGCGCCTCACCATTGTTCGCAATCGGCCGGCGTAGGCGGACGCGCCAGCCCTCCTCGCGCACCTCGAGCTCACCCAGCTCGCTCCGCGTCAGGCGATCGATCAGTGCGGGCACCACCTCGCCGGCGAGGCGCGCAATGGTGTCGCGATCGATGTTCTCGCCGGTCATCGGCTAGACATCCTCTCGCAGCGGCGCATCCGCCTCGTCGTCCGCGGCATGAGCAGGCAGCACCTCGCCTCCAACGAGCGAGGCACGGCCACCTTCGAGCAGCTGGCGGATGCGCTCGACCAGCCCGGGGCGCTCCGGTCGCGGCTCGCCGCTCGGGGTGGCAGTCGCGTACTCGCCCATCCGCCGATAGCGCGCGTAGCGCGCGTCGACGAGCACCTTCCGGTCGCGTCCGGCGAGCGTGTCGAGGTGCGACGCAAGGCGCACTTTGAGCGTCGCCGCCATCTCCCTCGGATGCTCGTGAGCGCCGCCGGCCGGTTCGGGCACGACCTCGTCGATGACGCCCAGGGCAAGCTGCTCGGAGGCGGTCAGGCGCATCGCCACGGCCGCCTGCTGGGCGAACTCGGGATCGCGCCACAGGATGCTGGCGGCACCCTCGGGACTGATGACCGAGTAGATCGAGTTCTCGAGCGCAAGGACCACGTCGGCAACCGCCAGCGCGAGCGCGCCGCCCGACCCGCCTTCACCGGTGATGACGGTGACGATCGGCGTGCGCAGCCCGGTCATGATCTGGATCGAGCGAGCGATCGCTTCCGCCACTCCCCTTTCTTCCGAGGCAGGCCCCGGAAAGGCACCCGGCGTGTCGATGAAAGTGACGACAGGCAGCTGAAGCCGCTCGGCCAGCCGGAACAGGCGGATCGCCTTGCGGTAGCCCTCGGGATGGGGCATGCCGAAGTTGCGCCGGATGTTCTCCTCGGTCTCGGCACCCTTCTGATGGCCGATAAATACCGCCCGTCGGCCGTCGATGCGGCACAGCCCGCCGACGATCGCTGGATCGTCACGAAACAGCCGGTCGCCATGCAGCTCGATGACCTCGGTCGCCATCGCCTGGACGAGCTCGAGCGTGTGGGGCCGCTTGACGTTGCGTGCCTGCTGGACACGCTGCCACACCGCGGCGCGCAGCTCGTCTTCGTTGACGGTCACGGTCGCCGCGGCAGTCGTCTGCTCAGCCATTGGCCGACTCGCGATTCGAGGTCACCGCTTCGCGGGTCACGAAGTTGTCGAGGAAGCCTGGCGAGCGGCCGGCTGGCGAGCTGCCGTTGCTGGCCGATTTGTCGGCCAGCGGCGCCGCGCGCAGGTAGCGCAGCAGACCGATGATCGTGTCCCGCAGCTTGCCGCGCGGCACGACAAGATCCACGAAGCCGTGGTCGAACAGGAACTCGGCGCGCTGGAAGCCCTCCGGCAGCTCCTCGGAGATGGTGCCTGCCGCCACGCGCGCTCCGGCAAAGCCGATGAGCGACTTGGGCTCGGCGATGTTCACGTCGCCCAGCGCCGCGAAGGACGCGAACACGCCGCCCGTTGTCGGATCGGTCATCAGGCTGACGTACGGCACGCCCGCCTCGCCCAATCGGCCGAGCGCGGCGACCGTCTTGGCCAGCTGCATCAGCGACAGCGTGCCTTCCTGCATCCGCGCTCCGCCCGAGGCGGAAACGACGATCAGCGTTAGCCGCTCCTCGAGCGCGTGCTCAGCGGCCCGGGTGACCTTCTCGCCGACGACCGTGCCCATCGAGCCGCCCATGAAAGCGAAGTCCATGACGCACAGTGCGACCTTCGTGCCGCCGATCGTGCCCGTTCCCCACACGGCCGCGTCACGGCTGCCGGTCGCCACGCGGGCCGCTTCGAGCCGCTCGGGATACGGCTTCTGGTCGACGAAGCCGAGCATATCGACCAATTCGAGCCCGGCATCCTCCTCACGGAAGCTGTCCCGATCGAGCAGCAGCGCCAGCCGTGCGTCGACGCGCAGCCTGAAGTGGTGACCACAGCGCGGGCAGATGCGCTGGTTCTTCTCGAGCTGCTTGTTGTAGAGCATCTCCTCACAGTCGGGACAGCGCGTCCACAGATCAGTCGGGTGCGACTCGCGGCGACCGCCGAAGGGCAGCTTGATCGGCACCGTCAGCCCCGCCCGAGCTCGGTGCGCGGGCGGCGTAGCCAGGCCAGCATTGCCGCGCCGGCGATCGACACGCCGCCCGCGATAGCGCCGCCGAACAGCAGCCGTCGGTCTACCACGACTGCCGTCGCGGGGTCGCCGTGCGCTGCGCGAAGCTGCTCAGCCAGCCTCTCCTCGAACAGGAACGAGGGATGGACGCGGGGCAGGCCGCGCTCGAGCAGACGAATAACGTGGCGCACGCCGGCAGTCGGCATCTGGCTAGCTCGACGCAGCGGTACCGGCTCGCGCGCGTGTCCGGCGAGCAGCGCGTCGATATACGCGTCGCTCTGGATGGCGCTCTCTTCGAGTTCGCGGAGCATCAGTTCGCTGCGCGCCTTCGCCCCACCGTGCGTGACGCGCCGGACGCACCCGTCCGGCGAGTGCCTCGGCCACCGGCCTTGCCCAGCTGGGCCGCGACGGACTGCAGCGAGCGATGGATCAGCACGCGCGTCGCGCCCTCCGTCCGACCGAGCACGAGACCGATCTCGCGCGTGCTCATCTCCTCGACAAAGCGGAGCACGAGCGCGCGGCGTCGATCATCGGGCAGCTGGTCGATCGCCGACAGGGCCTCGCGAAGCTCCTCGCGCTCGGCGGCGGTTGCCGGGACGTCGTGATCGCCGGCCATCTCGGCGGCGAGGTCGAGCGATCCTTCGGGGTGGCGCCTGTTGCGCCGCCGTTCGTTGGAGATGGCGTTGCGCGCAATCTGGAACAACCACACCCGGAAGCTGCTGTCCGGCGGCGCTGCCTGCTCACGGAAACGCGGCAGCCCGGCGAGCGCACGCAAAAAGACCTGAGCGGTCAGGTCCTCCGCCGCGTGGCGGTCGCGAAGCTCGTATAGGGCGAAGCTGTACACCTGGGCAACGTACTTCCGATACAACGCCTCGAAGGCGCGCGGGTCGCGTCGGGCCTCATCCACGGCGGAGCGGTCGACGTCGAGATTTACCGGGACCGACCCCCGGTCCCTCCCTCTTCTCAACACCGCGGAAGTCTAGCCGTTACACCTGACGCCCCTACCATCGAGCGAATGCGTCACTACCACGGCTTCATGGCCGACAGCGCGCGCTGGCAGCGCTTCCAGCTGCGACCCGATGACGTGATCATCACCACGCCGGCTAAATGCGGCACAACCTGGACGCAGCAGATCGTAGGGATGCTGCTGCGCGATACCGTCACGCTGCCGCCGATCGGGACGATCTCGCCCTGGCTCGACATGCTGGTGCGCACCGAAGACGTGGTCTTCGGTCTGCTCGAGGCACAGACAGAGCGACGCTTCATCAAGACGCACACACCCCTCGACGGGCTGCCATTCATACCGTCGGTGACCTACATCGCCGTGATCCGCCACCCGCTCGATGTGGCGCTCTCCGATCGCGACCACATGGCCAACCTGCTCCGATTGAGAGCGGCCAAATTACGCGCAGAGGCAGCCGGCGAGTTTGTGCCCACGATCGAGCGCGAGGCCGCGCCTGAGGACCCGGCCGATTACCTGCGTTGGTTCATCGACAACCACGAGCAGCCGACGGGCAGCGGTCCCTACGGCCTCGAGGATTACTGCCAGCAGATCCGCACCTACTGGGACGCTCGGGCCGAGCCCAACGTCCATCTCTTT
This sequence comes from uncultured Chloroflexia bacterium, assembly GCA_963748235.1. Lineage (GTDB taxonomy): Bacteria > Chloroflexota > Limnocylindria > Limnocylindrales > CSP1-4 > JALYGJ01. The sequence continues at coordinate 1,275,101 of CAVVHT010000009.1, forward strand.
CACTACGACGATCTATGGAACGACCTCGACGGTCAGATGAGACGGGTGGCCGACATCCTCGGAGTTCCGGTCGATGAGAAACACTGGCCGGCGTTCCTGTCCGCGGCGACACTTGACTCGATGCGAGCTCGCGCGTCCCACACGGCCCCCGATGCGGAGCTCGGCCTTTGGCACTCGCCTAACGAGTTCTTCCGCGTCGGCGGTTCGCGCGACTGGGCGAGTCTCCTGACGCCTGAAGACGTCGCGCACTTCGACGAGCGGCTGCGTGTACTGGCAGGCGATGCGACTGATTGGGTGCTCGGCGGCCGAGCCGCGCTGGCAGCCGGCCGCGCTTATATTCCGAAGGCCATGTCCCGAACCGACTGAATATGCTCCGAGCCGACTAAATATGTTGCGAACCGCCTGAATATGTGCCGAGCCGACTGAATATGTTGCGAGCCGACTGAAACTCGTGCGGCGTGGCGCGAGTCGCTACTGACTATCCGCGTGATGTCGCAGCGAATTCAGCGTGAAGGCCACGATAAGCCGCTGGTCGTTAAATCAAGCGCGATGAATGAACGTAAGGGCAGAGACATCGATCGGAGCGCCTCCAATCGGCAACAGGCAGCCGATGCCGCGCCGAACTACTTCCTGGTGCCGCCGTACGGGTGGACGTATCCGGCGACCGGGCGACGCGATTGGGAGCCCGAGCCAGCGCTGCTTGCCTTCGGGCAGTACATCAAGCGCGGCCGTTACCTTGGGCGGCTTTCGCAGCAGAAGCTGGCCGACGAGGCGACGGTCGACCAGGGCCAGATCTCGCGGCTCGAGCGGGCTTTAGCGCCGGCGATGAGCATCGAGCGCGTCGTGCGCTTGAGCAGCGTTCTGGGTCGCGCACTGCCGCTCGGCTACTGCCCACACGAGCATTGGTGCAAGTGGCAACCCGCTCCGGCAGCCCCACCTGAACGGCCGAAGCTGTCGAACGCTGACAAGGCCCGCTATCTGGAACGGCTGCTCAAGTCAGACAAAGCATCGAGCTCTGATGATGGGTCCGGCCAACCCGGCCAGTGAACCCCCTGTTTAGTCGGTTCGAGACATATTCAGTCGGCTCGGCACATACCCGCAATAGAGCCCGCAACGCGGCCTGCGCCTAGGCGACGCGGCAGCGAATGACCTCACCACTGTCGATCGCCCGATCGTGACCATCGTCGCCCGATAGCAGCAGCGCGCCGGTCTCTGGATCGATGCCCGTAGCGATGCCACCGATCGTCTCGCCGGGCAGATATATGTCGACATGGCGCGTAGTGGTCACCTGGTTGGTCGACCAGCCGGCGACGTCGAACTGGCCGCCCTGCAGCGCTTCGTAGCGCGGTTCAAGGCGGGCCAAGAAAGCGTCAAGCAACTGTTCGTTGTCGATTGGCCGCCGCCCGGCCAGCTCAGTCAGGCTGGTCATGGCCGGGGCGATAGCCCACGGGAAGTCGATCGCTCGCCAGTCGCTGTTGATGCCGATGCCCACCACGGCCAATTCGACGCGGTCATCGATCAGAGCCGACTCGCCGAGCACGCCGGCGACCTTGACCAGCCCACCCCGGGCACGCGGACTCTCAGCGACGATGTCGTTCGGCCACTTGAGCCAGAGCGTGCCGTCCTTGAGGCCGGCCACTTCCTCCGCTGCGTCGCGCATCGCGAGGGAAAGCACAGCTGCCAGCCGCCAGGCGTGTTGGGCAGCGAGCTGGCGCGGACGGAAGCCGACCGAGAGCAAGAGCGCCTTGTCCTGCGGCGCGAGCCATTCACGTCCCTGCCGCCCGCGACCGGCCGTCTGGTAGCCGGCGACCGCGACGGCCACTTCGTCCGCGCCAGCGTCGAGCCACTCGCGCACGATCCGCTGGGTCGAGTCGACGGCGCGAAAGCGCTCGAGGCGGGCCGGGAACGTCACGCACGCTCCTGGGTGAGCACGCGCGCGCCGTGAGCCGCCGGCCGTGATGTCGCGGCGCGGCCCTCGAGGCCGAGGCGGGCGGCCGTTTCGGCCATAGCTTCTCCGACGCGTTGTGCCAGACCGTTGTCACACAGCGCGATTACGGTCGATCCGGCACCGGAAAGTGCGGCGCCCCGGGCACCGGCTGCCATCGCTGCGGCAATGAGCTCGGGGAGTTGCGTAAAGTAGGCGGCGCGGAATGGCTCGTGCAGCCGATCCTCGGCCATGGCGCTGAGCAGCTCGGGCCGGTCGGCGGTCAGGGCGGCCACGACGAGCGCGGCACGGCCCACGTTGTGTGCCGCGTCCGCGTGAGTGACGCTGGACGGCAGCGCCGCGCGCATCTCCGCCGTGCGCAGCGGCACGAGGGGAATGAACAGGGCCGCCTCGATCGAGGCCGGCGGGTCGAAGCGCGCGGCACGTGGCGCGCCATCGGCGTCTCGGCCTACCACGACGAACCCGCCCCACAGCGCGGCGGCGACGTTGTCTGGATGCCCGTCGATTTCCGACGCCAGCTGATGAATTCGCTCGCGGCCGAGCTCGCCTCCCACCAGCGCCTCGGCGGCAAGCAACCCGGCGACCGACGCCGCCGCCGACGAGCCCAGCCCTCGGGCGAGCGGAATCTCGTTGTCCATCTCGATGCGCATCACCGGCGGCTCGAGGCCGAACTGCTGGAGGCCGTGCTCGAGACCGATCAGGAATCGGTTGCCCGCGTCGAGACCGATCTCATCGGCGCCCTCACCTTCGACGACGAGCTGCTCGGCGCCGTACTCGAGCGGCGTGACCGTGACGCGCAGGTGCAGCTCGAGGGCGAGCGCCAGCGTGTCGAAGCCGGGACCGAGATTCGCCGAGGACGCCGGTGCCTCGACGGTCACCGACTCGTAGCGCAGGCTGGGCCTGCTCAAGCCTTCACCAACCCAGCGCCTCGCGCAGCCCATCGGCCGTTGCGGCCGCCTCGATCGGCGGCTGCACCGTGCGCATGGCGGTGTCGGGATCCTTTAGTCCGTGGCCGGTCAGCACGCAGACGATTGTCGCGCCTGGATCGATTCGGCCCTCGGCAGCCATCTTGCGCAGCCCGGCGACCGACGCCGCGGACGCCGGCTCGCAGAAGATTCCCTCGTGCCGTGCCAGGTCGTGGTAGGCCGCCAGGATCTCCTCGTCAGTCACCGATTCGATCACTCCGCCTGACTCGTCGCGCGCTCGCAGCGCCTTCGGTCCGCTGGCCGGGTTGCCGATCTTGATCGCGGTGGCCACCGTCTTTGGGTCGGATATGGCGTGGCCCACGACCAGCGGCGCTGCGCCTTCCGCCTGAAAGCCGAGCATCTTGGGCCGGGTCTCGACCAGCTCGGCATCGCGATAGTCGGTGAAGCCCTGCCAGTAAGCGCTGATGTTGCCCGCGTTGCCGACTGGGATGGCCAAGTAGTCTGGCGCCCCGCCAAGGTCCTCGCAGATCTCGAACGCGGCCGTCTTCTGGCCGGCCAGGCGATGCGGATTGACCGAGTTGACGAGAGTGATCGGCCGGTCCGGCGATCCGTCGCCTTCGACCAGCTCGCGCACGGCCTCGAGCGCCTGGTCGAAGTTGCCGTCGACACCAACGACCCGCGCGCCGGCGATCTGAGCCTGGAGCAGCTTGCCCGCCGCTATCTGGCCTCGGGGCAGGACGACCACGACCTCGAGATTGGTCGCCGCGCCGTACGCCGCCGCCGATGCTGCCGTGTTGCCGGTAGAGGCACACACGATCGCCTTGGAGCCGGCCTCGAGTGCCTTGGCCACGGCGACGACCATGCCTCGATCCTTGAACGAGCCGGTTGGATTGGCGCCCTCGACCTTGAGGTGGAGCAACGGAACGCCGATCGAGCGGCCGAGGTTGCGCGCGTGGACGAGCGGCGTGTAACCCTCGCCGAGGCTGAGATTGGGCGTCGCGCCGCTCACCGGCAGGAACGCTGCGTAGCGCTCCATCAGCCGCGGCCGGGCATCTGCCGTCGTCCGCTGCTGGCGCAGCTGGCGCAGCACGTCACTCATGCGCATTTGGCCGGCTCCTGCCAACGGGTGAGCATGCCGGCAGCGTAGTCGGTAGCACGTACTTTGGTCGCCGCAGAAGGACCGGAGGGACGGACTCGGATGCGCCGGGCCATGATGGCCCGGCGCCCGGAGAAAGAAAGCGACTGCGCGTTGTCAGTAGTTGAGCCAGCCCGAGAAGGAGCCGCGGTCAATGCCGGTCGTGAAGTCGATCACCTCGGCAGAACTCCAACTACCCGTCGCTCCTGCGAAGCGGCCGGTTCCAGAGATAACTGTGAAGCTGTTAGCTGCGGTAGCCCTGCCATCGACCGGCGCATCCTGCGCGCCCTCGTACGTCATGCTGATGGACGATCCATCGGCAGCAACGAATGTCGCAAGCCCATCCCAGATCGGCACAGCCTCTGTCGTCAGGCTGAAATTTGTGCAGTTCGAGCCGGTGCCCTCCATGCGGCCAAGGTGAGTTGCGATGCCCACACCTTCGAAGCCGATGGTCAGCGCGTTTGCGCCGCAGCGCTGTTCGACCGGGACGACAGAGATGGTGTAGTGGCCCTGGATCGGCCGTTGCTCCCCCGCCGAAACGGACGGCGCCATAGCCGCCACCAACAGGAGAGCGCCGAGGATGCCAAGAGTTCGGCGTCCAAACGAATTGTTCTGAATGATCACTTCTGTCTCCTCTACGAGCTGCGTGTGCCAAATGGCTGGCTGCACGTTAGGAACGGCCCGTCATCGCTCTTGCATGTCAACTCTTACTTGCTCGGTAAGAGCCGGGTGTAATGTCCTTCTCCGCACAACTGTCCCCATGGGGGCCATAGGAGGTAGGGCGGATGATCGAGTTGCGCACGTTCGGCGCAACCCAAGTCCGACCGCTGGGTTCACCGGACAGGGGCGTGTACCTGCAGCCCAAGCGCCTCGCCGTTCTGGCCTACCTCGCGACCGCACGGCCGAGAGGCATGCACAGGCGCGGCAGCCTGCTCGTTGTGTTCTGGCCCGAAGAGAATGAGCATCGAGGGCGGAATGCCCTGAGCCAGACGCTCTACGCAATCCGGCGCGGCATCGGAGAGCAGGTGCTAATAGCTGAGGGTCACGAGCTCATCGGGGTCGATACGGCTGGTCTCTCGTGCGACGCGGTCGAGTTCGAGGAGCGCCTGGACCGCGGCGATCTCGAGGAGGCGCTGCGCCTGTACCGCGGAGAGTTCCTGCGTGGCTTGCTGCTTGACGACGCCACAGGCTTCGATCGCTGGCAGGAGGCGGAGGCATGGCGTCTCCAGCGACGTGCGTGGAAGGCCGCTGCAACTCTCGCTGATGGCGCCGAAGCAAAAGGAAACCTGCTCACCGCCATGCACTGGCTCGAGCAGGCTGTCGAACTCCTACCCACTGATGAAGCGCTGCTGCGGCGCCTGCTCGTGCTGACCGACAGCATGGGCGACCGCGCCGGTGCGCTCCGGATCTACGAACGATTCGCCGAGCTGATGCGCGAGGAATACGGCGTGGAACCGTCGCCGGAAACCGAAGCCCTCGTCCACGAAATCCGCGACAGGCGCACTCCGATGCCCCGGCCGACTCCCGCGAACCCAGCCAGGAAAGCGATCCGTTCCATCGCGGTCCTGCCGCTCGAGAACCTGACCGGGCGGACAGAGGACGAGTACTTCGCCGACGGCATGACCGAGATGCTCATCACCGAACTATCGGTGATCGGTGCCCTGCGCGTAGTTTCCAGGCAGTCCGTACGTGCCTTCAAGGGTTCGGATCGGCCGTTGCGGGACGTAACGGAACTGCTTGGTGTCGACGCGGTGCTGGAGGGATCCGTGCTCCGAGCCGGAGATCGCATTCGCGTCGTAGTCCAGCTCGTGCGCGTGGAGCCCGAGGAACACCTCTGGGCGGATGCCTACGATCGCGACCTGAGTGACGTCTTCGCGATGTACTCGGAGATTTCGCGCGCCGTCTCGACAGAGGTTGCAGCGAAACTGACGGGGGAAGAGGAGCGGCGCTTCCTCCAGCGCGGGAACCGTTCAGTGCATCCTGTCGCCTACGATCGATTCCTGCGCGGTGTCGCACTTTTCGGCCACAGCCAGTTTCAAGAGGCGCTGGAGCAGTACGCCAGGGCAATTGAGCTGGACCCTAATTTCGCCGAGGCGCACGCCTGGCTGGCTGCCGCGCTGGGCAGGATTGCCCATTTGGCGGGTCCCGACCTTGCGGATCCGATGCGGCGCGAGGTGGACCTCGCCCTGGAGCTCGGTCCGGATCTGCAATGGGCGCATGCCGTATGGGGCAGTTGGCTGATGCTGTTCAAGTATGACTGGCAAGGGGCCGAGGCCGCCTTTCAGAAGGCCATCAAGGCGAAGCGACGTGACGCTCGCGCCCATCCGGAGTATGGGTTGTTCCTTGTTGGGCAGTGCCGGTTCGACGAGGCCACGGCGCTTGCGCATGAGTGGCTCGACTTCGATCCCGGTGTTGGAGCGCAGTTCGCCATAGGCTGGATCCAGAACAAGCGTCGACAGTTTGACGAGTCGACCGAACAGCTCGAGTTCGTCATCAATCATTGGCCCGGGTTTGCATGGGCGCCTTTCTGGTTGGCTTGCAACTACGCCTTCCTCGGCCGATCAGCGCAGGCAGTCGCAATGATGCATCGGGCCATCGAAGCCGCTCCATGGCACACGATCGGGCGTGCCTATGCCGGCGCCGTATTCGGCGCGGCAGGCGCCCCTGAGGATGCCCGCGCAGTCTTGCGAAGTTTTGACCGGATCGGACGTGACGGCGGCTATGTCGACCCCTTCAATCTCGCGCTCGTCCACATGGGCCTCGGAGAACACGACAAGGCATTGAGTCAACTCGAGCGATGTGCCAGCAAAGGATCGATGCAGAACTGGATACTTGCTCCCGAGCCCTTTTTCGACCCGCTGCGGGATGAGCCCCGATTCCGGGAGATCCTGCGGCAACTCAACCTTCCGTTGTGGATGCCGCCGGAGCAGGCAGTGGCTCCGGGCCTGGGACGCGAACCCCGGTAGACTCGGGCCGTGGCCAGGGCGTTCCCGTCGACTACTCCGAGCGATCGCGTGTTCTCCGGCATCCAGCCGTCCGGGCTGCCGCATCTCGGCAACTATCTCGGCGCGATCCGCAACTACATCGCGCTGCAGCAAGGCGGCGACGCGATCTACTGCATCGTCGACTATCACGCGCTGACCACCACGCACGATCCCGACGCGATCCGGGGCAATACGCGCGACATGGCCATCGCCCTGCTCGCCCTCGGTCTCGACCCAGACAGAGCGACGGTATTCCGACAGTCGGACCGACCCGAGCACGCCGAGCTGGCCTACCTGATGTCGACCGTGGTGCCAGTCAGCTGGGTCGAGCGGACGCCGTCCTTCAAGGAGAAGAAGCGCGACCAGCCGGACGACATCAACCACGCGCTGCTGACGTACCCGGTGCTGCAGACGGCCGACATCGCCATCTACCACGCCCGGCGGGTACCGGTCGGCAAGGACCAGGCGGCGCACCTCGAGCTTGCGCGCGAGATCGTCCGCGCCTGGAACCGGCGCTACGGCGAGTACTTCGTTGAGCCCGAGGCGGTGTTCACCGATTCGCCCGTCATCCTTGGCACGGACGGCGTCAACAAGATGTCGAAGTCGCTCGGCAATGCGATCGAGATCCTGGCCGACGAGGACGTCATCCGAAAACAGGTCATGAGCATGGTGACCGACACGCAGCGCATCCTGCGCACCCAGCCCGGCCGACCTGAGGTGTGCAACGTGTGCCAGCTGCACCGCTTCTTCGGCGACGACTACGAGTACATCTGGGACGGCGAGCGCACAGCACGGACCGGCTGCGTCGACACCAAGAAGCTCCTCGCCGACCGGATCATCAGCTACTTCGCCGAGGCGCGCGAACGCCGGCGCGATCTCGAGTCACGGCCGGACTACGTCGAGGAAGTGCTTCGCGCCGGCGCCGACAAGCTCGCGCCGCTGGCGACTGAGACGATGCGCGAGGTGCACGATCGGATGGGCCTCGCAAGGAGGGCGTAAGGACCGGCATTGCCGGGACTTACGCGCCGACGCGCAGCAGGCGCGGTCCGCGCGCGCGGAGATCGACAAAGGAGGGTGTAAGAGCCGGCATCGCGGGGACTGTAAACCCTGACGCGCACCCACCAAGCCGGGCTTGTACCCGCATTAGACTCACGTTGCGATGCACGTAGAGTTCCCTGAGTCGGACAGGCGCTGGCTGCGTGCTGCGTTGATCCTCGGGACCCTGGTCCTGGCGCTCGTTCTCGTCGGACAGGTCGCGACGATCCTCGCCTTCTTCAGCGACATCCTGCTCGTTTTGCTGCTGGCCTGGCTGCTGGCATTCATGCTCTCGCCGCTCGTGGGTCGCATCGAGCGCGTCTTCCCCAAGCTTCCGCGGGCTGGTGTGGTTGCGGTCGTCTACCTCGTCCTGTTCTTCGGCCTGTCGTGGATCCTGCTCCTGGTCGCGGGCAGCCTGGCAACCTCGATCGGCAACTTCATTGTCGAGCTGCCGAACCTTCAGGCTCGCCTGCCCGAGATCCTGGAGCCGCTCCACTCCGCGCTCCAGAGCCTTGGCTTCCAGGTCGACGTGGTGGCGGCCGCGGGCGAGGTGCTCGCCTGGCTCGGCTCGCTGGGCGACGAGCTGGTCGGCCCATTGACCGATCTGGCCCTGTTCAGCATCGGCATCGTCGCCAACCTGCTGATCATCATCTTCCTGTCGCTGTTCATCGTCCTCGACAAGGACCGCATCGTCGCCTACCTGAACCGGCTCGTGCCACCGCGCTACGCCGACCAGGCGCGGCTATTCGAGACGAGCGTCTCGACCTCGTTCGGTGGGTTCGTCCGCGGCCAATTCATCCAGGGCCTGATCTTCGGCGCCTACGCAGCGGTGGCGATGCTCTTCTTCGGGCTCGACTTCCTGCCCGCGGCGGCGGCCCTGGTGGGGGTGCTCCAGGCGATTCCCTTCTTCGGCCCGATCATTTCGTGGGCGCCACCCGTCGTGGTCGCCGTGCTTACCAGGCCCGAGCTTGCCGTTCCAGCGCTCATCGTGATGGCGATTGGCTGGTTCATCGTCAACAACCTCGTCCTGCCGCGGGTGATGTCCCAGGCGGTCGGCATCCATCCGATCGTGGTGCTCATCTCGGTCCTGATCGGGATCAAGATTGCCGGAGTGGCCGGCGCTGTGTTCGCACTGCCTTTCGCGGCCGTTGTCGCGGCCTTCTTCCAGTCTTTCCTGAGTCGCAACGCGGGCGAGCCACGTGACGTGACAACACGTGCTGCAAAGCGAGTCGGCGAACGCGAGGGGCGCGCCGTTCGAGTGCCGACGCCGCCGCCATTGGGCGCGCCCGACGCGTCCGCAGCCAACGACGAGGAATCTTCCGACAAGCCTGCCAAGCCCGCCCAGCCGACCAAGCCTGAGCCTGAGCCGTCGCCGTGACGCACCGCGGGCCGACCGGCCCCGAGATCCGTCGCGACGCCGAACGGGTCGAGCGTCGCGACGTAGACCTCGAGCAGGGTGAGCCGCTCTCCCAGCGCGATCGACGACTTGCGCCGCCCCGAGCCAGGCCGCGCACGGCCAAGCCACTCGCCGAGTGGGAGTCGCGGCCGCGGATCCTCGTCACCAACGACGACGGCATCGAGTCGCGCGGATTGCTGGCGCTGAAGCAGGCGCTCGAGCCACTCGGCGAGGTTTACGTGCTGGCACCCGACACCAACCAGTCAGCCGTCGGCCACACCAAGACCTTCATGCGACCGCTGCGCGTCCGCGAACGAACGCTCGCCGACGGCTCGCTTGGTTGGTCGGTCGACGGCTCACCAACGGACGCGGTCAGCCTCGCCTTCCTGGGCTACTTCGATATTGGCTTCGACCTTGTCGCGTCGGGCATCAACTACGGCGCCAACCTGGGCGACGACATCACCTATTCGGGAACGGTCAGCGCGGCGATGGAGGCGGTCCTCTCATCTGTGCCCGCATTCGCCGTCTCGCAGGAGTACTACGAACACCCCGATTTCTCGCTCGCCGCGCAGATCGCCTATGTCGCCGCGGTCAACATCCTCGAAAACGGACTCGCCCCAGGGGAGCTGATCAACATCAACGTGCCAGCCCTCCGCCCCGAGGAGAGCGAGGGCGTGGAGGTGACGCGAATGGGCAAGCGCATCTACCAGGACGAGCTGATCGAGCGACTCGATCCGCGCGGCACGCCGTACTACTGGATCGGCGGACCGCCGCCGTCCGGCCTGGCCGAGCCGGGCACTGACTTCCATGCCGTGGTAAACAAGAGGATCGCAATCACGCCGATCCAGCTCGACCTGACCGCGAGGCGGCTGCTGTCGCGGCTCAATTCGTGGTCGTGGACGCTGCCGCCGACCGACGTCGCGCCGGCCGCCGCCGAGCCCGAGTCGCGCACTGCCGAGCGGCTCGACGAGATCGTCACCTCGCAGGCCGAGCCCGAGGCCGACCGCCGCTGAATCGCAACGGTCCCGCACCATAGGTAGTCAACTGTGGGTTGACTTCGCAACACTGCGGGGACGGCAACGCGGCGCTTCCGAAACTGCCTCACAAAGTTCCCGGCTTCGGGCACGGCAAGGTCGACATCAGCGTCTACATCCAGGGAGCACACAAGCCGGACATGGATATGTTGCGCGAGCGCCTGCTCGACTAGCGGCCGAGCACCTCGCGCACGTTCTCGACGAGGATGAACACGGCCAGGCCGACCACGGCGGCAACTGCGAGCTCCATTCGCCAATGCCACGCCAGCAGCGCAACGGAGAGCAAAGCGAGCCCGACGACGACGCGCAGGGTGAGCTGTGTCAGTCGACGCCTGAACGCGGACTCGAGAACGAGGTAGCCGGCCAGAGCAATGAGCAATGCTCCCCACCACGGCAAGAACTCGAACCAGACCAGCGCGGCCGTGGTGACCAGTAGGAACGTTGCTGAGACAGCCGACCAGATGTCCACGATCACGCCGTGCTTGATCGTCTCGGGTGGCACGGGCCGGTGGGGATGGGTCAGGTGGGCGCGAGGGTCGCCCAGGTCACCGTTCTCGATGCGTATCCGTTCGCGTCGAGTGGCAGTGATCTGATCGTCGATCGCGGCGGCGCGCGAACGAAGGCCGCGTAGCTCAAGCTCACCCGCCGCCAGCGCGCGGGCACGCTCGTCGTGGAGAGTCGACATGCCACCGTCGAGAGCGAGTGCCTGAAGCTCGAGCGCCAGCCCAGGCAACGAATCAGTTTGCTCGGCGATCTGGCTCTGGACCAACTCGCCTTCTTCGCGCAACACCTGCTCGCGCCGTTCCAGCTCGGCCGGCCACTCATCGGGCGGCGACGCCTTGTCCAGCCCGGCAAAGCCGAGGGGGTCGTGCCAGGTCATCCGTTGAGAGCCGGAGCGGTTGTACTTCGGCCCGGCTGGGGAGCGCTCGCCGCCAAAGCGGTCGTGGGTATCGAGTCCGAACAGGCCGCGGTAGCCGTCGACCCACGAGTCGGCATCGGAGATGAGCTTCGGGCTCCAGGCCTCGTCGCCCCCCGGACCGATCGAGGTGCCGTCACCCCGCGCGTAATCGATGAACGACGCCGAGAGAGTGGCCTCGAGCTTGGCGCCGAGGTCGCCAGGATCCGGCTGACGCAGCCCGTTGACCCACACCGATCGCGCTGCATCCATGAGGCCGGTCAGACCGCGCAGGGCAGAGATCGGGGCGCTGGTCATGTACTCGCCCTGCTCGAAGTAGCTCGCGTGCGATCCCGCACCGGCGAACAGCACGGGATGGTCACCCTCGAGGACCAAGGTTGGGTCGTCCCAGCGGCGGCGCAGCTGGTCGCCGATGTAGTCGTGCGCGGCGGCCGCGATCCACCACGGCCGAAGACCGGCTGGACCGTCCTCGAGGTAGACCAGGACCTGCTCCCAGTCCGCCTCGTGGTCATTCACGCCATGGAACGTGGAGCGATAGTCGTTCATGAAATAGAAGTAGAGGTAATGCAAGACGATCCAGCCACGGCGGCGGATCACGCGGCCGTAGTAGACGTTGTTCGGGTCCTGCTTTCGCGCGCCGGCGTACTTGATCTGCGCCGCCGCGGCCGTGCCGCCCGGAACGGTGCCGCGCAACAACAGCGACGCGTCAAAGCCGGCATCGACGAGGCGGCCGAAGAGCCCTACGCGGGCCAGCCGGCCGACCGCCTTGAAGCGCGGTCGGTCCGACTGCAAGCGCCACCCGGCGAGCTCGATACCGTTGAGCGGCTGCTGGACCAGTCGCAAGTAGAGCGACTTGCCGGGCTGGGCGACGTAATTGCCGAGCACTTCGGTCGTCAGCTCGCCCTTGGGCACGACCACCACCCGGTCTCGCTCCGACGTGCCCATGAGCAGGTCGCACTCGGCGAGGTAGCCCTCGACCGCCGCTGGGTAGAAAAGCTCGCCGTGGTTGTAGCGAACGATCGGCTCGTAGGCGCGCAGCAGCTCCAGATCGCTCGCGGGGTCGGTCACGCGGGCTCGGTCTCGGTGTCGCGCAGCTGGATGGTCGTCACGTCGTCTTCGCGCTGGAAGATGCGGCGGATCGGCGCCGAGTTGAGATACAGCGCAGTGGCCGCCTGGATCGCCATGCGCACGAAGTTCGGCTCGTTCAGGAACCACAGGTACAGGTTGCCGATCAGTCCGATTCCGACGAGGACCATCGTCAACGCCCACCCACGCCGGCTGAGTGTCGCCAGCCACAGCGAAGCGAGCACGTTGAGCACCGCCCAGGCGACGAAGATCTGCTGCGTCAGCTGATCAAGACTCGACGCCGGCGATCGGCGACGCGCCTGGAAACCTCTCGGCTATGCCGGGCAGCATCGTTATGGCCAGCGCCAACTGGAGGCCAACGATTATCCAGATGCCCGCCGGGCGACGACCCCTCATCGGCCGGAGCATATCGGGGCGCGGTGCTGCCGCTACACCCAGATTGGGCTAAACAGACTCCACGCCGATGGACTCGGGGCGCCTGGACGGGCCGGGCCGGGCAATACGGCCGGAGTCGGCCAGGGCCGCGTCAAGCATGTCGAGGTACGGCTGAGCGCCAAGGCGTTCGAGGGCCGCACGGGTGGCCTCGACCACGGCCGGGTCGGAGTCGGCGCCGAGCAGGAGGGCGGTGTCGAGTCCGGTTAGCGCCTCGTCCCAGCCAAGGCCCGCTTCCTGCCAGCCACGGAAGGCATCCCGGTATAAGGCCTGGGCTTCGGGTATGCGTCCCTCGAGGGCCGCGATGCCGGCCCCGATGGTCTTGCGCCGCGTGTCGATGATCGGCCCCTGGACTCCGGTCGCGTCAATGCCGGCCAGATCGATGCGGGCTTGCTCGACGTCGCCCGCCCACAGCGCGGCGCGAGCGGACTGGTACAGGCTCCCGGGAGCCTGGGCCGACTGCATGGCCGCGATCTTGCGCGACGCCTCGCCTGCTTCTCGAAACAATCCCCGAGCGAGATAGGCGTTGGCCTCCGAGTCCAGTATGGCAATCCCCTGGTCGACGTCATCGGCGTCCACTGGCTCGGAGCGCATCGCTTCCAGATCCACGCTGACGTCCTCACCGCGACTTGCCCTGATCGTCACGTCGTTGCCGATCAGCCAGATCTTGTGCGTACCCTGCACGTCGCCGGCAAGTCCCTCGGCCGTGACCGTCAGCGCCTCGTCCCAATTCCCGGTGGTGAATCCGGTGTAGGCGATGTTGTTCAAGAACGTGTAGAGAAGAAGGCGCTGGCCGGTCCGCCGAGCCAACAGCGCCCCTTCGCGATACTTGTCCAGCGCTCCGTGCAGGTCAATCTCGTTGAGGTGGAAGCCGCCGACCAGCAACGCGAGGCCCAGCGCCTCGTTGAGCGAGTACTCGCGGGCCAGACGCTCCGCGGCCGACAGCAGTGCGACTGCCTCACGAAGCCGGCCCATATTTCCCTGGGCGACTCCCTTGACGATCAGACCCCTGGCGATCAATGGCACGAGGTTGGCGTGCTCGACCTCTGTCAGCACCTCGTCGGCCGTCTCAATGGCGAGTCCGTTCCGCTCGAGATTCGAGTAGCCGCGCGCCAGCAGCAGCCGCAACTCGATCGCGGCCGGGCTGGGCCAGAGGTCGGAGAAGGCCTGCCACTGCTCTTCGAGGAACGGGACGGCAGTCTGAAAATGGCGTGCGTTCAACTGCGAGTCGGCGATGCCGGCCACGCAACGCGCGGCCAATTCGCGGTCGCCGTTCTGCTCGTAGATCGCAATGGCGGCCCGAAACGATCGGTCGACCACGTCGATCCGACCGTCGGCCTTGGCCGACACACCCTCGCGCTCGAACAGCTCTGCCTTCTCGGCGTCATCAGCGGTCACCGCCAGCGCCTGCTCGAGGAACGAGATGGCCTGACCGTGGGCGCCAAGTGTCGCGGCCCGCTCTGCTGCGGCCCTGAGCGCGATCCGTGCCTGGGTCGCCAGGGCGTCGGCTTCGGGCCCTTCGCCGGCATTGGAATGTGCCGAGAGGTAGTGGCCAGCAAGCGCACCGGCGAGCTCGTCAGAGCCGACCAATTCGAAATAGCGCGCCGCTGCCAGGTGGCGAGCCTTGCGGTCCTTGCGCGACAGCGTGTTGTAGGCAACTTCGCGGATGAGCGCCTGGACGAACGCGTACTGGCCGCGCTCGGGCGAGCGAGGGTCTACATCGCGGGCCACGATCTCACGCCGCGAGAGCCCGCGCAGGCGCTCCTCGACGGCCTCGACCGGCTGGCCGGACAGCGCCCCGACCGCCTGGGTGGTGAATGACTGGCCAAGGACCGCCGCGTCCTGAACGAGCGACCTGTCGGCAGCCTCCAGGGCATCGAGCCGCGAGGCAATCAGCGCGGTCAGTGTCTCCGGCACGGCCAGGCTCTCGAGTTCGTCAACCGGCACATACGTTTCGCCTTCGAGCCGCAGCCGTCCATCACTGATCAGCATGCGCACGGTCTCAACCGCGTATAGCGGGATACCGTCGGCACGTTCCACGATCCGCGTCGCAGCACTCGCCGGCAAACCGGGCACGAGACCGGCAAGCAGCTCGCGCATGTCCGCCTCGGACAACGGCTCGAGGTGGATCGAGGTGAAGCTGCGCTTGCCGGCGCCCCAGTCGGGTCGACGATCCAGCAACTCGGGCCGCGACAGGGTGACGATGTAGATCGGCAGGCCCCGGCTCCATTCGAGCAGGTGATCGACAAAGTCGAGCAGGCCCGAGTCGGCGAAGTGCATGTCCTCGAAGATCAGCGCCACGGTGCCGTGCGCGGCGATGCGCTCGAACAACGTGCGCCAGGCCCCGAACAGCTCCTCAGCGGCCATGCCCGAGTCGTAGCCGAGCAATGACAGCAGCCCGCGCATGACCCAGTCGCGCTCGTCCGGATCCTCGATCCACTGCTCGACGGTGGCGCTTACCTTCTCGCGCGTCGTGGGCTCGTCGTCGCCTTCGACAAGGTCGCAGCGGCGGCGGACCATCTCGCCCAGCGCCCAGAAGGTGACGCCCTCGCCGTATGACGGCGACCGACCGGTGTGCCAGTACGTGTCCTCGACCAGGCCGTCGGTGTACTTCGAGAACTCCCACGCCAGCCGGCTCTTGCCGATGCCCGCCGGGCCGATGACCGACACGAGCCGGATCCGCCTCTCTCGCGCGGTGGCGTGGAAAAGGTCCTTGAGCAGACGCAGCTCATCCGAGCGGCCGACGAACGGCGCCTCGAGCGACTCGCTCCGATTCCTCCCGCCAAGCTCGGCGACAACCCGTATTGCTCGCCACGCCGGCACCGGCGCCTGTTTGCCCTTCAGGGTCTGGTCACCCGCCGGCTCGAACTGAATCGCCGCCCCTGCCGCGCGCGATGTCGATTCGCCGACCAAGACCGTTCCCGGCGGCGCCACGCTCTGTAGCCGCGCCGCGGTGTTGACCAGGTCGCCGGCAACCATGCCCTGGTTGGTGGCGCCGATCGTTACCGCCGCCTCGCCGGTGAGCACGCCCGCGCGCGCCTCCGCGCCAGGGCCAAGTCCCTTGACCGATTCGACCAGGTCGAGCGCGGCACGGACGGCCCGCTCGGCATCGTCCTCGTGCGCGATCGGCGCTCCCCACACCGCCATGACCGCGTCGCCGATGAACTTCTCGACCGTGCCCCCATAGCGGCCGACGATCTCGGAGCACATGTCGAAGTAGCGCGTCAGCGTGTCGCGCACGTCTTCCGCGTCACGCTCCTCGGCGAAGGGCGTGAAGCCGACGATGTCGGCGAAGAGCACCGTGACCAGCCGCCGCTCAGCCTGAGCAGCGGTGGCGAGCGGAGCCGCCTGTGCGGCTACCCCGGCCGAGCCGCCGTTGAGCGCCGTGCCGCATTCGTTGCAGAACCTGGCACCGGGCTTGTTGGTCGCGCCGCAGTTCGGGCAACCGGCGGCAATCGGCGTTCCGCATTCGTTGCAGAACTTGGCGCCGGCGATGTTCTCGGCGCCGCAGTTGGTGCAGTTCACGCGCTAACTCTAAGTCGGCCCTGGCGGCTATCCGCGATCACTGCCTGGGCAGCGAGCTGGCCCGGACCACCGGTCACGCCACCGCCGGGATGTGCGCCGGAGCCGGCGAGGTACATGCCGGTCAGCGGCATCCGGTAGCGGCCGAGGCCGTGAAGCGGTCGCCACGCGAACCACTGGTCGAGCGACGCCTCCGCGTGCATGGCATGACCGCCGGAGGCCCCCAGGTCGCGCTCGATGTCGAGCGGCGTGATGACCTGGCGCTCGACTACGAGGTTCGCGATGCCCGGCGCGTACTCGGCCAGCGCCGCGAGCACGGCATCGCCGAGCGCGTCGCGACGATCGTCCAGCGTCCCGTCGCGCAGCTCGCGCGGAATGCCCTCGACCACGACGCTCATCACGTGGGCAACCGACTTCGGCGCGGCCGCGGCGACCATCGGCGAGCAGGCCCGGATCGACGAGCGTCGGAATGGTCGCCTCGAGCAGCGGACGATCCGGCAGCTCGCCGTACTTGGCCGGCCGCGCGGCGAGATCGAGGTAGCGCATCGAGGGCGCGATCAGGATCCGACCGCGCAGCAGCCGCGCGTCGCCGCCCGCGGCGCCGAAATCGGGGAGTCCACTGAGGGCCAGGTTGATCTTGGCGGTCGTGCCTCGCTGGCGGATGTTCGCGGCGCGCCACGACAGCCGCGGCCCGAGCACCTCGGGCTCGAACAGGTCGAGCAGCGTCGTGCGCGGATCGAGATTGGAGACGACGATCGGCGCGTCGATCTCCTCACCGCCACTCAGCATGACGCCGGTCACGCGCTCGCCGTCGCGCCGGACCCGAGCGACCGCCGCGCCGGTTCGGATCTCGACACCGTGCGCACGTGCCGCGGCGGCAAGCGCATCGGCGAGCGCACCCGGACCGCCGCGGGCGAACACGGTCTGGCCGGCGAGGCCGCCGTCGTTGCCGGCAAGATCAGCCAGCAGCACGCCGCCGCTGCCCGGCATGCGCGGCGAGAGCCCGCTGTAGAGCATTCCTCGCGCGGCGATGGCGGCGCGCAACGCGTCCGACTCGAGCCACTCCCCGACGAGGTCGCGCGCGGCCATCGGCATCGTGCGCAACAGGCTCTCGTTCGCCGATCGCGCGCGGGCACGGGCAGCGAGACCGGTGCGCAGGCCGGCGAACGCGTCACCGAGCGTGGGCGAGGCGAGATCGGGCGGCACGCGGCTCATCAGCTCGGCCAACCCGCGGCCCAGGGCGCGGACCTGCTGGTCGACCACGCCATAAGACTCGGCATCCGACGTCCCGGCCAGGCCGCTTTCAGCGATATCGCGAGCGGTCCGGTCGACATCGCCCCATAACGTGATGGCGCGCCCGTCCGGCTGGGGCGCGAAAGCGCGAACCTCGGGCTGGACAAGTGCCAGACCGTGCCCGCGCAAACCGAGCTCGCGCGCAATCGAGGGGCGCAGCCGGCCCACGGTGTGCGCCAGGGTCGGCACCCGGACACCCTTCAGCAGCTCGCTCGTGCCGGCCATGCCGCCCAGCGCATCGCGCCGCTCGAGCACGAGCACGCTCATCCCTGCGCGAGCCAGGTACGCGGCGCATACGAGCCCGTTGTGTCCAGCGCCGATGACGACCGCGTCGTAGCTCACGCCGCCTCTCCCGTGCCCGCTCGCGAGGAGCGCAGCACGGCCATCGCCGCGTTGCGCCCCGGCGCGCCAGAGATCGCGCCACCCGGATGGGTGGACGAGCCGCACAGCCACAAGTCGCGGATTGGCGTTCGGTAGCCGGCACCTGGGAGCGGCCGTCCGCTGAAGAGCTGCTCGAGCAGCAGCTCGCCCTGGAAGATGTTGCCCTCGGACAGCCCGAAGGTGCGCTCGATGTCCAGCGGCGTGAGCACCTGGCGACCGACGATCAGTGAGTCGAGATCCGGTGCGTGGCGGGCAATCGTGGCCTGGACCGTGTCGCCCAGGGCGTCGCGCTGCTCGTCCCAGGTTCCTTCGGCCAGCTCGTACGGCGCGTACTGGACGAAGCACGCCATGACGTGCTGACCGGGCGGTGCCACAGACGGATCGATGAAGCTCGGAAAGCCCATGTCGACGTAGGGATTGCGGCTGAATCGCCCGTCGACCGCGTCATCGTGTGCCCGTTCGAGGTAGTCGATCGAGGGCGAAATCGAGACCATCCCCCGGAAGTGATCGGTCGTGCCCGCGGGGAGAGCCTTGAACGTAGGCAGCCCGGAGAGCGCGAAGTTGACCTTGGCCGAGGAGCCACGGAACTTGTAGCCGCGCACGGCAGCGTCGTCCTCCGCGGACAGCGTCCCCGGCTCGAGCAGGTCACGCAGTGTCCGGCGCACGTCGGCATTCGAGACGACCGTCGCCGCCGCGATCTCATCGCCCGACTCGAGCAGCACGCCGGTCGCGCGCCCGTCGCGTGTCGTGATCCGCGCCACCGGCGCATCGGTCCGAATCTCGGCGCCTGCCTCAGCGGCCGCTCCCGCGATCGCGCCGGCAATGGCGCCCGTGCCTCCGACCGGCAGGCCCCAGGCGCGGTACTCCCCGTCGATCTCGCCCATGTAGTGGTGGAGCAGGATGTACGCGCTGCCCGGCGAGCGCGGCCCCAGGAACGTGCCGATGATGCCCGAGGCGGACAGGGTGGCCCGCAGCGGCTCGGTCTCGAACCATTGCGAGACGAAATCGGCCGAGCTCATCGTCAGCAGCTGGATGAACGCCGTCTGCTGCGGTTCTGGGAGCGCCGCGAAGCGGCGCGCGAAACCGGCCAGCGCCACGAGACCGCGCGGGTCGCTGCCGTCGAGCGGCGGCGCTCCGGCGCCCAGCAGCGGCTTGACGAAGCGCGACATCTCCGCCATCAGCAACGAGTACTCCTCGTACGCCTCGGCATCGCGCTTCGACCAGCGCCTGATCTCGCGCACGGTCACGCCATGGTCGTCGACGCGCCACAGGTAGTCGTCGTCGAGTGGCGTCAGCGTCCCATCGACGGGCAGCACCTGCAGGCCGTGGCGAGCCAATTCGAGCTCGCGAATGATCTCGGGTCGCAACAGGCTCACGACGTATGACGCTACGCTGAACTTGAAGCCGGGAAAGATTTCCTCGGTCACAGTCGCGCCGCCGACGATGTGGCGCCGCTCGAGGACCAGCACGCGGCGTCCTGCACGAGCGAGATATGCGGCGCACGTCAATCCGTTGTGCCCGCCGCCAATGATGACGGCGTCGTACTGCCGTGCCCCTCGCCCTCCTGTCACGGCAGTAACTCTAGCGGCGCGCAAGGTCTCGGCCAGTTGTCGTGGCGCTCCCGATAGCCGTCATCAGCGAGCCTTCGACCACCAGCAACCGGACTGGCAAACCGACTGGAGGTCGACATGTGTCTTACCTGTGGCTGCATGGATGCCCACCTCGAGATGGGCGACAAGAACATCCGCATCGAGGACGTCAAGGCCGCTGCCGACGAGAACGGCCGCTCGGTAGCCGAGACGATCGACATCATGGAGCGGACGATCGCCAAGGATCGCGGCGAGCACGCGTCCGAGTACGCCACCGACTGACATCCGCCCGGTCCATCGCCGCGCTAGCATCGCTGCCATGGACACGAGAGCCGCCGCACAACGGTGGGCGGTCACATGGCGCGAGAACTGGGCCGCCAACCGACCTGAGCCGATCGCCGCGCTCTACGCGGAGGGTGGCAAATACGGGACGTCCCCCTTCCGCGAGCCGCACATCGGCCCGGCCGGCGCAATGTCCTATCTCGTGCCGGTGCTCGAGGCACAGAAGGAAGTTCGTGCCTGGTTCGGCGATCCGATAGTCGATGGCGACCGCGCAGCGGTCCAATGGTGGGCAACCGCGCTCGAGCCGGACGGCCGAGTGACCTACGCGGGCGTGAGCATCCTGCGCTTCGATTCGGACGGCCTCGTCGCGGACGAATGGGACGCGTGGAACGTCGACGAAAATCTGGACCGGGAGCCGCCAGCGGGCTGGGGCAGAGCGACGGCCGAATGAGCATCGGCACGCCGCTCGACGAACGGACGCATCCGCTTAACAAGAAACGGCAGTGGCGCGAGTGGTCCGGCTATTTCGCCTCCAGCGCATACGACCACTTGCATGTCCACGAGTACGTCGGCATTCGCCATGCGGCAGTGCTGATTGATGTGTCGCCGCTCTACAAGTACGTCGTCCGCGGGCCGGACGCCGTGCGACTGATCGATCGCGTCATCACCCGCGACGCGACCAAGATCAAACCCGGCCAGGTGATCTACACGCCATGGTGCGACGAGCAGGGCAAGGTCATCGACGACGGCACGATCGCCCGGCTCGATGACGACTCGTTCCGCTGGACGAGCGCCGAGCCGCACCTGCGCTGGTTCGAGCTTAACTCGCGCGGCCTCGACGTTGATATCGAGGACGTCAGCGAACATACGGCGGCGATCGCCCTGCAGGGTCCGCTGTCGCGCGAGGTTCTGGCGGCCGCGACCAAGTCCGATTGGTCGGATGTTGGCTTCTACCGTCGTCGGGCGACACGCGTCGGACGCATCCCGATCGACGTCAGTCGCACCGGGTACACGGGTGACCTCGGCTACGAGCTGTGGGTGGCGGCCGACAAGGCAACAGACCTGTGGGACAGACTGATTGACGTCGGCCGGCCATTTGGTGTGCGACCGGCCGGAATGCTTGCGCTCGACATGGTCCGGCTCGAGGCCGGCCTCATCCTGATCGAGGTCGACTACACCTCGGCCAAGCACGCGCTCATTGCCGAACAGAATTACTCGCCCTACGAGCTCGGCTTCGGGCGCCTCGTCAATCTCGACAAGACGGCTGAGTTCGTGGGCCGCCGGGCGCTGATCGCCGAGCGTGACCGGGGCGGTCCCGCGCGACGTTTCGTTGGTCTGGCCATCGACTACCCGTCAATCGAGAGCCTGTACGAGGCGCAGGACCTGCCGATCGCCGTGTCGACCACGACCTGGCGCGAGCAGCGACCGATCTACGCCAATGGCCGACAGGTCGGCCGGGCGACCAGCGGAACGTGGAGCCCGACGCTCAAGCAGCACATCGCGCTGGCATCGATCGAGCCGACCTACGAACCGGCCGGCTCGCGCGTGGCTCTCGAGTGGACGGTCGAGGGCCGGCGCGGACGTGCCTCGGCGACGGTCGTTCCGCTGCCATTCTTCGATCCGCCGCGCAAGCGCGCCTGACTTAACCATGTCACCGCGCGCGCTCGGCCACGGCCGGATCGACACCGGCCAGCTCTGAGATCTGCTCCCACAGCTCTTGGCGATCGGCAGCCGATAGCCGCGTGGCGGGCAGCCTGTCGAATGGCCGCGGCCGCCGGTCGAGATACAGCCGGCCGCCAGGGGCGTCGTTCGAATCGGCCGTCGCCAGCCAGGTGATCGTGTCGACGCCCAACTCAGGCGAGCGCAGGAGCGGTCGCATCAATCCGTAGAAGCCGGGCAATGAATTGGCCAGACCGGGCGTGTCCGCCCAGCCGGGATGCATCGCATTGACCGAGACGTTGGCTCCCGCCAGCCGGCGCGCCCACTCGCGGACGAGCGCGACCTGGATGCGTTTGCCCTGCGCATAGGCGCGCACCCCCGAGTAGGGACGGTGGCGCCACTCGAGGTCGCCGAGATCAACCCCCTGCGCGTACATGCCGCCTGACGTGACACAGATGACACGGCCTGCGGGTGCGGCGAGCAGCATCGGCATCAGCCCGGCAATGAGCGTGAACGGACCGACGACGAGAACGGCGAGCGTGGCTTCGATGCCCTCGTCGGTGTCGGTGCGTTCGGGATGGATGGCGCCCGCGTTGTCGACCAGGATGTCGAGTCGCGGCTCGGTCTCCATGACTTCCTGCACCGCACGCCTAACCGAGATCACCGACGACATGTCGGCGACCACCATCGAGTAGCGATCCTCACCGGTCGACTGCGCCAGCTCCTGCCGAACCTCGGCCAGACGCGCGCTGTCTCGACCGAGCAGCACGACGCGCGCCCCGAGTTCGGCCAGCCTGTGCGCTGCGAGACGACCGAGCCCCGAAGTGGGCCCGGTAACGAGGGCGGTCTGCCCGACGAGCGCGCCGTTGCCAGGAAGCTCCCAGTGGTACAGGCGCGACCTTGCCGCGGGACCGATTGCGCTGAAGCTGGCCAGCACGGACAGCTCCATGGCGCCATCGACCAAGTCAGCAAAGACCCTGTCCGGGGAACCAGATCGCACTTTCAATCCTCCGACGTACATTAGACAAACCATTGACACTCTACCGGCCAGAGTATACGCTGCACATCAAGAACATTGTACAAACATTGTCTACATCAACCTCGAGGAGCCAAGATGGCCCGACTCAGTGAGTCGTTGGATACCCGCCTGCCGATTGAATCGGCCTTCGCCTTCATCGCCGACTTCAGCAACGCCCATTCCTGGGACCCGGGCGTTGCGTGGTCGAAGTCCGTGGGCGGCGGACAGCTTGAGATCGGCTCCAGCTTTGAACTCGGAGTCCGGATGGGAAGTCGGGTGGCACCGATGGAGTACCGGATCGTTGCGCTCGAGCCCAACAAACGAGTCGTCCTGGAAGGGACGGGTTCGAACGTCGCGGCGATCGACGACATCCGTTTCGAGTCGAAGAACGGCCGCACGCACATCGACTACACCGCCGATATCCAGCTTCAAGGTTGGTTGCGCCTTGTCTCACCGTTCACTGGACGAGCTTTTGCGAATATTGCGCGGAACGCTCGCGATGGCATGCAGCGAACGCTCGACGCGATGGCGAGCCAGTCACCGGTCACCGCCGACGCGCGTGAGCATCCGGATCGCGCAGCATGAAGGTCGCCGTCATCGGTGCCGGCGTAAGCGGCCTATCGGCCGCATACGCGATGCGCCGCGAGCACCGGGTGACCTTGTATGAGATGGAGGCGCAGCTCGGCGGCCACGTCAAGACCGTCCATGTCGAGTCGCCCTCGGGCACGGTCGCGGTGGATACCGGGTTCATCGTCTACAACGAGACAACATACCCCCGCTTCGTGGCCATGCTGGCCGAGCTGGGTGTGGAGACGCAGTCGAGCGATATGTCGCTTGGGTCGTCCTGCCGAGCGTGCGGGCTGGCCTTCAGCTCGCGCGGCGCTTCGGGTTTCCTGGGTGATCGGTCGCTACTCGGCCGACCTGACCACTGGCGCATGTTCGCCGACGTGGCGCGCTTCTATCGCGACGCGCGAGCGACACTCGATGATCCCACCTCGACGATTGCGACGTTCGGCGCATGGCTCGACGAGCACCACTACGGCCGCGCCTTTCGGGAACACTTCCTCATCCCGGTCGTGTCCGCGGTGTGGTCTACGGCCCCCGAGCTAATCCTGGATTTCCCGGTTGGCTACCTGCTCCGTTTCCTGGATAACCACGGCCTGATCGGCCTGCGCCGTTCGCTGCAGTGGCGGACTGTTACTGGCGGCTCGGACGTCTACGTGCGCGCCATCCGTGAGGCGCTTCCCCGAGGCGTCATCCGCACCGGCAGTCCGGTGGTCGCAGTGGGGCGCGACGCAGTTGCGGGCGCCACCGTCCGGACAGCTGATGGCGGCGTTGATGACTTCGACGCTGTCGTTCTGGCTACCCACGCTGATGACGCTGGGAGAATCCTCGTCGACGCCGACGAGCACGAGCGAACCGCTCTTGCCGGCTTCGAGTACACGACCAACCGCGTTGTGCTGCACACCGATGATCGCGTCCTGCCGGCGCGCCGCTCAGCGTGGGGCTCATGGAACATCGAGACAGCCGACTGCCGCCGACCAGGCGACCAGCTGACGATGACCTACCACATGAACCGGCTTCAAACGATCGGCGGTCCGGTGGAGTACATCGTCTCGGTCAACCCCGGCTCAAACCTTCGCGATGACCGCATCGTCGTCGATAGGGACTTCAGCCACCCGCTTTACTCCTTCCGAACCCTGGCCGCCCAGCACCGACTGCGCGCCCTGCAAGGTCACCGAAACACGTGGTATGCCGGAGCACACCTCGGCTACGGCTTCCACGAGGACGGCTGTCGATCGGGCTTCGAAGTCGCCGAGCGCATCACGGCGCCGGCCGGCGAGGTCGCTGCTTCCGTCGAGGTTGCCGCATGAGGAGTCATCTGCTGCACGGCAAGGTGCGTCATGCGCGAGTCCAGGGGACCCGCTACCAGCTCGAGCATGACGTCTACTACTTCGCCCTCGATCTCGACGAGCTCGGCGAGGCTACCGACCGCGGGCTGATCGTCGGGCGCAACCGGCGCGCGATGCTCTCGTTTCGTGACGACGATCACCTGCCGACTCCCGCAACGGACCTGCCGCGCGACATCCGTCGGCACCTGACGCGAGAGGGTATCGATCTTGGCCGGGGTCGCATCACCCTCATCACCAGCCTCCGCGTGTTCGGCTACGTCTTCAACCCAGCCAGCTTCTTCCTGTGCCGGGATGAGGCCGACGGCCTGGCCGCAGTGGTGGTCGAGGTCCACAACACACACGGTGAACGCCACCTCTACACGCTGCGAGGAGACCCGACGCGTACAGTTTTCAGCGCGGGTATGGACAAGCAGTTCTACGTCTCGCCGTTCATCGGACCGGACGGTCGATATCGGGTCACCGTCCGTGACGAGCGTGACAGTCTGAAAATCGGCATCGCCGAGCGGGACGGCGGTCGTACCACGCTGTCGACCAGCCTGACATTGCGGCGGCGGCCGCTGACCAACGCCAACTTGGTGCGGATGCTCGTCAGACACCCGCTGATGACGCAGCGCACGATCGGGCTAATCCATTGGCACGCCCTGCGACTGTGGCTGCGCCGCGTCCCATTCCACCGTCACTCTCCGGTGGCGCGGACGGCGCGGGTACATGGGGTCCACCAATGAGCCTGCGTCGACAACTTGTGCGTTCACCCACCGTCGATGACGTGGTCGAGAAGGCCACGACCCGGGCCATCATCGAGCTCGGACGGCGCATCATGGTCGGACGCCTGACTGTCCTGCTGCCCGACGGCACGCGGCGCCTCTTCACCGGGGCCGCAGAGGGACCCAAGGCCGAGATCCACATCCACGATCCGGGGGCGCTTTGGCGCGTCGTCTTCGGCGGCGAGCCCGGCGCCGGCGAGGCGTACATGGACGGTCAGTGGAGCAGCCCAGATCTGGTCGCCGCTCTTCAGCTTGCTGCCCTCAACCGCGAAGCGCTGGGCGTGACAGGTGGCTGGCTGCGCGTGCCCATGCAGGTTCCGCGGACGATCGGCCATCGCGTGCGACGCAACACCACGGCGGGCAGCCGCCGCAACATCCATGCCCACTACGACATCGGCAACGACTTTTACAGGCTCTTCCTCGACGAGACGCTGACCTACTCGAGCGCCGTATTCGCGACACCTGATCAGTCGCTCGCGGATGCACAGCGCAACAAGTACACGGTGATCGCCGAGCGTGCCGGCTTGGAACGCGGGATGCACGTGCTCGAGATCGGCAGCGGCTGGGGCGGATTCGCTCTCTACGCTGCGGGCGAGCTCGGCTGTCGTGTCACCACGATCACCATCTCGAAGGCGCAATACGAACTTGCCCGCGAGCGCATAGAAGCTGCCGGGTTGGACCACCTCGCCAAAGTCGAGCTGCGCGATTACCGCGACGTGAACGGCTCCTACGACGCGATCATCTCGATCGAGATGCTCGAGGCCGTCGGAGCGGAATACTACGACGCCTTCTTCCAGGCCTGCGATCGGGCGCTCGTACCCGGGGGTCGAGTGAGCCTCCAGGTGATCTGCTTCCCCGATGTGGACTACGAGCCACAGCGACGCAGCTCGAACTGGATCCAGCAATACATCTTCCCGGGTGGATTGCTGCCGTCGCTGGCCGAGATCGAGCGGTCGCTGCATGGGACGCAGCTGCTGATGACGGCCACCCACGACATCCGCGACCACTACGTGGGCACGCTGGCGAGGTGGCGAGCCAGGTTCATGAGCCGCCTCGATGAAGTGCGTGCGCTCGGCTTCGACGAGCGCTTCATTCGCATGTGGGAGTACTACCTCGCGATCAGCGAGGCCGGCTTTTCGACCGGCCTGATCCAGGACCAGCAGATCGTGCTTGAGAAGGGTCGCGGAATCCCCCGACCCGTCTGAACAGAACCCTCGAAGGAGCTCTTCATGACCACCCATTCCCTGCGCGCCCGCCAGTTCATTGGTCGTCCGCTCGAGGAGGTCTTCGCCTTCTTTGCCGAGCCACGCAACCTGGCACGCATCACTCCATCAGGCATGGACTTCGAGTTCCTGACCAGTGATTTCGAGATGCGCGAAGGGCTCGACATCGAGTACCGACTCCGGCCGCTGTTCGGCGTCCCGGCCAAGTGGCGAACGCGCATCACCGACTTCGATCCCCCGCATAGCTTCGTCGACGTACAGCTGTCGGGCCCGTACCGACGTTGGGAGCACCGCCACACCTTCCGTGCTGTTGCCGACGGCACGGTGGTCGAGGACGATATCCAGTACGAGATGCCGCTCGGAGCTCTCGGGGCCGTCGGGCACCGCTGGCTGGTGAGGGCGGAGCTGGAGCGGATATTTCGCCACCGGGCGCGGACGATCGAGACGATCTTCGAGGAGCCGGAGGCCAACGCCGCGCCGCTGACCGTCGCCGTCGCCGGCGGTACGGGCTTCGTGGGCGGCGGCATCGCGCAGGAGCTGTTTCGGCGTGGCCACCGCGTGGTGGTGCTGTCTCATCGTGGTGAATCAGCTCGATCAGGGCTGCCCGACGGGATCGAGATCCGCGTTGGCGATGCGGCACTCGACCGCGACCGAGACCGCCTGGCAGACGCCCTTCGCGGCGTGGATGCGCTGGTCATCTCGCTGGCCTTTCCGAATCTCCCGGTCGAGGCTCCCCGGCGCGGCCGGACCTTCGAGGAGGTGGACGCAGCCGGCACCGAGCGGCTGGTCGAGGCCGCGATCAGGGCCGGCGTCGGACGCGTGGTCTACATGTCTGGTGCCGGCGCCGCGCCCGACGCCGAGCGCCACTGGTTCACTGCCAAGTGGCGCGCCGAGGAGGCGGTTCGCGGCAGCGGACTCGACTGGACGATTGTCCGGCCGACCTGGATCTACGGGCCGGATGACGTCTCGCTCAACCAATTCATCGGCTTTGCACACCGACTCCCGTTCGTACCCATGTCCAACTTCGGCAGCCAGCTGCTGGCGCCGGTGTTCGTCGACGACGCCGCGCGACTGGTAGCCGACGCCATCGCCGACCCGGCCGCCGTGGGCCAGGTCTTCGAGCTGGGCGGTCCGGAGACGATGCCGATGCGCACCGTCATCTGGCGTGCGCTGAGCGTGGCGGGCATAGACAAGCCGATCATTCCCGGCCCGGCGCCGCTGATCAAGCTCGGCGTGGCGCCGCTGGTTCTGCTCCCCGATCCGCCGATGACTCCATCGGCGATCGATTTCGTGAACCAGCCTGCGACGGTCGACATCGGCCCGCTGCTAGAGCGGATGCCGCGTCGGTTGACCCCGCTCGACGAGGGCCTGGCGACGTACCTGGCGCGCAATTCAGGTCCCGGCGAGCTCACCTTCGACGGGCCGCTGACGGAGGCGGCCTGAGCCGTCAGCGTTTGCGGGCGCGCCGACCGGGGAGACCCATCGCCGAACGAAGAGCGTCCACCGCCGGCACCATCCCCGGGGGAAGCCGAATCGCGGGTTCCAGCCGAGACACATCGACCTCTTTAGCCGTTCGGCCACCGAACGCAATCAGTACGGTCGGGCTGGCGGCCCTGATCGCGACGGCCACGCGCTCGGCCGCATCGATGTCTGAGTCCAGGACAACACCGAGTGCCACAGCAGCCGGGCGCGTCCGTGCTAGTGCGTCGAGCCAGTCCTGGAGGGGTAGATCGGCGCCCAGGTAGCGCACCCCCACGCCTGCCCGACGAAGTGCGGTCGCGAACGCAAGCGCGCCAAGATCGTGGCGCGCACCGGGCGGCATCCCGACCACAACCAGATCGCGACTTTCGCTTGGACGGCCGGCAGCCATGAATGCCATACCCAGTCGGCGCTGGACCGCGCCAGCGGCGGCGTGCTCGGCGGCGACGTCGAGATTGCCTTTCGCCCACTCAACGCCGAGCGCCACCAGTGCCGGCATGACCAGCTCGGACGTGACCTGCTCGAACGACCCGCGCGCGAACATGTCGTCCAATGCGCGCTCGAAGCCGGGCTCGTCCAGCTTCGCGGCCGAAGCCAGGAATTCGGCTTGCAGCTGTTCGGCTGCGGTAGCAGTCGCGCCGCCACTGGTGACCGCGGCGGCGCTGGAAGGCGCGACGGGCGCGGCTTGATTCAGCACCTCGGTCACGGCGGCTTGGTCCATCTCGCGAACGCCCGCCGCCGCCGTGCTTGGCTTCCAGCCGTCATCCACCAGCCGTCGCATCGCCCTGAACCGGTCGATCGCGGCGTCGTCGTAAAGCCGATAGCCCGACTCCGTTCGAACCGGTTCGACGACGCCATAACGCCGTTCCCAGGCGCGCAACAGCTGGACAGTCACGCCCGATCTCGCCGCAGCCTGCTTAATGGTGTACACGGTGCACACCACCATAGCATGGACAAACCATAGACAGCGTCATGATCCGCGCCACCAACCCCACTCGAGCAAAGATCAGCCCTGGGCGATGGCCACCAGTGCCGGATCGATGCGATAGATCTCGCGCACGCGCGCCGGCGTGAGCACGTCGCGCGGCGTGCCGTCGGCAACGACGCGGCCGTCGGCGAGCAGCACGAGACGCGGGAAGAAGTGGCTGGCGAGGCTCACGTCGTGCATCACCGCGAGGACGGTCACTCCATCGCGGACGGCCAGGTCGCGCAGCAACTCCATCACCGCGACCTGGTGGTGGAGGTCGAGGTGGACGGTCGGCTCGTCAAGCAGCAACAGCCGCGCGCCCTGGGCGACGGCCATCGCAACCACGGCGAGCTGGCGCTCGCCGAGCGACAGCTCGCGGACGTCACGGCCGCGCAGATGGCCGATGCCCACGCGCTCGATCGCGACGTCGATCGCTGCTCTATCGGCGACGCGCGGACCAAGCAGCGGGTGCTCGTGCGGCAGCCGGCCAAGCGCGACGAGCTCCTCGACGCGCATGGCGAACGGGACCAGCGTCTGTCCGGGCACGACGGCCATCAGTCGGGCGAGTGCCGGCCGTTCGTATTCGTCGAGCGGAATGCCGTCGATCAGCACGACGCCGCTGGCGGGCCGCAGGGTGCCGCTTACGGCACGAAGCAACGTCGACTTGCCGGCGCCGTTCGGGCCGAGCAGGCCGACCATCTCTGCCGGCTGCAGCGCGAGGTCTACCGCGTCGAGTGCCTGCCGTGCGGCGTAGCTGACCGACAGCGACCGAACCTCGAGCGTCACGCCGCTCACAGCTGGTAACCGGCGCGGTTGCTGCGCAGCAGATAGAGGAAGAACGGCGCGCCGATGATCGCCGTGACGATGCCGACGGGCAGCTCGCCCGGAATTCGCGCGATCAGGTCGGCGACGGCCATGAACGCCGCGCCGTAGATGACCGACAGCGGCAGCAGCGAGCGCGCATTGGGCCCGACCACGAGCCGCACGAGATGCGGAATGACGAGCCCGACGAAGCCGATCAAGCCGCTCAGCGCCACGGCGGCGGCGGTGATCAGCGTCGCCGACCCGAGCAGCAGCAGCCGCTCGCGGCGGACATCGATGCCTAGATGCGCTGCCGTTTCCTCACCCAGCAGCAGGCCATTCAGGATGCGCGCGCGGGACAGGATCACGACCGATCCGATGGCGATGATCGGCAGGCCGACGACGACCTGCGGCCACGAGGCGAGGGAGAAGGAGCCGAGCAGGTAGAAGAAGATCTGGCGCAGGTTGCTCCCGGACAGGTACATGGTCATGGCCAGGCCCGCGGCGAGCAATGAGCCGATGGCGTAGCCGGTCAGCAACACGGACGTGAGCGAATTGAGGCCGCCAAGTCGCGAGACGCGGTAGACGACGGCCACCGCCAGCAGCGCACCGGTGAAGGCGAGGACGTGGAGCATGCCAAAGCCGAGCAGCGCGAACTGGACCGGCACGAGCAGGGCGATGGCGGCACCGAGCGCGGCTCCGCTGGCTGTGCCGAGAACGTAGGGATCGGCCAGCGGATTGCGCAACAGTCCCTGGAACGTGGCGCCGGCGAGCGACAACGCCGCGCCGACGGCCATTGCGGTGATGACGCGCGGCAGGCGCAGCTCAAGCACGATGGTCTCTGCCGACGCAGCCCATGTCACGTCGGCCGGCCAGCCGAACAGGCCGTGGCCGATGATCGCGATCGTGTCGCCAATTGGAATCGACACGTTCCCGAGCGCGACACCCGCGACCAGCGCCACTCCGAGCGTGACAAGCCCGGTCGCCGCCAACAACAGCGGCCGATGGCGGAGCGCCTCGAGCCATGCAGGCCGCGCGGCCGATCGCGGCCGCGCGGCAACACCCGCGCTCATGGGCCGGCGGGAACCTCGCAATAGGTGTTGCCGGCAGTCGGCGGCGCAAGCTCGGCGTCGGGGTGGATGGCGAGCGCGAGCGCCGCGAGGCCCTCGCCAAGTCGAGGCGCCGGACGAGTGACGATTATGTCGTCGACAGGCACGATCGCCCCGTCGGCCACGGCCGTCATCCCGTCCCATCCGGGACGCTCACCCACGCTGTCGGGGCAGACCTCGTACGCGGCGTCACCGAGCACGATGATCTCGGGATCCTCGTCCACCAGCCGCTCGAGCGGGATGACGAACGAGATTGGATCGCCGGTCGTGATCGGATCGCCGCCAGCAAGGCTGACCATATCGGCCGTGAAGGAGTCGGCAGCCGGCCCGTAGATGTCGGGCAGGTAGCCGATCTCGTAGAAGACGCGCGGTCGGGGCAGGTCGACGACCGCGTCGGTAACCTCGGTGATGCGCCCCTGCATGTCGGCGACGATCGTGGCCGCCGCTTCATCGGCGCCGACCGCGGCGCCGATGAGCTCGATGTCGGCAAGAACCTCGTCGACGGTCTCGGGGTACGTCACAACGACGGGAAAGCCGAGGTCGCGGAGTCGCTGGACATCGGCAGGTGGCGTGAAGTTGTTGCCGCCGGCGAGGATCAGGTCGGGATCGATGTCGACGATCTGCTCGGTCAGAACCTGTACCTGGACGACGACGTCCGGGGCAGCCGCGGCCTCGGGCGGAAAGTCGTCGAAATCCGTCCCGCCCGTCAATCGGTCGCCGGCGCCGAGCGCAAAAAGCGTCTCGGTGTTGGCCGGCGTCAGGCTGACAATGCTGTGCGGCTCCAATTCGATGGTCACCGACGTGCCCTCGTCATCGACCACGGTGCGCGGGAACTCGGCTCGCGCGCTGGCGGTCGGCTCGATGGTCGGTGGGCCAGCCGGGGAGGCCTGGCAGCCGAGCAGGACAAGGGCCAGCAGCGCGAACGCGATGCTGATTGTGCGCGTGTTCAATCCGATTTCCTCAGATCTTTCGTGAGTCGTATGCCCAGTGCAGCAGCGCCTGTCGCTGTCGCGGCCGGCAATCCAGCGCGCGCGGCGGGCAGTTGTTGCGCAGCTGGGCGACGTGGCGCCGGATGGCGAGCCAGCGCTTGATCTGGCGCGCGTCGTCAGGATGGCGGCGGCCAACGAAGTAGCGGCAGTACCACTGGAACCAGCCGCGCGGATCGTCGGGGTGAATCCATCCCTTGGCGCGCCAGACGGCGAGTGGCTGCGAGGCGTTGACGCCGAAGTAGTTGAGCTTGGGATCGTGGCGCTCTGGTGAGAGTGCCACTTTGGCAAACCAGTCGCGTGGGAACTCGGCGCCGCAGTCAGTCATGTATCGGCCGCCGAAGACGCCGAGGCGGAGCAACTCCGCCGGCGCCAGGTCCGGCGAGAAATCGGACGCGAACCTTCCACCGGGTGGAGCGGTCAGCTCGTACGTGTAGCCGCGCTGCATGAGGTCGTTGACGACGACCGTCCGACGGGCATGAAAAGACCCCTTTCCACGATCCCCGAAGGGCTCGGAAGGGGTCGATTGGGGGCGATCGCTCATGGGTGCTTTCCCTTTCTCACGAAGGAAGCTGGCACGACCATGGGTCCGGCGACCGGACTTCCGACGCTCCCAGAGCGCCGGTCACCGTAGCGGGACTGTGCCGGACTCTCACCGGCTTCGCGGATCCCATGGCCAATGTTCAGTTGGTCGGCCGAGTGTACTCCCGATAAGTAGCTGATAAGTCGGGCTGGCCATCATTCGTCGTACGCCGCCCTGCCGGACGTGTCCCGCCCGAGGCATAACCGCCACAGGACCCGCCGCAGGAGGTAGCACATGATCGGCGCCAGTTGGCGCGATCGAATTGGCCCGCCATCGATCCTGCTGGGTAGTGCTCTGATGCTTACCGCCGCAATACCCGCCGCCACAGCCGTCGTCAGCCGCCCAATCCCCGGTCCGGTCGCGGCATGCCCTGGCTCGCCCGCGAAAGCGGCCCGCGCTGCTCAGCGCGACGGCGTTCAGCCAGACAACGTCGGCGTCCGGGCTGAGGCGCGATTCACGTCGCGCGGTGAGCTCACCGGGCGCGTCCTCCGACTGGAGCACGCCGCGCGCCCGGCGGTGTCCATCTCGCTGCCGCCAGAGTCATTCGTCTCCGAGCGCACCGGCGACGCAATCGTCTACACACGATCCGGCGGCGGAACGGGGTCCGAGGTCCACATCATCGATGTCGAGTCAGGCTGCGACACGATCGTCGCCCGTCCGGCCGGGATCGTGCGCAGTGCGATCCTCGACCGGACTGCATCGGCGGTCTACGTCCACAGCGTCACCAGGGCCGGTCGCAAGGACGCCGGAGTCGAGCGCCACGACCTCGCGGACAAATCCGTGACCACGGCCGTGCCGCCACTGGCGCCCTCCGCCGACACGGGTCCAACCTTCGCTACCGAGCTGCGCTGGAGCATCGAGGGCTGGTCGTTGACCGTCCAGTCGTGTGGCTTCGCGCGCTGCCTGTCGCGCATCCTCGATATCGCCACCGGCGACTTGGCGACCATTGGCGGCCTCGACCAGGGCGCCCTGATCGCGACCACCCACGGTCAGCTGATCACCTTCGCGACCTGTCCCGGCCTTCCCTGCCCGGTCGTTGCATTCGATGTCGGCTCGGGTCTGGGCCAGGCGCTCGCCGACGAGGCCATGGACGCTCGGGTCGCCACTCGAGCGGACGGCAGTCACGTGCTCCACATCGCAACCGCGCAGGGAGCGCTGGAGGTCGAGCTGTGAGCGGCGTGACTCGCAAAAGATGGGCCGGAGCATTGGTCGCGAGCGCGCTGCTGTCGGTCTCGCTCGCCTCACCAGCAGGGGCCACCCCGCCCACGCCAGCCAGCGGCGCGGTCTGGGAGACTGGGCAGCTCAAATATCGCTGGCTGTCAGGGAGCGAACCACCGACGTGGATGCGCAACGCCATCCACGCTGCCGCTCAGGATGCCACCGTCAGCACGATGGCCGGCACCCCGGCCTTCAACTACGACAGTGCGGGCGCTGGTTGGATCGCCTACACAGGCGACATTCCGACCGACTATGCGGTCGGATATGCGGTCAGGAACGTGCCCACCTCGTTTGGCATCCGCCTCCGTCCGCAGGGCTATGCCCTCGACTGGGGCAGGTTGCGCTGGTGCCAGTTCTATGACAGCCCACCGAGCGGCTGCTACGACGCTGAGCTGATCATGTTGCACGAGATCGGCCACGTGCTGACGCTTGGCCACATCGACGAATCGACCGTCACCGATTGGACCGACACGATCATGCACGCCGCGCCGAAGACGAAGGCGAAGATCGGCTGGAATGCCCATGAGTTCGGCCGCTGCGATGCAGCACGGCTGCAGCTTCGATACGGCGCGGAGTCGCCAGGCGAACGCATCAGCAGGTGCCTCGACATCGGAACCGAGCTCGGACTGTCCGCAAGCCCCGGCACGTTCATCGACTACGGCTCGAACGTGACCCTCTTGGCGAGTCTACGTATCGACCCTTACTCGCCGGCGGAAATTCTTGCCGGTGACCCGCTGTCTGGCCGTACCGTCTGGCTGCAACGCCGTCCGGTCGGCGGCTCGGCCTGGGCAGACCTGGTGCAGATGAGCGGCTCGGCGGAGGCTGGCCGATACTTCCGGACCCTCAACGTCACCAGCCCGTTCGAGTACCGGGCCCGCTTCGCGGCTTCGTCGAACGAGGGCCTCGGTGACGCAACTTCCGGCGTCGTCCGAATCTCGGTTGACGACCCATGCGTCTCTTCCGGTGACGGGCACTCGCTCAACAGTCCAACATGCTGAACGGGAAGGGCAGATGAAGACACTTCTGTGGATCGTGGCGATGCTCACGGTCACGGCGGTGGTCGGTGGGTGCCTCTTTGTCGATGAAGGGTCCCGGCCGACTGCCGGGCCGTCGACCGCGCCGCCAACCGCGCCGCCCAAGCCCAACCCGGCCACTCCCACCGCCTCGCCGGCCGTGGCAAGCCCTACGCTGTCGCCCAGCGCTCAGGCGACCGAGACGCCTTCTGCGCCGGTGCCGCCGCCAATCGCCGAGATCCAGCCTCCGTCGGGAAATGAGGTGCCGGGACAACAGGGCAGCTGGTGCTACGACGGCGCGTGCGGCGACGTGCCGGCATTCCCCAAGGAGGACCTGCCCCTTCTCGCGCTGGGCGACGACGAAGAAGGCCTCGCCTTTTTTGTCGCCGACTCGCACCCGTTCAGCTACTGGTCGGCCAGCTATGCGGCTGATCCGGACGCCGCGTACACCAACCTTGCCTCGGGCGGCGAGTACTTCGACCCTGACCTATCGGCTGCGACACCCGGCCCGATGATCTCGACCTTCGAGTTCGAGCAACCGCCTTCCGGCGATTGGCTGCTCAGCGTGAGCCTCCAGTTCGGCGACCGTGGCGACGCGGTCTACAGCTGGCACGCTCTCGTGCCCTGACAGACGAAGCGGTTCGTGCGGGGCAAAAGTAGAGGCCGGCCCTTGCGGGCCGGCCTCTTCACATCTGGTCTGATCGCTGGCTCAGGCCGGGGCGGCCTCGGCGACCTGCGCCTCCGCGGGCGCGCCAAAGAAGCTCGTTTGGGCCTGCTCCGTCAGCATCTGGCCGAGGATCTTCTGCATCGCCAGGACATGAGCACACGTTTTCCAGCTGTCGAAGTAGTGGCAATTGCACTGCCAGCGGTCGGCGTCGAGGGTCACGCGGTGCGTGTCGTTATCGCCGCGAAACGTGACCGACAGCCCTTCGATGGTTATCCGGTCGAGTTCGCGCGCGTAGCGATTGGCCTTCTCGATCTTGCCGATCACGCTCGAGTGCATTGGGCAAACCTCCCGCCGGGGCGCGTTCTACAGCGTCCCGCTGAAACGCTCGAGTCCGCTGACCCTTCATGCCGGCGGCGCCGAGCGATGATGGACCTAGGCTACATCAGCAGTCCGTCTGCGTCAGTAGCCTTGCCGACGATTCAGTCCCGAATTTCGTAAGTAGGGTCGGTGGCGTCGTCGTCGGAGCCGTCGTCGTTCGGATCAAACCTGGCCATGCTCTCCTTCATCTGCGTCAGCGACGGCGTGGCGCTTGGATCGACGCCGTAGAGCATCGCCAGGTAGAACGAGACGTAGTCGCCGAGGCCGATCGCGGCGCACGCCTCCGCGAGTCGCGTCGATCCTTCGAACCTGACCGTCTGATGGGAGATGGCGACTTCGTCGAGCAGTCCGGTTGCGATGTCCGCACGCCGGGCATTGCGCGGGTTGTCTCCTGAGCCGGCGAGGAAAACCTGGAACTGGTGGTCGCGCAACGTGTCGGGCTGGTCGTATCCCACGACCGTGTTGTGGGTCGCCTCGGGCAGCTCCTCGGCCACGGCCGCCGAGTTGGCGTTCTCGTTGAGCTGCGTCTTCCACCGCCGCGCCACGGCGGCCATCTGGCCACTGCCCGCTATCACCGGCAGTCGGTCGAGCATCGACCAGGCGAGCTGCTTGGCCATGTTCTCCTCGGTCGGCAGGTCCGATGCGGAGCTCGAGCTTACCGAGCGGGCCGCCTCGATCGCACTTTCAACTTCGGCCCCCGTAAGGTCGAGCATCCCCGCTCGTTCAAGCAGCCCGCTGAGGAGGATCAACCCGTAGCCGAGCGACGCGCGCGGCGGGGTCTCGCTGGGAAATAACAGCCGCGGCAGCCCGGCGCGCGCGGCCACGTCGCCGATGGGTCCGCCCGTGCTGATCACGGCCACCGGGAAGCGGCGCTCAAGAGCAGTGCCGAGCGCACTGATCGTTTCCTCGGTGGCGCCGCTGTGCGATGAGGCGACGACCAACGTCGTCGGCCCGACCCACGCCGGCAGGTCGTAGTCGCGCACGGAGATCAGCGGCACCGTCAGGCGGTCGCTGAAGATCGCGCGCACGAGATCACCGGCGACGGCGGAGCCGCCCATGCCCAGCACCGCAACGGCCGTCGCCCCTCGATGGCGGTCGCCCACCTCGAGCGAGCGGCTGATCTCCCAGCGCGGTACGCATCTGGTCCGGGAAATGCCCGATATGGCCGAGCATGCCGCCCGGATCGCGGCGCCTCAGCGCATCGGCATCCTCGAGGACGTTGCCCGCTGCGGAGTCGACCGAGCTCAAGCCTCGCCCCGCACAAGCGTGGAGCCCTGGCGGAGGATCTCGTCGCGCAGCTCGGCACTGGTCGCCTCGGCGTACACGCGCACTAGCGGCTCCGTGCCGCTGAAGCGGACGAGCAGCCAGGAGCCGTCTTCGAGCCAGAACTTGAAGCCATCGTTGGTGCTCAGCGTGTCCGTGCGAACCACGTTCTGGCCACCGATCGAAGACGGGCGCCTGCTCGCGCAGCTCGACCAGCAGGCGGTCCTTCAGCGCCGGATAGGCCGCCTTGTCGACATGAACGTCGGTGCGCAGGTAGAACGACTGGCCGGCGATCTCGTGCAGATGCTGAACGGCCTTCGAGACGGGCCAGTTGCCGCGCTCGCGCTCGCGAATGAAGAGGTCGAGCAGCAGCAGGTCGGCGTAGATGCCGTCGCGCTCGGGCAGGTGCATGCCGAAGCCGTAGCCGCCCGACTCCTCGCCGCCCATCATCGCGCCGGTCTCGATCATCTTCGGTCCGACGTACTTGAAGCCGACCGGCGTCTCGTGCACCTCGACGCCGTAGCGCTCGCCGAGGCGGCCGACCATCGAGGTCTCGTTGACCGTCGATACGACCGGCTGGCGCAGGCCGTGGTGCTCGAGCAGGTAGTACATGAGCAGGCCCATCACCTGCAGCTGATGGATGAACGTGCCCTTCTCGTCGGCCGCGCCCGCGCGGTCCGCGTCGCCGTCGAGAAGCAGGCCCAGGTCGTAGCCGCCGCCGGCGAGGATGCCCAGCGCCTCGTCGATGTTCGGCGCGAATGGGCTCCGGGTTGACGCCGCCGAAGAACGGGTTGCGCTCGGTGTGGATCTCGTGTGACCTGGATCTTACCGCCGGCCAGCAGGCGCGGTGATCCAGCCCGCGCCGGCGCCCCACATCGGCTCGACCAGCACGCGCATGTCGGCTGCCTTCAGCCGATCGATGTCGAGCGATCGCTTGGTGTACTCCACGTAGCCGGGATACGGGTCGTACAGCTCGATCTTGCCGGCTGCCAGAGCGTCCGCATATGAGCTTCGCGGCGGAAGCGAGCCGGCGTTGTCGCGGATCGTCTTCTCGAACGCGGCGAGCATGTCCGGACTGGCAGCAGCTCCGCTCGGCGACTTGACCTTGAAGCCGTTGTCGGGGTACGGATTGTGCGAGGCCGTGATCATGATTCCGCAAGCCGCTCCGCGCTCGACCACCTCGTACGAGGTCATCTGCGTCGGTACCGCTTCCTGCGCCATCGCCACCGGAATGTCGTAGGCGAGCAGAACCTCAGCGGCGGCCTGCGCGAAGAACTCGGACGCGAAGCGCCGGTCGTAGGCGATGACCACGCCCTTCTGGCTCGTCCCAGCCGATCTGGCCCACTCGGCAACCCCCTGGGCACATCGGCGGACGTTCTCGTACGTGTAGTCCTCGCCGATACGCGCGCGCCATCCGTCGGTGCCGAAGACGATCGGCGGCATCTGTATCAGTGCTGGGGGCGTACTCACAGGTAGTCGTTCTCCTTGGCCTGGGTCAAGCGGTCAACGATCGCCCGGACCTCCTGCGCCCGGTCGGCCGCACAGACCAACACAACGTCGGGCGTGTCGACCACGATCGTATCGGCCAGACCGACCGTCACGACCAGCCGGCCGCCCGACGAATGGACCAGCACGTCGCGCGAATCGAGGTCCTCGGCACGGCCGACATGGACCACGCCGACCGGCGACGCGCTGCGCCGCGCGAGCTCGCCGTGGAGCGCGTTCCAGCTGCCAACATCGCTCCAACCGGCGTCGGCCGGAACGGTGCGCACGCGGCCGTCGAGCGACGCCGGCTCGAGCAGCGCGCGATCGATCGACACGTCGGGCAGCGACTCGTAGATGGATTTGAGTGAGGCGCCGGCGTCGAGGCCGCGACGGATCGCACCGATGATCGCCGGCGCGTAGCGATCGAGCCCGGCGATCAGCGCTTCGCGTCGCCAGAGGAAGATGCCCGCGTTCCACCACGCTCCGTTGGGTTCGCCGAGCAGCTCTTGCGCGCGCTCGCGTGAGGGCTTCTCTACAAAACGCTCGACGGCGCGTGCCGAGCCGTGCGCGTCGTCCGCGGAGCCGCCGACGATGTAGCCATAGCCCGTCTCGGGACCCAGCGGTGTGATGCCGAGCGTGACCAGCGCGCCGTCGTCGGCCGCATTCGCCGCTTCGGTCAGGCACTCGCGGAAACGCTCCTCGTCGGTGATGTAGTGGTCGGCTGGCAGGACGACCATCACGTCGTCGTCGGAGCGGCTGATGACCAGCGCGGCGAGCGCCACCGCGGCTGCCGTGTTGCGTCCGAACGGCTCGCCGAGCAGGTGCGACGGCACGAGCTGCGGCGCCTGTTGGGCTACTACCGGCAGGTGACCCTGTTCGGCGACGACGTACGCATCTTCGGCGCCAATAAGCGGCTCGATGCGCCGCAGCGTCAGCTGGAAGAGGCTCTCGTTACCGAGCAGCGGCAGGAACGGCTTCGGCCGGGCGCGCCGGCTGAGCGGCCAGAGGCGCGTACCGCCGCCGCCGGCGAGAATCACGGCATACATCTAGACCCGCATTCTAGGGGTCGCGGCCGGCGCCCAACCCCAGCGAGCCGGCTACTCGACGAGCTCGAGCGATTCGACGATCGCTGCCGTGGCCTCGATGGCCTGCTCGGTCGACCCGTCGGCCGGAGGCATCACGACCAGAGATAGGTCCTGTCCGTCCAGCGGCACGACATAGATGCGCGTCGCAATGCCGGGAGGGATGTGGAAGTCGCCCCCTGGAAAGCGAAATAGATTGGCGTTACCGGTCGGACCGGGCATGTCGACGTAGTGGCTGTCGACGCCGCCTATCTGGATCGCGACCGGCTCGGGGGCGTCAAACGATGGATGCTGAGTGAGCCAGGCCAGGAGGTCTTCCGGAGCGTCCACTGCCAAACGGCTCTCAGGATCAACGACTTCAGCGGCCCGGCTTATTGCGAGCTCAGCGGCCGGGCTGCCCAGGTAGATCTCGTCGTCTTCGTCGGCAAAGAACTCGTGCCAGCCTTCAGGCAGTGTCAGAACGAGGGTGGGCTCGAAGAAGTTCGTCTGGTACTTGCCGGCGGCGAGATCGCCCATCCTGAGCCCGCGTGGTGTCGGACTCGGCGTGGCGCCGGGGGTTGCGGACGGGCTGGCCGAAGGTGAGGTCGTCGGCGAAATCGTCGTGACGGCCGTCGGGCGGGTCGTAGCGGTAGGAGTCGGGCCAGGCGCCCCGCCGCCGCAGGCCGCGGCGAAGAGGCCAACGACCAATGTCATGCCGACTGGCGATACATGGTGCCTTGTCATCGCGCGCTCGTTCGGTTTTCGGAACGACCTCTGGACGGCGCCTTTGACGCGAATCATCCTGCGACTGCGGCAGGCTCGGGCATGGACAACCCTGCGTCGGCGGCAAGTGCCTCCGCTCGGTCGGTTCGCTCCCACGGCAAATCGAGGTCGGGCCGCCCGAAGTGGCCGTACGAGGCGGTCTGCTGGTAGATCGGCGCGCGCAGTCCGAGCGCATCGATGATCGCCGCCGGCCGCAGATCGAAATGCTTGTCGATCAGACCCAGGATGCGCTCATCGGCGATGCGACCCGTGCCATAAGTCTCGATCGACACGCTGATCGGGCGGGCGACGCCGATCGCGTAGCTGAGCTCGATCTCGAAGCGGTCGGCGAGGCCGGCAGCGACCACGTTCTTGGCCACCCAACGCGCGGCGTACG
The DNA here is from genome assembly GCA_963748235.1 of uncultured Chloroflexia bacterium. GTDB lineage: Bacteria > Chloroflexota > Limnocylindria > Limnocylindrales > CSP1-4 > JALYGJ01. The sequence continues at coordinate 1,315,803 of CAVVHT010000009.1, forward strand.
CGCCGGACCGATCGACCTTCGACGGGTCTTTGCCGGAGAACGCGCCGCCACCGTGGCGGGCCATGCCGCCGTACGAGTCGACGATGATCTTGCGCCCGGTGAGGCCGGCGTCGCCCATCGGGCCGCCGATGACGAAGCGCCCGGTCGGATTGACGTGGATCTTGGGCTCGACCGTCGCGCAGCTCGGCCGGGATCACTGGCTTGATGACCATCTCGATGATGTCGTCGCGCAGCCGGTCGTTGGAGACGTCGTCGTCGTGCTGAGCGGCGATTACCACCGTTCGCACCGCGACGGGCTTGCCGCGGCTGTATTCGACCGTCACCTGCGACTTGCCGTCCGGCCGGAGGTAGTCGACCAGCTCCTGGTTGCGCACCTCGGCGAGACGTCGCGTGAGGCGATGCGCGAGGGTGATCGGCAGTGGCATCAGCTCGGGCGTCTCGCGGCAGGCGAAGCCGAACATCATGCCCTGGTCGCCGGCGCCCTGATCGTGGACGTCCGCCCGGCCGCGTGTCTCGAGCGCCTCGTCGACGCCGCGCTGGATGTCGGGCGACTGCTCGTGGACCGAGACCAGCGTCCCGCAGGTTCGGTAGTCGAAGCCGAAGCGAGCGTCGGTGTAGCCGATCCTGCGCACGGTGTCGCGAATGATGGCCTGGAAGTCGACGTAGGTGTCGGTCGTGATCTCGCCGATGACCATCACCGTGCCGGTCGTGGTGGCCGTCTCACAGGCGACTCGGGCGCTCGGGTCGTCGCGGATGATCGCGTCGAGGATTGCGTCCGAGATCTGGTCGCACATCTTGTCCGGGTGACCCTCGGTCACCGATTCGGAGGTGAACAGGTACTGCTCGTCGTCGACGATGCTGGTCATTTGGCTCCCCGTGTTTCGCGCGAGCGCGGATTCCGGCGAAGGTTAGCAGGAGGGTCCGACCGAGCACCCGAAAAAGCCATTGGCCTACCCTTGGCGGGATGCCCGAAGAACGGATGTACCCGATCCTGCCCTATCCCGACATCGACGTGGCGGTCGAGTTCTACGAGGCGCTCGGCTTCACGCGCACCTATCGCCAAGCTGCGGCCGAACCCGCACGCGGTCGTCGTCGCGCGGCGAGCTGGCCATCCACCTGGCGGGTATTGACGGGTTCGACCCGGAGCAGTCGTACGCCAGCGTGATCGTGGTCGTGCCGGATCCCGGACGCGCTCTATCAGGCGTTCGCTGCTGGTCTGCGCCAGCTCTACGGTCGGCTGCCGGTGTCGGGCATCCCGCGCGTCACGCGGCCGAGAAAGCGCTACGGAACGGTGGCCGGCTTCAGCCTCATCGACGTGGGCGGCAATTGGCTGCGCGTGTCAAAGGCGGGCGACACGGAGGAGAGTGCGGAGCACGCCGACTCGGGATTGGCCAGGATCATCGAGGTCGCGGCGCGCCTGGCCGACGCCAAAGGTGACGACGCGGGCGCGCTCAAGACGCTCGAGAGCGGTCTGCGACGCTTTCCCCGATGCTCTGCCTATCGATCGCGCCCGAGGCGTTGCTCTACCGGGCAGAGCTCGCCGTTCCGCCTCGGCGACGAGGCGCTCGCACGGTCATCGCTCGATGAGGTGGCCCAGGTCGAGCTGGACATGGACGAACGGGCATTCATCGCCGCGGAGCTCGATCACGTCTCAGGTCTGGTCGACGGCGGCTGACCCGCCCGCTAAGCGACGCCCGCTCAGGAACCCGAAGCCAGGACCTCGCGCAGCTTGGCCGCGAACTCGTCCGGCTTGCCCGTCTGTCCGTACTCGCCGCCCAGAAAGCCGCCGTGATCGCTCGGAAAGGTGACCACCGTGCTGCCCAGTCGCTGGGCCACGCCGTATGCGCCGCGCTGGGCCATCTCACCGTCCGACTCGGCACCGGCAGCGAGCACGATCCGAGTCGAAGCCGCGCGCAGCGCGTCGAAGTCGAACTCGTAGTGGGTGCAGGTGACGATGCCCTGGCCGAGCATCACGTCGGTCCGAGTGCCATCGTCTTCGGCCGGCATGCCGAACATCTCGGGATCGGGACCGGGCTGCTGCGCATAGGCGTCGGGAAACTCGCCCTTGTGGCCGACGACACTGATGAAGTGGGCCATCCCCGCGCCCCAACCGCGCGTCATGTAGGTCTCGTGAATCGCCACGGTCGTCGCCATTGCGTTGTCGCGATCGGGCAGCACTCTGGCCGCCGGCGGCTCGTGCGCGATGAGCGTTCGGACATCCTCGGGATGCCTGGCAACGAGCGCAAGCGCGTTGATTGCGCCGCCGCTGCTCGCGAACAGGTCGACCGGGCCGCCGACCTCGGTGATGATCCGGTGCAGGTCGTCGGCGTGCAGGTCGGGCGTCGACTGCGCCGTCGGGTCCGCTTTCACGCTGCGCTCGGATCCACGAGGGTCGTAGGTGATGATCGTCCGATCGGGAAAGTGTCCGGCCAGCGAACCGAACCCGGCGGCGCCCATCGGCCAGCCGATCAGGAACAGCGGTGGCTCGGTGGTCGAGTCACTGCGCCTGACGTCGTAGGTCAGTACGGCGCCGGGCACCTCGAGCGTCTGGGTTTGCGGCTCGGCAGTCAGGGTCTGTGGCTGGGTCATTTCGCACTCCTTCGGGTTGCTCTGTGCACCTAACCAATCAGACCGATCCCGGCGACGAAACTAATCGTCGTCCGCAGGCTGAATTTCGGACTAGGTGCCCGCGTCCCAGGAGTTGGTGTACTTGACCTGCTCGGGGGTCATCTCGTCGATCTCCACGCCGAGCGCCTCGAGCTTGAGTCGGGCAACTTCGCGGTCGATCTCCGCCGGCATGATGTGAACCTGTGGCCCGAGGCTGGCGTGGTTCTTGGCCCCGTACTCGGCGGCGAGCGCCTGGTTGGCGAAGCTCATGTCCATCACCGCCGCCGGATGCCCTTCGGCCGCGGCCAGGTTGACCAGCCGGCCGTCGGCAATGACGTACAGCTTGCGGTCCCCCAGGTCGTACTCCTTCACGTCGCGGCGCAGCTGGCGGACACGGCCACCGCTCATCTCGCCCAGCGCGACGAGATCGATCTCGGCGTCGAAGTGGCCGCTGTTGGCGAGCATTGCGCCGTTGCGCATGAGTTCGAAGTGCTCACGCCGGAACACGTGCAGGTTGCCGGTTGCGGTGATGAAGATCTCGCCCCAGGCGGCAGCGTCGATGCCGGCCATGACCTGGTAGCCCTCCATGAAGGCTTCGATCGCCACGATGGGATCGACCTCCACGATGGCGACCTGGGCGCCCATCCCGCGCATCCGCGAGGCGATCCCCTTGCCGACCCAGCCGTAGCCGGCGACGACCACGTGGCGGCCGGCGAGCAGGACGTTCGTGGCCCGCAGAATGCCGTCCACCGTTGACTGGCCGGTGCCGAACCGGTTGTCGAACATGTGCTTGGTCTTCGCCTCATTGACGCCCACGACCGGGTACTTGAGGGCACCGTCGGCAGCCATCGCGCGCAGGCGGATGATGCCGGTCGTGGTCTCCTCGGTCCCGGCGAGCACGCCGTCGAGCGCGTCGGTGCGCTCACGGTGAAGGAGCGACACGAGGTCGCAGCCGTCGTCCTGGGTCAGGTGCGGATGCGTGTCGGCGACCGCGTTGAGATGGCTGTAGAAGCCGTCGCGATCGACGCCGCGACGGGCGAACACGCTTATCCCGTACTCCGCCACGAGTGCGGCCGCGACATCGTCCTGGGTGGACAGCAGATTGGACGCGCACAACGCGATCTCGGCGCCGCCGGCCTTGAGTGTCCGCATCAGGTTCGCGGTCTCTGTCGTGACGTGGAGGCACGCCCCGACGCGAAGTCCGGCCAGCGGCCGTTCCCGCTCGAAGCGCTCGCGGATAAGCCGTAGAACCGGCATCTCACGCTCCGCCCATTCGATGCGGGTGACGCCCGCAGCGGACAGGGTCAGATCGGCAACATCGTGCGCCGGCAGGTCGCGCGCGGTGTCGGACGGGGAAAGCTGGGTGGTGGTCACTGGGGCTCCTTGCTGCGCATCAGGGCGCGCGTCACGTGAGCAAGGATGCTATCCCAAGGTCCGCCGCGACGATGCGCGAGGCGTTCCTCGAAGCGGCAGTAGTCTCGGAATCCAAGGCCGGTGTAGGCGGCGATTGCAGGCGGGTTGTCCGAGCGAACGTTCAGGACGACGTCGTCACAGCTGCGCAGCAGCTCCTGGGTCACGGCGCTTGTCGTCAGCTTGGCGTAGCCCCGACCGCGGAAGTCGACGTGGGTCATCACGTTGCCGACGACGCCGAGTGCCGCCTTGGGGCTGATCACGTGGGTACCGGCCGCGGCCACCAACCGGCCGGCCACGCGAACGCCGTAGTAGACGCCGGTCGCGATTGCCTCCGACGGCAACCAGCCGGCGAAGCCGAGCCCATAGAGCCGATTTCAGATCGACGATGTCTGCCGGTGCGAGGCGTGCCACCGGGCCCTGGACGGGAACGAACATCTGGCGGTTGACACGCATCCGGATCATCTGCGGACCTCTGTCGATGCGATAGATCTCCTCGATCGACGGCAGGAGCGATTCGTCTGCGGCGAGATAGACCAGCCGCGGCCTGATGACGTCGCGCAAGATGGCCGAGATGCCATCTGCGTCACCCATCACGAACAGCGGCTGCGGCGTGAGGCCGCCGTACTCGAGTACGACCGAGATCGGCTCGCCGCGCTCGGTGGCGACGCCCCACTTGGTCCGCGCGAACTCGCGGTCCTCGAGGTCACACAGCGCGTACGCGGCTCGCAGCCGATCGCGTTCCAGGAAGGCTCGCAGCACGTCGCGGTCGCGAGTCGGCTTGGCCTCGATCGTGCGTTCGCGGACGCCGGCGGCGCCGTGCCGGGTGGCGGTTGCCATCAGCCGCGGCCGACCCGGAACGGCGCGGTCAGCACGCCGGCTTCGGTCACGATGGCGGTGATCGACGCCGCGGGAACGACGTCCGTCGTTGGATTGAGGCGGACTCCGAACGGCGTCGGCCGCCCGCGGTCGTCGGTTCGATCACTGCCTTCCCCGAGGCGCCGCGCGGCCAGCACCTCGGCCGCCGAGGCGAGCTGGACCTTGATCTGCTGGCCGTCGGCGGCAGCCGCGTCAACCGCGCTGAGCGGCGCGAGAACGTCGACCGGTACGCCCGCCTGGCCGGCGAGCTGAGCCACGTTCAGGCTGCCGACGAGAGCACCTGTGTCGCCGTTGGCGCACACTCGATCGCCACGCAGCAGCACGGCGTCCAGGCGGCGGCTGGCGAGCACCCAGGCCACAGCCGCATCGGGAATGACCGTGTGCGGAACGTCCGCTTGGGCGAGCTGCAGCGACGAGATGCGGCCGCCCTCGCCACTCGGCGCGGCGTCGGTGACCCAAACGTGGACGGCGCGTCCCTGCTCGACCAACGACTGAAGCAACGCGGTGCCGATGCCGATCATGCCGCAGCTCAGCGGTCCGCCGTCACCATGCATCAGTAGCTGCAGCGGCGCGCCGTCGTCGCCCGGGTTCGAGCCGGCGATCAGCTGCGCGCCCAAGCGGCCGATGGTCGCGTTGGTGGTCATCGCCGCGGTTGACAGATCGTCCGCATGTACGCGTAGCTCGGCCACGATCTCGTCCGCGTCGGCGCCCAGGTCGACCAGCTCGTCGTGCCGCGCGTCCATTCGTTCGAGCGCCGAGGCAAGCGACTGGATCTCGCGCCGCGCGGCGCGCAAAGTGCCGCTGGCCGCGCGCATGATCTGTGGTCGGCTTTCCGCCGGCCGGCCGGCTGCGCGCGCGGCGGCGAGGACCATCGCGTACGCGCCGATCTCGCCGAGCACCGGCCCTGAACTGATCACGCCGGCACGTATCGCCGAAGCGACGTCGGTCGGCTCGCCAACCGACAGCGTTGCGACGCGGCCGGGGAGCTCGCGCTGGTCGAGCAGGACGATCGCGTCGCCGGTGAAGCGGTATGCGCTGCGATAAGTCCAGTCGGGCGCATCCGGCTCGGCCACCGGCGTGGCCGGGGAATTGACGATGACATCGGCCGTGCCCGAGCCGAGGATCTCGCGCGCGGCGGAGATGCTCGTTCGGCGCAGCTCGGACGCGACGCCAAAGACTGCGCCGGCGTTATTGACCGTCTGACGGCTGAACGTGCGGAAGAACTCGCGCCGGCTCGCGTCGTACTCGTCGGGCGCAGCGCCGGGGGGAGCTGATGAGTCGGGCGCCACGGGTGAGTCGGGCGGCCTTTCCGGGCGGGCCATCAGCAGCCGGCCAGCGGAGCCGCGTCAGTACTGGATGACGCTGTGTGTGTAGTAGTCACCCAATCGCTCGCGTCCCTTGAGAAATAGCAGCTCGACCAGGAAGGCGAGGCCAACGACCTCCGCCTTGAGCGTCTTGACCAGGTCGATCGTGCCCAGGACCGTGCCGCCGGTGGCAAGCAGGTCGTCGACGATGAGCACCTTTTGGCCGGGCTGAAGCGCGTCCTTGTGAATCTCGAGCGTGTTCGTGCCGTATTCGAGGGCGTACTCGACGCTTGCCGTCTCGGCGGGCAGCTTGCCAAGCTTGCGCACTGGCACGAAACCGGCGTCGAGCTGAATGGCCATCGGCGCGCTGAAGATGAAACCGCGCGATTCCATGCCGACGACCGCGTCGATCTGCTTGTCGCGAAAGGGCTCGAGCATCAGCTCGATCGACTCGTTGAACGCTCCCGCGTCCTTGAGCAGGGTCGTGATGTCGTAGAACAGGATGCCCGGCTTGGGGAAGTCGGGAATCTCGCGAATCTTGGCGCGCAGGTCGTCTGCGGACACGGGCTGGCTTACCTCGCGTGGAATGCCCGACTGGGTCGTTTTGGGCGCGGTCAGTCTAGCGCAGGGTTGGCGTCGCCCCAGCACGAATCGTCGGGCCTTGCCAGCGCAGTGCAATTGTTTGTGGATTTCCACGATTTCCGAGTCGAACGTTGAGGCCTAGTGTCACCGCACGTCAAACGTCCGGTCTCAAGGCTACATCGAGCTTCTGATCATCGTTCCGGCGGCCAGTACGTCATCTCGTTCGACTTCTACCTCTCGATTCCGGGCGACAAACCGAACAAGATCGTTCTCGATTCGACCGACCGCCTGGCGGAGACAGACGAGGACGACAACGTCTTCGAGCTGCTCAGCGCTCCCGACGAATACCCGGAGTCGTGCGATCGTGAGGCGGGAGCGCCGACGCTCTCCTGAGCCACCGGTCGACGGCCTCTCGGCTAGGAAGGCGGCTGCTCGTAGCCCAGTACCGGGACGTCGAAGGCCGCGAAATCGGCTGCATTGCGCGTGACGACCGTCGCGCCAAGGGTCTTGGCCAGAGCGGCAATCAGTGCGTCAGCCGTGCTCGGCTTCCCGCGGCCCGCTTCGATCTGCCGGCGGCGCTGATCACCCGCCCAACGCGCCCCTTTCGGAGATAGCGCAACGTACTCAAGAGCCCCCAACAACGCGGCTACGGCCGTGAGCTCGGCCGGGCCGCCGCGCGACAGCGCCTCGCACGTCACGACATCGCAGGTATAGAGCTCGGACGACTCCTCGAACAGAGCCCGAACGATCGCCTCACCACCCGGACTGCCGTGAGCGTGATCGATGATGACGGTCGTGTCGAGGATGTATCTGGTCAATCATCATCCTCATCTCGCATAGATCGGACCCACCGATAGGCCTCGTCCGGTGTCATGTATGACGACGTTCCCTTGAAAACGCCGCGGCTTGCGTCGAGCGCCTTGCGCAAACGCTCTCGCTTCACCCGTGCCGCCACCGCATCGGCTACGAATTGGCTCCGTCCGCGCGGGCCGGCCAGCTCATCCACCTCGCGCAGCAACTCTTCAGGCAGCGTCACGTTCGTCCTGGCAAGGGCCACCCACTCCTCCTGCAGTGTGCTGGTGAGTGTGCAACTCTAGCACACTAGACCTACGCGGATGTCGACTCGAGCCGGGTGGCGAGGCGCTCAACGATGGCGCGGGTCGTCGTCCACGCCGCGGCCGGCTCGCGCGAGAGGCGAACGCGCATCTGGTTCGAGCCGTAGCTCAGACCGCCGACGGGCACGCCGGGAATGCGATCGGACGGTGACGTGGGCGCCATGGCCCGCATCGTGGCCGAGCGCGACCAATCGGCGTGGAAGCGCACGATCAGCTCGTGGCCCTCGCGCGCGAGTGACAAGATGCCAGCCGCCTCGGCCATGATGCGCAGCCGCGCGACCTCGAGTAGCCGCTCCACCGGTCCGGGCACGGCCCCAAACCGGTCGATCGAGCTCGGCCTGGATGGCGGCCACTTCCCCAGCGGTCGCCGCGCGGCCCAGCCGGCGGTAGAACTCGAGCTTCTGCGGCTCCTCGGCCACGTAGTCGTCGGGCAGGTAGGCGTCGATGGGCAGGTCGATGACCGTCTGCGGCCGCGGCTTCACCGGCTCGCGCGAATCGCGCACCGCGCGCTGCTCCTCGACCGCGTCGGACAGCAGGCGCGTGTACAGGTCGAAGCCCACCGCGGCCAGATGGCCGTGCTGCTCACCGCCGAGGATGTTGCCAGCGCCGCGGATCTCGAGGTCTGACAGCGCGATCTGGAACCCGGCGCCGAGCTCGGACGCGTTGAAGATCGCCTGGAGCCGCTTTCGCGCAATCTCCGACAGCTGCCCGCGCTTGCGATACAGCAGGTAGGCATATGCGCGGCGCGAAGACCTGCCCACGCGACCGCGCAACTGGTAGAGCTGCGCCAGTCCGAGCGCATCGGCGCGGTCGATCACGATCGTGTTGGCGTTGGGGATGTCGAGGCCCGACTCGATGATCGTGGTGCACACCAGCACGTCGTATTCGCCGCGTGCGAAGGCCATCATCACCTTTTCGAGAGAGCCCTCGGTCATCTGGCCGTGGGCGGTCACGATCCGTGCGTGGGGCAGCAGCGAGCGCAGCTGCTCGGCCTGCGCCTCGATCGTCTCGACCCGGTTGTGGACGAAGAAGATTTGGCCGCCGCGGTCGAGCTCGCGCAGGATCGCGTCACGCACGAGACCGGCCGAGGCTTCGGCGACGCGCGTCTGGATCGGCAGCCGGTCCTCCGGCGGCGTCTCGATGACGCTCATGTCGCGCACTCCGGCAAGGGCCAGGTTCAGTGTGCGCGGAATCGGTGTCGCGGACAGCGTCAGCACGTGGACCTCGGTGCGCATCTGCTTGAGGCGTTCCTTGTGGGCAACGCCGAAACGCTGCTCCTCGTCGACGATGACGAGGCCAAGGTTCTTGAACCTGATGTCCTTCGACAACAGCCGGTGGGTGCCGATGATCAGGTCGACTGACCCGGCGGCGAGGCCAGCGATGATCTCGCGCTGCTGATCGGCGGACACGAAGCGCGACAGCATTCGGACGCCGAAGGGATATGCCGCAAAGCGCTGTCTGAACGTCTCCAGGTGCTGCGCCGCGAGCACGGTCGTGGGCACGAGGACGGCCACCTGCATCCCGTCGGAAATGACCTTGAATGCCGCCCGCAACGCCACTTCGGTCTTGCCGTAACCCACGTCGCCGACAACCAGCCGGTCCATCGGCCGCCCGCGCTCGAGATCGGCCTTGACCTCCGCGGTCGACCGAAGCTGGTCGACGGTCTCCTCGTACGGGAAGGCGCCCTCCATCTCCTGCTGCCACGGCGAGTCGGGCGAGATAGGCCGGCCATCGGCCTTCTCACGTGCCGAGTAGAGCTCGAGCAGCTCCTTGGCCAGGTCCGTGACCGCCTTGCGGACGCGCGTCTTGGTCCGCTGCCACTCCCCGCCGCCGAGGCGTGACAGGTGCGGGTTCTCGCCACCGGCATAGCGCGAGACGCGCTCGATCTGCTCGACCGGCACCCAGATACGGCCGCTCTCGGCGAAATGAAGCTCGAGGAAGTCGCGCTCCTCTCCCCCGTCACCGCCGGCGTCGCGCCGGGTCATGCCGCCGTACTTGGCGATGCCGTGATCGATATGGACGACAAGGTCGCCCGGCTGCAGCCGCTCCAAGAGGTCCTTGGGCACGACCCTCCGGAGCACGCGGGGCCGACGGACACGCACGGTGCCGAACAGCTCGCGGTCGGTGACCAGCACCACGCCCTCGGGGCCGCCGGCAAAGCCCGAGTTGAGGCTGCGCTCGATCAGCGCCAAGCCGCCCGGCACCGGTGCCTCGGCAAGGCCGGCTGTTGGCGCGGCGATGATGTCGGCCTCGCCGAGCAGCTCCGACAGGCGCGCCGACTGGTCCGAAGCGAGCACCACTCGAATGCCCTCGCGGCGCCAGCGCTCGACCGTCTCAGGCAGATGGCCGACGGCCGCCGGCGGCAGAACGGGCTCATGCCAGCCGAACGGGTTGCCGCCCGGCGGCTGCGCCTTCGGCCTCGCTCTCCCACGTCAGCTCGAGCGTTCGCGCCGTCGTGAGGCGCTGCTTCCAGTCACGCCGCCCGGGGTACGCGGTCGGGCCATGTCTTGGGCAGGATGCCCGCCTTCTCCAGCTCGGCTCGACGCTCGTCTGCCTGCGACCACAGGAAGTCGGCCGAGGCAACTACGTCCTCGGGCTCGTCGACGACCCAGATCTCGTCACCGATGTGGTCGAGGCCCGTGCTCGGGGCGAGGTGGCCCGCCCAGATCTCGGCGGCATCGGCGAGCTGGCCCAGTTCGAGATGGGCAAGATCGGCGGCCAGGTCGGCGGGCAGCTTGTTCGCCGCGCTGCCGAGCTTGGCGCGCAGGCTGGTGCCATCGTTGGCACTGACGAGGAACTCACTCGCAGGCAGGAGGCGCACCTCGTCGGCCTGCCCGAGACCACGTTGCGTGGCCGGATCGAACGTGCGCAGCGACTCGATCTCGTCGCCGAACCACTCGATCCGCACCGGCAGCGGCTGGCCGGCCGGAAAGACGTCGACGATGCCGCCGCGGCGCGCGAACTCGCCGCGCCCGGCCACCTCAGGCAGTGCCTCGTAACCAAGTTGGACCAGCTCGCGCAGGACACGCTCCTGCGACATGCGCTGGCGCGACTTGAGCGCGACCGGCTCGTCGGGCAGCTCCGCCGGTGCGAGCGTGTGCTGGAAGAGTGCCTGGACGCTCGCGACCAGGACGCGCGGCGTTCCCGAGCGCCACGCCGCGAGGGACGCGACCCGCGCGGCGCTCTCGTCGCGGATCAGCTCGGAGCGCTCGTAGGCGAGCGACGTGCGCGGCTCGAGCGCGACGACGAGCGCGGGATCGCCCAGCCAGGCCTGCAGCTCCTCGGCGACGCGATCGGCGATCTCCGCGTCGCGCGCGATCCACACCAGTCGTTCGCCGCTGGCGTGCGCGAGGGCAGCGGCGAGGTACGACTTTGCGCCGTGCGGCATGGCCGCGTAGGTGACGTGGCGCAGATTCTGGCCGACGCGGCCCTCGCGCACCGTCCGGAAGCGGTCGACCAGCGCGGTCACCTCGCCGGCCCCGGCGAGCAGGCGGGTAAGTGCCGACAGATCCGGCAGGCGCCCGCGACCATGGACGCCCCTGGACGCCGCAGTCGCCGCGTTCTCGGCACGCTTTGCGACGGCCTGCTCTGCGATGCGCCGGTCGCGCGTGCTGCGACCGCGGACGCGGACGGACGAGTCGGTCATCTAGGCGCCCTCACGCATCGAGCGCGGCAGCAACCGCCGCCAGCCGGTCGAGCGGCGCACGATCGTCGGCTCGGACGGATCGGACACGACGTCCGCCTCGCCGACCGCCACCGCAATTGGCTCTTCGACATCGGCTGCCCAGCCGTTCCACTTGTTCGCGGCGCGCTCGGGTCCGAAGCGTGCCCATTCCTCGACGGCGTCTGCCGCCGCGTCGAGTGCCTTGGCTAGCAGCTCACGCTCCTCGGCCGCGAATCGGCTCAGCACATGGTCCTTCGCGCCGCGGTTGGGCTGCCCGATGCCGACGCGAAGTCGGGCAAACTTCTGCGAGCCCAACTCACCGATGATCGATCGCAGGCCGTTGTGCGTGCCCGCGCTCCCCTCAGCGCGCATCCGGATCCGACCGAGAGGCAGATCGAAGTCATCGACGACGACGAGCACGTCGTCGAGCGGCGCGCGCTCTCGGGCGAGCACCTTGCGCACCGCTACGCCCGAGAGGTTCATGTACGTGGTCGGCTTGACGAGCATCAGCTCAACCCCGTTGAAGCGACCGTGGACCGTGGCCGCCGCGTCTCGCGACCGGGCATGACCGGTCCAGCCGGCACGCTCGGCCAATCGGTCGAGCACCATCCAGCCAACGTTGTGACGCGTCTCTTCGTAATGCTTGCCGGGGTTTCCGAGCCCCACCACGATCTTCATAACGCCTTCCGGACACGCGAACAGGCCGGTCGACAGCGCGACCGGCATCTGCTCAAATCCTACTCGTCGTGCACTGAGGAGGGCGGGCGATGACTGCTCCGTCGACACCGGCACCCACGCCGGCGCCGAAAACCTATCCCCGCCGCACCCGAGTGCCGGACTGGATGACCGACGTCGTGCTCGTCGTCACAGCCATATTCGGCATCTGGGCGATGGGGCTGGTCGTGCTGACGTTCATCGGCATCACCCAGCCGACGTTCATCTACTCGGACTACAAGAGCGCCATCAAGGCGCTTGGCTCAACGGTCGTCGTGCTGCTGACCTTCAGCCAGTTCTACACGATGGAGTCGATGATCGGCCACCTGCCACGAGGCCGAGTCAAGATGCGCACGATGATGCTCGTCCACCGCTGGGGCGGCCGCATCACGATCCTGTTGGCAGTGGTGATCGCCTACTTCTGCATGACCGACATCGGCGCCCCGAGCGAGCCTCTCCGGGTTGCCGTCCATGCCATCGCCGGCTCGATCGCCTTCGCCCTGCTCGCCGTGAAGTTCGCGCTGATCCGCTGGAAGCCGTACCTGGCATACGACACTGCACCCTGGATCGGCCGCATCGTTGCCATCTGCTTCGTGTTGATCTGGATCACCAGCGGACTCGCTTACCTCACTGGCAACCTCTAGCGTCGCTTCATCGCGGCGCCGCTAGCGTCGCGCGCCGCGGACAGTTCCGGTCATCGTCGACTGGCCGATTGGCGGGTGGGCGACGCATTGCATCCCGCGATCGCCGATAAGCCAGCCGGTGCTGAGCGGGTAAACGTAGGTCATCTCGAACGCCGACTCGTTGAACGTCACGCCGACGTACTGGCCGAAGCGCGCCGAACATTCCGACTCGGAGTAGGCGGTCAGATCGGCCACGTTCGGGTAGCTTCCGCCGGTTTCCGGACCGGCGTACTCGAAATTGGCGATCAGCTCGCTCTCGTGCGCTTCGGCGCAGTCGACCACGGTGACGGTGCTGACAAGCGTGGTCTCGCCGCTGTCCGACGCGCGACCGCCGTTGAAGCACTGCCCGACGGCGATGTCGTTGAGCGACGAACCCTCCATGAAGGTTCCCAGGCTCGATCCGAGCATCGCAAGCGCAACGATGATGACCAAGCTGACGACGATGGCAACGACGATCCCGATAACGAGGGGCGCTCGGCTGCTCTGTCTTGGTGGCGCCTGCCAGCCGCCGTAGCCGTACTGGCCTCCCGGCTGATTCCAGCCCTGGGTGGGTGGGTATTGGCCGGGCGGATATTGGCCGGGCGGCGGCGTCCAGCCCTGCGGTTGGGGCGGTGACCAGCCTTGAGGCTGCGGCGACCAACCTGGCTGAGTCGGCGGCGTCCACCCGGGCGCGGGCGGCGAAGTCCAACCGGGCGCGGCCGGCGCGGCGGGTGGCGTCCAGCCCGGCGTCGGCTGGGTCGGGCCTTGTGGCGCCTGGCCCGGATAGCCCGGCGCTTGGCCCGGTTCGACCAGTGGCCGCGTTGGATCAAGCGGGTCGCTCAATGGAATCCTGCGGGCAGCGTCTCGCCCGCCTCGACCGAGATGTCGAGGCGGTTCGATGGCGGCGGATAGGGACAGTCGTACGCCGGGCTGAACACGCATGACGGGTTGTACGCGTAGTTGAAGTCGAGCTCGACCACCTCATCGTCCGGCTCGAAGGGCACCTCGAGGTACCGGCCGGCGCCATAGGTCGTGGTGCCCGACGTTGCGTCGCGGAAGGGGACGAAGAGGGTGTCGTAGCCCTCGCGGTCCTTGGTGATGAAGCCGGTCAGCCGCTGCTCGGCGCCGCCGCGTTCGAAGACGAGCTGGCCGACGTTGACCATCTTGCGCAGCTGGCCGGTCGAGGTGGCCAGCTCGACCGTCTCGCCGGCGCCTGGAGCGGCACGGTCAATTGTTGCCTCGAGCCGCCAGTGGGGCGCCGGCGGGAAGTAGCGCGGACCGTCGAAGCCTTCGGGCGGGCCGTGGCCACGCCAGTCGAACTGATGCATGTAGTAGTGAGCGGCCGCTTCGCGCAGCTGAGCCAGCTCGTCCTCCCACGGCAGCGCATGGTGGTGATGCTCATGCTCGTCGTGGTCGTGGTCGTGGTCGTGGTTGTGGTCGCTCATGGCGATGTCAGTATGGCGAGGATGAACGAAGACCCCATCAGCGCACGGCTGCGTCGAATTCACGAACAGCATGCGACGCTCACCGAGGGACTCGCTTCCTACATTCCCGAGCTCACCCTTGCCGATCCCGGCTGGTTCGGGATCTGCCTCGTCACGGCCGACGGCTCGATCTATGAAACCGGCGACACGCGCCAGCTCAGTTCACGATCCAGTCCATCTCCAAGCCCTTCACCTACGGCTTGATCCTCGACGAGCAGGGGTCGCCAGAGGTGCGAGCGCGAATCGGCGTCGAGCCCACGGGAGAGGCGTTCAACGAGATCTCCCTCGACCCTGCCACCGGTATGCCCCTGAACCCGATGATCAACGCCGGCGCGATCACGGCGGCAGGAATGGTCGTCGAGCGTCACGGCGTGACGGCCATCGAGCAGCTGATCGCAACGTACGGCCAATTCGCCGGTCGTCCGCTGACCGTCGATGAGGCGGTCTTCGCATCCGAACGCGCGACGGCGCATCGCAACCGGGCAATAGCTCATTTGCTCGTTGGGTCGGGCGCTCTGCGCGTCGATCCGGAGCTCGCGCTCGACACGTATCTCCGCCAGTGCTCGATCCTCGTCAACGCGCGCGACCTCGCGTTCACGGCAGCTACGCTGGCCAATAGCGGCGTCAATCCGATCAGCGGCGAACAGGCCGCATCGCCGATGACGATCACCCGGATGCTGACCGTGATGGCCAGCTGCGGAATGTACGACGGCGCCGGCAGCTGGCTGTTCGAGGTTGGCCTGCCGGCCAAGAGTGGCGTTGCCGGCGGAATCATCGCCGTACTTCCCGGGCGGCTCGGAATTGCCGTCGTCTTCTCACCGCCACTGGACGGCAACGGCAACAGCGTCCGAGGCGTGGCAGTGTGCCGCCAGTTGTCGACTGAGCTCGGGTTGCACCTGGCGCGGTCGGGTCGAGTGGGGCATTCGTCGGTTCGTGCCGCCCACACCCTCGCTCGCGTCCGCTCGAAGCGGATTCGGCCCGAACCAGAGGCTGCGCTGTTGCACACACAGGGTGATGACGTGCTCGTAATCGAGATGCAGGGCGAGCTCGATTTCACCGCCGTAGAGCTGGCTGTCCGTCACATCTTCAGCGCACCCAGCAAGCCGCGTTTCGGCATCGTCGACCTGCGTCGGGTCACCAACGTCGACGACGAGGCGAAGCCGTTCCTGGCCGAGCTCGGCGACGTTCTCGCGGCGCGCGGCGGGCGACTTATCACCAGCAATTCGGAGCACCTGGAAGGTCCGCCCGGCATCGGGTTGGGCCTGCTGACATTCGACGATCTCGATCTCGCGATCGAGTGGTGAGAGGACGAGCTGGTCGGCAGCCACGACGAGTCGACCAAGACCGTGCCACTGCGCGAGCACGAGGCGCTGGTCGGCCTCGACGAGACCCAGGTCGAAGGTTTGACGCCAGCCATGGAACACCGAATCGTCCCGCCAGACACTGTGGTTCAGCGCGCGGGCCAGCCCTTCGACGGCCTGCTCTTGATCACGTCGGGCAGCCTGAGCCTGTACCTCGGCACGGAAGACGGCGACAGACGTCGTGTCGCGACTCTCGCCGGCGGGATGATGCTCGGAGAGCTGTCCGTGGCCGGCGGAACGGCCGCGTTCGACGCGATCGCGGACACCGATGTCGAATACGTTGTGCTGCCTGTCGCGGCCGTCACGGCGCTACGGGCAACGCACCCGGACACCTGGGCGACGCTCATGACGACACTACTCGCGATCGCCGCGCACCGCGTAGACCGGCTGCGCGACGTTCATGAGCGCACTCGCCGACCAGCGAGTCAGCGAGCTGCTCAGCGCCCTTTGAGCAGGCTCCGTTCCATTGCCCGCATTGCCTCTCGCTCTGCGGTTCTGGCGTGGTCCCAGCCACAAATGTGGAGCGCGCCGTGGACGACGAGCTGCCTTAGCTCCTCCTCGGGCGACCAACCCTGCTCCGGTCCCTGTGCGACCGCTCGCTCAACCGACACGACGATGTCGCCGAGATGCGGCCTGTCGCCCGGGGGCAGCACGAAGCCGGTTGAGGAAGACTTCCGGATGTCCGGATCCTGGTCCTCGTGCGCGGGGAAGGCCGACGGCGGCAAAAGAGGGAACGACAGTACGTCGGTCGGACCGGCGTGGCCCATGTGCTCCTGGTTGAGCTCGGCCAGTTCCCGGTCATCGGAAAGGATAAGGCCGAGGCTTCCGGGCGAGGGAGCGCTCGCAGCCGTCAGTGCCCGCGCACAGAGACGGGCAAGTGACTGGATCGGGACGAGCGTCTCAACGCCGGGACGGCGAGTCGGATCGATGCGCCACGGGGGAAGGTAGATCGACGCCACGCGCCGGCGGCCTCGGCTAGGCGCTGTTCTGGCCGCCGGCGGCGCGGCGCGACTCGATCTCGACGATCTTGTTCTGCGGGTACTCAATGCGCCGGTGATACATGCCCAGCAGCTGGGCGACGAACGCCTCGCGGATGAGCTCGAGGTCGCGTAGGGTCAGGTCGCACTCGTCGAACTGACCGTCGTCGAGTCGCTCGTGGATGATCCGATCGACCATCGCCCGGATGGCAGCCTCGTCAGGGTTGCGCAGCGAACGGACGGAGGCCTCGACGCTGTCGGAGAGCATCAGGATTGCCGCTTCCCGGGATTGTGGCTTTGGACCGGCGTGGCGGAAGCGGGCTGGATCGACAGTCGCGGCGGCCGCCTCGGCGGCAGGCGTTCCCGGCCGGGCGCCTGCGTCGGCCACGGCCTGCTCTTGGGCGCGCGCGTAGAAGTAGCTCATCAGCGCCGTGCCGTGATGCTGCGGGATGAAGGCGATGATCGGCCGCGGCAAGCGGTACTGGTAGGCGAGGTCGATGCCGCTCGCGACGTGCCCCTTGAGCAGCGCGACTGACTGTTCGGGCTCGAGCTCGTCGTGGATGTTCTCACCGCCGGTCTGGTTCTCGATGTACGCGGCCGGGTTGGCCAGCTTGCCGATGTCGTGGTAGTAGGCGGCGACGCGCGAGACGAGCGCGTCGGCGCCGATCGCCTCGGCGGCACGCTCGGCGAGATTGCCGACCATCAGCGAGTGGTGGTATGTGCCCGGCGTCTCGAGCGTCAGGCGGCGTAACAGCGGCTGCGACGGGTTGGCCAGCTCGAGCAGCTGGAACGAGGTGGTGATGCCGAACACGTTGCCGACGAGGACGAACGAGCCGAGCGCTGCGACGGCACTCCCCGCCGCGGCGGCCACACTCGCGCCGGCGAGCTCGACCAGCCCCGCGGCATCGCGATCGCCGAGCAGCGTAAACAAGGTGACCACGGCCAGGTTGACGGCCGCGATCGCCAGTGCCGCCTGGGCGAAGTGGGTCAGTCGCTCACCACGGCGGACGACAATGATGCCGGCCATGCCGCCGAAGAAGACGTAGGCTGAGAACTCAACCGTGCCGACAACAGCGCCGCCAATCAGGGCGATGATCCCGGTCACGATCATCGCCGCGCCACTGTCGAGCAACACGGCGAGCAACAGCCCCACGGCGGCGGTCGGCAGGACGTAGGGCAGTACCGACCGGTCGCCGGTGATCTTCATTGCCGCGGCCGTGCCGACCACGACCAGGCCAATCAGAAGGAGCGCCTGGGCGCGGTGCCAGATGTTGGGCCTGAAGCGCCACACCCATGCGAGCAATACCGCGACGGCAAGTCCGGCAAGACCGAACCAGCCGAGAGCGCGGGCTGCGTCGGGCCGTGGGTCGAGCAGGCCAAAGAGAGCGAGCTTCTCGAGTGCCAGGTCATCCACGCGCTGGCCGCGCTGGACGATGATCTCGCCGTTGCGAATCGAGAAGCTGACCGGCTCGACGAGGTTCGCCGCCTCTTCACGCGCGCGCTCGGTGGCGGCCTCGTCGAAGGTCGAGTTGGCGACCACGAGCGGGGTGATCAGCTCACCCGCGAGCGCGCGCTGCACGGGCACGAAGCGCGCGCTGACCCGGTTCGGGATGGACGCCCTGATGTCGGGCAGGAGTGTGTCGCGCACCTCCTGGCGTTGCACGGATTGCAGCACGCGCGCCATCTCGCCACGCAATGCCGTCCACGCGGTGTCGTCCATTCCAGCAAGCGTTTCCATGCCCTCGGCCGACATGTCGGCCACGGCCGCGCGCAGCGCGATCTGGCGTGCCTCATCGGTCAGGATCGCGTCGAAGGCCGCGTCGATCGGATCGACCAGCTCATCGAAGGCATCGAGTTGCTGTCCAGCCGTCAGCTGCCCTCTTTCGGGCGTGAAGTCGTATTGCGGCGGGATCTGTTGGCGCACCTCGTCGCGCCGCTGATCGGTCGCAATCTCACTCTCGAACGTGAGTGCCCTCGGCGCGCGAATATCGGTCGCGGCGACCCCGTCGACAATCGCGGCCGATCCGGCGAAGGGTCCCGGAAGGGTGTCAATCGCGAGCACGCCACCGAGAGCAAACACGAGCAACAGGCCGAAGCCGACCAGGCGGCTCGCATCACCACGCGTGAAGCGACGAATCGACGCGGAGCGGGCGATCATCAGTGGCCGTGCCCGGCCAGGTCGCGCCGGGTCAGCTCCTGGGCGACGAGCGCGCTTATCTGCTTCCCGTCGGCGCGACCGCGCACCTTGGGCATCAATACGGCCATCACCTTGCCCATGTCGCGGGGCGAGGTGGCGCCCGACTCGTCAACGGCGTGCACAACGAGCCCGGCCAGCTCGGTTTCGTCGAGCTGATCGGGCAGGTATGCCTGGATGATGTCGATCTCTGCCTGCTCCTTGGCCGCGGCCTCCGGTCGGTCGCCGGCGGTGAAGGCGTCGAACAATTCGCGGCGCGTCTTGACCTCGCGCGTGAGCACCTGGGTGACCTCGTCGTCGGACAGGTCACGACCGGCCGCCTTCTGAGTGTTGTAGGCAGCCGCAATCACCATCCGCAATGTGTCGCGACGAAGCTCGTCACGATCGCGGATGGCCTGCGTAAGGTCGTTTTGGAGCCTGCTGGAAAGAGTCACCGGTTGGCGTTCCTCGGGCGGGGCATCGCTCGGGCCGCCTCGTCCGCTACTCGGAGCGGGCGGCCTTCTTGCGCTTCGCTTCCTTGCGCTTGCGCTTGACGCTGGGCTTCTCGTAGTGCTCGCGTCGGCGAGCCTCCGCGAGGATGCCGCTCTGCTGGATCTTCTTGTTGAAGCGCCGCAGGGCACTCTCGAAGGTCTCGTTTTCGCCTACACGTACCTCAGCCAATCGGGGATCACCTCCCACCGGCGGATTCTTCGGCCCATCAGAGGACTCGGTGCCGGGATCCGAATCACGGTGCGCGCAGGTTTCTGTGGGCCGACACGGCGTGCTGCCTCATGCGCTAGGGCTGGCGCAGTTTAGCCGGATGGTGGTTTCGCCGCAATCGACGGCCGAGCATAGGCTTGCCCATGATGCAACGCACGATCACGCTCGGGGACCGGGAAGTCGCCCGAATGGGACTCGGCACCAACCGACTGACGAATAGGCCCGATAACGTTGACTTCATCAAGAGCGCGGTCGAGGCAGGAATCGGCATTATCGACACGCGCACCTGTACTCAGGTGGCGATAGCGAGCAGACCATTGGTGGAGCGCTCTCACCGCTTCCGAGTTCGTGCATTGTGGCGACCAAGGGCGGCTTTCGACCGGGCGAGGGACGACCCGAGGTCCTCCGTGCGCAGATCGAACAGAGTCTTGCGGCGCTGGGAGCGGAGCGCATTCCGCCCTACTACCTGCACCGCGTCGATCCCGAAACGCCGCTCGAGGTCAGCCTTGGCGTCATCCGCGAATTCGTCGAGGCCGGTCGAAATCGGTCTCGTGGGAGTGTCCGAGGTGAGCGTCGAGCAGGTCGAGCGAGCGCGCGGGGTGGTGCCGATCGTCGCCGTGCAGAACAAGTTCAACGTGGCCGAGCGACAACACGATGACGTCGTCGATTACTGCGCTCGCGAAGCGATCGTCTTCGTTCCCTACCACCCGCTCCATGGAGAGCATCCTGCCCTGGAGCCGATTGCCCGGTCCCGCGGAGCGACGCAGAAGCAGATCGCGCTCGCCTGGCTGTTGCGCCGCTCTCCGAACGTCTTGCCAATTCCGGGCAGTCTGTCGATCGCCCACGCGCGCGAAAATCTGGCCGCGCTCGACATTGAGCTGACCGACGCGGAGTTCGCGGCCCTTTCGTAGCGCGACGGGTTTGAACAGCTTCGCTCGCCGGGTTGTGCGCTGGCCGAGCCGCAACGCTGATCAGTCGCCGAAATGTGCGCTGAACGCACGGGCACGACGGAAAGCTGGGTTCAGGCCGGCAAGGCTGTGCGATGGAGTGCACATCCCGAGATCGGTTGTCATCCGTGGCTCGCGGGGCGCACATGGTGGTCCGTGGCGAGCTGAGCGTATCTCGACCGGCCTGGCGGCAGCCCAAGTGGACTCGGCCTGGCGGCAATCCAAATGGACTCGCCGCGCAATAGACTCGCCGCGCAATGTGGGAGCTGCCCGATCCACGCACGTTCGACTCGCTGCTCGACCTGATCGAGGACGCGGCGCGCGCGATATGCCGGCCGCGAGCAGATGGCGCTGCGCACCGACGATGGGATGCGAGCTCCAGTGGACAGCGGCCGACGTCAACCGCCACTCGAAGCTCGTGGCGTGGCGCCTGCGCGGCTCGGCCTGAAGCCCGGGCGATCGGCTGCTGACCTGGAGCCCCTCGACGCCCGCCCTGCCGGCGCTCTATTTCGGCGCGGCGCGCGCCGGCGTTGTGGTCGTGCCGCTCGATCTGCGGATGGCGCCCGACGTCATGCAGCGCATCGCCAACAGCGCCGGCGCTGCAGTGGCTCGCCATGGGCACGGGCCTGGACGCGCCCGACCCGGAACAAGGCGGGCTGGAGCACCTCAACATCCGGACCGTCGAGTGGCTGGCCGCCGAGCCTGCCCACCAGAACGCTGCGGGAACCGACGAAGGCGGCCTCGACGATCACTTCCCCGACGGACTGGGAGCGCCAGGTCGATGCCTGGCCACGGCCGACGCGCGACACGCTGTTCGAGGTGATCTACACCTCGGGCACGACGGGCACGCCCAAGGGCGTGATGCTCAAGCACGGCACGATCCTCTCGACGCTCGAGGCGATCACGCAAGATCCTGCCGCCGCGCGAGCATCGCACCGTCAGCCTGCTGCCGCCGTCGCACCTGTTCGAGCAGGCGCCGGTGCTGATGTTCGGCACGATGATCGGCGCGCACATCCTGTTCGTCCGCTCTCGCACGCCGCGCGTCATCTTCGAGGCGCTGCGCGAGGAGCGCGTCACGACGATGGTCCTCGTGCCGCAGCTGCTCGAGATCTTCTGGATCGGCCTCGAGCGCGAGATCAAGCGCCAGGGCAAGGACAAGACCTTCAATCGAGCTCGGAGGGTCGCCCGCTACCTGCCCTATTGGGCTCGGCGGCTGCTGTTCCGTCGGATCCACAAGCAGCTCGGCGGGAGCTGACGCTGCATGGTGTCGGCCGGCGCATACCTGCCGCCCGCACTCCAGCAAAAGTGGGAGGACCTCGGCGTCATCGTCCTCCAGGGCTACGGCGCGACCGAGTGCGGACCGGTGGCGGCCACACGCGTGCGACGATCACCCGATCGGCACGGTCGGCAAGACGCACCGAGCCGGTGCGGGTCAAGCTCGCCGAGGGGTCGAACGAGATCCTCGTCGGCGGCCCGACCGTCTTCGACGGCTACTGGCAGGATCCCGCCGCGACGGCGGCCGTGATGACCGATGACGGCTGGTATCGCACGGGCGACGTGGGCCGCTACGACAAGCGCGGCAACCTCGTCCTGCCGGGCCGGACCAAGAACATCATCGTCCTGCCCAACGGCCTCAACGTGTTCCCCGAGGACATCGAGAACGTGCTCGCGGACGTGGGGCTGCGAGCAGGCGGTCGTGCTCGAGACGGAGCCCGGCCGGATCGAGGCGATCGTCCTGTCGCCCGACGCGCCGCCGATGATCACGCCCAACCTGCCCGGCGCCACCGGCACCGCAGATCGACGAGGAGATCGCCGCGCTGCGGGAGCGCATCGAGCCGCTCATCAAGCAGGCCAACTCGAAGCTCAGCCAGCATCCAGCGCCTCGACGATTTCCGGATCTGGCCGGAGGCCGACTTCCCGCGCACCCACACGCTCAAGATCAGGCGCTCCGAGGTCCAGCAGCTGGGCTGGCGCCGACGCGCCGCTGCCCTGCCAGGATTCGATGAAAGAGCGCGGCTCCGGGGAGGGACCGCGCCGAGGGAGAGGGTGGCGATTAGAAGTTCGCGGTGGCAGTGCCGCGGCAGACCTCGCCGGTCTTCGGGTTGACGGCCCGGCCGACAACGAAGTCGGTGCCGGCGCCGTTGCTGGTCACGCGCCGGACCTCGAACGAGCCGCTCGGCGGCTGGGTCGTGCGCTGGCCCTGTGAAGAAGACGTTGCCGTTCCTCTTGAGGCGGACGTTCCAGATCTGGCCGTTGATGTTTTGATCGATCTCGAACTCGACCTCGATCCGCCCGTTCTCGGGGCTGAGCTTGAGCTTCCAGTCGGTAGCGGCCCGCAGCAGTTGCCTTCCCGGATGACGTCGCCATCCTTGGCGGCAATGGCGGCCGGAAGGCTCGCGCAGCGCCGCGCGATCATGGCGATCGCTAGCGTGCCGGTAGCACCGCGCCGAAAGAGCTTCGTTCACGTTTGCTTCCTCCGAATTCTTGGCATCTCCCCCGGCGGGCCAGGGTGGTTTCGCCTTGCCCAGATGTTCGGCTGCAGGCCGGTGATCGCGCCACGGGCGGCAGTCGGGAAATTGAACCGACCTTGGTCTGAAACGCTTCGGGCCGTTCGGCCGTATGGAGGTTGCGGGGATCGGCCGTACGATGGCTGCCGATGACACGCGCAACGCCGATTCCGGCTGCCCCGAAGGCGGCGACGTCCGCTGTGACCGATGCGCGAGCACAGATGTCGCTCCGCCAGCGCCTATCGCACAGCCTCGGCTTGCAGTCGAACTCGCTCGCTCGTCGATTCCTGCTTGCCAGCCTGGTGGTGCTGCTCGCGGCCGGCGTCGTCATCGGCTGGTGGGTCGGCGACCAGCTCGAGCGCGGCATCATCGACCGAACTGCCTCGATCACCGGCCTATATGTCCAGAGCTTCATCGCGCCGCAACTCGAATCGCTGGCCGCCAACGAGTGGCTGAGTGACGACGAGAAGGCCGAGCTCGACGAGCTGCTGACCGACACGACCCGTTCGGCGAACGCGTCGTCGTCGCTCAAGGTGTGGCGTCCCGACGGCGTGATCATGTACAGCCCGGATCGGGAGCTGATCGGCGAGCAGTTCCCCGTCGAGGGCGAGCTGGCCGCGGCGCTGAGCGGCGACGGTCAGCGCGGAGATGAGCAACCTGCGAGGTCCAGGAAAACATCAGCGAGCAGGACCGCTTCGACCAGCTGCTGGAGATGTACCTGCCGGTCCGCGAGCGCGGCAGCAAGCGCATCATCGCCGTCGCCGAGTTCTACCAGCATGCCGACCGAGATCGAGCAACAGGTAAGCGGCGCCCGCACAGTCCGTCGTGGCTCGGTCGTCGCGGTCGCGGTCGCGCTGGCTTACCTGCTGCTGTTCGGCATCGTCCGGCAGGGCAGCGACACGATCGATCGACAGCAGACTGGCGCTGGAGAGCCAGGTGACCGAGCTGTCAACCCTGCTCGACCAGAACGAGCAGCTGCGCGGGCGGGTCGAGAGCCGCAGCCGAACGAACCACGACACTCAGCGAGCGCAACCTGCGCCGAATCAGCGGCGACCTGCACGACGGGCCCGGCCAGATGCTGGCTCTGGCGATGATGCGCCTCGATCGGTTCCGCAATCGCGGCGACAAGCCGGCCACGGACGACGAGGTACGTCGAGCTCCAGGCCGTGCTCGGCGAGGCGCTGCGGCGACATGCGTGCCGATCGCCGCCGGCCTGCGCCTGCCCGAGCTGGAGAGCGCTGTCCACCGCGGAAGTGGTTCGACGGGCGGTGGACGATCACGTCCGACGCACCGGCACGTGAAAGTCGAGATCGAAGTAGACGCCGCTGTCGAAGGAGGCCCCGCTGCCGATCAAGATCGCGCTATTCCGCGCACTCCAGGAGCTGCTGTCCAATTCGACCCGCCACGGCGACGGCAAGGACGTGTCGGTGCTTGTCACCGAGAACAACCGAATGGCTGCGGCTGACCGTGTCGGACGGCGGACCAGGCTTCGACGCTGAGCGCGTCGGCGAGGAGGGCCATCTCGGCCTGGCCGGCATCCGCGAACAGGCGGAGCTGCTCGGTGGCACGTTCGAGATCAACGGCAGCGAAGGATCGGGCGCGCGCGTGACCGTGTCATGGCCTCTGTGAACGGTTCGTGGTCGGCATGAGCGACCCCATTCGGATCGTCGTCGCCGACGACCATCCAATGTTTCGTGCCGGGGTGGTCGCCTCGCTGGCGGCGCAACCCGACGTAGAGGTCGTCGCCGAAGGCAGCTCGGCGGCAGAGGCGCTACGCCTCGTCGAGCTGCACAGCCCCGACATCTGCCTGCTCGACATCGCGATGCCCGGCGGCGGCCTGACCGCGGCGCGCGACATAACGGCCGCGTCGCCCGCAGACGCGCGTCGTGATGCTGACAGTGTCGGAGGACGAGGACGATCTGCTCGCGGCAATGAAGGCGGGCGCGTCGGGCTACGTGCTGAAGGGCGCCGCCGCGTCCGAGCTGTCGACGTGCTGCGCAAGCGTCCATGCCGGCGAGGTGTACGTCGCGCCGGGGCTTGCCTGGGGCCTGTTGCGCGAGATGAGCCGGCCGAAGTCGGCGCCGACTCGACGAGCTGTCAGCGCGCGAGCGCGAGGTGCTGGAGCTGGTCGCGGCCGGGCTTTGAGCAACCAGGAGATCGGCGACCGGCTGCGGCCTCGCCGAGAAGACGATCAAGCACTACATGACGAGCATCCTCGGCAAGCTGCGTGTGCGCAGCCGGGTTGAGGCCGCGCTCGTCGCCTACCGCGAGGGCATGGCCCCCGCGCCCGACGACCGCGAGGAATAGCCGAGAAGTTCCGCTACTCGGTGCTCAGGTCTGCTTCACACCTGTTCCACCCGGTGAAAGCAAAAGCCAAGTTAGGCATCCGCAGACTCGTGGACGGCCAAAGAACGAGTCGAAGTTGGCGAGTTGTTCCACGCCATGAAACTCGCACTCAAGATTTGCTGACGACGGCTGCCGGAGTCGGCCCTTCTTGATCGCTACTTCCACCCGGTGAAACTTATGAGGCAGAGCGAGCTCGCCGCAGCGACGTTCGTCCTAGCCGGGCGGCCAGCTCATCGATCGGCCGCCGAGCAGGTGGAAGTGCAGGTGCGGAACACTCTGGCCCGCCCCTTCGCCTACATTGCTAACGAGTCGGTAGCCCTTCTCTGAGATATCGGCGTCCCTTGCCAGCTGAGCGCCGACTGCGAACAGTCTACCGAGCATCGAGCCGTGAGCCTCGGTCAGATCAGCTGCCGACTGGACGTGCTCGCGCGGCATGAGCAGGACATGAGTCGGAGCCTTGGGATTGATGTCTCGAATCGCGACGACAAGGTCGTCGTTATGCAGGAAATCGCCGGGCAGCTCGCCGGCGATGATGCGGCAGAACAGACAGTCATTGGCCATGCCTGCCATCGTAGCCAGACGGCTAGAACTCGGGCTTGGTCGACATTAGGAAGCCGATTACGCCGATGAGGCCGGCCATCAGGTAGCTCACGTAGCGTTGCCGACGGGCCCAGTTTCGCCAGCGATCGCGCGTTTCGTCGCTCGCGTCCGGTCTCACACCAAGCAGTCGCTGCAGCCCGGGACGCTGGACAAAGAACGCCAGCAGCAGGTTCGTGGCGTAGATCGCCAGCGCCAGCAGCAGCCACGGTTGGGTGAGAAGTTGCGTGCCGAGGGTGAGGATCAGCAGTACGCCAGTCAGAGCAAGGCCGGCGCCGATGATCAAGGTGCCGTTGCGCTGAAGCCAGAACAGCGTCCGCGAGACGCGGCCCTGCCCTTCCTCGAACTTGCCACCGTGCAGGCGCAGGGCGAAGGGCAGCAGGATTGACGGCAGGAAAAGCGAGATGGCAAGCACGATGTGGGTCACCAAGACCACCGGGAAGAGTGAGGCGAGCGACATCGCTACGCGGGACGCGTCGCGGGACGGATCGCCACCAGACCAACCCAATCCGTCTCGGGGCTGCGGCTGATAACGCGCAGGCCGGCCTTCTCGAATGCGGACACCACATCAGTCTCACGGTCCCTGAAGATGCCGCTCGCCACCAGCCGCCCGACGTCAGGCTTGACCACCGCCGCCAGCTGGTCGGCGATGGCGACGAGCACCCCGGCCACGAGATTGGCAAGGACGAGGTCGAACTCCTCGGTCGCCGGCAGCGGCAGCGAGCCACGCCGCGCCTCGACCAGGTTGCCGAGGCCGTTGGCGGCCGCGTTCTGGGCGGTCACCTCTGCCGCCAACGGGTCCGTATCGACGGCGAGCACGCTGCTCGCGCCGAGCAGGCCGGCGCAGATGGCCAGGATCCCCGATCCACAGCCGACGTCGAGCACACGCTCGCCGGAGACTCTCCCCTCGTCGGCCAGCTCCTCGATGCTGGCGAGGCACAACCGCGTCGATGGATGCAGTCCGGTGCCGAAGGCCATGCCCGGGTCGAGGCTGATCACCACGTCGTCGGCCGACGCGGAATGGTCACGCCACGTGGGCCGAATCACGATCCGGCGGCCGACTCGAAGAACCGGGAAGTGCTGCTTCCAGGCCTCGGCCCAGTCCTCCTCGTGGACGATGCGCGTGGCGAGCTCGCCGATGGGTCGCAGCGCGAAGGCCTGCAGGTGGCCAAGATCGCGACGCACGCCATCGAAGGCTGCGTTCGCGGCAGCCGGATCATCGGCCGAGATGTAGCCACGGACCGTGGCCGGCTGCCCGGTGTCGACGCGCGCCGCCAGGCCCTCCTCGAGCGTCTCGAACGGAGCCTCCACCGAAACGCCGCCCGGGCACGCACGCGAGATGATCTCGCTTACCTGCTCGACCGCCTCGTGGTCGACGCTGACCGACAGCTCGAACCAGCTGCCGCCGGCCGACTGCCCGTCCTCGGCCGCAAGCTCGTGTAAATCCGTCAGCTGATCGCGTCCCGTAGTCGGTCGCGCAGCCCGCTTTTGTCGCGCCGGCGCGACTTCGAGCGGCGCTGGGTGCCAGTCGTCGGGTCCGCTCCCGGCGCGCCTGATTCGGCCGCCGGATCCTCGTCGGATTCGCCCAGCTCCGCGGACAGCTCCTCGAGCAGCTCGCGCTGGCGTGCCGAGAGTCGGTTGGGCACGCGGACGTCGATCATCACGTGGACGTCGCCGCGTGATCCCGGCCGACGCAGGTGCGGTACGCCCTTGCCGCGCAGCCTGATCTCCGCCCCAGCCTGGGTACCGGGCTTGATCTCGACCAGCTCGTCGCCGTCGGCAGTTGGCACCTTCAGCCGAGCGCCGAGCGAGGCCTGGGTGATGCTGATCGGCAGCTCGAAGTAGAGCTCCGTGTCGCGCCGGCGAAGCGTCGGGTGCTGCGTGACATGCGCCACCACGTACAGGTTGCCCGGCACTCCCCCACGCGGCGCGGCCTCGCCCTCGCCCGATATGCGGATCTGGTGGCCGTCGTCGATGCCCGGCGGGACGGTCACATGCAGCTTGCGCTTGCGCTCGATGCGCGCCTCGCCGTGGCAGGTGGGACACGGCTTCTCGATGATCGTGCCGGTGCCGTTGCAGCGGTCGCAGATGGTGACGTTGACGATCTGGCCGAGCATCGTCGAACGCACCTGGCGCAGCTCGCCGCTGCCCTGGCACTTGGGGCACGTGACCGGCGCGCTCGACGGCTCCGCTCCGGACCCGGCACACGTCTCGCAGCGCGTCAGTGCCGTGAACTCGATCTCTTTCTCGGCGCCGTTGATCGACTCGGCGAAGGTCAGCTGGATGTCGTAGCGCAGGTCCGCGCCGGTCGCCACACGTGGCCGCCGGCCGCCGGCCGCGGCCCCGCCGAACACCGCGTCGAACAGGTCGCCGAAGCCCTGGAATCCGCCCTGGAATCCGCCTTGTCCGCCGCCGAACGGGTCGCCTCCACCGTTGCCGACGCCAGCGTGGCCGAACATGTCGTAGGCCTGCCTGCGCTGCGGATCGGACAGCACCTGATACGCCTCGTTGATCTCTTTGAAGCGATCGTCGGCCTCGGCCGTGGTGTTTACGTCGGGGTGCCACTGCTGCGCCAACTTCCGGAACGAGCGCTTGATGTCGTCGTCGCCGGCGCCGCGTGGCACGCCCAAAATGTCGTAGTAGTCACGCTGGGTGGCCATGCGCATCCGAGTATAGGGAAGGTCTACAGTTCGACCTCCCGTGCCCACCGAACTTTCCGCCGACGCCGCCCGCCGCTTTCTGGTCGCACGGCACGGCCTTGCCCCGCCGCGTCACTTTCCGCCCGAGGCGGAGAGCGTTCTACGTGTAATCGAGCGGCTCGGCTCGCTCCAATTCGACCCGCTCGAGGTGCCTGGCGCGCGCAACCACGACCTCGTGCTGCACGCTCGGATCGCCGGCTACCGGCGCGAGTGGTGCGAGCAGTGGCTGTACGGCGACGATCGGCGACTGTTCGAGATCTACAACAAGAGCCTCAACATCGTCCCGTTGGAGGAGCTGCCGCACTACAGCATCCAGTGGACGCGCCACCTGGAGCGCTACTCGGACGGTGTTCTGCGCGACCACTCCGACGTCGTCGACGACGTGCTCCAGACGCTCGAAGCCAGGGGCCCACTATCGACGGCCGACTTCGGCAAGCACTCCCACACGGTCGACTGGTGGTGGGCACCGACTCGGGCGTCGAGGGCCGTGCTCGAGGCCCTGTTCGTGATCGGCCGCGTCGGGATCTCCCGCCGTGAGGGCAATCGGCGCTACTACGACCTGATCGAGCGGCTCGTGCCGGCCGCGGTGCTCGCCGATCGGGAGCCGGCGGCGGTCGCCAATCAACATCGGCTGCTGTCCCGCTTTCGGGGAGTCGGCCTGACCAGCCCGACGGCCAACACCGAGGTCGTCGTGGGCACCGGCAATGCGGCCGAACGGCGTCGGATCACGGACGAGCTGGTAGAGCGCGGCTCGTTGATCGCCGTCCAGGTCGAGGACCTCAAGACCGAGCGCTACGTCGTGGCGGAAGATCGGCCGTGGCTTGAGGCGGCTGCGGCGGCAAGGTCCGTCGCCAATCCCGGGGTGGCGTTCATTGCGCCGCTCGACCCGTTCATGTGGGATCGAAAGCTGGTGCGCGAACTGTTCGGCTTCGACTACATCTGGGAGGTCTATGTGCCCGAGCCGAAGCGGCGCTGGGGCTACTACGTGCTGCCGATCCTCTTCGGCGATCGTCTCGTCGGCCGTTTCGAGCCGCGCCTAGATCGGGCAAGGCGCCAGTTGCGCGTGCTGGGGATCTGGTGGGAGAGCGGCTTCAACCCGCGCACGGCGGATGGATTCGTCCCAGCGATGCGCACGGCACTCGCCGCCTACTGCGATTTCGTGGGTGCCAAATCGGTCGACTGGGAACCCGCGACAGGTTCGGCCAGCCGGCTGTTCGGTCGGTCGCCCGCGCGAGCCGGAAGAGCCACCCCGAAATAGGAACGGCGCCCTGGCTGGGATTGCCAGAGCGCCGTCAAAGAGGTGTCGGGGTCGGCTACATGATGCCGATGACGTGACCCTCGGGATCGGCGAAGAGGGCGACCGTGGTCTCGGGTGCGACCTCGGTCAGCGGCATGATCACCTGGCCGCCGCTGGCAGACGCCTTGTCGAGCACGCCCTGCGGATCGTCGGTGTGGATGTAGAACGTGACGTGGCCCGCGCCCCCGTCGTTCGACGTGCCGACGCCGGCGCTCAGGTCGCCCTGGCGGATCATTCCGTAGCCGCCCGGGTTGTTGGTGTCGAAGCTCCAGCCCAGAACGTCGCTGTAGAACTTCTGCAGCTTGGCTCCGTCCTTGCCCACGACTTCGACGTGAATGACGTTGCTTCCCATTGGGTAACCTCCCTATTGGACCCTGTTGTCACGGCTCAATTCGACCGTCTTAACCTAACTACGAACGGTCCTCCGACAAATCGACACACCGCAAGACACAACCAAAACTTGGAGTTGCGATGAATGGCTTTCGAGCGGCTGCCCTGAACAGCGGCAGCAGCCTTACCGGCTGGACCAACTTCGGCATCGGCGGCGGCATGGGCGTTGGCCTGCCGGCACCGTTCGACGCGGTCGCGGGCAACCGACTTATCGGTCCGTCGGGCAGTCACCCGCTGGCCGCGATCTCGATGGAGGAGCTCGTCCAGCCGATGACCAACGGGCTGGTCGGCGAGTTCGCCATCAACGGCCCGGTGCGCATCGGCGAGGCGATCAGCGGCACGCTCAACGTGACGGCGCAGCGCGACATCTCGGCGCGCTCGGCGATGGTCCGACTGATCGGCGTGCTGATCACCGAGCAGCAACGCTCGAAGGAGGAGCGCGACAGCAAAGGAACCGTGACGCGCAGCGAGCAGTGGGTGCAGGTCGGCGGCGACACGTTCGAGGAGCTGCCCTTCAGCCAGCCGGCACTGCCGTTTCAGATGACGTCCGGCCAACAGTTCACGGCCGACTTCAACCTTCCCGCGCCACGACTTGGCCCGGTGTCGGCGCACATGGGCAGCGCGATCCTGGCCTGGGCGCTTGAGGCGAAATGGGACGTCTCGATGGGCAGCGACGCACGCATCGCGACGCTCGTGCCCGTCGCCCAGAACATCGACTACCTGCGTTCGGGGGCGGTGACACTCGCGCCCGGCGCGTTGTTCGACGCATGGCAACAGGGTGACGCCACGATCTCCGTCACGCCTCTGCCGCCGATCGTGGCCGGCTCGGAAATCGACGTGACCGTCAACTGGCCGGGTGCCGGTTCCGGCCGCGGCGGCAGACTCGAGCTGCAGGCCGACGTCGAGGCGCCCAACGGACTCGGCGATCTCGTCCTCTGGTCGCAGGTGGTCGACCCCGCCGCTTTCCGAGGTGGCACAACATTCAAGATCCAAGTCCCGGCCGACGCGCCGCCAACCCTGAGCGACAAGGGCGTCAGCGTGAATTACAAGATCCGCGCCCTGGTCGACCGTCAGCTCCGCTCCGACCTCGCCGTCGAGCGCAACCTCGCGGTGATGTAGCGCCGCCGCGCGAACAGCTCGTCGGCGGTTCAGTCACCACGCGACTGATAAGTCCGGCGAGTAAGCGAGCGGGCCTGAATCTCCCCGTTCCTCGGTCGTGCGATGCGCTGCGTGCATGATCTGGCCGCTGGAGCGGTGGCTGCGTCGTAGATCGAGTGCTCCGGCGGACGTATCAGTCACCGGGCGACTTACGGCGGGCTACTTGAGGAGCATCTTCCCGAGGCGACGCGAGGCGAGGTAGGAGAACGCGAAGCCCATCACCAGCAGGTAAATAACGTCGATCACCTGCGAGATGCCGACCACGCCGGTGGTCAGGCCGCGGACGAGATCGACGCCGCGATACAGCGGCGAGAACTGGACGATCGTGCGCAGTGGCTCTGGAAACGTGTCGATCGGGAAGAACGTGCCGCTGAACAGGAACAGCGGCAGGGTGATGACGAAGAGCAGGTCGAGGTCCTGCCAGCTGCGCATGAACGTCGTTGCCGCGAGGCCGGCCGAGGCCGTTGCGAAGCCGATCAGCATCGACGCCGGCAGTGCCAGCACTCCCATCGGCGAGGGCACGAGCCCAAAGGCGAACATCACGGCCAGGAAGCCGAGGCCGTACAGCGCGCCGCGGCCCAGCGCCCAGATGATCTCTCCCAGCGCGATGTCGCCGACGTTCATCGGCGTGGCAAGCATCCCGTCGTAGGCCTTCTCGTAGCGCAACCGGAAGAACATGTTGGTCGAGTCGTACACCGCGCCGTTCATCGAGGCCGCGGCCAGCAGCGCCGGCGCAACGAATACCGCGTACGGGATCTGTGCTCCGTCCGGGCCGGTGACTGTGCCGATCAGCGCGCCAAGGCCGAATCCAATGCCGAGCAGGAAGAAGACCGGTTCAAAGAAGCCCGAGAAGATGACCATCCAGCCGCGCCGGAAGATGAACCTGTTTCGCTCGAGGATATGGATCGAGTGACGGCTGCCGAAGGGCAGAACCCGGGTGACGCTGCTGCGCGAAGCGGACGGACGCGGGACCGACGGCGCGGCCATCAGACGACGAGCCTCTTGCGGAACGTGCGCATGGCCAGCCACACGCCGATGCCGAGCATCACGATCAGGTACGCGGCATGGATGCCGAGCACGGCCGGATCCTCGAGGTGGCCGATGGCCAGGCCGCGCGTCAGGGCGACGCCGTGGAAGAGTGGCGTGAGCCAGGCGATCGCCTCGAGGAAGTCGGGCAGCTGCTCGATCGGGAAGAACGTGCCACTGAACAGGAACAGCGGCGTGATGATGAAGCGGAACACGAACGCGAAGGACTGTTCGGACTTACGCGACGCCGTCCAGGCGGCCATCGGCATGCCGAATGCGATACCGGTCAGGATCGCGGCCGGCCAGGCGAAGATGGCGGTCGGCGAGGTGAGCGCGCCGAAGATGAAGGCGACGATCAGGAACACGCCCGTGACGATCGTCAGCCGCACGATGAGCCAGTAGAGGTGGCCGATGACGATGTCGCGTACGCCCTGCGGCGTCTGGATCATCGCCTCGAAGGTCTTGTTCCACTTGAAGCCGGCGAAGAGAGGCCACGACGATTCCATCGTGCCGGTCTGCATCGCCTGAGCCGCAACCAGCCCCGGCGCCAGGAAGACGATGTACGGAACGCCACCGAACGTCGTCATCGTCGGCACGAGACTGCCCAGCGCGACACCCATCGCGGTCAGGTAGAGAACCGGCGAGACGATCGTGCCGAAGAACGTCCCGCGCCAGATGCGGCGGTAGACAAAGAGGCTGTGCTCGAGCTTGCGAACGCCCGGGACTCGGAACCCTGATTGCTCGGATCGAACGCTGATCGCAGTCATCTCGGCGCGCCTATTCGACGAGGGATCTGCCGGTCAGACGGAGGAAGACGTCCTCGAGCGAGCTGCGCCGAACGAGCGTCGTCTCCGGTCGCAGGCCGCGCTCGTGCGCCGCGTTGGCGGCGGCCTCGCCGTC
The DNA here is from genome assembly GCA_963748235.1 of uncultured Chloroflexia bacterium. Lineage (GTDB taxonomy): Bacteria > Chloroflexota > Limnocylindria > Limnocylindrales > CSP1-4 > JALYGJ01. The sequence continues at coordinate 1,349,322 of CAVVHT010000009.1, forward strand.
GACGGCGTAGACCAGGACTCTGTCGGGCAGCCACTCGATGCGCTCGCCGAGGCCATCCAGCTGGCCGTTGAGCGTCTCCTGCACGCCGACTGGGAAGCGCAGCTCGAGTACCTCGCGCGTTGAGTACTGCTCGATCAGCGCACGCGGCGACCCCTCGGCCACGATCTTGGCCTTGTCCATGACGACCAGGCGGTCACACAGCTGCTCGGCCTCGTCCATGTAGTGCGTCGTCAGTACCAGCGTCGTGCCACCCTGCTTGAGCCGATAAAGCCGGTCCCAGACAAGATGCCGCGCCTGCGGATCGAGGCCCGTCGTGGGCTCGTCGAGCAGCAGCAGGTCAGGCTCGTTGATCAGCGAGCGGGCGATCGTGAGGCGGCGCTTCATGCCGCCGGAGAGTGGCTCGACGAGGTCCTTGGCCCGGTCGCTGAGCTGCACGAATTCGAGCAGCTCCATCGCCCGTTTGCGCGCCTCGGCGTACGAGATGTCGAAGTAGCGGCCGTAGATGAGCAGGTTCTCGAGCACGGTCAGCTCCGTGTCGAGCGTGTCGAGCTGGGGCACGACGCCGAGTCGGGCGCGAATGCTCGCACCGGCCTGGTCGGGGTCGTTGCCGAGCACCGTCAGATCGCCCGCGCTGCGCGGCGACACGGCAGCGATGATGCGCATCGTCGACGTCTTGCCGGCGCCGTTCGGCCCTAGGAAGCCGAACAATTCACCGGGTGCCACGTCGAAGTCGATGGCGTCCACCGCGGTGAACTCGCCGAAGCGCTTGGTCAGTCCGCGGGCGCGAATAAGCGGCGCGGTTTCGCCGGAATCGGGCATCGAGTGATGGTAGCGCGGGCTGAGTTTTGCGCCCTTTGAGGCATCAGCCGGCCTGAAACGGCAATCGGCCGGCTCGTCATCGCGCACAATGGCGAGCGTGAGGGTTTCCGCCAAGGCCGACTATGCAGTTCGGGCAGCCGCCGAGCTTGCCGCCGCGAGCGGCGTCCGGCCGTTGAAGCGCGAGCAGATCTCGGCCGCGCAGAACATCCCGTCGAAGTTCCTCGAGACGATCATGCTCGAGCTCAAGCACGCCGGCATCGTCAAGAGCACGCGCGGCGCCGGGGGCGGCTACGCCCTGGCACGGCCGGCGGCGGAGATCAGCGTCGCGGACGTGATTCGCGCCGTCGATGGGCCGTTGGCCAACGTGCGCGGCGAGCGCGTCGAGACGGTCGAGTACAGCGGCGCCGCGTACGCGCTGCGCGACGTGTGGGTGGCAGTGCGCGCCAGCCTGCGCCGCGTGCTCGAGACGACCAGCCTGCAGGACCTGGTCGATAACCACCTGCCCGAGCGGGTGCGCGATCTGACGGCCGACCCCGAGGCCTGGATATCGCTCAACCGCCGGCGTCGATCACCAGCTGCGGCGGACGACGCCGAGGGCTGACCGGAGGTCAGACCTCCTTGAACTCGCCCTCGACGGCCTCCTCGGCATCGGCGCCAGCGCCACTCTCGGCTCCGGCCTCACCGGCATCGCCGGCGGCCTCGTCCGAGGGGCCGGCGCCATTGGCGCCGTCAGCCGGAGTGCCCGTCGCCTGGTAGGCGGCGGTGCTCACCTTCTGCAGCGACGAGGCCAGCTCGGTCGAGCGTGACCGGATCGCCTCGAGATCGTCGCCCTTGAGGGCCTCACGCAGCGAGGTGACCTTGGACTCGACGTCGGTACGATCCTCGGCCGAGACCTTTTCGCCCAGGTCGCGCAGAGTGCGCTCGGCCTGGAACGCGAGAGCATCAGCCTGGTTGCGTGTCTCCACCTCGTCGCGCCGCTTGCGGTCCTCCTCGGCGTGCTCGGACGCATCGCGAACCATCTTGTCCACGTCGTCCTTGGAGAGCATCGACGAGGCCGTGATGCGTACGGTCTGCTCGCGCGACGTGGCGCGATCCTTGGCACGAACGTCGAGGATGCCGTTGGCGTCGATGTCGAAGGTGACCTCGACCTGCGGTACTCCGCGAGGCGCCGGCGGGATCCCGTCGAGGATGAAGCGGCCGAGCGTCTTGTTGTCGCCGGCCATCTCGCGCTCGCCCTGCAGGACGTGGATCTCGACCTGCGGCTGGTTGTCAGACGCGGTCGAGAAGACCTGTGACTTGCTGGTCGGGATGGTCGTGTTGCGATCGATCAGCCGCGTCATGACGCCGCCGAGCGTCTCGATGCCGAGCGACAGTGGTGTCACGTCGAGCAGCAGCACGTCCTTGACGTCGCCGGCGAGCACGCCCGCCTGGATCGCGGCGCCAATGGCCACGACCTCGTCCGGGTTGACGCCCTTGTGCGGCTCCTTGCCGCCGAACATCTTCTTGACCGCCTCGACGACGGCCGGCATTCGCGTCTGGCCACCAACGAGGATGACCTCGTCGATGTCGCCGGGCTTGAGGCCGGCATCCTTCAGCGCCGCCTCGACCGGACCCCGAGTGCGATCGACCAGGTCCGCGACCAGGTCTTCGAGCTTGGCCCGCGAAAGGGTCATCACGAGGTGCTTGGGGTTCTTGTCGGCGTCGATGGTGACGTAGGGCAGGTTGATCTCGGTTTGGGCGGTCGAGGAGAGCTCGATCTTGGCCTTCTCGGCCGCTTCCTTGAGTCGCTGCAGCGCCTGCTGGTCCTTGGACAGGTCGATGCCCTGGTCCTTCTTGAACTCAGTCAGCATCCACTCGATCACGCGCTGGTCGAAGTCGTCGCCGCCAAGGTGGGTGTCGCCGTTGGTCGCCTTGACCTCGAAGACGCCGTCGCCCAGCTCGAGGATCGAGATGTCGAACGTGCCGCCGCCCAGGTCGTAGACCGCGATCTGCTCATCCTTCTTCTTGTCCAGGCCGTAAGCGAGCGCGGACGCTGTCGGCTCGTTGATGATTCGCTTCACGTCCAGGCCGGCGATGCGGCCGGCGTCCTTGGTCGCCTGGCGCTGGGTGTCGTCGAAGTACGCGGGCACGGTGATCACCGCCTCGGTGATCTTCTCGCCCAGGTACGCCTCGGCGTCCGACTTGAGCTTCTGCAGGATCATCGCGCTGATCTCGGGCGGGGTGTAGCCCTTGCCGTCCGAGAGAGCGACCCTCACTCCGTCGCTGGTCGAGTCCTTTTCGACCTTGTACGGCATCAGCTCGCCGCTGCGCTTGACCTCCGGGTCGTCCCAGCGACGGCCCATGAAGCGCTTGATCGAATACACGGTGTTGGCTGGGTTGGTGATTGCCTGGCGCTTGGCCACCTGGCCCACCAGCCGCTCGCCGTTCTTGGTGAAGGCGACGACCGACGGAATGGTCCGTCCGCCTTCGCTGCTTGGGATGACGGTCGGCTCGCCGCCCTCCATGACTGCTACGACCGAGTTGGTCGTGCCAAGGTCGATACCGATGATCCTGCCCATGGTCAGTTGATTCCTCCGGAGCTGAGATTGCCGTTGCCGGCTGCGTTGTTCGTGTTGGTGTTGGCGTTGGTTTCATTGGGGTTGATCGCGACGGCGACCATCGCCGGGCGCAGGACGCGGTCGCGAATGCGGTAGCCGCGCTGGAGCTCGGCAGTAACCGTGCCCTCGGGAACACTGTCCGACTCTTCGCGGACAACGGCCTCGTGTTGGTGCGGGTCGAAGGGCAGACCCAGTGCCTCGATCGGCACGAGCCCCTCCGAGTCGAGCAATAGGCGCAGCTTGCGGTCGATGGCGACGATGCCCTCGACCCAGCTCACGCTCTGTAGCTCAGGCGGCATGTTGGTGATGGCGCGGTCGAAGTCGTCGACGATCGCCAACAGCTTGGCCAGGAGCACCTCGTTGGCCAGCTCGACCATCTGCTCGCGGTCCTGGTCGGTCCGGCGCCGGTAGTTGGCAAAGTCGGCCGCGGTGCGCTGCCAGCCGGCCTTCGCCTCGGTCGCTTCCTGTTCGGCGGCCACGACCTGCTGGCGCAGCTCGTCGATCTCGGCGGTCAGCTTTTGCGGCGAGGTATCCAGCTCGGCGATGCGCTCTTCGGCGCGCGTCCGGCGGCGGGGTGTGTTCATCGGTACAACTGCTCCACGAGCTCATTCATCAGGCTGCTTACAAATCGGACGGTCCCAATCGCGTGCGGGTATGACATGCGCGTCGGCCCGAGTACGCCGACCACGCCCATCGCGCGGCCGGGCTGGCCGTAGGTGGCGAGCACGAGGGAAACGTCCTGCATCTCGGTGGCGTCGTTCTCCGCGCCGATCAGCACCTCGACGTCTTGTGCGCTCGCCAGTCGCGGCACGAGCGAGCCGAGGTAGTCGCGGTTCTGCAGCACAGCGAACACGCGGCGCAGTTTCTCGCTCTGGCTGAACTCGGGCGCCTCCATGACGTTGAGCAGCCCATCGGAGAACACGTCCTCGACCGCGGCCGCATCGAACTCGCGCATCATCCGCTCGATCCGCTGTGCGGTACGCAGCATCAATGTCGGAAGCTCCGGTTCGCCGCCGAGTGCCTCCACCCGCGTGGCGACCTCGCGAGCTGACTTGCCGGCGAATTCGTTGTTGAGCAACCGGGCGATGTCGTCCAGCTCGAGCTGGTCGAAACCGTCCTCGAGCGGGATCAGCTCCTGCTTGACCGAGCCCTCGGCGAGCACTACGACCAGGCTCGCGGTATGTGCACTGGTCGCGACCAGATCGACGTGGCGCAGCTTGCACGCGAGCGGCTTGGCCGGCGTGGCCAGGCCGGCGGCATGCGTCGCGCCGGCGATTGTCGCGGCTGCAAGGCGGAACCACTGCTCGCTGGCGAACTCGACCTGGCCGAACTGGTGGCGGATCATCAGCCGCTCGACCGGCGCCAAACTAATGCGCGGAGCGATCGACTCGATGTACACCCGGTAGCCCGCATCGGTCGGCACGCGGCCCGCGCTGGTATGCGGATGGGTCAAGTAGCCGGCCTCCTCGAGATCGGCCATCGCATTGCGGATGGTGGCCGAGCTCACGCCGAGCCGATAGCGGTCGACCAGCGTCTGGCTACCGACCGGTTCGGCCGACCGTACGTATTCCTCGATGACTGCCCGCAGCACCGCCTGTGAACGGGTGTCGAGCGGGCGCGCAGAATGCTCGTGGCTTCGCGCCATGGCTTTGCGTACCTTGACCTTCGTTGCGTTAGCACTCTCATGGTTGGAGTGCTAACCGTTGGCCCGAATGTTACCGCGAGGAAAACACCGAGTCAACGCGACTACTGATCGTGCTGGATGCGTCCATCACCGGATCGATGTTGCGGAGAAGGCGGCGAGCCTGCTCATCCGGTGAGTCACTGAGGACACGGCGGCTGGTGGTCGTAAATCGCCTCGAGGACCGGGTCGCGATCGTCGAAGTAGTCGCTCGAGCTGAGCAGCGCCTCGATATCCGGCTCGATCGTCAGCCGCGGATCGTCAGGGTCGCTCTTAACGACATATTGAGCGGCGAATCGCACGATCGCGCCACTGTGCGCGAGATCAACCGGCCGTCCGTCGCCGTACTGGTTCGGGCTGGTGCCCAGGTCCTCGCCAACGAGTACCGCGTTTGTGCCTCGATCGACGTCGGTCACGAAGTTGCCGGCGGCTGAGAACGTGGCCCGGCTCATTGCAACGTACGCGCCACACGTCAGCTCATCCGCCGCGCGCGCGACGAGGTCGAGGAGCGGCCCATACGTCGTGTTGTCGCCGCCGCCGTTGTGGCGGACGTCGACAACCATCCTGTCCACGTCGCCCGAGTCGACAATTCCCGACAGGTCATCGATGTCGAAGTACAGGCCGGCGCCGACGGTGTTGTAGCCGACGAACAGCGTGCTGCTGCCCTCGTCCACCTCGAACCACACCTCGTCGTCGAAGTTGCTCAGCCACGGCGGACCGCCGGGCCGCGGCGGGACAGTCCAGAAGTAGTGTCCTCCGAGCAGCGACCCGACGCTGGACATGGGGACGGGCTCGAGGTCAGCTGTGATCTGCTCGCCGTCGCGGCTGAGCGTGAACTCGACCGCGCTGGTCGCCTCGGGGACGAAACCCAGCCCATGCAGGATGTTGGCGACGAGCAAGAACAGCGGGCTGCTGCTCAACACCTGCTGGTCGTTGTCGCGCGAGACGAGGGGTTCGATCGCGTTGAGCAACTCGTCGATGTCGTGGCCGGCGATCGAGTCAACGCGCGCGCCGACAAGGTCGCGATGCTCGGCGACGGCATCGGTCACGAAGACGCCGTCACTGAACCAGTACAACCGCAACGGGTACATGCTGGCTCCGTATTCGCCTTCGCCCCATGGGTACGTGCCGCCGTGGCCGTCGCGGCCGAATGAGTTGGGCAGTGCGGCCAGACGGGTGAGCTCGACGAACAGCTCGTCGTCGTTGAGTTCCGTTATGCGGGCAATCACGGTGTCAACCTCGGCGACGTACTCGTCGCGCGAAATGGAATGCCACGGGTTCGGGTGGATTTCCTCGCGGGCGCTGATCAGCGTCTCGAGATCCGAGCGCCAGCCGGCCGTTCGTGGGTCGACAGGCAGCGACGACCTTGGGCTGGCGGCCGGAGTCGGGCCGGGGGTTGGCGTCGATGCCGGCGTTGCCGGCGTACTGGTCGGCGTCCGCCCGGGCCTGACGGCCGGCTCCAACGTCTGAGTCGGAACGGCCGTCGCCTGACACGCGACGACGATCGTCATCAGCACAGCGAAGACGACGGCGGACGAGCCCTTCATCCGGCGGCGCGCGCCTGCTGGGCTGTCATTTGGGCCGCGGCTTCATCTGCGGCACTGCCAATCTCGCCGAGCGCCCGGGTCAGGAACGCTTCATCAATCTCGAGCGCGGCGCGAAAGCGATCGTTTGCCTCGTTGAAGTGAGCCCCCGCCTGGCGATGCACGGCCACGCCCGAATCGGTCAGTGCGAGGCTGAACGACCTGCCGTCTTGTGCCGAGCGCAGCCGCTCAGCATGGCCGCGCTCGAGCATCGCCCTGACGTAATGGGACATGGTGGTGGGCGGCATTCCAACCCGGCGCGCCAATCCGGTGGGTGGCGTAGGGCCATCGTCGAACAGCACGCTGTACACCGCGTACTCGTCGGGGGTGAGTGGCGAGCTCGCCATGGCCGTACCGAGCAGCACCTTGACGCGCTGGCCCATCGAGAAGACGTGCCACAGCAAAGACAGCTCTGAGTACGGCTGCTCCATCGCGGCAGATACTACCACTTGGTAGTATCTCGTCCAGGAGTTCGCATTAGGCTACTCACGGTGCAGATGACTGGTCGCTTGTCGTTGGTCCTGGCCCTCGTCGCTGTCGTGGCGTGCGGCGGACAAACCGTGGTCTCGCCCTCACCCTCCCAATCGGCGACGGCCTCTCCATCAGCCGCGCCGACCGACGATTCGACGCAGACTCCGGCCGCGACCGCGACCCCGACTTCCGGCACACCGACCCCAACCGTTGCGCTGACACCCACTGCAACGGCGACGCCCACCTCCGCTGCCACGCCGACCCAAGCCGCCACGCAGACCTTGGCAGCGACGCCAACGTCCGACGCGTCTGACACGGGCGCGACTCCGCTCCCCGCCCCGGTTACGGCGCTCGAGCCCGGTCGTTACACCAAGGTTGCTTTCGAGCCGGCACTGTCGTTCGAGGTGAGCGACGACTGGACGGCCGCACAAGCCACCACCGGCTTCTTCGACATCCAGAACGAGCCGGGATCGCTCGACGTCGTCGCGGTCCAATTCGCCAACGTGTCGGCAGACTCGCCCGAGGCGCTCGCCGCAGCGATCCAGGCACGCGAAAACCTGTTCGTGAGCGAGCCCGAGACGGTCGAGGTCGACGGTCGAGTCGCCATCAGGCTCGTTGTCGAAACGACTGACCCGCCGGGCACGAATCCGCCGGTCTTCCGTCCGGTGCTCGACATCGCCGCCGGGCCGCTGTCGATTGCGTCGGCCAGGCGCCTGGTAGTGACGCTCGTTGACGTCGATGGCGACGTTCTGGCGATCCTCGTCGGTGGCTCGGTCGTCGACTGGGACCGCGCTCTGGAGATCGCCACGCCGGTTGTCGATTCGGTCGTCTTCGAATAGGCCGCGCCCAAGCCCGATAATCGGCTCCGTTCAGAAGGGAGAGGTGCGTGGCGCAGCTTGATTTATTCCGCCTTGACGATCGCGTCGCGTTGATCGCCGGTGGCGGTGGCGCGATCGGATCCGCGCTCGGCGCCGCCCTGGCTGGTGCGGGCGCGCGCGTCGCCCTGCTCGGCCCGACAGCTGAGCGGCTCGACCGCGCGGCCAAGTCCATCCGGAAGCAGGGCGGCGAGGCGATGACCGTCGGTCGCCGACGCTACCTCCGAGGAGGAGTGCGATCGCGCGGTGGCCGAGGTCGTTGCCCAATTCGGCCGCCTCGACATCGTCGTCAACGCCGTGGGTGGCGGCGCGGGCAAGGTGCTGTTCGACGCCGAGGCTTATCCGCGATGACTCGTGGGACTGGATCTTCGAGCTCAACCTGCGCTCGACGGTCGTGCGCCACCCAGGCGGCGGTCAAGCCGATGATCGACGGGGGACGCGGCGGCAAGGTGCTCAACATCACCTCGGTCCGCGGCACGCTGGGCATCAATGCCGGCTACTCGGCGTACGTTGCGGCGAAGGGTGCGATCAACTCATTGACTCGCCAGTGGGCGACCGAGTGGGCCAAGCACGGCATCAACGTCAACGCCATCTCGCCGACGTTCGTCGACACACCGCAGGTCGCCAGCATGCTCGCCGACGAGAAATTCAAGGCCGGGCATCATCAATCGGATCCCGATGGGACGCGTTGGGACGACCGACGACCTGGTCGGTGCGGCGATCTTCCTGTGCTCCGACGCGTCGAACTTCATCACCGGCCAGATCCTCGGCATCGACGGCGGCCTGACGGCGACTCAATGAGGCCGACGTGATGGACGGCATCGAGAACGTCACCGCCAACGTCTTCACGCATACCGGGCTACGCGGCAGCAACCCGAGCTTCGTCGTCACGTCCGACGGCGTGGTCGCGATCGACACTCCCCAGCTGCCGTCGCGCGCTGTCGAGTGGCGCCGCGAGGCCGAGTCGCACGGCCCGATTCGCTACCTGATCAACACCGAGCATCACGTCGATCACATCTTCGGCAACTACTACTTCAGGGGCTCGGGGCGACCGTCGTCAACCACCGCGAGCTGTGGGACCGATTCATGGTTCCGGGGCCCGAGATCGACCCGTTCGACTACGCCCATGAGGCGCTCCCCGCCGACGACCCCGACGGTGAGGCCATCTTTCCCGCCCGGGACGACGTACTACCGCGATCCGAACAAGGGCTCGATCGTGTTCACCGGCGACATCACTCTCGGCGTTGGCGGTCACACGTTCGAGCTGCTCCACACGCCCGGCCACACGCCAGGCCAGACGACAGTGCACGTTCCCGAGGAACGTGTCGCGTTCACCGGCGACACGCTCTTCTCCGGCTGCCAGACGTGGCTGATGACGTCGGATGTCGATCAGTGGGTCGCGGCACTCGACCGGATCCGCGGCCTTGACGTCGACTTCCTGGTGCCCGGACACGGCCCAGTGGTCACGAAGCAATACCTCGACGTGCAGCGCTCTCACCTGCTGTCCTGGAAGAGCGCCGTGGCAGACGCCGTGTCGAAGGGTTGGTCACGCGACGAGACGGTCGCGCGAGTCAGCTTCGCCGACGACTTCGGCCCGGTCGACATCGGCCAGGAGTACATGCTCGAGTACATCCAGACGTGGAACGCCGGTGCGCTGTGGGACCAGCTGACCGGCTCGCCTCCGGGCGGCGGCATGCCTCGGCCGCTTGACCCACGCGCCCCATCCTAGGCTCGGCCGGCGGCGACCTCGTCGGCGCGGCTGCGGCCGGCGAGCAGGATGAGCTCTTCGTGCAGCTCAAACCAGACCGAGTGGTAGCTATCGACGCGCGGTGACGCCACGTACCGGTGGTCGCCGGCGCTGACGGCCGACATGGCGCGGTCGAGCCGTCGTCGGTAGTCAGCGAACCGACTCGCCGACTCGGACTGGCTGTCCAGCCACTCCCCGACTTCCTCATGGATGGCGTCGAGGCCACTCAGCACCGAGGCGTCGTATGCAGCGTCCGAGTGGTCGTTGATCTGCTGCTCGCCCTCGACCTCGCGCATCTGCCAGGCGGTGACCGTTTCCTTGACGCGCCGGTCGAACTCGATGAACGAATCGAGCGCGGAGGCCGCGTTGGCCTCGCCCCATTCCTGCCGCTCACGATCAAGCGCCGCGCGTGCTTCCTCTTTGCCCGCGGCCGTCAGCCGATACGCGCCGGCCGCCTGCTCGGCCGCGCCGTTGCCGACGAGCTCGTCGAGCAGGCTCTGGGCGTGCTCAGACGGTCGTCGCAAGGATCTCGGCCGCGGCTTCGGGCGTGACGTAGCCCTTGACCAGCAACAGGCGGGTGAATTCGTGCCGTGGTCGCCTCGTCCGAAGCGCTGGGTGCGGCTCGTCGGCCTCGAGGCTGACCAGCTCGGCCGACCAGGCGCGCAGGATCTCGACCTCGGCCGGAACGTCAGATCCGCCACTCAGCGCGCCGAGCGAAGACCTCGCCCGTCGAGCCATCGATGGTGATGACCTCGCCTACCGCGAAACGTCGGCCGTCAAGCGCGAAGCCATCCGCCTCGACAGTGAGCGCGGTCGCGCCGACGACGGCGGGCACTCCCCAGCCACGGGCCACGACCGCGGCGTGACAGGCGAGGCCGCCGGTCGAGGTCAGGATGCCGGCCGCGCGTGCCATGCCGTGAACGTCGTCGGGCGACGTCTCGCGACGGACGAGGATCACGGCACGCCCGGCGTCGGCAGCCGCGACCGCGGCGTCGGGCGATGTGACCACTTCGCCGCTGGCCACGCCCGGGGAAGCGCCGAGACCGGTGGTCAGCGGCTCGCCGGCGTCGCGCGGCGCATCGGCGACGCGCGGCGGATCGGCCAGGATCGTCGCGACGCGTGCCACGGCCTCCTCGCGTGACAGCGGGAAGTCGGGATCCTCGGCCATCTCGACGGCCATTCGCAGCGCAGCCTGCGGGCTGCGTTTGCCGACGCGGCACTGGAGCATCCACAGCCGGCCGTCCTCGATCGTGAACTCGATGTCCGCCGCGTCGCGCAGGTGGCGCTCGATCTTGTCCGAGTGGGCGGCGAGCTCGGCGGCCACGTCCGGCAGCCGGTCACGCAGAACGCCAATTGGCTCCGCGTCACGCGTTCCCGACACGACCTCTTCGCCCTGCGCGTTGAACAGCACGTCGCCGTACAGCTCCTTGCGCCGGTCGCCGGGTTGCGCGTGAACAGGACGCCGGTCGCGGAGCGGTCGTTGCGGTTGCCGAAGACCATCGCCTGGACCGTGGCCGCCGTGCCCAGGTCGTCGGCAATGCCCTCCTTCTCCCGGTACGCGATGGCGCGCGGCGAGTGCCACGACCGAAAGACCGATTCGATCGCCGCGCGCAGCTCGGCCCACGGATCGCTGCCCGACCCGACGTTGAGCAGCGTGTCCATCATCCCGGGCATCGACACGGGCGCTCCGGAACGGACGCTCACCAGAAGTGGATCTATCGGGATCACCGAAACGCCGCCCGACCTTCTCCTCCAGTCGTGCCATGTGCGCCCGAATCTCGTCGTCCAGGCCGTCCGGCCAGCCATGCGCCAGGTAGTCGCGACACACGGCCGTCGTCAGCGTGAAGGCCGGCGGCACCGGCAACTCCAGATCGACAGCCATGACCGTCAGGCCGGCCGCCTTGCCTCCGACCAGCGCCGGCAGCTCGGAGCGCGGAATGTCGGGCGGTAGGTCGTAATCGACTATCCGTGCCATGGCCGCCACCGTTTCATTCATCGATCGATCCTATTCGCGGCGTTCGGGAGGCCTCATCGTCGCTCGGCTGGCTCGGCGTTGCGGTCCTGCGTAGTTTTCGGAGGATGAACGCATCGATGACGATGATGCCGCCACCGGCGATGGCGAATAGGACGAGGATTACGAGGATGCCGTCGTTCATGCCGACGCCCATGATGCCCGCTGCCGCCAATGGGTGACGCCGATGGGTGACTACCACGTCCACATCCACCCCCATCGCGACACGCCGGGTGCTCCGCCGCCGGGCGAGTTCCCGGCCGACTACATCGACCGCTTCGTCGAGGTCGCCCTGTCGCGCGGCGCGACCGAGGTCGGGTTTCGTCGAGCACCTCTACCGCTGCGTGGAGTCGGTGCCGGTCCTCGGCCAGTGGTGGAAGAAGGACCCCAACCCGCATCTCGTCGCCGAGATGGACGAGATCATGGCCCGCGAGCTGGACATGTCGCTCGACCGATACGTCGAGGCGATCCTGGCCGCCAAGGCGCGCGGCCTGCCGGTCAAGCTTGGCCTGGAGGTCGACTTCGAGCCGGGCACCGAACAGCGCGTCATGGAGCTCATCGCGCCCTACCCGTGGGACTACCTCGTCGGCTCGGTGCACTGGATCGGCGCGTGGTGGTTCCTGCGCCCGTCCGCGCCGGCCGAGTACGAGCGGCGCGGCGTGCGACGGGCGTTCGAGGAGTACTTCGAGCTGATGACCGAACTGGCTCGCTGACACGGGATGGTCGACGTGCTCGGCCACGCCGACGTGATCAAGGTCCATGGCTTCGTCCCCGATTGGATCGCTGAGGTACCTGTACGAGCCGCTGGTCGAGGCGACGGCAGCTTCGCAGATGGGTGTCGAGGTCTCCAGCCAGGGCCTGTTGCGCACGATCGGCGAGATCTACCCGGCGCCCGAGCTGTTGAAGATGTTCCACTCGGCGGGCGTGCCGATCATGCTCGCCAGCGACGCCCACGTCCCCGACGAATCGGCCTTCGGCTACTCGGAGATCATCGCCGAGGCGCGCCGGGCCGGGTACACCGACTACCTCCGCTTCGACTCACGTCAAAGGCTGGTGACGCCGCTACCGGTTCTCTGACGCGAGCCAGCGGCGGGCGGCCGTGAGCGTTCGCATGCGGCGGCCGAGATCGGCCCACGGGTCTGCGCCGGCCTCGAGGCGTTCCATGACGGTGCGCACAGTCCAGCCGTCGGGCTCGGCGGTGTCGAGCTCTTCCCAGTCGAGCGGCACGGCGACCGGCGCGCCGGGCTTGGGACGGACGGCGAAGGGCGGCACGGCCGTTTGGGCCCACGCGTTGCGGTTGCAGTCGAGGAAGAGTCGACCGGCACGCTCGGCCTTGTAGAACTCGGTCGTCAGCCGATCCGGCGCACGGCGGGCAAGTGCCTCGGCAAGGCCGAAGCAGACTTCGCGGACCTCCTCGAATCCCTCGTTCGGCCGCAGGGGCACGACGACGTGGTAGCCGCGCGAGCCGGTGGCCATCAGGTACGGAACAAGACCAGCCTCGGTCAGCAACTCGCGCGCGAGCCGCGCCGCGAAACGCGCGTCGGCGACGCCACCATCGCCCGGATCGAGGTCGATGATCATCCGGTCTGGCTTGTCGAGCGCGGCTACGCGGCTGAGCCAGACGTGGGGCGTGATGCAGCCCTGGTTGGCGATGTAGACGAGGGTCTCCGCGTTGTCGCACACGACGTGGGTGACGGTTCCGCCAACCTTGGGCACAGTTACCCGGTTGATCCAATCGGGAAAATGCGAGGGCATGTCCTTCTGGTAGAAGACCTGGGTGTCGATGTTCTCGCGGACACGCTGCATGCTCACCGGCCGGTCCTTGACATGGGGCACCATCCACGGCGCGACTCGGCGGTAGTAGTCGACGATGTCGCCCTTGGTGATGCCGTCACTCGGGAACATCACCCGGTCGGCGTTGCTGACGGCGATCGTGCGCCTGCCGGCACGAATGGCATCAGGCATGCGTCGCCTCTGAAGTACGACGAATTCCGTATTGAACCTCGCCAATCACGTCAATACTCTGCCGCGTATTGCGCGGTACGTCACCCCGCCATCCAATTCATGCGGGGGACGAGGGAGTGCAATGCACAGGTTGGTTCGTCATGTATTCGTGGTCGCCGCGCTCGTCGGGGCGCTAGCGGCCGCCAGTCCGATGATGGGCTGGACGGAGGTGGACAAGACCGGGACCACCGGTCCTCATTCGCTCACCGATACGAACACGAACCCCGGCGCAACTTGCGTCTACGACTACGTCAGCGGCTGGGATATGTGGGAACTCGAGCACATATACGTTAATCCGCCCAAGATCAAGGCCGTCGCCGGCAACAACAACCAGAAGGTCGCCTGACATTCACAGTCCAGCGCCGCGCCTGGAGCATCTTCGAAGACGATCCGAGCCCGTGGTCGAATCGCTACACGAGCGCGAAGCAATTCGCCTTCACGGATGCGACCCACAATGCCTCGTTCACCCAGCGGGGGGTCGCGGTGAACGTGCCCATCGAGCCCGGCGGCGACGCCGCATTCCAGTACCGCGCCCTGGTGAAGGCGTTCTGGTACCGGGCCAATGGCACTGTCCAGGGCACTTCGACAATGCGCATCCAGAAGTACAACCAGTACCAGGAGCTGGACACGCTCAAGGGCGGCAGCTGCTTCGACTACATGTAAGACCAGCGATCAATCGCTAGTCCGTGGCGCGTCCTCCGTCCTGGAGGGCGCGCCACACTCGTTCTGGGGACAGTGGCAGGTCCCTGATCGCGACTCCGGTGGCGTCGCGGACGGCTGCGGCAACTGCGGAGGAGACGGCCAGCACCGCCCCCTCGCTCATTCCCTTGGCGCCGTACGGCCCAGGACCGTCCTCGTTCTCGATCGTGTCGCTGAGCATCTCCTCGGGCAGGTCCATCGACGTCGGGATGCGGTAGTCGATCGCGCCAAGGTTGCGAATCCGGCCGTCTTCGTCCCAGATGTACTGCTCCATCAACGTGTGGCCGAGGCCCATGATCGCCGCACCCTCGTCCTGCATCTGGACCTGGAGCTTGTTGAGCGACTTACCGACATCCGAGACGGCCACGTGGCGATGGATCGTGATATCGCCGGTCTCTTCGTCGACGGACAGCTCGACGGCCGTGGCGTTGAACTCGAAGAACGCCGCCGAGCCGCCGAGCGGGTGGTCGGGATCAGCCTCTTTGCGCGCCTCGCCCAGGCCAACGATCTCGCCACCCAGCCGACCCAACGCCTCGCGCACGCCCTGTGCCGAATCCACTCCCCGCTCAGCCAGCTTGGCCTTGACGTCCTGCGCAGCGCGGAGCACGGCGTTGCCCATCAGGACGGTTGAGCGCGACGCGGACGTCTGTTGGTCGTAGGGCACGACCGCCGTGTCGCCCATGACCACCGAAACGCGCTCGATCGGCAGGCCGAGCTCGTTGGCGCAGATCTGGGCGAAGATCGTTCGCGCGCCCTGGCCGATGTCCTGCGTGCCCGCGTAGACGACCGCGCTCCCGTCGGCGAGCAGTCGGACCATCGAATACGACAGGCCTGTCGTCGGACCCGACTTGATGCCGAGCGCGATCCCGCGGCCTCGACCCGCGGCCTTGGGTTCGTTCCAGCCGATCAGCTCGACCGCCCGATTGACGCTGTCCGCCCAGTCGCCGTCCGCCGGCGTGTCGAACGGGATGAACGGATCGTCGCGTTTGGCGAGGTTGCGCATTCGGATGTCGACCTGGTCTAGCCCGAGCTCGATCGCCGCCTCGGTGATGTTCGATTCGACCGCCCAGTTGATCTGCGGATTTCCGAAGCCGCGCATCGCCGTCGAGGGCACCGTGTGCGACAGCACGCTGCGCGCGTTGATCCGCGCCGCCGGCCAGTTGTACGGGCCGTTGCCGATGTAGCTGCCCTTGCCAACGACACGATCGGCGATGTCGGCGTAGGCGCCGATCAGGTAGTTCGCGTCGATGTCCTGGAAGACGAACGTGCCGTCGCGCGCTACGCCGGTGCGCACACGGATCTCGGTCGACGTGCGGCGGGCGGCCAGGAACGACTCCTCGAGACTGAGCACGAGGCGCACCGGCCGCCGCAGCTGGAGTGCCATGAATGCCAGCAGCGGCTCGTACTTGGCGTGCTGCTTGCCGCCGAACGCGCCGCCGGGGTCGGGAGCGATGATCCGAACCTTCGCCAACGGCAGGCCGACGACCTTGGCGATGATCCGCTGCAGCCAGTACGGGTGCTGAATCGAGCTCCAAATCGTGACGCCGTCGCCGTCGGGCGCGGCCATGAAGGCATGCGGCTCGATCGCGAACTGGGTGACCATCGGAAATCGGTATGTGTGCTCGACGACCAGATCGGCCGACTGGCCACCCATGTCTCCCCACTCGATGACGTGCTCGCGCAGCACGTTGGTGTTGGCCAGCGGATCGCCGGGGCGGAGCGGCGCGTCCTGGACGAGCGGCGCATCGTGGGCGAGCGCGGCATCGATGGTCGTGATTGCGGGCAGCTCCTCGAAGTCGACCACTACACGTGCAGCGCCTTCCTCGGCCGCGTCCTTGTTCTCGGCCGCAACGGCCGCGAGCGGGTCTCCGTGGTACTTGACCTCGTCGACCGCGATCACCGGCCGATCGTCGAACTGCGGCCCGAATCTGGGCATGGGCTGGGGCAGGTCCGCGGCGCTGAAGACGGCCACCACGCCCGGAAGCGCGAGCGCTCGAGTCGGATCGACGGCCAGGATCCGGGCATGTGCTACGGGCAGCGTCACGAGCTTGACGTGCAGCTCATTGGGCAGGTGAATGTCGGCGACGTATTGCTGCTCACCGTTGACGCGGCCGCGGCCGCCGACGCGCGGCGCGGGATCGCCGATCGTCACTGGTCGACCGGCGGTTGCGGGATGGGCGTCGGCTCAGTCCGCGCCGCGGCGGCAACCACGTTTTGCTCACCCGCGGCCACGGCCTCGACCGCGTCGATGATCTGGTAGTAGCAGCCGCAGCGGCAGAGGTTGCCCGCCAGGCCCTCCTCGATCTCGGCGCGCGTCGGCTTCGCGACCTGGCGCAAGAGATCGTCCGCCGCCATCAGCTGGCCCGGGATGCAGAAGCCGCACTGGACGGCGCCGTGCGTCAGGAATGCCTGCTGCAGCGGATTGAGCGCACCCTCGTCGGCCAGGCCTTCGACGGTCGTGACTTCGCCGCCGTCAGCCTCGACCGCAAGGACCAGGCACGAGTCGACGATCGCGCCGTTCAACCGAACCGTGCACGCGCCGCACTCCCCGACGAGGCAGCACTCCTTGGTACCGGTCAGGCCGATGTCGTCGCGCAGCACCTCGAGCAGCGTGTGATGTGGCGCGACCGAGACCTCGCGCCGCTGGCCGTTGAGCGAGAGCTTGATGTTAATCATGCAGCCGCCAGCCGCCCGCGGGCCGAGGCAAGGGCGCGACCGGCGAGGACGCGCAGCATCGCCAGCCGGTAGTCGGGCGCGGCTCGCATCGATGTCGCCGACGGCGCGGCGTGGGCGAACCACGACTCGAGCTCGGTCTCGGACCCTTCGAACAGGAGTGGCCGCGGACCAAGGCTGCCGTACGAGAAGCGCAACGTGCCGTCGCCACGCAGCGCCACGGCCAGCGTCACCGAAGCGAGGTCGTGCCCGCGCCGCCGCGTCCGTCGCTGAAACGCCGAGCCAACCCGCTCATCTGCGAGCGGCAGCTCGATGGCGATGACCAGCTCGCCGCGGTGCAGCGCCGTGACGCCCGAGCGGACGAAGAAGTCGTCCAACGGGATCCGCCGCTCCCCGTCCGGCCCAACCACGACCAGGCGCGCGTCGTAAACCAGCAGCGGCGGCGCGGTGTCTGCCGCAGGCGAGGCGTTGCACATGTTGCCGGCCAGCGTGGCCCGGTTTCGGATCTGGACCGAGCCGACGTATCGGGCGGCCTCGGCGAGCGCCGGAAACGTCGAGCGCACCCGTGCGTTGCCCAGAACCTCGGTCATCGACGTCCCGGCGCTGATGCGCAGCATGCCGTCCGCCTCGGTGATGCTCGGTTCGAGCTCGGGAATGCGCTTGACGTCGACAACGCGCGTCGGTCGATAAGTGCCGTCACGCAGGCGGATGATCAGGTCGGTTCCCCCGGCCAGGACGCGCGAGCTCACCCTCGTCGCCCTGGCTCAGGAGGGAGATTGCCTCATCGAGCGAGGTCGGTCGGTCGTAGATGAATGGACGCACGCGGCCGGCCGTCAGGCCTCAGTCGAGCGTCATTGCCGGCTCGAGCGCCGCGGTCACGCGAGCGGCAGGCTCGAGAACTTCAACCACGCCCGCGCTGCCGTCGACTCGGATCCGGTCGCCACTCTTGAGCGTCTGGGTCGCAACCGAGCTGCCGATCACGGCCGGGATGCCGAACTCGCGTGATAGCACCGCCGGATGCGACGAGACGCCACCCGCGTCGGTGACGAGGCCGGCGATCTTGGTGAACAGCACGACCCATGCCGGATTGGTCATCTGGCAGACGAGGATGTCGCCCGCCTGGACCCGATCGAACTCGTCTTCTGTCAGCACCACGCGGGCAATGCCTTCGACCACGCCCGGTGAACCGGCGATCCCCTCGACACGTCCCGGCGTGGCCGCCGCGCCGGAAGCGGCCGCCGCCTGGGAGCGGTGAAACTTATCCGGAAATCCCCAGTTGATCAGGTACGGGAAGGCCAGCTGCGTGGGCGTGACCGTTCCGATCCAGTCCGGCGGCCGCAGCTGCTGCTGACGCTTGCGCTCAGCTCGGCGCGCGGCGACCAGCGCGCGACCCTCGAGCGGTTCTGGCTCGGCCATGAACACACGCAGCTCGTTGTAGCGCATGAAGATCACGTCATCGGCCGCGTCGAGAACACCCGCCTCGACCAGCTTCCTGCCGATCGCGATGAGCACCAGGCGCATGTGCGCATTGGCGCCCTGATCGATGTAGTAGTGGTGGTCGGGGGTGAGCGGCGCCATGCTCAGGTTCGCCGCGAGAGCGCGGCGCATGTCGTCCAGCTGCTCGCGTTCGAGTCCGGCCACGATCTCGTCGGCGGCAGCGGCTATGTCCGCCTCGACCGCGGCGATGGTCTTCGGGTAGTCGTAGTCGGTCTCGACGTAGCCACGCACGAGCTCGATGACCGGCCCCATCTGTTCGCGCACCGATGGGTAGACGAACTCGTGGCTCCAGACGGCGTGCCAGCCGAACTCGCGCTGGTACGGCTCGACCCGATCGGCGATGAAGATCCGCCCTCGCTCGGATGACTCGAGGGCCTCGATCACGGCGGCCACGGCGCCGACGCCGAACGCGGCGCTCAGCTCAGCGTCTGCCTTGACCTCCTCCTTCATGCGCCACAGCGCCTCTATCGAGTCCCAGTTGCGATCCTTGGCCGAGTTCTGCAGCCTTCCGAGGAGCTCCTCGTCGATCCGGCCATGGACGCGCTCCATCACTGCTCTCAGGTCGAGCGTCGCCGACAGCTGGGCAAAGTTGAGCATCCAGTGGATCTTCCAGTGCCGATCGTGGATGTCGATCGCGTCTTCCCAAAGGCAGGCGAGCTCCATGAGGCTCATTTCGTCCTGGCGGTCGAGCATCTCTTCGAGATATGTGAAGTTGCGCTGCATCTCGGGCACGAGCCGGTCGCGCCACCAGTCGGCGAACTTGAGGCCGTAAACGGGCAAGACCGCGTCGAGGTACTTGCCGATGCGATCCGGGTAGGCCGGGTCGAGCGGCGTGCGCGCGGCGTATCGCGCGCCGTACTCCATCGAATTGACGTCGAGGCCCGCCTCGGCTGGGACAGCGGCGGTAAACAGGTAGCCGTTGACGACCTTGATCACCCAATCGCTGGCGAACGGCGTGCCGAAGCGCCGGAACATGTGATCGCACGACAGCCACCAGCCGCCGATCTCTTCGAACATCGGGCTCAGCGGATGAGGGCAGTGGAGATCGTCGAAGACCCAGAAGAGCTTCTTCTCGGTGTCGTTCTTCCAGTCGACCGGGAAGTTCTCGTCGCCCAGAAACTGGCCGAGGGCGGGCTCGTCGAGGGGCAAGGGGATCCTCCGTGGGTTGGTAGAACGCCTTGGGCCGATAATCAGTCGGGTATGGCCGGACCGTCAAGCACGATCGACAGCGCGCTGCTGCGCATGACCCAGCAGACGCCCACGCAGTACTGGAATGACTCGTGCGCGGTGGCGGAGCTGGAGCACGCGGTCGAGCGGGGCGCTACCGGCGCCACGTCCAATCCAACGATCGTGCTCGAGGTGCTGGGCAAGGAGAAGGATTACTGGCTGCCACGCGTCCGCGAGCTGGCCGAGGCCAACCCAACGTGGGCCGAGGTCGATCTGACCTGGGCGATCGCTGAGCAGATGGCCGTGCGCGGCGCCGCCGTTTTGATGCCCGTGTACCAGCAGAGCGGCGGTCGCACGGGCCGAATGTCGATCCAGATCAACCCTGCCAATCACCGCGACCCGGCACGGATGCTCGAACAGGCACGCAGGTTCAGCACTCTCGCACCGAACATGCAGATCAAATTCCCGAACACCGCGCCCGGCCTTGAAGCGATGGAGGAAGCCACGGCCGAGGGCATCAACATCAACGCCACGGTCAGCTTCAGCGTCGCCCAGGCAATCGCCGCCGCGGAGGCGGTCGAGCGCGGACTGCGCCGCTTCGCCGAGTCAGGCGGCGATAGTGACGCGATGACGCCGGTGATCACGCTGATGATCGGCCGCATGGATGATTGGGTGAAGGTGCTCACCGAACGCGACGGCATAGCGCTCGATCCCGCCGCGGCCAACTGGGCCGGCATTGCCGTCTTCAAGCGCGCATACCCGCTCTTCCGAGAGCGCGGCTATCGCGCCCGACTGCTGGCGGCGGCGTACAGGCATCGACTGCACTGGACCGAGCTCGTTGGCGGCGACGTCACGCTGACGATGCCGTTCGCCTGGCAGGCCCGCTTCGACGCGAGTGGCATCGAGCCGTCGCCGCGCATCGACACTCCGGTCGATCAGGCGCTGATCGATGAGCTGTGCACCCGCATTCCCGACTTCAAACGCGCTTTCGATCCGGACGGCCTGTCGCCTGCCGAGTTCGAGAGCTTCGGCCCAAGCGCGCGAACATTGCGCGCATTCATCAAGGCTTATCACGACCTACAGGCAACAATCCGCGACGCCTATCTACCCGATCCGGACGTCCGGCCCGCCTGACGCCCTCCGTTTCGAGCCGATGTCTCGATCCGACTATTTATGTCCCGAACCGACTGAAACTGTCCGTCGACAACAAGTCAGCCGACGCATATTTGTCGGTTCAGCACAAAGTTAGTCGTGTCGGCACATATTCAGTCGGTTCGGTGCATGGCCACTCGGAAGAGACGCAGACGAGGTGCTTCTGCGGCTGGGCAGCGCGGGCGGCCCCGGAAGCGGGCAGCAGTCGCTGGAAGACTTCATTTGACATGAGCCTTCCCGACCGCGTGAGACGAACTCGTCCTTCGTCAATGAGCTCCGCCAGTCCATTGGCCAGAGCCCAGCGCAGCCCATCGTTGTCGTCGGACCAGGCGATCCCGAACCGCGTGCGCAAGCCAAGGATGGCCGCCTCTGCGGCAGTTGTGGCTTCGTCGGTCGTCTCGGAGCCATCGGGTGGCAGGCGAGCGGTCGAGCCGTCGGTGGGTGTCAGGGCGCCGACGTAGGCGTCGAGTCGGGCTGAATTCCAGCGTCGGGTTCTCGAGCCGTCAAAGGCGTGCGCTCCCGGGCCGACCGCTTCCCATGGGCTGCCCTGCCAATAGACAAGGTTGTGCCGGCTCTCGCGGCCGGGGCGGGACCAGTTGGAGATCTCGTACCAGTCGAGCCCAGCTGCAGCTAGCGTCTGGTCCGCCGCCTCGTACATGTGCGCGGCGAGCTCGGCGTCCTGAGCCTCACGAGCGCGGTCGCGCCAGCGGCGCGCTCCGGGCCGGAGCGGCAAATGGTCGCCGGTCGGCCCGGTCAGGCCCTCCAAGTCGGGATCGTCGAGCGACAGGGCGTAGGCGGAGATGTGGTCGGGTGCGAGCGCGATGGCCGCGTCGAGGCTCTCCTGCCACGACTCGCTCGTCTGTCCTGGCACGTCGTAGAGCAGATCGATGCTCACGTTGTCGATCCCCGCGCTTCGCGCCTCGGCAACCGTGGCTTGGATGTCCGCCGGAGAGTGGCGCCGCCCGAGTCGCGCCAGCTCCGTGGGATCGAAGGATTGCGCGCCGATGCTGAGTCGATTAATGCCCGCGGCGCGGAAGCCGGCCATGTCGCCACGTTCCGACGAGCCGGGGTTCGCTTCGAGCGTGATCTCGGCACCGGCGGCGATCCCGAACGCCCGATCGGCAGCGGATAGGAGCGCGGCCAGCTGCCGAGTGCTCATCAGCGAGGGCGTGCCGCCGCCGAGGTAGACGCTACTGATGGGTGCCGGCGCGGCCCGCAGCTCGATCTCGGCTATCAGCGCGTCCACCAGCGAGTCGATGCGACTCCCTGGACCGCGCGCTGCCCGTCCGGCGTAGACCACGAAGTCGCAGTAGGGACAGATGCTGAGACAGAACGGGAAGTGGACGTACAGCGAGACCGGCGGCTGCGGCGCTGCCGGGGGTTGCGGC
Organism: uncultured Chloroflexia bacterium; assembly: GCA_963748235.1. Classification (GTDB taxonomy): domain Bacteria; phylum Chloroflexota; class Limnocylindria; order Limnocylindrales; family CSP1-4; genus JALYGJ01. The sequence goes on from CAVVHT010000009.1 coordinate 1,371,686, forward strand.
GCGACGGTCACGCCGGACCCGGATCCTGGGCCGTGCCGGGGTCCTGGTCGCTGACGACTTCCCAGCCAACCGGCTTGAGCGTCTGACCCTCGACCACTTCCTCTTCCGCAGCGACCGACGGAGTCACCTGCCCGGCGTGGCCGGTGACGACGAAGATCGCGAAGCGCGACAGGGCATGGCCGAGGAACGCGCCGCCGATCCCGCCGGTCAGGAGGGTCAGCCAGCCGCCCGCGAGTCCCATGAGCAACGACATTACGAGCAGCAACCGCGGGCGGCCCGGTCCACCCAGCCGCGTGGCAAGCGCGTAGAGCACCGCCTGGAAGGCGATCGCCAGCTCGACCGGCCAGCTGTAGAAGATCAGGAAACCGAGCAGGATCCCGCGGAAGGTCGCCTCGTCAATGAAGGCCGTGCCGATGCTGTTGATCAGCGCCGCCGGATAACGGCGCAGAGGCGGGAACTTCAGCCCTCCGAAGCGCCACCAGGCGTAGATGACGGCCAACACGGCACCGACCAGGGCGATACCCAAACCCACCGCGAGGGCAACCGCTCGTGGCTCGCCCATCTGCAGATGCAGGATCGTCATCGGCTGCGGATACAGGAAGTACACGACGAGGATCAACAGGACGCCGAGGCAGTACCAGGTCAGCTTGCGTGCCCACGTCCGCCAGCCGCCGGGCGCCTCATCGTCGTCGAAGTCGGCGGCTCCAAATCGGCGCGCATCGAAGCGCAGCAGGATGAGCAACGCCGCCATCGCCAGCAAGATCAGGAACTGGATCGGGTCGTCCATCGCGGCCTAGCGCTGCACCGACTGGCTCAGGCCGACTCTGACGAGCGCAGCACGGCGAGAAACGCCTCCTGCGGGATCTCGACGCTGCCGACGCGCTTCATGCGTGCCTTGCCCGCCTTCTGTTTTTCGAGCAGCTTGCGCTTGCGGGTGATGTCGCCGCCGTAGCACTTGGCCAGCACGTTCTTGCGCATTGCCCGAATTGTCTCGCGCGCGATGACGTTCGAACCGATCGCGGCCTGCACCGGCACTTCGAACATCTGGCGCGGGATCAGCTCGCGCAGCGCTCCCACGAGCGAGCGGCCGGTCGAGTGCGCGCGCGAGCGGTGTGTGATGAGCGACAGCGCGTCGACCGGCTCGCCAGCGACGAGCACGTCAAGGCGGACGAGGTCTGCCTCGCGATAGCCGATCTCTTCGTAGTCGAGCGACGCGTAGCCTTGGCTACGGCTCTTGAGCTGGTCGTAGAAGTCGACGATCACCTCGGCCAGGGGCAGCTCGAAGGTGAGCAGCACCCGCTCGGCATCGAGGTACTCCATCGTCTCGAACGTTCCGCGCCGGCCGGTGGAGAGCTCCATCAACGTTCCGATGTACTGGCTCGGCGTCACGACGCTGACCTTGACCCACGGCTCGGCGATCGACTCGATCTCGCCCAGTGGCGGCAGATGCGCCGGGTTGTCGACCACCACCTCGCCGCGGCCGGCGGTAAGCGTCACGCGGTACTCGACCGACGGCGCTGATGCAATCAGGTCGAGGTCGAACTCACGCTCCAGGCGCTCCTGGACGATCTCCATGTGGAGCAGTCCCAGAAAGCCACAACGGAAGCCAGTGCCGAGCGCGACCGACGTCTCTGGCTCGAAGCTGATCGAGGCGTCGTTGAGGTGGAGCTTGTCTAGCGCGTCGCGCAGATCGGGCAGGTCCTCGCCGGCTACCGGGTAGAGGCCGGCGAACACGAGCGCCTTTGCCTGCTTGTAGCCGGGCAGCGGAGCGGAGGCGGGTCGCGTGGCTAACGTCATCGTGTCGCCCACCTGGGCGTCGACGACGCTCTTGAGACCGGTGGCGACGTAGCCCACCTCACCCGGGCCGAGCTGCGTCATCGGCACCAGCTGCGGACGGAAGACGCCCAGCTCGAGGATCTCGCCCTCCGCGCCGCTGGCCATCAGGCGAACCGAATCCCGATCCTTCAGACGCCCCTCGAACAGTCGGACGTACGCGACCACGCCCTTGTACGGGTCGTAGTGAGAGTCGAAGATCAGGCCCTGGAGAGGGTTGTCCGGGCTGCCCTTTGGTGGCGGAACGCGGGCGACAATCGCCTCGAGGACCTCGGGAATACCCGTTCCGTCTTTGGCCGACACGAGCAGAACCTCCTCGCGCGGCATGGCCAGCACTGACTCGAGCTCCTCGATCACGACGTCAGGCTGGGCAGAGGGGAGGTCGATCTTGTTGATGACCGGGATGATCACCAGGCCCTGCGCCAGCGCGAGGTGGACATTGGCCAGCGTCTGGGCCTCGATGCCCTGGGCAGCGTCGACGACAAGGATCGCGCCCTCGCACGCCTGCAGACTGCGGCTCACCTCGTACGAGAAGTCGACGTGACCGGGCGTGTCGATCAGGTTGAGGCCGTAGCGATGGCCGTCCTGGGCGTCGTATTCGAGGCGCACCGCGCGCGCCTTGATCGTGATGCCCTTCTCACGCTCGAGGTCCATCGAGTCGAGCACCTGGCTGGTCATCTGGCGCGCGTCGATGGTGTGCGTCGCCTCGAGCAGCCGGTCGGCCAGCGTCGATTTGCCGTGGTCGACATGGGCGATGATCGAGAAGTTGCGCAGCCGATCCTGGCGCACGCGTATGGAAGCCTCGGACATTCGTTCCGAGGATAGGGCGAATGCCGGACCGGCGAGACGGCACTACGGGCCACGGTCGCAGCATCCCCCCAGTTGGGCGATGACTGAGACGTTCGACGATCCCAAATTTGGCCGATGAGCCAGCCGGACGATCCAACGCCATCCGACACCCTGCCCACACCTAGCGCACGCGGAGCCCGCGGCCGCGCCCTGAACAGGTTCGTCAGCAACCCATCGTCGAGCCGCAACGCGATCGTGTTGATCGTGATCGCCCAGCTGACCGCGGTGGTGATTGGCGGCCTGATCGTATTTTTGCTCGACCGAGCCGAATTCGAGAGCCTTACCGAGGCCTTCTGGTACATCCTCCAGACGGTCACGACGGTTGGCTACGGCGACGTCACACCGGTCGAACCGATCGGCAGGCTTGTCGGCGCGCTGGTGATGCTGCTCGGTATCGCTTCGCTCAGCATCCTGACTGCGTCGATCACGTCGTCATTCATCGAGGCGCGACAGAAGGCTCGTCGGCTGGACATTGATGCCGCCGAGGACGCGCGCTGGAGGCACCTCGACGAGCGGCTCGACGAAGTGCTCGCCCGACTGGACGCACTCGAACGCCGAGGAGGCTGACCACAGCGGCGGCACGCCCTTGACGCCTGTAATCGTGGGGCCAGATTCACTCATATTGGGTGATTGTCGGCACGTCCAAGGTGCCTAACCTTGGGGGCGTCAATCAAAGGAAAGCGCAGGTAATGGAGGCTCAACGTATGCATCGACCCATTGGGGTCACCCTGCTCGCCCTCGGGGCGGGTCTGGCGGGACTCTTCCAGGTCTGGCGAATCCTGGTGTTCCTGGGTATCGCCAAGTTCACATTCATCGGCAACGAAGTGTCCTTCTCGCAGCCGCAATGGGGCCAGGCGTTTTGGGCATTCATCATGGCTGCGATCTGGTTCTACGTCGCCAGCGGCTTCTGGGGCATGCGCGGGTATGCCTGGTCGTTCGGCATTTTTATCGCCCTGTTCACGATGATCTTCGGCTTTTTCGCGATCCTTGGTGGAAGCGCGACGACCGAATCGGAGCTCGTCGGCTGGGCGCTGTCGATTGCCATCTTCTTCTACCTGAATTACCCCGGCGTCCGGGACCAGTTCGTGAACGCGGAGATGTCGCGCCTGACACCGGAGCAGCGTGAAGCAGTTGAGGCAGCTGCCAAGGCCAATGAGGCCGCGGCGCGCGCGATGGCCGCGCCGGCGGCTGCCCCGCCAACCGATCCGACCAAGCCGGCCGGATAGGCGGTCTTACAGCCCCGGCCGGCTGACGTCGGCCGGGGCAGCACCGAAGATTCTGGGAGTTAACCGCCGTGACAGATGAGAAGAATCCGAACGAGGAGCCCGTATTCGTCGCCGCCGCCGCGGTGGGTGACGAATATGGCGAGCTGGCTGAGGCCGGCATCGCAGTCCAAGGCAACCAGGCACTGCTTGTGGCCCGCTTCGCAGATCCGAACGCCGCGGGGGCGGCATACGAGGCCCTCCGCGAAGCCGAGGCGGACCGAGCGATCAACATCCAGGGCGTCCTGGTTGTCGACGCCGACGATGAGGGCAAGATCAAGGTCCGCAAGATGACCGACCACCACACCCGCAACGGGTTGAAGTGGGGCGCAGTCGCCGGCGCCGCCTTGGCGATCATCTTCCCGCCGTCAATCCTCGCCGGCGCCGCCCTCGGCGGAGTTGTCGGGGCAGCAGCGGGCAAGATCGGCAACATCAAGGCAAAGTCGGACGTGGCCAAGGAGCTGGCCGAGGTGGTCACGCCCGGCACGTCGGGCATCCTGGCCGTGCTTGATCTCAATGCGGTCGAAGAGGTCAAACAGTCCCTGCCGGAGGCCGAGGAAGTCAAGGCCGTGCCGGTCGACGACGAGACCGCGGCAGCCGTCAACGAGGCGGCCAAGGCGGCCGGTTCAGAGGCTTCGGCGAGCTAAGTCCGGACCAGTTACGTAACTATCGAAGCGGCGCCATTCTTGGCGCCGCTTTCTTCCGTCCAGTGCGCCTCAGTTCGGTGGCTGCGACTCCGCCACGGGCGAGCCTGAGTCGGCCGCCGCTTCCCTCGGTGGTGCCGGCGCGCTGCCGTCAGGCCCGAACGTGAAGTCGAGGTGGGTCTCCATCCAGCGACGGAGCTGTTGGTAGACCATCGGTGCACCGACGAGCGGCGCCATGTCGAGCTTCCAATCCGCCGGATAGAGGAGGAACGGTCGCGTCTGGGCACCGCCCAAGCCGCCATGGGCCCCGATCAGCTCCTCGAAAGCGGAGATCTCCTCTGTCTCCGGATTGTAGTGACTCACAACTGCCAGGTCGCCGACGTGCGCGATCTCATCGAGCCGCTTGAACGAGGCCACGGCAAGCTCCCCATAGACCGCGAGCGGATCCTTGCCCTCGATCCGATCCTCGTCGATGTAGTGAATGCCATTCCGTCCAACGCACAGCAGGCCGTGCTCGGCTGACCGAGCCATGAGCACGCCGATTCCGGGATGGTTGGCAAGGGCTTCGACCAGGTCGGGATAGATCTGCGCGATGTCTTCGAGCGTCATCCGCTCGTCGCTGGCGTTGAAGTAGATCAATGCCAGGTTGCCACCGGCGACCACTATCAGGTCGGCCGGTGCATCCTTCTCGACCTCTTCGGTCGATTCAGGGTCGGTTGCATCTGCCGCGCCCCGGGCTGTCACCTGGGTGTCTTCCGGGCCCATGCTGACCGTGCCGCCTTCGGTGTTTCCCCGTGTGACGGCCCTGGCGAGCGTTCCGGTAACTCCCTTTGTCTGCGACACCTCGCCGAGGAACTGGTTCAACTGACCCCAATCCTCGATCTGCTCGGTTGCCGCCGCGACCGAAGCCTTGCCACCCATCAGCGAGCGAACCACGTCCTGAAGAGTCACGCCGTAGCGCTGCAGGAAGGTCGCGCCGAGGCTCTGGCCGTGGTCGGCCAGGATGACGAACTTGTAGGGCCGAGCTGCTTCTTGAGAGGCCTTCAACAGGGTCCGCAACTCGCGATCCACGCCGTCCAGGGCGTCGAGCGATTCCGGTCGCTCCGGACCGCTGTGGTGGGCGATCTCGTCATAGTCGGTGTAGTCCATGTAGATGACCGGCGTGCCGCGCACCATCTCCTGGACGACCAGCGACGTGCCCAGAGCGCGAAGTGCCACATTGGTTGCGCCTCGCACCCATGGATACGGAAAGCTGCGGTGGTGGCCCATGTGCGGCTCGACGCCGGCACGTATCTGGCGCCGGTTCTGGATCTGCTCCTTGATCACCTCGGCCAGGAACTTGGCGAGCATCGTCAGGTAGTTGTACGGGCTGACGAAGAACCAGGCGAAGGCCTCGCTCTGACCCAGGCCGCGCTCCTTGACCTTGATCGTCGACATCACCAGGAAGGCACGATCGCCATCGCCGGTGAAGATGTTGCTGATGCTCGCGCCGCCCGGGCTGAGCAGCCCCTCGCCGTTGGAGACGCGGCGTTCGATCTCGGTCGCATCCTCGGGGTGGTTGGCGACCAGCAGCTGACGCTCCTTCTTCTCCCACCAGCGGAAGTTCGGGATGCCGTCGTTGTTGCCGTGCAGGATGCCCGCCTGGCTGGCCGGCGTGGTGGACGGCAGCAGCGCGTTCCAATGGCCGAGCTTGTGCGTTCCTGTGCGAATCCAGCGCGCCATCTCCGGCACGCGACCTGCGCGCAGCGAATGCGACAGCACGTCATGCGAAAGCCCGTCGAGCTGGATCACCACGAGACCGGGCGCGTCTGTCCGGATGACGTCCTTCCGGCGGCCGGCAAGGGTTCGTACAAGCGCGCCGTAGTAGGAGTCGTCCTCATTGAGACCAAAGGCCAGGCTGATGCCGCCCTGGATGAAGCCGAACACGAACGAGATCAGCAACGCGACGAGGAATCCGCCGTTGACGTTCACCGATGGAACGAACGGATCGAGCAACCAGATGGTCAAAGCCTGTACGAGCAGGGTCAGGATGACTAACGCGACCACCGAGCGACTCGCCACGAGACCAAGCAGCAGCGGGCGAACGAGCAGGTTGAGTGCGGAGATGAACAGGACGGCGATGAGGCCGCCGCCGAGCTCCACGATCTGGAGTTGGCCGGGAAGCAGCCAGGCCGTGATGTTGAATGCAATGACCGCCGCTACCAACGAGATGAGCGCGCGCTTTATCAGGGCCCGGCGACCCAGGCGCCACTTCCAGAGCAGTCCGAATTGGACGCGGTAGAAGTCAACCAGTCGATTGATCATGTGACGACCGTTATCGGTGCTCGCATGCTGGCTCCCTCTGACACTGTCCCTTGGGCACACAGTATTTAGGCGGCGCCAGCCGGCAATCACCCGATGTGAGTGAATTTGACCGGGCGGTAGCGTCTTGTCATGGACGTGCCGCCACTCTCGATTGCCATCGCCACGAACGACGGCTGGGACTCGATCCGGGTCGCGTACGAAGCGGTGCGCGAGCCGCTGCCGCATGGCGCGAAGCGCCTGGCAACGGCCGTCCGGCGCGGTCAGGCGCTGAGCAGGGTCGTCGCCGTCGCGCCGGCATTGCTGATGCTCGCCACAGCTCAAGGCGTTGGCGAGATCGTGGGCGCGCTCAAGGGTCCGGCAGGAGCGCGACCAAGCTGCACTGAATCGCCCGGCCCGAAGCAGGTGGTTGGGGGCGAACTGCCGTTTGGTGCTACCATCTCGCGTCGCGCCCTACCCGCGCCCCAAACGTCTTTCAACTCGAGGTTTCACTTGCCACACTCCTCACGCGGCTGGACCGGTGCCCGCACTCCGTCGGCCATCAAGCGTGTCCGTCAGGCACAGCGCCGTCGGCTGGTCAATCAGCCCCGCCGCACCGCGGCCAAGACGCTTGTTGCCAAGGCACTCGTCGTCGCCAACGACTCGGCCACCAACGGCACGGACGCGGCCGAGGTCCAGCAGGCGGTCGAGCGCGCCGTGTCGGCACTCGACCGAGCGGCCAAGATCGGCGCGATCCACCGCAACGCGGCTGATCGTCGCAAGAGCCGGCTGATGCTCAAGGTCAACGCCGCGCTGGGCGGCGAGGTAGCCACGACCGGAACGACCAAGCAGGCGCGTCAGACGAGCAAGGCCGCTGCCGCCAAGCAGGCCAAGGCACGCATCGCCGCATCGCGCGCGACCAAGGCCAAGGGCGCCCAGACGGCTGCCGGCAAGGCCCGCGCGGCACTTGCCAAGACGTCGCGCGGCGCCGCCGCGGCCGAGACGACCGAGGTCACCGCCGTCGCGACCGAGGCTTCGACGACCAAGACCGCCGCGAAGGCAACGACCGCCAAGTCAACGACGTCAAAGGCGACGAAGACGACGGCAAAGTCAGCGACGAAGGCCAAGTCCACGGCGACCAAGAGCACGGCCAAGGCCGCTCCCAAGAGCACCGCCAAGAAGAGCTAGCTCTCCACGAGAGTTACGCGCGCCGGGCGGCGCGTTCAGCCTCGGATTTAGGACCGACCCTCTTCGACCGTCGGCCGCGGCCGTCGCGCTGCTGAAGGCAGCGGCACCGACTTCGGCGGCGAGCTGAACGAGCGCAGCGCCCCACCGACCAGGCTGCCGCCAAAAGTCAAAACGAACAGCAGGCCGCCGGTTGCGATCAGCTCCTGCCACGTGGCGGCTTCGAGCGACTGCCCATCGGTGATGCCAAACGAGGCCAGCTCGTCGGCCTGCCCCGCCGCCACGTAGCGCTCGTAGATGCAGTCCGGACCGCGGTTGCAGTCGAGGCTGGTCCCATCGGGCAGCGCTCCGGTGTCGCCGTAGATGAACACCAGGCGCAACGCAACGTAGAGCACGGCAAGTCCAATGGCCGTGACCAGTCCTGCGTACGCCGCGTTCTTGAACACCTTGCTGCGCGGCCGCCAGCGCTCGGATCGGACGTTGGCATAGACGCCGATGAGCACTCCCATCGCCGGCGCGAGCAGGAAGACAACCGTCTGGATCGGGATGATCAGCTCGAAGGCCATGACCAGCACGAGCGCCATGCCGAGGCCAACCCAGCCGCCGAAGATCGCACCGCGATCGACGAAACGCCTCATCAGCGCGTGTGTGCCAGCGCCGCCGCGCCCGGGAAGCGCGCCGTTTCGTCCAACTCGGCCTCGATGCGCAGCAGGCGGTTGTATTTGGCCACGCGCTCGGAGCGCGATGGCGCGCCGCTCTTGATCTGGCCCACGCCGGTGGCCACGGCGAGGTCGGCGATCGTGGTGTCCTCAGTCTCGCCGCTGCGATGGCTGATGACCGCGCCCCAGCCGTTGCCGACGGCGAGGTCGATGGTGGCCAGCGTCTCGGTCAGCGTGCCGATCTGATTGAGCTTGACGAGCACCGCGTTTGCCGCGCGCTCGTCGATGCCACGCTGAACGCGCTCGGGGTTGGTCACCAGAAGGTCATCGCCGACGAGCTGCAGGCGAGCGCCCAGACGGCGATTGAGCTCTGCCCAGCCGGCCCAGTCATCCTCGGCCAGACCGTCTTCGAGTGACACGATCGGATAGCGCTCGGCCCAATCGGCCCAGAAGTCGATCAGCTCGCCGGTACGAAGCGTCCGACCCTCTTTGGCCAGTCGATAGGTCAGCTCGCCATTGGCGTCGGCCGGCGCGTCGAGGTCGACCAGCTCGCTGACGGCCGGATCGAGTGCGATCGCGACATCCTCGCCCGGCTTGTAGCCGGCACGTTCGATGGCCCGCAGCACGAGCTCGATCGCGGCCTGGTTTGAGTCGAGCGACGGCGCGAAGCCGCCCTCATCGCCCTGTCCCGTGGTCAACCCCTTGTCGTGCAGCTCCGCGCGCAGAGCGTGGAAGACTTCCGTGCCGGCGCGCAGTGCCTCGGTGTAGGTCGGTGCCCCAATGGGCATGACCATGAACTCCTGGAAGTCGGTCGAGTCGAGGGCGTGCTTGCCGCCGTTGAGGATGTTGAACATCGGCACCGGCAGAACCGACGCGCGCAGGCCACCAAGGTAGCGGTAGAGCGGCATGCCGTAGGCCGCCGCGACCGCGTGGGCGCAGGCCAGCGAAACGCCGAGGATCGCGTTCGCGCCGAGGTTGCTCTTGTTGGGCGTGCCGTCGAGATCGATCATCAGCTGGTCGACGCCCTGCTGATCGGCCGCATCCTGGTCGAGCAACGCCGGCCCGATCGTTTCGAGCACGTTGACCACCGCTCGGCGGACACCCTTGCCGCCGTAGCGCTCCTTCTCGCCGTCGCGCAGCTCGACTGCCTCGTGCGCACCGGTGGATGCGCCCGATGGCACCGCCGCTCGACCGACCTCGCCGGACTCGAGCACGACGACTGCCTCGAGCGTCGGATTGCCGCGTGAGTCGAGAATCTCGTGCGCGTCGACGAACTCGATCGAGGTCACGCGACACCTGCCTTCGCGGGTGATTTCCTGGCTGCAACCTCGCGATCGAGCAGGACCGAGATGCCGGGTAGCTCGCGACCCTCCATGAATTCGAGCGAGGCACCGCCACCGGTCGAGATGTGGGTCATCTTGGACGTCAGCCCGAGCTCCTCGACCGCGGCGACCGAGTCGCCACCACCGACGACGGCCGTCACGCCCTTTTCGGCCTGCTCAGCCAGCAATCGGGCAATGGCGCGCGTGCCGTCACCGAAAGTGGGCACTTCGAACACGCCCAACGGCCCGTTCCAGAGGATCGTCTTGGCCGATCCGAGCGCCTCCACGAAGGCCTCCGTTGTCACCGGACCGATATCGACCACCGACCACGAGTTCGGGATCTTGTTCACCGGCACGATCTTGTGCTCCGCGCCGCGGGTGACCTCCTTGGCCACGACCACGTCGGTCGGCAGCAGGAACTGGACGCCCTTCTTGTCGGCCTTGTCGAGGATCTTCCTGGCCTCGTCGACGAGGTCACGCTCGAGCAGGCTCTTGCCAACCGTGTGGCCCTGGGCGACCAGGAAGGTGTTGGCCATGCCACCGCCGATCAGGAACGAATCGACCTTCTCCATCAGGTGGTTCAGCACGCCCAGCTTGCCCGACACCTTGGCGCCGCCGATGACCGCCGCGAACGGATGCTCGACGTTCTCGAGCAGCTTGGAGAGCGCCTCGATCTCGGCCTCCATGAGCAGGCCGGCGTAGGCCGGCAGGTACTTGGTGACGCCGACGGTCGAGGCATGGGCGCGGTGCGCGGTGCCGAACGCGTCGTTGACATACACGTCGCCGTAGCTCGCCAGGGTCTTGGCGTACTCGTCCTCGTTCGCCTCCTCCTCGGGGTGGAAGCGCAGGTTCTCGAGCATCATCAGCTGACCGGGCTTGAGCCGCGCGACGGCGTCACGGGTGCCGATCCCGAGCGGGTCGCCGGTGATCGGCACGGGCATGCGCAGCAGCGCACTGAGCCACTGGGCGACCGGCCGCAGGCGGGCCGACTCGACGACCTTGCCCTTGGGCCGGCCGAGGTGGCTCATCAGGATCACTGACGCGCCGTGCTCGAGCAGGTAGCGAATGGTGGGCACTGCGGCGCGGATGCGCGAGTCGTCCTTGACCTTGCCGTCCTCGATCGGGACGTTGAAGTCGACGCGGACCAGGACGCGCTTGCCCTGCGGGTCGAAATCGCGGACAGTCAGCTTTTGCATGGTTGGGCTCTCTATCTGGGCTGGCGGGCGGCTGTGGGCGATATGGCGGTGTCGGCCAGGTAGGCCGGGTCAGGCTGAGGCGGCAGTCGCCTCCATCGATCGATCGCTCGACAGGCGCTCGCCGACGAACGCGACCAGGTCGGCGATGCGGCACGAGTAGCCCCACTCGTTGTCGTACCAGGCGACGACCTTGACCATGTTGCCCAGCACGACGGTGTCGAATCGCGCTGACGATCGTCGAGTGCTCGTCGCCCTTGAGGTCCATCGAGACGAGCGGCTCCTCGGTGTAGGCCAGGATGCCCTTCGAGCTCGCCCGACGCCGCCTTCTCGAACGCGGCGTTGACCTCCTCCTTGGTCACTTCACGACCGAGCACGGCAGTGAAGTCGACGACCGACACGGTGGGCGTCGGGACGCGGAAGGCCATGCCGGTGAACTTGCCCTGGAGCTCGGGGATGACCAGCGCGACGGCCTTCGCGGCGCCGGTTGAGGACGGGACGATGTTCTGCGGCGCGGCGCGTGCGTCACGCGGATCCTTGGCCGCCACGTCGAGCAATCGCTGCGAGTTCGTGTAGGCGTGGACCGTGGTCAGGAAGCCCTTCTCGATGCCGAACGTGTCGTTCAGCACCTTGGCCACCGGCGCCAGGCCGTTCGTCGTGCAGCTGGCGTTGCTGATGACGTGGTGCTTCTCGGGGTCGTACATGCCCTCGTTGACGCCGAGGACGATCGTCATGTCCTCGTTCTTGGCGGGAGCGCTGATGATCACCTTCTTCGCGCCGGCGTCGATGTGGGCGCGGGCCTTGTCGGCATCGGTGAAGAAGCCGGTCGACTCGATCACGATGTCGACGCCGAGATCGCCCCACGGCAGCGCCGCCGGGTCCTTCTCCTTGAGCACCTTGATCTCGCGGCCGTCGACGATCAGCGCGTCGTCGGTGTGGTCGACCGTGCCCTGGTAGCGACCGTAGGTCGAGTCGTAGCTTGAAGAGCTGCGCGTTCATTGCCGTGTCGACGAGGTCGTTGACGGCCACGACCTCGACGCCCGGCGCGCGCTCGATGATCGCCTTGAGCGACTGCCGGCCGATGCGCCCGAAGCCGTTGATACCTACGCGGACTGCCATCTGTGAACTCCTTCGTGCCCCCTGCCCGGGGTTGATCTGACCTGCGACGGAGTCAATTCGAGCCGTCGCGCGCGTTGTCTTGGCTGATGCCGCCTTGATCGTCGGCGGTCCGCGCCAGGGGCGGTAAGGGCCGGATGGCCCGCTCCGTTCCTTAGGAAGCGCCTGGATTGATATGCGTATCTTCGCCCAGAAGGGCAATGCCGACCAGCGGCAGGGCACCGATCAGCCCGACGTCGTCGCCGAGCTGCGCCGGCACGATCTCGACGCGGGCGGCCTGGCGCTTGAAAGCGTGAGCCTGCACCGCCTCTCGGGCCGGTCCCAGCAGCCGATCGCCCTGGCCGATGGCAATGCCGCCGCCGACGATGAGGCGCTGCGGGTTGAAGATATCGACGATCGAAACGGCTGCTGCCGCGAACGCTTGTCGGGCACGCTCCATGATCTCTGCCGCGGCCGGGTCGCCGCCTCCCTCGGCGGCAGCGACCTCGACTGCCGAGCGCGCGGCCAGGCCGGCCTCGGAAGCGATGCGCGCTATGCCCGTGCCCGAGGCGAACGCCTCGAGGTGGCCGCGCGCGCCACAGCCGCACAGCGGGCCATCCATGTCGAGGCTCAGGTGGCCGAGCTCACCGGCCACGCCATCCGGTCCGGTCATCAGCCGCCCACCGCTGAACACTGCACCGCCAACGCCGGTCGACACGGTCAGATAGACGAAGTCGGTCAGGCCGCGCGCCGCCCCGAACCTGTGCTCGGCGAGCGCCGCAACGTGCGTGTCGCGCTCGATGGCCGCCGGCAGTCCGAGCTCGTCGGCCAGCGCCGTCGCAAGGGGAAAGCCCCACAACGAGCGATCAAGGTTGGGCGGGTCAAGCAACTCGCCGCGCGCGACATCGATCGGTCCGGCCGCGGAAATGCCGATCGCCACCGGTTTCTGGTCCGCGTCGCCACCAGCTCGCGAGCCGGCGAGCGAGCGCCTCATCTGCTCGACCGCCGCGCCGACGACCTCGCTCGCCGTCCTGGGCGTCCCCGAGGCGTACCTGCCCACGAGCGTTCCGTCGCCACGAACGACGGCGGTTCGGAGCTGCGTGCCTCCCAGGTCGAGTGCCAGCACCGCTCCGTCGTGATTCCGTCACTTGAAGAAGAAGGGGTCCCGGCTCGTCGCCAGGACCCCTTCCCTCCCTCTGCTGAGCGCCGGTCAGGCGCCGATGCGGAAGACGCTATTGCCACACTTGGGACAGGTGCCCTTCGTGGCCGGCTTGCCGTTCTTCATCGTGATCTTTTCCGGGTTCTGGATCTCCACCTTCATCTTGTCCCGGACGCAATAGGCTTCAGCCACCTCTCCTCCTTTTCGCTTCAAGTTCACTGTCGGGAGCCGCGGATTTCGCCGCGACGCCGTTCATTCCCCCTCAGGATGCCACGATTGGCACCCATAGTGAGGGCCGCCAGTGCACAGCTCCTTGTGCTTGCACGGCTTCATCCATATCGGCCAGCAGGCGGAGTGCCTCCAGCCCCGTATCGATACAGGCCGATTCGGCCTGTTCTTTCTGGGCGCCCTGCACGAAAGCGCCACTTACACGCTGAGCGTACGCCGTGCAGACGACGCCTGCGCGGCATCCTGCCAACGTTGCCAACACGAGCAACGCCGAGGCTTCCATCTCGAAATTGACCACGCGCTGGCGCGTCATCTCGTCGGCGAGGTCGGGAAAGCGGATCGGAAGCTGCCGAATCGGCCGTCCCTGGGCGCCGTAGAAACCGGGCGCCGTGGCAGTGATGCCGAGGTGGGCCGTATGTCCCAGACGATAGGCCGCCTCGGTCAACGCGGCCACGGCGGTGTAGTCGGCGACTGCCGGGTAGCCCTCGTGAACGAAGTATTTCGTCGTCGCTTCGAGGCGCACCGCGCCGGTCGTGATCACCAGGTCGCCCAGCGCGATGTCATCGCGCAGGACACCGCACGACCCGATCCGGATGAAGGTCGGCTTCTTGGTTATGGCCAGGATCTCGGCGATGACGATCTCAACGTTGTCGGTGCCGATACCGGTCGACACGACCGACATACGCTTGCCGCCGAAGACGCCGGTCGCCGACGCGAACTCGCGATGGCGCTTCTGGAACTCGACGCTCTCGAAGCGCGCGGCGACCTTGGCGGTTCGATCCTGATCGCCGGGAAGGAGGATGTACTCGGCCAGCTCACCGGGCCCGAGACCGATGTGGTATTGCCGCTCGGTGTCGGGTACCGCCACTCGACGGTCGGCGATCGGCACACTTCCTCCTGCTCATCGCACGCTCAATTTGAGCGTGGCTGAGCGTGACGATAGGCCGCGCGTCTGCAGAGCGTCAACCTCGCTGCCGTGCGGCGACGAGGCTGCGGGCACGCTCACGCAACTCGCCGACGACCAGATCGAGGCGCTTTCGCCACGCCGCCCGACGATGCGGATCGGCCGCCAGCACGCCAACGATCAACACAATCGAGGCTCCGAACAGGGCAAGCGCGGTGAGCTCGGCGGTAGCCGTCGCCGGTTGCGCACCAGTCTTCGAGGGGAGCTCACCTACGGGCGGCAGCATCGAACCGGAGCTTTCGGTCGCCTCACCAGTTGCCGTGGCACCAGCTGTCAGGCGCGCGAGGCGCTCGACCGCGCCAGGGTCATCGACCACGACCTCCAGCTGACCGGAAGCATCAGTTGCCACACGACCCGTCGCGTTGAGCAGGTCGCCAAGAACGAACCTCGACGCGAGCGCGGCCGCGTCGCCGGTCAGTTGCAGCCGCACCGATGCGCTGCCGTCGTCGATCAGCACGGCGGTTCCGTCGATGGCCGTGACGACGCCACCAACGGTGACCACCTCGTCCTCGTGCCCCTCGAGATCGTCGAGTGACTGGACGACGTTGATGCCAGGTGAGGCGGATCCGACCGGGCCAACAGGGCCGCCGGCCGATGAGGGCCGCGCCGTGACCGGGCGGCCGCTGCCGATCGGCGACCCAGAAGTGCCCGGCCGCGGTGACAGCGATGGCTGGCTGCTGCCGCTCACGGCAGGGCCAAGCTTGATGTCCGCGGCAGAGCGCGGCACGACCGAAAGCCGCTGGTCTGTCGCGGTGGGATAGGCGCGCTTGACGATGCCGGTGATCGCCACATTGCGTCCTTCCTCGAGCGCCGTCGAAGCGATGCCACTCCGCTGGAGTCCGCTGATCGGGATCGTGCCGCCGGACACGGCGACTTCAGCTCGCCAGGTTTCGCCATCGCGGCGAACGTCTTCTACGCGCCCGCTGACGGCCACGAGTCGCCACTCGAGTGCGGCTGCGATGGGAGCGGCGCGCACGGTCGTGGCGTTGATCGTGCCCTGGCCGGTGGATCGTGCCGAGCTGGCAGTCAGCGACGGCGCTCCGTAGTACGTCCCCACCTGACCGGTGGCTGTGATTCGCTGGCCAACGTGCGCGGTCACGTCGGCAGGCAAGCGGACCATGATCGCCGCGCTGCTGTCCTGGAGGATCGTTCGCGTGGCGTCGCTGTCGAGCAGGCCGAGCTTGACGGTGACGATTCCTTCAACCGCGACGGTTTGACCCTGTCGCCTGAGGGCGTCGGCGATCGAGATCACCGCCGCGTTCGATGTTGGTGACGCACTCGGACGAGGTGATACGCGCGGTGTGGTCGACGGCCGTGCAGTGGGCCGTGCCGTTGGACTCGGAGTCGGACGAGGCGTGGCACTGGCCGTCGGCCGTGGTGTGGGTGTCGGCGGATCGGCGATGACCGCCACGTCCGACATGGAACGCGGCCAGAGGCGGAACAGGCCGAGCCGATCTCCAACGAGCCCTACGACCGCCAGCCGCTGGTCGGCGCTGAAGTCGGACCCGTCGACGCCAAGCGGTGCGTGAAAGAACACACGACCCTCGCCCGAAGCGTCGGAGACGATGAGCGTCAGGCTGCCGGTCGAGCTCGTTTCGATGCGCTCGATGGTGACCGAGAGCCGGGCCAGCAGGCCCTCGGTGTCGTCATCCATCTCGCCAACGCCGATGTTGAGCGGCGTGGGCTGGCTGGATTGTTCGAGCAGTGCGATCCCGCCGTCGCGCGACCGAATCTCGAGGTTGCCGTACGGCGCGGCCAGGGTGCCGGTCGCCTCGAGCACGCGGCCAAGAACGACCCCGTCCAGCGTGGCGTCGGGCAGCTGGACGAAGATCCCGCCGGTCTGATCCTGGATGGCGACCGTTTCGCTGCCGAGCAACGCTCCGGGCAACGCGGTCACGACTCCCCTTACGCGGACCTCAGCGCCGATCGGCTGGCCGCGAGCGTCGCCGATAGAGAGCAAGACCGAGGTGGGCTCCGGGGTCGGCGTGGGTGAGGGAGATGGGCTGAGGGTGGGCGCCGCTGATGGGGTCGGCGTGGGTGAGGGCGTGGGTGCCTGGGTCGGGCTGGCCGTAGGCGTCGGCGTGGGGCTGGCCGTGGGTGCCGACGTCGGCGTCGGAGTCGGACTGGCCGTCGGTGTCGGAATCGCCGTCGGTGTCGGCGAGCTGGTCGGCGCCGGCTCAAGGACGACGATGTCGTCGGCGCCGCGGATCAGCAAGCGGTAGCCACTCACGCCGTCACCGATCAGGTCGAGCTGGCCGAGCACGCCGCTCAGGCGCAGACGTGATCCGACCGCCAGGTCACCAGTTGCCACTCCGGCTGGAGGAGCGGCCAGCACAGCAAGCGCTCCTGTACCGTCATCGATCCAGGTGGCAATGCCTTCAGGCGTCGTCACCGCAGCAGCGGTGACGAGACCTTCCACGGCGATCGATCGACCTTCGAACGGTTCGCAAGCGAAACCTGTTGGAACATCGATCGGACCGAGAAGCGTGCCCGGTTCGATTACGGCGATGCTGGATGGATCCGCGATGACGAGAGTGGTCTGGCCTGCGCGCACCTCGACGGTGCCAGTCACCACCAGCAGGTCGCCCATCGCAACCGACGGCCAATCTCCCGCCCCGAGATGCAGCGCGATGCCGGCCAGGTCGTCCTCAATGAACGCGCCGCGGCCCTCGTCGATGAGGCCGGCGGGGGTCGCCAGTCGTCCGACGGTCGAGACAAGCGTGCCGGCCAGGGCCGACCGCGCCTGGCCGATGGTCTGTTGCCCAGACGGACCGGGCGTCGCTGTCTCAGCCGGTGTCGGGGAGGGAGTAGCTGCCGGCAGCGTGGCGCACATTGGGCCGGCTGTCGGCGCAGGAGTCGGAGTCGGCGTGGGCGTCGGCACAACAGTGGCCGTTGGCGTTGGCGTGACGGCCGGCACTGGGGACGCGGCCAGATTGTGAGCGACAGGGCTCGCCTCAATTCGCAGGTCGGCCATGTTGTCGTTCGCATCCATCGCGTTGCCAAGGCTGCCACCGGGACGCCGCTCGAGACTCGAACCGGAAGCCGGCGCGGGTCCGGGCGCTCCCTCAACGAAAGCGTTTGACGCATCTCCCCAGCTGATCGCGTCGACGACCACGCCGCCGAGCGTGCGCAAAGCGATGCTGCCGCCTGACGCCGCGAAGCCGCCGGTGTACGTGCCGTCGGCGCCGCCAGCCCAAACTCCAGAGGCATTGGCGATCAGCAGATGGTGATGCGCGGGCACGATCTGCTGCGTCCACGTTTGCTTGCGCGTCACGGTCGAGCCGCTGGCCGTCACGTAGACGAGCTCGAGGCCGCCGAGATCCAGCGCAGAGGCCGACGCGTTGTACAGCTCGACGAACTCGTCGGACGCACTGGCGCCGCCGGTCACGACCTCCGACACGAGGATGCCCGTGCTGGGCGGCCATGACACCGTCTGCGCCAACGCAGAGGCCGGTCGCAATGCGAGGCCGACGACGCCGATCAGGGCGACGATCAATCCCAGGTTGAATAGACGATCCCAACGCGCATCCGACATGGCCGGCCATCCAGCTGCAGGGCGGGCAGTGGCGGACAATCGGCGGCATCGGCGAGCTCAAGTGACCAGTCTGGTGGGGCTGACTTCGCCATCGCTTATTGCCCGCTTATCAGCGGCTTCACAGGTCGATTTGCTAGCATGCCGGGCACCCCCGTTCCCCGAAGGAGACCTTTCGTTGGCTCGCGCCAAAGACACAGCCCGATCCGAAGCCCGTCGTCGTTCGAAGGCGAGCATGCGTGCCGATCAGCCGACCGAGGAGGGCGCTGACGACCTGCTCGATGCAGAGGAGTCGACAGCAACGACGACCGCGACGGCTCCTGCCGAGCGGCCGCGCATGTTCAAGCTGCCCAACTTCCGCGAGGACATCCGAGCGCTGCCGCACATCATGCGCACGCGAAAGCTGCTCTGGCTGCCGCTACTCCTGCTGTTTATCGGCACGGCCATCGTGCTTGTGCTGCCGTCGCTGACCGGCGAGCCGCTCGCGCTGGCCGACCTCTATCTCCAGTTCTTCTATGTCCCGCCGGCCCTGTTCACGTTCTTCATTGCGGGATTCATCGCGCCGCGGGCCTCGTGGCTGATCGGCCTGCTCTACGGCATCGTCGCAGGTTTCCTGTGGTTCATCGCCTTCATCCCACCGAGCCTCGTCACCACCCCGACGGCGTTCGCCACCCAGCTCTTCCTGTTGATCATGAATGGCGCCCTGTATGGGACGTTCGCGGCCGCATTCGCGGCCTGGTACCGAGACTTCCTGCGCGGCATGCAGGAGCGCGGCCGGACGCGGCGAGCCGAGCAGGAGGCGAACGAGCGCGCCAAGCGTCGCGACGAGCGGCAGGAAGCGCGCCGGGTCGCTAAGCAGAAGCCGACCACCTAGCTTTCCGCTCAGTTCTGCCGGCGCATGCCGGCGTGGCCCATGTGCCTGACTCCCTGGGGCTGAACTGGTCCGCCCTGCGGCCGGCTGATGTCGGCCAGCGACTCGACTCGATCGGCGATCACGTTGACCACGTCCGCTTCGCGTTCGAGCCTACCCTCGATGTACAGCAGCGCGTGGCGCCGCACCGTTCGCCGGAAGCGCGCCCAGCTGTCGGGCCAGAGGGTGACGTTGACCATGCCCGTCTCGTCCTCGAGCGCAAGGAAGACCGTGCCGCGAGCGGTCATCGGATGCTGGCGAGTGACGACGAGACCGCCGATCCTGACCCTGCCCGGCTTCGCGTCGGCGAGCGCGCCGGCGGTCAGCACGCCGAGCTTGTCCAGCGCCGGCCGGAATAGCTCGATCACCTGCCGGCGCGCGTCGAGCGACAGGATCGCGTAGGCGTCGCCGAGCCGCTCCAGCTCAGTCGGTGGCGGCAGATCCGGCGCGTCGGTCGGCGGCAGGCGCAGATCGAGCGTCCTGTTTCCCTGGCTTCTGGTTCCACGACTGGCGCGTGCCACTTCCTTGAGCTGCCACAGCAGCTTGCGCCGCTCCTCGCCGAGGGAGTCGAGCGCGCCCGAGCGGATCAGCCGCTCGATGACCTCTTCGCCGAGCTCGGTCCGAGCGGCAAGGTCGGCGAGCGTAGTGAAGGGGCCGCCGCTACTGATCTCTGCGTCGAGTGCCTCGCCCTCAGCCTCGCCGATGCCCTTGACGAGATGCAGCCCGAGGCGGATGCCATACGCCCGTGCGCTCTCGGCCGACCAGTAGGCGCGTGACTCATCGCTCGGCACGACGCAGCCTGAAGAGCGGACGACGGCCGGCCGGCGATCGATGCCTGCGCCATCGGGGAGTGGCTCATCGGGCATGCCGACCCACTCGGTCGCCGTCAGGTAGCGACTCCTGTTGACGTCGACCGGCAGGACGCAGACGCCGTGACGCTTGGCGTCATTGACGAGCACCTCTACCGGGTAGAAGCCCATCGGCTGGGCGTTGATGAGGCCGGTCACGAACTGGGCAGGATAGAAGAGCTTCAGGAATGAGCTCTCGTATGCGGTCCGGGCGAAGGCCGCTGCGTGGCTCTTGTTGAAGCCGAAGCTGGCGAAGGCGGAGACCTGGCGGAAGAGCTCCTCGGCCTGCTCGGTCGTCAGGCCGTTGCGGGCGATGCAACCGTCGACGAACTGGGCGTGGAGCTTCTCCATCTCGCGACTTGAGCGCCACGTGCCCATGGCCCGCCTGAAGCCGTCCGACTCAGCCGCGCTGAAGCCGGCCACGTCGATGGCGATCTTCATCACCTGCTCCTGGTACAGGATCACGCCCATCGTCTCCTCGAGCGCCGGAGCGAGGCTCGGATGGAGGTAGGTCACTTCCTCCTTGCCCTGCCGGCGACGGAGGTATGGATGAACAGCGTTGCCCTGGATCGGCCCGGGACGGATGATCGCCACCTCGACCACGAGGTCGTCGAGGTTCTCCGGCCTTGACCTTGGAAGAGTCTGCATCTGGGCGCGCGACTCGATCTGGAAGACACCGACCGTGTCCGCCGCCTGAATCATGCGAAAGACCTCGGGGATGTCCTCGGGCAGCCGGTCGAGGTCGACGACGACCGCGCAGTCGGCCTGGATATCTCTGAGCGCGTCGTCGATCGAAGAGAGCATCCGAAGCCCGAGCAAGTCGAGCTTGATGAGTTTCAGGGTCTCAATGTCACGTTTGTCGTATTGCACCACGACACGACCGGGCATTGTGGCTCTTTCGAGTGGTGCGATGTCGATCAGAGGGGCCGCCGTGACAAGCATCCCGCCGGTGTGGATCGACAGATGTCGTGGAAAGCCGTCAATCCGGGAGGTGAGCTCCAGCCACCGATCCCAAGGCGTCAGCCCAACCGTCGACGGCCTCGCGGGCGTAAACGCTATGGCAACACTCCCAGTGGAGGAATCGGCTTTAACGGCCGTTGGATCCCACTCCTGAGGTTCTTTAGAGGGGTGGTGACTCTCACGCTGAGCGTGAGATGTGCCCGAGATCGATGCGTCTCTGACGCCCAGACCGCTTTTTGACACTGGGAGTGTTGCGGGAGGCGCTAAAGCGTCGTGATGGTCGGCGTCGGGGTCGATCGGGCGCGGCCGGCGCACCAGAACGGGATGTACTTCGTCGCGCTCCAGCTCGCCGCGCAGCCAGCGCACGCTGACCGGCGTGTCACCCGGCCCGCCCTCGTCGTCGGAGAGTGCCTGCAACATCCGCGCCGGCGGCTTGAGCTGACCCATGTGATCGACCAGCCCGCGTGCACGGGCGACATCACCGTCACTCTCGGCTTCGGCCAGACCGGACGCGGCAAAGAACCCGGCAAAGCCGCCCTCGGCTTCGAGGTCGCGCCGGACCATGACCGAGTCGTACGTCTCGAGTGCCTTGGCCACGCGATCGACCAGCGGGCGCGGAAAGCCCAACGCGTAACCGACCTCGCGGATGGCGGACCGCGCCCGGTACGTGACGAGGTTGCAGACCATCCCCGTGTGCTCAGCGCCGTAGCGCTCGTAGACGTACTGGATGACCTCCTCGCGGCGCGACGAGGCAAAGTCGATGTCCACGTCCGGGTAACTCGTGCGGCCCTCGTTGATGAAGCGCTCGAAGAGGAGCCGGTGGCGGATCGGGTCGACTCGGGTGATGCCGAGCACGTAGGCAACGATCGAATCACCGGCACTTCCCCGACCCTGGGCCGGGATCCCGCGCTCACGGCAGAAGCGCATGATGTCCCAGCAGATCAGGAAGAACTCGGCCAGGCCGGTCCGCTCGATCACCTCGAGCTCGTGCGCCAGCTGCTTGACGACCGCCGGCTTGAGCGGGATGTAGCGCCGGCGCATGCCCTCGTGGCTGAGCGTCTCGAGATACGAGAACGCCGTTTCCTCGACCGGCACCGGAAAGCCCGGGAAGCGGTACTGCTCGAAGTCGAAGTTGACCGAGCACCGACTGGCCAGCTCGCCGGCGTTTCTGACGCCCTCTGCCCAGGCAACGGCCACCCGTTCGCCGAGCGCACCGCTGCCCGGTGGCAGGGCCAGCATCTCGGCCTCGCTCTTCAGGAAGTACTCGCCGTTCGGCCGGCGCAGGTGCGCACTTTCCTCGAGCGACTTGCCGTGCTTGATGCACACCAGCACGTCCTGCAGCTCCCTGTCGTCCGGCCGCGCGTAGTGAGCGTCGTTGGTCACGACCAGCGGCAGCCCGACCTGCGCGGCGAGCGTCACCGTCTCGCCGACCAGCCAGTCGTCGTCGGGCAGAAGGTGGTGCTGCAGCTCGAGATAGAAGCTGTCGGCGCCGTCCGCGCTGCTCGCGCCGAACATCTGCGCCAGTGCTCGCGCGGCGACCTCCGCCCCGTCCGATCCCCGGCCAGCAATCGCCGCGCGATCTCGCCGTGGCGGCAGCCGGAAAGCGCCACCAGCCCTTCCGTGTTGCGTGCCAAGAGCTCATGAGTGAACCGCGGCGCGCCCTTCGTGCCGGCGAGATGTGCGCCGCTGGCCAGCCGGCACAGGCTGCGGTAGCCGGTCATGTCGCGCGCCAGCAGGACGAGATGCGGCCCGAGCTCGCGTGGCCGCACGCCGCGTAGATCCTCGCGTCGCGGCACGCGATGACCGGGTGGCCGCAGTCGATCGGTCGTCGGCTTGGTCGCCCTGCCCTCCGCAGGCAGCAGCGATCCCGCGACCTCAACGTTTCCGCTCTCCGTCCGACCACGCCGCTTCCGCCGGCGAAGCGGCACGACCAGGCCACTTGGATCGGGCGCCACCGAGTCGAGCAGCTCGATCTCCAGGCCGACGATCGGCCGTAGCCCCACCTCCTGTGCCGCGGTGGCAAAGCGGACGGCGCCGTAGAGGCCCTGGTGATCGGTCACTGCGAGCGCCGACAGGCCCAGCTCAACGGCTCTTTCGGCCAGATCGTCGACCGGCGAAGCGCCGTCGAGGAACGAGAAGTTGGAGTGGCAGTGGAGCTCGGCAAAGTCGGCCATGCCTGAGTCAATATAGAACGTCTGTTCTATCAACACAACAAGCTCCGAGGACAGAATCGGCCGACCCTGCTTTCATAAACAGGCATCCATGTCCCGACGAAATCTTTCGCTTGCCCTCGTCCTCGTCCTTTCCGTCGCCGCGCTGGTCGGTGCGATAGCGCTTGTCAACGGCGGCCTGGGCAGCGGCAGCCCCAACTCGGCCGACTCCAGCCCGACTGCCGGGCAGCCCGGCCAGACCGCCCCGACCGGTGGTACGGCGCCCACTGCGGCGCCCAGCCCGGGCCAGCCGACCGACGGCAATCCAACCGACGGCGGACCGGGCCCGACGGCAACCGACACGCCGGCACCGGGCGAGACGCCCGACCTGAGCAAGTCGGCGGCCATCGAGCGCAGCCGGCCACCGGCCGAGCTCACCGGCTACGTCTGGCCGCTGCGCAACGCGCTCATCACCAGTCGTTTCGCGGCCCGCGATTTCGGCGGTTTCGTGATCATCGACGACCGCGAGATCCACGACGGGCTCGACCTGGCCACGCACTGTGGTGACGAGATCCGCGCCGCGCATGATGGGACTGTCATCTATGCCGGCCGCGACTTCGACGTGTTCCTGGGCTACCACGGCGACGCGGCTGAGATCTACGACCGCCTGGAGCGGCTGGGCCGGGTCAACACGTTGCCGATCGTGATCGTCATCGACGACGGCAATGGCTATCGCAGCGTCTATGTCCACCTGAACCGAGCCGACGTGGTTCCCGGCCAGGTCGTCAGCGCGGGCGATGTCATCGGCGCCGAGGGCGCCACAGGCTTTGCGACCGGTTGCCACCTGCATTACGGCCTGATCCGAATGGACAGCGGCTGGCAGGATGTCGTGCCGCGTCTGGCGCGCTTCGGCTACCCTTCCAAGGTGCGCGAGCGGGTCGACCCGTTGAAGGTCCTGCCGTGGGGCGATCAGTTCGCGCCACAGCGGCTACAGGACCGGGTCAACGCCACGCCCACGCCGGCGGCCAGCCCGACTTAGGCGCCGGCTCTCTCTAGCCGCACGCGCCCGTGTCACGAAATTGTCACGGCAAGGGAGCCGGGCATTGCTGACTCAGTCGGCTGGGTAAATGACGATGCCGCACGTCATGAGAGCGACTCCGCCAGAGAACCTAACCGTCCTTAATCGCCAGCCACGTCACACGTCATCTCCGCTGGCCGTCACACGGTCGATGGAGACCTTGCGCGCCGCGATGCCGTTTGTTCGCGTGCTTGTCCTGGCCGGCCTGGTGATTCTGTTGGTGATGGTCGTTCTGCCCGCGATGCTTGGCATCGCCGCGGCGGCGGCTCGCTGACCCGTATCCTTTGGCGGATGCGTCCGCCGATTAGCCAGGTCATCGCCGCCGCGGTCCTGTTCGTGGTGCTTGCTGGTCTGGTCGTGTCCATCGTGCTGATGACCGTTCCACCCGAGGGGCCGCCGACTCTTCGCTGACCCGCGTCACACACGGCGGACCGCTGCTCGTCCCAGAGATCAAAGCGGCTGTGCCCAATCCGACGCCGGTCTCCTCCTCCCTGGCGTTGGAATGAGCGCTCCATCTTGATCTCGGCCCCGGTCTCCCCCGGGGTCGAGTCATGTCCGGGCACGCTGTGCGACGAGCTTCAGTCATAGACGCGCTCGAGATGCCAGGTCTGGTCGATGCGGTCGAGGTAGACCAATGCCAGCAGCCGCTGGCCGGCCAGCTTGTAGTAGTCGCGACTGACCGGCCGGCGCCACCAGGCCTCATCGACCCGCCACCGATTGCACACCTCGACCTGCTCAGCTGCCGCCGTCCCAGCGCAGCCGCCACGGCCGGCCCTGCGCGTCCAGGTCGACGTCAATCAACGGGTGGTGGCCGAGCAGCCTGGTCACGAGATGCTCGACAAGGGAGTGGCCGTGGCGGCGGCCCACTCCGTGCGCTGCTCGGCCAGGGTTGCCTCGGGATCCAGGACGCGTGCTCGCAGCAGCCGGTCGGCGCCGAAGCGCAGGGCAAGGCCGGTCAGCTGCCAGTCGAGCCGCGCGGCACGCGCCAGCTGCGGCGCGAAGAGTCCCAGCTGCTGGCCGGCGGCCACCTGCTCGCCGCGCAGCTCGAGCGCGAGGCGCGTCACCGCCGCAGCCGGCGGAGTGGCGGACAGGCGCGCGAAGAGCAATCGTTCGAGCAGGTCCGAGGCAGCGGTCGGCTCGGGCAGCTGCTGTTCGAGGATGAGCGGCTGGCCGCGCTCAACGTCCAGCTCCAGCACGGCCCGGGTCGCGCCCGCGCCACGTGCCGCGAGCTGCTCGCACAGCGCCTGGCTCAGGTTGCGCAACAGGAAACGGAGCGGCTCGAGCGAGTCGACCGGTGGCTCGAGCTCCGCTTCGGCGCGCAGCTGCTCGACCGGTTTCATCGGCCGCAGCCGGCGTCCGTCCATGCCCCGCGCCAAGTCGTGCAGCTCGCCGCCCTGCGCGCCGAAGCGGGCAATCACCGCCGAGTGCGACAGCGCCGCGAACTCGCCGATGCGCGTCAGGCCGAAGACGCGCAGCCGCTCGTGCGTCTCCTCATCTGCGGGCAGCAAGCGGATCGAGAGCGGCGCCAGGTAAGCCCGACTCGGTCGCGCCGTCGCCAACCGTGATGCGCTCGAGACGGCCGCCACCGACCACCGCCGCCACCTGCGCGCCGAAGCGCGTGTTGCCGATCCCCACTCGTGGCTGTCCGGGCAACAGCGTGCCCACCACCTCCAGCAGGCGGCCGGCGAGCACCTCCTCGTCGCCCCACAGCCGGTGCAGCCCCTCGATGCCGAGCATCACCTGGCCGAAGCGTCGCGCACCCGGATCGAGCTCCGCCTCGAGCGCCGGCGTGAAGGCCGACAGCGCGTCGAGCGCCGCCTCCATCGAGCGTCGGTATGTCTCGCGATCGGCGGCCAGGAACTTCGCCTCCGGCACCAGCCGATGGGCCGTGCCGAGCGGTTGGTCGCGCGTCACGCCCAGGCGTCGCGCGGCAGGGCTGCAATCGAGCACCGTGCCCTGCTCCCAGGGCTGGCCGCCAACGACGACCGCCTCCGGCAGAGGGTCGACGGATTCGGCGCGGGCCGCCTCGATCCGATAGCAGAGGTGCGGCCAGTCGAGATAAAGAAGTCGCATTGGATGTGGGTACGCCGTTTTCGTGCCAGCTAGGTCGTCGTAAATCAGTCGATAGAGAAGTGGTTCCTGTCAGTGGCGCTGTAGTGGGACTGAGTCGGTGCCGTTAGCCGACCGCTACGACGGGTTGGAAGAGGGGCGTCACCTTGTCCGACGACAGTGGGTCGGTCGCCGCGAATCGATCGAGCGCCCCTTCGTGCTCACCGTCGGCCAGATAGCGGATCTCGATCTCTGTCTCGCGACCCGGTGGACCGAAGCGGTTCTTGGCCACGTTGACCGACACGCTGCGGCCGACGACGTCGCGCCCGGCACGCAGCCAGGCACGCTGCTCGAGCTCGAGACGCAGCGAAACAGACTCAGCCAGGGCGCCATGGACCGCCGCCGTCAGGCTGGTCGGCTCGAGCACGATCATGCGCACGCTGGAGCGGCGGGCATGAGCAGCCAGGCGGCGCAGTGGCGCGTCATGGCTGGCGCGCATTCGCTCGGGCAGGTCGATCACCAGCAGGTCGATCTGGCGACCGCCGACCAGCGCGGCGGCAAGTGCCCAGCCTTCATCCACGTCCGCCGGACGGACAACGAGCAGCCAGCGCAGGTCAACGCCACGACCAGCCGCCTCGAGCGGATCGAAGATGCGGCACAGGTCGAGAAAGGCCACGATCCCGCCGCGTGCCTGGGCCTGGGCAAGGCAGTGCAGCGCAAGCGCGGTCTTGCCGCTCGACCGGGCGCCACGGAAAGAGGCGCTGGCGCCGCGTGGCAGGCCGCCGGTGCCGAGCAGCGCGTCGAGCCGAGCGAAGCCGGTCGGCACGATCTCGTCCGGGAGTGCCGACGGCGCCGCCTCCAAATCAGGGTCGGCCTCGGCGGGCGCCAGGGCAAGCGCGCCATCGACCAGCGTGGGAGATACGCCGGTCGAGCCAAGGCCGACCCTGACCGCCGCGCTACCCCAGCGCGACTCGAGTCGGGCGAGAGCGGAACCCAGTGCGGGGTCGGCGGGCATGCATCGATCATAGAACAAATGTTCTATTCGTCAAGAGACTTGGTGGGTTACGATCGACCCGATGACTGACTCTCCGAACGACCGGCCAGCCCCGGTTCCCGACCCGACCGATCCGCCGCCCGCCGCGCCACCGCCGCCGCCGGCAACCAACCTGGACGACTCACCAACGGTCGTCATGCCGGCCGCCGCCGCTCCCGTGGCTGCCACTCCTCCGCCGCCGGCTTACACGTCGGCAACACCGCCGCCCGTCTATCCACCAGGCACTCCGCCCCCCGGCTACCCCGGCGGGCCGCCTGCCTACCCACCGCCGCCGTACGCTTATCCCCCGCCCCCGCCCCCGCCACCGAGCGGGCGAAACATGACGCCATGGATCATCGGCGGTGGTGTGGCCCTGCTCCTGCTGCTGATCACCGCAGCCCTGTTTGCTTTCAACCTCGGACCATTCGCGCCACGTCCGTCGGCGTCGGCTGCGGCGTCTGCCTCGCCGAGCCTGCTGCCCAGCGCCTCCCCTTCGCCGACGGTCGCGTTCACGCCGTCGCCGACGCCCTCGGCCAGCGCTTCGCCGAGCCTCGAGCCGACGGTCAGCCCGACACTCGAGCCGACGGCCAGCGCCAGCCCGAGTGCCTCGGCCACGCTCGAGCCGACAGCATCGCCATCACCATCGCCGACTGTCGCCGAGACGCCAACCGGGCCACCAACACCATCGCCGACCAGTCCCATCCCGCCGACGACGCTGCCGACCGGCGATCCGAGCCTGGTCCTCTTGAGCCACGTCCCACAGGAGCTAGTCGCGACGTGTGTCTCGACGCCGGGCATCGCACCGGCGCTGGCAATCGCATCGTGCAGCCAGGACGAGGGCGAGCTGCTCGTCGTCTACACCCTGTATGGATCGCGCGACGAAATGAACGCCGGCTACCAGGCCTTCGTTGAGACGGCCCAGATCGAGCCCGATACTGGCAATTGCGAAGTGTCCACGACCTGGCCGGCCGAGCACGGGTACAACCTCGCCGACGTTCCGACTGGCCGCTACCTGTGCATCGCAACGGGTGTCGAGCCGGCCGTCATTCCCACGATCTACTGGACCGACGATCGCTTCAACATTCTCAGTCAAGCGTCCGACGTGCTCGGCGACTACGAGCGCCTGGTCGAGTTCTGGATGCGCGAGGCGGGCCCGGTCTAGTTCGGGGCGGCCCACTCCGGCTCGAGCGACGGCAGCTGCTCAGACTGAATCGATGAGTCGACTTGGATTGCAACGGGATCCGAGCCGGAGCTGATCCCATACTTGGCGCGCTCGACGCGTTCCTTGATCCCGATCATCTGCTTGCGCGTCAGGAGCACGATGCCCGTGCCCATGACTTCGCCAAGGACCGAGTTGGCCGGTCCGTTGTCGGGCGTCTTGGCCCGGAAGCGCTCGATCAGCCGTGTCTTGCCGTCGTTGGTCGGCTGCAGCAGGAACGACCATGATGCGGCGACGTCGGGATAGGACTTGCCGGCCATCATCGCGCTCATGCGCGAGGCCGCTGCCTGATCGTCGCCCACGTCCTCGGTAACGGCCTTCTCAACCTGGCTGCGCGCGAGCTCGGTATTGGTGAAGAGCACCAGCGCGCGACCTGGCTCGACGGCCTTGACCTCGAAACCGCTGATCTTGTCGATGTGGACGATGTCGCCCGGCGTCAGCGACTGGTACTCGGGCAGGATCGAGTCGGCGCTCGTGCCCTTGTTGTCCAGCATCCCGTAGCTGTACCAGCCACCGCGGCCAAAGCCCATCTGGACCAGCCACGGCCAAACCTCGCTGGGCGACGCGTCGATGGTGATGCCGCGTGTCTCGGTCGCGGACGGCTCGGCGATCAGGTCATCGCCCGGGAAGGGAAGCTCGGCCTCTTCGGGATCGAAGCCCCAGCTCTTGACGCGCGGCCTGACGACCGCCACGTACGAAACGACCAGCGCTACGACGGCCGAAACCGCTGCGAGGAGAATCAGTTGAATGGCACGCATGCGTCACCTCCAGTGCGATACAAGCGGGCATGACTGCCATGAGCTAGAGCCGAAAGTCACACGACGATGAGCGACGAACCGCACAGCACGGGTTCGGCCCGGGACTTCATTCCCGCTCAGTCCACGCTACCGCAGATGCGTAAGGCAGTCCAGCGCTGCCAGGGTTGTGGTCTGTACGCGTTCGCTACCCAGGCCGTTTTCGGCGAAGGACCGAGCCATGCCAGGCTGATGCTGGTGGGCGAGCAGCCGGGCGATCGCGAGGACGTGGCAGGCGAGCCATTTGTTGGGCCGGCCGGCCAGCTGCTCGATCGGGCGTTGGCGGCGGCGGGCATCGATCGCAAGTCGGCCTACCTGACCAACATCGTCAAGCACTTCAAGTGGAAGCGAAACGCGGCCGCGGCAGCCTCAACGGGCAAGCGACGACTGCATGACAAGCCGAACTCGTACGAAGTGAAGGCATGCCAGCCCTGGCTCGAGGCCGAGATTGCGCGCGTCAACCCAATGATCGTGGTCTGCCTCGGATCGACCGCGGCCCAGGGCCTGCTCGGTCCCTCCTTCCGGGTGACGCGTCAGCGGGGCGAGTTCTTCCCGACCGATTCCGGGCACCTCATCACCGCGACGGTCCACCCGTCTTCGATCCTGCGCGCTACCGATCACGCCACCAGAGAGCGCGAGTTCACGGCCTTCGTCGACGATCTGGAGCGAACCGGTGACCGGCTGGCCGAGCTCGAAAACGGTGAGTGAGGCGGGGAAATCAGGGTCGCGGGCTATACTTTCGCCTCCCGTGGGGATGTAGCTCAGCTGGGAGAGCACCGCGTTCGCATCGCGGGGGTCAGGGGTTCGAGTCCCCTCATCTCCACCAGGTCCCTCCCTAGTCAGCCGAGCTTCTGCGCCTGCTCCAGGAACCACAGCAGCGCGTCACGGTTGCGCTCGAGTTCGATCGCCAGGTCGTCATCGGGCAGGTACCAGCCGTTTTCGACCGAGACAGGCGGCGCCATCTCGAGCGTCAGCGCGTAGATCCACTGCTTGGCGTATGCCCAGTCCATGAATGTGCCCGAGCTTCGATACAGCTGACCGGCCTGGACCGCGCGGTAGCCGTTCCTGGTGGCCACGCCATCGGCCAAGTCGGCCAACAAAGCCAGGTCGCCGGAACGCATGCCTTCTGGTTCGGGATTGCTGGTCCAGCCGAACGGGAACATTACGAACTCACCCTGTGAGTGGATCGTCAGTGCCAACCGGATCTGCTGGCCGTTCCCGGTCCTGCGGCTGCGTACGAAGTCGCGGATGCGCCGGGCCTCCGGCGTCGACCAGGCACGTGAGCCGCGATAGAAGTCATCGTCGGGAGTCGCGCTCGATCCGGCGCCTCCCCACCGATAACCGAAGTTGCGGTTAACGTCGGTGCCCAGCGGGCCATCGGAGTTTGGCTGGCGGTTCTTGCGCCAGTGGTGGAACTCGCCGCCCGAGATGTCATGCATCGCGCCATCGGGGTTGACCATGGGCAGGATCCAGGCCTCGGTCGAATCGACGATCGCGGTTGTTCGCTCGTTAGTGCCGTATCCGTCGACGAGCCAATGGATGAGCGCGAGCGCCTGCTCGGTCGAAGCGTGCTCGTGTCCGTGGATCCCACCGTCGACGTACACCTCGGGCTCGCTCTCGTCGACCTTGACCGCGTCGCTGATCTTCACGGCCAAGAGCTTTCGGCCTTCGAACGTCCGACCGATGCTGCGCAGGCTCACGATCGAGGGGTGCGCCGCGGCCACACCCTGCAGCTCGGCACGAAGCTCGGCGTAGGTGTGATGGGCTCGGAATCCATCGGGAAAATCTGCCGGCGCGGCATGCACCATCCCTCCACCCGCGGCCATGACCGCAACGGCCAGCGACGCGCTCAACGCCAATCGTGTGGGGCGGCTCGCCACCGGTTTAGTCAAGCGCGTGGCGCAACTCGTCGTGATGCTGGCGCAGCCAGCGCCGTGCAGGCTTTGGTTCCGGATAGTGCTGTTCAACGAGCTGCCAGAACTTCGGGCCGTGACCGGGAACCCTCACGTGGGCCAGCTCGTGGACGACCACGTAGTCGAGGATCTGCGGCGGCGCCATCACCAGTCGCCAGTTGAACGACAGAGTCCCTGATCGCGAGGCACTCCCCCAGCGCGTTCGCTGGTCGGCGATCCGGAGGCGATCGACCTCGAGATCCATCTCGACCGCGCGCCGGCCGAGACGCTCTCCGATCCGGTCACGCGCCAGGTCGCGCAGCCACGCCTCGAGCAATTCGCCGGTGGTGCGCCGCTCATGAGGCGCTCGTTCGACGACCAGCCGCGCTCCGTCTTCGACCTTCACCATGGACCTTCCTCCATGCAGCGCCGTGGTGACGATCACCGTGTACGGCACTCCATCGATCGGGATGCTCCGGCCGTGATCGAGATCCGGCCTTTCGGCGAGGGTCGCGCGCCGATCGAGGATCCGACGCTGATGCCGATCCACCCATTCGCGATGACGGTCGAAAAGCTGGTGTGCCACTCGCTCGGGCGCGCGGGCCGGCAGGACGACCACCGCCTCGCCCGTATCGGTGACCGTCAGTCTCGCCCGACGGGCGCGCGTCGACCTTCGAATCCGATAGCCGTTCTTATCTGAAACCGACTCGCCTAGCACCCACGGCCGATGCTAGCGTGGCTGCTGTGCGAGGACTCGTCATCCTGGTCGCAATCCTGCTCGGCGGATGCAGCGGCACGTCTCTGCCGACCGGCACGCAAGTGCCGACTGACGCGCCGTCAGCCACAGCCGCGCAGCCTGTTGCCACGACTCCCATTCCTGGATCGAACGCGACGCCGGCCACGTCACCCTTCCGAATCAATCATCCAAGCGGTCCGGACGACGTTGTCCTTCGCATGACCGTGCTTGAGACCCTGCCCTATCCAGGAACGACCTTCGAACGGCCGCCCGATTTCACGCTCTACGGCGACGGTCACGCTGTGTATGCATACCCGACCGAGATTGCCGGGGAGCGAGTCACTGCCCTTCAGCACGCACAGCTGTCCGAAGAGCAAATGAATGCGCTGCTCGTTGACGCGACAGATCGACTCGTACCCGCGATGGCCGAGTACGACGATGTCGCTGTCACCGACATGGAAAACACGGTCTTCGAGATCCAGGCTGGCGGATTGGACAAGGACGTGTTGGTCTACGCTCTCAGCTCTGACGACTACACGGGCCCTGATCCCGGCGGGCGCAAGGCTCTTGCGGAGCTTTCCCACAAGCTGGGATCATTCGGCTCCGCAGTTCGCGCCGTGGGTGGTGAGGAACTCGGGGAGTTCGCGCCGGCTGCCTATCGCGCGAGCCTGATCGAGCCATGGTGGGGCGAGGCCGAACCAGTGGGCGACTGGCCGTGGGCCGGACGGACCATCGAGAGCTTCGATCGAGTCGAGAACGAATTGGTCGCAATCGTGACGCCCTCAGATGCGCAGGTGATTATCGATATCGGAATCCCGAACACTCTGGTGACGGAAGCGCCGAACGGCACGAACTACGTCATCCGCCTAAGGCCGTTGCTTCCTGACCAGCTACCGGCGGATTGGGCGAATCAGTAGCGGTCGGCGACTGAGTTCTCGATCGCCTCGACGATGCGCTGCGGCCTGAGATCGGCGCGTTCCGAAGCCAGCCGTACGGCGTCCACCGAATCGGCGTCGAACAGGTAGAAGCAGATCTCGTCCTCGGCGACGTAGATCGACCGCTCGTACCTGACGTGGTGCCCCTCGACCGAAACGTCATCGGCCGCCTGCGTGGCGCGTCTTTCGATCTCGTCAAGCGGCGTCGCAGCCGGCATGTATGCCTCGACGAGGTAACTCTTCATGGCGCCACGTTAGGCAATGGGCGGTGTTGTAGGAATTGGGGAAGTCCCTACGGTCTTGACTCGCTGTCGGAGAGGTAGCGGACCAGCTCGGTGCGCGATCCCACGCCGAGCTTGGCGTAGACACGCGACAGGTTGGCCTCGACCGTCTTTGGCGACACGAACATTAGCGAGGCAATCTCCTTGTTGGTGTGGCCGTTCGCGACTAGCTCAGCCGCGCGGCGCTCGGCCGTGGTCAGCTCGCTCGATGGGCCTTGGCGACCGCCGACCCGGACGAGCTCGTCGGACGCGATGCGCGCCCAGGCGACGGCGCCGATCCGCTCGAGGATCTGGATCGCTTCATCGAGGGCTTCA
This sequence comes from uncultured Chloroflexia bacterium, assembly GCA_963748235.1. Classification (GTDB taxonomy): domain Bacteria; phylum Chloroflexota; class Limnocylindria; order Limnocylindrales; family CSP1-4; genus JALYGJ01. Next base: position 1,405,091 of record CAVVHT010000009.1, read on the forward strand.
CGGGCGGCGCGCTTCTGGCGCGACCGCCGCTGCGTTGCGCCGAGTACGAGCAGCGACCTGGCCAGCTCGAGCGGCATGCCCGCGACGCGGTGATGGCCTACCGCCCTCTGGGCGTGACGCAGCGCATCGGGTACTTCTCCGTTGGCGGCAAGGACGATCGCCTGGGATCGCTCGGCCGTGCCACTCACCGAGGGGCGCTGCACGCGCTCGCCCATGGCGGTGAGCTGATCGACGAGCGCCGCCGCTTCCGCGGTTCTGCCCAGATTGGCAAGCGCCTCGATCTCGTCGCCGAGCGGCCTGATCTCGCCCGGCTCGCGGATGTCCGCGCCGAGCAGGAACTCACACAGCGGCCCCAAATAACGGTCCGCGGCGGCATGATCGGCAGCCGAAAGTGCCGCGTGGCCGATCGCCCAGATGGCGAACTCGCTGCCGCGCGCCGCAGCCGGCTGGGGAGCGGCCGGATCGAAGCCTTCGCCCACCGCGAGTGTGAGAGCGTCGGCGGCGACCTCGCGTGACCGGGCGAGGTCGCCCCGCATCGCCGCCGAAAGCGCTTTTCGGCCGAGCGCCGCGACCTGCGACGGAACCTGGCCACTCTGGAGCGCCACTTCGCGTGCCTCGTCGGCCAGACTCTCGGCGCTTGAGAAATTGGACGCAAGGCACTCGATCACCGCGAGGTGGCCGAGGATGGGCGCCAGGGCGCTGTCGTCGCCGTGCTCGGCCGCTCGGACGCGCAGGTCGGCGAAGACGGCGCGTGCTGCGTCGAGCTCGTCGGCGAGCGAGAGCAGATAGCCATGGGCAAAGCTCGGGTGGCGCAGGACGCGCAGCCGGAGCGTCGCCGGTTCGAGCTCGAGGGCGCGCTTCATCGTCGCCCGCCAATCGTGGCCGAGCAGCGCGTCGGCCATGGCCAGCGCCGCCAGTGCCTCGGCCAATGCAGCGTCGTCGCCTAGACGGTCCGCGTTGGCCACCGCGGACCGAGCGTGCGTCGCGGCGCCCTCGACGTCGCTGCGGATCAGTAGCAGCCCCCAGACAAGCCCCTCCTCGATCTCGACCAGCAGGCGCGGATCGTCGCCTGCCTCTGCGAGGGCCGTTCGGAGGAGCCCGACGCTGCCCGATATGTCCTCGCCGAAGTGTCTGAAGCGAGCCTGTTTGGCAATCAGCCTGGCCCGCTCCGGTCCCGGCGCCGATTTCGGAGATGAGCGGCCCGACCAGGATCTCGGCGCGATCTGTCTCGCCGGCCTCGAAGCGGTACTCGGCCTCGGCCAGCACGCGGCGGCGACGTTCCTCAACCTCGTTGGGCGGCGTTAGGCGCGCCGACTCGGACATGAGCGTCGCGGCCGACGATGGGGCTCCCCGTCGAAACGCGTCCTCGGCAGCCTGCTCGACGATCGCGGCGATCTCGGCATCGGATCCAGTGGTGGCAATGGCAAGGTGGCGTGCTCGCTCCTCGCCGTCGCCGACGACGGTCGCCAGAAGCTCGTGGAGCTGTCTTCGCTCGCCCGTCGAGATGGCGGCGTAGGCGGACGCGGCGAGGAGTGGGTGGGTGAAGTGGACCTCGTTGCCGTCGACCTCGACGACGCGCGCAGCCACTCCGCGTTCGAGCCGCTCGGCCGCATGGCCGCCGACCGCACGATCGAGGGTGGCGAGCGTGGGTCGCGACATCTGTGAGGCAAGCGCCAGAACGTGCCGCGTCCGAGCCGGCAGGGACGCGATGCGCGAGCCGAGCAGGTCGGCCAGTGCCGGTGGCAGTGCCTCGGCCTCGGCGAGGTGGAAGGTGCCTGCCTGCCATGCCCGGGTCAGCTCGAGCGTGTAATACGGGTTGCCTCGGCCAAGGTCGTGCAGTCGGTGCAGGAGCGGTCGCGGCATGACCGCACCCAGGCGGTCGAAGACGAGAGCGTGCGTGGCGCCGAGGCTCAGCGGACCGATGGGCAGGACGCGCGTCGGCATCAGGCCGCTCCACGTACGCACTATGCGGTCCGCGACCGCACCGCGGGCGGCAAACAGGCCACCGATGTCCTCGTCGCGCAACCGGCGCAGCGCGAAATTGAGCGTCGTCGCCGACGCGGGGTCGAGCCATTGGATGTTGTCGATGGCAATCAGCAACCTCCGCGCCGCGGCAGCGGCGCGGAATGCACTCAGCGCAGCACTGCCGATCGCACGAGGATCGAGCGCCTCACTGCTCGGCCGAAGCAGGAGGGCGGCCTCCAACGCGTCGCGCTGAGGCTCGGGAAGGTCGGGCAGAGCTGAAGCGAGGATCGGTGCGAGAAGGTCGCTCAGCGCCGAGAACGAGAGCCCGGTTTCCGCCTCGACCGGGCGTGCCTCGAGGACGAGGTAGGAGTGCTCCCGCGCATCGGCAAGCGCCACCTCCCACAGCGTCGACTTGCCCATCCCCTCCGGACCGACGAGCAGCATCGCGTCGGGCCGACCGTCGGAAGCCACCAAAAATCCGGCGAGCTCCTGGAGCTCGCCATCGCGTCCAATCGGCGAGCGGGACGACGGCATCGCTCCGAGATGGTGAAGCCTGCGCCGTCCGCCGTCGATGGGCAGACCTGCCTACGCGAAGAAGGTGGTTCGCGCACGCTCGGTTCGCACATTCACGGGTTGATCAACATCCGCTGCTAAAATTCGCTGCCCGGCATCTGACGTCGGGCATCCGTGGGGCGATAGCTCAGTTGGGAGAGCATCTGCATGGCATGCAGAAGGTCCGGGGTTCGAGCCCCCGTCGCTCCACCACTCCCCTCCGGTTTCCATACCGGTTACGATCCGATGGTCATGGCCTTGATGACGGCTCCAATCGGCCGCTCTGGCGCCGACCTCGTGCTTACCGGGGTCGCCGGCGCCTGACGCCGCGCGACCCAGAATCCACGACCCGTCCCTTCCCTCTCCTTCTGAAGGCATGCCATGACCATCGAGCCCTCAGCGCCTGAAAATCGCTCCCGCGTGGAGCCGTACAAGCCGACCGAGATCGAGCCGCGCTGGCAGGCGCGCTGGGAAGAGCTCGGCATGCACACGACCGATCTCGACGACGACAGCCGGCCCAGGTTCTACCTGCTGACGATGTACGACTACCCGTCGGGCGACCTGCACATCGGGCACTGGTTCACAAAGACGCCGACCGACGCCCTCAGCCGCTACAAGCGGATGAACGGCTTCAACGTCTTCTTCCCGATCGGCTTCGACGCCTTCGGGCTGCCGGCCGAGAACGCCGCCATCCGGAGCGGCGTCCACCCGCGCGAATGGACGCTGCGCAACATCGACAACATGCGCCGCCAGCTGCGCTCGATGGGCGCGACGTGGGACTGGAGGTCGGAGGTCGTTACCTGCGAGCCCAACTACTACCGCTGGAATCAGTGGATCTTCCTGCGCTTCCTCGAGGCCGGCTTGGCTTATCGCGAGATGGCGCCGGTCGATTGGTGCCCCAAGGACCAGGTCGTGCTCGCGCGGGAGCAGGTGGAGGGCGCCAATCGCGTCTGCTGGCGCTGCGGGACGCAGGTCATCAAGCGCGACCTCGAGCAGTGGTTCTTCCGGACGACCAGGTACGCCGACGAGTACCTGTCGTACGAGGGCATCGACTTCCCGGAGCCGATCCGGGTCATGCAGACGAACTGGATCGGGCGCTCGGAGGGCGCCGAGATCGTCTTTGGCGTCGCGCCGGACGAGCACCAACCGGGCGACGAACGAGATCCGAGTCTTCACCACCCGACCCGACACCCTCTTCGGCGCCACCTTCATGGTCCTCGCGCCGGAGCACCCACTCGTCGAGAAGCTCACCCGCCCCGACCGGCGCGAGGAAGTCGACGCGTATCGCCACGAGGCGCGCCGCAAGTCGGAGATCGACCGACTCTCGACCGAGCGCGAGAAGTCCGGCGTGCCGCTCGGCTCGCACGCGATCAATCCGATCAACGGTGAGGCGATCCCGATCTGGATCGCCGATTACGTGCTGCTCGGCTACGGCACCGGCGCGATCATGGCCGTGCCCGCCCACGATGAGCGTGATTTCGGCTTCGCACTGGCGCACGGGCTGCCGATCCGCCAGGTCGTCGCGCCGCTGGGTGAAGAGCCGATCGAGCTCGAATCGGCCTATGTCGCCCACTCTGACGACGAAGTGCTGATCAACAGCGGCGACTACACCGACATGCTCGCCACGGAGGGGAAGCGGCGCATCACCGAAGCGCTGCACAGGATGGATCGCGGCAAGTTCGCGGTCACATACCGATTGCGCGACTGGCTGGTCAGCCGACAGCGTGCGTGGGGAACGCCGATCCCGGTCGTCTACTGCCTGGCCGAGCCTTCATGCGGCATCGTGCCGGTGCCCGAGGATCAGCTGCCGGTGCTGCTGCCGGAGGACTTCGAGTTCCGGCCGCAGGGCGGCAACGCGCTCGAGAATCATGCCGCTTTCCTGAACACGCCCTGCCCGAGGTGCGGCGGCGCAGGCCGGCGCGAGACGGACACGATGGACACGTTCGTCGACTCGGCCTGGTATTGGTGGCGCTACCTGTCGCCAGACAAGCAGGATGGGCCGATCGATCGCGCGCGCGAGGAAGCGTGGGCTCCGGTCGAGCAGTACACCGGCGGCGCAGAGCACGCCGTGCTCCATCTGATGTACGGCCGATTCTTCGCCAAGGCGCTCAACGACCTGGGCATCGTCCACGAGCGCGAGCCGTGGATGCGGCTCTTCAACCAGGGCCAGATCCTGGGCGCCGACGGCGAGCGCATGAGCAAGTCGCGCGGCAACGTCCAGGATCCGGACGAGCTGGTCCAGCGCTACGGAGCCGACACGGTCCGCCTTTTCCTGATGTTCATGGGTCCGTGGGCCCAGGGCGGGCCATGGAGTCCGACCGGCATCGAGGGCGTCAATCGCTTCCTGCGCCGCGTCTGGGCGACGGTGCTCGACCCGATCGGTGGTGAGCAGCCTGACCAGACGACCGAGGCTGACGAACACGAGCTGCAGCGTTACGCCCACCGAACCCTCAAGCGGGTGACCGACGATTACGCCGACTTCGGCTTCAACACGATGGTCTCGGCGCTGATGGAGCTGACCAATCGGCTCGTCCGGCTGCGTGGCACGGCCGTCGCCGGAGGTCCCGACTGGGACGAGTCTGTTCGGCTGCTGCTGCTGATGCTGGCGCCACTCGCGCCGCACATCAGCGAGGAGCTGTGGTCTCGGCGCCTCGCCGCACGTGGCGAGGAGTGGTCGTCAGTTCACGCGCAGTCGTGGCCGAGGTTCGATCCCGAGCTTGTCGCCGAGTCGGAGGTCGACCTGCCCATCCAGGTCAACGGCAAGCTGCGCGACGTGGTCACCGTGCCGGCCGGATTGTCGGAGATCGAGATCGAGCAGATCGTCCTGTCGCGCGACAAGGTCCGCGCACAGCTCGACGGCCACGATGTTGTCCGGGTCATCCAGGTCGCCGGCCGGCTGGTCAACGTGGTGATCAAGCCGCGGTCATGACCCAGCCACCCGACCCGGCCGACGATCGTCGGATGCCCCCGGGCAGCATGGTCGGCCTGGGCCTCGCGCTCGGCGCGGGGATCGGCGTCGCTCTCGGGGCGGCGTTCGACAGCGTCGCCATCGGCGTCGCGTTGGGAGTTTCGATCGGCTTCGTGATCGGGATCGCGCTCGACCGCAACAACCGCCGGAGCTAGATCACCGCACTCCGCCCCGCGTGAGGATGCTAGATAGCTGGCGCCGCCGGCTGCTCGTCTTCCTTGGCCTTCTGACGCTCGCGGTGACGCGCCGCCTTGGCCCGATTGCCGCACGTGCTCATGTCGCACCACTTGCGCCGGCCCGCCGAGGAGTTGTCGCGGAACACCCAGCGGCACTCGTCGTTGGCGCAGATGCGCAGGCGCTTGGTGTCGCCCGCGGTGAGCTCGCGCGCGACTGCCTCTGACAGGCGCGCCAATGCGCCGCTGATCGGATCGCCCTCGTGGCGGTGATCGAGCGACACGCCGTCGGCGGCCGGCACCAACTCATAGATGTAGGGGGCGCGGAGGGCGCGGTTCACCTCGCGCAACGCTGAAGCCTCCGCCGGCCGCCGCGCCACGGCCGCGTCGAGCAGCTCGCGTAGCGCAGCGCGGACGCGGCGCACGCGCTGCATCAGGCGCGCCGCCGCCTCGTCGTCGCGCCGATATTCGGCCACCAGCCCATCGGCCGTGTTGCGATGAAGGAGGGCGTGCTCCTGGAACCAGCGAATTGCCGTCTCCTGGTCGACCAGCTCCTCGGTCGGCTGGCCCTTGTCGTATTCGAGCGTGTTCACGAAGTCGAGCCCGTCGCCGAGCGAGGCCTGGTGGCCGTGCCGTCCCTGGCCGTGATCGTGATCGGTTACGAAATGTCCGTCGGCTGTACCCGACGGGTCTATCCAAGATTCCATGTTGTAACCGTTTATACCCCATTGACAGGTTACCCGCAAGTGGCTATTCTTCGGTTAGAAAGTAACCAGTAGAGGCAAGATCAAGAGTTACTCGATCGCGGAGGCCGAAATGAGCATGTGGTACCAGATGGATCTCATCGCCAGGGACCGCCAGGAACGGCTTCAGCGCGAGGCCGAGCAAATGAGGATGCATCGGCTGGCAAGCGGGCGGCCACATGGCCCGGCCCGGCCGCGCCGACTGCGCCTCTTCAGCAGGAGCTAAGAATCATGAAGGTAAATCAGCCGACCATGGACGCGCCGAGCGCGACAGTACTCACTACGCGGACCGAGTCGGGGATTCGGGCACGACTCAGTCGGGCGATGTTCCGAGCCCAGCTCGGACCCTCGCGTGAAGACGCCTGGCGGAGCTTTTCCCCCCGACGCTAGCCAACACACCAGGACCCTCCATCGACCCGCCGGACCTCCTCCCGGCGGGTCGTTCCTTTTGCGCTACGCTCGGCCGATGAACGACGAGATCCGCCTTGGCGCACTGTTGTGGAACCAGTACACCGACTGGCCGAGCTACCTCGAGGCCGGCAAGCGAGCCGACCGCCTCGGCTTCTACAGCCTATGGGCGTGGGATCACCTGTACCCGATTGTCGGCTCCGATGATGGCCCGTTCTTCGAGGGCTACCTGACGCTGGCCGCGTGGGCGCAGGCCACGGAGAGGGTCAGGCTGGGGCTGATGGTCGGTGCCAATCCGTTCCGGAATCCAGCGCTCGTGGCAAAGATGGCCACAACGCTCGATCACATCAGTGGCGGGCGGGCATACCTCGGCATCGGCTCGGCGTGGAACGAGACCGAGGCGGAAGCGTTCGGCTTCGAGTTCGGCGAGACGCCCGGTGAACGGCTGCGCTGGCTGCGCGAGGCACTTCCCATCATGCGCGGCATGCTCCACGGTGATGAGCCCAGCGCTGCCGGACCACGCTACGCGGCGAAGGCCGTGCGCAACGACCCACGGCCAATCCAGCCACACCTGCCGCTGCTCATCGGCGGCGGCGGCGAGAACGTCACGCTGCGCCTCGTCGCGCGATTCGCCGACGCCAACAACATCGGCTTTGCCAACGGCATGGAGTCGTTCCAGCGCAAGGAAGAGGCGCTGCGCCGGCATTGCGCGGAGGTCGGCCGTGACGAGCGCGAGATCGAGCGCACCATGAACACAGGCCCGATCATCATCCGTAACACGGCCGAGGAAGCGGCGCGCGTGCTCCAGGGCATCTATCAGCACAACGGACGTGCCGAGACGTGGGCCGGCCGGCCGGCGTCAGCGCAGCCGACCGGCAGCCCAGAACAGATCGTCGAGACCCTGCTGCCCTTCCTGCGCCTCGGCTATCACCACGTCGTAGTCGGCTTCCCGGCGCCGTTTGACGAGGAGACGATGGTGCGCATGAACGAGGAAGTCGAGCCGATGCTGCGGGAGGCCCTGGCCCCGACTCCTGCCTAGGGCAACCCGAACGCGAAGGTCGGCCCATTGGCCACCGCGGCCGCCGATGCGATTCCGCTGTTGACTTTGCCCGACTTCCAAAGCGGATCGCACGATTCGCCGCCCGAGCCGCAGCCCACGGCGAAGGCGTACAGACGATTGATGGAGCTGACGCAGCCTTGTCTATGGTGTGCCACGGATCAGTAGCGCACGCGCTTCAGAGTCGATGCTTCCGTTCTCATCCCAGAAGTCGCGCCACTCATTCATCAGGATGAGACTGTCGCTGCCGACGTGCGCAAGGTCACTGGGGTAGTAGCCGCGCCAGTTGGGCTCGTAGCTTGGCGCGACCATCACAGTTGGCGACCACGTCAGCCCGTTGACGCTCTGGCGGAAGTAGATCTCGCCTTGGCCAGCCACTTCGCAATTGGAGGGACAGCGCCAATAGGCCGCACGGAGCACACCGTCGTCTAGCGACATGTTCAGATTCTCGTGCTGCCGCCGATCGCCAGCGGCCAGCTTCAGGGAAGTGGACCAGTGCGCTCCACTATCGGTCGTTCGCCAGTAGACCAGCCATTGGTACCCGGAGCCCTGGCGAGTCCAGGCCACGTAGGCGTCACTGCCTTCAGCCACCAATACCGGCGGGAACGGGCTCCACAGGTTGTATGCGTTCCAGGCGAGCGTGCTGCCCTGCGACCAGTGCTCACCCCCGTCGAGAGAGCGCTTCAAGCGGAGCTCGTTCTGCTGGCGGAGGTAAGCCACGTAGATAACACCATCGCCGACTGCAAGGGCAGAGCTGCCTGGGCCACGGACGGTGGCGATCAACTGGGCTGGTCCGAATGAAGCCCCACCGTCCGAGCTGACGCGAACGCGGATGTATCTCCGATAACGGTCGTCACCGCCAACGTCGAACCATTCGATCTCATCCCACATCACAGCGACCAACCCGGCCGGGCCACGCGCTACGTCGAAGCTGTTAATCCAGGGGTTGTACTCGCCAACATTCGCGATCGGGACGGGCGGCTCGAAAGAGCGCCCGCCGTTGGTGCTCCGCCGATACGTCAGGACGTTAGGGCCATCGGCCCACTCCACGGTCGAGTCGGCCCACAGGACGTCGATGCCGGAACCGAGGCCGTCGATCACGGCGCCACCGTCGCCGCCGGAGGTGACCCGGATCCGAGGCTTCCACGTTACGCCCGCGTCCATCGATCTCTTCACGTAGGCACCACCGGGGCCGTGAAACAGAAGGGCAACTCCCGAGCCGCCCGTGCTGACAATGCCAGCTCCATACGTCCCCCAGCCTGTGATCGGCCCAGGACCCACCCACGTGGCAGCCAAAGTTTGTCCGACGAGCACCAGGGACAGCGCCACGCTGATGGGGAGAGACAGTGCGAACCGGGTCAGGCAGCGAACCACCTTCGACGACCTCCCACGTCGTTGGCATGCCCCGGTTGAGGTGCAATCGGGTGACGAGCATCCGCCGGCGTTCAATACCTGACGTGCGAAGTGGTTCCAATGTGTCGGATAACTCGCATCTGTCGTCGCAGTCAGCCCCATGCTGTCTACGCCGACCCAAGGCCGCCATCCGCGACGTTCAAGGTTGCCTTGTCCACCGGTCGCGATAAGCGGCAGATAAGTGGTTCTTCCTACAGTTCGTAACTGCCCGCTCGACCGCTCGAAGTGCCCCGGGTGGTTGGCGGGCTCAAGAGTCGCCGCTCTCATTGTTGTTCCGCCTTGTTGTTCCGCCGGCCCGTCGATCCCGCTAAGGAGGATGACTGGTGGATCGCGTCGGAGAGTGGCGGCTCATTGATTCGGACGGAGGGAACGAAGAGCCAAGGCCGCCTGATCCGAAGCAGGAGCAGCACGGTACTGACAAGAAGCTGCTCGCGGGCGTCGGCGTTGCCGTCTTTGCCCTCGCCGGTGTTGCGATCTGGCTGACTCTTCCGCAACCAGCCGTGCAGCTGGACATTGCCGGCGCAGCAATCGCAACGGAGCTCGTTGTCCCCGGCGCATCGCCAGGGGCACCTGTTGCCCCTGCGGCGTCGGCGATCATCGTTGACGTCCAGGGTGCGGTGGCTTCCCCCGGACTGCACAGGTTGCCGGCCGACAGCCGCGTCGGCGACGCGATTGCGGCAGCCGGCGGATACAGCCCGTTGGTCGACATTGCTGCTGCGGCGACGCGGCTAAATCTCGCCGAGCGGCTGATGGATGGAGCCAAGGTCCACGTTCCGGCACGCGGCGACGTGGCGGTCACTGCTGCGGAAACGGCGGCGCCCGCAGGTTCGTCGGGACCGGCGTCGGGTGGCCCGATCGACATCAACCATGCTTCGGCAGAGGAACTCGACACTCTGCCCGGCATTGGGCCGGTCACAGCCGAGAAGATCATCTCCGCCCGCGCCCAAGCGGCGTTCGCGAGTATCGATGAACTGCTTTCGCGAAGCGTCGTCGGGCCCTCGACGATGGACAAGATTCGTGACCTGATCACCGCCCTCCCCTGATCACAGTCGGGCGGCTAATCACATGAATCGCGCGGCGTGGCTGGCCGCCGGCTCGATCATCGGCGCCCTGTTCGCCCCGGCATTCCCCGCAGCGGCACTGTCGGTGCTGATGGCAGCCCTCGCCATAGCCCTTGCGGTTCTCGGGTCGCGCCATGGCCGGGTGGTCATCGGCCGCCAGCAGATGCCGGCCCTCGCTCTGCTGGCGGGCACCGTGCTGGTGATCGCTCGCGTCGTCATCGGACTGGCGCTCACCACGCCGGCCGATGACGGCAATCCAGCGTTCGAGACGGACGGAACGGCTCACGAAGCTGTCGTGGTGTCGGTTGGCACGCCCTCCGGTGGATTGCAGCGAGCGACCGTCGAGCTGCGGCCGCCGGAACCAGCTGAACGTGTCTATGCGCGGCTGCCGCGCTACCCGGCGGTGGTCATCGGCGACGTCGTGCGCTTCAGCGGCTCGCTCGAACCGGCATCGATCGAGGGCGGCTTCGGTGAGTTCCTGGCTCGCGGCGGAATCGAGTGGACGACGCGTGCCCGGACCCTGGATCGCGTCGGGGGTGACGGGACTCCGGTCGCGGCGCTCGAGGGCATCCGTCGTCAGGCGGCCGAGATGGTCACGCGCGCCCTGCCGGAGCCGCAGGCCGGCTTGGCCACGGCGATGATGATCGGCCTGCGCGACCTGGTTGCGCGTGACGTGTCGAACGACTTTCGGACCTCCGGCCTTAGCCACGTCGTCGCGATCAGCGGCTGGCACATCTGCCTTCTGGCGGCGGTTGTTACGGCAGCCCTCGGCGGTCTGTCGCGACGGCCAAGGTCACTGCTCGTTCTGGCTGCAATCTGCTCCTACTCGATCCTGGCTGGAGCATCGCCGAGCATCCTTCGCGCGGCGGTGATGGCGTCCGTGGTGCTTCTGGCGCGCGAGTCGGGCCGTGCCGGGCAAGCGCCGGCTGCACTGGCCCTGACCTGCTTAGGGCTGCTATTGCTCGATCCGGCAACTGTCACCGACATCGGCTTCCAGCTCTCGGTCGCGGCAACCGCTGGGTTGCTCGTCTGGTCGAAGGGAATCGGCGCCTGGCTGGCATCCAGGTTGCCGCGGCGGACACCGGCGTGGCTGCTCGAGGCGCTCGCTGTGTCGCTCGCGGCCCAGGCGGCAACGCTGCCGCTGATCCTCTACCACTTCGCGTCGCTCTCCCTGGTCGCCCCGCTGGCGAACCTACTCGTTGCGCCACTCGTCGCGCCGGCGATGCTGCTGACAGTGCTGGCGTTCGCCGCCGGCGGCCTGATCGGTCTGGGCGTGCCCGCCTTGCTGTTCGCACCGGTGACGCTCATTGGCGCGCTCGGCATCGGCGCCATGATCGGCATCGCCCACTCGACCGCGGCACTGCCCCTGGCAACGCTCCAGGTTCCTGAGCCTGTCAACATCGTCGCGGCCGCCGCTTCCGTCGCCCTGCTCGCGTACGTCACCCGTCAGCGGCCAAAACGTAACGCCGGCAAGCGACCTCAACCGGTCACGACGCGTCCGGAAAGCCATTCGTCCAGCGCCTCGCCGCGCCGCCTTGCCCTCGGCGGCGGCACCGTGTCGCTGTGCCTGCTGCTCGTTCTGATCAACGGCGCGCGACCAGACGGTCGACTTCACGTGACCGTGCTTGACATCGGCCAGGGTGACTCGATCCTGCTCCAGGGCCCGAACGGCGGCCGGATGCTGATCGACACCGGTCCAGATCCAGACCGCCTGCTGACCCTGCTCGACCAGCGCCTGCCGGCATGGGACAGGCGCATCGACCTGGTCGTGCTGACCCATCCGCACGAGGACCACGTCGCCGGCGTGGCGTTGCTGCTCGACCGCTACCGCATCGGCGCCGTGGTCGAGCCAGGCATGATCGGCCTCGGGCCCGGCGACGCGGCCTATCGGCGGCGGATGACCGAGCTCGGCCGCGAGAGCCGCGTCGTCGCCGCCGGTGATCGCCTCATGCTCGACGGCATCACGCTTGACGTGGAGTGGCCATTTCGTGGGCGTGTGCCGCTGCGCGCTACCGATTCGGGCACCCAGATCAACAACGTCTCGATCGTCCTCGACCTGGCCTTCGGCCAGCGACGGATGCTGTTCAGCGGTGACGTCGAGGAGGAGATCGACCCACAGCTCCTCGCGGCGGGCATCGCGGATCAGCTGACGGCTCCGCTCGACGTGCTGAAGGTTGCCCATCACGGCAGCCGAACCGCGACTACCGATGCCTTCGTCGAGCAGCTCGAGCCACGGGTCGCGGTGATCAGCGCCGGCTGGGGCAATCCGTACGGGCACCCGTCACCGGAGACGGTTGGGCGCCTGGTCGAAAGCGGAGCACGCCTGTTCCGGACCGATATCGACGGCTCGGTCGAGATCTCGACCAACGGCGAGGATCTCGTTGCTCGGGCCGGCGGTGGTCGGCCGCGACCAACCGATCCGCCCGCCCAGCGGCCACTTGGCATCGGCTTCTGCCCCATCCCGCCCGAGGTCCGCGCACGCCGGGCGCGGCGCAGTGCGCCGCGAAGTGGACCCTGGAGGCCCACCTACAATCGGCCGCATGGCCATCCCGACGCGGATCGAGGCGGCAGCGATCATCCGTTCGCTGAAGCCCAAGGACACCTTGCTGACGCACAGCGCCGTGACCGGCGAGATTGCCGCGTTCATCTGCGCTGCCTTGGTCCGCCGCGGCGTGGTGGTCAACACTGAACTGGCCGAGACCGCGGCGCTGCTGCATGATGTGGACAAGGCTCTGCCGCGCGGTCATGCCCTGCGCCGCCTGGGCCACGGCACAGGCGGCGCCGAGTGGCTACGGACAAACGGGTACGACGACCTCGGCACTGCCGTGGCCAACCATCCCGTCGGCGTGCTGGCCGCGGCCGAGTCGTACGACGAGTTCGCGCAGCGCGTCGGCCTCGAGGGCTGCATCGTCGCCCTCGCCGACAAGCGAGCGCTGCAAGAGGTGGTCAGCCTCGACGTCCGATTCGATCGCTGGCGCAGGCGCTACCCGGATAGCGAGACGCTGCCCGTGGCACTGGGGCGCGCAAGAGAGATGGAGCGAGACATCTGCGCCATGGCGGGCATCGCGGCGGACGAGGTGCAGCGATTGGCGTGGGTCGACGACGCGCTCAAGCAGGCGGCACGGGCGGCCTAGTGCCCACGGCACCTGTCGCCTACTTCTGGGGCGAGGACGCGTGGTCGATCGAGAACGCGGCACGCACGTTCGCGACGGCACTCGCAGCGGACACCGGCACGCCGATCGACGTCTGGCGGACGAGCGGCGACGAGGATGACTCGGGCGATGGTGGTGCGGCCAGCGCGAGCAAGCGGCGAGGACGTGTGCTCGACCAGATCGCGGAGCGGCTCTCGACGGCGACGCTGTTCGGCGGCGGCACGCTCGTCGTCGTCAGGCAGCCCGGCTCGCTGGTGCGCGAGGCGACGGCGCGCGAGCGGCTGATAGCGCTCATCGCGAACGTGGCACCGGGCAACGCGCTGTGCTTCGTCGACCTCCTCGCTCAGGGATCGAAGGGCCTGCCCACCCAGCAGGGAGTGCTGCGCGACACAGTCGCCGCTGCCGGCGGTCAAACAAAGGAGTACGCGGCACTCTCGCGCGAGCGCATGGAGTCGTGGCTCACCGGTCGCGCCGCTGAGCTGGAGCTGACGCTCGGGCCGGGCGCCGCGCGGCTGCTCGCCGAGCGTGTCGGCGCCTACGTGCGCGAAGGGGACGTCGACCGGCGGCGGATGAGCGAGCTGGCCAATGCCGAGCTCGAGAAGCTGGCGTTGTACCGGCCCGGCGGCACGGCCTCGCGCGACGACATCGAGGCACTTGTCAGCGAGGCCGTGCCCGGCTCGACTTGGGCGTTCCTCGACGCCGTCGGCTATCGGCGCGCCGGAGAAGCCACCAATGTCGCCGATCGGCTGCTCGACGACGCGACCCCGATGCCGGTGCTCATCACCCAGATCCACCGCCGACTGCGCGACCTGATCGCAGTGCGCGACCACGTCGCGGCAGGGACGAAGCCCGCCGACCTCGTGCGCGAGATGAAGCTCCAGCCGTTCCGCGCCCAGAAGCTGAGCGAGCAGGCGCGCACGTGGGACCAGCCTGAGCTGGACGAGGCGCTGTCCGAGCTGTTCGAGCTCGATCTGCTGAGCAAGGGCATCGCCGGCGATGGATCGCCGCGCTCGCTGTCGGAGGACCGATCTCAGCTGGCGTTACTGGCCTGGATAGGAAAACACGCCAGCCGGCGTGGGCAGACACCGGCTGGCGTGCGGGTTAGGGACGGCGCCTGAGGAGGCGGGCGCCGTGGGTCGTTCAGTTAGGCGACCATGCCTCGCGCACGAGAACCTGGTCGGTTTCGATCGCGAACGTGCAGCGCCCTTCGGGCACCTGGAGCAGGTCGATCAGATCTGGGTCGAGGTACAGCTGCTGGCACGTCTCGCACAGGCTGGCCGGCAATCCGAAGAAGAACTGCTCGCGGCCGTCCGGCAGTCGAAAGTGGTATCGAAGCGCGAGCTGATGAGGCTGCGGGTGCAGGCCGGACACTCACTGCCGATGCGATCCATGCCGGGGACTCTAGGTGCGTTCCGGTGTACTTCCACATGACCCAGCGGTACCTATCGCTCCGCCGAGTCTCCTAGCCCGGAGCGTGCCATTTCACTGCAATCGCAGGAGCAGCGGTGCCTCCGCCCAGAGCTTCTCGAGCTGGTAGAACTCGCGCTCGGGCTGCGCCATGACATGGACGATCACCGAGCCGTAGTCGATCAGCAGCCAGTGCGCATTGGCCGAGCCTTCGCGTCCGATCGGCCGTAGACCCTCGTCGCGCAGACCGCCGACGATGCCGTCGGCGATGGCGCCGAGCTGCCTTTCGGACGTGCCCGAGCAGATGACGAAGTAGTCGGCCAGCGTGGTCAGCTCGCCGATCTCGAGCAGCACGATGTCCGATGCCTTCTTGTCCGACGCCAGGTCGACGATCTGTCGCGCCAGCGCCAACGCCTCTTCCTCGGCAGTCGGAGCGTCCTTCTTGCCGCGGCTTGCCGGGCGCGGGCGTTCGCCGCCGGCGGGGCAGCCCCGGGCGGAGCTGCTCAGGCTGCTGTCGGTCGTCGGTCATCGGGTCCATCTCGGTCGGTTCATCCATAGAGCGCGTTGTCTCCGATGTAAGCCTCAACGGCTGCGGGCACGAGATAGCGGATCGATCGGCCGTGGCGAATGCGGTCGCGGATGTCGGTCGACGAGTGCCCCAGTCGTGTCGTGACGAGGACGTGAAGCGGTCTTCGCGGCCCGGAAAGTGGCCGCGAACCAGTCCGTGAGACAGATCCGGTAGCCGAGCCGCGGCACGACCGCGACGCGCGCCAGCTCGAGGATGCGCTCCGGACTGCGCCAATCGGGCAATGCCGTGCGGCCTCGGCCGAGATGATCAGCGTCCAATCGCACCCGGGTTGCGCGGCCCAGCTGTTCGAGCGTGTCGACGGTGTAGCTCGGCCGATCCGCGTCGAGCTCGATCGTGTCAGCGACGAAGCCGGGTTGTCGGCGATGGCCAGCTCAACCATGCGAGCCGGTGCGCCGCAGCGCCTTCGGTGGCGTCCTTGTGCACCGGGCTGCCGGCGGGGATGAACATCACGCCGGCCAGATCGAGCGCGTCACGCGCCTGCTCGGCGATGGCCAGATGGCCGAAGTGGATCGGGTCGAAGGTGCCGCCGAGGATGCCCCATTGCTGGCGGCCGACTGATCGCTCTATGCCTGGTCGTCCCACTCGAGCTCGACGGCGCCGATGCGCACGCTGTCGCCCGCGCCCACGCCCGCCTTGACGAGCGCCTTCTCGACGCCGAGCTTGGCCAGGTCGCGCTGGAAGCGCTCGGCCGACTCGTCGTTCTCGAAGTCGGTCTGGGCGGCGAGGCGCTCGATGCGCCGGCCGATGACGCGATAGGCGCCGTCCTCGCGCTGGACGGTGAACATCTCCGGCGCCGGGTCGAAGCGATGGACGACGACGCCGGCCGGCTCGCCCGGGCGGCCCAGCTCCTCGGCGTCCGGCAGCAGCGTTAGCGAGGCCCTTCATCAGCTTGTCGATGCCCGTGCCCTCGGCGGCCGAGATGCCGATCATCTCGACGCTCTCCTTCTTGCGCAGCTTGCGGAACGCGGCCAGGTTCTCCTCTGCGTCGGGCAGGTCGAGCTTGTTGGCGACGACGAGCGTGACCTTGTCGAGCAGGCGCCGGGTCGTGCGCCTCGAGCTCGTCGCGGATGATCTGGTAGTCGCGCTCCGGATTGGGCGCTGCGAGGTCGACGACGTGGACCAGCACGCGGGTGCGCTCGACGTGGCGCAGGAACGCGTGGCCGAGGCCGGCTCCGGCGCTGGCGCCCTCGATCAGGCCGGGCATGTCGGCGACCGTCGCGCGCCGCTCGTCGCTCGCGTCGACGACGGACAGGTCGAGCACGCCGAGGTTGGGCTCGAGCGTGGTGAACGGATAGGACGCGATCTGCGGCGTCGCCGCGGTGAGCGCGCCAGCAGCGTCGACTTGCCCGCGTTGGGCAGGCCGACCAGGCCGACATCGGCGATCAGCCGCAGCTCCAGCCGCAGCCGGCGCTCCTCGCCCGGCTCGCCCTTCTGGGCGTGCGTCGGCGCCTGGTTGGTGGCCGTCGCGAAGTGGGTGTTGCCCAGGCCGCCGCGGCCGCCGCGCGCGACCATCACGCGCTGGTCGCGGGCCGACGAGATCGGCGATCAGGTCGCCGCTCGCCAGGTCGCGCACGACCGTGCCCGGTGGAACGTGGAGGTCAGGTCCTGGCCGGCCTTGCCGTGCCGCCGCGAGCCGGTGCCGCGGCCGCCGGGCTCGGCCTTGAAGTGATGCTTGATAGCGGTAGTCGCGGAGCATGGTCTGGCCGGCATCGACGACCAGGTAGACGCTGCCGCCACGGCCGCCGTCGCCGCCGTCGGGGCCGCCACGCGGCACATGGGCCTCACGCCGGAAGGTCGACGCGCCGTCGCCGCCGTTGCCGGCGCGGACGGTGATCGTCACCTCGTCAAGGAACATGTGCGCTGAATCCTATCTGGGCGGTCGACCACGCCTCGTGCGTCACGGAGCGGCGCAATAGTCCGCCGAAGCGCGTCGAACCCGCGTCGCGGCAGTCAGTACCCCTATTGAGGCGTCGCGGAGGCTTGCGTCACGCCGACGCAATAGTCCGGCTGAATACGGCCGTACCGCGGCACGCAATCGCCGGACGTTTGAGTCGCTGGGTGGCGCAATGCCGCCAGCGACCTCGTGGAAGCGACGGGTTAGGCCTCGTTCGCCGCGGCGCTCTTGGTCAGCGAGGCGAGGAACTCGGCGTTCGAGTTCGGTCTTCGCGAGGCGGTTGAGCAGCAGCTCGATGCCCTCGTTGGTGCCGACCGCGGAGAGCATCCGGCGCATCGTCCAGACCATGCGCAGCGTGCCTTCCTCGAGCAGCAGCTCCTCGCGGCGGGTGCCCGAGCGCTGGACGTCGATCGCCGGGAAGACGCGCTTCTCGGCCAGCTTGCGATCGAGGATGAGCTCCGAGTTGCCGGTGCCCTTGAACTCCTCGTAGATCACGTCGTCCATGCGCGAGCCGGTGTCGATCAGGCAGGTGCCGATGATCGTCAGCGAGCCGCCCTCCTCGATCTTGCGCGCGGCGCCGAAGAAGCGCTTGGGCGGGTACAGCGCGATCGGGTCGATACCACCGGACAGCGTTCGGCCCGACGGCGGCAGCGCCAGGTTGTAGGCACGCGCCAGGCGGGTGATCGAGTCGAGCAGGATGACCACGTCGCGGCCGGTCTCGACCTGGCGCTTGGCGATCTCGAGCGCCATCTCGGCGGCGCGCGTGTGGTTCTCGGTCGGCTCGTCGAAGGTCGAGGAGATGACCTCGCCCTTGACCGAGCGGCGCATGTCGGTGACTTCCTCGGGCCGCTCGCCGATGAGCGCGACCATCAGCAGGATCTCGGGATAGTTGGCGGTGATGCCGTTGGCGATCTGCTTGAGCAGCATCGTCTTGCCCGCCTTGGGCGGCGAGACGATGAGCGCGCGCTGGCCCTTGCCGAGCGGGTTGACCAGGTTGATCAGCCGCTGGCTCAGGTTCTTGGGGTCCGTCTCGAGGTTGATCAGCTCGATCGGGTGGATCGGCGTCAGCGCGTCGAAGTGCGGCCGGCGCTTGGCGGTCTCGGGATCGACGCCGTTGACCGACTCGACGCGCACGCAGGCCCCAGTACTTCTCGCCGTCCTTGGGCTGGCGGATCACGCCGCCGACGCGGTCGCCGGCGCGCAGGCCGAAGCGGCGGACCTGGGAAGAGGAGACGTAGACGTCATCCGGGCTGGGCATCAGGCCGTGCCGGCGCATGAAGCCGTAGCCGTCGTCGACGATGTCGAGGATGCCGGTCACGTAGACCTGGCCGCTGCGCTCGACCTGGCGCTGGAGGATGTGCTCGACGAGGTCGTCCTGGCGCATCTGGCGCGCGTTGTCGACCTCGAGATCGGCGCCGATCTGGACGAGCTGGTTGAAGTTCTTGGATTTGAGTTCGTTGATGTTCATTCGGTAATTGGGCTACCTGCTGGGATTGGGTGACCGGAAGCGAATCGCCATGCAGCGTCGACCGGGATGGAGATACGGACCCGCCTGGCACGCGCCACACATGAGAACGGCCAGCGACCGATCAGGTGGGGGAAACGGGAGTAAGAAGATATTAGCACGCGCCGAGCGTGGGTCAAGCACAGCGAAAGCTGGCTTGCACGGCCGACGATTCGCCGCTCGATGTGCGCCTGGCGAGCCACACTCGGCTCGGATTGCAGAATGTGCGATCAGCCGAACTCAACGCCGCTGCACAGGGCGTCAGCGGCACACCGACGTGCGATCCATGCCCAATCCTGCGCGTTCCTGGCCGATATGGGCGCTCAGCTGCCCACCGGCGCGGCGCGGTTAGTTCTGGCGAACGGCCTCGCGCTGCGCATCCTTCTCGGCCGCGGCGGCGCGTGCCTTCTCCCAGTCCTCGCGGAAGGTGACGATGCCCTTGTCGGTCAGCGGGTGATGAACCATCTGCTGGAGCACCTTGAACGGCACCGTGGCGATATGCGAGCCGAGCATCGCGGCGTCGGTCACGTGGCGCGGGTGGCGCACCGACGCGGTCAGCACCTCCGTGTCCAGGTCGTGCACCTCGACGATCGTCACCAGCTCGCGGATGACGTCCATGCCGTCCTGGTTGATGTCATCGAGCCGGCCGATGAACGGCGACAGCAGCGATGCGCCGGCCTTGGCCGCGAGCAGGCCCTGGTTGGCGGTGAAGATGAGCGTGCAGTTGGTCTTGATGCCCTCTTCGGCGAATCGGAAGATGGCCTCGAGGCCCTCCTCGCTCATGGGCACCTTGACGACGATGTTCGGCGCCAGCTTGGCGAACGCGCGACCCTCGCGGAGCATGCCGTCGACGTCCTCGGCCACGACCTCGGCGCTTACCGGTCCGGCCGTCAGGTCGCAGATCTGGCGCAGGATGTCCTCGTACGAGCCGCCGATCTTGCCGTACAGCGTCGGGTTCGTGGTGACGCCGTCGAGCACGCCCCAACGCGCGGCGGTGCGGATCTCTTCGATGTCCGCGGTGTCCAGGAAGAGCTTCATCTAGCGGGCTCCTTTCAGCACGCCGGCAAGTCTACGCCTGACCGCGGACGGCTCAGTAATCTTTGGCAATGCCCCGCTACAAGATCAGCCCGTTCAGCCGCGACTCTGGCCGACTCGGCGGCGGTCCTGCTTGCCGACCGCCATCGCCGTCATCGCGAGGCCGACTCCGGCGCTCGAGCCGACGTTCGAGCATCCGGCCAAGATCCGCGGGCTGATCGCCGACCTGGCCGAGCAGCCCGAGGCTTCTGGCGCTGTCGTCCTGCAGAAGGGCGACCCGGTTGCCTACGTTCTGGGCACCCGGCGGCCCGATTCGACGTGGGGCCCGAACGTCTGGATCGAGGACGCCGGCCACGCCGGGTGCGGACGGCGAGGCAATCCGCGAGGCATACGCAGCTGCCGCCGCGGAGTGGGTCGCCGAAGGCCGAACCAACCACTTCGTCGTGGTGCCCGCCTCCGACGAGGCGGCGGTCGAGGCATGGTTCAGCCTGGGATTTGGGCATCAGCAGGTCCACGCCGTGCGCGAGCCGCCGCCGCGCGGCTTCGAGCCGACCCTGCGCTCGGGCCTCGTCATCCGCCAGCCGACGAAGACCGATCTGCCGGCTCTGGCCGAGCTCGACGTGGTCCTGCCCACGCCACCAGACGGGGTCGGCCGTGTTCTCGCGCCTGCCCGTGCCGACGGTCGAGCAGACGCTGATCGAGCTGGAAGAGGAGTTCGGTGACCCGCGCTACGCCGTGTTCGTGGCCGAGCACGAGGGCCGTGTCGTGGGCACGGCAATCGGCTGCGCGCTGACCGTTTCACCGGGCCACACGGCGATGATGCGGCCGCGCAGCGCCGGCTTCCTCGGTTTTGCGGCGGTGCTGCCCGAGGCGCGCGGCCTGGGCGCAGGCCGCGCGCTGGCCGAAACGGTCATGACCTGGTCGCGCGACGCCGGCTACGAGTGGGTCGCCACGGATTGGCGCTCAACGAACCTCGAGGCGAACCGTTCGTGGCGCGCCCTGGGTTTCGCGCCAACCTTCTACCGGCTGCACCGGGCGATCGCCTAGGCGGCCAGCGGCACCTGCGGCGTCGGCGACGGAGCGTGAGTCGTTCAGGACGCCGCTGGCGGTGGTCTCGGCCAATCGCAGAGCGTCGTCAACGGCGCCACCGGCCGGCAGAAGGTAGAGCTGCTCTTCCAGTCGGCCGTACGCCGCGGCGATGAGGCGGACCAGGCGATCGACCTCAGTGGACGGACGGCCGATCAAGACGAGCGTCTTCTCGACCTGGATGGTGTGTTCGCGAATGTGCGACCCCCACCGATTCACGCGAAATCCGACATCAAGCGGGACACGACTCCACCGAGCTCGCACCGCCAGGTCGTCGGCATCGAGCAGCGCGAACACACCGGCTGACTGGTCGAGGAACTCGCCCAGCCGAGCATCAATTTCCTCGACCGTGCCGACGCCCTCCTCGTCCTCCTCCGGTACCAGCGCATCGAGCTCGTCCGGAGGATTTGCCGGAAGATCGTCGGCCGACGCGTGGCGCTGACTAAGCCACCAGGCGGTAAATACGCCGTAGCCACGTTGGCCGCTGACCGTGTGGGCAAGCGTCTGACGGAGGGTCCACTCGCCGCCGCCCGGGTCGCGATCGAGGTCTTCGTCAGTCAGCGGCGCGACAAGGCCGTGCAAGTCCCAGCGCGCGGCAGCCGCGCTCGCGACCATCGGGCGCCCAACGGTGTCGCTGGCGCGTGCAGCGGAAAGCATGCGGTCGACACTCGCCCTAGCAGCCTCGAGCGCCTCGTACTGGCGGTAGAAGCCGTAGCGAACGTCGAGCTCTCTTTCGCGCCACATCCAGGTTCGCGCGAGCGCGTCGTCCGGCACTCCGCGGAGAGCGGCCAGGGCGTCGTCGAATCGACTCGCGCGCACGGAGCAGCTCGTCCGCGACCGGGACCGGCCGGGCAGCGAGATGAGGGTGAACAGCGCCTCGTCGAGAGGCGGAGCGGTCAGGAGCGACTCAGCTTTCGGCGGCGACGGGCACAGCCACCTGGCCGGGTGCCACGTCGACCTTGGCCGCGCCGGGAGCCAGCGTGCTCGATCGCGGCCTTGACGAAGCCGTCGAACAGCGGATGCGGCCGATCCGGACGCGACTCGGAACTCGGGATGGAACTGCGAAGCGACGAACCAGGGGTGGTCCTTGAGCTCCACGATCTCGACCAGCCGCCCGTCGGGGGACTGGCCGGACAGCACCATGCCGCCCTCCTCGAGCGCCTCGCGGTACTCGTTCGAGACCTCGAAGCGGTGGCGGTGGCGCTCGTAGATGACCTCTTCGCCGTACGCCTCGGCGGCCTTCGAGCCGGGCGTCAGCCGGGCCGGGTAGAGGCCCAGGCGCATCGTGCCGCCCTTGTCCTCCATCTCGCGCTGGTCGGGCATGAAGTCGATCACCGGGGCGTTGGTGAACAGGTCGAACTCGGTCGAGTTGGCGTCGGTCGCGCCGACGACGTCGCGCGCGAACTCGATCACGCCGCACTGCAGGCCAAGGCACAGGCCGAGGTACGGCACCTTGCTCTCGCGCGCGTAGCGCGCGGCGAGGACCTTGCCCTCGATACCGCGATGGCCGAAGCCGCCCGGGACGAGCACGCCGGCCGCGCCCGCCAGGTGCTCGGCGTAGTTCTCCGCGGTCAGGATCTCCGAGTCGACCCAGCGCACGACGATCGAGCGACCGTGCGCCCAGCCGGCATGGCGAAGCGCCTCGGTCACCGACAGGTAGGCGTCGGGCAGCTCGATGTACTTGCCGACGAGCGCGACCTCGAGCTCCGGCTTGGGGCGCTTGATCAGGGCGACGAGCTCGCGCCAGGCGGTCAGATCGGCCGGCTTCGACTTCTCCTCGAGACCGAGCTCACGGACGATGAGGTCGTCCAGGCCGCGATCGTGGAACTGGAGCGGAACCTCGTAGATCGTCTCGGCGGTCGGCGCCGGGATGACCGCCTCGGTGGCGACGTCGCAGAACAGCGCGATCTTCTCGCGCAGCTCGTCGGGCACTTCCTGCTCGGCGCGGGCGATGATCACGTCGGGCTGGATGCCGATGCTGCGCAGCTCCTTGACCGAGTGCTGGGTCGGCTTGGTCTTCAGCTCGCCCGTCGCCGAGAGCGACGGCAGCAGCGTGACGTGGACGTAGAGCACGTTCGTGCGGCCGACGTCCTTGCGCATCTGGCGGATCGCCTCGAGGAAGGGCAGCGACTCGATGTCGCCGACCGTGCCGCCGACCTCGACGATGACCACGTCCGCCTTGCCGTCGCGGGCGACGCGGGTGACGCGCTCCTTGATCTCGTTGGTGATGTGCGGGATGACCTGCACCGTGCCGCCGAGATAGTCGCCGCGGCGCTCCTTGGCGATGACCGCCTGGTAGATGCGGCCGGTGGTGACGTTCGACAGCTGGGTCAGGTTCTCGTCGATGAAGCGCTCGTAGTGGCCCAGGTCGAGGTCGGTTTCCGCGCCGTCGTCGGTGACAAAGACCTCGCCGTGCTGGTAGGGCGACATCGTGCCCGGATCCACGTTGATGTACGGATCGAGCTTGATGATCGAGACGGAGAGGCCGCGGCTCTTGAGCAGGCGACCGACGCTGGCGGCGGTGATGCCTTTGCCGAGTGAGGAGGTCACGCCTCCGGTCACAAAGACATACTTCGCCATGGTCTGCGTCCTCCGGGGTTTTTCAATGTTACCGCAAGCGGAGATCTGGCACGCGCGCGTGCGGACGCCAAACGGAGCGCGTAGCGGCGCGGACGCACTGCGCAGGCCGTACCGCATTCACCGGCAGGCTGCGCGGCTGCTCGCTGCAGCCGCCACGCCTACGGCGCCGGCAGGGGCTGGAGGCGCGCACCCACTCCGGAAGCCTGAGCCGAACGGGATAGCGGCTGACCGTCCCGTCCAGGTCGAGGAACGCGAGCTTCACGTCGTGGTGACCTGCCAATGCCCTCGCCGACGGCGATCGAGATCAGCAGTCGCTGACCGTCAGGCGTCCAGCGCGGGCCGGTGTAGCGCTCCAGGCCATCCGCCTGGACTCTCGGCGATGACGGTCTGGCCGCTCCCGTCGGGCTGCATCGATGTAGATCGTCGACGGCTTGCTCATGTCTTTGATCGTGGATGCCGTATGTGCCGAAGACGATCACGTCCGCGACCGGGCTCCAGTCGGGATCGCCGGCCCACATGTCCGGGGGAGTGAGGCGTTTGAAGATCGCCGCCGGCTGATCGGCACCGTGGCCACCTGCGAGCCGATCCACACGTCCTCTTCGGGCTCCGTGTCCCACTGGATTAGCTCGGCGACCGCCGTCCGGCCGTCCCTCGACCAGCGCGGGAAGAGCAGCTCGTCCGGCACATGGACCGTCGCGACCTCCGTCGTCTCGCCCGAGTCGAGGTCGAGCACCGTCAGGATGCCGACCAGGTCGGATCCGAACCGCTCTCGCCCGTCCTGGCAGACGTACATCAGCCTGTCGCCGTCGCGGCGAGTAGGCCGGGAAGTTGACGCCCAGCCGGCAGTCGTCGCTCGGTCCGATGAGCTCGCGTCGCCGCCTGCCCGTCAACGCCGACCGTCCAGATCGAGGTGCCCTCGTACCACTCGCCGACGACGAAAGCGATGGTCTGGCCGTCGGGCGACCAGTCGAGGACCGCGTGATCCTTGTCCGGCTCGATGTCGGTGGCCAGGGCCCGCCGGCCGGTCCCGTCCTGACGGATCGTTACGACGTCCTTGAAGTCACGCCCCGCGAACCACTCGAAGGCGAGCAGCGCCTGGTCAGCCTCCGCTATCGCAGTCGCGGTCGCCGGACTGCTTGGCGCGACGGAGGAGGTGGTCGATGGGGATCCGGGCGGAGGGGATGATGCGCCGGGTGCCACCGCACAGCCAGTTGCGACCAGCAAAGAAACCGCCAGGACGACCCAGAAAGCCGAAATGCGCATCATCGTGTTCATAAGGAGGTAGATGCCGCCGAAGACCGATGCGTCTCACGAAGCGACTTGTCGGCGGTGGACGCCGATCCCTATTGCGGACGTAGGTGGGCGTGGGTGCGTCGGATGCCACCGGATTCCGTGACGAGCGTCCACGACTCAGTCACGAGGTTTCCCTCATCGTCGACGAATGCGATCCGCTCATCGCCCGGTCGAGCACGGACGAACATGACTCGATCACCACCGTCCACCCAAGTCGCTTCGATGGCGATGCCTGAGTCGGGCTCAGCCGCGACCAGCTGCGTCAGATCCTGCCCGTCGATGCCGGCCGAGCTGATTTCGGCTGAGCTGAGGAAATCGGCTTCTGAGGCTGCCGCGGTGAACAGGATGGAATCGCCCGGAGCCCAATCCGGGGCGTCCGCGAATACGTCATGGCGGGTGTCAGCCGCTGCGGTTCATCAAGGCCAATGCCGCTGACCGGCGCCACGGCAATGTAGGACTCGGTGCGAGAGGTTTGTGTCGCGTCGGGATACTTCTCGACGACGAAGACCAGCTGCTCTCCATCAGGCGACCAGCGTGGCGCGTAGTAGGCGCTGAGCCCGTCGGCCGTAGCGGCGACGGTGCTCAGCTCTCCGGTCGCGACGTCCAATATCTGGATCTCGGACGGACCCCAAGTTCCGTCGGGATCGAGGTCGTATCTGGCCAGGGCGATCATCGATTCGTCGGGCGACCATGCCGGATAAGCAAGCTGGAGACACGGCGCCTCACAGCTCACGAGGAGATGGGTATCCGACCCATCGGCCTGGGCCACCCAAATCTGCACCTCAGGCTCGTCAGTGAGGTCACTCTCCAGGTACATGTCGAACGCAATCGAGTCACCATCCGGCGACCAGGCTGGGTGTCCGACGTCAAAGCCGGGGATCGGATCGGTCAGCAACGCGTGCTCATCAGTGCCATCGGGTCGAACCAACCGAATCGCATCTGCGCCTTCGCCGGAATCGGTTGCCTGGTAGACGATCCACGGCTCGCCCGGCAGAACGCCGCTCGACCCTGGTGACGGAGATCCTGTCGAAGGGTCCGAGCGCTTCGCAGTCGGCGACGGCGTACCCGACGCCTCTGGGGAGGCGGGGCTCGCAAGCGGCGTGGACGCACATGCAAACACCAATAGAGCGGCTATGGCTAGTGCGAGTCGCCGCGCCCGAAACGGTCGCTTTGTGGTCATGCCAGGTAGATGCCGCTCGCGACTCGGGCGTCCCTGGTTCTAAGCGTGTTCATGGCAACGGACGAAGACGAGGATGCGTTCCGCCAGGCGCACTCGGGGTCGTAGTCGCTGGTCGTAGGTTGGATCCGCCTGCGTCGACAGCCCACATTTGCGCCGTGGTGTAGTCCTCGCCGGTCACAAGCACGAAGATGACGCCACTTCCGTCGGGCAACCAGGTCGGCTGGACCGCATTCAACTCATCGTCGACCAGGGGCTCAGCACCAGAGCCATCAGTCCCCATCGTGTAGAGGTCATAGGCATCGCTGCCGTCCACAGGACGCCGCGAGTAGACAATCCGGCCATCGGTCGGATGCCAGTCGGGATAGTTGGCCCACTCGTCGGGTTCGGTCAGCTTGGTGATCGTTGCCGGGCTTGCCGCCAGGTCGACCATGGCAACCGACGTCGATTTCAGCTCCGAGTCCTCGGTGATGTTGGTCCATGTCTCGATCTGGGTGACGATCCTGTTCCGGTCTGGTGACCAGCGCGGATAGGCGAAGTAGTCGGCGCCAGCGCTCTCGGCGACCGTCGTCACCGCGCCGGATTTAACGTTCACGACTTCGAGCGTGCTGCCGTCGGTTATGCGGTTCTGATGCTCCCAGCGAACGAAAAGGACCGACTCGCCGTCTGGTGACCAGGCCGGAAACTCGGCGGCATCGCATGGCAGTACGCAGTCGTACAGCACTCGGGAATTGCTGCCGTCGGCGTCGGAGATCCAGATGTCGCGATGCCCGTCTTCGTACGGCCAGACGTCGATCACAAAGGCGAGTTGAGAGCCGTCCGGCGACCAATCCGGATGGAGCTGCCAACGTCACCCGCGTTGTCGCCGGCGGCAATCGGCGCGTCGGGCGTCGCCCAATGCTCGTCTGTGCCATCGGGCCTGATGACGACGTTGCCGACACTTTCTGCTTCAGGTACACCCCACTCGTAGACGATCCACGCTTGGCCGGGGCGAACTCTTGTAGCTGACTCCGGACTCGAGGTTGGTGAATCCGTAGGTGACGGCCTCGGCTCGTCGGTCGCTTGGACAGTGGGCGACGGCGTCGCCACCGGTGGCGCTGAGCCCGCGCATGCATTCGCAACGAGTGCCAAAGTGATGACCACACCCAAGCCGGTGTTTCGCTTCATGCAGTACTGATGCCGCTGGAGATCGATCTGTCCCACGATCAGGGCCATCGGTCACTCTGCGTTCGGGCCCCAGGCTGGATGGTTCATTTCCACGTTGGGTGCCTGCACGAGCACCGAGACGTTCGATCCGTCGGAATCCATCAGACAGATTGGGAGCCCGCAGCCGAACACGATGCGGGACCCGTCGGGCGAGAAAGCGGGCTTGAAGGCGTCATGTTCGATATCGCCATACAGATAGTCGGGCGGCGCGGTCGGATCGTCAGCGGGCACGATCTCTATCTGCTGGCCGATGCCCGCGCTGCCGTCCTGGTTCGTGTTGTAGATGATCGATCGGCCGTCGCGCGTCCAATCTGGATGCACGATGTCGCCAGTGTTCGTCGTCGTCAAACGTCGCTCTTCGCCGGTCGTCAGGTTGCGGATCGTCAGTGCCCACGAATCCGTGGCTGGGTAGTAGCGGTCGTAGACGAGCTCATCTCCGTCAGGCGACAGGCGCCCTTCGCCACCGTAGGTATTCACGTCCCACAGAGGTCGCTGGTTGGCACCGTCGCTATCCATCTGCCATATCGAGTGATGCACGTTGCCACACTCGATGGACCGATCGCAGGGCTCGGGAGCTACGGAGTACACAATCGACCGGCCGTCCGGTGTCCAGTCGGGCCACTCGGCATAGCCACGAGTGCTGGTCAGGACCTGCAGGTCGCTGCCATTGACATCGATCGTCGCAATCTGGAACGAGCCGTCCGACATGACGAGGGAGAAGGCAAGGCGACTGCCATCAGGCGAGAAACGCGGCCGCTCCACTTCGCACGAAAGGATGCGGACGGCGTCGGTTCCGTCGGGATCAATCATGTAGATACCGCCAAGCAGCTGGGCGACGACGGTGTAGCGGCTGACCGGACCAAAGGCGATCCGCCCAGCGGGGTCGGGAGCCCGTCCTTGAGCTCGGCGATCTCGTTGAACCATCCGGGAGTTGGCCGGTCAGTGCATGCGGGCACGACCGCCGCGGGGGTGGGGGTTGCAGCCGCACTCGGCGTCGCAGCCGGCGTCGTGCGAACAGTGGGATCGACAGTCTGTTGGATGCTGGGCTCCGGAGAACGGCTCGCGGCCGTCGTTGGGCCCGGCGAATGTGTTCGGGCCGCGCCGGGTGAGCATCCACCCAGTAGAAGGGCGGCTACGGTCAGACATGCGAGCGTCCGCCGGCCGCTCATGGCTCGAGCCACTGCCAGGTAAGTGACCCGACGTTGTCTTCGAGCTCGGCCAGCACCACCGGAGGATCATCCGAGCTCGGATCCAGGGCTTCCAGCCACGAGCGAAAGTGTTGCTCACCAGAGGGCGATGGAGCCAGTTCCTCGACGCGAGAGATCAGCAGCAGTCCGGCATCAGGCGACCAGGCCAGCTCTTGCAGTCCTTCGATCTCCGGGAATTCGTTGGGATCCCCCGCAGGTCGACCCGCCTCCACGGGTTGGACGACGAGGACTGGCATACCCGAATCCTCGTCCCAGTAGTGGTAGGCGATCGACCCGCCATCAGGCGACCAGCGGGGATCGCGCTCGTCAAGGGGCGTCGATGTCAACGGCACATCCGACAAGCCATCTGCCGCAACGACGAAAAGATCCAGGTCCGGATACAGGCTGCCGTGGTCGTGGCCATACACATCGAGTGCCGGCGCAGGCACTCCATCCGGCACACCGTTGTAGACGATGTATCTACTGTCTGGCGACCAGGCAAACTAGGGACTGTCAGTGCCCGGCCGCGACGTGATCCGTCTCACGTCGCCACTCTCGACATCTACGACGTCGATGCAACTGCGGTAATCGAACCCTCGTTCTCGCCGTTGCTAAGTCTCTGCATCACCGCGAAGGCAATGCTCTTCCCGTCCGGCGACCAGACCATGTCCCAGTAGTGGATGCCGCCTCTCGATGGAGGTTCGGCCATCAGGAACCGGCGCTCGCCGGATTCGACATCGATAGCCAATAGGAGGACGTCGAGCTCTCGTCGCCTTCGCCGTCGCCGTCACGCAACTTCACCACGACCTGCGTCGCGTCCGGTGAAAACGCATGGCCGATCTGTTGGTGTGCGGAGATCTCGCGTGGGTCCGAGCCATCGGCATTGGCTCGAATACGCGCACGATCCGGTTCAAACGTCACCCCAGCCGGTGAAGTAGGTCAGCCACCTGCCGTCGGCCGAGAAGAGCGGTCACGTTCCCTGAGCGATCTCGCGATCATTGCTGCCGTCCGCATTCATCAGATGGATGTGGTTGTAGGGCGGCTCATTGAGGTCACTGATCACATAGGCGATGAGGCCATTCCGGCCGATCGGCTTGGGCGTCGGTTGTTGAGCAGAAGGGACGCCGCGACGATCGCAACCACAAGAGCGAGCAGGAGGCCGGTAATGATCAGCATGTAGGAGGGCGACATTGCCGCTCGACCGAGCAACGGCCATGTGAACTGTGGCCCCGTTCGCGCGACGGCATCGCGCGCGATGTCGGTTGCGTCGAAGTCCCGCACCAGAATATCGGCATAGGCCTGGACGCGTCGCTCGAAGCGCGCCTCGAAGCTGGTCATCTCGAACTCACTCATCCCCCAACTCCTTGCGCAGGCGTTCGAGCAGGCGCGCCAGACGCGCGCGCGTGCCGGACGCGGACATGCCGGTCGCTCGACCCAGCTCGGTGGAGTTGAGTCCGGCGACGTAGCGCAGGGCGAGAGCGCCCGATCGTCCGGGCGCCAGCTTGGCGAGCGCGATGGCCAGGTCGATATCGGTCGATGGCCGGCTGGACGGGTGACAGGTCGAGAGACCGGTGCCACCACCGTGATCTCGCGGACGCTCCGGCGATATCGGCTGCGAACGATCTGACGAGCCTCGTTGGCGGCGATAGAGCACAGCCACGAGCCGAAGGCGATCGGGCTCGCGCACGCTGTCGAGGCGACGCCAGACGATCGGCCAGGCTGCGGCGACGGCCTCCTCGGCCAGATCGGCATTGCCGAGTCACGACGTAGCTAAGGCGAACCATGTCCGCGTGATGACGGTGGACGATGGCGCGAATGCCGCCTCGTCGCCCTCGACGGCGAGCCGTATCAGCCCCTCCGCTGATCTCCGCGGCGACCGGGGCCGCATGCCGATCACGCCACACAGATGCTCGCCGAGCGGTCAAGTGATTTACCGCCCGGCGGCATAGTTAGTCGGTCGGCTGGAGGAAGCCGGCATAGCCATAGCCGAGCTCGTCGCCGAACCAGGTCAACTCGGGCGCGTTGATGTGCGCGGCGCCAGTGCCATCAGCATTCATCAGCGCCCATGTCTGGAAGCCCCAGAACGATGATTCGGCCGTCCGACGTCCAGCTCGGTGCCCAGCCGTCCGAGAAGTCGCCGCCGACCGAGACACAGGACTCGCAGAGATGAGTGAGGTTCGCGCCGTCCGGCGAGACGGTCCAGATGCCGGTATTGCCGGGGAAGTCGCCCCATCCCTCCGTTTCCCGGTTGGGCATCGTGCTGAAGACGATCGTTGAGCCGTCGGGCGACCAGTCCGGGTCGGCTGCCCATTCGCCAACGGGTCTGGGTAGTTCGCGAACGCGGGAGCCGTCGGCCTGGACGATGAAGAGCCGCGTCTCAGTCGCGTACTGGTCGTCGGCGGCCAGCAACGTCCGCTGGTAGACGATCTCCGAACCGTCGGGCGACCAGCTCGGTTGGGCGACGTAGCCGTCGGACACCGGAAAGCGGGTTTCCTCCAGGTATTCGACCTGGCCGCCGGCCAGATCGCGGATACCGATCTCGCTGAAGTTCGCGTCAGGGCGCGGGTCGAAGTGGACGAAAGCAATTCGCTGGCCGTCGGACGAGAAGGCGGGCTCCAGCTCCAGGCACTCGTTCTCATCGCCGCTACAGGATGTCGAGATGAGGGTCGGCGCGCCACCGTCGATTGGGACGGTCCAGACCCGGTACGGAGCGAGCCACGTCGAGTATGCGACGGTCTGTCCGTCAGGCGAAATGTCCGGTGCAGCCTTCCCGGCGGGCGTCCCAGGAGCAAGCTCGTGCAGGTCGGTGCCGTCGGCGCGCGCCAGCCAGATCATCCGGTTGTCGAAGTCGAACCCCTCTGATGAGCCATCCGGCGCCTGGCCGAAATGCTCGAACACGATCCAACCTGGCAGATCGGTGTAGCCGGCAGACGTGCTGCGCAACGTTGGTCGAGGCGTGGACGACTCCAGGTCGGTCGAGCTGGTTGGGGAGGGCTCGCTGGAGGCACTTGGGGTAGGAGCCTGCGGTGATGCTGACGTCGCCACCGGCGACGGCGCGGGCACGCCTCCCGAGCAACCGATCACCACGGCAGTCAGGAACGCGGCCGCGACGACGGAACCACTTCGGATGTTGAGCATTGCGACCTCCCGGAGGGTGACTTGTCCCCTGGGAGGTAGATGCGCGATGCAAACAAAACGTCCCGCCGGCTGAAATGTCCCGCCGGGAGCGGCGGAAAGTCAGGCGCGCCGAAGAGGTAGGAGGAGGATCAGCCCGAGAACGACGAACGGCGCGAGGATGATCAGCGCCCCAACGATCGGTGCTCCGAATGGGTTCCAGGGTGGCTCGCCGAAAGTGACTCGCGGCGCCACCGCCGATGTCACCTCGTTGGCGCTCGCGCTGACCTGGTAGACCCCGGCGATCGACACGTCGACCTGCCCATACGGCACGCGACCGGTGTTGTTGACGTTGATCGCGAAGAGCGAATCGGACAGGCGCGAGATCGCAACCGGACCGTTCGGGCCGCCTATCACGACCTGCAGATCAGACGGCATCTCGGCCGAGTCGTCCTCGCCGAAGATCCCGTCCTCCTCGAAGCTGACGTAAACCGAACCTGCGGGCAGGCTCACTGTTCCCGTGCCCGGCACCTCTACCCGTCCGTAGGCAGACGCGTTGTTGATCGGCAGTCCGCCAAGCATGAACCACACCAGGCCGAGGATGGCACCCGTGCCGAGCACGAAGAGGGCCACCCACCACGGCGCGAGCGAGCGACGGCGGCGGGTCGACGGCGGCGGGGGCGGGGGATATGCCACGTATGGATTAGCCATCAGCGCGGCGAATCTTATTGGAAGTGACGCGGCGAAAACCGGTGCCGGCGACCTACGGAGTAACGCTCGGAGCGGCAGTGGCAGAGCCGTCGGGAATGATCAGGCGCTGGCCGACGAAGATCAGGTTCCAGTCCTCGACATCGGGGTTCGCGTCGGCGAGCTCTGTTGGATCAATGCCATATAGCAGGGCGATGCTGGTGATCGACTCGCCTGATGCGACGACATGAATGCCGGCCTCACTGGTCGGCTCGGCCCCGATTGGAATGATCAGTACCTGGCCAACCTGGATGACATACGGCTCGGGAATGCCGTTCGCTTCGGCGATCTGCAGCCAGGGCACATCGTATAGGTCGCCAATCGTGCTCAACGACTCGCCCGGCGCGACTTCGTGAGTGCCGCCCGCCGTGGGGCCGGGCGTGGGCGCCGCGGAGGGCGTCGAGCTGGCGTCGGCAGTCGGAAGCTGCGACTCGGAGCTGGTCGGCGGGGTCGCCAGCGAGCCCGACGGCCGAGGCGACTGGTTGGCTGTGCCGCCGCCTGGAACGGTTAGAAATCCAAAGAAAAGTGCACCGGCCAAGAGTGAGGCACTGGCGGCCATCACTACCAGCACGGTGACCAAAAGGGACGTACGAGGCATGGTCCGATCATAGCCCGGACCGCCGGGGTTAGCCCTTCAGCGCGTGTTCACCGCGGTCCGGGACCGGGCGTCGACCTGCCCGGACCCCACACCTCCGGGCCGCAGATGAACGGTCTCGGCGCGGGCGAATACTGAGCTCGCCAGCGCGGCATGTCGTCCGCCGTGGCCGGCAGGCGGCCGTCATCGAAGGCTCGCTCTACCTCTGCCTCGACGTCAGCGAAATCGGACCAGTCGATCCACGGCCAGCCCTCGGCGGCACAGATTCGGACCAGGGCGTCCTTGGCGAAGACCATGTCTGCATGCGCGGCCGCGAATCGGTCGCTTGTGCCATCGCCGACGAAAACCACCGCCTGGCCCTCGGCCTGATGCAACCGCACTCGCTCGCGCTTGCACGTTCCGCACACGAAACACGAAGGGTGGCTGAACGGAAAGCTCATTCCGGCGCCGCCGTCAGCGACGGTGTTCTCGTTCGTTGAGATGTCGAGCTCGCCGAGGCCCAACGAGGCCAGGTTGGAGCGAACGTAGAAGCCGAGACCGTCGCTGACGATCTCGATGCGCGCGCCGCGCGCGTGCGCCGCGGCAACGAAGGATGGAAAGTGCTCGTCCTGGGGCATCGCAGCCGCCTCGCGGCGCAGCAGGTCGGCGTCCCGAGGCAGGACATCCATGTCCCACTTCATGAGCGTGCGCGAGCCGATCAGGCCCGCGTCATACAGCGCCTCCCGGCGCGCTATCTCCGCGCTATCGGGGTAGTGGCGGGTGAGAAGCTCATCGCCTACGTCGATGCGCGAGATCGTTCCGTCGTAATCGATCAGGAAGCTGACCGGCGCGACGAGCGCGCTCAGATCGTGCCCGCCTCCTCGACCGACTCCAGCTCCTGCTCCAGCTCGAGCGCCTCGTCATCGGCTTCCTCGGTGAGCTTGAGCCACACGAACAGGCCGGCCAGCACGGCCAGCGGCACGACCACCACCGCGGCGAGCAGGACCACGAGGAGCAGTGCCAGGAGCTTCAACAGTCTTCCCATTCCGACCTCCAGCAGTTGATTGAATCCACGTTAGCGCAATCCCTCAAGTGAGTCGTCCACGGAGCAGGTCACGCCGCGTGACAACATTCCGTTTCTGGATCGTTCAGCGGCAGCAAAAGATATCGCCCGGCGAGTCAAAACGCCGCTAGGGCGCCACTCGACTCGACTACAGCAGGATTTCAAAGAAGGACGCCGACATCGACCGACAGTTGGGTTGCTCAGCGAACCCACGAGACTGACGAGCGGTGGTCGCGATCGCCACGTCGACGCTCGCTAACGACCTCTGGCCGGACGGGCCGTGGCGACCATTGCCTCGATCTCCTCGCGCGTGAACTCGACCAATACGTGCCGGAGGCCGGCCCGAGTCGACATCAGCAGGCGGAGCACGAATTGGTGGTCCTGCTCGAAGAAGAAGACGTCGCGCGGCTGCTGCTGATCGATGTAGGCGCCCAGGACACGCAGCGCCGTCTCGTAGAAGCCGCCCGATCGTGATGCGCCACCATTGTCGGGGCGGCGGTCCGATCGGCGCGCGAGCGCCTCGTCCATGAAACCCGACAGGTCGTCCTCGACCAGAGTGACCGTTTCCTTGTCCAGCCGAGCGTTGGGGTCACCCCACGGCCGATCTTCGCCGGGCACGAGCGCAAGACCCTGGATGACGAAGCCGTCGTCGGTCTCGTTGAGGCTGATCTCGCGCATTCCGCGCTGGTCGAGCACCGCGCCGATCGAACGCAGCACTTCCTCGTACTGCTGCCGCGGCGCTCCTTCGTACATGCGCATGGCGTCAGTCTAGGTAGCCATCTGCGCGTGGAAATCGGCCAGTCGTACCTACTGGCTGTAGAGGCTGGCGTCCCCGAACAGCTCCTGCGAGAGCTCGCCGATGGCGTCGAGGTTGGGCACCAGGACCGGGCGCTTGAGCCCGGTTTCGCTGGGCCGCATCAAGTCTGCCCATTCGGGATCCTTGAAAACCCACGATTGGCTCGGCTCATCCTCGACTGCCTGCGCGAGATCGAGCATCTCGCCGATCCTGTTGGGCGGATAGTTGGTGTTGATCACCAGGGCGAGCGCCTCGGCGATGTCGGGGATGCGCGGCAGGTTCTCCGGCTTGAGCATCTCCTTCTTCAGAGCAGCGAGGACCTGCTGCTGCCGATGGGCGCGAGCGAAGTCGCCACCGGCCTGGCCCTTGCGGCTGCGAACGAAGCGCAGCGCGTCGGCCGGATTGAGCCGGTGCTCGCCGACCGACAGGTAGAACTGCAGGTGGTCGTCGGCGATCTCTCGTTCGTTGTTGACAGTGACTCCGCCAACCTGGCGCACGACCTCCTGGAAGCCCTCCATGTTGACGCTGGCGTAATAGTCGATCGGGATGCCGAGCATGAAACCGACCTGGTTTGCCAGCGCCGGCATGCCCGGATCCGGGAACTGATCGGGGTATAGCTTGCTCACGCCGGCGAAGGTATTCAGCTTGCCGCTGTACGTGCCGCCGTTGTAGATCGGGAAGCGCTGCAGGTCGCGCGGGAAGCTGAACATCAGCACTTCACCGGTTTCGCTGTTGACACTGACCACCAGCATCGTGTCCGTCCGCGCGCCGACACGGCCCTCCCACCAGTCGATGCCGGCAAGAAGCACGTTCAGCCAGCCGTCATTCTCTGCGTCGAGAGCAGTGATGTCGAAGCCCGGCGTTGGCCCGGGCTCGATCGACGGGCTGGGCTCGTCGGGTGGCTCGTCGGACGGATCGACGAAATCGGGCGGTCGAGGCGTCGGTGTTGCACCCGGATCGGGCGTCTGGCCTGCCGGAGTGGGTGACGGGGTGAAGGTCGGCTGCGGGCCGTCATCGAGCGTCGGATCGCTGGTCGAGTCCGAGATGGCGATGCCGGCGTTGCCGATGCGATAGAGCGACGTTGCGCCCCAGACGTCGACGACGCCGACGACCAGGACTAGGACGAGCGGTACGACGATGAATGCCGGCGAGGGGCTGCGGCCGTTGCGCCACGCATGGACGATCGCCGCGATCCACCACAGGCCAAGGGCAATGACGCTAAGCGCGGCCGGGAAGCTGAAGCCGGGATCGAAGATGCGCGCGCCGACACCGACCAGGCCGCCTCCGGTGACGACCAGCAGGACGACGATGAGCAGCACGGCGATGACCGGCAAGGCAAATATCAGGGCGGCGCGAGACAGCCCCAGATAGGCCTGGCCGAGACCGGGGAAGATGAAGCTCAGAGCCGCGGCTACTGCACCCGATTTCATGGGTCGCCGCGGCGAGCCCGGATAGGCTCGCGGATTGAATGTCTGGTTCAGGCTGGCGCGCCTCCTGCCCCTAACTTTAGTTGACGAGGTTTAAACGCGTGACGAGTGGTGAACGTTCCCGCGTGACGTCGAGGGTGCTGGTGAGCACGGTCGGTGCCTGGGGCACCAGGCGGGCGGGGCCAGCACAGGCGCCCGATCGTACCGATTGACCTGCGCCGCCGGCGGCCGACCATTGCGCACATGCCCCGCCTATTGCTGATCCGCAGCATGGCCGTCGCGCTGATGGCCGTTCTTGTGAGCGCGCCGTCGGCGAGCGCGGCTGCGCCGGTGACGATTCCCGGCGCGCCGAACTGCCCGGTATTTCCCGAGACGAACGTTTGGAACAGACGCGTCGACACGCTGCCGGTCCGATCGGACTCGTCGACACTGATGTCGAGCATTGGCCTCGACTCGAACCTGCACCCCGACTTCAGCTCGATCAGCGGCGGCAACTACGGAATCCCGTACATGGTCGTGGGCTCCGGGGCGCGGAAAAAGAACGTGACCTTCACCTGGCCAGGTAAATCCGACCCCAACCCGTACTTCATCCCACGCAAGCCGAAGATCGAAGGCGGGTCGGATCGTCACCTGCTCGTCGTCAACCGGGACACCTGCAGGCTGTACGAGCTCTTCAATCTGCGCAAGACATCGACTGGCTGGAAGGCAGGCTCAGGAGCGCAGTGGGATATGAATTCGAACGCCCTGCGGCCGGCCGGCTGGACGAGTGCCGACGCGGCCGGGCTGCCGATTCTTCCCGGTTTGGTGCGCTACGACGAGGTGGCCGCAGGCGAGATTCGCCACGCGCTGCGTTTCACCACGGATGAGACGCGCAGCGCCTACATATACCCGGCGCGCCACGAGGCGAGCGACTTGACCGGAGCCCAATTCCCGCCGATGGGCCTGCGCATCCGACTCAAGGCGTCGGTCGACATCTCCGGCTTCGGCCCCCAGTCACGCGTCCTTCTGCGTGCGCTGCAGCGCTACGGGATGATCTTGGCCGACAACGGCTCGCCTCTCTACGTCACCGGCGCTCCGCACGCCTCGTGGGACGACGACGACCTGCACGACCTGCACCAGATCGAGGGCTCCGATTTCGAGGTCGTCGACACGACGAGAATGGTCAACGGCTAGCCGGACACCTTCACCAGCGCCGTGGCGATCTGGGCCGCGACGCGGGCGTTGTTCTCGATCAGCGCGAGATTGGCCTGAACCGAGCGGCCGTCGGTGATCTCGGCAATGCGCTTCAGGACGAATGGCGTGGCCGCCGGACCATGTACTCCTGCTGCCTCCGCGTCGGCGACAGCTTGAGCAGCCGCGGCGTCTGCCTCTTCCCGTGAGAGCGCGGCATCGGCAGGCAGCGGCACCGAAATGACGATGCCCAATTCGAGGCTGAGCTCCCAATGGGCAGCCGCGATGCGTGCCGCCTCGGACGCGTCGGCCACCGAGCCGGCCAGGATACGGCCACTCTCGCGGGCGTAGAACCCAGCGAGCTCGTTGGTCTGCCAGCCGAGCACCGGCACGCCATGGGTCTCCAGGTACTCGAGCGTCAGATCCAAGTCGAGCATCGATTTGGGTCCGGCGCAGACGACGAGCACCGGCGTCCGTGCCAACTCGTCGAGGTCGGCCGAGATATCCATGGTTGAGGCTCCGCCGCGATGGACGCCGCCGATGCCGCCTGTTGCGAAGACCCTGATGCCGGCCATCTGGGCGGCGATCATCGTGGCCGAAACCGTCGTGCCCGCCCAGCCGCCTTCGGCGACCGCCAGGGCGAGCGTGGCACGCGATGCCTTGCGTGGCGCGGTCGCAGCGGCAATCTCCTCGAGCTGAGCGTCGGTCAGGCCGACGAGCAGCTCCCCGTCGTGGACGGCAACCGTCGCCGGCACTCCTCCGGAGTCACGCACCGCGGCCTCGGCGCGCCGCGCGGCGTCCACGTTGAGCGGCGGCGCGAAGCCATGCGTGATGAGCGTCGATTCGAGCGCGACAACGGGCCTTCGCTCAGCGTGAGCGGCCCAGACCTCGGGCGAGATTCGAAGTGCTGCGGTCACAGG
Source organism: uncultured Chloroflexia bacterium (assembly GCA_963748235.1). Classification (GTDB taxonomy): domain Bacteria; phylum Chloroflexota; class Limnocylindria; order Limnocylindrales; family CSP1-4; genus JALYGJ01. The sequence goes on from CAVVHT010000009.1 coordinate 1,443,352, forward strand.
CCGAGCTCCGGGCGGGGCGATGTCAGCAGCCGCGACGCCGACCTATTCCCGGCGATCGCCGAGCGTCGCAGCAATGCCGTGGCTCGCGCGCCCCCTGCCGTGTAACCGCCGGCGACGAGCGCATGCAGGAAACCCGCGTCGAAGGCGTCACCCGCGCCCGTCGTGTCGGTTGCCGCTATGGACCTTGTCGCCACATCTATCTCGAGCACCTCGGCTTGATTGTCGCCGCGCCACAGCACGCGGCAACCCGCGGCGCCTTCCTTGATCACGACCAGCGGCGCGAACTCAAGCAGCCGAGCATGCCGTCGCGCGCCGACGACGGCGGCAGCCTCGTCGGCATTGGCAAACAGGACGTCCGGTGCCACCTCCTGAAGCAGAGTACGCACGGCCGCTCGGCCCGCATCCACCAACGGCCGGCGCGACGCAAGGTCGACTGATACCAGGGCCCCTCGCTGGCGCATCGCGTGGGCGCCGACCAGTGAAGCGGCCCCGATCGGGCGGCCGAGGAGCGAATACGCCGGCATATGCAGGACGTCGGCATGCCGGAACCAGGCTGTCTGAACGGCCGTGGCGGGAAGGTCGTCGGCAACCGCACGGTCGGTCACGAACGAGCGCTGCCCCGACGGCTCGACGATCGCCGCCAGTCGCGGCGTGACCCCGCGGCGCTCAACGGCATGAACGGTGACACCCGAGGCGCGCAGGGCGGCCACCAACCGCCGGCCGAGCTCGTCCTGCCCGCGTGTGCCGACGAACGCGGCTGCTCCACCCAGGCCGGCAAAGGCACGCGCCGTGTTGGCCGCCGAGCCACCGAGCCTGAAGCGGACTGTGCCCGGCACATCGGTACCCGACTCGACGCCGGCCTGGGCGTGCACGACGACGTCGAGCATCACATCGCCGATGGCTATCAGTCGCGGCCGACGAGCCGAGGCAAGGCGGCCGGAGCCGATCCGAGGAGTGCGCACCACGCTCGGATGATATGAGCGGGCAACACCCGGCACGCACAGGCTGTTAACGCGCAACGAGACGGCAGCGCGATACGATGGCTCGGACTCCCTGAGCCGATGATGGGTGGTGTCGATTGATGGTTCGAACATGACTGACGCGCACGACGATCGCGACGTTTGGCACGAGCTCGCCCAGCAGCTGCGGGTCGACTCGGTGCGCGTTTCCAGCGCGGCTGGCTCGGGGCACCCGACGTCTTCGTTGTCGGCGGCGGACCTGATGGCCGTTCTGATCAGCAAGTACCTGCGTCTGCGAGTCGACGATCCGCGCTCGCCGTACAACGATCACCTGATCTTCTCGAAGGGCCACGCGTCGCCGCTCTACTACTCGATCCTGCTCGCGATCGGCGCGATCGAAGAAGACGAGTTCCTCACCTACCGCCGCCGAGGCAGCCGGCTCGAGGGTCATCCGACGCCGATCCTGCCGTGGGTCGATGTCGCCACCGGCTCGCTTGGCCAGGGACTGCCGATCGGCGTCGGCGTGGCCCTGGCGGCCAAGCAACTCGAGGTTCTCGACAGCCGAGTCTGGGTGCTGTGCGGCGACAGCGAGATGGCCGAGGGCTCGATGTGGGAAGCGTTCGCCCAGGGCAGCTTCGACCGGCTCGACAACCTGGTCGCGGTCGTCGATGTCAACCGCCTCGGCCAGACCGGACCGACGCGCTACGAGTGGGATCTCGATGTTTATGCGAGACGGCTGCGCGCCTTTGGCTGGTACACGATCGAGATTGACGGACATGACGTAAATGCGATCGACATCGCGTTCGCCGAGGCGACCGAGATGCGCGGCCAGCCGGTGGCGATCATCGCGCGGACGGTGAAGGGCCAGGGCGTATCGGCCGTGGCCGACAAGAACGGCGTGCATGGCAAGCCCGTCGACGACGCCGAGCAGGCAATTGCCGAGCTGGGCGGCCGGCGCGACATCCGCGTCACGCCGCCGCGCCCGGATGAGAGCGTCGAGCCGCGCGTCCACACAGCGGATGGGCCGCTGACGCTGCCGCGCTACGAGCTGGGCGAGAAGGTCGCGACGCGAAAGGCGTATGGCGACGCGCTCCTCGCCCTTGGGTCGGCGCGGCCCGAGATCGTGGTACTCGACGGCGAGGTTGGCAACTCCACCTACACCGAGCTCTTCGGCAACGCCCATCCGGACCGTTTCTTCCAGATGTACATCGCCGAGCAACAGATGATGGGCGCGGCGGTTGGCATGCAGGTGCGCGGCTGGCGACCGCATTCGGCTACTTTCGCGGCGTTCCTGTCGCGTGCCTACGACTTCATTCGCATGGCCGCCGTCAGCCGGGCCGACCTGTACCTGTGCGGCTCCCACGCCGGCGTGTCGATCGGCGAGGACGGGCCTTCCCAGATGGGCCTCGAGGACATCGCCATGATGCGCGCGATTCACGGCAGCACCGTGCTCTACCCGTGCGACGCCAACCAGACGGCCAAGCTGCTGGCGCTGATGGATGAGCAGCGCGGCATTAACTACATGCGCACCACGCGCCAGGCGACGCCGGTCATCTACGGCCCGGACGAGGAGTTCACGATCGGCGGCAGCCGCGTGCTGCGTTTCTCGGAGGACGACGAGCTGACCATCGTTGCCGCCGGCATCACCGTCGGCGAGGCACTGGCAGCCGCCGAGACGCTCGCCGAGAGTGGCGTGGCGGCGCGGGTGATCGACCTCTACTCGGTCAAGCCGCTTGACGAGGCGACCCTGATCGAGGCGGCCCGGACAACCGGACGCGTGATGACGGTCGAGGACCACTGGCCGGAGGGCGGCATCGGCGAGGCAGTGTTCGAGGCACTCGCCGAGGGCGGCATCGGCGTGGCAGGCAGCCTGCTCGCGCCTCGGCAGATGCCCGGCTCGGCCACGCCGCTGGAAGAGATCGCCGATGCCGGCATCGATGCCGCGGCGATCGTTGCCGCAGCCACCGACCTGATGAAGAGACAGCGGCCCGAGCCGGCCGCTGTGGCCGCAAACCTGTGACCGACGCGGCCGCGGTCCGTCGTCCGCAGCAGATCCCCGCCGATCTTGCCGCGGCCATCGATCGAGCGCTCGAGCGCGCGCTGGCCGACAACTGGGTCGAGCGAATCTGGTCGCGCGATCCGAGCATCTGGTCGGATGACGAGCGCGTCCAGAATCTGATCTCCGACCGCCTCGGTTGGCTCGACCTGCCGGCCAGCTTCGCCGATCGCGTGGTCACGCTCGAGGCATTTGCGCTCGCCGTGCGCGAAGAGGGCTTCACGGCCGGCCTGGTGTGCGGCATGGGTGGCTCGTCGCTCGCGCCGGACGTGCTTGCCAGCTCGCTGCCGCGTGGCGAGACGGGCATCCCGGTGCGCATCCTCGATTCGACGGATCCGACCGCGGTGCAGCGGGCAACCAGTGCGTCGGACCCTGCCCAGACGCTGTACATGATCGCCAGCAAGTCGGGCACAACGACCGAGTCGCAGGCGTTCCTGTCCCACTTCTGGAAGGTCGAGGACGACATCCACGACCATTTCCCGCGCGGCCTCGCGGGCGTCCACTTCGTGGCCATCACCGATCCCGGCAGCGTCGACGCCATCCCGCACAGCGACCTGTTCCGCGAGACCTTCCTGAACCCGGCCGACGTCGGCGGCCGCTACAGCGCGCTGTCGTATGTCGGCCTCGCACCGGCCGCGCTGATGGGCAACGATTTGGAAGGCCTCCTGAGCGACGCAGCAGCCACGGCCGAGCGCTGCCAGGCCGCCTCCGCCGACAATCCCGGGCTGTGGCTGGGCGTCGCACTCGGCACTCTCGCCCGCGCCGGCCGAGACAAGCTGACCCTCGTGATCGAGCCGCGCTACGCGACGCTCGGCGCCTGGATCGAGCAGCTCGTCGCCGAGAGCACCGGCAAGCGCGGTGGCGGCATCGTGCCGGTCGATGGCGAGGCGCTGGGGGATCCAGGCGCGTACGACGAGGACCGCGTCTTCGTGCGCATCGCCACCGGAGCCGATCGCGCATGGCAGGAGTCGACCGACGCAGCGCTGGACGCGCTGGCCGAGGCAGGTCACCCGGTCCTCAGACTGTCGATGCTCGGTGGGGCCGGGGCGCTCGGCGGAGAGTTCTTCCGTTGGGAGTTCGCGACCGCCGTAGCCGGCGCCGTGCTCGGCATCAACCCATTCGACGAGCCGAACGTCACCGAGTCGAAAGACAACACCAAGCGCGTCCTGGACCACTTCCGAGCGAGCGGCGAGCTTCCGACCGACGAGCCATTAGCCAGCGAAGGCGGACTGACGCTCTTCGGCGACGCTCCACTGCGCCTGACAGCGGGCCACGACGGGCTGCCCAACGAGCTGCGTCGGCACCTCGCGCGCGCCCGGCGGAGGGGCTACTTCAGCATCCAGGCGTTCGTCGCGCCGACTCCCGAGCGCGACTCGAAGCTGCGCTCGATTGCCCAGCGGCTGCGCGACCGCACTCAGCGCGCGGTGACCGTCGGCTACGGGCCGCGCTACCTTCACTCGACCGGCCAGCTGCACAAGGGCGGTCCGCCGATCGGCTGCTTCATCCAGCTCACCGGCCGCGGCGCAGAGGATCAGCCAATCCCCGGCTGGAAAGAGACGTTCGGTACGCTCATCGCCGCTCAGGCGGCGGGCGACTTCGCCTCGCTCGAGGCACATGAGCTGCCCGTTGCCCGAGTCGACCTGTCTGACGTCGACGACGGCCTCGCCGAGCTCTTCGAAATGCTGGCGAGCGCCCTCGTCGAGCCACTCAGCAACTAGAGGAGGAGCGGCCGTGGAGCTGGCCATCGTCGGACTTGGTCGGATGGGCGGCAACATGGCGCGCCGCCTGCACCAGGCCGGTCATCGGGTGGTGGCCTACAACCGTTCGCGTGACAAGACCGAGGAGATCATCCGCGAGGGACTCGAGGGAGGCTTCACGCCGAGCGATGTGGTCGGCATGCTGTCCGCGCCGCGGATCGTCTGGCTGATGGTTCCGGCCGGCGACGCCACTGAGCGAACGATTAACGAGTTCGCCGACCTGCTCGCGCCCGGTGACACGATCGTCGATGGCGGCAACGCCAATTTCAAGGATTCGAAACGCCGCCACGCGCTGCTCAAGGAGCGCGGCTTGAACTTCGTCGACGCCGGCATCAGTGGCGGCGTGTGGGGCCTCGTCAACGGCTACGGGACGATGGTCGGCGGCGAGCGTGAGGCAGTCGAGCCGCTGGAGTCCATTTTCAAGGCACTTGCACCCGAGCGCGGCTACGTCCACTGCGGACCGCCCGGCTCAGGGCACTACGTGAAGATGGTCCACAACGGCATCGAGTACGGCCTGATGCAGGCCTATGCCGAGGGCTTCGAGATCATGCACGCATCGGAGTACCCGCTCGACCTCGCCGCGGTCGCCGACGCGTGGATGCACGGAACGGTCATCCGCTCGTGGCTGCTCGAACTGCTCGGCCGGGCGTACGAACAGCACGGTGAGGACCTGGGTGAGATCCGCGGGTGGGTCGAGGACTCGGGTGAGGGCCGCTGGACAGTGCAGGAGGCGATCGACCTCGACGTCCCGGCGCAGGTCATAACCACCGCACTGTTCACCCGTTTCCGGAGCCGCCAACAGGAGAGCTATTCGGCGCGCGTCCTTGCTGCGCTGCGCCAGCAGTTCGGCGGCCACGCGGTCAAGACCGACTGAAATGGCGACCAAGACGCCGGCAAAGGCGCCGGCAAAGGCGCCGGCGAAGGTCCCGACCAAAACGCCGACCAAGGCGCCGATCAAGAAGGCACGCAGCAACGCTGGGACCACGAACGCTACGCCCACCGCAGGGCAGGCACACGTGTACCGGCCGACCGAGCCACAGGGCATCGAGAACCCGTTGCGAGCCGGCCTTGTGCTGGAGCGCGTGCCGGAGCCGTGCGTACTCGTCGTCTTCGGCGCGACCGGCGACCTGACCGCACGCAAGATCATGCCCGCCGTCTACAACCTGCGCCGGTCGGGGCTCCTGCCCGCCGAGACGTCGGTGCTCGGCTTCTCGCGCCGGCCGCTGTCCGACGACGACTTCCGCAACATGATGAGCGAGTCAGTCAGCGCCAACTCACGCGTCAAGGTTGAGCAGGGCCTGTGGGACGACTTTGCCAGCGGTTTGTTCTACCAGCCCGGCGAGTTCGGCGATCGCACCGCCTACCGCGACCTGGCCGAGCGGCTCGAGCAGATCGACGCAGCCCGCGGCACGCGCGGCAACCGGCTCTTTTACCTGGCCACGCCGCCGTCGGCGTACGAGGAGATCGTCGCCAACCTTGGTCGCGTCGGGCTCCACAAGCAGGGCCAGCGCGAGGGCTGGGCGCGGATCGTGGTTGAGAAGCCGTTCGGGCACGATCTCGACTCGGCGCGCGAGCTGAACGACGCACTGGTCAGCGTCTTCGACGAGTCGCAGGTGTACCGCATCGACCACTACCTGGGCAAGGAGACGGTGCGCAACCTGCTCGTCTTCCGCTTCGCCAACGGCATCTTCGAGCCGCTCTGGAATCGGCGCTACGTCGACCACGTTCAGATCACCGTGGCCGAGGATCTCGGCGTCGAGGGCCGCGGCGACTTCTACGAGGAGGCCGGCGCGAGCCGCGACATCGTCCAGAACCACCTGCTGCAGCTGCTGACCCTGGTTGCGATGGAGCCGCCGATCGCGTTCGAGGCCGACGCGCTGCGCGACGAGAAGGTCCGCGTGCTGCGCGCCGTCGAGACCAACTGGACCGAAGCCCGCGCCCGGGCGACGGTGGTGCGCGGCCAGTACACCTCCGGCTGGGTCGGCGACAAGCACGTCGTCGGTTACCGCGAGGAGGAGGAGGTCAAGCCCGATTCGGACGTCGAGACATTCGTCGCCATGAAGCTCGAGGTCCAGAACTGGCGCTGGGCCGACGTTCCCTTCTACCTGCGCACGGGCAAGCGGATGGCCCGCCGGGCAACCGAGATCGCGATCCAGTTCAAGCTGCCGCCGCTGATGCTGTTCAGCGAGAGCAACACGCCGCCAGAGCCGAACCTGCTCGCGCTGCGCATCCAGCCCGATGAGGGGATCATGCTCCGCTTCGCGGCCAAGGTTCCCCAGCTCGGGCTCGACGTGCGCAGCGTGGCGATGGACTTCACCTATGGCCTGTCGTTCACGCGCGACGCTCCCGAGGCGTACGAGACGTTGTTGCTCGACGCGATGCTCGGCGACGCGTCGCTGTTCACCCGCGCCGACGAGGTTGAGGCGGCGTGGGCGATCGTCAGCCCGCTCAATGAGCTGTGGCGCAAGTGGACCGACGAGGGTGGCGCCGATGCCGACATGTGCTTCTACGAGGCCGGCACGTGGGGCCCGAGCAATGCCGACGACCTGATCGAGCACGACGGGCGGCGCTGGCGAAGGCTATGACCAACTCGCAGTTCAGCACCACCACGCTGGAGCTCGATCAGAGCACGTCGCGCTGGCACGTCCGTGCGCACAGCATCTCCGAGTGCGTCGGCCAGCTCAGCCGAGTGTGGACCACGGCCGCGGCGGAGACCGAGCACCCCGATGCCACGACCGAGGAGGTCGAGGCAACGATGGGCGATCCGCGCATCGGCGAGCAGCTTGGCGACGCGCAATCGGTCCGTGTCCGGATGCGAACGAGCGTGCTGACACTGGTCGTCGTGGCGCCACGGCCCGAGCTGTCGGAACGTGCCCTGGCTGCGATCAACGCCCTCCATCAGCGCCACCCTTCGCGGGCAATCGTCGTGTCGCCGGGCGATTTCGACGGGCCGTCGACGATGGACGCGCACATCTACGCCGAGTGCAAGGTGTCCGAGCGGTCCGACTCGGAGGTGTGCACCGAGCAGATCCTGATCAAGACCGGCGGCGAGCTGTCGCAGCACCTGTCGCGCGTCATCACCCCGCTGCTCATCCACGACCTGCCCGTCGTCGTCTGGTGGCCCGACGATCCGCCGTTCGGCGTCGAAGCAATTCAACGAGGTCGTCGGCACTGCCGACCGGCTGCTGGTCGATTCGGGCAGCTTCCAGGAGGATGACGGCAAGCGAATGGCCGGCCTGGCCACGGTCGTCTCGGAGGGCGTATCGGTGACCGACGTCGGCTGGCTGCGCCTGACTCTCTGGCGCGAGCTGTTGGCCGGTCTGTTCGACCACCCGCTGCTGACACCGCGAGCTCGAGCACATCCGCAGCGTGCGCGTGGACGTCGCTCGGCCGACCAACACCTTGCGCATCTCGAAGGCGGCGTTCTACCTCGGCTGGCTCGCTTCGCGCCTGCAATGGGAGGTCGACGAGCCGCTCGTCCACGACAAGCAGGACGACGTTCTGCGCGGCTCGTTCCGCCGCGGTCGGCGCGATCATCCCGGTCGAGCTGCGACCGGTGCGCGCCACGCTCGACGGGTCGCAGCGCGCGGCTGGGTCCCTCGTCCGCGTCGACGTCGAGGCGACGCGTGCCAGGTCAACGGTCCGCGCCCGGATCACGCGTCAGGCCGACCACCTGCTGGCCACGGCCGATTGGAACGGCGCCCAGGTGACGCGGCGCGCCGGCCGCCTCGAGCCGTTCGAGGAGACGCCATTCATTGCCGAGGCGCTCGAGCAATCGGGCAACGACCGCATCTTCGAGCAGTCGCTCATCCGCGCCGTGAGGCTCGTAAGCAGTGGCTGACCCGACGCGCGAGGACGCGCAAATGATCGTCCTCGATGATGCCGACGCAGTGGCGCGCGAGGCCGCCCGACGGGTGTTGGAGAAGCTCCGTGAAGCGATCGAGGCGCGCGGCGTCGCCCACATAGCGCTGACCGGCGGATCGTCGGCCGTGCCGCTCTACCACGAGCTCACTACGCCCGAGTCGCGTGCCGCGCTCGACTGGGACCACGTCCACCTGTGGTGGGGCGACGAGCGATTCGTGCCCATCGACCATCCCGAATCGAACGCGGGAATGGCTTATCGGCTGCTGTTGGCGATGCCCACCCGCGCGGCGCAGACGGGCAGTGGCGGCGATTACGACGACGTCGACGGCGGGCGACGTTCCAGGCCTGCTGATCAATCCGGAGAACGTCCATCCGGTCGAGGTGGAAGAGACGCTCGGCGACAGCGAACCGGTCGAGCTGGCCGCGCAGCGCTACTGCCGTGACCTGGCACGCTGGGTCCCCACCGCCCGCCACGGCGTGCCACGCTTCGACGTCATTCTGACCGGCATCGGGCCCGACGGTCACATCATGTCGATCTTCCCGGGCAGCGCGGCACTGGCGCCGGACGCGCCGGCGGCGATCGGCGTCCCGGCGCCGACGCACGTGGAGCCTCACCTGCCGCGGGTCACGCTCAGCGCGCGGCTGCTGCCATTGGCTGGCGTGGTCTTCGTGATGGCCTCTGGCGAAGGCAAGCGCGAGGTGCTGGCCAACATCCTCGGGATTCGAGCGCGATCCGCAGCGCTGGCCGGCGCAGGCGGCGCTGCTACCTAATTCGGTCTGGCTGCTCGATCGCGCGAGCGTCCCGCCCGATCACCCCGCGGCGAGGTAGCCGGCGATCAGGAACCACGCCGCGCCGAGCGCGGCGGACACGCCCAGAGTCAGGAACAGCGACCACTTCAGCCGGAGAAGCGCGACCAGTGCGAAGGCCGTCAGGCCAAGCGCGACGAGATCGAGCGACGCCAGCTCAACGGTGTGCAGCCGGAGCGGGCCGATTCGCAGCTCGCCCGAAGTCGCGAACAGCGTCTGCATCGCGAACCACACGCCCAGGTTGGCGATGACGCCAACAACCGCGGCAGTCACGCCTGACAGGGCCGCGCTGAGCGTCGGCCGGTTGCGGAGCGACTCGACGTACGGCGCGCCGGTGAAGATCCAGACGAACGACGGCGCGAACGTGACCCAGGTGACGAGAATGCTGGCCAGCAGACCCGCGACGATCGGGTCGAGGCCCGACGGCTGGCCGAACGCGGCCATGAAGCCGACGAACTGGACGACCATGATCAGCGGGCCTGGTGTCGTCTCGGCCATGCCCAGCCCGTCGAGCATCTGGTCGGGCGACAGCCAGCCGTAGACGTCGACCGCCTGCTGAGCGATGTAGGCGAGCAGAGCGTAGGCGCCGCCAAAGGTGATCACCGCCGCGAAGGCGAAGAACAGGGCGAGATGCGAGAAGACGCTCTGCGGACCGGTGATGGCCACGGTCAGCACGACCGGCAGCAACCAGATGACCAGCCCAACCAGCAGGACCGCGATGCTTCGTCTGGCGCGCGGCGCCGACGGTCGCGCGTCGTTGACCGGCACGGCCTGCGCCGGAAGGGCGCGACTGAGCCGATGGCCGGCAAAGCCAACGAGTGCGGCCGCGACGATGATCAGCGGGAACGGAACGTCGAAGAAGAAGATCGCCACAAAGGCGCCGATCGCGACCGCCACCTGTAGACGGTTGTGGATTGCGCGGCGGCTGAGTCGCACAACGGCGACGGCGATGAGCGCAACCACGGCTGGTTTGACGCCGTAGAAGATGGCCTGCACGAATGCCGTCTGCTGGTACAGCGCGTAGACGATCGACAGCGCCAGCAACACGAGCGCGCCGGGCAGGATGAACAGCAGCCCGGCAGCGAGGCCGCCGCGCGTGCCGTGCATCAGCCAGCCGATGTAGGTGGCCAGCTCCTGCGCTTCCGGGCCGGGCAGCAGCATCGCGTAGTTGAGCGCGTGAAGGAAGCGGCTCTCGTCGAGCCACTTGCGCCGATCGACGATCTCGCGATGCATCACCGCGATCTGGCCGGCCGGCCCGCCGAAGCTGTTCAGCCCCACGTACGCCCACGCCCGTAGCGCTTCACCGAAGCCAACGCCCGGCGCCTTGTCAGTCACCGGCGGATCGTCGCAGAACTGAAACGCGCGCAGCGCCGTGAATGCCTCAAATTCGTGGCAGGAGCGCCGGCCGCAGGGCTACGCTCAGCGCAGGAGGTGATCGGATGATCGGTCGATTGCTATCCCGGCTGTTGGCGGCGCAGGCTGGCTGGGCCAAGCCCCTGGGCGATTTCAATGTCCGCGTGTTGCGCGCCATCTGGCGCCCGATTCGACCGATCAAGGACCTGGTGACCGGCAAGTGGCTGGGTCACTCGGTCCACGCGGCGCTGACCGACATCCCGATCGGCGTGATCTCCCTTGTCGTGTTGTTCGACCTGCTCGACCTGTTCCAGGTCGCCAACGTTCGTCAGGCGGCCGACATCGGCTTGGCTGTCGGCATCGTGGCCATGCTCGGGGCAGCCATCTCAGGCTCGGCCGACTATTCCGATACGGACGACGACGCCCGAACGGTGGCCACCGTGCACGCGACCGTGATGGTCATCGCACTCGTCTTATTCGTCATTGCATTCGCGATGCGCGTCCCAGACCCGGCGGGTGATCGCACTGTCGCCATCGGCATTGGTCTGGTCGCCTATGTGGTCATGCTCGGCGGAGCGTGGGTCGGCGGCGAGGCGGTCTATGCGCTGGGCAACATGGTCAACCGCCACGCGTGGCGTTTCTACGGCGAGCCCAAGTGGCAGAAGCTCGACCTGACCGAGATTCCCGAGGGTCAGCCAACGGCGGCCAAGGCGGGCACGCAGAGCGTGGTGGTCGTGCGCCAGGGAGACGAGGTGTTCGCCCTTCACGCGACCTGTGCTCACGCCGGCGGCCCACTTGCCGAGGGCCGGCTGGTCGATGGCTGCATCGAGTGCCCGTGGCATTTCTCGCGCTTCGATCTCGCCACCGGCCGGCGCACCCATGGCCCGACAACATTTGACCAGCCGCGTTACGAGGTTCGTTCCGCGGACGGCGGCGGCTGGGAGCTGCGACGCGTCGGCGGAACGAGCGGCCAGAACGTCTAGGTGTACGGCTAGCGCATCAGCGGGACGCTGACGGTCGCCAGCGCCACGCCGGCAATCTGTGTCGGGCGCAACCGCTCGTGCAGGAAGATCGCCGCCAGGATGGTGGTAACAACCGGATAGAGCGACGACAGCACGACGGCGACCGACAGCGCGTCAGTCTCTTTCGCGAGCAGGAAGAAGGCGTTGCCACCCATGTCGGCCAAGCCGGTAAGGAGCAGCAGGCCGATCAAGCGCCCGGCCGTCAGGTGCGACGCGCGCAGACGGCCGAGGCCGAGGACCGATGCAGTGGCTCGGCCGAGGCCGCGCGTCCGGGACGCACGGAGGCCAAGAACGAGCAGCGCGCCCAGTACGACCGACACCCCCGCGACGCGAACCACGAAGAGAGGCCACCAGGTCTCACCCGCGGTCGTGGCCTGATCGATGAGCAGGAAGAAGCCGGCGAAGCCGAGCCCGGACACGACGATCAGCGGCAGCTCGTGCAGCTCAACTCGGACGCGCCGTCGCTCACTGTCGGTCGACTCACCGCCGGGGAGCGAGGTGAGCACGACGGCAACGAGTGCCAGGGAGATGCCGAGCAGGCGCGCCGGCGGCACGGACTCGCCACCGGCCACCGAAACCACCACCGGCACGCCGGCGCCGATCAGGGCCGCAAGCGGGGCAATCACACCCATCGTGCCGCGCGACAGGGCGTAGTAGAACGCGCCGAGGCCGATCACCCCGGAGACACCCGCGGCCAGCGCCCAGGGGATCGATCCGGACGAAGGCAGCCCTTCGCCGCTGATGAGCACGAGAACCGCGGCGCCCAACAGGCCGATGCCCTGGCTGACCAAGATTGCGAGGAAGACGCTCGAGCGCCGGCTGAGCAGGCCGCCGGCAAAGTCGCCGGCGCCCCAGCTGATTGCCGACAGCAACCCAAATATCGGGCCTACCCCGATCAGTGCTCCTCCGGCCAGAGAGGTGGCTCAGGCGGCGATGCCGGCCCTGAGTTCTTGGCCGCGGCCGCTGCCGGCTCGGCCGTCGCAGACTTGCCCCGGCCATGGCCGTTGGCGGGTCGCGCCGCAGCCGCGGCGGCCGGCGCCGCCGGCAGTGTCGAGCTTGACCACATCGACATCGGCTCGGCCGTGGCCGTCGAAGGAATCGGTTCGGGCTCATCGCGCTCATCCGGGCCGGGCAGGACGACGACCTTGTCGGCCAGCTTGTCGAACCGGTCAGAGCAGGTCAGCAGGATCACCTGGAACTCGGTGGCGATTTCCTTGAGCAGCTGGATCGCGCGCGTGGCCCGCTCATCGTCGAAGGTAACGAAGGGATCGTCGAGCACGATCGGCGGGTTGGCGTCCTCGACAACCTGGCGGACGATGCCGAGCCGCGCGCACAGGTAGAGCTGGTCGAGCGTGCCCTGTGACAGGCGCCGCGCGTCAACCCATTCGTCGAGCTCGGGCGAGTAGAGCGAGAACGTCAGCGTCGTCTCGTCGACCTTGAGCCGCCGATAGCGACCGCCGGTGATGCGCTCGATATCGCGCGCCATGCGCTGCTCGAGGAAGCGGGCGGCCTTCTTCATCGTGCCGCTCTCGGCCTTGTTGAGGGCGCCGAGGACCTCTTCGTAGATGCGCACGCGGCGCTCGGCCGCGGCGAGCGACTCCTCGGCCGCGGTCAGGGCCTCGCTGTCGGCGGCGACCTTCTCGGCATCGATGTCGTTGCTCTCGAGACGGGCGCCCGCCTGGGCCTCGCTCTGCATTGCCGCGTCCCGTTCGGGTCCGAGCCGCTGCACGGCCCGCTGGTAGGCGAGCAGGTGTCGCTGTGGCTCGCGGCCGAGCTCGCCCATGCCGGCCAATGTGTGGCGGCACTCGTCAGCCTCGGCGGCTGCGGCATCGCGCAACGCGGCGACATCCTCGGAGGGCGGCTCGTCGCCCATCATGCCGCGGTACTCACCCTGCCGGGTCGCGATCAGCGACGTGTGCTCTGTCTCCGCGGCGACGAGCGCCTCGGCACCGGCCAGGTCCGATCGACCGAGCGGCGCCACTGCCTCGGCACGTTCCTGCTCGCCCTGGCGGACGCGCTCGGCGAGATCGGTTCGGCCCGCCAGCCGGCGCGCGATCTCGAATTCACGCAACTCGTTCTGCAGCTTGATGTCACTCAGCCGACGTCGCTGGCGGGCCATCTCGTACAGCGCGAGTCCGCCACCAACTGCCATTGCCGCGCCGAGCACGATCCCCATCAGGCCGAGGCCGCCGATCACGCCCACCGCGGCGATGCCGAGGCCGCCGATCAGCAGAACCAGGCCGAGCAGTAGCCACGGCTGCCATTTCGGCGTCGGAATGTCGACGTCGTAGCCCGACAGGTCGGGCTCGGCGGCCAGCTCGGCGCGCAGCTCGGACAGCTTGAACTCGAGGTCGCGCAGGTGCTCGACAGTCTTGCGCAGCTCGGGCAGGGCGACCGGTGACGGGTGGCCGGCCTCGAGCCGGCTGATCTCATCGCGCAGCTCGACCGCGCGCTTGTAGTGCAGGTAGCGCCGATTGGCATCGGCCTCCTTGATCGCCAGCGCCGATGCTCGCTCCGCTTTGACAGCGCCGCCCTGCTGTTCCACCAGCTGGGTCTCGAGCTTGGCGCGTGATGCCCGAGCATCGGCGAGCTGGGTTCGGTCCGCCTCGAGCTGAGCCAGTGCCTGCTCGCCGGCCGCGACCTGCGCGCGCAACCGCTCGACGTCGGTCCGATGAACCTTGAGGTAGCCGGGGTTCTTCTGGCCCTCCGTCCGGTAGCGTCGGATGGCCTCTTCGAGCTTGCGCCGCGCAGCGTGCGTGCCCCGATCGGCGCCGCTCATCGACTGCTGCAGCCGGTCACGGAGCGTGTTCTCGTCCTGGCTCAGGCCAGCCAGCTCCTGCTGGTGGATGCTCGCCGTGGCGCGGAAGAACTTCTCTGATGGCAGGCCGGTCAGCTGCGCGATGCGCTGTTCGACGGCCGCCGGATCGGTCAGCTTCTCGTCACCGATGGTCAGCTCGACGGTGCCCTTCGAGCCGGCGAACTCCTTGCGCAGCGAACCGTTCGTGCCCTCCTCCTCGAAGTCGATGTGGACCGAGGCCTCGGATTCGTCCGCGCCCCACGGGCGCAGCTCGTCGAGTTCCTGCGAGGCGAAGTTAGGGCGCCGGAAGAGGACCATCTCGAGCGCTCGCTGGGTGGTTGACTTGCCCAATTCGTTCGGGCCGCGAACGACGTTCAGGCCGGGCGCGAGCTCGAGATCCAACTCGCGATGGCGCTTGAAGTTGTCGAGGCGCAGTCGAGTGATGTTCATGTCAGGCGAGCGTCACACGCTGAGCGTCGTCGAGCAGCAACAGGCCGAGGCGCAGCGCCTCGCGCAGCTCCGCGGCCCGCTCGTTCTCGCCGCGGGCCTCAAGTTCGGCAATGCGGCCGTGCAGGTCGCGCGCCATCGCGCCTACGATCGTGTCGGCTGGCGCGTCGAAGTCCTCGGGCAGTGGCGCGACAGACACGTCGCGCAGCCGGATGCGCAGGAACGAGCTGGACAGCTGGCGTTCGAGCTCATCGACGTTGAGGTCGAGCGCGGCCGGCCGGACGCCGATCACGCGCACGTCGATCACTCGGTCTGGATCAGCCTGCTCGCGCAGCGACTTTTCCAGCTCGGCCTGTGAAGTCAGGGTCGAGGCGTCGACCTCAACTTTCCGGAAGTGGCTGCGGCCGACCTGACGCGGCTCGATCGTCACCTGGCGCTGGCCGTTGCGCTCTTCGAGATTGACCAGCACGACCTGGCCGGCGCCGTCCTGGTCGAGCGCAACGAGATCGGGAGCGCCGGCGTACGCCCACGCCACACCGTTCGTACGGCCCTCGCGGAACGAGTGCCAGTGCCCGAGAGCGAGGTAGTCAAGACCGCTGGCGCCGACCTCGGCGTCGGTGAACGAAACCTCGTCCTGGTCGAACCGCCCGGGCGCCGCGAATGAGCCGTGGACCATGCCCACCTTCCACTTGCCAGTAGCGCCGTCGGCCATGCCCAACAGCGGGCTCTGCGGCGCGCGCTTGGTTGGAAACACCTTGGCCACGACCGACATCCCGAGGTGGTCGAAATCGACCCGCGGCCGGCTGTCGGTCAGCACTGTCAGCAGATCGCTGCCTGCCGGCGCGCCGGCCATCTGGGCCAGGTCGAAGATGCGATAGATCGACCCTGCCTCGTAGCAATCGTGCGTACCCGGGATGATGACCACCGGGATCTGACGCGCAACGGCCTTGCCAAGCTCAGTCGCGGCGCGCTCCACGGAGCGGCGCGGCTGACTGTTCGAGTCGAACAGGTCGCCACAGATCAGCACCGCGTCGACCTTTTCGGCAATGGCCAGATCGATCGCCTTCTGGAACGCCGTGAACTGGCGCTCTCGTTGCGCGGCGGCAGCCGAGCCCATGTCGTCGTGGCGTGCCCCAAGGTGCACATCGGCCATCTGCAAAAGACGAGGCATGAGTCGGATCCATCTCCCGGAAACTGTTGACGCGGCGCGCCACCCCAATAATGCCATCCGGCGGTCAGGTGTTGACCATAGGACGGAAGGCCTACGCGGGTCGCGGTCGGCGGCCGAATCTCGTCGCCCTTTTGCGCACGGTGCTAGGCTTTTGGCCATTACCGGTGCGCCCCAGTTCAGGGACCTCGGCAGAGCACCTGGTTCGCGCGGCGCCCGGCGTTGTTAGTCCCGACGCCACGTCCCACCCGCTCTGGCCGACCACCTGTGACCAGCATCGGCAGGTACGTCTTCTATTTCTGACCAGGAGGTCCAGGCTGGTGTCCTACACAGATCGAACCGTGACGTGCGCCGATTGCGGCGTGGAGTTCATCCACTCCGCCGCCGACCAGGAGTTCTACGCGCAGAAGGGGTTCGCATCCGATCCGAAACGCTGCCCGAGCTGTCGCGCCTCGCGCCGAGCGATGCGCGACACGAGCGGTTTCGACGTCCGCGAGATCGGCGGCCCGCGCGGCTACGAGCGCGGCGACTACCGACCGGCGCGCGAATACTTCGCGGTCATCTGCTCCAAGTGCGGAAACGCCGCCCAGGTGCCGTTCAAGCCGCGCATGGACCGACCGGTCTACTGCTCCGATTGCTTCCGCGACGTCCAGGCCAGCTGACACCTGCGCAGGACTAGACTCTCGGTTCGAGCCACCGAGGAGACGCCTGCCCAATGACTGAGACGATGGAGCGGCCGCGGCTGAAGATCACCTACGCGACGCTGCGCAACGACAACGACGACCTGCACGCCGAGTTCGAGGAGGGTCTCAAACAGGCGCGCCAGATGCTCGGCAAAAGCCACCACAATTTCGTCGGCGGTTCTGAGCGCGACGGCGAGGGCACGTTCGAAAAGCACTCGCCGATCGACGGATCGCTCATCGGCACCTTCGCCAAGGGCACGCGGATGGACGTCCAGGACGCGATCGCCGCGGCGCGCGCCGCCTTTCCCGCCTGGTCCGACCGGCCGTGGCAGGACCGCGTGGCAATCCTTCGTCGCGTGGCGGACATCATCAGCGAACGCCAGATGGTCTTCGCCGCGCTGCTCGCCATCGAAGTTGGCAAGAACCGGCTCGAGGCACTCGGCGACGTCGAGGAGACGGCCGACCTGATCCGCTGGTCGTGCGACATGGTCGAGCAGAACCAAGGCTTCGACCATCCGATGGGCAACCTCGGCGATCCGAGCGTCCACACCCGGTCGATCCTCAAGCCGTACGGGGTGTGGGCAATCATCAGCCCGTTCAACTTCCCGTTCGCGCTGAGCGGCGGACCGTCGGGCGGTGCCCTCGTGGCCGGCAACACCGTCGTATACAAGCCCTCGTCCGACGCTCCCCTGTCGGGCGTCTGTCTTGTCCAGGCGATGCGCGAGGGCGGCGTGCCCGATGGCGTCTTCAACATGGTCGCCGGGCCGGGTGAGACAGTCGGCGCCGAGCTGCAGGAGAACGAAGGCGTCGACGGCATCCTGTTCACCGGCTCGTTCGAGGTTGGCTTCGATCTCTATCGCCACTTCGCCAAGCAGTTCCCAAAGCCGGTCATCGTCGAGATGGGCGGCAAGAACCCGGCGATCGTGACCAGGTCCGCCGATCTCGACAAGGCAGCCGAGGGCGTGATGCGCAGCGCGTTCGGCCTCAGCGGCCAGAAGTGCTCGGCGAACAGTCGGGTGTACGTCGAGCGCCCGGTCTACGACGAGTTCACGGAGCTGCTCGCCGACAAGGCCAAGGCGATCTCGGTCGGCGATCCGGTCGATCGCGAGAACTGGATGGGCCCCGTCATCAACCAGCGTGCATTGGCGCGCTACGAGGACGCAGTGGCGGAGGCCCGCCTCGACGGTCGCATCGTTGCCGGCGGCGAGCGGCTGCTGGACGGCGGCCTCGACAAGGGCTATTTCGTTGCCCCGACCGTCGTGGCCGACCTGCCCACGGAACATCGACTGTTCCGGGATGAGCTGTTCCTGCCCTTCGTCGCGGTGGCGCCGGTTGACTCGGTCGACGAGGCGCTCGATCTGGCCAATGACAGCAACCTGGGCCTGACCGCCGGCATCTACACCGGTGACCAGGCCGAGATCGACAAGTTCCTGAAGCGCATCGAGGCCGGCGTCGTCTACGCCAACCGCCGCGCTGGCTCGACCACCGGCGCGTGGCCGGGTGTCCAGCCGTTCGGCGGATGGAAGGGCTCGACCGCGACGGGCAAGTCCGGCGGCGGCCTGTACTACGTCCAGCAGTTCATGCGCGAGCAATCGCAGACGATCGTCGACTGACGAGTTGCACGCCGCGTGGCGTGCAGTAACCTCCGCTCGTCGCTGACACAGCGGAGGGACACTTGAACGGCCTGGGGAACGGCGTGCGCCTGATCGTGGCGCTGGCCCTGACCTTGCTGGTCGCGTGCACGGCAACGGCCGAGCCCGCGCCACTTACGGCGACGTCCACGACGGCGCCGCCGACGTCCGCTACTGCGTCGCCCCCGGACGGGCAACCGACAGTCACGTCAAGCCCGAGTTCGATCCCAGCGGTAAAGACGCCGACGGCCACGCCTGCAGCGTCCCCGCTGATGCCACCGGGCATGCCGGCCCCGACTGGCGGCCCTGCCCTGCCGGCCGATCCAACGCCGACGGATTCGCCGCCGACCGTCCGCTTGATGGCGGTGGGCGACGTGATGCTCGCCCAGTCCATCGGCCGGCGCATCGTGCGCAAGGGTCCGCTCACGCCATGGAAGAAGGTGGTCCAGTACTTCGACCGGGCCGATCTCGTCGTCGCCAACCTCGAATGCACGATCTCGAACCGCGGCACGGCGTGGCCCAAGACATTTACCTTCCGCGCTCCGATCGCGGCGGCCGACTCGCTCGTCGCGGCCGGCATCGACGTTGTCAGCCTGGCCAACAACCACGCCCTCGACTACGGCATACCAGCCTTCGAGGACACAATGGACCTGCTCGAGGCGCGCTCGATCGAGTACGCCGGTGGCGGCTCCAACAAGGCCGAGGCGCACTCGCCGCTGATCGTCGAGCAGAATGGCCTGACGATCGCGTTCCTGGGCTACGTGATGCCCTTCTCGGGCCGGCCGGCATTCAACACCCGCCAATGGGCCGCCGAGGCCGACAAAACCGGCCTGGCCATCGGCACGCCAGAGGTCGTTGCCGCCGAGGTGACTGCCATTCGCGATGAGGTCGACGTCGTGATCGTCATGGTCCACGGCGGGACCGAGTATTCGCGCGGGCCGAACAGGAAGCAGCGCGAGTTCGCGGCGGCCGCGATGGGCGCCGGCGCGACGCTACTGATCGGCCATCACCCGCACGTGCTGCACGGCTACAAGCAGACGCAGACGACGCTGATCGCCTACAGCATCGGCAACTTCGTCTTCGACTATTTCACGGGTCGCAAGAACGACACGGCGATCCTCGACGTGACTCTCTCTGCCGATGGCGTGGAGTCGTTTGACTGGATCCCTATCCGCATCCGCAACGGTTTCCCGACACCGGCCATAGGCGACGAGATCCCGCGCATTTTGAGCCAGCTACCCGAGTACTGACGTACACTTTGGCTCGTTTCATGCAGACTGCATCGTTTCTATGCAACGGATGAGGGAATAGACGTGACCGAGCTGGCTGAGCGACCTGAAGTGCGGACCGTGCCCGATGTGCGCATGCCGCTGCCCGGCCCAAGGGCGCGTCAGCACGTCGCCTTCGATCATGAGTTCACCTCGCCCAGCCTGCCGCGCGCTTATCCGATCGTGCCCGTCCGCGGTAGCGGCGCGGCGGTCGAGGACATCGACGGCAACGTCTTCCTCGACTTCACCGCCGGCATCGCCGTCTCCGCGACGGGCTACGGCCACCCGCGGATCACCGCCGCGCTCGAACGCCAGGCACGCGACCTGATCCACTTCAGCGCGTCTGACTTCTACCTGCCGGTGTACGCGCAGCTGGCGGCCAAGCTCGACGAGATCGCGCCGATGGACGGCCCGACACGCGCCTTCATCGGCAACTCGGGCACTGAGGCAATCGAGGCGGCGATCAAGCTCGCCCGCTTCCACACCCGGCGCCAGTACATCGTCGCCTTCGTGGGCGGTTTCCACGGCCGCAGCTACGGCTCTGTCTCACTGACCGCGTCGAAGGCGAAGTACCACGCCGGCTTCGGGCCGCTGCTGCCGGGAGTGCTGCACGTGCCGTTCAGCATGGCCGGTCTCGACGAGCTCGAGCAGCGCGTCTTCAAGCGCCTCATCCCGGCCGACGAGATCGCCGCCATCGTGGTCGAGCCGATCCAGGGCGAGGGCGGCTACATCATCCCCGAGCCCGACTTCCTGCCCCGTCTGCGCCGGATCTGCGACGACAACGGCATCCTGCTGGTCGCCGACGAGGTCCAATCGGGCGCCGGCCGGACGGGCAAGATGTGGGCCGTCGAGCACTGGGGCGTGCAGCCCGACATCATCGCCATCGCCAAGGGCATCGCGTCGGGCATGCCGCTCGGCGCGATGGTCTGCCGCGCCGAGCTGATGACCTGGTCGAAGGGCCACCACGGCTCGACGTTCGGCGGTAACGCGGTCAGCTGCGCCGTGGCGCTCGAGACGATCGCGCTGCTGGAGGAAGGGCTGATGGACAACGCCGCACAGCGCGGTGACCAGGCCATCGCCGCCCTGCGGCCATTGCTCGCCGAGCACCCGAACCTCGTCCGCGACGTGCGCGGCAAGGGGCTGATGCTGGCCGTCCAGTTCGACTCGGGCGAGACAGCCGAGGCCGTGCAGTGGGCGTGCTTCCAGCGCGGCTTGCTTGTGCTCGAGGCCGGCGACGACGTCGTGCGCATGTCACCGCCGTTGATCATCGACAGCGACGAGGTCGCGACCGCCGTGCGCATCTTCGGCGAGGCGATCGACGCGGTCGCTGACGACCCGAAGCGGGCCTTCGAGCTGGCCGGCCGATGGGGAGCAACCGAAGAGGGTGAAGTCGACGGCTGAGACCGCGCGCCACCCAACTCCATGACCGGCTCATCCAAGGTCGCGTCGATGAGCGACGCGATCGCCGCGCTGGTGCGCGATGGTGACACGGTCGCCATCGAGGGCTTCACGCACCTGATCTCGTTCGCCGCGGGCCACGAGATCATCCGCCAGCGCAAGCGCGACCTGACCCTGTGCCGCCTGACGCCAGATCTCATCTACGACCAGATGATTGCCGCCGGCGTAGCGCGAAAGCTTGTGTTCTCGTGGCTGGGCAACCCGGGCGTCGGCTCGCTCCACGCGGTCCGTCGGTGGACCGAGGGGCCGGAGCCGCGGCTCGAGCTGGAGGAATACAGCCACTTCGGCATGGTCGCCCGATACACCGCCGGGGCGATGAACCTGCCGTTCTTTCCGCTCCGCTCGTATACCGACACCGACCTTCCGGTCGCCAACCCGCTCATCCGGCCGGTCGAGTCACCCTACGGCGACGGACCGATCTACGCGGTCCCGCCGCTCAAGCCCGATGTGTCGATCATCCACGCCCAGCGCGCCGACGCTGCCGGCGACACACAGGTGTGGGGCCTGCTGGGCTGCCAGAAGGAGGCCGCCTTCGCCGCTGAGCGGGTCATCGTGGTGGTCGAGGAACTGGTCGACGAGTCGGTCATCCGCGCCGATCCGAATCGGACCATCCTGCCCGGGCTGATCGTTGACGCCGTCGTCGTCGAGCCGTTCGGCGCGCATCCCTCGTACGCCCAGGGCTACTACGACCGCGATAACGCCTTCTATCTCGACTGGGAGCGCGTCTCGCGCGAGGAGGAGTCGCTCCAGCGTTGGCTGGACGAATACGTTTACGGCGTCGCCGGCCGACACGAGTACCTGGAGAAGCTTGGCCGGGACCGGATGCTGGCGTTGCGGCCGACGCCGGCCCCATCAGGATCGGTCGACTACGGGGAATACCGGTGAGCACGGTCGCGGCCGGGTATTCGGCGTCGGAGATGATGATCGTTGCGGCGGCGCGCGAGCTGGCGGGACAGCGGGTCTGCTTCGTCGGAGTCGGCCTGCCCAACATCGCGGTCAATCTCGCGCGCCGCACCGTCTCGCCCGACCTCGAGCTAGTCTACGAAGCCGGCGTGTTCGGCGCACAGCCGGCACGCCTGCCGCTGTCCATCGGCGATCCGACGATCGTCACCGGCGCGACCGCGGTAACGAGCATGTTCGAGCTGTTCGGCTACTACCTGCAGGGCGGTCTGATCGACGTCGGCTTCCTCGGCGCGGCCCAGATCGACCGCCACGCGAACCTGAATTCGACGGTGATCGGCGACTACGCGACGCCCAAGACGCGGCTGCCCGGCTCGGGGGGCGCGTGCGAGATTGCCCAGAACGCGAAGTCGATCTTCGTGATCATGCGCCAGTCGCCGCGCTCGTTCGTCGAGCGGCTGGACTTCCGGACGTCGGTTGGGACGCGCGTCAGCGTCGTGGTCACCGACCTCGGCATCTACCACATGGCCGACGGCGAGCTGCGGCTCGATTCACTCCACCCGGGCGTGACGCTCGACCAGGTGCGCGGCTCGATGGGCTGGCAGCCGCGCGTCGCCGAGTCACTGACGGAAACCCCGGCTCCAACCACAGACGAGCTGCGACTGATCCGCGAGGAGCTCGACCCAGGGGGCGTCTACACGAGGTAGCCACGGCACCGAGGTCGTGTCTACGTTGCGCGGCTTCTCGCTCCGAGCAGCAGAACCACACCAACGCCGATGATCAGCAGCGGCCAGAGTGCGCCGAGCTCGGGCATGTTGATGACCCGACTCGAGAGCTGGACGAAGCCGATCAGACCGAAGATCGCAGCACCCCACAATGGCCAGACGGAGCGACGCTGGGTGGTTTGGCCGATTGCCCAGATGACCAGGAACGCGATCGCCAGCATGGCCGACCAAAGGCCATTCACGTCCTCGCCCGCCGGACCGAGCAGGGCCAGATCCTCTATCAGCTCCGACAGGCCAATGGCGAGGGTGAGCATCCCGAAGACCATCGACAGCCAAGACTTGGCGAAGAACCAACCGGCCAGTAGTGCGACCGCGATCGCCAGCAGCAACAGCGTGGTGATGCTGATCGCGGGTACCAGGTACTGGAAGAGCAGTGCGACGCCGACCAGTACGAGCAGGACACCGAGCCAAGGGAAGCCGCGGCCGCGGCTGGTCCACGTCCAACCAGCCCACTCGGGCTCCTTGCTGCGCTCCGAGTAGAACGTCTGGCTGAACTCGTCTTCGCGTGGCGGCGGCCCGCCCGGCGTGACGTTGATCGGCTCAGTCACGCCAGCAAATCTAGCAGCACCGGGCTAGTCGTCGGCTGTAGACGCGAGACGCACGGCGCTCAGAAATGCGCGAAAGGCGGTGATCGGGTCGTCGGCCGTGAATGCGATCCCGCGGTCGCCGGTCCGCTCGAAGCCGGGGATCGTGGCGGCTACGTCGGCCTGGCCGGCGTGGGCGAAATCGATGCGCAGATCGATCGGTAGCGGGAGCAGGAGCGGCTTCATGTCCGACGCACCACCGACCACGCTCTCGACAGTGCGCTGCGCCGCGGTGCGGATCAAGTCTCGGGCGCGCGAAGGATGGATGGAGTCGGCCGCCTGCCAGCTGACGCCACGCTTGACGACGACTCGCTCCGCCCACGGCAGCCAGTCGGCCAGCTCCTCGGCCAGCGCGTCATCGCCGGTGACCATGCCGACCGGGATGCCCAGCGCGCCGAGGTACACGGCATTCATGCCCGCCTCGGTCACCGGCCGGCCGCCCAGCTCGGCTAGGGTGACCCTGCCCGTGTAGGTGTGGGCGATGGTGCCTCGCGGATGACCGGCGCGGGCGTGGTAACCGACGAACAACGCGACATCGAAGCTCGACTCGCGGGCGGCCTCCACCATGCTCCATGGCTTCTTGCCCTGCACCAGCCTGGCGCGCGGATCCATCCGCTCCGGCGTCAGGTTGTACATCGCGCCGTGGCTGTCGTTGACAGTCACCTCGGTCGCGCCGCCGTCGAACGCTCCCTCAACGGCCGCGTTTGCCTCGCCGACCATCAGCTCGACGGCCATTGAATAGAGGTCGTCGCCCCGGTTTGTCGGTTTGGCATGGCTGATGCCGGCGACGCCCTCCATGTCGACCGAGATGTACACGCGAACCATCTAGCTGTCCTCCTTCGGCCGATCTCGAGCCGGTGACCCGATCCAAACCGATCCACCTGCAAAGCGCTCGGCCTTCCAGATCGGCGCTCGGGCCTTGAGCTCCTCGATCGCGTAGCGAGCAGCGTCGAACGCGGCCGCGCGGTGCGGCGCGGCAGCGGCGATGACGACGCTCGCCTCGCCCAGCTCAACGCGGCCGGTGCGGTGGACGATCGCCAGCCGCCGCACCGCGAAACGCTGCTCGATCTCGGAACCAATCTGCCGAAAAACCTCGACCGCCATCTCGCCGAACGCCTCGTAGTCGAGTCCGGTGACGTTCTCGCCGGCGTGCCGCGCGGCCTCTTCCTCTTCGCCCGGCGCGGGCGTGCCCGGCGTCTCCCGCGTCTGGCCGACGAAGACGACTACGGCGCCGTCGGCGGTGGTCGGCACGGTTGCGCGCAGCTCGGTCAGGAGCGCGTCGCCGATCGGTTGGTCGGTCACCTCGCAGCGCAGCAGCGCGTCCTCGGCGCCGCCGGCCACGGGCGGGATGAGCGCGACCTCGTCGCCGTCGTAGAGCGGCTGCTCGAACGCGGTGTAGCCGCGGTTGTGGGCGAATCGGACGATGTCGCGCGACGCCTCGATCGCCGGCACGAGCTCGATCAGCGCCTGCCACGCGTCCTCGACGGTCGACCCCTCGGGAAGCTCGAACTCGCGCTTGCTCCAGCCGGCCTGCTGGCGGAGCATCGCAAAGAGGCGGATGGTGACCTTCATCGCATCACCTCGGCACCATCAAACCAGCAGGCCGGATGAGACATACAGCGCCGCGGCGCCGATCGTGCCTGCCATCACGGCGGCGAGGTTGATGTACAGCAGGCCGGTGGCCAATTCCATCGATCGCGTCTGGGCCGTGCGCAGCGCCATATAGCACACCACCAGCGGGAAGATCAGCGTGATCACCAAGCGCATGATGACCAGCAGAAGCGAATCGTTGAACGCGCTGAAAGCGACCTGCCCGGGTCCGCCGCCGAGTGTTGTCCAGACGATGAACAGCAGGATCTGCAGCATGAGCGTGGCGATGAGCATCCGAGACTGGAGGATAAGCGGTGCCTCGGGAAGCTTGGGTGTGACCAGGTACCAGTGGCTCAGCACGACGGCCGACATGGAGCCGCCGGTCACCGCCGTCAGGACGCACAACTGGACGAGGAACGGGACCGCGTCGACGCTGCTCGGCGCCCAGCCAAACGCTGCCGCGCCGAGCGCGAGACCGGCAGCAACCAGGGTCGCCGCGCCGATAACAATCGACGACCGCGGCCGGCGCACTACGAACGCGTCCAGCAACGCGAGGACCCCGAACGCGGCCACGCCCGCGAGGCGCAGTGCGTCGAGCTCCGGCGGCGCCGGCGTGATGGCCAGCGCCGGCCCAGGTGTCAGGTCGTTGTCGGTCAGCAGCGCGAGACCGGCCAAGGCCGCCGCGAAGACGCTGCTGAAGCGCATGTAGCCGATGGTCGGCATAGCCCGGTGGCGGGTAATGACCATGAACAGGAACGAGCCAAAGGCGAGCGTGACAAGGATTATCCAGGCAGCGAACGGCAGCGCTTCGACGAGTGCCCGGTCCGCCACTCTCGGGGGTCAGTCGCGGTCGAGCAGCTCGAGCGCGGCCCTGCATTCCTCGATCGCGCCGACCGTGATCGGGTCGAGCACGAGCTGCAGGTGGGACATGCCCACGGCCGCGTAGCCGCGCAGGCCGTGGGCGATCTGTTCGGGCGTGCCCTTGAGCGGCGGCGTTGGGCGCGCGAACTCGCCGCCGGAGATGCGACCCTCGCCACCGGTCATTTGGACAAGCACCGTCGTCGTGCGCTCGATCTCGCTCGGATCGCGGCCTGCTGCACGCGCTGCCTCGTCGACCGCCGCGTTGAGCGGCGCAAGGCCCTCCGGCGTATTGCCGAACCAGTCGTGCCACGCGTTCCAGGAATCGATGAATGGCGCCGCAATAGCCAACATGCGCTCGCCGATCGAGCCGAGCATCAGCGGCGGCCCGTTCGGTCGCGGGCTGCGCGGTACGAGGGTGCAGTCGCGGATCTCGTAGTACATGCCCGAGAAGTCGATGTAGCCGTCACGGAGCAGCGTGCGGATGATCGTGAACGCCTCCTCGAAGCGCGATGCACGGTGGTCGTACGGGAAGCCGTACGCCGTATAGTCGGGCTCGTTCCAGCCCGCGCCCAGGCCCAGGATCAACCGGCCGCCGCTCATCTCGTCGACCGTTGCGGCCATCTTGGCCAGCATCGCCGGGCTATGAAAGCTGGTGCTCGCAACCAGCGGTCCGAGCTCGA
Source organism: uncultured Chloroflexia bacterium (assembly GCA_963748235.1). Lineage (GTDB taxonomy): Bacteria > Chloroflexota > Limnocylindria > Limnocylindrales > CSP1-4 > JALYGJ01. The sequence goes on from CAVVHT010000009.1 coordinate 1,470,022, forward strand.
CCCGCTCGGTCACCTCGGCCAGCGCAGCCAGCGACGTCCACGCCTCCCACGGCCCGATCGGATCTTTGCCGGTGGGCGTATACAGGAGGTGGTCGCCGACCCATAGCGAATTGAAGCCGACCTGCTCGGCGGTGACGGCCATCGCACGCACCTCGGCCCACGGCACGTGGCGCTCGACCTCGGGAAGCTGGACTCCCACTTTCAATGGTCTTGTCATGCGGGACAGAGTCTACCGACGCATACCATCAGGCACGTGGAGGGAAGCGCGCGGTTCGACTACCAGCCCTCGACATCGTTGCCTCCGCTGGCCTGGCTCGCGTCCATCGAGGCCGGAGTGGTCGAGGTCAGGTGCGGCAGCTCGGTGCGCTGCACGGAACGCGGTTTCGTCGAGAGTACGTGGGTCGGCGATCCCGACGTCGCCACGCTGCCGCGCTCGACGACCGTATTCGGGTCGGGCCTGGTTGACGATGGGGACGGTCTTGTCCTTGTTCCGCCCAGCCATCCACTTGAGCGGCTCTACGTTCATGGCACGGACGGGCGCGTCAGCGCCTCCAACTCGCTCGTCTGGCTGCTCGAGGCGACCGGACTCGACCTCGATCCAGACACGTTGTATCCGCCGATCTTCGTGCGCGCAGCGGAAGGCATCCGCCACACGATCCTGGACGTGCCCACCACCGGGACGCCGCTCCAGGCCGTCGTCTACCACAACGTTCGCCTGGCCCCGGCCGGTGACCTTCGAATCGAGGAGCGGCCCCACGAGCGACCGTTCGACTCATATGCCGACTACCGAACACGGCTGGCTGAGGCGCTCAGCTCGGCCGTGGCCAACGCGCGCGGCTACGAGATGGTGGCGACCATCTCGTCGGGCTACGACAGCACGGCCGTTGCCGCCGTGGCGGCCGAGGTCGGCTGCCGCCGGGCGGTCACGTTCACCGTGAGCAAGCCCGTCGCAAGGGGCACGGCCGTCGACAGCGGCGAGGCGACTGCCGAGCGGCTGGGCATGGCCATCGAGAAGTTCGACCGGCTGTCCTACCTGGACCGTGCCGACCTGCCCGAGGCGGAATTCCTGGCGACGGGCATGACCGGCGAGGACGTGGTCATGATCGCCGCGGAGCGTTCGATCGCAGGCTCGATCCTGCTGACCGGCTCTGAGGCGTACCGGCTCAAGGGCAATCCGTACCGACCCGGTCTGTACCGAGGCGACCTGTCGTCGTGCTCGCTGACCGAGCTGCGTCTGCGGACCGACTTCATCCACCTGCCACTGCTGTTCTTCGGCGCTTCCGAGCAGCCCAGCCTGATCGAGATCATCGATTCGGCCGAGATGAGGCCGTTCTCGGTGCCTGGTCTGTACGACAAGCCGATCCAGCGCCGAATCGCCGAGAACGCCGGCATTCCGCGCGGCACGTTCGCGACCATAAAGCGCCGCTCGAGCGCCTCGATCCACCGTGAGGGACTCGTGGCCATGTCCGAGGCGAGCGCCGCCTCGGTCCGCGACTTCGCCGCGCGGCACGGTGGCTCACTCGACCATCGCCGCCGCTTCACGATCAAGCGCCGCCACCGGCTGGTCCTGCGCAGTGCGCGACGACTCCGGCTCGATCGATTCACGTCCGGCCTTGCCGCGCGACGACGCTCGCTCATCCATTTCGAGCCCGACTTCGGCTCGCTTCTCTTCCGCTGGGCGGTCGAGACCTTGCGGCCCCGATACGGGGTCGAGCCGGACGCGGGTGAAGCGACGGTACTTATGGGGCAATTGCCAGCCGCCGAGCGAGTAGCCGCCAGCATCTGCGATGGTCCCTAAACTGCGCCAGGTGACCAAGACTGCACTAATCACTGGCATTACCGGCCAGGACGGCTCCTATCTCGCCGAGCTGCTGATCGAAGAGGGCTACCGCGTCATCGGTATGACGCGGCGCTCGAGCACTGCGACGGATGAGCGCATCGCGCATCTCGTGAACAAGATCGAGATCGTCCAGGGCGACCTGCTCGATCAAGCGTCACTGGTCGAAGCGCTGCGCGACCTGCGCCCGGTCGAGGTCTACAACCTCGGCGCGCAGAGTTTCGTGCCGACCAGCTGGAACCAGCCGGTGCTGACCGGCGAGGTGACTGCCCTCGGCGTCACGCGACTGCTCGAGGCGATCCGCCAGGTCGACCCATCAATTCGCTTCTACCAGGCGTCGTCGTCGGAGATGTTCGGCAAAGTGCGCGAGACGCCGCAGGTCGAGACGACGCCCTTCCACCCGCGCAGCCCGTACGGCGTGGCCAAGACGTATGCCCACTACCTGACCGTCAACTACCGCGAGAGCTACGGCATGTATGCCGCGTCGGGGATCTGCTTCAACCACGAGTCGCCGCGCCGCGGGCGCGAGTTCGTGACGCGCAAGGTGACCGAGGGTGCGGCGCGCATCAAGCTCGGCCTCGCGAAAGAGCTGCGCATGGGCAACCTCGACGCAGACCGCGACTGGGGCTTTGCCGGCGACTTCGTGCGCGCGATGTGGCTCATGCTCCAGCAGGACGAGGCGGCCGACTACGTGATCGCCACCGGCGAGGCACACACCGTGCGCGAGCTGTGCGACATCGCCTTCAGTCGCGTCGGGCTCAATTACAAGGACTACGTGGTGACCGACCCGGCATTCATTCGCCCGGCCGAGGTCGACCGACTGCTCGGCGATCCAGCCAAGGCCAAGCGCGAGCTGGGCTGGGAGCCGAAAGTCACCTTCGACGAGCTGGTTGCGATGATGGTCGACTCGGATCTTGAGCGCCAGCGCCGCAACGTTGCTGCCGCCTAGCCACTCCCCGATGGCCGACCCGGGGAATCTGTCGAGACTCGAAGCGCGCTTCCGCGAACAGGTCGAGGCCAGCATCCAGGCCAAGCGCGAGCTGCTGGGCGGACTGGACTCATGCGTCGCCGTCGCTCAGCTGCTGATCGCCACATACCGCAACGATGGCCAGCTATTCCTGTTCGGCAACGGCGGCAGCGCTGCCGATGCGCAGCACATCGCGGCCGAGTTCCTGGGTCGGTACTACCTCGAGCGGCCGGCGATGGCCGCGACCGCGTTGACCGTCAACACCTCGGCGCTGACTGCGATCGGCAACGACTACGCTTTCGACAACGTGTTCGCCCGACAGGTCGAGGCGCTCGGGCGGCGCGGCGACGTTGCAGTCGGCATTTCCACCAGTGGCAACGCGGCCAACGTTCTGGCCGGCCTGCGCGCCGCCCGAGAACGCGGCATGGCCACCGTGGCGATGACCGGCCGGGGCGGCGGCCAGGCGCGCGAGCTGGTCGATCTCTGGGTCGGCGTCCCGTCCGACGACGTGCCGCGCATCCAGGAGTCGCACATCATGATCGGCCACATCTGGAGCGAGCTGGTCGAAGCCGAGCTGTACGGCTGAGTCTTAGGCATCGGGTGGTCGCCCGCCGAGCTGAGTGGTTTGCTGGGCGCGCTCGTAGTCGGCCGGCACACCGATGTCGATGAAGAAGCCCTCGAACTCGGCGCCGTGCAGCCCGCGTCCGATCAACGCCGGCAGTATGTCGCGCTCGAGCGAGACCGCCGCTCCGGCCGGGATTAGCGCCAGCAAGTCGCGCTCGATTACGTACAGCCCGGCGTTGATCGAGGCCGCCCCGCTGGTCGTTCCCTTTTCCACGAACGCGGTCACAGCGCCGTCATCGGCGAGCGAGACCGCGCCGTACCGATCTGCGTCGTCGACCCGGACGAGCGCGATCGTGGCTCGGGCTTTGGCCGCCTCGTGACGGTCAACCAGCTCGTCGAGCGGGATGTCGAAGTACGAATCGCCGTTCATCAGCAGCCAGCGATCGCCGCGCAGCAGCGGCTCGGCCAGCTTCAGCGCCCCGGCGGTGCCCAATGGCTGCTCCTCGGTCGACACCTCGATCGCCAGCCCAAATTGAGTGCCATCGACGAGATGGTCGGTCAGCTGATCGGCGCGGTAGCCGGCGCAGATGACCACACTGTCGAAACCGGCGCGCTGCAGCTGCCCGAGGAGATGCTCCAGGAAGGGCCGCCCGCCGACAGCCGCCATCGATTTCGGAACGTTACTGACGCTTGGACGCAGACGCGTGCCGAGTCCGCCGGCAAGGATGATCGCCTGCACTTCTCAGCGCGCCTCCCACAAGGTGATAGCCCAAGCGTACCGCGGCCCGAAGCGCGTCTCGACACGTACCCTGAGCGGCAATGAGCATTAAGGGGAGGTCCAGCGCGGGCCGCAAGCCGCGCGTGGTGATGGTCTCGGCAAATGCCTATCCGGTGATGGGCGGCGTCGAGACGCATGTCAACGAGGTCGCGCCGCGTGTCGCCGCGGCCGGATTCGACGTGACGATCTTGACCACCGATCGAAGCGGCGATCTGCCCCGGCGCGACATCCTCGGTGGCGTGCCGACGCTGCGCGCCGTACCGGCCAAGCGTGTAGGAGCCTGGCCCGCCAAACGCGACTGGTACTTCGCGCCGGGCATCCTGCGCGACGTCGCGCTCGGCGACTGGGACCTAGTCCACTGTCAGGGCTACCACACGTTCGTGCCGGCGCTGGCGATGCTCGGCGCGATTACGTCGCGCAAGCCGTTCATGCTCACGTTCCACTCCGGTGGCCACGGCTCGCAGCTGCGCACGCGCCTGCGCGGTCCGCAGCGCAGCGTGCTGCGGCCGCTCTTGGCTCGCGCGCGGAAGCTGGTCGCAGTCTCTCAGTTCGAGGCACGTTTCTTCGCGCGCGAGCTGCGCCTGCCGGCGTCGCGTTTCGCGACCATCCAGAACGGCGCGGCGATGACCTGGCCGGATGCCGGCGACACGAGCGACGACGCGGCGCCATTGATCCTGTCGGTCGGGCGGCTCGAACGCTACAAGGGCCACCACCGACTGATCGAGGCCTTGCCCGCCATCCTGCGCGTGCGGCCGGCTGCTCGACTGCGCATCGTCGGCGCCGGCCCGTACGACGCCGAGCTACGCCGGCTCGCTGCGGCGTCGCCGGTGAGCGACCGAATCGAGGTCGGCAGCATCGACCCATCCGACCGAAGCGGCATGTCGTCAGTGCTGGCCAGTGCCAGCGTCGTCTGCCTGTTGAGCGAATACGAGGCGAATCCAGTCGCCGTGATGGAGGCGCTCGCCCTGCGCCGCCGTGTGCTTGTCGCCGACACGTCCGGTCTGTCTGAGCTGGCCACCAGTGGCCTCGCGCGGGCGATCCCGATCGACAGCAGCACAGCTTCTGTGGCGACCGCAGTTGTCGAGCAGCTGGCGACACCTGCCCCGCAGGAGTTTGACCTGCCGACGTGGGACGAATTGGCCGCCAGCCTGGTCGATGTCTACCGCGAGGTCCTGGGATTGCGTTGAAGGTTTTGATGCTGACCGAGCTGTACCCGCCATTCATCGGCGGCTCGGAGCAGTACGTGCGCAACCTGAGTCGCGAGCTCGTCAAACGCGGTCACGAAGTAAGCGTGGCCACTGTCGGGGCGGGCGAGCCGTCGACCGACGACGAAGAAGGAGTCCGCGTCCATCGCCTGCGCAGCACGACCCAGAGCGCGCCGTCGATGCTGCCCAGCGGCCGGCCGTACCTGCCGCCGTTTCCGGATCCGGCGGTCGCCCGTGCGCTCGGCGACATCCTCGACCGCGAACGGCCCGACATCGTCCACGCCCACAACTGGATGGTTCACTCGTTCCTGCCCCACAAGCGGCGCAGCGGGGCGCGGCTGGTGATGACGCTCCACGACTATGAGATCGCGTGCGCAAAGCGCAGCCTGATGTACCGCGGCGCCGAGTGCTCCGGTCCCGGCCTCGAGAAGTGCCTGCGCTGCGCCGGCGCAAATTACGGCACTGCCAAGGGCATGGTCGTGACACTCGGAAACTGGGCGACGCGGCCGCCGCTGCTGCGCTCGGTCGACCTGTTCGTCGCCGTCAGCAACGCGGTCGTCGCGGGCAACGAGCTCGATCGCCACGGCGCGACTTACACCGTAATCCCGAACTTCGCTCCGGACGACGTCGTAGCAACGGCGGATACGACCGATCCACAGCTGGCCGCCCTGCCCGAGGAACCGTTCTGGCTGTACGTCGGGGCCCTGTCGGTACACAAGGGAGTGCCAGTGCTGCTCGATGCCTACCGGCGCCTGGCCGACTCGCCACCGCTGGTCCTCATCGGCCGTTCGTCCGACTTCGACCCACACCCGCTGCCGGCCAACGTGACCCTCATCAGCAACCTTCGGCATGCGGCAGTGATGGCCGCCTGGCAGCGCGCCGCACTGGGCATCGTGCCGTCGCGCTTCCCTGACCCTTGCCCCACTGTCGCGATCGAGGCGATGGCGTGCGGCGTCCCGGTCGTCGGATCGCGCAGCGGCGGGCTGCCTGATCTCGTCGCCGATGGCGAGTCGGGAGTGCTCGTGCCGCCCGGTGACGCCGCCGCGCTCGCGGCGGCACTGCAGCGGATCAATGCTGCGCCCGATGCCCTCGACGCCATGTCGGCCGCTGCGCGAGCCCGGGCGCCGCGCTTCATGGCCGGCAGTGTGGTCGAGCGCATCGAATTGGTCTACCGGGCCTTGTTCGACAATGGTTGAGCGCGTCTACGTCATCGGTGGCATGGGCAGCGGCAAGTCAACGCTGGCCGCCGAGATCGGCCGGCGCACGGGAGCGCCTGTCCATGACCTGGATCAGATCGCTCGCGCGGGCGGCGGGACCGGGCCGCTGCGAACTGCAGAGGAGCGGGAGGCGATGCTGACCGACATTCTCGAGACGCCGCGCTGGGTGGTCGAGGGCATACATCTTGGTTGGACCGAGTCCCTGCTGGCCGCCGCCGACGTGATCATCTGGCTCGATCACGTTCATTTCGGACGTGCCAGCGGGCGAATTGTTCGCCGGTTTTACTCGCAGGCCGTGGCAGAGGCGCGGCGGCAGCGAGGCTGGCGCCGGTTCTTCCGTTTTCGCGACTACGGCAGGCGCCTGACAGACCTGGCGCGGGCTATTCCCGAGTCACGTCGTTACCACGGATCGGCGGCAGCGGACGGCCGAGCTGCAACCGTCGATGCCCTGGCACCCTTCGTCGACAAGGTCATCCATTGCCGCACGGCGGCCGAGGTCAAGTCCGCCGTCGCTCAGGTGGGTGTCACCAACTGAAATAGAAGGGTCAGCGCCAGAGAACGGTCAGGTCGCGACCGAGCAGGCTTCCGAGGCGCTCAATGTCCGGCAGCAGCTCGGCCCGCAACGAAGCCGCTACCTGCGGGTCGAGCGGCGGACGCTTCTGCGGCCGAGAGTTAACTCGATCCCAGGCGCGACCGACCGTGGGTCGCGCGCGTGGCGGGATCACCGCTCGAGCCACCCTGATCACGCGCGGCGAAAGCAGCGCCTGCTGCACGCGCCAGCTGCGTCGTTCGGCGCCTGCGTTGACCACTTGGAAGCTCGGCCGGAAATCCGGATCAACTCGCAGAAACTCGAGCACCGAGCGGTAGGCACCGGCCGGATCGCGAATGAAGTCATCGAAGAGCACCACGTGGACCTGCTCGCGCCCAAACGTGTCGAAATAGCGCGCAACCTGCTCGCCGTACCGTCCGACCTCTCGATAGAACAGTGCCTTGATGTTGCGTGCCCGCGCCGGGATCCGACGTCCGGCTTTGCGGTCGGCTTCGGCATCGAGAGCGTCGGCGAAGTCGGCCAGGTCCTCCGAGCCAGCGTAAAGGCGTCGGCCGTGGAGCGAGTACAGCATCTGCACCGGATGGCGCAGCATGGCGATGATCCGCGCATCAGGGTTCGCGGCGTGAATGTTGGCTGAGGCTTCTCGGGAGTAGAGGTACCAGGTTGACGCCTCGCCCGTCAGTTGGTCCGTGCGCGCACCGTTGAACAGGGCCAGGTACGCATCGCGGTCGCGGGTGAACGTTATCGACTCGAGGTAGCTGCCCGAGTCGAGATCGGTCGCGAAGTACTGAGGTTCCTTGAGCGCCGAGTTGTGGATCTCGGGATGATCGCCCAGGTAGTCGAACATGAAGGTGGTCCCCGATCGCGGAGCACCCACGATCAGATAATCCGGGTAGCGGACGCCCGGCTCCGCCCTCCCCTCCGCATTCACACCGATATTGTGCCTTCAGGACGCAGAATGGTCGGACGACTCAGCGTTCCTGGTAGCCCAAGTCGGGTCCAGCGCCACGGAATCCGTCTGTGACGCCGCCGATGAGAGTGCCGGCGTCGACGGCAGGAGAATCGGAGCCAAGCAGGAAATTGTCGCCAGCGGGGTCCACGAAGCGTGGGTCCGCGACCATACCGTGGGCCTCGAAGCCGGTCCACGTACGGAACGTAGTCAGGCTGTTCGTTCCGCTGCCCATGACCGTCGCGAGATAGCCGGCGCCAGGCATCTGGTGAACAATGTTGTAGTCGACCACGACTGAGTCCGGCAGCGCGGTGTCGATGCCGTAGACCTTGCCGTGCGAGATCGAGATCACGTTGTTCACGATGCGCAGCCCGTCGATAGAGCCGCCGAAGCCGCCGAGATAGTGCGACAGAGCAAACACCCAGTACTGCATGCCGTGGAAGGTGTTGTTCGCGATCAGGGTGTTCGACGCACAACGCAGGACCATCCCCACCGTGCGGTCGGCCGTTGTATCGCCGTAGTTCAGGTTGCGCGTATATGAATTGCCGTTGCACGGAGTCCGGTTGGCATCAGTGCCGGTCTCCAGGACGTTGCGGTTATCCCAGGTGACGTTGTCGGTGATCTCCCAGTTGCTCGCGGCGTAGATTGAGAACGCGCCACCGTCCCAGCCGTAGTCGTAGCTCGGAGATCGGTTGCCCCACACATAGTTACCTCGCGCGACCACGTGGCCCGTGGTCTTGACAAAAGCCACGCCCTCGCCACCTGCGTCGTCGTGACCGATGTCGGGTGTGTTGACCATCATTCTCGTGTTGTGGTGGATCCTGTTGTTGGAGATGACCGTCCCCTCGCCGGAATTCCCGATGTGGACGCCGACTGCGTTGCCGGTGACCTCGTTGTCGTCGATGAGGACATGCGTCGAGTTCTGCGAGCGAACGCCGAAGGCCTTGTTGTTGCGAACGAGGTTGCCCACAACTCGGACGTGCGAGCTGCCGTCAACCATGATTCCGCCGCCGTGATGCAGCTCGGCATAGCCGCCCTGAACCGTGAGCCCTTCGACATCAACGTAGCTGACCCTGAACAGACGGACGGTGTAGTCGATCGCGTCGCGGCCGTCGACGACCGGCGACTCACCCGGATAGGCGGCGAACTTGATGGGAGCGGCGGAGGTGCCTGAACGACTCATAACGAACGGGGCGTACGTCCCGGCGCGAACGAGGACGGTCGTACCCGCGCTGACCGAGTTGGCCGCCTTCTGCAGCGTGCGCCAAGGTGAGCCGGCCGAGCCGTCATTACCGTCATCCCCGTAGGGCGCAACGTAACGAGCGTTGCCGGGCAGCGTAGGGGTCGGGGACGCCGGCGCAGTCGAAGTGGGCGTCGGCGCCGGGGTTGCGGGTGGGGTTGGCGTCGGCGTCGGGGTTGCGGGTGGGGTTGGACTTGGCGTCGGCGTCGGGGTTGCGGGTGGGGTTGGCGTCGGCGTCGGGGTTGCGGGTGGGGTTGGACTTGGCGTCGGCGTCGGGGTTGCGGGTGGAGTTGGCGTCGGCGCCGGGGTTGGATCCGGCGCCGGAGCGTCACCCTCATCCGATTGCGAGACAGTCACCCGTTCGTAGACGTATTTGATGGGCACGTTCGTCGATGACGAGGCAACGGCGAAGCGAAGGCCCAACCAGCCACCGCTGCTGGCTCGAGCAGCGAAATCGGATGCGGCATCCCGGGCTACAAGCCCCCACGCGGATGGTTGCGCCTTTGCTGGGGACCACGCCTTGACCGCGATCGTCGTCGGATTGCTGCCCTGAACGCGGACACGAAAGGCTACGTCGGAGCCTGCCCGGTGAGTCAGATTGGGCACGGTCACCGAGCTGCCAATGACTGAGCGCGAGCCGTTGTGTACGCGAATCACTGTCAGTACGACCTTGCCGGTCGATGTGAAGCGCATGCGAGCACGGTATTCAGCCACGCCAGCGCGGGCAATGACGAAGACCGATTGGCCAAACCCAGTAGCAGCCTTGTTGCTGCGCACGTTGAGACGGACATCGACGTTGAGGCTGTCATCGCCCACTTCGAGCTCGCGCCAGGTGCCCTTGCGATCGACCACGAGGTAGCCGCTTTCGCCTGCGGCGCCAAGGAACTCCCCTTCTGAAGCCTGCGCAGGGTCGAGGGAGGTGAAGACCCAGGGAACGACGAGGGTGGCCAGCAACAGCACGACGGCCATGCCACGCACCGAAGTCCGTGGCGTCCGCTTGGTTCGCCTATTCCCGCCACCCACGATCAAGTTCCACCCTTCTTACGGTCGGGCCAGAGCAGACGGGAACGCACGTAGCGGGATCAAACGCTGGGGCGTTGGATCCTGCGATATCGGCGGCCCGGCTACCTGCTCGCACAGGCCCGTGGCTTTGCGACGCCGCCTCGCGACGGCTGTGCCTTTTTCGATTTACCGGACGATCCGGTCGTTGCACGGTCGCATCACCTTGTCGCCGTTCAAACGACCTGAAGGTCCCTTCGCCCACGCCCGTTGGCACTACGTGCTGAAACGCGCCACGGAGCGATGGCTGCCAAAGAGCGTCGACACGACGCAACGTTCAGTGCACTGCGCCGCACAGGACCGGAGTACTGATCCTTGACGGTACCGATGGGCTGACTTAGCGTCGGCGCGTGACCGGTCCTCAGACATCATCTATTGGCCATGCGGTGCATCGGCGAAAAGGAGCCTGACCGTGCTCGTCCGCGCAAAAGCACCGCTGCGCGTCAGCTTCGCCGGTGGAGGGACGGATGTACCGCCATTCCCCGAACGCGAGGGCGGCTGCGTGCTGTCGTCGACCATCAATCGTTATGCATGGGGGACTCTCCGACCGCGTGACGACGGCCAGATCTGCATCAACTCGCTCGACTTTGGTGTCTCACTCGCCTACGCGTCGCGCGAGCACCTGACCTATGACGGCCAGATGGACCTGGCCAAGGCCGCCATCCACCGATTGGCCGGCGACCATGCCGGCGGCTACGACCTGTTCCTGCACACTGATGCGCCGCCAGGTTCGGGCCTCGGTTCCTCGTCGGCAATGATGGTGGTGCTCGTTGGGCTGCTGAAGGAGTTCCACGGCCTGCCGCTGACCGATTACGAGGTGGCCGAGCTGGCTTATGTCATCGAGCGCACCGATCTGGGCATCCAGGGCGGCATGCAGGACCAGTACGCAGCCGCATTCGGCGGCTTCAACTTCATCGAGTTCCTGGGCGACCGGGTGATCGTCAACTCGCTCAAGATCAGCCCCGACATCCAGAACGAGCTCGAGTACAACCTGCTCCTCGCCCACACCGGCAAGATGCGCCTCTCCTCGCACATCATCGAGGACCAGGTGCGGCGCTACGAGGAACAGGAGTCGGATACGACGGCGGCGCTCAAGGAGCTCAAGGCGCTCGCCACGGAGATGAAGAGCGCGCTACTGCGCCGCCAGCTCGACGAATTCGGTCGCCTTCTCGGCGAGGAGTGGGAGCACAAGAAGCGCATGTCACCGCGCATCTCGAGCCCCGAACTCGACGCGCTCTATAGCGCGGCCGTGCGCGAAGGGGCGCTCGGCGGCAAGATCACCGGTGCCGGGGGCGGCGGCTACATGCTGCTCTATTGCCGCTTCGATCGAAAGCATTTGATCGCGGAAGAGTTGACCAGGATGGGTTGCCAGATACACGAGGTGGCACTCGAACCGCTCGGTCTGCAGACCTGGCGGGTCAACGGCGTGCATGGCTGAGACGCGCAGTCGACGGATCGTCGTAGTCGGTTCGGGCACGCACTTCCTGAGCGGCATCAGCGTCTACACCGTCCGCCTCGCGAATGCGCTGTCCGAGCGCAATCAGAGCTCGATCATCACCATGCGCAGGCTGCTGCCGCGCCGCCTGTACCCGGGCTGGAAGCGTGTCGGCGCCGACCTCGCCAAGCTCGACCGCGCACCGGGCGTCGACACATTCGACGGAGTCGACTGGTTCTGGTTGCCAAGCGTCTTCGGCGCCGCGCTGTTCCTGCTGCGTCGCCGGCCGGAGGTGCTGATTCTCGAGTGGTGGACCGGCACCGTCCTTCACAGCTACATCGCGCTTACGCTGCTGGCGCGCCTGACCGGCGCGAAGGTGGTCGTCGAGTTCCACGAGATCGTCGAGACCGGAGAGGCGAACATCCCCGTTGCGCGGCACTACATTCACGCCGTTGCGCCAATCCTGATGCGCCTTGCCGACGGCTTCGCGGTTCACTCGCAATTCGATCGCGAGCTGGCGGTCGAGCACTGGCGGATTGGCCGCCGCCGGCCGGTAGAGGTGCTGCCGCACGGTCCCCACGACCATTACCAGGGTGAAGCCGCGGCCGAGGATGCCGCGGCCGCCGGACCGCTGCGCGAGGCACCACCCGAAACGACCAACCTGCTCTTCTTCGGCGTCATCAGGCCGTACAAGGGCCTCGAGCACCTGATCGCCGCGTTCGAGGCAATCCCCGACGAACAGATCGACGGTTATTGGCTGACCGTCGTCGGTGAGACGTGGGAAGGCTGGACACTGCCGACCGAGCTGATCGAGCGCAGCCCACGCCGCGATCGAATCACGTTCGTCAACAGGTACGTAACGGACCAGGAGCTCGATCGCTACCTGCGCGGCGCTGACGCCGCAGTCCTGCCCTATCTGCGCTCGTCGCTGAGTGGCCCCCTGCACGTGGCGATGGGCTACGGCGTGCCGATCGTGATGACCGACGTCGGTGGCAACGCCGAGGCGGCCGAGGGTTATGGAGGCATCGTGCTGGTGCCGCCGGCTGAGCCCGCGCCGCTGACCGAGGCGTTGCGCCGCGTGGCCCAGTTGAAGGGCCGCCGATTCGAGCATCCCCACTCGTGGAGCAACACCGCCGAGGCGTACGAGCGCCTCTTCGAGCGACTCGACGCCCTGACGTGAGCATCGCCGCGAGGCGCTGACGCCGCGCCGGGCACGTTGCCGGTGGGCAACAGATATGCCCCGCGAAGGGTACCGACGTATTGACTGACTGGTACCTAAGTACTAGGTTCCTAAGTACCGGTCTGCTGACGGTCGTTGGGAGCCCTTGAAACCCAGTTGTGGCTCACTGGCGACTCGATTCGTCGACCTCCGAAGGTAGGGGAAGGGGGATACGTTGCGCTCAGACGTATCGATAAGTGTCGTCATTCCAGCGCTCAACGAGGCGGGGAGCCTCCCGCATGTGCTTCCACGCATCCCGCTCGACGTATACGAGGTGATCCTCGTCGACGGCGCATCGACTGATGGCACGATCGAGGTCGCGCAGCGGCTGATGCCGTCCATCCGCGTCGTCCGTCAGGATCGGCCGGGCAAGGGCGCCGCCCTGCGCGCCGGCTTCGAAGCTGCACGCGGAGACATCGTCGTCCACCTCGACGCCGACGGATCGACTGATCCGGGCGAGATCCCCGCCTTCATCGATACCCTGCTTGCCGGCGCCGACTTCGCCAAGGGCAGCCGATTCGCGGTCGGCGGACGAACTGACGACATCACGCCCCTGCGCCGCCTTGGCAACTGGAGCTTCGTCGCTCTGGCGAACATCCTGTTCGGCAGCAAGTACACCGACATCACCTACGGCTACAACGCGGTGTGGCGTCGCCATCACGAGCTCCTCGCCCCGGAGATCGATGGCTGGGCTCATGAGATCGTGGCCAACATCCGTGCCTACCGGCGCGGGCTGCGCGTCGTCGAGGTAGCCAGCATCGAGGCGCCCCGAGTGGCCGGCGAGGCAAAACTGCGCACCTTCTCGGCCGGCTGGACAATCCTCAAGGCGATCGTCGCCGAGTTCTTCTATCCGCTCCCGGCACCTGCGCGAGCCGTCCAGCACGCCTCGGCCATGGTGGCCGTGCCGGTTGTCCCCGACCAAGGGCTAGTTGCCATCCCAGTTCGGCCGTACGAGGAATACGGCGCCCCGCTTGTCGCCGACGGAGAACGGGCCGCCTGACACCCGAAGGCAGGTCGAGCGACCTGCCCAAACCGCGGGGCTCGCTCCGCGTTTTCAGAGCCCAGGCGGCCGATGCATCGGCCCCTTCGAGGCTAGCGCCCGCAGCCGGTTAGCATGGGTTCGGGTCACCCCGAACCGTCGACCGCTGAAAGGTGCCGATGCCCGACACCGAACTCCTGGTCACTCTTGCGCTTTCGCTGATCGCGGCGACGGTCGGCGGCGCCATCGCCGTTCGCCTCGGCCAGTCGGCAATCCTTGGCTTCGTGATAGCCGGCCTGATCATCGGGCCGTACACGCCGGGCGCCGTTGCCGATGTCGAGACGGTCGCAGCGCTGGCCGATATCGGTCTCGTCTTCCTGCTCTTCGCGGTCGGTCTCGAACTGTCAATAGGGGACCTTTTTCGCGCCGGCCGGGTGGCGTTGCTGGGCGGCACTCTGCAGGTCGTCTCGCTTGTCGCGCTGGGCTACGTCGCCGCCACGGCGATGGGCTTCACATCGATCGAGGCGCTCTTCTTTGGCGCCTTCATCTCGCAATCCTCGAGCGCGGTGATGGCCAAGATCCTGGCCGAGCGCGCTCAGCTCGATTCGGCGCATGGCCTTGTGGCCCTCGGCTGGGCGACGCTTCAGGACCTGTCGACGATCGTTCTCGTCGTGCTCCTCACCGGCATAACAGCGGGTGGCGAGCTGGGCGCCGACGTGCTGTTGGCGCTTGGCAACGCGGCCCTGTTCATGGCCATCATCCTGCCCCTCGGCCGCTACGTCCTGCCCTTCCTGCTCGAGCGCGTGGCAACGCTGCGTAGTCGCGAGCTCTTCATCCTCGCCGTGGTGGCGATTGCCCTCGGCACGGCATACCTGTCGGAGTTCTTCGGTCTGTCGCTCGCCCTGGGTGCCTTCGTGGCCGGGCTGCTGGTCAGCGAGTCGGACATCAGCCATCACGCATTGGGCGAGTTGGAGCCGGTACGTGACATTTTCGCGGCGCTCTTCTTCGTCTCGGTCGGCATGCTCATCGACCCGGCGTTCGTGCTCAGCGCGCTGGCGCTCGTGCTCATCGCTGTGCTGCTCGTCGTCGCCGCCAAGGGGCTCGCCATTGCCGGCTTCGGGCGCCTCTTCGGCTTGCCCGGCAGGACGGCGGTGCTGGCCGGGGTGGCGCTGGCTCAGTCGGGTGAGTTCTCGTTCCTGCTGGCGCGAATCGGCGTCGAGTCGGGTGACGTCGGCCAGCAGATGTTCAGCCTGATGCTGGCCTCAGCCGGCGTGAGCATCGCAATCTCACCGAGCTTGACCGCCTGGGCGCCGCGCGTGCTGCGCCGGATCGACATGAGGCGCGGCGCGAGTGGCCCACCGGCTGGCGACGCGGACGCTGCGCCTGGGACCGATGTGCCCCGTCGGTATGCGGTCATCTGCGGGTATGGCCGTGTCGGCCGGCTGGTGGCTGCCGCACTCGAGCGGCGCGGCTTTCCCTACGTGGTCATCGAGGTCGATCCACGCATCTGCCGTGAGTTGCGCAAGCGGGGCCTGACGGTCATCCAGGGTCTCGCCGAGAACCCGCGCAATCTGGATCGGGCTGACCTGGGACGGGCCCAGGTCGTGGTGGTGACGGTCACCGACCAGCTGGCCACACGCCTCGTCGTCCACCACGTGCGCAACGCATTCCCGCGACTGACGATCGTGGCGCGCGCGCGCGCAGAGGTGGACCGTGAGGCGCTGGCGAAGGAAGGTGTCAGCGAGATCGTCCTGCCTGAGACGGAGGCGGCACTCGAGATTGCGCGCTTCACCCTTACTCGGCTTGGCGTCAGCGCGGCGGAGACGCAGGCAATCGTGAGTGGCCTGCGACGCCGGTCCGGCGCCGGCTGAGGGCCCGGCGCCAGGCGAGCCCTGCGGCTGAGAAGTTAGTGGGCGGGGGCCGGGATGGCGTTCTCCATGCCGGTCACGTGTCGCTCGAGGACCATGCTGCCATCCTGGAGTGCGCCGAGATCGACGTGACTGAGCTGTGGGTTGGGCGTGGGCCGCCCGAGCAGATAGCCCTGGCCGGCGGTCACGCCGAGCTCGCGCACGGTGCGCAGCTGACTGACCGTCTCGACACCCTCGGCGATGACTGACGCTCCCCAGCGGCCGGCGAGATCGCGCAGCGAGCGCAGAACCGCCTGTGACGACTCTCTCTCTGCGCCCTCTTGAACGAGGGTCAGATCGATCTTGACAATATCGAACCGGAACTGGCTGAGCAGCCGCAGGCCTGAATTGCCTGCGCCGACATCGTCGGCGGCGATGCGCACGCCGGCGTGCTGAAGTGCTGCGAGGTTGGCCTGCAGGCGGCGCACGTCCTCCACTGTCTCGCGCTCGGTCAATTCGACTACAACGCGCTGTGGGACGATGGCGTTGCGCGCCAAAATGGCGAGCAAGGTGTCGGCCGAGAACTGCGGCGCCTCGACCGTGCGCGGCGAGATGTTGAGCGTCAGCAGCTGGTCCTGCGGGATGGCGCGGGCGCCGGCGACAACGGCCTGCAGGCAGGCATGGTCGAGCTCGACCGTCCGGCCAACGGTGTCCGCAGCGATGAACATGCTCGCAGGATCGGCAAACCCAGATTCAGGGGAAGGGCGGATCAGACTCTCGAAGCCGATCACGCGACCGCTGACCAAGTCGACGATCGGTTGGTACACGGGTCGCAGCCGGGCCTCAGTGACCACCCTGGCGATCGACGCTGTCAGCTCGTCTGTGCGCTCCAGACCCGCGCCACCTCGGTCGCGAACCGGGTGGAAGACATCGATTGACGAGCGGCCGTGGCGCTTGCACCAGTACAGCGCGGCGTCGGCCTGGGCGTACAGCTGCGACCTGGTCGTTGCCAGATCCGGGCAAGACGAGATGCCGCCCGAAAAGCGGATTGGCCGGCTGCCCTGAACAGGCTCGGCGGCGCGCTGTTGGAGCCGCTTGGCGACTTCCAGCGCCGCTTCGCCATTCGTGTGTGGCATCAGGATGGCGAACTCGTCGGCGCCGATGCGAAAGGCGCGATCGGAGAAGCGAACTGATTGCTGGATCAGGCGCCCCAGGTCGCGCAGCATATCGTCGCCGGCGGCGTGTCCGTCGGAGTCATTGACCAGCTTCAGGTCGTCGAGGTCGATCAGCAGCAGCGCGATCTCGACTCGATAGCGGCTGTTCCACTCCAGCTGCCGGTCGAGCTCCTCCTGGAAGGCGCGGTGATTGCCGAGGCCGGTAAGTCCGTCGCGCAGCGAATCTGCGCGCGTCACGTCCTGGACACGCTGCATCTCATCAGTCGCTCTCTCGAGGTGCTCAGTGCCGCGCAGGACGAAGCGCGGGAGCAGGTAGACGATCGGCATTGTCATCAACGCGATGAGCAGGGGTAGCGCCAGGGCCTGGATCGGCATCGGCGCCGGCGACATCACCTCGACCACGACCGTGGCGACGATGATGGGAACGGCCACCACGGCGATCAACGCTATTCGCAGCCGTATGCGGATCCGACCAACGTTTGTCGGCGGCTGGGTGGGTCTGGCTGCGCGCGTGCGGACTCCGTCCAAGAAAGTGCTATCTCCTGATCTGCTCGACGCGACCCCCGGCGCCGTCCAGAGCAAAGCAGTCGCCCGTCTTGATCGGCAGTGACCAGTTGTCGACGGCCGAGCATGACCATCGGGCCATCTGCGGACAACGGGCTTGAGCACATATCCGCTCCGGATCGCATCTGAGCCCACTTTCCGTTCCGCCACGACGCTCCCGGCGGCTGTGCGAGAGCGCTTCAGCTGGAAGGTAGTGGTGCAGTTGGCTGACGAGCGGCGGGCTGCGCTGCAAACCAGGGATCTGTCCAAGGTACGCCCGAGAATCACCATTCAGGCTGCGAAAACGATCGCGCCGTGCGCTGACATAGGGCCAGCCGGAAGATGGTCGAGATACGACACTTGAACGGTGGCGACGTCGGCGGCGACGCGGTGCTGCGCATCAA
Source organism: uncultured Chloroflexia bacterium (assembly GCA_963748235.1). Lineage (GTDB taxonomy): Bacteria > Chloroflexota > Limnocylindria > Limnocylindrales > CSP1-4 > JALYGJ01. The sequence continues at coordinate 1,487,990 of CAVVHT010000009.1, forward strand.
GCGCCGTCCACGCGGCGACTAGTCGATCAGACCTTCAGCTACACGGCCGACAACGGCCGCAGCGGACGAATGTCGCTCGATTCAGACCGCCACCGGCGGCACAAACCACTACAACAACTCGATGGATCACGATCCAGATTCCGCTCTCGAACACCTACGGCCAACTGGGCGACACACTCCAACCATCGGGTGAGTCACAGCCGGGCTGGTGGAAGATGGAGAACACGATCTCAGCCAGCGGCAACGACACGACGACGTGGGAGGTGACGATCCGGGGCAACCCGGTTCACCTGGTCAATCCCTGACCCGACTGCCTCGAGTTGACTGGCCCTTCTAGCTGGCCGGTCGCGGCGCCGGCGGATCGGGCTCGGCCATGACCATCAGGCGCAGCTCGGTCATGTCCTCGATCGACCAGCGCAGTCCCTCTCGCCCCAGGCCTGAGTCCTTCACCCCGCCGTATGGCATGTGGTCGATGCGGTAGGTCGGCACGTCGTTGACGATCACTCCGCCGACCTCGAGCTCATTGAACGCTTGCCACGAGTGATGCAGGTCGTTGGTGAAGACGCCTGTCTGGAGTCCGTAGAAGCTGTCGTTCACCTGCCGGATGGCATCGCCGAAATCGTCGAACGGGAAGGCCACGACGAGCGGCGCAAATGCCTCGTTCGAGCAGACCTGGGCATCGGCCGGGGTGTCGACCAGGATCGTCGGCGGGAAGAAGGCGCCGTCGGCGCGGCCTCCGAGCAGCACTCGACCACCCATCTCCTCTGCCTCGCGCACCCAGCGCTCGGTCCGCTGGGCCTGTGCTTCGTCGACCATCGGCCCGACCTGAGTCTCTGGGTCGAGCGGGTCGCCGACGACGATGGCTCGGGCGCCTTCGACGAAGCGCTCTATGAAGTCGTCGAACACGGCGCGGTGGATGAACATGCGCTGGACGCTGATGCACACCTGGCCGGCGTAGCTGAAGGCGCCGACGAGCGAGCGCTTGACCGCCCAGTCGAGGTCGGCCAATTCGTCGACGATGACGCCGGCATTGCCGCCGAGCTCGAGCACGACCCGCTTCTTGCCGGCACGCTCCTTCATCCGCCAGCCGACGCTCGGCGAGCCGGTGAAGGTGAGCAGTTTGAAGCGATCGTCGGCGACCATTCGATCGCCGAGCTCGCGCGTCATCGGCAGGATGCTCACGGCGCCCTCGGGCACGCCCGATTTCTCGACGATCTCGGCGATCGTGAGCATCGTCAGCGGGTCCTTCGAGGGCGGCTTGAGCACGATCGTGTTGCCCGCCGCGATGGCCGGCGCGAGCTTGTGCGCAGCCAGGTTGAGCGGAAAGTTGAACGGGCTGATGGCCGCGATCGGACCGATCGGGAAGCGCCGCGTGATGCCGATGCGGCCCTTGGAGCTGGGCAGTAGGTCGAGCGGGATCAGCTCGCCGGTCATTCGCTCTGCCTCTTCCGCGCCGAGGCGGAAGGTGAGCGTCGCACGGTCGGTCTCGATCAGTGCGTCCTTGATTGGCTTGCCCGACTCGAGCGCGATCAGACGGCCGATCTCCTCGCGCCGCTCCTTGATCCCGGCGCTGATGTTGCGCAGGATCGCGCCGCGCTCGTAGGCAGGCAGGGTGCGCGTGACCTCGAACGACTTGACCGCGGCCAGTACGGCTTCCTCGTACTGCTCGGCGGTGGCCTGGTACGTGGCACCGGCTGGCTCGTCGGGCCGTGCCGGATTGCTTACCTCGAGCGAGTCAGGCGAATCGACCCAACGTCCGGCAAGGAAGATCGGATGGGGCCGAACCGCGGTGATCGCCATGGCTCGATTCTATGCGCACCGGGAGGCGCCCAGTGTCTAGCGCTTCTGGCCAGCCGGGGTGCTGCTCGCGATGCGCGAAGGGTGGTTCTTGTTGCCGCCGCCGAACTCCGTCGCGCCCCCTGCACCGGGACCGGTGTTGGCAGTGACATCTTGGTCAGCACGGCCGGCATAGGCGTCGTCCGGCCGCTCGCTCAAGGCGGGATTGTTCTTGGGATCGGGGTCCAACGATGTCTGAGCGTCCGGATGACGGCGCTGTTCGCGATTCGGCGTCTGCTTATCGGCCAAGGTGTTCACCTCCTCGAGCCACCTTGCGCGGGGAGGCGTGTCAGGCGATCAATCGGCATAGCGAACCAAGGTTTCGATCGCGCGACACCTCGGCTAGCCTGAGCAGGTATGGCAACCACGAAGACCTCGAAGCTCCGAGATCTACTGCGCGTGCAGCCGGGCGCCGATGTCGACCTGGCCAAGTTCGACCCCGAGGCAACCTTCGGTTGGGACAAGAAGGCGGGCGAGGCGGCGACGGCCGAGCAGCTCGACCGGCTCAGTGACCTGCAGGATCGCTTGTGGGCCGAGTCGAAACGTTCGGTCCTGATCATCCTGCAGGGCATCGACGCGGCGGGCAAGGACGGCACCATCCAGAAGGTGATGGAGGCGTTCAACCCGCAGGGCTGCAACGTATCGGCATTCAAGCAGCCCACGCCCGAGGAGCTTGCCCACGATTTCCTGTGGCGCATCCACCGGCGCGTGCCGGGCAAGGGCGAGATCGGGATCTTCAACCGCTCGCACTATGAGGACGTTCTCGTGGTGCGCGTCCACAAGATCGTGCCGCGTGCCGTGTGGTCAAGCCGCTACGGCCAGATACGCGATTTCGAGCAGATGCTCACTCAGACCGGGACGACGATCATCAAGCTCTTCCTGTACATCACCAGGGAAGAGCAGCGCGAGCGGTTCCAGGAACGCGTCGACAACCCGGAGAAGCGCTGGAAGTTCTCGATGGGCGATCTCGAGGAGCGCAAGCTGTGGGATCACTACATCGCCGCCTTCGAGGAGGCGCTGGCCAAGACGTCGACCGACCAGGCGCCGTGGTACGTCATCCCGGCCAACCGCAACTGGATGCGCAACCTGGCGGTATCGACCATCCTGGCCGACACGATCGACGAGCTCAAGCCAACCTATCCGCCGGCGCCCGACCTGCCGCCCAACCTCGTCATCGAGTAACCCCGGCACCCGATCGCAACTTCACTGGCGCTTTCGATCAGATAACCACCCCCGGGTTGCTTTATCGAGCTGGGCTCCGAATGTGGGCAGCTTCGGCGTGCGAGATCAGGGCAGTCCCGAGATAGCAACCCGCCGATCTCTAATTGCGAGAAATCACCTTCGCGTCGCGGATCTAGCGGCGACCGCCACCGAAGATGGTGTCGAAGACGCCACGCAGGACGCTCTGGCCGGCGCGCGACGTCACCACGCGGCCGCCGGTCCGTATGGCGCTGTCGATGGACCGCTGGCGGGCACGCTCGGCCTTGGCCTGTTCGGCGCGATAGCGCTTCTCGGCCGCTGCCTGATCCTTCCGCTCACGCTCCGCCGCGCGTCGCGCCGCCTCGATCTCGCGCGCCTGGCGGGCGATCTCACGTTTCTGTTGCGCTGGCGTCATCGTGTTCATGCCCGTGTTCGTGGTCGGTGACATCTGCCCGGCCGCTGCCGCCTGGGCTGCGGCCTCGCGCCCGGCCGCAAGACGGGCGGTGATGCGCTCGTGGGCACTGTCGCGATCGACGGTCGCGCCGTATTTGGCCTGCAGGGTGCTCGCCGCTACCTGCTGCTGGAATTGCGCGTCGGGCAGCGGCTCCATTGACGAGTCGGGCGCGACCAGGCGCGTCGCCGCGAGCGGCGTCGGGATGCCGCGCGGCGACAGCACGGTGATCGCTGCCTCGCCGATGCCGAGAGTGGTGAGCATCTTCTCGACGTCATAGAAGTCGGTCATCGGGAACGTGCGTGCGGTCTTGCGCAGCGCATCCGCATCCTCGGGCGTGAATGCCCGCAGCGCGTGCTGGACGCGGTTGCCGAGCTGCGACAGAACGCTCGATGGCACGTCGGTCGGCGACTGGGTGACGAAATAGATGCCGACGCCCTTCGATCGGATCAGCCGCGCTGTGCGCTCGATCTGCTCCATCAGCGCGTCCGAGGCGTCGTTGAAGAGCAGGTGCGCCTCGTCGAAGAAGAAGCACAGCTTGGGCTTATCCACGTCGCCGATCTCGGGCAGGCTCTCGTACAGCTGGGCCAGGATCCAGAGCATGAATGTCGAGAACAGGCGCGGCTTGTCCATCACGTCGGCCAGCTCGAGGATGTTGATCACGCCCTGTCCGTCCGCAGTCGTGCGCAACAGGTCCAGGACGTCGAACTCGGGCTCGCCGAAGAAGGTGTCGGCCCCTTCCTGCTCGAGCACCACGATCGAGCGCAGCAGCACGCCGACCGACGCCTTGGACATGCCGCCGTATTCCTCGAGGAACGGCTTGCCCTCGTCCGACTCGAGGAACTTGAGCGTCGTCGCGAGATCGGCAAGGTCGAGCAGCGGTAGGTCGTTGTCGTCGCAGTACTTGAAGATCAGCGACAGGATCGACGTCTGCGTCTCGTTCAGGTCGAGCACCTTGCCCAGCAGCAGCGGCCCGAACGAGCTGACCGTGGCCCGTACCTGGGCGCCGCGAGCGCCTGTCAGCGACAGAAACTCCGCCGGGTGACCACTCGGCTGGTAGGGCAGCTCGAGCGACGCCATTCGCTCGGACGACCTTCGGGTTGGCCGGGTCGCCGCCGAGGACCATGCCGGTCAGGTCGCCCTTGATGTCGGCCACGAACGTCGGCACGCCGGCCTTCGACAGCTGGCCCGCCATCAGCTGCAGCGTCTTGGTCTTGCCGGTGCCGGTCGCGCCGGCAATCAGGCCGTGCCGGTTGAGGATCGATAGCGCCACCTGAACGCGCGCGCCGTTGTGCACCTCGCCATCGACCATCGGGCTGCCAAAGACGATGACTCGGCTGGTCGAGGGCATAGCCCTCGGTCATGGCCTTGGCGAAGGCGTCATTCATCGGATTGGCGTGCTCCTCAATGGACTTCGGCTGGCCAGGTGCGGCGCGGGGTGCCGGCGTATGTTATTGCTCGGTGTCTCGCCGCTTTGACTACCACCTGGTAGACGTCTTCACCGATCGGCCTTTCGCGGGCAACGCGCTGGCCGTGTTCAATGACGCCAACGGGCTCGACGACGTCGAGATGCAGACGCTGGCGGCCGAGCTCAACCTGGCCGAGTCGTCCTTCGTTCTCGATCCCTCCGAGGCCGGCCTCGCCGACCGCGCCGACGCGGCCGTGCGCATCTTCACGCCGGGAACCGAGCTTCCCTTCGCCGGTCACCCGACCCTCGGCACCGCCTGGGTGCTGGCACAGGCGGACGGCCGCAGTCGGCTCCGACTCGAGCTGGCGGTGGGCGTACTCGAGGCATCGATCGATCGGCACACGGTCACGCTCGGCACGACCGTTCCACAGGTCGTTCGGCGGCTCGATCCAGCCATGCGCGACGAGCTCGCCGAGGCCCTGTCGCTCGACCCGACTGAGCTGCTCTGGCCCGGCTCGGACGACCTGCCGGCGGTCGTCTCGTGTGGCACGCCGTATCTCGTCATGCCCTTCGCCCGGCTCGAGACGCTGGCCGCGATCGATGCCCGGCGGGCGATCGCGGCCGTCGCCGTGGCGCGGGAGATCGACGCCGACCTGGCCATGGTCGCGCCCGGCAATGCCGGGCTGATTGCCGGAGCGGACGTTCATGTTCGGGTCATGTCCGACCCAACAATGGGCGCGCTCGAGGACGCCGCGACCGGCTCCGCAGGGGTGCCGATCTGTGCGTTCATCGGCTTTGCCAACAAGCTGCGCGGGGGCGTCCAGGAACTCGTAATCGAGCAGGGCGTCGAGATGGGCCGACCATCACGACTCGATACGGACGTCATCTTCGATGCCGTTGGGATGCCGACTGCCGCCCGGCTGAGTGGATCGGTCGTGCCAATCGGCGAGGGTTGGCTCGAGATCTAGATCGACATCTGGAAAGAGTTCAAGGAGATGGTCATGCCCGGAAAAGTCGAGCACCTGAACCCAGATGGCCTGCATCGCAACCCCGCCTACAGCCAGGCGATCGCCGTCAGCGGCAACGTCAGGACCGTGTACGTGGGCGGCCAGAACGCCGCCGACGGGAGCGGCCAGATCGTGGGCAAGGGGGATATCGGCGCTCAAAGCCAGCGCGCCATCGAAAACGTTCAGATCGCGCTCGCCGCTGGCGGCGCGGGCATCGAGCATGTCGTCAAGTGGAACGTCTATATCGTCCAGGGAAACGCGCTCCTGCCCGGCTTCGAAGCGTTCCAGAAGGCGTGGGGCGACCGGCCCAACCCGCCGACCATCACCGGCCTGTTCGTGGCCGCACTGGCTCATCCCGACTACCTGGTCGAGATCGACGCAGTCGCGGTCGTCCCGGAAACGTAGGCGTTGTCTGAGAGGCCTTCACAGAGTTTGCCGCTAACCTCGCGGCAATTGCACAGGAGATGAGCATGAAGTCGTACTCCGCTCCCCCGTCGATGGCGATCGATCAGCAGCGCCGATATACGGCCACGATCGAAACCAGCGCCGGCCAGATGTCGGCCGAGCTGTTCGCCACCGAGGCGCCCAACACGGTCAACAACTTCGTCTTCCTGGCGCGCGACGGGTTCTACAACGGGGTCATCTTTCACCGCGTCATCAAGGGCTTCATGATCCAGGGCGGCGACCCCACTGGCAGCGGTCGCGGTGGCCCCGGCTACAAGTTCAACGACGAGCCGGTCGGTCGCGACTACAAGCGCGGGATCTTGGCCATGGCCAACGCCGGCCCGAATACCAACGGCAGCCAGTTCTTCGTGATGCACGCCGACTACGCGCTGCCGCCGAACTACACGATTTTCGGCCGGCTGACCGGTGGCGAGGACGTGCTCGACACAATCGCCACCGCCAAGGTTGGCGCGCAGGATCGCCCGATGGAGCCGGTCACCATCAACAGCATCGTCATCGCCGAGGAGTAGCGTCGCTGATCGTCCGCCGCGCACAGGCCGCCGACCGCGAGGCCATCTTCGCGGTCGAGTCGGCTGCCTTCGGCAGGCCGGATGAGGCCCTGATCGTGGAACGGATCGCTTCATCGCCGAGGGCAATCGACGACCTGTCGCTCGTGGCGGACGACGACGACACGATCGTCGGCCACGTCCTGTTCAGCTACGTCGATCTCGTCAGCGGCGACAGCTTTGCCGAGGTCCTGGCCCTCGGGCCGATGGCTGTCCATCCAGATCATCAGCGACGTGGCGTAGGCGGCCAGCTGATCCATGCCGGCTTGGCCGTCGCCGAGGCGCGCGCCGAGCGGCTGGTGGTCGTCCTTGGCCACGCCGACTACTACCCGCGTTTCGGCTTCCTGCCTGCCGCCGCCCTAGGCGTCGAGCCACCGGAGGGGATGTCGACCGATCACTACTTCGCGCTGCCGCTGACCGCCTATGACCCCGCCATGCGCGGGCAGGTCCGCTACGGGCCTGAGTGGGGCATCGGATGACCGTTGAGCTGCTGCCGGCCGAGCGCGAGCTGTTGTTTGGCGAGCGACGCGCGGTCCTGGCCACGATCAACGATCGCGGCACGGCGCGGCTGGTGCCGATCGCCTACGCGCCCGTCCTCAACGACGACGGATTGCGAATCTACTCGGCGCTCGACGAAAAGCCCAAGTCGGTCGCGGATCCGCGCGATCTCGCTCGCGTGCGCGACATCCGAGAGCGACCGCGCGTCACGCTGCTCGTCGAACATTGGGACGAGAGTTGGCCGGCGCTCGCCTGGCTGCGCTTGGACGGCACGGCCAAGTTGATCGAACCGACTGATACTCCCGCGGGCGGCCATTCCGAAGCGGTTCGCCTGCTGCGGGAGCGCTATCCGCAGTACGCGCCCCAGGCGCTCGAGCTGCGGCCGGTCATCCGCATCGACATCGACCATGTCACGAGCTGGTTCGCGTCTTGAATCTCAGCGACATCAACCTGGTCGACCTCATCGCTGTGCTGCTCGTTGCCGTCGCGATCGTGTTCGGCTGGCGTTCGGGATTCGTCGTCCAGGCGCTCGCGTTGGCCGGCTTCGTCGTCGGCGTCGTCCTGGTGATCCTCTTCGCGCCGTGGCTCGCAGACGCGTTCGCGGAGATGGACACGCTGCTGCGCACACTGCTCGTACTGGGCATAGTCGCCGGTGTCGTGTTCCTGGCCCAGGGCATCGGCAGCTCGCTCGGTGGCTCGGTCAGGCGGCGCATGGGCCGCGGCGTGCTCGGCGGTGTCGACAAGGGCGCCGGCGCCTTCTTCGGCCTGGCGCGCGGCATCTTCATCGTCTGGCTGATGGGCGGCCTGCTCGCCCTCTTTCCGGTGCCGGCGCTTGCCGCCGAGTCGCGCCAGTCGGTCGTGCTGCGCGCGCTCGACACGCGCCTGCCCTCGCCGGTCGTGCTCGCCGCCGAGCTGGGACGCGTGCTCGAGGCGGCCGGGTTGCCAGACGTGTTCGTCGGCGCGCCGCCGCCGGTCGAGGCGCCTCCAGGTGGACCGGACGCTGATCAGGCGGAACAGATCGCGGCAGCGGCGCGGCGCAGCACGGTGCGCGTCGAGTCGCTCGCGTGCGGCCGCTTCATGACCGGCAGCGGCTTCGCCATCACCGCCGATCACCTGGTCACCAACGCCCACGTCGTTACCGGCTCCGAGCAGCTCTGGATCTCGTTCGATGGCTCGCTCGATCGCCTCCCGGCGCTTGTGGTGCACCTCGATACCCAGCTGGACATCGCCGTGCTGGCAGTGCCCGGAATTGCTCTTGCACCACTCACGCTGGCAGACAATCCGCCGGCGCGCGGGGCAGCGGCAGCGGCGATCGGCTTCACCGGCGGCGGCCGGCAGCGCGTGATCCCGGCCGTGGTCAGCCGGACGATCCCCGCCTTCGGCCGCGATATCTACGGTGGCTCGATGGTCGCGCGCGACGTAGTCGAGCTGCGCGCCGACGTCGCGCCGGGCGACAGCGGCGGTCCGGTTCTGCTGGCCGATGGCAGCGTCGGCGGCGTCACCTTCTCCGAGTCGCGTGCCGATCCGTCGATCGGCTACGCCCTGTCACCTGTGGCGGTGGCGAACTCGATCCGCGGCACCCTCCGCAGCGACACCCCCGTCGCCAGCGGGAGCTGTATCAGCCCGTCTTGATCAGCGCGCCTTGATCAGCCGGCCGCGCCTGGTCATGGCGCGGCTCGACAGCGCGGCGACGCCCATCGCCACCAGCGCGCGCTCGCCGGGCGGCAGCGGCCGCACTACGGCCAGGAACTGCTCGGCGCGCGCGTTGTCTACCTGGGCAAGCAGCGCTCGCCCGGCCGGAGCTGATCTCGAGCTGCCGCTGGCGGCGGTCTGCGACCTCCTCGTGGCGTGTCACAAGGCCGCGTGCCTCGAGCGACGAGACGAGCCTGCTGGTCGCCGACGGAGAGCGGCTGATCTGTTCGGCCAGGTCGGCAACGGTGAGCGTCTCGGTACCGTCGATCGCGTACAGCGCCGCCAGCTGCGGCGAATCCGATGCGCAGCGACGGAAGCTGTCCCGCGAAGCCGACCACCAGGTCGCGCCACAGCGCGCGGCCCATCGCGATCCGGTCGGAAAGCAGGCGCGGGTTCTGAACCTGGTCGCGGGCGGCAATGACCGCCGGGCTGAGGTCAAGGTCCGTTCCGTTGGGCTCGCTCACGCAGACGATGGTAGGTCCGCCGGCGATTGCATGCATGTGTGCACCTAATTGATCGGGCTGCCTGTCCACCCCTGATAACGTGAACATGTCTTGCAAACCGCTCTTGTGTTTCCCGGGCAGGGATCTCAGTACGTCGGCATGGGCCAAGCCCTCGCGGATGCCTCATCAGGCCGCCGCTTCCGTCTTCGAAGTCGCCGACGCGGAGCTCGGAGAGCCGCATCTCCGACGCTGGCCTTCGACGGTCCCGAAGAAGCAGCTCAACCTGACCGTCAACTCGCAGCCGGCGATCCTGGCCACCTCGATCGCGTACCTGTCAGCGCTTCGAGCATTCGTCGGTGCTGCTCGGAGCCAGCCTTCTTTGCCGGCCACTCCATGGGCCAGTACAGCGCGATGGTCGCCGCCGGCGTGATCTCGCTCGAGGACGGCCTGCGGCTGGTCCGCGAGCGAGGCCGTCAGATGCAGGCCTCCGCCGCTGACGGTGCGATGGCAGCTGTGATCGGCCTGCCCGACGATCGAGTGGCTGAACTGGAAGCGACCGGTCGGTCGGTCGGCGTCTTCACCATCGCCAATCGCAATTCACCCGGCCAGATCGTGGTCAGTGGCGAACGAGCGGCAGTCGAAGCTGCCGCCGACAAGGCCAGGGAGCTGGGCGCCAAGCGCGCCATCCTGTTGCCCGTCAGCGTCGCCGCGCACTCGCCGCTGATGAGCCGCGCGGCCGACAACATGCGCGAGATCCTCGCCGGTGTGGCGTTCGCCGATCCTGTCGCACCACTGCTGGCCAATGCCGACGCGCGTCCATTGACCACCGGCGAGGAGTGCCGCGCCGAGCTGGTCGAGCACTTGACGCGCGGCGTCGACTGGATTGCTGCCGTAGAGCACATGTCGGCGGCCGGGGTGACCAGTTACATCGAGGTTGGGCCGGGCAAGGTGCTGACCGGCCTGATCAAACGGATCGCGCCCGACGCAGAGGCGTTCGCGCTCGACGATCAATCAGCCCCGGGCCGTTTGGCCATCCCGCCATCACTTGTCATCGAAGCCGGTACAGGAGTCCCGACCTAGCCATGCCAATTCGCCGCCCCGATTTCTCCCGCCGAGTAGCCGTGACCGGCCTCGGAATCATCAGCCCCATCGGCCAGGACAAGGACACTGTCTGGGACAGTCTGGTCAACGGCCGGTCGGGCCTCAAGAAGATCACCCGCTGGGATCCGTCGCCTTACGAGGCGCAGATCTCGGGCGAGGTCAACGACTTCGACGGCACGCAATGGATGGACTTCAAGGCCATTCGGCGCACCGATCGCAACGTGGTCATGGGCGTCGCCTCGGCCAAGCAGGCGCTCGCGGATTCCGGGCTCGAGGTCACCGACGACAACCGCGACGACATCGGCGTCATCTTCGGCTCGGGTGGCGGCGGTCCGTATCTGCTGATGGAGAACCTGCAGAAATGGGAGACCAACGGCGCGCGCACGGTGTCGCCGTTCTTCATCGCCAACATGCTGCCTGACACGGCGTCGGGCCAGATCTCGATCGACACCGGCATACGCGGCTCGAACATGTGCATCGTCACCGCCTGCTCGACTGGGCACGCACAACATCGGCGAGGCGGCCGAGGGCATCAGGCGCGGCGACTACATCGCCGCGCTCACTGGCGCCACCGAGAACCCGCTCCACGAGATGGTCTACATCGGCTTCAGCAACATGCGTGGCATGGGCATGCCCCGCCCGGACGAGGACCTCACGACCGTCTCTCGGCCATTCGACAAGACACGCAACGGGTTCGTGCTCGGTGAGGGGTCCGGCGCGCTGATGCTCGAGGACCTCGAGTACGCAAAGGCGCGCGGCGCGCGCATCTACGCGGAGGTCGTCGGCTACGGCTCGGCCGCTGACGCGTGGGACCTGATCCAGCCGGTCGAGAAGGGCGACGGCGCGCGGCGCGCGATGCTCCAGGCGCTTGAGCGCCACAACGTGCCGGCGAACGAGATCGACCTGATCAATCCGCACGGAACGTCGACGCCGCTCGGCGATCTTCGCGAGGCGCAGGCGATCTGGGCCACGTTCGGCGACCACACGCCGAATATCGCGATCTCGGCAACCAAGTCGATGACCGGCCACCTGATGGGCGCAGCGGGCGCGATCGAAGGCGTCATGACGGTGCTGAGCGTTTACAACCAGTGCGCGCCGGCGACGCTCAACTACCGCGACGACGACCCGGAGATCAATCTCAATGTCGTCGCGGGTGGGCCGCGCTCGATGGAGATCCGCTACGCGATGAGCGACAACATCGGCCTCGGCGGACACAACGGCGCGGTCATCTTCAAGCGCTACGACGGCGACTGACCTCGAAGGCAGACCTACGCTCTCTGTCCTGCCGGGACAATCCACGTATCCGACTAACTATCCCCCCAGGGTGACTGAGTCATCCAGCGATAAATAGTTAGTCGGATCGGCGGATGGCACTCCGATATCGTGGGCCGCGCCATATGAGCACCGCCATCGATTTCACGACTGCGCGCCGGATAGCTGTCGCCGCGGCGCTTCTCGACCGGCAGCTGCCGCCGACCGAGGACAGCGTCGTCAAAGTCGCGCGGCACTTCGACGGGATCCAGATCGACCCGACGCGGACGGTCGAGCGGACGCAGTACCTCGTGCTTCGGAGCCGCCTCGGAAATTTCGATCGCGCCCTCGTCGACAAGGCGCTGGCCGACCGCCGCGTGTTCGAGTGGAACGCGTTCATCGTCCCCGTCGAACGCCTGCCGGAGTTGCTCTACTTCGCGCACGAGTACAAGGTCGCCACCGATTGGCGCCGGTGGAGCGTCGAATGGATCGCCACCAACAAGGAGTTCCATCAGTCGATCCTCGACCAGCTGCGCGCCGAGGGGCCGCTCCTGTCGCGCCAGCTGGACGACTCGATGGTCAAGGAAGGCTGGCAGTCGACTGGTTGGACGAACGAAAGGAACTCGACTCGGATGATCGAGTTCATGGGCGCTCGGATGGAAGTCGTAGTCGCCGGACGTGTCGGCCAGGAGCGCCTGTGGGACCTTCCCGAGCGAGTCATCCCGGCCGATGCGCCACGCGATGAGCTGACCCAGGACGAGTACGAGGAGTTGCGCGTCATGCGCGCGATGCAGCGCTTTGGTGTCGCGACTCAGCAGGAGATCCGGCTCCGTGCCTACGGCCTCAGCATCCCGGCGGCCAAGGCGATTCTTGGGAGGTTGGTCGAGGAGGGCCGACTGATCGCGGTCAGCCTTCCTTACCCCGGCAAGCCTGGGCCGGCCTTCGCGTTGCCAGAGGCGCTCGAGGCGGCCTACCAAGCCGGCTAGCCGGACGACGCTGCTGTCGCCCTTCGATCCACTGATCTACGACCGGGATCGCACCGAGCGGCTGTTCGGCTTCAAGTACAAGCTCGAGATGTACGTGCCCAAGGCAGAGCGACAGTTCGGGCACTTCGTGCTGCCAATCCTCCACGACGGCGAGCTCGTCGGCCGGCTTGACTCCGAGCGTGATCGGAAAACGAACGAGCTGCAGGTGATCAAGCTGCACTGGGAGGAAAGCGCGAAGCCGAGCGCCGCAACCAAGAAGGCCGTCGATCGGGCGATCTCGGAGCTGGCGGAGTTCGTCAGGCTCGGCTGACTGGCCTGCCCCATCCTGTTTGGCCCACCAGAATGCCATCCCGCATCACGACCTGACCGCGGACGATCGTTGCCACTGGCGCACCGACGGTTGGCCGACCCTCGAACGGCGAGTGGTTGTTCATCCCGTGGAGATCCTCGGCGCGGACGACGCCACCACGGGTCAGTTCGACGAGCGTCAAATCGGCGTCTGAGCCAACGGCGACCGCCCCCTTGCGCGGCCACAGACTCCATGCGCGCGCCGGTCCTTCCGACGTCACCTGAACAAGGCGCTCCAAGGTCAGCCGGCCAGCCGCGACCTCGGTGAGCATCAGCGGCAGCAGCGTCTCGACGCCGGCGAAGCCCGCCGGTACGTCCCAGATCGAGTCGCGCTGCTTGTCGGACAGCAGGTGCGGCGCGTGGTCGCTGACAAGGCAGTCGATTCGGCCCTCGGCGAGAGCGGCCGAAAGTGCCGAGTCCTGTTGCCGGCCTCGAATTGGTGGATTCACCTTGGCCAGGCCGCCGAAGTCGTACACGTCCGCGTCGAGCAGCAGATGGTGCGGAGTGACCTCGCACATCAGGTCGGTGCCCCGGCTTCGCCAGTGATCGATGCGGGCCAATCCATCGATCGAGCTGACGTGAGCAATGTGGCCCGCGCCACGCGTCTCGAGCACGAGTTGGCCGACGTGATCGATCGCCATCACCTCCGCCTCCGCGGGACGTGACTCGAGGTGGGCGATCGCGTCCTCGCGGCCGGCCAGCACCTGCAGGTTCGACTCGATCTCCCACTCGTCCTCGGCGTGGAAGACGACACGTCGGCCCGGCTGCGTCAGAGCGGCACGTACGGAGTCGTCGGCGGGCGGGCCGAGGTTGCCTGTGGTCGGACCCATGAATGCCTTGAGCCCGACGACCAACCCATCGCCGGCCAGCGCCAACGCGTCGTCGGGTCTATCGAACAACAGACCGAATATCCCGAAGTCGCAATGCGCCGACGCCTGGGCGAGGGCGAGCTTCGCGCGGGCCCGGTCGACCGTGTCGGTCGGCGGAATGGTGTTGGGCATATCGAGCACGGTGGTGACTCCGCCCATGACCGCGGCGCGGGTGCCGGTCAGCCAAGTCTCCTCGTGCTCGAGGCCGGGCTCGCGAAAGTGGACGTGCCCATCGATCACGCCGGGGAGTGCCATCAATCCGGTCGCGTCGATCTCTATCAGGCCGCGCGTGCCCAGCTCGCCGCGCGGCGCGAAGCCCACGAAGCGCTGCTCGTCGATGGCGATGTCGGACTCGCTCCGACCACTCGAGCTGACGAGCGTGGCGTTGCGCACAACGAGGTCGACGGTGTCTTTCACGGGTCAAACGAAAGGCTATGCCACGATGCGCAGCGATGGAGACTCTCCGGCCCGACCCGATCCTCGGCTTCTACGGCCCAGACTCGATGATGTGGCGCATCAACCGCGAGGCGGTGCTGCTCGGCGCCGGACCGGCCGCGCTGCTGCTGCAGGTCGCTCATCCCATGGTCGCCGAGGGCGTCGCTCACCACAGCACCTTCGAGGAAGACCCGTGGAAGCGGCTGCACGGCACGATCGCGACCACGATGGATCTCGTCTTCGGCGATGGACATGCGGCGGAGCGCGCCGTACGGCGGCTGAACGGCGTTCATGCCGCAATCCGCGGGGAGGCGCTCGACGAAGACGCGCGCCGACTCGCCGAGAGCTACCGAGCGCTCGACCCGAAACTGCTGCTGTGGGTCCAGGTGACGCTCATCATGACCAGCGTCGAGGCGTATCAGCGATGGGTGGGACCGCTTCGCTACGACGAGCTGGATCGGTTCTGGCAGGAGGCGCGACGTGTGGGCGTCCGCCTCGGCATCTCGCTCTCGCAGAGTCCGGCCGACTGGAATGCGCTGACGGACTACTGGGACCGGATGCTCGCCGACGACGGCCCGATCCACGCCACCGAAACCGCGCGCCGGCTCTCGACGCTCATCGTTCGCCCACCGATTCCGTTTCTGCCGGGGTTCGTCATCGACCTGCTTACGCTGCCCGGCATCGCGCTGCTGCCGCCGAAGTTGCGCCGCGAGTTCGGCATCAACTGGAGCAGGCGACACGACCTGCTGGCGCGACTGATCGGCCTGGCCGTCAGTAGCTGGACTCACGTAGTGCCCGGCCGCCTGCGGCAGATGCCGCAGGCCGGCCGGGCGTATCGCAGGGCGGCGGAGCTGGTCAGACCCGGCTGAGCAGGCCCTCGAGCACCTCATCCAGACGCTCGTACATCTCGACCGCGCCTTCTTCCATGCCGCTCTGGGCCATGCCGTCGCGATCCTCGATCGACTGGTACGTGGCCAGCGCGGTCATCACCGTCTTGCCGTCGATCTCCTCGAGCGTCAGCGTCTCGAGCGACACGTGACCCGGAAAGCCCTCGTACTCCCAGGTCTGGGTGATGCTTTCCGGCGCGTTGAGGTCGTGGTAGACGCCGTGGAAGGCGTGCTCCCCGCCGTCTGGGGCGCGGTTGATGTAGCGCCACCTGCCGCCTGGCCGAGCATCCATCTCGTCGACGATCGTCTCGTAGCGGCGAGGACCCCACCACTGCGGGATGAGCGCCGGATCGGTGATCGCCTTGAATACGACGTCTCGCGGCGCGTCGAACGTTCGCTTGAGGACGATGTCCTGGCGTCCCGGTTCGACGATCACTTCGAGCTTACCCATCTGACTCTTCTCCTTTGCGTCCACTGATGCGATTGATCTCGTGCTCGAGCCTGTCGAACCGATCCTGGGCCAGCTCGCGGTAGCGGGCTATCCACTCGTTGGCCTCGTCGAGCGGCGCGACTCGCAGGCGGGCTGGGCGCCACTGCGCTTCACGGCCGCGCGTAATCAGTCCGGCCTGCTCTAGCACCTTGAGATGCTTGGAGATCCCCTGGAGGCTCATCTCGAACGGCTGAGCCAGCTCATTGACCGTCAACTCGCCGTCTGCCAGCCGAGCGAGGATTGCGCGCCTCGTCGGGTCTGCCAGCGCAGCGAACGTCCTGTTGAGCTGCTCGTTTCCGTCCGTGATAAACCCCTTAGTTGATCAACCAGTTGGTTGAGTATGGCGCGACGCGGCGCCGCTGTCAACCCCTGTCGGCGGAGGTTCTGCGTTGCGCGCCGGTACAATCGCGGCCACCTTGACGAGGAGCTCCCACTAAGTGCCCCAACAGGACCTGTCGCGCCGAGCCGTCGTCACCGGCCTCGGCGCAGTGACCCCGATCGGCAACGATCACCCGACCTTCTGGCGCAACCTTGTCGCCGGAGTGAGCGGCGGCGGGCCGATCACGACCTTTGACCCAACCGGGTTCGACGTGCGCATCGCGGCCGAGGTCAAGGACTTCGATCCGACGATCGCCATGGATCGCAAGATGGCGCGCCGGATGAGCCGCTTCGTTCATTTCGCGATGGCCGCCGGCAAGGAGGCCGTTGCCGACGCCGGGCTCGATTTCAGCGACTGGTCACCCGAACGCCGCGATCGAGTTGCCGTCGCAGTCAACACCGGCGGCGGCGGCATGGAGCAGGTCACGATCGGGTCCGAGGTTCTGCGCATCAAGGGCCCCAACTCGGTCAGTCCGTTTGCGTTTCCGGCACTCTCGGCCTCGATGGCCGCCTGCCAGCTTTCGATGGAACACGGCCTGACCGGCCCGGTCATCACCCAGTCAGCCGCCTGCGCGACGTCGATCATCTGCTTCCTCGACGCGCTGCGCATGATCCAGCGCGGCGAGGTCGACGTGGTTCTGGCCGGCGGGACCGAGGCGCCGTTGCTGCCGATCGGTTTTGCCGCACTGGGCAACATGCACGCGCTCTCCAGGCGCAACGACGATCCGCAACATGCGTCACGCCCGTTCGACCGAAACCGCGACGGCTTCGTCTACGGCGAAGGCGCCGGCGTCGTGATCGTCGAGAGCGCGCAACACGCGCTCGATCGTGGCGCAACGATCCACGCCGAGCTGATCGGCGCCGCACTGACCGCCGACGCATTCCATATCTCGGCGCCCGAGCCGACCGGCCGGGGAGCCTGCATGGCCATGACCAAGGCGATGCAGGATGCAGGCGTCGCGCCCGACGAGGTCGACTACATCGCCGCCCACGGCACGAGCACCTCGCTCAACGACCAGACCGAGACGCGCGCGATCAAGGGCGCGATGGGCGGCCACGCGCACAAGGTGGCCATCAGCGCGACCAAGTCGATGGTCGGCCACACCATCGGCGCGGCCGGAGTTATCAACGCTTTCGCCGCCATCGGCGCGATCCGCGAGGGCGTCATCGCCCCGACGATCAACCTCGAGGAGCCCGATCTGCCCGAGCTCGACCTCGACTACGTCCCGCTCACCGCGCGCCAGGCGAACGTCGACACGGCGATGATCAATGGCTTCGGCTTCGGCGGCCAGAACGCCGTGGCCGTCTTCCGCCGTTTCGAGATCTAGCGGCTCAGGGCGCACGCCTTAGCGGCGCGGAATCGGCCGGCCTTCGAATTCCTCGAACATCTCCAACAGATCGGACGGCACGCGTCTGACGCGATTTTTCTCCAGGTCGAACATGACCTGCGTTGATTCGCCGTCGGCGATCAGGCGAGCCGGGCCGACAACCGACGCATCGGCCCGCACTCGATATTCGATACCGAACGAGGAGCGGCTCGCCCACGCGAAGCGGCAGCCGACGAGAAGCGTCTCACCGAAGAACGCCGGCGCTCGATATACGACGTTGGCCTCGGCAATGACGAAGGTGCGCTCCGCTGCCTGGGCGCCGGTCCCGAACGGAGTGCCCGCCACCTTGGCGTAAATGCCGGCGCGGGCGGCCTCGAAGTAGGTCAGATAGACGGCGTTGTTGACGTGCCCGAAGGCATCCGTGTCGGCGAAGCGGACCTCAATCGGATGTTCGTAGCGGAAGTCACCCCCGCGCTGGCCGCTTCTGACGCTCATCGCGGCATTGTCGCGATCGTCAGCCGACGGCGGTACGTGTCGCCCCGAAACGGTTCAGTCGCAATGAGTTCGCGATCACGGTCACCGAGCTGATCGCCATCGCTCCCGCGGCGAGGACCGGGTCGAGCAGCATTCCGGTGAATGGATAGAGCACGCCCATCGCGACCGGGATGAGGACCACGTTGTAGGCAAATGCCCAGAACAGGTTTTGGCGGATGACGCGCATCGTCCGCCGCGCCAGATCGAGCGCGGAGCCGACCAAGCGCGGATCACCGCCGACGAGCGTCACATCGGACGCCTCGATTGCGACGTCGGTGCCGCTGCCGATCGCGACCCCGAGGTCAGCCTGGGCCAGCGCCGGAGCGTCGTTGATTCCGTCGCCGACCATCGCCACCACATGCGACTCGGCCTGCAGCCGGCGGATGTGCGCCGCCTTGTCGGCGGGCAGCACCTCGGCGACGACGCGGTCGATGTCGATGCCCACCTCTGCAGCGACGGCCTCGGCCACGCGGCGTTGATCACCTGACAGCAGCCACACGTCGACGCCCCGCGAGCGCAGCGCTCCGACGGCGGTGACGGCCTCGGATCTGGTCGGGTCGCTCACGGAGATGAGGCCGATCAGCTTTCCGCGGCTGGCCACGAGGATCGGAGTCCGGCCCGCCTGCGCGGCAGCATCCAGGGCCGCCGCGAGGGGTGCAACGAGGCCAACATCGAGGTCGTGGTCGGCCATCAGTCGAGCGTTGCCGACGAGCGCCGGCTTGCCATCGACACGCGCGTGTGCGCCGTGCCCGGCGGCCGCCTCGAAATCGGTGATTGGCGGGACCGTGATGCCCTCACTCCGCGCGCGCTCGATGATCGCCGTCGCGAGCGGGTGCTCGCTCCCTGTCTCGACCGCGGCCGCGACACGCAGCACCTCCTCCGACGAGACGCCGGGCGCGGGAACGATCTCAGCCACCGATGGCCGGCCGCTCGTCAGCGTGCCCGTCTTGTCGAAAACGACCGTGTCGATTCGCTCTGCCTGCTCGAGTGCCTCTCCTCCACGAATGAGCACGCCCAATTCGGCGCCGCGGCCGGTGGCGACCATGATCGCCGTCGGCGTCGCGAGCCCCATGGCGCACGGGCAGGCGATGATCAGGACGCTGATCGTGCTGACCAGCGCATAGGTCAGGCGCGGCTCGGGGCCGAAGGCCGTCCACACCACGAACGTGAGCGCAGCGATGGCCAGCACGGCCGGCACGAACCACCCGGTGACCGCATCGGCGAGGCGCTGAATTGGCGCCCTCGATCCCTGCGCCTGCTCGACGAGGCGCACGATCTGGGCCAGCACCGTATCGCGGCCAACGTGGGTCGCACGCAACACGAATGTGCCCGTGCCGTTGATGGTCGCTCCGATCACCTCGTCACCGGCGACCTTGACGACCGGCAGTGCCTCGCCGGTGAGCATCGACTCATCGACGCTCGATGAGCCTTCCACGACCCGGCCGTCGACCGCGATGCGCTCGCCCGGCCGTACCCGAACGAGGTCACCGGCATGCACCTCGGCCAACGGCACGTCCTCCTCGCGACCGTCGAGCAGCAGACGCGCGGTGCTCGGTTGAAGTCCGGCCAGGCGCCGCACCGCGCCGGCCGTGGCCGACTTGGCGCGCGCCTCGAGCCAGCGACCGGCGAGCACGAGACCGATGATCACCGCGGCGCTGTCGAAATACGTCATCGGCTCGATACCGGCCGCCATGACCAGCTCGGGACGAAGCGTCACCACGGCCGAGTACGCCCACGCCGCGGTCGTTCCGAGCACGACGAGCGTGCTCATGTTGGCCGAGCGGTGGCGTGCGGCTCGGAAGGCTGCCTCGTAGAAGCGCCAGCCGAGGCCGAACTGGACGATCGTCGCCGGTACCAGCATGAGCAGGTTGAGCTGCTCGAGCGGCATGACACGCGTCGGCCACAGCGTGACGGCCATCATCGCCAGGCCGATTGCCAGCGCCGCTGCAGCCTGCCAGCCGAGCGCTCGGGTCTCGCGCGCTCTCCGTTCGGCGTCACGTGTCGCGGCATCGTCGAGCGCCGAGTAGGCAACTCCGGGCTCGTCCGCGCGGACTTCGTAGCCGGCCGCCTCGACGGCACGCGTCAGCTCAGCGCGTCCCACGCGCGACGGATCGAAGGTGACCGACGCGTTCTCGGTCGCGAGGTTGACGTTCGCCTCGACGACGCCGTCGGTGCGCCGCAGGAAGCGCTCGACGCGGTTAACGCACGAGGCGCAGGTCATGCCCTCGATGGGCAGGATGAGCTCGATCGGAGATACGTTCTGCATACTCCCCCCTAGTATACGACCCGGGGGGTGCAGCCAGCGGTCAGTTGCGGGTGACGGGCCTCATCGGGTAGACGCCGACGACGATCGGCACGAGCGGGTCGTAGCACAGCTCGAGGCCGATATCGCCATCGCGCGCGAGCGTGGCAACGAACTCTGCTTCGCGGCCGGGCAGGCCCACGTAGACGTGGCCGCTATCGGACACCTCGATCAACGACACCTCGTCGAGCTCGCCGTTCAGCTCGAACCGGCGGCGCAGCTCGTGCAGTGGCACATACGCGCGCGACTTGATGAAGCGGCGCAGCTGGGCGGCCGTTGGGCCCTGAGATGAGTCGCCGTTCTGGTCGGTCGGCGTTGCCGATTGGTCGAAGTTCATAGCCACCTGGGGCACGCGGCACTCGGGTTTGGGCGCCCCGATCTGTGCCCGATCATACATCGGCGGCGGCTAGGTCCCGCTGACGACCATCAGATCGCGCGATGCCTGGTTCAGCTCGTCGGGACCGTCCGTCGCGCAGACAACGATGTCCTCGATGCGCGCGCCGAAGCGTCCGTCGAGGTAGATGCCCGGCTCGACACTGAATGCATTTCCGACCGCCATCGGGGCATCGTTGCCGGCGACGAGGTACGGGTCCTCGTGCACTTCGAGCCCGATTCCGTGACCGGTGCGGTGGATGAAGTACTCCCCAAATCCGCCTTGGTCGATCGTTTGCCGGGCGGCAGCGTCGATCTGCTCGCAGGCGATGCCCGGCCGAACGGCCGCTCGTCCCGCGGCCTGGGCATCCTGGAGGACACCGTAAAGCCGCACGAAGTCGCCATCGGGCGCGGTGCCCGCGTCGCCGGTTACCCACAGCGTCCGTGTGATGTCCGACGCGTAGCCGTCGATCGACCCACCGATGTCGAGCACGATCGGCTCACCGGCACGGATCTCGCGGTCACCCGGCTCATGGTGTGGCGATGCCGAGTTAGGCCCGCTGGCGACGATCGCGAAGGCGGCCACGTCGTGGCCCTCGGCCACCAGTCGCTCGCTCACCTCGCGGGCAACGTCAGACTCTGTGCGACCGACCAGTCGACCGGCGCCGATCTGGGCGACCACTCGATCTGCGGCGTGCGCCGCCCGGCGCAGGAGCTCGATCTCCTCGGCGTCTTTCACGGCGCGCAAAGGGCCGACAATCGTCGATGCGAGACCGAACGCCGCGTCGGGCACCGCTGCCTGGAGGCGGAGCAGGAACGTCGCCCACAGTCGATCGGACACGAGCAGCCCGCCGAGCCGACCCCACGCTCCGCCAAGGGCGCCCATTTGGATCTCGGGCCGGCTGTCACTGTCGTCGAGCAGGCGCGCCACGAGCGCGAACGGGTCCTCGGTCTCCTGCCACGAAACGAGGTCGACCAGCCCTGCGCCGGCGGCGGTGCACGCCTCGGCGGCAGAGAGCTCCAACCGCGGCACGACCAGCTTGGGCTTGTCACTGGTCGGCACGATCAGCATCGTCAGCCGCTCGAGCGGCTGCGCGCCGTAGCCCGTCAGCCACTGGAGGTCGGCGCCGACGCCGATCAACAGGGCTGCGGCGTCCTCGCCGGGCAGCCGATCCTGGGCCTGGCGAATCCGCTCCGCGTAACGGTGCGCCCCGATCGAGCGCGTGCTCACAGCCGGTCTCCGATCAACGCTTCGACGACCGACGGGCCGTCACTGAAAAGCTTGTTGTACGAGAAGACGCGTCGCGCACCAGCGGCCAGCGCGTTGCGCCGCAGCTCGAGGTCCTCGTGCTGGCCAACCGCGAGCACCCGACCACCGGATGCCGCCGCAGATCGCACCGCTTCGACTCCGTCGTAGCCGCGGCCGTTGAGATCGACGATCACCGCCGCGTCGCTGCGCTCCGCGGCAAGTGCCGCGAGCTCGTCAACTGAACGGGCCATGCGACCGTGCGCTCCGGCGCGGTCGACGGCGGCACTGAGGCGTGACGCCCAGATCAGGTCGTCGGCCAGGATCAACACGTCGGGCTGCTCCATCTCATCGATCTTGGTCTCGGCGCTATGAGGCTCGGCTATCTCCACGCCGCCGAGTCTACCGAGTCTGGGCGGCTTGCCCTGTAGCATCGAGCGGCATGCCCGTCGCGTGGATCTGGTGATGGATCGCGAGCGAACGCTGGGCGTCATCCTGATCGTGATCTCGGCCTGTGGTTATGGCTCGGGCGCCCTGTTCGCCAAGCCAATCTACGCCGCGGGCGTCGACTGGATGACGCTCCTCGCGTGGCGCTTCCTGTTTGCCGCGCTGCTGTCGTGGGGCTGGCTGCTGCTGTGGCCGGCGCAACGCCGCGCGTTGTTCGGCCTCTCCCGGCGTCGCGTGCTGATCCTCGTGCTGCTCGGCCTGTTCTTCGTCGGCAACAGCGGGACCTACTTCGCCGGACTCGAAACGGTTTCCGCCTCGCTCGCGGCGCTGATCGTCTACATCTATCCGGCGATCGTGGCGGTCCTATCGATCCGCTTTGCGCGCCGGCTCGAGGGCCGGCGCGCGTGGCTCGCCCTGGGTCTGTCGATGGCCGGCGTTGCGCTCGCCGTTGGCGGCATCGACCCGAACGACGCGCCACCTCTGCTCGGCCTGGCGCTCATCGTCGCGTCGCCGATCATCTACAGCGTCTGGATCATCATGGCCGAGCGCCTGTCTGGTGATCAGCGGGCAATCCCGGCGCAGAGAGCGCCGCCGATCCAGCCGTACGACTCAGAGGCAGCCACGCCCGAGTCGAGCAGGGACGCGGCACCGACCGCGGCGATCATGCTCAGTGCAACGGCAGTGGCCTGGTGGGCAGGCGCGCTGGCGACCAATCGACGGGTGCTGCCGTGGCAAATTCCGGGTGACGCGTGGTGGGCACTGTTCGGCGTCGGCTTCATTGCCACGGCGCTTGCGCTGCAGACGTTCTATGCCGGCACGCGACGTATCGGCGCAGCACAGGCGTCACTGGTCAGCACGGTCGAGCCGGTCTACACGATCGTCCTCGCGTCACTGCTCTTCGGCGAGGTTCTGACGCCGATCCAGCTGGTGGGCGGCGGGTTGGTCATCATTGGCGTGTTGATCGCCCAGACCGGAGGTTCAAGAAGGTGAAGCTGATCTCATTCGGAAGTGACGCCCGGCTCGGCATCGTCGAGAGCAGCCGAGTCGTAGCGAGTTCCGAACTGGGTGACGACGTGCCGCGCACGATGGCCGAGCTGCTCGCCGACTGGCCGGCCGGCCTCGAACAAATCCGCGACGCGTGGGGGCGCGCGGGTTCAGCAGCGGGCGAGGGAGTGGGTTTCGAGTCGGTCGAGCTTCACGCGCCGGTTCCGAGGCCGGGCAAGATCCTCGCTGCCGGAGTCAACTACCGCAGCCACGGCGAGGAGCAGAACCGTGACGCGCCCGATCATCCAGTGCTCTTCGCCAAGATGACGACCGCAGTGATCGGCGCCGGCTCTGAGATCCGCTGGTCTGCTGGGCTAACCCAGGGCGTCGATTTCGAAGCCGAGCTGGCCGTGGTCATCGGTCGCACCTGTCGGCGAGTAACCGAGGCGGACGCGCTCGGGTACGTCGCCGGCTACACCTGCCTCAATGATGTCAGCGCGCGCGACCTGCAGTTCTCGGACAAGCAGTTCGTGCGCGGCAAGTCGCTCGACACCTTCTGCCCGATGGGTCCGTGGCTGGTGACCGCGGACGAGATCCCGGATCCGCAGCGGCTGTCGATCCGATGCCTGGTCAACGGCGAGGTGATGCAGGACGCGTCCACGTCCGAGATGGTCTTCGGCGTCGCAGCCCTGGTCAGCTTCTGCTCGCAGGCGATGACGCTCGAGCCGGGCGACGTCATCGCCACCGGCACACCCGCTGGCGTTGGCTGGTTCCGCGACCCGAAGGTCACGCTGCACGACGGCGACGAGGTGACCGTCGAGATCGAGGGCATCGGCCGATTGGACAACCGCTGCCACGAGGAGCGCTAGGGATCCCTGCTCGTGAACGCGCGACCTGAGCTGCCAACCGGCACAGTGACCTTCGTCTTCACCGACATCGAAGGCTCGACCAGATTGCTCCGCGATCTGGGCAACGACGCCTATGCCGGCGCGCTGGCAGAGCATCGCCGTGTGGTGCGTGGCGCCATCGTCCGCCATGGCGGCGTCGAGATCGACACCCAAGGCGACTCGTTCTTCATCGCCTTCGACGACGCCGACGCCGCCGTCCGGGCGGCGCGCGAAGTCCTCGAATCGCTCGCCGAGGGCAAGGTCAGGGTGCGCATCGGGATTCACACGGGAAGTGCCCAACTGGCGGGTGACGGGTACGTCGGGCGCGACGTCCACCTTGGCGCACGGATCGCTGCGGCGGGTCATGGCGGGCAGGTGGTGCTGTCGAAGGCGAGCGTGACTTCGCTTCGGAACGCAACGTCGATGACCGATCTCGGTGAGCATCGCGTCAAGGACTTCGACGAGCCGATCTGGATCTACCAGCTCGGTACTGCCCATTTCGCGCCGCTCAGGACGATCTCCAACACCAACCTCCCGAGGCCGACCTCATCGTTTGTCGGCCGCGAGACAGAGCTGGCCGCGATCGTAGAGCTACTGCGCAACAGTGCCCGCCAGGTGACGCTCACGGGACCTGGGGGAACGGGCAAGACGCGTCTGGCCATCGAGGCAGCGACAGAGCTCTTGCCCGCCTTCCGGAACGGAGTCTTCTGGGTCCCGCTGGCGTCACTGAACGACCACAGGCTTGTGCTCGGCCAGGTTGCCGAGGTCGTCGGCGCAAACGAGGACCTGGCGTCGTACATCGGCGAACGGGAAATGCTCCTGCTGCTGGACAACTTCGAGCAAGTTGTGGACTCGGCTCCGGATGTCGCTGCGCTTGTGGCGTCCTGTACGAACCTGCGCGTCCTGGTTACGAGCCGGGAGCGACTGCGAGTATCCGGCGAGACCGAGGTGGCTGTTCCACCACTTGCCCGACCGGAGGCAATTCAGCTTTTCACCGCCCGATCCGGCCTGCCCGCTGACGCCACTGTCGACGAGCTCTGCCGGCGCCTCGACGACCTCCCTCTTGCCGTCGAACTTGCCGCCGCCCGCGCCAGCGTGATGACGCCGCGGCAGATGCTCGACCGCATCGGGGCGCGTCTCGACCTGCTGAAGGGCAGCCGCGACGCCGTCGCGCGGCAGGCGACGCTACGCGCAACGATCGAATGGAGCTTCGACCTCCTCGGATCGAGTGAGCAGCAACTGTTCGCCAGCCTGGCCGTGTTCAAGGGCGGATGGACGCTCGATCAAGCGGAGGCAATCTCCGACGCTGACATCGACAATCTTCAGTCGCTCGCGGACAAGAGCCTCGTGCGCCACGGCGGCGTCCGCTTCTGGATGCTCGAGACGATTCGCGAGTTCGCCGCCGAACGGCTGGCAAAACTGCCCTTAGCGGAGGCGCTCTCTGACCGCCACGCCCTCTACTTCCTTTCCCTGGCCGAAGAAGCGGAGCCTCGCCTCATCGGGCCTGACGCCGATTCGTGGCACGAACGCCTGTCGCGCGACCATGACAACCTGCGCGCGGCCCTCGACCGCTTTGAGTTGTCCGGAGACCACCAGCGCGCCATGGCGCTGGCCGGCGCCCTCGCTGAGTTCTGGGACCAGCGTGCCCATCACGTCGAGGGCCTGCACCGTTACAGGAGCTTGCTCCATTTGGACGCGACGCCGACACCCGCCCGTGCCAAGGCGCTGCACGGCGCATCATTGTTGGCCAGCAAATCCAACGATCCCGAGGCTGCCGTGCGTTGGGGAGAGGAGGCACTCGCCCTCTACAGGCGGTTCGGCGATACGCACGGAATGGCGCTGGAGCTGTGGGGTTTGGGATATTCCCGGGTCGAGGCGGGTGATTACTCCGCGGCACAGAAACTGCTCCGCGAGAGCGTGGACCTGCTCCAGGAGGTGGGCGACGATGTCTCGGCTGCGTGGGCGACGCGAACTCTCGCCTTCAGCTATTACAAGCCCGGCGATCACGAACGCGCACGACCCCTGTACGAGGAGGCCCTCATGCGCGCCCGTCAAGTTGGGGATCAGGGTCTCGAGGCACACGCGCTTGGTCCCCTATCCGAATACGCGATCGACGATGGGCGGCTTCTGGATGCAGCAATCCTCGCTCGCCAAACGCTCCGGATCGTGGCCACCGCAGGCGACCCACTGCTCGTCCACTCGCGTTTGTGCGGCATTGCCAGGGTCCTCATCTCGCTCGACCGTCCGAACATCGCCACGCGCCTCATCTCGTACGCCGAGGCTCGCTACGAGGAAATCGGCGCCCAGGAGTCGTGGGTCGCGGCGGAGAACCGTAATGCGTTGAAGCTGATACACGAGGTATTGGATGACACTGTCTTTGATGAGGAATGGGAGCAGGGACGAAAGTTGAGTCCAGAGGCGGCGATGACCTTGGCGGGCGATGAAATCGAGGAGGCTGTTGAACGCAACCGTGTCTGCTGAGGGCCTCACCATCCTCGTCGTCGACGACGAGCCGGCGTGGGTCGGCGCACTGGGAGCGGTGCTCGGCAAGGCCGGCCACCGGATAGTTGCCGCATACGACGGAGAAGAGGCGCTGCGCCGCTTCCGCGCCGAGCCGGTCGACGTCGTGTTGCTCGACCTGGCTATGCCCGGGCTCGACGGCGCAGAGGTTTGCCGCCAGATCCGCGCCGCCTCGAGCGTGCCGATCATCATCGTGTCGGGCGAGCGCGATCGATCGGCACCGAGCGAGCTGCTCGACCTGGGTGCCGACGACTACGTCCGCAAGGGCACCCCCTCGAACGAGCTGCTCGCGCGCATTCGGGCCGTGCTGCGCCGCAGCGGAGGTGCTGACACGCTCGCCGCCGCGGCCTGGAACGGATGGAACCTCGACCTGCGCCGCCACGAGATCAGCTGGCGCGGCAGTCTCGTGCCCGCAACGGCGATCGAGTTCCAGCTGCTTGCCGCGCTGGTCGAGCACCTCGGCGAGCTCGTTTCGCACGCGGACCTGCTCGCAGCCGGCTGGCCGGACGTGCCCGACCCCGATCCGCTGTGGCTGAAGCCACACCTTGCCCGACTGCGCGACAAGCTCGAGGCCGTCGGCGCTCCCCAGCCGACGGCGGTACGCGGCGTTGGCTACCGACTCGAGGGCTAGGCCTCCTCGGTGTCAGATTGTCGGACGAAGCGCAACGCAACCAGCAGCACGCCGATCGCGATCAGGATCAGCGGCCAATAGCTGAGCAGCTCGAAGGCCGGGCCGCCAATCCAGAGGGCGGTGCCAATCGAGAGCAGGATGAAACCTGGAACGAGCGGCCACCAATGACGATCGCTCAACCGGAAGGCGGCCGCCAGCGGCCAGATCGCCATGAAGCCGGCGCCCAGCGACAGAAGAATCACTGCGCCCGATTCGTTCCCCGAGGTCATCGACGCAAGCACGATTCCCACGCCCAGACCGGTGACGATTGAGCCCCCGATGAGAGCTCCATAGGACCGATTCAGCACGAAGATGGCCAGCAGGCCAAGGCCCACAGCCAGCACGATGTAGCGACCGAGCTCCGGCATCTGCTGCACAGCCAGCAGGCCTGCGCCGACGACGATGAGCACCAGCCCGGCGATAAGTGGATCGCGGTTCGGTTGACTGATGTGTGTGTCCCGCATCGCTGACGAACTCTTCATTTGCCCCGCCACCACGCTCGCACTCCGACGCGAACGCGGCATCGTCCATTCGGCCCGTTACCGCCATGCCACCGAGACCTAACCGTTAGGCGACCGATTTCCCACCCTGACGACGCTGACGCCGATGGCCGGTGTGACTAGGTTCACGAGGTGCCGTGCTCGTGCCGCCGGTGCGCCACGAATTGTCGACTTGGGAGGGTGACACGCGATGGCGGAGTTGAACGCGGGCGACACGGCCTGGCTGCTGATGGCCACTGCCCTGGTGATGGTCATGCTGCCCGGGCTGGCCCTGTTCTACGGCGGCCTGGTGCGGCGCAAGAACGTGCTCTCGACGATCATGCACAGTTTCTTCGGGTTGGCGCTGGTGAGCGTCATCTGGGTGTTGATCGGCTTCAGCCTGGCCTTCGGCCCCGACGTCAACGACATGGGTTTGATCGGCGGGCTGGAGTTCGCAGGCTTCGCGAACGTTGGCCTCGAGCCAAACCCGACCTACGCGGCCACCGTTCCGTTCGTGCTCTTCGCCTCGTTCCAGATGATGTTCGCGGCGATCACGCCGGCGTTGATCAGTGGCGCCTTCGCCGAGCGCAAGCGCTTCGGCGCGTTCGTGCTGTTCACCATCCTGTGGTCGATCCTCGTCTACTCACCGCTCGCGCACTGGGTCTGGGCGCCGGGTGGCTGGTTGCGCGAGCTCGGTGCGCTCGACTTCGCCGGCGGTACTGTCGTCCACATCGCGTCGGGCGTCTCTGCCCTGGTCGCGGCAATCGTCATTGGCCGACGCTGGTCCAACGGCGACCGGCTCGAGCCGCATGACGTACCAATGACCGTGCTCGGCGCGGGCCTGCTGTGGTTCGGCTGGTTCGGCTTCAACGCCGGCTCGGCGCTGGCCGCCAACGGCGTCGCCGCAAATGCGCTGTTGGTGACGAACATCGCTGCGGCGGCCGCGACGCTTACCTGGGTTCTGGCGCAGTACGTCCACCGACGCAAGGTGAGCGTGGTCGGCGCGGCTGTCGGCGCGGTCGCCGGCCTGGTGGCAATCACGCCGGCGGCAGGATTCGTGACTGCCGGCGGTGCGGTCCTCATTGGTCTCGCCGCGGGCGGCATCTGCTACTCGGCTACGTTGTTGCGCGAGCGATTGCGGATCGACGACGCGCTCGACGTGTTCGCGGTCCACGGCGTTGGCGGCACTTTCGGCGCCGTCGCCACGGGCGTGCTCGCTGTAGCTGCGGTTGGCGGCGTGAGTGGTGCGATCGAGGGCAACGTGGCCCAGCTCGGAATCCAGCTGTTCGCGGTTGCGGCGGTTGCGGCGTTCAGCGCGGTGGCCACTTTCATCATCGTCAAGGTCGTCGAGGTCGTGCTCGGCTTGCGCGTCGCGCGCCAGGCGGAGGAAGTCGGGCTCGACCTCGCCGTTCACGGCGAGGTCGCCTACCAGCCCTAGTCGAGACTGCGGGTCATCAGAACCCCTGGCACTGGTCTTCCTTGTTGCCCCCGACGATGTTGCCTGCGCCGACGGGATGCGGCGAGTTCGCCTTGCACTGGAGATTGCCGTCGATCCGATTTGAATAGATGCGCACGCCTCCACTGTTCTGGAATGCCTGAACGTCCGCGCCGACCACGTTGCGCCTGGCGACGTTGAGGCCGCTATTGGCGTCGAACAAGATGCCGCCGTTGATCCGGCTGTCGCGCACCTTGGCGACGCCGCTCTGGACGACCTGGCTGCTGCCGCCCGCGCGCGACGTGCTAGCCACGACGACCTTGTGGGCGTTTTCTGCCTGGACGTTGCCGACAACGCGCACGCCATGGGCAAGCAGAGTCGCACTTCGCCCGACCTTGATCGTGCCCACCACCGTCGTGCCATTCAGCAGGCAGCTGGCCCCGGTCGGAACGCGGAGGTTGTCGACGGTTCTGGCGCCGATCGTGCCGCGGCAGGTGAACTCCTCTGCCCGTACCGATGGGCAGATGTCAGCGATGTGGTGAGCGCGACGAGCGCCATCAGCGGCCCCAAGAGAAATACCTTGCGTCTCATGGACTAGAACCCCTTGGCTGAACGGCCCAGCAACCCGAGGCTCCGGTCACCGTCCAGGCAAACCTAGGCGGACGCTTTGAGGTGGAACTTAGCCGGCGGTGAGAAATGTCTAATGGCCGCAACCGTCCCGACACCGAAGGGACACTCGCGCGGCGCTGACCATCGGGCGCCGCGCGCCTACGCTGCGAGCATGAGTGAATCGTCCGTAACCAGCTTTCTCCCGCCGCGGGACGCGTCGGGACCGGTCAGCTGTGCCGTGTGCGGATGCCGACTTGTTGCCTCGACGGGCCGCGATGACGGAGCGTACCGCCACTTCCCGTCGTTGAAGGCAGGTCAGGACGCGCGCGGTTGCCGTCCACATTGCGTCAACGCACTGCACGACCGTGATGGTCGCGTGCTCGTTCCGGCAGGCTCGACTGACGAGCCCGCCGCGATCGACCACGCAGCCGCTTAAAGACACAACACAAACTTTCACCGGGACCGCGTCTGGGGCGTCGCGGTCCTGCCTTTCGCGTCGCTTCGGCGGCGCATTCCGTGAGTCGCCGGCCTCGCTGGGGAGAGCCATGTTCGAAATTGTTCTTGTCGTTTTCGTCGTCGCCGGCGTGGTGGCCGCGGTCGAGTGGTGGAAGGGACCCGGGATCCCACGCGCCTGACGCGTCCAGCACACAGCCGGTGAGCTAGCGCGCCGCCGGCAGCTCCAACACGAACTGCGAGCCGCGCGGCGCGCGGTCCTCGGCGCGCAGTTCGCCGCCCATCGAGCGGGCCAGGTGGCGCGCGGCGAAGAGGCCGATGCCCGCGCCGCGTGGCGAGTCGTCGAGCCTGACGAACGGCTCGAAGATGCGCTCGCGCCAGGCCAGCGGAATGCCCGGCCCGTCATCGGTGATTGCCAGGAACACCCGCCCGTCCTTGCGCCAGCCGTAGATGTCGATCTTGCCGTCCGCCGGCGCGTACTTTGACGCGTTCTCGAGTAGATAGCCGAGCAGCCGGCGGAGCATCTCGGCCGACGCCTGGGCGCGCAGCGGCCGCTCAAGGAAATCGGTCGTCAGGACGTGGCGGCGGAACAACGGCGCCAGCTCGCGGGAGGTCTCCTCGACGACCTCGACGACGTCGAGCGCGACGACCGGCCCGGTGTCGGATTGGAGCACGCGCAGGCTGGCCAGGATCGAGTCGACCGTCTGATCAAGACGATCCACCTGTTCCAAGGCACGCTTCTCCCAGTCGACTGATTCGACCGCTTCCGGATCGGACGCGTCCCGCCGTCGGGCGGAGCTGCCGAGCAGCTCGACGTAGGCGCGCACCACGGCCAGCGGCGTGCGCAGCGCATGCGTAACCACGGCGATCAGGTGTGCGCGTGCCTCGTCGATCGCGCGCAGGCTCTGGACTTGCGCCTCGGCCTCGTTCTGCAGCCTGTTGCGCTCGACGATGCCGGCCAACAGGCCGGCCAGCGCGATCAGGAAGCTGACATCTTCCTTGGTGAACTCACGCTTGCGAACGGTCTGGACGTTGAGAACGCCGATCACCTGGTCGTTCCAGATCAGGGGCACCGAGCACATCGATTTGAACTTGAGCTGGTCGACGCCGCGGATCCAATGGAATCGCCTGTCCTTGTGGACGTCGACGCTTGTGGCCGGCTTGCCGGACTTGGCAACTCTGCCGGTCAGCCCCACGCCGAGCGGCAGGCGCGCGACGCCGACCTGCTCCGGGTCGAGGCCGTTCGTCGCGGCGAGGGTCACGCCCGTGCCGTCGCGGTCCATCAGGTAGAGCGAGCAGACCTCGGCCTGCGCCGCAGCCGTGGCACGGTCGACGATCGTGCCCATCAGCTCGTCCCACGTTCGGGCAGAGCCGACCAGGCGCGCCACCTCGGCCAGGAACTCAAGCTCCTCGAGCCGCCGCGGGTGGCCCGCGTGCTCCCCTTCGCCGGGCTCGATTCGAACCGCCATGGGGGTACGATAGCCAGCCTAGCGACAGGGAGGCCCAAGCCCCATGACCGAGACGCTCACTCAAGGCGCCGCCAACCAGACCGGCGCGATCATCAACAAGGATGCCTACGCCGAAGCGCAGGACTTCCTGCCGCTCAAGGGCATCGATCACGTCGAGTTCTGGGTTGGCAATGCGCGCCAGGCTTCGGCCTACTTCCGCACGCTGTGGGGCTTCACGCCGACGGCGTTCTCGGGGCTCGAGACGAAGGTGCGCGACCGCGCCTCATACGTGATCCAACAGAACGACATCCGCTTCGTGCTGACCGCGCCACTGACGCCAGAGGGTGAGATCGCCGAGCACGTCCATCGCCACGGCGACGGCGTCAAGGACATCGCCTTCGCGGTGGACGACGTCGAATCGGCGTGGCGCGAGACGACCTCGCGCGGCGCGGTGTCGGTGCTCGAGCCAACAGAGTTCGACGGCGGTGAGGACGGCATCCTGCGCAAGTCGGCCGTGCGCACCTACGGCGACGTCATCCACTCCTTCGTCGACCGGAACGACTATCACGGCGTGTTCGCGCCCAGCTACCGCAAGGTCAAGAACCCGGCGGCCGCCGCGCGCGGGCTGTCGCTGCTCGAGGTCGACCACTGCGTCGGCAACGTGTCGCTGGGCGAGATGAACAAGTTCGTCGACTACTACCGCGACGTGTTCGGCTTCAGCCAGCTGATCCACTACGACGACAAGGTGATCCACACGGATTACTCAGCCCTGATGTCCAAGGTCATGACCAACGGCAATGGGCGGATCAAGTTCCCGATCAACGAGCCAGCGACGGGCAAGAAGAAGAGCCAGATCCAGGAATACCTCGACTGGTACCTGTCATCGGGCTGCCAGCACATCGCGCTCCGCACGGAGGACATCGTCGGCACGGTGCGCCAGCTGCGCGAGAACGGAGTCGAGTTCCTGGGCATGCCGCACGAGTACTACGCGGCACTCCCCGACCGCGTCGGCGACGTGGGTGTGCCGATCGACACACTCGAGGAGCTGGGCATCGAGGCCGATCGCGATGAGGAGGGCTATCTCCTCCAGATCTTCACCCGTCCCATCCAGGATCGGCCAACCTTCTTCTTCGAGATCATCGAGCGCCACGGCTCGCGCGGCTTCGGCGTCGGCAACTTCAAGGCGCTGTTCGAGGCGATCGAGCGCGAGCAGGCGCTGCGCGGAAACCTCTAGCCGTCGAGGCTGGACGCTTCGCTAGACAGGGTCGATCACCCAGCGACAACCGAGTATTTCGGCTTCCTGGGGCCGACCGCCGGCGCGGATCGCGATCGTTGGCCCGCGGCCGGACGCGGAGGGAGTGACTCGAAGGAGCTGATTGCCGATCGACGTGTCGCGCGCGCCGCGACCTACGAGCGACGGCCGAAACTGCATGCCGAGCTGGCGCAACAGGCGCAGGGTCGTGGCGCCGGCGTCTTGGACGGGCAGCTCGATGCGAGCGAGCCGGCCGCCCGTGCCGACCGGATGAACCTGCTCCGCGCGAGCCTCGCGATCGGCCGGCCGCCACTCGGCCGAAGAACTGTCGTGCTCGATCAAGAAGGCGAGACCGAGATCAGGGTCCGGTTCGGGCAGCCGGCCGATGCGCCAGCGCACGACGTCTCCGTCTGGCCGTGTCCGTTCGCCGGCCACCGCGTCCAGGATCGGAGCACCCTGGCCGCGCAATCGCTCGATATCCGAGTCGAGGTCGTCGGTGGCCAGCGCGAGGCCGGCGTACCTGGCCGGCGCTCCGTCGAGCAGGCTCGCCATGTGAGCGCCCCACCACGATTGGGCCGCCAGCGCCCGATCGAACACGCCCATCAGCTCGACGTAGCTGTCACCCAGCCATATCAGCCGGTTGAAGGTGCCGTGGGCGTCGTGCCGGCCGCCGCCGGTCGCGCTCAATCCCAGCGTCGCCTCGATCTCGGCCGCCGCCGTGTCCGGGTCGGCGACGGCGATGATCAGATGGTCAATTGCCAATAGCACCAACCGACTCTACCGATCCGGGCGCCACCCTAGTATCAATCGAGCAATGCAGGGTTGGAGTTCGTTGCGCAAGCTGCTCGCGACCATGACGGTCGCGATCGTTGTTCTGTCTGCCGCGCCGGCCGCGATCGGGGTCGAGGCGGCTGCCCCTCCCACGGCCCTGCCCCCACGGGTCCAACTGCGGACGCCGGGCGCTCTAACTGCGGTCGCGGTTCCGCTCAACGTCAGCTGGCCGGCGGCGACCCCGGCGGGCTCGCCCATCCAGCGCTATCAGCTGCAACGCCGCGCCGAAGGCGGAGCGTGGCTGAGCGTCAGCCTCCCCTCTCGCCTGGCGACCAACGTCACCGTCAGAGTTTCTCCGTGGCAGGTCCACTCGTTCCGTGTCCGGGCGATCGCCGCGAATGGCGAGGCAAGCCAATGGGCAGATGGGAGTGCCCGTTTGGATGAGTGCGCCGCAGGAAGGCGACGAATCGGTCGAGCTGAGCGGCGGCTGGCAGTCGGTCGTCGACAGCAACTCGTACGGTGGTGCGCGAGCAACTACCTCCACCGCGGGCTCAACGGCTGAGCTGACGTTCGTTGGTCGAGAGATCGGCTGGGTTGCCGTGCGTGGCCCGGGCAAGGGCCAGGCAAGCGTCTACCTGGACGGCGCGCTGGCAGCAACGGTCAATCTCCAGAAGTCGAGCGTGGCCAAGAAGCGGCTCGTCTTCAGCCACGAATGGTCGACCGTGGCCGAGCACACGATCGAGGTCGTCACCTTGGGCTCGACGGTCGATCTCGACGCATTCGTGGTGCTCACCGACGCCACCACCGAAACGCTCGTTGGCGCGGGCGACATCGCCTCGTGCGACGACCTCGACGACGAGCGCACGGCCGACATCATTGAAACGATCGAGGGCATCGTGTTCACGACCGGCGACAACGTCTATCCCGATGGGACTGCCCAGAACTTTGCCGACTGCTACGGCCCGTCGTGGGGCGCCTTCAAGAATCGGACCAGGCCCGTCCCGGGAAACCACGACTACTACAACAATCCTGGCGCAGCGCCGTACTTTGCCTACTTCGGCGGCAACGCCGGTCCGGCGGGCCGTGGCTGGTATCGCTACCAGGCAGGCACCTGGCGTATCTATGCGCTGAACAGCGAGTGCTCACCCACAAGCGCCTGCGGGATGGCTCAATTCGATTGGCTTGCCAAGGATCTGGCCGCCGAGCCACACCGATGCGTCGCGGCGATGTGGCACCGGCCGCGATGGAGCACAGGGTCGCACGGAGATTCGACACGCATGGCAGCGATCACGCAGCTGCTTTACGACCACGACACAGAGCTGATCCTGACCGGACATGATCACGGTTACCAGCGCTACAAGCTGGCGACGCCAACCGGTGCGCCTGATCCGGCGACCGGCGTCCGGCAGTTCGTCGTCGCCACTGGTGGTGCCTCGCTGTACGCCTTCCCGACCACAAGTGCTTTGATCGACGTGCGCGACAACACCGCGCAGGGCGTGCTCAGACTCGACCTGGCACCAGGCTCGTACAACTGGGAGTTCATACCGCGCGCGGGCCGGACGTTCACCGACAGCGGCACGAGCGAGCTGCCACTGATCCGCCGACTAGACTCGGCGGCGCAATGAAGATCGCCCATGCCCGAGAGCGGCACGCGCCGGCCGGAGCACCTTTTCGGTTGTTTGCCGCGCTCGATCCGGCCGGCGAGCGATGGCTCGACCTGGAGCCGACGCGACGGCGACTGGCACGCCGTGACGAGCGGCTGTCGCACAACAGCGTCCTGTTCCGCCAGCCGATCACGACGCTCGACGACCATCTCGCGCGCGGCCTGCGCGTCGAGGCACTTGGCGAGCTGCTCGACGGCTTCACGCTGGGCGATAGCGACGAAGTCGTGTTTGATGCGACCGACCTGCGCTTCGGGCCGCCGATCCTGCGCCCCACCAGCCTGCGTGACTTCTACGCCTTCGAGCGTCACGTCGGCACGATGTGGTCGCGCCGCGGGAGCGAGATCCCCGAGGCCTGGTACCGCCTGCCGATCTTCTACTTCAGCAACGTTTCCGAGGTCCGTGGGCCTGACGATCCGGTCTGGGCGCCGCGCGGCTCTGTCGAGCTGGACTACGAGCTGGAGATCGCCGCGCTGATCGACACGCCGGTGCGCGACATCTCGGCCGAGCGCGGCGAGGAGGCGATCGGCGGCTACATGGTCATGAACGACTGGTCGGCGCGCGACCTGCAACGCGAAGAAACGACCGTCCGCCTCGGCCCGGCCAAGGGCAAGGACTTCGCCACTACGCTCGGGCCATGGCTGGTCACGCCCGACGAGCTTGCCGATGCGAGATCGGCCAAGGGCTTCCAGCTGACCGGCACGGCCGAGGTCAACGGCCAGGAGCTGTCGCGCGCGCAATGGAGCTCGATCGCCTTCGACTTCGGCCAGATGATCGAACGCGCCTCGGCCGACGCGCGCCTCGTACCCGGCGACGTTCTCGGCTCTGGGACGATGGGTGGCGGCTGCCTGCTCGAGATTCGCGAGGAGTCGGGCTTCGGGCGATACCTCGAACCGGGTGACCGCGTCTCGCTGCACGTCGAACGTCTGGGGCGTCTCGACACCCAGGTCATCGAGCGGCCAAAAGCCGGCTAACGCCGCCCGCGTTGACAGGTCGTGGCGGGCTGGGCGATCATTTTGGCTACTATTCCGACCATTTTTACCGGATTTTTTGACGTGTCCCGCGACGCGTCCCCTTAGGAGCGAGCTTGGGCCTTCTTCTCATCGTCCTCGTAGTCGGCTTCATCGCCCAGCTGATCGACGGCTCGCTCGGCATGGGCTACGGCGTGCTGTCGATGAGCCTGCTTCTCGCGGCCGGAGTCGTGCCGGCGGTCGCGTCGGCCACGGTGCACGTCGCCAAGATCGGCACGGCGATGGCATCCGGCGCTGCTCATTGGCGGTTCGGCAACGTCGACGGAACGATGGCCCTGCTTCTCGGCATCCCGGGCGCAATCGGGGCATATGTCGGCGCCGTCCTGTTGAGCAACCTGTCACTCGCGGAGGCGCGACCATACGTTTCGGTAATCCTGCTCGTCCTGGGCGGGGTCATCGTCGGCCGCTTCATTCACGGTCGTCGCAACCGCGACAAGCCGGCGCCGACCGAGCGGCCCCAGCGCCCCAAATGGTTGCTCGCGCCGCTCGGCCTGATCGGTGGCTTTATCGATGCCAGCGGCGGCGGCGGCTGGGGCCCGGTAACGACTTCGACGCTGGTCGCATCGGGTCGGCTCGAGCCACGCACGACGATCGGCACCGTCAATGCCGCGGAGCTGGCCGTGGCGATCGCGGCGAGTGTGGGCTTCATTCAGTCGCTCGGATCGGCCGGAGTGCGCTGGGACATCACCGCGGCGATGCTGCTCGGCGGCGTTCTTGCCGCGCCACTCGCCGCGTGGCTGGTGCGCCACGTCAACGAGCGCACCCTGGGTCTCGCGGTCGGCGCGCTGATCCTGTGGCTCAGCGTGGACAGCCTGCTGACGCTGCTCAACGTGCCCGAAGCGATCCTGCTGCCGTTGCGGATCGCCGGCCTCGTGGTCACGGTGGTACTGCTATTCGTGGCCGTTTTTCGCGCGCGCCGCGAGCAGATGGCGGCAGAGTCGGAGGCCAGCCTTCCGACGTCCCAGGTGCCCGCCGCCGACTGAGCCACTGGCGCCGCAGTCGTGCCGGCAATCTCGCTGCCATCGATATGGCCGATCGACATGCACGACAATGGTTAGATGCGCGTCTCCGCCAAGGCCGACTATGCCGTCCGAGCTGCTACCGAGCTCGCCGCAGCCCAAGCGAAGGGCGGCGAGCTGACCAAGGCTGAGCGCATCTCCGAGGCGCAGTCCATCCCGATCAAGTTTCTCGAGGCGATCCTGCTCGAGCTCAAGCACGCTGGTATTGCCAAGAGCACGCGCGGCGCGGTGGGCGGCTACTCACTGGCTCGGCCGGCGTCCCAGATCAGCGTCGCGGATGTGATCCGCGCGGTGGACGGGCCACTCGCCAATGTCCGAGGAGATCGGCCGGAGGAGGTCCGCTATTCCGGCTCGGCCGAGCATCTGACAGACGTTTGGATCGCGGTCAGGGCCGCGCTGCGTGAGGTGCTCGAGCAGACGACGCTTGACGATCTGGTCAGTGGCAATCTGCCCAGCCGCGTCGGCGAGTTGATTGGCACCGCCGACGCGTGGCAGTCACTGGGCCGGATCCGCGGCCGTCGCGAGACGACGGCCGCGGTCGACCCGACGAACGGCGTGGAGGAGGTATCCGCCGCTGCGAGTGATCTGCTGAGTTAAACGCCTCAGGCGGCGGGTGCCGCCGTCTCGACCGAGCTACTCGCCTCGACAGAACTGCTCGCCTCGAAGACACGTTCTCGACTGGCGCGCGCATAGACGATCTGTCCCGCCTTGAGCTCAAGCTGCTCGGCCTCGCCGCGCGGCACCTGGACGGAGACCTGGCTGCCATCGGTGCGCGTCAGCTCGACGCGCACCTCGAAGCCGAGGTACACGACGCGGTCGATCATCGCCTCGGTCGCGTTCTCGGTCGGCTCGAGCAGGATGTCGATGTCGTGGGGTCGGACCCAAGTCTGCCCGAGCCGGTTGACTGGCCCGATGAAGCTCATCACGAACTCGTTGGCCGGCCGCTCGTACAGCTCACGCGGCGGGCCGACCTGCTCGATCCGGCCGCGATCCATAACCACGATCCGGTCGGCGACGTCCATCGCCTCTTCCTGGTCGTGGGTCACGAACACTGTCGTGACGTGCGTCTCGTCGTGCAGCCGGCGCAGCCAGGCACGCAGCTCCTTGCGCACGCGCGCGTCGAGGGCGCCGAAGGGCTCGTCGAGCAACAGCACCTCTGGTTCCACGGCAAGCGCGCGGGCAAGCGCCATGCGCTGGCGCTGACCGCCCGACAGCTGGGCGGGGTAGCGGTCGGCGAACTGGTCGATCTGGACGAGCTTGAGCAGGTCGCGCACCTTGCGCTGGATTTCGTCCTTGGGGCGCTTTCGAATCGTCAGCCCGAAGGCGACGTTGTCGAACACGGTCATGTGCTTGAACGGTGCGTAGTGCTGGAAGACAAAGCCGACGCCTCGCTGCTGCGGCGGTGTCGTCGTCACCTCTCGCTCGTTGAGCCAGATCTCGCCGGCGTCCGGAACCTCGAGGCCGGCCACGATCCGCAGCAGCGTCGACTTGCCGCTGCCTGACGGCCCCAGAAGCGCGGTGAGTTCGCCGTCGGTGATGTCGAGAGAAACGTCCTGCAGCGCCTGGAACTCGCCGAAGCGCTTGCTGACTCCTGCTATGCGGATTGCCATCAGGCACCTCCCTGTGTGTTTGATCCAGCCGCCGGAACAGGCCCGAGCAACAGGCCCTGGGGTTCTTCCTCGAGCGAAGACTTTCGGCTCAAACGCCCGGATTGGTAGAGCTGCATGCCGAACAGCACGAGGAGGGCCATGCCGGCGAGCACGATCGAAGCGGTGTAGGCGCCAACGATGTCGAACGCCTCGTATCGCTCCTGGACGTGGGTGGTCAGGGTGATCGTCTTGCCCGAGATCTTTCCGGAAACGATCGCAACAGCGCCGAACTCGCCGAGCGAGCGCGCCACGGTCAGGATCACGCCGTACAGAATTCCCCAGCGGATTGCCGGCAGCGTGACGCGGAAGAAGGTCCGAACCGATCCCGCGCCCAGCGTGAAAGCCGCTTCCTCCTGGTCCGTTCCGATCTCGCGGAGCACCGGGACGACCTCGCGGATCACGAACGGCAGGCACACGAAGATCGTCGCGAGGACCATTCCCGGCATGGCGAAGATGACGGTGATGCCGTGGTCCGCCAGGAACCCGCCGATCGGGCCGTTCGAACCGTAGACCATGAACAGCGCCAGGCCGATCACGACCGGCGAAAGCGCAAACGGCAGGTCGACCAGTGAGTTCAGGATCGATCGGCCGGGAAATCGTCGGCGTGCGATGGCCAACGCCGTGATCGTCCCGAAAACGGTGCAAACGGGCACAGTGATCAGGGTGATCCCGACCGTGAGCCAGAAGGCCGATTGGAATGCAGGCCGGCTGATGGCCTGCAGCACCGGCTCGATGCCACCTTCGAAGGCGCGTATGAAGACCATCGCGACGGGCAGCACGAGCAACAGCCCGAGGTAGAGCAACACGATGCCGCGGACTGTCAGTCGGGCGGCACGTGCTTGCCGACCGTTGGTCGCGACGGCCTGGGCGCCACTGGCGGCGGCGCTCGATGCGGCGGCTGTCATGCCGCCTCCGAGTGCCGGCTGATACGGCGCCGGACCAGGTCGAAGACGGTCAACAGGACCAGCGACAGGAGCAACAGCACGATCGACACCGCCGCGGCGGCGTCGGGCTGGTCGCCTTCGATCAAGCCCTTGATGTAGACCGAGCTGACCTCGGTCTTGAGCGGGATGTTGCCGGAGATGAGAACGACCGAACCGAATTCACCCATGCAGCGCGCAAAGCCAAGCGCGCCACCGGTCAGGATCGCTGGGGCGAGGTTGGGTAGCACGACGCGCCTGATGACCGTGATCGGAGACGCTCCCAGGGACGCCGCTGCCTCCTCCATGTCGTGGTCGAGCTCGAGAAGCACCGGCTGGACCGAGCGAACCATGAACGGGAGGGTCACGAACAGGAGCGCGATCAGGATCGATACCTGCTGGTAGGCGACGTTGATGCCGAACGGGCTGCGCGGGCCGTAGAGGGCCAGCAGGGTCAGCCCGGTGACGATTGTCGGCAGGGCAAACGGCAGATCGATGAGCGCTTCGATGATGCGCTTGCCGGGGAACTCATCGCGCACCAGCACCCACGCCACGAGCGTGCCCATTACGGCATTGATGATCAGGACGATGAACGACGCCGCGAATGTCAGCTTCAGTGCGCCAAGCGCCTGCGGTGAGGTCACCGCGGCAATGAATGAATCGAGGCCCTGGCCAAGCGACTGCCAGAAGAGGACCGCGATCGGGATCATGACGATCAGGCCGAGGTACAGCGCGGCAAGGCCGGGGCCCAGAAGGCCCCGGCCGTCGTAGCTCCCGATGGCGCCCGGCCGCCGAAGCGGCCGGGCGCTCACCGAATTGCTCAATTCTCGATGCCCAGGTCGGCGAAGATCCCAGCCATGATCCCGTCCTCGGGATCGAAGAACTTGGGACGAGCCTCAGCCCACCCGCCAAGGTCGCCGTCAACCGTGGCCAGATTGGTCGGCTGGTCGAAGTCGGTGAACTCGGCCGCCACTTCCTCGAGCTCGGGTCGGAAGCCGTGCTGGCCGAATATGCGCTGTGCCTCGGGCGTGTACAGCCACTCGACGAAGGCCGCTGCGGGCTCGGGTGCGTCTCCGACCGTGGTGGTCGAGATCGCGTTCTCGATCAGCAGCGTGCTGTCCGGAACGATGTAGTCGAGCGGCTGGTTCTGCTGCTGGGCGAAGATGGCCTCGTTCTCGTAGCCGATGAGAACGTCACCCTGGCCCGCCTGCAGGAAGGTGTTCAGTGCATCGCGGGCGCTGGGATCCC
This sequence comes from uncultured Chloroflexia bacterium, assembly GCA_963748235.1. Taxonomy (GTDB): domain Bacteria; phylum Chloroflexota; class Limnocylindria; order Limnocylindrales; family CSP1-4; genus JALYGJ01. Next base: position 1,529,545 of record CAVVHT010000009.1, read on the forward strand.
AGACGACGACGCGCGCGGCCAGCTGGTTGAGGAACTCGATTGCCTCTTCCTCGGTCTTGCCGGCATCGATCTGGGCCTGGTAGGCGGCGAGGATGTTCCACTGAGCGCCGCCCGACGTGATCGGGTTGGGGGTGATGACCGAGACGTCCTCGCGGATCAGGTCGTCCCAGGTCTGGATGTTCTTGGGATTGCCGGGTCGAACGTCGAACACGACAACGCTGTTGTGGATGATGCCGGCGTGGTCGTTGTCGGCCCAATCCTCGGCGACGATGCCGGGCTCGACCAAACGCTGGACGTCGGGCGACAGGGCGAGTGCCAGCACGTCGGCGGGCAGTCCGGCCTGGACGGCACGGCTCTGGTCGCCTGAGCCGGCATACGACTCTTCGAACACGACGCCGGCTCCAGCTTCAGTGGCCTGGAAGAGCGGGATCAGCTCAGCGTATGCCTCACGCGGCGTCGAATAGGCGACGAGCGTCACGGCGCCAGGCTGTGCATTGAAGGTCGGGGTTGCATCGGGGGCGGGCGACGATGCCGGCGGCATGGTTGATCCGGTGGGAGCTTCGGTCGGCGACTGGGCACTCGGCGCCGTGGTTGCCGCGCCCGCAGTACACCCGACGACCAGCGCCAGCGTGGCAGCAGCGACGGCCCCGCGGCCAACCCAGGTTGATGTGAGGGGATTACGTGACAAGCGAGATCTCCTTGGTTCCAGTGTTTGTCTATTGGATCGGTAGGAATACTCGACACACTAGGACATGGCCGTTTGCCTGTCAAACGCACTGGGGTTGACAAAGCCCATCGCGCGCGAGCACTATGGCAAGTATTCCCACCGTTATAGTCGGATTAGGTCAGTTAGTAGGTAATCCAAGGAGAATCAGGTGTTTCAGCTGCTTGCGATCGCGGTCGCCGGGTTCCTCGCTCAGCTCATCGACGGCTCGCTGGGCATGGGCTACGGCGTGTCCTCGACGAGCCTTCTGCTCGCGCTCGGCCTCGCACCAGCACTCGCGTCGGCGAGTGTTCACCTGGCCGAGATCGGTACCTCCGGCGTCTCGGGCGCCGCGCATTGGCGGTACGGGAACGTCGACTGGAAGATCCTGCTGCTGCTCGGCATCCCGGGCGGCGTCGGCGCCTTCGTCGGTGCCGTGGTCCTGTCCAACCTGACCCTCGAACAGGCCCGTCCGTGGGTGTCAGTCGTGCTGCTCATTCTGGGCGGCGTGATTGTCTTTCGCTTCCTGCACGCCCGGCGCACGTCCCGTGCGCCGGCGGCACTCCATGACCAGGCGCCAGTCGACGACTCAGGAGCCGGGTTCAGGTCGTCGCGCAGACGTTCGTGGCTGCTCACGCCGCTCGGGTTGCTCGGCGGCTTCCTCGATGCGAGTGGCGGTGGTGGTTGGGGCCCAACGACTACGTCGACGCTGATGGCCGGTGGACGGCTCAAGCCGCGACTGATCATCGGCACCGTGAGTGGCTCGGAATTCATCGTCGCCATCGCCGCCAGCGTTGGCTTCCTGCTCGCGCTCGGCGCGGCCGGCATCCGCTGGGACATCGTGGCGATGATGCTCATCGGCGGCTCGATCGCGGCGCCGATCTCGGCCTGGCTGGTGAAGCAGTTCGACGACCGAGCGCTGGGCATCGCCGTCGGTGCGCTGATCATCGTCCTCAACGTCGACCGGTTGATGGTCCTGGTCGGCATCGACGGCGGGATCGTCACGACCGCACGTTTGATGGCGGTCGTCGCAGCGTTGCTCATCATCAGCGCGCTTGTGTTTCGCGGCCGGGCGCGCCGTGCTGCGGAAGAGGAGCGCGCCGCGGCGATCAGTGCCGGGGCCAAGCCCGCCTGACCTGGCTCTGCCGCGTTGCAGGGCACCTAGAATGGCCGCGTGTTCTACGTAGCGCGCGGCAACGTTCCTCATAAGAGGCACACCCAGCATCGCGCGCCGGATGGGTCTCTCTACGCCGAGGAGCTGTTCGGCATGGAGGGCTTCACCGGCCGCTCGTCCCTCCTCTACCACCTCGTGCCACCGACGCGCACGCACAAGATCGAGCCGGTCCGCGACATCCGCCTCGAGGCAGCCGACGATGGCATGCATCGCCATCGGCTGGTCAAGACAGGCGCTGTCCCGGTGGGTGGCAACGTTATCGAGGGGCGCGTGCCGCTTTTCTTCAACAACGACGTGGTGATGGGCGTCGTGCGGCCTAACGAGGACCTGCCCGACAACCTCTTCTACCGCAACGGCGAAGCGGACGAGATGCTCTTCGTTCACGAGGGCAGCGGAACCTTCGAAAGCAACTTCGGGCCGCTGCGCTACGGACCCGGCGACTACATCGTGATCCCCATCGGCACGACCTGGCGGCTGGCCCACGACGCGGGCAGCGAGCAGCGCATCCTGTACGTCGAGTCGCCGTCGGAGATCGTGCCGCCCAAGCGCTATCGCAACGACTGGGGCCAGCTGCTCGAGCACTCGCCGATCAGCCAGCGCGACATCCGGCTGCCGGAGGAGTCGGCGCCGCGCGACGACTCGGGGGACTTCGTCATCTGGGTCCGTGTCCGCGGCCGCATCACGGCCTACCACTATCGCCACCATCCGTTCGACGTCGTCGGCTGGGACGGCTACCTGTACCCGTTCATCTTCAACATCGGCGACTTCGAGCCGATCACCGGGCGCGTCCATCAGCCGCCACCGGTGCACCAGACGTTTGCCGGCCGCAACTATGTCGTGTGTTCGTTCGTGCCGCGCAAGTTCGACTACCACCCGCTGGCGATTCCGGCGCCCTACAACCACTCGAACATCAACAGCGACGAGGTCATCTACTACGTCGCCGGCAACTTCATGAGCCGCCGTGGCGTCGAGATCTCGTCGTTCACGGTGCATCCGGCGGGCATTCCCCACGGCCCTCATCCGGGCACGGTCGAGGCATCGATCGGCAAGGAGGCGACCGAGGAGCTGGCGGTGATGGTCGACACGTTCCATCCGCTGAACATCACTCGACAGGCAGCCGAGCTCGACGACGGTGCCTATCCCTACTCGTGGCTGCCACCTGAAGAGGGCTCCAACGAAGCACGCGAGCTGGCCGAGCGCGGACCCGAAGCCTTCCCGGACTGATCTAAGGCGGATCCCTTTTCGGGGCTACGCCTGGATCTGGATCGAGTCCAGGACCTCTACCAGCCTCTCAGCGTCCTCGTCGGACGTCACGGACCTGCTGGCCAGGAACGCGGCCCAGGACACGGCAACCGCCAGTCGGGTGAGCGGCAGTTGCGGCCTACCCGGAGTCCCAGTCGTCCGTCGGGACCCTGAAAACCAGCCTGAAGCCGAAGCTGTGGTCAATCGGCTCGGTCCACATCGAGTCGATGATGGAGTGCGCGTCGTCGAGGTCTGCCTGGCTCGTGCCGGGCCGTGCCGTGAGGAGGATTGCCAAGGTCGTCCCCTCGATGTCGACGATCCACTCCTCACCCTGACCCTCGATCGGTTCGTAAGGTGTCAAGATTGCCGGCTCGTCCCCCTGGGGGTCGAGTCGTCGGTAGAACCCGTTGTGCCCGGCGACCTCGACCGCGGTGGCATCGGCGTCCGGGATTGCTCCGTCCGCGACGCCAATTTGGATCGCGACGTCTCCGGATCCATATCCGTTGTGCATGAAGCCTTCCAGGTGAGTCGAATTACCGCCTGCGCCAGTCCAGGAGTAGAGCGCCGCCGGGTTCGTGGAGGTGCTCAGCCAGCCCGAGGCCAATCTGCCCGGCCAGATCTGGCCAGCATTCTGGATATCCGCGAACACGATTGACTCGATGATGGCGTCCAGTTCCGCCCTGTCCGCCTCGGACGCATCGGGCTGTATGTGGACCGGCAAAACAACACGATTGCCGTCCACATCGACGACGTACACAGAGTTCTCGCCTTCGCCAACCACGTAGTAGCCCTCTGCGCCGTGCCAGATCTGGATGCCATCGACAAGCGCACACCCCTGGAGCTCCTCGGCCGGTGGCGAGCTGATGTCGACACGTTGCGCCGGATAACCGCCGATCGTCGCCTCGAATGGCCCTTCTGCAATCGAGCTTGGTTGCTCCAACAGGGCGGTCACCAGGTCGCGGACCCTGGGCCCGACCTCGGTCACACCCCCGGCTTCATTGCCGGTGCAGGCATCGGCATAGATGTCGCGAACAGCCGAGCTGGCTAAGCCGAGCTCGAGACTTCCGCTTCCTTTCCCGATTTGCCATCCGTCGTTAACGGCTGCCCAACCGTCGGGAACTGTGAACAGGAAGGAGCTCGTGAATGCGTTGTCATACACGTAAATTCCGGCCGCGAGCGGGCCAGCTCGGGGAGCGACGAGTCCCGTGGGTTACGTCGGCGAGGGCGGCACCGGGGACTGAGTCGTTGGTGCCTCGGACGACGGCCCCGCCGTACCGTCGCTCGGCGGCTGTGAGCTGGCGGTCGACGACGGGGAAGGAGTCGACATCAGCGATGGCGTCGACGTCGCACCAGGGGGGACGACCGTGTTGTTGCCGCCGGTCCAGATTGCGAAGCCGCTCATGACGATCACGAGGACGCCGACGACAGCGGCTGCCTGGGCGAACATCGATCCACGATTCGTCCATATCCGCCGTGGCCAAAGTCTTCGGGGCTGAGCCTGTCGGCTCGCCACTCCGGCAGCCACGGCTCGCGACACGGCTTCACGCTCCATCTGCGGGGCACCCGCGGCCGCGTACGAACGAAGTTGCTGGGTGAAAAGGTCTTCGAAGTACTGCATCTCAGACATCAGCCAGCTCCGTCCGCATCCGTTCCAGTAGTCGGGCCAGGCGAGCACGCGTGCCTGATGGCGACAGACCTGTGGCGCGTGCCAACTCGTTCGAGTCAAATCCGGCCACGTAACGCAGAGCGAGTAGCGCCCTGTCGTCCGGCTTCAGGCGCGCCAGCGCGCTCTCCAAGTCGATGTGTAACTCGCGCTCTGTTGAGACCGTAGGCTCGTCCACGATTGCGACCGATATCTCGCGAACTGCTCGGCGGCGACGCGAACGAGCGATCTGGCGCGCCTGGTTGGCGGCTATCGAGATCAGCCACGACCCGAGCCTTTCCGGTTCGCGTAGCGTGTCGAGCCGGCGCCAGGCGAGAGGCCACGCAGCAGCGACAGCCTCATCAGCCAAAGCACGGTCGCCGCAAACGACGAAGCAGACCTGGGTCATGTCCGAGCCGTAGGTTTCGACGATCCACTCGAAGGCAGCTTCGTCTCCGGCGAGCGCGCGGCTAACCCGATCCCCCGCCGCCGCGTTGGTGACGATGCGCGTTGCGGTTACCACTGCCTCCGCCATACCCTACTGATCCCGGCCGAGGCCGCGCTGATTCACTGACGATCGTTTGGTTTGAAAGATATGCAATGCGGGCTGAGCGAGTGCGGACCGGAGGCGTCTCCCAACCGAGCCAGCCCGCGTTGGGGCACGGTCGAGGCTTGGATCGGCAAGGAGGCGACCGAGGAGCTGGCGGTGATGGTCGACACCTTCCATCCGCTGAACATCACTCGAAGGGCGGCGGAGCTCGACGCTGACTATCCGTACTCGTGGCTGCCGCCGGACGACGCGTCGTCGGAGGCACGCAAGCTGGCCGAGCGAGGCCCGGAGGCATTCCCGGACTAGTACGCGTCGGGCACGAAGCGCATCGAGTCGACCATCGCGAGTAGCTCCGACCTGATGTCGTCCGGTGTCTCGGGAGAGGTAATCCGCGACGATAAGGATCCGAAAGCCGTCGACGTCGATAACCCATACATCCCAAATGCTGCTCGGCGCTTGCGCGTAGAACCCAGGATCCCATGGCCGCCACTCGTAGCAGCCGCTCTGGTCCGCTGGCGTCGTCAGGGTGAAGAAGCGTCCGGTGAATCCACCGAGCCGGACGTCCGTCGGCTCGGTTATATCCACGTTCGGGTTAGCTACGACGGCGTCCACGAAGTCGTCGACACTGGGACCCACTTCGATGTCAGTCGGCTGGTGGCTAACCTGCGAACACGGCTCGGAATTGAGACCGACATCTACGTTGGTCCACCCCATTACGAGCGCGGCCGTCTGGCTCTGGCCCGTCCGAGGCCAGATCGCAAGAAATTCGGTTTCGGCCTCCCAGCGCGACGAAGGGACAGTTACCTCTATTCCAGGCGCTCCCTGTGGCGCGCCTTCTTCAGAGCAATCCCGCGGCGGGTGACATGAGTACGGCACGTACAGGTACGTGCCAGGGTTTAGCGGGCCGTCTCTCAACAATGGGACAGCGGTCGCAGTCGCGGCCGGCGTCGGTGGGCGGGTTGGCGCGAGCGTTGCCGATGGCGATGGCGTAGTTGCGGCTGACGACCTAGCCGGGCTGCTGATCGAAGGCGAGGTGTGAGAAGCAAGCGGGCCGCCACCGCACCCGGCCGCGAAAGCGAGAACCAAAAGCAACAACCTGGCGCTGACCCGTCCGGTCATCATCGTCCTCCATTGCCGCCAAGGCCGGCGCGGCCCGTGAGCGGTTACGCGGCTCAGCCGGAATCCCACTCGTCGTTCGTGAGCGTGAAGATCAGCCTGCTGAAGCCGACGCCATAGGGCCGCGGCTCGAAGCGCATCGATTCAATGATGGAGCGGGCATCGGCAAGGCCGGCCTGGCTCGCGCCTGGTTCCTGCGTAAGGCGAATTGCGATCGTCCGTCCCTCGATGTCGACGATCCACTCCTCATTCAGAGCGTCGATCTGTCGGTAGATCCCGTCCTGCCCGGCGATCGTGACGGCCGTAGCACCGTCGGGATTGGCTCCACCGGGAACGACGGCTACGCGGATCTCCACGTCACCTGACCCATATCCGTTGTGCATGAAACCGATAGTGCAGGACCGTCCGGCGCAGCGATCCCCGTCCCACGAGTACACGCCCGGCTGGTTTTCGGTGGTGTGGGGCCAGCCGACGACGTGTCCCTGATCCGTCCCGGTGGGTGGATAGGTTGGCGCCTCCGAAGGCAACGACGGCAATCTGGTGGGCAACTCTTGGCACTCGGGAGGCTCCAGCCAGCCGAAGTTGGGCGCGTAGTCCCATGCCACCACAGAACCGTCCTTCGAATACGAAGACCAGGCGTAGTAGCGGGCGTCGGGTCCGACGTCCAGGAAGCTGGGGGCGCCGTCCAGGAACCAGAACGACATCGCTGGGTCCTGCGAACCGTCGATTTCCTGCTCGTCCGGGTGCAAGAACTCGACCGGCATGCCATACAGTGGGCCGATCTGCTCGACCGTTTCGCCGCGGTCGAGATCGGCTACCCAGACGCGATACTCGCCGCCGCCCGGGGAGTTGTTGATGCCGACTTCATGATCGGGCGTTCCGTCCTCGTCCACGTCGAACACGAGCCCGAACTCGATCAAGTCGTCCCGTGGGTCGAGTTCCGATGCCAACGGCGGCTTGGAGGCGAGCATGAGTCGTGGCAATGCACTAGTCGGCGCCCTGGGCCCAGTTGTCTCGATGATGTCGACGAATCCCTCCTCCGCATCGAGCCCGTCCTGCCAGCCGATTTCGCCTCCAATGCAAAAGACCGGGCCGTCCATGGTTAACACTGGCATCGTGTCTGCCTCGGCGCGTACCGAGCCGGTCCATGACATGGCGGAGGTTGCGAAGGGCGTCGCCTCCTGTGACGGGGACGGCGATTGGGTGGGCGACGGAGATTGGGTGGGCGACGCACCGGGCGGGACGACGAGGTTGCGGCCGCCATACCAGACGCCGAAGCCAACGACTACGGCCAAGAGGACCATGCCGACAAGGGTTGCCTGGGCAAGCAGTGTTCGAGGAATCGCCGGCACCAACGGCACACGCCAGGCGCGCCGCTGCTTGATCGCTGGGAGCGCTGCGAGGACCACCTCCAGCACCGGCTCGGGCGCCGTGTTCGGATCGGCCTCGAGCCAGCTGGCGATTCGTGGATCGAAAAGCGTCTCGTCAGATCGGTTCATGCGAGTCGCTCCTCGGGCGTCGCGATTGATACGACGTCAGCGTCGAGCGCGGCCCGCAGCTGGCGGACCGCGTAGTGGAGCCGGGACCGCGCGGTCCCGACAGGGATGCCCAGGGTTGCCGCAATCTCGGTCAGCGGATACCCCTTATGGTGGTGGAGCACGACTACGGCCCGATGCTCCGGAGTCAGCAGTCGGAAAGCACGCTCAAGAGCGTCACGATCGACGACCGAAGACGCCACATCGGGACTGGTTGGAAGGCTGTTCGTGATTACCCGAACCCGCGCGTTCCAGCGCCGATCGGACCGCGATTCCACGGAACAGGCGTTGACCACGATCTTGGACAGCCAGGCATCGAAGCGATCCAGGTCGCGGAGAGTCGGTAGTTCGCGCCACGCGCTCAGGAGAGCCTGTTGCGTGACGTCCTGGGCGCGGTGCTGGTCACGGACGATGCGGTACGCGAGCGCGTAGCAGCGATTCACGCTCTGGCTGGCCAGAGAGGCAAACGCCTCCTGATCCCCCCGTGCCGCCCGCTCCACGAGTCCGCGTTGCACGTCTCTCGATCCCTCGGCGAGCAGCCCGTGTGGCTGCGTCACTGAGTATGGAACCGCCGGGACACGAAACGTTCAGCGAGTTGCGGATATTCCGCGGGTTGAGCCTTCAGCGCGGAGGCGCGTCCATCTCCAGCCAGCCAAGCCCCGGGGCGTAATCGGTCCCGACGAGCTGACCAGATTCAATCGCCGATGCCCAGGCGTAGTAGTAGAAGCCTGGGCCATCGTCCGTGATCGAGACGATGATGTCGCGCGCCTCGTTCGAGCCGAAGTACCTTGTCTCGATGGTCATGCCGAAAGCGTCGAGCCCGTATGGCTGACCGACGTTGGCGGACGTCTGGCCGGTCGCCAGGTCCGTGATCCACTCGCGGCGGGCATCTTCAGAAGCGTTGTCGACTCCGATGCGGTAATCAGCGACAAAATCCTTGTTGACGTCGAGGACAAGCCCGTAAGCGATCCATGAATCCTCAACTGGTGGCACCGGCGAGAGGGTCGCGGCGAGGTCGATGGCCCCATCCGAAACGCGGAAGATGTCGAGCCATTCACGATTGCCATAGGCGAACTCCGCGAGGTCATCGGCTTCGTTAACGGTTACCAAGCCAGCACCCGTCGGTTCCAACCTGACCCGCTCTGGCCAACTGTCCAGAGGGGACTGGGGACTCCACGAGGACGTGGCAAGCCAGCCAGTGTCCGGCGCGTAGTCGGTAGCGATGAGCTGCCCGTCCTGGATCAGTGATGCCCACGCGTAGAAGCTCGCTATTTGAGTCCGGCCCATGGCGCCATACATGAAGAACGAGACTCGGTCGTGCGTTCCCCACTCGTTTATATAGCCGGTCTCCATCGTGGTCCCGAACGCGCGAGTCCAGCCCAAAGCCTCTGGGCCCACCACAGTCTCACCCGTGGCGAGATCGGTGATCCAGTCGCGTGACCCATCCGCAGCAGAATTGTCGATACCGATCTGCTGGTCCGCGACGCGGTCTCCATCGACGTCAAGAACGAGCCCGTAAGCGACCCATGTCTCGGCAGGCGGAGGCATGGCGAATTCAAGGCCCGCCAACGGTATGCGCGTATCCATGAGCAGCCCGATGCCACCGCTCGTCGTCACCTCGCGAATGTCCATCCAATCGGGCGCGCTACCGGGGATGTCTCCGACGGTGTCGGCAAACCCTCCATACCACCGGATGGCCGCGCTCGGCGGGTCCGGTTCGGTGCGCATCGGTCCGGGCCATGGCAGCTCGGAGGCCTCAGGCGACCAGGTGAAGTCGCTCGTTGGCGCAGACGGTGCCGGAGAGACGCTCGACTTGGGCGACGTTTCGGCGCGGCTAGTTGGAGTCGGACTCACCGCCGGCGCAATCGTCGGCGCCGGAGTCGGGCTGGTTATCGGACCGACTGTCAGCGCATTCCAGGCGGACCACCCGGCGACACCTGCGCCGACCACGAACACTGCCAGCAGCACTGCGGCGAAGCGCAGGACGTTGGGGTTCGATTGCTCCGGCCGTGGCAGGGCTATTCGCCGGCGCGTGGCCTGAGGAGCGTAAGAAACGTCCGCAAGCACTTCGCCGAGCAGGCTGGCGGGAGCCTGTGCGGGTTGGTCTTCGAGCCACATCATGAGCCGGTCGACCACGAAATCCTGCCCTGTCATGCTGGTCGACCCTCCGATGCTGCATAGGTCGGGTCGGCCTCCAGGGCACTCCGCAACTGGCGCAACGCGTAATGCAGCCGCGAACGTGCTGTGCCCTCTGGGATAGCCAAAGCATCGGCGACCGCGGTCAGTGGCAACCCGACATAGAAGTGAAGGACGACGACTGCCCGGTGCTCGACGCTCAACTGTCCGAAAACCTGCTCGAGCTCGTCGCGATCTGCCAGCCAGCCAGATTTGTCCGCTTCCGATGGCTCGATCGAGAGCACGCTCACGTTGGCGACAAAGGCACGATGCCGGCGCGCCTCGTCGTAACACGCCCTTACGAGAAGCCTGTTCAACCAAGCCTCGAAGCGCGTCGCCTCACGGAGTGATGGCAGGTCGCGCCAGGCTCCGAGCAGCGTCGACTGCACGGCATCCTGGGCCCGATCAGGGTCCTGCAGGATGCGCCGAGCGATCGCGTAAAGGCGGTCGATGTTCGAGGACGCCAACCTGGCAAACGCCTCCCGATCCCCCTCGCTCGCCAGCTTCACGAGATCCTGCACGCCCTGCCCTCGCACTGAGGCTAACTGCCCCGCTACTTGTAATGGCGGCGAACCTTCCGGAATCGTTCAAGCTGATTGAGATGGCTCGTACACTGCGGCCGATAGACGAGCGCGGACCGGAGGCATTTCCCGACTGATGAGTGCACCGAGCGAAGAGCAGGAAACCGATGTCAACGACCTCATCCAGATGCTCGAGGACATCGAGCAGCGCCTTGTCGAAAACGCGTCCGGCCCGGCGCCGGAGGGATTGACCGATCCCGACCAAGGTGGCACCGAGCGCTGGGAGGCGGCCCAAGTCTGGGGTCACATGGCCGAGTTCGTCGGCTTCTGGCAGGCTGAGCTCGAGAAAGTAGTCGACAACTACCACGGCGATCCCGTTCCTTTTGGCCGGACAAAGGAAGACGCGGCACGGATCGAAGGAATCGAGACGGGTCGCGGGGTGCCGATCGGCGAGTTGATGAAGCAGGTCCACGGGGGCATCGAGGTGACGCGGCGCTATCTACCCACGCTGTCGGCCGAGCAATGGTCCGCTATCGGCCTTCACCCGACGCGCGGAGAGATGACCATTCCGCAGGTGGTCCAGCGTTTCACCATCGACCACCTCGAAGAGCATGCCGACCAGCTCGACGACATTTCTGCGGACTGAGTTGAAGGTCTTCGTCGAGACCGGCGACAAGAAGGTGTTCGCCGGAGCAATCGACTGGCCCGGGCTGGCACGCTCGGGCAAGACCGAAGCAGAAGCGCTAGACGCGCTCGTCCGGTACGTGCCGCGTTATCGCAAGTCGCTCGGCAGGGCTGCGGCAAAGCTCAAGGCAGTAGACGACGCCGCCGCCCTCAAGGTCACCGCGCGGCTTGAAGGCGGCTCAGGCACTGACTTCGGCGTTCCCTCCGCAGTGGCCGATTTTGACCGTGACAAGGTCAGCGCGGCGCAGCTGAAGGAGCTGCTCACGCTGCTGCGCGCGTCATGGGCCGCGTTCCAAGCGAGCGCCGCGCGGGCGCACGGCAAGAAGCTGGCCACTGGCCCGCGCGGCGGCGGCCGGTCTCTGTGGCCAAGATGCGCGAACACGTTGCCGAGGCGGACGACGCTTACATCCGCGCGCTCGGTGCGAAGGGGCCAAAGAGCAGCGCGACGTGGGCCGAGATCCAGGACGCGTTCGTCGAGGCGATCGAGGCCAAGCTGCGCGGCGAGCTGCCGGATGTTGGGCCGCGCGGTGGCGAGCGCTGGCCGGCACGATATGCGATCAGGCGCTCGGCGTGGCATGCCCTCGACCACGCATGGGAGATCGAGGACCGAGCCTCCTAGACAGCCGCCTCGGCCAAGAAGTAGCCGACCAGCACGCCCCCGACCAGCGCCGCCAGCACGGCGACGGCGACGTTGGCGGCGCGGAGCCGGATCCTAACCACGGCTTCTCTGTCAGGGGCGCTGCTGCCCAACTCGAAGCGCACCAGCGGTGTCGCTGCCAGTGCCAAGGCGACGGCGGGGGCCGCAACGAGCACGAGGTCGGCAAGGCGGTTGGCCTGTAGCCAGCTGCTGACTGGCTCCATGAGCTTCACGAGATCGGTCACGCCAAGCTGGTATGCCAAGATCGACATGGCAACGAACAACAGCGTTGGCGCAAGCACGAGCAGCGCGACGGCCGCCCATCCGCTCGGATGCCGCCACGCGGGGCCGAGAGTCATCGTCAAACCTCCTCGGATTGCCAGACGCGCTTCCCCCGCACGCTCCCTGAGTCCGGCGCGGATCACGTCGAACGCGATGTCGGGAGTCAGGCCGGTGTCCGACAACAGCTGCCTCAACTCTTCGCCATATCGATCTCGCCACGCCCGTGGGTAGGCGCGCAACAGCAACTCGATCACGCGCGAACCCTTTCGACGCCGGTCGAAATTGCCCTCTGAAGTCCGTCCAGGCGCAACTCGAGGTCGTGGCGCCCGGCGTCCGTGAGCTGATACGGGCGCCGCCTGCCCTCGGCCGGCAGTCGCTCGACCTGTCCAATCGTCTCCAGCCGCGACAAGGCCCCGTAGAGAGTGCCCGGACCAAGCCGCACGCCAGAGAACCGCTCGACGTCGAGCAGCATCGCGTGGCCATGCTTGGGGCCGCCGGCGAGGCTGATCATGAGCAGGAGTCCGGGATCATTCTGGGCGCTCGAATCGGTCAACTGCTACGTGCTCCCTACTACGTGTGACGTAGTATCAATCGCTAGCGAAGACCTGTCAAGTGCGCCCGGGCCTTCTAGCTGCGGCCCTCGCGAAGGACGCTGCTGACAATCGACAGGACGTTCTGCGGGCGCTCCGCCAGCCGGCGCATGTAATACGGGAACCACTGGGTGCCGTACGGAACGTAGACGCGGACGGTCTGGCCGATCGCAGTGAGCCGTTCCTGAAGGTCGCGTCGCACGCCGTAGAGCATCTGAAACTCGTACCGGTCGGGCGGGATCTCGTGGTCCCTTGCGAAAGCCAGCGCCGACTCGATCAGCGCCTCGTCATGCGTGGCGAGTGCCGGATAGCGGCCGTCGAGCATCAGCCGCTCCATCAGAGCTCGGTAGCTTTCGTCGACCTCGTCGCGCGTGGTGAACGCCACAGACGCGGGCTCGTCGTACGCGCCCTTGCACAGCCGGACGCGAATTTGTTCGCGGTTGAGAGCCTCGACGTCCGTTTCCGACCGGCGCAGGTACGACTGGATCACCGCGCCAACTTCCACGTGACGCTCATGCAGCTCCCGAACCATGCCGAGCGTCACGTCGGTCTTGGTGTGGTCTTCCATGTCGAGTCTCACGAAGGCGTTCATCTGCCGAGCCCGTTCGACGACGCGACCAATGTTGCCGAGACAGAAGTCGCGATCGATGTCGAGTCCCATTTGGGTCGGCTTCAACGAGACATTTGCTTCGAGGTCGCGTTCGGCGAGCGCATCGAGCGTGGCGATGTAGCGATCGGCTGAGGCGAGCGCCATCTCGCGCGAGCTGACCGACTCACCGAGCACATCGACCGTCCACGTCAGCCCCTGGCCACGCAGCCGTTCCAGCGCGACGAGCGCGTCGTCGAGCCGATCCCCGGCGACGAAGCGCCTCACCATCGAGCGAGTGAACGGGACGGCGGTTGCCATCCGCGCCAGGGAGCGGCGGCGCGAGGACCACAGGAAGAAGCCGCGCGAGATGCGCGCCGGCAGACTGCGCAGGCTTGGCTGAGCGGCGCGCTCCTGGGCCTCGGCCGCGCGGCGGCGCTCGACCTCGGCCACGATCGTCTGGGCAGGCACGATCCCGGCCATTCGGCCGTCCGGCTGGACATAGATCCGGCAGTTGAGATTGATTGGATCTCCGTGCGGCACGGCAACAATGTCGAGGCCGTCGATGCGGACGGAGGGCGAACCGTGGAAGCCAAGTCCCGCCGCGTTGTCGAGATCACTGACGTAGACCCGGTCGACGTGTGGCTCGACGCCGTCGAGCTGCATGAGTGCAGAGCGGACCTCATTCTCGGCACGCTCGACGTGCGGGCAGTCGGGCGTGGCCAGGAGCTCCACGCGCATCTAATCGGCCATCAGGTGCCGGTCATGCAGCCGACGACCTCGTCCGGCAGGCCGGGATTGCCGGAGTCGCCCTCACCCGTGACGAAGTCGTACGGGATGCCCGACCACGCGCCGGGGAGTCCGAGGTACGTCGTCGGTGGCCCCTCGCCGACGAAGCCCGTCCAATCGGGCGACGCGTAGCCGACGCTCGAATATGGCGCCACGGCAGACACGCCGCGGATCTGCTCGGTTCGCTTCTCGAGCAACCAGCGCCCACGGAACGAGGCATCGTCGGCCAGGCTCGCTTTTACGTACCAGCGCTCGACCGAGTCGTACTCGGGCTCGAGGATCCAGGGAGCCTCCGGGCCGTCGAAATAGCGCATGTCGATCACCACCCATGGACCGCCGATGCCCATGTGTCCCTCCAGGATGGCGATGCCTTCAGCGTATTCGGCGTCGCTGGGCAACGCTCCGATCCAACCGTTGACGCAGCCAGCAGCCGGTTCGCCAATCGCCGCGCTCGCCTGGGCAGTTGGCGACGGGCTTGGGCTTGGCGACGGGCTGGGCGTGATTGTCGGGACGGGCGTCGCGGTTTGCGTCAGAGCAGGCGTAGTCGGGGGAGCGAGTGTGGGAGTCGAGGTTGGCTGGCTGGTCGGAGTCGGGGGCTCCGTTGGCGGGAAAGTCGTTACTGCGACCGGCTCCTCATAGCACCCGCCGAGCATGGCTGCCCCGCACAGCAGCACGAGCAGGAAGGCACGAGGCATCGCGGCCGATGATAGGCGGGCGTGTCGTCGATGCGGCTGGAACCAGCACCAACGACCCGGGCGATTTGCTATACAGCGCGTCATGACGCGCGATCAAGGGCCGACGGTTCGCGACTATATCCGCGCAGGCGGTAGCGGCCTGATCATCGGATTGCCGCTCCTCTACACCATGGAAGTCTGGTTCCACGGTTTCATCCTGTCGCCCTGGAAGATTCTCCTTCTCCTCGGCCTTGGCTTCGTCGTGGTCCTCGGCTACAACTCCGTGGCCGGATTTCGGCGCGAGCGCTCAATCAGCGAGCTGGTGATCAATTCGGTGTCGACCATCGGACTTGGAATCGTGATCGCATTCGTGGCCCTCATCCTGTTGGGGCGCATCGACGCGAACACGGCCATCAGTGACGCTGCCGGCAAGGTTGCCCTCGAGGCGATACCCATCGCGTTCGGTGCCTCGGTCGCGACTGCTCAATTGAGCGGCGATGGTGGTGGCAGCGGCTCGATCTCCCCCTTTGCCCGACTGCTTGTCGGTGCGGGCGGGGCGCTGCTCTTCGCCCTGAACGTGGCGCCCACCGAGGAGCCGCTGATGCTCGGCATCGAGGCATCACCGTGGCTGCTTGTGGCCATGGTTGCCGCATCGCTCGCGGTCACGTTCGCGCTCGTCTTCCTGGCCGACTTTGGCGGGCGCCGGCGCAAGCGCGGCGAGGATCTGCTCGAGCATCCGTGGTCGGAAACCATCACGTCGTACGCGGTGAGCATCGGCGTCGCGCTATTCCTGCTCTGGTCGTTCGGCCGAACCGAAGGTACAAGCGTTCAAGCAATTGCCGGCATGACGGTCATGCTCGCGCTGGCCGCCGCAGTTGGCGCCGCAGTGGCAAGGATCCTGATCGGCGGCGCGCAGGAAGGGGATGCGAAGTGAAGCGCAACCCGCTCGAGTGGGCGGTCCTGGGCACGAGCGTGCTGGCGATCGTCGTCCTGGTCGTCGTGCTGGTCATGGAGGGTCTCGACGGCGGCGGACCCGCCAATCCAACCGTAGAGCTGCGGCCCGACGAGGGCTACCAGGGCGGAATCGGCTGGATCATCCCG
Source organism: uncultured Chloroflexia bacterium (assembly GCA_963748235.1). Taxonomy (GTDB): domain Bacteria; phylum Chloroflexota; class Limnocylindria; order Limnocylindrales; family CSP1-4; genus JALYGJ01. Next base: position 1,545,546 of record CAVVHT010000009.1, read on the forward strand.
GCGACCGTCCAAAACGTCGGCGACGAGTCGGCAGAGGCAGTCGTGATCGAGGCCGAGGCGACGATCGACGGCGAGTCCGAGGTCAGTGAGCTCGAGGTACCGTTCGCGCCGGCCGGATCGACGATCGACGTCGCGTTCGCATTCAGCGCACGCCCAGAAGGTGACGTGGCTCTCCGACTGATCAGCTTCCGCGTGCCCTGACCTGGTTCTCCCGCGACGCGCTGGAGCTCACGCGCGCTTGATCTCCTGGAGCGACCAACCGTTTCCATCCGGGTCACTGAAAAATGCGAATCGCGATCCCGGCGCGCCCTCCGGACCGAGCTGCTGAACTTCGGCGATCTCCACGCCACGAGAAGCGAGCAGCTCTCGCGCGGCGTCGATGTCCTCGACCACGAGCTGCATGCCCTTCGTCGCTCCAGGCGTGCCGAGCGGCATCCCCTCGCCGATGACGACGGAGCAGCTCGAGCCGTGCGGGGTCATTTGAACGACGCGCATTCCTTCATTGGGGCGGATGTCGTGATCGAGGTTGAAGCCAACCTTCTCGGCGTAGAACTCGATAGCGGCGTCGACATCCGACACCGGGACCCCGATCACTTCCAGCTTGAAATCCATGGCTGCCTCCTGGGATTACCGCTCAGGAATCCGGCTTGGTATCAGCCTCGAGCTTCTGGCCCAGCTCCTCGGTCCTTCGAAATGCCGCCCAGACCGCCTCCGACAGTACGGTCCGGAGCCGGCCCGACTCGAGCTCGTGCAGCGCCGCCGCGCTGGTGCCACCGGGGGACGTGACCATGTTGCGCAACTGAGCCGGATGCATGCCGCTCGACTTGGCAAAGAGCGTGCTGCCCTCGAGCGTCTCGATGACCAGGTCATGCGCGATGTGGCGCGGAAAGCCAAGATGGACGGCGGCGTCGATGAGAGCCTCCATGACCAGGAAGACGTAGGTCGGTCCCGTGCCGCTCACCGCGGTGGCCATGCCGACGAGCTTCTCGTCGTCGACCTCCAGCTCGACGCCCAGGCTGCCCAGCAACACGCGCGCCTGGTCGCGCTGCGCGCCGCTTACCTCGGGCGTCGCGTACCAGACGGTCATGCCACGCCCGAGCTGGGCCGGCGTGTTGGGCATGCTGCGCACGATCTGCTGGTGCCCGAGCGCGTTCGAGAGGGCGCGCGTCGTGGCGCCGGCGATGATGCTGATGACCAGCTTGCCGTCGCGCATCATCGGTGCGATCTCACGCCCGACGCGCACGAGCATCTGCGGCTTGATGGCGAGCACGATCACGTCGGCTGCCTCGACGGCGCCGGCGTTGTCCTCGACTGTCCGGATCCCGTAGCTGCTGAGCAGCTCGGCCCGGCGATCGGCGCGTGGATGGCTGGCGATCACCTGATCGGGCGACACGCGCTCGCCGCGCAGCAGTCCGGCGATCATCGCCTCGGCCATAACGCCTGAGCCGACGGTCGCGATCGTCGCATCCTTCAGTGCCATTTCCCGCCGAGTGTAGTGCCGGTTTCTTGCGGCGGGTCCTGTCGCTTCGCCGTGGTCGGTCCTCGGGGCTGGCGCTGCGGCGCCTTGACGCCCTCTCGGCCGACGCAGCGGCTCCGCGCCACCCGCGGGAGCCACTTTTACTCGGCGGCTACGGCACTGCCGAGGAGGAAGAAGCGGGGGGTGGGCTGCACCGTTGCGTCTCGGAAGCCACTCGTGTGGAGGCCTGCGATGAGCTCTTCGGGGGTGTAGAAGATCTTGGGGATGATGAACTCGCGGCCGTCGTCGAGCTTGCGCATTGACATGTCGTCGGCCGGGGCGGGGTGGTCGGTCGCGCTCGAGTCCGGGTCAAGTCGGGAGTCGATGAAGGCGAACGTGCCGCCGGGCTTGAGCCAGGCGCGGCAGATTGCCAGGAACTCGGCCAGCCGCGCGCGCGGGACGTGGCTCAGCCAGAAGCCGCAGAAGAGTGCATCCACCTGGCGGTCGGGCGCCTCCCACGCGTCGCGCACGTGGATGTGGGCGGCCAGCCCGTGGGCGAGCAGACGGTCGCGCGCCCGATCGAGCGGCTCCTCGACCGCGTCGTAGATCGATAGCTGCCCCTTCTGGGCCAGCAGTGGCGACCACCAGCCGGTGCCTGCGGCCAGCTCGACGATCTCGCCACTGATCGGCAGTCGGTCGAGCCACAGCGTGGCCGTGTCGAGGTCGGCTTCCCAGGCGACGTCGGCCAGCGCTCCGTGGCTGTAGCGGCCGCGCCTCAGATACCAGTCGTCATATTCGCCGGCGCGCGCCGCGTAGTAGGCGCGCAGATCCTCGTCGGGGGTCCGCGGCAGCGACTGAGATTCTGCGGCCGCCCGGAGTCGGAGCCCTTCGCGCAGGCGGAAGCGCAGGAACTCGTTGTCCTGCGCTCGGCCGATGCAGTCCGAGCACAGTCGCGCCCAACCTTCGATGTCGCTGTCGGTCCGGGTCTGGTGCGGGCGGCCACACCACAGGCAGTTGAACGACGGCGTGAAGCTCGAAGTGGCGGCTTGGCTCTTCAACTTGCTCGCGCGGCGGCAATCGGCAGCCACGCGCCGGCCGGGACCTCGTCGCTGAATACGCCCGGGTCGAACAGCTCGGCGAGCAGCGCGATGCCGTCGATTACGCGCGGTCCCGGCCGGCTGAAGTAGGCCGAGCCATCGAGTGCGTACAGCTCACCATCGCGAACTGCCCGAAGGTCATCCATCCACTCGGGCCGCGTGGCCTTGCCGCGCTCCCATTCCTGGGCTGTCGTCGGTGCGTCGAAACCGCACGGAATGAGCATAAGCTGCTCGGGATCGACCTCGCGCAGCTCGTCCCAGGTGGTCTCGCGTGCGGGCTCGCCTATGTTGCCGAGCAGATCCCAGCCACCGGCGCGCCGGACCTGTTCCGGTACCCAGTGCCCCGACGCGAAGGGGGGATCCAGCCATTCGAGGCACACCACGCGGCGCGATGCGACCCCGTCGAGGCGCCGCTCGAGGACGCGATTCTCGATCCGCGCCAGCCGCTCCCGAAGAATCTCGATCAGCCCGACCGCCTCGTCCTCGGCCTCGGCCATGGCGCCGACGGTCGAGATCGTGTTGAGGATGCCCTCGATCGAAGTCGGCTCGAGGCTGATCACCGTGCTGTCGCCGTCGAGCTGGCGGACAGCATCGGCCACCTCGCGATAGCTGACGGCACAGACGTTGCACAGCTCCTGGGTGATGATCAGGTCGGCCCGCGCCGCTCCGAGCGCGTCCAGGTCGAGCTCATAGATCGAGCTGCCGCCGTGAATTGAAGCCGCGACGCGATCGTTGATCTCGCGGCTCGACGCACCAGCAACCGCGCCCTTGTCGGCTGTCATGACCGGGACATCGAGTGCTTCAACCGGGTAGTCGCACTCGTGCGTCCGTCCAACCAGCTCATCGCCGAGCCCGAGCGCAAAAACGATCTCGGTCGCCGAGGGCAGCAGGGAAACGATGCGCATGGAACGAGGATATGCCGTTCGACCCTGACGTCCGCCGGCGGGTGTTCGCTAGGCTGTCACGGTGAACGAGTCGGAGGGGCAACGGAACACCGGGCGAGCACCATCGGCGACAGTCGCCGGAGTTTGGAAGCGCTTCGGATCGACCGATGTGGTGCGCGACCTGACATTCGAGATCTATCCCGGCGAGATTCTCGGATTTCTCGGCCCCAACGGCGCCGGCAAGACGACGATGATGCGGATGATCCTCGACATCATTCGCCCTGACCGCGGTGAGATCCGCGTCTTCGGCAACAAGCCTGGCGTCGAGCACCAGTCGCGCACCGGGTACTTGCCCGAAGACCGCGGCCTGTACCGCGACGTGCCGGTGATCGACACGCTCGCCTATTTCGGAGCGCTGCGCGGCCTGCCAACTGGTCGCGCCCGCGAACGGGCAAAGGAGCTGCTGACCGAGGTCGGGCTGGGCAACGACCTGAACAAGAAGGCCGGTGAGCTGTCACGAGGCATGCACCAGAAGGCGCAGCTGATGGCGACGATCATCAACCACCCCGACCTGCTCATCGTCGACGAGCCTTTCCAGGGTCTCGACCCGGTCAACGCCTCGATGCTCAAGTCGCTGCTGGTCGAGCAACGCGACCGCGGCGCGGGCGTGGTCATGAGCACCCATGACATGGTCGACGCGCAGCAGCTGTGCGACCGGATCCTGCTGATCGACAAGGGCAAGCGGCTGCTGTACGGCACGGTCCCCGACGTGCGTCGCGCGTTCAGCGACGGCGCGGTCGAGGTCGTCGGCCAGCAGCTGCCGACCGATGCGGAGGGACTGCGCAGCATCAGCCACGCGGCGACCAACGACGGCTCGGTACGCTACCTGCTTAACGAGGGCGCCACCGCGCAGGATCTGTTCCGCGAGCTCGCCGGCAGCGGCGCGGAAGTCGAGCGATTCGCCGTCGAGGCGCCCAATCTCGCCGAGATCTTCGTGCGCACTGTCGCCGGTGATCCGCGGGCGAGCAGCGTCGCATGAGGCCACATTTCCTTCGCCTGGTGGCGCTCATCGCGCGGCGCGACTACCTGCGCACCGTTCGCCGGCGCGGCTTCGTTGTGGGCACGCTGCTGCTGCCGCTGTCGCTCATCCTCATCTTCACTATCTCGAGTGCCCTGTCGCTGCAGGGCGTCAGCGGCGGTCAGTCTGGCCCATTGGTGGTGGTCAACGAATCGTCGGTGCCGCTGCACGCGGATCCCGTTCTGACGCCACACGTCGTGCTCATGCCGCGTTCGCAGGCGGACGGGCTGCTGACCAGCGGATCGGCGAGCGAGTACTACTTCGTGCCTCAGGAGTGGCCAACCGATCCGAGTGTCCAGGTCGTCGTCGCGGCCGAGGGTGGCGGCGGGCCGCTCGATGCGCTGACTCGCCAACAATCGGGCCAGGCTGAAGTCGAGCTGCTGCTGCGGACCTCCCTGCTGCGCGAAGCGGGCGTGCCCGATGAGACGCTCGCCCAGCTCCTTACGCCGATCCCCTTCGCCACCGTCGACACGGGCGGCCAACCGGTGACCGAGGCGGCAGTCGCCGCAGGGTTCTTCCTGCCCTACATTTTCACGCTGATCTTCGTGCTCAGCATCTTCATCACCAGCGGCTACCTGCTCCAGTCGGTCACAGAGGAGAAGGAGAACCGGGTGGTCGAAATCGTTTTAAGCTCAATCCCGGCCCTGCCGCTGATGGCCGGCAAGGTCCTCGGCCTGGGCGGGGCGGGTCTGACCCAGGTCGCGGTGTGGCTGACGGCGGCGCTGCTGGCCATGCCGCTGCTCAACCAGCAATTCGCGGTCGACCTGAGCATCTCGCCAACGACCGTGGCATTGGCAGTAGTCTGCTTCTGCCTCGGCTATCTCACCTACGGCGCGATCTTCGCGGCAATAGGCGCGCTCGCGCCGGGTGCCCGTGAGGCGCAGCAGTACTCGAGCTTCTTTGGCTTCTTCGCGGTCATTCCGCTCATCGCGACGCCGGTCTTCCTGAACGATCCGAACTCGCCGATCGTCTGGGCGCTGGCGCTCTTCCCACTCACCGCGCCGGCGGCCGTGCTCGAGCTGCTGGCGGTGCCAGACGCGCCCGTTGAGCTGATCGCGCTGTCGCTGATCGCGCAGGTGATCTACGTCGGGGTGGCGATATTCCTCGCTGGACGCATCTTCAGGGCGACGCTGCTGTTCTACGGAACGCGGCCAAGCCTGCGCACCATCGCCGGAGCCATGTTCGCGCGCTCCTGACCGGCATCCTCGGCATGGGTCCCCTGGTCGCGGTCGTGTGCGGGTAGGTCAGGCGGGCGGCTTCAACTCGTCAACAGTAGCCCGGGCCGAGTCCTTGTCCTTGAACCAGCGCGCGTTGAGCTCCGTATAAGCGGCCCATTCGGAGGGCAGCGAGTCCTCGGGGTAGATCGCGTTGACCGGGCACTCCGGTTCGCACGCACCACAGTCGATGCACTCGTCGGGATCGATGAAGAGCATCCGGTCGACACCCTGGTCGAAGTGGATGCAGTCGACCGGACAGACCGAGATGCACGATTGATCGATGACGTCGATGCACGGCTCGGCGATCACATACGTCATCCGTGGACTCTCCTGGTGGTGCGAATCTGGCGAAGCCCGACCCAATCGAGCCGGTCGCCGACATGTTAGCGGCTGGTCAGGACCACCTGTCCGTGCATCCCCTGCTCGGCATGGCCCGGCAAGTGACAGAACAATTGCAGCTCGCCACTCGATGGCACCTCATAGCTGACGGTAGTCGAGCCGCCCGAGTCGACCAGCACGCGCAGGCCACCGGTACCCGCGGGAGCACTGGCCGGCGGTGGCGTGGCAAACGGAGCGGGCGGCGTCGCCAAGGCATTGGCCTCCGCCCAGGCCCGTTGGACCGCAGCGTCGCCAAGTACGAGCTCGTGCTCTACCAGCCCACCGTTGACAACGGCAAACGTGACCGTCTCGCCGGGCGTCAGGTAGAGCGGGTCTGGGTTGAACGCGTAGTCGCGCATGATCACGTTGACCTGGCGCGGCGACGCAGATGTCCCGGGCTCGGCGCTCGCCGGCGGCGGCGCCGGGCCTGCCGCCAGGTTGGCGCCAAGCAGCACCAGGCCGACGGCCAAGCCGAGACCAATCACCAGGACGGCCACCGGTGCCCGCGAGACAGAGCTCGTGCGCAGCTTCTTGTCCGTTTCGTCAGGCACGACCTGACTCTAAGACGGCGCGCCTTCCTCCGTTCGCGAGCGCCCAAAGGGCGCCCTCATGTCCAACGGAAGGGCGTTATGGCGCGGTCATCCTGTGCGATCGCGCGAATCTCCGATTCGAGGCCAGCGCCGGATCCGAGCAGGCCGGCGAACGCCAAAAGGACGAGGCCAGCGAGCAGTGCGAACCACAGCTTCCGGTCGTGGAGGTAACGGGGCATTGATGCGGCGTGCATGGTTCTCCATTCCTGGCACCTGTTCGACGGGTTGGCCGACCCGGCGGGAGTCGGCCTGTCGAATCTAGGCGGCGCCAGTTATCGGGCGATCTACGCCCAATTCACGCCGACTTATCTGGAGATGTGGACAAGTCGGACCGCCGCCCGGCTTGTCGCTCGATCAGCGCCGGTTCTGGAAGCAGTCGCTGCAGTAGACAGGCTTCACGCCCGACGGCCGGAAAGGCACGCTGGCCGTCTTGCCACAGTCGGCGCATACAGCCTCGAACATTTCGCGCGGGCGGCGCTCGCGATACTCGTCACCGTAGCCGGAGGATGCGCCGGCGTACGAAGAGCCGTAGCCGCCGCCGTCATATGACGGAGCTGAGTAGCCACCACCCTGCGAGTTGTAGTCGCGTGAGCCGCCGCCGCCTGAACGCTGTGCCTTGCGAACTGCGCGGCACGATGGGCAGCGCTTGGGCGGCTCCGTGAAGCCGCGCTGTGCGTAGAACTCCTGCTCACCCGCGGTGAAGGTGAACTCCTGTCCACAATCCAGACAGGCAATGGCGCGATCCGTGTACACCGAGAAACGACCCTCCGACCGGTACGAATATTCCAACCTCAGGGTCGTTCTAACTTGAGCCCTGAATCGGCGGGACTATAGCGGTCGCTCATCCAGCCGTCCATCTACTTGTGCATTTGCTGTGATGGGACTTTCGGCCATAGGCGTTGCGGGGTAGAGTTTCGGCCGAACCCGAGCAGGATTTGGCGATGACAGATCGACTGGTAACCCGCGGCTTTGTCGGCCGTCGCGAGGCTGCGCAACGCGGCCAGCGCGTACCGCCCGGCCAGTACCTGACCAACGATTTTCCGGTGCTCTCGGCCGGCCCGACGCCGCACACGCCGCTCTCCGATTGGTCGCTGAGCATCGACGGCCTTGTCGCCGAGTCCGTGTCGTGGACGTGGGACGAGTTTCAGGCCCTGCCATCGCGCGAGTTCGTGGTCGATATCAGCTGCGTCACCAAGTGGACCAGGCTCGACATGCGCTGGCAGGCGGTCAGCGTCGATACGCTTTTCGAGCACGTTGAGCTCGACCGCCGCGCCGCGTTCGTGATCGCCTGGTCAGACGGCGGCTACACGACCAACCTGCCGATTGCCGACATCGTTAACGGCCAGGCGTTCGTTGCTTTTGGTTACGACGGCGATCACCTGGCGCCGGAGCATGGCGGACCGGCGCGTCTCGTCGTTCCGCACCTGTACTTCTGGAAGAGCGCCAAGTGGCTGCGCGGATTGCGCGTCGTCGAAAAGGATCAGCCGGGCTTCTGGGAGTCGTTCGGCTACCACAACCGCGGCGACCCGTGGCTCGAAGAGCGCTACAGCGGTGATTGACGCCGCGGCGGCAATCTAGATGGCGCCGATCATCTGGCAGGTCGCGACCGTAAGTGCCCTGCGCGATGAGACCGAACGCGCCCGGACCATCTCGCTGCTGCTGCCGTCTTGGCCCAGCCATCGGCCCGGTCAGCACGTCGACATCCGGCTAACTGCCGAGGACGGCTACCAGGCCCAGCGCAGCTATTCGATCGCCTCGGCGCCGGCCGAAGAGCCACTGATCGACCTGACCGTCGAGCGCGTCCGAGATGGCGAGGTTTCGCCGTTCCTGCACGACACACTGGTTGTCGGTGACCGGTTCGAGGTGCGCGGCCCGATCGGTGGCTACTTCGTCTGGGATGCCGCGGCCGCCGACCCGCTGCTGCTCATCGCCGGCGGCTCGGGCGTCGTGCCGTTGATGGCCATCGTCAGGCACCGCGCGCAGGTTGGCACGGGCGTGCCGTGCACGCTGCTCTACAGCTCGCGCGAGGCTTCCGACATCATCTACGCCGACGAGCTCGATCGGCTTGGCGCCCGCGCCGATGGGCTGGGCGTGATTCACACTCTGACCCGCCGCCAGCCAGCGGGCTGGTCTGGCTACGCGCGTCGCATCGACATGAAGATGCTCGGCGAGGTGCTCGAGGGGACGGGCAGGATGGTCAACGTCTTCGTGTGCGGGCCAACCGCGCTGGTCGAGCTGACAGCCGATGCCTTGGTCGGCCTTGGCCTGCCGCCGAGCCAGGTGCGCACCGAGCGATTTGGGCCTAGTGGAGGCTGACGGAATGAACGAAGAGCAGACGCCCGACTACGAGGTGGCCGACCCGCAGACCCTCGACGGCAACGCGGCGGCGGGGATGCTGCACGAGATCTTCGGCGCCGAGATGACGCTCTCGTCGGCACGCTGCGCTCATTGCGGCAACCGCGCGCCGATGGGTACGCTGCGCGTCTACTGCATGGGCGGACCGGGCATGGTGATGCGCTGCAGCGTGTGTGCCGAGATGGTCATGCGCGTCATGCGCCGACCCGATGGCAGCTACCTGGTCGATACCCGCGGAGCCGCCTACCTGCGTTTCTGAGCGGCGCCCGCCACCGAGCTGTTAGGGCGGCAGGTCGTCCATGCCCCTCGGCTGATAGGTGGGGCCGAGGTAATGCGCGGGGTGCTCACTGAAGTCGAGCATGCAGCCACGTGAGCAGAAGACATACGTGTTGCCTTCGTGCTCGTAGGTGAAGGAGGCGGACGCCGTATCGACATCCATCCAGCACACCGGGTCGCGTGCCTTGGCCATCTGCAAGTCCGTGTTCATCTGTGTGACCTCCAGTTGTTCGAAATCAGGATACCCAGCCGCTATTCTGCGCGGCGCATGGACAGCGCCGGCCGATGACCCAGGAAAAGCGCCCTCGCGATCGGGCGACGGAGGATCGCAAGCTCCTGCGCACCGCGCCATATGCCGACACGGCGTTCCTCGATAGCGACGCCTGGCGGGCGCTGCGGATCATGGGCGAGTTCGTCGAGGGCTTCGATTTGCTCGCCGAGCTGGGCCCGGCGGTGACGATCTTCGGCTCCGCTCGAGTGTCGCCCCGAGATCGCGTCTACAAGGCGGCCGAGGAGCTCGGCGCCAAGCTCGCCCACAAGGGCGTCACCGTCATCACCGGCGGCGGCCCGGGCGTCATGGAGGCTGCCAACAAAGGTGCCATGCAGGCGGGCGGGGTGTCAGTCGGGTTGGGCATCGAGCTGCCCCACGAACAGTCGGTCAACAAGTACTGCACGCTCGCCCTGAACTTCCGATACTTCTTCGTGCGCAAGACGATGTTCGTCAAGTACGCGCAGGGCTTCGTGATATATCCCGGCGGCTTCGGCACGTTCGATGAGCTGTTCGAGTCACTGACGCTCGTCCAGACCGGCAAGATCGATCATTTTCCGGTGATCCTGTTCGGCAAGCGCTACTGGCAGCCGCTCATTCGCTGGCTGGAGAGACCCGTGGCACAGCACCATATGATCGCGCCCGGTGATCTCGAGTTGTTCAGGCTGACCGACGACAACGACGAAGTGTTGGCCTGGCTCGAGCAGTCGTTCGCCGATGCGCAGGCGGCGCAGCTGGAGATCGAGGCCAACCCGCGCGGCGAGGAGCCGGCTGAGGCCGCGATGGAGAAGCGCGAACAGCGCCATAAGTCGCCCGAATAGCCGGACTCGGCCTGCGTTTGACTCACCGTCGGACCGGAAGTAGTGTGCCCATCCTGCAATCTCAAAGGGGGACCCTGATGCATCGCTTTTCGCGCGTTGCCCTCGCCACCATCCTGCTCGCAACAGTGCCGGTTGCGGCGCCGTTCGCGATCTCCGCCAAGCAGCCGACCGGCTGCACTTCCGGCACCGCACTCGTCTTCAACCCCAACCCGATCGTGTCCAGCGGCGACCTCTCGCTGACCGACCGGAAAGACGCCGACTATCCGGCCCTCAACAACGAGCGTGTGCGCGTTCAGCTGACCAGCCTCGACGGCAGCGGCTATCTGCGCGGCACCTGGGCGACCGTGGTGAGCGCGACGGGCAATGCCGCCTACGAGACTGACTGCACCTGGGACTACACGCGCAGCGACGACCGCTTCGAGCAGGTCATGGCTTATTACTGGGTCACCAAGTCGCAGCTTTACACGCGTGGCCTGGGCTTTGGCGTGAACGCGGGCTGGCCGGCCATCAACGGCGACCAGCAGCGAGTGCGGATCAATCAGTGGGGCGCGGACAACTCATTCGCGACCGACCATCCCAAGGATGAGATGCGCTTCGGCAAGGGCGGGGTGGACGATGCCGAAGACGCCGAGGTCATCCTGCACGAGCTCGGCCATCAGATCCATTTCAGCGCCTCGCCGACATTCTTCGCCACTACTGAGGCGGGCGGCATCAGCGAAGGCTTCGGCGACTACTGGGCGGCAACGGTCGTCGAGTGGGCCGCCGGACCGACCGACGACCCGGCGTGCATCATGGATTGGGACGCCACTTCGTACGACCCAACAGCGCCCTTCTGTCTGCGCAGGCTGGATACGAACCTGATGTATCCGACCAACATCACCGGTGCGGTTCATCGCGACGGGCAGATTTGGTCACACGCGCTGTGGAACGTGCGTACGGCGATCGGAGCGGCGCACGCCGACACTGCCATCCTGTGGGCGCAGATCAACTGGACGGGTACGAACATGCCCGATCTGGCCAACAGGATCGTCGAGCAGGTCCGCGCTCGTTATGGCAATGGCGAGGCAAACCTGGCGAGAGCTGCCTTCGAGGAGCGCGGGATCCTCTAGAGCGGGTTTCGGCGCCCGCCCCGTGCGGGCGCCGCTCAGACGTCGAGTGCCTCGCGCAGCTGAAGCTGGCGCATCACGTCGGCGCGCGTCAAAAATCCGACGAATCGGTCGCCGTTCATGACGACCACCTGCTCAAGGTCGTGCTCGGCCAGGAGCTCGATGGCGTCCTGGACCGGCGAATCGGCCGACACGACGTGCATCCGGTCGCGGCCACCCATCAGCTGTGCGACGACCACGCTGCCGCGCAGGGCCGGAGGTACGCGCATGATGTCGTTGACTGAAACGACGCCAACCAGCCGGCCGTCGACGACCGGCACGGCGCGCAGGTTGTGCGGCAGCAGGTAGTCGTCGATCAGCTCGGCGACGGTCACTCCGGGCATCACGCTGACATCGACTGGCTGAGCCACGTCGCCCACCGTGACATCGGCCAGGCGAGTCTCGAAGACCTGCTGCTGAACGGCGCCGGATGCGGCGCTGTGGAGGAACCAGGCGATTGCCGCCAACCACACGCCGCCCACGATCTGGCCGTTGAAGAGCATCACCACCCCGATCGCGAACATGCCCCACGCGACAACCTTGCCGCCAAGGCCGGCCCATTCCGTGGCGCTTCTCTGGTTTCCGGTCGCCCGCCACAGGATCGCGCGCAGAACGCGGCCGCCATCGAGTGGAAAGCCCGGAACGAGATTGAAGAGGCCGAGCGAGAGGTTGATGTAGACGAGGTAGTTCGCAACGAGGTCGACGCGCGGCTCACTGACGACCGCGGCGAGCAACCAGGCGAGACCGGCGAGCACGAAGCTCGCCAACGGCCCGACGATCGCGACCCAGAACTCGGTCGACGGCTCCTTCGCATCGCCCGACAGGTTCGATACGCCGCCAAAGATGAACAAGGTGATCGACTTCGCCTCCATGCCGCGCGACAGGGCGACAAACGAGTGACTCAGCTCGTGGAGGAGCACCGAGGCGAACAGGAGCAGCGAGGTGATCGCGCCGAGCAGCCAGTACTCGACCGTCGAAAGGTCGGTGGCCTCGCGTGGAAAGACGTAGGCGCTGAGCGACCAGGTCACGAGAGCGAACACGATCAGCCAGCTGTAGTGGACGCCGACCTCGATGCCGCGGACCGTGAACAGCCGGACCGAGCTGTTGAACACGAGCCGACGATAAACCCGGCGCCCGAAACCCGACTTTGCGGGCTCCGTCCAAATGCTAGGGTGACCGCATGCGGGTAGCCGTGGCGACTGATCACGCGGGCCTGCCGTTGAAGCAGCCGATCGTCGACTGGTTGACCGCCGACGGCCACGATGTGACCGACCACGGGGTCGACGACTCTGCCCCGGTCGACTACCCCGACGTGATCGCGCCCGCAGCGCGCGCAGTGGCCAACGGTGACGCCGACCTGGCCATCGTCCTCGGCGGCAGTGGCACGGGCGAGCAGATCGTGGCCAACAAGATCCGTGGTATTCGCTGCGTTGAGGCATCGGATCCGGTCACCGCGCGCCTGGCACGCGAGCACAACGACGCAAACGCGCTGGCGATGGGCGCGCGGATCATCGGCCGGGAAGTGGCGATTGCCTGCGTGGCGGCGTTCGTCAACGGAGTCTTCCAGGGCGGACGTCACGCACGCCGGGTGGAGAAGATCGCGCAGCTCGAGTTGGACGAGCGCAGCCAGGCGGACGGCCCGGTCTAGCTGGCTGTAGGGGACTCGGCCAAGTCGTACAGCGCCAGCGCCTGCACGACGGTCGCGGCCTCTCCCCAATGGCCGGTCAGCCGGCGAACATCTTCCTCAGAAGGGATGGCCGGCGTCCCGTACAGCCGCCCGACGGCCTTGCGCACGCCGAGATCTCCGGCGACTACCCGCGGCCGGCCGAGCGTCCGCGCCAGGAACCATTCGGCGCTCCAGCGGCCGATGCCACGCAGGCGGGTCAAGTCGGCAATTAACTCTTCGTCATCGAGCGGGGCCAGCCGATCAGGATCCAGATCCCCCGCCTGCGCGGCGCGCGCACTGTCGATGACCGAGATCGACTTCGCCGTTGTCAGCTGCAGCGCGCGCAGCTCCTCGACGGACGCAGCGGCAAACGGTCCGGGCTCGAAGCTATAAACGTAGGCGTCACCAATTTGGTAGCGCGTGCCGTAGCGCTCTGCCAACCGCCGCCGAATCGTCGACGCCCAGGCGAGGTTGACCTGCTGGGCACTGATTGAACGGATCAGTGCAGTGAAAGGGTCGGGTATGAGCACAGGGATGATCGCCGGGTAGAGCCGAGCCAGCCGAGCCACCCCCGGATCTGCCTCGGCGAGTCGTTGCAGGCCGGGTTGCTCAACGACGAAAGTCTCACGGATGGCGCGCTCAATCTCGTCCATGGCATGGCTCTCAGCAGGACTGGTGACCACGTCCAGCCTCGGGTCCGCGAGCGTGCCGGAGGCCTGCGCCTTGAACGGCGCGACGGCACCCCCGAGACGAACCGTGCGCACCAGCGTGCGCCCGTCCCAGCGATCCAAACCGTCATCGCCCCAACGCCCGAACATGCGCAAGCTGGCGGGTAGATCGATCGGTCGACCGAAGTCGATGCGAAGGTTGAGAGTCGAAGAACCGGCGGACACTGCTGCCAACGCTACAGCCGCTGGGACAAGGTGCCGGGACAAGAAATGAGCCGGGCTGCTGCCCGGCTCATTCGAACTACCGTCTGTCGATCAGGGGATCGGCTCAATGGGTACTTCTTCAGCAGGCGGCTGAAGCTCGGCCGGGATGTCCTGGTTCTGGTCGGCGGGCGCAGCGTTCTGGCCAAGTCCACCAAGGAAGAAGAACCAGACGATCGCCAGCACGACGACGATCGCCAGGATGATTCCCAGGATCGTGCCCATGCTGGAGCCTTCGCGTTCGTCGTAAACATCGACATCGATGTCGTCGCGGTGGTCGGTCTCGTATGTCATGGACTACCTCCGTCTTGACCCCCACACGGCAAGGGGGTCATCCCGCAGCATCCCCGCACGGGCGTTGCAGGGGTAACGGGGAGGTCGCGAACGGAGACTCACAATCTCCTTGCAGGGTTTAAGGGGCGTGCTGCAGGTAGACTTCGCGCTCGTGCGGGAGTAGCTCAGTTGGTAGAGCGCTAGCCTTCCAAGCTGGATGTCGCGAGTTCGAGTCTCGTCTCCCGCTCCACGAACAGCAATGCGGGCCGGTCTTGCGACCGGCCCGCTGCTCGTTTGGAACCTGTTCTGAAATGCGGCCGTAAGGGCAGTGCCCCAACCCGAATTGCGTGTAACCCCTGACCGTGGTGACAATGCGATCGGTCGAGCAATCTGGACCGGCGCCCCCAGCGGGTCCGGGACGGGGGGATCGCTCGACCATCGATGCTCAGGCGCGCGTCGCGGCCGCCTCGTCGATGAGTGCCTTCGCCTCGTTGATCGGGATCGCAAAGCCGATGCCCTCGGCGCTGCGCGAGACGGCGGTGTTGATGCCGACCACCTCGCCCTGCTCATTGATCAGCGCGCCGCCGCTGTTGCCGGGATTGATGGCGGCGTCGGTCTGGATCAGATTGCTCAGCTGGTTCTGGCCCTGGCCGCTCTCGTCGCCGACCGTGATCTCACGGCCCAGAGCGGAAACGATGCCGCGCGTAACGGTCTCGGTGAACTCGCCCAGTGGGCTGCCAATCGCGAGCACTGTCTCGCCGACTTCGAGCGCGGACGAATCGCCCAGCGCTGCCGCGGTCAGGTCGCCGTCCTCGGCCCGGATGATGGCCATGTCGTGATCGGCATCCGTGGTAACGATCGTCGCGTCAAGCAGCTGGCCGTCGGCGGTCTCGACGGTCAGCGTGTCGGCGCCTTCGACGACGTGGTTGTTGGTCAGGATCAGCCCGGTGGTGCTGACGATGACGCCCGAGCCGACACCGGACGTCGGCACGTCGAACGGTGAGAAAGGGTTGCCGGCTGAACCCTGCGAGGTGATCGTGACGACGGACGCGCGTGCGCTCGCGACGATGTCTGTCAGCGTCGGCTCTTCGGGTGTGCTGGCGGCTGGCGCGAGGGCCGCCGGCGCAACTGTCTGTACCGGCTCGACTGAAAGTGGAGCTACGCCACCGAGTGCGGAAAGCATGGTGAATGTGGAGGCGGAGGCGAGCACGGCCGACAGGACGGCAATGCCGATTGCGCCACGGAAGCCGGGCCGCGAAGGCTCACGCGAC
Source organism: uncultured Chloroflexia bacterium (assembly GCA_963748235.1). GTDB lineage: Bacteria > Chloroflexota > Limnocylindria > Limnocylindrales > CSP1-4 > JALYGJ01. The sequence continues at coordinate 1,561,250 of CAVVHT010000009.1, forward strand.
TCGACGATGGTGACCGGCTGAGTGTATGGCTGCGGCTGATAGTGGCCGTCGTATGGGTGCTGCATGGAGATGTTCTAGGCCGCCACTCTTGGAACACGCTGAGAGCCGACTGTGGCGCCCCTTCGAATAGCAGGATCCGTCACTGAGCCCGTGAGTCGAGCAGCTCAAGCGGCGCGAACCAGGCATTGATCGTGCTCGTCACGTCGATCTCGGTTTCCTCCTGGATCGCAGTGAACACGATGACCCCCGTCGATCCGCTGGCGGACGCGGTAAGCACTGCCGAATCGTCTCCGATGGGAGCCAAGCTGCGCCACGACCGGCCGTCGCTCGAGATCCACGATGTGCCGTCCTGATCGGCGAAGTCATCCTCCGAAGGGGTGAAGCCGAGCCCGACGTATCCGCTGGTTACGTTCAGAACGTCGAGCATGCCGCTGTTGGCGAACGACCCGTCCGTGTCGGCTGCGGCGATCCAGGCCAGGCCGTCGGCCGAGTAGAGCGCGGTTGCACTCAGCTCGAACTCCTCGTTGTCGCCGTAGCCGACGGCACTCATGCCTGTCGCACCGGCGACGCTGCTCACGATCGCGGCATTTATCGGCGCCGGAATGTTGACCGGGTTGAAGTGGAGACCGTCCGGCGAAGTCGCCCCGTGGACGGTGACGAAGTCCTCGTTGTTGGCCAGCACGGTTCCGAAGGCAACGAAACCTGGCGGTCCGGCGGCCAGCGTGTCGATCGGATCGAGACCGGCCAGGTCGGTCGACTCGGTCCACGTCGTGCCATCCGGCGAAGTCCACAGCGTCGCCGCCTCGGACTCGTCGCCCGATGTCCCGGGAATCGCCAATCGGTCCGATCCGACCACAAGCTCGTCCAGGCTGAGCGCGTCCTGCATGCTCGACGTGATCGGCACGCGCTCCCACGCGCCACCCGACGTTGAGCGCCACAGGCCGTGGCCGGCCTCCGGTGGCTCGTCGCACGGGTCCTCTGAAAAGTCGGGACACGTCCGCAGCAAGCCAACCATGAAGTCTCTCGACCCCATCGTCGCCACCATCAACGGCGAGACGTTTACGAACTGTGGCTCGACCGTCTGCTGCCAGGACGTGCCGTCAGTACTGCGCCAGACGATGCCCTGGCGCAGGCCAAAGTAGTCCTGGCCAGGCTGGGCACCGAAGCCCACCGCAAGGTAGCCGCCATCCGCGCTGGCAGTCACACCGGTGACCTCGAAGGCGTTCGCCGCGGGGAAATCGGATAGTGCCCGGAAAACAGTCGTCGCGTCGCCACTCGGCACGGCCGTCGGCAAGCCCGGATCAGAGGCTGTCGCCGATCCGCTGGGAGCCTCTGTGCCCGGGGCGACCGTCGATTGGGTTCCTCCGCAACCAACGACCGCCACGAGGATCAGGATCAGCGCCGGTCCGGTCAGTCGGCCCACAACACCTGCAGATGGTGACGCAGCATCTTCTGCCACCAGTACCAGTGATGCTCTACGTCGTGGCCCCAGTAGTCGAAGGTGGCCGGGACGCCCTTCCGGTGGAGCAGCTCCTGGAGCTGATGCGTGTCGGCAAGCGCCTCGTCCTCCCACGCGCCCTGGCCGACACAGAACACGATCCGGCTACGCCGGTAGAGCTCGAGGTGCCACGGGTCGCGTAGCTCGGGCAGGTAATACAGCGGGCTGTTGAAGTACACGTCGTCGTCGCTGTACTCGCCCACGAACAGGCGCGGCTGGTACAGCCCGGACAGGGCGATCACGCTGCTGAACAGGTCCGGCCGCTTGAAGAAGAAGTTGGCGGCGTGGAAGGCACCCATGCTGCAGCCGGTGGCCCAGACCAGGTCGCGGCCCGTCTCGGCGCGCGCGAAGGGCACAACCTCTTCGGTCACGTAGTGGTGATAAGCGCTATGACGCCGAGCGCGCTCATGGACCGGCGCTTCCTTGTTGGTCCAGCTCTGCCAGTCAACGCCGTCCACGGCGATCATCATCAGCCGGCCCGACTCGATCAGATCGGCCACGCAGTCGACCATGCCCCAGCCCTCCCAGTCCTGGGTGCGGCCGTCCTGCGACGGCAGGCAGATCAACGGCTGGCCGGAGTGGCCGTAGACGACCACGTCCATGTCATGGCCCAGGCTGCCGCTGAACCAGCGCCGCTCCTCGCGTCTCACCCCGGTCGAGCCTGGATGCGCCGTGCCGCCTCGAACAGCGGCTCAAGCTCCGGGCCACGCAGCAGGTAGCCGTGATCGCCGATGGCGGCAGCGAAGACGCTGTCCATTCGTGTCTCGTGGACGAGTGATGGTGAGAGCTCCCGCATCACGTCGTCATGTGACAGTGCGTAGTTGACGCCATCGCGACGGCTGACGTAGACGCAGGCATATGGCCGCTTGATGACCGCGTCGAAGCGGCCGTTGACGACCATGTTGGCCCACTGACGATAGAAGTCGAAGTCATTGGCGTAATTGAACATGTCGACCGTCAGGCCGCCCGGCGGGCGCATGTTCACCTCGAGCGGTACGAGACCCCTGTCGGACGTTCGGAACATCTCGAAGTGAAAGGGACGTTCGCGCAGGTCGAAGGCCTTCGCCATCCGCTGGCCGACCTCGCGAACTTCATCGGGTATCTGGCGCGGGATCCAGTAGTAGAGGTCCTTCTGCTCGTTAACCGACTCCATCACGCCGGTCGAGTAGATCAGCGTCGAGTCGAAGACGACCTCGCCGTCTCGGCCGATCAGGCCGTCGTAGGTCAGGATCTCGCCGGGCACGAATTCCTCGACGATATAGTCGACCGGCAGCTTGTCCTCCGCGTAGCGCACCAAGTCTTCGTCGTCGCGGAGCTTGTACGTCTTTGCCGCACCGACGCCCACGTCGGGCTTGGCGACGACCGGGTAGCCGACACGACCGACGAAGCGCTTGAGGGCCGGCAGTGTTCGGCACACCTCGCCACGGGCTACGGGCAGGCCGGCGGCCACGAAGCGCCGCTTCATGAGCGACTTGCGCTTGATCGCCGCGATCCCGCGCTGGTCTATGCCCGGGATGTTGAAGTCGGTCCGTAACGCTGCCTCGGTCTCGAGCCAGTGCTCGTTGAGCGAGTCGAGCCGATCAATACGGCCGTGGCGGTGGATGAAGTAACCCAGCGCGCGCGTTAGCTGGTCGTAGTCGCCAAGGTCGTCGACACGGTAGTAGTCGTTCAGCGCCTCACGAAGCTCCGGACGCAGGTCCTCCCAGCTGCTGTCGGCAATGCCGAGCGTGTTGGCGCCGGCGCTGCGCAGCGCCACCGCGAAGCGGTACCAGTTCGGCGGAAAGTGCGGCGATAGGAAGACAACGTTCACAGCGGTGCTCGACTGGGGGCCGCCATGCGGCGCCGGATGCGCAGATTAGCGTCATCAGCACCAGCGAGAGAAGGCCGGGCATTGCTGCCCGGCCTTCGCAGCTGTGTGTCCGACTGGACTACATGCCCTGGCCGGAATCCTCACTGCTGCCCGACTGGTCGTCCCGGCCGTACTGACTGCCCTGGTCGTACTGACTACCCTGGCCGCCGCCTGTACCGCCCTGGCCCGACTGGCCGCCTTGGCGCGGGTCGCCGGACTGGCCGCCTTGACCCGACTGGTCGCCCTGCTTCCAATCGGACTGGACGTCACTGGACGTGTCGTCGCGACCTGTGTTGCCCTGATTCTGATTGTAGTCCGTCATGTCCTACCTCCCGTGTCCGCCGGACTTTGGCCGGTGTTGACGGAGGCAAGATGCGCTCGACACGCCTGTTGTCGCGAAACGATCTGGCCCCGGACGTATCACCGGCGCTACATCGCGCGCCCATCAGTCAGGAAGGGCGATCGCGCTGGTGGAGCAGCAGCAGGTCGGTTTCCACGGCACGCCCGTTCGGGGCGAGGTCGCGGACTGCCGACGCCGGCTGGAATCGGACACGATTGGTGAGCGTCGACCAGCCGATATCGACCATGACGTCGAAGCAATCGGCGATCAGTTCGTCGAGCTCTTGGCGCTCGGCCGGCTCGACCATCGCGGTGGCGTACTCCATCACCATAGGTGCGTCGGAGGCGAGCAGCGTGTTGGCGCCGAGCAATACGTCGCGCTCGTGACCCTGGACGTCGAGCCAGACGAGGCCCGAGGTCCGCGAGCGGGATGCGGCCGGCGGCGACCTCCTCGTCGAAGGTGCGCGCCGGCACGCTGACGGTGCCCGGCTCATCGTCCGTGCCGCCCGACACGATCCGGTTGTCGCCGGCATTGCGGCTACCCAGCTTGAGCGTCAGCTGGCCGGCGCTCGACGAGAGCGCTGCGTTGTAGTGCGCTCACCCTGTCGCCCAGCCTGTTGCGTTCGATGTTCATCTCGAGCAGCCCGAAGGACACTGGGTCCGGCTCGTAGGCGACAGCTCTGGCGAAGCCGTACTCGGACACGGCGGGCAGCGCATAGACGCCAAAGTTGGCGCCGACTTCGAGGAATGTCCGCTCGCGATACGGCTCGTGGATCACATCGAGGGCGCGAAACACGCTGCCGACCAGCAGCGGATCCCAGTCGCCGGAGGTGTACACAGAGCGCGCGATGGTCCGATCAGACGTGCTCACCAGCACCTGCAGGCCGCTCATCTCGGTCTCGATGACCTCTACCTCCCTGCGCGCCGCGAGGAAGCTGATCGTGCGGCTGATGAAGCGCGACGGCGGTCGCCGATCGCGGAGACCGTACTGGTTGCGGGCGTAGCCGAAGCCGAGCCGCGCCCCGGCTTCGACGAGGGGCGGGATGTACACGCGCCGACGCTGTGGGTCGGGCTTGATGGGCGGCAGGTTCCGCGGCGGATCGGGGAGCGGATCGGTGATTGAAACGGCCCAGCTGCGACGTTTGGCCGCCGGAGTCTAACGATCCCGGGTCCGCAACACGCCCGTAACGACAGCGGCTGGCGTGAGCGCATTCCCGGTTGACCTGGCGCCGACAATGGCGCTGCTCGCGGGTGGCCGTGCTCGGAGCCGCGTCCGACTGGGGTCGGGCGACCTGGAGGTCTGTAGATGTCTTTCCGTCGTTCGCCGCTGCGGATTGCCCTTGTGGCGCCGCCGGTGGTGCCCGTTCCGCCGCGCAGATATGGCGGCACCGAGCGCATCGTCGGTGTCCTGGCCGACCAGCTCCACGCTCGTGGCTATGACGTAACCCTGTATGCGGCAGGCGATTCGCGGGTCGCCTGCCGTCTCGTGCCGGTCGTGCCCCAGGCGTTGTGGCGCAGCGGTTTCGATGGCAACCCGGCGCCGTTCTTCGAGCGCGAAGTCGAGATGGTGCTGCGTGACGCGGAGCGCTACGACATCATCCACAGCCACCTTGAAGGACGCGGTTTCGAGCTTGCCCGCAACTCGCCGACGCCCGTCGTCAGCACGCTCCACGGTCGGGTCGACGCCGGCCCCACGGCGCTGATGCTCGACCGCTACCTCGATATTGGACTGGTTGCCATCAGCGCCAACCAGCGCAGCCACTTCCCGGACGCCAACTGGCTGGCTGTGGTCCACAACGGATTGCCGCTCGAGCAGATGCCTATCGGCAGCGGTGAGGGCGGGTACCTGCTGATGGTCGGACGCCTCGCGCCCGAGAAAGGCATCCCAGAGGCAATCGAGCTATCCCGCCGCAGCGGGCTGCCACTGCTCGTCGCTGCCAAGGCGATCGAGCCACGCGAGATAGAGATCTACGAATTGTTTGTTGCGCCCGCTTCTGCGCTCGGACACGTCCGTTACGTTGGCGAAGTGGGCGGCGTGGCGCGCGATCAGCTATTTGCCAATGCTCTGGCGACGGTCATGCTCGGCGATTGGCCGGAGCCATTCGGTCTTGTCGCTATCGAGTCACTTGCCGCCGGCACGCCGGTCATCGCCCGTCGCGCCGGCGCGCTGCCCGAGATCGTCGAAAGCGGCACGGATGGGTTCGTGGTCGACGACGTGGACGGCGCGGTGGATGTGGTCGGGCGCCTCACTGAGCTAGATCGGGCGACCATCCGTCAACGCGCCTTGGCACGGTTCTCGGCCGAGCGAATGGTCGACGGCTACGTCGACGTCTACGAGCGCATGCTGGCTGGCTCGGCTGGCTCGGCCGCGGAGCCCGTACCGTCGGGCACCTTTTCGGCGGTCAGCGCGTCAGCTACAAGAGACTCCGGCGCGGTCTTCGAACGCGACCGGGTGTAACGTTTTAAAGCGCGTCATCTGCGCGCATTGCTCTGGAGGCTTCACGAACAACGGTGGGTGGCTTTCTCCCTTACATCCTTCTGGTCATGCTGCCGGGCATCGCCCTGTCCCTGTGGGCGTCCTGGCGGGTGAAGTCGACCTATTCCAAATGGGACAAGGTCGATTCGGGAATCTCGATGAAGGCGCTCGATTTCGCGCGCTACCTGCTCAATCAGCAGGGGCTCAATGAAGTTGTCGTCGAGCCGACGCCCGGTCATCTGACCGACCACTACGACCCGCGCACGCGCACGCTGCGCGTCAGCCAGGCCGTTTCCGGATCGCACCAGATGGGCTCCTATGACCCCCGCGCCGCGGTGGTCGGCTTCAACGATGAGGCGCACGGGCGGCTGTCAATTGCGGCCGCTGCGGTAATCGCACATGAGGTCGGTCACGCCGCCCAGCACAAGCAGGGTGACAAGGCGATGGCGCTGCGCCAGCTGATCGTTCCGGTCGCCAATATCGGCTCGACCCTCGCGCCCTGGCTGATCATCATCGGCATCTTCATGAACCTGTTCAACCTGGCGTTGGTTGGCCTGGTGTTCTTCGCCGCGGCCGTCGCGTTCACGTTCGTGACGCTGCCGGTCGAGTTCGGCGCGAGCAGCCGGGCGCTCGCGTATCTCGGCCCGATCGGCCTCAACGGTGAGCGTGCCGACGGCGCCAGGTCGGTCCTCAAGGCGGCCGGCTGGACGTACGTTGCCGCGGCACTGACCGCGCTGCTGTCGTTCTTGTACTACCTGTCGCTGGTGCTCGGCGCGCGCCGCTAGCGGCCGCAGCAAGTCGCGAACAAAAAGAGGAGGCCGGGCCGCTTTCGCGGCCCGGCCTCTTGGCTACCTCATGGTGAGGAAGCGGTCGGTCAGCTCTTGTTCCAAGTATCGGCGACCTTGTCGGCCGCGTCGTCGACGCCTTCCTTGACGTCGCCAACGCCCTCGCGTACGGCGCCCTTGGCCTGATCGATCCTGCCTTCGTTCTCCATCTGCTCGTTGTCGATCGCGTCGCCAACGTTCTCCTTGAGCTCGCCGCCGGCCTGCTCGAGCTTGCCCTGCAGCTGATCCTGGTTACCCATGGTTGCTTCCTCCTGAGTCACTCCCCCGTTGCGCCGGACATGGCGCCTGCGACCGGGTGACGGTGGGATCGTCGGCGTACCCAGGCGTAGGCAGCGTGTGCGTCAGGCCCCACCACGTTTCAGCATCGTGCCGAGTGGGTCGGGGCGAGCAAAGAAGTTTCGCTGCGACCGCGCCTGTGCCGAGTAGAATCAGTCGCCCGCCTATAGATGGAGGATCGCCTCGCCGCGTGGAAGGCGCCGTCAAGATCAAGAGCCTCGGCGACACGACGTCGGCAGCGTCGCGATTTGAGCTGCGCGCTGAAAAGGCACGCGTCATGGCCCGCACCCAACCGGCCACGGTTGCGACGGGCAGTCCGTTGCGCGACGCTCTGGCCGCGATGCGCGCTCACGGTGGCGACGCCGTGCTGATCCAGGACGGCGGCCGCCTGGTCGGCATCCTGACCGAACGCGACGTGCTGACCCGCATCCTTGGCGCTCCAGTCGAGGGCGATCGGCCGGTCGACGAGTTCATGAGCGCTGATCCGCACACAATGCATGCCGACGCGACACTGATCGAGGCGATGCAGGCGATGGAGAGCGGCCACTACCGAAACGTGCCGCTGATCGACGACTCAGGCGCAATCGTTGGATTGCTCCGCCAGCAGGACCTGCTCGAGTACGTGGCCGAGGCCTTCCCGCAGGAGATCCTCAATCTGCCGCCGCGGCCACACCAGACCATGGAGGAACCCGAAGGGGCGTGACGACCGAGACCCAGCCAGCCAGCAACGTCAACGTACAGGAGCTCGAGCGCGTCACGATCCGGTTCGCCGGCGATTCCGGCGATGGCATGCAGCTCACTGGAACGCAGTTCACGCGGACCGCCGCCGTCTTCGGCAACGACGTCAGCACGCTGCCCGACTACCCGGCCGAGATCCGCGCGCCGGCCGGGTCGCTGCCCGGCGTGAGCGGATTTCAGCTCAGCTTCTCGAGTGCCGAGATCTACACCCCGGGCGACGATCCGGACGTGCTCGTTGCCATGAACCCGGCGGCGCTGCGTACCAACATCGGCGACCTGCCGGCGGGCGGCGCCTTGATCGTCAACTCGGACGCGTTCAACGCCAACAACCTGAAGAAGGCGGGTTACGAGAGCAACCCGCTCGAGGATGGCTCGCTCAAGAAGTACAACCTCTTCGAGATCCCGATCGGCACGCTCAACACGCGTGCCCTCGAAGGCCTCGACATGACCAACAAGCAGATCGATCTGACCAAGAACTTCTTCGCTCTCGGCGTGATGTTCTGGCTGTACGAACGGAGCATGGATCCAACGCTGCGATGGATCGAGCAGCGCTTCAGCGCCAAGCCGATCGTCGCCGAGGCGAACACGCGCGCGCTGAAGGCCGGCTATGCGTTCGGCGAGACGACCGAGATGTTTCACACCACGTACCGAGTGGCGCCAGCGAAGCTCGCGCCGGGCACGTACCGGAACATCACCGGCAACGAAGCAACTGCGCTCGGCTTCGTGACCGCGGCGCGACTGGCCGGCCGCGAGCTCGTCTACGGCAGCTATCCGATCACGCCGGCAAGCGACATCCTGCACCAGCTCGCGACGTACAAGAACTTCGGCGTCAAGACGTTCCAGGCTGAGGACGAGATCGCCGCCATCGGCTCGGCCATCGGAGCGTCGTACGGCGGCCAAATGGGCATGACTGCGAGCTCCGGCCCGGGCATCGCGCTCAAGAGCGAGGCGCTCAACCTGGCGGTCATGGTCGAGCTGCCGCTGGTGGTCGTCGACGTCCAGCGTGCCGGACCATCGACCGGTATGCCGACCAAGACCGAGCAGGCCGACCTGCTGATGGCCATGTTCGGACGCAACAGCGATTCGCCGGTGCCGATCGTGGCTCCGGCCACCCCGGCCGAATGCTTCGACTACGCAATCGAGGCCTGGCGCCTGGCGCTCAAGTACATGACCCCGGTCATCTATATGTCGGACGCCTTCCTCGCCTCCGGCTCGGAGCCGTGGCGTGTGCCGTCGGTCGCTGATCTACCGGATATCTCGGTCAGCAATCACACCGACAGAGCGTCCTTCCAGCCCTATGCACGCGATCCCGAGACGCTCGCCCGACCGTGGGCTCCTCCCGGCACGCCGGGCCTCGAGCATCGCATCGGCGGGCTGGAGAAGGCCGACGTGACCGGTAACGTCAGCTACGACCCGGACAACCACCACAAGATGCAGGTTCTGCGCCATGAGAAGGTGGCCCGCATCGCGCGCGACATTCCGCCGCTCGAGGTCCACGGCCCGGAGCAGGGTGACCTGCTCATTCTCGGCTGGGGCTCGACATATGGCGCCATCAGGAGCGCTACGGAGCGCCTCCAAGCCGAAGGCTGGAGCGTCGCTCACGCCCAGTTGCGCCACCTCAATCCTCTCCCATCGAACACGGAAGCGATCCTGCGCAACTATCGCAACGTGCTGGTGCCGGAGGTCAACCTGGGCCAGCTGTCGATGCTCCTGCGCGCTCGTTTCCTGATCGATGTCAAGGGCTTCAACCAGGTCCGAGGCAAGCCGTACCGCATCATCGAGATCAAGCAGGCAGCGGAAGAACTGCTCGGACAGGGCCAGAGATGACGCACGAGATGACCGATCACGCGCCGTCCACCAACGGCCACGGGAACGGCAATGCTGCCCCCGCGCTCAGTGACGAGAACGCCCAGGTAATCGCGCTTTCACGCAAGGACTTCGTGTCCGACCAGGAAGTGCGCTGGTGCCCGGGCTGTGGCGACTACTCGATCCTTGCCCAGACCCAGAAGACGATGCCCGACTTCGGCGTGCCCAAGGAGAACATCGTCTTCATCTCCGGCATCGGCTGCTCGGGCCGCCTGCCTTACTACATGAACACGTACGGCTTCCATACCATCCACGGCCGCGCACCGACCCTCGCGACCGGCCTCAAGGTCGCCCGGCCCGAGCTGATGGTCTGGGTGATCACGGGCGACGGTGATGCGCTGTCGATCGGCGGCAATCACGTTCTGCACTCGATGCGCCGCAACGTGGACATCAAGCTGGTCATGTTCAACAACCAGATCTACGGCCTGACCAAGGGTCAGGCCTCGCCGACTTCGGAACAGGGCAAGAAGACCAAGTCATCGCCGGCCGGCACGGTCGACTTCCCCATCCAGCCCCTGTCGATCGCGTTGGCCGCAGAGGCCAGCTTTGTCGCCCGATCGGTCGACACGCACACGGAGCACCTTCAGGAGACGCTCAATCGCGCCGGCTTCCACAAGGGCTCGGCCTTCGTCGAGGTGCTCCAGAACTGCAACATCTTCAATGACGGCGCGTTCCGCGAGTTCACCGAGCGCGAAGTGCGCGACGATCGAACCCTCGTCCTTGAGCACGGCAAGCCGATGATCTTCGGCAAGGATCGTGACAAGGGCATCCGCCTGAACGGGCTCCATCCGGAGGTCGTGCAGCTCGGCGGCGATGTGACCGAGGCGGACCTGCTGGTGCACGACGAGGAAGCCGAAGACCCGTATCTCGCGTACATGCTGTCGCGCATGTGGTGGCCGCAGTTCCCGGTGCCGGTCGGCGTTCTACGCCGCATCCAGCGACCAACGCACGATCAGCTGATGGTCGCCCAGATCGACGACGCGATGACGCGCCAGGGCGAGGGCGATCTGGAGAAGCTGCTCGTCAGCGGCGAGACGTGGACCGTCGAATAGCCTGGATCGGCGCGTGATCTGCCCGTCTTGTGGCCACGAGAACCTGCAGGGTCTCGACGAATGCGAGAACTGCGGCGCCGACCTGCGGACTGCGGACATCCCGGCGCCGGGAACGGCGTTCGAGGCAACGATGGTCAACGTGCCTTTGGCTGAGGTTCAACCCCACGCGCCGCTGACGATCAGTTCTGGCGCGGCCATTGCCGACGCTGTCCGCCATATGCAGGCGGCCGGTGTTGGCTGTCTCATCGTCGAGGACGGCGGCGCGGTGACCGGCATCCTCTCCGAGCGCGACCTGGTGATGAAGCTCGACGATGCCGGCTACGACGGGGTGACCGTGGGCCAGCTCATGACGCGCGACCCGGTCGTTCTGCTGCCCGACGACAGCGTCGCGATCGCGATCCACAAGATGGCCGTTGGCGGCTTCCGCCACATTCCGCTCGTCGAGAACGGCCACGCAACAGGGATCGTCTCTGCGCGCGACCTCTTCAAGCACATCCTCGAGGCACTCGGCTAGAGCCTCGAGTCCGGGATTACGCTGGCTCGATTCGCGCCGGGTTCGAAGGCCATCGGCGGAAAGTTGCGTCACCTGGTGGCGCAAGCGGTGCGCAACTCACGCTTGGATGAGGCTAGGCTTCGGCCGTTTCGCTGGTGGAGCCCATGGCGGCGATTGCCGCCCACTCGCGCGGGCTGGATGTCGCCGGGCGCCACTCGTTTTGAGCGTCGGGCACGTCGAGCGTGCCGTCGAAGAGCGCGTCGAACGTGTCGCCGTCGATGCGCTCCTGTTGTACAAGGTAGACGCCGATAGCGCGCAGCTTGGCGAGATTGTCGATGAGCGTCTGGCGCGCGCTCGCATATGCCTGGTCGAGGATTGCGGCGATTGCGCGCGTGGCCGGTGCGTTGAGCTCGGATGGGAGCGATCCATCGCGCTTGACGGCAAAGAAGGACAGCGTGCCTCTGCCGGCCGCCGGGTCCGCAACTTCGCGTGGGTCGCGACCCATGCCCCAGCGCTGAACCATCGAGGTAGCGATGTGGGTCGCCTTTTCGAAATCGTTCGCCGCGCCCGGTGTGACCTCGTGGAACAGCAGCTCCTCAGCCGCCCGTCCGCCCATCAATGCGATCAGTCGGGCGCGAAGGTCTGATTCGGACGGGAGGTCGTTGTCCTCCTGGGAGCTGACCGTCACGCCGAGCGCCTCGCCATGGGCGAAGAGGGAGATCTCCTCGACCCGCCGGGAGTCGCCGTGGACCTTGCCGCAGATCGCGTGGCCAACCTCGTGGGCGGCGATGATCGCCCGGTCGCGCTCGTTCATCGACCGCCGCCGGCCCGTGCCAACCGCGACCTTCAGCCAGCCGGCGTGTAGATCGTCGTTACCGATGGTGGCGCTTTCTCTGCGGGCGGCCATGATCGCCGCCTCGTTGAGCAGGTCGGCCAGCTGCGCGCCCGAGAAGCCATACGTCTTGCGTGCCAGCAGATCGAGATCGACCTCCGGCGCAAGCGGCTTGCCTCGTGCGTGGACGTCAAGGATGGCGCGGCGGCCACCGACGTCGGGCAGGCTGACATGCACCTTTCGACTGAAGCGACCGGGTCGCAGCACGGCATCGTCGAGGATGTCGAGCCGGTTGGTGGCGGCGATGACGACAATCTCGCTAGAGGTCGAGAACCCATCCAGCTCCACGAGCAGCTGGTTGAGCGTCTGCTCGCGCTCCTCGTGGCTGTTGGCGCTGCCGCGCGCCCGACCGAGAGCGTCGAACTCGTCGATGAAGATGACGCCCTTGCCCAGCTTGCGTGCGTGGGCAAACAGATCGCGGACCCGGCGCGCGCCCATGCCCACGTACTTCTCGACGAAGTCGGACCCGGAAGCGTGGTGGAAGGGCACGCCGGCCTCTGTCGCCACTGCCCGGGCGAGCATCGTCTTGCCCGTCCCCGGCGGCCCGTAGAGCATCACGCCGCGTGGCACCTGTGCCCCCAGCGATCGGAAGCGCATCGGGTTGCGCAGGAACTCGATCGCCTCGGACAGTTCGAGCTTGGCCTCCTCGCAGCCGGCAACGTCCGTCAGGTGGACCAGGCCGCCGGCATTCGTACCCGTCGCCTGGCCGGTTGGCGCCGTAGCGCCTCGTCCGCCGGTCGAGTGGGCGGCGGCGGGCATGATCGTGGAGAAGCGGCCCGGCTTGCGGCCGCCAATGGGCAGGCGGTCGCGCATCCGGTAGAGCAATGAAGCACCGACGGACACGAGCAGGACGAGCAGCAACAGGTTGATCGCCATGCGCATGTCTACGCCGGTAGTCGTGCCGGCATCCTCGATCGCGGCGACGACGCCACGCGTCAGGAGGTCGCCGTAGCCGAGGCTGACCAGGGCCGACGCCGCTTCGCCGACAGGGACGTTGATGCCGATGGCGACGTAGTCGCCGCCATCAGTCCGCGCCAGAAGCATCTGCGCGCCGGAATCGTTGGCGCCCAGCGTGACCGCGCGGACCTCACCGGCGTCGATGTGTGTGATCAGCTGGATCAGCGTCCAGCGCTCGGCAGTGGTCGCCGACGGCAACGGAATCGGCGCGGGCCTTGCCGGCAGTGCGGTTACGTACACGCCGGCGGCGAAGATCGTGAAGAAGACCGCGAGGGCAAGGAAATAGAAGCGGCGCGAATAGCGCCGTAGAAATCGCCGAGTCGTTGGCCAGAGTCTGCGCATCGTCACCTAATCCAGCATTTCGGGACCGGTGACGAGCCCGCAGCTACCTGCCCCCGCAGGTCCCGCAATGCGAACGCAATGTTACATCGCGTCCGCGATATGGAACTGCATCGCTCTCGGATCGGTGCCAGAAAGCACCAGTCGTGCTAATCGCGAGAGAGCAGCACCCGGGCGAGGCGAGCTTGGCCGCACGCGTCGTCGAGCGCATTGTGATTGTGGTCGGGCTGCAGACCGTAGTGCTCATCAATGTGCAGCCGGCGCGTCAGCTCCCACGCTCTGACCCCTTCGCGACCCATGTAGTACGACTTCAGGTCGAGCGCCGAGACGCCGAAGGGGTTGCGGCCGAGGTGGCGCCAGAAGTAGTCGGACACGAACATCCAATCGAACGGTGCGTTGAAGCCGACGAAGACTGGGCGGCGGCCGGCGCAACTGCGTTCGAGCCAGTCGGACAGCGCGAGCATCGCCGCCTCAGGTGCCACACCATCACGTTCGAGCCGCGCACGATCGAGCTGGTGAACTCGCTCCGCGCCATCATCCCAGGGCAACCCAGGATCAGGGATCAGCTCCAGGTAGAGGCTGACTGACGGATCCTGGACCAGGCAGGCACCGATCGACAGCATGCTGCCTGTCGATGGCGATGGACCCGACGTCTCGATGTCGATGCTGACCAGCATTTCGGTGGCGACCATCGCGCCATGTTGCATGAAAGCGCTCCGGAGTATTCGGCCCAATGTCATCCACAGCGACTATCCCCAGTCGACCGGAGGTTCGTGGATAACCGCCTCGAACTGCCAGTAAGTCGTGGATGACTGGTCTTGTGCCGGGCATCTGCTGTCCCTAGTCTTCGTCTCAGCCCGAAGGGGCCACGGAAGCCGAACTCACCGGCAGGTGCTTGCATCAGCTGAGGAGATCGGTAGCCGAGCCGGAGTATCTGGGGACTTGTTCCCAGATCGCGGCGAGGGGCTCGTCCCATCGCCACCAGCTCAGCAACTCCGAGGTTCCTTCGGGTCTTTCCTTGTCCGCCGCGAACCCGCGACTCAGTACACGCCGGGGACGAAGCGCCGCGTTCGTGCAGCGTACGAGGGGTAGCCCGCGAAGCGTTCCGTTAGCCACGCTTCTTCGCGTCGCGCCTTGAGGTCGAGCACGACGGCGAGCAGGAGTGCGAGGGCCACTGCCAGGACGGACGCGCTCAGCAGTGCCCAGCCCAGCCCGAGCAGCATGACGCCGGCGTAGATCGGGTGGCGGAGACGGCGGTAGATGCCGTCGGAGATGAGCACCGCGTTATCTGTCGGCCGAGGCATCGGGCTGAGCGACTGGTCGAGATCGCGTATGCCCAGGAAGCCAAGTCCAAGACCGAGAACGATCATGACCACGCCGGCGAGCGCTGCGGCAAATCGTGGCGCGCCCGACCAATTCGCCCCGAAAAGCAGCCCCGCGCCAAAGATGAGCGCCATCAGTAGCAGCTGAAGCACGAACCAGCCCTCACCACGACGACCGAGGTTAGGAAGGCGCGTTGGCGGCTTGGGACTTGGAGGTTCGGTCACTCTTCCGGTGTCGGAACGCCGAGGATGTTGAAGCCTGCGTCGACGTAGATGACCTCGCCGGTCACGGCACTCGACAGGTCGCTCGCGAGATAGACGGCGGTGCCGGCCACGTCCTCGATGGTGATGTTGCGGCGCAGCGGCGCCACCTCACGGAAGAGGCCATACATCCGCTTGAAGTTGGCCACACCGCTGGCGGCGAGCGTCCGGACCGGGCCGGCGCTGATGGCATTGACGCGCAAGCCCGCGGGACCCAGGTCGTTGGCCAGGTACCGTACGCTCGCCTCGAGCGCTGCCTTGGCGACGCCCATCACGTTGTAGTTGGCGACGACCTTCTCGGCGCCGTAGTAGCTGAGGGTCACGATGCTGCCGCCGGCGGGCATGATCTCCTGCGCTGCATGCGAGATGGCGACGAGCGAGTAGGCGCTGATGTCGAGCGCCAGCTTGAAGCCGTCGCGCGACGTGTCCACGAACTTCCCCTCGAGATCCTCTTTCCGCGCGAAGGCGAGCGCGTGGACGAGGATGTCGAGCGAACCGTACTGGTCGTCCCATTTGTTGATGACGCGCGCTATGTCCTCGTCGCTCTGAACGTCGGCCGGCTCGACGAAGGTCGAGCCGATGCTGTCGGCGAGCGGCTGGACGCGCCGCTCGATGAGCGATTCGACCGAGCTGAAGCCGATCTCGGCGCCGTGCTCATGCAGCGCGCGGGCGATGCCCCACGCGATCGAGTGATCGTTCGCGACGCCGAAGATGAGCGCCTTCTTGCCGGCGAGCAGACCTGAGTGAAGTCCCTCGCTGACGGTCACGGCGCGGCCTGGGATGCGGTCGTTGTCAGCGGCAGCTGCAGCGCAGCAATTCCGAGCTCCGAGAAGCGCGCCCCGCCGGCCACCACGTCTGCCTTGATCAGCCACTCCCCGGCGGCCGGCGCCGTGGCGGGAACATCCAGGACGATCGACTGTCCCGGGGCGAGCCCGTCAGGAACTTCAATCTCGCCGATCGGCTGGCCGACCGCGCCGGAGCCGTCGTACACGGGCACGGCAGGCACTGCCCCGAGTTGCAGCTTCCATCCCTCCGATTGGCGGTTCCCCCGGTTGGTCAGGCGCAGATGGTATGTGATGGCCGAGCCCGCAGTTGCCGCTTCGGTCGGTGGCGCGCTCGTGGCGTAGCCGGCGCCCCGGTCCCGTTGGTTGAGCCACTCGGCCAAGCCGACATAGATTCCGGCCGCGATCGATTGGCGAACATCGGCGCGCTTGAGTGCCTCGAGGTCGGCCGGGTTGCTCACGAACAGTGACTCGGAAAGCACGCTGGTGACCAGCGACGGCCGTGGCAGGAACGGCGGGTCGTACGGCCCGAGGTAGTAGTACCAGCCTGTCCGAACCCCGTTGTCCTGCGGCGTGAAGGTCGGCGAGCGGTACGCCTCGAGGGCTGCCACTTCCGCACCGAGCATCAACGCGGCCAACTCGGTGGCCTGTGGCGACCACGTGTGATTGGCATTGATGTAGACGCCGGTGCCTTTCACATCAGGGTTCTCGTTCGCGTTGTTGTGAACATGAACGGCAACATCGGCGCGGGCGAGGTTCTTGCTGTCGGTACGCAGCAGGTCGTCGTCGTAGCGATTGAACAAGCCGTCGCCGTTGTGGTCGGTCGGCGGCTCGTCGAGCGCCCGATCGGTCGTCCGACTCATGACCACCTGAACCCCGGCTCGCTCGAGCAACTGCTGCAGCTGTAGAGCAATCGCCAGGTTGAAGTCCTTCTCCAAAAAGCCGTCGCGCACGGCGCCCGGATACCTGCCGCCGTGGCCGGGGTCGACGGCAATCGCGATCGCGCCCGGGTTCGCCGGATAGATCGGCGGCAGGCCCTTGCGCAGCGGCCGATCCTGACGCGCTCGACCGCGGCCGTTCTCAGTCACCACGCGAGCCAGATATTGCCCATCGGCCGCGGTTCGGCCGCGCTTGTTGATGCCGCCCCAGGCCCAGCTGTGCCCGCCGGACGCGAGGTTAACGCCGGCTGCGAGGCGCTTGACCAGCGTCCCGTCCGGGCGTCGGATGGAGATCCAGACTCTCGCCTTCCGAGCGAGGTCGAGCCCGAGAGTGACGCGCTGCGGGAGTGGCGCGAAATCGGCCGCGAACGGAGTGCCCGACAGGCTGAACGACCGAATCGTGTCATTGGTCGCGGCCACTGCAGTCGGGGAAGCCAGCAGCAGCGCCGGCGCGGCGAGGGCCGATACGAGGAGCAGCGACAACCAGATGCGACCATGTCGCGTCACAGGGCGTTCTCACCTCGAATCGGAGCGCGGTCGCGGCGAGCTCGGGACCGTTCGCGGAGTGTAGCCTTGAGTCAGATTGACCCAGTCGTGGCGGGGGAGAGACGCTTGTTCCGGATTTTCGCGCGGCTGACCCTTGTTGCCACCCTCGTCGCCACCCTCGGCGTTTCCGCCCTTGGTGCGTCGGCGGCACTGGCGCCCATCCCGGTCGCGGCAGCCGATGGAGCGGCGCGCTACATCGTCCAACTCAAGCCCGGCGCGCCACTCAACGCGACCGTCGAACGCGCCCAGGCGCGCCACGGTGTTCGGGTCACGCAACGTTTCAGCCGCGTCCTGAACGGCTTCGCGGCATCCCTCACCTCGGGCCAACGAGCCGCGCTGGCGGCCGACCCGAGCATCGCCGCGGTCGTCCCCGATTGGCCGATCCACTCCGCGGGCGATCCCTATCCGCTGACCGATGACGAAGTCCACTCGGGCATCGTGCGCGTCGGCGCGACAGCCAACCCGGACCGCGGCGGTTCCGAGCTGGATGTCGATATCGCCGTGCTCGATACCGGCCTTCAGCCCGATAACCAGGAGCTCAACATCCACGGCGGCTACAACTGCACCGATCCGAGCCAGAGCGAGCCCGAGCGTGCGGAGCCCGGCAGCTGGAAGGACTCGGCCAGCTTCGGTCACGGGACGCACGTCTCGGGCATCGCCGCCGCGCGCGAGAACGGCCGCGGTGTGGCCGGAGTCGCCCAGAGCGCGCGCCTGTGGGCGATCAAGGTCCTCGACGGCAACGGCAACGGCTACTGGTCATGGGTCATCTGCGGGCTCGACCACGTCGCGGCGATGCGCGAGCCGGGCAACGCATCGGTTCCGCAGATCGAGGTCGTCAACATGAGCATCGCCGGCGGCGGCCGGGACGACGGCAATTGCGGATTCGACAACGCGGACCTCTTTCACCACGCGGTGTGTCGCCTGGACGCGGAGGGCGTGACGATGATCGCCGCGGCAGGCAACAAGTCTTCCGACGCTGCTAATTACGTGCCCGGTGCCTACGACGAGGTAATCACCGTCTCGGCGATGGCCGACTGGAATGGGTTGCCGGCCGGCAGCGGATCGCCGCCCGATGACTGCACTCGAACTGACGGCGACGATGCGTTCGCGTCATTCAGCAACCACGGCGCCGACGTGGACCTGATCGCACCGGGCGTGTGCGTCGTCTCGACGCTGCCCGTCGACCGGCTCGGCCTCATGAGCGGCACGTCGATGGCCACGCCCCACGTGGCCGGTGGCGCCGCGCTCTACTACCTTGCCGAGGCGCGACTCGGCCGGCCGCGGCCAACGCCGCAGCAGGTTCGTGCCGCGCTCCTGGCACGCGGCATAGCCGATTGGCAGGTCAACAGCGATCCCGACGGGACGGAGCCGGATGGCGAGCCCGAACCCGGCTTGCGCGTGAATCACTTCGACCTTGCCGCAGATTTCGCGATCGGCGCCAGCCGCAGCCTCGTGCGCGCCGCGCCGGGCAGCACCGCCGAGCTCGACGTCTGGGTGGCGCGTCTGGGCGGATTCGCCACGACGGTGGGCCTGTCGGTCGACGAGGGCGATCTGCCGCCCGGTGCCGACGCGACGTTCGCCAACCCCTCCCTGGCGCTCCCGGCACACCGGACGCGGCTGACCATTGACGTCCCGGCCCAGGCCGCGCCGGGCATCTACGACATCGACCTGAGCGGCACCGCCGCGAGCGAGTCGAGCGCGACATCGTTCCGTCTCGTCGTATTCGCCACGACCGCCGACAGCGGCGGGCCGTGGCTGCGGCTGATCCCGGGCTCGGTGGCGGGCCTCGGCTCGGTCCCTGTCCGCGTCAAGTGGACTTCGGTTGCCAATGCGCAGCGCTACGAGGTGCAGCGCAGCGTCGACGGCAGCGGCTGGGCCCTACTCGGCAAGGCTTATGGCACCAAGCTCGACACCAACGCGTGGCCCGGCGAGCGCAATCGGTTCAGGGTTCGCGCCAAGGTCGGCGGCACGTGGCGCGCGTGGCGCACCGGCGTGAGCACGATCGTCGTGCCCCATGAGCCGGCCGACGGATCCGAACCGAGCGACGTGGCGCTCAGCGGATCATGGCTTGAGGCGCCGCTGGCGACGCCATACAGCGAGATCCCGATGTACTCAACCCAGGCTGGCGCCGGGGCGACGCTCGAGTTCACCGGCCGCAGCGTCGCGTGGATCTCGACCAATGCGCCCAACCGCGGCAAGGCGCGCGTCTCGATCGACGGCACTGTCGTCCAGACGATCGACCTGCGCGCCGGAACGACCAAGCATCGTCAGGTGGTCTTCGCCCAATCCTGGTCAACGGTCGGCAATCACACGATCCAGATCGAGGTGCTCGGTCAGCCGACAACTCGGCCGCGCGTCGATGTCGACGCGTTGGTCGTTATCGCCGATTAGCGATCTAGCTCGAAGTAGCGATCTCGGCCGCGCGGCGGTAGGCCGCGACGTAGTCGCGCGCCGGTCCCGACCACGAGAAGTCGGCCTCCATAGCGCGCAGCTGGATCCAGCGCCAGAGCTGCGGATCGGCCATCGCCCAGGCCGCCCTCGTGCACGCGTCGATCAGCGCAGCCGGATCTGCGGGGCCGAAGCTGAATCCCGTACCCGCGGCGGGATCGGCCGTGGCATCAACAACCGTGTCGACCAACCCTCCGGTGGCGCGCACCACCGGCACCGTGCCGTAGCGCATCGCGATCATCTGGCCCTGGCCACAAGGCTCGAAGCGCGACGGCATCAGGAACGCGTCGGCACCGGCGTACATCCGCCGTGCCAGGCCGCGGTCGAAGCGTGCCTCGACCGCGAGCCGCGCCGGCTGCTCCACGGCCTGCGCCTGAAGTCCACCGATCAGCGACTGGTCGCCCGTGCCGAGCACGCAGATCCTGGCCCCTGCCGCGAGCAGCACCGGCGCGGCCTCGGCGAGCAGGTCGAAACCCTTCTGTGGATCGAGCCGGCCGACCATTGCGAACAGCGGGCCGCCCGGATCGAGGCCGAGCTCAGCACACAGAGCGCCACGACAGGCCTGCTTGCCGGCCAGATCGGTGGCTGAGTAGCGCGCGGCGATGTCGCCGTCCGTGGCCGGATTCCAGAGCTCCGTGTCGAGGCCGTTGATGATCCCGAAGTAGCGATCGCCGGCGGCCGTGAGCACATCCTCGAGCCCGGCACCCATGCCCGGCTGGACCGACTCACGGGCAAACGTTGGGCTGACCGTGTTGACCAGGTCGGCGGCGAGGATGCCTTCGCGGAGCAGGTCGACTCCGTCTGATGCCCCGATCCCGGCGGGCAGGTCAAGCTGGCCAGCGACCTCACGCGGCACCCAGCCGTGATATGCGAGGTTGTGGCAGGTCAGGATCGTAGGCATGCCGCCGAGGACGGGATCGTCGGCGTAGCGCGTGCGCAGCGACAGGATGGCCGGCGCAGCCTCCCAGTCGTGGCCGTGGACGATGTCAACCGGACGGCGCTCGACGCGCATCATCTCCAGCGCAGCGCGACCGAGAACCGAGAAGCGGAAGCCGTTATCGGGATAGTCGCGTCCGTCGGCGACGTAGTAATCGGGCCGATCGAAGCTCGCAGGATGATCGACGAGACGCAGTCGATAGCCGCGGCCGACAGCGCTCCAGACCGTTACCGGCACGCTTCCCACTTCCCCCATCGGGACCATGAGCTCGGTGCGCTCGGCCGGTTCGGGCAGGGCGATACCGCGATAGAAGGGCAGGTACACGTCGACCTCGTGGCCGAGTCGGCCGAGCGCGCGTGACAGCGCGTCGACGACGTCGGCCAGCCCGCCTGTCTTGGCAAACGGCTCGCATTCCGAGGCGATCATGGCGATTCTCATCGGCGCGATGCTAACGGCTGCGAGGCGGTCGATCGGCTGCTTGTCGTATTCTCGAATGGTCGAACGACACGTTCCAGAATCTCTCCACCGGGGGCATTGCCACGAGCACTGACACGCAGCCACCTGCGCTCCACGTTGCCGACAACCACGACCTGATCCGGGTTCAGGGCGCGCACGTCAACAACCTCAAGAACGTCAGCGTCGAGATTCCGAAGCGACGGCTGACCGTGTTCACCGGAGTCTCCGGCTCGGGCAAGAGCTCGCTCGTGTTCGGCACCATCGCCGCCGAATCACAACGGCTGATCAACGAGACGTACAGCACCTTCGTCCAGGGATTCATGCCGACGCTGGCACGGCCCGAGGTCGACGTTCTCGAAGGCCTGACGACGGCGATCATCGTCGACCAGGAACGGATGGGCGCGAACGCCCGCTCCACGGTCGGCACCGCGACCGACGCAAACGCGATGCTGCGCATCCTCTTCAGCCGGCTGGGGCAGCCCCACGTCGGCTCGTCGCAGGCGTTCTCGTTCAACATCCCGTCGGTTCGAGCGACAGGTGAGCTGGTCATCGCGCGCGGCGAGGGCGATGGCGAAACGATCTCGCGGACGGTCAGCTCAACAGGCGGCATGTGCCCGCGTTGCGAGGGGATGGGCTCCATCTCGGACATCGACCTGTCCCAGCTGTACGACGACAGCAAGTCGCTCGCGGAAGGCGCCATCACCGTCCCAGGCTTCAGCCAGGATGGTTGGCTGGTCAGGATCTTCAGTGAGTCGGGCTTCCTCGACCCTGGCAAGCCGATTCGCGACTACTCGGACACCGAGCTACACGACTTCCTCCGAAAGGAGCCGACGAAGGTCAAGCTCCAGGGGATGAACATGAGCTACGAGGGCCTGATCCCCAGGATCCAGAAGTCGTTCCTCGCCAAGGATCGCGATGCGATGCAGCCTCACATCCGGGCATTCGTCGATCGCGCGGTCACCTTCACGGCCTGTCCCGACTGCGGTGGCACCCGACTCAACGAGGGCGCACGGTCCTCGCGCATCAAGGGCATCAACATCGCCCACGCATGCGCGATGCAGATCAGCGACCTGGCCGAGTGGGTCCGCGGCCTGAACGAGCCGTCGGTCGCGCCGCTGCTGGCCACGCTCCAGCAGACACTCGACTCATTCGTCGAGATTGGGCTCGGCTACCTGTCGCTGGAACGTCCGTCGGGCACCCTGTCGGGCGGCGAGGCGCAGCGGACCAAGATGATCCGTCATCTCGGCTCGTCGCTGACCGACGTGACCTACGTGTTCGACGAGCCGACCATTGGCCTCCATCCGCACGACATCCAGCGCATGAACGATCTCCTGCTGCGATTGCGCGACAAGGGCAACACGGTGCTTGTCGTGGAGCACAAGCCGGAGGCGATCCAAATCGCCGACCACGTTGTCGACCTCGGCCCGGGCGCGGGCAGCGCCGGCGGCGAGGTGGTGTTCGAGGGGACGATCGACAGCCTTCGAGCAAGTGGCACGCTGACCGGTCGGCACCTCGACGATCGCGCCGCCCTGAAGCCGTCCGTGCGGGCACCGTCGGGCGTGCTCGAGGTTCGCGGCGCGAGGGCCAACAACCTTCAGGACGTCGATGTCGACATTCCGCTCGGCGTGCTGGTCGTGGTGACTGGCGTCGCGGGATCGGGCAAGAGCTCGCTGATCCACGGCTCGGTGTCCGGACGGGACGGGGTCGTGTCGATCGACCAGGGCGCGATCCATGGCTCGCGACGGAGCAACCCTGCGACGTACACCGGCCTGCTCGAGCCGATCCGCAAGGCCTTCGCGAAGGCCAACGGCGTCAAGCCGGCGCTGTTCAGTGCCAATTCCGAGGGTGCCTGCCCCAACTGCAACGGCGCGGGCGTGATCTACACCGACCTCGCGATGATGGCCGGAGTCGCCACCACGTGCGAGGTGTGCGAGGGAAAGCGCTTCGAGGCGTCAGTGCTGGAGCACCATCTCGGCGGCCGCGACATCAGCGAGGTACTCGCCATGTCGGTGACCGAAGCCGAGGAGTTCTTCAGCAAGGGCGAGGCGCGCACGCCGGCCGCGCACGCCATCCTCGACCGGCTCGTAGACGTCGGGCTCGGCTACGTCAGCCTCGGCCAGCCACTGCCGACGCTCTCCGGCGGCGAACGACAACGCCTGAAGCTGGCAACTCATATGGGCGAGCAGGGCGGCGTCTACATCCTGGACGAGCCGACGTCGGGTCTCCACCTTGCGGACGTGGAGCAGCTTCTCGGCCTGCTCGACCGACTCGTCGAGTCTGGCAGGTCGGTCATCGTCATCGAGCACCATCAGGCGGTCATGGCCCACGCCGACTGGATCATCGACCTCGGCCCGGGAGCCGGCCATGACGGCGGCCGGATCGTCTTCGAGGGCGCGCCGACCGACCTCGTGGCCGCACGTTCCACCCTCACCGGCGAGCACCTCGCGGCCTACGTCGGCAGCTGATCGCGGTCGACTGGGAGTCGTGCTGAACCGGTTTACGCTTCTCAAGCGCGTCCTGTAGGATCGCCGCCATCGTGGCTCCAAGGATCGACATACCCACGCTGCCGCCGGCAGCCCTCAGACTCCCCGCTCAGCTCCAGGGGCTCGAGCGATTGGCTTTCAACCACTACTGGATGTGGCACCCCCGGGTGCGCGTCCTGTTTCGGCGTATCGACGTCGCCGCGTGGCTGCGCTACCGCAACCCGGTGCCGCTGCTGCAGGTCCCCCGTGACTGGTCGGAGGTCCTCGACGACGTCGACCTGATGGCCGAGTACCGCACCCTGCTCGACGCCTTCGACAACTACATGGACAACGGCGCCGGCCATTGGTTCGAGCGCGAGCACGGCGAGGAGCTTGACGGGCCGGTCGCTTATTTCTGCGCCGAGTACGGCCTCAACGAGGCGCTCGGCATCTATTCAGGCGGCCTCGGCGTGCTTGCCGGCGACCACCTCAAGGCAGCGTCGGACATGGCCATCCCGTTCATCGGGGTAGGCCTCCTCTATCGCCACGGCTACTTTCGCCAGAACATCGACGCCGACGGTCACCAGGAGCACGCCTACCCCGACTACGACCCGCAACGCCTGCCGCTGCTCCGCGTGGCGGACGAAGATGGCGGCCCGCTGCGCATCGGCGTCGAGATGCCCGGCCGGACCGTCTACTGCGCCGTGTGGCGAGCTCAGGTCGGCCGCGTGCCGTTGCTGCTGCTCGACACGGATATTCCCGACAACGACGAGACGGACCGGCCGATCACCCACATCCTCTACGTCCGCGGCCGCGAGATGCGGCTGCACCAGGAGATGGTCCTCGGCGTCGGTGGCGTTCGCGCCCTGCGAGCTCTGGGAATCGAGCCACGCGCGTGGCACCTGAACGAGGGCCACTCCGCGTTCATGCTCGTGGAACGCACGCGCGAGCTGACTGTCGACGGGACGCCGCTCGATGAGGCACTCGCGAGCGTCAAGCGCAACGCGGTCTTCACCATCCACACGCCGGTCTCGGCCGGCAACGAGCGCTTCGACACTGCCCTTGTGCGCCGGCTTGCCGCGCCACTGGCCAGCGGACAGCAACCTCGATCTCGAGCGCATCATCGAGCTCGGTCTTGGCGCCGACAACGACCCCAACCAGTTCGACATGACAGCCTTCTCGCTGCGCGAGACGAACGGCGCCAACGCGGTCAGCCAGCTGCACGCGCGGACGGCCAACAGCACCTGGTCGGGCATCGTCCAGTCGCCCATCCTGGGCATCACCAATGGCGTCCATCCGCCGTCGTGGCTGGGCGGGGAGGCCCGGTCGCTGTATGGCCAGCTCGGCGCCGACGTCGACGACATCGACCAGCAGGCGAACCCGTTCTGGGAGCGCGTCGCGACCCTGTCCGACTCCCAGCTTTGGGACGCGCACCGGCGCCAGAAGCTGGAGCTGGCCTATTTCGCGCGGCGCAAGCTGCAGCAGCAGTTCGCCCGGCACGGAGAGGCACCAAGTTTGCTCGAGGGTGTCGCCGAGGCGCTCGACCCGGAAGTGCTGACGATCGGCTTCGCGCGCCGCTTCGCGACTTACAAGCGGGCGTCGCTGATCTTCTCGGACGAGGACCGCCTGGCGCGGATCCTGCTCAACGACGAGCGGCCGATGCAGATCATCTTTGCCGGCAAGGCCCACCCTGCCGATCGACCCGGCCAGCGCGTGATCCAGGACATCTTCACCCGCAGCCGCTCGCCGAAGTTCGCCAAGCGCGTCTTCGTTCTCGAGGACTACGACATCCGCGTCGGGCGCTACCTCGTGCAGGGCGTCGACGTGTGGCTCAACAACCCGCGCCGGCCACTCGAGGCCTCGGGGACGAGCGGCATGAAGGCAGCCATGAACGGCGTCATCAACTTCTCGGTGCTCGACGGCTGGTGGGACGAGGGCTACAACGGCAAGAACGGCTGGGCGATCGGCGGTCGCGAATCCCTCGCCGACGAGGGTGCGCAGGATTGGGCCGACGCCCAGGATCTGTACCGGCTACTGGAGAATGAGATCATCCCGGCGTACTACGAGCGCGACAAGGACGGCCTGCCGCGGCGCTGGCTGCAGACGATGAAGGAGTCGATGGCGAGCGCCATCTGGCAGTTCTCGACCAGCCGAATGCTCGAGGAGTACATCGAGCAGCTCTACTTGCCGGCCGCGCGCAACGGCGTCGGTGTGCGCCAGGCTGCTACAGCGGGTCGTTCTCGCTCACGAGGTTGACGGCACGGATCTCGCTCGCCCTTGTCGTCCACAACCACCAGCCGGTGGGCAACTTCGGGTGGGTGATCGAGGAAGTCTTCGAGAAGGCGTACGAGCCGTTGATCGGTGCCCTGGAAAAGCACCCGACGATCCGCCTCGCGTTGCACTACACCGGTCCGCTGCTCGAATGGATGGCGGCCAACGAGCCCGAGTCGCTCGATCGGCTGCGCAAGCTGGTCGAGCGCGGCCAAGTCGAGATCCTGGGTGGCGGCATGTTCGAGCCGATCCTGGCGGCACTCCCCGAGCGTGACCGCTTTGGCCAGCTAACGCGGATGCGCGCCGACATCGAGCGCCGCTTCGGCGTCGCGCCGCGCGGCGCGTGGCTCGCCGAACGCGTCTGGGAACCGTCGCTGCCGGCCGATCTGGCCAATGCCGGCTACTCGTACACCGTCCTCGACGACAACCACCTGCGTGCCGCGTCCGTGCCCGAGGATGCCATGTGGGGCACTTACACGACCGACGACCAGGGTCGGATGCTGACCATCTTCGGCACCGAAAAGGGGCTTCGCTATCGCATCCCGTGGAAGCCTGTCGACGACCTGATCTCGTACCTGAAGTCAAACGCGACCGAGGCCGGCGACCGGGTCGGGATCATGGGCGACGACGGCGAGAAGTTCGGCGCCTGGCCGGGCACTCACGCCCTGTGCTGGGGCCGCGATGCGTGGATCGAGAAGTGCTTCACCGCGCTAGAGGACAACGCCGACTGGCTGACGACGGTCACGCCGACGCACTGGATGGCCGACCACCCGCCGATCGGCCGGGTCTACATTCCCACGGCTTCCTACGTCGAGATGACCGAATGGGCACTCCCCGCCGATGAGGCGCCGGTCTTCCGCCGGCTGGTCGCGGCCGCCGACGAGGCCAAGTCAGCCTCGAGCCAATTCCTGCGCGGCGGGCTGTGGCGCAACTTCCAGGCGCGCTACCGCGAGATCAACGATCTCCACAAGCAGATGCTGCGCGTGTCGGGCGCGGTCAATGCCATGCCCGCCGGGCCATCACGCGAACGGGCGCTCGACCATCTCTACCGCGCCCAGTCGAACGACTGCTACTGGCACGGATTGTTCGGTGGCATCTATATCGTCCACATGCGCATGGCGACGCATGCAGAGCTGATCGCCGCGGCCGATCTGGCGATGGCCGACCGGATCGCCGGCGCAGTCGGTGACTTCGATCTCGATGGGCGCGAAGAGGTGATCATCGGCAGCGGCGGCCAGAACGTTCTGATCGATCCCGCAGAGGGAGCGGGGATCGGCCAGTGGGACCTGCGCGCGTCGCGCGTCGCGCTCGCGTCAGTTCTGCGCCGCCGGCCCGAGGCGTACCACGAGAAGCTCAAGAAGATGGCCGACGCGACGCGCAACGAGCTGGTGCGCTACCTCGTTTACGACGACCACGAGCGGCGCAGCGGGCTCGTCCGCATCCTCGACCCGGCCGGCCGGCAGCTGGGCGATTTCGTCAACGGGGAGTGGCGCATCGAATCGGCCGAGCAGTCAAAGACCGTGCTGTCGCGGCTCGCACCAGGGCTGTTCGTGCGCAAGACGGTCAGCGTCGGCGGCGATCGCCTGGCCGGCTCGTTGTCGGTGAGCGTCGAGGTCCAGAACCGTGGCCTGGGCGAGCTGACTGGCACTCTCGAGCTCGAATGGAACGTCAACCTGATGGGTGGCGGCGGCAACGAGAAGGCGTACTACCGATGGGCCGGCAAGGACGCCCAATTCGACACGGGCGGATCCGTCGACGCTGGAGTCGCCCTGTCCTTCGGCAACCAACAGGAAGGCGTCTCGATTCTCGCGGAGATCGACCCGCCGACGGAGCAGGAGTGGCTGTCGGTCGACACCGTGTCCAACTCAGAGTCGGGCTACGAAAAGGTCCACCAGGGATCGTGCCTTACTCAGCGCTGGAAGCTCGACATAGGTCCTTCCGAGAAGCAGGTTTTCACGACGACCTTTCGTTTCACGCAGTCCCGCGACCTAGTGGCTGAGGAGGCTTCGGGCTCCTAGTCGGCGGGCGCGGCCCAGCGGGACCAGGAGAATGACGGCTCGAAGCCGAGGCTGCGGTACAGCGCGACGGCCTCGACGTTTTCCTCGATTACGGAGAGCCAGACCAGCTTGTGGCCAGTGGCGAGGCCTGCGCGAGTTGCGACTGCGGTGACCATTCGTCCGTAGCCGCGACGGCGGTGGCGCGCAGCGACGCCGACGGCGCTGAGTGACGCGACCCCCGGGCCGCCCGTAAGGCGCAGGCTCGCAACCGGCTCGTGCACGAGCCGCAGCAGGAAGGCGCGGACCGTGCCGTCCTGCACCGCGACTGCCAGGCGTTCAGCTCGCTCACCCACGCTTTCGAGGGCCAAGTCGAAGTTGGCGACCTCGAGTCGGGCCGCGTCCAGGGCGCTTGCCGGCGTCACCGCCTCGACGCGCAAACCCGGATCGAGATGGGGCACAACTGGCGCGTGGCGCGTCGTCATCATTCGTTCGCCGCTCAGCCGCACCCATCCCAGCGCCTGCAGCCGATCGACGAGGTCGGCCGGCTCTGTCAAGCCGTCCGTGACTGAGATGACCGGCCACTCCCTTACCTCGCGCATCGCCCGATCGAGCGCCTGGATTCGTTCTTCGACGTCGGCCGCAGCCCAACGGATCTGTGCTGCGTAGTTCAGCCCCGGTCCGCGCCCGTGGAGTCGGACCATCGCGACACCTAGCGACGCGTCGTCGACCACCTCGGCGCCGGCATGCGTGGTCAGCTCGATGTGTTTCCGCTCGATGGCCTCGAGCTCCTCGAGCGTCGGGGCGGGCGTGTCGACATGCTTCTCGGCGTCGGATCGAGGACGCGCCGTTTCCGGCCGGCGAGGTAGTGGCGGAGAGTCGCCTGTGCTCATCGGAGGGCGGCGAGGACCTCGTTGTCGAAGCGTTCGACGAGCGACACCAGCTTCTGCGGGTCCGTCTCGGCGAAGTCGACGGCGACGTGGTCGACGCCAATGTGCTCGAACTCGCGCAGCTCGCCGACCATCTGCTCAGGCGTGCCGGCGACCATGAAGAAGGGCACGTCGTGGCGACCGAAGGCGACCCGAAACCGAGCCGAGATGGTCGGCGAGGGCCTGCCGGCCGCTTTCGCCGCAGCTCGGACGATCGGCACCCGCACGGCCACCTGTGCCGGGCTCGACGCGGACGAGTGGTAGCCATTCCCAAGCCGTCCGGCGCGCTCGAGGACGGCCGGCTCGCGGCCGCCGACCCAGATCGTCAGCTCGCGGCCTTGAGGCGGCAGCGGCAGAAAGCGTGCCTCGTCGAACGAATGGAAGCGGCCCTCGAACGGCCCCGTGCCGCCGCCCCACAGGTAGCGCCACAGCTCGATCGACTCGTCGAGGTATGCGCCACGGTGGCCGAACCGGTCCTCCAGCCCGAGATGCGCGAACTCTTTCCGATTCCAGCCAACACCGACACCGGCGATCAGCCGTCCACCCGACAGCGCGTCCAGGGTCGCCAGCTCCTTGGCGAGCTGGACCGCATTGCGCATCGGAACGACGACGACGCTGATCCCAACCCGCAGGTTCGGTTGCCGTGCCGCCACGTGGGCGACGGTGACCAGCGCCTCGAAGATCGTGAAGTAGTCCTCGCTGCGCTTGGAGGGCTCGACGAGCAGGTGATCGGTCGTGAACACGGAGTGCCAGCCAAGCCTGGCGGCCACTTCCGCCCCAGCGTCGATTGCCTCGACACTGGCGCCCTCGCGGTACGAGGGCAGGATCAGCCCGATATCCACCGGTCGACCGCGGCTAGTTGTCGCCGAGGTAGGCGCGACGGACCCACTTGATCGGCGGCGTGCCGTGCGAGATAACCGATTCGAGGTGCGCCCGATAATCGAACCCGGGCGTTTCACCCAGACCGCCGGCGATGCGCTGCGGCGGCACGGCATCCTCGCCGGCGCCGGCGTCCGCGGCTGCCCGCTTGCGCGCGGCGACCTCCATGTCCCACATCTCGAGCGCGCCGAGGTAGTAGGTTGAGAGCTGGGTCGAAGTCAGCCGTGCGCGCAGCCACTTGGCGCGCGCCTCGTCTTCTTCCTGGAAGCCACCGCGAACCATCATGTCCATCGCATCCTCTTCGGTCATGCCCGCGGTGTGGATGCGCACGTCCATCAGCGCGTTGGTGATCGCGCGAAGGTAAAACTTCCAGTGGTTGAGCAGCAGCGCCGGCTCGAAATCGCCGTAGCCGAGATCCATCATCACCTGGGTGACGTAGACGGCCCAGCCCTCGGCGAACATGCCGCTGCCGAAGACCGACCGGGTCAGGTTGGGCGTCCGATTCGAGTACGCCAGCTGGAGGTAGTGGCCGGGTACGCCTTCGTGGATTGCCAGCAGGCGGAGCATTCGGTCGTTGTCCTCGCGGAGGTACGACTCGACCGCTTCGAGCCCCGCCGATTCGTCGGGCGGGGTGATCCAGAAGTAGCTCGACAGCCCCTTGTCGAGCGGGCCCGGCGATTCGAGGAACGCCCGACCGTAGGCGCGCATGAACACCGGCGTCCAGGTGATCTGCATCGGCTCTTCAGGCAGGCCGATGACGTTGTTGACGCGGCAGAATTCCTCGACGCGGGAGACCTCGGCCCGACTCCAGTCGAGCAGCTCGTGCGGCTGGCGATGCTCGCGCGCGACTGCATCGAGCGCGCGGCGGATGACCTCATCGCCGTCGTCGGGCATCGACTCACCAGGCAGCCACTGGGGCCATGCCTCGCGCGCGAGACGCAGGATCTCGGCACGGACGACCTCGTAGTCCTTGGTCGCCCGTTGCTCCAGCTCCTCGTACGATAGGTCGCTCGACAGCGTGTGGCGCAGCTTGGCCGCGAAGAGAGCCGGACCCAAACGCCCGTCGCCCTCGGAGCGCGGCAAGACTTCCTGCTCGAGTCGCCTTTGGAACTCGGCTACGGCCCGGCTGGCAGTCGCAGCGGCCGACTTGAGCTCCTCTGCCACGTCCGCCGCCTCGCCCTCGGCCGCTCGACGCTCGCTCTCGGCGATGCCCTGATCGATCAGGTCGGTGATGCCGTTCAGCTGGGCCAAGGCCGTCTCGGTGTGAACGCGCGAAACCGGCCGGCCGGGCAGGCCGTGCAGGTTGTCGATCGCCGCGTCGAGCAGCTCGGCCAGCCCGGCCACGCGACCGGCGAAGGCCATTCCGCGGTGCTGCCACGGCGCGAACTCGCGGGCGAGCAGGCCGAACAGGCCGCTGCCGACGAGATGCACGTACGTCAGCGGATCCCACGCCTGCTGACGCAGCTCCGCCTCGTCGAACTCGAACGAGTCGATCGCCTCGAGGACGATGCCGCGATCGATCCGCTCGGCCGCGCTGAGCTCAGATTCGGGGAGTGCCTGTAGCCGCGCACGGTGGTGGCGCAGCGTGGCCAGCCGGGCGGCGCGTCCCGCCTCGGTCAGATCCGGCCAGCGGTCGTCGTGAGCGTGGAAGCCGATCTGCGTCGCCCAGGTCGGCTGAGCGGCAAACAGGTCGTCGAGCAGCCGGTGCAGGGCGAAGTCGAATGCTGTGCGCGGCTCGGGCCGCGTGTCCTCGGCCAACGACGCGAAGCGACGACCGACAACCTCTGTCACTTTGACGACCCTCCAAACGAACCATGACATCGGCAAACGCGGGGCTGGGCGAGCATCCTAGTCCGCGTCGCCGGATGTAGCATGGCCGGCGCCGGGTGGACCCAAGTGCAGGAGCTGCCCACAGCGCGAGGAACCTTCACTTGCTGGAAATCGGCATCCGCATCCTGGTCAACGCCATCGCGCTGGTGGCTGCGATCCGCCTCGTTCCGAACGTGACCTTCAACGGGGAGTGGTGGCAGCTGGCCCTGCTGGCCGTCATCTTCGGCCTCGTCAACGCCTACATCCGACCCATCGTCAAGATGCTCAGCCTGCCACTGACGTTCGTCACATTCGGCCTGATCGGCCTCGTCATCAACACGGCCATGGTGCTGCTGGCGGCCGGACTGAGCGACAACTTGAAACTCAACTTCACCCTCGCCGGCTGGCCGCCTGGATCGATCGACCTGGACGTGGTCATCGCCGCGTTCCTGACCTCGGTCGTGCTCAGCGTCGTGTCGATGATCATGTCTCTCGTCCGTCTGGCCGCGCCGCGCGTCTGAAGGCGACACCCGCGCAACAACTCGCCGACGCCGCTCGCCAGTCGGCGCGCCGCTACGGAACGCCGCTCTACCTGTACGACCTGCCTCGCCTTCACGCGGACGCGCGCGCCATCGCCGATGCATTCCCCGACCCGTGGCTTCGCCTCTATGCGCTCAAGGCCAATGGGCTGCCGGGCCTCGTGCGCGAGATTCTCGCCGAGCGGTTTTTTGCCAGTGTCGTCTCGCGCGGCGAGCTGGCATTAGCCGAAGGTGCCGGTGCGACGGCGGATCGCATCGTCCTCGAAGGAATCGGCAAGACCGATGCCGATCTCGTCAGCGCCGCGCGCCGCGCGGCAACGGGCATGCCGCTGGCGTGGGTCAGCCTCGAGACGCCGGAGGATGCCTCCGTCCTGGCCGCGGCGGCGTGGGCGGCGGGAACGCGCATCGAAGTCCTGGTCCGCGTCAACCCGGCGGTTTCGCCGGAGACGCATGCCGGCCTCGCCGTCGGCTCGGCCGAGTCGAAGTTCGGCATCCTCCCCGAAGAGCTGCCCGCCGTGATCGAAGCAGGCGGCGGCCCCGACGGCCCGCTGCGCTGGCGCGGCATCCACCTCCACGTCGGATCGCAGCTCGGCGCCATCGATGCCTGGCGGTCCGCGTTTCGGATCGGCCTTCGTCTGCTCGAGCTGCAGCGCGCCACGCTGCCCGATTTCGACACGCTCAATGCCGGCGGGGGTTTTCCGGTCGCTATGACCGGCGACGATTCGGTGCCGTCGCCGACCCTCTTTGCCAAGGCGGCACAGGCCGAGCTGGACGCCATGCCCGACGGCACCCGACCGGCGCGTTTGGCGATCGAGCCTGGCCGTGCAGTCGTCGCCGCTTGTGGCTGGCTGGTTGGTCGTGTCCTGCACGTCCGCCCGCGCGAGACGCCGATCGTTGTGCTCGACACCGGCATGACCGAGCTGATCCGCCCCGCCCTGTACGGCGCGATCCATCCGATGCACGCGTTTACATCTCGCGGGCGGCCGATTGACGACGATGCACCCGACGCGACCCCGGTGCGCATCGACGGCCCGATATGTGAATCAACAGACACGTTCGGCTTCGATGATTTCCCGCCGCTGCAGCGCGGCGATCTGGTCGCGATCGGCATGGTCGGTGCCTATGGTTCGTCGATGGCTAGCCCCTACAACGGCCGGCCGCGCCCGCCCGAAATCGCCTGGGACGGCGAGAGCCTGAGCGTGTTGCGCCGCCGCGGCTCTGTTCGCAGCCTGCCCTGAGCGGGCCGTGCCGGTCCATCCGAAGGGCCATGTCTCGATCCGACTGGATATGCATCGACCCGACTAGAGAATTTTTCCGTTCGGCGCTCAACCTGGTGGCGTCGTCGCGCACGCTTAGTCGGTTCGACGCATATTTAGTCGGCTCGGGACATTGGCCCAACTGGAACAGCCGCATCGATTGCACACGAGGTCCGCGACGGGACAACGTACGCTTATGGATGTGAACGAACAGGCCACTTCCCATCTCAGACGCGCGTTCGCCGAGCGGCTGGCGCGCACACCGCTGCTGCTGGACGGCGCCATGGGCACGCTGCTCTTCAGCCGGGGAGTGCCGCAGCGATCTTCGCTGGACAGCCTCGTGGAGTCGCAGCCGGAGCTCATCGGCGCGATCCATCGCGAGTACATCGAGGCCGGCGCGGACGCGATCGAGACGAACTCGTTCGGCGCCAACCGAATCCGCCTCGCACCCTACGGCCTTGCCGATCGCGCCGGACTGATAAGTCGCCGCGCTGCGCAGCTGGCAAGAGAAGCGCGGGACGTGGCGGGAAAGACGGACGTGCTCGTGGCCGGGTCAATCGGTCCGCTCGAGACTCCCGTCCACGGTCCCGAGCACCTGCGCGGTCAGGTGATGCGTGACGCCTTCCGCGAGCAGATCGAGGGTCTCCTCGAAGGCGGCGCCGATATCTTGCTGTTCGAGACGTTCAGTGACCTCGACGAGCTGCTGCTCGGTATCGAAGAGGCGCACGGTCTGTCCGATATTCCGATCATCGCCCAGATGACGTTCGGCGAGGACCTCCTTGCGATCGACGGCACCAGCCCGCAGACAGCGGCAACGGCGTTGGCCGCAGCGGGGGTCGATGCGGTAGGCGTCAACTGCGGCGTCGGCCCGCTGATCTGCCTCGACGCGTTGTCCCAGATGGGTCTGCCGTCGGTTGGTCTGGCGAGGTCGATCGTGCCCAATGCGGGACTGCCTCAGCGCGTCGATCGCCAGTTCGTGTACGCCGCCGAGCCGGCCTATTTCGGCGATGCGGTGGCGCGCTTCCTGGACGCCGGCGCGCGCATCGTCGGCGGATGTTGCGGCACGACGCCGGAGCACATCCGACACATGCGCCAGGCGCTCGACGCGATCGCATCGGGCGGCCAACCGCGCGCCGGACGACAGTCGGACCACGAACACATGGTCAGTCCGCGCACGCCGGTGGCAGATCGCGTCGGCGGCGGATCCGGGACTGAGCAGCCACCGCCGACGCGCCTTGCCAGCCTGCTCGGTGAGAGGGGATTCATCGTCAGCGTCGAGATCGACCCTCCCCGCTCGGTGCGCATCGAACGGACGATCGAGGCCGCGCGGCTGCTCCAGGACGCCGGCGTCGACATCGTCAACATCAGTGACAGCGCCATGGCGCGAGTGCGGATGGGCGCGATGGCCGTTGCTTTTGGGGTTCAGCACGACCTGGACCTGGAGTGCCTCGTCCACGTCACGACGCGCGACCGCAATTTGATGGCGCTCGAATCGGAGCTCCTCGGCGCGCACGCGCTCGGCGTGCGCAACATCCTGGCACTCACCGGCGACCCGCCGCGGGTGGGCGACTACCCGACCGGCACAGGCATCTGGGACGTGGACTCGATCGGCTTGATCGGCATTCTCAGCCGACTGAACCGGGGCGAGGATCAGGCGGGCAAGCCGATCGGCGCCCCGGCGGGCTTCACGATCGCTTGCGCGCTCGATCCGACCGCGGGCGACACCGACCAGGAGATCGAGCGCCTCGCGGCGAAGCTCGAGGCGGGAGCCGACCTGATCATGACCCAGCCGATCTACGCCCGCGAGCAATGGGACCGCTTCATGGACCGCGCCGTCATACGTTGGCCGTCCGGGCTGCCCAAGCCGGTGTTGCTTGGCGTACTGCCACTACACACCCATCGACACGCGGAGTTCCTTCACAACGAGGTGCCCGGCATCACGATCCCCGACGAGGTTCGTGCGGCGATGAATGCCGCTGGCGAGCGGGGCGCCGAGGTCGGGTTGGAGATGGCGCACGCGCTTCTCGAACAGCTCGCCACAGACGTCCAGGGCACTTACGTCATGCCCAGCTTCGGTCGCTACGAACAGGCCGCCGAGCTGGTCAGGCGCGTC
Source organism: uncultured Chloroflexia bacterium (assembly GCA_963748235.1). Classification (GTDB taxonomy): domain Bacteria; phylum Chloroflexota; class Limnocylindria; order Limnocylindrales; family CSP1-4; genus JALYGJ01. The sequence continues at coordinate 1,596,812 of CAVVHT010000009.1, forward strand.
AGGGCCGACACCCGTATGGCGACCACGCTCACGGCGGCCGCGGCGAACACAATGCGCTCGTGAAGCGTTCGATCCTGAGTGCGGGAGGGCTGCTCCTCCTGCTTGCCGGTGCGGCGGCCGCCCAGACGCCACCTGCTGGCCCGCCGTTCCCACCGCCAGTCACCGACGTCGTCGTCTACGACAACGCCGGAATCCTGTCATCCGAAACGGAATTCCTGGCGACTCGGACGATCGCCTTTATCGAGCAACGCACCGGCGCCGAGGTAGTCGTCTACACGCAGTACAAGCCCGGCTCGACCGAGGAGTCGACGGAACAGGACGCGATCGCACTGGTCGACCAGTGGGGCGTTGGCCGCGCGGGCTTCGACGATGGCCTGGCGATCATGTGGAACACCAATCGTCAGCAGTGCCTATCGGGGTCGAGCGGCAACGGCCAGATCCAGCTGTATGCCGGGCCGGGCTATCGGGCCGCCTTCCTGTCCAACGCCGAGCGGCAGCAGATCTTCGACGAGGACATGGTCCCGCACCTGCGGGTGTGCGACGAGGACGCTGCGCTGCTCGCCGGGTTGGAGAAGATCGACGCCAATGCCACGCCCGAGCACGCCCAGGTGCTGGCCGCGGCGCGGATCATCGACGCGATCCTGGGTCTGATCGTCGCGCCGCTGATCTTCCTGCTCCTCGTGGGCTGGGCGGCGTGGTCGTGGCTGCGCTTCGGTCGCGACCCGGTCTACCTCGACAGCCCGTCGATCCTGATGCCAGCGCCGCCACCCGAGCTGACCGCCGCATCCGGTGCGGTCGTGTGGGAGGGCCGCGCGACGCGACGCGCGCTGACCACGGCAATGCTTGACCTGGCGAGCCGTGGCGAGCTCAGCTTCCGAGAGGAAAGCGGCTTGTTGAGCAAGAAGGCGGGCATCCAGATCCATGATCAGCAATCACAGGATCCGTACGTCATCCGCAATCGCCGCCGTCCGCTTGGCCCGGCCGAGGACTACGCGCTCGAGCGGATCCAGGGCATCGCGCGCGGCGAGACAGCCGATTACATCGCCGCCGACGACATAACCAAGTTCGGCAAGTACGCCTCGAAGTTCGACTCGACGCTCGAGAAGTGGGTGGCCGACAAGGGCTGGTTCACGGAGCCGCCGGGCAAGGCGACCGCCCGCTGGCGTGGACGCGGAACGCTCGAGCTGATCCTGGGCGGCGTCCTGTTGTTCATCAACTTCACCTTCATCGAGAGCGGCGGGCTGACCGTGATCGGTGGCGCGCTGATCGCTGCCGGCGTAGCGACGCTATTCATTGCCGGTGCCATGCCGGCGCGAACCATGGCCGGCGCGATGGTGTACGCGATGCTCGCCGCGTACCGACGAACCCTGCAGAAGACGATGGAGCAGGCGCGCTCGATGAACCAGGTTGTCCAGGAGGCGCAGCTCGAGTGGCTCGAAACGCCCGACCAAGCGGTCGTATGGGGCACGGCGCTCGGCCTGCAGAGCGACATCGAACAGGTCCTCGAGCGCAGCGCAGATGACGCGAGGGCGGGAGTCACGACCTACAACCCGTGGTTGCCGGTCTGGTACGGCACCGGCAATTCATCGGTCGGCGGTGGTGGCTCCATGGGCGTGGCGCCCGGCCTGTTCTCGAGCTCGGGAGCGATCCCCGACTTCGGCGGCATGATGTCCGCCCTGGGGTCGATTGGCAATTCGCCCAGCTCGAGCGGCTCCGGTGGCTCGGGCGGCTTCAGCGGCGGTGGCAGCGGTGGCGGCGGAGGCGGAGCCGGCGGCGGCTACTAGTCCGGGAGGAGGGTCGCCTCGACCCTCACCGCTAGACTGAGGTTGATATGGGTGCAGTTGAAACGATGGAGCAGTTCTTTGAGCTGCTCAATGACGGGGAGCGCGAGTCCGCGCTCAAGCTGATGGACGAAAAGGTCGAGATGCGCGTCCACGTGCAGGACAACGCACGCACGTTGCGCGGTGTCGATCAGGTCGGCGGCTGGTTCATGCGTGCCGACAAGGGTCTGAAGATGATCCCGGCCGGCGAGCGCGACACAGGTGCCAACTACGAATGCGACCTGCTGGTCGTCCGACCGGGCGCGCCGTCGCAGCACCTCGATGCAACGTTCCGGGTCGAAACAGGGAAGATCGTCTCGATCAACCTCGCGCCGCGCTAGCGCCCGAGCGGACGTCGGGTCAGCCTGGTCAGCTGCGTCAGTAGCCGCGCTAGGGCGCCGCGGTCGGCAGTGGCAGCGGGATGATGATGATCTGGCCGACGAAGATGTCGTTCGGGTCGGTGATATCCGGATTTGCGGCAAGGATGTCGGCGACAGTCAGGTCGTTGCGGCGCGCGATCCGCGCCAGCGTGTCACCTCTCTTGATCGTGTAGGTACGCGGGCTGGCGGTTGGCTCGGGTTCTTCGGTCGGCTCGCCCGGCGTGGCGGTCGCGGTGGCCGGTGCAGTCGGCGTTGCAAGTGACGCGCTTGGCGCAATCGATGCACTTGAGCTGGGCAGTGCGGATAGAGAAGGACGCGTGGTCTGTGCCGGTCCGGCAAGGATGCCGGGCAGGAAGATGACCCCGGCTACGCCGAGGGCGAGGATCAGGACGACCGCGATCGCGGTCAGCAATCCTGTGCCCGAGCGCTCGTCGGGCGGTTCGCCGCCGGCCTGGGCACCGTAGCGGCCGTCGATATCCCATGACGGAATGACGTCTTCGCGCCTGACTCGGTCGACCGATGGCGTGCGGTCAGATGAGCTGCGCGGAGCCGCGGCCTCGTCCGCCGCGATTGCAGCGGCGATCGCCGCTTCCGATACCGGCGCCGCCGGCCGATCTGCCAGGAACGGCGGAACGGCGGGAATGTCCTCTTCATCGGACGGCTCGTACGGTGGTGCCGCATCCCGGGCCGCGGCGGAAAAGGCCGCTGGCGTTGCGGCTGCTATGACTGTCGGAACGACCGGCCCGACGTCATCATCGGGCCCTGTCTCAGGCTCGGCGGCCGGCGCGTCGAATGCTCCCAGCTGTTCCGAATCGGCGGCCGACTCGTCATCCGGCTCGGCGGCACTAGCAGCCGCGGCGAGCGGGGCGGCCGCGGCGGGACTGTACTGAGCCGGCTCGTCGTCGGATGCCGATCCGAGTGCCGCGAACTCGGACGCGGCGAGAAGGTCTTCCTCACCATCGGCGCGCGCTACCGGTGGCTCGGCATCGGGCTCATCGGTGGCCGCGGCACCGCCCATCGCCGCCGCGACCGCAGACTCTCGGCCGCCCTGATAACCGGATGGTGCGGGTACGGGTCGTGCCGCGGCGCGGGCGGCCCAGTCCTGGAAGATCGGACAGGTCGGGAATTTCGGGGAGAGGCAGAACGCTTCCTGATGGGCAAGCGCGCGCGGCGCCGGGGTCGGCTCCGCATAGCACCTGTGCCTGTAGTCGGGCTGGTCCGACCGCTTGTCGCGGTCGTTGTCCAACGCGACAAACGGGCAGGCGCCAGGGCCTTCGCCGAACAGGTCGCCCCTCGCCACCATCGAGCGCGATATTACGCGGCGGCGGCGACCTCTGAGTCGTCTTCGCGCGCGGCCTCCAGAGCGTCGCCGAGCGGCACGTATTGCTGCTCGGGCCCGGCCGAGATGACCATGCCCGCGCCGACCGTGTCCTGCGTCGTCTCATCGATCAGCACGAAGCCGCCAGTCGTACGCGACAGGTCGTACGAATCGAGCAGGAGCGGTGCGCTCGTGCGCAGCCGCACGCGACCGATCTCGTTGAGGCCGAGGCCATCGGCCGCCTGATCGCGATGGAGCGTGTTGACGTCGATTCGGTAGCGCAGGTCGTCGACGACTGCCCGCACCGTCCGAGTCGTGTGCTTCAGGAAGTACCGGCCGTCCTTGCGCAACGGCGCGTCGGCCATCCAGCACATCATCGCTTCGAGCTCGTTGGCCACCGTCGGCTGGTTGTGCGGCCGACAGATCATGTCGCCGCGCGAGATGTCGATGTCGTCCTCGAGCAGGATCGAGACCGACAACGGCGGGCTGGCCGCCTCGATCTCGCCGTCGAGAGTCTCGATGCGCTTGATGCGCGAGGTCTTGCCCGACGGCAGGATCGTGACCTCGTCACCCTTGCGGAACACGCCTGACGCGATCTGGCCGGCGTAGCCGCGGTAGTCGTGGTGCTCGGTCGTCTGCGGCCGAATCACCCACTGGACTGGGAAGCGCGCGTCAATCAGGTTCCGATCGGAGCCGATGTAGACGTTCTCGAGGTGGTACAGAAGCGACGGCCCCTGGTACCACGGCATCGATATCGAGCGGGTAACCACGTTGTCGCCGTGGAGCGCCGAGATCGGGATGAACTGGATGTCGTGCACGTCGAGCTTCTGGGCCCACTCCGAGAACTCGGCGCGGATGTTCTCGTAGACCTCTTCGCCGTAGCCGACGAGGTCCATCTTGTTGACCGCGACGACGAGGTGTGGAATGCCGAGCAGGGTTGCAATGAACGCGTGGCGGTGCGACTGCTCCAGGACGCCCTTGCGCGCATCGATCAGGACGATGGCGAGGTCGGCCGTCGACGCGCCGGTGACCATGTTGCGTGTGTACTGAACGTGCCCCGGCGTGTCGGCGATGATGAACTTGCGACGCGGAGTGGCGAAGTAGCGGTAGGCGACATCGATCGTGATGCCCTGCTCGCGCTCGGCGCGCAGGCCGTCGGTCAGCAGTGCCAGGTCGACCTGCTGGTAGCCGCGGCGCTGGCTGGTGCGCTCGATCGCCGCGAGCTGGTCCTCGAAGATGCCCTTGGAGTCGTACAGCAGCCGGCCGATGAGCGTGCTCTTGCCATCATCGACCGAGCCGGCCGTTGAGAAACGAAGCAGATCCATGATTAGAAGTAGCCCTCCCGCTTGCGGTCTTCCATGGCCGTCTCCGAGAAGGCATCGTCAGCCCGCGTCGCGCCGCGCTCGGTGATCCGGGCCGCAGCGACTTCAAGAATGATGTCCTGTACGTTCGCCGCCGGCGAGTCCACCGCGCCGGTGCAGGTCATGTCGCCCACCGTCCGGTAGCGAACGACCATGTTCTGGACCTCTTCATCCGGTCCGTTTGGCAGGAACTCGCTCGGCGACAGCCACATCCCGTCGCGTCGGAACACGTCGCGCTGGTGAGCGAAGTAGATCGACGGAACCTCGATGTTCTCGCGCTCGATGTACTGCCACACGTCCATCTCGGTCCAGTTCGAGATGGGGAAGATGCGCATGTGCTGGCCCTTGCGGAGCTTTCCGTTGTAGAGGCTCCACAGCTCGGGCCGCTGCGCTTTTGGCTCCCACTGGCCGAACTCATCGCGGAGTGAGAAAACGCGCTCCTTGGCGCGCGCCTTTTCCTCGTCGCGTCGCGCGCCGCCGAAGACGGCATCGAACTGATGCTCGAGGATCGCATCGAGAAGAGTCGTGGTCTGCAGCCGGTTGCGTGATGGATTGCCCGGCTCCTCGCTGACGCGGCCCTTGTCGATCGACTCCTGGACAGAGGCGACGATCAGTCGCTCGCCCAGTCGCTCGACAGTCCGGTCGCGGTAGTTGATCACCTCGGGGAAGTTGTGCCCGGTGTCAATGTGCATCACCGGGAAGGGAAACTTCGCCGGCCGAAATGCCTTCTCGGCCAGGCGGAGCATCACGATCGAGTCCTTGCCGCCGGAGAAGAGCAGCACGGGCCGCTCAAATTCAGCAGCAACCTCGCGCATGATGAAGACCGATTCCGCCTCGAGCGCATCGAGGTGGGTCAGGCCGCGATTCAACGAGCGGTCGACGTCGGATTGGAGAGTCAGCATGTGTTATGTACCACTAAATTGATAGAGATTGTCGATTTCGTGGGAACGATCAGTATACGCGACCAGCTTGTCTTCGCGCAGAACGTGATTGCCACGCGCGGCAGCGTGCGTCGCACGCGTCCGTAGCGGCGGCGGGGCAGAATGAACGCCTACCGACCTGAAACGAGGAGTCTGCCCATGTTCTCGCGAGTTCTGCGCGCCATCGAGCCGCGCGCCAGCGCCCACGCCCACTGCGACATCCCGTGTGGCGTCTACGACCCGGCCCAGGCCAGGATCGAGGCCGAGTCCTGCTACAAGATCATCCAGAAATATCACGACTCGTCCGACGAGCTCTTTCGAACCCGGTGCATCCACGTCAAGGAGGAGCGCGCCGAGCTGACCAAACATCACATCGACGTCATGTGGCACGACTACTTCAAGCCTGAGCATGTTGAGAAGTTCCCCGACCTGCACGACGTGTGCTGGAAGGCGTCCAAGCAGGCTTCGCAGGTCAAGCGCACGCTCGACCTCGATGAGGCGCAGAAGCTGCTCGATCTGATCGACAAGATCGACAACATGTGGCGCGAGACGGGCGGGCCGGCCGCGACACGTCTGCAGGCCGCTTCCTAGCAGTCAGCGACGCAACTCCTACGTTGATGCGCCGCCCCGGGCTGCTGCTCGGGGCGGCGCTCGGCGTTGTGGCGGGCGCCACATTCGCGCCGCTGCTGACCAGGATCGTGCGATCGTGGCCCTATCGCGTCGCGGTTTCAGGTCACAGCATGGAGCCGTCACTGCGCGCGGGGGACTGGCTGCTGGTTGACCCAGGGGCGTTTATCGCTCGGCTCCCGGCCCCCGGCGAGCTGTGCGTCGCCCATGACCCGCGCGTGCTTGAGCGGCTGATCGTCAAGCGCGCCACCTGGGTGACCGGCTCGACCGCGACGCTGGCGAGCGATCATCCAGCGCACGTGGCCGCGGAAGAGACGATCGGCCCGATCGCGGCAGCCGAGATCGTCGGGCGGCCATGGCTCAGATACTGGCCGCTTGACCGGTTCGGGCGCGTGGGCCGACCCTAGGCAACCTATGTCCGGTCGCCTCGTGCTCGCAGGAACGCTGGCCACACTGCTGGCCGTCGCCGCCAACGTGGTCCTGTCGATCGTGCTCCGTTCGGTCGTCGATCCGTCGGGCATCTTCCAGCCGCTGAACGTAGCGTCGGTTGCGTTCCTGACCGCCTTCGGCGCGATCGCGGCAACCTTTGTGTACGAGTACATCGTCGCCAGGTCTGACAATCCGCAGCGGCGCTTCATCCGCGTCGCGGCGGTCGCGCTGCTGTTGTCGTTCGTGCCCGCCGTCGCGCTGCTCGCCGGTGTCGGCCCTGGGCAAAACGCCGATCTCCCGCGCGTGCTGGCACTGATGTCGATGCACGTGGTCGCCGCCGTGATCATTGTTGCTGTGCTCATCACGGTCGGCCCGAAGGCACCCGACAATGCAGCAGCGACCGTCGACGAGGGCCTGTCCGACAAGCGCGTTTGACAAGTTCCTTAGTACGGACATAATGCTCAATGGCGAGCAAACTATTCGTACAGGGCTAATCATCCGCGTGACAACCTTGCCTCCGAGTCTTGAAAGTGGGAGCGCCGACCTCGTCGACGCCATCCTCAACCAGCTCGACCCACTCATCGCCCGACAACGGCGTGCCGTTGCCCGCGCCGGCTGCCTGCGCGCGATCAGCTCGACCCACCTGCACGTCCTCTTCCTGCTCGAGGGCGAGGGCCAGATGACGATGAGTCGATTGGCCGAGTTGCTCAACGTGTCGCTGCCCAACATCACCGGTCTCGTCGACCGGATGGAGGAGCGTGGCCTCGTCGAGCGTGGTCGAGATGCCGACGATCGGCGCCTGGTCACGCTCAAGGCAACCACGAGCGGCCGTGCCACGGTCGAGGAGATCGATCAGATCCGTCGCCAGGCACTGGCCAGCGTGCTGCGTCAGCTGACGATGGAGCAGCAGCAACGAGCGCTCCAGACATTCACCGACCTGGGCATCGCGGCCGAGACAACGCCGCTGCCATCCGAAGCCACCGCACAGAGCTAGACGACCATGGAACCAACTCCCGCAGCCCCAGAGGCGACCGCCGCGGCTGCCGTCCAGAAGGGCCCGACAATCTCGATCGATCCGCGCGCGCGGACAGAGATCCTCGTCGCCATCCTGCTCGCGCTCTTCCTGAGCGCGCTCGACCAGACGATCGTCGGCACGGCAATGCCGACCATCGTGACCGACCTGTCGGGCAACGCCCTCTATACCTGGGTCGTCACGATCTACCTGCTCACTAGCACCATCACTGGTCCGATCTACGGCAAGCTGTCCGACCAGTTCGGCCGGCGCACGCCGCTGATGTTCGGCGTGACGCTGTTCCTGATCGGCTCGTTCCTGTGCGGGCTGGCCCAGGACATGAACCAGCTGATCCTTTTCCGCGGCATCCAGGGCCTCGGCGCGGGCGCTATCTTCCCAATCGCACTCGCCGTCATCGGCGACCTGTTCACACCCCAGGAGCGGGGCAAGTACCAGGGCCTGTTCGGTGCCGTGTTCGGCATCTCAGCCCTGATCGGTCCGGCGCTGGGCGGCTTCCTGACCGACCAGGTCAGCTGGCACTGGGTCTTCTTCGTCAACCTGCCGATCGGCGTCGTCGCCCTGGCGATCATGTACCGACTCCTGCCCCGCCACCAGCGAACCGGCGTGACGCGGACGATCGACTACCTCGGAGTGGCGGTCTTCACCGCGGCGATGATCCCGATCCTGATCGGCATAACCAACTCCCAGTTCCATGACTTCGTCGATCCATGGGTGGGTGGACTGATCCTCGTCGGCCTGATCCTTGCCGGAGTGTTCGTGTGGGTCGAGTCACGGGCCAAGGAACCGATCATGCCGCTCGATCTGTTCCGCAATCGGACCTACTCGGTGTCGATCCTGGCCGCAGCCCTGGCCAGCTTTGGCTTCTTCGGAGCGATCATCTTCCTGCCGCGCTGGTACCAGGTCGTCAATGGCTCGACTGCGACCGAGTCGGGCTACCAACTGCTGCCGCTGCTGGGCGGACTTATTCTTGGTTCGATCCTGAGCGGCCAGTTCGTGAGCCGCACCGGTCGCTACAAGTGGCTGACCTTCGGGGCGCTTGTGCTGCTGGCCGGCTCGTTGCTGCTCATGACCGGCCTGCATGCGAACACGCCACCGCAGATGCTGTGGGTCTGGCAGTTCCTTGCCGGCCTGGGCATCGGCCCGTCGCTGGCGGTGTTCACGATCATCGTCCAGAACTCGGTCCCGTGGCAGAAACTGGGCGCGGCGACAAGCGGTTTGACATTCTTCCGCCAGATCGGCGGCACGATCGGACTCGCCCTTGCCGGCGCCATCTTTGGCGCGACTCTGCAGAGCCAGGCGCCCTTCCAGATCGGAGCCGAGCTCGTACGCGCCGGCGTGCCCCAGGCGCAGATCGATCAGCTTTCCAGCCAGATCTCCGGTGGCGCCCTCAACCTCGACGACCTGTCGGCCGTCGGTGACATGGGTGCGCGCATCCTGGCCGGTGTTCCCGAGGCGGCTCGGGCACTCGTCGAGCCGCTCATCCCATCGATCGTGTTGGGCATCCACGAGGCGTTCTCGCTCGCAATCGCCAACACGCTGTGGCTAAGTGTTGCCGCCACATTGATCGCCGCTGTCGCCGTCCTAACCCTGCGCGAGGTGCCGCTGCGAACGACGATCCGCGACGCAAGTCCGGCGGCGGCCAAGACAGGTGCTGACTCGGCCGGTCTTCCGGCGACCGACTAGAAGCCAGCCGGCAGGAGCGACCTGCGGATCAGCTCACAAAGATCTCGCCCAGCAGGCGGACCATTTCCAGGTCGCGCGGCAGGAAGGTCTGGAGCATCACTCGCTCGACGCCGGCGGCCTCGAAGTCGGCCAGCCTCGTTCGTGCCTCGTCGGGCGTGCCCCAGATCCAGCGCCGGCTGCGCTCCTCGAGCCAATCGTCGGCATCGGCGCCAGTTGCACCCACGACTCGGAGCAGTTCGGCGCTTCGGCGGCTGACCTCCGCGTCCGAGCTGCCGACGAGCACCCCGGTCATGGCCGAGTAGGTGATCCCGGCAGGATCGCGGCCCTCTGTCTCGCACGCGGCACTCACCCGCTCGTACGCCTCGATGGCCGCGCGGGGGCTGGCCGATGTGAGATTGAACTCGTCGGCGTACTTCGCGACGAGGCGCGCCATTCGCGCGCGGCCGTTGCCACCGATGATCACGTTGGGATGCCGCAGGCCCGCCGCCGCGGGCGGCTTGGGATAGAACTGCGCGTCGCTGACCTGCCAGTGCCGGCCCTGGTACGACCAGCCATCTGGCTCGGTCCACAGGCCGTGGACGATCGCCAGCTGCTCCTCGAGCATGTCGAAGCGCTCGCGCGTGGACGGGAAGTGCAGGCCGTGCTGGCGATGCTCGAGCTCGTTCCAGCCGGCGCCCAGGCCGAGCTCCACTCGACCGCCACTCATCTCGGCCACGGTGGCGACAACCTTGGCCAAATTGCCCGGCGGCCGGAACGTGACCGGGGAGACCAGCACTCCGAGATTGATGCTGCTCGTTTCGCGCGCCAATCCGGCGAGCGCCGTCCACGCGTCCGTCGTCGGGAGCCCCGACGCGCCGGGAAAGCTCGCGTAATGGTCAGATCGGAAGTACGCCTCGAATCCGGCCTCCTCGGCCGCCTGGGCCAGGGCCAGGATCTCTTCGTATGACAGCCCCTGCTGGGCCTCAGACATCAGCGCGAAGCGCATCGACCACTCCCGCGTGGCCGGCGCGGCCAATCGCGCACCGGCATTCACCTACATGGTCACACGTTGTCGCGTTAGACGATCGGAGCCTCAGAGTGCCCGGCCTGCCAGCGCCGGCGCAGCCAGACGGCGAGCAGCACGATCGCCGCCAGCGGCAGGATGACCGGCAAGACGACGATCGCCAGCCAGACCACCAGGCTTGCAAAGCCCTGGCTCACTCGAACGAGCGCGGCGACCGCGTTGTCGATCTCTGTTCCCAGGCTCCAGCCGGTGCTCGCCGCGCTTGCGGCTGCCACCGGGACGTTGTACGTCACGGTCAGCGTGGACAACGCCGCACGGCTGGCGAGCAGATCTCGCTGCGCGGTAAGGCTCTCGATGTCGCCGCGCACGGCAGTCAGCTCGTCCTGCACCTTGAGGACATCGGTGATCGTCGTTGCCTGGACCATGATTCCCTGCAGCGCCGACTCGGTCGCCTGCAGGTTGGCAATGCGCGCGTCGAGGTCGACAACCTGAGCGGTCACGTCCTCTGACTCGGTGCTCTCGTTGACGATACGGGTGCCGACCGCGCGCAGCGCGGCGACTGCCTCGGCCCAGCGCGGGGCGGGGATGCGGTACGTGACAGATGCCGATTGGCTGTTATCGGTGTTGCTCGCCTGTGATGAGGCGATGTGGCCGCCAAATCCGTTAACGATCTGCTCGGCCTGGGTCACGGACGTGGCGAGATCGGTGACCTCGAGGTCGAGTCGGCCGGTGTAGACGATCAGCTGCTCACCCGGCAGGACCGGCGCGTCGTTTGGGCCGCGCACCTCACCGGCGGCTTCAGCCGACGGTGGCTCCTGGGCCGCTGCATCGCTCGCCGCTGGCACGCCGGCCATGCGAGTGCCGTCGTCCGGCAGTGATGCCGCGCCGGCGCAACCAATCAGCAGGATCGGGATCGTTCCCAGGAGAACCAGTAGGCCGTGATTGCGTCTCATTCGTCGTACTCCCAATTGACTGGGCACGCGCAGCATTCCACGCCCACGTTTCGACGGCGGCAGTAGTCGATTAAGTTCCCGATGCCGTCGGATCGGCCGATGGCGCGACCGTGGCTACCATTCGGGCGTGGAACCGAAGGTGCTCGCCGTACCTGCCAATCTCTTCGCGCCGGGCACACGCGATCGGCCGTTCACCCGCGTTGCGTCCCTCACGGACCTGCCTGCGGGCCAGATGGCTCAATTCACGGCGGGCGACCTGGACGTGCTCGTGACGCACACAGTGGACGGCATCTGTGTCACTGACGACCGGTGTCCGCACATGGCCGCTCCACTTTCGGTCGGTTCGCTGACCGGTTGCGTCGTGGCCTGTCCGCTGCATCGCGGTGCGTTCGACCTGGCAACCGGCGATGTCGTCCAGTTCCCAACGACCGGCGGTCTGGATCCCGAAGGCAACTACCACGCTCCGTGGACGCCGGTCGAAGCAGGCGGCAAGCCTGAGCCGACGGATCTGAAGGCTCGTGCCCGCGCGCTCACGCGCGTTCGACGGATGCGTTACTACCCGGTGCGGCTGGAAGGCGGCTGGATCGAGGCACAGCTGCCCGACTGAGCGTTGCCGACTGGCAACGCCCCCACGCACCGGTTAGAGTTCGTCCGACTTGGCCCTCACGAGCGTGCCGTGTAGCCGGAGGCCAACGGAGTAACCGTGCGTGGACGTGCGTACAAAGCGAACAATTCGCAGCGCGATAGAGATTCGCGCGCCGCTCGATGTCGTGTGGCGCGTATTGACTGACTTCGCCGCGTACCCAGACTGGAACCCGCACATCAAGCGGGTCGTCGGCACGCCGCGCGCCGGCAGTCGCATCACCATCCACTCCCAACCGCCCGGCGGCCGCACAGTCGTGATGCGACCTGAGGTGATCGAGTGGTCGCCACCCAACGAGCTGCGCTGGCGAGGCACGTTCATCTCGCGCCGGCTATTCACCGGTGAGCACGGCTTCCGAGTCGACACCACTGCCACGGGCCGGGTTCGGTTCACCCAGGACGAGACCTTCACCGGCTTGCTCGTACCGCTCTACGCCCGGGTGCGCATGAACGCGACGCGCAATGGGTTTGATCAGGTCAACGAGGCGCTTCGCGAACGCGCCGAGGCAGAGGCGCAGGCTGGGTGAGGGTCGCTTTCAGGCGCCGGCAATCAGCCGGTGCGAGCCGCTCTGCGGGGAGCGGTCGACCATTTGTCGTGGCGCGGCTCGAAGCGGGTGACGACTCCATCCTGGGCGTAACCGTCGGCGATCATCAGATCGAAGGCGTGGACCATGTCCTCCATCAACGAGTAGCGGCCGGGGACGTAGGCGTTCGACCGAGTGCCGCTTTGCTGGCGCTCGCACACCGCCCAATCCTGGCGATTGGTCAAATCCCAGAAGTCGACTGCGTCACTCGGGTCGAAGTCGGGCAGCGCCATCTGCTCCGGATCGAACAGCCATTCGCAGACGACGCGCGACCGTTCGGCGTCGACCGGCCAGACCTGGTGGGTCATGACGTAGTCGGGATGGAGGCTGAGGAGCAGGTTGGGCCACACGACGAAGTAATAGACACGGCGCGTGTTGTCGCCGCTGATGCCGCGCAGCGTCGGGCGGCCGTGACTGCCGCCGTCAGTCGACATGGTGTCGGCTTCTTCGATCAGCTCCATCCAGCCGCCCGCCCATGGCCCGGCCAATTCAAGGTTCATGCCCCGGTCGTACGGGCTGAGCCGATTGAGCTGGGGGTGGACGCCCGGGCAGTGGTAGCACTCGGAGTAGTTCTCGCCGATGACCTTCCAGTTGGCGTCGACGTGATATTCGATCCGTCGCGCACGGCGCAGATCGCCGATCGGGTGACTGCCAACCGCGGCGGGCAGGTCGTTCAGGTAATCGAGCAGCGGCCGCGCAGTCGGGTCGATGTTGACGAACAGGAAACCCTGCCAGCTGTCGACCGCGACGGGAACCAGCCCATTGTCGTCAGCCGCGAAATCGACCAGCTGCTCTGTATGCGGAGCGCGCTGAAGCGAGCCATCGAGACCGTAAATCCAGGCGTGATACGGGCACTGGATGCGCACGACCCGACCCGGACCGTCGCCGGTCGGCGGATCGAGCAGGGTCGAACCGCGATGGCGGCAGACGTTGTGGAAGGCACGGACCGAGCCATCGCGGTCGCGCAGGACGATGACGCCCTCCCCGGCAATGTCGGCCAGCAGATACGTACCGGGCATCGGCACGTCCTCATCGCGACCGACGCACAGCCATGTCCGGGCGAACCACGCCTGCTGTTCGAAGGCGAAAACATCCGGATCGTGAAAGGCGCGCGGCGGCAGCAGGCGGGCGCGATCGACGGGCTGGCGCGTCGGGGCAACGTCGGCTGCGCTCAAAGGACTGCGCCGATCCCTCCCGAAGACCTCACTCATCCGAGCCAGCGTACCTCAGGCCCAGTCCGATGGTCCCGTTCCGGCAGGCTCATTCGGCGCATCGACACCGTCGGGGGTCACCTCTAGCGTGCGGAGCCGGAGGAAATACACAATGCTTAATGCGCGCCCCAGCGTGAAGTCCCTTGTCGGCGTCCTGACTCTCGCACTCATGACCCTCGTCGCGCCTGCCGCCACTGCGGCCAGGGGGACTCCCGAACTTATCGTGCCCACGGTCGCCAATCCTGAGGTCGTCTGCTCTTCCGGGCAGCTGCCGACGCGATGGGCCGATGAATTCCACCCGCCGAACACGGTGCGTGTTCTGCGCTCCAAGGGACCGAACATCGGCCGGGTGGAGACCGTGAACTTCTGGAATTACGTTGGCGTCGTGCTGCGCGCCGAGTATTCGACCGGCCAGGACAAGCCGCCGCTGTGGATGCAGGTCGGTGCTCTAACGGTCAAGCAATATGCGTGGTACAAGGCGATGTACTGGGGTGGTGGCCGAGTCACTTTCACCAACCCTGACGGTGTTACGACGACCACCCAGTGCTACGACCTCAAGGACACAACGGCAGACCAGATCTACAAGCCACAGCAGACGGGACCTGATGGAACGGTCTATCCGGGCCACATCCCAACTCCGGCCAACCTGAAGGCGATGCGCGAGACGTGGCATCTGTCGATGCGCAAATGGATGCCCGATAAGCTCAAGAGCCGGCTCTTCCTCAGCGGATATCGCTCGGGCAACCAGTTGCCGTGTGGCACCGACACAACCGGCTTCAAGATCATGCAGAAAAGCCTGCGCGACTGCAATGTCAAGGGCCTTACTCTCGAGGAAACGCTGCGCCGCTATTTCGAAGATCGCCTTCAACTGGTCGATGTCCGAACGCGCGACGCGGTCGACGATAACAACGCATGGCGCGGCGACCTGGGCGTACTCACCTCGAATGGTGCCTGGCGGTTGTACAAGGGCGCCGCCGACGGATTTACCTCTGGCCCGACGGGCTCGCTCGGCAACCTCGGCACGCTCCTCGGGCAAGGCATGGGCGACGTCACTGGCGCTCACTCGGCTGGCGCGAACGACGAAAGGCTTTTCGCCGACCTGATCATGCTTGCCGACGACGACGGCAAGAAACTCCTCGTGGCGCGGGCGACCGGCAACGGCTTTGATGCTCCTGTGGCGACCGCCGCTCCAGCCGCTTCCGAACGCCTGGTCGTGGGCGATTTCAACGGCGACTTGCTGACCGACGCAGGCTTCCTTTCGACATCAACGGCCGGCGCCTCGACGCTCAAGGTCATGCTTCGCCAGTCTGGTGGTAGCTGGACCTCTGCCGTCGAGTGGTGGACAGGCGCTCTTGACATGGCCGCCGATGACGTCTTCGTCGCCGCTGGCGACGTCAACGGCGACGGCAAGGCTGACCTCGTGATGCGCGACGGATCGGACGGCTATCGAGTCGCGGCGTCGTACGCCAGCTGTGCCAACTTCAGCAACTGGGGACCATGCCTGAATGTTCCGGGCACGGGACTCGGCGCGGCGGCCGCCTGGTTGGGCTCGCCTTCGTGGGCGCTGGCGGATGCCAAGCACACGATGACCGACTTCGATCGCGACGGTCGCGACGACGTGGTCTACGTCACGCCGCGCAGCGGTGGCGGAGTTCGCGTGATGGCCCTGCGGGCTACGACGGGCGGCTCCTTCGCCAATCCGGTCGAACTATGGCAGTCGTCGACAGCTCCGTTCGCCGACGTGGCGCCGCTGGGCATGCACGTTGACGCGGACGGCCTGGGCGACCTTGCGGTGCTGCAGGAGCTGTCGTCAAGCACTACCAAGATCTTCTGGCTAAGGTCGGTCGAAAAGGGTGTTTCGCCAGCAAGCATGACCGCCAGCCAGTCACTCACCGAGAGCTTCAGCTGGAGCGGGGCGCGACCCTTCTAGGTCGGGTCGCCAGCCACCCAGTCGCGCCACTCCTTCTCGGCCGGGCCGACGGTCAGCCGATTTCCGCTCCGGATGAGCGGCAGGACAAGCAATGATTGGTCGGCCAGCAGCCGGCTGACGATGCCCTCGTCGTCGAGGCTCATGTAGGCCAGAC
Organism: uncultured Chloroflexia bacterium; assembly: GCA_963748235.1. Taxonomy (GTDB): domain Bacteria; phylum Chloroflexota; class Limnocylindria; order Limnocylindrales; family CSP1-4; genus JALYGJ01. The sequence goes on from CAVVHT010000009.1 coordinate 1,612,860, forward strand.
CCTGTTCGCGGTACGACCGCGCGCTCTCATCGAGGAGAGCGCGCGGAGAGAAACGCTCACTGAAACGGCGCAGCTCGGTCGGCGCCATTGGCCGCTGAGCGAGATTTACAAAGCTGACCGGGATCCGCCGCTCACGAAAGAAACGCAGCGCCTTCTGCGTCGGGCGTGAGTCAGGACGCCCGAAAAGCTGGACGTCGATTGAAGCTCGACCCCCAGATGCTCAGGCGGCCTGCTTGGTTCGCCGCCGCCCGCGCTTGGAGCGGCGATCGTCCGTGGCGAGCCCGACCAGCCAGCCGCGTTCCGACTTGCGAACGACGATCTCCTTGCCCGCTTCGTCGGCCGCCTTCATGAGCCGCTGGCGAATGGTCAGTGGCTTCTCGTTGCTGTCGAGGCGAACCTCGAATACGGCGTCGCGATCGGTGATCTTTGACAGCATGCGCACGAACTGGCGGTGCTGCGCCTGACGAGCAGCGGCTGCCGGGCTCAGCTCCCGAGATCGCTCCGGCGATGACTTGGGCTTGTCGAGCATTGCAACGTCAACCTGACGGATCTTGACCACTTCTTACCTCGCGGACTGGCAGTATCGCTATGTTCACGGCTGCGAAATTCACAGCGCTTGACATGACTGGTTCCTGCCATATTAACGACGCGGCCAAGGGAGGGTCTGAGAGTTTGGAAGTCGGCATCATCGTTCCGCAGGGCTGGACCGGCGAATACAAAGGCTGGTCGGCGGGCCACGCCTGGGGTAGGACGCGCGACGTGGCCCGTCAGGCAGAGGCTCTCGGCTTTGAGTCGATCTGGCTGTTCGATCACTTCCATACCGTTCCACGGCCGAGTCTCGAGATCACCTTTGAAGCGTTCACGACGCTCGCCGCGCTGGCCGCCGAGACTCGTCGCGTTCGCTTGGGACACGTCGTTCTTTGTGCCGCGTACCGCAACCCGGCGCTGACCACCAAGATGATTTCGACGCTCGACGTGATCAGTGGCGGCCGACTCGAATTTGGCCTCGGCGCAGGCTGGAAACGCGACGAATGGCTGGCCTACGGCTACGGCTTCCCCAGCGCGCCCGAGCGACTGGCGATGCTTCGCGATCAGCTCGAGATCGCGCGGGCGATGATGACCGAGGACTACGCCATGGTCGAGGGGAAGCACAACAGCGTCACGAAGGCGATCAACCGACCGCAGCCAATACAAGAGCCATGGGTGCCGATCATGGTCGGCGGCAACGGCCCGAACGTCACCTGGCGGCTGGCGGCGCGCTACGCCGACGAGCTGAACGTCGATGGCATGACGCCCGATGAGGTTGCCGAAGCGCTGCCGGTGATACACAGCCGGTGCGAGGAGATCGGCCGAGATCCCGCCTCGCTGACGGTCTCCGTCCACGTCTGGTGGGAACAGCTGAGCGCCGCCGGCCGAGAGCGAGCCGAGCTCCTGGCAGCCTATCGCGAGCTCGGCATCAGCCGGGTGATCGGCATGATCCGTGAGTCGGTCGACAGCGACGAGGCGCTGGCCAGTTTCGCCGACGACGCACGTGCGAGCGGCGCTGAGCTCGAGGACAGCATCGCGATCGGCGCATGACCCGCGGTTTCGATACCGTGGCGGTGTGACGGGACTCCTGAACCTGCGGGCTGTGAGTCGCCTGGCGTGGGCGTCGATGTCGGCCGCCCTTCTTCTGCTGGCGCTGCCCGGCGCCGCGTTCGGTCACCAGATCACGGACAAGTACCAGGCTCCGCTGCCGCTCGTGGTCTACCTGGCCGGCGCCGCGTTCGCGGTCGCCATGTCGTTCGTCTTCGTCATCCGCCGCGGCGCTCGACCGCCGCGCATCGAGACCGCGGCCGCACCACGCACCGTGCCCAACTGGCTGCGCGTCACGCTCCAGGCGGTCGGGCTCGGCGCCTGGCTTTGGATCGTCGCGCAGACGCTGCTCGGCGGGTCTGGCGATGGCGATGTCGCGTCGCTGTTCCTGTGGACGTACGGCTGGGTGGGCCTGGCGCTGGTCAGCGCTTTCCTCGGGCCTGTCTGGTCGTGGATCGACCCCTTCAGCACTATCCATCGCCTGCTCGGACGCGTCGGGAGTTTGGTCGGAATGGGTGGGTCGGAGCCGGCCGAATATCCCGAGCGGCTGGGCCGCTGGCCGGCGGTCATCGGTTTGGCTGGCGTGATCTGGCTCGAGCTGGCCGCGCGCCTGGACGGCGGCCGGACGCTCGGCATGTTACTCATCGCCTACACGCTGCTCACTGTCGCCGGCATGTCGTACTTCGGCCGCGAGCAGTGGCGATCGCACGCCGAGGTGTTCAGCGTCTGGTTCGGACTTCTCGGACGGCTCGCGCCGTTAGGCCTCGAGGGCGAGCCAGAGGCGGGCCGGGTGCGGCGTCGCTCATTCGCGTCGGCCCTGATCACATCGGCCTGGACCAGGGCCGACCTCGCCCTCATCACCCTCGGCGTCGGATCGATCATCTTCGACGGTCTCTCCCAGACGCAGCTCTATTTCGACCTGTTCGTGATCAGCGGCTCATTTGGAAGTGGCGTCGCGCGCGAGACGATCGCGTTGGTCGCCTTCATCAGCGTGCTTGCGGTGGCTGTCTTCGGCGTCGCGCGCCGGCTGGGCGTCGACGCGCTCGGGGCCGGACTGTTGCCGGTCGCGGTCGGATACCTGATCGCGCACTACCTGTCATTCCTGCTCGTCGACGGGCAGCGACTGCTCGCCGCCCTGAACGACCCGCTGCTGCAGGGATCGAACCTGCTGCCTCTTGATCTCGGGTTCTGGGAGCCGACGCTGTTCCTGCCGACAGCGGTGCTGTGGAGCATCCAGCTCGGCGCCGTGGTGGGCGGCCATATCGTCGGCGCATGGGCCGGCCACGCAGTGCTGGCGTCGCATGTCGGCAGCGATCGCGCAACGGCCCTGATCCAGCTGCCGCTGGCGGCCCTGATGGTTGTGCTGACGACGATCACGCTCTGGTCGCTCGGGCAGGCGGTGCTGCTCGACGACTCGGTCGCCCTGGTTCGGTGAGCGCGGCGAGGGTCGATCAGCCCCTGGAGCGACGGCTCGACTTCGGCACCAACCTGGATCCGCTCGGAACGATCGCGGCGCTCTGGCAGGGTCCGGGCGATCCGCAGATGCGTTTGACCGGCCAAAGTGCGATGCGCGCCATGCGGCTATCGACCGGTCCGGTGACGCTCGTGTTCGATCGCACAGGGCGCGAGGTGGTGGTTAAGGCGTGGGGACCCGGCGCCGGCGAGGCGCTGGGGATCGCACCGGGCCTGATCGGCCTTGACGACGACCCGAGCGGTCTCGTCGCTCACCATCCGCTGGTAGCCGACCTGATTCGACGCCTTCCCGGCGCCCGCCTGACGTGCGGCGGCTCAGTGATGGAGTCGCTGGTGCCGTCGATCCTGGGCCAGAAAGTGACCGGCACGGAGGCGCGACGAGGTCACCGCGAGCTGCTGATCCGCCACGGCGAGCCAGCCCCCGGTCCGTTCGGTTTGCGGTTGCCGCCGCGGCCCGAGAAGCTGGCCCGAATGCCGTATTGGGCATTCCACCCGCTGGGTGTCGAGCGGCGCCGAGCCGACACGATCCGGGCGGCGGCGGCCGTCGCTCCGGCGCTCGAGCGCATCCGCGACCTGCCTCCCGACGAGGGACGCCCCCGGCTGCTGTCAGTGCCCGGAATCGGTCCGTGGACGGCGGCGGAGACGATGCGCCTCGCGCTCGGTGACCCGGATGCGGTCAGCGTCGGCGACTTCCACCTGCCCCGGCTGGTCGGTTGGGCATTGGCCCGCGAGCGCTATGCGGACGACGCTCGGATGCTCGAGCTGCTCGAGCCGTACCGCGGTCAGCGCGCTCGCGTGGTGATGCTCCTCGAGCACGGCGGCATCCGCGTCGAACGGCACGGACCGCGCCTGTCGCCGCGGTCGATCGCCGCGATCTAGAAGGCTGTCAGCCGCTCGCCTGATTCGTCGGCGGCGGCTCTTCGATCAACGCGATGGCGATCTCGATCTCGGCGACCTCCTCGGCCGCCGCGCGGTACTCATCGCTGCCCAAGGGCGCCGCCTCGCGACGGGCGCGTGCAAGGCGGTGGCGCTCCATGAGCGAGTCGCGCGTGGCCGCGGGTTGTGCCGGTCGTCGTCGGGCTTGCTTTTCGGCGGTCATGTGAGCGCCAACAATAGTCGGCCGTCGACCCAGCCGACCCATCCGTTCGAGCCCATCACGCGCGACCATGCGCCCTGCTGCTCGACGACGACCAGCTGGACCCCGCCGGCGAGCGTCACGGTCGGCGGCCGGCTCGGGTCCGGCGCCTCCCAGGCGGCCATGCCGGTTGCCGGGACTACGTGAGTCGGCGCCCAGGGCGTCGCCAGCGCGGCGGCGACCGGCACACCGGCCGTAGTCGAGGCCGCCACGGCTGCCGCCACGACGGGCGCAACCGGGCGCGCCACATCCGGCAGGGCATTCAGCTGGGCGCGCACGGCACGGATCCGCTCGCGCTGGGCAACCACGTTCGGATCATCGTCGCTTCCTGCGCGCGATCGGATCATGGCCAGGTTGATCTGCTCACGCTGAAGCTGGCCCTGCAGCTTCGATCCCATTGCGCCCTTCATCGTGCCCATCGCGCGTCGCGCTGCCCAGCGACTGCGCAGGCCACCGAGCGCGGCGAGCTCCTCGTTGGTCAGCACGTCTGTTCCGACATCGGCCGACGTCAACGTGCTGAACCACTTCTTCTCGCGCCTCGTCGCCAGGTATACGAGCGCCACCAGGAAGCCCAGGAACGGCAACCCCTTGATGATGCCAAACAGGAAGATGCCGCCGTAGTTGGTCAGCAGCTCGCCCAGCAGCGGCGAGTTCCAGATGAAGTGGGCAACTATGGCCAGCACGAACAGTCCAACGGCGACCGCGATCCGCTTGCCACGCGGCTGGTCGCGCTGAGTGACGTAGTAGGCGAACCCAACACCGGCGAGGCCGGTCCACATGACGTGCATATACGCGCCGACCAGGATGGAGCGGAGCACGAACATGCCGATCACTGGTCCGATCTGATCGGCGCCACCGGCCGCCGCGACGGCCTGGATGAAGTACTGCACGTTCTCGACCGCCGCGAAGCCCAGACCGACCAGCGCGCCGTAGACGAAGCCGTCGAACAGGTCGTCGAACTCGTTGCGCGCGATCAGGTAGATGACGACCACGCCGAGGTACTTGAACGTCTCTTCGACCGGCGGCGCGACGATGGCTGCGCCCCACGTCTGGGCGAGATTGGGACCGAACAGCTTGGCGAGTGACTCGAGGAAGGCCGTGTTGACGGTTACCGCGAGGCCGATGGCTACCACGCCACCCCAGACGAAGGCGGCGATGACGAGCGAGATCGGCTCGCGCTCGAAGAGGTCGAGCAGCCAGATGGCAATTGCGATCGGCACGACATAGACGGTCAGCAGGACGATGCTGAAGATCCAGCCGGCTGAGAAGTTCTGCAGGTAGAAGAGCTGTTCGGTCAGCACGGTCAGCGTCGTGAACAGCAGCAAGACCGCGAACAGCCAGAAGGCCGGCTGCCGGCGCTGGAAGAAGCCGGTCTGGACGCCCCAGCGGGGAAGCTCGGGCGGCGCGGGCTGAGTCGGCCCGGGTGGCGGGGCGATGACAGTCGGTGGCGGCGGTAGCGTTCCTGCCTGGTCGGTCATCACTGCACCTGCAGGTTGTCGATCATTCGCTCGGCCTCGGGCAGCAGAGGTCGCAGGTTGCCCGTACCGGACCAGACGTCAAAGATGAAACCCTGGCTGGGGTCGGTGACCATCGTCGTCACCTCGCCCTCGACCTGGTTCTGGCCGAAAACGCCGGTGTAGGTGCCACGAGCGCCCGAGAACCCGTTGCCAACCTGGACCTGGTTGGGCTGCGTCGCGGCCAGGCCGTCTGCCTGCCCGCGCATGCTGTCGATGTACGAGTTGTAGACCGTCGCCGCATCGGCCTGACCGTTGAGCGAGGCACTGAAGACGTCCATCACCACGCCGCCCTTGACCAGGCGCACGACGATGTTGCTGCCCGGGACCTCCTGCGGCACCCAGCCGCTCTCGACCGGGATGCGCAGCGGCCCGACGGTCATCACCGAGCCCGGCGGCAGCGGTGTCGAAAGGGGGTCGCCTGGCCCGGGGCCGAGTGTCGGAATCGGCCCCGGACCCGTAGGACCGGGGCCGACGGGGCCTGGGTTGCCCGGTCCAACAGCAGACACCGGAATCACCGCGTTGATGATCTGGGCACCGAAAAAGAGGGCGACGATGATGCCGGCGACGATCAGCGTCGGCCTGATGCCCGCCGGGTCGAACTGGCTGAACAGCGCTCGTGTTTGTCCGCTGGCGTCGAATGCTGGGCCAGGGGGTGGTGGCGGCGGGGGTGGAGCAGTCGATGGGGCCGCGGGGGGCGGAGGCGGCAGTTGGGCGGCGGCAGGAATGGGCGCGGGTTGGGCTTGCGCCGGGCTTGGATCTGCCGGTGCCCCCCCGGCGGCCGATGGCGGTGGATCGGTGCTCATCGACGGCGGACTTTAGCATCACGGGCATCGCTGAGAACACAATTTCATCCGTCAGACGGTTGGACCAATGGTCCGGCCGCGCGGGATGCAACAATCGGCCGAATGGCCAGTCGTCAGCAGCGCCGGCAAGGGGTCGTCTACGGCCCGGCCCGACCATCGACCCCCGGATCGAGCGGCGGAGCGATCCTTGGGCGGATCCTCGGCCTCTTCGTGCTGGTGATGGCCGTCGCCCTGCTGGGCGTGGGGGTCTTCACCTTTCTCGGCGGCGGGGCGTCGCCGACGCCCTTGCGAACCCCGATCGCACGCGTCAGCACTTCGCCGAGCTCAAGTGCGCTGCCGACGAGCTTGCCGACGGGCACCGCCCTTATTCCAAGTCAGCCTCCATCGAGCCCGTCGCCGAGCGCGTCGATCGATCCCGGCGTGACGCCCTCCCCCTCGCCGCCACTCATCCAGGTCGGGCCGGGCTTCGTGACCTTCGGAACGCGAGCCGACAACGACCTGAACATCGTCGACCCGCGCACGACGTTCACCTCCGACGAGCGCATCACCTGGAGCGCGTACCTGATCGACTCGGTCGATGCCACCGAGGTCCGCATGCTGGTCATCAAGGCCGACCCGGTCGCTCCCGGTGGGGAGCGGCTGATCGCCGACGAGGCAGTGACACCGGCGACGACGGCCCAAATCTTCATTCGCCGTATCCGGCCGCCTCGCTTCCTTGACGGTCCGGGCTTCTACACCGTGCGTTACGTGCGCGGCGAGCGGCTGCTTTCCGAGGGCTACTTCGTCGTCGCTGAATAGGCGTCGCGTGGCCGGCGCGCGCCGGTATGCTGGACCCTCCATGCGGATGTCACGTGAGCTGTCGGTCCTCGCCTTGTGCTTGAGCGGCGCGATCGCGCTCGCATGCGGCGGACCTACGGGGACGCCGCGCCCGAGCCCATCGTTGGTCGAGCTCGATTTCACGCCACAGCCAACCGCCACCGTCCGGGAATCGGCGTCCAGCGCGCCGACCGCATCCCGTGCGCCCACCTGGCCCGACGGCTGGGACACGGCGTTCTGCACGATGCTGACCGATGCGGTCATCGCCCAAGAGCTCGTCGTCGATATCGAGCGGGCACTTGACGAAGAGGCGTTGCGCGACGCGCGTGGGCTGTCGCGTGAGCTGACGGCCACGGCGATCGCGGCCTCGACATCGATGGAGGACATCCCCGACTGGGACGATGGCGAGGAGCTGCTGAGCGACATCGCGGCCCTCATGACTCTCGACGCACTCATCGGCGAGGAGTACGAAACGTATCTGCGCGATGACTCGCGCGGCGCGCTTCGCCGCGCGCGCAACCTTCGGCGGGAGAACCAAGCCGCCGTTCCAGGCATCAACACCGAGCTGGAGTCGCTCGCTAATGCCGGTCTCAGCTGTCCGGGAGTGACGCTTCAGCTCGAATCGCCCTGACCGACCGTGGCATCGGCGACCAACGACGCGGCACCTGACGGGCCGTCCACGCCGACCTTCCTGTTCAGCGACATCGAGGGATCGACGAGGCTGATCCAGCAGCTCGGCGACGACTACGCCGGCGTACTGGCCGAGCACCGCCGGTTGATCGGCGGCGCCGTTGCGACCAACGGTGGGAAGATCTTCGGTTCCGAGGGCGACGCGCTGTTCTGCGCCTTCGGCGCGCCGGCTGGTGCAATTTCCGCAGCGGCGTCAGCTCAGCGTGCGCTGAGCGAGCACGAGTGGCCCGTCGACGCCGAGATCAAGGTGCGCATGGGCATCCACACCGGCCAGGCGCTGCTGACCGAAGGCGATTACGTGGGCCTGTCGCTGCACGAGGTCGCGCGCATCACCGCCGCCGGCCACGGGGGCCAGGTGCTCATCTCGGAAGCCTCCCGCCGACTTGTGGCGACCCTGCCCGCCGGGCTCGAGCTACGCGATCTCGGAGAGCGGCGGCTCAAGGACCTCAGCGCACCAGCGCGGATCTACCAGCTCACCGGAGAGGGCCTAGGCGACCGATTTCCACCGCTTCGGACTCTCGACCAGCGCGCCAACAACCTGCCTGTCCAGCTGACGACGTTCGTCGGCCGAGCCGAGCTGGCCGTCGCACTGTCGGCTCTCGCTGAAACGCGGTTGTTGACTCTTACCGGCCCGGGCGGTACGGGCAAGACACGGCTGGCGCTGCAGCTTGCCGCCGCGGCCAGCGACGACTTTGCGGATGGCGTCTTCTTCGTCGGCCTCGATTCGGTCGTCGAGGCTGCGCTGGTGCCGTCCGAGATCGCCACCACCATCGGCCTGTCGCTGAGCGGCAGCACCCCGCCCATGGAGGCCGTCGTCGAATACCTGCGCGAGAAGGAGCTGCTGCTGGTGCTCGACAACTTCGAGCAGGTCGTAGAGGCCGCTGCGACCGTCGGTCAGCTGCTCCGCGAGGCGTCCCGAATCAAGATCATCGTCACCACCCGGATCGTGCTGCACACGTACGGTGAGCGCGAGCTTCCGGTGCCACCTTTGGGGCTCCCGCCGGGCGAGCAGCGTCTGAGTGCAGCCGAGGCGGCCGAATACGAAGCCGTGCAGCTCTTTGTCGAGCGTGCCATGGCGGTCCAGCCTGCGTTCATGCTGACCGACGAGAACGCGCCACTGGTCGTCGACATCACTCGACGGCTGGACGGCCTGCCGCTCGCGATCGAGCTGGCCGCGGCCCGAACACGGGCGCTTTCGGTGCCCGCCATCCACGCTCGACTCGACCAGCACCTGGCACTGCTGACCGGTGGCGCGCGCGACCTGCCCGGGCGCCAGCAGACGCTGCGTGGCGCGATCGACTGGAGCTACGGCCTGCTCGAGGGACCGGACAGGCGCCTGTTCGAGCGCTTCTCGGTGCACGCCGGGGGCGCCTACCTGACGCAGGCCGACGCCGTCTGCGGACCGGCCGCCGAGCTAGGCGAGGACGTGCTCGACGGCCTAACGTCGCTCGCCGACAAGAGCCTTGTCAATCCCGACCTGGGCGCGCAGGAAGATCCCCGCTTCGCGATGCTGGTGACGATCCGTGACTACGCCCACGAGCGGCTTGAGGGCAGCGAAGAGTTCGGCGAGCTCGCTCGGCGCCACGCCAACACATATCTCGAGCTTGCCGAGAGCTCGGCCGAAGGTCTGACCGGCCGGCAGGGCAGGCGTCTGGCCGACCGCCTGGAAAACGATCATGAAAACCTGCGCGCCGCTCTCGACTGGGCCGTCGCGAACCGCGAGGTCGAGTACGCGCTGCGCTTCATCGTGGCCGTGTGGCGCTTCTGGCAGATCCGCGGCCACCTTGACGAGGCGCGACGGCGTGTGGATGTCGTCATGTCGCTGCCCGGCGTGGCCGAGCAACCGGCCACCCTGTTGGCGCGCGCATATGCAGCCGCAGGCGGGATCAGCTACTGGCAGGCGGACGTCCCGACGACCAACCGCTACTACTCTCTGGGTCTGGAGTCGGCACGCAGGTCCGGGGACGAGCTGTTAGTGGCCGAGGCGCTCTACAACTTCGGGTTTGCCGCTGTCGATGACGAAAAGCTGTCCAACGAGCTGTATACCGCGGGGCGCCCTTATTGGCAGGAGAGCCTCGCTATCTATGAACTCCTGGGCGACAGGCGCGGCGTCGCCGACGCCAACTGGGGTCTCGCATCGGCGGTCTCGGCTATGGGCGAAACCGAAGCCGGCATCTCGCACGCTCAGGCGGCGCTGGCTGAGTATCAGCGGCTGGACGATCCATTCGGGACCGGGTGGGCGCACTACATGCTCGCGGGGCTTAATGCCCGTCGAGGCGACGTGGACACGGGAGAGCTGCACCTGCGTGAATCGCTCATCGGCTTCGCTGCCGCCGGTGATAAGTCGGGCATCCTCCTGAACCTGGCTGGCTACGCTCTGCTGGCCGGGATGCGCGGACAAATCGAACGGGCTAACCGCCTTGGCGGATCTGTCGAGGCGCTGCGGGCAGCGACCGGCACGGGACTAATTGACGACGCGCCGGAATGGTTCGAATTCAGCATTCCGGAAAAGCCTGAAGGCGACCCAGAGGCGCTTCGATGGTGGGATGAAGGCGTGCGGATGTCGATCGAGGAGGCGACCGCCTACGCTCTCGAGGATTCGCACGTAAGCGGGCAGTAAGCCCCCGATAAGGACCCGCGATCAACATCGCGGCATGCGCACCAGCAAGCGATCGAGGCATCGCTCAAGCCGCGTGTCGAGCGGCTCGAATATCGTCATGCCATCGCGGGCGGAGGTTCGCCGCGCCGCGAGCGCACTCCCAGACGATCTCAACTGGGACGCGCTAGCGGCAGGCCTGCGGCCAGTATTCGTGCGGCGACGGCCGTTGCCGCCCGGCGCGGAGGCGCCGGTCACTATCCGGATGCCGCTTGGCGTGAGCGTTGGCTTGGGAGTCGATATCGGCCCTGCGTTCATGTACGTCGGTCCGGAGATGCTGGGCACCTGGCCGGTGACGATCGATGAAGCGTTCGATAGGGCGATGGCCAATCTGCGCCAGGCCCTCCTGGCAGAACGCTTCGTTGAGATGGAGTACGGCGCGATCGCGGGCGTGCCCATCTGGTGGTACCAATCGCACGCCGGCATCGCCTCGGGCATGCTGCTCTTGGAGGATGAGCTGGCCAAACGCTATGGAGACCAGCCACGTTTGCTCGCGGCGCCGATGCGGAACCTGCTGCTGGCCGCGCCGTTCGACACGGATCGCGAGCTGCTGTGCTGGATCAGGGACGAAATCGCGGGTGAGGACCCGAACGGGCTCGATCTGCCGATATTCGCCCTGGTCGACGGCCGACTTTCTATCGACAGCCGATCTACGAGCATCGAGCAGGCGATGGTTCACTGACACTTCAGGCGGCCGGGTTACGAACGCCGGGCGTCCTCGCCGGGAATGCCTCGCTCGGTAAGCGCGGCGGCGAAACCCTCGAGATCGGCAACGGTGACGTACAGCGCCGGCGGGTGCAGCGGACCCCAGCGAACCGGCCGGCGAAAGTCGAGCCGGACACCAGCCTTGTGGTTGCCTCCGAACGACATGACCCCGTCGAGGATCCCCCGCCGCACGCCGATTGCGGTGATCCACATCCACGGCCCTTCGATCCGCCAACGGGTGATGTTCTCGACCGGCGTTGAGATATCGAAGAAGCCGAAGCTGGCGTGCAGGTCACCGTCGATGTCTACGTAGCAGTTGGCTTCCCGGGCGCCGAAGAGCAGGAGCAGTGGCCGAGACTTGCGCCCCAGCCGCATCGGGAAGCGCCGCGTGCTCATGGTGCCTCCAGGTCGACACTGTCGAGGATCGGCAGCGCCTCCTGCCATGCCTCACCCAGCTCGCCGGCCGTGGCCAGGACCAGGAAGAGCAGCAGTCCGTCATCCCACGGCACGATAGCCAGCCGCGCGTCGTGCTCAGGTCCGAGTCCGAAGTCCCCGCCCGGGCCGCCAAAGATGTGGGTGTTGGGCGTCACGGTCCGCAGGTCGATCTGAGTGCCCTCGAGGCCGGCGACAGTCACATCGGAAGGCTCGCTCGTGTCGAGGTCGCTCCGCAGAGCCAGCAGATCGGCCGCATCGGCCGGTGTCAGGTCGGATGCCGGCGTGTCCGGATCGCCGTGGATAACCGTTGGCAGTCCGAACCCGATCCAACGGGACGGCACGCCGGGCGCCGAGTCGGGAATCTGCAGCAGATCGAAGAAATCGCCATGGAGATGGCCGCTCTCCCAATCCTCGCCGGTGACCTCGAACGTGAACGGAACGTCGAACGGTGGGGAGCTCGAGTAGCGGCCCTGCGCCAGAGGTTCCTGTGCCAGTCGCGGGAAGGAGAGAACGGTTCGCGGAGTCGCCGACGCGCTGGGTTGTGGCGGAGGCTCGCTATCACCTGGGGTCGCGTCGCTTGAAGGTGACGGCGCACTGGCTGGCGTGGGCGAGAACCCTGCACTTGTCTGCTCAGTCGGGATCGGCTGTCCTTGGCTTGGGGTTGGACTGCCCGTCGGCGAAGAGCACGCGGCAAGAAGGAGGACGCCGAGCCATGCGAGCCGAACCATTTGGCAAGGCTACTGCCGTCGTCGGAATCGGCCCGCGTCGAGACTTTGTCAGTCGTCGCTGATGTTTCGCTGGAGGTCCAATAACGGCTGTTGGCTGACTGTGATGAAGCCGTCGCGCGGTCGGTCGAGGTCGATCACGAGGGTCAGGACAGCGCCCAGCGCGATCACCAACACGACCGCGCTCAGCACGCTGCGCCGACCAGTGATCCCGGCGCTGTAGCCGAGCATCACCAGGGACAGGATTGCGCCAATGGTGAGCAGGAGGATGACCGTCTCCGGCACGCGCGCGTACACGCCCGCGACGACTCGCGATTCGTGCAGGTCGATGACTTCGTTGAGCGATTCGATGAACAGCGCGTTGACGTCATTTCCGTTTGTGCGCGCCACCTCCTCGGCGATCACCCACATCTCCTGGAGCAGCTCTTCAGAGCGAGCGATCTGCTGTGCAAGCTGGGCGGCCGTCGGAGGAGCGATGCGTAGCGGCACGTACTCGCGCAAAAGGACGCGCATCTCGACGTTTGCCGGTGCGGGTAGGTAGCCGGCGCGGAGGTAGGTCGTTCCGATCGCGTTCGACTCTTGGAGAACAAGGCCGCGGCGGGTATCGAAACGGTCGGACGCCATGCTCATCGTCACCGCCAGGAGGAACGCCATCAGCGCCAGGATTGCCCCGACCAGGGTGCCGGTAGGGCCCTCCTGCTCGCCCGGTGTGCGGTCCTGCCACCAGCGGCCGATGCGGAAGCCGGCCTCGTAGCCGATCAGGGCGAGGATCGCGAAGATGATCGTGATCGCCAGGACTGGCAGCGGATCCAGGAGCTGACTCGTCATCGGCTTGGGGATCCTCTCTCAGAAACACGAGCGCGCCGAGCTCAACGGTGTCCGTCAATCTCGCCGACGTCGAACCCTCAATACATCGCCCTATTGGGATGAAACACCGACGCTCCGTGTCCGCTGCGGATCGGCAACGGTCGACTCAAGGATGGGCGCGGCTGTACAGAGCAAGGGCCCCAGTTTCAACGAGGAATTGGTCGGGGCGAGAGGATTTGAACCTCCGACCCCAGCGTCCCGAACGCTGTGCGCTACCAGGCTGCGCTACGCCCCGACCGAGGACCCGCGGCGCGCTGAGAAGCGTTCGCACGGGTTCCGAAGTATAGACGAGGGTCTCGATCCGGCCGCCTAGCCGGCTGATTAACGGCGCCGCACGTGTTGCGAGCCGATCTCGTCAGTCCGCGTGACCCCGAGCAGGGCCATATCGGTTCGTACCTCGGCCGCAAGGATTTCGATCACCCGACGCGCCCCGTCCTCGCCGCCGACTGCGAGACCGAACACGGCCGGCCGGCCGATGAACACGCCACGGGCGCCGAGGGCAAGGGCAATAAGCACGTCCGCGCCACGCCGGACGCCGCCATCGACGTAGACCTCGGCACGACCATCGACTGCGTCGACGACCTCCGGCAACACCTCGATCGTCGGCGGCGTCCGGTCCAGCTGACGGCCACCGTGGTTCGAGACGATCACCGCGGCTGCGCCGTGCTCGACCGCCAGAGCGGCATCCTCGCCGGTCAGGATGCCCTTGATGACCAGTGGCAGGTCGGTCATCGAGCGCAACCAGGCCATGTCCGACCAGGTGAACGACGCGTCATTGAGGCCGCCGATGACGACCGCGAGCGACTCGTCCAGCGCCGCCGCCGATGCGGCTGCCGACCCATCGTCCGCGACGCCGGCCGGGAAGTTGCCGAAGACCTGCGGGTAGGCGAGCCGATTGCGTCGGTCGCGATCGCGGCTGCCAGCGACGGGAAGATCGACGGTGACCACGAGTGCGCCGTAACCGGACGCGGCGGCACGCTCGACGAGGCTCGCCGACCGCGCCCGGTCGCGATGCACGTAGAGCTGGAACCAGCGCGGCCCGCTACCGCCGATGGCCTCGGCCGCCGCGGCGACCTCTTCAATCGAACGCGACGACATCGTAGAAAGGCAATACGGAACTCCGGCCGAGGCAGCCGCGGCGGCCAGTGCCGGCTCTGCGTCGGGATGCGCGAAGTGCTGAAAGGCGACCGGCGCGATGCCGAACGGCGCGCTCACGGGCTGGCCAAGGAAATCGGTGGACGTATCCACGTCAGAGACGTCGATCAGGACGCGCGGCCGCAGCTGCCATGAGTCGAACGCCGCTTCGTTGGCGGCAAGCGTTCGTTCGTCGCCCGCGCCACCGGCGATGTAATCGAACGCCGCCTTGTCGAGTATCTCGGCGGCCAATCGCTCGAAGTCCCGAACGGAGACGGCCGACAAGGCCGGATCGGTGGTCAAGGCCGGAGCATACCCGGCCGGCCGTCGGGACCATCGCGGCCGGCGAGCCTGATCGGCAGAACCACCAGCGCGGCGGCGACGAAGGAAGCGGCCATGATCACGAACGTGACCGGGAGGCCGACGTCCTCGCCGAGCATCTCGATGACTGCCCCGTAGAGCACGATCCAGAGCGAGCCGACACCGAAGGCGAGCGTGAAATAGAGCGCGAACGATGCGTCGCGCAGGGCGGGCGGGGTGATGTCGGAGAGCAGTGCCTGGAGCTGTGGGCTCTCGACGAAGTTGAAGATGCTGAGCAGCACTATCGCCAGCCACAGCAGCGTCAGATTCGAGCCGGCTGCCACGAACAGCAGCAGGGAGAAGAAGCCGCCGGTGTAGGCCAGCAGGATCAGCGGCTTGCGGCCATAGATGTCCGACAGCCAGCCGGCGACGATCGGTCCGGGCACGCTGCCGATGACGAGCACCGTGTACATCAGCGCCACTGTCGTTGTGTCGAGGCCGATCACCACGCTGAGGTAGAGCGGCACGAAGACGTTCAGCACGCCCAGGCCGCGGCCGCCACCGCCGAGCATGGCCGAGGCAAAGACGAGCAGCAGATTCCGATCGCGGACCACGGCACCGAGTGCCGAGCGGAGGGTGCCGTACGCGCGGGCCGCAGCGCGATCGGCGCCCGACTCGCGCACGAAGGCAAAGATGGCCAACGCGACGATCATCGCCGGCAGGCCGAACAGCACGACTGTCCAGCGCCAGCCGATCCCGGCGATGAGCCACGCCCCGAGGAGCGGCACGAAGACCGTTCCGACGTTGCCGCCGGCGATGTGCGCCGAGATGGCAAAGCCGCGGCGTTCGGGTGGGAACTGCTCGGCGAGCAGGCCGTTGCCGACCGGGTGTTGCGGCGAGCCGGCGACGCGTGACGCGATGTTG
Organism: uncultured Chloroflexia bacterium; assembly: GCA_963748235.1. Lineage (GTDB taxonomy): Bacteria > Chloroflexota > Limnocylindria > Limnocylindrales > CSP1-4 > JALYGJ01. The sequence goes on from CAVVHT010000009.1 coordinate 1,628,615, forward strand.
GCGACGGCGAAAGTGCCGAAGCTGGTGGCCAGTGCCTGGAGCGCCATGCCGCCGCCGAAGATCAGACCGCCAACGGTCAGGATGTTGCGCCGCGACACGAAACGCGTGATGCCGGCGTAGGTGAACTGGATCAGCCCAGACGCGATGTTTCCCGCAGCGGCCAGAAAGGCGATCGCGGCCACGGTGACACCGAACTCGGCGATGATCGCCAGGTAGACGAGCGGCATGAGCGCGGCCTGGGCGTGGTTGAACGCATGCGCGACGCTGAGCAGCCAGAGCGTGCGCATCGGCAGAACGTCATCGGCGGGGGGAATGGCCGTGGCCGGCCGGTCGAGCTCGAGGTCCACCATCGGCGTCGGAGGCTAGCAAGGAAGTCCGACCGGCGGGCGATCGCTAAACTCAGCCGACATGGACGAATTGCAGGACACGCGCGAGCGCTGGGCGCTCGTGCTCGGATCGAGCAGTGGCTTCGGCGGTGCCGCGAGCCTCGCCCTTGCCCGCGCCGGCTACGGCATCGTTGGCGTCCACCTCGATCTGCGCGGCACGATCGCCAGCGCCAACGCCGTACGCGAGGAGATTGCCGCAACCGGCGTGCCCGTCTCCTTCCACAACGTCAACGCGGCCGATGACGGCAAGCGCGCGGCGGTCATCGAGGCCACGAAGCAGACCTTTGAGGAGCGCCGGCGCGAGGGCAAGGATCCGTTCATCGCCGTCGTCCTCCACTCGCTCGCCTTCGGCACGACGCTCTCATACGTGTCCGACGAGGTGGATGGGCGCGAGGTCAGCCAGAAACAGCTCGAGATGACGGCAGACGTGATGGCGCACTCGTTGATTTACTGGGTGCGCGATCTATTCCACGCCGGAATGCTCGCCAGCGGAAGCCGCATCTTCGCCATGACCAGCGAGGGTGCGATCCGGGCGGTCCCGACCTACGGCCCGGTCAGCGCTGCCAAGGCCGCCCTCGAGGCACACGTCCGGCAGCTGGCACTCGAGCTCATCCAGCACGGCATCACCGTCAACGCCATTCGCGCCGGCGTGACCGACACGCCCGCCCTGCGTCGTATTCCCGGCCATGAGGAGCTCCGGCGCGTCGCCGAGGAACGCAATCCGGGCGGTCGCCTTACGCGGCCGGAGGATGTCGCCGACGCGCTCGTCGCGCTGGCGTCACCGCGTCTGCACTGGATGACGGGCAACACGATCGGCGTCGATGGTGGCGAGCTGATGGGCTCACGCAGCGAGGCGAAGTAGCCCTCCGCCGCTCGTTGGGCTATCAGCCCCGGTAACGGAAGCAGCCGGGCAGGTGATCGTCGACCAGGCCAACGGCCTGCATGAACGAGTAGACGGTCGTCGATCCCACGAAGCGAAAGCCGCGTCGCTTGAGGTCCTTCGACAACGCGTCCGAGACGGACGTCGTGGCGGGCAGGGTGCCCGGCGTCGAATCCGGTGGCCGGGAAATCGGTGGCTGCGGAACGTTCCGCACCAGGTAGGCGTGGAATGATTCCTCGGCCGCGATCAGGTCGAGCAACGCTTGGGCATTGCCCACCGTAGCGTCGATCTTGGCTCGGTTGCGAACGATGCCCGCGTCGGACATCAGCCTCTCACGGTCGCTTGCACCGAAGGCCGCCACGACCGACGGATCAAATCCGGCGAACGCCGACCTGAAGCCGTCGCGCATGCGCAGGATGGTCAGCCAAGACAGGCCGGCCTGGAAAGCCTCGAGCGAGAGCATCTCGAACAGACGCTCGTCGTCTGTTTCGGGCCTGCCCCACTCGTCGTCGTGATACGCGACCAGGAGCGGGTCAGATTCGGCCCACCAGCACCGGGCCGTCACGTTCGGCTACGCGATGCGGGTCAGGCCCGCTTGCGAAGCTGCGCGCGAAGAGGCCCGTAAACGGCCAGAACCACGATCGCGCCGATGGTCGAACCGATCAGGCCGGAGATTCTGATATCAAAATCTCGTTCGAAGATCAGTGTGAAGATGGTGCCGCCGACGAACGAGCCGACGATGCCGGCAACGAAAAGCTCCCAGGTCTCGAAGTTGCGGCCCTTGCCAACCAGGTAGTTGGCAATGAAACCGGCGACGAGCGCGATAACGACGAACGCGAGAATGATCATTCAGGCCCCTCTGCAGTCAAGTGGTCCCCCGCTTTCAGTACTGGAAGAGTAACTCCCGGTACTTGGGCAGTGGCCACAGGTCGTCGGCGACCAGCGTCTCAAGCTCGTCGGCCACGGTGCGCAGCGTCTCCTGTGCCGGGATGACGTGGGCGACGAACGCCTGTGCCTCTTCCTGCACAGATCCCGCGTCGTGCGCCTCGTGCTGAGCGTGCTCGAGCGTGTCGATTGCGTCGCACAGCCGATCCATCAGCTCGCCGACGCGCACGGAAAGTGCCTCGACGGCACGTGACGCCGGTCCGACCGCGTACAGCTGGCCGAGGTAGCGCACCGCCGCCGGCAGGATCATGGTGCGTGCGATATCGATCGCGGCGCTGGCCTCGATGTTGCCGACCTTGACGTAGCGCTCCCAGGCGATGTCGACGCGGGCGGCGAGCTCACGCTCCGACAGCACCGCAAACGACGAGAAGATCGCCTTTGCCTTGTTCGTGTCGAGTGCCGGCAGGGCGTCGACCGTCGACTTGTTGTTGGGCAGCCCGCGTCGCTCGGCCTCGTCGTGCCACTCGGGCGAGTAGCCGTTGCCCTCGAAGAGGACCTGCTTGTTGGCCCGGGCGATGCGCGACAGGATTTCGGACAGCCCGTCGAAGTCGGCCGGCTCCAGCTTGTCGAGTTCGTCGGCAAGTTGCTTGAGCGAGTCCGCGACGGCTGTGTTGAGTACGGTCTGCGGCCAATAGATCGGGGCCGACGAGCCGACTGCGCGGAACTCGAACTTGTTGCCTGTGAAGGCGAACGGCGAGGTCCGGTTGCGGTCGGTTGCGTCACGTGGCAGCGCCGGCAGTGACGAGACACCCAGGTCGAGCTGGGCATTGCTCTTCGACTCCGACGCCGGGCCCTGCTCGATCTGGCGGATGACGTCGACCAGCTGCGAGCCGAGGAAGATGGACATGATCGCCGGCGGCGCCTCGTTCGCACCAAGGCGATGGTCGTTGCCCGCATCGGCGATCGAGGCGCGCAGCAAGTCGGCATGGACGTTGACCGCGCGGATCACCGCCAGCAGGAAAGCCAGGAACTGGGCGTTGGCGTGCGGATCCGTGCCCGGGTCGAGCAGGTTCTCGTCGCTGTCGGTCGACATCGACCAGTTGTTGTGCTTGCCCGAGCCATTGATGCCGGCAAACGGCTTCTCGTGGATGAGCAACATCAGCCCGTGCTGCAGGGCGAGCTTGCGCATCGTCGCCATCACCACCATGTTGTGGTCCGAGCCGACCGATGTCGCCTCGTACACCGGCGCCATCTCGAATTGTGCCGGCGCGACCTCGTTGTGGCGCGTCTTGGCCGGGATGCCCAGGCGCCACAGCTCACGGTCCAGATCCATCATGAAGGCCAGGATCCGCTCGCGGATCGGGCCGAAGTACTGGTCCTCCAGCTCCTGACCCTTTGGTGACGGCGCGCCGAACAGCGTGCGACCGGTGAGCAGTAGATCGGGTCGCTGCTCGGCCAGCCGGCGGTCGACCAGGAAGTACTCCTGCTCGGGACCGATGTTGGTGAAGACGCGCGTCGCGCTGTTGTTGCCGAACCAGCGCAGGATGCGCAGCGCCTGCTTGCCGAGCGCGTCCTGGGACCGGAGCAACGGGATCTTGTAGTCGAGCGCCTCGCCGGTGAACGAGACGTATGCCGTCGGAATTGTCAGCGTCACGCCGTTCGGCTCGACCTGCAGGAAGATCGGCGAGGTCACGTCCCAGGCGGTGTAGCCGCGGGCCTCGAACGTGGCTCGGATACCGCCCGACGGGAACGAGCTCGCATCGGGCTCGCCCTGGAGCAGGTTCTTGCCCGAGAACTCGGCGATCGTCGCCGCCTCGCCGGACGGGGTCAGGAACGAGTCGTGCTTCTCGGCCGTCGAGCCGGTCATCGGCACGAACCAGTGCGTGTAGTGCGTCGCGCCGTGGGCCAGTGCCCATTCCTTCACGCCATGGGCAACCGCATCGACGATCTGCGGGTCGAACGGCTCGTTGCGGTCGATCGTGCGCCGCAGCTTGGCTGCGATCGGCTTGGCCAGGTGCGCTTTCTGGGCATCCTCGCCGAACACGTACTGGCCGTAAATCTCGGCGCCGGCTTGCTCGAGGTAGTCCTGCGTCTTGGCAACGCGGTGGTTCGAGATGGCACTGATCGCAAATTCGCGCGCGGACATTGCTCCTCCCGGCGCGGCCGTGGCTGACGCGGCGCGCGACCCGGCGCGGCCGTTGCGCGTCCCGTTGGCTGAGTGACCGTTGGTGCCCGGGACGGCACGCTCCCCGACCTCGATGACCATCGTCAATGAACCCTCCGTCACAGCCCGGCGCCTGCCTTGATCGTGCGTCGCACGGGTGTTTCGAGTCTACGCCGGGCAACACCCGGCTGAGGGTTGCATTCGACGTTCGGGACGGTTACGTAGCCGGATCGGGGCAGCGTTTTGGCCGCTGACGGTATCGTTGGCCCATGGTCGTGATCTTCGGTTGGGGCGACGGCAAGTCCAAGGATCTGGGCGAGGTCGCGCCCGCGACGTGTCCGCAGTGCCACAACGACGTGTTCCTGCACGAGGTCGAATCGGAGAAGCAGTTCAGCCTCTACTTCATCCCGCTCGGCTCCTACAAGAAGAACCTCTACCTGCTCTGTCCGATCTGCCAGTTCGGTGTCCAGCTGCGACCAGAGGACAAGCTAACGGTCGGCAACATGCGAGCCGCCACGTCGGTGTATCGCCGTGGCCGGGTCGATCCGAGTCACTACCGCGCGACCGTCGACCAGTTCTGGACGCGCGTCGGGCGCAGTCCGAACGGCGCGCAGATGCTGCGCGCGCCGGCGACCATTCCGAGCGTCGGCGGGGTGCGCGCCCAGCCGAGCACGCCTGCGGCCGCGGCCAATGTGCCGACGCCCGCCGGGCCGAACCTTGCCGAGCAGATCAGGAGCCTCTCCGAGCTCCACGACGGTGGGGTTCTGACCGATGCCGAGTTCGCGGCGGCCAAGCGCCGGGTGATGGACCAGTAATCGATTGACCGTCAGGAGAGGCGACGCTCGGGCCGCTTGCCGAGCCTGGTCGACAGGTCATCGAGCAGCTGGTTGAACTCGCGCTCCACATCCACGTAGCGGTCGGCGAGCATCGCCATCTCCAGGTGATCGCCGTGCATTCGCGCCCATAGCCGCCGGCGCGGGAAGTAGAAAGTGAGTACCAGGCCAATGATCAGGCTCAGGTAGGCGAGCCAGATCAGGGTCTGGCCCGGATCCTTTTTGATGACCATGCCGGTGTAAGCGCCGGCGGAGTTCCACGTGATCGCGTAGCCGCCGGTCGTGCCCGGCTCGCTCGTCTGCCCAAGACCGAGTGAACGAAGGAAGGCGATGTTGCCGCCGCCCGGCTGAGCCTCGGACGTGATCCCGGTCAGCGCGAGGAGCGGCTCGCCGGCTGCGTTCCGGTGGAGCACGACCAGCAGGCCGATATCGGAGCCCGGGATGGTCAGGAAGCCCTGCGGCAGGTCGGCCAGCTCACCGGCGAGCAACACCGGTCCATCCCACACGAGCTTGCCCGACGGGTCGTGAATCTGCAGCTGCTGAGCCGGCCCGAACGTGTTCTGGTGGAACACGAAGCCATTGACCTCGAGCGGATCGTTGACGCGGATGACCTTGCGCGCCACCTCCTGGCCGTTCTGGTACACGGCGAGATCGGTGCGGAAATCGGCGAATGAGCCGTCAGGTCGGGTGGGTGCCTCGAAGTGGATGTTCTTGACGAGCAGGTTGTCGGGCGTGCCAACTGCCTGCACCGGCGCGGTCTGGCCCTCGCCAAGGAAGACCACCGTTTCATAGCCGAGGCCAACGGTCACCGCGCCCCCGGCCAGGAACAGGATCAGGCCGAGGTGGGTGAACAGCGTCGCCAGTTTGAAGTACTGGTTGCGGTCGCCGTAAACGTTCAGGACCTGGCCACCGTCGTCGGTTTCGGTGGCTTCCTGTCGGATGCGGAAATGACGCCCGCGCAGGGCGCCGGTCAGCTGGTCGGAGGCCGCGTCGTCAACGCTGGCGAAGCGCGCTCGCTCTGAGAGGCGCAAGTCGTAGAAAGGCGCCGCCTGGACGACCTTGACGTTATGCGCCGTGCGCCACAGGTTCGGCGTTCGGTCGAGCGTGCAGACGACGATGCTGACGACGAGCAGCGTGAGCAGGAAGACGAACCAAGGGGCGGAGAAGACGCGGAAGAAGCCGACCCGCTCGAAGACGTCGACCATGCCCGGCCCAATGTTGAGGCCGACGACGGTCAGCGAGTCGTATACGGCATGCATCTCGGCCATTTGCCCGGCGTACGCGGCGGGATCGTGGAGCGCGAACGACGGCAGCTGGCGGAGCAGCGTCCCGATCACACCTGCAATCGCGAGCAGGCTGATCTGGAACACGGCGAAGCGAACGCTGGTCAGCGTGCGCCAGACGGCCCAGCCGAGGCGTTCGAGCGGATTGAGCTGCGCGCCGGTACGACGCGTGCCAACGGTGATCGTCGCGATGAGAGTCAGTCCCTGTCTGTCAGCGGAATCCCGGTGAGTAGCTTCGGGTGTAGGCAGTCAGGCGCCGTGCCCCGCCATCGCCGTAGCGGCGGTGGTGAGCGCCAGGTCGAAATCGGCGATCAGGTCGTCGACATCTTCCAGCCCGACTGAGACGCGGATCAGGCCCTCTGAGATCCCGGCCAGCTCCAGACCGGCCTCATCGAGCTGGCGGTGCGTCGTAGATGGCGGGTGGACGGCGATCGTGCGGATGCTGCCCAGCGACGCGGTGCGCGGCGGAATCGTGAGCGCGTCGAGCAGCCGCTCGGCCGTTACCCGGTCGCCAAGGTCGAAAGCCAGCATGCCGCCACCGGCACTCAGCGTCCGCTGCGCCACGGAGAATTGAGGGTGGCTGGGCAGGCCCGGGTAGTAGACCGTCCTGACCACTTCGCTCTGTTCGAGGTGGCGGGCAAGTGCGAGCGCGCTCCCTGCATGGCGCTCCATTCGGACGTGCAGCGTGGAGATGCCGCGCAACACCAGGAAGGCGCTCAGCGGGGCGAGCCCGCCGCCGGTGTCGATCTGGACTCGCCGCACCTCGCCAATCCGCTCGCGGTCTCCGACCACGACACCGCCGAGCACGTCGCTGTGGCCGCCGATCCACTTGGTCAGCGACTCGATCACGAGATCTGCGCCGAGCTCGATCGGCCGGCACAGGTAAGGCGAGGCGAACGTGTTATCGACCGACACGGTGATGCCGCGGGCATGAGCCAGCCCGATCAAGTCGGCCAGGTCGGTGACCACGATCGTCGGGTTGGCAATCGTCTCGAGATGCATCAGGCGCGTGTTCGGGCGCAACGCCGCCTCGACTGCGGCCCGGTCAGTGGCGTCGACGAAGGTCGTCTCGACGCCAAAACGACCAAGCACGTTCTCGAGCAGGTGGGTGACGCTGCCATAAAGTGCTCGCGCTGCCACGACGTGATCGCCGGCACGGAGTGTCGATACGAACGCGGCGTGGAGCGCGGCCATGCCGGTCGCGAAGGCGTAGCCGGCTTCGGCGCCCTCAATCTCGGCAAGCGCGTCGGCGAGCGCGGTCGAAGTCGGGTTGTCGATGCGCGAGTAGCTGTAACCCGGCACGCGATCGCCGAGGATGTCACCCAGCTGAGCGGCGTCCTCCGCCGAGAAGGTCACTGCCTGGTAGATCGGGACCGCGTCCGGCTGCTGGTCCACGCGTGGGGCATGCGTAGCAGCGTGGATGGCACGCGTGCCAAAGCCCGCGCCGGTGGGTCGGCGGGAATCGCTCACGCGCTGATGCTACAACCGCCCCGACTTTCGACCTGCCGCCCGACTTTCGACCGGACTCGGACCGATCAGCGGTCGGGCCGATACCCGGCGACGGTCTCCCACGGCGCCGGCCCTGCTGACTGGCGCGGCACTGGCCCGCGCTGCGCGCCCGTGGCAGTCGTGGCTCGTTGTGTTTGCGGGGGATTCGGCCGGTTGGGCGGCGGTTGTTGCGACGCGGGACGCTGCGCCGGCGGAGGCGGGGCCACCTGGCGGGCGAAGCGAACGATCTGGTCGCGACCGCGTCGTTTGGCCTCGTACATGGCCAGGTCAGCGCGGCGCACCAGCTCAGCTGCGGTCCTGCCATCCTCGGGGTACGTAACGAGGCCGATCGACGCCGTGGTCCGGATGAGTGCTCGGTCGTGGCTCAGCGCGAGACGCGCGATGTCGACCCGAATCTTCTCAGCGACGAGCGCGGCGCCGTTGATCTCCGTCTCGGGCAGGATGAGCACGAATTCGTCGCCCGCGTATCGCGCGGGAACGTCCGTGGCACGTACGTCGCCGCGCATGATGTCGCCCACCGCGCGCAGCAGCCGGTCACCGGAGTCGTGGCCGAACCGGTCATTGGCCGCCTTGAGGCCGTCGAGATCGATCATCAGCAGCCCGAATGGTCGGCCGCTGCGGGCCGCGCGCCGGATTTCCTGCTCGAGCGCACCGGCCAGGTACGCGCGGCTGTAGAGGCCGGTCAGGTGATCGAAGCGCGACAGACGCAGCGCCTCGTCGCGAGCACGACGCTGCTCCCGGCCGATCACCGCCGCGATATACGTAATCAGCGCCAGCGCGACAAGGTTGAACGCCACCTGGCCCACCGCTGCCGATGGGAGCGGTGAAGGACCGGCGACGAGCACCGCGATGACGTAAGCGGCACTGGCGATGCCGGCCAGAAGCGGTGGGCCGTAACCGACCGACCAGAGCGCTGCCGCGCCGACGAGGAGGACGAAGCCGAAGAAGTACGGGCTCGCGTACCCGCCGGTCAGGATCAACAGCACGGTCAGCAGGAGGACCGCCGAGCCCGCCTCGATCGGCGTCCGCCAGCGTCCGAATGCGCGTGCCGGGAGCAGCTCCTGGAAGAGGACGATCAGAAAGAGGCCGAGTGCGAGCAAAAGGTAGACGGCGATCTGGGCAGGGCCGCCGGTCAGCGTGGCGACGACGAGCACGGCACCCAGGAAGAGGAAGCCGACGACGCGAACGACCCGGCGATACACGTTCGCCGGCACGCTCTGGCCGCCGGCGCCGTGGACGGATAGGGCGCGATCATCGCCGTTGGCGGAATTGCGCTCGGCCCAGCTGTCCGCGTCGAAGCCGAGATCGGCCAGGTCTGCTGTCATGGCTCCCCGCCGGCCAAGGCGTGGCAGTTCGAGGGCCATCAGCAGAACGAGGTTGGCCGCGACGACGACGGCGAGCAGGAGGGCTAGCTGGTCGATGTGCACCTTGCGGTCACGAACGCCCTGTCTGGGTGGGTAGGGCGCAGGTACCCAGGCATTGAGCTCAGACAGCGGATGGTACTGCCGCATCGTGGCGAGAAGTACTACTCGGGCCGCCTTAGTGTGGACCGCGTGCAACGCCAAAGGTTGACCGGGAGGCTGCCGCGACTCGATCGCAATGGCCGGATCGTGGTCGTGGCGCGAACGCTGCGCAGCTTTGCCTTCGGGCTCAACGCCGTCGCGCTGGGGCTGTTCTTGTCGGCGATCGGGCTGTCGGGTGCCCAGTTCGGGCTAGTCCTGACGGCCGCCCTCGCTGGTTCCCTTGCCCTGACCGTGATCATCGCCGGCTGGGGCGACCGGATCGGTCGGCGGCGCCTGTTGATAGCCGGGTCGGCTTTGATGGTCACGGCGGCGATCATTCCGCTGGTCAGCCGCGAGCCGCTGATGCTCGCCCTGATCGCTCTATCGGGCATGGTCGCGGTCAATGCGAACGAGTCGATCGGACTGCAGAGCGTCGATCAGGCGCTGATCCCCCAAAGCGTCTCGATCGACCAGCGCACGTCCGCCTTCGCGCTGTACAACGTGCTGGCGTCAGTGGCGGCGGCGCTCGGCGCATTGTCGGTCGGACTGTTGCCCATCATCGGTGCCGCGTTGGGACTGACCGGCGCCCAGATCTATGTGCCGGCGTTCCTGATCTACGCGCTGGTCGGCCTCATATGCGTCGTCATGCTGTCGCGTCTCGACCAACAGGCAGAGTCCGGCGAACGTATCCAGCGTCGTCTGGCGATCGATCGCTCGCGGCCCATCGTCGCTCGCCTGTCGATCCTGTTCGGGCTCGACTCACTCGCCAGCAGCTTCACGGTCCAGAGTTTTCTCGCCTACTTCTTCGCGACGCGCTTCGGCGCCACGCCTGCCGAGCTGGGCGCCCTCTTCTTCGCCGGCAGTCTGCTCACCGCGGCCTCTTTCCCGGTCGCGGCGTGGCTGGCGCGGCGCATCGGCCTGATCAACACGATGGTGTTCACCCATATCCCGTCGAGCATCTTCCTGATCGGCGTCGCGTTCGCGCCGACGCTCGCCATTGCCGCCGCGCTCCAGCTGGCGCGCTCGGCACTCGCGTCGATGGACGTTCCATCGCGCCAGTCCTACGTGATGGCGGTTGTCGATCCGGCCGAGCGCACTGCCACGGCTGGCGTCACCAGCCTCGCCCGGGCCGTCGCCCAGGTGCCCGGACCGCTGATTGCCGGCGCTTTCCTGGTGCCGCTCGGCCTGGGCGTGCCGCTAGTCGTGACGGGCGTGCTGAAGATCGTCTACGACCTTTCGCTGTTTGCCCTCTTCCGGGCACGCCCGGCGCCGGAGGAGGTCGCCTCCGCCAAGGCGCCGGGTACCGGAGTGTTGCCGCGCTAGGGCGTTCGCCCAGCCGCGCGGTTCAGTCGGGCTTGCGAGCCCTGACGATCGCGCTGTGCATGCCCGTTGCCGCCTCTTGGGTGGGCGTGATCGAGATGTCGATCAGTCCGGCATCGCGCAATCCCGACTCGTACTCGGCGAAGGACAGCGCGCCGGCGATGCAGCCGACGTAGGAGCCTCGCTCGGCACGCTCTTCTGCCGAGAGAGCGTCATCGGCCACGATGTCGCTGACGCCGATGCGGCCGCCCGGACGGAGAACTCGAGCAATCTCGGCGAATACCCGTTGCTTGTCAGCGGCGAGATTGATGACACAGTTGCTGATCACGACGTCAACCGACTCCGCCGGTAGCGGCACCGCCTCGATATAACCCTTCAGGAACTCGACGTTGTCGACGCCGGCCTCGGCCGCATTGCGCTGCGCGAGGGTGAGCATCTCGTCTGTCATGTCGAGGCCGAAGGCGCGGCCGCTCGGGCCGACGCGGCGAGCGGAAAGGAGCACGTCAATGCCGCCTCCCGAGCCAAGGTCGAGCACCCGCTCTCCCTCGCGCAGCTCCGCGACGGCCACCGGATTGCCACAGCCGAGCGAGGCCAGCACGGCCGCCTCGGGAAGCTCGGCGCGATGCGCCTCGTCGTACAGTGCAATGTCGATCGACGCGTCGGCGGGCGTGCAGCACGCGTCGCCACAGCAAGCGGCCGCAGCTGGCTGATCGAGGACCTGGAGCGCGGCGCGCGCGTAATGGTCACGCACCGTTTCATGGATCGGGCTGGTCATTCGAGATCGGAGCCTCCGTGAGATTCGGACTTGTCTGCGGTCATCATCGCGGTCATATCCTATGCTTATATCGACCACTGTCAATATAGACGAATCCTCGATACAAGTCGCTATCATCGCCCCAATGAGCAAGGTCCGTCTCGATCCCGACACGCGACTTCTGCAGGCCATCGCCGACCCCATCCGGTTGCGAATCGTCCGCCAACTGGCCGACATCGGCCCCGTCTGCGCGTGTGACATCGCGGACGGATACCCGGTCAGTCAGCCGACCGTGTCGCACCATCTGCGCGTCCTGCGTGAGGCCGGCTGGATCGAGGGAGAGCGCCGTGGGACGTGGATCTGGTACACGCTGCGACCGGATGCGGCGTTGCGCTTCCGCGCTTTGGCCGAGGCACTCACCCAGGATGGCGGCGGGCCACCGCGCCTACCGCGGCTGAGGGTCATCCAACCCAGCGCCTGAGCCGCGGCATTGGCGCTTTCGCGCACGACGTCGGTTCCCCCGCGTCAGCCGCCCTGGCCCGGATAGAGGCTCGGGAACCTCGTCTCGTGGCCACCGCCTGTCGGGCCAGCCTCGTCATCAAGGATGTCCCAGAGCCTCTTGGTGCCCCCGATCCGGAACGAGTACTCCTCGTAGTAGCGCTTGACTCCATCCCAGAACACGTCGTCGCCGACCCGTTGGCGATAGGCCTCGATGTAGCTGTCGCCCTGGACGTAGAGCGTCTCGTAGTAGCACGCCTTGGTATAGCCGTAGACGTGCTTGTCGAGCACGTCCTGCGCGCATTGCGAGTTGCGATGGCCGATCAGGTGACGGGTCAGAAACTCGGCCATCGCCTCGTCGGCGAACGGCTGGCTGGCCTGGTCATTGCCGACTACGCCGTAAAACCACTGGTGGGCCATCTCGTGCGTTACGAGATAGCGGACATTGCTGGCAGGTGAGTTGCCCGGTATCCAGATATGGCCCGGCGATTCCATCGCGTAGCCGACGTGTGACTCGGCCACTGATAGCTCGTTGTAGCGGTACGGACCGACGAGATTGGTGAACTGCTGAAGCGAGTTGATCGTGTTCGTACGCAACCGGTCGAGCGATAGGTTGACGTAGTAATAAGTGATCGAGACATCGCCCCACGTCTCGGACTGGGTCTGGTACTTGGGGCTGGCGGTGAAATTGAAGTCGCGAACTCGATTGGCGACGAATGTCTGGGTCAGCCCGTTGACTCCGGTGCGCCGGCCGGTGCTGGCGATGACAACCCCCGGCCGGTCGACGGTGATGTTGACGCGCACCTCGTCACTGACCTGGGTGACGAACGGCTCGCCGAACGTCGGCGTGGCGAAGTCGTAGACGCGGCTCAGCCACGGGATCCAGCGGTACGCCGTGACGATCCCGTTCAGCTTGGCATAGAGCCACTTCTTGCCGCCCGAGGTGGTGTTGAAGGTCGACTTGTAGTCGATCATGACGGTCGTCTGCTGGCCCGGAGCGAGCGCCGCGGGAAGGCTGACGATCACGTTCTGGTCGTCCTTCACCCACGTTGCCGGATCGGCCCCGACGAGCACGCGGTTCATCACCATTTGGCCGATCTGGGCCGGCGCAAAGTTGAACACGAGCTCGCTGACCGGGTCGTCAGTGGTGTTCCTGACGGTCGCCACGCTGACGACGAACAGCCGCTTCTTGGCCCATTTGAGCGTGGCCCTCACGTCATAGGTCGCCTTGAGCCCGAGGCTGCTCGGCGGATTCGCGGCCGCGACAGACGGCGCCAAGCCGAGCGCAGTCAGTGCGAGCACCAGCGCGAACCCGCCAAGGGCGCCACGAATCAAGGCCAGCCGCGCCCCTTCCCTCTTCACGAAGTGGATGCTCTCACGCACCACCCGTCCGACCGACCGGTACGTTCACCCCAATGGCGGGCGGACCTTCGAAAGCGGCACGCGTGGTCGGGTGCGGTCGCCGCCGACACGCGGCTACGACGTTTCTGACAGGTCGCTTATCTCGCCGGCGATCCATGAGATAAACGCGCTCGACGCTTGCGTCGTCTCCCGCATGACCCGCCGCGTCGTGGGCGTCGACCGTGGCATGCGGAATGTGCGCCGCGAGCCAGTCGCCATGCGCCGGCGGGACAAGGTTGTCAGTCCGGCCGTACTTGACCCCCGTCGGGACACGGATCGAGGCCACATCGAATCCCCACGGCCGGACGAAGGCGAGCATGTCGTCGACCCAGCCGTCGACGCCGGTCGCCAGGGCGTTGTTGAACTGGTGGGCAATTCTGGCCATGTGCTTCACCATCTGTGCTTTGTCCGCGTCGGACAGCTCGTAGGAGTCGCCCAGGAAGTCCTCTCGGCCGGCAGCCAGGCGATCCAGGGTTGTTCTGCGTTCACGTTCGGCGATCGCGCGCATCGGCTCCTCACCTTCCATCGCCGCACTGAACTCGTCGATGTTGCCCTGAGTCATGCCGGCCAGCCAATCGAGTCCCTCGGACGGATACGGTGCGATGGAGACCTCGGCCAGGCATCGAATGACGCGTTCAGGCATCAGCGCAGCGGTTGCCAGGCAGTGCGGACCGCCGCCCGAGCCACCCGATACAACAAAGTGATCGATCCCGAGTGCCTCGGCGATGGCGGCTACGTCATCGACCGCATCAGCGACCGAGCGACCCTCATGGCGGGTGGATTCGCCGTAGCCGGGCCGATCGTAGGTGAGCCTGCGCAGGCCGTGGCGCTCGTAGATGGTGGGGTCATCCCAGTAGTTGATACGCCCACCGGGCGTGCCATGCATCGCAATGAGCGGCAATCCGTTCGGGTCGCCCCATTCCGCGACGGCCAAGGTGCGGCCGGTGGGCGTCTTGATGCGATGCTCGAGATGAGCGGGTGTGTTGATGACGGGTGCTGGCATCCGCGGATGCTAATCGGGTCGACGGTGACAAAGCGGGAGACGGTTCGATCGGCCTCGACCTCTACTGGGCGATCCTGCGGCGGTAAGTGGCCGTCGCGACGATGTACGCGACGATCAGGACGCCAACGCACCAAGCGAGGGCGATCCAGATGTCGGTGCCGACCGGCTGCTTCGTCAGCAGATCGCGGATCGCATTGACGATCGACGTCACCGGCTGGTTCTCGGCGAAGACGCGCACCGGGCCGGGCATGGTATCGGTAGGCACGAATGCCGAGCTGATGAACGGCAGGAAGATGAGCAGGTAGGCGAACGCGCCCGCGCCTTCACCCGACTTCGCAGAGAGACCGGCGATCACAGCGATCCACGTCAACGCCATGGTGAACAGGAACAGGATGCCGGCGACCGAGAGCCATGCCAGTACCCCCGCCTCCGAGCGGAAGCCCATGAGGATAGCGACGAGCACGACGAGCACGAGCGAGACGAGGATGGCCACCAGCGAGGTCAGCACGTGTGCCCACAGCACGCCCGATCGTGCGATCGGCAGGGATTGGAAGCGCTCGAAGATTCCGCTCTGCATGTCCAGGAAGAGCCGGAGTGCGGTGTAGGAAACTCCCGACGCAACCGTGATGAGCAGAATGCCGGGAAGCATGTAGCTCACGTACGAGTCCGACCCGGAGTTGATCGCGCCGCCGAACACGTAGACCAACAGCAGCATGATCGCGACCGGCATGATCGCGGTCGTGATGATGGTGTCCACGCTGCGCGTGACGTGCTTCAGGGATCGTCCCAACAGGATGGAGGTGTCGCCAAAGAAGTAGGTACTCATGGGTTCGTTCCTTACCTGTCCGTGCCGACGTTCCGGTCATTGCCCGCGTTGCCGTCCTTACCGCCGTAACCGACGATGGCGAAGAAGACGTCCTCGAGGGTCGGCTGCTTCTCGACGTATTCGACCTTGGCGGGCGGGAGCAGCTGCTTGAGTTCAGCAAGGGTGCCGTTCACGATGATCCGACCGGTGTGAAGGATCGCGATCCGGTCGGCGAGCTGTTCGGCCTCCTCGAGATGCTGCGTCGTGAGCAGCACCGTCGTTCCCTGTTCGGCGAGTTCCCTGACGGCCTGCCACACCTCGATGCGCGCCTGGGGATCGAGCCCGCTCGTCGGCTCGTCGAGGAAGATGATCGGCGGATTACCGATTAGGCTCATGGCGATGTCGAGGCGGCGGCGCATGCCACCCGAATACGTGGACACCTTCCGGGCTGCCGCGTCGGTCAGCTCGAAGCGCGCGAGCAGGTCGTCCGCTACCGTGCCCGGGGGGGCCTCCAGGTGCCGCAGCCGGGCGATCAGGACGAGGTTCTCCCGCCCGCTGAGAATTTCGTCGACGGCCGCGAACTGCCCCGTGAGGCTGATCGACTCTCGCACGTTCGCAGCCTCGGTGGCGACATCGAATCCGTTGACGATGGCAGTCCCCCCGTTGGCCTTGAGCAGAGTGGAGAGGATTCGGACGACCGTGGTCTTGCCAGCCCCGTTCGAGCCGAGCAGGGCGAAAATGCTGCCCCGCGCGATGTCGAAGTCCACGCCGCGCAGCACCTCCAGCTTGTCGTATGACTTCTGCAGGCCGTGCACGTGGATCGCCGGCCCGTGGACTTGCGAGGTTGTCATCGGTTCTCCTCTCCCTGCACGATGAGCTCGATGGTCTTGATAAATCGCTCCCGCTCCGGGGCTCTCCAGTCCCCATCCGGGTAGTTCTGAATGAATGTTTCGATGAACGCCGCCGGGTCCTCTCCGACGACCTCGCGGAGCGGGGTACCGTTCGCCGCGCTTTGCTCGAAAAGGTCGATGAGGTCCGCGTAGACCGCACCCCCGTCCCCGCCTGGTCCCAAGTAGTTCAGGTACCGCTCCAGCGCATCGAGCGCGGTGCGATGGCTCGGGGGAAGCTGTCCCACGCGCTCCTTGTTCTCCCGCCATTGCCCCTTTGGGCCGACGACTTTCGAGATGAACTTCGAGAACATCGTCATGAGCCGGCCCTCTCGTCGTTCAGGGTGACCTCACCTGCGGCACGCGCGATGGTGTTCCTCAACCGTTCCTGCTCGCGGACGACCCACTGTCCCTCCGGGTAGTTCTGGACGAACAATTCGACGAACGCCTCCGGGTCCTCCCCCACGATCTCGCGGACCGGTGTCCCGTCCGCCGCGGCCTGCTCGAACAGGTCAGCGAGGTCCTCGAGCTGCTCCGCCCATCCGGTGCCGTCTCCTCGACCGAAGGACATGAGGTAGCGCTCGATCGCATCGACTGCCGAGCGATGCGGCTCGGGGAGCGCCTTAACGCGCGCCTTGTACCGGCGCCAGCGTCGCTTGCCGCCGATCAGCCTCGAGATGACCACGTCATCTGCCTCCTTCATGGAGCTGTTCGATCCGTTCAGCGAGGAAGCCCCACGTTCTCCAGAACTCCTCGAGGTACTCCTGCCCCCGAGCGTTGAGCGAATACACCTTGCGCGGCGGACCCTTTTCGGACGGGATCTTCTCCACGTCAACGAGGCCGCGCTGCTCGATCCGGATGAGCAGCGCGTAGACAGTTCCCTCCGCGATATCCGAGAACCCCTTCGCCCGGAGCCCCGCCGTGATCTCATAGCCGTACGCGGATCGGCCGGCCAGGATTGCCACCACGATGCCCTCCAGCGTCCCCTTGAGCATCTCCGTCATCAACTTGCCCACGAACACCCTCTTGACTACTCAGCGTTACTGGCTACCGGTACATAGTAGCACTGAATAGCGACGGCGCAAGCCATGGTTCGCCGGCGCGCTTCGACAGCATTGCGAATGTGGTGGTTCCCGCCGCACCAGCTGGAAGTGGGCTCGATCAGCGGCGGCAGAGGAATGGTCGGGGCGGCGGGACTCGAACCCGCGACCTCCCGCTCTAGAGAGCGATGCCGACGATTTTCGCTCAAGGGTGAAGGTTTTCCGTCCACAGATTGTCATGTCATCGTGGCATACACAATCGAAGTCGCTCGCGTCGGAGAGGTGGAACCCGTGGAGGCCGAAATCGGCCAACCGCAGCCAGGCGTTCGTACGCCTTGCCGATCGTCACCTCGACGCCGCGTTACCGACTCGCGCGGGCGATCATGCGAAATCCGGCAGAGGCCGAAGACGCGACCCACGATGCGATCGTCCAGGCGTGGCAGAAGTGGCCGACGCTCCGCGATCCATTGTTGTTCGAGCACTGGTTCGACCGCATCCTGATCAACACCTGCCGCAATCGGCTGCGCCGCTCGACGCGCACCCAGACGCGAGACATCTCCGCCGAGGTGGCGGTGACCAGCGGCGACGCATTCGCCGGAGCGCATGATCGTGACCTCCTTGGCCCAGCGATCGCCTCGCTTTCCGCCGAGCACCGCGTCGTCATTGCGCTGCGCTACTACCGCGACCTGTCAGTCGATGAGATCGCCAGCGCCCTGGGTATTCCCGCCGGCACTGTCCACTCCCGCCTTCACTACGCCCTCAAGCGACTGCACGCGGTGATTGACACCGCCGAAAACAGGGATGCACTGCGATGACCAAATCACAGCTCGAACAGCGAATTCGCGGCTGGTACCGCGCGGAGGTCGCCGACACCGAGACGGCGTCGGACCGCTTGCGCGACCTCCTTGTCGAGGTCGTTCTCGAGCCCTCGAGCGCACGGCCGGAAACCGTCGCCGATCGACTTCGCGCTCTTCTCTCGCTCCGCGTCCTGGCCTTCGGCGGCGCCGTAACGGCGGCGATCGTCGTCGCAGTGCTCTCGCTGGCCGTCCTCTCCGGCCCCCGGTCCGAGCTGGGAGCCACGCCGCCACCGGTCCTGCCCACTCCGTCTGCTCGGTCTTCTTTCGCGCCAAGCCCTTCTGCTCCGGTCGGACCTCTCGGCGAGTGGCTGCCGACCGGGAGCATGTCGGCGCCACGCGTCTTTCACACGTCGACGCTGCTCAATGACGGACGTGTGCTCGTGGCAGGGGGCTATGGGGATGCGAACGAGTTCCTCGACTCGGCTGAGATCTACGACCCGCTGACGGGCGCCTGGACCGACGCAAGCGCCATGGTCTCGCCACGCGTCCTTCATACCGCCACGCTTTTGAGCGACGGGCGCGTGCTGGTGGCCGGCGGATCACCTGGCGGCACGCCCGCCGGTCGGGAGCTGACAGCCACCGCAGAGATCTACGATCCCGCGACGGATGAATGGACCGAGACCGGGCCGCTCTCCGAGCCGGGCGGCGAGCAAAGTGCGGTGCTGCTCGGCGACGGACGCGTCCTCGTAGCTGGTGGCTCGAATGACACCGGGCTCTCGACGGCTGTCGAGATCTTCGATCCCGAGTCGGAAGTCTGGACGGCGCTCGAGGATGCTCCGGCCATCGACTGGATGCGAGTCGCCACCCCACTCGCGGATGGCCGCGTCATGTTCAGCGGCAGCATGGGCCTTCGCGACTCGATCGCTGACATATACGACCCGGTCACGGACCAGTGGACAAAGACCGAGCCCATGCCCTACCCGATGTACAACGGCAGCACCACGCGACTGGCGGACGGTCGTGTCCTCGTCCCGGGTGGCCAGGGGTTCGGCGAGGTTCGACTCCTCGATACAGCCATGACTTTCGATCCCGCGACCGGCGAATGGGCGTCAACAGGCAGCATGACCGCGCCCTTCGCCGGGCACGACTCCGTCCTACTCAGCGACGGGACGGTGCTCGTAGTCGGCTCTGGCGGCTTCGGAAACATCTACGTGCCGGAGTCCGACACATGGCTGCAAACGGCCGACGTGGTCGAGCCCCGCGCTTGGAGCGCGTCGACAGTGCTACTCGACGGAAGAGTCCTGACAACGGGCGGGCGTAACCCGGATGGGATCGCCTCCGTATGCCTTCGCGTCGGCCGAACTGTTCGATCCCCACACACCATGAGGAGTCACCCGTTGAGCAAGCGAACCCGTTTTCCGTTGCTGGCCGTTGTCCTGCTGGCGGCATGCGGCGGCGGCCGGTGGACTCGCCATCACACTGACTCACCGACTGCGTGCCGCCGAGTCACGGCCGCGCCAACGCAGGCAGCCACGCACTGCGACCTCAAGCGACCCTGGCGCCAGCTTCGCCGCTGCCGCTCGATGGCGGCAAGATCGTGGAGGGAGTGCCGGAGGAGGTTCTGCGCTCAGCAATCGCACTGTGGCGCCACGGAACCGAGGTTGGCATCGAGACGGCCGACGAGCTGGCCATCGTCAGTGTCGGAGACACGATCACCGTCGAGCGCATACCGCTCCCTGTTGTCCCGCAGATCAACGCCATTCTTTTCAACGACGAGAGCGTTTGGGTCACCGACCACGATGGCGGCAAATTCCTGCACGTGTCCCGCGACACGGGCGAGCTGCTCGCCACCGTGGAGAGCCCCAAGGGCAAGGCCGTCAGCATGATCGAGACCGAGCACGGCATCTGGGCCGGCAGTGGTCACACGATCCCCGAAGGCGTCGGGCTCATCGATCCGGATACGAACACGATGGGCATGCGTATCGATGAAGGCTCCTTCCCGGCGTACGGCGAGGGCAGCCTCTGGTTCGGCCGAGGACGTGCCCGGGTGGCTCTGAACATCCGGCGCATCGACCCCATCACTGGCGATATCGAGTCGACGATCGCGCTCAACGGCGCTCAGGGTTGCTACATCGGCGGCCGTTTTCCGGACGCCGCCTGGACGTGGTGCTTCGAGCCGGGCATTTGGACCGAGATGGCGCGCCTCGATGTCACGGCCGCTGAGATGAGCGATTCGCGGGTGCCACTCGACGGAGGCGGCGGGCTGGTGGGAGTGGTCGGCGATCACTCGTGGTTTGTGTTCGAGCCCGTTCCCGGATCGATGACCATTCGCATCGTCAGCAACGACACCAACGATCTCGTGGAGGACATCGATCTTCCTCCCAGCGCGCTTGTGTCAGTCGGCGATGAAGGCAGCTGGATGCTCGACCCGAATGTCGCTGCGCTGTGGTGGTTCCCGCCCGAGATGTAGGTGGTCGGGGCGGCGGGACTCGAACCCGCGGCCTCATGCTCCCAAAGCATGTGCGCTACCACTGCGCTACGCCCCGATACCCGTAGGTTACTGACAATTGCGGCCGCCATCGGATGGACGATCCGGTTTGTGTATCGTCGAGTCGATGTCGACCCCACATCACCCATCCGTTACGTGGCCCCAAGCGCTGGCGTGGCGGCTTCGCCAACAGCTGCTCGATCCTGTCGGCACACAAGACGTCGCCGGTGTCGTCGGTCGCCTCGGGGCGATCAAGGCTGATCCTGCGGACGCCGCCGAGCTGGCGGTCCTCATCAGGCGAGAGCACTCCCAGCCTGGTGACGTCGACCGGGCGCTGGCAGACGGAACAATCATCAAGACCTTCGCCTTTCGCGGCGCGACTCACTATCTCACGCCGCACGAGGGAGCCGACTATCTCGCACTGCGCGCGATGAGTCGAATGTGGGAGCTGCCCAGCTGGCGCAGCTACTACGGTCTCGAGCCATCTGATTGGCCAAAATTGCGTGAGGCCGTCAGACAGGCGCTCGCCAATGGGCCGCTGACATACGACGAGTTGGGTGGTGCGATCACGACGCAGCCGAAATTTCGCCGGCTCGCAGGTGCCTTTCGCGAACGCAACTTCACCTTGCTTAAGCCGCTGACGTGGCAGGGCGAGATGAGCTTTGGCCCGGGCAGAGGCCGCGCCACTTTTCAGCGACTCGACAGCAACGTGTACTGGAAGGGCGTGCCCGACGCCGACGACGCCGGGCCGCGCGCGATCGAGGCGTACTTCCGCGCGTACGGGCCTGCGACCCGAGAGCACCTGCGATATTGGATCGGCAGCGGCCTCGGCGCCGGAGGCAAACGGATCGACGCGTGGGTCGAACAACTGGGCGACCGGTTGACGCAAATCGAGGTCGATGGCCAACCTGCGCTCTGCCTCGCGGACGTCGTCGAGGAACTACTCGCGACCGGTGAAGGATCCGCAGTGCGTCTCTTGCCCGGATACGACCAGTGGGTGCTGGGTCCCGGCACGAGCGACACCAACATCGTTCCAGCGGCGTGGCGATCGGTGATCAGCGCCGGAGCCAACATCCTCCTGATCCGCGGTCGAGTTGGCGGGACCTGGTCCGCTTCGGACGACCGGGTGACCGTGAAGCGGTTCGAAGGCGCGGAGTCGCCGTCGAGCGATGCGCTGGAGGGCGAAGTCGCACGGCTCGCAACAATTCTGGATCGTTCCCTTCGGCTGGAGGTCGAGCGCGCTACGCCCCGCTGAGAAAACGGGCTGGCAACTTGATGTGGGCTACGCTGGAGCCATGCGCGTCGGCATCTGCATCCCGATTGGCGAGCGTGTGTCCGGAGCGACGCGCCCACCCATATGCCGCCATGCGCGAGCTCGCCAAGCTGACCGACAATTCGGGCTTCGACTCGATCTGGGTCGCCGACCACCTCTTCTTCCTCAACCCGAACGGCGAGGCGCGCGGCGCCTGGGAATCGATGTCGATCCTGGGCGCGCTGGCCGAAGCGACGACGCGGGTCGAGCTCGGCCCGCTCGTGCTGTGCGGCCCGTTTCGCCATGCGGGAATGATGGCCTGGGCGGCGAACACGCTCGACGAGATAAGTGGCGGGCGGTTCGTTCTTGGACTCGGTGCCGGCTGGAGCGAGGACGAGTTTCGCGCGTTCGACTTCCAGTTCGACAACAAGGTCAGCCTCTTCGCCGATCAGCTCGAGGTGATCGTGCCGCTGCTTGCGCGAAGGTCGCGTCGACTACGAAGGGCAGTGGGCGAAGGGAACGGCCGAGCTGCGCCCGCGCGGACCGCGGCCCGAGGGCCCGCCGATCATGATCGGCTGCTCGCAGCCACGGATGATGGCGCTCACCGCGCGTTGGGCCGACCGCTGGAACAGCGTCTGGTACGGCCTGCCGACCGAGGAGTTTCGGGCGGAGCGTGCCCTGCTCGTTGCCGCGTGCCAGAAAGCCGGCCGCGACCCTAGTGAGATCGAGGTGACCGTCGGCATCGCTGTGGCCGACCCGGCAACTACCGGCGAGAACGGTCCCGAATCGGTGAGTGGGACGGAGCATGCGATCGCCGAGGCGCTCGACACCTGGCGTGCCGAGGGAGTCGACGAGGTCATGTGCCGCCTCGAGCCGCCCTCGTTGGGCGCAATCGAAACCATCGCCCGCGCCGTGGAGCTCGTCAGAGCCAAGTAGCTGTTCGAAGTGACACCTCGCCTTCGGGCCGCGACCCTGCCGATCGCCGTCGCGATCGGCAGCCTTGCCGCTGCAACCCTTGCCGTCGCGTTGCTCCAGGACACGCTCGGCGTGCCCAATCCGTCGGCCGTCTATCTCGTCGCTGTGGTTGCCACGGCGCTCGTGGCCGGCACGAGCGGGGCGATCGCGGCTGCCATCGCGTCATTCCTTTTGTACAACTTCCTATTCACAGAGCCGCGCTACACGCTGGCAATGGACGAGCCCGGCGTGTGGCTCAGCGTGATCCTGCTGCTGTTTGTTGGCGTTGTCGTTGGACAGCTCGTGGCGATGCAGCGCGCGCGAGCCGAAACAGCGAGCGCGCGCGAACGTGAGGCTCGAGCGCTGTTCAGAGTGAGCCGCGCCCTCGCAACGCGCAATTCGACCGAGGCGGTGCTGGGCGGCATCGCGGCCGACCTGACAGTCGAGACCGGCATGTCCGAGGTGTTGATCGGGCTCGGAGCAAACGACGCCAGCGAACGAGTGATCGCCAGTTCTGCCGGTGATAGCGAGGCGCGCGAGCCTGCCACGCGCGGGCTGGTCAATCAACTAAGGCGAATGCCTGGCGACGAACCGGCGCAGTGGGCGCGTATCCATCAGCCGTCGACGCGCTCGGTCGCGCGACCGGAGACCGACATCTACCGGGTGCTGATCGACACCGGCGGCGATCGAGTCGGTTCAATCTGGGCAACGAGATGGCGTGACGTTGGCCCACCATCGATGGCTCAGACGCGCCTTCTCGCTGCGGCTGCGGATCAACTCGGTCAGGTCATCGTCCACGATCGGTTGGTGGCCGAGTCGCGCGCCGCCGAGGTGGCGCGCGAGAGCGATGCCCTCAAATCCGCGCTATTGCAGTCCGTGTCGCACGACCTGCGCACGCCGCTGGCGACGATCCTTACCGCGACTGCCACTCTGCGACGTTCCGATGACGAGCAGGCCAGATCCGAAAGCGCCCAGGCCATCGAACGCGAGGTGGAGTACCTCAACCGGCTCGTCACCAACCTGCTCGACCTGAGCCGGATCGAGGCCGGCGTCCTCCGCGCGCAGACCGATGTGTTCGAGCTCGACGACCTGCTGATCGGTTCGCTCGAGCGCCTGAAGCCGTCGCTCGACGGCCGGCCGCTCGATGTGAGCCTGCCGGCGCTCCACGTGCGGGTAGATCCGATCTTTCTGGACGCTGTCTTCTCCAATTTGATCGACAACGCCGTCCGTCACGCGCCCGGGGGCACGCCGGTGCGAGTCAGCGCCAGGCCGACAGCCGACGACCTGGTCACGCTTACCGTCGAGGACGGAGGCGACGGAGTTCCCGACTCAGATCTGCCGCACCTGTTCGAGAAGTTCTACCGGGTCTCGGAATCACGACCTGCGTCACGGGGTGGCACGGGCATCGGACTGGCCGTCGTCCTGGGGCTGGTCGAGGCCATGGGCGGCCGAGTTGGGGCACGCCATAGCGACCTCGGCGGACTGGCCATCGACATCGCGCTTCCCGCGGCATCCGTGCCTGCCGAGCTCATTGCGTCGACAACATGACCGACTCCGCGCGGCCAACAGGTGCGTTGGTGCTCGTCGTCGAGGACGACGGCGAAACCCGCGCGGCACTGGTGCGTGAACTGACGGCGAGGGGCTACCGCGTCGACCAGGCGGCTGACGGCACGTCCGCAATGCAGCGGTGGGAGGCACGGCGTCCGGATGTGGTGCTGCTCGATCTGGGTCTGCCGGACATCGACGGTATCCAGATCATCCGCATGATGCGCAAGGATGCGACAACACCCATCGTGATCCTGTCCGGTCGTTTCGACGAACGTGAGAAAGTCGAGGCGCTGGAGCGGGGTGCGGACGACTATGTGACGAAGCCATTCGGCGTTGATGAGCTGAACGCCCGCATCCGGGTCGCGCTCAGGCGCGCGGCGGGTCCCGGCGCCGACGCGCAGGGCAGGATGGTGATCGGGCCGCTGGTCCTGGATGCGTCGATCCACGAGGTCAAGGTGAATGACAAGCGGATCGATCTGTCGCCACGCGAGTTCGAAATTCTGCGTGTCCTGCTCGCCCACAGCGGCCGAGTGGTTACCAAGGGCAAGCTCCTCCGCGCCGTTTGGGGCGAGGCGTATCGCGGCGAAGACAGCTATGTATACGTCCATGTCAGTCAGCTCCGACGCAAGCTGGCAGCGGCCGACTCGAGCGGATCGCTGAGCGGGCTGATCGTCACCGAGCCCGGTGTCGGGTATCAAATCGCCCATTCATTAGACACACTTTAGGTCGCGCAAGCCTTCGCATCCCGGTTTCCTCTTGGCCCGCCGGAGCACGCTTGACTCATGAGTCACGCGATCTCCAATCGGGACGGCGAACGTGAGCTGCAGCTGGTGCGCGAAGCGATCGCGATGGTCGCCATGGGCGCTGCGCCGCGCGTCGTCGTTGCCGGCATTCATCACGCCGACCTGGTTGTCGACCCGGCTCGCCGGCTGGCGATCGAATCGGGCGTCCGCCTCAATCTTCTGCGTCTGGAGCACGACACGGCCGACCTGATGGTCGAGCCGACGCACGAATGACCGATACGGAACAGAACGGCGGCCGCCAGCGGCTGGTCGGCCGGAAACCTGGCGACGAGCGCGTCAGGGTCGAGCGGCCGCACGCCGAGTACTTCCGCTACACGGGTGAGCGCACGTTCGTTGCGAGGCGCGCCGCATCGATGCCCAGAACGTCAGTTGGCCGCGCGCTGGCCAGGGGTCGGTCGGTGCTGTTCGGACGGCCGCTTTCAAACGAGGAAGAGCTTTCCGAACGCATGGGCGTTGGCACAGGCCTGCCGGTCCTCGCGTCGGACAACATCTCTTCGTCGGCCTACGCGACCGAAGAGATCATGCGCGTGCTGCTCCTCGCGGGTGCAGGTGCGCTCGTGCTCACCGTGCCCATCACGCTCGCCGTGGTTGTCGTGTTGACGATCGTGGTCATCAGCTATCGCCAGACGATCGCGGCATACCCTAGTGGCGGCGGCTCGTACATCGTGGCCAGCGAGAACCTGGGCCGGTTGCCCGGGCTGACCGCAGCCGGCGCGCTGCTGACCGACTACATCCTGACCGTCGCCGTCTCGATCGCGGCCGGAGTCGCGGCGTTGACTTCGATCCTGCCTGAGCTATTCGAATACCGCGTCACGATCTCGGTCGCCCTGGTCGCCGTCCTGGCGATCGTCAACCTGCGCGGTATCCGCGAGAGCGGGCTGATCTTCAGCTTGCCGACCTACGTCTACCTCATCGCGATCTTTGGCCTGATCGGGATCGGGTTGGCACGCTTCGTGACCGGCACGATGCCGGTGTACTCGGCGCCTCCGGAATGGTCGGAGCAGACGGTCGAGACCCTCGGCTGGCTGCTCATCCTGCGTGCCTTTGCCTCCGGGTCCGTGGCCTTAACCGGGACCGAGGCGGTGTCAAATGGCGTGCCTGCTTTCAAACCTCCCGAGGCACGCAACGCCCAGGTCGTGCTGGTGCTGATGGCGGCGTTCTTCGGGATCATCTTCGTCGGCGTCAGCTTCCTTTCGGCGCAGCTCGGCATCCTGCCCGATCCGAGCGAAGAACAGACCGTGCTCAGCCAGCTGACGGCGACCCTCGTCGGCGCGGGATCGCCGTACCACTACCTCGTCCAATTCGCGACGGCACTGCTGCTCGTGCTGGCCGCCAACACGGCGTTCGCCGACTTTCCCCGACTGTCGAGCATCCTGGCACGCGACGGCTACCTGCCACGCGTGCTCCAGTTTCGCGGCGAACGGCTCGCATTCAACGGCGGCATCATCCTGCTCGCGCTCGTCGCGGCGGTGCTGCTCGTCGCCTTTGGTGGCTCGGTAACTGCCCTCATCCCGCTCTACACGGTGGGCGTCTTCCTGGCCTTCACGCTCAGCCAGTCGGGCATGGTCAGACACTGGTTCCGGCTCCGCGACGAAGAGCCAGGTTGGCGGCACCGCTCGCTGATAAACGGTATCGGGGCCTTGACCACGGGAGTGGTGGCGATCGAGGTCGCCGCCACGAAGTTCATCTACGGCGCCTGGGTGGTGGCGATCCTCATCCCGCTGCTCATCGCGATGATGCTGTTCATCAAGCGCCAGTACAGCTCAACGGCAGAGCAGCTGGAGGTTCCTGAATCGGGACGGCTCCCAGGTCCGCGGCGCGACGAGCGCGTGATCGTGCCCGTGCCGGGCATCAACAGGGCAGTTGTCCAGGCGGTCAACGTTGGGCGCTCGATTGCCGAGGATGTTCTGGCCGTGCTCGTCAGCGATGACTCAGCCGAGGCGTCGCGCGTCCGCCAGCGCTGGGAACAGCAGCTGCCCGAAGTTCCGCTGGTCATCGTCGAGTCGCCCTATCGCGCCCTGGTCAACCCAATGCTCGCCTACCTCGACGTGCTCGACCAGTCCTGGCCACCGGAACGTGACGCGCCGATCACGTTCGTGGTCATCCCCGAGTTCGTCGCTCGCCACTGGTGGGAGCGCATCCTCTACAACCAGTCAGCCAACCGGCTGCGACGCGCGCTGCTCGGGCGTCCGCACACGGTCGTGGTCAACGTGCCGTACCGGCGCGAGAACGGCCACGATCTGAAGCTTCAAGAGAAGTAGAACCAGCCTCAAGAGAAGCAGAAACCTTCATCGCGCGGCGACCGTCTGGCCCGCAATACGGTCAGAAGCCGCGCGCGAGCAGGCGTTCACGCATGGCGCGCGCGGCGTTGGCGCGGTGCGAGATCGCATTCTTCTCTGACGCGCTCATCTCGCCGACGGTGCGGCCACCGTGCCGGCTCGGTGAGCGGCTCGAAGATCGGGTCGTAGCCAAAGCCGCCCCTGCCTCGCGAGGAGGCGGCGATGCGTCCCTCGAGCGTGCCCGTAGTGATCTCTTCGGCACCCTCCCCGTCGACGAGGAGCAGCACGCATCGATAGCGCGCGGTGCGTTCCTCCGGACCGTAGAAGCCATCGAGCTCGTCCAGCAGCTTGGCGTTGTTCTGCTGGTCGGTCGCGTCGGGGCCGGCGTAGCGTCTGGTGTAAACGCCCGGTCGTCCTCCCAACGCATCGACTTCGAGGCCCGAATCGTCGGCCAGCGTGGGCATACCCGACAACGCCGAGTAGTGAAGCGCCTTGATTCGGGCGTTTGCCTCGAATGTCTGGCCGTTCTCGACCGCCGAGTCGGTCAACCCCGCATCGGAAAGCGATACCAACTCGGTCGCCGGAAGGTCGAGCAGCTCGCGCAACTCGTCGAACTTATGGCGCGAGCCGGTCGCGATCAGGAGGCGCCGACGGTCGGCTCCCGGCATCAATCAGCCTCCGCAGCCGGCCTTCGGCTGCTGCTGCGCAGTCGCCGCCAGCGTCCCGCCTTTGGCGGCCAGCTGTCGGCTCCTTTGCGGCTCACTCCCTGCCGAGGACGATCCGCTGGTAGCGGAAGAGCTGCTGCAGGCCGGCGTCGCCGAGCTCGAGCAGCTGATCCATCGAGGCCCGATCGAAGGGCTTGCCCTCGGCCGTGCCCTGGACCTCGACATACGCCTGCTTGTCCGTGCCGACGATGTTGAAGTCAACCTCGGCGTGCGAGTCCTCCGAATAGTCGAGGTCGAGCAGTGGCACGCCGTCGACGATGCCAACACTGACGGCCGCGATCTGACCCTCGAGCGCGGTTTCGGCACCGATCTTGCGCAACGCCAGCGCCAGCGCGACGTAGCCACCGGTGATCGACGCCGTTCGTGTCCCACCGTCGGCCTGGAGCACGTCGCAGTCGATCGTGATCGTCCGGTCACCGATCTTGGACGTGTCGACCACGCCACGCAGGGCACGGCCGATCAGGCGCTGGATCTCCATCGTCCGCCCACCCTGGCGGCCCTTGACAACCTCGCGCTGGGTCCGCTCCGACGTCGCTCGCGGGAGCATGTTGTATTCGGCCGTGACCCAGCCGAGACCCTTGCCGCGCAGGTGCGGCGGGACACGATCCTCGATGCTCGCCGCGCACAGCACGCGCGTGTCACCCATCTCGATCGTGCACGATCCTTCCGCCCATTTCTGAGCGTCGAGCGCAAAGGTGACCTTGCGCAGCTGGGCCGGGCTGCGTCCATCGGCCCGGAACCGACCACCGGCGATGCTCACCGAGCAACCACCTTTGCCTCCTCCCAGAGCTCATCGAGCTCATCAATCGTGAGATTTCGTAGCTGCACTTCGCGCTCACCGGCGATCCGCTCGACCTGGGCGAAGCGAGCTGCGAACTTGGCACTGGCCGCGCGCAGCGCGGCCTCGGCATCGATCCCCAGCCGACGCGACAGGTTGACCATAACGAGCAAGAGGTCGCCCAGTTCCTCGGTTCGGGCGCGGTCGTCTTCGGCCTCGGCGATCTCGCGCGCCTCCTCGGTGACCTTCTCGAGCACGCCCTCGACCGACGGCCAGTCGTAGCCGAGCGAGGCAGCGCGCTCCTGCATCTCCTGCGCGTAAGCAAGCGCAGGCAAGGAACGTGAGAGACCGGCGAAGGCCGCCGGCATGGCTGGATCGCCGGCAGCCGACTCGGCGCCGTCCGCCGAGCGCGATGCACGTTCGCCGGCCTTGATCTGCTCCCAGTTGCGGAGCACGTCGGACGACGAGTCGGCGACCACGTCGCCGAAGACGTGCGGATGGCGGTGGACGATCTTGGTCATCACCGACCGGTGCACGTCGGTCATATCGAACACACCTGCCTCCGCCGCGTACTGGGCATGCAGCACGATCTGCAGCAACAGGTCACCGAGCTCCTCGGCCAGCTCGGGCGTCGAGCCGGCGTCGAGCGCGTCGTAGACCTCGTATGACTCCTCGAGCAGGAACTTGCGCAGCGAGCGGTGGTCCTGCTCACGATCCCAGGGACAGCCGTCGGGCGCGCGCAGGCGCGCCACCAGCCAGGGCAGGCCGTACGGGCTGGCGGTGTTGGCCAGCGGCTTCAATGCGGGCAAGTAGCGCGCGCCGGTCGCGAGTGAACCCGGCGTCATCTCCTCGATCGTGGTGTCCTGGGCGCCGCCGAGGCCGTGGACCGGATGGCCGGCGGGATATAGCGCACGGAGCATGTGGACGGCATCGCCCCCATGGGCGTGGCGCCCGGGCAGTGCCGAGGGCTCGAAGCCGCTTGCGTCGCCGGTGCCGTCAACGGCTGAGGCGGACGCCATTTCCGGGAGCAGCACTACGGCCATGCCCGGGTCGAATGGACGACGCACAACGGCCGTGGGGGTGAGCAGTTGAACGCCGTCCGCGGCGCTCACGCCGAAGCGCTCCGACAGCTCGTCCAGGACCCGTTCCATTCGGATGAGGCTACACGCACCAACGGCGCCGTCGGTGCGTTACAGCTGGTCCGTGCCCGGCTCGAGCTCTTCCTCGTCGGCTGGCGGAGCCTCGGCCAGAACAATGATGCCGCCGGTGATCGCAGCTTCCTTCTTGGGTGTGTACCAGGTGTCGAAGGCAGTAGCGCGGACGGTTGGAATCTGGTCCGGGTCGAGCGGCCTGGTGGCCTTCTCCTCGAGCTTGACGAAGTACTGACCCTCGCCGAGCTCGAGCGGCTCGCTGACCTCGCCGACCTCGAGCGAGAAGACGTCGTCGGCCAGATCCTCGGACAGCTGGTCGCGAGTCAGCCAGCCGACCTCGCCACCATCGGCCGCCTCGGGGCCGTCGGACAGCTCGCGCGCGACTTCGTTGAAGTCGGCACCCGGCGCGGCGAGCGCGTCAGTTACAGCCTGGACGCGTTGTTCGACTGATTCGCGCCGCTCGTGGAAGAGCAGTACGTACCAACCGGCGTCGCCCTTTATCGGCCCGATCAGGTCGTTCTCGGCGTGCTCCGCATCGAACAGCGCGTCACCAACCGCGGTGGGAATGAGGCTGCGCGTGATGAAGCCTGCTCGGCCGCCGTCCTCCGCCGACGGAGCGTCGCTGAGGTCCGTCGCATACTGGGCGAAGAGGGTGTTGAGGATCTCGTCGTCAGTGACGGCAGCCAATTCGTTGAACGTGTTCTGTGCTTCGGTTTCCGCTGCCGCCCAGGCGGGATCGTTCTCGTCCAGGTCAGGCGCTTCGACTAGGTCGTCATTGGGCGCGAAGACGATCTCGCTGTAGTCGATCTCGCCTTCCTGGTCCTCGCCATCGTCGGACGGCAGACCCTCGACGAAGATCACGGCGATGCGTGCCTGCTCGGGGGTGGCGGCGAGTGCTTCGTTCACGACCTTGTCGCGAATTCCATCGGCGCCAACTTCGTAGCGCAGGAGCTCGCGCACGGCGGCCTCGGGCACGGTCTCGAAGAGATCCTCGCGCAGGCCCGGCTCCTCGCCGGCCTCGACGATCTCGGTCACCCGGCCGATGCGATAGATGCCGTCATCGCCGCGCACGATCTCGGTCGTGCCACCCTCCTCCAGATCCCACAGTGCCCGGGCGAGCTCCGAGTCGCTGATGGCCATGACGCTGTGCAGACCGAGGTCGCCACCGTTCGGGGCGCTCGGATCGGTGCTGTATTCGCGGGCAACGTCGGCGAATTCGGCTCCGCCTTCCAATTCGGCGAGCGCCTCCTCGGCCTTCAGCAGCGCGTTGCGGCGCTCAGCCGAAGTCGGGCCAACCTCTTCATCGGCCGCCTCCGCCTCGACGGCGATGACGTGCGCGTGGCGCTGCTCGACACCGGCCACTTCGTCAGTCAGGGACTGCTCAACGTCGGCGTCGGTTACGGGGATCCCTTCTTCGGTCGCCAACTGCGATTGGTAGATACCGTCGACGAGGTCGTTGAGGCCGCTCGAGGCAAGCGCCTGGCGGCGCTGGTCGAGCTCGCTCATTCGTGCCGCGGCCGTCTCTGCGCTGATCTCGCCGCTGATCTGGGCCTGCGTGACGCGGCCCTCTTCGCGGCCAATCCGCCAGGCACCCAAGGACAGCGCGTCGCGCAGCTGCTGGGGGCGGACCTCGACCGATCCAACGCGCGCCAGCGGGCGCAGGTTGTCGTTGTACCAGGACACGGCGATGGCGCCGATGAGGATGACGACGACGGTGACGATGGTCGCGATGAACGCCCACGTCAGGACGGCGCTCTGCCGCTCCTCACCCTCGACCATCTTGCCGAGGCTGGTTCGGATGCCCCCTTTGGGCCGTCGGAGACGAAGTGTCATCGGCGGCGGAGGATCCTGGCCACCAGCGCGAGGCCGGCACCGAATGCGAGCGCTGCGCGCCAGTCGAGCATGGGCCGGACGTCGCCGCCGACCGATCGGGCAATGAGCAAGAAGACGTTGCCGCCCTCCTCGACGGTGGCCGAGTCGGCCACGACCGCGAAGGCGGAGCCGCTCTCACCGATGGTGAGGTTGTCAGTCCGTGCTAGCGCAACGCCACCCTCGCTGACCGACAGCTGCGCGGCGCGCACCTGGGCCGCACCGCCCTGCGTGATCGACACGTTCTCGGCCTCGACCGAGTTGGCGCCGCCCTGGCTGATGTTCACCGTTTCGGCGCGCACGTCGCCGGCCATGCCGGGCTCGCCAACGTCGGCGGGCGTGCTGGCGTCGCCGAGCTCATCGGCTAGCTCGATCGGGGCGTCCGAGTCGTCACCCGCATCCGCGGTCATTGGAGCCGCGTCGTCGGTCCTTTCGGGCGCGTACGCAGCCGGCGCATCCGCCGCCGCCGACTCGCCGTTCAGGTATGACGAATCCGAAGAAGCCGGCTCCGGCCACGGCGGGTCGGTGTGGTCCTCGGGCCGGTCGTTCTTGTTCTCGTTTTCGGGGTCGTAAGCCATGTCAATCTCTCCTACCGCTGCGCGGTGGCGCGGGCGACCGCTCACGCCAGCGAGGGCGAAACGGGGCTAACCAGCGTAGCGCGAGAAGGCTATTCGCGCTGTCTGGGAGCAAGTTGTGCGTCCGCTGAGCACCGCCTCTAAGTTGCCGACCGCGCGGCGTCCGCTGCGGCCGCATAAACCTCGCGCGTTTCGCGCGCCACGTCCGACCACGTGCGGGTGTCCAATTCGGCCCTTCGGTGCGCCTGTCGACGAAGCTGCTCGGCCAGCGAACCGCCCGACCAGAGCGCCTCGATCGCCGCCGCAAGGCGGCTCGAGTCGCGTGGTTCGACGACGATGCCGGCACTCCCGACCGACTCGGGCAGGGCTCCGGCGCGCGAGCTTATGACCGGCACGCCGACGCTGAGCGCTTCGAGCACGGACAGCCCGGTCGCCTCGGACAGGCACGGGTACACGAAGGCCTCGCTGGCGGCAATGATTGCGGCACGTTCTTCCGGGTGATCGGTCTCAACCAGCGTCACCATTCCGGTCGCGCCGGCACGCTCAATTGCGGCCTCGACCAGGCCACGCTCGTCGGCGTCATCGCCATCGTGCAGGACATGGATCAGGACAGGCAACGGTCCGCCACCCTTGTTTTCACCGCGCGTCCGTCGAGCGGAGCTACGCTGATGCTCCACGCCCCGATCACGAATCGTGGACATTGCCTCGAACAGTGTGCGCAGATCCTTGCGCGCGTCGAAACGGCCGGCGTAGGCCATGAAGCGGGGCGGCAGATCGAACTTCTCACGAATGTCGCGGATCAGCTCGACATCGTGCCCGGCGGCGCGAAACCTCTCGTCGACGGCGAGCGGCACGACCGCGATGCGTTCGGGCGGCAGGTGCAGGCGCCGCCGCGCGCTCTCCGCGGTGGCACGCGAACAGACGATGACCCGCGTCGCGTCGTGGAGGACACGCGCCCGAAGACGATGCCCGAAGCGCGCGGCGGCGCTCCTCGCGTACGTCTTGGGCAGCTCCCAAGGAGCCAGGTCGAGCAACGTGGCGACCACTGGCAGATGCGATCCGATTGGTACTGCGCCGCCGGCCGTGTGGAAGACGCTGCCCGCGTCGTCGGCAGTGCCGATCTCCGCCCCGCGCAACAAGAACGAGTCGAGCGTCAGTCCGGCGGACCGAAAGAGGCGCGCGGTCGGCGGCAGGCGGCGACGCGCCGCGACCGGCAGGCCATAATTTTCGAGGCCCTCGGTCGCGTCCTCCAGGTCCACCATCGCGCGCGAGACGACTACGAACGACTCGTCGGGGAGTGGCTCGGCGGCAAACGCGCGCAGCAGATGGTCGAGATAGTGGGCGGTGAGTGGCCCGCGTGACGGCTCCTGCATCGGGCGGACATCAATCACCACGCGTACCCCGCGCGGCGGTGGCTTGGACTTTTTGCTTGCTACAAGGCGCGCCATGAGCCGGCCGGCTACTTGTTGTTCGGACGGCGTGGTCCGCCGCGGCGCAGCTCGTCCCAGCGCAGCGTGAGCACGACCGCCAGCGCCTCGAAGATGATCCGACGCGACATCTTGCTCGCTCCGAGCCGTCGGTCCACGAAGACGATCGGCACCTCGGCTACGCGCGCGCCGCGGCGCGAAGCCTGGTACGTCGTCTCGATCTGGAAGACGTAGCCACCTGAATGGAGGTCATCCCAGGGCATCTGGGCCAGGGTCGCCGCGCGCCACGCCTTGAAGCCACCGGTCAGGTCGTGAGGGGAGAGGCCGAGCACCACCCGCGCGAAGAGCGAGCCGCCGCGTGACACGATCTTGCGCATCACGCCCCAGTTGCGCACGCCGCCGCCGGTCACGTAGCGCGAGCCGATGACGAGGTCAGACCCTTTCAGGTTCGGGGCGCCAGGGCCGCCGTCGAGTGCGCCGACGAGCGCGGGCAGGTACGTCGGATCGTGTGACCAGTCGGCGTCCATCTGGACGAGCTTTTCGGCGCCACGCTCGAGTGCCGCCTGGAAGCCGGCGATGTAGGCGCGTCCGAGACCCTGCTTTGCCTTGCGGTGCAGCACGACCACGCGCGGGTCTGCCGCGGCCATCTCGTCGGCCAGCTGGCCGGTGCCGTCAGGCGACGAGTCGTCGACCACGAGCAGATGAGCGCCGGGCAGGCTGTCGAGAATCGCCGGTCCGATCTGCGGCAGGTTCTCGATCTCGTTGTAGGTGGGCAGAACAACCCAGGTGCCGCTGAAATCAGGCGCTGCAACAGTCACGCCGCGGAGTCTACCGAGCGCAATGCATCGAGCCGGCCCTTTCGGACCGGCTCGGTGCTCCCTGCCTGCGGACCGGAGGCTGCGGCCCGCTTCACATGACCCCGCTGCGATCTGCTGGGGCTACTGCAGCGGGAAGAAATAGTCCGTGTACTGGACGACGCCGTTGCGGTCCGTGCCCTGGACCCGGAACTGGACAGTGCCGGCTCCGGCCGTGAGCGGGACGGTGATGCTGGTGTAGAAGCCGCCATCGGCCTGCTTGTAGGTACCCCAAACCTTGACCGCCAGGCCCGGCGCGTAGACCCGGACCTTGGGCTTGACGATCGTCGTCGAGAGGAGCTCGGCCGAGTACATCGTGTACTTGACCTTGACACCGCGGACGACAGGGCCGGTTACCGGTCGGACCAGCCGGAAGGCTCGCGCCTCGACCGGCAGCTTGTGGCTGTACGTGCCGCCGGACGTGGCCGCGGTCATGACGCTGTAGTAGGTGCCCTGAGGAACGAACGCACCCGCTTCGTTGCGGCCATCCCACTGCCAGGTCTGCTGACCGGCACCGACGCTGGTGTTGTTGTTTCTGGTCTTGACGACGTTGTCGTTGCTGTCGACGACCTTCCACGTGAACGTGGCCGGCGCGACGAGGTTGACTGCGAGCGTCGTGGTCGGGCTGAGGTTGTCGCCGTCGGCGGCGTAGAACATGTACGGGCTGACCGACGGCGCGCGCATCGTGGTGAGCACCTTGGCGCCGACCGTGTCGGTATCACCCTGCTCGCCGCCGCGATTGCGTGGCGTGGCACGAACTGTGTAGTTGCCGTCGCTCGCCCACGCGCCGTCGTTGCGCTTGCCATCCCAGGTCGCAGTGCCGGTGCCGGCGCGGGACCAGGCGGTGAAGCTGCGCACCGTGTCACCTGACGCGTTGCGGACTTCGAAGTCGACGAACGCTTCCTTGTCGACGTTGTAGCTGAAGGACAGGCTGTCACTGACGCCGTCGCCGTTGGGCGTGAAGAGCGCCGTGTCGCCGCCGGATACCGATGCCCCGCCTCCGCCAGTTGACGCGTTCAGGTTGGTGAGATTCGGGGCGCCGGCGCCGCCGGTGCCGGCCGCCCATTGGGCGGCGGTCATGCCCAGGTCACCGGTCACCGCGCGGTAGAACCCGACTATGGGCTCGGGATCCATGAGCAGCCGGGCGCCCGGGGTGCGCACTGAGTCGAAGTAGCGCGGATCCCAGCCGATCCAGCCGAAGTAGGACTTGGGCTTGCTTCCCGGCAGGCGGAAGATCTGGTCCATCGTCGCGTCGGTGGTGAAGAGTGCGCGCACGTTCCGGATGAAGGGCTGCGAGGAGTACGCAAAGACCGTCTTGGCACCGATGGCCAGCCAGCCGTCGGCCAAGTTGTCGACGCGCTGGCGGGCGACGTCCCAGCTGGGGATGGCCATGCCCGGCTCGCCGTTGCCGGCCGTGTAGCAGTCAGGTGGTTGAGGAAGACGATCGCGTTCGGCGCGAGGACCCAGTTGGCCCGGAGGACGTTCGCGCCGTAGTAGGTGTACGTGGCTCGTGCCGCTGCCGTCGAAGAGTTCAGGCCGACGCCGTTCTGGCGGGCCTCGGTCAGCTGTTGCGTGTACGGGCTGGGCCAGCCGTAGCCGTGGCCCGTGTAGACGACGAGGTTGGCGCCCTGGATGTTGGCCATGACGGCATCCCAGGTCGCGTGCGGGTGGAAGACTCGGCGAACGTCCATGCCCCGCGGCCTCGGCTATCGACGGCGAGCGCTTCGGCATCAGACGAGGTTGGCTCGAGGTCTGTGAGCCCGTCAGTGGGCCGACGATGAAGACGGCCTTGAGCGGGGCAGGTGCGGCTGCGCGCACGCGTGCGCAGCACTGCGCCGGCAGGCCAGACCACAACGCAGGGCAGCAGCAAGCGCGAATGCGAGCTGCAGCTTCGCGAAATGCGCGGGTGGCCAACGACGGCTACAGCCGATGAGTGCATTCCCTCTCCCTTCCGGTTCCGATAATGCTGGGGCGGCACGCTGGAAACGTGCCTGATGAGTCCAGTCGATAAGACTCGGCAGCCAGAAGGCGTTCCAATCGCCATACCGAGATGGTCCTGAGGACTCCCGGACTGTTGGACCAGTGGTCGGATGCGGTGCTGTCGGCAACGCGGCGCGCGATGCCATGCAGATGGATGTGGTCGCGATCAGGTTCGGTCGCGGTCGGACGGGGCAGTCTGGGCGGTCCGCCTGGAGGGCACGTGGCACCGAGCCGATACCAATACGTCTCGGCGGAAGTCCCAGTCGAGGTACCAGTCCGCGCTCGATCTTCCTCGGCGTCCGTCGGCGCTCGCGCCTGGCGGCCGCTACTCTGCGGGCGTGAGCGACAGCTATCCGGGAGGCCAGCTGCAGCCGCCCTCGTCCGGAGAGCCGGGCACGCGTTCGCGCGCGCTCGATCCTGCCCTGGGTCGCCGGTGTGTCGATCGTGCTGCTGCATTGGCCGTTGACTGCCGGCCTCCTGACCGCCTAGCTCGTGGCCAACGGGCGCGCTGCCCCCGGACCGGTCGGCGGTCTGGGCAGCGCCGACTCCGCGAACAAGCGCGCAGGTCAGCGCGCGACCCCGGCTGCGACCGACGAGCTGCCGACGGCACAGGCATCCGAGCCAGCCACGCCGAACGCCGACGCCCTCACCGGTAGTGACCGTCGAGCCGACGCCGTTCAGCCACGTCGTCGAGCGCGGCCAGTCGATCTCGGCGAGAGCCGAGATACATCGCAGGCCTGATTGCACGACGGTGGCATCATCAGAGCTGAACGGGATTCGAGAACCCGAACCGGATCCAGGTTGGACCAGGTCTCGAGATCCCGGGTTACGGCGTGCAGTACCGACGCCCGGCCGACGCCGCTAGGCGGTCAGGCCTGGGCGAATCTCGCTCAGCTCGATGGCACGGGCTTGAGCGACGCGTCCGGCTCGAGAGAGCGCGGGTCGGGCGAGACTCATCGGGCAGCCCGCCCTCGTAGTCGTGATCACCAGCACGTACTCGAGGCGATCGAGCGGGGCCGCTGGCTGGACCAGCGCAGTCTGGAACAGCTGGTTCGGGCGAACGCTCGACGTCGACGATAGTGCCGATCAGCAGCCCCTTCGGATACGGCGAGCGGACGCCTTCGGCAAGCTCGATCCCGGCGGTGACGACCGACTCGCCGAGCGCTGACCTCGTCCGTGGCCGGGATGTCGCGTCATGCTCAGCGGTCGCTCGGCCTGGCCCTGGACGTCGCCGATGCCGCGGCTGGCCTCGGTCAGCCCGGCCACGTCGAAGCCCGTGTCGCTGATCAGCAGCACGCGGCTGATAGCCGCGGCCGACCTCGACGACCTGGCCGACCAGCGCGCCACCGTCGGCGACGACCGGATCGTCGACGTGATGCCCGCGTCCGTGCCACTGTCGATGCTGATGACGCGCTCCTGGGCGTCGTTCGCCGGTTGATGACCTCGGCCGGCGACGGTCTCGTAGTCAAGCGCACGAGCGAACCTGCAGCAGCTCGGTCGAGCTGCTCGTTCTGGATGGCAGGCTTTCAAGCGCTGCGATTGGCTCGCCTCGAGCTCCTGCAGCCGCTGCGTCAGCTCCTCGTTCGGCCTGGCGCAGGCGCTCGATCTCGCTGACCGTCGCGAAGAGTCGAGCGCCACCGTTCGCGCCCCTTCGCGAAGAATGTTCTGGACCGGCGACATGGCGAATCCGAATGCCACTGCGCAACTCGACGAGCGGGCCCGAGCTGCTGAACGCGAGCGAGCAGGATGGCAGCGGCGAGCAGGGCGACATAGACCGCGATTCGCCTGGCGGCTGGTTTGCGGGTCTACCGGTGTGCCATCAGCTGCGCACGTGCGTGCTGGCGCCGGACGGAGTCGAGTGCCGCTGGATCAGCGCGGCGAGTGCGAGTAGGTCTCGGCGACCAGCGTGCGCTCCATCACGTCGAGCTCCTCGAGCGCCTTGCCCGTGCCGCGCGCGACGCAGGTCAGCGGATCGTCGGCGACGTGGACAGGCATCTGGGTCGCCTCGCTGACGCGCCGATCGAGACCCTGCAGCAGCGCGCCGCCACCGGCGAGCACGATGCCCTGGTCCATGATGTCGGCCACCAGCTCGGGCGGCGTCTCCTCGATGGTGTCCTTGATCGTGTCCACGATCTGCTGGACGGAGACCTCGATCGCCTCGCGCACCTGCTCGGCGGTGATCTCGACGGCGCGCGGCAGTCCGGTCAGAAGGTCACGGCCGCGCAGCGTGACGCGCTGGTCGTCGTAGTCGCCCGGATAGGCCGAGCCGAGGGCGATCTTGATGTCCTCGGCCGTGCGCTCGCCGAGCAGCAGGTTGTACTCGCGTCGAGCGTAGGCAATGATGTCCTGGTCGAGCTCGTCGCCGCCGATGCGCAGGCTGCGGCTGACGACGATTCCGCCGAGGCTGATGACGGCGACTTCCGTCGTTCCGCCGCCGATGTCGACGATCAGGCTGCCGGTCGGCTCGCCGACCGGCAGGCCGGCACCGATCGCCGCGGCCATGGGCTCCTCGATCAGCCTCGCCCAGCGAGCGCCGGCGTTGAGTGCGGCGTCCCTCACGGCGCGCTTCTCGACCTCGGTCACGCCGCTCGGGATGCCGATCGAGCATCCTCGGGCGCTGGATCATCCCGACCCGATCGTGAACGCGGTGCACGAAGTACTTGATCATCTGCTCGGTCACGTCGAAGTCGCTGATGACGCCGTCGCGCAGCGGCCGCACGGCAATGATATTGGCCGGCGTGCGGCCGAGCATGCGCTTCGCCTCGGCGCCGATGGCCAGCACGCGCTTGGTGCGCTGGTCGATCGCGACCACGCTCGGCTCGCTGATGACGATGCCGCGATCGCGAACGTGAACGAGCGTGTTGGCCGTGCCGAGATCGATCCCGATATCGCGCGAGAAACGGCCGAGGAAGGCGTCGAACATCAGCGAGTAAGTCCCGTGGTGGTTGGAATTTGGGTGTCCGCGCCAGTGGGCAGTCGGGCGCCGGAAGCGTGCGCCAGTGTATACCGCGGGCTACTCACATCCCGATTGCAATGCCGCGGAGGCCCTGACCCCGCATTGAGCCGCTCAGCGAACCAAACCTCCGCTGAACGCTGGCGCGACGGCTTGATTGGTCCACCTGTGGCTGTTCGTCCGACGATTGAGCCGCTCAGCGAACCAAACTTCCGCTGAACGCTGGCGCGACGGCTTGATTGGTCCACCTGTGGCTGTTCGTCCGACGATTGAGCCGCTCAGCGAACCAAACATCACTGGCCGGCGTGGCTCGCGGTAATCGCAATGCCTTCGTCCCGGGTCGTTGGACTAGCGCCGGTCGAAGGCGACGCCACGGTCGCGCATGCTCACGTACGTCTCGCGGGCAAGGATCACGTGGTCGAGGACGGCGATATCGAGCAGCCTGCCAGCGGCGATCGCCTCGGCCGTGAGATGCAGGTCGTCGGGCGACGGCTCGGGATCGCCGGACGGATGGTTGTGGACGACGATCAGATTCCGGCCGCGTGGATCCGCACCGCGTCGCGGAACAGCTCAGCGACGCGAACGAGGGCGGCCGAGACATTGCCCTGGTACACGGTCGACGCTGCGCAGGACGGCGTTTTTGGCATTCAGCAGCAGCACGCGCAGCTCCTCGCGCTCCAGGCCGGCCATCTCTGGCGCACAGCCGGTCAGCCACGTCGCGCGGCGCCCGAATGTACCCACCGGGAAGAGGTGATCACGGTCGACCGTCGGCCGAGCTCGAATGCGGCCACCAGCTGCGCCGCGCGAGCACTTCCGATACCGGGCATGCCGATCAGCTCGATCGGATCGGCACGGGCAAGGTCGGCCAGTCCGTCGTGACGGCTCATGACCTCCTCGGCCAGCTCGAGCGATGTGCCGGCGCGACCGCCGGCGCCCCACAGCACGGCCAGCAGCTCTGGCCGACTCGAGCGCCGCGGCGCCCCGGGCGAGCAGTCGCTCGCGTGGTCGCTCGGATGCCGGCAGCTCCCGGACTCCTCGACGCGAGGTTGGTGCGGGACGCGGCATGTGGATCCTCAGCTGTGAGTAGCGGCGACGAGTGCTCCCTGGCCGGACAACGGAGCCCGCCGATTTCCCCGCCATCCGGACCAGGGAGCAAGGGCGATGCTAGGGACGGGCCCTTATCAGCGAATCACCGCCGAATTGTTCGCCGCTAATCGCTCCCGCTGCTGTCCTGCGACAGATCAGGCGGGCGGCGGCAAATTCTCGGCCAGGATCGTGACCAGCACGCCGAACAGGTTGAACGCGGCGTGGCCGGCAATCGCCGCGATCAGGCCGCGGCGCAGAAACAGCCAGCCCAGCCCGAAGCCGACCGGGCCGATCACGGCCAGGACGAGCAGTGCCTGCTTGGCGCCGTTGAGAGCCGCGTCGGGGCTCGCGTCGACCTGGATGTTGAGAATGTGCACGACAGCGAAGAAGACGGTCGAGCGCAGCAGGGCGGAGCTGGGCCCGACGTCGCGCATCCAGGCCGTGATCGAGTAGCCGCGGAAGAACAGCTCCTCCCCGATCGGCACCAGCAGTGCGGCGCCAATCGCGACGAGCACTACATCGAACCCGCCAGTCGCCACCGGCACGACCTCCGGCGGTGAGGTGTCGAGCAGCTGGGCCAGAATGCCGCCGAAGATTGCGGCGACGAGCGCTACGAACAGCATCGTGCTGGCGGCTATGGCGACATCCGCGGCCACCCGGCCGGCAGTGATGGGGAAATGCAGGCCCATGTCGCGCCACGCCAGTGCGCCGGACCGGACACCAAAGATCCACACCACGCCGGCGTACCCGGCGAGCAGGATGATGGTCGCAATCAGGAAACCGGTCGCCGTCCCGGGATCGGCCACCCCAAACGGCAGCAGGGCGAGACTGATCGCGTAGACGGCGACGACCTGGAGCACGAACAGGATCACCGGCGACGGGCCACGGAACATGGCCGCGGGTCTCGCCCGGCGGGCGACGATCTGGTAGCCGGCGGCGGAGGCCAGCCCGGCGATCAGCAAGATCAGGCCGCCAATGAGCATCACGCCGCGCAGCGGCGGCCCGGTCTGGCCGCCAAAGAAGAACAGGCCGATGCCGAGGCCGGTCAGCAACCAGCTGATCAGATACAGGCCACCTGCGGGCCGCGCGTTCAGGCCGCCCGGCGCTCGACCCGGATCGTTCGAGCCGGAGGTCAAGTCTGAGGTTGGCCGGCCGGCGTCAGTGTTCGCCGACGACCGGCGTCGAGCGCTCGCTCACCCGAGTGTCGAGCGAGCTCGATGAGATGGCCGGAACAGCGTCCGGCTCGGTCAGCTGCTCGTCCGTCGCACCGCCATGCTCGGGTCGACCCGCGGGCAGCGGTACGGCAACCTCCTGGAGCAGCTCGGGTCGCTCGAAGTCCTTGCCGCACCAGGCGCAGAGCGACCAGTCGAGCTCGATCAGCCGGCTGCAGTTAGGGCAAACGCGGCGCAACCG
The DNA here is from genome assembly GCA_963748235.1 of uncultured Chloroflexia bacterium. Taxonomy (GTDB): domain Bacteria; phylum Chloroflexota; class Limnocylindria; order Limnocylindrales; family CSP1-4; genus JALYGJ01. The sequence goes on from CAVVHT010000009.1 coordinate 1,670,697, forward strand.
ATTGCGGCAGGTGGGACAGATGATCCAGTCCTCATGCACCTGGCGCGAGCAGTTCGCGCAGTGCGGCTGGGCCTCGATCTCGACCATCATCGCTTCCTCGGCCAACGCGCGTTCGTTGGCCTGGGCGACGGTCTCGGCCGGGCGCAGGATGCGGTACACGATGACGCCGAAAATGAAAAAGATCGGCGTGAACAGGATGATCAGCGCCGCCGCCAGATAGGGCGCCACGGGGTTGGTCGTTCGCTGCTGCAGATCGCGGTACGCCCAGTACGCCGTGGCCGCCCAGAGCAGGACGACATAGAAGGCAATCGCCTGCATGCCGAGGCGAATGAGCGGCGAATTGAGGATCTTGCTGATCTCGCTCCCGAGCGTCTCGAGGAGCTGGTCAATCATTCGAAGAGAGCCTCTTTGTACCGGTCAACAAGCGGCGCGAGTGTAGCAGGGGTGCCCTGTTGGGCCTCGTCTCGGCAAGCGTCCCGGGCTTGCAACCGTACTCGAAAGGGTCACTCACCGGACGCCTCTCCGCTGTTCGATCTGCCCAGTGCGTCGATCGTCCAGAGGCTCGCTCGGAACGCGGATACGAAGCCGGTGACGAGCAGGCCGGCCCCGAACACGGCGGCAAGTGCGAATGCGACGATGAATGTCCCCGGGTCGCGCGCCATGTCGGATATCGAGGTTGTGGCCAGGAAGGTCGCGCGCGTCGCCTGCCATGCAACGCTCATCGCCCACAGCACGGGCAACAGCACCACGAGCGTCGCCAGCCAGCCGAGCGCCGAGGTGCGCAAAGTGCGAATCGGCGAGCGGAGCGGAGCCGACAGTCCGGCCAGCGCTGCGCCAAGGAGCGGCCGGCGGGTGCGTCGATTCGCGTCGCGGAGGCCCGCCGATTGCAGCAACAGCGTCCGCGAGGCGACAGCCGACACCATCTCCACGATCACAACGCCGGCGCCGAACAAGATCATCTGCGGCACGAGGTGGTTGAGCACCCTGACGTAGATCGTGTCGCTCGAGGTTGGCCGCAGCAGCTCCTCGAGCGTCGCCGGCCCGACCGAAGAGGCGAGCGGCAGGGCGAACAGCACCAATCCCAGGAGCGCGAGTGCCTGGATGGTGAAGACGCGACTGAAGAGCAGCCGCTGTCGGCCAGCCAACAACGCGCGCGGCGCCTGCCATGCCCGCATGTCGCCCGATTCAGGATCGACCAACAGGCGGTGGAATGAGGTCATCTCGACCCGGGCGAGTACCAGCAGCACGAGCAGAGCGATGAACGCTGTCACCAGCGAGCCGAGCGCGACAAGACCCCAGAAACCCGTCGTCAAGCCGGTCGAGCCGAGATTGCCGCCCAGCGCGAGACGGACCTCGACCTGCGTGGGCAGAACCAGGATCGGCAGGGTGAGCAGCACGATCCCGCCGCGCAACGCGAAGCTCGCTGCGCCGAGCAACCACAGGACGGGCTGTCCGGCAACGACGGCGAGTGCGGTGCCGATCTCTGTGCTCCAGCGCGGATGGGCAGCCGTGCGCAGGCCGGGAACAGCAAGGACGCGGGAAGGGACCACCAGTCGCCCGAGTCTAGCGCCGTCGGCTACTGGTCACGAGCGATTGTCTATCGCCGCCTTGGCCAGCTTGACGGCAATGCTGCCGCCGGGCACGAACAGTCCGACCGTGTCGGCGCCAACGTCGAAGAGCAGGTCGCGCGACACGATGCCACGCAGCTGACCGATCAACGGCTTGCCCTGGCGCATCTGGCCGGTGACCAGGTCGAACTCGATCACGCCGGTCTTGTCCTTGCCCTGCCAGACGAACTCGAACGCCATCACCGGCCGGTAGTAGAGATCCGACGTTTCGAGGGCAACCGATTCCTCGAGAATGCGGTCGGCATGGACCGGCTTCATCACCTCCGCCAGGGATGTGCGCACGACGAACGAAGAGCGGTGCTCGGGCGGCAGAACTGCCGTGCCGTCGGCACTCAACGTCAACGGATCCTCGACCTCGTGGCGCACGCCGGCGATCAGCGCTGGACCGTCGGCGACCGCGGCACCAGTCAGGCCGTCGGTGTAGACCTCGTTGCGGAACTCATCACGACAGTGCTCGAGGGCGGTCATTCGGAAGCCGCGCTCGGCGCCGACCGCCTGATCCAGCTCGTAGCGCATTCCCTCGATCGTCACTGCCCTGACCTCGGGCGCGCTGCCCGGCACGGTGTAGTCCCGCCGACGCTCGTACTCGTATGACGCATGCGCGACAACGTGCCAGAACGGCTCGAGTCGGCGCTGACGGGCAATGAGCGAGATCTCGTCGACCTTTGGTCGCTGGAGGAGCGAGCCGATGCCGGAGCTGAAGGCCTGGGACCGACGCTCGGTGGCGCGCTGTTCGGCATCGTCGGCCGTCAGCCTGTCTTCGAGTAGGAAGAGCCGCTCGGTGGCGAGGGTTATCTCCATCGACGCCATGCTAGCCCGGCCGCGCTACTCCCTCGACGGCCGCGGCGAACCCACGCAACAGCTCGTGGGCCAGCTGCTCGCGGGTCAGAACCGATGCTCGGATGGGATCCCAGCGGATCGCCACCATGCACAGCAACGGCCGCTGCCACGGTCGTGACTCGTCCTCCGCGGCGGGCATGCGCAGCCTTATCAGCTGGCGGCCTTCTTCCTCGGCGATGAGACCCGATAACGCGCCGGCGAAGCGCGGCCCGAGGGCTCCGATCGGCGTTCCCGGTGGTGGGCCGGCGAGTGGAGCAATGCTGCTGGCTTCGATAACCCCGTCGTCATCGGCTACCCACACGTGCGTCAGCCACCAGCCATCGTCCATCACGCTCGGTATGGTCAGCCCGGCACGAAGGCGCGGAGCGGCGTCGCTGCGCGAATAGATCGGCTCCTCGGCCACGAACGACGGCCCGGGCGGTGCAGTAGGCAATGGCATGGCGGCCTGCGATCGTAGCGCCGCGTTTGCTTTGTCGATCGTTCACCCGATGAGGGTGACTCGCCAACCGCCCGCGGCTCTCTAGGATCGCGCCTGTGACCGCGCGACTGCAGGGGGCGACTCGCCGCTTCCCATTGTTCCGCGGCATGGCGGGCCTCGAGCGACGCAACATCCCGCGCGAGGCATTGGCCGGCCTGACCATCGCCTGCGTCGCCGTGCCACTTGGCCTGGGCTACGGCGCGATGGCCGGCCTGCCGCCCGAAGTCGGCCTGTACGGCACGATCCTGCCGCTCGCTGCGTACGCGATCCTCGGCTCATCGCGACGCATCGTCATGGCGCCCGACTCGGCGCTGGCCCTGATCCTCGCCGGGTCGGTGGTGCCACTCGCCGCCGGCAACGCCGATCGTGCCCTGGACCTGTCGCTGCTGACCGCGCTCGTTGCCGGCGTGGTGTTGATCGTCGCCGGACTGCTGCGCATCGGCCGGCTGGCCGAGTTCGTCTCGCGCCCCGTGCTGGTCGGCTACCTGTCGGGCGTGGGGATCACTGTTGTCACTTCGCAGCTCGACGACGTGTTCCAGATACCGATCGAGGGCGACACCTCGATCCAGAAAGCTGTCAACTTCGTCGCCAACCTAGATCAGACAAATCTCACCGCGCTGGTGCTCGGAGTAAGTGCCATTGCCGGCATGTTCGTGCTCACCCGACTGACCCCGAACCTGCCCAATGCGCTGACCGTCGTCGTGATCGGCACGATCGTGACTGCCGCCCTCAACCTGGCCAGCCAGGGGGTGGAGCTGGTGGGCACGATCCCATCAGGCCTGCCGTCGCTCGACATTCCGCCGCTGGCGCCGGCCGACATCTTTGCCGTGTTCCTGCCCGCCGTCGCCATCGCCACGCTCAGCTTCGTCGATTCGTCGCTGACCGCGAGGTCTTTCGGCGCGCGTCACGGCGAGGATGTGGATGCCGACGCGGAGGCGGTCGGCATCGGCGGCGCCGACATCGCGGCGGCGTTCAGTAGCGGCCTGCCTGCCAGCGGCAGCGGTCTGCGCACGGGCCTTGCCGAGGCCGCCGGCGCTCATACCCAGTTGGCGCCGCTCATCTCGGCCGGATTGCTGCTCCTCGTCTTGCTCTTCCTCACCGGGGTCCTGGCGCTGATGCCGTGGCCGGTGCTTGGCGGCATCCTGGTCGTGGCCGGTCTGACCATCATCGACGTCGCCGGCATCAGAACCATCGGCCGTTTCGATCGCGTCGAACAGTGGATCGCGGTCATCTGCCTGCTCGGTGTCGTCTTCCTGGGCACGTTCGCCGGCGTGTTCCTGGCGATCTTTCTATCGATCTTCGACGTGGTCCGGCGGCTCGCGACGCCGACCGACGCTATCAGCGCGTCGCCCACGGGAGCACTCGTCTACCGCTTCGACGCACCGCTCTTCTTCGCCAACTCGGAGTCGTTGCGCAATCGGATCAGGCAACTGGCCGTCGAGCGCGAGGACCGTCCGTCGACGGTCGTCCTCGATGGCAACGGCATTACCCAGATCGATATCACGGCCATCTATGCAGTCGACCGGCTGCGCGACGAATTGAAGGCACTGGGCATCGGACTCGTGCTCGCGGGGTTCCCGGGTCCGGTGCGTGACCGACTCGAAGCGGCGCCTGCAGCCGAGGCCGAGATCGAGCCATTCGAGATCTACCGAACGGTCGACGAGGCGTTCGCCGCCCTGGGCACCAAGGGGGTCGAGCCAGCTCAGTCCGCCGAGTAGGTCACTCCCACTCGATCGTGGCCGGTGGCTTGCTGCTGATGTCGTACACGACGCGGTTGACGCCGGGTACCTCGTTGACGATGCGCGAGCTGATCTTGCCCAGCACGTCGTAGGGCAGCTTCGCCCAGTCGGCGGTCATGCCGTCGTCGCTGGTCACGGCGCGCACTGCGACGACGTTGGCGTACGTTCTGCCATCGCCCATCACCCCGACCGATCGGACGGGAGTCAGGATCGCGAACGACTGCCACAGGCTGCGGTACAGTCCGGCGGCCTTGACCTCGTCGATGACGATCCAGTCGGCCTCGCGCAGGGTGTCCAACCTTTCCGCGGTCACCTCGCCGAGGATCCGGATCGCAAGGCCCGGTCCGGGGAAGGGCTGGCGCATGACCATCGGCTCGGGAAGGCCGAGCTCCAGCCCGACCGCGCGCACCTCGTCCTTGAACAGGTAGCGCAGCGGTTCGATGAGCTGGAAGCGCAGGTCGGCCGGCAATCCGCCGACGTTGTGGTGGGTCTTGATCTTCTGAGCGGCCTTCGTCTCGGGCGTGGTCAATTCGATGACGTCCGGATAGAGCGTGCCCTGGGTCAGGAAGTCGATCTCGCCGAGGTGCTTGGCCTCTTCCTCGAAGACGCGGATGAACTCGTCGCCGATGATGCGCCGCTTCTCCTCGGGATCCTCGACGCCCGCCAGGCGGGCCAGGAAACGCTCACGCGCGTCAACCATGACCAGGTTCATGCCCAGGTCGCGTTCGAACGTGACCCGCAGCAGCTCGGATTCCTTCTTGCGCATCAGGCCGTGGTCAACGTAGATGCACGTCAGCTGGTCGCCAACGGCACGATGGACGAGAGTCGCCGCGACGGCGGAGTCGACGCCGCCGGACAGGGCGCAGATGACCTTGCCCTCGCCGACCCGGGCGCGGATGCCGGCGATCGTTGAGTCGATGAACGAAGCGGACGTCCAGGTTGGCTGGGCGCCGGCAATGCCGAGCACGAAGTTGCGCAGGATGTCGCGCCCGGCCGGTGTGTGGACCACCTCGGGATGGAACTGGATGCCATACATCCGTCGGTCGGGATCGGCCAGCCCGGCGTACGGCGTCGAGGCCGTCTCGGCCAGCGCCTTGAATCCCGTTGGCGGCTCGAGGATCGAGTCGCCGTGGCTCATCCAGACGGGCTGCTCGCGATCGATTCCCCGGAAGAGTCCGTCTTCGGTGGTGATCGTGACGTTCGCCGGTCCGTACTCACGCTTGCCGGCCGCCTCGACGCTGCCGCCGAGGTGGTGCGCCATGAGCTGGACGCCGTAGCAGATGCCGAGCAGCGGCACGGACGTTTGCGACCAGAGCAAAGGATCGGGATGGGGCGAGCCGTCCTCATAGACGCTCATCGGCCCACCGGAAAGGATCACCGCGCTCGGCCGGCGACGCTCGATCTCGCTCCACGGCGTGTCGAAGGGCACCAGCTCCGAGTAAACGTTGAGCTCGCGCACACGCCGCGCGATCAGCTGCGCGGTTTGACCACCAAAGTCGAGCACGATGACGCTGTCGGGCGCGGGTAGCTCGTTCGCCGGCCGCTCGGCCAGGGGTGCGTCGAGGGCAACTTCGAGATAGGCCTCGACCTCGGCATCATCGGGCGCGAGCACACGGTGACCGGCGTTGGCCGCCTCGCCGTGAACGGTCTTGCCGCGCTCTGAATTGCCGATCGCCTACCCTCCCGCCTGTGCTCGAAGTCTAGCCGCGCTCCGGGAGACCCGGTGCGACTCGTGCGACTGGTTCACCGTGCGCACCAAATGCGGCGACATGGACGGCGCGTACGGCGAGCGCACGACCCAGATCGTCCAATGTCCCAGAGACTGCGTCGGCCCTGTAACGCTCGTCCCCAAGGGCGAAACCGGCGAAGTAGACACCAGCGAATGTCCCGAGCAGCGTCGTCACCACGAGTAGCTCGAACGACAGTACGCGCACCTCGCCGAGAGCCTCGAAGGTAACGATTGGTTGGACCTGCGCGCCGGCCCACTCGGTCTGGACCGATTCCGGCGCCAGCAGCAAGCCGACCGCGATGAGAAAGAGCACAACGATGGCCGAGACGAGGGTGGCCTGCAGCGTTTGGCTGATCACCAGCACCAGGCCGATGTTCCAACGTTGCAGGCGGCCGAGCTCGGGTGGCGCGGGAACGTCGCCGACGATCGGCAGGAGTGGCTCGGCTGGCGTACCGCGCACAAGTCCGGCCACATGCTCCGGACGTGACGCCGACTCGAGTGTCTCGAGGTCACGTGGCACGCGTGAGCCCAGGAAACCAAGCCCGATCACGGCAGCAATGACCACCACAGCCACGACTTCGATCACGGTCGCCTGGGTGGCCGCCTGCCAGATCTCAGACGTGAAGAGCAGGAAGATGACAAGGATCAGCACCAGCGGCAGCGTCCGAGCCGCCAGGCCGATCAGCTGCGGCAGCTGCGACGCCAGCCAGCTGACGGACCACAGGACGATCCAGAACAGGCCGAACCCGACCACGAGGTAGATGACCGCGACGCCCTGGAGATGGAACAGGAAGCCCTGCACCGCCGCGCCCAGATCGCCGAAGCGGACAGCGGCGACGGCCGCAGGGACGAGGCCGGTCAAGACCACGTCGTACGCGGTCAAGTGATCTCGCGGCCGCCACAAATTCCTGCCGCTGAGGCGGCTGTAGATCCAGACGTAGGCAATCAGGGCGGCGAGCCCGACGAGGGCTGCGGCGATGCGGATCTCTATGCCCAACGGTGCGCTCCAGCACAGCCCGACAACCTGAACGGCTGCCCAGAGCAGGACCCAACGGATTGTCCTGATGTCGATCGAGCGCTCGGTTCCGTAGCCCTCGATCAGCTGCGGCAACCCGCGGCGGCTGAGCCAACGCTCGACTGCCACCCTGTTGCCTTCGTCAGCCACGCTCGGCATTCACTCGCGCGGGATGCTTTCGGCGTACTCGCGGCGCCACTCTGGTGGTTCGAATTCGGGTGCGAAGTAGTTCTCGGTGCGAAACACCCTGTCGTCGCGCATCTCGACCAAAGTGATCACATGCCAGTGCGAGCCATCCGGGTACTCGGAGCGCATGAGGATCGTGTAAAAGCTCGGCGAGGCGAGCGGAACCACCGTGTAGCTCGGCGTTATGGCCCAGCGCTCCTCGCCGCCAACTACCTGCGCATTGGGAATCTCAGCCGTGGGTCGCTCCGCCCCCGGGTAGTTGACGAGCTGCGCGGCGAAGGCATCGAACCCATGCAGACGCTCGCCCGACTGCGGGAAGAAGCCGACAAACTCCGGGTAAATCATCTCCCGAAGAGCCTGCAGGTCGGCGGCATCCATCGCCACCGCGAAGCGGGTGAAAAACGTGCGCGCGTCGAACGCCATCGGTCTCGACGATCAGTCGCGCGGGACGATTTCTACCATGTCCTTGCGCCAATCGGGTGGGTCGAACTCGGGCGCGAAGTACGTCTCCGACTGCACGATCTGGTCGTCCTTGACGGTCAGGATCGCGACCACCCACCACCGTGTGCCGTCTGGGTACGGGACGCGGCTGATGCTCGTGAAGCGTTCCGGGCCGGCCAGCGGAAGGACGGTGTAACCGGGCGACATTGCCCAGCGATCATCGTCGCCAACCACTTTCGCAGTCGGGTCGTCAGCCTGTGCGGAAGGTAGCCCGCCGGGATAGTTCTCGAGCTGTGATCGAAACGCGCCAAAGCCGCGGAATCGCTCGCCGGATTGGGGATAGTCGAGTACGAAGTCGCGATGGATGATCAATTCGAGGGTGGCGAAATCGAGCTGCGCAATGGCGTTGGCGTAGCGGCGATACAGATCCTGGACGTTACCCATTGCGCCCTCCGGTAGTAGATGCCGGCGCAGAAACCGTGGACCGTGCTGCTCCGGTGGTCGTTAGTCGGGCCGCCTCCTTAGCTGAGAAGGCCCTTCGACGCAGAACGCCAGAAGCCGCTTCGTGTTCGCTCAGAACGCGCTTGAGCAGCACACTCTTGACCAATGTCGGCAAGGCTTCGTCGCGCTGGGCCTGGTCGTATCCAGCGTGACTCATGTATGCCCGCACGATCGTTTCGAGCTCGTCAGGCTCGAGCCAGGTAGCCAGCTCGGGTAGCAATCGGTCGAAGGCTCCGCGGCGCAGGGCCCCGTAGACGCCGTGACTGGCCGCCACATCGATGTCGATCTCGTTCATCGCCAGCTCGAAATACACGGCGCGTGCCGCGTTGCGTGCTTGACGCTCGTTCTGGCGGCGCGAGAGGTACATCCCCACGAACAGCCAGCCGAGCGCGCCGAAAACTGCTCCGATGATCAACGGCAGGATGCGCTCAAGGTCCATCGTTCACGCGTCCACCAGTCCTAATCCGGTACGTGCAGTCAGAGGCATTGCCGTGATGAGCCGACGGGCTTCGAATTCTATGCCCGCGCCAGAGGCCCTCATCACGTGCGTTACTCGATTGCGGCAGCCACGATATCGCGCAGGTAGATCGAAAGCGCCACGATGTCGCCGGCGTCCTCTGCACCTAGGCCGTTGGCGCCGGGCTGGCCATGGCCGAAACGACCGAACCGAGTGACTCGAACCACCTCCTCGCCGATCGCGGACGCGAGCGTCGAAGCGTGCCCGACCGGAATGGCCGTGTCGGGCTCGCCATGGAGGATGAAGACCGGCGCTTCAATTCGGTCGGCGAAGGCGAGCGGCGAAAGTGCCCGAAGCTGGCTGCGCAACTCAGGGCTGAACGTGCCAACCGCGTCCTGTGCGGAGCGTCGGTCTGTCGCAGCCAGCAGGCGGCTCGTCGCTATTGAGTCCGGTCCGCTCTGCCCGGCAACCCCGGTCAGCAGCTGTGCAATGTCAGTCCGGATTCCGGTGTCGGCCGGCCACGCCCTCACGGATCCGTCGACGACGGCCGAGTTGGAAGCGACATCGACCAGCAGCTCCTCGGCGTCGGCGTAGCCGCCGAACGCGCTGATGAAGGAAAGGTCGTTCGCGATGCGTTCGTCGGCGGCGGCGATCAGCGCGACGCTTGCCCCGGCTGAGAAGCCGGCCAGACCGACGCGCGCCGGATCCACCTCGGGCCGCGCGCGCATTGTCAGGACCGCGTCGACAAGGTGGCCCGGCTCAGCCGGGGTGAGAACCAGGTTGCGCAGCGCTGTCGAGTCGGGCACGCCCACCACCACGCCCATCCGGCTGATCGCCGAAGCGATGCCGGTCACGTCGGGGTGGTCGATCGGCTGCGGATGAACGCCGAGCGCGAGCACGACCGCGGGCAGTCGCGAGCCCTCGGTGGCGCCGGCGGGAAGGTAGATGTCCATTCGATCGCCCGGCGCGCCATAGGTCGTGCTAACCCGCGTCGGCTCGCCGGTGACCGCCGACAGCGGCCGCAACGGCAAGTTCATGAGCTCCGGCATCACGGCCATCGTCAGCACGGTGCTGCGCACGGGCCCCCACCTGGGAAGCAGCAGGACCGCCGCGACCAGCACAACGGCCGCGGCGACAACGAACGTGCGGCGGCTCGGCCGGCGCGGGCGCGGGCCACCGTGAGCGCGAGCGCCGCGCATGGTCAGAGATGAAAGTCGCTCAGTCGCGCGGCCTCTTGGTCGACCTGCTTCGTCACTGAGCTTGGCAGTGCCTTGAACGGTTGGTACTCCAGCTTCTGGTCGAATCGCCACGTGCCGGCCACCTGTCCGTCGACGAGAAAGGTCCCGATCGAATGCGGCGTGCGCGTGTTGAAGACAAGTGCACGGTACTTCTCGGGCAGGATTTGCGTTCGCCGCGCGTGGACGAGGAGGGTGGCGTCCCACGTCGGAAGGAAGCGCACCGGCGCCGCGGTGTCTTCGTCGGGGAGTGGCGCATCAGGCACATCGACAAGCTCACGGCCGCTCTCATCGACAAAACGGCGGGTGGCGACTGACTCTACCGCGGCGGCCAGGCGGGCTGCCGGGACGCCCGCCCAGTCGGCTATCTCAGCCGGCCGGGCCGGTCCGAAGGCGCACAGGTATCGACGCACGACCAGCTCGTGCCCCTCTGCCTCCGGGATCTCGCGCGCGGCGGGGAGCCATTGCTCGGCCAGCCCGTACAGGTCGGCGCGTCGCTTCTCCCACGTGCCGGACGGCGGGACGCGGACGAGGTCGACCCAGATGCCCGCCCAGCGCGCCGTCTCGGGTGGGAAGCCGCGGCCGAGCATTCGTCGCGTCAGCTCGTCCATCTTCAGCGGGCCATCGGCGAGCTCCTCCCGAATCGCGGCGGCAAGACTTTCCGTGTCGAGGCTGCCAATGTCGCGCCGGCCGACTCGCTCGAACCATTCCCGCCGGCTGCGTCGGATCGCGGATGTCAGCGGCCAGTAGTCGGCCGCGCTGGCGACGTGGATCGTGATGCGCATCATGGTTGCCTGGACGACGCGCCTGTCCTCAAGTGCGCGCGTAAGCGCCGCCCGCTCGAAGTCGGCCATCCGCGACCACAATCCGATGTAGCCCGACGGCGCGTACTGGGTCTGCAGGCAGCCTGCCTGCTCGACGACTTCTGGTAATGAGCGTTCGGAACGTTCCAGAAGGCATTGGCGCGCCAGCAGCGCGCGGTTGAGTTGGCGCTCGGTGAGCGTGTCTCGGCCACTCGAGCCAACGATCAGCCAGGCGCCAACGAGCAGATGCGCCAGCCACCCTCCTCGCGCTCGAGCAGGGCCTGGGCGCGGCGCTCGCCGACGCTCGATCGGACAGCGTAGTAGATGGCGAACTGGCCGTCCGGTCGCGGGTACGGAAACTCGTCCTCGACGAATGCCGACCACGAGTTCGGGTCGCCCACTGGCGCCGACGGGTCGGGCAGCCCGGCGGACTTGATCTCTTCACACACGAACTGTCGGGCTCGATCAAAGTCGCCCTCTTGGTACGCCGTCAGGTACTCGCGCACGACGTCATGCGGTGCCCACAGGTAGCGGTCGGCCAGTGGTTCGAGCGCCGCGCCGGCAAAGAAGGTGCCGGCAACACCGGCCACCAGCACGCCGATGATCAGCAGGCAACCGATGATCCCGCACAAGCCACCGCCACGCCTGCGGCCGCCCAAATCGCCGGGGTCGATCGGCTCGTTTGGCTGCCCTGTCTCGTCGGTCACCCTGGCGCCTTCCCCACTTGTCTCAATTGAAAGACCGGCCCGCGACCCAGACCCTCGGCCGGGGTGCCGTACTTGAGTATCAGCGAGGTGACCGCGGCCGCCCTCTCCGGGCCATCGAGCTCTGTTGCGACGCAGTCGTGTGCCACGTCACCAATGAGCGCCCCGCAGTGAGGGTTTGCGCGCAGGTTAAGCGCCCAATCGGCCAATTCGGAGCCGGCGGCAATGACGACTGAACCATCAGACTGTTCGATGAAACCGACGGCAGCCCGCGCCGGCGAGCCCGAGACGCGGCCCGTCGTCTCGATCAGCGCGACCTTGCCCCATTCGGCGAGCTGCTCGCCGATCGACTGGTCGTCGGAAGTCAGCGGGAGGCGCCTCGCTGCCACGACTTGCCCTCGACAGCGACGGCCGGGGCGTAAACCATCTCGACCTGCTGCATGGCGCGAATGTCACGCGCGCCGAGCGCGGCCATCGACTGGCGCAGCGCGCCGACGAGGTTCTCGCTCCCGTCGCTGACGGAAGCGGGGCCGAGCAGGATCCGCTCGAGCGTGCCGCGCGTGCCGACGCGGATACGGGTGCCACGCGGCAAGGTGGGCGACGGCGCGGCCATTCCCCAGTTGGTGCCTCTCCCCGGGGCTTCAATTGCGCGCGCCAGGGGCGAGCCGAGCATGAGCAGGTCCGCGCCAGCCGCGATCGCCTTGGCCAGCTCGCCGCCGCGGCGCATGCCACCGTCGGCGACGACCGGAACGTAGCGCCCGCTCTGATCGAGATAGTCGTCGCGCGCCGCGGCGACGTCGGCGATCGCCGTCACCTGTGGAACGCCGATGCCAAGAACATCGCGCGTCGTGCACGCAGCCCCCGGACCGACGCCAACGAACACGGCTGCTGCGCCCTGGCGCATCAGCTCGATCGCGGCCTGGTACGAGGTCGTGTTGCCGACCGCCACGGGAATCGGCATGAAGCGCGTGAAGTCCGCGAGGGCGAGTGGCTCGTAGCCCGCCGCCAGGTGGCGTGCCGATGAGACCTGCGACTGGACCAGGAACATGTCCGCGCCCTGCTCGGCGCAGAACGGCCCAAGGCGGCGGGCGGCCGCCGGAGTGGCGGCAACGAAGACCGGCGAGCCGGCGGCCTTGAACTCGGCGATGCGGCGCGCAACGAGCTCCTCAGAGATCGGCGCCGAGTACGCCTCAGCCAGCGCGCCCTGTACCTGCTCGTCGGGCAGCGACGCGATGCGCTCGATGACCGGCGCCGGATCCTCGTAGCGCGTCTGGACACCCTCCAGGTTGAGCACGGCGAGGCCGCCCAATCGGGCGAGCGAACCGGCGAACGCGGCGTCCACCACGGCGTCCATCGCCGAGGCGAGGATCGGGATGGGGAGCGTCAGCCCGCCGATCTCGACTGTCGTGTCGACATCAGCCGGATCGAGTGTCTCGGTGCCAGGCGCGAGAGAGACGTCGTCGAAGCCGTAAGTCGGACGGAGGGTGTCGGTCTTGGAGAGCCTCCGGCGCGCGCGATCCTCACCGGCCAGTACGGAGCTGGACTGTTCGGCGGGTGCGGCGCTACCCAGACTCACGGACGATCTCACCCTCCCACACGGCACGACCGACCCTGCAAGCAGCGGACGATCCTTGGCCGCAGTATAGCCACGTGACCCACGCCGATGACAGCCGGCTGGTGACCCTTGACGAGATCCGAGCAGCCGCGGATCGGATCAAGGGCAGGGTCGTCCGAACGCCTTTGCTGCCGTTCCGCGATGGTGATTTCCTGAAGCCCGAAAGCCTCCAGCCGACGGGCTCGTTCAAGATCCGCGGTGCGTTCAATTCGCTGGCGCGACTCTCCGGCGAGGAACGGGCACGGGGCGTGGTAACTCATTCGAGTGGCAACCACGCCCAGGCGCTGGCGCGCGCGGGCCGCCTGCTGGGCATTCGAGTGGTCGTCGTCATGCCCGACAACGCGCCCGGGGTCAAGGTCGCCGGTGTCCGGGCAGACGGCGCCGAGATCGTCTTCGTCGGGCCGCACAACGAGGAGCGAGTTGCCCTGGCGCACGAGATCGCCGATCGGGACGGCATGATCCTCATCCCCTCCGCGAACCATCGCGCCGTCATTGCCGGCCAGGGGACGATCGGGCTGGAGATCGTCGAGCAGCTCGGCGATGCCGGCGTGACCGCGGAATTCACGGTGCTCGTGCCGGTCGGACTGGGCGGCCTGGCGGCTGGAGTCGTGACAGCAGTGAAGGCGCTTGCGCCTGGGTCACGTGTGACCGGTGTCGAGCCCGCGCTCGCCGCCGACACGCGCGACTCGCTCGCGGCGGGACAGCTGACGCCGTGGCCTTCGGAGCAGACCTCGCAGACAATCGCCGACGGCCTTCGCGGTGAGTCGCCGGCGCCCACTCCGTTCGCTCACCTCGTGGGCGGACGAATGGATGGCGTGATCACGGTCGGCGAACACGAGATCACCGAAGCCATGGCAGTCGGCGCGCGCGAGGCCCGGCTGGTGCTCGAACCGTCAGGGGCGGCCTCGCTGGCGGCACTTCTCTTCCATCGCGACGAGCTTCAGGGCTGGCCAACGGTGGCCGTGTTGACTGGAGGCAACGTGGATCCGGCGCGATTCGTGGAGTGGCTCAGTCCAAAGACCTGATCGCCCCGGCCGCGCGCCTCTATCATCGCGACGTGGATCGGCCCGAACCGCACTTCACGCTGCTCGAAGCCACGCGCATCGTCGCCCGTGGAAGCGAGCTCGACGTCAAGCTCGATGCGCTGTGCCAGTACGTGCTGTCCGCCGGCGGCGCAACTGCCGCGGCGGTCTACCTCTTCGATCCCGTGGCGCAGCTCCTGGTGCCCGCCGCCCAGGCCGGGCTCGACGCGGAGATGCTCGCCGGTCGGGGCACCGTATCGGCCGATGATCCCGCCGAGCTGATCGCGCTCGTGGTCCGTGAGCGACGCGCGATGACGGCCGATGGCGCCCAGGCGGCGCGTGCCTTCTCGGGCCAGCACGCGGATTGGAATGGCCTCGCGGCACTGCCGCTTGTTGCCTCCGACGAGTCAGGCGGCGAGGACGCTGAAGGCGTGCTTTTGGCAGCCTTCGACGGCGATGTACCCGATCCGAACAATCCCGAGAACCCGATCACTGCCCTGGCCGACCTTTGTGCGGTGGCCATCCGCCAGGCACGGCTCGAAAGCGCGCTGCTCGAACGGGCCGATTGGATCGGTCGACTTGCGAACACGGACTCACTGACCGGGCTTGGCCAACAAGGTCACCTTCGAGCGGATGCTCGAGCTCGAGATCGCGCGCGCGATCCGACAGGAGACGCTGCTGAGCGTCCTGCTGTTCGACATCGACGGCTTTGCCGAGATCAACGACCGTGCCGGAGCCGCGACCGGCGACGAGGTGCTCCGCCACGTCGCCGCCACGCTGGCCGATCAGGTGCGCTTGGTCGACACGGTCGCGCGCTACGGGCCTGACGAGTTCGCGCTCATCGCCCCGGGCGGTGGTGGCGAGATCGCCGGGCGTCGCGTGCGCGATGCGATCGCCAAGCGTGAGGCGGCCGGCGAGCCGATCAGCATCAGTGTCGGCGCGGCGGTTTACCCGGCCGACGGCGGCAGCAGCGAGGAGCTGCTTTCGGCGGCCGGCGGCGCGCTGGCCGAGGCCAAGCGCCGCGGACGCGGCTCCATCTTCGCCGCCAGCGGGACCTGACCGGCCCGAACAGGTCTAGCCGACCAGGTCAGCCAGCGCGCTCCAGATACGCTCGGCAACGTCATCGGGCGAACCGGATCCGTCGACAACGCGCCATCGCTGCGGCTCGGCAGCCGCGAGATCCAGGTAGCCCTGCCTGACCCGTTCATGGAAGGCCATTCCGTGAGCATCGGCGACCTCGAAGCGCGTCATGTCCATCGCGGCGCCCATCTGGCGGCGGCTCAGGCCCTCGGCCGCTGACACGTCGATCAGGACGGTGCGACTGGGCGTCAGCCCGCCGGTCGCGAGCTCGGTAATGCGGCGGAGCGAGTCGAGCGGCAGGCCGTCGCCATAGCCCTGGTAGGCAAGCGTCGAGTCGTAGAACCGATCACACACGACGATTGCGCCCCGCTTGAGAGCGGGCTCGATGATCTCGCCAACGTGGCGGCTGCGCGCGGCACTGAAGAGGAGCGCGTCGGACACAGGGTCGTGCTCGTCCGACGAGATCTCCAGCAGCAGCGTGCGGATGCGCTCGCCGAGCGTGGTGCCGCCCGGCTCCCTGGTCAGGACCACGTCACGTCCGAGGCCACGCAGGCGCTCGGCGAGCGCCGCTGCCTGGCGACTCTTGCCGGCGCCGTCGGGTCCCTCGAGGGTGATAAAAATGCCGGATCTCACGTCGTTGTCCACGACGTCGGAGTCTAAGCCCGGGTCACCATCTCGCCGACGACGATCGGATCGCTGGTCGGCTCCGGTGAGCCACCGGCAGGCTCGAGCGTTATTGCCATCAGGTCAGTGCCGGCCATGGGCGGCAGGCCCTCAGCTATGACAAAGCCGTCCGCGTCGGCGCTCACCGTGCCCGCCGAGGCCGGCTGGCCGTCGACCACATACCACGCCTGGTAGGTCATGCCCGCCGGCGCCTCGGGCACATTGGTCATGACAATGTAGCCCTCGCCGTCGGGTGAGAAGGCGACGAAGCCGCCGACGCCGGCGGCCGGACCGCTGCCCTCCAGAACCGCGAAGCTCGACCCCGGCTGTGCCAGGGCTTCGAGCGCCGCGGCCATTGTCTCGGCGCGCTGCGTCTCCGAGTTGGCGCGCTGTTGAATGCCGAGCGCCCAGACGCCGACCACGGCAAGCACGAGCACGGCTGCCCCGGCCGCGACCCAGCCGAGCCACTGCGGCAAGGCAGAGCCGCGCCGTGCCGCAGGCTGCGCATCGATCTGCCATGGCGCGACCGATGTCGCCGAAGCAGGGGCAGCCAGCGCATACCGGTCGTAGCTCTCGAGTACTCGACGCTTCAGGTCGGCCGGTGCGTCGACCTCATCGACCGATGCCGCTAGCGCCGGCACCACCGCGCCGAGCTCGGCCATCTCGGGATGCGGTTCCGGACATGTCGCTAGGTGCGCCGCGACCCGCTCCGCCTCGGCCGGCTCGAGCGCGTCGAGCACGTACAGACCGGCGAGCTCGGACACGTCCGCGCACGAGAAGCCGCCGGGCAGATTTCGAGTGTCGTCGCTCATCGCTCGTCCTCGAGAACGCTGCGCATCTGTTGCAGCCCGAGCCGAACACGGCTCTTGACCGTGCCCAGTGGCGCGCCGGTGCGCTCGGATATCTCGACCTGGGTCAAGCCATCGAAATAGGCGAGCTCGATCGCCTGGCGCTGCGCACTGGGCAGTGTCTCTATCGCGCCGCGCAGGGTATCCCGATCAAGCGAGCGGGAGACCTCCGGCCAGACATCGGGCACTGACAGCGCCGCCTCACCCAAATCAGCGTCGGGCATCTCGATCGTTGCCCGTCGCCTGCGCAGGATGTCGATCGCGCGATGGTGGGTGATGGCAAGCATCCAGGTGCGAACCGAGGCACGGCCGGCGGCATATCGGGACGCGTTGCGCCAGACCCCTACGAACGCCTCTTGAACAGCGTCCTGGGCCAGTGCCTGGTCCCTCGTAATGCGTATCGCCAATCCGTACATCGCACCCTGGTAACGGTCATAGATCTCGGACGCTGCTTGTTGATCGGTGCCTGCCGCGAGCCGCTCTAGGAGTGACTCGTCGGAGATTTCCCCACCCTGCATAACGTCAGCGGCCCCGCCGATGCGTGACTCGCTCACCTGTCTATGCGTTCGCGGGCGCCCGTCGGTTCACTCAAAACGGTGGAAGGGACGCGCACGTTGCGAAGTTTACCCATGGGCGCCCGCTGGAAGCCCTTCCGTCAGAACCCGTCCGCCTTTCAATTCGGCGAATTTCGGCGCTCGACTCATCCCTCCGGCGATTGGCTGCGTAAACACCAGCAGGGATCCCGGTCAACGCAGACCACCGCCAACGACCAGTCCGAGGAGGGACGCCTAGCGACATGACCAGCTATCGCTCGCGTCAATGACGCATACCCATTCAGCCCAACCTCAGGAGGAAACCTGAAACATGCGCCAATCGCGCAAACGCGCCAGTGCGGCATCGCTCGCCAGCGCGCTGATGATCCTTTCTCTGGGCCTGACCCCGGTAGTCAGCGGAGCCGATCACCTCGACTCCCCGCTCGTCGCCGGCAAGGGCGCAGCAGACATCACCGACCTCTACGTCTTTAGCGGCTCGGGCGGCAACGGAACCGTGTTCGTCCTGGGAGTCAATCCCGGCGCCGGCGCGCTGCCCAACTCGGGCACCACGTTCGGCTCGAAGATCAACTACTCGATCAAGGTCGACACGGACGGCGACGCCAAGGCCGACATCAAGTACGAGTACAACTTCAGCAAGCCCAACACGATGGGCGTCCAGGAATACGACCTGACGCGCAATGGGCAGTGGATCGGCTCCGGCCTGACCGGCACCGACTCGACCCTGATCGGCGGCGGCAAGTCGACGGCCGGGCTGTACGACGACCCGTTCTTCTTCGACCTTGACGCCTTCAAGGGTGCGGTTCTCGGCGCCGACAACGGGCGCACGTTCTGCGACTCGGGCACCGTCGACTTCTTCCTTGGCCTGAACATCAGCGCCATCGTCCTGCGCGTCCCGAACTCCGCACTGGGCGGCAACGGGCAGCCGATCGGTGTCTATGCCTCGACCGAGAACGCCAGCGGGACGCAGCTCGACCAGATGGGTCGACCGGCGATCAACACGGTGTTCAACAACGTGGCGATAAATCAGTCCGACCGCCAGAGGTTCAACGAGACTCGACCTGCCCAGCAGGTTGCTCGCGGCTTCCGCGATCACACCGCTGACGTCCTGGATTCTCTCGGCGCTGCCGACCCCGAAGGCCTGGCCAGCGTGCTCATCCCGGACGTCATGACGTTCGAGACCGGAAACATGGACGGCTTCCTCAATGGCCGCCGTCTGTCAGATGACGTTATCGATGCCGAGCTCGCGCTCGTCACCGATGGCGGCATCACCACCGACTGCGTGGACAACGACAGCGATCTTTCGAACAGCTGGCCGTACCTCGCACCAGCGAACCACTGAGTCGATCTCAGTGAGTGCTTCTGAAGCACTGACTCGGAACTCGGGGGCCGTCTCGCGACGGTCCCCGAGCCTCCGCGCCAGGCTCGGCAATCTCTCCTCGCGGCTCGGCCGCGGACGCTACCTCGCACTGCCTCTGGCAGCCCTGCTGCTCGTGGTCGCCGTGCAGGCGTGGCCGCAAGCCGCAGCGCCGGCATCGGCCCCGGCCCCTCTTCCGGCCGGCGAAGGCACCGATTCACTCAACGATCTGACTCCAGCAGGCCAGCTCGTCGCCGTCGCTGGCGTCGACACGGCCGACACAGATCGCCGCATCGCGTTCTGGCAGGAACGCCTCCGGGCGACTCCGACTTCGGACACCTCGTGGACGTACCTGGGCGACCTGTACGACCTGAAGGCACGCCAGACGGGCGACATCAGCAACTACTCAAGTGCCCGCGACGCCTACCAGAAGGCGCTCGACATCTCGCCCGACAGCCCGACGGCCGGACTCGGCATCGCCCGCATCAGCTCCACGCTGCACGACTTCTCGGGCGCGATGGTCGCCGCGACTACCGTGCTCGAGGAGTACCCGAACGCGGACGCTGCACTCGCGATCATCTTCGACGCCGCGTACGAGCTGGGCGATCTCGAGAACGCCGAGCGCGCGCTGGCGCTGCTCGATGAGCGGATCGACTCCCCGGCACTGACGGTTCGCCAGGCGCGCCTCGAATTCATCACTGGCGACATCGCGGGCGCGCAGGCACTGGCCGCGCAGGCCGCGACCCAGGCCGACGACCTGGCCGAGCTGCCCGCGAGCCGCGCCTTCTATCACTACGCCACGGCCGAGTACGCGTTGCTGGCCGGCAACCTTGACGCTGCCTCGGCCAGCTACGCCGATGCGCTAGATGCGCTGCCCGGCTACGCCCTCGCGATCGCCGGCCAGGGTCGCGTCGCGTTCGCTCGTGGCGACATCGACGACGCTATCGGCCACCTCGAGAGCGCCGTGGCCGCCGTGCCCCGGCCCGATCTGGTCGGCTACCTCGGCGATCTCTACGCGCTGAACGGCGACCAGGCCGCGGCAGATGCGCAGTACGACACGGTCGAGTTCATCGCCGGTCTATCCGCAGCGGGCAGCGACCAGGTCTACGACCGCGAGTACTCGATCTTCCTCTCCGACCACACTCGCGACGCTTCGACGGCCGTCGACCTCGCCACGGCCGAGCTCGAGCAGCGCCAGGACGTCTACGGCTACGACACGCTCGCCTGGGCACTCCACGCAGCGGGCGACGACGACGAGGCACTAGTCAACGTCGAGCAGGCACTTGCGCTCGGCACACCCGACGCAAAGCTCTTCCTTCACGCGGGCATGATCGAGCTCGCCGCCGGGCGAGACGCCGACGGGCGTGCCCATCTCGAGCAGGGCCTGGCGCTCAATCCTGCCTACTCGCCACTCGTCGTCGATGCGGCGCGTGAGGCACTCGGCCAATGATCCGCACGCTCCGCCGGCTGGCCGCTGCAGCAGCTCTCTCCTTTGCGGTATTGGCACTCGTCGTCCCGGCGGCGAGTGCTCATCCGCTCGGCAACTTCACCATCAATCATTACAACGGCCTGCGCGTCGCGGCCAGCGCCGTGACCGTCGACCACGTGACCGACTTCGCCGAGATCCCGACCTTCTCCGAGCGCCGGGCGATGGACACCGACGCGGACGGCACGGTCAGCGACGCCGAGGGCGCGGCTTACCACTCCACTCGCTGTGACGACCTGACCCTCTCGCTCTCGCTCCGCCTCGACGGGCGCCTCATTCCACTCACCCTCACCCACAGCGGCCTCAGCATCGCGATGGGTCAGGGCAGCGAGACGATGCGCCTCGCGTGTGTCTATCGCGCCGACACCGCCACCGTCCCGAACGGGGGGACGTACGAATTCAGCGACGCTTCGTACGCGGAACGGCGCGGGTGGCGGGAGATCGTCGTCCAGGGAGACGCGACCCTGATCGGCGATACGGACTCGCCGCCGGAGAGCGTGTCGGGTCGCCTGACGAGCTATCCGAACGATCTGCTCGCACTCCCGCTAAACGAGTCGACGACCTCCTTCACCGCGATGCCCGGCGGGTCGCCGCTGCCGCCGCCGAGCTATACCGATGCACAACCCGTCGCCGGGGCGCCCGCCGAGCCGCCCGCTGTCGAACAGCCCGTACCGCCGGCTCCGGCAGTTCCCGCACTTCCTGCAGTTCCTGCTGGGACGACCGATCTCGGCGCCGAGGTCACCTCGCTGTTCAACGCGCCGGACCTGACCCTGCCAATCATCCTCCTCTCCCTTGTCGTGGCCGTGGCGCTCGGTGCAGCCCACGCACTGTCGCCCGGCCACGGCAAAACCGTCATGGCCGCGTATCTGGTCGGATCACGCGGCACGATGCGCCAGGCGGTCGGCCTCGGGCTGACCGTGACCGTCTCGCACACGCTGGGCGTTCTGGCACTCGGCGCGCTGAGCCTGTCAGCGAGCGCGATCATCCCGCCCGAGAAGCTCTACCCCATCCTGAGCGTGGTCTCGGGCGCGATCGTTATCGTCATCGGCGGCTACCTGCTCCTCAGCCGGATCAACGTCATGCGCCGCTCCCGCGCGGTCGCCACCGAGCACGGCCATGGCCACGACCATGAAGGCGAGCATCACCACCACGACGATCACGAGCATGGCCGCGAGCATCAGGCCGTCGTTCGGCCGCCGGGTTGGCACGAGCACGACGGGATCGGACACACTCATCTGCCCGAGGAGGGCATGGGCAAGCGCGGCCTGTTCGCGCTCGGGTTGTCGGGTGGCATGGTGCCGTCCGTCTCGGCGCTACTAATCTTCCTCGGCTCGATCTCGGTCGGTCGGCCGGAGTTCGGCATCCTGCTGACGATCGCCTTCGGCCTCGGCATGGCGTTTGTGCTGGTCGGGATCGGCCTTGCGCTCGTCTACGCCCGCGGCTACGTCGAGCGCATGTCTCCCCGCGCCACGAGCCTTCGTCTGGGCGAGCGCCTGCCGCTCGTCACCGCGTGCATCGTCCTCGTCGCCGGCGTCCTGATCACCAGCCAGGCTCTCGCCACCCTCGGCTGACGGTCAGCCCTCGAAGTGGGCGAACAGGAACTCGCCGTCGTGACCATCGAGCAGCACGAAGACAGTCGAGGGTTGCTCCGGCGGGTAGGTGCCTGCCAGCCGTGAGGGTCGCGGGAACGGGATCATCAACTCTTCCCAGCGCAGCAACCAGACGAGGCGATCGACGATCGGCTCATCTGACGAGTCGGTCGTCGGCGATGTCATCACGACCAGGAACGCCTCCGGATCAGGCCACGAATAGCCCTGGTCCGTGGCCGCTGCGATTGCCTCGCTGCGGGAGATGGCTTCTGCACTCTCGGTGGCCGTCGCAACGCGTGCGGTGCCGACACTGTCGACGTCAGGTGGTAGGGCAACCGTGGTTGCGGTTGGAGCCCGCGAGGGCGTTTCGCTGGGCACCGGTTTAGCGGTTGCTGTCGCACCTGCGGATGCCGTCGAACTCGGAGTTGGGATTGGCGAACCGGACTCACTACCGATTTGGCAGGCGCCCATCAGGAGCGGGACGGCCAGGAGCAGCCGCAACCGCGTCACCGCTCGGCGCGGGCGGTGTCCGGATAGAGGCGAACTCGGCGGTAAGGCTCGCGCCCGCGCGAGTGAGAGACGAGGTTGGCGCGCTCGGCCATCTGGTGCTGCAGGCGGCGGATGTACGCGTTCTGAGGTGACAGCTCGACCGGCTTGGCCTGCTGGTTGACGAGACCGATCGCTTCCTCCACCTCGCGCAGTGCGGCGTCGCGAGGGTCAACTTCGAGCGCGAAGATCGAGGTGAGTGCCGAATTCGACCTGGATCATGGTGTTCGATTTGAGCACGAAGATCGGCAGGCCACGCTCCTCGGCCTCGCGCAGTGCCGGCGCCTTCTGCTTGAAGTAGTTGCGCAGCGTGATGACCACGTCTGCCTCGTCCGCATCGCGAACGATGGTCACCGGCAGCTGCAGTTCGCGGACCGCCTGCTCGATGCGCTTGTTGCTGACCCCAAAGCCGAGCACGCGCAGCGTGGGCAGTGTCGTCGAGCCCGGGGCGGGCATGAGGGTCGGGCGGCGCTCCCCGGTCAGCTCCTCATCGTCCGTGCCCGCCTCGCCGGCAAGGAGCGCCTCGGCCTCTTCCTCGAGAGTCGGCTCGACGCCATCCTCGGTACGCAGCTGGTTGATCGCCCGGACCGCGGAGTCACGCCACTCGCGCTGCCGCTCGAACTCTCGCGCATCCCGGGCGCGCGGCTCAGGTGCCGGCGTTCCCCTTTCGAGGGGGCCGCGGTCGGCGAGTCCGCCTGACTGGAAGGCTCGGGTCGCTGGGTCATCCTCCCATGGCGCCGACGGCTCGGACGGCGAGCCGCTCGACCGCGTGGTGCGACCGCGCCGCCAGCCCCCGGTCGCGCCTGGTCGATAGCCGGGTCGATAGCCGCGATCGCCGGCATCGCGGAAAGTTGCGTCACCTCGCCGCGCGTCAGGACGCCAGCCTGGTTCGGCCCGCCAGCCAGCGCCGGCGCTGCCGACCAGGCCACCGAATCGCTCACCGGGCATCTGCGACTGGGGCCCGGGCCGCGGCCGTGCCTGCGAGCGCTGGACGCCACCTTCGTCGCGCCAGCGCAGCTCGGGCGCGACGGGGTCGCCGCGCAGCATGGCGTCGACCGTTTCGGCCACGTCGGGGTGAACCGTCACTCGATCACGCGACTGGATCTCGACCACGACGTCGAACGTGGGCGGCGCCTTGCGCTCGAGCACGCTCTTCTGGGTTCGGCGGCGGCGCGCCTCGTCGTCGCCGAGAGTGACGCTCTGGATGCCGCCGATCAGGTCGGACAGTGTCGGGTTGAGCATCAGGTTGTCGAGGTTGTTCCCGTGCGCCGTGCCGATCAGCTGCACGCCGCGCTCGGCGATGGTGCGTGCCGCCGCCGCCTCGAGCTCGGTGCCGATCTCGTCGATCACGATGACCTGGGGCATGTGGTTCTCGACCGCTTCGATCATCACCGCGTGCTGATGGTCGGGCGTGCGCACCTGCATCCGCCGTGCGCGGCCGATGCCGGGATGCGGAATGTCGCCATCGCCGGCGATCTCGTTGCTCGTGTCGACCACGACTACGCGCTTGTCGATCTCGTCGGCCAGCACGCGCGCCGCTTCGCGGAGCATGGTCGTCTTGCCGATCCCCGGCCGGCCCATGATCAGCACGCTCTGGCCCGACTCGACCAGGTCCTTGATGATCTCGATGGTGCCGAAAACGGCGCGGCCGATGCGTGCGGTCAAACCGACGATCTTGCCGCTGCGGTTGCGGATCGCGCTGATGCGGTGGAGCGTCCGCTCGATGCCCGCTCGGTTGTCCTCGCCGAACGAGCCAATGTGGTCGATGACGTACTGGATGTCCTCTTCGGTCACCTCGCGATCGAGCAGCACCTCTTCGCCGCCTGCTCCGAAGCGAGCCTCGGGCGGTCGGCCGAGGTCCATCACGACCTCGATCAGATCGCGGTCGGCCGGCAGCGCACGCAGTCGATCGGCGATCTCGGGCGGAAGGGCTACGAGCACGCCCTCGATGTCCGGGGCGGCTGTGTTGTTCGGCTGTTCGTTCATCGGCTTATCACAGGTACCAGGGCTGGCTCGCGAATTCTCTCCGCGTTCTCTCTCATCAGCAGCGAGACCTCGGCGATGCTGGCGAAGCCGCGCTCCTCGAGTCGGCGATCGAGCGGCGACTCATAGGTTCGCACCGCGCTGATCACGCCGCGATCTGTCCGTTGCGGACGGGCTCGATCGACCCATCGCGCACGTGTTCTCTCGGCGATGACCGACAGACCGTAATCGATCAGGTCCGTTGGGTCGTGCTCGGGCCTGGTGATCACCCGCAGATAGTGTGGCTGCTCTTCCTTGGCCACGCCGATCTGGCAGAAGGCGACGAAGCCCTCGCCCGGTGGCGGTTCTTGCTGGACGAACCCCTCGACATCGGCGAAACGCAGGATCGGCGTGAGCGACGAACGTGGCACGCGCCAGGTGCCCCCCTGATGCTCCCAGTCCTTCGATCGGTAGTCCTCGAGGCGTGCCACCGGTGTCGGCGTCGCCTTGCGGTACAGCCGGTCGAGCTGAAATGCGTCGATCGGCGCCACCGGTCGAATGCCGCGTTGGGCCGGATCTGATTGGCTGGATGCATTGGCTCGAGCCTGGTCGGGGGCGCAGAAAAGAATGCGCTCCTCGCCGTAACGCGCAAAGCCTGCTTGCATGAACAGCTCGACGTTACCGCTCTCGTCGGCACACGCAACATGGAAACGTATGCCGCCGCGCTTGCTGGCATCTCTCAGAAGATGCTGGACAAGCCGGAAGCGAATGTCGCCGGCCGTGCCGTTGTCGATCGCGTCGAGCTCAACGATCGTCCATTCGTCGCGCACGCTCTCATGCTCGACGCGTGCCAGTCCGGCGACGCGGCCGCGTTCCTCGTACACGTACAGCAGGTCGCTCGGCAGCAGCGCCCCGAGCGGCAGACGGAAGAGGCTGAAGACGCTTATGTGGCTCGCCCCAACGGGCAGGCCGAGCGTGCGCATGCCGGCACTCTCGGGATCCGCGGAGTGCGACTGGCGCGACAGCTCGCCGACCGCGGCAAGGTCGGTCAAGCGTGCCGCGCGAACGCGGCCTGCTCGCTGTGTTCCCGAACGACGTGCGACGATCACTCTTCTGCCGCCGCCGAGGTCTTCGACTCCTTCCGGCGAACGGGATGCGGCCGGCGGCCACTTCCCTCTCCCGGCTCGGCGAAGGCCGCCGCCATCGTCGCCACCAGGCGGTGAAATCGTGTCTCGCCGGCAAGCTCGGGATGGAAGGCCGTGGCAATGACGTTGCCGTGGCGCACGGCAACGACGCGCCCGTCGTCGAGCTCAGCCAGCACGTCGACGTCCGGCCCGACCCGTTCGACGATCGGTGCGCGAATGAAAACTGCGTGCACCGGCGTGTCGCCGAGGACCGGGACGCTCAACTCCGACTCGAAACTGTCCAGCTGACGGCCGAATGCGTTGCGCTTGACGCCGATGTCGAGCAGCGGAAAGACCGGCGCATCACCGTCGACGATCTCCTTCGACAGCAGGATCATCCCGGCGCAGGTGCCGAACACTGGCGCTCCACTGGACGCGAGATCGAGGATCGGCTGGCGCAGCTCCCAGCGATCGATCAGCTTGCGCATGGTCGTGCTCTCACCGCCGGGCAGGATCAGGCCGTCGATCCCAGCGAGGTCGTGCGGCAGTCGAACGGGCACGGCTTCGACACCCAGCTGACGGAGCACGGCGATGTGCTCGGCAAACGCACCCTGCACGGCGAGGACACCAATCCGAACCGCGTGGCCAGAGTCAGACCCGGTCATTTGCCGTTTCCTGCCAGCTGGGTGAGCTACCAGCCGCGAACCGCCAGCCGCTCGGTATCCGCGATGGTGCCCATCTCAATGCCCTTCATGGGCGCGCCGAGGCCCTTCGAGACGTCGGCGATGATCTCGGGGTTGTCAAAGTGGGTCGTCGCCTGGACGATCGCTCGAGCGGTGCGCTCGGGATCTTCCGCTTTAAAGATGCCTGAGCCGACGAACACGCCCTCGGCTCCGAGCTGCATTGCCAGCGCGGCATCAGCCGGCGTGGCGATGCCGCCGGCGACGAAGTTGACCACCGGCAGCTTGCCGTTGCGGGCGACGTCGAGGACCAGCTCATATGGGGCCTGCAGCTCCTTCGCGGCGACGAACAGCTCGTCCTCGCGCATGCCCTGAAGGTTGCGGATGCCCGACCACAGCGAGCGGATGTGTCTTACCGCTTCGACGATGTTGCCAGTGCCCGCCTCGCCCTTGGTGCGGATCATCGCCGCGCCTTCGTTGATCCTTCGCAGCGCCTCGCCCAGGTCGCGGCAACCGCACACGAACGGCACGTTGAACGCGTGCTTGTCGATGTGGTTGTTCTCGTCGGCCGGCGTGAGCACCTCGGACTCGTCGATGTAGTCGACACCGAGTGCCTCGAGCACCTGCGCCTCGACAAAATGGCCGATGCGCGCCTTGGCCATAACCGGGATCGTGACCGCGTCCATGATCCCAACGATCATCGTGGGGTCGCTCATACGTGCCACACCACCCATTGCACGGATGTCCGACGGCACGCGCTCGAGCGCCATCACCGCGACGGCGCCGGAGTCCTCGGCGATCTTGGCCTGCTCGGGCGTGACGACATCCATGATGACGCCGCCCTTGAGCATCTGGGCCAGGCCCTTCTTGGTGGTCCAGGTCGACTTCTGCTGTTCGCTCACGTTCGCGATTATCGCACCGAGCCGTTCGGTTTCTATCGGGCGCGACGAAGTTTGAGCATCTGGCCCTCTTTGCTTCTCATACTCGGTACACGCCACTAGGAGTCCAGCGTTGGACCCGCAAGTCATCGATCGCGCAAAGCGAGGGGATAAGGAAGCGTTCACGACGCTCGTCCTTCACTTCGGCGATCGGCTCTACTCCGTTGCGTATCGGATCCTACGTGACACCGGCAGAGCTGAGGATGCGGTTCAACAGGCATTCCTCACGGCATGGCAACAGCTCCGCCACCTGCGCGATGACGATCGGCTTGAGGCGTGGCTTCACCGACTGCTAGTTAATGCGTGCTATGCCGAGATTCGGCACACGCGGCGGTGGCAGCCTGCCCTTCGGCTCGTGGCCGATGCTGACAAGGATCCGCGAACGGATGACGCACAGCTGAGCGTCGCCCTCAGTGACGAACTCGAGCGCGCCTTCCGGCGATTGTCGGGGGACCAGCGCGCGGTACTCGTGATGCATCACTACCAAGGCATGTCCGGCGAAGAGATCGGACTGGTTCTGGGTCTTTCACCAGGAACCGTTCGATCGCGACTCCATTACGCACGTCAACAGATGCGCTCGGCTATCGAGGCCGACGCGCGATCAATCGCAGTGGAAGGAACGGCATGAGCGGGCAGCGCGAAGTCGACCGAATTCTTGAGACCTGGCTGGCCGATGGGCCAACCGAGCTGTCCGGCCACGCGATCCAGAACATCCTCACGCAGATCGATGAGACCAATCAACGGGGGCTAATTCGGCTCCCGGGAGGGATACAAATGAACCGCATGATTCTTGGATTGGGAGGCGTCGCCGCCGCGATAGTCCTCGCTGCCGTCGGAATCACCTACTACTTCGGTTCAGGCGTGGGCATCGGCGGGGATCCCGCGCCCACGACCACGCCGTTGCCCACCGCTACACCTGTGGCTTTGCGGGTCGGCGAGAACGTGGTCGAGGCCGGGACCTACACGGCCGAATTGAACGGCCACCGATACACGGTGACCGTGCCCGACACTGACTTTGGAGACATATTCGCGGGTTGGGGAGCACGCCTGGAGCCCAACTCCTGGGGCGTCACCTGGGACGGCGAGGGCACGGTACCGAACTTCTCCAGCATATGGATCTACAGCGACATATCCACCTTGTACGAGACCGCCTGTAACTGGGAGGGCTCGGAATTCACGCCCGGGCCGACAGTCGACGACCTGGCGACGGCTCTCGCGGGTCTGGATGACTTCGCAGCCTCCGACCCGACGGACGTGAGCCTCAGTGGCTATCAGGGCAAGCGCCTACAGGTCAGCATGCCCCTCGGAATAAACGTGGAGAACTGCCCAGACGCCCTCTACCAGAGTTTCGCAGGCAAGGCCGATTCATACGCGAGCGGTGGACAGACCGATGACATCCGCGTTCTGAATATCGACGGAGTGCGCCACCTCTTGGTGACTCACTATCAGGTTGGGACGCCGGAGGAAGCCGTGGCGGCTCTGAACGCGATGCTCGACAGCATGCTCATCGAACCGATCTAGCCGGCGCCGGGCCGCTCGCGGCCCGTCGCGCTGCCCATCTCCAATTCAAGTTTTGGCCCATCACTCAGCTACCGCATTGCCCAAACGACAGGGAGCCCTATGTCCTTTGACTCACTTCGTGCCGCTCGTGGCATCGACAACCTCGCAATCAAGCCAAGGAGAGATCTGATATGCGCAATCGACTAGTGCTCGCGGTTTCCGGCGCTGTGCTCGGTGTGGCGACGATCGGCGGAGCCGTGATGGCAACGCCGGGATCGGGAGTCATAAGCACGCAATTTGCCGTCGGTCGGTTCAATGAAATCGACGCACAGACCTTGTCCAGCAGTTGGCAGGCCAGGATCGACACCAAGGGCGTCACCGATGTGTACATGCTGGAGAACAGGATCGCGCCGGGCGGGACGTTCGGCTGGCATTCGCACCCCGGACCAAGCCTCGTGACCATCAAGTCGGGTGCTTTGACCCTGTACGACGGGCACGATCCCGAATGCACGCCCGCAGTCTTTGAGGCAGGGTCGGGCTTCGTCGATGATGGCGGCCATCTCCATGTCGTGCGCAACGAAGGCACCGTCGAGACGGTGGTTTACGTTGTGTCGCTGGTGCCAGCAGGCGCCGCACGGCGCATTGACGAGCCAAGTCCCGGCAATTGCACGTTTTGATCGCATCCTGAGGGCTGGAAGTCGGTCACTGACCGACGCGCGATAGCCGACCTCACCCAATCGCCACGCGGGCGCCGGGCCGGTTGAGGTCCGGCGCCCGTTCATGTCCCGCGATCTTGGATCACGATCTTCCGATTGGCGTCGGTACTGTGAGACAGATCGACCCGCCTCGGGTCCGCGAAGGCGGGCGGCGAAGGACCGCCCAGCGGGCAGTCCTTCGGCGCTGCTTCGTCCTCGCCGCTTTTCAGGCGTTATTTGAACGTTGGGCGTTCGGGAATCGTCTATCTAGTCGACAGCGCTCGCTGTTGCGATGAGGGGGCCAACACTCACGGCGTATCAAGGGAGACGAGAGATGCGTTCCAACCATTTTCCGCTGCTCGCGGTCGCGGCACTGATGGTGCTGGCAGTGGCGGCAAGCCCCGTCATGGCGAAGAGCTACGGGCCCTGGTCAGCAGCCCAATCGCTCGAGTCGCTGGCGGGCTCGAGCAGCGAGGTCAACACTGCGTCACTTGACGGCTGTCCGATCCAGGCGCCCGACGGCCTGAGTCTGTACATGGCGACGACGCGTCCGGGCGGACTGGGCGGGATCGACATCTGGGTCGCCCACCGATCGTCGACCGACGTCGGCTTCGGGGCTCCGGAAAACCTGGGCGAGCCGGTCAATAGCGGCCTCGACGATTTCTGCCCAACGCCGGTGCGCGGCAAGGGACTGTTCTTCGTCAGCCGGCGGGCCGGTGGTTGTGCTGTCAACAGCGCCGACATCTACTTCGCCCGACTGAATCCGGCCAATGGCTGGACGACACCGAGCCACCTCGGCTGCACGGTCAACAGCGCCGCCGACGAGTTGAGCCCGTCATATGTGGAGGAGAACGGCAACGGCGTGCTCTACTTCTCGAGCAACATCGGCGGCAACCAGGATATCTACCGCAGCCTGGAGCAGGCCGACGGCAGCTTTGCCGCTCCGACGGCGGTCGCTGTACTCAACACAACGTTCGACGAGTCCCGCCCGAACATCGCCAAGAACGGGCGTGAGATCGTGTTCGACTCGAACCGTCCTGGCGGCTTGGGCGCGACCGATATCTATTCGGCGACGAGGTCGTCGGTTGACGAGTCATTCTCGGCGCCGGCCAACCTCGGTTCGGCAATCAACACCGCGGCCGGCGAGAGTCGGGCTTCGTTGTCGTGGGACGGCACCACGCTGCTCTTCGGCTCCGGCAAGGCCGGCGGCGAGGGCATGAGCGACATCTACATCAGCACTCGCGAGTAGATGTCCGGCCGGTAGGCCGACAAAGTCGCGGAAACATCAGGCGCCGGGTCGCAAATGCGGCCCGGCGCCATTTTTTCATGCCCGTGTCCAACGACTGAACAAATCGCCAGTGGCGGGGTCGATATCTGCGAAAGCGCGCAGGCCACAGGTGAACCTTTGGGCCCGTGCGGCCATCTCTACTTGTTGAAGCGCCCAGGCGGGGCGCGCGACCGGGAGAGGGATCGCCAATGTGTACAGCGTTGGAACAGGGAATTCCACATGGGGGTAGGGCCGAGCTAACTCAAGGACATGCTACTCAACGAACTCGACGGTCCGCGCGATCTGTCCTTCACGACTTAGGTGCCGCCTACACCGCCAGAGCTGCAGGCGGTGGACGACTGATTTCGAACTCGCAACCCGTTCTGACGCCGCATTCGTGTTTCAAGGAGACCTTCCCATGTTCAGCAAGCGAACTCTGTTCGGCACGAGCCTTGTCATCGCCCTCAGCATGCTGGGAATTGCCGCGGCCGTGCCGTCACTGGCCCAGGCGCCACCAATCGCTGTCGAGTTGCTGACGCCCAGGAGTGTGATCACCGACGACGTCAGCGGTCAGATCAGGTTCAAGCATCACGATGGCGCGACCGAGGTCATCAACATGAATGACCTGTCGCGAACCGCCGTAGCGAGGATCACTGTTCAGCCCGGGGCCCAGTTCCCGTGGCACACCCATCCCGGCCCGGTCATCGCCAACGTTGCCGAAGGCGAGCTTGTCTACGTCGGCGCCGAGGATTGCACTGAGGTCGCCTACGCGGCCGGTGAGGCATTCCTAGACACCGGCCACGGTCACGTCCACACCGCGTTCAATCGTCTGACCACGCCAACCGTGCTGTATGCAACGTTCCTCCAGGTTCCAGCCAGCGGACCGCTGACCATCACCGAGGGGATCACGGCCCCCGCGGACTGCCAGATAACTCCGTAGCTCGTCCCGTTTGGGCGCTCACAGCAGAGGCGGCACCTGCCAGGTGCCGCCTCTTCTCGCATGAAGCCTCCCATGGCGGGCAAACGAGGCACATGACCTGCCCGTCGCTGAATCGAGGCGCGATCAAGGATTGAACGAATAGCGCAGTTGCGGCGCCGTTATCAATGAGGGCGCGCCCGTTCGAGAACAGCGCAATCGGTTCGGCCGACCCGATTGCGGAGCCAAAGAAGGAGATCCTGAATTGCGCACTCAAATCCTTTTGATCTTGGCCGCAGCTGTACTGGCAGTGGGCGCGATGGCTGGTGCGGCGCTGGCCACACAGCCTCAGGGCTTGACCAGCACCACCATCGCCACGGGCACGCTTCAGCCCATCAGCTTCATCGTCAAGAATGGCGACTGGTTGGCCCAGATTCGGACCAAGGGCGAATTAAGCGTGACGGTGGTCGAGAACCGTGTTGCGCCGGGCGGCACGTTCGGCTGGCACAGCCATCCTGGTCCCAGCCTGATCATCCTCAAGACGGGCACGTTGACCTTCTACGAAGCAGACGACCCAACCTGCACGCCAGAGGTCCATGTCGCCGGCGACGCATTCGTCGACGAGGGGACCGACATTCACGTCGCACGCAACGAGAGCGCGACGCAGGAGGCGATCGTGATCGTCACCCGTTTGCTGCCGCTGGGGGAACCATCTCGGGTCGATCAGCCCGACCCGGCCAACTGCCCCTTCTGATCCGCACCTCATAAGCGCCGGGTCGCGAAAGCGGCCCGGCGCATTCGTTGTCGTTAGGTCGGGACGTACTATCGGCCGCGATGGCCAAGCTCCCGAGCCACCTCGAGCCAATCGAGGTCGTTTTGAGTAGATCGCCCACCCAGATCCGTCATAACTAACAAGCGCGAGTCACTCAGGCCGTGCTGTTGATGGAGAGGGTATGAGACGCGATCTCGTCGAGGCGGCAGCTCGCGGAGACCACGAGGCATTTGAAGTCCTCGCGACCTCCGCCGGTGATCGCCTGTATGCGGTCGCTCGCCTGATCCTTCGGTCGTCTGACCTGGCGGAGGACGCGGTGCAGGAAGCTCTGGTTCGCGCGTGGCAGCAGCTTCCCTCGCTACGTGACCCAGATAGGTTCGATGCTTGGCTCTATCGCCTGGTGGTTAACGCCTGTGCAGATCAGGGCCGACAACTGCGGCGCCGGTCAGAGCAGGTTCGAGCGCTGCCGCTCAACGCCTCGGTCAGTGACGACACCAATTCGGTCGCCGATCGAGAGCAGCTCGAACGGGGGTTCGGTCGGCTCAAGCCCGAACAAAGGGCGGTGGTCGTCCTGCACTACTACAGCGGATTCTCGGCTGCCGAAATTGCGCAAATGCTCGGCATCCCTGAGGGCACTGCCAGATCACGACTTCATTACGCGACTGCGGCGATGCGCGCGGCTCTTCAGGCCGACGCACGGCAGCCGATGGTCGCCCAGAACAGGACTGCGTGATGGCTACCGACAAGCACCTGGACGCATCGATCAGCCAATGGTTGGAGCAAACGGCTCCCGCGCGGCTTCCCGAGCGCGTGCTGCACACCACATTCGAGCGGACACGTCGAAGCAGGCAGCAGGCCGGATGGCGCACGCTCCTGGCGAGACTGAGCATGCCCCGGTTTGTGCCCGCACTGGGCGGCGTCGTCGTTGTCGTGGTGGCGGCAGCTCTGGCGCTGAACTATTTTGTCAATCAACAGGGCCTGGGTGGGCCGGACCTCGATTCGCGAACCCCGTTCCTCGGCGTGTGGATCTCGACGAGCGACTCCGATGGCG
The DNA here is from genome assembly GCA_963748235.1 of uncultured Chloroflexia bacterium. GTDB lineage: Bacteria > Chloroflexota > Limnocylindria > Limnocylindrales > CSP1-4 > JALYGJ01. Next base: position 1,704,115 of record CAVVHT010000009.1, read on the forward strand.
GCACGCAGACGATGACCGTCGAGCGCGCGGATAACAACACGGTCGACATCGTCGTGACCGACACGATCGCCACGGTCTGCTCACTCACCCCATCGACAATGACTGGCGCCGGGACCATTGACGGCAAGGTTCTCGTGATCCCGACGCCTGACTACAGGTGCGACGACGGCAGCGAGCCCCAGGCCATAAGCGGGCCGCCGCTCGACGAACAGCTCCGCAATCTGACCTACGTTCGCGATCCTGAGCGCGACGTCCTGACCGTGGGCGAAGGCGTCTGGCTGCGAGAGGGCGCGGAGGCTCCGAGCCCGTCTCCTCAGCCGTCAGGCCCGCTTCAGACGTCTGACTCCATGTGGCCGCAGTCGACCCTCGAAGAGGTCCGGCAGGCGCAGGAGCTGGCAGATGCCGGCGACCCCGACTTCACGTGGCAGGTCGGTGCACGACTGGTGGAGGACTCACCCGACAACGAGGTCGAATCCGAGATCATCGACCGGTTCCTTCGTGAGGGATTGGGCTGGGAAAAGTACCTGTTCATGGACGCCGGGACTTTCAGCGATTGGGAGGGCGCCGGGATGGACGGTTGGGTGGAGGGCAGCGTGATCGGCCAGCGTTACGTCCGCTGTGGGCCGGGGCGCACGAATTCGCTGTACCCACCTCAGCCTGACTCGGAGGATCCGGGCGAGTCGTGCGCGCCGACAATCGACAACCTCCACTACGAAACGGTGAGCTTCGATCTGGCCCAGCTCGACCGCCAAGGGCGTGACGGGATCTGGGTGGTGAGCAGGTGGGGGTCGGCGGCACCGTTCGCTCAAGTGGACCCGGCCGTTGCCGAGGCACAGGCCACGGAACGCCTGGAGGAGTTTCTTGCCGCACGCGTCGCCGGCAACGGCGCCGAGGCGTACTTGGTCGACTTCCAGGAAGACGTTCCGCTCCTGTACGCCACCACCTCCGGTGCCGCGTACGAGCGATACGAGTTCGTGCGTATGGCCGCGCCGCAGTGGCCCGACGGCCGCATGACATTCTCGGCCCGGCTGTTCGCAGACGGCGACGCAACGGTAGTCGAGCAGGAGATCAACACAAACGACGGTGGCGTACTGTGGCTGGATGCCCACACGACGACGGAGAACGGCGAGCCGCTACCGACGGCGTACGAGTTCTTCGACGGCCAGGTTTCCGTCACCGCAGCACCCCCGTGGGGAGCCGACGACTTAGAGCACTGGTCGGCCCTCAAACATTACGATCACGGAGAGCAGATCTATCTGATCGATGACCCACGGCCAGTCGCTGGAGGGTGCTTTGCCGGCGCCAGAGCGGCCATGCCGAAGCCCTTGCCCAGGCGATCGCGTCCAACCCCGAGCTCATGGCTACCGATCCGGTGGCGGCGACTCTCGCGGGTCGCGCTGCTCTGAGCATGGAGGCCACCATGGCGCCAGGTGCGAGCTGCGAAGGGCAACCAGACACGAATGTGCTGAGGTACGAAATTGACCCTAACCAGCGCGCGCTCTGGATTGAGGGTGGCAGCCGCATCCGCCTCTATCTTCTCGACGCTCCCGGGGGATCGTCCTTGGGGATCCTCGCGATCGCTATCAAAGCGCCCGAGTCTCGCTTCGACAGCGTCGTCGAGGAGGCTATGCCAATCCTCGACACCATCGAGTTCAACGTGCCATGAGGCGGTCGATCCGCCACTCCATGGTGATCGGGCCGGTGTACCCCCGCACCGACCCTGCTTGGCGTCGGGCCGCCAATGTGACCCGGCGCTTCTCGTTGCCGTGACCGCTCGGCGTCCTTTGATTTGGCCACATCTGAACCTTTTGCTTGGTGCGACCATCTCTACTTGGTGAAGCGCCCAGGCGGGGCGCCGCCTGAAGAGGGACCACCAATGCGCGCCGCATTGGTCCAGCGGGCGCGTGACGGCGACGACGAAGCGTTCACCCAGCTCGTCGACCTCGATGGCAACCGCTGCTTTGCCATCGCGTTCCGCATCCTGCGTGATGCCGAGCGGGCGAAGGACGCGGTACAGCAGGCCTACCTTCTTGCCTGGCGCGAGCTTCCCCGCCTGCGGGAATCGGAGCGCTATGAAGTCTGGCTTTATCGCCTTCTGGTAAACGCCTGCTACGAGGAAGCGCGCCGCAATCGGCGCTGGACAGCGAACGTGCGCCTGCTTCCATGGAAGGCCCAACTGGGCCTGACCCATTCGTGGCCGTGGACGATCGCGACGCACTCGAGCGAGCCTTCCTCAAGCTCTCGCCCGATCACCGCGCCGTCTTCGTGATGCACCACTACGCGGGGGTGCCGCTGGCAACCATCGCGGAAGTCGTCGGCGTGCCAGTCGGCACCGTCAAGTCACGGCTTCACAACTCGGTTCGCAACCTGAGAACCGCGCTGACAAACGACTCGCAGCTCGCCGCGGTGGAGGTCAAAACAGCATGAACGTCAATCGCGACCCCGAAGCCATCATGGCGGCGTGGCTGGACGACGGTCCTGCTGAGCTGCCCATGGATACGCGTCAGGCGATCGTCGTGGGTATCCGAACGGTCCCCAGGCGGCGGCCCGCGATCAGCTGGCCCGCAGTCAAGAAGCCGCGACTCGCACCCGCGCTAGCCGGTGCCGCCGCCGTTGTGGTCGTGGCAGCCCTGGCGCTCAACTACTTCGTCAATCAACAGGGCCTGGGTGGGCCCGTTGCGAGTCCAAGCCCCACCTCAGAGCCGACTCCGTCGCCGCTGCAATCGCCTCGGCCCGGGGAGGCAACCTTCACGTCGGCCATCCATGGGATCTCGATCGATCTCCCAGCCGGATGGCAGACCACGCCGGCGACCGAGCCCTGGGCTGGGGGACCGCTGAACTTCGACTCGCCCGCGGCCGATGTCATCTTCGACCCGGCGCTTGGGGACCGCCTATACATGGTCCTTGCCTCCCAGCCGTATGGCGGTCTCAGCGAAGACGCCTGGAGGGGCGTGCAAATCGACTGGCTCTGCGGTAACGGAGGAGCGGCCATGGGGTTCAATGAGGTGTGGAGCGCCGGCTTCCCCTCGTTTAGCATCTCGTGCGATCACCGCGAGCGCGCACCTGATATTGGCGGACACCCGCGGCTACCTGATCCGATTGGTCGTGTCGCGCGACGAGCCGGGGCTCGCCGACACCTACGACTGGGACTGGCACAAGCCCGTGCTCCGAACGGTCGACCTGCGCACAGAGGAGGCATTGCCTTCCGTTCCGAGTCCGAGTCCTACAGCTGAGCCGGCGACCGCCGGAGGCATGTGGCCGCAGTCGAACCTGGAGGAGGTCAAGGCGGCACAGGAGCTCGCTGATGCCGGCGACCCCGACTACAGCTGGCAGGTCGATCAGCGCCTGATATCGACGTCGCAGGAGCCCGATCCGCTGGTGTCGGATCCGGAGTTGTGGAGGTACCTGACATCCCCGGGAGCAGAGATCGCCGAGCGGTTCCTCCGGGAGATCCTGGGCTGGGAGGAGTTCCTGTTCAGCCTTAACGCCAGCGCCCCCGTAAATCAATATGGGCTGGTTGGCCTCGTGTATCTCCGGTGTGCGCCGGGCGAGACGAATTCCCTGTACCCAAGTGCACCCGGCGAGTCTGCGCCGAGCGGTGAGCGGTGCGCACCGATGATCGATGAGCTGAGCTACGAAGCCGTGAGACTGGATCTCTCCCAGCCAGACCTGGAGGGCGCAAACGGGATCTGGGTGGTCAGCGGATGGTCAACGACACAATTTGCGCAAGCAGATCCGAGCCTCACCGAGGGTTACGCCACAGCACGCCTGGAGCGCTTCATACGGGCACGTATCGAGGGAGAAGGCGCCGAAGG
>CAVVHT010000010.1:0-715350 GCA_963748235.1 uncultured Chloroflexia bacterium
GGGCGACGTCCGATTGATCAGCGGTCGCTACTTCCAGGACTGGCTGCTGATGGAGACCGACTGGAACTGGCGGCTCGAGCCGGATCGTGGCGGCGCGCTACGGGCCGTCGGCGACATCGGCTCGCACTGGCTCGACCTGACCAGCTTCGTGACCGGCCTGCACGTGCCGAGGTGATGGCCGACCTGGCCACGTTCATTCCGCTTCGCCAGCAGCCCACCCGGCCGGTCGAGACGTTCTCGCGCGAGCGTGCCGCGGAAACGGTCCAGCGCGACATCCAGACCGAGGATGTGGCGACCATCCTGTTGCGCTATCACGGCGGCGCCCGCGGGGTGATGGCGGTCTCGCAGATCAGCCCCGGCCGCAAGAACTCGCTCCAATACGAGGTCGACGGCTCGAGCGCCGCCGCCGCGTGGGACTCGGAGTCGCCAGACGTGATGTGGATCGGCCGGCGCGACAAGCCGAACGAGCTTCTGGCCCGCGACGCGGTGCTGATGAACGACGCCGGCAGGGCCGCGGCGGCACTGCCGGCCGGCCACGTCGAGGGCTTCGCCGACACGTTCGCGGCGCTTTTCCGAGCGATCTACGCCGACGTGGGCAACGGCGCGATGGCCGAGCGGCCACCGTACGCTACGTTCGCCGACGGCCACGAGGAGATGCTCGTCGGCGAGGCCATCGCGCGCAGCGCGCGGACCGGCGCGTGGGCAGCAGTGGAGGGTTGAGCAGAATATGAGACTCGGGATACTGACCGCGCCCTACCCCGACACGCCGCTCATGGAAGTCGCCGACTGGGCGGCCGCGAGCGAGTTCGACAGCCTTGAGATTGCCTGCTGGCCGGCCTCGGGCGGCACCAAGCGGCGCTACGCCGGTACGTCGCACATCGACGTCGCCAACCTCGGCGCGCACGAGGCGAAGGAAATTCGCGCCGAGATCAACGGCAAGGGCCTGGCCATCTCCGGCCTTGGCTACTACCCCAATCCGCTGCACCCCGACGCCAGCCGTGCGCGACCCGGCGATCGCCCACATCAAGGCGGTGATCGAGGCGTGCCGGATGATGGGCGTGCCGTTCATGAACACGTTCATGGGCGGCGACCCGGCCAAGAGTCTCGACGAGAACTGGCAGGTCGCGCTCGAGATTTGGCCCGACATCGTCCGCCACGCGCAGGACAACGGGGTCAAGATCACGATCGAGAACTGCCCCATGATCTTCAGCCGCGATGAGTGGCCGGGCGGCAACAACATCGCCTGGTCGCCGTACATCTGGCGGCGCATCATCGAGCAGTGGGGCGGCACCGTCGGCCTCAACTACGACCCGTCGCACCTGGTCTGGCTGATGATCGACCAGGGCCAATTCATCCGCGAGTTCGGCGGCCACATCCTTCATTTCCAGGCCAAGGACGTGCTCATCGATCGCGACGGACTCTACGAGCGCGGCACACTGTCATCGGGCATCGGCTGGCAAATTCCGCGACTGCCCGGATTGGGTGACGCTGATTGGGGAGAAATATTCTCCAATCTTTACCGCGTGGGATACGACGGGGACTGCATCATTGAGCACGAAGATCGGCGCTTCGAAGCGACCGACGCGCTCATCAAGCGCGGCTTCCTGATCGCGCGCAACATCCTCCGCCCATACATCCCGAAGGAGTCCTGAGCTGATCGATGAGTGAGCTGTTCGATCGCCTGACCTATCGCCAGATCGCCAAGACGATCGACCATTCGCTGCTCCGGCCGGAACTCGATGACGCATTCGTCGAGGACGGCATCCGACTCGCCGCGCAATACGACGTGGCATCGGCAACGGTGCGCCCGACCGACGTCGTCAAGGCAGTCGAGATGCTAAGGGGGACTGACGTCAAGGTCGGCACGGTGGTCGGCTTCCCGCACGGTGACGTGCTGACCGAGACGAAGGTATTCGAGGCGCATCGCGCGCTCGAGCAGGGCGCCCAGGAGCTCGACATGGTCATCCAGATCGCCTGGCTGCAGATCGGGTCGCGACGCGGACGTGCAGGCAGACATAGCCGCGATCGTCGAGGCCGCCCACGCGGCCGGCGCGATCGTCAAGGTGATCTTCGAGAACGCTTACCTGACCGACGACGAGAAGATCCGCGCCTGCCGGCTGACCGAGGCCGCGGGTGGCTGACTTCGTCAAGACCTCGACCGGCTTCGCGGCCACGGGCGCCACTCACGATGACCTGCGGCTGATGCGCGCCAACACCTCGCCGCACGTGCAGGTCAAGGCGGCCGGCGGCGTGCGCACGCTCGACGCGCTGCTCGAGGTGATGGAGCTCGGCGTGACTCGCGTCGGCGCGACCGCCACGCAGACGATCCTCGAGGACTTCAAGTCGCGCAAGTCGGGCACGGCCGACAGCGGCGGTATCGGGCGAGCCGGCAATTGCCGGCGGCGCTCCGGGAGACATCTACTAGGTTGTCGCCCCAGGCCGGCAGCACCCTCGCTCCACCGTCGATGCGCTGGCTTACGGAGGCACAGTCGCTCCTCGAGCGGATCGGCGCGACGCAGCACGACCAGATCGAGCAGGCCAGCCAATGGTCGGCCGACGCGATCGCCGCCGACGGCTTGGTTCACCTGTTCGGCACCGGCCACTCGCGCATCCCGGCCGAGGAGATGTTCCCGCGCTACGGCTCGTACCCTGGCTTCTCGCCGCTGGTCGAGCTGTCGATGACCTTCCACAGCCAGGTCGTCGGCGCCAACGGCCAGCGCCAGGCGATGTTCATCGAGCGCGTGCCCGGACTGGCCGAGGTGATCCTCAACAACTTCAGCTTCGGGGCGAACGACGTCATGGTCGTCTTCTCGGCCAGCGGCCTGACTGCCGTGCCGGTCGAGATGGCGCGTGGGGCGCGGGCGCGCGGCATGCGCGTCATTGCCGTCACGTCGGTCGCCCAGTCGATGTCGGCCGAGCCCGATGCGGCAGCCGGCAGCCGGCTGCTCGACGAAGCCGACCTGGTCATCGACCTGTGCACTCCGGCCGCCGACGCGCTGTGCGCGATCGACGGTTTGGACACTCCGGTCGGCCCTGGGTCTACCATCGCAGCAGTGGCGATCGTCAACTCGATCAAGGTTCGAGTCGCCGAGCTGCTGGCGGGCAGGGGAGCAATGCCGCCAGTCATCACCCGTGCGTCGGTCGTCGGTGACGAGCGATCGCGGGATCTTTTCGACAAGGCCTATCGAGAGCACGCTCGGCGCATGGCCCGGGTGCTCACCCAGCAAGGAGGTGGATGACGCGCCAACGAAGAGGCTCGATCTGCAAGCAACCCATTTTTGAGGAGGTTTCCTAGCACATGACCAACACCAAGAGCGCGAAACTGCTCGCACTGCTCGGCGCCACGTTCATCGTGGTTGCGGCGTGCACGGGCGGCGGCGCGACAACTGCGCCGACGACAGCGCCGACCACGGCCCCGAGTGCTACCGCCGAGCCCAGCGGCGAACCGTCAGGCGAGCCCAGCGGCGAACCGTCCGGCGAGCCCAGCGGCGAACCATCCGGCGAGCCCAGCGGCGAACCGTCCGGCGAGCCCAGCGGCGAACCGTCCGGCGAGCCCAGCGGCGAACCGTCCGGCGAGCCCACCGAGGGTTACACGCTCGGCTTTTCGAATGCATTCGGCATCGGCAACGGCTTCCGCGAAGAGCAGCTGTGCACGGCAAGGGCCCAGGCTCTTGTTTCGGGCGAAGTCGCGGAAGGGTCAACCTGGCTTCACCAGGAGGATTCAAGCTACCCGCAGCTTCAGCAGTTCCGCGATCTCATCGCGAAGCAGCCTGACGCGATCATCTTCAACCCGAATAGCCCTGATGGACTTAACCAGGCAATTGATGAAGCGCAGGCCGCCGGCATCACCACAGTCTCGATCGACGCCTACGTGACTGATCCGGAGACCTACAACCTCTCCAACGATCAGATCAACTACGGCTACGTCGGCGCCACATGGCTGTTCGACCGCGTGCTGCAGGACGCCGAAACCGCAAATGTCTACTACATGCGCGGCATCGTCGGCCACCCGGCCGATCTCGACCGGCATCAGGGCGTCATGCAGGCGCTCGAAGAGCATCCCGGCATCACGCTTCTGCCGAGCAACGATGGTGTCGGCACCGACTGGTCGCCGGCCAGGGGCACGGAGCTCGCCAACGGCATCATCACTGACGGTACCTACGACACGATTGACGGCATCTGGACGTCGGGCATCGACCAGCAGGTCGTTGACGCGATCAAGGCCGCCGGCAAGGAGTTCGTTCCGATCGTTGGTGCTGACCTGAAGGGCTTCGTGGATCAGCTGCTCAACGTGAGCGGCGAGTACGAAGGTCTCGAGGGCATCGCCGTGTACAACCCGGCCGCCGTAGGTGGCGCCGGCGTCACGCTTGCTCTTCAGGCCCTGAACGGCGAAGAGATCGAGACGACGACTGTCGCGCGGACCGATTCCGCCGGCAACCCGGTCGATATCGAAGCCGTCTTCCTGCCCATCCCAGAGGCGTACGCCAACGACACGCCGGAAGGCATCGCTGACCTTGAGCGGATCGCGGTCGAAGGTCTGAACAACCTGTGGCCAGTCAGCTGGTACATCGATGGTTGGACGGACTACACGTTCGAAGAGATGCTCGCCTGCGGGAACGCGCCGCCGGCGTAGTGCTTCAAACGTTTAGGTAGCCAACGTCGAGCGGGAGGTTCTCGAGACCTCCCGCTCGTCTACATTTCGCAAAGGACATGACGGCTACAGCGACAGACCTGCTACTCGAGGCGACGGGCGTATCGAAGGCATACGGCTCCGTGATTGCGCTGAAGGCCGCCTCGCTTGCCGTGCGCCCAGGCGAGGTTCATGCGCTGATGGGCGCGAACGGCGCCGGCAAGAGCACTCTCGTCAAGATCCTGACCGGAGCCGTCCAGCCCGATCTGGTCGCATCGTCATCCGTGGTCGCGAGCGAATGGCTCACTCCCCCGGTGAAGCGCGGCGACATGGGATCGTGTCGGTCTACCAGGAACCGTCGCTGATTCCAGACCTCGACATTCGGTCCAACCTGGCGCTGACCAGGACACCTCTCGAGGCGTTTCGACACTGGACAGCTGAGTTGGCGCTGCCCAAGCTCAGCCTTTCGTCCGTGGCGCGCGAGCTGCCAATGGCATGGCTTCGGATCATCGATCTGGCACGCGCGTTGGCGATCGAACCGGACGTCCTGATGCTCGACGAGATGACTGCGGCGCTGCCAGCCAACCTGACAGAGCGCGTCCTCGAGGTCGTCGGCCGTCAGCGCGGGGGAACGACGTCAACGATCTTCATCTCGCACAGGATGATCGAGATATCCGCAGTGTGCGACCGGGCGACCGTGCTGCGCGAAGGAGAAACTGTCGGCGTAGTCGACGTGACGGCAGGATCCGAGGATCGAATCGTCGAACTGATGCTGGGCGAGATAGTCGGGCAGCTGGCCGAGCGGGAAACGAGCTCGATGTCGTCCGAAGCGCCGAGCGACCCTGGGATAGCGCCGCGTTTGGAAGCTCGCGGCCTGACCTACGGCACGACAGTCGACGACATCTCGTTCGAGGTGCGCCCAGGTGAGATCCTCGGTGTCGTCGCGCTCGAAGGCCAGGGCCAGGATGAGCTCTTCGACATCCTGTCAGGCTCGAGCAGGCCGAGCTCGGGCGAGCTGTTGGTGGACGGCAAGGGGATGACCTTCGGGCATCCTGCGGATGCGATCCGAGCCGGGCTCGTGTACGTCGCGGCAGACCGCGTCGAGGCACTGCTGATGCAACGCTCGGTCCGCGAGAACATCGCCTTGCCCAACGCGGCGCGTGTCCGCGACTGGGGCATGATCAACCTCGGAGCGAGGGTGCCAAGGTCGCCGAGAGCGTCGACCGCCTGCAGATCGACGCCCGCGCGGGCGCCGAGGTGCGCCGCCTGTCAGGTGGCAACCAGCAGAAGGTGACGATCGCGCGCTGGGTGGCGCGCGGGGTGCACACAATGCTCTGCTTCGACCCGACGCGCGGCATTGACATCCGCACAAAGCAGCAGATCTATCTGCTCCTGCGCGATCTGGCCGAGGCCGGTGCAGCGATCATGATCTACACCTCAGAGCTGAAAGAGATCCCTCTTGTCTGCGACCGCGCGATTGTCATCTTCAGGGGTCGCGTCGTCGGCGAGGTGAGTGGCGCCGAGGCCGACGAGTCGACCCTGCTGCGCATGGCCTACAACCTTCGCTCGGACGCGGTGTTACCGCAGGAGATCGCCGGTGAGGCAGTTGCCGCTGAGATGGGATCGCCGGAGTGAGCGCCACAACGGCCGACTCAACCCCACGCCCGGGGCCAATGGCGGCGGTGCGGAACGTATGTGCGGCGCGAGGGCTGGCTCATCGGCCTGTTCGGGATGCTCGCGCTGCTGCTTCTCTTCACCAAGTTCATCCAGCCGTCCTACGGCGCCACCGGGATCCAGGGCTTGGCCCTGAACACGCTTCCGCTGGCCCTCGCCGCGGTTGCACAGGCGATCGTCGTCATCGCGGGCGGAATCGACCTGTCGGTCGGTTCGATGATCGCCCTGACCAATGTTGTCGCGGCGAAACTGATGCAGGGAGCGAGCCCCGAGTTTGGAGTTGCGGTCGCGATCGGCGTGCTACTGCTGGGCTTGATCATCGGTGCCATAAACGGCGCGATCATCGTCTTTACTCGTGTGGCGGACATCATCGTGACGCTCGCGATGTCCTTCGTATGGGCGGGCTGCGCCCTGCTCATTCTCAATACGCCCGGAGGCGACGCGTCCTCTTGGCTCATCTCGCTGGTTACGGGAGCGCTGGTCACCGAATGGCTGCCCAAGGCTGCCGTGGTCCTGCTCGTGATCGTCGCCCTCGCCTGGGTTCCGATCAGGCGCTCCCGCATCGGTCTCACCTTGTACGCCATAGGCAGCAACCAGCTCGCGGCATTCCGTAGCGGCGTCTCCGTCGGGCGAACGAAGATAATCGCCTACGCCTTGACCGGCCTGTTCTGCGCGTTCGCTGGCCTGGCCAGCCACTGCCATCACAGGTCAGGGCAACCCTTTGCCTGGCGGCGCGACACTGACCAGCGTTGCCGCGGTCGTGCTCGGTGGCGTTAGCCTAGCCGGAGGTCGCGGTGGCGTCGTCGGACCAATTCTGGCTGTCCTCATTCTGGCTCAGATTCGAACGATCATGACGTTCATGAACGTAAATCCGAACCTGGCGACAGTCGCTCAAGGGGCAATCCTCATAGCCGTCGTCATGATCGGCAGCCTTGCGCAGCTACGGCGATCCCGCGCATGACGCCCACCGCGCCGCCCCCGGACGTGGCGGTCGCAGCCCGCTCTCGCTTCACCCTGTCGCGTGCCATGGAAGCATTCAGCGACCGACCCCTCGTGCCGCTGCTCATCCTGCTTGGGCTGCTGGCCATTCTCTTTGCGCTCCTGAATCCACGTGCCAACCTGGAAGACTGGGTCGCGACATCGATCCGTGCCGCCATCCCTCTGGCGATCCTCGCCGGTGCCCAGACGATCACGATGCTCACCGGAGGAATTGACCTGTCCGTGGCCGCGACCGCTTCCATGGCAGGGTTCGTCGCCGCCTCGCTCTACACGCCGGCGGGCGGACCGTGGCTTGGGATCGCGGTCGCCCTCGGGTTCGCCATACTTATCGGTGCCATCAACGGCATTGGCGTGGGCGTCTTTCGTGTCCACCCGCTGATCATGACCCTGGGAATGGGGCTGGTCATCCTTGGCGCCGCTAATGCGTGGCAGTTGCTGACGGTGCGAACCTCCACAGGCGTGCCACCTGAGCTGCGTTGGATTGGGTCGACGATCTCGTTCGAGGTGGTTCCGGTCAGCCTGATCGTCTTCCTGCCTCTCGCCGCATTGCTGGTCGTGGGACTGAAACGCACGGGGTACGGACGTCTGCTGTACGCCATCGGGGACAACCCCACAGCTGCGCGGCTTTCAGGAGTGCGGAGCTGGCAGGTGCTCGTGCTGTTGTACGTATTCGCCGCGGTTCTGGCCGCCATCGCCGGTTTCATGATCGCCGGTTTGACGAACGTCGCGAGCGTCACGCTGGCTGTTCCGTACCTGCTTCCATCCGTCGCTGCGGCGGTGATTGGAGGTACATCGATCCTCGGCGGCAGGGGTGGCTATTCCGGCACGATCGTCGGCGCGTTGATCCTGATCGTCATAACAGCTTTGCTGTCTTCATTGGGCTATCCCGAAGCCATCCGCCAGATCCTCTTCGGCGCGATCATCATCCTCGTGGCGGCCGGATATGCACGGGTAACGACGCAGTCCTAAGCATGCCCGCCGGCGCAACGATGACGACCCGCCACCTTGGGCTCGATCTCGGCGGTACGAACATCAAATGGGCTGTCGTCGAGCAATCCGATGGGACATGGGAGCTCGATTGATCGCGGGCAGGCTCCGACACCGGGCGACGGTCCCGACGTCGTCGTTGGTGAGATGGCCAGACTGGGCGCCCGGGCAATTGCGGAACGGCCGGATGTCGTTTCGGTCGCCATCGGCGTTCCCGGTCTGTACGACCCGGCGACGGGCGTTACGAGAATGCTGCCCAATCTCGAGGGCGAGTGGGATGGCGTGCCCGTCGCGGCGATAGTCGGCGGGGCGCTCGGCCTGCCCGTGGCGATGATCAATGACGCGCGCGCGTTCGGCCTCGCCGAGCTGCGCCTCGGCGCGGGCCGCGGCGCGTCGACGATGGTCGGCCTGACCCTGGGCACCGGCGTGGGTGGCGTGATCTGCGTCGACGGGCGCGTCCATCAGGGCCACGATGGCACCGGCGGCGAGCTCGGCCACCAGACACTCGAGCCAGATGGCCCCGCCTGCACTTGCGGCAGCAACGGGTGTCTCGAGGCGCTCGTACGCGCCGATCGGATCGAGGAGCTGTGCGGCACCGCCACGGCCGAGGAGGCTTTCGCTCGCGCCCGCGCCGGCGACGCACGGGCCACAGCCGGACTGGCCGAGATCGGCCGATACCTGGGCATCGGAATTGCCAACATGATCGTTGTCATGACGCCCGACAAGGTGGTCATTGGAGGCGGCATCAGCGCCGCTGCCGACCTGCTGATGGAGCCGATTCACGCCGAGGTGCGGCGCCGCGTCACGACGACCTCGCTCGACGAAGTCGAGATAGTCACCGCCGAGCTCGGCACGTGGGCGGGCGCAATCGGCGCCGCGATCCACGGCGCGGAGTCACTGGCGATGGAGGCCGCGTGACCTCGACCGTCGCCGGGCGGCTGGTGCTCGAGGACGGGGTCATCGATGGGCTGGTGTCGATCGAGGGCGAACTCATCCGGGATGTCGAGCTGGATCCCGATTCGGGCTCGGACGGTCCGTTCATCATGCCCGGTTTCGTCGACCTCCACGTCCACGGCTGGGGCGGATACGACGCTATGGGCGGCCGCGACGGGCTGGACGGCATGGCCCGTGCGCTCTTGCGTCGCGGCGTCACCTCGTTCCTGCCAACGGCCGTGACCGCACCGCTCGCCGAGCTGCGCTCCTTTGCAGATTTCGGTGCGCGAGTGGATGCCTTCGGCGCCGGAGGATGGCGCGCAGCCGCTCGGTTTCAACCTCGAGGGTCCGTTCCTGGCCGAGGCCCGCCGCGGCGCGCACGATCCGGCACATCTGCTTTTGCCAGCCGACGCGGCCGCCGCAGATCTCGAGGGCCTCGTCGAGGACCTTCGCGTCATCACCGTGGCGCCCGAACTCGCCGGCGCCGTGGATCTCATCGCGTGGCTTCGAGATCAGGGAGTTGTCATCTCGCTCGGGCACTCGGGAGCGACAGTCGAGCTAGCCCGGGCCGGATACGCAGCTGGAGCGACCTCAACGACACACCTGTTCAATGCGATGTCCGGCGTGGACCACCGTGTGCCGGGACTTGCTGTCGTCGCGCTGCTCGAGGACGAAGCCTACGTCGAGCTTATCGCGGATGGCATCCATGTTGACCGCCAGCTGTGGCCGATGATCACCCGCCTCAAGTCAGCCGGCCGACTCATGCTCGTTTCTGACGCCATCTACCTCGCCGGCACCGGCGACGGTCGAGGGCAGATCGGGGGGCTCGATTGCGAGGTGGTCGGCGAGCGCGTTACCCTGGCCGGCACGTCAACGCTGGCCGGCTCGGTGCTGTCACTGGACGTCGCGGTGCACAACCTCGTCGCCACCGGCGTGCCACTTCCGGCGGCGGTCGCTGCCGCCAGCCGCAATCCCCTGTCACTTCTCGGAATCACCGACCGCGGCCGCATCACCGCCGGCCAACGCGCCGATCTGGTCGAGCTCAGTTCGGATCTCCACGTTCAACGCGTCATGCGCGCGGGAAAGTGGCTGAATCCGGTTCCGTAGTGCGGTGCCAATGCCGCTGCGTGGTGCGGCGCCAATGCCGGCGCGCTTCTGTCCTCTGAGGTCCTATCCACCGATCCGACTAACTATCCATGCGACTGAATAGGACGCCCGCGGGTGGATCGGGCGACGAGATCAAGTCGCGCCTGCGTAGCGCAGCAGCCGATCCAGGAATGTCTCGGGATCTGGCTTGTCGGGCGGTGGCGGCACCGGCTGCCAGCCACAACGATGATCGTGAGGACAGACGCCGAGCGGAAAGAGCCGCCCTAGGACCAGGCCCATATCGACGAAGCGCTCGAAAGCCATGGCCGGGGCCCGGGCGCGCTCAACCCGGGAAACCATGCTCTGCGACACGTTGGCCATGCTCGCGAGCTGCGTCTGCGAGATGCCCGCGTAAGCGCGGCTGCGCCGGAAATATCTGCCGATCAGGACGAGCGGGGCATCGGGCGTCAGCTCGCGTCGTCCGCTGTCCGCGTCGTAGAACACGGGCGCAGGCAGCAGTTCGAAGTGGTCGAGCACCTCTGACTGCCTCGACCTCAGATCGACGACGGTCGATTTCGATCGCGCGAGCCATGCGCAGCGCGCCTTCCTTCGCCCACTGCGACTTCTGATCGGCCATGCCCACCATTCAAGCGACATGCTCTCATCGCCGACTCACCGCCGACTTACCCCTCGCTTCACAACCTCTCCCCACCGACACCCAGTCAGCCAGGGCGGATAGTTAGTCGGATCGGTGGATGGGGTTGATGGGGTGGCCGGCCGGTGGATGGGGACGAGGGTACAGATGGAGACGAGATTGGACAAACTGGCGACCAAGGTCAGCGGTCCGGCATCGCCTGGAAGGTACGCTCGATGTCGTCGAGCAGCCGGACGGTGGCTCGGCTGACGACCTGCAGGTAGCGCTCGCCAAACTCGGCCGACGAATCGCGCGCATCGCCCCATGTGCCGGAGCGTGACGCGCGATAGACCGACCCTGGTGACGAGAAGAAGAACGCGGTGTGCACCGCGGCCGGGTTCGTCACTTCCGGGAAGGGCGGCATCTCGACGTTCGCAGCGTCCATGTCCACAAGCGCCGGGTTGATAGCCATCACTGCCGATGTCTCGCCCTTGTTGGCGTGCAGGCCGTTGGACGGATCGAAGAACTCTTCCGCCTCTTCGGGCGTCATCGCGTCCCAGTAGTTGACCGGGAACGCCCGGGCGCCGGTCGGCATTCGCTCGCCTGCAGCCGCGCAGGCGTAGGCGATCGCGTAGGTATTGTCGTAGTGCCCGTTCAGGAACACGACCCGACGGAAGCCGATGCCCGCAAGCTGCGTGCACAGGTCCTCGATCAGCGCCTGGAAGGTCGAGATGCGCACGTGGACGACTCCGGTAAAGCCTGCGTGCGGGTACGACAGCCCGTAGTTGACCGCCGGCGCGACGACCGCCTTGACCACTGACGCGATGCGCCGTGCGACCTCTGTCGGAATGAGCACGTCGGATGCGAGCGGCGCGTGCGGACCGTGCTGCTCGGTCGAGCCAACCGGAACGATCACGGTCGCGAGGTCGCCGCGCTCACGCAGATAAGCCTCGACTTCGGGGTTGGTCATGTTGCCCAGGAATACGGTCGGCGGCTTCATGCCACGTCCTCCATGCGATCAGCCGATGGTCAGCCGATTGTGTTGTTCAGCTCGCCGATCCCCTCGATCCGGCAGGTCATCGCGTCGCCGGGCTGCAGGTGCCGTCCCGCGTCGGGGCCGATCCTGACCGGCGTTCCCGTTGCGATCAAGTCTCCCGGCCGCAACAGGACGTGCGCACCGAGGTAGTCGAGGATCTCCCCAATGGAGAAGCGCATCTGCGATGTGCGCCCATCCTGAACTACCACCCCGTTGACCGTGAAGCCGAGGGCGAGGTCGGACGAGTCGAGCTCGCTGGCGGGCACGATCCACGGTCCGACCGGGCAGAAACCAGGCATCGACTTGCCGAGCAGCCACTGATCGCCGTCAAGCCACTCATCCTGGGAGGTCACGTCGTTGACGATCGTGTAGCCCATCACAGACCGGGCCGCCCCGATCACCACGCCCAGCTCGCACTCCCCGTTGACCTTGGCCGTCAGCGCCCGGTCCCACGCTACGACCGACGCGTCACTGGTCACCGAAGACGAGGCTTTGCCGTAGACCAACGGGCGCTCGGGCCGTCGATCGTCCATGGCGGCAGGGTCCCGGTAGTTGAGCCCGATCGTGTAGATCGCGCCAATCTCGACGTCCTGTCCCGTGCCACCACGGATCGGCACGCGCATCGTGTCAGGCGGCCGTTGTGGCGTCGGCGAAGAGCGGCATGACCGCTTCGCGCATGACGCCGGCCATGCCGCTCACGCCGGTCCAGCGCTCGAACGCGATGGCGGCCTGCGCGATCAACATTTCCGAGCCGTTTGCCGCGCGCAGGCCGCGTGCCCGTGCAGCCGCGAGAAGCGGCGTCTCAAAGGGCACGTAGACGAGGTCGAACACGGTTGCGTGATCAGGAAGCGCGGCGACGTCGATGGTGAAGCCGGGATCGATCATGCCGACGGTCGTGGCGTTGACGGCGAGGTCCGCTGATTTGAGGGTGCTAGCAAATTCGCGTCCATCAAGTGCCATGGCGGCCCGCTGTCCAACAGCGGCAGGCGTCGACCGATTGCCGATCGTCAGTCGGGCCACGCCAGCCCGTTCGAGCGCATGAACGACCGCGTGCGCGGCACCACCCGCGCCGGCGACCACGACCTGCAGACCGGCCAAAGGCCGGCCGAGGGCCAGCTCGACGCCGGCGCGAAACCCCGGCGCGTCAGTGTTGAAGCCGACGAGGCGCCCTGCCTCGGTGCGCACGACGTTGTTCACCGCGCCGATCTCGCGCGCGTCGTCCTCGACCTCGTCGACGAGCCCGGCGACGACCTTTTTGTACGGCGCCGTGACGCCGAGGCCCAGCCAGTCCGGGCCGTGCGCCGCTTCGACGGTAGCGCCGACGGCGTCCTCGTCGATTTCCAGCAGCTCATAGCGGCCATCGATGCCGGCCGCGTCGAACGCGGCGTTGTGCATCACCACCGAGTGGCGCCGCTTGAGCGGCTTGCCGATGAGCGCGACGCGCCGGGTCAATTGGTCACACCGGCACGCTACGCCGCAGCCATCCGACGCACCGGCCCAACGGTTGCCGGGAACTTGACGTTGGGGATGATGTAGTCGATCCAGTCCTGAAGCTGCGCCGGATCGGGTGTCATCGTGTGCAGGAAGAAGTACTCGACGCCGGCATCGACGCGTCGCTGGAGGGAAGCAACGATCTCATCGGGCGTGCCGAACAGGTAGACGGACTCGAGATATGCGGGTCCGCGCTCGTTGCTCATCACCTTCAGGAACGCCTCGTGCTGCGCCTCGCGCGCCTTGACCGGATCGTTCGTCAGCACGAGGTGCATGAAGTTCTCGTGCGCGACGAAGCAATCGCCCGGGTCGCGGCCGTGCGAGCGGTAGTACTCCTGCAGCTCCTGCCAGTCGCGCGCAATGTCGTCGGGTGGACAGGTTGGCCGCGGGATCCAGCCGTCGGTCTTGATCGTCCGGGCTTTGACCGACTCGACGAAGCGCGGCAGGTCGGGCGACTTCGGGTCGGCCAGCTGCGACCCGCCGCCGATCCAGATCTCCGGCCGCTGCGACGCGCGCGGCTCGATGAACAGGTCGTCGACCGAGTAGAACTGCCCGTGATACGTGACCGTTTCGCCCTCGAGCAGCGGGATCATGATGTCGAGCATCTCGTCGGTGCGCTTGCCGCGCTCTGCCTTCTTGACGCCGACGGCCGCGTACTCGAACTCGTTCCAGCCCACGCCGGCACCCAGGATCATCCGGTTCTCGGACAGGAACTGCATCGTGGCCAGCTCCTTGGCCAGCATCACCGGGTTGCGCAGCGGCATGATCAGGATCGACGTCCCGAGACGTACGCGCTCGGTGACACCGGCCGCGACCGCCAACGCCGCGAGCGGCTCCAGCCACGAGACCGAGTAAAAGCGCTTGGCGGCGAGCATGTGATCGGTGATGAAGAGCGAGTCGAAGCCGAGATCCTCGACGGTCCGCGCGAACTGCTTGATGCCTCGGGCGCGCTCGGGACCGTCGCCCTCCCAGATGTAGGAGGGCAGGAAGACTCCGAATCGGCTGACGTCGCTCATCTACTTACCTCGGTAGCTGGGGGGTCGCTTTTCGAAGAAGGCGCGAGCGCCCTCGAGCATGTCCTCTGTGTTGAAGACTCTTTCCGATGCGTCGATCTCGGCCCCGATTCCGGCGTCGATGTCGAGGTCGGCGGAGTGGTCGATGAGTCGCTTCACCTCGCGCACGGCGAGCGGTCCGTGCTTGGCGATCTCGGCGCCGATCTCGTGCGCGGCCGCCAAGGCCTGGCCGACGGGCACAACGCGGCTAACGAGGCCGATGTCCTTCGCCTCCTGTGCGTCGAGGATCCGGCCGGTCAGGGCCATTTCCTTGGCCACGCCAATACCAACGACGCGCGGCAGCCGCTGAGTACCGCCGGCGCCGGGTGTGACCGCCAAGCGGACCTCGGGCAGACCGAGGCTCGCTCGTTCTGAAGCGACGCGGATGTCGCAGGCGAGCGCCAGCTCCAGCCCGCCGCCGAGGGCATTGCCCTCGATCGCCGCGATGGTCGGCATGGGCAGGTCCGCCACTCGCTTGAAGACTCCCTCCTCGCGAGTGAAGTGCGGCCGGCCTGCCGATCCGCGGTGGCCCTCGAATCCCTTGACGTCCGATCCGGCCGAGAACGCCCGATCGCCAGTGCCGGCAACGACGACAGCCCGCACGTCCCCGGGGTGCGCCGCCTCGAGCTGCTCGAGAGCCGCTTCCAGCTCGGCCAGCAATGCCTCGGAGACGAGGTTCAACGGCGGGTTGTTGAGCGTGAGCTGGGCCACCTGGCCGAGCTGGAGCTCGACGAGGCCGCTCACGAGCCGGTCTCCGAGGCTGCAAAGTCCGTGGCGAGACCCATCCGGCCCTCGGCGTAAACGCGACTGTCGATCGTGCGCAGGTTCTCGGCCACTTCAGGCTGAAAGCCCATTCGATCGAGCACGTCGCGCTGAACGTCGATTCCCGGCGCGACCTCAATCAACCGAACACCCCCGTCGCCGAGCTCGAACACCGCGCGGTCGGTGATGTAGCGCACCTGCTGGCCGCGCTCGCGAGCGAGCTGGCCGTTGAACGAGATCTCGCGCACCTGGGGCACGAACTTGGGCAGGCTGCCCTCGGTTACGACCTTGACGCCACCGTCGATCTCGAGCTCGAGGCCCTGCGCGGTGAGCGTGCCGACGAAGTTGATGCTTGGCGTGCGCGCGCTGATGTTCGGGAAGCCGCCCGGGCCACGAATGCGGCCCTCGAACGCGTGAACGTTGACGTTGCCCTGCGCGTCGACCTCGGCGAAGGAGAGCGAAGCGATGTCGAGCCCGCCACCGTCGTAAAAGCCGAACATGTAGGGCTGATCGATCATCGCCTGGTAGTTGAAGCCGGCGCCGCCTTCGTTGCCGGCCACCGGCACGCCACCGAAGATGCCCTGCTCGACTGTCAACACGAGCTTGTCGGTCACGCCCTCTTCCCACGCCACGCGGCCGATCAGCTGCGAGATCCCGAAGCCGAGGTTGCAGATGTAGCCGGGCTTGAACTCGAGCAAAGAGCGGCGGGCGACGATCTTGCGCACGTCGAGCGGCAGCGGCGGATCGCCGGCCACCGGCTTGCGCATTCGCCCCGAGTAGTAGGGCGAGTCCTGGGTGATGTACGTCTGCCACTGCTCTGGATCGACGTAGACGTGGTCGACCAACGCGGCCGGGACTCTCACGTCGCGCTGCGGAAGCGAACCACGTCGCGCCAGCTGGCGCACCTGGGCGATGACGATGCCGCCACTGTTGCGCGCGGCCATGGCCATCGCCAGCATCTCGCCCTGGATCGCCTCGCCCTCCATGGTGATGTTGCCATCCTCGTCGGCGGTCGTGCCGCGGATCACCGCAACGTCGATCGGGAAGGCGTGGAAGAGCAGCCATTCACGACCCCTGAGGGTCACGACCTCGACCAGGTCCTCGGTCGTTCGGCTGTTCTGCTTGCCGCCGGTCTGGCGCGGGTCGACATACGTGCCCAGCCCAACGTGCGTGACGAGCCCCGGCCGTCCGGCGGCAATCTCGCGCATCAGCTGGCTGAGCACGCCCTGCGGGAACGAGTACGACTCAAGCTCATTCGCCTCGACCAGCGCGCCGAGGCGCGGCTCATTGCCGATGTTGCTGCCGATCGTCCGCCTCATCAGACCTGGCAGGCCCAGCTGGGAGAAGCCACGATCGGCGAAGTCGCCGATGCCGACTATGCGCACGGTGGTCAGGTCGCGGGGGCGTCCCTCGGCAAGGAACGTTGCTGCCAACTCGTCGATGAATCGCTGCGGCAGCGCGTGACCGGCGCCCGAGCCACCGATCAACAGCGTCGTGCCGTCCTTTACCAGCGCCACGGCCTCGCGAACCGAGATGACCTTGGTCACGAATGGCCCTCCGTCCCCTCGTGCCTATCCACCGATCCGACTAACAATCCATGCGGGTGCATAGCCGATCCATGCGGGTGTATAGCCGATCCAAGCCGGTCCATAGCGGGTGGACGCGAACACGACGCCGCGGCCCAATCCCCAGCACCCGCCCAGTCACGACTGAGCGGATAGTTAGTCGGATACATGGATACGGGTGCACGGATGGATGCGGAAAGGCACTCGGCTCTGGTCACGGCATGTACCCGCCCGAGTTGGGGTTGAGCGTCTGACCGAGAAAGAGCGACGAAGCGTCGGAGAGCAGGAAGATCACCGCGTCGGCAATCTCCTCGGGCTGTCCGAAGCGCCCCAGCGGCATGTCGCGCATGCGTTGCTTGCCGGTCTCGCTGTTGACCAGATCGGCGGTCATGTCGGTTACGACCACTCCCGGCGCAACGGCGTTGATGCGGATCCCGCGCGGCCCGAACTCTCGTGCGAGTGACCTTGTCAACCCGATCAGGCCGGCCTTGGCCGCGCTGTACGCGGCCGTCTCGGGAATGCCCATCTGTCCAAGCCGCGAGCAGATGTTGACGATCGTGCCGGAGCCGCGATCGACCATCGACGGCAGTGCGGCGCGGCAGGTGTGAAACGAGGCGCTCAGGTCGGTGGCGAGAACCAGGTTCCATTCCTCTGCGGAGAGCTCCAGGAAAGGGCCGATCTGGGTTCGACCGGCGTTGTTCACCAGCCCATCGAGTCGGCCAAATCGCTCGATCGCTTGCTCGACCAGGCCCTCAGCCTGCCTTCCATTGGCCAGGTCGGCCCGGAATGCCTCCGCCTCGACGCCCGCTGCGCGGGCGAGCTCGACAGTTCGAAGCGCGCCGTCCTCGGCCTGGTTGTAGTGGACGGCGACGTTTGCCCCTTCGGCTGCTGCCTTGGCTGCGATCGCGGCACCGATGCCACGACTGCTGCCGGTGACCAGCACGACCCGGCCGGCGAGGGCGCCCGGCATCAGAGCAGGCCGGCCGTGCCGAGCGCTGCGCGAATGGATGCGGTCTCCTCGTCGCCGATGGCCAGCAGCGGTGGGCGCATCAGCGTGGACTCGATCACGCCGAGCTCCTTGAGGGCGACCTTCGTTCGTGCTCGATAGTTGCGCACCGGCGGTCCATACACGACTTCCTCGAGCGGCAGAATGCGCTCCCATATCTCGCGTGCCTCGGTCCAGCAGCCCTCGAGAGTGAGCCGGTACATCTCGACCTGCAGTTCCGTTGCGAGCGTGCCGAAGCCGATTAGCGCACCCTCGGCACCCATCACGAAGGACTCGTAGATGAAGTTGTCGTCGCCGGTGAGCAGGTCAATCGGCCGTTCGAGTCGCTCGATCATGCGCCGCGTCAGTAGGTACAGCCGCGCGTCGAACGACGCTTCCTTGAGCGCGACGACGTTTTCGATCGCGGCGATTTGGCGCAGCGTGTCTTCCGAGAAGATCACGCCACCTAGTGCCGGCTGGAGCTGGAAGGCGATCATCGGCAGGCTGCAGCCCTGGGCGATCGCCTCGTGATAGGCGACCGGCACCTGGGGATCGAGCGGCGTGCCCTGGTAGGCCGGGATCGGGAAGACGAGCAGCCCGCGGGCGCCTGCCTGCTCGGCCCGCTTGGCCTCCTCGACCGCCTGGGCAGTGAACATCGCGGAGAGGCCGGCGACGATCGGCACGTCGCCCGCCTCTTCGACGGCCACGCGCAGGACGCGCTCACGCTCGTCGGGCCACAGGTGCGGTCCCTCGCCGGTGTCGGCATTGATCGCCAGCGCGACCGGTCCCTGGGGCAGGAGCCATTGGAGATAACGGCGGTATTGAGCCTCGTCGAAGCGGCCGTCGGCGTCGAAAGTGACGATGCACGCGGGGATGATGCCGCGCAGGTTGAGTGTCATTGCATCCCTCTGGTTGCTGGGGCGGTAGAGTCGCGCAGAATCACCTGTGTCGGCAGGACCACCTCGGGCCCGGCGGGATCGCCGTTGAGCTGAGCCACGGCCTTCTCGAAGCCGCGCCGGCCCATCTCGCGCAGCGGCAGTCTGACGGTCGACAGGCTCGGCGCCGTCATTGCCGCGATCGAGATGTCGTCGAAGCCGGCGACCGACACGTCGCCCGGCACGGCACGCCCGAGCTCGGTCAAGCGTCGAATCGCCCCCAGCGCAAGCAGGTCGTTGGCGCAGCTGATCGCGGTGAATTCGGCGCCGCTCGACAGGAGACGGTCGACTCCACGTGCACCGCCGTCGATGTCGAAGCTCGAGTGGATCACGAGTCGCGCGTCGGGAGCGACGCCAGCCTCGACGAGTCCGCGCCGGTAACCAGCGGTGCGCTGGCGAGCAACGAACAGCGACTGCGGTCCGGCGAGAAACGCGATCTGCGAATGCCCGAGGCCGGCCAGCGCACCGACCATTGCGCAGATGCCGCCCTCGTTGTCGATGCCGATCTCGGGCACTCCCCGGGCGTGCGGCGAGAGGTGGACCACGGCCGAGCCGTTGGCGCGAATGCCAGCCAGGTGTCGGTCGAGCTCGGCGTTGAGCACATCGTCGTCCATGCCGCTGCCGGCGATGATCACCGCCGCGGCGCGCATCGAGCGCAGCAGGCGGACGTGCGAGTTCTCGCGCGCGGGATCCATCTCCGAACTGCAGATGACGACGAGATAGTCGCTCTGAGCGGCGCCGTCCTCCACGCCACGCACGATCTCGGCGAAGTATGGGTCGGTGATGTCGTGGACGACCACACCGACGACCGGGATGTAGCTCTTGTGAAGACCCCGCGCGAGCGCGTTTGGTACGTAGTCGAGCGAGCGCGCAGCCTCGAGCACGCGCTCACGAGTAGCCGCGCTGACCGGATAGTCGGTCGCACCAACGACGCGCGAGGCAGTGGCGATCGAGACGCCCGCGCGCCGGGCTACCTCTGTGATGGATGTCAAATCGGGTCCGCCGCGATCAATAGGTCGGGCCGAACGAACGCGGCTCGTCGCGCACGGTGACCCACTGCCACTGAGTGAATGCCTCGAGGTTGGCGTCGCCGCCGAAACGGCCGCCATTGCCGCTCATGCCCATGCCGCCGAACGGGATGGTCGCCTCATCATTGATCGGCTGATCGTTGACGTGAACCATCCCGGCGCGGATCCGATTGGCGATCGACAGACCGCGCGAGATCGAACGCGAGAAGACGCCCGCAGCGAGACCGTACTCGCTCGAGTTGGCCAGCTCGACCGCCTCGTCGTCCGAGGCAAACGTGAGCACCGGGGCCACCGGGCCGAAGATCTCTTCGGTCCACGCCGGCGAGTCGATCTTGAGGTCGGTCAACACCGTCGGTCGGTAGAACAGGCCCTCGTACGTGCCGCCTTCGACCAGCCGGGCGCCGCCCTTGAGCGAGCGCTGGACGATGTCGTCGACGCGCTCAACCTGCTTCTGGTTGACGATCGGCCCGAGCTCGACGTCCTCGCGGTACGGGTCGCCCGTTCGCAGTCGGCGCGCCGTGCTGGCGAGAAGGTCGACGTACTCGTCGGCCACCGCGCGATGGACGATGTGGCGGCCGGTCGCGAAGCACACCTGGCCCTGGAACTGGAAGCTCGAATAGGCGCCGGCCGACGCGGCGGCCGGCAGGTCGGCGTCGTCGAGGACGATGATCGGGTTGTTGCCGCCGAGCTCGAGGCTGACCTTCTTGAGCAGCCCGCCGGCCTGCGCGCCGACGATGCGGCCGACCTCGGTCGAGCCGGTGAACGAGATCATGTTGATGTCCGGGTCGGTGACCAGCGCTTCGCCAACCTCGGCGTCGCCGATGACGATCTGGAGCAGCCCGTCGGGCAGGCCGGCCTCCTTGAAGATCGCGGCAAACACGGCCGCGCCGCAGATCGGCGTCTGCGGATCCGGCTTGAGCACGACGGCATTGCCCAGCGCGAGCGCCGGCGCGACGACGCGCATGCCGAGCACGCTCGGCGAGTTCCACGGCGTGATCACGCCGATGACGCCCACCGGCACGCGACGAATCATCGACAGCCGCTCCTGCTGAACGGTCGGCACCAGCTCGCCGTACGGCTGCCAGGGAATTGCCGCGGCCGCGAGCAGCTCACCCAGCGCGAAGTTCTGCTCGTGGTGCATCTTGTTGCGATGGGCGCCGGTCTCGCGCTGCGTCCAGGTCCCGAACTCGGGTCGATACGCCTCGTAGATCTCGGCCGCGCGGCGCAGGATCGCCGCCTTCTCCTGGTAGCTCGTCTCGGCCCACTCGAGCTGCGCGGCCTTGGCCGCGGCCGCCGCGCGACGCACGTCCTCGACCGTTGAGAGGTTGAGCGTGATCAGTCCGCGGCCGGTGGCCGGTTCGCGAACCTCGTACGGCTCGCCCGTACCGGTCCGCCAGTCGGCCAGGAAGGGGTCGAGCCAGCCGCCGACCTTGGGATCAGCTGTCGGCGTCGTCATCGCGCGATCTCCGCCACTTGGTTGCGCAAACTGTCTGGGTATGCATCCACTTCGCGGCGCACCGTGAACCTCCGTTTCTGGCCGGGGAAGTCGTCGTACATCTGCTTGTGGCCGACGTGCGAGCGCAGGTCGGTCCTCGTCCAGTATTCGGAGCTCCACGCCAACAGCTTTTGAAAGCTCTCTTCCGCTTCGGCTGCGCCCATGTGCATGGAACTGACGGAGCCGCGCTCCAGCAGGCTGGCTTCGCACACCTTCCATGGCAGATCGAGCCAGATGAGGAGGTCCGCGAGATCCAGGACTCGGGTGACGAGATCGCCGAATACGCCTTCAACGACCCATGCGCGGCCCGATCTGAGTTCGGCCACTAGTCGATCCACCTCCTCCGCCGGCCGCTTGGCATGAAACCCAGTCGGAAGCCAGAAGATCTCGTCGACGTCGACGAGCGGTACGCCAAGGTCAGCCACTATCCGCCGGGCGAGATGGCTCTTGCCGGACCCGCTGTTGCCGATGATGGCGATCCGCAGACTCACGATTCTTTCGTCTCCGACCCGGCCTCTGTGGAAGCGAACCGCTCCGAATAAGTGCGCGGCACGTTCCCTTCGACCGCCCGCGTGCCGGTGCGCGGGTCACGCCAAACAGAGCCGCGCGCAAGGACCGCGTCTATGTGGCCCTCTTCGATGTATTCGGGGATGAGCCACGACCTGACGTCGATCGCCATCTGGCCGGGGTAGCCGATCAGCTCGCGAACCCCCTTGTCGGTGTAGTAGCCGCCGACGATCACCAGCTGCAGCGCGGCCAGGTTCGTCGGCTCCGTCTCGCCGAGCCGGTCGAGGCGGGCATGGACGTCGTGACCCAGCTCTAACCGCAACGAACTCTGCAGAGGCTCGTTCAGATCCGGCCGGGCACGAAGCACGAACGCGAGCCGATCGTCGGTCAACACCTCGGCCGCCGATGGCATGCCGTGCGCCGCCGGAATGAGCGTGCCGGCGACCTCGGTCAGTCTGCGTCTCGATTCCGGATCGAGCGTCAGTGCCTGTGAAGCTGTGTCCGTGGCAGGCATGCCTCCGGTCACGTCGGTCGGCGCCCCGGTCAGCTCCGTGGTCTGCGTTTGATCGGTCATTGATCCACCTTCGCAGTCGGCCTGTCGGCCGCTGCTGCGCCTCCACCACCTGCCTCCGGCCGGCTGGCCGGATGCAGTTGGCTACGTTGCTCTGGAACTCTTTGCTCGAAGCGGGTCTCGATCATGTGATCGGCCGCGCGCAGGGCGATGGCGACGATCGTTGACGTTGGGTTGACGCCGGTCGAGGTGACGAAGCACGAGCCGTCGACGACGTACAGGTTGGGAACGTCATGCGCCCTGTTCCAACGGTCGAGAACGGACGTCTTGGGATCGTTACCCATCCGCGCCGTGCCAAGCAGATGCCAGCCCGAATAGCGCATCAGGCGATCGACCTCGATCTTGAACGCGCCGGCGGCATCCATCGATTCCGTCGCCCGCTTGATGTGGAAGTCGAGCATCCGCCGCGCGTTGTCGGCCATCGTGTAGTGGATCTCCGGCGCGGCGATGCCCGAGCCGTCGGTGACCGTCGACGACAGCTCGACGCGATTGTTCTCGTCGGGCAGGTCCTCGGCGAACAGCCCCCAGTTCGCGCCGTGGCCGAGGGTCGATTTGACGTGGAGGTGGTGGTCGGGACCCCAGATCTGCTCACCGGCGCGACTGGGGAGTGCCGTGTTGATCGGCCCACCCGTCGGCGCAAGGCCCCAGCGTGCGCCGCGGACGAAGCCACGTTTCTCGTCTGTCTCGTAGAACTCGAGCGACTCGATCAGGTCGCCGAACTGGCCCTGCCAGCTCATCAGCGGCTCCTCGAACAGGCCGGCTACGTTCGCGAACGGGTGCATCATCAGCCGCTTGCCGACGAGGCCGGAAGAGTTGGCCAGACCATCGGGGTGACGCTCACTGGCCGATAGCAGCAGCAGCCGGGGAGTGCCGATCGCGTTGGCCGCGACGACAACAACCTTGGCCGCCTCGAAGTGCTCGTTGCCGTCGACGTCGATCCATGTCGCGCCGGTCGCGAGTCCGTCCGTGTTGGTCTCGATACGGCTCACGCGGGCACCGGTGACAAGCCGCGCGCCGTTGGCGATTGCTTTCGGCCAGTGGGTCAGATCGGTCGACGCCTTGGCGCCCTCGTTGCAGCCCGATTGGCAGGTGCTGCGCTGGACGCACGGCCGGCGGCCGTCGTAGGGCGTCGAGTTGATCGAGTTGAACTCCGGCCACCAATGCCAGCCGAGCTTCGTGTGAGCCCGCGCGATCTTGAGCCCAGCCGCGCCGATCGGCAGCGGCGGCATCGGCGCATCCTCGGTGTCCTGCGGGTATGCCGGGTCACCGGGCAAGCCGCTGACGCCGAAGTCGCGGTCGGTCCGGTAGAAGTACGGCAACAGCTCGAAGTAGTCGATCGGCCAGTCGTCGGCCACGCCGTCGAGGCTTCGCACGCGAAAATCGGAGGGCAGTGCGCGTGGCCATGCGCCGGCGAAGATGAGCGTCGAGCCGCCGACCGCGTTGTACATCAGCGGCGACACGGGCGTGTCTTCCTCGACGATCGGGTAGTCCTGGGCGAGGCCGCGAATGTTGGGGCTGGTCGCCCAGCTCTTGCGCTGGTGCAGCTCCCAGTCGAGCTTGTTGCCCGGGTAGTCGTCGCGGTTGTGCCAGTCGCCCTGCTCGAGGCACACGACCTTGAAGCCGGCCTCGGCCAATCGCTTGGCGACGACGCCGCCGGACGCGCCGGCACCGATGATCAGGACATCTGCTGGTTCAGCGGCCAAGTCACCCTCCTCTCGCGTGGCTCGGCCAAGACAGTAAACGTTCTCTAGACCAGCGGCAAGAGCGACTTTCCGCTAGCTGAGCGACCAGCCGGCATCGACTGTGACGACTTGGCCGGTGACCATGCGCGAGTCGTCACTGAGCAGGTAAAGAGCCGTTCCGACGAGGTCCTCCGGCAGCAGCGCACCAGCCGCCAGCGGCTGCTTTTCGGCTACGAAGGCCATGATCTCGGCGTTGCCCTGGGCACGCTCGCTCATCGGCGTGGCGACCAGTCCCGGGGCGATCACGTTAACGCGAATGCCGTGTCGGCGCGTAGTAGACAGCGAGCGAGCGCGAGAACGATTCGATGGCGCCCTTGCTCGCCGCATAGCCGTGCGTCTCGAAGTGGCGCGCCACGGGATGCTGCGCGGTGACGCTGCCCATGTTCAGGATCGTGCCGCGGCGGCCGTTTGTGTCGGGCTCCTGGTCGAGCATCTGGCGCACCGTCGCGCGGCAGACCAGGAACTGGCTCGTGGCGTTGGCATCGAGTGACGGCCCGCCAGCCATCGAGCGTCATCTCATGCATGGCCCATCGCCCAGCCGCCGGGCGCTGATGCCGGCCACGTTGTAGACGCAATCGATCCGCCCGAATCGCTCGACACACGCGCTGGACGACCAATTCGACGTATCCTTCCTGCGTGAGGTCGCAGCCTGCCAGACCGACGCGCCTCCGCGGTCGGATCCGCTCCGGCGAGAACACGAGCGTGATCAGCTGTTCTCGAAGCGACGAAGACCATGGCGCCCTCTTCGGCCAGGGCGACTGCGGCCGCGGCGGCGATGCCGGTCGAGCCGGTGACCAGGCAGACGCGATCGGCGAAGCGGGGGTTCATCGGCCGGCGACGCCGCTGATCGACTCGGACGAGTAGCGCGACGCTCCTCGGTCGGTGGCGCGCACGATCGCGCCGCCAAGACCGACCGCCACGGCGCCTGCCTCCAGGAAGGCGGCGGCGTTGGAGGCATCCACGCCACCGGTCGGGATCAGCTCGATCTCGGGTAGTGGCCCGCGCAGCTCGCGGATCAGCTGCGGGCCAACCGCCGATGCCGGAAAGAGCTTCATGAACGTCGCTCCGAAATCCCATCCGGCGCGCAGCTCGGTCGGCGTCATTCCGCCCGGGATGAACGGAAGGTCAGCGTCGACAGCATGGCGCAGCAGGGCGATGATCGAGCACCGGCGAGACGCCGAAGTCGGCGCCGGCCTCACGCGCCGCGTCGAACTGATCGAGCGTCAGGAGCGTGCCCGCGCCGAGAGTGAACGGTCCTTCGGGCCGGCCGACGAGTCCGTGATCGGATCGCGCGCAGGTCGTCCGCGGCGCTGGGGGCGTCGAAGGTCACCTCGAAGATGCGCGCGCCGGCATCGGCCAGCTCATCGACGATCTCGAGCAGCCGCGTTTGCGGCTCCACGCGGCGCAGGATGACGATCAGTCGGTGCTCGCGAATGCGCTGCGCAACCTCGCCCGAGCGAAGCGCCACCTCGTCGCCCATCAGGCGCCGACCGGCTGTAGTAGGTGCGAGCGGTTCGAGCAGCGCGCCGCCCTCGCGCAGCTTCTCGCGCAACTCGGCCGCGTTCGACCCCGCGGGGAGTGCCGCCACTGGCGGCCGCGAGCGCGGCCGCGGTGCCCGCGGCCTGGCCCATCGCCATGCACGTCGCCATCGAGCGTGCCGACGCGTGCGCGTCATGAGTCGACGAGAAGCATCGGCCGGCAACGAGCATGCCCTCGATCCCGCAGGGCAGCAGCGAGCGATACGGGACGCCGTATACGCCGCCACCCGGAACGTAGCGCCACTCGGTGTCGCCGCCGGCATGGTGGTCCTCGATCGGCGCGCCGCACAGCGCCACTTCGTCGTCGAAGCGGCGCGCCGCCAACACGTCGTCGCGGGTGAGCTGGTAGTCACCGATCACGCGGCGGCTCTCGCGCACGCCGATCGACGGGCTCGTGCCGACCACGACTGACGCCTCGAAACCCGGGCACGCATTCGCGCAGGAAGCGGTGGTACTCACGCACCTGGCGCCGACCTTCCAGCTCGGCCTGGGTGAGCGCGACCGGATCAGTCGCGTCCACGTTCGGGATGCGCGTCATGTGGACCATCACCACGCCGGCGAACGGCGTTCGGTGCCACGAGCCCTCAGTCCGCGGCAGCCGGTACTCGCCGCTGGCGGCCGCCTCGCGCATCAGCTCCCACAGCCGTGCCTTGGGCGTCTCGGCGGCACGGGCGACGTCGACGTTGGCGAGGCGGAACAAGGTCGAGAGCGACTGGACGCGGCCCGTCGTCGAGAAATCCTCGTAGGCCACGCCGGCCATGGCGGCGAGATCGGCGTCGCCAGACGCGTCGATGAACACGTCCGCCTCGAGCCAGCTCTCCCCGCCCTTGTTCCACGTCCGGATGGCCTCGATCCGCCCGTCAGTGACGCGTACTCCGGTCGCCCAGGTGTGGAGCAGGATCTCGGCGCCGGCGTCCGATCGCGAGCCGCTCCCAGAGCAGCTTGAGCGTCTCCTGGTCGTAGGTGACGCCGGTGCCCGCGCCGTACGTGTTCGGCCGTTCGAAGCAGACGCCCTCGTCGATCAGCCGCTCGACGACCTCCCAGCCGAGGCCGCCGACGACGCGGCGCGGCGACTCACCCGGCGTGTAGAAGGCATAGAACGTGTCGAGCACGGCCGTCGACGTGCCGCCCATGAATGCCATCCGGTCGACGAGCAGCGTCCGCGCGCCGAGTCGGGCGGCGCTGATCGCAGCCGACGAGCCGGCCGAACCGGCCCCGACGACGATCACGTCGTAGCGACTCACGACCACACCGCGAATGCGCGCGCCGGGTTGGCGACCATGATCCGCTCGACCACCTCGTCGCCGACTCGTCGCCGGAGACGAGGCACGAACGAAGTCATCAGGTAGCGCAGGCCGGGCCCGCCGCCATAGGCACGGAAGTAGTCGCGTCGGCCGAGATCGAGTCCGAGCATCAGCCGATCGCCGTGCCCGAGCCCGACCATCCCCTCGATCAGGTCGAGCACGACGCTGTCGGGGTGGTACTTGGTCCGGCCGATCGTGTCGTACTCGAGATACACGCCGCGCGATGCGATCTCGGCGTGCAGCTCGAGGTCAGGGTTGCGATCGAGGTGGGCGAGAGCCATCCGCCCTGGCGCCGCTCCCGCGGCGGTCAGAAGGTCGACGATCTCGTGGCCGTACGTGCCGATCTCGGTGTGGGCAACGATCGCCACGCCCGGTTCGGCGGATCGCCTCGGCCGCGGCGGTGAAGTCGGCGCGTCTCCGGCGTCGGACAGGTGGTGATAAGAGGCGCCGAGCTTGATCACGCCTGCCCGTGCCGGATCGAGCGGCGCATCGTCAGTCCCAGTCGCGCGGATGCATGCCCTGCTCGATGTCGGCCAGCATCCGCTCGAGCAGCAGCTCCTCGGACGCCTCGTAGACCCAGTGCCCGTCGGGGTAGTGCGCATCGCGATGGAACCCGGTCGCGCCGACGATCGGCACGCCCGTCGCGATCGAAACCTGGCGCAGCAAGTCAGGCCGTCGTCCGAGGCCGATCGGTGTCAGGTCGACGATCGACTGTATGCCGCTCGCCTGCCCGTCACGCACCTCTTCGATCGCGCGTTGCGGGTCGTCGAACTCCTGACCGGCGAGTGCCGGCGAGCGCAGAAAGAGGTGATCGTGCGCGTCGGTGACTCCGAAAGCGTCGGCCGCGATCGGCCCGGTCACCGTCATCACCTGCCCGTTAGTCATCTGCATCAGCGTAGCCGGAACCGTTGGGCCGTCGACGCGTCTATCGGGCGATGAACAAGTCGCTCGGCCGCCGAAGTCTCGTCGTACTCCCTCTGCTCCTGGTGGCCTGTGGTGGCGCAACTACTGCCAGCCCGACGATCCAGCCGACTCTCGCGCCCTCTCCTGGCCCGACGACGCAGCCAACAACCTCCCTGACTCCTGTGCCGTCACCGTCACCTATCGCGACCGCCAGTTCCAATGTGGGCGACGACGTGGCGGTCGTGAAGATCGAGCAAACGGGAGGAATGCTGCCGCCTTGGGAGACGGCGCGCTGGTATCCGACCGCGGCGCTGTACGGCGACGGCCGGTTGATCGTCCAGGGACCCCAGATCGAGATCTACCCCGGTCGGGCACTCCCCAACCTGGTGGTCACGCACCTGTCACAGGCTGGTGTCGATCAGGTCATCGATTGGGCCGCCGAGGCCGGCCTGCAGGGCGAGGATCGGCAGCTCGGCGACGCCGAGTTCGACTCGGGCGTCACGGTGTTCACGGTGGCCACTGCCGAAGGCACCCACACAACCACGGTGGCTGACATGGCCGCCGGTGATCCGGAGGTCGGCGCCCTCAACCAGTTCGTGAGTGTGATGACCGATCTGCCGAACTACCTGCCCAACGAAATCGCCAGCGACGCCACGCCCTACGTCTATGACCGACTTCGGGTCATCTCGTTCGCGGCCGAGGCGGTGGACATGCCGGATCCCGCGGCCGTGACCGAGGTCGACTGGCCGCTCGACCCGCTGGCAGACCTCGGCACGTCGTTCGGTGAGCCGGACTGGGTACCGCTGCGCTTTGATCGATGGCAATGACCTGGAGACGCTTCGGCCAATGCTCGAAGAGGCGAACGAGCTGACGCTGTGGCGCTCGGACGACGTGACCTACCAGATCTACGCCCATCCGCTGCTTCCCGACGATGAGCCGTGCCCGGGGTTCCCGCCCGCGCAGTAGCCGACCTAGACCGGCGCCTCCTCGATCGAGATGGCGTCGACTGACTCTTCGTTGGGCAGATACTCGACCAGGATCCCGCGGTAGACGCCGTCGGCGATCATCGCCGCCAGTGCCGACTCGATCGAAGCGAGGAGGTTCGGGTGATCGAGAGCGACCGAGATGCCCTGTTGAGCCGGCGGAATGTCCGCCTCCGAATACACGATCTGGTCGGGGAAGTCGAACACGAAGCTCGGGTTGCCGAGGTAGGCCACGACTTCGCCGTCGAGCAACGCGGTGACCGCCTCTAGCTCGGTCGGAAACGTCTGCAGGTCGATCGGCCCGCCGCCGCTTGACGTGCACTGGTCGTTCAATCCCTGGCCGGCGTAGTCGCCGGCGCCCTCGACCAGGTCGACATGCGTCGTGCCGGTGGTGGTCGACACGGCGAGTCCGCATAGGTCCTCGAGCGTGTAGATCGATTCGGGGTTGCCGATCTCGACGACGACCGGCTGGCTCGAACGCGTGTAGGGCACAAAGCTGACCTCGGCCGAACGCGAAGAAGTGATGTTCTGCGACGAGACGCTGATGTCGCACGCATGGCTCGACACCTGCTCGATCAGGTCCTCGAACAGGGGCTGCTGCACGTCGATCTCGAGCCCAATCCGGCTCGCGAGCTCGGTCGCGAAAGCGACGTTATAGCCCTCGAGCTGGCCCTCCTCGGTCAGTCCGGCGGCCGGTGATCCGACAACCGAAACGCATGCCGTCAGCACGCCCGGTGCCACCAGCTCGCCCTCAATGCCGGTGGCGGCCGGGGTCGGGCTCGCCGACGGGCTGGCCGATGGTGCGCCTGTTGGAGTCGGCGAAGCTGCAGGGTCAGTTGGGAGGTCGCCCGACGGCGGCGGCGACGGCGCAGCGCTGCCAGTGGCGGCCGGGCTGGGGCTGGCGGTTGGTGACGCAGGCGGCAGCTGTGGCGCTGACGTGCAGCCAGCGATCAGGGCGGCAATAACCAGGGCGCTGACAAGTCGAATCACGGGCCGAAGTGTGACACGACCTGATTGCGCAGGCGTCAGAGGCTCAGATCGCGCGATCGGACCCGTACCTGCTGGGGCAGATAAGGCGGTACTCGCACCGGCCGCAGCGCCACATGTCCGGCGTCGCGGCGAAGTCGCCCGAACGGATCCTGCGCGCCTTGGCGATGACCGACTGCTTGAACTCCTCGAGCTGCTCGGGAGTGCGCGTCGTGCTCAGCGCCAGGTCGTTCTCGGTGAAGTAGAGCGTCAGCTTCGTCGCGGCCGGCAGCGGCACCTTGGTCACCGGGTCGAGCACCGCACCCATCGCGGTGGCCAGCGCGTACGCCGACAGCTGCTCGTCCTTGTCGACGTCGAGCTGATTCTTGGAGCGGCCGGTCTTGTAGTCGGTGATCTCGATCGTGCCGTCCGCGTGACGGTCGATGCGGTCGATGATGCCGTACAGCAGCACCGGATCTTCACCCTCATCGGTCGGGATCTGGAGCGTGAAGCCTGCCTCGAACGCGATCGACTCGGCGATGTTGGCCACTTCCCGGTCGTAGAAGCGGCGCAGCGCCGGCTCGGCACGCTTGCTGTAGTGCTGCGCGGCCTGCGCGTCGGCGAAGTTGCGCGGCTGCCACGCGTCGTCGAAGGCGGCCTTGAGCGCCTCGTAACCGGGCGGCGGGAGACCGGCGGCCGTCGCCTCGCGGCGGGCGCGGGCATACACCTCGAATGCGCTGTGGATGACGTGCCCGAACTCGAAGTAGCCAGGCGTTTCCTGGGTCGGGATTCGATAGACCTTCTGGAACGCGTACTGGAGCGGGCACTCGGAGTAGGTGCGCAGCTGGGAATGCGAGAACGTCTGCGGCAGCGCGGCCAGCTCGAGCAGCGCCTTGCCAGCGGGGGCGTGGCGCGACAGGACGTTCAGCGTCAACGGGTCGAGACCGTTCAGTCGTGCCTCTTCCGCGGCGCCGGCGGCGGCTTGAGCGACCTCCACCAGCTCATTGGTGAGTGCCGTTCGTCCCTCGTGATCGGCCGCCGCCAGACCCTCGAGCATGCCCATGATCTCCACCGCGCGACGGCGCAGCTGGAAGCGCTTCTCGTGCGCCAGCGGCACTGGCATCAGCTTGAGCAGCTGGGTCGTCGTCTCAGGCGTGATCTCGGCCATCGAGCGGCCGCCCTCTTCGACTTCCGCCTGTGGCCCCGGTGCGCGCAGCTCGACGGTGATGTCGTTGGGCACGATGCGCACGTAGTCGTCCGAGGACATGGGCGGCTCGTCGTTCGAGCCGCGCTCGATCTCAGCCACGAAACGGCTGGGCTGGATCTTCGACGCGGCGGGCTGGAGCGCACTCAGCAGCAGCCGGCTCTTGGCACGCGTCATGGCCACGAAGAGCAGACGGCGCTCCTCGTCGATGGCGAAGTCGGCCGGCGGTTCCTGCTTGAGCAGCTTGATCGGCAGCAGCCGCTGCTCCTCGCGCGTGTCAGGAAACTGACCCTCCACGAGACGCGGCACTGCCACAGCCTCGTACTCGAGTCCCTTGGCCTGGTAGACGGTCATCAGCTGCACGCCCTCCACCTCGACCCGGCCGACCTGATCCGTGTCGAGGTCTCCGCCAACCTGCTGGTACATGTCCAGGTAGGCCACGAACTGGCCAAGGCTTTCGCGCGGATGCGACTGCTGCCAGGCGGCGACGAAGCGCATCAGCCGAGCGACCGCCAGGACCGTTCGCTGCGCGTCCGGCGTTTCGACGGCTATCAAATCGTGGAGCATGTTCGTCCGGACGAGGAAATCCTCGAGGACGGCGAACGGGCCGTCGCGCTGGCCGCGCGGCACGAGCTCGTTGAGCAGCGCCATCAACCGCTCGAGCTTTACGCGCAGCCGGGTGTCGAGCTGCTCTCGCCGCCATCGAGCACGTTGATCGCGACTGCGTCGCTGGCGGATCGTCTCCGGCTGGCTGTCGTCGAACTCCTCCTCCGACCACAGCGTCTGAAGCGCGACCGTCGCTTCCGCCGGCGAATCCCGGAGCGCCGCTGCGGGTGGCTCGGAAACCGAGATCTGGCCCTCGCGCAGGATGTCCGCCGCTGCCTGGTAGACGGGCCGGCCATCCCAGGCGGCGGCATTGGCTACGCGCAGGATCTCGGCCGCGTCGAGCCGCCACGGGCCGGCCGACAGAAGGCGTACGAAAGCGCTCGAATCGTCTGGGTTGGCTGCCACGCGCAACGCGGCCTCGACATCGCGCACCTCGGGCACGGCAAAGAGTCCTGTACCGCCAACAACGACATATGGGATGTCCTGCTTGCGCAGCCGCTCGACGATCAGGTCCCGGTGGCGGTGCTTGCGATAGAGCACCGCGATGTCACTCCAGCGCTTGGGCGAAGGCAGCTCCGCGAACGTGTCCTTGATCCAGGCCACGATCACGTCCGCCTCGTCCTGCTCGTCAGTGGCGTGTACGACCTTGACAGCCTCACCCAACGGCTTGATCGGACGCAGGACCCCGCTCTTCAGACGCTGCTGGTTGCGGTCGATCAGCCGGCTGGCGGCGGACAGGATGTGGCCCGTCGAGCGGCGATTGTCGAGCAATGGCTGGCGCACGACCGTGGCCGCCGGTCGATCCGGCGCCCAGACTGGAGGCTTGCCGAACCGGTCGCCGAACTGCGAGAAAGCGGCATAGCTCGCGCCACGGAAGCGGTAGATCGACTGGTCGTCATCGCCCACGACGACCACGTTGTCCGGCTTGTCCGGCCCGCGACCGATCAGCTCGAGCATCAGGATCTGGGCCATGTTTGCGTCCTGAAACTCGTCCACCAGCACGTGCCGGAACTGATCCTGGTAGCGGCGCAGGATGTTGGGCCGCTCGGTCAGCAGCTGGATGGTCAGCAGCTGCTGCTCGCCGAAGTCGAGCAGACCACGCTCTCGCAGAGCGCGCTGGTAGACCGTGTACGCCTCTGCCTCCTCGATCATGCGCAGGACGTCGAGCGCCTCGGCATCCTTGACGTAGTCCGGCATGAGGCCCTTCGCCAGGCGCTCCTGCTCCTTGCTGAGCTGGTTCCACCACAGCGCTTCGCCGGTGCCAGACACGTCACGCCGCGATTCGCGGCTGGCTATCTTCTCCGCCGCATCGCGCCCGCCCCTCGAAAGCTCGCGGCGCACGACCTGCACCTGCCAGAGCGAACCGAGCACGTCGCGCTCGCGCAGCCGATCGAGCGTCTTCTCGAACTCGCCGACGCCGAACGTCAGCTCGAATGCCTCGCGCATGCCGTGGGCGTAGGCAAGGTAAGCGTCCGGCGTGACGAGCTCGTCCTTGGCTCGGCTGATCACGTCCGCGAAACGACCGGCAGCATTGGGATCGCGGGCCATTCCGTGATACAGGAAGTGCGCGAGCTGCGGCCGAAGCTCGCGCAACAGCAGCCGCTGGCCGACCGCATCGAGCACGTCCGATTTCTCGGCCAGCCCAAGGTCGGCCCGGTGATCGGACAGGATGCGATTGCCGAACGAGTGGAAGTTGTGAACCCACAGCCGGCTGGCGGTCTCGAGGCCAAGCAACTGTTCGAGGCGCTCGATCAGCTCCGCCGC
This sequence comes from uncultured Chloroflexia bacterium, assembly GCA_963748235.1. Taxonomy (GTDB): domain Bacteria; phylum Chloroflexota; class Limnocylindria; order Limnocylindrales; family CSP1-4; genus JALYGJ01. The sequence continues at coordinate 33,381 of CAVVHT010000010.1, forward strand.
GGCGCGCACGTTGTAGGTCAGAACGAGCACGTTTTCCGGGGCCAGGTCCGGCTGTGTCTGGAGGAGATGGCGGACGCGCTCGACGACGACCGTGGTCTTGCCCGTGCCGGCACCGGCAAGGACCATCAGCGGCCCTTCGCCCCACTCGACAGCGGTGCGCTGTTCTTCTGTTAGATCAACTCCGCGGACTGACGTCACCCGCTCCACAACCGACACTGCCATCTACGCGAAGGCTACGACCTCCGTGTGACAGCTAGTGCGTCACATCTGCCGAGCCACCGCGGCAGGCGCGACCGGCGTGTGGCTTGAAGCCGGTTATCGGGCTATCGAGGACTCAGCCGGCGATCCAGACGGGCTCGCGATGGGGCGCGGGATCGCAGGAACGCCGGCCTCCAGGCGCTCGATGAGGCCTTCGGCGCCAGCAGCCGCGAAAACGCGTGCAGCTTCCTCCCTGCCCGCGGCCGCCTCGGCGTCACGATCACCGAGCAAATGGGCGCGCTCGAACAGTGCCAGGGCCCGATCGAACGGGAGCTCTGCTCGATCCCATTCATCGATCACCTGCCGAAAGGCGACCAGAGATTCGGCCGTCCGGCCCGCCAGGGCGAGGACCCCGGCGCTTATCTCCCGTCCGCCGCGCTGGACCCAGGCACCAAAGATCGCGTGATTTTCCAGCGCGGTCTGATCGGCCATGGCTCCATCGAGATCCCGCAACAGCAACGACAGGCGCCCCGCGAACACAGCAGCGAATGGCCCGTCCGAGCCAAAGTACGCATCTCTTGAGACGCGGGCGCGCACAAGGGCGTCTTCGAGTCGTCCCGCACCAAGCTCAACACCAGCCTGAAGGAAAGCGACCTGAGACAGGTCCTGGGCCGAAGTGGTGCCCTCGGCGACCCGCTCTACCTGAACCAGGCGCTCGCGTGCGCCGGCTTCGTCGCCCATAAAGGAACGGGCTACCGCGGCGTAGCCTCGAACGCTTAACGACATCGGCGCGTCCAGGTCTTCGACGCTGCGCTCGAGCTCGAGGACCAGCTCCAGGTCGCCGGTAACAAGCGCACAGCTTGCTACGTTGCCGGCCATGTTGGTGGCGTTCAGGGCGAGCCCGAACTGGCGCGCCTTGGCAATCCCCTCCATGCCGAGCCTGATAGCGCGCTTCGGATCGTCGGTGCCGACGTAGCCGGTCAGGTTGAACAGCGCCCGCAGCTCGGCGCCGAGGAATCCCTCCTCGTTCGCCATGCGCATCGAGCCAAGCAAAAGGGCCGTCGCCTCACGACTGCGACGAAGGGTTATCAGTGCCCAGCTCTTGGTGATCAGCAGCTGGATTGTGGATGCACGGAGCGACTTGGCCTCAGCCGCCTCGAGCGCTCGCTCAACAGCGACGATCGCCTCCTCCGGCTCATCTCGGAACATATGGGCTCGGGCGAGCTCGCCGTACAGATCGACCGATTCCCGGCTGTCGGGCTCGACGTCGGGCAATGCCCGTTTCAGGACGGCCATTGACTCATCGATCTTGGATGCGTAGAGAAGCATCCGGCCCAGCAGCGCAGCCACGGCCGCCGCCTGGACCTTGTCGCCACTGCTCTCCTGCCACTCGAGCGCCGCGCGGTAATGCTCCTCGGCCCGGTCGAGCCGTCCGATGGATGTCGCGGAGCCACCCGCCTGGAGGCTCACGTCGATTCGATCCTGCTCGTCGAACGTCACCGCCAGGGCCTGCTCCAGGTACGCCAGGGCCTGCTCGTGAGAGTGGAGCCGCGCGGCCCGCTCGGCCGCCGCGCGAAGGGCGACTCGTGCCTGTGCGGCCACCGCGGCGCCCTCCTCCCCCTCGGGCGCTGCCTCGTATGCCTCGAGATAGTGATTGGCCAGGACTCCGGCCAGCTCTTCGTCGCCCAATTGCTCGAAATAGCGCGCGGCAGCAATGTGCTTCGCTCGTCGTTCGCGCTTGGACAAAGTGGCGTAGGCGATTTCGCGGATCAGGCCCTGTGTGAATTGGTACTGGCCGCGCTCGGGGGATCGAGGGTCGTTCTCGAGCGCAACCAACTCCTTGACGGCCATCGCCCGAAGTCGCTCGTCCACGTCCGAATCGAGGCGGCCGCCGATCGCTGCGAGGGCAGGCACCGAAAACACCTGTCCGATGATCGCGCCGTCCTGGAGCAGTGTTCGATCGGCCGGGTCGATTGCGTCGAGGCGTGACGCAATCAGTGCCCGCAGGGTGGGCGGGATATCGAGCACCGGCAGGTCGCCGGTCGCTTCGTAGATGTCGCCGTTGCGTACGAGGTGGCCGCTATCGACCAGCGCCCGGACGGTCTCGATTGTGTACAGCGGCAGTCCTTCTGCGCGGGCGACGATGCGCGCGACATCGTCGGCGGCGAGTCCCGGCGCGAGGCCGCGCAGGAGCTCGGTCATGGCCGCCTCGGACAGCGGTTCGAGGTGGAGTGAGCTGAACGCGCGATGGCCGCGACCAAAGTTCGGGCGGCGCTCGAGGAACTCAGGTCGGGCGAGGGTCACGATCAGCATCGGCCGATCGCGCGACCAATCGAGCATGTGGTCGAGGAAATCGAGCATGCCTGTGTCGGCCCACTGGAGATCCTCGAAGACGAACACCGATGGGCCCTTGTCGGCGACCCGCTCGAGGAACGTCCTCCACGCGCTGAAGAGCTGCTCGCGTTGATCCCAATCGGGTTCCTGGACGCCGAGCAGGGCGCCCAGCGCCGGCTCCAGCCAGCGCCTCTCATCGGGATCCGGCACGAACTCGTCGAGTGTGGCGCGCAGCTTCTCGCGCGTCTCGTCGGGATCCTCACCCTCCGCGATTCGTGCCCTGCGTCGAACCATCTCGCCCAGTGCCCAATAGGTGACGCCCTCGCCATACGAGGGAGATCGGCCCTGGTGCCAGTAGTAGAGCTGCGGCCCGGCGAGGCCGTCGAGGTACTTTTCCAGTTCCCATGCCAGCCGGCTCTTGCCCATCCCGGCCTGGCCGGTCACGGCCACGACACGCAGCTTCCGCTCGCGCTCCGCCGCGTGGAGCTGTTCCCGCAACAGGCGAAGCTCCTCGTCGCGTCCGACAAACGGCGCTTCCAGCCCCACGTTTCGGGCCTCTCCACCGATTTCGAGCCACGACTCGCAGGGCCCGCCATGCATCTACCGGCGCCGACTTGCCCTTGAGCAGCTGCTCACCGGCGGGCTCGTATGCGATTGCCGCTGACGTCGCTCGGAAAGTCTGCTCGCCGACGAGCACGACGCCCGGCGGGGCGACCGATTGCAGCCGGCTGGCCGTGTTGACGATGTCGCCCGCGACCATGCCCTGCTGGACGCGACCCGGCGTGACGGCGGCCTCACCGGTCATCACGCCAGCGCGTACGGCGAGCGGACTCCCGTGGAGGGTCAGCTCGCGCACCCGGTCGACCAGGCCGAGCGCCGCTCTGACGGCGCGCTCCGGATCGTCTTCCTGCGCGACCGGCGCACCCCACACCGCCATGACCGCGTCGCCGATGAACTTCTCGACCGTGCCGCCGTAGCCCTCGATCACCTCGCGCGCGGCGTCGAAGTACTGGGACAGGAGCTCGCGAACCTCCTCGGGATCCTCCCGCTCGGACAGGGTCGTGAAGCCGACGAGGTCGGCAAACAGCACACTGACGTAGCGCCGCTCGGTCGCCGGCGTCTGCTGCCCCGGCGCGCCATGCTGCGAAGCCGCATCGGGCGCGACGCCGGCCTCGGGGGCAGCCAGGGAATTGCCGCATTCCGCGCAGAACTTGGGGCTTCCCTCATAGGACGCGCCGCAGCTCGGGCACGCGCCGGACAGCCCGAGGCCGCACTCGGCGCAGAACTTCTGGCCGGGGCGAGATTCCGCTCCGCAACGGGGACAAGCCACGATCTGGTGAGCGTACCCCATGGGCCGTTGGCGGCTTTGTCACAATCGAAACACATGGATGCCACCACCCGAGTCTCCGAGAAGGCCTCCCGATTTACCGAATTGGTCATCCGCGAGATGACCCGACTTGCGCTCGAGCATGGTGCAGTCAATCTCGCCCAGGGATTTCCCGACTTCGCCTGTCCGCCCGAGTTGAAGGAGGCGGCCTCAACCGCCATCCACGCCGACATCAACCAGTACGCGATCACCTGGGGCGCGAAGGACTTCCGCGAGGCGATAGCGGCCAAGACAGAGCGCTTCTACCCGGGCTGGTCGGTCGATCCGCTGACCTCGATCACCGTAGTCTGTGGAGCAACCGAAGGGATGATCGCGTCGATGCTCGCGCTCCTCGATCCAGGCGACGAGGTGATCGTCTTCGAGCCGTTCTACGAGAACTACGGCCCGGACGCGATCCTGAGCGGCGCCGTGCCGCGTTACGTGACGCTGCACGAGCCGGACTGGTCGATCGACTTCGCCGAGCTGCGCGCTGCGTTCGGTCCGCGAACGCGCGGTTTGGTGCTCAACTCGCCCCACAATCCGACTGGCAAGGTCTTCACGCGCGCCGAGCTCGAGGCGATCGCGGCGCTGTGCATCGAGCTCGACGTGATCGTCTTCACCGACGACATCTACGAGCACATCCTGTACGCCGGAACACACATCCCGATGGCCACGATCGACGGGATGGCCGCGCGTACGGTGGCGATCAACTCGCTGTCAAAGACGTATTCGGTCACCGGCTGGCGCGTTGGCTGGGTGATCGCGCCGGCGGCCCTGACAGGGGCGATCCGCAAGGTGCACGACTTCCTGACGGTCGGTGCCGCTGCGCCACTCCAGGCCGCCGGCGCCGTGGCGCTCGAGCTGCCCGACTCGTACTACGCGTCGCTCGCGGCCGGCTATCGAGAGCGGCGTGACCTGCTGGTTGGCGCGCTCGAAGGCGCCGGGTTCCGCTGTTATGTGCCCAACGGCGCGTACTACGTGATGACCGACATTACGGCCTTGACCGATTTAGACGACGTCGCCTTCTCGCGCGATCTGACCGCCTCGCCGGGCGTCGCGACCGTGCCCGGCTCGTCCTTCTACTCCCGACCGGAGCTCGGCCGAACCAAGATCCGCTTCGCCTTTCCGAAGAAGCTCGATACCCTGCGCGTCGCCGCCGACCGCCTCGCGACCTTGCGCGCTTAGGCACTCCGGGGCGGTCCGGGGTTGTTTTGGATGTCATACTCGGCGGCAACAACCGCCACGAAGATGGAGCCTCGACCGCCGCCCCAGCGGCGCAGAGCCCGCCCATCACCGCCGTGCTGCGCGTGGGACCAGGTTGGGAGAGAGGGATTTGACATTGTCCGTATCGGGCCGTGCCGCCATGGCCTTGGGTTTGATCTTTGGGCTGTCGCTGATGATTCCGATGGCGCTGACGCAGGCGTCGGAGGTCTTCGCCGCTGGTGACGATTCGTGCACCGGCTGGCAAAGTACCAAGGTTCCGCCGGACACGATCCGAGTCTTTCGCCGGGCAACTGGCGTCGTCGAGGTCGTGCCGTTCCAAACGTACGTGGTGACGGTAATGGGCAAAGAGTGGCCGGGCTACCTACCGGTGGCACTGATCGAGGCTGGATCTGTGGCGGTCAAGCAGTACGGCTGGTTCCACGCCATGGAGGGCCGCCATCGGTCGAGCTATGTGACCGAGAGCGGCGAGTGCTACGACGTTCGCGACTCGACCGGCGACCAACTCTACAAGCCCGAAAAGGCACGCATCGTCAACAAGCACTGGACCGCGGTCGGCGTGACCTGGGACTTCCACCTGCGCAAGGACGGCAAGCAGTTCCTGACCGGCTATCGGACTGGTGAGAAGGGCCCGTGCGCGTACGACGCCACCGGCTGGAAGCTGTTCGCCAGGAGCGCCGTCAGGTGTGCGGAGGACCTCGGCTACAACTGGAAGGAGATCCTGCACGCCTACTACGGTCCGGGCCTGCACATCGTCCACCGGGATGGCACGATCGTCGGCAGCGACGGCCAGGCGATCGGCGTTGCCTCGATCATCGGCTCCACGCTCGAGCCGGGCACTCCGCACACCTACGACGAACGCCACGACGCGATCGATTGGCAGGGCGATTGGCAGCGGACGCGAAGCGACGACGCCTACAAGCGGACGCTGACCTACTCGTATGACAGATCAGCGAGCGCCAAGTTCAAGGTCGCCGCGCTGTCGCTGCAGCTGATCGCCAAGACCGGACCGCAGCGCGGCCGAATCCTCGTCTATGTCGACGGCAACCTCAAGGAGACGGTCGATCTCTATTCGGCCACAAAAAAGGCTCAGCAGGTCGTATTCAGCTGGACCTGGGAGACGGACGCAGTCCGAACCGTGCGGCTCGAGCTGGACGGACCGGCCGAGCGCCCGCGCGTCGACATCGACGCAATTGTGGTCACCCGCTAGATCGTCATCACCCGCTAGCTGTACCTGATGCGCGGGTCCACGCAGGCATAGAGGACGTCGACGACCACGTTCATAGCCGCGACGACGAACGCATAGAGCATCGTCATCGCCATCAACAGGCTGTAATCGCGCGTGCCGATTGACTGGACGTAGAAGCGGCCGATGCCCGGCACGCCGAAGAAGTACTCGACCACGAACGAGCCGGTAACGAGGAAGGCGAGGATCGGGCCGAGGATCGTCAGCACCGGGATCAGCGCGTTGCGGACCATGTGGCGTACCACCACCGCGCGCTCGCGGATGCCCTTGCTGTGCGCCGTCCGGACGTAGTCCTTGCGCGTGACCTCGAGCATCGATGCGCGGGTGTATCGGGCGATCTGGGCGATCGGGTAACCGGCCAGGGCGATGACCGGCAGCACCCACGCGTGCCAGTCACCCCATCGATTCGATGTCGCCGGGAACCAGTTCAGGCCGAGGCTGAAGACAAGAACCAGGATGATTGCGAGCACGAAATTGGGCGTCGCGATGCCGACCATCGACAGGCCCGTCGACACGTAGTCGGGCGCCTTGTTGTGCCCGAGTGCAGCGAGAACGCCAAGCGGGATACCGATGAGCACGGCAACGGCGAACGCCATCAGGCCGAGCTGGACGGTCGTACCGATGCCGTCACTCACGATCGCGTTGACGTCTCGGTCGACGTAGCGATAGGACGGTCCAAAGTCGAGCTTGATGAAGTCCGTGATCCAACTGATGTACTGCTCGTGCCACGGCAGGTTCAGGCCGTACTTCCTGTCGAGCGCGTCCATCACCGACGGCGGCAGTGCCTTGTCCCGCGCCCAGGGCCCGCCCGGAGTGAGGTGCATGAGCGTGAACGTAATGACGGAGACCACGAACAGGACCGGGATGATCCACAGGACTCGCTTGATCAGATAACTCGCCATGGAAGATGAACGAATGATCTGGCCGGCGGGTTCCTCCTTTACGTCAATTCACAGGACACTCACAGGAGAACGAGTCCGTTCGCGCCCGGGTCGCGGCCGGCTGTCAGCGCCGCCAGTGTCCGCCGCGTTCCGAGCGGATAGGTCGTTTCCAGCACGTCACGCGCCGCGTTGAGTGCTCGCCGATTTGCCTGGCTCGACTTGGCGACGACGACCAGACGGTCGACTCGCCCGTCCCGAAACTTGAGATTGAACGCGCGTAGCTGCGCCTGGCAGTCGTGAAAGCGGGTCACGAATTCGAGCGCGCACGTGCAACCGGGCAGCTCGAGCACTGTGTCCCAAGCACGGCCGTCGGCCGGCTCGTCCGTTACCGGCACTTCGAATGCGATCCGATGCGGAGCCTGGAGTCGCGCCCTGAACCGCCGGATCAACTCGACTTGCGCCGCGTCGCGCAGCGGCTCACCCTCCGGGTAGACCTTGATCCGCGCCCTCATCCCCACCGCCGCCGCGTGCCGCGCCAACAGGTCGATACCTGGACCAGGTGGAAAGCGGGGGCGTTCATCGCGCAGAACGGATTGCGGGGAGACACCCAAGGAAACGGCAACGTCTCGCAGCGAGAGGCCCGCCGCTAATCGCGCGGTCCGCAGACTATCGCCCGCTTCCAGCAGATCTCGGTGGGTAAGCCAGGCGGCTCGTTCGAGCCGTCGCTGTCGATTCGCCACGGCCCGATCTTGGAGTCGCCGACTTACCGATCGGTTATTCCACGGCGTGGAAGTAAACGCGAACTTCCGCGTTACTGACCGCCGCGATAACGCGCCTGTTCCCTCCAGAGGAACAGGCCGCCAAGTTCACCTCGATTCTTTCGCCGGAAGGAGCAGATGTCGGCCGTAACTTCCAACCGGGGGAACAAGACCGCATCGGGCCGCGTCGGCTGGGGCGCTGCGCCGCGCGGTGGGGTCAGGTGCCGCGAAGATCTCGACGTGAGAAGCGCCACGCACCGAACAAAAGGCCGCCGACGGCGATGGCGAGGCAGGCGATCATGCCGGGCCAGTCGTAGTCGCCGACCATCGGCCGTCCCAGGTGGCGGGTGAGCGACAGGTTGAGCAACTCCTCGGGCAGGCCGAGCAGTCCGCCGAGCAGGTCAAGCAGGTAGAAGACGATCGTGAACGCGCCCACGGCGAGTGCCGCCAGGTTCGGCCAGCCCGCGCCGCCAACCGCGAGCCCGACCCCAACCAACGCCGCGCCGTAGAGCCCGAGCACCAGGCCGCCGGCAAATAGCGGCGGCCACGCATCGCCCTGTGCGGCAGCGCCAATTGCCGGCCCGAGGCCGATGAGGAGGCCCATCAACAGCACCGCGACAAACAAGCCGCCGGCACTGCGCAGGAACCAAGCAACGCGGCGGATCGGCGTCGACATGACCGTCTCGAGGCGGCCGTCGCGCTCGTCCGAAGTCCAGCCGTGGACCAACGATGACGCAGCCAGCCCGACGAGCAGCGCGATGAAGGCGAAGATCGCGAACTGGAGGATGCCACCGACCGACTCGAAGTCGAAGTCCGGATAGAACATGCGCACCATCGCCGCGATCTGGGGCACCGAGCTGATGACCTGCGCGAACGAGTCGGCAGCGAAGGCCACGAACAGCCCGTACATGCCCATTGCCACTCCCCAGCCAACCGCCTCGGGCAGGCGATCGGCCACCGATCGTGCACCTGGTCCGCCGAGGCTCCAGCGGCGGGCCGACAATCGGCCGAGGCCAAGCCGGACGCCGACGCCCGCTCCCCGCCCAGCACGACCGCGTCTCAGTCGTGCCGTGAGGCTGACCGGCGAGTTGAGGTCGCGCCGAACGAACAGCGCCACACCGATCAACGCGAAGACGGCGGCTAGAGCGAAGACGAACGCGACCGCGGGCAAGTCCGAGCTGCCGGCCATGGGTCGGTGGCCCTGGGTCCAGTAAAAGGCGGATCCAAGGCGCAGGATGTCAAAGCCAGGCACCAACCCGGCATAGCCGTTGACGGCGAACGCGGCGAAGAGGTAGACGCCGCCGATGCCGATGCCGAGGGATCGGCCGAACAGTGCCGATGCCATGAAGGCCAGCGCACCGCCGAGCAGGGCGATCGCGCCGACCATCGCAAACTCGGAAAGTGCCGTGACGAGGCTCATCTCGTCGCCAGGCAGCTTCGCGAAGGCGATGCTCGCCAGCCACGCCACGACCGAGATGAACGCCAGCGCCAAAGCGAGTGCAACGGCATGGCCAAGGAACTTCTGGACGGCGAGGGATCGGCGCCGCAGAGGCGTCGCGAGGACCATCTCGAGCGTGCCCCGCGACGCTTCGCTGGCGAGCGTGGCGCCGAGCGCCGTGACCGACCACAGGCCGATCATCAGCGGCATGATCCCGACCAGCCGCCACGACAGGAAGCCGGGCAGCGTGTCGAGCGCGATGGCCGGGCCGAGCAGGCCCTGGAAGAGGTCGGGCAGCAGCTCCATCTGCATCGCCAGCGCCTGCCGCTCCTGGACCGTGTCGAATTGATCGCCGATGGCGACCATCGTCACCAGCACCACCAGACCGAGCAACAGGCCCACGCCGAGCATCGCCGGTGTCGAGTCGCGCAGGGATTTCCCGAAGACGCTGCCGAGGCCGTAGATCCGCGCTGTGATCGACGGCCGACGAGTTGCGGGTACTGGTCCGTCGACTACCCGTTCCACCCCCTGATTGTCCACCGCCCGACCAAATTTGCGTCGATCTGTAACGCCGACGCAATGGCCCCACTTCCGCGCTCACGCTGACCACACCTCATGCACCTGAAAGACACCTTGCGACACATATCCACACTTTGCGTGCATAATTCACAGGCGCCACAAGCGCACTCATAGGAGAACCGAACAGCCGCAGGCCCCAGCAGCGGCAGTCGACGGGCAGCGTCGGGAACCCATCTCCACCCGCACGCTGGCATTGAGCGCAATCTCCATATTCGGGACGCTCCCCACCTTTGTGTTGCACGTACTTTCGTGCCCGACGATCGCTTGGGGCCTCTGCACATCCGGTAAGCGTGTCAGCCGTGTCGCGCGCCGGATTCCGAGGAGGCAGCAGTGCCAACTGCCAATTCGGCTGCTCCCGCGCAGCCAATTCAAAGATCCATGTCCCGCTATCGGCGCCTTGTGCTCCAAGCGCTGGGCGTCGCCATCGGCCTGGCCCTGCTAGCGCCGGCCCAGGCAGCTCTGCCGCAGAGCGCCAATGCTGCGGCGTCTTCCGCCTGTAACGGCTGGGATAGCACCAGTCGTCCGCCTGACCGGATTCGTGTTCTGCGGGTTCGCACCGGCCGCATTGTGTCGGTCGAGTTCCGCAAGTACGTGATCACGGTGATGGGCAAGGAGTGGCCGAGCTACCTGCCTCAGGCAGTCGTCGAGGCAGGCGCAGTGGCGGTCAAGCAGTACGCCTGGTACCACTCGCTGAACCCTCGCCGAACGAACGACGGTCGTTGCTTCGACGTTCGCGACAGCACCGGCGACCAGCTCTACAAGCCGGAACTGGCTCGGATTGGATCCGACCACTACCGCGCCGTCGACACGACCTGGGGCGTCCACCTGATCAAGGACGGACGCTTCTTCATGACCGGCTACCGGCGCGGCAACAAGGGCCCCTGTGGCAGCGACGCGACCGGCTGGAAGCTGTTCGCTCGAACCGCCACTCGGTGCGCCAACAACGGCAAGAGCTATCGCGAGATCCTTCGGATCTATTACGGCCCACGCCTCGACATCGTCTCGAATGGTGGCGGCGGCGGCAGTGTTGCTGCCAGCTCGACTGACACCTCGTCAGCGAGCTCGTCGTCCTCGTCTGCGTCGACTGTTTCGAGCACTTCGAGCGCGGGGCAGGTCGCCCCAGCCGACACGCAGCCCACACCGGTGACAGCGCCGGTCGAGGCACCGGCGGAAACCGTCGTGGCAGTGACCGAGTCACAGCTGCAGACGATCTCCACCGACGCGTGGCGCGACTTGTTCCACGACGTGTGGACCCCGAGCTGCGACCCCCGTTTCTAAGCTTTTCGAAGCCTGAGCCGGCTCAGCTAGCCGGCGACTGAAGCGCTGCCACCGCGTCGCGGTGGCAGCGCTTTATTGCATCCACCGACATGTCCGCATCGGCTTCTGTTGTTGCCCAACTCGAGACCGAGATTCGCATCACGGCCTTGCCCTGCCAGGTGCTGCCACCCAGCCAGCACGTGCCGTCCTCCTGCACGCGCCGGATCACGTCGCGGGTCAGATCGTCATCGTTACCGAAGCGAACCAGGACCTGGTTGAGCACCACTTCATTGAGCACCGTGACGCCTGGCTCGCGCGCGAGCTGCGCGCCCATGCGCGCGGCGAGCGCACAACACCGTCGAACGAGATCCTCGACACCCTGCCGGCCGAGCGACCTCAGCGCCGCGTAGAGCGCGAAGCCCCGCGCGCGGCGTGACGATTTGGGCACGTACTCGGAAGGGTCACGCTCGTCGCCGGTGGCCGTGACGAGGTATGCCGCGCGCATCACCATCGACGCCCGATGCGCGGCCGCATCACGCACGATCACCAAACCCGAATCGTAGGGAACGTTGAGCCACTTGTGGACGTCGGTCGCCCACGAGTCGGCGAGATCCAGACCGTTCACCTGCGGCCGCAACTCGGGCACGGTTCGCGCCCACAACCCGAACGCACCGTCGACGTGGAGCCACGCCGCGTCGAGTTCGTGAACGATCGGCGCGATGGCCGAGATGTCGTCGCTGGCGCCGGTATTGACATTGCCGACCTGGGCGCAGACGAGAGTCGGCGCGCTTCGGTCGCCCGCCGCCAGCACATCTTCGAGCGCGTCCGGCCGCATCCGCCCCTGATCGTCAGCGGCCACCGGCTCAATGATCGACGTGCCCAGACCGAGCATCTGCAGCGCGACCGCGATCGTCACGTGCCGCTCCCCACCGACCACGAGGCGCACCTTCGGCGCGCCTTGGAGGCCGTCCCGCTCCACGTCCCAGTCGCGCTTGAGCAGCACCGACCGCCGCCCTGCAGCAAGGCTGACGAAGTTGGCCATCTGGCAGCCGGTCGTGAAGCCGACGCTCGATTCCCGCGGCAGGTCGAGCAGCTCGAGCAGCCACTCGGCGACGATCATCTCCGTCGCCGCGGCCGCCGGACTGGTCGCGTACAGGACGCCGTTCTGATCCCACGTCGAGGTCAGCCAGTCGGCCGCGAGTGCCGCTGGGATGGCGCCACCGATCACGAAGCCGAAGTAGCGCGGCCCTGCACTGGCGACGACGCCGCGCTCGGCGCCCTCGATCAGGCTCGTGACGACCTCTTCGGCCGCGACTCCTTCCTCGGGCAGCGGCCCGCCGAGCGCGGCGCGCAGCACGGCCGGCGACGAAAGCGGATGCACCGGCCGGTCGCCAAGTCCGTCGAGGTAGTCGATCGCGTGCTCGGCCGTCGCCCGCAAGAGATCGGCCGTCCTCCCGGCTGTCAAGTCGGTCGTCGGTGGTTCCATCGGCTGCCTCCGGTGTACGCTTGGCGCCCAGACTGACACACATCGAGGTTGATTGACGATGGCCCGAATCGTCCGCGGCGCGCTTCTCCAGGCCGAGTGGACCGGTGACAAGGAATCGATGATCCAGAAGCACGAGAAGTACGCCCACGACGCGGCCAAAGAGGGCGCGCAGGTGATGCTCTTCCAGGAGCTCTTCTACGGCCCCTACTTCTGCCAGGTCCAGGATCCGCAGTACTACTCGTACACCGAGAAGATCCCCGATGGCCCGACGGTCAAGCGCATGCAGGATCTCGCCAAGGAGACCGGCATGGTCCTCATCGTGCCGATGTACGAAGAGGACGAGCACGCCGCAGGCATCTACTACAACACCGCCGCGGTCATCGACGCCGACGGGTCTTACCTGGGCAAGTACCGCAAGACGCACATTCCGCACGTCAAGGGGTTCTGGGAGAAGTTCTACTTCCGACCGGGCAACATGGGCTATCCCGTGTTCGAGACGGCAGTCGGCAAGGTCGGCGTGTACATCTGCTACGACCGACACTTCCCCGAGGGCGCCCGCGCGCTTGGCCTCAACGGCGCCGAGATGGTGTTCATCCCGTCGGCCACGTCGCGCGGCCTGTCTGAGTATCTGTGGCGCATCGAGCAGGTCTCGCATGCCGTCGCCAACGGCTACTACGTGGGCACGATCAATCGCGTGGGCATCGAGAAGGACCTCGGCGATGACGACTTCTACGGCCAGTCCTACTTCGTCAACCCGCGCGGCCAGTTCATCGGCGACGTTGGCGACGCGTACAAGGAAGAGCTGCTCGTGCGCGACATGGATCTCGACCTGATCCAGGAAGTCCGCCAGACCTGGCAGTTCTACCGCGACCGCCGGCCCGACGCATACCAGGACCTCGTCCGCCCCTAGTCCGCGCTCCAACCCGGCGTAACATCCCCGCCATGGCCGTCACTGCAGTCAGCCGCGCGGATCAGCTCCGCGCCGCTATCGCCCCATTCCTGAGCTTCTTCAACGGTCCGTACTCGGCGCTCGAGAAGGACCCACAGGTGGCCAACTTCGCGGTTGGCAACCCACACGAGATCGTCATGCCGTCCTATGTCGCCGCGTTGAAGCGAAGCCTCGAGCCGCGCGACAAGGACTGGTTCGCCTACAAGATGAGCGAGCCCGCACGCTCGGCAGGTCGTCGCCGGATCGATGAGCAGCGTGACCGGGTTCGACTGGGATCCGGCCGATGTGCAGATGACCAACGGTGGCTTCGCCGCGCTCGCGCTCGCGTTCCGCGTCCTGCTCGAGCCGGGCGACGAAGCGATCTTCCTCTCCCCGCCGTGGTTCTTCTACGACGAGCTCATCGTCGCCGCGGACGGCAAATCGGTGCGCGTCAGGTTCGACCTGCCCGACTGTCCGGTCGACCTTGACCGCATCGCTGCCGCGATCACGCCGCGTACCCGGCTGGTGATCCTCAACTCGCCCCACAACCCAAGCGGTCGCATCGTCTCACCGGACGAGCTGCGCGGCCTGGCCGAGCTGCTGACCCAGGCCTCGCGCGACAACGGCCGGCCGGTCTACATCGTCAGCGACGAGCCCTACCGGCGCATCCTGTTCGACGGCAACGAGTTCCACAGCCCGGCCGAGTTCTATCCGAACACGATGGTGACGTACTCGTACGGCAAGCAGCTGCTGGCACCGGGCATGCGCATCGGCTACCTGACCTGGCCGCCCAACGCCGACGATCGCGAGCGGCTTCGCGACGACTCATTCGTCCACCAGATGGCGATGGGCTGGGCATTTCCGAACGCTCTCCTGCAGCACGCCCTGGCCGACCTCGAGCCGATGTGCATCGACCTCGCCGCGCTCGAGCGGCGACGCGAGCGGCTGATCGGCGGCCTGCGCGAGATGGGTTACGAAGCAACATGGCCGGCAAGCACCTTCTACTCGTTGGTTCGATCGCCACTCGACGATGACGAGGAGTTCGGTCGGATCCTCAACCGGCACAAGGTGCTCGTGCTGCCGGGCACGATCGTCGAGGCGGCGGGCTGGTTCCGCATCAGCCTGACCGCGTCGGACGAGATGGTCGAGCGCGGCCTGCCCGCCTTCGCCGCGGCCCTGGACGAAGCGGGCGCGACGGGCAACTCCTAGAGCGCGATCGGCCGGGAACGCAAAGGCCGGGAACGCAAAAAGGACCGCGGCGGAGTGCCGCGGTCCTTTTCGAGAGGGGGAGCGCCTAGCGCCGTGCGAAGGCGAAGCGATTGCGGAAAGCGATCGCGAAGGCCGCCAGGCCAGCGGCGATCACAGCCGCAATCACCCACAGATTGGTGCCGCTGTCCGTTGCGGCAGGAGCGGTTGCCGTGTCCGGCAGCAGGATGTCGTCAGTCGCGACCAGCGCGGTGAGCGCAGTGTCAGCGGCAGCCTCGGGCGAGGCAGAGCCGATGGCAAAGACGCTGTAGGCACGGCCCGCCTGGAGGTCAAGCGGGTCGAGCTGCAGGGCCACATCTGGTGCACCGGCGACGCGGACCTCGAGGTCGTACGAGCCGGGAGCGAGCGCGGCGTAATCGGTCGCATCAGGGAACGCGAGACCGCTGATCAGCGCGTCCGCACCGTCAGGAGCGATGTCGACCGCGGGAGCATCGGGGCTCAGGTGGACGACTCGGACCAGCGCCTCGTCTTCCGACAATTCCGGATCGTCGACGAAGACCGCAGGAGCGATATCCGCCAGCATGCCGATGGCCGCAATGGTGTACGACATGTTCGGGTCGACCGTTACGTCGGCATCGATGACAGCCATCGAGTCATCGCCCGTCGCGTAGACCTTCACGTTGTAGTCGCCGGCCGGGACAGCCATGTAGTCCGACAGCGTGCCGAAGGGGACGTTGGTCCAGCCGTCGACGATCGCGTCATTGATGTAGATGTCGACGGCCGGCGCGTCGGGCGACGCGTGGAGGACACGCACTCGTGCCTCATCGGCTGCGGCGACGGGCATCGCGCTGAGTAGCGCGGTGGTCATCACGCCTACGGCGAGGACCAGTCTGCCAATTGACCTGTTCATTCCAAGACCTCCAACAAATAGCGTGTTCACTGTTTGTACAGTGTTTGCAGAGGTCACAGTACAGCGATGTTGGGGGCTTGTCAACTGTTTGTACAGTGTTAGTACTGGATTGCAAGCCTTGTAACATCGCTCCATGAGTTCGGCGGTGGTTTACCCATGAAGACGACTTTCGTCGCCGGTTTCGGGCCGATCGTGCGCGACCCCGCGGCGAGCCGAGAGTGGTGGCAGGCCATGACCGGGGTCGAGATGAACGAGATCGGCACCGACTATTACGGCTCGGACGACATCGACGGCGTCAAGGCCTTCGCCCTGTGGCCCCTGTCCCAGGCGGCCGAGAACACCTTTGGCACGACCGAATGGCCCGCCGAGCTGCCTCAGCCGCAGGCGTGGATCGAGCTCGACGTCGACTCGGCCGACGCCGTGCGAGAAGCTGAAGCCGAGCTGCGCGCGGCCGGTCATCGCATCCTGCGCGAGACTCGCGAGGAGGAGTGGGGCCAGACCACCGTGCGCCTGCTCAGCCCCGAGGGGCTGCTGGTCGGTATCTCGTTTACACCGTGGATGCACGGCACGGAAGGCGCCGACAGCGAGCCTGAGTGACAGCGCGTGCCCACCTTCTCTAAATCGGTCGCCGCCGGCGGCCGCGTAGTCGGCAGTGATCGCAAGGACCCAATCGAGATCGTGGAGTACGACACCGCGTGGCCGGATAGCTACGAGAAGATGCGCATCAAGCTGGCGCAAGCGCTCGGGCCGATCGCGCTTCGCATCGAGCATGTCGGTTCTACTGCCGTGCCCGGCCTACCCGCCAAACCGGTCGTCGACATCCAGGTTTCCGTGCCCGACGTCGAGGATGACGAAACGTTCCGGGAGCTGATCGAGTCGCTCGGTTTCCAGCTGCGCTTCATCGAGACCGGTCACCGCTACTTCCAGCCGCCTCCCGGGCTGCCGCGCGACTACCAGATCCACGTGTGCACGATCGGCAGCCAATGGGAGCGCGTTCACCTGCTCTTCCGCGACTACATGCGCGCTCATCCGCAGGTCGCGTACGAGTACGGCGCGATGAAGAAGCGGCTGGCCGGCCAGTACGCGACCGATCGGATTGCGTACAACGACGACAAGGGCCCGTTCATTACCGCGGTCCTTGCCGCAGCCGAGGACTGGGCCACCGAGACCGACTGGGTGGTCTAGTCGATAGAGTCATGCGTCGGGCGCGTTGAAGCCGCCCCACGCGTTCGAGCGGTCGACTGGAAGGAGTGCCGTGGTGGACCTATCGATCACGACTGTCGCGCAGCGGCCCGACCTGGCGCCATTGCTGGAAGACTTCAATCCATGGCCCCGCTTCATGCGGCAGGATCCGGTGGGCGGGCTCTACTACGCCGACCCGGTGACGATGTACCCCGAGTTTGTCCTCGCCGCAGTGGACCTTGGCCATCCCGATCAATTGGTCGCCAAGGGCTACAGCGTTCCATTCACCTGGAGCGAGGATCCGGACGAATCTCTGCCCGAGAACGGTTGGGATGGCGTCATCCTGTCTGCAGCGCGCGACCGTCTAGCCGGTCAGCAGGGAAACCTTGTCTCGGCCCTCGAGATATCCATTCGTGCGGACTTGCGCGGTCTCGGGCTGTCGGACCTGATGCTGGCAGCGATGCGCAACAACGCCGCGGCGCTCGGCTTTCACAGTCTCGTCGCACCCGTCCGCCCGAACGGCAAGCACCTGCGTCCAGATATGACCATTCGGGACTACGCCGCGCTGCGCCGCGAAGACGGCCTGCCCGTTGATCCGTGGCTTCGGGTCCACATTCGCGCCGGCGGAAAAATCGTTGGTGTGTCAACACGCGCGATGACCATTGGTGGCACTACCGCACGATGGCGGGAGTGGACCGGACTGCCCTTCGACACCACCGGACATGTCGCGGTGCCTGAAGCGCTTATACCGGTGTATTGCGACGTGACCCATGACTATGCCGTCTACTGCGAGCCGTGCGTTTGGGTTCACCACCGACTCGCATAGCCACCGCCGCTCCAGACATAATCATGGACGGGCTGTGTCCGCCAGGAGGCGCGGCGTATGCTTCGCGCTTCTTTCGTCGCGATTGCGAGGGGATGACGTAGGGATGGACTTTGGATTCACGCTCAAGCCCGAGCACACGCCCGAGCGCACCATCGCCCTGACGCGCCAGGCGGAGCAGGGCGGCTTCAGCTACGGCTGGCTGTTCGACTCGCATGTCCTGTGGCGCGATCCGTACCCGTTGCTGACGGTCATGGCGCTCAATACGACCGCGATGCGCCTCGGGACATGCGTCACCAACCCCGCGACGAGAGAGCCCAGCGTCACGGCGAGCGCGCTTGCGGCGCTCGACGAGCTGAGCGGCGGACGGATGGATCTCGGCATCGGCCGCGGCGACTCGGCGAGGAGGGTCATGGGCAAGCCGCCGACGACGCTCGCCCGGCTCGAGGAGGCGACCGCTCTGATTCGCGACCTGGTCGAAGGCCGCAGCGTCGACCAGGACGGCACCGACCTGCGCCTGACCTGGACGCCGGCCGACAAGCTACCGGTCTGGATAGCAGGCTACGGTCCCAAGGCACTCGAGGTCACGGCGCGCGTTGCCGACGGCGTGATCCTGCAGCTCGCCGATCCGGACCTGATCCGCTGGTTCGTGAGTCAGTTGCGTGACTATGCCAAGCAGGCGGGCCGCGACCCGAGCGAGATCAAGGTGATGGCCGCGGCCCCGGCACACGTCGGCGAGCTCGCCGCGACCCGCGATCGAGTGCGCTGGTTCCCGGCGCTGGTCAGCAACCACGTCGTCGACCTCATCAATCGATACGAACCCAAGGATCTGCCGCCTGCGCTGACCGGCTACGTGCGCGATCGGGAGGGCTACGACTACCTCCACCACGCCGAGGTCGGCTCGTCCAACGCCGCTTTCGTCGACGACGACGTGGTCGACCGCTTCTGTGTGATCGGCTCGGTTGACGACCACAAGCGCAAGCTCGAGATCCTCGCCGACGCGGGCGTCGACCAGTTCAACATCTACCTGATGAGCGGCGATGAGGAAGAGACGCTCGACATCTACGCCCGCGAGATCATCCCGGCCACGAAGGGGCTGGAAGCCGCTCGGGCTTGACCACGTTCGCGTTCGTCGCGTTGACGATGTGCCGTTACGTTCTGCCTGCCGCTGATCGTCTTGAAGGCATGCCGGCAAAAGTCCGTTGAACGGGAAAATCGGGTTCCCGACCTATACTCGGACGGTCAAGTCCCTGGCGCTGAGGGTTACCTGAGTGATCTGCCCTTATTGCGGGCGACGCAACCCAGCCGGCGCCACCTTCTGTCAACGGTGTCGGCAAAGACTGCCGATTGCCGGCGTGAAGAGCGGCGTCCGGCGGTCCAAGTTCGCCGAGCCGGCTGGTGGTGGTGGCATGGGCGCACTGGCTATCGGTGCGGTGCTGCTGGCCGGACTCGTGTTCATTGGCGGGGCCGCCGCGATCTATTTGTCCACGCCACAGTCGAACGTGACGCTGCCTCCGATCGCCCAGAACACCTCATCCCCAACGCTGCCGCCTTTCGTCCAGCCGACTGCTTCGCCCAGCCCCTCCCCCTTGCCTTCGCCGACGCCTACGTTCGTGCTGCTCTCGCCGCTGCCGACCTCATCGGCGCTGCCAAGCGAGACGCCAGTTGCGACAGGCCAGACCGGGCCGACCAACCCCCCTCGGACACCCAGGCCAACCTGCAACGCCAACGGCAATCCGCCCGGCTGCCGCCCAGTCAACACCGACGAGCCAAATCCGACCGATCCTCCCGGACCAATACAACCGCAGGCGCAATTCAACTGCCAGGTGAACGACGCCGAGTTGACGCTCACTTGCAACGACAACAGCACCGGACAGATCGCTTCGTGGTCGTGGGACGCGGGTAACGGCGGCTCGTCCACAAATCAGAACCCACCGCCGTTCATTTTCAGCGGGCCCGGCGAGAAATCGGTGACCCTCCAAGTCAGTGGACCGGGAGGCAACGACTCGCGTACTCGGAATTTCCAAGTTGGATCCCAGCCGACAGACGAGCCGACCCCCGAGCCGACAGCCTCCACCGGGGGCGCGTCGCCGAGCGCTGCATCACCCCCACCGGGGCATCTGTCTGGATCGCTCGAGGTGATCGCTTATGGGATGATCGCGCTGTCGGTCGTGAGCATGCTCGGTACCGGGATCAGACGTCGCCGCCGCAGCTGAGCCGCAGGATTGCGGCGATTTGCGTGGGACGCATGAACGCGACAGGTTTCGGCCCTGCGGGTCCTGGGGGTGGCTCGGACGTACGCAGCGCTCGAGTTACTAGTGGCGTCCACCGGCTGGACTATTGCCTGTGTCGCGGTTAAGACTCGACGATCGTCATTTCGTCGGGCGCACCGGACCTGCCGGTGCGCACCGTCGTCGGCGCACGCGAGTGCTCCGTTCTAACATTCGGCCTCAGTCATGAGGGGAAGTATTTGGTGAAGTGCCCGCGCTGCGGACGGCAGAACCCGGACGATGCGCTTTTCTGCATCCGCTGCGGCCAGCGCCTGGGCGGTCGTGCCTCGGGCGTCACGTACCGCCAGCGTCAGCAGGCTGGGGGCTTCGGCATCGGACAGGGCATCCTGGCCTTGCTCGTCGTCGTGCTGGCCGGCGTGGTGATTGCCGGCGGAGCCTTCGCCCTCGTGTTCTTCAATCGGCCGCCGGCCGGGCTGCCCACCGACTCGCCGATCGCCGTGCTGCCGACCGAGTCCCCTTCCCCGTCGCCGTCGGCGTCACCGTCTTTCACTCCGTCGCCGCTGATAACGCCGTCACCGACCTTCCTCTTTCCGACAGCCAGCCCATCCGGCTCCGTTCTTCCGTCCGAGAGCCCGCTTCTGACGCCATCACCGACGCCCTTCGTGACGCCACCACCCACGCTCAACCCACGCCTCAACCGACTCCCCAGCCGACCCCGCGTCCCACCCCTCAGGCCACGCCCGTTGAGTGCGGCGTTGCCTCTCAGGGCCCGACACGCGAGCTCTTCCTGGGTGTGGGCAATGCCGATAGCCGCAGCCCAAGAGACGGCACATACTGGTGTATTCATCAGGCGACCTTCCGGATGGTCTTCGGATCGACCTTCGGCGAAGTTCGACTGGTGCGTGGCAACCGGGTCCTGGCATCGGCGGACTGCGGCTGGCCAATCGGCTGCCCGCAGCCGGTCGTCGCGAACTTCGACGAGCCGCGCGAGGTGCAGCCGGACGGCGTGCTGCGCTACCAATTCATCTGCCAGGGTGACCCCCTGTCGCCCGAGGACGAGTGCACCGACGGCATCCAGGACGGTGCCACGATCGCGGTTGCTTTCGAGCCCATCCAAGGGCCCTGAAAGCGCATCCGAGCGCATCCGAGCGCCGATCTAGCCGCAACTCCAGGTGAGGATCCCGGTCGCGTCATCCAGTTGAGGCTCATGCAGAAACATCTGGGCGCCACCGAACTCGGGATTTGGCTGGCGCCGCTGCATGTCCATGCCCCGGAAAGTCACGGTTCCTGCTCGCCACGGTGATGCGGCCGACGGGTCGGAGGCAATGAAGCTCGGGCCAGTGGCGTCACCGCGAGCGAAGTCGAAGCCTCCGACCGGACCTTCGAGATGAACGCTTCCAATGTTGTTGAATTCGGTGGTTGGATCGTCGGTGCTTAATAGCGACGCTTCGATCTGCAGCTCGCCCGCCGCGTCCTCGCGCAAGAGGGCGCCCGATAGTGCGATCGGGATGCCGGCGATCGGGCGGTCGTCCACCCGACAGCTGAGCTCACCGACCGCCACCATTTCGCCAGCGTCGGTGTGAATGCGGAGCTCGGCGTGTCCCTCGACCTGAGGTTGCGGAAAGCAGTACGGCTGTCGTTCGCAGCGCGCCTGCTCCAGCACATCGCCAACGATCGGCACGCTAGGGAGAAATTGACGTCCAACTGCCCAGGCGAGCTGGAAGACTAGCCCGGCTCCGAGCAGGGCGACGGCAATCTTGCTCGACGGCCGCATGACCGCTATTCCGGCTGCGAGCAGCACCACACCCACGATGACCACCACGGTGCCGATCAGGCCGACTTGTGCCGGCAGGCTCATGCCAATCCACTCCTGGCCGCTCTGCACCAGGCCGAGGAGCAACGCCAAACCGATCAGCGCCACGCCGCCGAGGGTCAAACCGACCCTCCTGGTGGCTCCGACGAAGACGACTAATTCGAAGAAGACGATGACGAATACGCCCGCACCCACAGCCAGGGCGGCCAGTGCAACCTCCACAGAGATCGAGACGGGCATCTTCTTTCCTGATCTTCTGGTAACGGCGCCTCGCGCCGAAAGGCGCGTCTACCATTCGAGCAGACGAACAGGAGGGAGTGGTTGATGCGCATCCTGATCACGGGTGGGACGGTGGTGAACGCCGACGGCGCGACTGAGGCAGACGTGTTGGTCGATGGCGAACAGATCGCGGCGGTTGGTCGGGGGCTGGGGGGATCGGACCTGGCGGCCGGGTTGGATCGGACGATTGATGCGTCGGGCAAATTGGTCATCCCCGGCGCCATTGACGTCCATACGCACATGGAGCTGCCCTTCGGCGGAACGTTTGCCAAGGACACGTTCGAGACCGGAACGCGCGCGGCAGCGTTCGGCGGGACGACTACGATCATCGACTTCGCGGTCCAGTCGCGCGGCGCTTCCTTGAGGGAGGGGCTGGACGCGTGGCACGCCAAGGCGGAAGGCAACGCCTGCACCGACTACGGCTTCCACATGATCATGTCGGACGTAAACGACTCGACGCTGGCCGAGATGGACACGCTGGTAGCAGAGGGCGTGACCGATTTCAAGCTCTTCACTGCTTATCCGGGCGTCTTCTATTCGGACGACGGCGCGATCTTCCGGGCAATGCAGCAGACCGAGCGCAACGGCGGGCTGATCATGATGCACGCCGAGAACGGGATGGCGATCGACGTCGTGGCCGAACAGGCGATTGCTGCCGGGCAGACTGATCCGTACTACCACGGCGTCGTCCGCTACCCGATCTTCGAGGGCGAGGCGACCAATCGCGTCATCCGCCTGGCGGAAGCGGCGGGCGTGCCGGTCTATATCGTCCATCTGTCGGCACGCGACGCGCTGGCCGAGGTACGCGCGGCTCGATCACGCAACTCGATGGCCTTCGCCGAGACTTGCCCGCAGTACCTGTTCCTGTCGCTCGACGACATGGGCAACGGCTTCAACGGCGCCAAGTTCGTCTGCTCCCCGCCGTTGCGACCGGCCGACCATCAACCCGACCTGTGGGCAGGCCTGGTCAAGGACGACCTGCAGGTGGTCTCGACCGATCACTGTCCGTTCGACTTCCACGATCAGAAGCAGCTCGGCGTGGGCGATTTCCGGAAGGTGCCCAACGGGCTGCCGGGCGTCGAGGATCGCGTCGATCTGCTCCACGATGGGGGCGTCGTTGCCGGGCGACTGACGCGGGAGCGGTGGGTCGAGATCTGTTCCGCGGCGCCGGCGCGCATGTTCGGGCTGGCCGGCGTCAAAGGCACCGTCGCACCGGGAGCCGACGCCGATCTCGTGGTCTACGACCCTGCGCGCCGGCACGTATTGTCTGCCTCGAGCCACCACATGAACGTCGACTACTCGGTCTACGAGGGCCGCGAGGTCGTTGGCGGCTCCGACGTCGTCCTGTCACGCGGCCGCGTCGCCGTCGACAACGGGAAGTGGACCGGTGAGCGCGGCTGGGGCAAATTCCTGCGCCGCAAGACCGCCCGCGACTACCTCACCTAGCCGCTATTGGACCCAGAGCTGGTCGAGCAGCACTCCCAGTGAGGGGTTGAACTGGTAGTTGCCAACGTGCTCGGCCATGAAGTCCGACCCAACATTGGCAAGCGGCGCGAGCACCGCCGCATCCACAGCCGCCCGGTCGACTCGGGCCCAGGCGCTCGCCGCGGCAGCGATGTCCTCCGTCTGCAGATCGCGCGCATGCACTAGAAGGTCGTCATATGTCTCGTCGCAATGGTTCGTAGTGCCGTCGCCGGCAAAACAGGTGAAAGAGATCAAGAACTCAGTCGGCGCGGCTGAGGCAGTGAAGAATTCGAACGCGCCGATCTGGATACGGCCCTCGTCCAGCATGCCGAATACTGAATCGTCGTCAGTCCTAGGATCAGCAACGGCGTCGTAGCCCAGCTCCTGCAGAACGGTCACGAGGTAGTCGCGCACTGAGGCGTGACGCTCGCGTACCGGGCCGACCACGACGTGCGCTCCGCGGGTACCAGACGCGTCGACCAGCGCACGGGCTGCGTCCAGGTCAGGAGCCCGCCACTGACCGCCTGGATCAGGATGAGTCGTGTACGGGCAATACGGCTCGTAGCCCAGCCAGCCAGGAGGCAAGACCTGGCAGCTGATCGAGACCGCCAGCTCTCCACCGAGCAGGTCGGCGACGCGCGCCCGATCGATGGCCATGTTCACCGCCTGTCTGGCCTCAAGGCTGCCGAACGGGGCGAGCGAATGGTTGAAGAACGCTGCGGTGACGCTCTTGGAGGCGAGCTGTAGCTGCCCGGGGTGGCTGGTCCGCAGAGCCACGAACTCCTCGGGTGTGATTCGGTTGTCGGAGCGAAGCGGCATGAAGTCGATTTCACCGCGCTGCAGCATCGCGATCTGGTCCTGAGGGCTGATCTCGGCCGTCCAGACGATCTCATCCGGGAATCCGTCGGGTCTGACGTCGGGATTCCAGACCTGGAAGTTCGGATTGCGCACGAGGTGGACCTCCGTGTCGGTGACTGACGACACGGTGTAAGGCCCGACGCCGGGGAAGGCTCCCTCGATCTGTGCGTCGATCGGCACGCTGTCAGGCACCGGGTAGGCGGCCGTCAGGGCGAGCTTGTACAGGAAGTCGGGGTCGGGCTCGAGCAAATTGAACGTGACGGTGCGTGATGCGTCGTCGGTGACTACCGCGCGCGACAGGTCGCATACCGCGTCGCCCTCATAGCACTCGTCGTCGACGTCCAGCGCGCCAAACTCGAACATGTATGAGATCCCGTCCAGCTGGGTCCCGAACATCCGCTCCATCGAACGCTTGAAATCGGCGGCTCGAACGGGCGCGCCCGTCGAGTAGACAAGGTCGGGTCGCAGCTGGAACGAATATGTCAGGCCACCGTTGGACGGTTGCGGTAGCGCAGTGGCGAGGTCGGGCAAAAGGGTCGATCCAAGGACGCCACCCTCGTGCCGATATCCCACCAGCCCGTTGGCCTGGAGGTTGGTGACGTTGTAATCGGGGAATCCGAGCGGGTCGAGCTGGGGACGGTGCGCATAGGTGATGCGCAGCGTTCCCCCACGATGGCTGAGCGGCGAGGCGCGCGTCGCCACCCAAAGGTTCCCGCCAGCGAGGGCGAGCGATTCGGGAGAGCTGGAGATTGCGAGGCGTGTTCGTTGGCCATCCAGATCCGCGGGGTCAAGTCGCACTATCCATCCGTCGCGCTCGGCGATCCACACGGCGTCTTGGGCAACCACGATTGAAGTGATCGGGGCGCCAAGGTTGACGGTGTCATCGACGCTGTTATCGGTTGGATTGATACGGGCGACTTTGCCATCGGTCGTGGCGACCCAAACCTTCTCGCCCTGGAGTGCGACGCCGACGGGCAATCCGCTCAAGGAGATCGGTGCGGCCACTGTGACGCCTGTTGTTGGATCGATGCGTGTAAGCGATGCGTTGTCAGCGCTCGCGACCCACACGCCGAGATCGCCGGCGGCGATGGCGGTCGGCCTGGCCGCGACAGGGATGCGCTCGATGACAGTCGCTGAAGCTGGGTCTATCTTGACGATCGAGCTATCGCCGGCGTTTGCCACCCAAACGTAGCCCGCTCCAGCAGCAATGGCGGTGGGCCCGTTGCCGACGAGCACGTTGTTGACCACACGGCTCGTGGCGGTGTCGATCTGGGTCACGGTCCGAGACCCGCTGTTGGCGACCCAAACCCTTCCGTCGGTGGCTGCTATCCCGATCGGTGCGCGGCCGACATCGATGATGCGTGTCACCGTCTGTGTCGCGAGCGAGATCTGAGACACGGTGTCAGCCCCGGTGTTGGTCACCCACAGGGCCTCGTCGCTGGCAACAGTGCCGCCCGGACGCTCGCCTATCTCGATCGCCGCAGTGATGACGTTGCGCCCGATCTCGATCATGCCGACCGAGTTGTCCGGTATCGCCGCCAGCGCCGGCTTTAGCCAGGGCTGCCAGACAAGGACGCCACTTCCGACTAGCGCGATGGCGAGAGCGACCAGCCCCGCCGCAACGATGCGCGGCCGCCTCTCCCAAATGTGCCGGCTACGTTTCCGTCGGACTGCGGCCGCACGATCGTTCGCGCGGCGTTCGCCAGCGTCCTCGGTCGTGCCGGGAACGGTCGAAGCGGCCGCTGAGACCGCGTAGAGGTGCCATTCGCCGGGCACACCCTTCAAGGCCCGCGCTCCGCGGTCTTCGAAGTTCAGCCGCGCGCCGGTAACAAGGTCGTGCATGGTCGACGAGACGAGCAATTCGCCCGGCGCAGCCTCAGCCATGATGCGCGCCGCTATCGGCACTGTGATGCCGCCGACCTTGCGGCCGATCTTCTCGACTTCCCCAACGTGCGCGCCGGCTCGTATCTGAATGCCCAGCGCGGCCACGCCATCGACGAGCTCGAGCGCGCACGCGATCGCATCGGCGGGCGCATCGAAAGTGGCAAAGAATCCGTCGCCCGCGGTGTCGATCTCGCGGCCACCATGGACGCGGAGTGCACGCCTGACGAGTGCGTGGTGATCCTGTACGAGCACACGCCAGTCGGCGTCGCCCAGCTCGGCGGCGTGCTCGGTGGAGCCGACGATGTCCGTCATCAGGACGGTCGTCAGAAAACGCTCAGTCGCCCCTCGGCTGCCCGACACTCGTGCGGAGTCTGCGCGTCACCGGCTGCAAACGCAATGTGAGATCGCTGAGAGCATCGAAATGAGCGTCAGCTCGACGATCGTGCACTCACTCCATGACGAGCGGCCGCCCGATGAAATCGAGAGCCGTTCCCGAGACTCAACCCTCGCGCTACGGCCCGCCGAGCGACGTGACGCGGTAGTCGTCGAAGCTGATCACGACCGGGGCATTGGTGATGCCCGAGGCGACGTAGGTGCGCAGGCCGAGCGAGACCCGTGCCCTGCAGTGACGCGTTGCTGTTGGTCTGGGTGTAGTTCCAGGTTGTCGGCTCGACCGCGGCATCGGCCCAGGCGCGGATGCGCAGCGTGGTCGGGTTGGTGCCGGTGACCTGGGCGCGGAAGCGGATGAAGGTGTTGGCGGTGTGGGTCATGCCGGCCACCTGGACCTCGCTGCCGATAGCCGACTCGACGTTGTTGATGACCTGGCTGGCGCTGACGTAGACGTTGCCGTTGACTGCCAGGCGCAGCTTGACGCGGTACTCGTTGGTGCCGTTGCGGCGCACGACGCCGTAGATGAACTGGGCGCCGCCGACGGCGAGCTTGTCGGTCCGCACGCGGAAGCTGACGTCGACGTCGGTTGCGGATGGCGTGTTGAGCAGTGCGCCGCGGGTAGCGCCGGCGGTCGGCATGGTGATCGAGCCGACGCCACCGTTGACGGCGAAGTTGGCCGCGGTGCCACTCAGCGTGTAGGCACCGCCGGTCGGCGTCGCGCTGCCCCAGCCATTGGCCGCGGTGCGCGTGAAGGTGTCGTCAACGTAGACGACGAGCGGGTTCGGCTCGGTCACCGTCCAGGTGAAGCTGTCGGTGTCGGTCAGCGTGCCGTCACTGACGGTGATGACCGTGTTGTAGGTGCCCGAGCTCGTCGCATTGAGCGTGCCCAGACGACGCCGGTCGAGTCGAGTTGATGCTCAATCCCGCCGGGCAGACCGGTCGCTGAGTAGACCAGCGTCGTGCCTGCATCCGGATCGGTCGCGTTGGCATCGAGGTTGATTACGCGCGCCCTCGGCATCGGTCCGGTCACCGAACTCGGTGCTGAAGACGGGCGGCTGGTTGCCAGCGGGCTCGGTCACCGTCCAGGTGAAGCTGTCGGTGTCGGTCAGCGTGCCGTCACTGACGGTGATGACCGTGTTGTAGGTGCCCGAGCTGGTTCCGTTGAGCGTGCCGCTCACGACGCCGGTGCTCGAGTTGATGGTGACCCCACTGGGCAGGCCCGTGGCGCTGTAGACGAGCGTCGTGCCGACGTCCGGATCGCTCGCGTTGGCATCGAAGTTGATCAACGGCGCCCTCGGCATCGGTCCGATCACCGAACTCGGTGCTGAAGACCGGCGGCTGGTTGGGGGGACCGAGCGACGTGACGCGGTAGTCGTCGAAGCTGATCACGACCGGGGCATTGGTGATGGCCGAGGCGACGTAGGTGCGCAGGCCGAGCGAGCCCGTGCCCTGCAGTGACGCGTTGCTGTTGGTCTGGGTGTAGTTCCAGGTTGTCGGCTCGACCGCAGCATCGGCCCAGGCGCGGATGCGCAGGGTGGTCGGGTTGGTGCCGGTGACCTGGGCGCGGAAGCGGATGAAGGTGTTGGCGGTGTGGGTCATGCCGGCCACCTGGACCTCGCTGCCGATAGCCGACTCGACGTTGTTGATGACCTGGCTGGCGCTGACGTAGACGTTGCCGTTGACTGCCAGGCGCAGCTTGACGCGGTACTCGTTGGTGCCGTTGCGGCGCACGACGCCGTAGATGAACTGGGCGCCGCCGACGGCGAGCTTGTCGGTCCGCACGCGGAAGCTGACGTCGACGTCGGTTGCGGATGGCGTGTTGAGCAGTGCGCCGCGGGTAGCGCCGGCGGTCGGCATGGTGATCGAGCCGACGCCACCGTTGACGGCGAAGTTGGCCGCGGTGCCACTCAGCGTGTAGGCGCCGCCGGTCGGCGTCGCGCTGCCCCAGCCATTGGCCGCGGTGCGCGTGAAGGTGTCGTCAACGTAGACGACGAGCGGCTCGGTCACCGTCCAGGTGAAGCTGTCGGTGTCGGTCAGCGCGCCGTCGACTGACGGTGATGACCGTGTTGTAGGTGCCCGAGCTGGTCGCGTTGAGCGTGCCACTGAAGACGCCCGTGCTCGAGTTGATGGTGATGCCGCCGGGCAGGCCCGTGGCGCTGTAGACGAGCGTCGTGCCGGCATCCGGATCGGTCGCGTTGGCATCGAGGCTGATGACGGCGCCCTCGGCATCGGTCCGGTCACCGAACTCGGTGCTGAAGACGGGCGGCTGGTTGACAACCGGCTCGGTCACCGTCCAGGTGAAGCTGTCGGTGTCGGTCAGCGTGCCGTCACTGACGGTGATGACCGTGTTGTAGGTGCCCGAGCTGGTCGCGTTGAGCGTGCCACTGACGACGCCCGTGCTGCTGTTGATGGTGATGCCGCCGGGCAGGCCCGTGGCGCTGTAGACGAGCGTCGTGCCGGCATCCGGATCGGTCGCGTTGGCATCGAGGCTGATGACGGCGCCCTCGGCATCGGTCCGATCGCCGAACTCGGTGCTGAAGACGGGCGGCTGGTTGACAACCGGCTCGGTCACCGTCCAGGTGAAGGAGTCGGTGTCGGTCAGGCTGCCGTCGCTGACGGTGATGACCGTGTTGTAGGTGCCCGAGCTGGTCGCGTTGAGCGTGCCACTGACGACGCCCGTGCTCGAGTTGATGGTGATGCCGCCGGGCAGGCCGGTGGCGCTGTAGACGAGCGTCGTGCCGACGTCCGGATCTGTGGCGTTGGCGTCGAAGCTGATTACGGCGCCTTCGGCATCGGTCCGATCGCCGAACTCGGTGCTGAAGACAGGTGCCTGGTTGGTGTTGGTCACTGTCCAG
Source organism: uncultured Chloroflexia bacterium (assembly GCA_963748235.1). GTDB lineage: Bacteria > Chloroflexota > Limnocylindria > Limnocylindrales > CSP1-4 > JALYGJ01. The sequence continues at coordinate 62,968 of CAVVHT010000010.1, forward strand.
GTGAAGCTGTCAGTGTCGATCAGCGTGCCGTCAGTGACGGTGATGACCGTGTTGTGCGTGCCCGAGCTGGTCGCGTTGAGCGTGCCACTGATGATGCCGGTGGTCGAGCTGATGCTCAGGCCGCCCGGCAGACCCGTGGCGCTGTAGACGAGCGTCGTGCCGGCATCCGGATCGGACGCGTTGGCATCGATATTGATTGCCGCGCCCTCAGCGTCGGTCCGATCGCCGAACTCTGTGCTGAAGACCGGGGCCTGGTTGGTATTCGTCACTGTCCAGGTGAAGCTGTCGGCGTCTGTCAGGGTGCCATCAGAGGCGGTGATGACGGTGCTGTATGAGCCCGCTGCAGCGAAGTCGAGCGTGCCGCTAACGATGCCCGTGCTCGAGTTGATGGTCACGCCTGCGGGCAGGCCCGTGGCGGAGTAGACCAGCGTCGTTCCTGCATCTGGATCGGTCGCGTTGGCGTCGAAGTTGATCGCTGCGCCTTCGGCGTCGGTCCGATCACCGAACTCGGTGCTGAAGACCGGTGCTCGGTTGGTGTTGGACACGGTCCAGGTGAACGTGTCGGTGTCAGTGTCCGTGCCGTCCGACACTGTGATCGTGACGTTATGAGTACCAGCCGAGATGAACGACAGCGTGCCGCTGATCACACCCGTCGATGGGTTGATGTTGACGCCATCGGGCAAGTTGCTGGCCGAGTAGGTGAGCGTGTCGAGATCAGGATCGGTCGCGTCGGCATCGAGGCTGACGATGTCGCCCTCGGCGTCGGTCTGGTTCGTGATGTCGGTGCTGAAGACAGGTGCCTGGTTGGCGTTGACGACCGTCCAGGTGAAGCTGTCGGTGTCGGTCAGCGCGCCGTCGGACACGGTCACGACGACGTTGTGCGTGCCGGCGCTGGACGAGCTGAGCGTGCCACTGATGACACCGGTGCTGGAGTTGATCGACACGCCGCCGGGCAGGCCCGTGGCGCTGTAGACGAGCGTCGTGCCGGCATCGGCATCAGTTGCGTCGGCGTCGAGCGACACGCTGTCACCCTCGGCGTCGGACTGGTCAGTGATGTCGGTGCTGAAGACCGGTGCCTGGTTGGTGTTGGTCACCGTCCAGGTGAAGGTGTCGGTGTCGGGCAGGCTGCCGTCCGACGCGGTGACGGTCACGTTGTAGGTGCCCGCGCTGGCGAGGCTGAGCGTGCCGCTGATGACACCCGTGGTCGGGTTGATGGTCACGCCGTCGGGCAGCGGGCTGGCGCTGTAGGTGACCGTGTCGAGATCTGGATCGGTCGCGTCGGCATCGAGGCTGACGGTGTCGCCCTCGGCGTCGGTCTGGTCAGTGATGTCGGTAGTGAAGACCGGCGCCTGGTTGGTGTTGGTCACCGTCCAGCTGAAGCTGTCGGTGTCGGTCAGTGAGCCGTCACTGACGGTGATCACGACGCTGTATGGGCTGTTGTCTTCGGCGTCGCCGGCGAGGGTGCCACTGATGACGCCTGTGCTCGGGTTGATGGTCACGCCGCCGGGCAGGCCGGTGGCGCTGTAGGTGAGCGTGTCGAGATCTGGATCGGTCGCGTCGGCGTCGAGGCTGACGGCCTCGCCCTCGGCGTCGGTCTGGTCGGTGATGTCGGTGCTGAAGACAGGCGCCTGGTTCGTGTTGGTCACCGTCCAGGTGAACGCGTCGGTGTCTTCGTCGATGTCGTCGCTGACGGTGACGATGACGCTGTGCGTGCCGGCCGACGTGAGGGACAGCGTGCCGCTGATGACGCCTGTGTTGGCATCGATCGTCACACCATTCGGCAGGCCGGTGGCGCTGTATGTCAGGCCGTCGAGATCAGGATCGGTCGCGTCGGCATCGAGGCTGACGATGTCGCCCTCGGCGTCGGTCTGGTTCGTGATGTCGGTGCTGAAGACGGGTGCCTGGTTGGCGTTGACGACCGTCCAGGTGAAGCTGTCGGTGTCGGTCAGCGCGCCGTCGGACACGGTCACGACGACGTTGTGCGTGCCCGCGCTGGACGAGCTGAGCGTGCCACTGATGACACCGGTGCTGGCGTTGATCGACACGCCGCCGGGCAGGCCCGTGGCGCTGTAGACGAGCGTCGTGCCGGCATCGGCATCAGTTGCGTCGGCGTCGAGCGACACGCTGTCACCCTCGGCGTCGGACTGGTCAGTGATGTCGGTGCTGAAGACCGGTGCCTGGTTGGTGTTGGTCACCGTCCAGGTGAAGGTGTCGAAGTCGGGCAGGCTGCCGTCGGACGCAGTGACGGTCACGTTGTAGGTGCCCGCGCTGGCGAGGCTGAGCGTGCCGCTGATGACACCCGTGGTCGGGTTGATGGTCACGCCGTCGGGCAGCGGGCTGGCGCTGTAGGTGACCGTGTCGAGATCTGGATCGGTCGCGTCGGCATCGAGGCTGACGGTGTCGCCCTCGGCGTCGGTCTGGTCGGTGATGTCGGTAGTGAAGACAGGCGCCTGGTTGGTGTTGGTCACCGTCCAGCTGAAGCTGTCGGTGTCGGTCAGTGAGCCGTCACTGACGGTGATCACGACGCTGTATGGGCTGTTGTCTGCGGCGTCGCCGGCGAGGGTGCCACTGATGACGCCTGTGCTCGGGTTGATGGTCACGCCGCCGGGCAGGCCGGTGGCGCTGTAGGTGAGCGTGTCGAGATCTGGATCGGTCGCGTCGGCGTCGAGGCTGACGGCCTCGCCCTCGGCGTCGGTCTGGTCGGTGATGTCGGTGCTGAAGACAGGCGCGCCGTTGCCGGCCGGAGTGAGCGGCGGGCCAGCAGTCCAGGCCGGGGCGGGCGCGGCGCCGGTCAGTGTGCCGTTGGGTGCGCCGGCGACGCTGCTGGCGGTCGTGGTGCCGGTGCCCTCGTCGAGACCGTAGCGGGCCAAGAGGCCTGCGCCACTGGTAAGCGTGTTATCGAAGTTAGCCGCGATCTGGGCATCGCTGCGGGCGATGTTCCAGATGCGTGCCTCGTCGAGCGCGCCGTTGAAGAAGCCGCTCGCCGTGCCGGTCGTCGTCAGCGAGGAGCCGAGGGCGGCATGCTGCAGGCTGCTCGCATTGGGCTGGAAGGCGCTCGCGAGGACCAGGGTGCGATCGAGGACGCCGTCGAGATACAGCTTCCAGGTGCCGTTGCTGGCGTCGTAGGTGACGGCCGCGTGATGCCAGACGTTGCTGGTCACCACAGTGGTGCCGCTGACCGGGTGGTTCGGGCCAGTGGGCTCTTCGTAGTCGGCAACGAGCACGCCGGACGACGCATCGATGCCCAGGAAGTAGTTGGCATTAATCGTGTTCGGCGGGCCCTCGCCCTCGCCGGCGGCCTTGGTCACGAGCGGCAGGGCGCTCGCGATGCCACCGGTGCCGGTGGTCACGCCGACGCCCGCGCCATCGCGCCGGAACCAGGTCTCGAGCGTGAAGCTGGTCACGTTGAGCGAAGGGGATGCCGTGCCGAAGGTGATGTAGTCGTTGGTGCCGTCGAGATCGACTGCCGCGCCAGCGGCAACAGATGGCGTGACGCTCGCCGCGGATGAGGCCGCGGAGCGGTTTGTGCTCGTGTCGACGGCGATGACCACGTACTGGTAGGCGGTGCCGTTGACGGCGGTCAGGTCGGTGAAGCTGGTGCCGGTGATGCAGCGCCGCGCCGCCGAGGCCGTTGCCGGTCGTGTCGACGGGCAGGCTGGTGCCGCGGAAGACGCGGTAGCCGGCCAGGTCAGGTGCGCTGACGGCGTTCCAAGTAAGGCTCACGAGGTTGGTGCCCGGCGCCGCGGCGAGGCCACTCGGAACCGGTGGCGGCGTGGTGTCGGCCACGGGCGGCACGAAGCCACTCACCCACGGCGGGCCACCGACGGCCGTGCCGTTGGTGTTGGCCGGTGCGCTAGCGGCTGTGTTGTTGACCGTGGTACCAGTGCCCTCGGTCAGACCGTAGCGGGCGATGAGGCCGGTGCCGCTGGTCAGCTCCAGGTCCTTGGAGGCCTGGATCTGGGCCTGGCTGCGGGCCACGTTCCAGATGCGCACCTCGTCAAGCACGCCGTTGAAGAAGCCGGCCAACGTACCGGTTGAGTCGATCGCGGTGGCCAGGGCGGCGTGCTGGATGCTCGCCGACTCAGGCGTGAAGTTACCTATAGCGAGCGTCCGCTCGAGGTTGCCGTTGAGATACAGGTTCCAGGTGTCGGTGGCGGTGTCATAGGTGACCGCGGCGTGGTGCCAGGTCGTGGCGCTGATCGGGATCGCGGTAATGCCCGTGACCGGGTGGTTGCCACCAGTAGCGGTGTCCTCGAAGTCGGCGACGAGGGTGCCCGTCGTTGCGTCGATGCCGAGGAAGTAGTTGGCGTTCAGGTTTGCCGGCGTGTCGGCCTGCGAGCGACCCTTGCTGACGAGCGGGATGGCGTTGGTCACGCCGCCCGTGCCGGTGCTCGCGATCGAGCCCGCGCCATCGCGCCGGAACCAGGTCTCGATTGTGAAGCTCTGGACGCCGAGGTTCGGCGCGGCGCCGAAGGTGACATGGTCGTTGGTGCCGTCGAAATCGAGCGCCATGTTGGGTGCTACTGGTTCGGCCACCGTCCAGGTGAACAGGTCGGTGTCGGTGTCGACACCATCGCTGACCGTGATGATCACGTTGTAGCTGCCGGAGCTGGTGCCGTTGAGCGTGCCACTGATGACGCCCGTGCTGGAGTTGATGCTGATACCGCCGGGCAGGTTGGTGGCGCTGTAGACGAGGGTGTCGAGGTCGGCATCGGACGCGTCGGCGTCGAGGCTGATGACGTTGCCCTCGGTGTGGCTCTGGTTGGCGAGGTCGGTGCTGAACACCGGCGCCGCGTTGGCGGGCGCGCTGATCGGCGCGCCACCGACCCATGCCGGACCGCCCACGGCGGTGCCGTTGACACCACCGGCGACCGAGTTGTTGATTGCGGTGCCGGTCGCCTCGGCCAGGCCGTAGCGGGCGAGCAGGCCGGTGCCCGCGAGCAACTCCTGATCGCGCCGGGCGCCGAGCTGGGCGGCTGAGCGGGCGGTGTTCCAGATGCGGATCTCGTCCAGGGCGCCGTCGAAGCGGCCGGTAGCGGCGCCGGTGCTGGTCATCGCCGTGGCCAGGGCGGCATGGTGACCACTGGCGGTGCCGGGGCCGTTGGCGATGGCGACGGAGGCTTCCTGGATGCCGTTCAGGAACAGCCGGAAGGTCACTCCGTCGTAGGTGATGGCGGCGTGATTCCAGGTGCCGTTGGTGATCGTGGTGGTGCCGATGAGCGGATGGTTGCTGTCATCGCTGGCGCTCTCGAAGTCGGCTGCCAGGCGGCCGGTGGCGCTGTCGATGCCCAGGAACCAGTTCAGCAGTTGGCCCGATTCAGAGAGGCCCTTGGTGACGAGCGGGATGGCCGTGACGCCACCGCTGCCGCTGGTCGTAGCGGGCGTGCCCGTGCCGTCGCGCCGGAACCAGGTCTCGATGGTGAAGGTGTTGCTGTTAAGGCCCGACGCACTGCCGAACGTGACGTGGTCGTCGACGCCGTCGAAGTCGAGCGCCGACCCGGTGACCGGCTCGGTCACAGTCCAGGTGAAGCTGTCGGTGTCGGTCAGCGCGCCGTCGGACACGGTCACGACGACGTTGTGCGTGCCGGCGCTGGACGAGCTGAGCGTGCCACTGATGACACCGGTGCTGGAGTTGATCGACACGCCGCCGGGCAGGCCCGTGGCGCTGTAGACGAGCGTCGTGCCGGCATCGGCATCAGTTGCGTCGGCGTCGAGCGACACGCTGTCACCCTCGGCGTCGGACTGGTCGGTGATGTCGGTGCTGAAGACCGGCGCCTGGTTGGTGTTGGTCACCGTCCAGGTGAAGGTGTCGAAGTCGGGCAGGCTGCCGTCCGACGCGGTGACGGTCACGTTGTAGGTGCCCGCGCTGGCGAGGCTGAGCGTGCCGCTGATGACACCCGTGGTCGGGTTGATGGTCACGCCGTCGGGCAGCGGGCTGGCGCTGTAGGTGACCGTGTCGAGATCTGGATCGGTCGCGTCGGCATCGAGGCTGACGATGTCGCCCTCGGCGTCGGTCTGGTCAGTGATGTCGGTAGTGAAGACAGGCGCCTGGTTGGTGTTGGTCACCGTCCAGCTGAAGCTGTCGGTGTCGGTCAGTGAGCCGTCACTGACGGTGATCACGACGCTGTATGGGCTGTTGTCTGCGGCGTCGCCGGCGAGGGTGCCACTGATGACGCCTGTGCTCGGGTTGATGGTCACGCCGCCGGGCAGGCCGGTGGCGCTGTAGGTGAGCGTGTCGAGATCTGGATCGGTCGCGTCGGCGTCGAGGCTGACGGCCTCGCCCTCGGCGTCGGTCTGGTCGGTGATGTCGGTGCTGAAGACAGGCGCGCCGTTGCCGGCCGGAGTGAGCGGCGGGCCAGCAGTCCAGGCCGGGGCGGGCGCGGCGCCGGTCAGTGTGCCGTTGGGTGCGCCGGCGACGCTGCTGGCGGTCGTGGTGCCGGTGCCCTCGTCGAGACCGTAGCGGGCCAAGAGGCCTGCGCCACTGGTAAGCGTGTTATCGAAGTTAGCCGCGATCTGGGCATCGCTGCGGGCGATGTTCCAGATGCGTGCCTCGTCGAGCGCGCCGTTGAAGAAGCCGCTCGCCGTGCCGGTCGTCGTCAGCGAGGAGCCGAGGGCGGCATGCTGCAGGCTGCTCGCATTGGGCTGGAAGGCGCTCGCGAGGACCAGCGTGCGATCGAGGACGCCGTCGAGATACAGCTTCCAGGTGCCGTTGCTGGCGTCGTAGGTGACGGCCGCGTGATGCCAGACGTTGCTGGTCACCACAGTGGTGCCGCTGACCGGGTGGTTCGGGCCAGTGGGCTCTTCGTAGTCGGCAACGAGCACGCCGGACGACGCATCGATGCCCAGGAAGTAGTTGGCATTAATCGTGTTCGGCGGGCCCTCGCCCTCGCCGGCGGCCTTGGTCACGAGCGGCAGGGCGCTCGCGATGCCACCGGTGCCGGTGGTCACGCCGACGCCCGCGCCATCGCGCCGGAACCAGGTCTCGAGCGTGAAGCTGGTCACGTTCAGCGAAGGGGATGCCGTGCCGAAGGTGATGTAGTCGTTGGTGCCGTCGAGATCGACTGCCGCGCCAGCGGCAACGGATGGCGTGACGCTCGCCGCGGATGAGGCCGCGGAGCGGTTTGTGCTCGTGTCGACGGCGATGACCACGTACTGGTAGGCGGTGCCGTTGACGGCGGTCAGGTCGGTGAAGCTGGTGCCGGTGATGCAGCGCCGCGCCGCCGAGGCCGTTGCCGGTCGTGTCGACGGGCAGGCTGGTGCCGCGGAAGACGCGGTAGCCGGCCAGGTCAGGTGCGCTGACGGCGTTCCAAGTAAGGCTCACGAGGTTGGTGCCCGGCGCCGCGGCGAGGCCACTCGGAACCGGTGGCGGCGTGGTGTCGACCACGGGCGGCACGAAGCCACTCACCCACGGCGGGCCACCGACGGCCGTGCCGTTGGTGTTGGCCGGTGCGCTAGCGGCTGTGTTGTTGACCGTGGTGCCAGTGCCCTCGGTCAGACCGTAGCGGGCGATGAGGCCGGTGCCGCTGGTCAGCTCCAGGTCCTTGGAGGCCTGGATCTGGGCCTGGCTGCGGGCCACGTTCCAGATGCGCACCTCGTCAAGCACGCCGTTGAAGAAGCCGGCCAACGTACCGGTTGAGTCGATCGCGGTGGCCAGGGCGGCGTGCTGGATGCTCGCCGACTCAGGCGTGAAGTTACCTATAGCGAGCGTCCGCTCGAGGTTGCCGTTGAGATACAGGTTCCAGGTGTCGGTGGCGGTGTCATAGGTCACCGCGGCGTGGTGCCAGGTCGTGGCGCTGATCGGGATCGCGGTGATGCCCGTGACCGGGTGGTTGCCACCAGTAGCGGTGTCCTCGAAGTCGGCGACGAGGGTGCCCGTCGTTGCGTCGATGCCGAGGAAGTAGTTGGCGTTCAGGTTTGCCGGCGTGTCGGCCTGCGAGCGACCCTTGCTGACGAGCGGGATGGCGTTGGTCACGCCGCCCGTGCCGGTGCTCGCGATCGAGCCCGCGCCATCGCGCCGGAACCAGGTCTCGATTGTGAAGCTCTGGACGCCGAGGTTCGGCGCGGCGCCGAAGGTGACATGGTCGTTGGTGCCGTCGAAATCGAGCGCCATGTTGGGTGCTGGCGTCGCCGAGGCGTTGTTGCTCGCGGCCGAGCGGCCGCCGATCGCGTCGACGGCGATGACGACGTAGTTGTAGGCCGTGCCGTTGACCGCGGTCAGGTCGGTGTAGCTGGTGCCGCTGATGAGCGTCGCGCCGCCCAGGCCGTCGCCGGTCGTGGAGACGGGCAGGGTGGTGCTGCGGAAGACGCGGTAGCCGGCCAGGTCGGGCTCGCCGTTGGCGGTCCACGACAGGGCGACTGAGCCGTTGCCTGCGGACGCGTTGAGGCCCGTTGGGGCGGCCGGCGGCGCGTCGACGTCATTGACGGTGAGGTCGAAGAAGTCCATGTCGCTTAGTGCGCCGTCATTGACGGCGACCGTCACGTTGTAGACCCCCGCGCTGCCGTCGAGCAGCGTGCCACTGATGATGCCGGTGAGCGGGTCAATCGAGATGCCTGTCGGCAGTGGGGATGCCGAGTAGATCAGTCCGTCGCCATCCGGGTCCGTCGCATCAGCGTCCAGGTTGACCGGCTGTCCCTCGTTGAGCGTGAGGTTGCCCAGGTCGGTCGTGAATACGGGAGCCTGATTCGGCCCTGCGGAGGTGATCGGTGCGCCAACTACCCAGAGCGGGCCGTTGACGAGCGTGCCCAAAGGTGCACCTGCAATGCTGCTGCTAGTCGTCGTGCCGGTGCCCTCATCGAGGGCATAGCGGGCGACGAGGCCCGTGCCACCGGTCAGCGTGTTGTCCATCGTCGCTGCGATCTGGGCTTGCGTGCGGGCCATGTTCCAGATGCGCACCTCGTCGAGGGCGCCGTTGAAGAAGCCTGCCTGGGCGCCGGCCGAGGTCATCGCCGTGGCCAGACCAGCGTGCTGGATGCTGTCGAAGCGCGGCGTGAAGTTGCCGCCCAGCGCGAGCGTCCGCTCGAGGTTGCCGTTGAGGTACAGGTTCCAGGTGTCGGTCGCGGCGCTGTAGGTCACCGCGGCGTGATGCCAGGTGGTGGCGCTGATCGGGATCGCGGTGATGCCCGTGACCGGGTGGTTGTTGTTGGTGCCGGTCGGCGTCTCCATGTCCTCGAAGTCGGCCACGAGCACACCGCTCGTAGCGTCGATGCCGAGGAACCAGTTGGCGTCAACGTTGCTCTGGTCGCCCTCGCCGCGGCCCTTGGTGACTAGCGGGATGGCATTGGTGATGCCACCCGTGCCGGTGCTCGTGGCGATACCTGCGCCGTCACGCCGGAACCAGGTCTCGATGGTGAACGTGGAGAGGCCGAGGGCCGACGCTGTGCCAAAGGTGACGCGATCGTCCACGCCGTCGAAGTCGAGCGCCATGCTCGGCGGGACTGTCGGCGTCGCCGAATCCTCGTTCGAGACCAGCAATTCGTTGTCTGATGAGTCAACAGCGGTGACGACGTAGAAGTACTCGTTCCCGCCGCTCACTGTCGTGTCGACATAGGTGTTGGTTGCCACGGGTGTCAGGCCGTTGAGCGGCGTACCCGCGGTCGAAACGGGTGAGGTCAGCGAACGGTAGACGTTGTAGCCCACGAGATCCGGCTCGGTGTTGGCCGTCCAGTCGAGGGTTACGTTGCCGGCGCCCGGTGTGGCGATGAGGCCGCTCGGTGCGGCTGGCTCCGTCGCGTCGGCCTCGGTCGTGAACGACCAGATTGGGCCAGTGGTCGTGGCGTTGCCGTCGCCTGCGACGGCGTACCACTCGTATTCGGTCGAGCCGGCGAGGCCAGCCCATTGGGTCGACGCCGTGCCGCCCGAAGGCGTCCCGGAGACTGTCGCGATCTCTTCGAAAGCAGCGCCGCCGGCAAGGTCAACATCGAGGCTGAACTGGCTGCTGGCGTCGGTTTCGAACTGCGGGCCACCGGCGATCGTCGGCGAATAGGTCTGGACGTCGATCCGGTCCTCGGACGGCTTGAAGTTCATGATGCGCAGCCAGCCGTCGCCGCCGTTGGTTCGCTCTTGGTAGTCGGACAGGAGCTGGTGGACGGGATCGCCGCAGGCGTTGTTGTCGGTCCGGCGGCCCTCACCCGGGTAGTGGCCGTTCAGGATCATGAACAGATTGCAGTGCGTGCGCAGGCGCTGCCAGGCGGCCTCGGCGGACGTGCCGTCGGTGCGCGCCAGCGGCGAGGTGCCACGCTGGCTGCTCGTGTTGACGAACAGGTGGGTGGTGACGATCGCCATCCGATCGGGGTACTGATCGAGGATGTCCTCGGCCCAGTCGAGAGCGAAGCCCGGCAGGTCGTATTCGAGGTGCAGGATGATGAAGTCGAGGCTACCGACGGAGAAGAGCTCGTAGTTGTTCTTGTTCTGGCGATCGACCGGATCGCCGACGAGCTGGCCCAGGTAGCCGCCGTACCACGAGTTCTGGTCGTACCGGCTCGGCGGGAAGTACTGGTCGTAGAACGAGCCGTTTCCGGTTGTCTGGTTGACGTCGTGGTTTCCAGTGGTCAGGTTGTTGGGCACACCGGCCTGATCGAGCGTCGCCATCGCCGCGCTCGCGCGCTGCCACTCCACCTCGAAGCTATCGCGGTTCTCGACGACGTCGCCAAGGTGCGTGACGAATACGATGTTGCGCGCCGACTGCTGCTGAACGATCCACTGGGTCTGGCCCTCGAAGTGCGCGAGGTTCGCGCCGTTGTTGTCGACGTAGTGCTGCGTGTCGGGCAGGGCGACGATCGTGAAGTCGGGAGCCGTTTCGGCCGTGACGGGACGTCCGTAGAACGTCGTGCTTAGAGCGCCACTCTCGGGATCAGTGACCTGGACCGACAGCTGCGCGTCCGTGGCGACGCCGATGGCATCGTCGGGCGGGCTGGGCTGCGCGGGCGCGGCGGGAGGATCGTTGGGCGGCGGTGGCGGCGTGAACGGCGAGCCCGCGACCCACAACGGGCCACCCACGGCCGTACCAGCAGGTCCGCCAGCGATCGAGTTGGCGACGGCCGTGCCGGCGCCCTCGTTCATGCCGTAGCGGGCGGTGAGGCCCGTGCCGCTGGTGAGCTCCTGGCTCACGCCGGCAAAGATCTGAGCTGCGCTGCGGGCGACGTTCCAGACGCGCGCCTCGTCGAGCACGCCGTTGAAGAAGCCGGCTGGCGCGCCGGTCGTGTCGAGCGCCGTGCCGAGCGCGGCGGGATGGGTGCTGCCGGTGCCGGGGCCAGCGGCGACGGCGACGGAGGCTTCCTGAACGCCGTTGAGGTAGACCCGGAAGGTCGTGCCATCGTAGGTCGCGGCGGCGTGGTACCAGGTCCCGGTGGCCAGCGTGGTCGTGCCGATGATCCCGTGGTTGACGTCGTCAGCGGCGGTCTCGAAGTCGGCCGCGATGCGGTTCGTGGCGGTGTCGATGCCGAGGAACCAGTTGACGATCTGGGCGCTGCCACCGGTGCGGCCCTTGGTCACGAGCGGGATGGCCGACACGAGACCGGGGGCGCTGCCGCTGGTGCCCGTCGCCACGCCGGTGCCGTCGCGCCGGAACCAGGTCTCGATGGTGAAGGTGTTGCTGTTGAGGGCACTTGCCGCGCCGAGCGTGACGTGGTCGTTGGTGCCGTCAAAGTCGAGACCAGTCGCGCCACCACCGGGTTCGCTGACCGTCCAGGTAAAGGTGTCGGTATCAGTCAGGGAGCCATCACTGACCGTAATCGTGACCGAGTACACGCCGGCTGAGGTGCCGCTCAGCGTGCCGCTGATGACGCCGGTCGAGCTGTTGATTGCCACGCCGTTGGGCAGGTTTGTCGCGCTATAGACCAGCGTGTCGGCCGGGTTGGGGTCGGTTGCGTCGGCGTCGAGCGAGACGACATTGCCTTCGCTGTTCGACTGGTCGGTGATGTCGGTGCTGAAGACCGGCGCCTGGTTGCCGCCGCCCGCGAAGGGCGCGCCAGCGACCCACAGCGGACCGTTGACGGCTGTGCCGTTGACGCCACCGGCAACCGAGTTGGCTACGGTAGTGCCACTGCCCTCGTTCATACCGTATCGGGCGACTAGGCCGGTACCGCTGGTCAGCTCGAGGTCGCGGCTGGCGAGGATCTGCGCCGCGCTGCGGTTGAAGTCCCAAATCCGGACCTCGTCGAGCACGCCGTTGAAGAAGCCGGCCGGTGTGCCCGCGGGATCCATGGCCGTGCCAAGGGCAGGCGGCAGCGTGCTCGTTGTCTCGGGTCCGTTGGCGACCGCGACGAACGTCTCCTCGACGCCGTTCAAGTACAGCCGGAAGTTCCCGCCCGAGTACGTGATTGCGGCGTGATACCAGGTCCCGTTGACCAACGTGGTCGTGCCGATGATCGGGTGGTTACTGTCGTCGGTTGAGCTCTCGAAGTCGGCCGCGATTCGATTCGTCGCGCTATCGATGCCCAAGAACCAGTTGATATTGCCGCTGCCCGAGCGACCCTTGGTCACGAGCGGGATAGCGTTCAGGCCACCTGTGCTGGCGGTCAGGACCGGTACTCCGGTGCCGTCGCGTCGGAACCAGGTCTCGACCGTGAAGGTGTTGTCATTGAAGGTCGCGGCCGGGCCGAGGGTGACATGATCATTCACTCCGTCGAAGTCCAACGCGCTGCCGGTCGATGGCTCCGTGACCGTCCAGGTGAACGTATCGGTGTCCGTAAGCGAACCGTCGCTGACGGCGACCGTGACCGCGTAGGTGCCGGCTGAGGTGCCGCTCAGCGTGCCGCTGATGACGCCGGTCGAGCTGTTGATTGCCACGCCGTTGGGCAGGTTTGTCGCGCTATAGACCAGCGTGTCGGCCGGGTTGGGGTCGGTTGCGTCGGCGTCGAGCGAGACGACATTGCCTTCGCTGTTCGACTGGTCGGTGATGTCGGTGCTGAAGACCGGCGCCTGGTTGCCGCCGCCCGCGAAGGGCGCGCCAGCGACCCACAGCGGACCGTTGACGGCTGTGCCGTTGACGCCACCGGCAACCGAGTTACCGACGGACGCAGCGGTGCCTTCGTCGAGACCCCAGCGCGCGATCAGTCCGGTGCCGCTGGTCAGCGGTTGATTCCACGACGCGGAGATATCTGCGCCGGTGCGGGCGACGTTCCAGATGCGCACCTCGTCGAGGGCGCCGTCAAAACGGCCTGCCTGCACACCGGTCGAGTTCATTGCCGTCGCCAGGCCGGCGTGCTGAATGCTGGTTGACTCTGGCGTGAAGTCACCAATCGTCAGTGTGCGATCGAGGACGCCGTCGAGATACAGGTTCCATGTGTCCGTCGCCGTGTTGTAGGTAACGGCCGCGTGATGCCAGACGCCACTCGTGATCGGCGTCAGACCGGTGACTGCATGGTTGCCACCGTTGACCGTGTCCTCGAAGTCGGCGACGAGAACGTTGTCGGTCGTCCGGAAGCCGAGGAAGTAGTTCATGTTCAGGTTGGCCGGGCTGTCGCTCTCCGACGCGCCGCGGGTCACGAGCGGGACGACGCTCGTTACGCCGCCTGTGCCACCGCTGGTCTGGGTCGTTGTGCCTGTGCCGTCGCGACGGAACCAGGTCTCGATCGTGAAATTGGTCACGGCCAGGGAGGCCGCGTTACCAAACGTGACGTGGTCGTCGACGCCGTCGAAATCGAGTGCGTTTCCTGCCGAACCGGAAGGTGTCGCGGAGTCCGATGCCGACGCGGGAGATTCCTCGCCACCATCGTCGACAGCGGTTACGACGTAGTTGTAGGTCGTGCCGTTGACGGCGGTGGTGTCAACGTAGGACGTTCCCGTTACTGGCGTCGTGCCGTTCAGTGGTGCGCTGGATGCCAGCAGTCCGTTCGCGTCATGGCAGGACTGGGTACCGGTGTCGGTGAAGGTCCTGCCGGCCTCGGGCACGAACTCCCAGTCGTAGCTGGTCGGCTTGAGCTGAAGCTTGATAACGCCGTAGGTATCGCCGTTGTAGACCTCGCTGTTGGGCCTTAGGGTGCCCTGCGCGTAATGGCTACGGCCGCCGGTGCCGACGACGAACTGGCGAATGCCGCGGTTGAGATCGAGCGCGCCAGCCGCAGTCTGCGGGGCGAAGCGCTCGTATGAGTGATCGTGTCCGGTCAGGATCAGGTCGGCGTTGGCGTCGTACAGGGCCTGGTACAGCGGCTGAGTGATCGGATCGCTGCCGTGGCTGGCTGCCGAGCTGAAGCGCGGATGGTGCCAGAGCGCCATCGTGCACGACTCGTCGTTGGCCGCCAGGTCGCCGACCAGCCAGTTGTACTGCGCTGAGCCCACACCACAGCCGCCGACGTTGGCGCACATGCTGTTGAGCACGACGATGTGCCACTCGCCGTAGTCGTAGCTGTAGTAGCCCTGTCCGGGCGTCCCGGCGATGCTGCCGTAGTAGTTGAAGTAGCCGGAAGCGTTGGCCGTGCCGTATTCATGGTTGCCCACTACAGGGTGCGTGCGCGCCTTGTGGCGTCCCCAGCTCGGGTCGTAGCAGTTGGTGTACTCGGTTGGCGTGCCGCTTTCGTAGACGGTGTCGCCCAGAGCGAGCACGTCGCCGGAAATGCTGTCGATCAGGGCAGCGGTTGCTTCGTCACCCGACGAAGAGCAGCTGGCGATGTCGCCGGCGCCGACAGACTGGACAGTGGTCCCGCTCGGTGCGCCGTCCCGATAGACGTTGTAGCCGGCCAGATCGGGCTCGGTGTTCGCGTTCCAGTTGAGGAAGACACTGTTGTTGCCCGGGGTCGCGTTCAACCCGTTGGGAGCTGCCGGCGGCTCGTTACCACCGCCACCGGTGAAGGGCGCGCCGGGAACCCACGCCGGCCCGTTGACGGCGATGCCGGCGGGACCGCCGGCGACAGAGTTGGCGACGGCGGTGCCGGTGCCCTCGTTCATGCCGTAGCGGGCGATGAGACCGGCGCCCGAGGTGAGCTCCTGGCTCATTCCGGCGGCGATGTCTGCCGCGCTGCGTGCGACGTTCCAGACGCGTGCCTCGTCGAGGACGCCGTTGAAGAAGCCCGTCGCGACGCCGGCCGGGGTCATGGCCGTGGCCAGCGACGGCGGGTGGTTGCTGCCCGCGCCGGGGCCGTTGGCGACGTTCGTAGAGCCCTGCTGGGCGCCGTTCAGGTAGAGCCGAAGGATGGATCCGTCATATGTTGCCGCTGCGTGGTACCAGGTGCCGTTACTGAGGGCAGTCGAGCCGATCACGGCATGGTTGCTGTCGTCGCTGGCACTCTCGAAGTCGACCGCCAGGAAGCCATCGGCGGTGACGCCCATGAACCAGTTGATGACGCCGCCGCCGGACAGGCCCTTGGCCATTAGCGGGGCGGCCGAGACGCCACCGGCGCCGCTCGTAGTGGCGGCCATGATGCCGGTACCGTCACGCCGGAACCAGGTCTCGATGGTGAACGTGTTGCTGTTCAGGCCCGACGCCGGGCCAAGGGTGACATGGTCGTTTGTGCCGTCGAAGTCAAGCGCGCCGCCGGCTGACGCGGACGGAGTCGCCGTAGCCGAGGCGGACGGCGGCGAAATGTTGTCGCCCAGATCGATGGCAGTCACGACGTAGTGGTAGGTCGTCCCGTTCGTCGCGGAGGTATCGAGGTAGTTCGGTGACGTGAGCAGTGAGGCGCCGCTGATCGGCGAACCGGCAGTGCTGACGGGCAGGCTCGTGCCGCGGTAGACGCGATAGCCAGCGATGTCTGGCTCAGCGTTCGCCGCCCACGACAGGCCAACGCTGTTGTTGCCTGGCGACGCGACGAGCCCTGTCGGGGCTGACGGAGGATTGTCCGGCAGGGTGAATGGCGAGCCGCCCACCCATGTCGGGCCGTTAACTGCGGTTCCGCTCACACCCCCGGCGACGGAGTTGCCGATCGCGGTGCCGCTGCCCTCGTTCATGCCGTAGCGGGCGGTCAGGCCCGTGCCGCTGGTGAGTTCCTGGGTCGCGCCGGCAAAGATCTGAGCTGCGCTGCGGGCGACGTTCCAGACGCGCGCCTCGTCGAGCACGCCGTTGAAGAAGCCGGCTGGCGCGCCGGTCGTGTCGAGCGCCGTGCCGAGCGCGGCGGGATGGGTGCTGCCGGTGCCGGGGCCATCGGCGACGGCGACGGAGGCTTCCTGAACGCCGTTGAGGTAGACCCGGAAGGTCGTGCCATCGTAGGTCGCGGCGGCGTGATACCAGGTCCCGGTGGCGAGCGTGGTCGTGCCGATGATCCCGTGGTTGACGTCGTCAGCGGCGGTCTCGAAGTCCGCGGCAATTCTGTTCGTGGCGGTGTCGATGCCGAGGAACCAGTTGACGATCTGGGCGCTGCCACCGGTGCGGCCCTTGGTCACGAGCGGGATGGCCGACACGAGACCGGGGGCGCTGCCGCTGGTGCCCGTCGCCACGCCGGTGCCGTCGCGCCGGAACCAGGTCTCGATGGTGAAGGTGTTGCTGTTGAGGGCACTTGCCGCGCCGAGCGTGACGTGGTCGTTGGTGCCGTCAAAGTCGAGGGCGTTGTTGATCGACGGATCGGGCGTCTCGCTGACCGCGTTTGAGGGATCGGACTCGTGGCCGGCCGCGTCGACCGCGGTGACGGTGTAGTTGTACTCGACGCCCGGCGTGACCGACGTGTCGCTGTAGCTCGAGCTAGCTACGGGTGATCCATTGATCGGCGCGCCCGATCCCGAAACCGGGCCGTTTGCGTCGTGGCAGACGTCCGAGCCGCTGTCCGTGAAGGTGCGTCCGGCTTCTGGTACGAAGTCCCAGCTGTAGCCGCCCGGCCGCAGGTCCATCTGCAGGACGCCGTACGTGTCGGCATTGCGGACCTGGCTGTTCGGCTCGGGAGAGTCGAAGCCGTTATGGGAACGCCCGCCGGTTCCGACGACGAACTGCCGGATCCCACGCTGCGGGTCGGCAGCCGCCGTCGGCGACTGCTTGGCGAAGCGCTCGTACGTGTGGTCGTGGCCGTTGAGAATTACGTCGGCGTTGTAGTCATAGAGCGCCTGGAAAAGCGGCGCGACGGACGTGTCGTTGCCGTGCGAGTTGCCCGAGCTGAAGCGCGGATGGTGGTACGTGGCCAGCGTGCACTGCTCGTCATTGGCGGCGAGGTCCGCTCGAAGCCACTGCTCCTGGGCTGAGCCGACCGAGCAGGACACGTTCGAGCAGTTGCTGTTGAGCACGATGATGTGCCACGTGCCGTAGTCGTAGCTGTAGTAGCCCTGGCCCACCGTGCCGGCTGCAGCGCCGAAGTAGCTGAAGTAGCCGGAAGCGTTGGCGGTCTGGTACTCGTGGTTGCCGGCGGCAGGACGCGTGCGCGCCTTGGCAGCGCCCCACGTCGGCTGATAGCAGTTGTTGAACTCGGTTAGCGTCCCGTCCTCGTATACGTTATCGCCGAGGGCGAGCACGTCACCCGGCAGGGTATTCACAAGCGCGGCCGTCGCCTCGTCGCCCGATGACGAGCAGCTGGCGATGTCGCCCGCGGCCACTACCTGTACGGTGCTGCCGCCGACCACGCTGTCGCGATAGATGTTGTATCCAGCGATATCCGGCTCACTGTTGTTGTTCCAATCGAGATCGATGCGGCCCGGGCCGGGCTGAGCATCGAGACCGGTCGGCGCGCTGGGCGCGGGATCCGTGCCGGCAGCGAAGGGCGCACCCGGAACCCAGATGGGTCCACCAGAGGCAGTGCCGTTCGACCCACCATCGATGCTGTTGAGAACGACGTTTCCGGAACCCTCGTTCATACCCCATCGAGCGACCAGGCCCTGCCCGCTCGTCAGCTGAAGGTCGCGCGCCGTTGCGATCTGGCCCTGGCTGCGCGCTACGTTCCACACGCGTGCCTCGTCAATTCGGCCATCGAAGAAGCCGGTAACGACGCCCGTCGAGTTGATCGTCGTCGCCAGGGCGGCGTGTTGGATGCTGTCTGAGCGAGGCGTGAAGTTGCCGATGTTCAGCGTGGCGTCGAGCACGCCGTTGAGGTACAGACGCCAGGTGGATCCGTCGAACGTCACTGCCGCGTGATGCCAGACACCGAGCGATATGGGCGTCGTTCCAGTCACGGCATGGTTGGCGCCGGTGGCGTTGTCCTCGAAGTCCGCGGCTAGCACGTTGTCAGACGAACGGATGCCGAGGAAGTAGTTCATGTCAAGGTTGGATCCGTCCTCCTCGGAGCCACCCTTGGTCAGGATCGGAATTGCGGTTACGCCGCCTGTGCCGCCACTCGTCGCGACTGGCACGCCGGTTCCGTCGCGACGGAACCAGGCCTCGATCGTGAAGTTGGTCACACCCGCATCGGCGGCTGGGCCAAATGTCACATGGTCATTTACGCCGTCGAAATCGAGCGCGCTGCCAGCTGCGGGATCGGGCGTCGCAGTGACCTGATTGGACGGTCCGGAGCGGTTGGTGGACGCGTCCACCGCGGTTACGACGTAGAAGTACGGGATCCCGTTGAGCGCGGTGCTATCGACGAATGAGGTCGTGGTGACGGGCTCGGTGCCACTAACTGGCGCGGTGGCGGTCGACACCGGTGTCGAGGTCGAGCGATAGACGTGGTAGCCAACCAGATCCGCCTCCGAGTTGGGACTCCAGCCCAGGTAGACGGCGTTGTTGCCGGGAGCGGCGACAAGGCCGGTGGGAGCGGCGGGTGCTACTGCGTCTGCAGGTGCTGGGGCATTGGCGCGGAAGCCGTCGAACGAGATGGTGACCGGGGCGTTGCTGACCGTACTCGCCAAGAAGGCCCGAACGCCTACACCGCCGGCGGTTTGAAGCACAGCGTCGGTGTTAGTGCTGTTGGTGTAGTTCCAGGCGGTTGGCTCGAGGTTGCCGTCCAGCCACGCCTTGATGCGGATAGTCGTGGGCGAGGCTCCGACCGCCTGAGCGCGCAACCAGATGCGCTGATTGGCCGTATGCGTCAGGCCCGGGACCTGGACCTCGGACCCGATGCCCGCTTCGGACTGATTCAGGACTCGGGTCGCCTGCACGTACACCGCCCCGTTGGTCGCAAAGCGCAAGCGCGCGTGGAACTGGTTGCCGTTGTCCTTGCGGCGCAGTACCAGGTAGGCGAACTGATTGCTGCCGGCGGCGACCTTGTTTGTGCTGACCTGGACAGTCGCGTCGATGTCGCGCTCCGACACGCTCGGAAGGAGCGACATTCGCGTGGTGTTGGCAGCCTGCAGATTGATGGTCGCGCGGCCGCCCGACATGTTGTAGTCAGACAGCGGCAGGAACGGCAACGTCCATGGACCGCCGCGCAATGCGGTGCCCCAGGTATCGACGTGGTTGCGCTCGAAAGTGTCGCGCGCCACGAGGGCGCCGGCCGGCGTAAGGCCGCTTGCCGTGACCTGACGATCGAGGGCGAATTCGGAGCTGTTGCCGTTCGCATCGGTTGCCGTGGCGGTGACGTAATTGCCAACGGCAAGGCCGGAAACGGTGGCCGTGAACGACCCCACGGCCGCACCAGTGAGGTCGGGCGTCGCCACGGCCGAACCGACGAATGTGCGGCCCTGGCCGTACTCGTTATCGCCGCCATCGGCCAAGAACACCTCGACGGTGCAGCCGGCACACGCGCGCCCGGTTACGGTCGAGGGTGACGCCGAAGAGAGAGCTGGGAACGGAAGGCGGAGGTTGGGACCAGTGGTGGGGTACTGCCCGTTGGGCGTCACGCCGTACGGGTGGAGGTCGATGCCGAAGCCATTGTCATAGATGGAGTTGCGCGTGATCCGGTTCTGGATGTTCTCGCGCTCAACGTCCATCCGGATACCGACCGGGTGATTGGCGATGATGTTGTCCGGTCCGATCGTCGTCCGATACGCTCGATAAGTAACGCCGATGCCGACAACGCCATTCGGGATCGCCGTTCCATTGAGCGAGACGCCGATCCGGTTGCGCGCGATGATCGTGTCGCGCGTGTCATAGCCCTCGATCAGGATTCCGGAGAGTCCGTTGCCGCCGATGACGTTGTCGGTGATGACCGTGGCGCCCGGGCCGTCATCGATGTGGATGCCCTCGTTGGTGTTGCGGGCGAATGCCGGCGAGGTGTTGCCGGTGAGATCGGTTCCGATGAAGTTGCCGATGACCTGGTTGCCGGTCGTGGTCAGCTCGTGGGTGATCTCCACGCCGATGTTGCTGTTGCCCGAGATGACGTTCCGCTCGAGCGCGCCCAAGCCGCCTACGGTGTTGTCGCTGGCTCCCTGGTCAATGTCGACGCCGTGAGTGGCGTTGCTCAGCCGGCTCTGGCCGTCCGGTGACAGACCGATGATGTTGTTGACGACGACGTTGTTGCTGGTGTCTTCCTGGGTGATGTTGATGCCGCTTCGGGGACCGGCCGAAATGATGTTGCGTCCGGCGAGAGTGCGGTCACCAACCTGGTTGTCGTGGGCGCCAGAATCCATGACGACACTGCCGAGCGATGGGCCGATGAAGTTGGGCGACTCGAAATCGGCCGATGGGTCGGTTCCGATGAAGTTGCCGGCGATCAGGTTGTCATAAGCGCCTGGGCCATTCATCCAGAACTTGCGCCAGGTGTCATAAACCGCGAGGCCCTGGAAGATATTGCCGTGCGACGTGATGAAGAACGCCGGCAATTCGATTTCCTCGCCGATGCCCTCAATGGCAATTCGCAACACCGCATTGCTCGCCAGTGCCGAGGTATTGGGGCTGGCCCCGGGCTGGGTGTAGCCATCGATCATCACTCCACCGCTGCCGTCACTGATGTTCGGCAGTCGGTCGGTCAGCCCGATGGTTTGTACACCCGTGCCCGGGATGTTGAAATTGATGAGGTCATTTCCAGAATGGACGTTCGCATTCTCGATCGCGGCGCGCAGCGAACACTGCCCTGCGGCAGTAGCGCACACGCCGTTGCCGACATTCGCGTCCGGAGCGTCAGAAGTCGTGTTTACCGTCCATGTCGCGGTGGGGACGAAGTCCTCTGGGGCGATGATCAGTGCCGCGCTTGCGAATCCCGTGTCGATTGCTGCCGGCGGGGCGCTCGAGTAAGACGACGCGATTGCCTGGATGTCATCCACGTTGACGCAGCCATCGCCGTCGATGTCGGCGCTTCCAGTACCGCAGCCGTCGTCGCTTTGGGCACCAGACCAATGGAACGCTGCCTCGCGCGCGTCGCCGTTGTCGGTTCGGCCGTCGCCGGTCAAGTCCGTGCCAGACCTGGCGGCCGGAGCTACGTCCTGATCAGGTTGTCCGAATCCCTCAGTGGCCGGAGGAGCTCCGACGCCTGAGGTCGTTTCAACGTCGCCGACGTTGATCACAACCGCTGGTGCCTGACCGGTATTGATCAAGCGGCCTGCGCTGTCGACCAGTGAGGCGGGACCAAGAGCGATCTCGAGCAGTCCCGGCTGGCGGGCGATGACCTTCGCCGTGCCGAGGTAGACGTTGCCGGATGGCCCGGCACCGGCGCGGCTGCTTGCGGTATCGGCACAGTCCGCGACGGGGCAAGAGTAGAAGCCGAAGGACTCGCCCTGGTCATGCTCGACTGGGCCAAGGGCGGCGATTCCACGGCCGGATGCGGCGACATCGTTTCCGCGGTGACTGACACCGGAGAACTCGGCCACCCGGCGGTCGAAGCGGAGGACCGCCTCGTACCCGCCGACGCCAGAGGCGCCTGCTACGGAAAGCCGGAGATCGATGGGTTCGCCGACATCGACGACGTCAGGCGCTTCAAGTTTGAACTGTGCTGAGGCCGTCTGAGCGACCGGATTGCTGAGCGGCACAAGGCCGATAAGCAGAGTGACGGCCAGCAACGCAACGAAGGCTGACCGGGACAGATGAGTCACCGAAGCGGTCTCTCCAACATACGGAGGTCCACTGGAATTTCCCCCTCCACTTGATCGGCGCGAGGGCTCTGACTGGCTCGTCTCTCTGGACGGTCTCAAGGTCAGGCTGGTGGGCGCCAATCCCCTACAAGGTCGCGGATCGTAACACCGCGCCCTGAACAGTACCAGTACCTCCTAGGACTTTCGTAGAGAAGGTGTGGACTGCCCGCACCACCGTCAGCGGAGGTTACGCAGCGCCTCCAGGGTCAGGAATAGACCCAGTGCCACGACGATCAGACCGGATAGCGTTGGTAGCCAGGCGGCAATGGTCCGTAGGCGCGGACTTCGCCAGCGTTCCCAGCTCATGACCGGGGTCCGCCGCAAGAAGACGATGCCGACTGTGATGCCGATGAGCACGGCTGCCATTCCGACACCGAACGCGGAAATCAAGAGCAACCCGTAGACCACCTCGCCGAGAGCAATCGAGCTGAGCAACAGGAGCAGGGCTGAACCGCTCGGAACGAGGCCACCGACGATGCCAAGCACGGCCACCTCGCGGCGCCGAAGCTGCGGTGTCACACCATCCTCATCGTGATCGTGGCTGTGCTCACCTGCAGCGCCGTGGCTGTGCTGGCCCCCGGGACCGTGACTGTGGCCGCCTGAGCGATCCCGTTTCGACGACTTCCGTGCTGTCGACGGTGTCGACATGAGGGCGATCCTCAGTTGCTGTGAGCGCCAGACAAAGATGGCTCCAAGCGCAACGATCAGTACGCCGGTAGCGACCGCCAGCCAGCTGACGATCTGCTCCGGGACGATCAGCTCGGTGAACGCCAGCGTCGCAAGGCCGAGGGCAAAGATGCCAGCGGTATGGGTCACGGCAACCGTGCCGCCGAGCCAGAAGCCGTGACTGATGTTGGCTCTAGATCCGACCAGGTACGCCGCCACGAGCGTCTTGCCGTGACCCGGCGTCAGGGCGTGAAACGCACCGAGCGCCGCCGCCACGAGCAATCCAAAGAAGGCGGCGACCGGATCCAGCGTGTTGCCAAGCAGCGCGACCATCGGATCTGTCGGGCGCGGCTCTGTGGCGGGCTCGCCGGGGGACGGGACCGGAGTTGCTGGGGCGGGAGATGCCGGCGGAGCGGTCGCTGACGGCTGATCAACCCGATAGGTGAAGCTCGCCTCACGAACGGATAGTGGCGTCGCCAACATCTCTTCTGGATACGTCGTCAGCTCGTTGCTAATGTCAACATCGGGAACGCTGCTGTCCGTCAAGGTCACGCCCGTGCCGCCCACGACGATGATCTCGTGCCAGCCTGGGACACCTTCGAAAGTCGTCTCTGTTACTGAAGCATTCACGACCTCGCCAGCCGAATGTGCCGACTGGGGTGCCTCAAGCTCGAACACGGCTCGCATCAATTGCAGTCCACCCTGCCCAGCTGGAAAGGTCAGCTCCTGGCTGACAACGTGCAGAGTTTGTGGCTGACCGTCGACAGCAAGTACGAGACGTGGCTCAAGGTAGTCCCAGAATCCGTTCAGATATGTCGTCGATTCCTCATCATCGACGGCACCATCATCATTCGAATCGGCGAATTCGCGCTCGCGCAAAGCTGGAAATTCAGCAATGTCCAAGATGAACCTGATCGATATCTTGTCAGCCCCAACTTCGACCCGCTCGTAGATGTTTACTGATGTGTTTCCAAGCGGATGTGCCAGAGCTGGTAGCGACAACAGAAATATGAGAACGATGGCAGTCGACAGCGATCGCAATAGGAGCCGGGTGGCTCGGCCGTGGGAGATCACGAATGGTCGATCAGTCGGTCGGCTGGACGACTGCCGGGGACAGGCCGCCGAACAGGAACGGCTGCGCTGCTCCACCACCGTTCGCTGGCACCCGCCAAATGTCGGCCGCGAGACCGTAGAGCAGATCATCGGAATCCATCCACTCCATCTGGTCGTCGATGCTGGTGGGCTCGGCGAGCTCGACGTCGGCGCCTGTCCTCAGGTCGCGGACGTTGAAGCGCCAAGTTGGTCCAATGTTCGACACCAGCCGAGCGTAGGCAATCATCGCCCCGTCGGGCGACAACGACGGCGCCGAGATGCCGCTGTCCAGGACTTCGAGCCGTTCGGCAGAGATATTCCCTTCGACCAGGTAGATGTTGCCGTCAAAGCGCACGGACGCATAGAAGCCGTCCCCATCTTGCTTGAAGGTCACACCCCAAAAGTCCACCTCCTGCTCGCCAAGCTCGACCCCGTCGCGCATGAGCGCGAAGTCGGCAAGATCCGCCACCGTTGCGCCGGTCGAGGTGTCGAAGAGCCAAGTCTCGGATGGCGCGAACGGTGCCTCCGCCGTCGGCGGACTGGTCTGGAACGAGGCAGCGGCGAGCTGGCCATTTGGTGAAACGCGCGCGAACGTGGGTGCCCCATCGAGCTCCAGCCGGTGCGTTTCCACAAAGTCGGCGTCGAATAGCAGCGCGGCGTAGCGGGTCTCGTCGTCGTGCTCGGCGGTAAGGCAGATACCGTGGTCGGCAGCAAAGTGGACGCGCTCGCACACCAGGTTGGTGGAGACGCGCATAGCCGCCGGGCTGCTCAGCCGCACGAGCGACGCGTGCGCGTAGTTGTCGTCTCGAACCACGTTCTGAAAGACCACATGCGGCACCCGCTGGATCGATGCGACGCTGATTGGCTCGAGAGGATCGGCCGTAGCCAGCGGCGTGGTTGTCACGCTTGGCGAGCCAGACGAAGCAGGTGACGAGGACAGCCCACCGGACATCACGAAGGCGGCGCCTCCGACGGCAAGGGCAGCCAACAACAGGCCGCCGACGACGAACATCGACGCACGCGCACTCTGACCATTCGTCACCGTTGTATGCCGCGCCGGGCCCTTCCGGCGGGAGCGATCAGCCATGCACGATCATCCGCCTGTACGCCTCGGCGTCGGCTGAATCCTGCGTTGGGCAGACATAAATCATCGACGATCGAACCTTGGGTACCTGACTCCAGCTTCGCGGGGCTGAGCGATTGACTGCAGCCTTGCTCAGATTGAGGTAGTCCGCGGTGGCTGGCGAGCGGCCAATGGTAACCCTCATCGATAGGATGCTCTTCGGTCGAGTAGTTGTGTGTTGACGTCGATGATGTGTCTGCATCCTTGCGCAACCGAGCGCGCTGCGCGACGGTTCCACATGTGAGGGCCGAAGTCACCTTCCTGGGCCACTCGACCGTGCTGATCGAGATGGGCGGTATCCGCGTCCTGACCGATCCGGTGCTCTTTGATCGGGTGAACATCCTGCGTCGTGCGGTGTCGACGCTCCCCGCCGAGCTGTATCGCGACATCGATGCCGTCGTGATCAGCCACCTGCATCTCGACCACTTCGACATCTCGTCGTTGCGAATCCTGGGTAAGTCGACGCCACTCATCGTCCCTCGTGGCGCGGGTCGGCTGCTCTTGAGTGCCGGCTTTTCGGACGTGACCGAGCTGGGCGTCGGTGCGTCGGTCGTCGTCAGCGACCTGGTGATCACCGCCACCCCTGCCACGCACTCGGGCTTTCGACCGCCGTTTGGGCCGAATGCAGAAGCAATCGGCTACCTGCTCGACCACGCCAACGAACGCGTCTACTTCGCTGGCGACACGGACCTCTTCGCCGAGATGAAAGAGCTGACCGACATCGATCTCGCGTTGCTTCCCATTTGGGGCTGGGGGCCGCGCCTGGGCCCCGGCCACATGGACCCGAAGCGCGCGGCCGAAGCGCTGCGCATCCTGCGCCCCACGGCAGCAGTTCCGATCCATTGGGGCACGCTGTGGCCGATCGGCATGGGCCGCGTGATGACCCATCGGCTCGAAGGACCACCAGTCGAATTCGCTCGATTCGCCGCGATCGAGGCTCCCGACGTTGCCGTCCTCCTGACTCCGCCCGGCCAGACGGTCCCGATCCCACGCTAGGCGCCTGGCCTTGAGTCGGCCGCTGAGCGCGGGCTGTTATGCCGTGGCAACCCCCGCCTCGGTGGCGAGTTATCCGCCTGTTCGGTCGTCGAAGCGAGAGTAGTCACGTCACCGAGAAGCCCGTGCCGTGAGGCTTCCGAAAGGTCGTCAGAAGACTGCCGGTCTTGTTCGGCACGAGCCGAAAGGAGCAATTCGCCATGACTTACTCAGGCACAACGACCGCAACCCGTTGGCAGCCGTGGACGTACCAGGATCCGAGTTGGCACAGCGCCGACCTGACCGGTTACAAGGTCCAGGCGGTCGATGGTGAGATCGGCAAGGTCGACAAGGACACATTCGAGATCGACAACAGCTTCCTCGTCGTTGACACCGGCCCGTGGATCTTCGGCCGCAAGGTCATGCTGCCGGCCGGTGTGGTGAGCGGCATGGACCACCAGAACAAGCTGGTCTTCGTGTCGCGGACGAAGGAGTTGATCAAGAACTCGCCCGAGTTCACCGACGAGCTGTTCGAGGACATGAAGTACCGCGAGCGGCTGGGCAGCTACTACGGTGAGGAGGGCGCGGGTTGGTACAACAACCCGGTCCGCTAAGTCGTCGCTGAACCAGCCCTTCGAACAGAGCCCCGGCAGAAATGCCGGGGCTTTTCCTTGACCGTCACCTGTGGGGACGACGAAGCCAGTCCGAATTCTGGGCCGGGTTGAATCCTACAAACGGCTATGACTGGTTAGGGCAGCTTCGGTTCCTACTTCACCCACAGCTGGTCGTAGAGGACTCCGTACATGGAGTTGAACTGGTAGTTGCCCACGCGCTCCGATACGAAGTCCGCCCCGGCGTTGGCGAGAGGCACGAATACTGAAAGGTCCGCCGCCGTCCGATCAAGGACCGCCCACTCGGCGTTGGCGGCCACGGGATCTACTCCCTGCAATTCCAACGCGTGGTCATAAGCGGCCTCGAAGCCCTCATCGCTCGGATCACAGTAGTTGGCGACACCAGTTGGTTCCCCACCACATTTCATTAGTCCCAGGAAGGTGCTCGGCGCCAGATAGTCGGCACCCCACCCGTTCAGAGTGATCTGAGTTTCTCCCTTGCCCCAGGTATCGATTAGATATTCGAACTCGGCTTCATGATCGATGGTGACGCGGTAACCAAGCTCCTCGAGGACCGAACCCAGGTAGTCGAGTTCGTTGGCGAAATTCTCGAAAGTCGGTCCGACGACGACTGAAGCTCCTGCTGTCCCCGACTTGGCGATGAGGTCCCGAGCCGCATCCATGTCGCGCTCCTTCCAGCTGCCGCCCTGATCCGGATCACGCGTGTAAGGGCAATGCGGTTGGTAGCCGGGCCAGCCCGGGGGCAGTAGCTGGCAAGTTATCGCCACGTCAGGCTGACCTCCAAGCAGGTCGGCCATGCTTTCGCGGTCGATCGCGAAGTTCACTGCCTGACGAGCATCTTTGTTGTCGAATGGGGGCAGCAACGAATTCATGAGGACGAATAGGGTGCTCTGGGAGCCGCCATGCCACTGGCTCGCGTGCTGGGCTTTGACCCGCGCAAACAACTCGGCCGAACTACGGTTTAGGCCGCGGAAGGGCGTGAAGTCGGCCTCGCCGCTCTCTACCATCGCGATTCGCGCTTCGTCGCTCTCCGCGGCCGCCAAGACGATCTCGTTGGCAAAGCCGTCCGGTCGTACCGCGGCGTCCCACACCGTGAAATGCGGGTTGCGCACCAGGCGAACCTGCCTGTCGGCGGTTGACGTGACCATGTATGGCCCGGTACCCGGGAATGGGCCGGTCATCAGCTCGTTCATCGGAACGCCTTCGGGCACAGGGTACGCGACAAAATGTGCGAGCTTGTAGAGGAAATCCGGATCTGCCTGAGATAGTTTGTACGTGATGGTGTTGGTGGAATCATCTGGCAGGATGCCAGCAGATAGGTCGCACCGATCGACCGGAGTCCCCTCGATCGGATCGCCGCAGAGCTCTGCGCCATCAACGGACGAGAACACCAAATTGCCCCAAGCACCGCCCCCGGAGTCCACTTGAAAGCTGCGTTCCGCAGCACGTAGGAAATCGGAGGCGAGGACCGGGACGCCGGTCGAATAAACGAGGTTCCGGCGCAATTGGAAGGTGTACGCAAGGCCGCCATTCGTGGGCTGCGGAACGGACAAAGCGAGATCGGCCAGCAGTGCAGAGCCGGCCGCACCACCGACACGCCGATGGCCCACCAGCCCGTCCCCCTCAAGTGCCAAGTTATGAGAGTCGACCGAGAGCGGATCGGTAGACCAGGTGGTCCTTCCTTCCGGCGGCATGGCCACGATCCGGAGCGTATCGCCACGATGGCTTGCCGCCGATGGCTGCGCCGCAAACCAGAGATCGTTGTCTACGATCGCCATGGAAGCGACGGCGGTGTTGGTCGATATGCGCTGCGGAGGCGACGACAAGTTCGTCGCCTCGATTTGGTAGACGATGCCGTTCTGGTCGCCCGTCCAAATCGACGTGCCACTCAACGCGATGCCGGAAAGGCTTGCACCCACCGGGATGCTCGCCGTGATTCGGCCCGTTGATCGATCAATGCGCGTAACCGTCCCATCGACTGACGTTACCCAGACCGCTTGCCCATCGAGAGCGAGCGCAGTCGGGCGTGCGGATAGCTGAATTGGAGCCTTTGCAGCAACGCCCGTGATTGGATCAAGATGGCTGACCGATGCGGCGTCCTCGCTCGCCAACCAAAGGCCGGCATCATCCACCGCCAGGGCGATTGGAGCAGCGCCGACGCCCACCCGCTCCCCGATGACGCCCGTGGCAGCGTCAATTGACACGACCGTGCTGTCTGTTGCGTTGGCAACCCAGAGCGTGTCGCCATTCGAAACTATGGCGGTCGGGCCGTTGCCGACCTCGATCGGCGCTCCGACTACTCGACTGCTGTCGATGTCGATCCGGGATACCGTCCGCTCGCCGCTGTTCGCGACCCACGCCGAGCCGTGGGCCACGGCGATGCCCTTCGGCGCGCGGCCCACGGGAATGGTTCGATTGATCACATCACGTGTCGCGACGTCGATCTGCGAGACAGAATTGGCACCGGTATTCGTGACCCACGCGTAGGCCCCGTCAACGACGATGCCACCCGGCTGAGTCCCGACCCTGATCTCGCCGGTGAACTGATTGCGGTCTGGATCGATCACTCCTATCGAGTCCGCCTCCACTCCGGCCAGTGGAGGTGACTGCCACGGCTTCCAGATCCACAGACCGGCCGTGGCAAGGACGATCGCCAGGCCCACGGCGCCTGCCGCGACGAGGCGCGGGCGGCGCTGCCAGATGGGCCGATCCTGGGCGCGGCGAACCGCTGCAGCGCGCCGTTCGCGGGCCTCCGATTGAGCGTCTTCATCGCCGTCCGTGACGACACGCGCGACGGCAAAGACGTGCCACTCGCCGGGCACGCCCTTGAGCTCGCGCACGCCGCGGTCGTCGAAGGTCAGGCCGGAGCCGGTGGCCAGGTCGCGCACCGTCGATGAGACGAGCACTTCACCTGGTTCGGCGCCGGCCATGATGCGCGAGGCGATCGGCACGCTGATGCCACCGACCTTCTTGCCCGCCTGTTCCACTTCGCCGACGTGGATGCCGACGCGCACCTCGATGCCCAGCTCGTGCACCTCGGCGACGATCTCGAGCGCGCAGTCAACCGCCTGTGCGGGTGCATCGAAGACCGCGAAGAAGCCGTCGCCGGCGGTGTCCAGCTCGCGTCCGCCGTGGCGCCGCAGCGCGGCCCGAACAAGCGTGTGATGCTGGGCGATCAGGTCGCGCCAGGCGCGGTCACCCAATTCCGATGCGTGTTCGGTTGACCCGACTATGTCCGTCATCAGGACGGTCGTCAGGAAACGCTCAGGGCCCCCTCGGCTGCCTGGCATCGATCGAGTCTGCGCGTCCCCAGTTGCAAACGCAATGTACGTTCGCTGAGAGCGACCGCCGGAAAGGCGTATGCCCTAGGTGGCTCGGCGGGGAACAAGAACGGTCCACTCCTGGGTGATCACCGGCTTGTTGGCCGGTCCAAGGGTCGTGATCTGCAGCACGAGGTAGCCGCGGTCTGGACGTGAGCCGGATGGGCGCATCGACAGTACCTCGGCCTGGGCGCGGAGCACGTCGCCGGGTCTAACCGGAGCGAGGTAACGCAGGTTCTCGACGCTCACCCCGACCACCGGTGCGCCATCGAAGATGTTCGAGCGAACCATGAGTCGCATCGTCGCCGACAGGGTGTGCCAGCCGGAGGCGATTATCCCGCCGAATCTCTCGCCACGGGCGGCATCTGGATCCAGGTGGATGGGCTGCGGGTCGTACTCGGACGCGAACGCCTCGACGCGCTCCTCGGTCATCTCGTATGACTCAAGCGCGACGATCACCTCGCCGACGCGAAAGTCTTCCAGGTAGCGCCCGCTCATCGGTCGCGCTCGAGGCGCTCGAGCCATGGGTTGCCGGCCGGCTCGGTGAGCTCGATCGCGTCCCTCAACCAGGCACGATCGGCATTTTCGAGCGTCGGGATCAATGCCTCAAAGTCCAGCTCGTCCCTTTCGAACCTCCGCCGAGCTTTGAAGAGGAGCGTTATCTCGGGCCGCTGGTACGGAATCCCATCGGCTCCCATCCGCATTGCTTCGGCGAGCGGCCGGTAGACACGGTGGTCGCGCTTGTAGAACCAGGTGTCGCCCTCCACGGGAGTAAGCATCAGGTCCATCAGCCACGGGGAGAAACCATCGCGACGTAGCCACAGTTGCTCGTGGTCGTCGGGCACGACCGCGTCCAACGTGAGGTGACGCAAGCATCCTTCGTGCGTGTCCCAGAGATGGAAGTCGCTCAGCCAGCTGCGTAGCGCGTCGAGGTCGCGCCGCGGCACACAGATCTCGAGGTCCTCGTGAAATCGGCGCGGCTCGGCCGTCAGCTCGGTCGACCAACCGCCGGCGACCCACCACGTGAAAGGCGCACCGTCGAAAAGCTGCCCAGCCTGCGTGGGAGACAGCGCCTGTATTGGACCGACGATGCGTTGGAATTCTTCGAATTCGAGCTCGGGCGTCTTCGCGACGGCTGGCGCAGGCTGCCCCTCCGGCACCGGGTTAGCGGGTGCGCGGGAAGCCGAGGTCGACCTTCGACGTGCCCGGGTCCGGCCAGCGCGCGGTGACGACCTTGCCGCGCGTGTAGAACTGGACGCCCTCGGGCCCGTACATGTGCAGGTCGCCGAAGAGCGAGTCCTTCCAGCCGCCGAACGAGTAGTACGCGACGGGCACGGGGATCGGCACGTTGATGCCGACCATGCCCGCCTGGGCCTCGAACTGGAACTGCCGCGCGGCGCCGCCGTCGCGGGTGAAGATCGCGGTGCCGTTGCCGTACTGGTTGTCGTTCACCAGCCGCAGCGCGTCCTCGTACGTCGCGACGCGCATGACCTCGAGCACCGGCCCGAAGATCTCGTTGCGGTACGACTCGTGGTCCGGCTGCGACGTTGTCGATCAGCGACACGCCCAGGAAGAAGCCGTCCTCGCCGTAGATCGGCGCCTCGCGACCGTCGGCGACGACCGTCGCGCCCTCGGCCGAGGCCTTGTCGAGGTACGAGGCGACCTTGTCGCGGTGCTCGCGCGTGACCAGCGGCCCCATCTCCGACGCCGGATCGGAGCCCGGACCGACGTTGATCTTGGGCAGCCGCTCCTTGATCGCCGAGACGAGCTGGATCGCCAACGCCACCGACGGCGACGACGACCGAGACGGCCATGCACCGCTCGCCGGACGAGCCGTACGCGGCCGAAACCGCGGCGTCGGCGGCCATGTCGATGTCCGCGTCGGGCAGCACGACCATGTGGTTCTTGGCGCCGCCCAGGGCCTGGACGCGCTTGCCGTTCTTGGTGCCCGTCTCGTAGATGTACTTGGCGATCGGCGTCGAGCCGACGAACGAGACGGCCTTGATCTCGGGGTGCTCGAGGATCCGATCGACGGCGACCTTGTCGCCATGGACGACGTTGAAGACGCCCTCCGGCACGCCCGCCTCGGCGAGCAGCTCGGCCATGAAGAGCGACGCCGACGGATCCTTCTCGGACGGCTTGAGGATGAACGTGTTGCCACACGCGATCGCGTTGGCAAACATCCACATCGGCACCATCGCCGGGAAGTTGAACGGCGTGATGCCGGCCATGACGCCGAGCGGCTGGCGGAGCTGGTAGACGTCGATGCCGCCCGAGACCTGCTCCGAGTAGCCGCCCTTCATCAGGTGCGGGATGCCGCACGCGAACTCGAGGTTCTCGAGGCCGCGCGCGATCTCGCCGAGCGCGTCTGAGGGGACCTTGCCGTGCTCGGCGGTCAGCAGCGCGGCGAGCTCCTTGCGCCGCTGATCGACGAGGTTGCGGATGCGGAACATGATCTCGGTCCGCCGCGAGAGCGAGGTCGCGCGCCACTCGAGGAAGGCGCGCGACGGCGGCAGCGACGGCTGCGTCGACCTCTTCGTCGGACGCGAAATCGACCCATTTCGACTGGCGGCCGGTGGCCGGGTCGTAGACCGGGCCGCGTCGGCCCGACGTGCCTTCGACGATCTGGCCGCCGATCCAGTGCGACACCCGTCCCAGCTCGGCGCCGGCGTCGGCGGTCTCAATCGGGCGTTCTGCTATCTCGGTCATCCTTAGTGGCTCCTCGGAAACTCGCGCGAGTGTCGGTGTGCTCGCGCCCACGATACCGCGAGCACCTAGCGATCGCGGGCGGCGCGCCGAGTCAGCAGGGTTGGCGCATGAACGTGCCCGCCACCCGGCTGGCGCATGAACCCCACGGCCGCCGCGAGGAAGGCAACCGAGCCACCGACGAGCATCGCCAGCGGCGCGCCGCCGATCGCGGCGAGCGAGCCGGAGATCAGGCCGCCGATCGGCGTCGAACCGGCGAAGACCGTGGTGAAGACGCTCATCACCCGGCCGCGCAGCACGTCGGGCACCGACAGCTGGATGATCGTGTTGGTCGACGCGGCCATCGAGATCATTCCCCAGCCGACCAGGAACATGAGCGCCAGGCTGATCGGAAACGAGCGCGAGAAGGACATGCCGACCATGCCGATGCCCACGCAGGCGGCGCCCATCAGCACGCGGCCGATGGTCGGGCGCTGGCCGAAGGCGATCGAGATCGCGGCCAGGAACGAGCCGAAGCCGGCGGCCGACATCAGGAAGCCGTACGTGTCGGCGTCGCCGCCAAGCACGTCGCGCGCATAGACCGGGATGATGACCTGGAAGTTGAGCGCGAACGTTGCCACGACGCCAAGAACGGAGATGGCAAGCAGGATGCGCGGCTCGTTGCGCACGTAGCGCAACCCCTCGACGAGCGCATCGATGACCGAGCGTGCGTTGCGCTCGACCACGGCGCGCGCCGAGGGCGGCATGAGCTCGGCCGGGTGCATCAGGAACAGTGCGGCGATGACCGCGATGTACGAGACGGCGTTGACCAGGAAGAGCGGCTCGAGCCCGATCGTGGCGATGGTGATGCCGGCCACCGCCGGGCCGATGATGCGCGTCAGGTTGAACACGGCACTGTTCAGCGCAACCGCGTTGGCCACGTCCGATTTGCCGACCATCTCGACCACGAACGACTGACGGATGGGCATGTCGAAGGCGTTGACGATGCCGAGCACCATCGCCAGCGCGAAGACCTGCCAGACCTCGACCCGACCGCTGGCGACGAGAAGGCCGAGCGTCAATGCGAGCGCGCCGGCTATCGCCTGGGTAACCATCAGGGCGCGACGCTTGTTGACCGCGTCGGCGACGATCCCGCCGAACAGACCGAGGACGAGGATCGGCGTCCATTGCGCTGCGGCAACGAGCCCGAGCGCGACGGGATCGCCGGTCAGCTGCAGTACCAGCCAGCCCTGGCCGACGATCTGCATCCAATTGCCGATCAGCGAGATCAGCATGCCGAACCAGAAGAGCCGGAAGTTGTAGTGGCGGAATGCCCTCAGGCCGTCTGGCAGGCGAGTCGTTTTGGGTGGCGACGTGAACGCCGTGTCGGGTGGCTGGGGAGTGCCGGGTTCGGGGATCTGGGGATCGGTCACTCGGTCGACTCGGACGAATTGCTGAACCCGCGGACAAGGCTGTCGATCAGGTCGACCGAGCGCGCGACACCCAGCCGGCCGGTATCCACGGCGAGGTCGTAGTTCGTTGAGTCGAGCCAATCAACCCCGTACAGGCGGCGGATGTAGTCGGCTCGCGCGGCATCGATCGACTTGCACAGCTCGCGCAGCGACTTTTCCTCGGGCCGGGCTTCGACCGGGATCTCCTCGACGCGCGAAAGCAGATAGCGCACCCGCGCATCGAGCGACGCATGAAGCTGGACGTGAACCATGCCCGGCTG
The DNA here is from genome assembly GCA_963748235.1 of uncultured Chloroflexia bacterium. Lineage (GTDB taxonomy): Bacteria > Chloroflexota > Limnocylindria > Limnocylindrales > CSP1-4 > JALYGJ01. The sequence continues at coordinate 96,980 of CAVVHT010000010.1, forward strand.
CCGCCCGAGGATGAACGCCGCGCCGCGGCCGACGATCACCGCGTTGCCGCGCTCGGCGGCCTCCTCGATGACGGCGCGCGTGATCGCTACCAGCCGCTCGTGCATCGGCGCCGTGGGCAGCGGCTCGCCATAGGGCATCGCCGGCATGGCCGCCTCGGGCGAGCTCGCCGCGAGCGCCGATGCGACGCGCTGCCAAAAGGACGGCAGCCGCTCGTCGTAGCCCTCGAGCTCCTTCTCGGGAATGCCCGCGCGAAGGGCCACCTGGGCCACGATCGCGCGATCCAGGAACTCGGCGCCGTAGCGATCGGCGAGGGCGCGACCGACCGGCACGCCGGCCGCGCCGAACTGACGCGAGATCGTAATTACCGGCATTGTGAGCGACGGGCGGACCCTGGCCGTAGCCAGGAGCCGGCCGCTTCGCGCGCAGCAGCGGCCGAAGGCCGGCTGCGAAGGGAACTGATCGGAGCGCAGCGCATTGACTGCCAGTCTGTCACACGCCCGAATTCTTCCCTATAGACTCCATCCTGAGCTTCTTGAGGCTGCCCCGCAAAGCCGCCTGAGCGAGCTGCCCGTAGATCACTCCAACCCGATGCGGCCGGCGATCCAGGCCGACCAGTCCGCAGTGGTTCACGTTGCCTCGATTGCGGACCAGCGCGCTGTCCCAGTCGACATGATCGACGAAGCCGTACCAGCAGAAGCCCCGAATCGGGACACCTTCGGCGCGCAGCGCGAGCGCATCGTTCCACGTTTCGGCCAGCCAACCGGGAGCACGCGCCCCGGCGACGTTCGTCTCGCTAAGCATGAACGGCAGGCCGAAACGAGCGAAGTGCTCGCGGGCGAGCTCGAGATATCCACGTCGCCGCTTGCCTGCTCGTCGGATGCCGCCATTGTCATCGACGACAAGCTCCGTGCCGCGGTAGTAGTCGTGGCCCACGATGCAGCCGGCACTCGATCCATTCTCCTCGAACCATTCGAGTCGTCTCTCGGTCATGCCGTTTGCCAGCAGCCAGTCGACGACGACCGACGCCGGGCGGCGGCCGTAGGTCAGGTCCCAGGCGACGAAGCGCTGCTCGTTGAAGAAATGCGCTCTGGCCGCCATTCGCGGATCAAGCGCCTCGTAGCCGGAGCACGAATCGCTCTGGATGAAGATGGCGTCTTCGCGCCGCTCGCGGATGATGTGCATGCCGCGCACGGCGCAGGCGACCACCTTGTCGAGCGCCGCGACCATTGCGCGCTGGGTGCGCGTTCGTTCATTCCATAAGCCGGCCTCCGTCGAGAACGACGCTGTTATCAGCGGCTCGTTGACCGGCGTGTAATAGCGCGCCCAGCGGTAGCGCTCGGCGACCGCGGTTGCGAACGCCTCGTAGCGCGGCACGAGCCGCGGGTCGCCCACGGCGCTGATGTCGTCGGGCAGGCCGAAGTGAAGAAGGTCGAGAATCGGCTCCAATCCGTGGTCGCGCAGCGCGGCCAGCGCGCGCGTCCGGCCAACGCCAGTCGAACTCGCTCGGCTTGTCCGATGACCGCGACGACATGGAAGGGAACGTAGAACCGCACGTAGCGGATCCCCATTGCGGCGGTCAGCGCGAAGTCCTCGGCGTTGCGCTCCCAATGGCCTGTCTTGAGCAGCTCGTCCTGGCGGATGCCACCGCGAACTATGGGCGCCGAGCACTCGTAGCCAGTCGCCACCACGAACCCCTCATCAAGCTCGAGCGCGGGGAGCGTGGAGACTTCCAATTAGCTGTCGGTCGCCCGGCGCAGCTGATCGGCAGCATCCTCTGGCGTGATGTCCGCGCTGAAGCTCCGACAGCAGCTCATAGCCGACCATGTACTTGCGCACGTCGGCACGCAGCAGCGGTGGATAGACGTGACCGTGAAGCTGCCACGAAGGCCGGCCCCGGCCGTCGAAAGGCGCCTGGTGCCAGCCCATGGAGTATGGAAAGGACACGTCAAAAAGTTGGTCGTAGCGATGCAGAAGGCCGATCAGGCGCTCGGTCAGGGCGTCCCGCTGCGGGTCGTCGAGATCGGGCAGTTGGGCCACGGATCGGCGCGGGATGATCAGGGTTTCGTACGGCCAGGCGGCCCAGAAGGGAACGACGATCAGCCACTCCTCGTCGGCGTCCACGACGCGCGGGCCGAGCATTTCCTGGGCGGCGTAATCGAGCAGCATCGGGGTGCCCGTGCGCTCGAAGTGGTCGGCCTGGGTGGCCGCCTCCCGCACCGCTCGTGACGGGACAGCTGACCCGGCCCAGATCTGGCCATGTGGATGGGGGTTGGACGCGCCCATTGCCGCGCCGCGATTCTCGAACACCTGAACCCACGGGTACTGCTCGCCCAGAGAAGCGGAAAGTTGCGCCCAGGTGTCGACGACGCGGCGTACCTCGACCGGCTCCATCGCCGAAAGGGTCTCGTCATGGCGCGGCGAGAAGCACAGGACGAGGCACGTTCCGCGCTCACCGTGGGCGCGCAGCAACCCATCCTCGACTCGCTGATCGGAAGAGTCCGGTCGCAACGCAGCGAAGTCGTTGGTGAAGACGAAAGTGCTCTCGTAGGCAGGGTTCACTTCGCCGTTGGCACGCGCGTTGCCAGGGCACAGATAACAGTCGGGGTCGAACGGAGGCAGCCGCTCCGTGCTTGCTTTCTCTTCCCGCTTGCCTCGCCACGGCCGCCGCGTTCGTCCCGCGGAGACGAGCAACCACTCGTCGGATAGCGGGTCGTATCGTCGATGCGGATGGTCGCGCAGCGACGCCTCGGGGCGGGACCGGTCGATCGTCTTCAAGCGCTGCGGTCCCCCAGCCTCTCGATGTTGACGGGCTGGGCCACGACGAGGTTGAGCACGGGCTCGAGCTCGGCCCGCGCGGCCTCATCAATGGCGGCATCGGTGATCAGAGTGTCGGCCTCGTCGAGCCTGGCTATAGCACTGATGCCGATCACGCCCCATTTGGTGTGGTCGGCCAACACGACGAGTCGGCGACCTGCCTCGATGAGCGCGCGGTCAGTCTCCGCTTCATGGATGTTGGGTGTCGTGAAACCGCGCGCGTACATGCCGTGAACGCCCATGAACACCAGGTCCACGTGGACGGAGCGCAGCGCTGTAGTGGCGATCGGTCCAACCAGCGCGTCGGAAGGAGTACGAACGCCGCCGGTCAGGATCACCGTGGCGTCGGCCGGTCCCTGGGTGTGAAAAACATCGGCCACGGGGATCGAATTGGTGACTACCGTGACGCCGGGCAGCTCTGCCAGGCGAAGAGCCAGGGCGTAAGTCGTCGTGCCGGCGGACAGGCCAATTGCCATACCCGGCTCGACCAATTCGACGGCTGCGGCCGCTATCGCCTCCTTCTCGATCCGCATGAGACCGGACTTGGCCCGGAATCCCGGCTCATACAAGGCATTGCCAGGGATGGCGGCCGCGCCACCGTAGGTCTTCTCGAGTAAGCCGCGCCGGTGAAGAACGCTCAGGTCGCGGCGGATGGTCATGTCGGATACGCCGAGTGTCTGGACGAGATCGGCCACGCTCACCGCTCCCTCGTCCCGTACTCGGCCGAGGATGTAGTCCTGGCGCACGCGAGCCAGCCGAGGCCGCCTGCGATCCTCAGCTGATGCTGGCGAGTCCTTTGATTTGCCAGCCGATGTGGACTTCAAGGCGCCTCCGATTGCTCAGAAAGCGGGCCACCGGTTGGGTTGAAGCCTGCCCCTATCAGGAAATGATATGGGGCCGAAACGAACAACAGTCAACACAGACCACCGGTATCACAACCATCTTTCAACAATTGGCACGACATCGCCCTGCTTAAGGCAGGCCGGTCCACATGTCTGTTTGTTGCTGCGAGGAGGAGTAATGAAAAGTCTGTTCAGGATCCCGCTGACTATGCTCGCGGCGGCCAGCCTGCTGCTGGCCGCGTGCGCCGGTCCTTCTGTGACCACGGCGCCGTCCGGATCGACGGCGAGCCCCGGTGGCTCGCCAAGCGCCACGGCCGATTCCGGCGCGTCACCCAGCGCAACCGCTGACGGCGCCTCGCCGAGCGCAAGCGCTGACACCGGCGCCTCGCCGAGCGCAAGCGCCGACGCGTCAGAGAGCCCAGCCGGGTCTCCAGACGCGTCAGGTACGCCTGCAGGGTCGCCATCCGCGGCCACGTGCCCGGATACGGCGCAGGGCGCCACGCTCGATATGTGGAGTCCTCTGACCGGTCCAGACGGCGCCGGGATGACGGCCCTGACCCAGCGCTTCTCGTCAGAGAACGAGTGGGGCATCACGGTCAATCACGTCCCGACGCCTGACTATCTGACTGCGCTGCAGACGGCGGCCGCAACGCCGGATCAGCTGCCCGAGACGACGATCGTCCGCGTTATCAACGTCGGCGAGCTGGCAGCCCGCAACATCATCGTCCCGTGGACAGACGAGGCGCTCGGCGTGATGGGCGACATCGAAGGCCAGCTGGCTCCCCTGCCGTGGGAGCGCGGTGAGTACAACGGCGAACGCTACTCAGTGCCACTCGATTTCGCCGGCCTGGTCATGTACTACAACAAGGACATGTTCGCCGCTGCCAACGTTGAGGAGCCGGGCACAGAGCCGTGGACCCGCGAGGAGTTCGAGGCGGCACTGACGGCGCTGCAGGACAGCGGCGTCCAGGCAATCTCGATTGGCACGCTGTTCAACTCGTCGACGCTGTTCCAGACCTTCATCGAGCAGCTCGGCGGCTCGGTCGTCAGCGAGGACGGCACGCAGGCAACGTTCAACAGCCCTGAGGGCGTCGAGGCACTCGAGTACATCAAGACGCTGCGTGACACGCACGGCACGCAGGCAAGCGGGCCCAACGATCCGGAAGTGCAGCCCTTCTCCGCTGGTCAGGCGGCGATCGTGATCCATGGACCGTGGCACATCAGCAACCTGAGCCAGCTGCCGTACACCGGTTATGCGCCGGTGCCGCAGATCGGCGATGAGTTCGCCGTATGGGGCGGATCTCACCAACTGGCACTCCACACCGAAGACCCGGCCACGCAGGCCGCTGCGGCTTGCTGGATGACGTGGTTCTTCGAGAATTCGGCCGAGTGGGCGGCCGCCGGACAGATCCCGGCGTACACGCCTGCCCGTGAAAGCCCCGACCTTGCCACGCAGGCACCCGGCATCGCCGCCATTGCGCCCAGCGCTGCCGAAGGTGTGATCATCCTGCCGCAGGTTCCGGGCCTCGAAGGCGCGCTGTGGCCGCAGGGCTTCGAGCCGGCAATCGACGCGATCCTGCTCGGCCAGGAGACCGACATCCAGGCGGCTCTCGATCGCCAGAACGATGCCGCGCAACAGGTCATCGAGCAGAACGCCGAAACGTACGGAGGCGGCGCGCCAGTCGAATCGCCGGCCGCATCTGAATCGCCGGCCGCATCTCCCTCTCCCTGACAGTCAATCGGCGGGCGGGCAGGGCACTGTGCCCTGCCCGCCCGAATGCATATCCGGTGACGAGCCACGGCATGAGGTAGCTGTAGGGTGACTTCGCAGGCAGCGGCAGCCAAGTCCCTGGATACCGCTGCGGTTGTTCGCAAGCGCGGTTTCAATATCACGCCGTATCTATTCATCCTTCCCCACCTGATCTTCTTCACGCTCTTTCTGGCGTGGCCGTTCGTCTTCGGGATGTACACCAGTCTGTTCGAGTACGACTTCCTACGACCCGAGAACAGGCCCTTCGTCGGCGTCGAGAACTACACCGACCTGTTCACCCCTGGGACGGTTCAGGCGCGCAACTTCTGGCGGTCCATGAGGGCCACGGTCGAATTCATCATCTGGAGCGTTCCGCCGCTAGTTGTAGTGGCGGTCTTGCTGGCTGTGCTGCTCAACAGCCACTTGCGCGGCAGGAGCTTCTTCCGGATGACCTTCTTCGCGCCATACACGCTGTCCGTGACAGCTGCGGCCATCGTCTGGTGGTGGCTGTTCCAGAACCAGGGTCTGATCAACCAGATACTCGTGGCGACCGGCCTCGGCGGGCGGCAATGGCTGAGCACGATGCCGGATGCATGGATCGCGATCACGATTGCGACCGTGTGGTGGACGATCGGTTTCAACACCGTCATCATCCTCGCCGCGCTCCAGGAGATACCGGCGTCCCTCTACGAGGCGGCCGCCATCGACGGAGCGAGCCCCGCGCGACGGTTCTGGCACATCACGCTGCCGATGCTGCGGCCGGTCCTCGTGCTGGTGATCACGATCACCCTGCTGGCTTCCGCAAACCTGTTCGGGCAGCCCTACATCATGACCGCCGGCGGACCCACACAGCAGACCGAGACGATCATTTTCCAGATCTTCTCTGAAGGAATCCGGCGCGGTCAGATGGGTAGCGCGGCAGCTATGTCCATCGTGGTCGCAGCCCTGCTGCTCGTTGTCACAGCGCTGAACTTCAAGTTCTTCGGCAAGAGCGAGGCGAATTGAAGCGAATGAGGAGCAGGTCTGATGGCTGAGCGCGACGAGGACACGGGCGGCATGCCGGTATCGACCAGCCCGCTCTATCGAGTTCTGCTGTACGGGCTGCTGTTCCTGTTCGCGATCTTCTTCGTGCTGCCGATCATCTGGATGGCGATAACGGCCATCAAACCATTCAACGAGTGGCTGACGCCCAACATCATTCCCAACAATCCGACCCTTAGCAACTTCACTTCAATCTTCAACGATCCAACGTTGCCGGTCGCGCGCTGGTTCTTCAACAGCTTCTTCATCGCCACGGCGTTCACGATCCTCGTCGTGGCGATCGATGCGCTGGCCGCCTACGCCTACGCACGGATGGAGTTCCGCGGTCGCAAGCTCCTGTTCGCGCTGCTGCTCACGACCCTGGTCATGCCCGGCATTATGTTCGTGATCCCGAACTACATCACCATTGCCGAACTCGGTTGGATCGGCACCTACCAGGGCATCATTGCGCCCGGGCTTGCAAGCGTCTTTGGTGTGTTCTTCCTGCGCCAGTTCTTTCTGAGCATCCCGCGCGAGCTCGAGGAGGCCGCCTATGTCGACGGCGCCAATACCTGGCAGACGTTCTTCCGTGTCGTGTTGCCTCTGTCGGGCGGCGCGATCGCGACGCTCGGAGTAATCACCTTCCTCGTGTCGTGGAACGACTTTCTGTGGCCGCTGCTGATGACCAGCCCGGTGCGAGACATGCAGACACTGCCTGTTGGACTGGCCACGCTGCAGGGCCAGTACACCTTCGACTACGGCAAGTTGATGGCCGGCGCGCTCGTCCTCACCATCCCCGTGCTGTTGCTTTACATGGTGGCCCAGCGCTTCATCATCCGCAGCATCGCCACGACCGGCCTGAAGGGCTGACGCTCATGTCGGACGGGGCCGGGCGCATACGGTCGACCGCTGCCGCGTTGGTCCTGACGCTTGTGGTTGCATGCGCCGGTCCCTCACAACCGACCTTCACACCATCCCTGCCCACGGAATCGGCGACCCCGTCACAGAGCGTGGCGCCGGAAACGGATGGCGTCACAGCAGCGCCAACAGCTGACGCTACGCCCACCTCAACGGCTGGGCCCTCGGGCACCCCGACGGCGTCGCCGACGGTGGCACCGACCATTGCCGGTCCGTCCTACGAGAATCCGGTTTTCCCGGCCGACTTTCCGGATCCGCACGTGATCCTCGCCGAAGGTACCTACTACGCGTACTCGACCAACTCGTCCGGTAAGAACGTCCCGTCGATCAGCTCGTCGGACCTGACATCGTGGACCGCTGAGCGCGACGTCATGCCCGGCCTTCCTTCGTGGACCGGCCTGAACTTCGGCACGCGTTGGGCGCCCGGAGTGATGGAGATCGGCGGCTCCTTCGTACTCTATTTCGTCGCCTGCGATGCGAACTATTCGCCGCCGACCTATGAGGGCCAGGTCTGCGTTCTGCCCGTCGATCCAGTCGACCGCCAGTGCATCGGGAGGGCCGTTGCCGACAACCCCCTTGGGCCGTTCGTGGACGACAGCGACGAGCCGTTCGTCTGTCAGCACGATCTGGGCGGATCGATCGATGCCTATCCGTTCCGTGATGTGGACGGTCAGCTGTACCTGTACTGGAAGAACGACGGGAACTGCTGTGGGCTACCGGTTGGGCTGTGGGTACAGCCACTTTCCGAGGATGGGCTGGAGCTGACTGGTGAGCCGATCGAGCTGATCCAGCGCGATCAGGCGTGGGAGAACCCGCTGATCGAGAATCCGGCGATGGTCGAGCACGAAGGCTCGTACTACCTGTTCTATTCGGGAAACTGGTGGGAGAGCCACCTTTACGCTGTCGGCTATGCGGTTTGCGAGACGCCCGTGGGTCCGTGCCAGAAGCCACTCGACGAACCTATCTTCGAATTTACCCAGGAGGTCTTCGGGCCGGGCGGGCAGTCGTTCTTTGAGGATCAGGAGGGCAACCTGCTGATGGCGTATCACGCGTGGACGGCACCGACCGTGGGCTATCCCCAGGGCCAGCGCAGCATGCGCATCGATCCGGCCACATTCGTCGACGGCATGCCGACGATCACCGGGCCGACGGTCGGTCCGCAGCCTTTACCCAGGTAGCGTGGATCCACTCCCCGACCGCGCAGCGGCGCTCGCCGAGCGGCTCGCCGAGCTCGAGCCGGGCGCGCGCGACGAACCAGATCGGGTGCGCGTCGTGCGCGCGCCCGGCCGCATCAATCTGATCGGCGAGCACACTGACTACAACCAGGGCTATGTCATGCCCTCGGCGATCAGTCTCGAAACGTGGATCGCCTCCTCTCCTCGTCGCGACGGGCAGGCGCGGTTCTCCTCGGTGCAGGAGGCGGGGACGTACGACTTTGACGTTCGCTCTCCCGGATCGCGGCGCGACGCGTGGATCGACTACGTGGCCGGAGTCGCGTGGTCGCTCGGCCAGGACGGTGTGCCGTTGCGCGGCGTGACGGCGGTCGTCGACTCGAACGTGCCAATCGGGTCAGGTCTGTCGTCCTCCGCGGCGCTCGAGCTGGCCGCGGCGTGGACGTTGTCGGAACAGATCCCGCCGCCGCTCGACCGGATCGCCCTTGCTCGCGCCGCGCAGCGTGCCGAAAACGGCTTCGTCGGGGTGCAGAGCGGCCTGATGGACCAGTTCGCCTCGGCCACCGGCCGAGCCGGGCACGCATTGCTGCTGGATTGCCGCAGCTTCGACTTTCACGCCCTGCGCATTCCGGACGACATCGTGCTGGTGGCTATCGACACCCGCGTGCCGCGCCGTCTGGCAACCTCTGAGTACAACGCCCGTCGCCGCGAATGCGAGCGCGGCGTGGCTCTGCTCGGTGACCGGCATCCAGGAGTCTCGTCGCTACGTGACGTGACTTCGGGCATGCTCCGGGAGGCCACCGATCTGCTCGATGACGTCACTCTCCGGCGCTGCCGCCACGTCGTCGAGGAAAACGATCGAGTGCTCGCCGTCGGCAATGCCCTCGTCCAGGAACAGCTCGACCTGATCGGCCCGCTATTTGCCGTATCGCACGAGTCGTTGCGTGACCTGTATGAGGTCTCCTCACCAGAGCTCGATGGACTTGTCGAGATTGCATCGAGCGTCCCGGGGGTCATCGGGGCGCGCATGACGGGCGCGGGATTCGGCGGTTGCACCGTGAACCTGGTTCGCGAGCACGCGGTCGAGCACCTGCGCGAAGCCGTAGTACGCGAGTATCCACGGCGCTTCGGCCGCGAAGCAGGCTTCCACGTCGTGCGCGCGGTCGACGGCGCCGGTCCCGTGGAGGCTGCGAACTAGGAAGCGCTAGAGCGCGTCGTCATCCGTCGTCGGTTCGGTCGGGACCCTTGGTTCGTCAGCCTGACTGCCCGCCGTGCCTTCGGCCGCGAGACGGGATGCCTCCTGGGCGGCAGCGACGAAGTCGCCCGGGATTGCTCGTGACGGACGAGCGGTAATCGCCCGGAATTTTTTCAGGGTCGAGCTTGGGTGAGCGGTCCTCGCGCACCAGGCCATTGGTTTCCTGCTCGGTGTCGGTCAGCTGCGTGTAGCAGAAGCCCGCCAGCGCAGGTGAGTCAAGCACGGCCGAAACGAGCTCCTCGTATTTCGCCAACAACTCCTCCTCGGAGCGGACCGAGCCATATCCGAACCACGGCTTGCCGGGCTCCGGCTTATAGGTGATGCCACCGAACTCGGACAGGATCACTGGCTGGCCCTCGTGGGACACGCCGGCGAGCAATGAGCGGCGATGCTGCGGTCGCCCGGCGAGCGCCTTCTCGACTGTCTCGGCCGTGCCCCAGCTCCTGCGCAGCGCGTCGCCGTCCAGCGCGTAGTCGTGGATGCCGAGAACGTCGGTGGCGCCCTGCTCCCAGCCGTCATTGCCGATCACCGGGCGCGTTGGATCGAGCGCCTTGGTGAGGTGATAGATGCCGCGCACGTAATGCCGCTGCTCGGCCGAGCCCGGCAGGTCGGGCACGCCCCATGACTCGTTGAAGGGCACCCAGGTGATGATCGACGGATGGCTGTACTGGCGCGCGACGACCTCGAGCCACTCGCTCGTGAAACGCTCGACGGCCGCCTTGCTGAACTCGTAAGCGTTGGCCATCTCCGCCCACACGAGCACGCCCAACCGGTCGCACCAATAGAGAAACCGTTCGTCCTCGACCTTCTGATGGATGCGGACGCCGTTAAATCCGAGTGCCTTGACGAGTTCGACCTCGCGGCGGATTGCCTCTTCCGATGGCGCGGCGAGATGGGACTCAGGCCAGTAGTTCTGAGCGAGCACCAGGCGCAGGTAGAGCGGCTGTCCATTGATGAGGTACAGGCCATCTGCGGTCTCGACCGAGCGCAGGCCAAAGTAGGACGTGATCTCGTCCAGTGCCTGCCCGTCGATTGTTTCGAGAGACAACTGAGCGTCGATGAGATTGGGCTCGTCCGGGCTCCACAACAGAGATGGCCTGGCGATGCCTCCATCGATGGACGTGAGACGGATCTGTCGACCGATGTCCTGTTCATGAACCACGTAGGTGTCGTCGGCCAGCGACTGGCCATTGACGCTGAGTCGAACGCGCAGCCGAATGTCGCGATCGGGCGGGCCGCTCAGGCGGACTGCCATGGAGACGCTGCCGTGCTGTGGATCCGGCGTCCAGGCGAGCAATTCGATGTGCGGTGAGCCGACGGACTCGAGCCACACCGGCTGCCAGATCCCGGTGGTGCGGTGGTACCAGATGACGGCTGGCGCGTTGTCCCAGAACTGCTTGCCACGCGGCTGAGTCAGGTCGCGCGGCTGGTCCTCCGCACGGACGACGAGCAGCTGTTCGTCAGTCTCCGTCAGGAAGTGGGTGACATCGAAGCTGAAGGATGAGTTGCCGCCCTCGTGCCGACCGACAAGGCGGCCGTTGATCCACACCGTCGCGCGGTAGTCGACCGCGCCGAAATTAAGCAAAAGTCGCCGTCCACGCTCGAAGCCACCCACCTCGCCGCCCCGAAACCCGCGTCGATACCAGATCACCGGGTGCTCGCCGGGGTCATGGATGCCGGACAGCCGAGATTCGGGCGGGAATGGAACCTGGATGACGCGCTGGAATGGCTCCGCGTCGTTCTCCCAGCCGTCTTCCAGCCCAACATCCGCATCGTCGTAGGCGAAGCCCCACGTACCAGACAGGTCATACCAGCCTGCCCGTTCACGTTGCGGAAACGGATGCATCCCCACGGCCCTACCTCATCGAGCGAACGAATCAGCCCTGAATGGCCATCCTTGCCATCGCGTCGACGAGCTCCTTGACCGATGCCGTCGACTTTTCGAATGCGGTTCGCTCTTCTGCCGTCAGCTCGATCTCGACGACCTCGGCGATGCCGCCGCGGCCGAGCTTGACCGGCACGCCGACGAACAGCCCGTCGACGCCGTACTGGCCGGTCAGGTACGCGGCGCAGGGCAGAATCTCGTTGCGATCGTTGAGGATCGAGTCGACCATCTGCGCCACCGACGCCGCCGGAGCGTAGTAGGCGCTGCCCGTCTTGAGCAGCGCGACTACTTCGGCGCCGCCGTTCCGCGTTCGATCGACGAGCGCCTCGACCCGCTCCGGCGTCAGCAGCTCGGTGATTGGCACCCCCCCGGCGGTCGAGTAGCGCGGCAGCGGCACCATCGTGTCGCCGTGCCCGCCGAGCACGAAGGCGTGTGTGCTGGTGACGCTGACGCCGAGCTCCTCGGCGATGAAGCTGCGGAAGCGCGCCGAGTCGAGCACGCCGGCCATGCCGATCACGCGCTCAGGGGCAAACTCGCTCGCCTCGAGCGCCACGTGGCACATCGCGTCGAGCGGATTGGTGACGATGATGAAGATCGCGTTCGGCGAATGTGCCGCGCTCTGCTCGACGACCGAGCGAACGATGCCCGCGTTCTTGGACAGCAGGTCGTCGCGGCTCATGCCCGGCTGTCGAGCGAGGCCGGAGGTGACGACGATGATGTCCGAGCCCGCCGTGTCGCCGTAGTCGTTGGTGCCTCGGACCTTCATGTCGTGGCCCACCACCGGTGCCGCTTCGGCGAGGTCGAGCGCCTTGCCCTGGGGCAGTCCCTCGACGATGTCGATCAGCACCACATCGGCCAACGATCCCTCGGCCACCCGCTGGGCAACGGACGCGCCAACATTTCCGGCGCCAACGACTGTGACCTGGGAACGTGCCATGTTCGGGTGCTCTCCTCGATGAAGGTAAGCCACGACCGGCCGGCCGGTCGTCGATCGTGCTGGGTATGCCCGACGCCCCACAGGACGCTACGGTTCTCGCATGGCGACCTCAGTCGGCGAGACGGTAACAAGTGCACGCGGAGTAGTTCGACGACGCAGGCTCGTTGCGTACAGGTAAGACGAGGCGCTGCCAGCGACGACGGCTCAACTCAGCCTCGAGCGATGAGCTGGCGGTCAGCACGCGCGCCAGGACGCAAGTCGCCGCGCGCGGCCGCTGTGCTGACTACGACGACGCAGGACTGGCACTCGTGGATACCACCGAGACAGGACGAAGAAAGCCACGACCGGCGGCCGATCGTTGGTCTTGCTGGGCTACGCCCGATTGTACCGACGGACCTGTGGTTCCCCCGGCGACCTTCAGTCGGCGAGAGCGGCCCGCACGCGCTCACCAAGTAAGGCGAGGCGCTCCACCGGCTCGTTGCTGAACACGAAGCGGAGGTACCGAGCGGCGACGTCACCGCCCCAACCAACCATCGATGTCGCGGCCACCTTGTGGTCGAGAAGGCGCCGTGAGATGTCCGCCGGATCGCGGCCGAGAGCGACCACGTCGAGTAGCAGCGACCAGGCGCCGTGTGGCTTGACCACGGGCAGGCCGTCAAGCTGCCTGAGCGTCTCGTCACGACGTCGCTCGTACTCGATGTTGGCCGCGACGATGTGCGCGTCGCCGAGGTCGAGCGCGGCACGGACTCCGACTTGCGCGAAACCCGCTCGGCGTCAGTCCGTTGTAGATCTGGACGCGGCGACACCGTGCGGTTGAGACGAGCTCGAGCGATAGGGGCACACAGATTGCTCGGGAGGTAGCGCAGCACACGAAGCTCCCCGCCGGTCAACGGCTCGGGGAGCTGGTCGGTGGTTGGCGGAGCCTTCAGCGCAGCACCGGCGAGAAGGTCGATGATGTCTGAAAGGAGCGCGGCATGCGCCGTGCTGTGGCGCGGATGGCGCTCCAGAAGGCTACGCGGCGCGGTCATGACGAACGGGAACACGAGCGTGTCGCGCTCGGCCAGATCGAGGGCACGCTCGATCGCCACTTCGGCCGCGGCGGAATGCCCCATCCGACCCGCCACGCGATCAGGGCCGGATGATCGAGGACGCCGAGAGCGACCGTACCGTCCGCTCGCCGCATGCCAGGCGACCGCCGGAAGCGGATCGCCGTCCATCAGACACAGATGAGCCCGGCGATGCGCGCCGCCCCCTCAGCTCGCTCATCCTCGGACAGCGCGGTCAGTGTCGCTCGCGCCCCGGCGGAGTCGCCCAGACGGAGTTGCAGGTGGACCAGGAACTGGTGAGTCAACACCGTCATCGCATGTCGGGTGACCAGCCGCGTCTGCTGCGCCTCGGCAAAACGAAACGCCTCGAGCGCGGATTGGAGCCGACCTTCGGCCGTGATGGTGACGCCCTCCAGGAACATGACCAGCATCTCCGTCGCGGGCTCGAGGCCTGACCTCATGGCCTTCCGGGCACGGCCCAGCCACTCCCGCGCCGACTCGAGGCGGCCCTGCATCGTGTCAGCCGCGGCCATTGTCGCGAGGGCCATGGCCGCGAGTAGATCTGCATGCCAGCCGAGATCGTGCTCGAGGCACAGCGCGCCGGCGATCTCGCGTCCCACTCGCTGAGCGGACGCTCGCAACAGGCCAGGCCGGCCGAGGAACGACCATGCGTGGTTGATGAACATGACGCGCGCTCAACCGCGGCTTGTGACCGCGCTCGGCAGCCGCGAGTCGAGGCGCCACTCCCCGTCGACGACCATTCAAGAGCGAGCGCGCAGGCGTCGGCAATGGCCATCTGGCGCTCGGACGCCGATTATCATGCTTCTCGATCAGCGCATCAGCCTCGCCGCTGACGGAGCTGAAGTCGCCACGCCGCGCCGCATAGGGCGAGGTGACGGTGGCCAGAACCACCTCGAAGCCGGGCCATCGGTCAAGGGACAACAGACGCGCGTCCAACATCGAAGGTAGCGCCCATCGCCAGGAAGGCTGATGAGCTGATCTCCCGCCAGTACCCAGGCAAGCTCCGGATTCGAGCGCATCTCCGGAGGAAAGGAGTCAAGCAGGGCCGCCGTGGTGACGTGCTGGCCGTCGAGTGTCAGGCTAAAGGTGTTGTCGGCAAGAAGACGAACCGCATCGGCCCACTCACCGGCAGCCTGGTTGTGGCGGATCGCCTCGACAACGAATCCGTTCTTTCGAACCATGTTGCGGCCGTTCGGTGCAGCGTCGGCGCCAGGTCGGCTTGTTGCCCGTCGTACTCGGGCCGGCGCAGGTCGTCGAACAGCTGGTGGTAGCGGTACCACGACCGATTGAATGAGTGCCTAATGAAGGCACTTCTGCGCTCGAGCTCGATCAGGATTCCTCGGAGCCCGTCACCCCGGTAAGTGAGCGGCTGAGCGGCCTGCTTGAGATCGTCCCTGCCGGTGAACGGCAGCGCAGCTGTTGGCCTCGTCATCGTCGAGCGCCTCGGCAGCAGGTAGTCGGCCATCGTACGCTCGCGGCCGGAGAACTCGGACCAGAAACTGCTCTGGGTCCGAGTTCCGGATCGAGCGACCGCGCGGCCAGGCGCAACCGGCGGCCCACCCTTCCGTCCGCTCGTGCAGAAGCGCGACTGCCTCGTCCGAGGTATGGACACCCGCGGACTCGAGCAGCTGCCGAGTCTGATCGATGTTGAACCGAAGGCGGCGACGCGCATATCGAGGAGCTCTGCGGACGCCCGCAAGCGGTGCAGGCCCAGCTGCGGGGCATGTCGCGTCAGATGAGGATGCGCAGGTTTCGCGGGCGACGCGCGATCAACTCCTGGAGCTGGAGTCAGTGTATCCGCGACGCGAGCTCGTGCAGGTCGTCGATGACCAGCAACAACTAGGAATCGATGCGTTTGAACCCGGCGATGAGTCGGACGACGGACGCCGCGCATTCAAAGTCGGGAGAGGGCTGGAGCATTGGTATCTCAGCGCTGGCTGAGCCGCCGCGCGTAGCGCGTCCACCACGGACACCCAGAAATGCTGTGCGTCACGCTCGCCGCGCTCGACCGAAACCCATGCGCTGCGGCCGCACGCCCCGCCTGATCGAGCCACGAGCGCAGCAGGAGGCTCTTGCCGCTGCCGGCCGGCGCGACCACAAGAGTGACCGTGCCCGGAAGCGGCGAGGAAAGGCGCTCGTAAAGCGCCTCGCGACCAACGACCGTTGACGAAGCCGACTGCACCCTCGCGGCCCTCGACTAGCTCGTGATCATGGTCGCACGGACACGTGCGATTCCCCTCCGGCCTGGATGTCGGTGATCGTAGCGATCTTGACGCGCCGCATTATTATTAGACCGACGGTCGGTTTGTTTTATCGGCTCAGCGGAGAAAAGGTCAGTGGCCCCTCGGGCGGTCAATCGCAAGGCGCACACGGCGCGTCGAGATGAGTTCATCGACGCCGGCCAGCGGCTCATCCAGTCGAAGGGCTACGAGCAGCTGAGCATCGAGGACGTGCTGGCCGAGACCGGTGCCTCCAAGGGCGCCTTCTACCACTACTTCGATTCGAAGCAGGCCCTGTTGGAAGCCGTAATCGATCGCATGGTCGAAGCCGGTATCGGGACCGTGTCTGGTGTCCTGTCGAACCCCGACCTGTCGGCAATCGACAAGCTTCACGCCTACTTCGCCACGCTCGCCAGCTTCAAAGCCGAGCAGCACGAGTTCCTGGTTGCCGTGATCAGCGTCTGGTACTCGGACGACAACGCGATCGTGCGCGAGAAGTTTCGGCGCGAGGTTGTTCGGCTCATAACACCGCAGTTCGCATCGATCATCCGCCAGGGTGTCGCCGAGGGCACTTTCACGCTCACCCAGCCCGATGAGATGGCGCGCGTCGTCCTGGCGCTGATGCTCGACACCGGCGACGAGGCCGGCCAGCTCTACCTCGCCCGTCATGCCGGCCGGATCAGCCTCGACGAGGTACGGCTGCGCATCTCGACTTACGAATCGGCGCTCGAGCGGCTGCTCGGCGTCCCGGCCGGGACGCTCCATCTGGTCGACGAGTCGACCCTTCAAACGTGGTTCGCATAGCCGCGCAGCGTCTGCGCGCGAAAGGAGATTCGGTGTCCGCTGTCATCAAGACCGAGAAGCTGACCAAGTCATACGGTAAGCATCGCGGCATCATCGACGTCGACCTCGAGGTCGAAGAGGGCGAGTCGTTCGGCTTCCTGGGCCCCAACGGCGCCGGCAAGACGACGATGATCCGGACGCTGCTCGACCACATCCGGCCGACCAGCGGCCGGGCCACTGTCTTCGGCATCGAAACGACCGACGATCCGGTCGCCATCCATCGTCGGCTGGGCTACCTGCCCGGCGAGTTCGCGCTGTACGACAAGCTGACCGGCGGCCAGACGCTCGAATACTTCGCCAACCTGCGCGGAGGCATCGACCGGGCCTACCAGGCCGACCTGATCACTCGCCTCGACGTCGACCCGACGCGCAAGTTCCGCGAGTACTCGAAGGGCAACAAGCAGAAGATCGGGCTGATCATCGCCCTCCAGCACCGGCCCGACCTGCTGCTGCTCGATGAGCCGACATCGGCCTGGATCCACTCATCCAGCAGGAGTTCTACGGCGTCATCCGCGAGGCCAAGGAAGAGGGCCGAACCGTCTTCCTCAGCTCGCACATCCTGTCCGAGGTCGAGAAGACCTGTGATCGCGTAGCCATCATCCGCGAGGGCCGGCTGGCGCGCGTCGATCGGACCGAAGCGCTGCGCGACCTCGCCCACCACCAGGTCGAGCTCGTCTTCACCGGTCCGGTGCCGGTCGAGGAGTTCGCAGCCCTCGAGGGCGTCAGCGACGTGGTCGCCGACGATCACATCCTTCGACTACGCGTTTCGGGCAACATCGCGGCCGTCGTGCGCACCGCCGCGAAGTACGACCTGGCCGATTTCATCAGCCGCGAGCCGTCGCTCGAGGAGACCTTCCTGGCCGAGTACGGCAAGAGCGACGGGAGTGCACCCGTCAAGACGGCCGTCAAGTGACCGCCGCCACGACTGCCACACCGGTTCTGACGCCGGCGCCATCGCTGCGCCGTCGGCTCTACGGACTGGGCAGCATCTTCGGCAAGGCCGTTCGCGACTCGCGCCGCGCGACCATCATTGCCGCTTCGCTCCTCGCGGTCGTCTTCCTGGGCGTGACTCGCGCGATCGTGACCGAGTTCGACACGCCTGAGTCGCGTGCCGAATTGATCGCCCTGGTCAACGCCGTTCCGCCCATCCTGCAGGGCATCGCCGGCAAGATCGTCAACGTCGGCACGATGGGCGGTTACCTGCAGTACAAGTACGGGACCTTCTTCCCGTTGGTGCTCGGCCTGTGGTCGATCCTGGCCCTGTCCGGGACGCTCGCCGCCGAAGCACAGCGCGGCAGCCTCGACTTCCTGGCCTCGACCGGCAAGTCGCGCCGGCTGATTGCCCTCGAGAAGCTCGCCGGCCACATCGTGCCGCTGTCATTCGTGCTGCTGATCACGTTCGTTTCGATCGTGATTGCCGGCAGCGCCTACGGGGTCCTGCCCGGTGACGAGATCAGCGTCGCGTCGGCGTTCGGATACACGGTCTGGCTCGGCCTGATCGCATTGGCCGGCGGGGCGTTGGCGTTCGCCCTCGCGCCGTTCATCGGCCGTGGCGCCGCCGCAGGCATCGCCGGATTCGTGACGTTTGCCGGGTTCATTCTCAGCGGCTACCAGCAACCGATCCCGGCATTGGCGCCGTTGGCCAACCTCACCTGGTGGGGCTGGACCTACAACCACACCGCGCTGGCCGGCGTTTCGACTGGCCGCCCGTGCTCCTCGTCGGCGTCCTCGTCATAGCTCTGTTGGTAATCGGCGTCGAGGCTTTCGTTCGCCGCGACATTGGCGTCACCAGCACCATTCCGGTGCCGTCGTTCCCGCGCGCACTGCTCGGGCTACGCGGACAGTTCGGCCGCTCAACTGCCCAGAACCTGGGCGCCTCCCTGTCGTGGGGCATGGGTATCGCCCTGTTCGGGCTCGTGCTTGGCGGCGCAGCGCAGGGCTTCATGGACCAGCTCAACGACTCGCCACAGTTCATTCAGATCCTGGAAACCGTCTTTCCCGGGCATCGACTACGGCTCGGCCGGCGGCTTTCTTCAGCTTCTGTTCGTGGAGTTCGGCGTGATCCTCGCC
The DNA here is from genome assembly GCA_963748235.1 of uncultured Chloroflexia bacterium. GTDB lineage: Bacteria > Chloroflexota > Limnocylindria > Limnocylindrales > CSP1-4 > JALYGJ01. The sequence continues at coordinate 115,773 of CAVVHT010000010.1, forward strand.
GGCCTTGCCGCGGCGACGTTCGTCGCGGGCTGGGCGGCGGACGAGACGAGCGGGCGACTCGAGATGCTGCTCGCCACTCCGCTGTCGCGGTTGCGCTGGGCACTTGCAGGCGGCTTTGGCATGCTGGTGAACGTCGCCATCTTCGTTTTCATGACCGCAATCGGAATCGGCCTTGGCGTCGCGACAACTAGCAGCGACCTGATCACCCCGGTGGCGGGGTCATTGATTCTCGGCGTCTATGGCGCGGCCCTGATCGGCATCGGCACGGCCGTGGGCGGAGTGCTGGGCACTCGATTCGCGGCGCCGGCCGTTGTGCTCTTCGTGATCGTGACCTGGATGGTGCAGCTGCTCGGGCCGCTGCTCGGACTGCCCGATTTCGCGCGTCAGCTGGCGCTGACCTCGCACTTCGGCCAGCCGATGGTCGGTGTTTGGGACTGGGGCGGCATCGGCGCCGCGATCTTCATCGCCGCCGGCGGTATTGCCCTTGGAGCATGGGGTTTCAGGCGGCGCGACCTGCGCGCCTGACCTACTCGGATATTCTCGGGCGGATGACCGATCAAGCACCGCCCGACCGACCCGCCGAGGGCGACCACGCGCACGCTCCGTCTCATTCCGACCCAAGCTGGCGGCCGGAGACGATCGCCGTTCATGCCGGGATGGCGCCCGATGAGCTGACCGGAGCGGTTTCGCCGCCGATCTACCAGACGGCCACGTTCGCCCAGGAAGCGGTCGGGCGGCCGCGTGGCGGCTGGGAGTACGCGCGCAGCGGCAACCCGACGCGTGCCCGGCTCGAGACGGCGATCGCCGAGCTCGAAGGCGGAACGCACGGCCTCGCCTTTGCCAGCGGCTCAGCCACGACCGCGGCGATCGCCGCCCTGGCACTCCCCGGCGAGCGGATCCTGTGCGTCAACGATGTGTATGGCGGCACCTTCCGGTACTTCGAGCGCGTGTTGCGCGACATGGGCGTCGAGACGAGCTATCACGACTTTGCCGCCAATGCGGCAGACGAGCTTGACCGCGCCCTGGACGAGAACACCCGCCTGGTGTGGATCGAGACGCCAACGAATCCGCACATGCGCGTGATCGACATCGCGGCCGTCGCATCCCGCATCGCCGATCACGTTGGCGCGCGTGGAGAGCGGCCGATCCTGGTCGTCGACAACACGTTCGCGACTCCGATCCTGCAGCAGCCACTTGCGCTGGGCGCCGACATCACCTACCACTCGGCCACCAAGTACCTGTCCGGTCATTCCGACACGGTCAGTGGCGTGCTCGCCACTTCTCGGACCGACCTGTACGAGCGGCTGAAGTTCCTGCAGAACGCGATCGGCGCGGTGCCCGGCCCGTTCGACTGCTTCCTCGTCCTGCGCGGCCTGCGCACACTGGCACTCCGAATGGAGCGCCACGGCTCCAACTCGCGGGCAGTTGCTGAAGCCCTGGCGCTGCGCGACGACGTCGAGGCACTCAACTGTCCGGTAATCCGCAGCGGACGGTTCACCCATCCGCAGGCCGCGCTGGCCACGACCCAGATGAGCAGCTGCACGGGCATGGTCAGCTTCATCCCGACCGCTCGTGACGGCCGCTCCCCGGAGGAGCGAGCGCGACGCTTCGCCGAGGGCACGCGCATCTTCGCGCTCGCCGAGTCGCTCGGCGGCGTCGAGTCGCTGGTCGAGATACCGGCGGTGATGACCCACGGCTCGGTCGCAAACTCGCCGCTCGAGGTTTCGCCGGCACTGGTCCGACTGTCGGTGGGCATCGAGCACTGCGACGACCTGATCGCCGACGTGATGCAGGCCCTCGACCGAGCCTAGCCCCTCGGAATCAACCCCTCACGGCCATCCGCACCCCTGGCCATGCGTTGAGGCCGTCTTCGGCTGGAAGCGTGCCGAGCGACGGCGAGGCCGGGTAGAGAGTCTGAAGTCGGGCGATTCGGGCGTCAAGGCTGGGATGAGTGGCGAACAGGTGCCAGGGACCATCGGCGTTGTGAGCGAGCGGGCTCTCGAACCACAGATGCTGGCTGCCGCGGTTGTGTCGGCGCAGCACTCTGTCGTCGCCACGCAACTCAGCGAGAGCCCGAGCGAGCGCCGGTGGGATTTCGAGTCAGCTCGACGGAGGTTGCGTCGGCGAGGAACTCGCGCTGCCTGCTGACCGACGCCTGGACCAACAATGCGGCGAGCGGCGCGAAAAGTCGCAACAGCAGCGACACGGCGAGCAGCACCAGTCCGAACCCGATGCCGGCGGCCAGACCGGCAATGGCGCCCTTGGCGTCGTCGTCGCTGAGCGCGGCCCCGCGCAGGAAGACGCCTTCCTGCCAGGCTCGAACAACGATGCGCAGGAACCCATCGGTCACCAAGGCGACCATGCCCACGAGGATGGCCACGTACACGCCGTAGCGACTGTCGAGGTTGCGAATGTGGGCGAGCTCGTGGCCGATCACGCCCTGAAGCTGCTCGCGATCGAATGAGCGCGCCAGTCCGGTCGTGACTGCGATCGCGGCGTTGCTCGGCTTGGTGCCGACCGCCATCGCGTTGGGCGCCGGATCGTCGATGACGTAGACGGCCGGCGGCGGCATGTCGGCCGCGATCGACAGCTCGCCGACGACGTCGGTCAGCCGGCGCAGGTAATCGGTCTTGCCAACGTCCGTGTCCAGGACGCGCCGCGCCCCGGCGGAGGCAAGCACGGTGTTCGAGCCGCCGCGCTGGGCAAAGATTGCCGCACCGGCACCGATGAGGGCGGCCAGCGCGGCTCCGGCGAGGGCCCAGTACGAGTCGAACGTGAGGGTGGCGGCGATGATCTCGCCGATGACCACGAACAGGCCGACGAGAACGACGAGCAGCAACACCGAGACTCGTCTGTTGGCCGCCTTCTGGGCGTAGAAGGTGGTCGCATCCGAGGTTCGGTTGAGCAGGTACGCGAGCAGCAGCGCGACGATCGGGATGGCGACCAAGAGCCACGCCGTGAGACGAGGCCATTGACGATCGGGCTCGGGCAGGTTGGTGAACAGCGACAGGACGATCCAGCCGGCGATCGCGATCACCGTGGCGATCAGGACCAGAAAGGCGAACGACGCAATCAGCGAGGCGAAGGCGAGCAGGAGCGTACGGCCGCGCGTAGGCAGCTCGATTGACGGCAGCTCGGCCGCCGACTTTGACCCGAGTGGCTCATCGGTCGTCCCCTCGACCGGAGTGCTCGCCACGTCATACCCCTCGCGTTGGTGATCGGTGGGCACAGTATGCTCGGCCCATGGATCGCTGGCAGACGATCATCGAGCCGTTTCGCATCCATTCGGTTGAGCCGATTCGGATGACCAGCGTCGCGGAGCGCCAAACGGCCCTGGTCAACGCGGGCTACAACCTGTTCAACGTCCATGCCGATGACGTGATCATCGATTTGCTGACTGACTCTGGGACGGGCGCGATGAGCCGCGACCAGTGGGCGGCCGTGCAGCACGGCGACGAGAGCTACGCCGGCTCGCCGTCCTGGTACCGCTTCCTCGGCGCGGTGCAGAAGCTGTTCCCGTTCGAGCACGTCATCCCCACCCACCAGGGCCGCGCAGCAGAGAAGATCCTCTTCTCGGTCATCGGTGGCCCGGGCAAGGTCGTGCCCAACAACGCGCACTTCGACACGACCCGCGCCAACGTCGAGTACACCGGCGCCGAGGCGGTCGACCTCACCCCGACGCGAGATCCGCGCGAGATGCTGCCCTTCAAGGGCGACATGGACGTCGCCGCGCTGGAGCGGCTGGTAGAGGAACGGGGCGTCGAGAAGATCCCGGTCGTGTTCATGACCGTGACCAACAACTCGATGGGTGGCCAGCCGGTGTCGATGGCCAACCTGCGCGCCGTGCGCGAGGTGTGCATCCGGCACGGCCTGCCGCTCTTTCTCGACGCGTGCCGCTTCGCCGAGAACGCGTGGTTCATCAAGGAGCGCGAGGAGGGCTACGCCGACCGATCGATCCCCGACATCATCCACGAGATGGCCTCGCTCGCCGACGGGATGACCATGTCGGCCAAGAAGGACGGCCTGGCCAACATCGGCGGCTGGCTGGCGATGAATGACGAGTCACTCGCCGAGCGCTGCCGCAACATGCTCATCCTGACCGAGGGATTCCCCACCTACGGCGGTCTCGCCGGTCGTGACCTGGAGGCCATCGCCCAAGGTCTCGACGAGGTGGTCGAAGAGGACTACCTGCGCTATCGGATCCAGTCGACGGCCTACCTCGGCGAGGCGCTGGCGCACTCGGGCGTGCCGGTCATCCTGCCCATCGGCGGTCACGCTGTGTACATCGACGCGCGAGCCATGCTGCCGCACATCCCGCCGCTCGAGTATCCCGGCCAGTCACTATCGATCGCGCTGTATCGCGAAGGTGGCATCCGCGGCTGCGAGATCGGCACGGTCATGTTCGGATTGCGCCCCGATGGAACCGAGAGCCCGGCCTCGATGGACCTGGTGCGAATGGCAATCCCGCGCCGGACGTACACCCAGTCGCACGTCGACTACGTGATCGAGGTCGTCCGCCACGTGGCGTCGCGCGCGTCAGAGCTGCGCGGCTTCCGCATCGTCAACGCGCCTCCCCAGCTGCGCCATTTCACGGCTACCTTCGAGCCGATCTAGCGGTTCACGGACGCGATCGGCGGGCGGCTGAACGCTCGTAGCCGCGTCTGCCCAAGAATGGCATAAGGCGGCGGGACTGGACGATCAGCCGAGCAGAAATGCCCTGCGATCTGGCTGGACCCCTGCGATTATTGCCGCAGACGCTGCGAGGGGGAGCCAGAACGGCGCCGGCGCGGCGGTGGTGGAGTACCGGATGCGCAAACGCTTGTCACTGATCTGGACGCTGATCATCCTTGGCGCCGCTCTGTCCTTGCCAGCCACCACGGCTGCTGCCAGCGGCTACACCTACAAAGTGCTCTACAACTACTGCGACGGCAACGAAGTCAATCTCAGGATGAGAAACAGCGCGGCGGGCTGGACGCCGGCCAACAGGCTGACAATCGAAGCCTGGGCTCAGCGAAAGCTCGCCACCGGTTGGCAGACGGTCTACACATTTGACACAAAAGCGCACAACTTCCAACCGAACGGTGCCAAGCATTCGCTGACGGTCTGGTGGAGCTACATCGGCAACAACTACTACTATTTCCGTCTCGTCTTCCGACTACGGGTCTGGGACGACAGCGACCTTTTGGTCTCAACGACGTATCGCAGTGTGAAGTGCTAGTCGCGGCCTGATCGCGACTTCGGACGGCCGGGCCGGAGCCCGGCCGTCCTTTCATATGTTCCCCCGCGGTCCGGACCGGCAATTTGTCGTTGACTAACGGCGCTGTCGGACTACGATCGCCGCGAGAGTCGTATCGAGGGGTCCGATTCGCGTCTCCCGTGCGCGCTCCACTGCCGGAGGGGTCAGGCACATGAGAAGACGATTCGGTCTGCTTGGAGTGATGGCGCTGGTGGCCACGGCTCTGGTGGCGCCGCCGGCCGCTTCGGCTGGCGGTGACTACAGCTATCGCGTCCTTGAGAACTATTGCAATGGTGATCAACCGAACATCACGGTCAGGCTGATCAAGCCGGCCGGCTTCCATTCCGATCGGTTCCAGATCGTTGCCCAGGGACAGCACAGAAATCTCAGTGGCGGTAGCTGGGTCAACGAGGGCAGCAGAAACACGTTCAGCAAGAGCATTCCCAGCGGGACCGCCAAGTTCACCTGGACCAAGGGCGTCTACTGGAATCCGCCCGACGGCCAGTGGCATCGCATCAAGCTTCGGCTGAAGGCCATCGAAGGGGGATCGGTCGTCGCGGCCGAGACCATCTACAGCGTGAAGTGCTAGGACCACGAGCAGCATGGAGGGCCGGGCAGAAACCCCGGCCCTCTTCTAGTTTGCGGCCCTTCACGTTGGGGCCGGTTGTAGGGCCGCTCGGCTAGGTTCCCGAAATCACGATCGTGAAGTACCGCGATCGCGGACCGAGGTTGCCCCACTGGTCGAACGCTCGAACGAAGTAGGTCGGGTGGCTGATGCGCCTCGGCACACGGTCGATGAAGCGCAGGGATGTCGTCGTGCCGATCCGCACTCCCTCACGATAGATGCGGTAGCCAGCAACAGGACCAGAAGCGGCACCCCACTTGACCTTTACGTCCCGACCTGAAACCAGGGTGGCCGTGAGCAACACGGGCTTGGTCAGGGCGGCGGCAGGCTCGATCATCGGCGACGGGCTGGGCATAGCAGTCGGCGACGGGCTGGGTGATGCCGTAGCTGTGGGGCTTGGCGTCGGACTCGGCGTCTGGGTTGGCGAGGGCGTCGGGGTTGGCGAGGGCGTCGGCGTTGGCGGCGTCGGCGTCGGGGTCGGCGTGGGAGCGACATCGCCGGCAAATCGGATTCTGATTGTCGCGCTGGTCGATGACACCGCCGTCGTCGTGACGTTCACGCCGGAGAACGGATCGGTGAACGACCTACCGACTCCGAGCGGGGCGTCCTCGAAGCTCACCGTGGACGGTGTCATGTCCAGCAACAGCGACTGCACGCGGATGGGCTTGTCAGGGGCGACGCGGACCGTGACGCCGGTGACGGCGCCAGCCGTAGCAGCAAATGTGTCGTAGACGCCGAAGGGCTGGCGGAACTCGAAGTACAGATAGTTGCCGTCGCCACGCGCAACTCGGACCAGGCGCGGCTGCGAAGTCCGCTCAGAAGGTGCGACGGAGTAGTAGCCGGTCGAGGTGATCGTCTGCATCTCCGGCAGCCATCCAATCTGAGCGCGCTGCCAGTGATGGAGATGTCGGGTACCGGCGCCCATGATCGAGAACGGGTCGCCGTACTCGGATCTCGTGCAATTCGACGAGAAGGTGACGCGGGCGCCATTGTTGGTGCAGTTGAGCGCGCTGGCATGGTGGACGCCGAGCATGTGCGCCATCTCATGGCCCACGGTTCGCACAGTCATGAAGCCGTTGATCCAGGCGAATTTGCCGCCGACCGTTGAAAGCCCAGCCCACGTGCAGCCAGTAGTGCGCGGGAATGCATAGACGACGTGCGAGAACTGAGCTGGATCGACGCCCGAGGCGCTGAGCGCTTCCCGGGCCCAGTCGCCATAACGACATCCGGTGTTGTCGTACGGAACGGTCAGCCAGCCGAACACCGTGCCGTCAATCGCCGTGGACTCGTACGAGACCTCTCGATAGTAGGCGGCGACTGATGCCGAAGGTCCGAAGACGGTGCTGGATACGGACGACACGTGTCCACGGCTGCGACGTGTCGTTGGTGAAGTTGAACAGGATCACCGCCGTCCGACGCGTGTTCGTCGCCGTCGCCGTGGTGGCTGTTGCCTCGGCCGTTGTGCTCGTGTCGGGCGACCCGATCTCTGCGGTGGCGACGAACTCTGAACCGGCGGCCTCGCCGGCCAACTGAACTCGCTTGCCGATCAGTCGGTCGACGCCGCGAAGACGGGACACGTCTGTCTCCACGTACTTCCCGTCATCGGTGAGCACGGCGTGCACGTCGACAGACCGGCCACCGGCGAAGTCGTCCGCATGCATCAGCGCCAGCTGGCCGTCCAGAGTGGCGCGGTTGTTTCGCGTTGCGTCGCTGGCTGCGCTCGAAAACGGCAGCGCAATGATCGCGGCGAGCGCCAGCAGAACGATTGCGCCCCGTCCCCGCTTGAATGCGACGGCCATGAATGAATGCCTCCGTCCGATGTCAACTGACAAGAGACAGAGCAAGCCACGAGCGTCAGGTCACCACACATCACCCGTCCGTACCCCTCGCCACAGACTGACGGCGCATCGTGGCTACGCCGCGTTGCGACGTTGCACCGCTGTCTTTAGTACCTACCCGAAACCGTATTCAAGTCCTGGTCCTTTAGTGCTACCGTCCGCGTCCGGGCGTCCTGCTTCCAAGGCAATTCGGCGCCTGATTTCCAGTCACACAAGGGGAAGACCGCCGAAACGGCGGTAGAAGAAGGGGGTTCACAAAACCATGAAGTCGATAACGTCGACCTGGGTACTTTTGGCGGCACTGGTCGCCCTGTTCAGCGTGGTGCGGTTGATGACGACCAGCCGAGCCAAGACTCCGGTTGCGACGCGTGCGTCCGAGCCGGTCCAGCCACAGCCAGTAGCCAGCGCTCTGGCCAGTCCCGCGGCCAGCAAGCGCAGTGGCCGCGGCTTCCGGGCCGTCGGCCTTGCAGTTGCGACCGCCGTCATGCTCGCCGCGATGGGCGCCGGCGCCGCACTCGCTGCCACCAGTGTGGACTCGCCCGGACAGGTACAGGAAGATACCGTCCGACTGAACTGGACCGGACAGGGCACGTCCAACGGCGAGGTCGACGAGGAGAAGTGCGGCGCAAATGCCGACTTCGCAGGTGAGACTCCGCCCCCGGGCGCGACGGCAGACAACTACCTTCACTGGATCTTCAGCACGGACGGCGGCAACACGAGCGATTCCGCGCCCGTGACGCTGACAATCGATGGCAACAGCTACACGAGCAGCGACGGCCATCACTTCATCACCCCCGGTTTCGACCCGGCGACGATCACTGACGCGCACACCAACTTCGTGGTCGCGGATACCGGCAACGGCTCGTGGATCCTCACGATCAGCCACGGCTGCGTCGGCGAGACTGTCGAGGACGATGTCATTGACCCGGCCGCCGACATCCTGGGTCCCTGCGCCGATCCCGCCTACTACGCGATCTTTGATAACACCGGCAGCACGGTTGCGATCAAGTTCAAGTTCCGGTGGATCAACAACCTGGGTATGCACGTGGTCACCAGGATCGTTCCAGCGGGCAGCACGTACACCACGTGGCAGCACTGGGTCAAGCCGTTCACCGAGATGAAGGTCGGCTACAAGGATCCCGACACCGGCTTCTGGATCAACCTGGTGAAGGAAACGTCCGTCAAGGGCAGCTTCCCGGTCTGCGAGTACTCGCCGGGTTTCGCGACTCCGTAAGCGTCTGGGCTGCTGCCAGCCTGAACCAAGCAGCGGGCGGGCTCCCTCCGGAGTCCGTCCGCTTTTTTTGTGTCTGAACGTCCCGTTAGAGCGGGGGCGTCGTGCCCAGGTGTCTGGCGACGAAGTCGATCTCGGCCTCCGTCTGGCGGATGCGCTCATCCGTTCGCTGCGACCCGTGTCCGGCGTCGTAACGCATCACCTCGTGCGGCTTGCCCAGTGCATCGAGGCGCTCGAGGTAGTTGTCGATCTGGCGGATCGGGCAGCGCGGGTCGTTCTCGCCGGCAAGGATGAAGACCGGCACGCGGACGTTGTCGACGTAGGTCAGCGGCGAGCGCTTGTCGTAAACCTCGCGGTCCTCCTCCGGTGACGCGCCGAACAGCGCCCGATCGTAGGCCTTGATCGGGTCCATTTCGTCCTCGTAGGACGCCACGTAGTCGGCGATGGGAACAGCCGCCACACCGAGCGACCAGTCATCCGGCTGCACGCCCAAACCGAGCAGCGTCAGGTAACCACCCCACGAAGCCCCGCTGATGACCATCCGATCGGGATCGGCGATGCCATCGGCCAGCACGCGCTTGCGCACCGCGGCAAGGTCCTCGAGCTCAGTCAGGCCCGGGTTGCCGGTCAAGGCGTCACGCCACTCCCTGCCGTAGCCGGTGCTGCCGCGGTAGTTGACGAGCACGACGGCAAGGCCGTGGTCGACCAGCGCCTGCACCGGCGGCGAGAAGGTGTCGCGATCGTGCCATTCCGGGCCACCATGTATGACGAAGATCGTCGGGTGCGGTCGCCCGGACTCTGGCTCGGCCACAAGGGCGTGGACGCTTCCCTCCCACAAGTCGCGGTACCGAACTCCGGCCGGCGCCGGATCGCCGGGCGGCAGCAGCACGGCATCCGCCGCGCCACGTCCATCGGCCGAGATCGAGCGGATCTCCGGCGGCGTTGACGAGTCGCTCCACTGGTACCAGACCTCGCCATTCGGCCGCGCGGCGGCATCGGAGATGGTCCCGGGCTGGGTCGGCAGCTCGACCAGGCGCTCCGGATCGACTTCCAGTCGGAAGAGGCCGGATCGGCCGGCATGTTCGTGGGTCAGCAGGATGGCCGTGCCATCCGGATACCAGGACGCCTCGACGTCACCCGATAGGTCGACTGTCAACGTGCGCGTCTCGCCGGAGCGTGGCCACCAGATCAACGGCCGCTTCAGGTTGTCGCGCTCATGCAGCACCAGCACCCGATCGTCGCCCGCGACGAGCGGGAACCCAGCCGAGTGAAGACCCAGACCGGGCCCGTCCGACAACTCGCCGACCAGCTGCCCATCCGCGTCCAACACGCGCAGCTCGGGATGACGCGAGTCGCCGTGCTCCGAATGATGGATGCAGATCAGGCTCTCGTCGTGGGAAAGCCCGCCGAGCCACGCCGCCTCGGCATGCGAATAGATCTGCAGCGGCGACGCGCCGTCTCGCACAACGTGGATGGAGCTCCCCGACTCGATCGCCTGACCAATCACGGCCAGCGAGCGACCGACGCTCAGACCGGCGCCATAGGCACGACCCAGCTCCGGCGACGCGTCACGGGACTCCCCGCCGCCAAAGGGAGCGACCATCCAGCGGCCGAGCTCGTCGCCGTCGGTGTCGTCGAACCACCAGATCCGTTCGCCGGCTGGATCGAGCGCGCCCTGGGTCGTGCCCTCCTTGCGATCGGTCACCTGGCGGTGTTCGTCGGAGGCCCTGTCCCATGCGAAGAGCTCCCATTTGCCGGGGTGATTGGACCCGTAGAGCAGCCGGTCGGGCGCGTCATCGGCCCAGTCGGGGAGAGTCGTGCGCGATGCCCGGAATCGGAGTCGCCATGCAGCTTCAGCCATATCGCTGAAGCCTATCGAAGAATGTGTCCGCGCCCGAATTTGTGCTCAGGCTGCGTGCCGGTCGGCGTCAGTCGGTTTTGGGCCCGGCGCCTCGAACAGCGTCGGTGACTCCGGCCTCGAACTGGCGAAAGTTGTCGATGAACATCTGCGCCACGCTGCGTGCCTTGATGTCGTACGCGTCCTTGTCAGCCCACGTGTCGCGCGGCCAGAGGACCTCGGTGGGCACATCCGGGCAGGCGGTCGGAACTTCGATGCCGAAGATCGGATCGGTCCGCGTGGGGACGTCGTTGAGCTTGCCGCCGATGGCGGCGCGGACCATCTGTCGCGTCCAGGTGATGTTCATTCGCTCCCCCGTGCCATACGGACCGCCGGTCCAGCCGGTGTTGACGAGCCAGACCGGTACGTCGAAGCGATCCATCCGCTCGCCCAGCATCTGGGCGTAGACGTTCGGGTGGCGGGGCATGAACGGCGCCCCGAAGCAGGTCGAGAAGGTCGCGCTGGGCTCCTTGACGCCAACCTCGGTGCCGGCCAGCTTGGCCGTGTAGCCGCTGATGAAGTGGTACATCGCCTGTTCGCGACTCAGCCTGGCGATGGGCGGCAGGACGCCGAACGCGTCGGCGGTGAGGAAGATGATCGTGGACGGGTGGCCGGCGATTCCCTTGTCTGAGGAATTGCTGATGAAGTCGAGCGGAAAAGCGCCGCGCGTGTTCTCGGTGAACTCCTCCGAGTCGAGGTCGAGCTCCCTCGTGGCCGGGTCGATCGCCACGTTCTCCAGAATGGTTCCGAAGCGGCGAGTGGTCGAGTAGATGTCCGGCTCGTAGATGTGGCTCAGGCGGATGGTCTTGGCGTAGCAGCCACCCTCGAAGTTGAACACGCCATCGTCTGACCATCCGTGCTCGTCGTCGCCGATCAGGATGCGCTCTGGGTCGGCGCTGAGTGTCGTCTTGCCCGTGCCCGACAGGCCGAAGAAGATCGCCACGTCGCCATTCGAGCCGACGTTGGCCGATGAGTGCATCGGCAGCACGCTCTCCGCCGGCAGGCGGTAGTTCATGATCCCGAACGCGCCCTTCTTCATCTCGCCCGCGTACTGAGTGCCGCCGATCAGGATTTCCTGCTTGGCGAGGTGGACGAGAACGACCGTCTCACTGCGCGTGCCGTCGCGCTCGGGATCGGCACGGAAGCTGGGCGCGTCGATGATCGTGAAGTTCGGCACGAAGTCGACGAGATCCTTCGGCTTGGGCCGAATGAAGAGGTTGTCGCAGAAGATGCTCGCCCATGCCGTCTCGGTGTAGGCACGGACCGAGCGTCGATAGCGCGGGTCAGCCCCGACGAAACAGTCCTGGACGAACACCTCTCGCTCGTTCATGTGATCCATGAAGCGCTGGCGCAGGTTGGCGTACAGCTCCTCGCTGATCGGCTGGTTGAAGCCGCCCCACCAGACACCCTCGTGCGCATCAGCCTCGTCGACGATGTACTTGTCCTTGGGCGAGCGGCCGGTGTGCTCACCGGTGCGCACGACCAGCGGTCCCTGTGCGGCCAGAAATCCCTCTTCGCGCCGAACCGCGTGCTCATACAGCTCTGCCGGGGACAGATTCGCGTGGCGCTGCTTGCCGAGGAGCGGCATGTCGCTCGCCGCACGGTGCGCCGCTTTCTCGAGAGTCGTCGCCACTCGCCGGTACTCCTTGCTCAGTGGAGTGCGTGTCGTGTGCACGCGCTCAACATCTGGCGGACCGGCCGCGCGTCACGGTCTCTGGCGGTAGGCCGCAGAGGCGGAGTCGGCTTTCGCAGTTCGTCGACTGCGGATTGTACGCCCGACCACCACCGTCAGTCGGTCAACCTCACCGCCCAGCCAGGTTTCAGTCGGCGTTTCGAGTCACCGCTGCCGGCCAGCGCCCTACGCAGATTCCGAAATCGACAGCCGACGCAACGGTAGTGCAACGACCCGAGTCGCAATGGGCTGCCGAGCAGGGCCGCTGGCAGGCTCATTCACGCTCGCGCTGTGCGTGATGTCGGCCGAGCGGACGCGCTTTGCGAGCCGTGGATCGTTGCTTAGCGTTACTCCGGGCCAGTCATTGCGTAGAAGAATGAGATGCCGGCCATCGGGCCGCAGGACGGCGCAGCCAACGCCGCATCTCCACGCCGTCGACTGCGGAAACGCGGCACGAAGCAACGACGCGAATGGGCAGCGACTCGACGCCGGTTGGTCGGCCTGTCGGCGACGACGAGCCAGTCGCAACGACGCGATGGATCCAGCCGCGCTCGCGCGCGATGCGTAGGACGCCAGCCGAGTCTTGCGATCCATCACGCCGATCAGTTCCTGGCAAGTCCACGATCTCAGTCTTGATCTCGATGACCAGCAATGTCCGGGTCGCGGCGTGCCAGGCAAGCAGATCAATAACGCCGCGCTCGCCGTAGTAAGCGAAATGAAACTTCCGGCACACCGTCCCAGCCGCACGTGACGAGCCATCGACGCGACGGCATCTGTAAGTCTGCGTGGCGCGAGTTGAGCACCCGGTCGAGCTCGCCGCCGCGCCAGCGCGCGATGACGTCGATCTGAATGTCGAGCACGGCGCCAACGCGACGGAGGCTGTCGAGCGTGAGCGTCCCGACGTGGCCGCGCTCGATCAGAGGACACGAGCGACCGGGACACGCCGGCGCGAGTCTGCGACGTCGAGCTGGCGCAGGTTGCGTCGGATGCGGACGGCGCGGAACGCGGCGCCAACACGCTGGTCAGTCACGTGCCACAGCGTGATCACAGGGACTTATCAGCTGCTTACGCGGCAATCCGCAACCGGTGCCAGACTGGCCGGGTTAGATGTCCGTGAACCCCGCAACGAGCTCGGCCCCACTGACGAGCGCCACATCGAGCACCCGAGCCGACTGGCTGCTCTTCGTTCTGCTTGGCTTCTTCTGGGGCAGCAGCTACCTGTTCATCAAGATCGGCGTCGACGCCGGACTTGCCCCGTTCACGCTGGTAACGCTGCGGCTGCTCATCGGCGCGCTCCTCCTGGCTGCGGTCGTCTTCGTCGCCAAAGAGCGACTGCCTCGCGACCCCAAGATGTACGGGCATTTCATCGTCCTCGGCATCCTCAGCGTGTCGCTCCCCTTCGTGCTGATCACGGTCGCCGAGCAGTCGGTCGACTCGGCGCTGGCGGCGATCCTTACCGCACCTGTGCCGCTCTTCGTGATCCCGATCGCGGCGGTGGTGCTCCACGAGCGCATAACGCCGAACAAGGTCGTCGGCGTGCTGGTGGGGCTGGTCGGCGTGGCGATCCTGGTCGGCTTCGATCCGGCGACGATCGGCCAGACGGACCTGACGCCGCAGCTGATCCTTCTCGCCGCCGCGCTGTCTTATGCGCTGGGCGGCGTCTATGCCCGCCGCTTCGTGCACGGCCTGCGACCGATGATCCCGGCTCTCTTCCAGGTCACCTTCGCGATGATCATCGCCGGCGTCGGCGCGTTCCTGTTCGAGAATCCGATCGGCCACCTGGCTGGCATCCCGCCCGAGGGCTGGTTCTCGGTCATCTGGCTGGGACTGCTCGGATCGGGAATGGCCTACCTGCTGTTCTATCGGCTGCTCGGGCAGTGGGGCCCAACTCGAACCAGCCTCGTGGCCTACCTGCTTCCCATCTGGGGCATCGCCCTCGGCTGGATCGTGCTCGGCGAACAGATCGGCCCGGGCATCATCCTGGGCACCGCGCTGGTCATCGGCGGTATCGCGCTGGTCAACGTGAAGCGCCGGACGATCACCGACTGGATAAACCACCGACGCACTCGCGCCGAAGCCGAAGCGCAGGTCAAGCCTGCTCCCTAGAAACTAGTTACTTGGCGTGGTAGACTTTTCGACATGGCCACCGCGACGACTCCGACACCGACCACGACAGCCGACCAACCGATGACCCTGCGCGACCGATTACGCGCCTGGTCGGAAATCATGCAGACGGCCAATCCGCCGGCGACGCTGCCACTCGACACCGTCGGCAAGTGGCTCGTCATGACGCGCGCGGCTGTGTTCCCGATGACCGTCTGGTCAGGCACGATCGGCGCCCTGCTGGCGGCCCAGTTCGTGGGCCCCGCAAACGTCGCCTGGCTGTCCGTGGTGCTGGCAATCGTCGGACTCGTGCTCGCTCACGCCGCCAACAACCTGATCAACGACTACTTCGACATGACCGGCGGCGTCGACACCGAGGGCTACGTGCGCAACCTTTATGCGCCGCACCCGGTGCTCTCTGGCTGGGTCACCAAGTCCACTCTGCGCAACGCGATCATCGGCCTGACCGTGATAGACGGCCTGATCATGCTGCTGCTCGCATACTGGCACGGACCGCTGGTCATCGCCTTCGCCCTTGCAGGCCTGTTCCTGTCCGTGTTCTACGTCGCGCCGCCGTTCAATCTAAAGCGGCACGGCCTCGGCGAGGTCGACGTCTTCCTGACCTGGGGGCCGCTGATGATCGGCGGCATCTACCTCGTCGCCACCAACACGATTCCGGTCTGGGTGCTCATCTTCTCGATCCCCTACGCCCTGCTCGTGACCAGCGTCCTGTTCGGCAAGCACATCGACAAGATCGTGCCCGACAGCGCGCTCGGAATTCGAACTCTGCCGGTGATCCTGGGCGAGCACCTCGCGCGCCGCGTCAACCAGGCGATGATGATCGCGTTCTACCCGCTCGTGCTGTTCGCCGTGCTGGCCGGCTGGGTCGGTCCGTGGGTGCTGCTTGCGGTGCTGGCGATCCCCGAGCTGATCCGGACGCTGCGCTTCTATAACGAGCCCAAGCCCGAGGAGCCGCCGGCCTGGTATCCGGCTCGCGGCTGGCCGCTGTGGTTCGTTGGCTTCGCCTTCCGCCACGTCCGACTGGCCGGCGGGCTGCTGACCTTGGGCCTGCTGATCAACGTCGTCGTACCGGTGACCCTGCCGCTCCCCTGGCTCTAGTCCCGGTTAGTCGGACGTGGCGCCCGGCGGCCAGCGAGTCTCGAAGACGTATTCCAGTCCATCGATCTCGTCCATCTGCTCGCCCACCTGGACGAAGCCGAACTGCGAGGTCAAGCGTAGCGACGGCTCGTTGCCGGGCGATATCGAGGCTATGAACGTATTTATGCCGTGCGCCGAGTGGGCCCAGTCGAACATCGCCCGCACCGCCTCACTCGCATAGCCCTGCCGACGGTACGGCGGATCGACGCTGTAGCCAACCTCCAGTCGCCCCTGCTCATCCGGCGGACCATGGAAGCCGACCGATCCGACCACGCGCCGCCGTCCCGACTCGTCCACCAGAACCATCGCCCGGCCGAGCCATTCTCGAATGGTGGCGTCCTCGGCCAGCTGGGCGAGCCGGTAGTTGAGGAAGCTGTCGAGCGCGTCGGCCATCCACGGCGGAACCTGTGCGCCGATCTCTGCCGAGGCACGGTCGTAGTCGTGGGCCTGTAGTGCCTCCATGAACGGCACCGACATCGAGACGAGTGCCAGCCGAGGGGTGATGATCGGCTCGGGGTGGATCGAGGACTCAGTCACGCGGGCGGGCTCGGTGAGCCAGATGCTCCAAGAGGTCAAGCTTGGTGACGACGCCGGCCGGCTGATCGCCGGCAACGGCCACCAGCGCGGGCGCGCCCTCGGACAGCAGCTCAAAGGCGTCGTCGACCGACGCGTCGGCCGCGATCGTCGGCAACGGCCGATCCATCACCTCGCCCACGGTCCGCTCCACGATCTCAGGCTGGCGGTAGACGCGTTCGAGCAGGCCCTTCTCGTTGATCGAGCCGACGATCCCTTCGATCCGCTGGTCGTCGCGCTCGGTGACGGGCATCTGGCTGATGCCGAAGCGCTCGAGCGTGGCGATGGCGTCGGCGACCGAATCGGTCGTGCGCGCCAGGATCACGTCGGGCAGGTCGGCCGCCTGGTGGCCGTTGCGCAGCACGTCGGCGATGCGGACGCGCGGCGCCGGCGAGCCGAGCAGGCCGTTCACGCGCATCCATTCGTCGTTGTAGAGCTTGGACAGGTAGTTGCGGCCGCCGTCGGGGAAGACGACCACGATCACCTTGCCGCTGCCCTCGCCGGCGGCGATGAGATCCCGGGCAACGGTGAGCGTGGCGACCAGCGCCGTGCCACACGACTCGCCGGCGAGGATGCCCTCCTCCTTGGTGATGCGCCGCGCGGCCGCGAATGCGTCACGGTCCGAGACGCGTACCCAGCGATCGACGACAGTCGGGTCGTACGTGCCGGGAAAGAAGTCCTCGCCAATTCCCTCGGTCAGGTAAGGCCGCGCCTTGTCGCCCGACAGGACGCTGCCTTCAGGGTCGGCACCGACGACGACCACCTGTGGGTTCTGGCTCTTCAGATAGCGACCCATGCCGGTGATCGTGCCGCCCGTCCCGCTGGCGACCACCAGGTGGCTGATCCGGCCCTCGGTCTGGTGCCAGATCTCCGGGCCGGTAGTGCGGAAATGCGACTCGGGATTGTTCTGGTTCCAGTACTGGTCGGGCTGGAAGGCGCCCGGAATGTCGCGTGCCAGCCGGCGCGCGACCGAGTAGTACGACTCGGGTGATTCGGGATCTACGTTGGTCGGACAGAGGACGACCTCTGCGCCGTACGCGCGCAGGAGTGCCTGTTTCTCGGGTGACTGCTTGTCGGCCATGACGAAGACGCAGCGGTAGCCCTTCAGCGCGGCCGCGATCGCCAGTCCGTGGCCGGTGTTGCCGGACGTGGGCTCGATGATCGTGCCGCCCGGCTTGAGTAGCCCGTCTCGCTCCGCCGCCTCGATCATCGGCAGCCCGAATTCGATCCTTAACCGAACCGCCGGGGTTGAGAAGTTCGAGCTTGGCCAGGATCTGTGGCTGGCCGTCGAGCGGCCCCAGATCGCGGGTCACGCGCGAGAGTCGGACGAGTGGCGTATTGCCGATCAGATCGAGGATCGACTCCGCGTACTCCATCGCGGCCGAGTATAGGCTCGGGCGCGGCCGGTCCAACCGCCTTGGCGGTTTCCTCGATATGCTCCGCCAAGGCGAGGTTCGCCTGAGGGATCAACGGCGAGGGCATGACGAGCACAGTTCCAGAAATCGGCACACGATCTCGAGCGCCAAGCGGACGCGCTGAGGGCGAAACTCGCGGTCCTCGAAGAGGCCGGCCAGGCCCTCGCCAAGCGTCTCGACCTGTCGGCAGTCGCTGAGGTTGTCGGCGAGAAGCTGGACGCGACCTTCCCGGACGCCGACCTCATGGTGGCTCTCTACGACGCCGCCACGAACATGATCACGTTCGCTTATGAATCGACTGCTGGCGAGCGCGTCCACACGGACCCGCTGCCCGCCGAGTCCGGCCTGACTGCGACGGTCATCAGAACGCGCCGACCGCTGGTCACGACGACGGCCTCGGAGGCCCAACAGGCCGGTGCGGTGATCATCGGTGGACCCACGACCGAGTCGTGGTTGGGCGTGCCGATGATGGCCGGCGACGAGCTGGTCGGCGTGGTCGCTCTGGAGAGCACCGTTCCCAACGCATTCGACGACGACGACATGCGACTCGTCTCGACGCTCGCCGCAAGCGCCGGTATCGCGCTCGCAAACGCTCGCCTTTTCGACGACTCGAAGCGTCTCCTGGCCGAGACCGAGCAGCGCGCCGCTGAGTTGGCGGTAGTCAACGAGATCGGCGAGGCGCTCGCGAAGCAGCTCGACTTCCAGGGCATCATCGAGGCGGTCGGTGTCAAAGTCGGCGAAGTTTTTGGATCGCGCGACCTGTCGATCGCGATCCTCAACGAGAGCGCCAGCGAGATTTCCTTCCCGTACTGGATCGAGAACGGTGTCCGCGACGCGGATGTACCACCAATCTCGCTTGGGGAAGGCGTGACATCACAGGTGTTGACGGGCCGTCGTCCGCTCCGCATCGCCACAGCCGTCGAGGCGGAGACGCTCGGCGTCGTGTGGCACGGGGAAATTCATAACTCATACATCGGTGTCCCCATCCCAGTAGGCGACCGAGTTATCGGCGTTCTATCGGTGTCCAAAATCGAGGCCAGCGCATTCAGTGGCGCAGACGAGCAACTGCTGTCGACGATTGCATCGAGCATGGGCGTCGCGCTCGAGAACGCGCGCCTTTTTGGCGAAACGAGGCGACTGCTCACCGAGACCGAGCAGCGCGCTGCGGAGCTGGCGGTCGTCAACGAGATCGGTGAGGCGCTGGCCAGGCAGCTCGACTTCGAAGGGATCGTCGAAGCCGTCGGTGACAAGGTCGGCGAGGTCCTCCGTTCGCGCGATCTGAGCATCGCCATCCTCGACGAAGCGGGCCAGACGATCAGCTTCCCGTACTGGTTGGAGAACGGCAAGCGCCAGCCCGACATTGCGCCAGTTCCTATCGGAGTCGGGCTGACATCCCATGTGCTCCGGACGGGCGCGCCGCTTCGACTTGCGTTCATTCGCGGAAGCCCAAGCTTTCGGTGGACAGTTGGCTGGTGATCTAGACGCCGAGACTCAGCAGTCGTACCTCGGCGTCGCCATCCCAAGTGGCGACCGCAACATCGGCGTGCTCGCGGTCTCGAAGCTGGCTCCGAACTCGTTCACGGAACGTGATGAGCAGGTTGTATCGACGATCGCCGCGAGCATGGGTGTCGCGCTCGAGAATGCGCGGCTGTTCGCCGAAACGAAGAGCCTGCTCGGGGAGACGGAGCAGCGCGCGTCCGAGCTGTCGATCATCAACGAGATCGGGTCGGCCTTGGCCGAGCAGCTCGACTTTCAGGCAATCGTCGACCTGGTCGGGGATCGCCTCGTCGCGATGTTCCGAACAGAGAATTTCCGCATTGCCTTGTATGACCGGGCGGCTAACACGATCAGTAATGCTTATGAGCTCGTCGACGGTCGGCGGGCCCATTCGCAGCCGTTCGAGTTCGGTCTCGGCCTCACGTCACAGGTGATCATCAACAAGAAGCCGCTCCGCCTGGGGACCGTCCAGGAGCAGACGGAGCGGGGTGGCTTCCTCCCGGTGTACACCGAAGACGACCTGAACGAGGACCTCGACAATTCCTGGCTGGGCGTGCCGATCATGGCCGGACGGGAAGCGACCGGTGTCGTGTGCATGAGTAACGCGATCCCCAATAAATTCACCGAGTCCGACGAGCGATTGGTTGCCACGATCGCCTCCAATCTCGGTGTCGCGCTCGAAAACGCGCGGTTGTTCGAGGAAACGCGCCGCCTTCTGGCCGAAACGGAGCAGCGCAACGCAGAGCTCGCGGTCATCAACGAGATCGGTGAGGCGCTGGCCAAGCAGCTCGACTTCCAGGGAATCATCGACGCCGTTGGCGAGCGCATCCGCGGGATCTTCCACGTACGCACCGAGTTGATCATGCTCTACGAGCCGTCGACACAGATTGTCACCTTCGGTTACGCGATAGATAGCGGCGACCGCATCCATCCACCGCCGCTACCGCTCAGCGGATTAACCAAGATCGTCATTGAATCTCGCGCTCCGCTCCGCCTCAAGTCAGCCGATGACTTCGAGCGGCTGGGGGCCACGATCATCGGCACGAACGACTCGAACTCTTGGCTCGGCGTGCCGGTGTTCGCCGGCGACCGAACCCTCGGCGTGATCTCCCTGGAGCGCCTGCCGGCGGATGCCTTCAGCGACTCCGATGAGCGGCTCCTGGCGACCATCGCATCGAGCATGGGCGTGGCGCTCGAGAACGCGCGGCTGTTCGACGAGACCAGGCACCTGCTGGGCGAGACCGAACAGCGGGCGTCCGAGCTGTCGATCATCAACGAGATCGGCGCGGCGTTGTCGGAGCAGCTCGACTTCGACGCCATCGTCGATCTGGTTGGCAATCGTCTAGTTGAAATGTTCCAGTCGCCCGATTTCTACATCGCGCTGTACGACCGGAAGGCAGACCTGATCAGGTTTCCGTACGAGACCGACGACGGACGGAGGGTCCACGGCGACCCGATCGCCTTCGGCGAGGGCGTGACATCCCTCGTCATCAAGGAGCGGCGTCCATACCGATTTGGCACCCTGGACGAACAAATAAAACAGGGTGGCTTGATTGGAACGTACTCCGATGTAGATACGCCGGAAACCGTCACCCAGTCATGGCTAGGCGTGCCGATCATGGCCGGTCGCGAAGCGATCGGCGTCGTGGTCCTAGGCGACCACGAGTCGGACAAGTACAGCGAAGCCGACGAGCGCCTCGTTTCCACGATCGCATCGAGCATGGGCGTGGCGCTCGAGAACGCGCGGCTGTTCGACGAGACCAAGGGTCTACTCGCCGAGACGGAACAGCGCAACGCCGAGCTGGCGGTCATCAACGAGATCGGCGAGTCGCTGGCCAAGCAGCTCGACTTCCAGGGAATCATCGACGCAGTCGGCGAGCGCATCCGCGGGATTTTCGACGTCGAGACGGCGATCATCGCTCTCTACGATTCACAGTCCCAGACCATCAGCCTGCCATACGCGATTGACGGCGGAGCGCGCGTCCAGGAGGAGGACAAGCCGCTCAGCGGCCTCAGCGCCATCGTCATCAACACGAGGCGGCCCCTTCGTATCGGCAGTGCAGCTGACGCAACCGAGCTCGAAGCCGTCGTATTTGGACCGGGTGGAGATCTCAACAATTCCTGGCTGGGTGTGCCAGTCCTTGCCGGCGATCGTGTGCTGGGGGTAATCGGTCTCGAAAGGACGCCCAAGAACGCGTTCAGCGAGTCCGACGAAAGGCTCCTGTCAACGATCGCCGCGAACCTGGGGGTGGCGCTGGAGAATGCGCGGCTGTTCGACGAGACGAAGCACCTGCTCACCGAGACGAATGAGCGAGCGGCCGAGCTGGCGATCATCAACAGCGTCCAGGAGGGACTGGCAGCCAAGCTCGATATGCAGGCCATGTACGAGCTGGTCGGCGACAAGATCCAGGAGATCTTCGACGCCCAGGCCGTGGACATCGGGCTCTACAACCTTGAAGAGGGATTGGTCCGTTTCCCGTACAGCATCGAGCGCGGCGTTCGGGTAGCGGACGAAGGTGTTCATCAAATGGGACCGATGGGACGCGTTGTGGCGGAGACGCGCGCACCTTTGCTCGTCAACGACATCGAGGCTTGGGCGCGCGAGAAAGGCGTGAAGCCACTCATCGTCGGCGATCCGACCAAGTCGGCCCTCTTCGCACCACTCATCATCGGGGACTCGGTCTTCGGGCGGATCTCAATCCAGAACATTGACCGCGTCAATGCCTTCAGCGACGCGGATGTCCGCCTCCTCACCACGCTGGCATCGAGTCTCAGCGTCGCGCTCGAAAACGCGCGGCTCTTCGACGAGACGCAACGACTGCTGGCTGAGACGAACGAGCGGGCGGCCGAGCTGGCGATCATCAACAGCGTCCAGGAGGGACTGGCTGCCAAGCTCGACATGCAGGCCATGTACGAGCTGGTCGGTGACAAGATCCACGAGATATTCGACGCGCAGGTCGTGGACATCGCCCTGTTCGATCTCGACGCAGGACTCGTTCGCTACCCCTACGCAATCGAGCGTGGGGTTCGCTACCCGGATGAGCCCACGCCGATGAGCGCTCGGACATATGCCCAGGTCGAGAATCCCCAGGCGCGGCTCTTCAACAACATGGCCGAATGGGAGGCCCTGACCGGCACGCCCTCGGAGGCCATTCAGGGCGAGCCCGCCAAGTCGCTGGTAGTGGCGCCGCTGATCTCATCGGGCAAGGCATTCGGCAACATATCGCTGCAGAACCTGGACCGGGAAGCAGCCTTCAGCGACAGCGACCTGCGCCTGCTGACCACTCTCGCTTCCAGCCTGAGCGTCGCGCTCGAGAACGCGCGGCTCTTTGACGAGACACAGCGCCTGCTGGCAGAGACCAACGAGCGCGCCGCCGAGCTGGCGATCATCAACAGCGTCCAGGAAGGGCTGGCGGCGAAGCTCGATATGCAATCGATGTACGAGCTCGTTGGCGAGAAAATCCAGGAAATCTTCGACGCTCAAGTGGTCGACATCGGCCTTTTCAACCTGGAAGCGGGTGTGATCACTTACCCGTTCGCGATCGAGCGCGGCGTTCGATTTCCTGATGAGCCGGTGCCTATCGGCGGGGTGAGCGAACGGGTACTCGAGACACGCCAACCGGTAGTGATCAACGACGTCGAAGCGGCGCACGACGCCCCGACCATCGCCACGATGGTCACCCAGGGCGAGGCTCCAAAAAGCCTGGTGTTCGTGCCGCTGATGGTGAGCAGCAACGTCTTCGGACGGATCTCGCTCCAGAACCTGGATCGCACTAACGCGTTCAGTGAGGCGGATGTACGCCTGCTCACGACCTTGGCGTCGAGCCTCAGCGTGGCGCTCGAGAACGCGCGCCTGTTCGACGAAACACAGCGGCTGCTATCGGAGACGAACGAGCGCGCAGCCGAGCTGGCGATCATCAACAGCGTCCAGGAGGGCCTGGCCGCCAAGCTCGACATGAGCGCCATGTACGAGCTGGTTGGCGACAAGATCCAGGAGATCTTCGACGCCCAGGTGGTCGACATCGCCACCTTCGATCTCGATCGCGGAGTCGCCAACTACCAGTACGCGATCGAGCGCGGCGTTCGCTATCCGAACGAGACGGCGCCGATGGGCGTGAATGCCCGCACGATCGTCACCGACCAGCGACCCATTGTTGTGAATGACGTGGACGAGTGGATCAGAAGTGGGTCGGGCACGTTCAGTGTTGTCCAGGGGGAGGCGTCAAAGTCGATCGTGCTCGCGCCGCTGGTAAGTGGTGGCAAGACGATCGGAGCAATCTCGCTACAGAACCTCGACCGAACCTACGCCTTCAGCGAAGCCGACGTCCGCCTCCTCACGACGCTGGCCGGAAGTCTCAGCGTGGCGCTCGAGAACGCGCGGCTGTTCGACGAGACCCAGCGGCTGCTGGCCGAAACGAACGAGCGTGCGGCCGAGCTGGCGATCATCAACAGCGTCCAGGAGGGCCTGGCCGCCAAGCTCGACATGAGCGCGATGTACGAGCTGGTGGGCGAGAAGATCAACGAGATCTTCGACACCGACGCGGTGGACATTGGCCTCTATGACTACGAAGCCCAGCTGACGAAGTACCCGTACACGATCGAGAAGGGTGAACGGCTGCCCGACGATCCGTCGCCTTTCACCAGCAACACTCATTTCTTTATCGACCACGCGAAGACCACGGGCAAACCCCTGGTGATCGGCAACATCGAGGAATTCAAAGCGCAGACGGGGCTCACGTTCTCCATCGTCGGTGAGCCGGCCAGGTCGATGGTCTTTGCGCCTCTGTTTGCGGGCGGCATTCCGATCGGGCGGATCTCGCTCCAGAATCTGACCCGGGACAACGCGTTCAGCGAAGCCGAGGTAAGGCTACTTGCGACGCTCGCGGGCAGCCTGAGCGTCGCCCTCGAGAACGCGCGGCTGTTCGACGAAACGCAGCGGCTGCTTACCGAAACCAATGAGCGAGCCGCAGAGCTGTCGATCATCAACAGCGTCCAGGAGGGCCTCGCCGCCAACCTGGACATGCAGTCGATGTATGACCTCGTCGGCGACAGGATCGGGGAGATCTTCGATGCCCATTCGGTGGACATCGGCCTATATGACTTCGATAACGAGGTCGTCCGCTACCCGTACACCGTTGAGCGCGGCGTGCGTCTGCCTGGTGAGAGCTACCCGTTTGGCGTACTGACCCGCCAGACCATCAACGAAGCAAAGCCTGTCGTAATCGATGACTACGAAGCTTGGATAGCGCGGACCGGTGAATCCACCGCCATCGAGGGTGAGGCGCCGAAATCAATGGTTTTCGCGCCCTTGATCACGGCTGGCAAGCCATTTGGGCGGATCTCGCTTCAGAATTTGGAGCGCACGTTCGCCTTCAGCGATGCAGATGTTCGCCTGCTCAACACGCTTGCAGCGGGTCTGAGTGTGGCGCTCGAGAATGCGCGGCTCGTTGATGAAACACGACAACGGGCTGCCGAGTTGGAGATCATCAACGAGGTCGGGCAAGCAGCCGGCGCGCAGTTGGATCTCGATCGTCTCATCGAGCTCGTGGCTCAGAAGATGGGCGCCGTCTTCAACGCCGACATCGTCTACATGGCGCTCTTCGACCGTGAGACCGGGAGGATCCAGTTCCCGTACTACGCCGAGGATGGAGTACTGATCCCCACTGAGGACATCCAGTTCGGGGAGGGCCTCACCTCGCGCATCATCGCCGCCCGGGGCCCGTTGCTGATCAACCAGGAATGGCAGTGGGATTCCCTGGGGCAGGCGCGAGTCGGGAAACACGCTCGGTCCTACCTCGGTGTTCCGATCATGTTCGCGGACGACGCAATCGGCGTCATAAGCGTCCAGAGCAGTACGGAAGAGGGGCGGTTCGGGGCCCAGGACGAGCGCCTGCTCACGACGATTGCAGCGAGCATCGGCACAGCAATTCAGAACGCGCGGCTGTACGGGGAGTCACAACGCCGGGCTACGGAGATGTCAGCACTCGCCGAGATGGGCCGCGAGATCTCAGCGACGCTCGATCTGAACGACCTGCTCCAGCGAATCGTCGAGCGTGCCCAGGCCCTGCTCGAGGGAACCGCGAGCGCCGTGTTCCTGCCCGAGGCCGGGCAAACGACATTCCGCGCCACCGCCGCTTCCGGCGACATCGCCGAACAGATCAAGCAGATGCGCATCACGCTCGGAACGGGGATCATCGGCACGCTCGCCGCTGAGGCACGGCCCGAGGTGATCAACGACGTGAGCACCGATACACGTGCCATCCAGATCGCCGGCACGCCGCGCCACGACGTCGAGCGCCTGATGGTGGCGCCGCTGATCGGACGCGAGGGCGTCAACGGCATGATGGCCGTCTGGCGCACCGGCACCGAGCACCGCCCATTCACTTCGTCCGACCTCAGCTTCCTCGTCGGCCTGTCGCAGCAGGCCGCCATCGCCATCGACAACGCCAAGCTCTTCGCCGAGCTGCGCGACGCACGCGAGACGGCGGAGGCCGCGAACCAGGCCAAGAGCTCGCTTCCTGGCGGCGATGAGCCACGAGATCCGAACGCCGATGAACGCGATCATCGGCATGAGCGGCCTGCTCGCCGACACCAAGCTGAACGCCGAGCAGCGCGACTACGCCGACACGATCCGCTCATCCGGCGACGCTCTGCTGACGATCATCAACGACATCCTCGATTTCTCGAAGATCGAGGCCGGCAAGGTCGATCTCGTCTCGGAGCCATTCAGCGTCTCCGAGTGCATCGAAGGCGCACTCGACGTGATCGCCCCGACGGCGGCCGCGAAGGGTGTCGAGCTTGCCTACGAAGTCGAGAGCGACCTTCCGCCGGCGGTCGTCGGCGATCTGGGTCGGCTGCGCCAGATCCTGCTCAACCTGCTATCGAATGCCATCAAGTTCACCGAACGCGGCGAGGTGATCGTGTCGGTCCGGAGCGAGTCCGTTGGCGAGACGGCCGAGCTTCACATCACGGTCCGCGACACCGGCATCGGCATCCCGGAAGACCAGATGGGACGTCTTTTCCAGTCGTTCAGCCAGGCAGATTCGTCGATTGCCCGACGCTACGGCGGGACGGGTCTTGGCCTGGCGATCAGTCGGCGCCTAGCCGAGGCGATGGACGGGTCGCTCGCTGCACAGAGCTCGGGCGTACCGGGCGAAGGCTCGACGTTCAGCCTGACAGTGAAGCTGCCAATGGCCCCGGCCTCGTCGCTGGCGGCGGTTCCGCTGCGACAGCCCATCGAGCTTGGCGGCATCAAGGCGCTCGTCGTCGATGACAACGCCACCAATCGGCGCATCCTCACGGCTCAGCTGAAGCGGTGGTCGATCAGCGTCACCGCGACGGCAACACCGGAGGAGGCGCTGGCGAAGATCCGATCGAAGCAGCGCTTCGATGTCTGCCTGCTCGACCTGTTCATGCCCGACATGGACGGCGTCGCCCTCGCTGATGCCATTCGCGTCGCGCGTCCAGCAGAGACACCCAAGCTGATCCTCGTCTCGTCGGCCGCGATGCGCGAGCACGGCGCAGCCGTCGACGCACTGCTACCGAAGCCGGTCAAGCCGTCCGCGCTGTACGACGCGCTGGTGACGGTTCTTGCCGGCGCGGAGCCACGGATCCGGCTGGAGCGTGCACCCGAGGTCGCCAGCGATCGTCAGTTTGCCAAGCGACACCCGCTGCGGATCCTTCTCGCCGAGGACAACGCCGTGAACCAGAAGCTGGCGCTGCGACTGCTGCTGAACATGGGTTACGAGGCGGACGTCGCGGGCGACGGGCTGCAGGCGATCAACGCATTGGGCACGACCGACTACAACGTCGTCCTGATGGATGTCCAGATGCCCGAGCTCGACGGCCTGGAGGCGACGCGCCGTATCCGCAAGCAGTGGCCGGACAGGCAGTTGCACATCGTGGCGATGACCGCGAACGCGATGGCCGGCGACCGCGACGCGTGCCTCGCTGCGGGCATGAACGATTACGTCAGCAAGCCTGTCAAGCCGTCCGAGCTCGCAGCGGCCCTGGGCCGTGCTCCATCGTTGCAGCCCACGCCATCGGAGGTGCCCGCATCATGAGTGACGATCCGCCGGTCCTTGACCAACGGGTGCTTGACGAGCTCAGAGCGTCTGTCGGCGATGACGACGAGTTCGTGGTCGACCTCGCACGCACCTTCATAGAGGAAGGCGCGACCCACATCGAGGCAATGGACGCGGCATGCGCGGCTACGGACGCGGCGGCAATCGTTCGTCCCGCCCACTCCCTCAAGTCGAGCAGCGCAGCGCTCGGGGCGATGCGCCTCTCGAGCATCAGTCGCGAGATCGAGTTTGCCGGCCGCGAGGGACGAGCGGACGGCCTCAACGACCAGATGGCCGAGGCACATGCCGCCTGGGATGCCACAGTTGCCGAGCTGAAGGCGCGCGGATTGGCGGGATGACAGAGTCCGTGGCGCTCATCGTCGACGACAGCGCCGTCAATCGGATGCTACTCGTGCGCCACCTGGCATCGATGGGCATCAGTGCGCGCGAGGCAGTCGGACGGTCGTTCCGCGCTGGCCGAGCTGCAGGCCTCGAGTGGCGAGGTCGCCGTCGTGCTGCTCGACGTGATGATGCCCGAGATGGATGGCTACGAGACGCTGGCCGCGATCAAGACAAACGAGACGTTGCGCCAGCTGCCGGTGATCATGATCTCCGGAGTCGACGAGCTCGACAGTGTCGCGCGCTGCATCGAGATGGGCGCGGCCGATTTCCTGCCCAAGCCGTTCAACCCGGTCATCCTCGCGGCCCGCGTACGTGCCGCGCTCGCCGACAAGCACCTGCGCGATATCGAGGCGGCCCACGCGGCGGAGCAGACTGAGCTGCTCAACACGATCGAGCGTCAGAAGGCCGAGCTGAGCCGTTTCCTGTCGCCCCAGGTCGCGGCGCTGGTCTCCAGCCCGGAGGGCGAGCAGCTCCTCGCCGGCCATAGGCGCGAGGCGACCGCGGTCTTCGCCGACCTGCGCGGCTTCACCTCGTTCAGCGACACGGCCGAGCCAGAGGAAGTGCTCGGCGTGCTGCGCGAGTACCACGCCTCAATGGGCTCTTTGATTGTCGCCCACGGCGGCACGCTCGAGCACTTCGCTGGCGACGGAATGATGGTCTTCTTCAACGATCCGGTGCTGCAACCCGACCACGCGGCACGCGCCGTGCGCATGGCGCTTGGGATGCGCATTGAGTTCGAACGCCTGGCAGCTCGCTGGTCGCGCCTAGGCTACGACCTTGGCCTCGGGATCGGCATTGCCACCGGCTACGCCACGCTCGGCCGGATCGGCTTCGAGGGGCGCTACGACTACGGGATGATCGGCACCGCCGTCATCGTCGCCTCGCGTCTCAGCTCGGCGGCCGAAGCGGGTCAGGTCCTGATCAACCCACGTACCCACGCCGCGGTCGAGGAGCTCGTCAGCGTCGAGCCCGTCGGCGAGCTGCAGCTGAAGGGCTTCAGCCGCCCGATCCCCACGGTCAACGTCGTTGATCTGCGCGGCGACGAGGCACCTGCGGTCGCCGGCACCGTCGCCAACGTCGGATAGGCAGTCACTGCAACACTCCGAGTGGAGCCTCGGCGACTGCCGCGCGAAAGCTAGTCGGAGGGCTCGGGTTCCGGTTCGGCCGGTGGATCCTCGTTGGTCGGGCGTGGGTCCGGGCCAGCTCGTGGATCGGCCGGTGGCGTCCTTGGATACTGGTAGGGCGTGGTGCCCGGCCGGTGGTTCCAGGCGATCCAGGCCACGCCGAAGGCGATCAGCCCGACGCCGATGATCTGGGCAGTCGCGATGCCGCCCAGTGTCCAGTTCCAGCCCTCGCGGAAGAACTCGAGCAGGAAGCGCGTCGAGCCATACCAGATGGCCCAGAACGCGGCCAGGTCGCCCGGTTGGAGGCGGTGCAGATAGCGGCGCGAGATGAACAGGACGATGAAGCCACCCAGGATGTTGAGCGCCGACTCGTAAAAGAACAGCGGGTGAAAGCCGGTCGTCTCGAGCGGGAACAGTGAGCACGGGTACGCCGCGACGCGGTGGGCACAGTCGATGGCGATGCCCCACGGCAGGTCGGTCGGCGGGCCGTACAGCTCTTGGTTGAAGAAGTTGCCCCAGCGGGCGATGCCCTGGGCGAAGAGCGTGCCGGCGATGACCGAGTCGAGCCCGAGTCGGAGCGGGAGACCCTTCCAGCGGGCATAGATGATGATGCCCAGCGCGGCACCGGCTACGCCGCCGTAAAGGCCGAGCCCCGAATATGGCGGCAGGATGATCGAAAGCAGGTTGTTCTGGTACACAGCCCACTGGTCGATGACGTGGTAAAGCCGACCGCCGAGCAGCGCGAGAACCAGGACCAGCGGCAGCGCGCCGAAGATGTGCGATGGGTGGATGCCGCGCCGCTCCGCCTCGCGTTGGGAGACAAGCAGCATCACCGCCAGGCCGATGACGTAGCCCAGGCCGTACCAACCGATGGGCACGCCCGGGATGACGTTCGGACCCGGGGTAATGTTGATCACGGGGAACACGGGCGCAGCATACCTATACTCGGCCCGTGACCACTCCCGACATCGGATGACCGAGCAGTACATCGGCTGGGCGCTCGTGTTCGGGCTCGCCGTTGGCGGAGCGCTGGTCTGGTTCGCGGTCGGCCGGCTGCCCCGCAGTGGCGAGGAGATCCCGGTCGAGGAGCGCGCGGCAGAGGCTGCGTGGATCAGCCGCACCATCACCGAGCGCGGCGGGGTGGCGCCCGAGGATCTGGTCGCCGAGGTTCTGGACCTGCACGTCGAGTATCTCGACCGGGCCAGCTCCGAGAGACCCTAGGCGCCTCCGCTCACCAACCAGCCGGCCTATGGGTTGGCTCGGCAGGCAGCGAGCCGGCCGGCAGGTGCGCCTCGAGACAGATCACACCGGCACTCCCCACGGTTGCGGCATGCTGCGTGCCGGCAGGCAGGTCGAGCCGCTCGCCCGTGTCCAGCTCGACGTCGCGGCCGAGCGAGGTCAGGTGGAAGGTGATGGTGCCACGGGTCGCGACGAGCACCTTGTCGTAGCCGTGGCTATGGCTGGCGTATCGGTCGCCCGGGCTGTTGCTCCACGCGCTCGGGTCCAGTCCCTCGGCACGCAATCGCTGCTCGAGATCAGGTGGTTGCCACTAGGGACTCACGCGATGTTGGAGCCTATCAGCGAGCCGACGCCGAAGGTGACAGCGGCGGCAGCTGCTCCGATCAGGACCTGGCGCACGCCGCTGAAGAGCAGGCCGCGACCGGTCACCAGGCTGACCGCGGCACCGATCGCGAAGAGTGCCGCGAACGAAAGCACCAGTGCGCCGACGAGTGCCGGCGTCCCGGTCGTCAGCAGGAACGGCATGAGTGGCACGATCGCGCCGACAGAGAACGCCAAGGTCGAGGACGCCGCCGCGCCCCACGGCGAGCCCAGCTCGTCAGGGTCCAGCCCGAGCTCCTCGCGCACCTTGGTGTCGAGCGCCTTCTTCGGGTCCTCCATGAGACTCGCCGCGACCTTGCGCGCGTCCTCCTCGGAGAGGCCCTTGGCGCGGTAGATGTCGGCAAGCTCCTGCTCCTCGATATCCGGCATCACGCGCAACTCTTCGCGCTCGATCGAGATCTGGTTCTCGAACAGCTCGCGCTGGCTCTGCATGCTGATGTATTCGCCGGCGCCCATCGAGAATGCGCCGGCGAGCAGGCCGGCGACTCCGGCGAGCACGATCAGGTGGTTGTCGGCGGTCGCTCCGGCAATGCCCATGACCAGCGATAGGTTGCTGACCAGTCCGTCGTTGGCGCCAAAGACTGCGGCGCGGAGAGTGCCCGATCGGCCGCCGCGGTGCCACGCCTCCTCGCGCAGATCGCGCAGGGCCGGCGTTTTGAGCTCCTCGCCACGCGCGAGCCCGGCCCAGATCGCGGCATGCTCGCGCTCGTCGGCTGCAATGGCCGCCGTCTCGGGCGTCAGCTGCGTCGCGTAGGCCTGCTCCTCGTCACCCTCCAACGCAAGCACCATGTCCGCCACGCGCCGAGTGCCAAAACGGCGAGCGACGAAGATGATCACCCGGACGCGAGCACGCGGCCCGCCGAATGAGCGGGACCGTCGCTCCGGCCTGCTCGAGACGCGTCGCCCAGATGTCGGCGTGCCGGCGCTCATTCGCCGCGATCCGCTCGAACGCGGCTGCCCGGCTCGGATCCTGCTCGATCTTCGCCAGCTCGTCGTACAGGACGACCGCGTCGCGCTCGAGCTTCAGGTTAGCCAGGCTTCGTGCGCGCTCATCCGCGGACAGCGTCAGCGCCGGTTGCGTCATTGGCTAGAGGGTAGCGACGCTGCTGCTCAGTCGCTCACGGCCTTCAGGCACGTGACCCTGGTAACCGACAGACCTACTCTGTTGACGAGATGGACGTCCCGCCACTGCGCTACCTGTCATCGGCAGACCTTGAGCAATGCCTGCCCTCCGTGGCGGAGCGCGTCGAGCTCGCCTCGCGAGCGCTCGTTGCGCTGGCCAATGACGCCGCCGAGATGCCTTCGAAGATCGGCGTCCACCCGCGACCCGGCGCGCTGCTGCATGCCATGCCCGCCTGGCTGCGCGACGGCGATCTCGTCGGCCTGAAGTGGGTCGCGGCCTTTCCGGGCAACCGATCGCACGGCCTGCCGGCGATCAACGGACTGGTGGTTCTCAACGACGCCGAAACGGGCCTGCCGACCTGGATCATGGACGCCGCACGCATCACCGCGGTGCGCACCGCAGCTGTGAGTGGGGTCGCCATGCGACTGCTGCAGCCAGCTGTCGTCGAGCGTGTTGCGATCCTCGGCGCGGGCATCCAGGCGCGCAGCCACATCGAGGTCGCCCGCGCACTGCTTCCGCACGCGGAGCTCGTCCTGTACGACCGCCACCCCGAGCGTGCCGAGTCGGTCGCCGAGGAGGTGCGCAGCGTCGGCGGCTCGGCCGAGGTGGTCGAGGACGCGCGCTCCGCCGCTGGATCGGCGCAGGTGGTCGTGACGGTGGCCACGCTCGGCGCGTCGAGCCAGGTGATGGGTTCGGATTGGGTCGGACCGGGAACGCTGGTGGTGGCCGTCGACTTCGCCACCTACGTGTCAGCAGAGCTGGCACGCGGCGCCGGTACGTTTCTGGTCGATGATCTGGCGCAGTTCCTGGCTTACCGAGATGCTGGCTACTTCGATGGCTACCCAACGCCCTCGGGGACCATGGGCGAGGCTCTCGCGCACCCGCGACTCGATCCTGATCCGACCGACGCGAGGACCTCCGGCGTCGATGTCGTATCACACCTCGGCGTCGGCCTGGCCGACGTAATCCTTGCCGACGGGATCGCACGACGCGCAGACGCGGCCGGGCTGGGGGTTGAGCTGGACCGATGACAGCTCCCGCTCCGCAGCCCACCACGTCGCGGATCGGTGGCGGATCAAAGGCACGCTTCGTCGCGATCGGCCTTGTGGCGACGCTCGCGTTGGTCGTCTGGGTTGGGATGTCGGGCCGGCCCAGTCCTCCGCCGACCGTCGCCGATGCCTCGCCTACCGCTTCCGCCTTGCCCTCGACTGTCGTCGAAACGGCCTCGCCTTTGCCATCGGAGGCGCTCCAGCCGACACCTTCGCGATCGCCAGCTGTGGCAGTGGGCGACTACTACCTGATCAACGGCCTGGTGGGACGGACCAGTTTCAGCACCGAGCTACGCGAGATATCGCCGGACTACCTGGCCGGCCAGCTGTGGCTGTCGGATCCGCCCGACGGCGAGCTGCTCGCATTCGAGATCAGCCCGCCGCGAACCGCCGCTCTCCGACAGCCTCCTGAGAGGGAGTCGATCGGCGATGACGGGATCCTTGGCTGCCGCGCGTTCTCATCGTGCTTCTGGGCTGCCGACGGAGGGGATGTGCGACCCTAGGCGTCAACGATGGACCAGCCTCCCACGCAGCCGGTCACGACCCGCATCGGCGGAGGCAGCTCGGCTCGCATCGCCGTCGGCGTCCTGGCTGGCATCCTGGGCGTGGTGGCCTGGGTCGGTTTCAGCAATCGACCGACGTCCTCGCCAGTTGCCCCGATCACGGCGCCACCCATAGCGGCAGCAACGAACAGCCCGACGCCACCGACCGCCGTGCCGGCAACCCCGGTTGTCGTCGGGTCGTTCCGTCCGTTGCCGGCCGCGCCGCGGCCGAGCCGCGATCCAACGGCGACCCCGGAGCCGATCCTGGGCGCGATCACGTTTGGACAGGACGCTTTCGCCGCGATCGCGTTCGTCGATGGGCGCATGTACCTGGATGTGCTGCAGGAGATCGAACCGGGCCTTTTCCGCGGGTCGTTTCGCGTCCCGTTCCCATCCAAGCCGGGCGGCCACCGGATCCAGCTGGCACAGCTCTGGACACGCGACCGCGATCGGGAAAGCTACGTCGAGCTCGGGGAGTGGCCGCTCCGCCTCGATCCGCTAGCGGCGGATTCGGAGGTCGGCGGCGCCGTGCTACAGGACGGTGTCGAGGCACAACCGAGCCAGCGAAACGTGCCGCGCGCAGTCAGGCGCGGCTTCAACGTCACCGTCTATGCGCAGAGCCACGTTTCGTACGGCGTGGTATCGGTCGAGATGATCTTCGGCCCGCGAGTGGGTCGCTAACGGCTCGTTCCGCTACTCGTTGACGGGAACCGGCCCTTCGGGCAACTCGACAAGCAGTTGATCACCCTCGACCACGACTGGGTATGTCTGCAGTGGCAGCTCAGCTGGCGGATCGAGCGCCTCACCCGACTCGAGATCGAAGCGTGACAGGTGCAGCGCGCAGGTCAGCGTGTTGTCGGTCAGGAAGCCCTTGTCGAGTTCGAAGTACTCGTGCGAGCAGACGCCCTGGACGGCGCGAACGCTGCCGTCGAGATTGACCAGAAGGATGTCCGTGCCATCGACCTGGACCATCAGCATCGTGCCGGCCGGCACATCCTCGAGTCGCGCGACGGGGACCCGACGCACGGCGTCGGGGACCCGGCGCGCGGCGTCCGTCATGCCGCCTGCTGTTCGGGGCTGTCCGGCCACTTCTGCTCGAGCAGGCGGCGCAACCGATCCTGTGCCTCTGGCAGCGGAATTCGGGCCACCACCGGCTCGAGGAAACCGAGCACGATGAACTTGCGGGCCACGTCTCGTGGCAGGCCGCGGCTCATCAGGTAGAAGATCTCCGTCTCGTCGATCGGGCCCACCGAGCTGGCGTGGCTGGCGCGGCGCACGTCGGGCTGGTCGATCTCGAGGCTCGGGATGGTCACGCTGCGGGCGTGCTTGGTCATCAGCATCGCGAACTCGCCGAGGAAGCTGTCGGTTCCCTTGGCGGCGCGCTGGATCTCGATCATGCCCTTGAAATAGCCGCGCGCCCGGTCCAGGAAGACGCCCTTGCTGAGCAGGTCGCCGGTGGTGTCTGCGCCGATGTGGCGGGTGTAGCTGGTCAGGTCGAACAGCTGGCGGCCATCGCCGAAGCCGATCTCGACCTGGTTGACGCCCGAGCCGCGGCCGACGAGGCGGTTGTCGATGCGGCTCTTGTGCAGCTCCGCACCGACGCTGGCGAGCGCCCATCGGAGCTGCGCATCCTGGGCCAGCGTCGCGTGGCGGTTGACGATGGCCAGCGTCTGCTGGCCGAAGTCCTGCTGTCCGGCGAACGACAGGTTGGCGCCTCGATCGAGCTTGACCTCGGCCGTGCCCCACCACAGGCTCTGGGCACCTTCGCCGGACGTCGAGGTGTCCGCGTTGGTTGGCACCTGCTCCTCGAGGATCTGCGCTGAGGCGTTCTCGCCGAGACTGATGACGGTTCGGCTGACGAGCCCCTTGCCCGGCTGGCCGGCGGTCCAGCGGACGACGATCGGCTGCTCCAGCGCGACGTTGCGCGGCACGTGGATCATCAGACCGAGCGCCGCGTGGCTGCGCGCGAACTGGGCGAACTTGTCGTTGGTCGGCAGGCTCGCGCCGCCGTCGATAACGTCGCGCACCAGCTCCGGCCGCTCGCGCAGAACGTTGGCGAACGTGTCAATGACGACGCCTGCGGCGCGTGCCTCGTCCGACACGGCCCTGGCCACGACTCTGTCCTCGGCTACCTCGATCAGCGCTGCCGCTCCCTCGGGGACGACCTCGCTCACCGTCGGCGCATCACCCGTCTCGCGATAGGTCTCCAGCTCGGCCCAGCGCGCCGCCCGCAGGTCGACATAGAGGGTGAACAGGTTGTTCGTCTCGACCGGCAGCTCGGCGTACTTCGCGTACGCATCCAGACGGTCTTCGAGGAGCCATTTCGGCTCCTCGAGGTCGGTTGACAGTCGGCGGACGGTGTCCTCGCCCGCGAAGGGAAGCTTGAGCGCGTCGGTCATGTGTGTTGCGGCTGCGGCGGATGCCGTCAGCCGAGCGCGCCCTCCATCTCCATCTTCACCAGTCGGTTGAACTCGATGGCGTATTCCATCGGCAGCTCCTTGGTGAAGACCTCGAGGAAGCCCTGGACGACGAGGTTCTGCGCCTCGTTCTCCGACAGGCCGCGGCTCATCAGGTAGAAGATCTGGTCCTGGCTGATTTTGCCGACGGTCGCCTCGTGCGACATGGTGGTGTCGGTTTCCTGGATATCGATGTACGGGTAGGTGTCACTGCGGCTGTCGTCGTCGAGCATCAGCGCGTCGCAGCGAACGCTGGCCACGACGCCAGTCGCACCGGGCGAGACCTTCAGGTGGCCGCGGTACGTTGCCCGGCCGCCGTCCTTGCTGACCGACTTGCTGACGATGCGGCTCTTGGTGTCGGGCGCGAGGTGGATTGCCTTGGCACCGGTGTCCTGGTGCTGGCCCTTGCCGGCAACCGCGACGCTGATGATGTCCGCGCTGGCGCCGCGGCCGCGCAGGTAGATGCTCGGGTACTTGACCGTCTTGCGCGAACCCGTGTTGGCGTCGATCCACTCGACGCGCGAGTCCTCGTACGCGTGGGCGCGCTTGGTGACGAGGTTGTAGACGTCGTTCGACCAGTTCTGGATGGTGGTGTAGCGAACGTTCGCGCCGGGCAACGCAACGACCTCGACGACCGCCGCGTGAAGCGAGTCGGTGGCGTAGATCGGGGCCGTGCAGCCCTCGATGTAGTGCACCTTGGCGCCCTCGTCGACGACGATCAGGGTGCGCTCGAACTGGCCCGTGTTCTCGCCGTTGATGCGGAAGTAGGCCTGCAGCGGCAGCGGCACATCGACGCCCTTGGGCACGTACACGAAGCTTCCGCCCGACCACACCGCGCTGTTCAGAGCGGCGAACTTGTTGTCCTCGGGCGGGATGATCGTGCCGAAGTACTTCTGGAAGATCTCGGGGTATTCCTTGAGCGCCTGGTCGGTGCCCATGAACACGACGCCGAGCTTCGAGAGCTCTTCCTTGACCGAGTGGTAGACGACTTCCGAGTCGTACTGCGCACCGACGCCGGACAGGAACTTGCGCTCCGCCTCGGGGATGCCCAGCCGCTCGAACGTTTCCTTGATCTGGTCGGGAACGTCGTCCCACGACTTCTCTTCGCGCTCGGACGGCTTGCGGTAGTAGATGATCTTGTCGAAGTTGATCCGATCGAGCCCATCGGTCCACACCGGCATTGGTCGCTTCAGGAAGTGCTCATAGGCGCGCAGGCGGAACTTGAGCATCCACTCGGGCTCGTCCTTGAGCGCGCTGATCTCCTCGACCGTGTCGCGCGTCAGTCCGCGCTTGGTCTCGGTCAGGTAGACGATCTCGTCCTTGAAGTCGAAGCGTGAGCGGTCGTTGTCGACCATCTGTCGCTGGTTGAGGGCCATCAGTTCTCCGATCCGTGGACTGGCCGGCTGGGGTTCCGGTCCAATCCCGACTCATATTATCGGAATTCGGCCCGGAACCGTCAACGAAGGCAGCCGCCGGGGTCGATACGTAGATCGGGTCGGGTAGCAGTCCGCGTGAAATCACGGATGTGCGTCGCGGCGCCACGGTGTCCACTGACACGCATCGCACAGGAGGGTGTCATGCAACTGTCAGGCGGACCAACAGCTGGGAGTCGTCGGCGCGCTCCCATCGCAGCCGCTTTGCTGGCTCTCGCGGCAGCCACCATGGTCAGCGCACCTGCGCTGGCGGCCTATCCGCCGTGGTACACGAGTTCGGTTCAGTGTCGCTACAGGGCCGATGCCACCGGCGAACGGGTTCTGACCAAGATCGTCGTCACCCCACCCAGCCTGTATGCGGACTCGGAACCCGCCGACGTCGGCTGGCGCGTCGTCGTTCGCCGCTCTCTCAACCTGGATCTCGGACCGTGGAAGATCCGCTATCGGACCCCGATTGAGATCGCCGAGGCAACCGAGGATCAGCCGGGCGCGTTCGAGACCGCGTCCATCGACGTGATCGTGCCCGACATCGAAGACCTGTCGAGCGTCCGATACCGCGTGACGCTCAAGATGATGTGGTATGCGTCGGACGGCACGGTGATGTACCGCCTCAGCCATCGGATGGAGTCCCTCAAGCTGTACTGGAAGGGCAACTTCCAAAGGATCGAGGGCGATTACTGCCCGGCCAGCCTCGACACAGGGCCCTAGCCTCCGTTCACGGGAACGAAACGGACCTTGAACAGGGCCGGCCAGAGCTTGCCGGTCAGCAGGTATGTGTCAGTCGCCGCGTCGTAGGCGATGCCATTCAAAACGCTGACCCCGACCAATTCCTCAGCCGTCAGCAGGCCCGACGCATCGATCTCTGCTGACACCGCGCCACTCGACGGGTCGATACGCAGGATCATGTCCGACGACAGGACGTTCGCATACACCTGACCATCGACGCACTCGAGCTCGTTAAGCCCTTCAACGGCTGCGCCCGCGTTCGTGACCGTGACCGCGCTCTGAAGCGCGAAAGTCGTGCGGTCACGAAAGTACAGCTGATCCGTGCCGTCCGACATGACCAGGCGCGCGCCGTCGTCGCAAAGGCCCCAACCCTCGCCGTCGTAGGTGAAGGTGGCAGCTGGAGTGAAATCAGCCAGGTTGTAGACCAGCGCCGTGTGCTGCTGCCACGTCAGCTGGATGACACGGTCGTCGACAACAGCGATGCCCTCGCCGAAATGGGTCGGATCGAGGTCGATCGAGCGGAGGACGGCCCCGGTCAGCGGATCGATCTCACGCAGCGTCGACTCGCCATACAGCCCGGTGCTCTCGTACAGCCGGCCGTCGTTCATGGCGAGCCCTTGGGTAAAGGCGGTTTGGTCGTGAGGACGTCGCTCGACGACGTCGACGCGCAGCTGTTCGACGTGCGACGCGGAAGCGCACCCCGACGCGACTGCGCAAACGAAGAGGACCAGACCACCGGCTCGCGTGGAGCGGATCACCCGGCAAACGGTAAGTGCCCGGGCCGAACCCGTGGTCAGGCGCCGCGGGCCGCTCTCTCGATCTCGGCGACGGCGATGCTTGGCTCGAGCAAACCGAGGTCGGCGAACAGGGCACGAATGTTCGCCTTCCCCAGCAATTCGAGCGCAGCGAGCAACGCCACGCGGGCGCTGCTGCCGACGGCAACGCTGTGGCCCACCCGAGCAACCCACCGTTCACCGGTGTGGGTCATTCGAACCGGCAGGCCGTCCAGCTGAAACTCGACGGACTTCTCGCTGCGTTCCATGCCCGGATACTCGACCCATGTTGTGACACCTAGCGTGTCACGGACGGGCGGAATGGACCTCGATTCGCCGGGATTGCACGCAGAGACTTGAACACGAGAAGCTCGCAGCGAGGTTTCATCATGCTCACCGTCCACATCGCGGCGGACCGGCCGATCGAACGCCCGGCCTACGCCTGGCTCGCGTTCGCACTCATGCTGCTGACCGCGCTCACGGCAGTGCCCGTCGGCCTGTCGCTGATGCTCGACCCAACCGGAGCGGGCATCCAGCTGCCGAGCGAATGGATCGAGTCGTCCATCTTCGGCAGCTACTTCATCCCCGGCCTCTACCTGTTCGCGATGAACGGGATCGGAATGATCGTCGCTGCGGGTCTGATCGTTCTACGGCACTGGTCGGCGGCCTGGTTGACGGGAGTCCTTGGCGCAGGCCTCGTCGTGTGGATCCTGGTCCAGCTGGTGATCATGCCGGAGGTCATGTGGCTGCAGTGGCTGTTCCTGGCGGTCGGCCTGATCCTGGGCTTCATCGCGCTCTTCTGGCTTCGTCGCACCGAGCAGCTCCGCCTTTGGTGAGCATCCGCGGGTTGGTGCGTCGCGGCGCGTGTGACACGTCATCCGAGTGAACGAACCGTCGGCTGGCCGACCGACCCTTTAAGCGCGCCGACATCGGTGTTCTAGGGCGTTTGCTTTCCGCCAACGAGGGGAAATGACGACTCGACGCGCCGATCTGGCCAATTCGGCGCCTGCGACCAGTGTTCCAACCGACCGATCACACGCCATGCGTGTCATTTGGAACAAGCGGCCGTCGACGCCGGCGGCGAATGACCCAACCGGTCCAATGCGGCCATTAGGCGGCGAGTTCGCTGCTCCGGGCGGCGATTCGGGTGCGATCTAGGCCAGGCCGAACAGATCCCAGCAGCGGTCCATGCCGGTGACTTCGACCCACGGTCGCTCGCGCGAGTACCACTGCTCGCGCGACATTCGCCAGCGGATGAGCGGCTTTGGTTCGCCACGTGGCGCGACTACCTCGAACCCGTCCTCGTCGTAGCCGAGCGCGCGCGAGACCGCGGCAGATGCGTGGTTGTCGAGGAACGAGCCCGAGGTCGCCCACTCGCCGCCAAGCGTGTCGAAAGTGAAGCCAAGCACGGCCGATCGCATCTCCTTGCCGATGCCCTGGCCCTGAAACTCGCGCGCGATCCACGACCCGGTCGAGACGGTGCGCAGCACGCCGAAGTTCTCGGCCCCCATCCCCTGCGTGCCGACCAGCCGGCCCTCGGCCCACACGCCGAGGTCGAGCGACCATTTGCCGGGCGACCAGTTCGCCCTCGAGCCCCAGTGGAACTGCATGAACGATCGCTCGAACCACGGGCTGGACTGATCCGTCCAGGCCATGCCAAAGGGCATCTCGCCCGGATCGTGGATGCCCGACTGTGCGCGATCGAGCATCTCAATCAGGTCATCATCGGTCGGCAGCCGCAGTTCGAGTCGCTCGGTGCGGATGCGAATGTCGTAGATCGCCCAGGGATGTTCGTACGGCATGGTCCGCGGAGTGTAGCCAGCGGGCTGCAAGGTCCCCGCCGGGCACGTTGGATAGAGTCGGCCGCGTGAGCTTCAGGGGGCGAATCACCCGCGTACGTCTGCTTCAGCCGCTGCGCCATCGCGACTTTGCGCTGCTGACCACGGGCAGCGTCATCTCGCTCATCGGCGATGGCTTCTTCCACGTCGCGCTCGCGTGGCAGGTCTACGAGATCAGCAACGTTCCGACCGCGCTTTCGTTCGTCGGCGTAGCGGCCACCCTGCCACTCGTCCTGTTCGTTTTGCTCGGTGGCGTCTTCTCGGACCGCTACGACAGGCGTCTGCTGATGGTCTCGGCGGACATCCTGCGCGGCGTCGCTCTCGCCGCGATGGCGTTGCTATCGATCAGCGGCACGATCGAGCTGTGGCATCTGGCCGTGCTGATGGCCTTCGTCGGCATCGGCGACGCGTTCTTCAACCCGGCGTCGACGGCGATCATGCCCGACGTCGTGCCCGAGCACGAGCTGCCCCAGGCCAACGCGCTGACCGGCGCGTTGCGCCAGATGATGGTCCGCCTGGTGGGCCCGGCACTTGCCGGTCTCGTGGTCGCGCTCGTCGGACCGGGGGCGGCCTTCGGCGTCGACGCGCTGACGTTTTTCGCCTCGGCCGTGGCGATCTTCGCCATCCGCACGCGGCCCGAATTGCGGGCCGAGATCGAGTCGGGCGTCCGACAGACCATCAACGACATCGGCGATGGCTTCCGATACGTCCGCGGCCAGCCGTGGATCTGGGCGACCCTCCTGTCGGCGATGCTCAGCCTGCTGGTCTTCTTCGGGCCGGTCCAGGTGCTCGTGCCGTTCCTGGTCAAGAACCGCCTCATGCTTGGACCCGAGTCGCTCGGCGCGATCTTCGCCGCCGGCGGCATTGGCTCGATCCTGATGGCCTTCGCCATCGGCCATTTCGGGCTGCCGCGCAAACGCGTGACGGTGATGTACGTGTCGTGGACACTGGGCGTTGCCGGCATGGCCGTCTACGGGCTGATGACCGACCTGTGGCAGGGACTGATCGCGGCGGCGATTACGGCGGCCCTGTTCGAGCTCGGCCAGGTCATCTGGACGACGATGCTCCAGCAGCGTGTGCCGCGCAACCTGCTGGGCCGCGTTTCGAGCCTCGACTGGATGGTGTCGATCGGCCTCGTTCCAGTCTCTTACGCGCTCACCGGCCCGGCGGCCGAGGTGCTCGGCCCGGGGACGACGATGGTCGTCGCGGCGCTGCTCGGGGCGGTGCTGATGTTCGTCCTGCTGTTCGTGCCCGGCGTGCGCGATCCGGAACGACTGATGGATCCGGCAGTCGTGCGGCGCGAAGGAGCAGCGTCGGCCGACTAGCCGCCCTGGCCCTCTCCCTGGCTTTGGTTCGGCCCGCCCATCACGCCACCGACACGACCTTCGCGGATGTTGTCGGCGCCAACCTGGTTGCCGTCGGGCAGCGTGTCGTCATCGGCGGGCGGATTCGGGGCGTCTTCGGCAGCTTCCGAATCGGAGTTGTCGGCCGTGCCGGGCGGCGGCACGTCGACAGCGTCCTCGATCTCGTCGGGAACTATCGAGTTGAGCGGATCGCGATCGTTCGTCATGGCCGAATGATCGTCTATAAAGCCGTCAATGAGCGACACCGTTCGTCAGCGACTGGCGCGCCGCTTCGATTCGGAGGAGCTGCGAGCGATCAAGCGGCTGTGGGTGCGCCACTCGATCGCCGAGGACCGACGTGACATCGACGGTCTGATGGCAACGCTCGCCGACGAATGTGAATACGAGATCGTCCCGACCGGCCAGCACTGGCAGGGTCTCGACGGAGCGCGCGCCTTCTACTCCGATCTGTTCGCGGCGTTTCCCGACAACCGGTTCGATCTGACCGAGATCGTCGTCGGCCCACAGGGCGTGTTCGAGGCGGCCCGACTGACCGGCACGAACCTGGGACCCTGGGCAGGCGTTCCCGCATCGGGACTGCCGGTCGATCTCGAGGTGCTCATCTACTTCCCGTGGGATCCCGCCACTCAGCGGTTTCTCGGCGAGCGGATCTGGTTCGATCGCGGTCAGCTGCCGGCCAGCGCCACCGCCAGTCGCTCGTAGTCATCGGCCGAGTTGTAGAGCTCGGCCGAGATTCGCAGCAGCCGGCGCGGCGGACCGTCGGCGGGTGTGTGCGGCCAGGCGAAGACCGGCACCTCGATGCCGGTGGTCGGCGATGAGCGCATCGTGGAGCGGGTCGAGCGGGTAGGTCGCCAGATCGTCTGCATCGGACGCCCGATCGGTCGGTCGGGGATCCAGCTCCGGCGGGCAGCTCGATGGTCGCCATCGATCCGATCATCTCGTCGGGCACCGACTCGCCGTTGGCTCGGCGGAATGGCATCGAGCAGCTTCCGGCGACCGACCAGGACCAGCTCCCGATTCCGGCGCATGACCTCCGGCCAGCCGCCGTCGAC
Organism: uncultured Chloroflexia bacterium; assembly: GCA_963748235.1. Lineage (GTDB taxonomy): Bacteria > Chloroflexota > Limnocylindria > Limnocylindrales > CSP1-4 > JALYGJ01. The sequence continues at coordinate 158,583 of CAVVHT010000010.1, forward strand.
GAGCCCGGCCATGAAGTCGAGGGCGGCGGGAATCGAGAGGTAGGCGGTCGGGTCGGACGTGCCGAGCCAATCGAACGCGAGCCTGAACGGCGATCGATCGCGGCGCGGCGAGTTCGCGCCGTGCGAGGTGACGAGCGGGTGGGTGCCCGCCTGGCGATCGCGGCGCACGTGGAGGAAGCCGCTGCCCTTCGGTCCGCACAGCCACTTGTGGCAGTTGCCGGTGTAGTACGCCGCGCCCAGCGCGTCGATGTCGAGCGGCACCATGCCCGGTGCGTGCGCCCCGTCGACGAGCGTGTCGATGCCGCGCTCGGCCAGCCCGGCCACGATCTGATCGATCGGCCACACGAGCGCAGTCGGGCTGGTGACGTGGTTGATCACGGCCAGCCTTGTGCGCGAGGTCGCCGCAGCCAGGATTGCGTCGCGAACCTCGTCGGAGTTGCGTGGCGGGAACGGGACGCGCGCGACGACGATCTCGATGCCGGTTCGCGACGAAGTGGCGCGAATGGCGTTTATGCACGCGTTGTAGTCGTGGTCGGTGGTCAAGATCTCGTCGCCCGGCTGGAGGGTCGGTTCGAGCGAGCGCAGCACAGTGTTGACACCGGTGGTCGCGTTGGGGACGAAGGCCAGGTCGTCAGGATCGGCGCCAACGAACGCGCCCAGGCGGCCGCGCGCGTGCTCGAGCGCCGGTTCCAGCTCCACGCCCATGAACCGCGTCGAGTTGCGCTCCATTCGGGCTCGCCACTCGTCCTGGGCACGCAACACGGGCCACGGACAGGCGCCGTAGCCGCCGTGATTGAGCTGGATCACCTCCGGATCCAACGGCCAGTAACGGAGGATGTCGGGGTTCACTGTGCGAGTATCGCCGTCATGTGCGGGCGAATGACGATGCGCACGGGACCGTCCGAGCTGGCCACAATCTTCGACGCCGAGGTGCGTGACTCGGACGCTTGGGAGGAGCTCGGTCCGCGCTACAACGTGGCGCCGACCCAGCCGATCACCGTCGTCGTGCAGCGCGACGACGGCCGAGCGATCGAGGAGCATCGCTGGGGACTTGTGCCGTCGTGGGCCAAGTCGCCGGCTGCCGGGTCGAGGATGATCAACGCCCGTGCCGAGACCGTTGCCACGAGCTCGGCCTTCCGTGCCTCGTTCCTCCGCCGGCGCTGCATCATCCCGGCCGACGGCTTCTACGAGTGGCGCCGCGAAGGCCGCGCCAAGCAGCCGTTCCTGATCCACACGCCGAATGACGAGCCGCTCGCCTTCGCCGGGTTGTGGGCGCCCTGGCGCGACCCCTCGACCGGGGAGTGGCTGCATCTCGGCCGCGGTCGTGACCACGGCCGCGAACGAGAAAGTTGGCCAGCTGCACAACCGCATGCCGGCGATCCTTGGCAACGAGGAGTGGCGGTTGTGGATCGACCCCGAGCTGCGCGATGAGGCGTTGCTGCGCGACCTGCTTCAGCCGGCGGCGGACGACCTGCTCGAGCTGCGCGCCGTATCGACGCTGGTCAACAACGCCAACAACGAGGGTGCGGCTCTTTTGCTGCCGCCGGAGGCTGACGCAGCGCAGCCCGCGCCGCTGACCCTCTTCGGCTGAATGCGGCAGTCAGGCCGCGTCGGCTACAGGCCTCGGGTGAAGATGCCGGCCAGCAGGACGAGCGTCGCGGCGACGTAGGCCACGACCCCGATCGTTTCGCCCGGGTAACCGGCCACCGCCGGGATCAGGCCCAGGAAGGTGCCGGTCACGCCGATCAGGACCAAGATCGCGGCGACGGCGATGGTCACGCCCTTCGGCGCGTATTGAGCTCGCCTCTTCATCAGATGTTGGGTAGCAGCGAGCCGACGATCAGCAGCACGGGCGCGGCTACGAGGGCAGCCCATGCCGCGAACTGTTCGCTCGCCAGCTGGACGAGCTGGCGCTGAACGTCGTTCGGGAGCCCGAGATCTCGAACGATGTCGATCGTCTGGCCCTGGAAGAAGACGAGCGCAAGGCCGACCACGAGCAGGGCGACGGCGAGAACGACGGTGATCATGCGCGGCGGATTGGGTCGCATCGGCGCGGAGTTTAATCGAACTGCCAGGGCACCCATTCGGAGCCGTTCCACCAGCGATGCCACAACCGGCCGTCGCGGCCCTCGGCGAAGACATCGAGCCGGTCGGCGCTCCACGACGAGGCGGACGGCTGACCGGTCAGCTCACCGCCGAGCGACTCCCATTCGTGCCACGCCTCGCCGTCCCAGTAGCGGTCCCACAGCTGGCCGTCGGGAAAGATCGCGAAGACTTCCATCCGGCCTGCTGCCCACGCGGTGACCGCGGGTGCCGAAGCAAGCGTGCCGCCAAGCGATTCATCGGCCGACCACGTCGCGCCCATCCCACCAGCGATGCATCAGCGACCGGTCGGCGCCGACCCAGAAGAGGTCGATCCGATCGGGCCCCCAGGAGACTGCGGCAAGGCCCTCCAAGCGATTCATAGCGGCCGTATTCTCTACGCTTCTGAACCGTCACTCGATCGCCGCCCGGCTTCGCTATGCCTTCGACAATTTCATGTCGCGAGGCACTGTCGCGCTGATCGTCGGCCTGTTCGTCATCTCGCTGCTCTTCATCTTCATCGTGTCGCTGCTGGTGGCGATCTCGGGCACCCTGCGCGAGCATGCCATCACCCAGGCCTTCGACCTGCCCGAGCTGATGTGGCGCAGCCTGCTGCGCACGCTCGACCCGGGCACCATGGGCGGCGACGTGGGCAGCGTCCCGTTCGTGGTGGCGATGCTCACCGTGACGCTGGGCGGCATCTTCATCGTCGCCACCCTGATCGGCATCATCAGCACCGGCCTGCAGGACAAGCTCGACGAGCTGCGCAAGGGCCGGTCGCGCGTGCTCGAGAGCAACCACACCGTGATCCTGGGCTGGTCGGCACAGATCTTCGAGATCATCGGCGAGATCATGCTGGCCAACGCGAACAGGCGCGGCCAGTGCATCGTCGTCCTCGCCGACCGCGACAAGGTCGAGATGGAGGACGCGATCAAGCTGCGCCTGCCGCAGAAGAGCACGACCCGCGTCGTGTGCCGCAGCGGAAGCCCGATCGAGCTGGCCGACCTGCGCAATCGCCAGCCCGCAGACGTCGCGCTCGATCATCGTCGTCGCGCCGGAGATCGAGGATCCCGACAACGACGTCATCAAGACGCTGCTGGCGATCACCAACGACCCGGGCCGACGCGAAGCCGCCGTACAGATCGTGGCCGAGATCCACGACCGACGGAACGTCGAGGTCGCGCGCCTGGCCAGCCGGGGAGAGGCTCAGATCGTGCTCGGTGGCGAGCTGATCGGCCGCATCGCCGCGCAGACCTGCCGCCAGCCGGGGTTGTCGGTCGTCTACATGGACCTGCTCGACTTCGGCGGCGACGAGATCTACTTCACGAAGGTGCCAGAGCTGACCGGTCAGGCGTTCGGCGACCGCCCTCACATGCGTTTCGCGAGTCGACTCTCATCGGCATCGTGCCTGCTGGCGGCGCAGCCGCAGCTCAACCCGCCGATGGATCTTGTCATCGGCGCCGGACGACCAGCTGATCTTCGTCGCCGAGGACGACGATCGAATCGTTCGCTCCGAACCACCTGCCGGCAGTCCGAACGAGGAACCGATCGTCGTTCGACCGCACGCCCCAACGGTGGCCGACGCGACCCTCGTCCTCGGCTGGAACTCGCGAACGCTCGGCCTGCTTGACCGAGCTCGACCGATACACGGCACCCGGCTCGCGGCTGACCGTGATCGCCGAGGGGCCAGGTATTGCCGATTAGGTCGTTGCGGTAGGCCGCCGGCTGCAGAGCTTGACGCTCGACTATCGGCCGGCCGACACGACCGACCGCGACGTGCTCGATGCGGTGACCGGCGAGGGCTACGACCACGTCGTGGTCATGGCCTACTCCGAGCTGCTCGACGAGCAGCGCGCCGACGCACGCACGCTCGTCACCCTGCTCCACCTGCGCGACATCGAGGCGCAAGCGGGGCGAAAGCTTCACCATCGTCAGTGAGATGCTCGACGTCCGGAATCGGGCGCTGGCGCAGGTAACGCGCGCGGACGACTTCATCGTCAGCGGCAAGCTCGTCAGCCTGACCATGTCTCAGCTGGCCGAGAACCCGGCTCTGCGGGCGGTCTTCGACGACCTGTTCGACGAGGAGGGCTCCGAGATCTACCTCAAGCCGGCCGCCGACTACGTCCGACTCGACGAGCCGGTCGACTTCTACACCATCGTCGAGTCGGCGCGGCGGCGGGGCGAGGTCGCGTTCGGTTACCGCGCTGCTGGCACTCGCCGACGACCCGGCCGCGCAACTACGGCGTGGAGCTGAACCCGGACAAGGCCGCGCTGATCACCTTCGGCGAGCGAGACAAGGTCATCGTCCTGGCCGAGGACTAGTGGGCGGGGCCGTGGTTCACCGACGGCCGAGCAGGTAATAGGTCGCCATCACGCCCTTGCCCTTGACCTCGATCTCGCCGCGCGGCTCGAACGAGAAGCTGTCGCTCAGTTGTGCGTAGACGTCCGCGCTGACGTGGATGCGCCCCGGCTGACCCATCGACTCCATCCGTGAGCAAACGTTGACCGTGTCGCCCCACACGTCGTAGATCGTGCGTTTGGCGCCGATCACACCGGCGACGATCGGCCCGCAGCTCATGCCCATGCGGAAGCTGATCGGCCTCGGCCTCGGCCTCTGCGATTGCATCTCGTCGATCACGTCGCCCATGTCGAGCGCCAGCGACGCCATCCGCGCGGCGTGATCGACAGACTCAACAGGGACGCCGCCGACGACGATGTACGCGTCACCGATCGTCTTGACTTTCTCGAGCCCGTAGCGCTCGACCAGCCCATCGAGGCGACCGAAGACCTCGTTCAGCATCTCCACCAGTTCGTGGGCTGTGATCTCTGCCGAGATCTCGGTGAAGCCGACGATGTCGGCGATCAACAGGGACGCATCATCGAACCGATCGGCAATCAGCGGCTCGCCTGCGCGCAGCCGGTCGGCGATCGGCTTTGGGCAGGATGTTGAGAAGCAAACGTTCGACCTCGCGCGCGGCGGTGACGTCTGTGCCGTAGATGTTCACAAAGCCGAACTCGGGGATCGGCACAGCAACCAGCTCGAAGACCAGCTTGTCTGCGATGCACTCGACCGGCTCGAGCGAGCCGCGGGCGCGTCGCTCGGAGATGTCGGAATGCAGCTCATTGGGGAGCTTTTCGCCCATCACCAGGCCGAGTGCCGTCACGATCGGTGCGCTGGCGTCGTTCGCATAGATCAGGGTGCCGTCCGTCGATGTGCGCAGGACGGGGTTGGGATTCTGATCGGGGAACTTGGCGACCACCTTTTCGGCTGTGACGTCGGTGCCGTAGACGTTGATGAAGCCGAACTCGGGGACGTGCACTGGGCGGAGCGCGTACGTGCGGTAGTCGGCCTCGAGCTCGATCAGCTCGCCCCGAGCCGCGCCCGCCGCGGCGACCAAACGATTGGCGATTTCGGCCGGCCACTGATCGCCCAGCTCCAGACCGAATGACTTGATCAGCGACTGACTGGCGGCGTTGGCGTATACGAGCCGACCCTCATCGTCGACTCGAAAGACCGGGTTAGGGTTCTGGTTCGGGAAGCGCTCGACAACCTTTTCGGCGGTGATGTCCGTGCCATAGAGGTTGATGAAGCCGAGGTCGGCAAACGACACGGGCAGCAGGGCGAAGATCTGGTGCCCGTCACGCAGCTCGATCGACCCGCCGGAATCGGCGGCTTGGCGCAACCGATCCATAACGTCGTCGCCCAGTCGACCACCTACCTCGATGCCCAGCGCTCGGCGAATCGGCGCGCTCGACGAGTTTGCGTACGTCAGCTGACCGTCGTCGGCGACCCGCAGTACCGGGTTCGGGTTCTGGTCGGGAAAGCGGTTGATCGCCTGAACCTGTCGTTCGAGCAGGTCGTGCCGGTCCTTCGAGTCGTCCATAAGTCGACGAGGAACCTCTCCTCCAGTGGGCTTCGGCCCTGGGCTCGAAGTCTAGTCTTGGCTGGCCGGCGAGGCGTACGATCCGACCGCGATGGGTCAGCTCGACCGCACCACGATGTTCGCCTTCCTGGGCATCGTCGTGTTGGGAGGATTCAACGGCACCGCCATCCGGATCGGCAACGAAGAACTGGCGCCGGTCTGGGCCGCCGGGCTCCGTTTTGGGCTTGCGGCGCTGATTTTCCTCGCAGTTCTGCTCTTGAGAAGGATGCCGTTGCCGCGCGGCCGCGAGCTGGTAGGGAGCGCCCTATATGGGCTTCTTGCCTTCGGCGTCACGTTCTCGTTGATCAACTGGGGCCTTGTTGAGGCTCCGGCCGGCCTGGCGCAGGTCTTGCTCGCGCTCGTTCCGCTGCTGACTCTATTGCTGGCCGTTGTCCAGCGGCTCGAGCGCTTCCGCCTTCAGAGTCTGCTTGGATCGATGCTCGCCATCGCCGGCGTGGGGCTTGTCTTCGCAGACCAAGTCGGGTCGAGCATCCCGATCCTTTCGATGGGAGCCATCCTTCTGGGCGCCGTGTCGATCGCTGAGGGCAACGTCGTCGCGAAACGGCTGCCACATGGCAATCCCGTCGGCCACAACGCTGTTGGCATGGCCGCGGGAGCGCTCGTCCTCGTTGTTCTATCCATCGTTATCGGCGAGCCGCGGGTGCTGCCAAGTCAGCTGCCTACGATCCTGTCACTCGGTTACCTCGTCGTGATCGGCTCAGTAGTGGTCTTCACGCTGTACCTGCACGTGATCACTCGCTGGACGGCCTCGGCTACGAGCTACTCACTCCTGCTCATGCCGCTGGTTTCGGTGATCGCGGCTGCCGTCCTTCTTGGAGAGCCGATCACGGTCAGCCTCATCGGCGGTGCTGGGCTTGTGATCGTCGGCGTCTACATCGGGGCATTTGCGCCAAGTTTGAGACGGCCGTTGCCCGGCCTATTCACGCGTCCCGGAGCGGCGAGCGCCGTCGAGGACGGGCCTCCAGCTCTGAGCACGCCGAACTGCCCGTAGCGAACTGCGCGTACGGCGAACGGGCACGTCGGGCCTGAGCCCGAATCGACCTCGGCCAGGGCGTGGCGGCAGTACGTCAAAGCGCCGATTGACCCGTTGGTTCGTGGTGCGTACAACCTGTCAGGCAACGTTTGACGTAGTGGTCCAGCCGTGCGACATTTCGCGGACCGCCGATCAACCCAGCGAGATCGGTGAAGGGGGAGGCTCGATGCCTGCACCAGGAGGCGTGGTGATCATGGGATCGCCACGGGGGAGGCACACATTCCGCCGTGCCTGCACGGCGGTCGTTGCCGCTGCCGTGATGCTGTCGGCGCTTGCGTTGCCGGCTGCCGCTGCCCCGCCCGCCGCTCCCGTGCCGGAGAACGTTCCCGCACCGGTCGAGCCGGCTGAGCTCAAGCAACAACATTGAGTCGGTCATCGCGGCCGCCCGGTCGCATCTCGGCGTTCACTATCGCGTCGGGTCCGAGGGTCCCAACCTGTTCGACTGCTCGGGCCTCGATGTACCGGATCTTCGAGCAGACCGGCCAGCTCGAGCGCATCGGTGGCGCGCGCCTTCGCGCGGCCGGCTACATGCGCTGGTTCATGGGCCGCGGCCGCGCGATCACGAACGAGGAGTTCGCCGAGCGCGGCGACCTGGTCGTCTACAACAACGGCTCGCACATCGGCATCTACCTCGGCGACGGCCGCGTGCTGAGCGCCATCACCAGCGGCGTCACGGTCCACTCGCTGCGCGGCATCACCGTCCAGCCAACGCAGTACCTCAAGGTCGACTGGACCGGTGAGGGCGGACCGCTCGCCGACCCGTCGCTCTTCGAGGACGTGCCCGAGGCACCCGCATCGCTGATCGCGCCGGTTGCCTGGGTGCCGCTGCCGACGAGCGAGGAAGCCGCCAACGAGGCCGGCCGAGCACGCGACGAGCGAGTCGACATGCGCACCGCCAACTCGCGCACCTACCAGAACAGCGATGGAACGCTCACCACCGAGTTCCACGCCGAGCCGATCTTCCACCAGCCTGAGGGCTCGACCGAGTGGGAGCCGATCGACCTCCGCCTCGTGAGTGACGAGGACGAGGCCGGCGTCTACCAGGTCACCAGTTCGCCGGTTCGGCTCGGCGCTTGCCGACTCTGTCGCCGAGGCCGGCTTCCTGACGCTCAACGCCCTCGAACGACAGGTCAGCCTGCGCTTCGCCACGAGCGCTCGGACGCGTGCGCGCATCGGTTCCCGTAGCCAGCATCGACGGTCGCTACGCCGACTACTTCGACTTCAGCGGCACGGGCGTAGGCATGCGTGTCTTCCCCACCGCCGACGGCTTCAAGAGCTTCCTGGTCATGCGCCGCGAGCCCAAGACCAACCGCTTCTCGTTCGCGATCGACGCGCCGGGCACGACGCTCTCCGCGCGAGGAGGACGGCTCGATCTCGATGCTCGACGAGGCCGGCGCGGTCATTGGAAAGCTGCCGCGCCCGCTGCTGCTCGACTCGTCCGACGTCGACGGCAACGGCGGAGGCGTGTTCACGGCCGCGACTACACTCACGCTGACCATGGACGGGCCACTTCCGGTGATCACGGTCGGCGTCGAGCGCCGCTATCTCGACGAAGCCGTCTACCCGGCATTCATAGACCTTTCCCTGACCGACTTCCCGGTCAGCACCACCGGCGCCGACTTGACGTTCGCATCGAGCCGCCATCCGAACGCCAACTTCGAGCGCTACCAGCGGCCAGAGGGCGCCGCCTACGCCGAGCTGTGGCACGGCCGTCAGCCCGGCTCGGGCACCGACAACGAGATCTACCTCCGCTTCCCGGGCCTGGCCGAGACACTCGGCACGGTCGACGTCGCGGAGGCCGCGCTGGAGCTGTTCCCCTACTGGCAACGCGAGGACACCGCCGCGCCAACGGTTGTCAATCGAGTCGCAGCCGAATGGAATTCAGAATCGCTGACCTGGAGCTCGCGTCCGGAAGCCGGCGAGGAGGTCATCTCGGCCACGTCCGATGCCGGCAGCTGGTCCAACATCGACGTCTCGTCATATGTCGCCGATCTCGTCGCCGGATCTGACGACTTTGGTCTGGTGCTTGCCGGCGACGAGTCGGGCGCCACCACGTGGAAGCGTTTCGTCGCCAGCGGTGCCGCCGCCGAGCTCAACCTGGGTCCGCGCTTGAGCATCACCTGGTCGGGCCTGCGTGCGACCGGTCTCGCTCCGTCCGGCTTAACTACCTCGGCCCACGTGACCTGGTCACACGCCGGCCTGGCAACCGATCAGCGCCGCTTCCAGGTCCAGGTTTCGCGTGATGCTTTCGCCACCACCGTCGCAGAGTCGGGCACGATCAAGGGACGCACCGGCAAGCTGTCGAGCTGGGCGGCGCCGAGCGGATCGTTCACCCAGGGCGCGAGCTACTCGTGGCGGGTTCGAGTCAGGTACGGCGCCGACAAGGCATGGAGCGAGTGGTCGACCCCGATGACGTTCACCTTCGGCGAGCTGGTACCCAAGAGCTTCTGATCTCGCCGCCCAACATCCCGGTAGCGCCCGCGTTGCCGCCCGATCTCGACACGCCCTGTCTCGTTATTGACCTTGACCTGGTCGAGGCAAACGCACGGCGCATGGCCGAGGCAATGGCCGGCCTGGGGATGGCGCTGCGACCACACGTCAAGACGCACAAGTCGGTCGCCCTGGCCAGGATTCAGATCGCCGCGGGAGCCGTCGGCGTGACCGTGGGCACGCTCGGCGAAGCCGAGGTGATGGCCGGCGGCGGGATCACCGACATCCTGATCGCCTATCCCCTGTGGGCATCGGGCAACAAGGCCCGCCGCCTGCGCGCGCTGCTCGATCGACCGGCCCTGCGCCTGGCGGTGGGCGTCGATTCGGCGGCCGGAGCGGCGACGTTGGCAGAGGCAGCCGCCGGTGCGACGCGGCCACTGCGCGTTCTGATCGAGATCGACCCGGGCTACGGGCGAACGGGCGTGACGCCCGACAAGGCGGGCGAGCTCGCGTCCGCGGCGGCGAGCGCCGGACTCGAGGTCATCGGCGCTTTCACGCATGGTGGCCACGGCTACGCAGGACCGGATGCTATTGGCGACGCCGCCGCGGACGAAGTGGCGGCACTCGCCGCGGCGGCGGAATCGATGCGCGACGCTGGGGTCGAGCCAACCGTTCTTAGCGCCGGCTCGTCGCCCACGGCGCTGCAGGCGGCGCAAAAACCAGTGACGGAGTTGCGGCCGGGCACGTACCTGATCGGCGATCGGCAGCAGGTTTTTCTCGGCGCGAGCCCGCCGGACGGCGTGGCGATGGCCGTTGCCGCGACCGTGGTCAGCGACACCGCGGCCGGACAGGTGGTGATCAACGCCGGAGCGAAGTCACTGACCAAGGACATGCCGGCCTATCTTGCCGGCCACGGCTTCCTGCCGGCCTATCCGGCGGGCATCGTCGAGCGCGTCTCCGACTACCACGGCCAGGTCAGATTCCCCGATGGGGCCTCGCGACCGACGCTTGGCGAGACGATTGCCGTCGTGCCCAATCACGCCTGCCCGGTCATCGACCTGTTCGACTCTTTCGTCGCCACGCGCCGTGGCGAGGTGATCGGCGTGTGGCCCGTCGACGCGCGCGGCCGGAGCGGCTGACCGGGTCGGGTCAGGCGGCCTTTTCGACCCTCCTCAGGGGGGCCGTGACACGTCGGTTGCGCGCCGTCAGCCGGCGCCGCTTGTCGGTGTACATGCGCTGATCAGCCGCATGGCGGGCACGCTCCAGATCGCCACCCGTGAACGGAGCGACCCCGATCGACATCCGCAGCTCGAGTGCCTGGTCGACCGACCGCCAGCGTCGCTCGGCGCGCCGGAGCCGGGCGCGGACCTGGCGGGCTGTCTTCTCGTCGGCTCCTTCGAGCACGACGGCGAACTCGTCGCCGCCGATGCGAGCCACGAGGTCGGTGTGGCGGACCGAGGCGAGGAGCACGGCCGCGGTGCCGCGCAGCAGCTCGTCACCCGCGGCATGACCGTGGCGATCGTTGATCAACTTGAGCTCGTCGAGATCGCACGTGATCACATAGCCGTGAGAATCCCGGGTCGCGGCGAGACGCTGAACCTCCTCGTCCCACGCCCTGCGATTGGCGACGGCGGTCAGGGCGTCGAGTCGGCTGACGGTGACCAGTCGGTCTCTCTCCTCGGACAGCTGCTCGCGCGCCGCGGCCTGGCTGATGAGCAGCTCGGCCGCCTCTGCGATCGCCCTACCGATGCGCTGGCAGAGCGACGTGAAACCGCGAGGGTTGACCGCAGCATGTGCCAGCGACAGCACGCCGAGGCTGGGGTGTGAGCCGAGCGGCAGGTTGATGCTCGAGACGATCTGCTGGCCCAGCGCGGCGGGAGCGGACGCGGCCTGATACAGGCGCATCTCGTGGATCGGTCCGGGCCAGATCGGATCAAGCGGCGCGCCCTGTTCGATCAGATTCCGCACACCGGCATCGAGCCCAACAGCCTCGACCACTGCCCGGCCGTCATGCTCGATGCGGATGACGGCGATCTCGCACGACAGTGCACCGGAGGCAACATTGAGCACGTGGCGCAACGTGTCACGCACGGTTTCCGGCCTGTATGCCATCAATGCCCGCAGCGTGTGAACCACTTCGAGCTCATCGGCCAGCAGTTTGTGGGAAGGAACGCCCTGGGTGCGGTCGACGGTGGCCACGGCCAGATTCGCCACGGCCGCATCGGTCATCGAAAGTGCCCTGTCGGACCCGATCAGCACGACGTGCCGATCACCGACCGCCACCGCGATCGCATGGGGGGTGTAGTACGGGCCTGCGATGTGCTGCGCGCGGCGCTCCGAAACGCGAACCGGCAAGCCCGTCGACCAGGCACGGCGGACGACCGAGTCCTCGGCGTCGGACAGCTCGACGATCCCGGCCCACTTGGCGCCTCGTCCGATGCCGCCGATCAGGCTGAAGCCAGTCTCGCTGCGCTCGAAGACGAGGATGTCCTTGGGCCGGGCACTGTGGGCAACCATCCCTCAACGCTGAAGGCTCGCCTCGTTCGCCTCCATGACGCAATGGTCACCTGAGGCTAGTGCGACTCGCGCCCCACGGCCGACCCGCTCGATCCGACCAGGAAGTCGAGATCGGCGCCGGTATCCGCGCGCCCAGCACCGCCGGCGATGGCTCGCGAGGGTTCGCGATCACCGCGCCGCAGCGGGCCGAGGTTCGCGATTGTGGACGCGCCGGTAGCAGGCGCCGGCGAGGTCGTCGTAGATGTCGAGCGCGCCGGGCTCTGTGGCACCGACATCGAGTTCTTCAGCGGCGAGATGTCCTACCTCTCACCGGCCAGGCGCGCTACCCGCGCACGAAGTGACCGCGCCAAGGTCGGCGTTCGCGGATTTGCCGGTACGAGGCTACGCGCGCTAAGAACCTATCGCCCGAAAGGGATGATGCCGCGCGACTTGGCGGGCGACCAACATTCGACGTTAGGAATGCCAACAGAGGGAGTTAAATCCGATGGCCGTGGAACTCGAGCAGACTCTCGCCGTATTCGTTGTCGACAACGACAAGGCCGCCAAGCGGTTCTTGAAGAAGATTCAGACGATCGACAAGGCCGACCGCCGGGTCGAGATCGTCGACGCCGCGTTCGCGAATTGCACGCGCCTCGGTCGAGTCAAGGTTCACCAGACCCGCGACCGTGGAGGGATGAAGGGCGGCATCCGCGGTGGTGCATTCGGCGTCGTCGTCGGCACAATCATCGCCGGTCCGGCGGGCGCTGTAGCCGTCGGTGCGGCGGGCGCGGTCCTCGCCGGCCTCCGGAACCGCTTCCATGACATCGGCATCGACGACAAGTTCATGCGGCGTGTCGGCAAGGAGATCGACAAGGGCCGGAGCGCGCTGTTCATCCTGTACCAGGGCAACTGGGAGGCATCCATCGGCACGATCCAGGATGCTGTCAGGGCAGAAAAGGCCCTGCTCATCGAGAGCACCCTGCCGGCCGAGAAGGCCGCCGCTCTCCGAGCGCTGGTCGAGCCGGCCGCTGAGCAGCTCGGCGGCGAGGAGGTCGTCACCGACTTCGAGGTCGACGTGGTTGCGCCGCCGGATGACCTGACCCAGCTGACGGGCATCGGCGACAAGTCAGCCAAAGCACTCGCCGCTGCGGGCATCACTACCTACCGCGCTCTCGCCGACTCTAGCGAGCCCAAGCTGCGCAACATCCTTCATGGCGCCGACATGACTGCGCCGTCGTCCGTTGGCACCTGGCCCATGCAGGCCGAGTACGCGGCCAACGGCGACTGGCAGGGCCTGATGAAGCTTCAGCAGAAGGGCACTGCCGCGAAGGGCAAGAAGAAGGGCAAGAAGGGCAAGGCGGCTGCTGAGGCGCCGGTCGAGAAGCCGGCCAAGCCGGACGACCTGACCAAGCTCAACGGGATTGGGCCGCGCATCCAGGTCATCCTGGCCGACGGCGGCGTGACGACGTACGCCAAACTGGCCAAGACGAGCACGGAGGACCTGCGCCTGATCATCGCCGCCGGTGGCGCACTGCCTCCGTCGAGCCTGACTAAGTGGCCGGCGCAGGCCGCTTTTGCCGCCAAGGGCGACTGGGAAGGTCTCGCGACCTACAACCACCGCAAGTAGGTCGAACGAGCGGCGGTCAGGTCGCTGCCTCGTACCAAGCAAGCACGCGCAGGGCGCGCAGGGTGTTCCAGTGACTTGGCTCCCCTGCGCGCTCTTTCATGCCGAAATCCACGTCGCGCGATGAGGCGTTGACCAGGTCGCTCTCGTGCTGGTTCTCGAGCGGCCAGCGGCCGTCAGATTTTGGCTTGGAACGCACCAGAGCGATTGCCTCGTCTACGCGCGCGTCGGGCGCTACGCCCGCCGCGCGCAGGTGCTCCAGTCCACGCAGCGCGTCGTAGTGGTAGCCGGGCGGGAACGAGAACATCGAGAACTCCGGATCGATCGGCTCGCCGCTCGACAGCCGGCGCAGCATCCGGCGTTCGAGCAGGTATTCCTGTCCACGACTCAGGGCTTCCGCCACATCGGCCGAGCCGCCATTCGTTTGATCATGCTCGAGAAGTCCCTCGAGGACGTTGATCGTGGTGTGAAACGATCCTCGGGTCGAGCCGTTCTCCTGCTCGCAGTTCCAGCCGCCGTCGGCCATCTGCTCGCCGAGCAGCCGATCGACGATGCCGGTCACGTCCTGCCCGAAGTAGGCGCCGACAGCCACCACGCGGCCGTTGATGCACGGCTCGACCTCACCCGCGAATACAGGCGTGCCACCCCACGGACCGCTGGAATGCCAAGTCGCGTTTTGGGCGAACAGGGCCACGGCCCGTTGGGCGACGTCGCTCGCGGGATCAAGGCCCATGTCGCGCAGAAGGAGCAAGGCCAGCAGCGAAACCCACTCGGGCTCGGGTGTGTCGCCGGGCCAGTATCCGTCCGACTTCTGGAGACTCAGCAGCGTGCTGGCCCAGCCTTCGCGGGCGACTCGGGCGCGCTCGGCCGCGAGCTCGTCGGCCGGGGCATCGGTCAAGTCGCGCAGCGCCTGCCAGCGAATTGCTGCATCAGCCTCGAGCAGCCAGTCAAGCGCAGTCACACGACCTCCCATCCAGTTTCTTCTCGATCCTCTTGAATAGTGGCGCCGAAGACGAGAGTCGGTCTCGGGTGATCATGCTTGGAGTGTGGCTGGATGGTTGCAAACGGCGCCGAGCGATGGGTTGAGCCTCAATTTCTGGATGACGCGAACGTTTGGATCGATTCAAGGCTGACGTTTGTCGGCTCCCGGATCACGGGCCCAATCTCGCGCGATCACATCCAGATCTGGTCAACCGTATGGCGAGTCCCGACGGACCACGGGTACGTGTACTTCAAGGCGAATCACGACGCGCTGCGCCACGAAGCGGCAGTCGTTGCCTTTCTGAGTGCAAGACGACCGGACCTGGTTCCCCCGCCGATTGCCGTCGATACGGAGCGCGGCTGGCTGCTGATGGCCGACGCCGGGGTTCGCCTGCGCGAGCTGGTTGAGACGAAGAGGTCGCTCGATCCGTGGCTGCGGCTTTTACCTCTCTACGCCGACCTGCAGCTCGACACGATGGGGGCCAGCGACGAGTTGATCGCCCTCGGTGCTCCGGACATGGGGCTCGAGGTCCTGCCGGCTCGTTTCGATGCCCTGTTGGACGAGCTGAATGGGTCGGACGGCGTGGACGGAGCTTTGGTGGAACGTGCTCGCAGTCGGGCGTCCGACATCCAGTCGATGGTCGACGCGCTGTCTGGATACGGCATTCCCGAGGCCATCCAGCACGACGATCTGAACGATGGCCAGGTCTACTTCCTCGATGAGCAGCCGGTGCTCCTCGACTGGGGCGACGCGTGCATTTCTCATCCGTTCTTCTCGCTGTCCGTCGCGCTCGAGGGCGTCATCAGCTGGGGAGTGGACGATGTCGAGAACTCGGTCGACATCGAGCCTTTCCGCGACGCCTACCTGGCTCCATTCGCGGATCGTCTCGGAACAAGCCTTGCCAACCTCCGATCGGCAAGCTCAGTCGCGATGCGCATGGGTTGGGCGTGTCGCGCCGTAAACGGCCACGTCTTCGACGATCCTGAGCCGACGATGCGCCGCCTCCGGATGTTCATGGACGGTCACGTGTGAGGCAGGCGGAGCGGGAGTAGGCCCGACTGTTCCGGGCTTCGTTCCTGGCGCTCAGTCGTCCGCATAGAGCTTGACGAAGTCCATCGCTGATAGAACCCCGATCGCGCGCTGATGCTCATCCACCACGACGACGCGATGGACACGCTCGTCGACCATCGTGCGTGCCGCGTCAGGAAGCGGTGTGTCGATTCCAATCGTCACTGCCGGACGGCTCATGACCTCGCCTACCCTGATGCCGCTTTCCTTGCGCCGGATTATGTGAGCGACGCCAAGGTCTTCGAGATGCATGAAGTCCGTCTGGCTGATGACGCCGACCAACCCATCGCTCTCATCGACCACCGGAAGTCCGGTGACCTGATACTCGAGGATCAGCCGCTGGGCCTCTTCGATCAATGCATCAACGCGAACGACGACAGGTTCCATGGTCATCAGGTCGCCTGCGCGCAGCTCGTACTTCGTCTGGTTCATTTCCTTCTCCGGCGTGCGGTTTGTCGCACCATGGTTGCCGCCAGGCCGGTGCCTGCGTAGTGCCATTCGGCCTCTGAGCGGTACGAGGCCGCTAGATCCAGCTCCAGATCCAGCGTGACGCTGGTCGTGGCCGTGTGACACTTCCTCGGATGCACGCGGCACCACCAGCGACCCCCTCGCGTCGAGTGACACGGTTCCTTCCGATCCTTGAGTGGTCGCGAAGCTACGACCGCCGGTGGCTCCGCGGCGACCTTCTGGCGGGCATCGCGGTCGCGGCGATGATCGTGCCCAAGGACCTCGGCTACGCAAGCATCGCCGGGATCCCGGTGGAGAACGGGCTCTACGCCGCCGCAGCGGCCGCGATCATCTACGGCCTTTTCTGCACATCCCGACACATCTCGACGGGCCCAAGCTCATCGCTCGCCGCTGTCGCAGGGGGCGCCGTTCTGCTGACCGGCCTCAGCGGCAACGAGGCGGCGCAGCTCGTGGCGGCGATAGCGGTCACGACCGGTGCTCTATTTCTGCTCGTCGCCATCTTCAAGCTTGGCTGGCTGGCCAGTTTCCTGTCGCGCGCGGTCGTGACCGGGTTCCTCGCCGGCGCCGCAATCGACGTGGTCATCGGCGAGCTGCCCAAGCTCACCGGAACCTCCACCGAGGGCGTGAATGCATGGCAGGAGCTCGCGTCGTGGGTCCGGGGTCTGGGCGACTTCAGCCCGCCGACGCTGCTGGTCGGGCTGGTTGCCCTTGCCGTCATCCTCGCGCTGCGTTTCCGGTTTCCGAGGATCCCGGGGGCGCTCGTCCTCGTGGTCGGCGGCTTGATGGTCTCCGTCCTGCTCGATCTCGGCGCTTACGGCGTCGAGCTGGTGGGACCTGTGCCGCGAGGCCTCCCGCTTCCGCAGCTGCCTTCGATCGACGTCGTGTCTCAGAATTTGTCGACGATCGCCATCGCGGCCTTCGCGCTGTTGCTCATCGGGTTCTCGCAGACTGCTGGCGATGCCCAGGCGTTCGCCACGAAGCATCGCTATCGCGTCGACCTGAACCAGGAATCGGTGGCCCAGGGGATGGCCAACATCGGCGCCGGAGCGCTCCAGGGCATGCCGGTCTCGACCAGCCTGTCGGCGAGCTCGCTGAACGAATCGGCCGGTGCGCGGACGCCGCTTGCCTCGATCTTCACCGGGGCGATCGTCGTTGCCACGCTCATTCTTCTCGCGCCTCTGTTCGCAGACCTGCCCAAGGCGATTCTCGCCGCGGTCATCATCGACGCGGTCATCTTCGGGATGATCGACATCCCGGAGTTTCGACGGCTGTTCCGGGTGAAGCGGTTCGACTTCTGGATCGCCGCTGCGGCGGTCATTGGTGTCTTGTCGGTGGGTGTGCTCCTGGGCGTGGTCGTCGGCATCCTGCTGTCCCTGCTCTGGCTGATCCACGTCGCGACGCGGCCGTCGATGCCGATCCTGGGTCGCCAGCCGGGCACCCACGTGTTTCGCGATCTTGACGAGAACCCGGGCGACGAGATTGACCCGGCCGTGGCGGTGATCCGCATCGACGGTGGCCTGTTCTTCGCCACCGCTGCGGGCCTGGACGAACGCGTCCGCGCGATCCTCGCGAGCCAGCCAGAGCTGCATTCACTCGTGCTCGACCTGGAAGGCGTGAACTTCGTCGACGCGCAAGGCGCGGCGAAGATGACCGAGGTCTACGAGCTGGCCCACGCGACTGGCGTGGAGCTTCGACTCGCCCGCCTCAAGCCCGATGTCGCCGACGTGCTGGAGGCGGATGGAGTGATCGACCTGATCGGGCGAGACCGGATCCACGGAAACGTCCACCGCGCGGTCAAGGCGGCACAGGCGGCAGTCGCCAGCAAGCAATCCGACTTGGCAGATCCCGAGGCGCCGTAACTTCGGTCGCATGTGCTGTGCACTCATGCGGAACGATCCAGCACGGACGGCGCGACGACTCGCAGATCAAGCAACCATTACGCTCTCCACACGGATGGCGGGCGGGTGCTCGAAGTGCTTCTTTACGGCGCATTGGTCGGCCGCTCGGACGACCGCGGCGCGATACTTTGCGGGGAAGGCAGCCGGTAGCTGAATTGTGACCTGGACGCCGGTGACGAGGCCGGTCAGGCGATCGACATCCATCTGCTGCACCAGACGGATGCCGTCTGTGTCGATGCCCCGCTGGCGGCAAAAGCCCAGGACGTAGATGCCTGCGCACGTCCCGATCGTGGACAGGAACGTGGCGAACGGAGTCGGGGCCGACGACTCGGGTGGCTGGTCGGTCGGCACCGAGAAGGGTCCGAAGTGGGCGTCGACCCGTGACCCTCCAGGGAAGTCGATGATCATTTCCATCGTGTTGCGCTCTCGATCTGCAGCAGGTGATATGGCACGTCTGGCCGGAAACACAGGTATGCGCTACTTGCGCCTCTGCACAACTTGGCAGACAGCCCGTAATGCGCGGGCCCGTTGGCCTGTTCCAAAGGGCCTAGACGGCTCAACCAGCAGCGCGTCGAGCTGCGCCGCGCTTGTTCCTGCCCCCAGGCTCGGTCTGTGTCGGCTGCGCTTTGACAGCCACGACTCATGGCACTGGCCCCCAACGGCGAACGGTTGCCTCAGTGACGCGCAACTCAACCAGCCAGGCGCGCGAGCCTGCGTCATACGGCCCTCCGGCCCCGGCGACTCCGACACTGGCAGCGACCCAGCCACCGTCGGCCACTTCATCACCGACCGCGTCTCCCGCTGCCCCTCCCACTGCCTCGCCGACGCCTTCGCCATCACTAGGGGCGGCGCTGTCGGCGTTGGTGCCGGGACCAAAGACAACGCTCAGTGTCGAAGGCAGACGCCCAGACCCTCAGGGTTTTCCATTCAGCGCATCCACTCGAGCGCTCCGATATCGCACTTCGCGACGCCGTCGCCGTTGCCGTCCTGCGGACGATGGACGCCGCGTTGGTCGTAGCGCGGGCAGGAAGCCCCGGTGCCGACGGAACCGTCGTACCAGGCATCGATCGCGGGGCTGCCGCCTGCGAGGTAGGGACGAAGCGTATGAGTCAGCATGGGCTCCTGGCTACCGTCAGGCCCCGCCTTCGGGCCGCCATTGCCAGCCAGCGGGCCGATTCTTGGGTCCACGCCGACCAGATCTGAGCCTTTGGCGACGAACGAGCAACCGGTCGCGTCCCCGATCAGGTTGTGGCCACTGGAATTGATCGTGCCGCCGCAGTCCGGCGCCGGACCAGAGTTTCCCGCGACGATCGTATTCCGAACGTTGCCGCCACTCAGGCCTCCTATTCCCCAAAGCCCGGAGTTGCCGGTGATCGTGCTGTTGACGATAGTTCCGCCTTCCGCACTCATTCCCGCGGCTGAGTACAAGTTCGAGACGTTCCCACTTATGGTGCTGTTGACTATCTGGCTATCGATCGCGTGAACGCCTCCTGCGCCCCCGCAGCCGTCGGTTGCATTCAGGGAAACCGTCGATGAGACCAGACGCCCGCCGACAATCATGAGGCCTCCTGTTCCACAGATTGCGCCGCCATTGTGCGTGATCAGGCTTTCCTTGATCACGCCACGCTCCATCGAAATGCCGCCGTGGCCCCATTCGTCGTGGCCCGAATTCAACCGGATCACGCTGCGTGCAACGGAGAGGTAGCCGAATGACGTTATGCCGCCCGCGTCGCCGCCGGGAAACTGGCTGTGATTTCCGCCTGTTGAGTTCCACTCGATCAAACTTCGCGTCACGTAGGCGGAACCCGTCGAGAAGACGCCACCGCCTTCATGGCCGTGGTTGTGGCTGATGGTCGAGTTTCGAACGGTCAGCATGCCGCTGTTGAAAACCCCGCCGCCCTTGCCGTACTCGCTGTAGTAGCCGGATGTTTGGTTCTCTGTGACCACCGTCGAAATCAGTGTCAGATTTGCGAAATTGGCAACACCCGCGCCCGAGCTCTTGGGACTAGGCTGAGGCGTTGAAGGCAGCAGACCGCCCGTGATCGTTACCCCCTCGATGGTCACGAGCGGTCCGGCATGGACCTGGATCACCCGGTCGAGTTGGCCGCCGTCGATGGTCGTTTCAGCGGCCCCGGCGCCACGCAGGGTGAGCCTGGAGGTGATGTCGAGATCGCCGGTCAGCCCCGCGTTCTCGTTCTGGCCGGCGGTGGTGAGGGTGTACGTGCCTGCAGGGACGATGATCGTGTCGGCGCCGGATCCAGCCGTGCAGCCCCCGATGGGCTGATCAAGGTTTGCTGATCGGATCGCCTCCCTGAGAGAGCAGGACGAGTCCTGGCTGATGGTGTCATCCGTCGTATCGACATGAATCGTCCCCGCGGCGAACGCGATCACCTGCACGTCGATGTAGGTAGAAAAGGGGCCGCGATCCACACCACGCAGGGCGAGCAAGTGGCTCCCTGCCGAAACATTGGGCAGTGTCACGAGGAACGACCCGCGCTCCCCGCAACCTTCGTGTTCGTCCGAGCCCACGAGCACGCCGTCCCAGTACACGAAGACATCGTTGTCGATTGCGATGGCGAGTGCGATGCCCGAGGCTATGGGGGTGTCGACGGTGCGCCGCAACAGGATGTCCGTGTCGGCCGGCCATACGGTCTCCACGGTGTCCCCGAGTGGGCAGCCGTCAAAAGGTGTCCCGAAGGCCGCTTGACCAACAGCCCAGGACGAGTCATCGAACGCCGGGTCTTCGAATCCGCTCCCGTCTCCGTGGGCCACCACTTGGTGACGCCATCCAGAAGCGCCATATGGCACGACAACATTCGTCGCGCCCGCAACCGCGGGCATCGACAGCACGAGGGTCGCAACCAACCCGAGAACACATCCCAATGTCACCATGGAGCGACGCACGGTCTCACCTCCCCAGTCTCGCCAGATGCGTCCAAATGTGCGCGCCTAGCTCTTCGTCGGACGCTAGACCAGCGTTGGTTGGCTCAGCCAGTGCCGGTTGGGTGGGATGCGAGGGCCATTTGGCGGATTGTCTGCCGGCCCGTTCTACTTCAGGCCGGGTGCGGGGTCGAACTTGCGTAGCTCCTCGACCGTCCCTTTCACATATGACCTTGTCACTTCTGCGTTGCTGACGGTCGGCTCAGTCCACCTACCAAGACCGGGATCTCGTGTTCGCGAGCGCGGTCGGGACTCAGCTCGAGCCGGGCACGATCGCCCGGGCCTGGACGTGCGTTCTGGCAACCGCCGACGTCGGTCACGTCCGCTGGCAAGACCTCCGACATGCCGATGCGACGCTGATGCTGGGATCGGGCGTCCATACGAACGTGGTCAGCGAGCGCCTCGGTCACGCCAGTGTCGGAATCACGCTCGACACGTACTCCTATGTCCTGCGCGGGCTGCAGGTCACGGCCGCCGAGCAGCTCGACGGGCTGCTCGAGGGTGCTACCCAAGAAGGGGCCACCGCCGACGGCGTGTGAGCAATCTGTGAGCAGAGACTCGATAGGCCCATCCGGCTGGGCGCCAGGCACACCGGTTTCACGCTCAGAAGAAGTGGAGCGGGAGACGGGATTCGAACCCGCGACATTCTGCTTGGGAAGCAGACACTCTGCCAGCTGAGTTACTCCCGCTCAGCCGCCCGATTCTACCGTCGGCCATCGACTTGGTCGACCGAGTTCCAGGCGGTGGATCATCAGAGCGGTCGACAGACGCCGTCCACTCTCCCCGTCGAGTCGATGGCCAAGAAGGGCCTCGATCTTCTCAAGGCGGTAGCCGACCGTTCGAGTCGCCAAATGGAGGCGTCGTGCCGCGGCAGTCACGTTCTCGCCTGAGTCAAAATAGGCTTGGAGCGTCTCAATGAGCTCGGCCCCGAACCGTTCGTCGGCAAGCAACGGGCCTAACTCTCGCCGAACCGTCGCGTCGGCCAGGTGCCTGTTGGACAGAAGCAGACGCTCGAGGGCCAACTGCTCAGGATCCGGGATCCATCCTCGCAGGCCGAGTCGATGAGTTGTGCGCGTAGCGTCCACCAGATCGGCATACGTCCTGGCGAGCGAGCCAACGCCGTTGATGGGGCGTGAGCAGACCGCCACCCACGCTGGCTGCTCGGCATCGGCCAGAGCGACAACGCCAAGCACCTTGTCAAGGACCGACGGCACGCGTGACAGCCCTGCCCAGTCCTCACGGGAAAGGACTGCGATGCGTCCCATCAGCGGCAGCACGGCCGGCAGCCGAATCCCCGCACCCACGCCCTCGGTGCCCGGCGCGGTTGCCCCCAGCAGGTGGCCGAGCCGCCCAGCGAGCACCTCGAGCTCGAGGTGGTCCTCGTCGGCGCTCTGCTGATCGAGCGTCGGGTCGGCCTCGGGGATAGGCGAGATCGCGACCAACAAATACTCCCGGTCGGGGTTCAGGCCGTGTCTAAGTGCCAGGCGGCGCAGTCGAGCTTCGCTGACGGCGTCATCGCCGGTTACGCCGAGGAGTTCCTGGAGCGCGCTTCGGCGGGCCTCCACGTCGCGGGCGAGGATGTCACGTTCGGCGAGTCGGTAGCCGTCGGTTACCGCGAGCGAGGTGAGTTCGTTCCAAAGCAGTAGGAAACGACCCAAGCGCGCGAGGGCATCCGGGTCCAGCCGGCCGGCCCCCATTGCGGCTACACAGTGCTCCCAGATCTGGCGCCTGGTTACCGCGTAGCGGTGCAGGGCGGCGACCATCGGGCGGTTCGTCCGTGCTGCAATCGCTCCCGACGCGCGTTGAATAGCCACGATCGTCTCGATATCGAGCGAACCCTTCGCCTGGAGAGCCCTCGCCTCGGCCAAGAGCTCGTCCAACGAGTCGACGACCAAAAGACGAGCTTGCGGCCGCTTTCCTTGCGCCGACTGGAGCCGAACCAGCTCTGCCCTGATTGCTGCGGCGGCGACGACTTCCGGTCCTAGCTGCCCATCGAGCGCGATCGTGCCGATGAGAACGCTCAGACGGACATCGTCGGGGGGATCACCGAGGTCGGCTGCCACGTCTGCTGCCAACTCCTCGGCATCGGGCAGCACTTGGCGGATCGCCGCCCAAAGGTCGTCGCCTCGGTCCATTGGAATCCTCTAGCGGCGCGGGCCGGGCCCAGAGTCTGCGCCTGTTGCGCGATTCTTGCAAGGAAGGTGGCCCGGAACGCGGAGGACCGACCTTTACGACGCACATTGCCCAGCTTGGCCAATTGCGCTGATGCTGCAGTCGCGATCACCCCGGATTGCCCGTTCGGTTGATGAGTTGAAGGACGGCGTTGCCGACCATCAATAGAGCGCATCTCGCGCCCAATCGATGCCCAACTTGCCGACGCATACGTCTCGCGGCGGGGCTCACCTCATGAAACGGCGGCTCGAGCCGCGAGAAGGAGTGTTTCCCTTGAGATTCAACAATAGGCGCCGGTTGGCCAGCCTGGCCTCGGCCTCGGCATTCATCGCCGCGTTGGCCGTGACGATCGTGCCAACCGCGGCCCTGGCGGCTGCACCTCCCGCTCCATACGAGAACGGGTTCGAGGACGCGGAAGACGTGGGCACGACAGACCAGGCAATGTTCAACGTAGCGCCGGTCGCCACTGGCACGGACGGGATCACCTCGGCGGCCGGCGGCAACCACGCTGTCGCGACGGCTGGTTCGGGCGCGTTCACGCGGTTCGGCGGCTACAGCTCAACCTTTCCAGCCGACGGCTACACGACCTCGGCTGACATCTACCTCGATACGGCGGCCTCGACGGGCGGCAACGATGTGCGATTCGACTGGTCATCGGCGATCAACAAGCCGGACGGCACTCACCGACGAGACTTCGCCTTCAACGTCGGCACGGACGGCACGGGTGGCTTCGTCATGAGCGCCAGCAACAACACGGGTCGCGCAAACTCCTATCCGAACAATCCGGGTCGCAGTCCAATCACGATCACCACGAGTGGCTGGTACACGTTCAAGCACCACTTCCAGAACAACGGCAGCGGTGTGCTCACCGTGGACATGTCGGTCAGCAAGCTCGGCTCAGCGCCGTTGCACACGTGGACGCTCAGCGACGCCTCGGACGTCATCGGAACAACCGTGGGTGGCAATCGCTACGGCTTTCTGGCCAGCAATGAGCTGCCTCTCGCACTCGACAACATCACCCGCTCGGGCATCGCCGCTCCGACGCCAACCTGTGAGAAGGTCGAAACCAGCCTGGGCTCGTTCACCGCTGCGGTCGTCAATCCCGTGGCCCCGTTCGCAGGACCGCTTCCGCTGAGTGGCTGCCAGATCGGTGTCTACTTCAATGAGCCCGGTTCGGTAAAGAATGCCGACATCGCCGGCGCAACCCACTACGGCGTTTTCGTCGACGGTGCTGCGGTCAATGTGACCGGCAGCGATATCCACCAGATCGGCAACACCCCGTTCAACGGCGCCCAGAACGGCCGGGCCGTCTTCTACACCAACGGCATCACCAACGGCGCGACCGGAACGGTGAGCGGGAACGACATCTACGACTACCAGAAGAACGGCGTGGTCGCGACCGGTGTCGGGACCGCGGTGCAGGTGCTGAATAACACCGTCACCGGCCGGGGACACCTCGACGGGATCGCGCAGAACGGCGTCGTCATCCTCTCCAAGGCGACCGCGCTGGTCAAGGGCAACAGCATCTCCGGCCACTGGTACACGCCGACGACCTACACCTCGTACGGTCTGCTTCTCATCGACGCAAAGGGTGTCAAGCAGCAGTCGAACTCATTCCTCGACAACGAGGCGAACCTCGGCAACTTCGGCCGCGGAGGCGGCAACACGAGCTCCTGACAGTTCAGCGAATTATCGGCTCAACTGAATGGCCGGGGTCTCCGCGAGGAGGCCCCGGCCTTTTTTGTGGGCGGCTAGCTCAGGCCCTAGGCGCTAGGGATGGCCAGAAGCCTTCGGGAGGGTGACGGTGACGGTCGTGCCGACACCCTGCAGGCTGTCGATCGAGATCTGCCCGCCGTGGGCCTCGACGAGGTCGTGACATATCGCCAGGCCAAGACCGGAACCGGATGAGCCGGGCTCCTTGACGAAGCGATCGAAGATCGTCGGCAGAAGCTCTGGCGCGATACCCGAGCCCGTGTCGGCCACCTCGATCTCGAGCCAGCCTGTGGCCGAGGGGTGGGCGGAGACAGTCACCGTGCCGTTCCGTGGCGTGTGGCGCAGCGCGTTGGCGATCAAGTTGGAAAGGATCTGACGGACACGCTGCTCGTCGGCCATGGCCGGCGGCAGGCTGGTCGGAACGTCGGTCCGCAGAGAGACTCCGGCGCTCTCCGCCTGAGTCCTGAATCCGCTGAGCGATTCGTCGATCAACGCCCGCAGGTCGGTCGGCCGCAGGGTGAGCGTCAAGCCGCCGGCCTCGGCCAGGGCAACGGTGCGCATGTCATCGATCAGTTTCTCGAGCGCCCGGAGCTGGTCGCGAATTGGCGCCAGGTGCGCGGCATCGGCGGGATAGAGACCGTCCTCGATGGCCTCGATCTGGCCCTCGATGATCGACAGCGGCGTGCGCAGCTCATGGGCCACGTCGGCGAGAAAGGTCCGCCGGCCCGACTCGAGCGTGGCCAGCCGAGCGCTCATCTGGTTGAAGGCGCGAGCCAGCGAGCGCACCGGGGGCGGGCCGCTCTCCTCGACACGCGTCGAGTAGTCGCCGCGCTCGACATGTTCCGCCGCGATCGCGAGTCGGTCGATCGCGGCGCTCGAGCCGCGGATCACGCGGAACGTGCCGATCGCGCCAAGCGCCACCAGGACGGTGACGAGCAGGCCGCCCACGATCACGAGCGGCGGTGCGCTCACCAACCCAACGAGCGCTGCGAGTGCCCACACCGCAGCGGTCAGGGTCGCGGCGGCAAACAGCAAGAAGACAATCAGGAAGCACCCGAACGGTCTGCGCCGGGGCCCCCATGGCCCGTGGCTCCGGCCGTCGCCCCATCGGCTACCGCCCCATCGGCCCCAGTTGCCGCCCCAATCCGCGGGCGGCCATTCCTCGTTGTCGGGCCACCACGGCGGGCGCCGTTTCGGTCGGCCCTCGCCCGGTGTGGAGCTCATTCCTGCTCGGCGAAGCGGTAGCCGACGCCGAATACCGTCTCGACCAGGACCGGCGACCGCGGCTCGGGCTCGATCTTGCGCCGGATGTTCTTGATATGCGCATCGATCGCTCGCTCGTATGCCTCGAACGCCTCGCCGTGGACGCTATCGAGCAGCTGGGCGCGAGTGAAGACTCGACCGGGCTGGCGGGCCATCGTCGACAGCAGCTCGAACTCGGTCGGCGTCAGATCGACCAGACGTCCGGCAACCGTGACCCGCATTCGGGTGATATCGATTTCGATTGGGCCGGCCTGAATCCGGTCGAGCGGTTCGTTTGCGGCCTGACTTCGGCGGAGAACGGCGCGCACCCGAGCGACGAGCTCCTTGGCGCTGAACGGCTTGGTCACGTAATCGTCTGCACCGAGCTCGAGGCCAACGAGCTTGTCCGACTCCTCGGTCCGCGCGGTGAGCATCACGATCGGCACGCTCGAATCGCGCCGCAGCTCGCGTGTCACGTCGAGCCCGTCGCGGCCGGGCAGGCCCAGGTCGAGAACGATCAGGTCGGGCCGCTCGGTCCGCGCCAGGCGCAGCGCGTCGTCGCCGTTGGCGGCGCTGAGCACAACGAAGCCGGCGTGCTCCAGGTAGTCGCGCGTCAGACGCACAATATCGGGCGCGTCATCGACGACAAGAACCTTGGGCACGCCGGTCATCGTAGTGTCCGGGCGCTGGGTGCTAACGCTATTGCGCGTCGGTCGGGCTCTCACCCGACTCGCCATGTGCCTGCTTGTGCCAGCTCTGGAGCATCTCATCGGCGACCGGCGGCACGCCCTTGTGATCGCCCCAGCCTGGCCGGCCGTAGCCGTAGCCGTAATCGTAGCGGGGGCCGCGACCGCCCCAGCCGCCGCGACCGCCCCAAACGAGCCGGCCGATGAGGCCGAAGATCACGAACAGGAAGATGAAGCCGAAGAAGAGCCCGAAGAACGGAAAGCCGAACCCGAACCCCCAGCCGTAGACCGGTGCCGCCACCGCCACGCCGGCCGCGGCTACGTTGGCGCTGATGCCGATGCTGTAGCCGATCGCGCCGGCGACCAGGGCCAGCATCACGGTCAAGAAGATTCCAACGTAAATGCGCATCTGAGATTGCTCCCTGCTTGGGCGCCGCGTCCACGGCGCCTCTGTTCGCAGGTTGCTATTCAGATGTGAGGAACTCGTGAAGGTCGCGTGCGAACCCTATGGATACAGGCCGCGTAGCTTGGTAGCTTCGGCGACGCGCTCGACGGCGATCGAGTGAGCGGCGAGGCGGGCGTCGACTCCGAGCTCCTCCGCACGCTCCCAGACCGCGTCAGCGGCGCCGACGATGATCTGGCGCAGCTGCGCGTTGATCTGATCGAGCGTCCAGAAATGCGCCTGGCGGTTCTGGACCCACTCGAAGTAGCTGACGATCACGCCACCGGCGTTGCACAGGATGTCCGGGATCACCAGCACGCCGTTGTCGCGCAGGATCGGGTCGGCCGATGGCTCGAACTGGCCCGTTCGCACCCTCGGCGAGGATCTTCGCGCGCACGGTGCCCGCATTGGCGGCCGTGATCTGGCCCTCCAGTGCGGCCAGAACGAGCACGTCCACGTCGAGCGCGAACAGCTCCGCGTTGGACAGCGGCGAGGTGCCCGGCGCATTGGCGATCGAGCCGGTCTCCTCGAGATAGCGGCGCAGGAACACGGGGTCGATGCCGGACTCGGAGTAAACGCCGCCGCCGATGTCGGTGATGCCTACGATGACCGCACCAACCTGGTGCAGCAGCCGCGCGCTCGCCTCGCCCACGTTGCCGAAGCCCTGGACAGCGACGCGCGCACCACGGAGCGACAGGCCCTGCCGGCGGCACGCTTCTTCGATCGTGTAGACGATGCCCTGGCCGGTCGCGTCGGCGCGGCCGAGCGATCCGCCAATGGCGATCGGCTTGCCGGTGACCACACCGGGCACCGAGTAGCCGTGATGCATCGAGACCGTGTCCATCATCCACGCCATGACCTGGGCGTTGGTGCCCACGTCGGGCGCCGGGATGTCGCGGTCGGGGCCGATAAAGCTCTCAAGCTCGGTCGCGAAGCGGCGGCTGACGGCCTCGAGCTCGCGTGCGCTCAGTTGGCGGGGATCGACGGTCACGCCGCCCTTGGCGCCGCCGAACGGCACGCCAACCAGGGCACATTTCCAGGTCATCCACATCGCCAGCGCGCGAACCTCGTCGATGTCAGTGGCGGGATGGAAGCGCAGACCGCCCTTGGCCGGACCGCGGGCAATGTTGTGCTGTACGCGGTAGCCGGTCAGCACGTCGACACGCCCGTCATCCCGAGTGATCGGGAAGCGAACGGTCAACTCACGCTGTGGTACGCGCAGGATCGCGCGCAGGCCGGGCTCGAGGTTGATCTGGTCGGCTGCGGCATCGAACTGCTGCAGGGCGGAGCGCAGCGCATCCGAACCGGCGCTCGCAGCATTGCCTGCGTGGGCGGGCGTTACCTCGCCCTGGGAAACGCGGTCGGTCGTGGGTGCAGCAATTGCCATCAGCTTGTTTCGCTCCTTCCATGGCCGAGTTGGCCAACTGATCACAGGTTGGCGGGTGAGTACGTACACGACCGTTGACCGACATGAACAGAACATGAAAACGACCTGCCAGATGGAGCCAGTCCGCCTGTTCATGCAGTTTTCATGTCAGTTCTACGGGAGGTTCAGGTAGCGCTCGTAGCGTGGCCTGGACATGAGCACCGAGATCCAACCGCTGCCCGCGCGGTCAACCACGGGCCACCGCTTCAACTGCGTCACGTGCCAATTCCCGATCGATTGGAAACCAACTTTCTACGTCGGACTCGCGTTCTGCTGTACCGGCTGCGCGGTGAGCGGACCGTGCACCTGTTCATACGACGAGCGTGGCGCTCACGTACAGCTGGCCCCATCGGCGCGAACGTGTGTGTGCGGCATCGAGTCTGAAAGCGCCGTGACCGGAACATCGATCGGCATTCAGACGCCAGCTCCGGCCGGTACCCCAGTGCCGGCCGGCAGCACCTCCACGATGCGAGTGCTGGAGCCCGCCGCTTCGCGCCGTTAGCGAGCGCGTCGCTTCGCTGAAGCGCGGCTCCATACTGGCCCAACAATGGCTCAACCGGGCGAAACGGCAACGGACATTGGCCCACTCCTGATCGCGACGCTCGCGGTCATCGGTGGCGGTGCCTCGGCGCGCGACGTGGAGCGGAGGCTGAGCGATGCCGGAGCGGCGCTGGCAGAGGGCGCCGCGACTGCCACACTCGACGAGCTCGCCGCGCTGGGACTAGTGCGTGTCGGCCGCGTGGACGAGGACGGGAGTCGCTTCGTGGTCACAAGCGTCGGGCAGCGCCGATTGCGGGACACGCTGGTCGGCGGCCGTGATGAGTCCGAGCGACTGGCCGAGCTGGAGCAGCTGCGGACGGACCTGCTGTCGACTATCGCGCACGAGCTGCGCACTCCGCTGACCGCGATTCGGACGAGTGTCGGTTTGCTTCAGGATGCCGACCATCAACCCGACGAGGGCCAGCGCCGGACGCTGCTGGCGACGATTGATCGCAATGCGCTGCGAATGCAACGGGTGGTCGGCGACATTCTCGATCTGGCGCGCTTCCGGGCAGGTTCGATCCAGCTTCAGCTGCGCCGTTTCGACGCGCGCGACCTGGCGTCCGCCGCGATCGCCTCGATCGCGCCGCTGGCAGACGCGGCCGAGCAACGAATTCGAGCTCGAAGCGGCGCGCACGCCGGTCTGGGTCTTTGGCGACTACCGGCGCCTGGAGCAGGCGCTTGTCAATCTCGTTTCCAACGCCCAGAAGTTCTCGCCACGGGGGGCGCGAGTCGACGTCAGCGTCGGCCGGCGCGACGAGCAGGTTTGTTGGGCCGTGACCGACCACGGCCCGGGCATCTCCGAGTCGGACGAGGCGCGCCTGTTCGAACGCTTCTTCGTCGGCCGAAGTGACCGTTCGGGAGGCGGCCATGGCGTGGGACTGGGCCTGCCAACCACGCTGGCAATCGCCCAGGCCCACGGCGGCACGATCGAGGTGCGCACCGCGATCGGCGAGGGCAGCACGTTCGTGTTGTCCGTCCCGGCCGCGGGACCCGAGCAGGGGTCCGACATATGAAGATCCTTGTCGTTGACGACGAGCCGGACGTCGTCGAGTCGGTGCGCATCGGCTTCGCGCTCCACTGGCGCGAGATCGACGTGATCGGCGCCCAGACCGGCGAGTCCGCGCTTGACGCCGTTGAGCAGGAACGACCGGACATCGTGTTGCTCGACATCGGCCTGCCCGACATCGACGGCTACGAGGTCGTGACGCGGATCAGGCAGTTCTCGGACGTGCCGGTGGTGATGCTCACCGCCCGCGACGACTCGATGGATATCGTCAAGGGTCTCGAGGCCGGCGCGGACGATTACGTGACCAAGCCGTTCAACCATCTCGAGCTGATGGCTCGCGTTCGGGCGGTCCTGCGGCGGCTTACGATGCCCGTCCCGACCAGCCGCGCGCCGTCGTTCGAGTGGCACGACCTGGAGGTCGACTTCGCGCGGCACGAGGCGCGTTTCAGCGGCCGGCGCATGGAGCTGACGCCGACCGAGTACAAGCTGCTCTACCACCTCGTTCGCAACCAGGGCCACGTCCTGCAGCACGAGACCCTGCTGGCCAAGGTCTGGGGCCGCGAATATGTCGACGAGGTCGACTATCTGCGCGTCTACATCCGCCGACTGCGCGACAAGCTCGGCGACGATCCCCAGAGCCCACGCTACATCAGCACGGAGCGCGGCCTCGGCTATCGCTTCATCGGCCCGTCCGACCTCACCTAGCCGCGCACGCAACGGCCGGCCTGGGCCGGCGCGACCCCTACCCCTGATATCGTGCGGGAATGGCGGGGCAGAGAAGCGGGATTGACGCGCGCTGGTTGGGCCAAGTCGCTTATCGCGAGGCTTGGGCAGCTACAGCGCGAGCTCGTCGCCCAGCGCCGGCACGACGAGATCCCGGATCAGCTGCTGCTGCTGGAGCATCCCGCCGTGCTAACCCTCGGCCGCCAGTCGGATCCGGCCCACATCCGGGCCACTGCCGACGAGCTTGAGCGGCGTGGCATCGAAGTCATCCGCGTCGAACGTGGCGGTGAGGTCACCTATCACGGCCCCGGGCAGCTGGTCGCCTATCCGATCGTCAAGCTGAGCGACCGCGGCGTGCTGCTGCGTCCATTCGTGCGCGCGCTGGAGCAGTCGATGATCGACACCGCCGCCGCGTTCGGCGTGAGTGCCGGGCGGCGCGACACGCTGCCTGGCGCGTGGTGCGACGAGGACGCCGATCAGCCGCGCAAGCTGGGCGCCCTTGGACTGCGTGTCGAAGGCGGAGTCAGCTACCACGGCATCGCTCTCAACGTCACGACCGATCTGGCGGCCTTCGAGCTGATCGACCCATGCGGGCTGCCCGAGGTCGAAGTGACATCGATTGCCCGAGAAGCGGGCTGGCCCGACCACGAACAGGTGCCCACCACAGCGAGCGTCGCCAACGCCGCCGATCGGTTCGAGATCGCCTTCGCCGAGGAGCTCGATCGCGCGTCAAGGTTGGCCGTGCCGGCCGGCGGAGGCTGAGGCGCAATGCCACGAGGCGGGTTGTTCGAGCTGCGCAAGGACAGCATCACCGGCTGGTGGGTGGCCGTGGTCGTCGATCGCGAATTCGATCGGTCGCGCTTTCACAAACCGGCCAAGCACGCCGGCGCGACGCCGGAGGAGTGCCTCAACTGCAACCTGGCCGCGGGCGGTGACGGCGTGCAGCAGCGCATGCTCAAGCCCGATGCGTTCATCCTCGCCGGCACAGAGCGCGATGCGCGCGAGTCGCAGTTGGACGGCCGCGAGCCGGAGCTGGGACTGCTCGGCGACAGTGGCTCGTGGCAGACGATCGTCGCGCCCCGCGGTCATCACGAATCGTTCGCCGAGACCTCGCCTCAGATCGCCTTCGAGCTGCTCGCCCGCGCACGCGACGTGCTCACCGCGGCACGCATCGCGGAGCAGACCGAGTACCTCGCCGGTCGTTCAGAACTACGGCCGCCAGGCTGGCGCGCTGACCGATCACCTGTGCTTCGACTTCTACGACTGCCGCACATCCCGCACCGCATCGGCGAGGAGCTCGGCGGCGCGGCCCGATACGTGATTCGCGAGGGCGGTTGCCCCTTCTGTCATCTGGTGCGCGACGAGGCGAGCGGTCAGGCTAGGCTCGTGTTCGAGGACTCCGCCAGCGTCTGCTTCGCTCCATACGCCTCGCGCTCGCCGTTCGAGCTGTGGGTCGTGCCGCGCCACCACGACGCCGACTTCGGTTCGGCGACTGATTCGCAGCTGGTCAGTGCCGCCGAGACGCTGCAGAGCGTGCTGCGCCTGGTCGGCACGCTCGGCGACCCGGCCTACAACCTGATCCTTCACAGCGCACCGTTGCGCGAGCGAGTCGACGAGACCTACCACTGGCATTGGGAGATCCACCCGCGGTTGCGCGAGATAGCCGGCCTCGAGCTTGGCACGGGCCTGCCGGTGAACCCAGTCGCGCCGGAAGTTGCGGCTCAGGAGCTGCTGGACACGGCTCGCGAAGAGAAGATCGAGACCGGCGTCGCAGTGGGGCCACGGTCGTGGGACGAGTTCGGACCACGATGAGCCACACCCGCGGTGCGTCACACCAGCCGTTCGCAGGGCGTCTTAGCCACTTGGAAGGCGCCACTCGGCGCGTGCCCAACGCCCCAGCGTGGGGTAAACGTCCGAAGCAGGTCTCGCAAGCATGTTCGAAGCCAGCGCCCAATTGGCTGTCAACGTGACCACTGATCGGGCATCGGCACGCGCCTTCGTCGAGCGCCTGTACGCAGCTCATCACGCAGAGATATATGCCTACCTCGCCCGCATGGTTCGCGATGACGAACTGGCGGCCGACCTGGCACAGGAGTCCTTCATCAAGGCTTACCGAGCGTTCGACACGCTTGTCGACCCGAATCGTGCCCGCGCCTGGCTGTACCAGATCGCCGGCCGCACCGCCCTCGACGAGTTGCGACGACGCAAGATCGTTCGTTTCATCCCGTGGACCGGTGAGAGCCGTGGGTCGGCTGCCTCGGCCGAGGAGCTCGTGCTGCGCGGCCGGCTGTCGGCCGACCTCGAGCGCGCCCTGGCCAAGATCCCGCCACGCCAGCGCCAGGCACTGTTGCTTTCCGAGCTGCACGAGATGACTGGTCTCGAGCTGGCCGACGCACTCGGCGTCTCGCACGTCGCGGCGCGCGCGCTGCTGACCAGGGGCCGCGAGTCGCTTCGCCAGGCATTGGCCGTCGAACGCGCCAAGGCCGCGGTCGAAGAGGACCGCCGCGCGCACGTCACCGCACGCCTCGAGGCCGACGCGGACGACGACTCGAATGAGCAGGGCGAACGAGGCGGCAGGCAATGAAGGGTCGCCAGAGCGCACACGCACGTTTTCGCGAGCTGATCGCCGCGCGCCTCGATGGGCCGCTGACGCGGCCCGAGCTGCGCTCCTTGAGCGCCCATCTGAAGACATGCCCACAGTGCCGCCAGGTCGATCGCGAGTACCGCGAGCAGCGCGAGCGACTGCACGCACTGCCCTCCCCGATCCCGCCACGCGACCTTTGGGCGCGCACCTCGAGCGCACTCGACCGTGAGGTGGCGCGTGGCAGCTATCGCCGGCCGGGCTATCGCCGCGTCTTCGGCCGCCGTCGGTCGGCTACGCCGGTAGCCGCGCTCGTCACCAGCGTTGCTGCGGTCGCCCTTGCCGGTGTCCTCGTCGCGCTGCAGTTCGGTCCTTCGTTGCAGCGCACGCCGGCCAGTCCCGGTGCGATGCCGACGCCGTTCGCGGTCAGCCCGCAGTCGCTCGCCTTCGTCGGCAGCGGCTCGGAGGACATCTCGGTCTATCGCGCACGGGTCAGCCAGGTCTGCCCGACAACTGCTCCCGACTGCCTGTCAGACGACGACATCGAGCGGACCGAGGTCCGACTGCCGGGCAACGCCCGTCCGCGCAATGTCGCGCTCAGCCCGAGTGGCAACCAGCTGGCCGTCGTCGGCCGCGAGTTCGACGAAGACGTCATCTCCGTGGTCACGCTGCCCAACCAGTCGTCGGGATCTGGCGGAGAGCCAACCGACGAAACGCAAGACGCACAGAGCGGCGATCCGACACCTGAACCGCCGCGCAGCTCCGGCGACGACAACCCGGGCACCGCCGAGCCGGGCTCGAGCGATGATCCAGGCGGGCCAACCAACGCGCCGCCCTCGGAGTCACCGCGACAGGAGGTCGTCGCGATCCTCGAGGACGTCGACACCACCGGCGCTCCGCCGGCCTGGTCGCCCAACAGCAGCGAGACGCTCGCCTTCAGCGCGATGCCGGCGGACGGCAGCCACGGTCCCGACGTGTACGTCTGGACGGCCGGCGACGCGCACGCTCGAGCGGTGACTGACGATCACTCGTCCTTCTTCGCGTCGTGGTCCGGCCGGCGCGTCGTCGTCAGCCGCCTGGTCGAGTCACGCAAGGGCACGGCTAACGTGGAGACCGTGGTCATCGATCCGGACACGCTCGAGGAGCGCACGGCCGACATCGGCCCAGTCTGGTTGCCGACCGTCAATCCAGGCCGCAGCCATGCGCTGGTCTGGTATGGCGATCTGGCCATCGCTGGTGGGCTGCCCGACCCGAAGTCGGGCGCGCTGTACATGGTCGACTGGACCCAGGTGGACCCGTTCGCCGATGGTGCCGCCGAGCCAACGCCGGAGCCGACCGACGAGCCTCCTACCGAGGAGCCGACGCCTGACCCGACCGACGACCCCACCCCCGACCCAACCGATGAGCCCACCGCGGAGCCAACCGTCGATCCAAGCGGAGCTCCAACCGACGATCCGCCGACGCTAGAGCCATCCGCTGAACCGACCGTTGAGGCACCCGCACAGCCCAACGGCTCGCCGAGGTTTGCGGCATCGGCGACACCGAAGCCAAATGGCGAAGCCGGCTCAGGGGCGGGCACCGCTCCTCCGACGAGCGAGCCAACGCAGGAGCCGGTCGAGGAGTTCGACCCGAGTGTCGTCCCAAGTGGCTTCGTGGCCGTCGACCGCGACCGAGACACGCTCACCGAACCGGTAATCGACTGGCAGGCTCAATGGTCGGCCGACGGTGAGATGATCGGCATCTGGATCGCCGACGTGCCCGGATCGACCTGGGGACGGCTCATCGTCAGGGCGCTTGATCGCACCGAATTGGTCGCCCTTCGCTCAGGCGCGGTCGTCGAACCGACGCTCGCCCAGCGCGCCTTCTCGCTCGGCGTCGACCGAGTCGCCGTGGGTCGCCCCGACTGATAGCAACCCCGAGGGCGAGCTGCGCATCCGGACCTGGGGCAGCGACGGTGAGGGCGGACTGCGCCTCGACCCACGCGATGGTGACGAGGTCGTTCCCGACTTCTAACGCCGCCGTCTCCAAACGGCCCATAAGCCGGGCTAGTCTTATGGAACGTTGACTAGCCGCCAGATCATGACCGCCGATGACGTTCGCCGTGCCCTCGTGCGCATCAGCCATGAGATCGTCGAAAAGCACGGCGGCACGGACGGCTTGGCGCTGGTCGGGATCGAACGCCGGGGAGTGCCGCTTGCGGCCCGCCTGGCGGCTTCGATCGAAGCGAACGAGGGCGTCAAACCACCGGTCGGAAGTCTGGACATCACCTTCTACCGCGATGATCTGTCGCAGGTCGCCCGATCGCCGCAGCTGCGCGCGGCGGAGCTGCCCTTTCGCGCTCGAATCGAGCACCATGGTGATCGTTGACGACGTCCTCTACACCGGCCGAACGGTTCGCGCCGCGCTCGATGCGCTGGTCGACGTCGGGCGTCCACAGACTGTCCGATTGGCCGTGCTGGTAGATCGCGGCCACCGCGAGCTGCCCATCCGCGCCGATCACGTGGGCAAGAACGTGCCGACGTCGCGCGACGAGGTGATCAAAGTCCGCCTGGCCGAAGTCGACGGTGGCGAGGACGAGGTCGTCATCGAGCGTCGTGAGGCCACCGGAGAAGCAGCGTGACCTGGGATCGGCGTCATCTGATCGACGTCGAGGAGTTGAGCGAGTCAGATGTCAAGCGCATCCTCGACCTGGCCACGGACATCAGGGACGACACGTCGCGCGTGGAGTTCAACGGTCTGTCGGGCCACGACGTAGCCCTTCTCTTCGCCGAAGCATCGACGCGCACGCGCCTGTCGTTTGAGCTGGCGGCCCGACAGATCGGCGGCCGCACCTACGTGCTCGATCCGCTTTCGTCGTCGATGGTCAAGGGCGAGTCGTTCGTCGACACGGTTCGGAATCTGGATGCACTCGGCTTCGGATTCCTGATCGTTCGCCACCATCGCGCGGGAGCCGCGGCCGTCGCCGCGCGGCACTTCAGCGGCCACGTCGTCAATGCCGGCGACGGCTGGCACGCGCATCCAACTCAGGCCCTGCTCGATCTCTTCACGCTCCAGCGCGCGCTCGGTGACCTGCGCGGCCGCAAGATCTCCATCGTCGGCGACGTCCGCCATTCGCGCGTCGCGAGGTCGAACGCGTGGACCTTGAGCCGCGCCGGCGCGAACGTAGTTCTGTGCGGCCCGCCCGCCTGGGTTCGTGGCGTCGACCATCTCCCGGCGACCCTTTCGACGAATCTCGTCGAGGCGCTTTCCGGCGCCGACGCTGTGATGGGCCTGCGCGTCCAGAAAGAGCGCATGGCGCCCGGGTTTTCTGTTGCCGAGTACATCGAGCAGTTCCAGATCACGGAAACGCAACTGCAGCGCCATGCCCCGGATGCAAGGTACCTGCACCCCGGGCCGATCAACATGGGCGTCGAGGTGAGCCGCGAGGTCGCGCTCGGTCCGCGCTCGCTGGTCCTCGAGCAGGCACGCAACGGAGTGCCGGTGCGCATGGCGGTTCTGTCCACGCTTGTTTCGCTCGAGGCCGAGGGCCTTCTGTCGAGGTTGAGTCGAGGCCTTTCGTCGACCACCGTCTGATCGGCTGCTTCGATCACGCTGTAGCGGCGCCGCCCGTACCATCGGCCACGCATGGCCGAACCTCAAGCGCCACCGACCGACCAACCGACGTCGCCCGAGTACAAGGGCGCCCCGCTCGATGCCGAACGCGGGCCCGGCCTCGGCTGCTTCTGGATCCAGGTCATCCTGCTCGTCGCGCTACTCATCATCACGCCACTCAGCGTGGTCATGGTCGCGCCGCCATGGCTGAGCGCACTGCTGTTGATCCTGACGTTGGTGCTGCTCTTCTTCGTCGGCCAGACGATGATCTTCCTGTTGCGCCTCGTCGCCGCCGACCGCCGAACTCGGCGCCGGCCGCTTCGCACCGACGCGCGGCGGACCGTCGGCCAGCTCGAGGACGAGTCATCAGCGGTCGAGGACACACCATCGCCAGACGATGACGACTCCGCTGCCGGCGAGCGGCCGCCCGCTCCTTAGCGCGGCCAAAATCGACCGCGGCGGGCCGTGCGACAATGCGCGCGCCGTATGAGAGTTGGAGCCTGACGCCGTGCCCGTTCTGGCCACGTTTTTCTCAGTTCGCCGCGGCCGTGACCCGTTCTTCAAGTTCTTCATGCGCAAGCTCTTCCCGCGCCAGGTCAAGCGCTACGAGGAAGAGTTCGGGATGCG
This sequence comes from uncultured Chloroflexia bacterium, assembly GCA_963748235.1. Lineage (GTDB taxonomy): Bacteria > Chloroflexota > Limnocylindria > Limnocylindrales > CSP1-4 > JALYGJ01. The sequence continues at coordinate 196,300 of CAVVHT010000010.1, forward strand.
CTTCCTGGGCTGGTACAACGTGGCCTACGGCTGGGACTTCGACAACGTGATCCTGCTCGAGCTGCCCGACTACGGGACGATCGACAAGCTCGAAGTCGGACGAGCGCTCGCGTGCCATCGGCCATCGCGCCGGCGAATGGATGTTCGAGCGCCACCACTCCATGTTCCTCCGCGAGCGGATGGGACCCGACCTCGAATACCACCCGTAGTCGGAGACGAGCGGGCCATGTCGATGCGCAGACAACTACCGAGTGAGGACACTGCCCAAGGCAAGGAGGAAAGAGAGAAATGAACACGAACTCCGCCCTGGGCGAGATCGCCGCAGAGGCCAGCATGGAGCGCAACAGCTTCCTGGCGGCCTCGGCCGAGCAGCTGAAGCGCTTCCTGGACGCCAACCGCGACCGCATCAAGGAAGCGGGCGGCATGGTGCTCATCGACGAGGATCCCGACTACCTGTCGATCGCGCCCGACGGCGAGCTTCCGCTCGCGGACCCGCTACCAGGACGAGATCACCGGCGAGTGGCGCTCCGAGACCGAGGTCATCGAGAGCGCCGCCGAGCTGGTCGAGCTGTACAACCCGGCCGAGGTCTTCGCCGCGTTCGCCGAGGCCGCGCGCGAGCAGGCCGGCCTGCCCGACGAGCCGACCGCTGCCGACGACCTGATGGACGTGGCCGGCATCTCGCCCGACGAAACGGTCGGCGTGGGCATCGGTGGCGACACGGTCGCCGAGGAGGGCTATGCGGGAGCTGCCGACGAATGGGCTCGTGCCCAGGAGTTCGACGAGCAGCCGCAGGGCCCCGAGGAGGCCGCGCGCCGGCTGTACGACCTGGCGCTCACCTTCCAGGAGCGCAGCCAGCACTCCGAGGCGCGGCTGATCGAGCAGTTCGAGACCGTCGCCCAGGATCTCGTCGTCGTTCGTCGGCGACCTGATGGTCCTCGACGACGAGGACGAGCGGCTTTGGCTGAAGCGCAACGGTCGCTTCGAGGCCGAGGTCGTTCCCGAGCGAGAAGTCGATGACGGCGACTCAGGCGAAGGCGCCTGGCGCCGGCTCTCGTCGCCCGACGACATGGTCGAGTTCTACGACCCGACCGACATCTTCGGCGACCTGGCCGAGGCACTTGCCGAGTCGTTCCCGGCCGTAGTCGGCGAGACCGGCGAGGACGACGCCGAGGACGAGGAAGAACCAGTCTGAGTCACGCTTCGGGACCAGACCGCGCCGTAGCGTGAGGCTGCTCGCCGCAGAGCTGCTCGATAGCCGCGAGTTCCTGCCCGGCCAGTTTCTTCAGACCTACCACGCGCCGTGGCTCGCGACCGGCACGCAGGCCGGCCAATTCGTTCACGTCCGCACGCCCGACTATTCGGGCCTCGTCCTGCGTCGGCCCTTCTCGATCAACACTTTCGACCGATCCACCGGCGAGGTGACGATCCACTTCCGGGTGACCGGCGTCGGCACTGCATGGCTGGCGCGTATGAAGCCGGGCGAGACGGCCGAGATGCTCGGGCCGCTCGGTCGAGGCTTCGAGGTCGATCCCAAGGCGCGCAACCTGTTGCTTGTCGCGGGCGGCCTGGGCATGGCCGGCGTTCGATCGCTCGCGGACGAGGCGCTCGCTGCCGGTCGCGCAGGTGGTGATGCTCTTCGGCGCCGCGTCCGCGGCCGAGGTCTATCCCGAGCTCGCTGCTGCCCGACGAGGTCGAGTACGTTGTCGCGACCGATGACGGCAGCTTCGGCCATCACGGGCGCGTGACCGAGCTCGTCAGCCGACTTCGAGGGCTGGGCCGACCAGTGCTTCGCGTGCGGCCCGCAGCCGATGCTCGCGGCGCTCTCGACGCTCGCCGCCGGGCGGCGCGCTCGAATGGGCGTGGCTCAGCTCGGGCCGCGGCGCGGTCGAGGTACGAAGGCAGCACCGCTCGGCTCGCCCCAGGCGCGCCGCCGCGCGTGGCTGCAGGTATCGATGGAGCAGAACATGGGTTGCGCCGTCGGAGCGTGCCTCGGATGCGTGGTCATGGGCGTCGACGGGCCGCAGCGGGTCTGTCGCGAAGGACCCGTATTCGCCGCGGACGAGATCGTCTGGGAGGGTTGGCGTTGAGCAGAGCGGGGACCATCGGAGCCGGCCTCGGCCTGTTCGGATCGGTGCTCATGACGGCCACCTCGGTCGTTACCGCGCTGGCCTACTCAGGCAGCAAGGGTCAGCCCTATTCGCCGCTCAATCACTGGGTGTCCGAGTTGGGCGAGGTTGGCGTGTCGGAGCTTGCTTCCGTCTTCAACATCGGGCTGATCATCGGTGGTCTGTGCTTCGCGGGCTTCATCGCCATCCTCGGCTGGACGAGGGGCGGAGCGCTTGCGTGGCTATATGCGCTGATCGGCGTGCTGGCCGGGATCGCCGGCGTGTTCGTGGGCATCTATCCGATGAACAATCTCGACCTCCATGGAATCGCTGCGCTGAGCTTCTTCAACCTGGGCTGGATCTCCGTCGGCCTCGCCTCGCTCGACTTCTACCGCCGGCCGGAGGCGCGTTTTCCGCGCTGGCTGGCGTGGATCGGCGTCTTCACCGTTGCCGCGTTCATTGGCTTCCTGATCGTCCTCTTGCCGCTGATCGGCGGCGAGGGCCTGGGCGCGCCGACCAACCGGCCGGATGTCTGGATCGTGCCGATTCTCGAGTGGCTCGTGATCGGCGGCATCGTGGGCTGGACCTTCGCGACCTCGTTCACATGGTGGAGGGCGCGTGGCGACAACGGTTGATCGCGAGGCGACGCTCGACGTGGATCTGTCGGTCGATCTCGGCCGCGGGCTGGTGCTCGACAACCCTTTGTCGGTCGCTTCGGGCACGTTCGGCTACGGCGTCGAGTACGGCGACGTGGTCGACGTCAATCGCCTCGGCGCGATCTTCTCCAAGGGCACGACGCTCCACTCGCGCATAGGTAACCCACCGCCGCGGGTGACCGAGACGCCGGCCGGGATGCTCAATTCGATCGGCCTGCAAAACCCCGGTGTCGAGGCGGTCATCGAGAAGTACGCCGATCGGTGGGCGTCATGGACGGTGCCGGTGATCGTCAACGTGGCAGGCGAATCGGTCGATGACTACGTCGCCGTCGCGCGCAAGCTCGACGGCCATCCGGGAGTGGCCGGCATCGAGCTCAACATCTCGTGCCCCAATGTCGGCGCCGGCGGCCTGCAATTCGCGCTCGATGCCGGCGCCGCGGGCGAGGTCACCGCCGCCGTCCGCCGAGCGACCGATCTGCCTTTGATCGTCAAGGTCTCGCCCGCCGCGACCGATGTGCGCGGCATCGCAAAGGCGATCGCCGACGGCGGAGCTGACGCGATCAGTGCCGTCAACACGCTGCCCGGCATGGCCCTCGACCGCCATCGACGCAAGCCGCTGCTGGGCAACGTCTACGGCGGCCTGTCGGGTCCGGCGCTGAAGCCGGTCGCCTTGCGCGTCGTTTTTGAGGTCGCGCAGGTGGTCAAAGTGCCGATCATCGCCATCGGCGGCGTCGGGTCACTCGACGACGTGCTCGACTTCCTGTTCGCCGGCGCAATCGCCGTCCAGGTCGGCACCGCCGTATTTGCCGACCCGGTCCTGCCGCTCCGGCTCGTTGACGAGCTAGGCGAGTGGTGCCGGGCAAACGGCTACGGATCACACCGCGATGTGGTCGGCGTGGCGCTGCCGGAGCGGCGTAGCAAGCCGAGCGTCAAGGGTGTCGAGTACCGCCCATGACGGTCGGACGCGGCTCAACCACGACGCTGGTCCTCTCGCTGATCGTCGTTGCCTGCGCGGTGCCGGCCCCGGCCCCATCGCCGTCCCCAGCGGCTGACCCGAGTGCCGGACGGACCGGCGGAACCTTGCGCGTCGGAATGAACATTGCCGACTATGAATTCTTCCAACAGGAACCAGACGGGGCGTTCGACCATTCGTGGGATCCCCAGACGACGTGGGCCAACGAGCCGTTCGAACTTTTCCGATGCTGTCTTCTGCGGACGCTCATGTCCTACAACGGGCGATCGACCGCTGAGGGCGGCGCCGAACTTCAACCTGACCTTGCGGCGGACTATCCGATCATTTCGGCCGACGGACTGACATGGACCTTCAATCTGAAACCTGACCTGCACTACGCGCCGCCAATGGCCGACACGCCGATCGTCTCGGGGGACATCATCCGGGCCATCGAACGAACCGTTCGGCCAGACCCGATCTCAGACGAGCCGCGTGCTTTCGGGCCGTACTCGCGCTACTTCATCGATGTGATCGTCGGCGCCGAGGAGTTCAGCACCGGCGCCGTCAGCTCAATCTCCGGGCTCGAGGCACCCAACCCTCAGACGCTCGTCGTTCGTCTCGTCAACCCCGTGGGTGACCTGGGAGCACGATTGGCAATGCCCGCTGCCGCTCCCCTTCCGGCCGGCGCGGCCGATGGCCACGACACCGGGTACGGCCCCTATCTAGTCGCCTCTGGGCCGTACATGATTGAAGGTTCCGAGGGCCTCGATCCCGCCTTGCCCGTCGAGCAGCAGCCTGCGGTGGCCGGCTACGTGCCTGGCACATCGCTCACCCTGGTGCGCAATCCATCCTGGGATCGTGAGACTGACAACCTTCGCCTGGCGCTCGTCGATCGAATCGAAATTGCTCAAGCCGACGACTACGAAGCTGCCCTCCAAAGCATTCTGGCCGACGAGTTGGATCTTCATTTTCTGTTCGACCTCGATCCCGCCGATATCACTCGGCTGCGAGCGGAGTCCGCCACTGCGTCACAGGTACATGTAGTGCCAGCGGTCGCCAGCGACTGGATTACGATGAACCTGGCCGTCGCGCCATTCGATGATCTTCACGTCCGTCGGGCGATCAACTTCATCACCAATAAGGCGGCGCTGGTGGAGATGATGCGGCCGGACGCGGCGATCCAGGCGCACGCTATTCCAGACGCACTGGAGAACGACCTGCTGCTCGGCTACAACCCGTACGCGACGGTCGGAGACGTCGGCAGCGTCGACCAGGCGAAAGCCGAGATGGCCCTGTCCGCATACGACTCGGACGCTGACGGAGTGTGCGACTCCAGCGTCTGTGAACAGGTGCGCATGCCCGTGCGCAACGACCTTGACGGTTATTGGCCGGCCGCTCTGTCATTTGCCAGCGAGCTGGCCGCGATCGGCATCGAGCTCGAACTTGAAGAGGTTGAGGTTTTTGACTTCTTTGGGCAGATCTTTGATCCGTCGAGTCAGACACCGATCGCCTTTACGGCCGGTTGGACTTCGGATTATCTGAGCGCATCCGGCTGGTTTGGTCCGCTGGCCGCTAGCGCGTCGGTCAACAATCAAGAGGCGCTCAACCTGTCGCTGATCGGCGCTTCGCCAGAAGACCTCAAATCGTGGGGATACACCGTTACCGACGTGCCCAGCCTCGATGCGAGCATCAGCTCATGCGCAGCCTTGTCGGGCGCTAATCAGTTCGAATGCTGGGCGCGCGTCGACCAGTACCTAATGGAACGGATAGCGCCGTGGGTGCCACTCGACAACCGCCAGTCATCTCGCGTCGTGTCGCCGAGCGTGCGCCAGTTCACCTTTGATGTGGCGCTGGGCATGCCTGCCCTGGACCAGATCCAGCTGGACCGGGAGCCGTGATGCGTCGAGGGCGCCAACCCGAGCGATTTCTGGCGACGATCCTGTTCACCGACATCGTCGGCTCGACCGATCTCGCCGTGGAGCTGGGCGATAGCGAGTGGCGACGCATCGTGGCCGCCCACCACGCAATCATCCGCCGTCATCTCCGCCGCTTTGGCGGCCGCGAGATCGACACGGCCGGCGACGGCTTCTTCGCCTCATTCGATCAGCCGGCCCAGGCGCTCCGGGCCGCCGATGGGATGCTCGACGAGACGGCTAGACCTCAATCTGCGGCTGCGCGCCGGGGTTCACACCGGCGAATGCGAGATGATCGGCAGGAAGGTCGGCGGCGTCGCGGTTCACATCGCGGCCCGAGTGATGGCCGCTGCCGACGGTGGGCAGGTGCTGACGTCGAGCACGACGCGCGACCTGGTCGCGGGCTCTGGACTCGAATTCACTGATGCCGGGACCCATTCGCTGAAAGGAATTCCCGGCGAGTGGCACCTGTTCTCACTGGTCCGACAGGTTCAGCCCTCTGCCATCCCCCAGCCGCCGCCAGCGGCGGATGTCGCCGCGCAGCAAACCAGAAGACGACGCACGGTCATCGTCATCGCCGGCCTGGCCGTGTTGGCACTGCTCGTCGTGGGCTTGGCGGGTGCCGCTGTACTTGGAGCGTTCGAGCCAGCGGCGGGTGCGCCAGCAGCGGAACCCGGACCGAACACAGTTGTCGTCATAGATCGCGACTCGCGGGCGGTGGCGGACGTCGTCGGTGTGCCGACCGGACCAGTGGCGCTCGAGCTTGCCGGCAGCCGGCTGTGGGTAGCGACACTCGACGCAGGCATCGTCGTTGACATGAGCACGACGGGCGAGGGCGACGAACGAACGACAGGCCGCGTTGGTAGGCCGACCGATCTAGCTTCGGGCGACGGCAAGGTCTGGGTCGCTGACGAGTTCGACCAGAACGTGACGCTCATCGACGAACGGAGCGGCGACAGCATCGGCATCGTCGAAGGCGTAGTCGCACGTGGGATCGTGTTTGGCTCCGGATCGGCATGGGCGACCGACGACCTGGCCGATCGCGTGTTGCGCCTCGATCGCCAGAGCGGCGCCGTAGCCCAATCCGTACAGCTCGACGTTGGTTCGTATCCGAGCGGGATCGCCATAAGGGACGACGTGATCTGGGTCGGCAACGTTGGCACGGACACGCTCGCCCGAATCGATGCGCCGAACGCCACGGTGGTCACTTCGGGCATCTCGCTCGGGGCCACGCCCGAGTCGGTTGCGGTCGGGGAACGCGACGTTTGGGTTGCCATGCACGAATCTGACCAGCTCAAGCGAGTCGACCCTCAAACAAATGCGGTCAGCGCGACCATCGACGTCTGCGACCAACCCCTGTCGCTGGCGGCCGATGGCGAGACGGTCTGGGTCGGGTGCGCCGGCAGCCTCGAGGTAGTTCACCTTGATCGCGAGGGCGTCGTCATAGGAAGAGTTGCTGTTGGTGGGGTGCCGTCCGATATCGCCGTTGGGTCGGACCAGGTGTTCGTGGCAGTCCGCGGCCTGTGAACAGTTCAGCGGTCGCCGCGCGTGTCGAGCAGCTCTTCGCCGAGTCAGGCGCGTATCGCGAGGGCCACTTCAAGCTCAAGAGCGGCCGCCACGGCGATCGTTACATCGAGAAGTTCCAGGTTCTGCAGTGGCCGGAGCGCGTCGCCGAGCTGTGCTCGCTGATGGCCGATCGCGCGCGAGCAGCGAGCCCGCAGGGCATCGAGGTCGTCGTCGGGCCGACCACCGGCGGCGTCATCCTCGCCTACGAGGTCGCCCGTCAGCTGGGTGTTCGCGGCTTCTTCGCCGAACAGGTCACCGACGCCGCCGGTGGCGCGCGGCGCGAGTTTCGGCGCGGATTCGCCATCGAGCCGGGCGAGCGGGTGTTGCTCGTCGACGACGTCGTCACCACGGGCGCGTCGCTGCTCGAGATGGTGCCGCTGATTGAGGCGACCGGCGGCGAGCTGGCACTCGCGACGGTGATCGTCGACCGCTCGGGCGAGCTGGGCGAGATCGAGTCGCCCACGACCGGCCGGCGCTATCGCGCCGATGCACTGTGGTCACTCTCGCTGCCTACCTACGAGGCCGGAGCTGCCAGCTGCCCCGGTTGCGCGGCCGACCTGCCGCTCGTGGCGCCGGGATCGAGCGGAACGTCAGCCGGCGGGGCGAGCAACCTGTAGGCGAACCGCCTCTGAGACTCCCTTGAGCTCGACCGGGCCAATGTCGCTGAAGGTCGTGCTCGAATGGCCGCCGGCATCGACGACTGCCTGCGAGACAAGGACCTCACCGGGACGGGCAAAGTCGGCGATGCGCGCGGCCAGATTGACGGTCTGACCGAAGTAGTCGCCGTCCTTGAACAGCACCTCGCCACAGGCCACGCCGACGTGAGCCGGCGGCAGACCGGCATCGCGGATGGACGCGACCATTTCGAGCGCCGCCTCGACCGCCTGCGCCGGAGCCTCGAAGAAGAACATGACGCCGTCGCCGAGCCACTTGATGGGCTTGCCGCCGCGGCCGACCGACGGCGCCTGAACTATCCGCGCGAGCTTCGCCGCCAGCTCCGCGGCCGCAACATCGCCGCGCTCCTGTGTTAATCGGGTGTAACCCGTGATGTCGAGGAAGCAGATCGCGGGTTGACGTTCGGCACGCTCGTGCAACCCGGCGGCGGCCAGTTGGCCGCCGATGGCATCGACAACGTTGCGCAGCCACGCATGGGCCTGTTGGCCGTGGTGGATGGCCGCAATCGAGACATCGGTCTCCTCGGCGAGGCGCTCGGTGATCTCAGGGACTATGTCTGGACCGCTCAAGCCCTTGGCGAGACCGGGGGCGATGATGTCCCTGAAGAAGAGACCGCCCTCGGTCTCGGCAACCCGACGCATGCTGTCGCCGGTCACGCGAAGCAGGCTTTCGATCGCGTCAGGCGCGTATCCGGCACGCCCGGCGACAACGACATAGGGAACGATCGCAAGCTCACTTTCGCGGACGTAATCGCCAGGCGTGGGCGGCGGGGAACCGAGCGACTCGCGAATGACGCGTAACAGCTCGATCGCGATGCCGGTTCTGTCGGCCAACTCGGCGAACGTCTCGTCGCTCGTCGCAGCCAGGCGCTCGTAAACGGGATCATCCAGGAAGTCGAGCGTGATCGCGCCTGACGACACGCCTGCGGCCAGCGTGGCGAGCGGAACGCCGGCCTGGTTCAGGGCGTGGATGCAAGTCGCTCTCCGCGCGTCGCCAACAGAGAACCGCCCATCTGAATCGGCGGTCAATAGGCCGAGACGGATCAGCTCGCCGAAGTAACTCCCGGCAACTCCGGCCCGGTGCGCGGCCTCATCGGCCGGATACCCGCTCATCGGGCGAGGTTAACCGTCGCCGGCGACCGACTCCAGCGCAGCCTCCAGCTCGTCGGCCGCGGCGATGCCTTCGAACTTGGCGAAGATGTTGCCCGCCGCGTCGACCACGAAGACGTACGGCTCGGTCGGCAGACCCCATTCGTTGGTCGCCGGCACCGAGATCGGCAGATTCTGGTCTGAGAGCACAGGCTGAAGCCCCCCGTCAACCTCCTCCAGCTCGTATGGCTCGACGTGGACGAAGTTGACGCGGTCCTTGTGGAAGTCGGCCACCGCCTTGACGACGTCGAGCGTCGGCCCGCACGTCGCGGTTCGGCAGAACGCAGGCGTGGCAAACACGACCACGAACGGCTCGTCGGCGTCGAGAGCGTCGGCAATCGAGAAACGGTAGAAGTCGGCATCGGGGTCGTCATCGGTCGAGATCGCGGCCACTTCCTCGTCGGTGGCGGCGGTAGGCGTGTCCGAGGCCGGCGCAGGGTCACCGATTGACGGCGTACTGCCCAATTCGCGAACGGCAAAGATCATCCGACCGGTGCGCTGTGTTCCGTCGGGCTCGGTCGCGATCGCCTCGAGGCCCCAATCACCGGCTCGATCGAATTCGACCTGGGCGCGGTACAAACCGGGGCGACCCTCGATCGTCGGCATGTAGGTAGCCTCGGTCTCGCTCTTGGGCGAGGCGTGGTCCAGCGCCAGGTCGTACAGCCGGAAGGTGACCGGCCGATCCTCGGACGCGAGCGGCTCGTTGGCATTGTCAATCAGGTTGACCAGCAACCGATTGGGGCCGACGACGAGCTCGGACGAGACCGGGATCGGGATCAGCTCATAGCTCGCCGCGGGCGGCCAGCCCTCGTACGAGACCGGACCCGAGGGACTTGGTGAGGCCGTTGGCGTGGCCGGACCGCCGCACGCGGCGACAACGAACAGGGCAGCGAGGGCAAGCGCAAAGACGCGCATCGGGGTTCTGGGGATCATCGCGATCACGATAGCGCGGATCGATCGATCACCACTTATCGGACCCTCGTCGCGGTCTTGGCCGCGGCGCGTCGTTGCGCGGATCTCGGCCTACAATCGAAGCGCCCTGATGACCCAATTCCAGCGTCTCGCCCTGATCACAGCGGCGATCACCTACGTGCTCATCGTGATCGGCGCCATCGTGCGTTCGACAGGCTCGGGCATGGGCTGCCCCGATTGGCCGACCTGTCATGGCGCGCTGATTCCGCCACTCGGTGACAACGCGGCGTGGATCGAGTGGATTCACCGCGGCGTGGCGGTCATCGTCGGCCTGCTCGTCCTCGGCGTCGCCTTCCTTGCGCTGCGCCACCACCGCCGACAGCTGTCGATCGTGGTGCCCAGCCTGCTGGCCGTGGCGCTGACCGTGTTCCAGGCTTACTTGGGCAAGATCACTGTCGATACCAACAACGCCGGTGAGTGGGTCACGGCACACCTGGCGACCGCGCTCGTGTTGCTGGCACTACTGACCTTCGTCGCCGTTCGCGCGCGTTACCCGGCCACGCTGCCCGCGCGCGGCGCGAGCCAGCGCATGACACTTCTGGTTTCGTTCACTGCCGCGGCCCTGTACGCGCTGATGTTGTTCGGCTCGCAGGTGACAGCCACCGGATCGGCGCTCGTCTTCCCTGATTGGCCGCTCTTCAACGGCCAGCTGCTGCCCGACTTTGCGGCCGAGCCAGCCGTCGCCGCTCTTCAGATGAGCCACTTCCTGCACCGCGTCGTCGCCGCATTCGTGGGTGTGCTGATGCTCGTCACGACTGTCGCTATCTGGCGCGCGGTGCGTGCCGAGCGTCGCGGCGGACAACCCGTTCCGGGCGGCGAAGCACTCCTCGGCCTGGTCGGGACGGCCGCCGCGCTGTATGCCGTCCAGGTCGTCGTCGGCGCGCTGCAGATCACGACGACGCTCGCCGCGTGGGCAGTGGCGCTTCACCTCGCACTGGGCGCCGCGATCTGGGCGCTGGTGGCCGGCGCCGCGTTCATCAGCTTCTTCGCGGCGCGCACGGCGTCCGTATCGGCTGGTGGTTCGGAACCGGAGCCCACGGAGGCATCGGGCGCTGATGGTTCCGGGTCACCATCGACAACCACATCGACAACCACACTCAAGGATCGGGTGAGCGCCTACGTCGCGCTGACCAAGCCGCGCATCATCGAGCTGCTGCTGGTGACGACGGTCCCGGCGATGGTTCTCGCCGCGCGTGGCATTCCGCCGCTCGACCTCGTGCTGTGGACGCTGATCGGCGGAACGATGGCGGCCGGCGCCGCGAACGCGATCAACTGCTACATCGACCGCGACATCGACCTGCTCATGACGCGCACCCGGCGCCGGCCGCTCCCGGCGCACGAGGTCAATCCCGAGGACGCGCTCGTGTTCGGCTTGGTGCTGGGAGTGCTCGCATTCGCTGTGATGGCGTTCTTCGTCAACCTCGTCGCCGCGTTCCTGACCCTGATCGCGATGGCCTTCTACGTCGTCATCTACACGATGCTGCTCAAGCGCTCGACGCCCCAGAACATCGTTCTCGGCGGTGCCGCGGGGGCACTGCCGCCGGTCATCGGCTGGGCCGCGGTGACGGGCGACATCGCGCTGCCGGCGCTGTTCCTCTTCGCGATCGTCTTCTACTGGACGCCGCCGCATTTCTGGGCACTGTCGATGAGGCTGCGGCGTGACTACGCGGCGGCGCAGGTGCCAATGCTGCCGGTGACGCACGGCGTGCAGGAGGCGACCAGGCACATCGCCCTCTACTCGGTGCTGATGGTCTGCCTGACGCTCGTCTTCTTCGCCGTCGCCGAGATGGGCCTCGTCTTCCTAGCCGGCGCGCTCGTGCTCGGCGGGTTGTTCATTCTGCAGGCCGTGGCCATGTGGCGAGACGGAACAGACGCTCGTGCGGTCAGGCTCTACAAGTACTCGATCACGTACCTGACGGCACTGTTCGCGCTGATCATCCTCGACGTCTTCGTCTTCCTGCCGCTCTGACCGACTCGCGCGCGCAGGCCCGAGCCAACCAGGAGCTGATCGACCAGCTCTGGGACTTCGACGACCCGGCAGCCAGCGAGACCCGATTTCTGGCGGCGGCCGAATCGGCCGATGCGCGCCTGCAACCCGTCTTGTTGACCCAGGTCGCTCGGGCGATCGGACTCTCCGGGCGCTACAGCGCAGCCCTGGACGTGCTCGACTCGCAACCCAACGAAGACGAAGAAGTCAGTGTCCGAGTGCTCCTCGAACGCGGTCGCGTACTGAACTCAAGCGGACAGCCCAACGGCGCGCGTCCTCTGTTTGACGCGGCGTTCGAGGCGGCGATGCTGGTTGGCTTCGATCACTTGGCAGTAGACGCTCTGCACATGGTCGCGATCGTTGCGCCGGCCGACGAACAGGACGCTCTGAACCGGCGCGCGCTCGACCTGGCCGCTTCATCTGACGATCCCCGCGCGCGCCAGTGGCGTGCTTCGCTGCTCAACAACATCGGCTGGACCGCATTCGACGCGGGCCGCTACGTCGAGGCGCTGACGATCTTCGAGGAGGCGCTCGACGCGCGGCGAGAGCAGGGCCAGACAGCAGAGACCCAGATCGCGCGATGGTGCGTGGCGCGGACGCTGCGCGCGCTCGGCCGCGTCGACGAGGCGCTCGCCATCCAACTGTCGCTGGCCGAGGAGCACGCCGCAGCCGGGACGTACGATCCGTACGTAGACGAGGAGATCGCCGCGTGCCGCACGGCGCTCGACCTCAAACCAGGATGACGCCGCATCCTGGGATTGGCCTACCTGATCTCAAGGCGGCTAGGATCCTGCGCGGACTCGTGGCATAGCTCGACCCGAGTGTTCGACGCAGGTCGCTCGCCAATGCGCGGTTGTGGGCGCTGTCGCTTAACACGACCAGGATCACGTCAGCCCCACCATCGCGCTCGCGCATTCGAACGTGCCGCACCAGAGCCTGTTCGTCACGGACTCGAGTTTCCGCCTCGACGCCAACCAGCTGCTCGGGGATCCTCAAGAGGAGATCCCACGACCGCTGATCCCCGGCAAGCGCGAGCGGCACTTCAGCCGCGACCCGCCAAGCCTCACCAAGCTCCGACCTGAACCTGGCGATCACCGCCCGATGCCCACGATCCACGAGTCCATCGCCTACAGGATGCAGGCCCGCTCCGAGCTCCATCCCGAGCACGGCAGCGATCTCCGACAGTTCCAAGATGGAGGCATTCCCCGAACTATCCGACTCAAACCTGCGGTAGCGAGATGCGGACCATCCCAGTTCGCGAGCCATCGCTCGCTGACTTGCATTGGCTGAAAAACGCGCCGTTCGGATTTCGCGTGCAAGCCGTGCAGCCAGTTCCTGGGCTCGATGGCGACTGCGATGAAGGCGCGTTTCACGAGTTGCCATCCTCAAATAGTGAGGTGAGCTGATTACTGGCTGATTGCCTTGCGATTGCCTGTCACTGCGCCACCCAGCGGCTTAACCGTCCGCCGGCGTTGCGAGGAGCTATCTGGTTGCCGATGGGCTGTCCATTGGGCCGCCAAATTGCACCTCAGGGTGGCGCAGGCAGGTGCTGGCCTAGTCCGTCGGTGCTCTCTGAACGCGTTGAAGGGGCCCCGGCGGACGGTTGCGTCTCCTGGTGGCGCAACCGAAGGGAACCGCGGCCAACGGCCAAGGCCCGGTTGGGATGCCACCGTCGGCGGACGAATCAGTCGCTGGGCGGCGGAACTGCGGCGGCGGGCGGCGGAGCGGCTGTAGCCGGGGAGGCGCGGCGAGCTGCGGCGGCATCGCGGTCGAGCTTGGTGTCGGCGCGGCGGCCTTCGACTTCCTCGGCGCGTAGCCAGACCCACAGGGCGAGGATCAGGGCGCCCAGGAAGAGCAGGTCGCCGCCGCCCCACATGATCGCGCCGGCCAGCTGCTGGTCCTCGAGCGGAGTCGGGCCCCATGGTCGGACGAGCGTCTCGTAATGCGAATAGAGCACGCCCGGCGCGGAAAAGATGACCAAGCCGAGGAACGAGCTGAACGGCAGGCCGATGATCAGGTAGCCCAGCCGGGCAGCGTGCGGAAGTCGCCAGGGCGATGGATCGGCGCCCACGACCGGCCACCAGAAAAGGAGCGCGGCGCCCAGGAATAGCGCGTGCTCGAACAGGTGGGCCGCCTCGTTCTCGAGGGCCGCGTCGAATAGCGGGCTGAAGTGGCTGGCCCACATGACCGCGGCGAAGATGACCCATGTCACGACCGGGAATGAGATCGCACGCAGCAAACGCGAATGAAGGACGGGCAGGATCCAGCGCCGACGCGTTTCCGGCGACGAGACCCGCAACAGGAGCGTGATCGGCGCGCCGATCGCCAGCAACGGTGCGGCGACCATGGTCATCAGAAGGTGCTGGACCATATGGGCAGAGAAGAGCGTCGTGTCGTACGTCGCGATCGGCGACGACAGCGCCACGAAAATCACCGCCGCGCCCGAGTACCAGGCCCACGGCCGCCAGCGCGGCACCGGGTTGTGCGGATGGGCGCGGTTGACCTCGCGCACAGCCCACGCGTAGACCAGGACCAACGCCAGCAGTGGCAGCAGCACGTGGGCCTCGACCGACCACGCCAGCAGGACGTTCAAGATCGAGGTCGGTTCGGGCGCCACGCCATGCGCCGCGACCGTGGCCGGGAGGGCCAGAAGGATCGCGATTCCGCCAAGCGCAGCGTGCCTGATCACGCCCTATTATGGTGACGCCCGATCTCCAATCGATCCATCCGGCCTTGACAGGGAGTCTGCGTGCCTTTGGTCGGCCTCCGACAACGCCTCGTCCGCCTATCTGACAGGACGAATCGGACAACTCGCTGGATCGCCGTTTCGGCGTTGCTGGTGCTGGCCGCGGTCATCGCCGGTTGCGAAGGAACGGGCCAGCCGGGGCTGCCGCCGCAGCCGGGCAACGAGGAGCCGCCCGGCTTCTTCCCGACCACGCCGGTGACCGAGCAGGGCCTGGCGGTCGAGAACCTCTACCTGATCACGTTCATCATCGCAGTCATCGTCTTCATCCTCGTTGAAGGCCTGCTACTGCTGATCTCGTTCCGCTTCCGACGTCGCAGTGAAGACAGCGAGCTGCCCAAACAGACCCACGGCAGCAACCCACTCGAGATCCTGTGGACGATAGTGCCCGCGGTCACCGTTACCGCCCTGTTCATCGCCGCCCTGATCACGCTCAACGAGCAGACGGAGACGAGCGCCGCCGAGCCGCCCGTGATCGTCGACGTGACCGGCTTCCAGTGGCAATGGAAGTTCGAGTACGCCGGCGAGGACGTCGCCCTGAACGGCACCGGTCAGGTCGGGCCGACGATGGCGCTGCCTGTCAACGAGACGGTCCGCATCCGACTCCACGCGACGGACGTGATCCACTCGTTCTACGTGCCTCAGTTCCTGTACAAGAAGGACGCCATCCCGGGCCGCGTCAACGAGTTCGACGTGCTGATCCGCGACGTGGGCACCTACGGCGGCCAATGTGCCGAGTTCTGCGGACTCTCCCACACAGACATGCTGTTCAACGTCCAGGCCATGACCCGTGCCGATTTCGACACGTGGCTGGCCAACGAGCGCGACCGCGCCGACGCGACGCCGGGTCCGGTGCCATCGGGCGCTCCAACCGTCCAGGTGACCTCAGTCAGCGTGACCGAGGGCTTCGATCCGTCGACGCTCACGGTCGCGGCCGACACGCCGTGGGTGGTCGAGCTGACCAACGCCGATCCGGCTGTGTCGCACGACTTCGCCATCCGCGGCGCGCAACCTGGCGGCGAGGATTGGCAAGGGGATCCCGATGCCCAGGGAGGTGGATCGGCTTCGTATCAGCCGCCCCCACTGGCAGCAGGTGAATACGAGTTCTACTGCAGCATCCATCCCAACATGACCGGCACCCTGACGGCAGAGTAAAGAGCAGCATGGCTACGACCACCCTCGCACCCCGCGCGACCACCTACGGCCGACGTGCGTGGGTCTATGAGTGGCTGACGACGACCGACCACAAGAAGATCGGCGCGCTGTACATCACGACCGCATTCGCGTTCTTCCTGTTCGGCGGCATATTCGCGCTGCTTATCCGCTCCGAGCTGGCGCTGCCGGGCATCCAGCTGGTCGATCCTGAGTCGTACAACCAGCTGTTCACGATTCACGGCACGACGATGATCTTCCTGTTCGTGATGCCGATGATGACCGGCCTCGCCAACTTCGTGGTCCCGCTCCAGATCGGCGCGGCCGACATGGCCTTCCCGCGCATCAACGCGCTGTCGTTCTGGATGGTCCCGCTCGGCGGCCTGTTGCTCTTCTCTGGTTACGCCGTGGGCGGCGCCGCCAACGCTGGCTGGACCGGCTACGCGCCGCTTTCCCAACAGGGCGGCGCCGGCATCGACCTGTGGCTGATGTCACTCGTGCTGCTGGGCATGAGCTCGGTTCTGGGCGCGATCAACTTCCTGGCCACGATCTTCAAGATGCGCGCGCCGGGCCTGACGCTGCTGCGCATGCCGATGTTCGTGTGGAACACGCTCGTCACGAGCGTGCTCCTCCTGTTCGCGGTGCCGGTACTCACCGCCGGGCTGATGATGCTGTTCATCGACCGCAACTACGGCGGTGGCTTCTTCGATCCGTCCCTCGGTGGCAACCCGGTGCTGTGGCAGCACGTGTTCTGGTTCTTTGGCCACCCCGAGGTGTACATCCTGATCCTGCCCGCGTTCGGCATCGTCAGCGAGATCCTGCCCGTCTTCTCGCGCAAACCGCTCTTTGGCTACAAGGCGTTCATCTTCGCCACAGCGTCGATCGGTGCGCTCGGCTTCACCGTCTGGGCGCACCACATGTTCACCACCGGGGCGGTGTACCTGCCCTTCTTCTCGTTCTTCACCTTCCTGATCGCCGTGCCCACCGGCATCAAGTTCTTCAACTGGTTGGCAACGATGTGGGGCGGCCAGCTCAGGTTCGACACCCCGCTGCTCTACGCGCTGGGCTTCATCGCCCTGTTCCTGATCGGTGGTCTCGACGGCGCCTTCCTCGCCGTCGTGCCGTTCGACTTCCACGTCCAGGACACCTATTGGGTCGTCTCGCACCTGCACTACGTGCTCGTCGCCGGCTCTGTCTTCGGAATCTTCGCGGGGCTCTTCTACTGGTTCCCGAAGATCACCGGCCGGATGCTCAACGAGCGGCTGGGCAAGATCCAGTGGGTGCTGCTGTTCGTGGGCACCAACCTGGCGTTCTTCCCGCAGCATCTGCTCGGACTGGACGGCATGGTTCGGCGCATCGTCGACTACGCTCCCAACCCGGGCTGGACCGAGCTCAACTTTCTGTCGACGATCGGCGCGTTCATGATCGGCGTCAGCGTCCTGCCCTTCCTGTGGAACGTGTTCACCACCCTGCGCGGGCCGCGTAACGCGCCCGACGATCCATGGGACGGGAACACGCTCGAGTGGGCAACGACCAGTCCGCCGCCGCCGTACAACTTCGACGTGCTGCCGCCCATCCGCTCGGAGCGGCCGCTGTTTGACCTGAAGCACGGCGCGGTCGCGGCCCACGGAGTGGCACTCCCCGCGGCCGCGGGACAGACGCACGACGAAACCCGTGACGATCCGCCCGAGGAGAAGCTCGGCGAGCCGATCGAGGGCCACAGCCCGCAGGTCGAGGCAGGCGAGCTGACGCCGGAGGTCTCGGCCGCCGCGCCCGACGCGACGCCGCACAAAGACCGGCCCAAGAAGGAAGACCGGCCCAAGAAGGATTCGGCCGAATGAGCGCCGAGACCCAGGTCATCGCCGTGCCGCACGTCGAGGACGATTCCGGCGGCCACATCTCACAGGGTGTGAACACTGCCCTGCTGGGCATGCTGCTGTTCATCGGCAGCGAAGTCATGTTCTTCGCCGGCCTGTTTGCCGCCTACTTCAATTCTCGTTCGGCGGCCCTCGCTGCCGGCCAGTCGTGGCCGCCGGCCGGTCTCGAGCACGTCATCGAGCCAGGCCTCATCCCGGTTGCCGCCACGATCATCCTGATCGCCAGCTCGGGCACGATGCAGTGGTCGCTGTGGCGCATCCGCAAGGGCGATCGAACTGGCATGAACCGGGCGCTCGCGCTGACGCTGATCATGGGCGTGGTGTTCCTGGGGATGCAGGCGTACGACTACTACGAGCTGCTCGTGGCAGAAGGCTTCGGCATCAACAGCGGCATCTACGGCACGCTCTTCTACACCATGACCGGCTTCCACGGAGCTCACGTCCTGGGCGGCGTGATCGGTATCGCGATCGTGCTCGGCCGTGGCGTGGCAGGGCAGTTCACCGGCAAGCATCACATCGCAGTCGAGGCCGTGAGTGCCTACTGGCATTTCGTCGACATCGTCTGGATCGGCCTCTTCTTCACGCTCTACTTCCTGAAGTAGGAACAAGCTATGTTCGTCTGGCGCAACGCGATCATCCTCGGGGTCATCTTCATGGCCGTGGGCCTGCTTTACCTGTTCGTGCAGGGCGACGGCACCGACCTCGACCGCGCAGGCGTGACCATGCTGATCATCCTCGGCGTCGCGATGGCGTTCGTGTTCAGCATCCTGCTGCGCGGCTCGCGCGAGCTCTAGCAGCTCGAGCACGCGAGCTCAGGCCAGGTAACGGACGTGGAAGCGGAACAGCCGCAGCCGTCGATCCTCGACATGTTCTTCAACATGCTCGAGCAGCTGCTGCTGCCCGATTGGTCGGATCTCATCCGGCTGCTGCCGTGGGTTATCGGCGCGCTCGTCGTTGGCTGGCTGGTGTTCACCGCGGTCCAGTGGCGACGCGCTGGCGCGCGCAACCGGAGCCGGGTTCCGCGGCCGCTCAATGGCGGTGCTCCGCCAGCGGGTGTCCACCTGCCCGGACCCTCACGCTGGCCTTTCGTGGCGCCCATCGGCGGCGCGTTGATCCTCTTCTCGTTCGCTCTGCCAACGCGTGACGCGAGCGGCGCGCCCGTCTCGCCGATCAACACGACACTCTTCATCGCCGGCCTGATCGTCAGCATCATCGCCATCGGCGGCTGGCTGCTCGAGGCGATGCGGGAGTGGCGCGCGACGGCGGCCGCCGATCAGCTCGGTGCCGGATCGGTACACCAGGCACATGCCCTAACGCCGGGCGCGACCGGCGCGCTGGTCCCGGCAGGGTCGGCACCAATCGCGCAATACGCCGAGCCGCCGGAGGGCGTACACATGCCGGGGCCGAGCCCGTGGCCCTTCCTGGCGCCGATCGCCATGGTCCTGATCCTCTTCGGCCTCGTCTTCAGTGCCGTATTGATCATCGGTGGCCTCATCCTCGGCGTCATCGCCGCGGCCGGCTGGTTGATCGACGCCGGACATGAGTACAAATCGACCGAGGAAGTCGGACACGCCGTGCCCGCAACGCGCGACCCGGTCGCTGTTTGGCCGAAGCGGTTGATCCCGATCTTCGTTGCCGTGATCGCGATCAGCCTGCTGGTGACGCTGGCGCCGGTGGGCATCAACTGGCTCAACAGCCTGACGCCGGCCGAGGCGACAGACGCTCCGGTCGCCGTTCCGGAGGTGCCCGAGATCAGCGCCAGCACAATCACTTCGTTCGACACGAGCACGCTCATCGTGCCCGCCGCGCGGCCGTTCGACCTGATCTTCAACAACAACCAGGAGGGCGTGCCACACAACGTCGAGATCGCCGACAGCGCCGAGAGAACCACCGTCTATCTCGACGGGGCAGAGGTGACCGGCGTCGCGAGCATTACGTACAACGTCGAGGCACTGGCCGAAGGCTCCTACTACTTCCTGTGCGCGATCCACCCGAACATGAACGGAACGGTGGAGGCAATGCCCGAGACTGGCGGGCCGCCACCGGCAGGAGGACCGGCCCCGGGCCAGTCGCCCGCTGAGCAGGCATCGCCGTCGCCCTGAGCAGAAACCTCCGGATCGTCGGCGGCGCGGCGGCTGTCGTGGCGGTGGTTGCGGTCGTCGCATTCCTGGTCGGTCAGAACCTGGGTCGGCCCGCATCAAACGTGATCGTCGTCGAGAGCAACCCGTTGATCGGACAGCCGGCGCCCGACTTCCGGCTGGCCACGGTCGATGGGCAGGAGGTCGCCCTCTCCGACCTTCGCGGCCGGCCGGTGATCGTCAACTTCTGGGCAAGCTGGTGCATTCCGTGTCGCGACGAGTTTCCAGTTCTCCGAGCCGCGCGCGAGAGCCACGCCGACGAGGGCCTGGAGATCGTCGGCATCGTCCATGACGACGGACCGCAGACGGCGGCGGCATTTGCAGATGCATATGGCGCTACGTGGCCGATGGTGGTCGACACCGATGACGTCGCCTGGAACGCCTACCGCGGCGTGTTTCTGCCGCTCAGCTACTTCGTCGATCGCGACGGGATCGTCCGCGCGGTGAGCTACGGCCCGCCGCCGGCCGACGCGCTCGAGGCGTACATCGACCAGATCCTGTAGCCACGTATCGGGCTGCGGGACAAAAGGAAACGACCCCGGGAGGCGGGTCCGCGGGGTCGCTTCAGACGAGATGCGTTGGTTGCGGGGGACGGATTCGAACCGCCGACCTTCGGGTTATGAGCCCGACGAGCTGCCGCTGCTCCACCCCGCGACCGCTAATTCTAGGGCGTCGGGTCGAATCGCGCCAGCGGCCGAATGGGAACGTACCGCCAGCGCCTCTCGCCAGAGTCGAAGCGCGACCGGCCACCAGCGATTGATGATCGGATCGTCGCCGTACCAAGGGCCGCCCGTGACACCGTGGCGAACGTCATCGAAGGTCAACTGCTCGGCTCCTTCGAGGTGCACGGCGCTGGCCGGCACGACCCCGTCGCCGACATGTCTCGTGTGCTCGCCGACGGCGATCGAGAAGAAGTTGCCGATGAGCCTGCCGGGCACGCCGCTGACGCCGATCTCGGGGTGGCTCGACCCGACCGTCAGGTAGCTGGTTCGAGGCGCGAAGAAGGCGCCGGGCGACTCACGATCAAGAAAGTCGGTCGCGTCATGGCCGGTGTGGTGGTAGCGGTTGGGGATACGCGAAAGATGGTGCGGCGTACCCAGGGTGACGAGGCAACCAACGGCCGGGGCGACTGCGGCGCGCCGGCCGTGGTACGGCGCACCGGCCATTGCCAGCCGCGTGGCGATGCCGCCAGCCGAGTGGCCGACGACGATGATCGGCCGCCGGCCGCCGTCGCGATAGGCCCTGACGATTGCAATGCCAGTGCGACGCATCAATGGGCCGAAGCCAAGCAGGCCAGCCAGCATCCAGTCGGGTGGCCAAATGCGGCGCGATGCGAACCTGCGCTGCGCCGAGGCGCAGCAGGCGGCGGCGCATTGGCCAGTAGTTGGGTGGTGCGGTCGCCAGGCCGCCGACGATAAGGACTGTGGGGCGCTCATCGGACACGCCCGTGTTTGTAGCACGAAGAGCCGCGGATTACGCCCTTGGCTCAGATGGTCATTCGAAAGGGCTGTGCCGAACGGCGCGCGCGCCGTTCCCACCTGCTCGGCGATCCTCCCGGTCGTTCGCCACCTTCCGGGTGACGCGGTCGGGTCCAAGTCTCGTCCACGTCGGCAACAATCTCGCCTCCCCCCTCACGGACGAGCGCGACGACGGTGTCGGCAAAATCATCCGCAAAGCGGCCCGCCAGGACCATGTCGTCAGCGGGCGGTTGGCCGGGGGTGCCTAGCGGGGCGACGGCCACGTCGGGTGGATCCACGTGGAAACGCCGGCGAATCAGGTCGAGCACCGCTCGAGCTTCACGCGGACCCGGAAACCGCGCCGCCACCACTCTCATTTCGTCCCCCAATCCACTGACCGCGAGAGTCAGTGGCGCAACCATGCGCCGCTAGGGGTTGCGCGCGGTGTCCTTTGCGCGTGCAAGAGGTTGCATCCGCCTGCTAGGCGAGGTACTCGACCTCGATCGGTTCCACGCTATCGGCGAGCGCAAATCCGAACACCTGCGCATAGAAGGAAAGCTCGGCTTCCATTGCCCGACGGATATTGGCCGCCTGCCGGAATCCGTGTCCCTCGCCATCGAAAACGATGTAGGCGTGTGGGATGCGGCGCTCCCGCAGCGCGGCAACGATCTGCTCGGCTTGCGCAATCGGCACGACCTTATCGTCGCGACCCTGGACCACGATCAACGGGCTGGTGATGCGCTCCATGTGATAGATCGGCGAGCGTTCGCGATAGATGTCGATGCCCTCCGGATACGGGGCGACCAGTCGATCCGTGTAGCGCGACTCGAACTTGTGCGTATCGCGAGCGAGCGCTTCTAGATCAGCGACGCCGAAGTGGGACGCGCCCGCGGCGAACGCATCGTGGAATACCAGCGCGCAGAGCGTGGTGTAGCCACCCGCGCTGCCCCCACGGATCGCCATCCGCCCCTCGTCGACGTCGCCACGCTCGCCCAGGAAGCGCGCCGCCGCGACGCAGTCGTCCACGTCGTAGACGCCCCACTTGCCGTCGAGACGGCGCATGTAGTCGCGGCCGTAGCCGGTGCTGCCGCGGTAGTTGACGTCAACCACGCCGAAACCGCGGCTGGTGAAGAGCTGCTTGGCCAGGCTGAGACCGCTGCCGACGCCCGACGTTGGACCGCCGTGGATGGTGACGATCAGAGGTGGCCGTTCGTCGGTGGGACCGGTGTAGGTGCGCGACTTGGGCGGGTAGTACAGCGCGTAAGCAACGTCGCCGTCGGTCGTCGGGAAGGTGATCGGTTGGGGCATCGAGATATACCCAGCATCAACGGTCAAGTCATATGACTCGCTCAGGACGCGGCGCTCACCCGAGTCGAGATCGAGCAGCACGACAGACGGCGGGGCGCTCGGCCCGCCGGCGAGATAGCAGATGCGCCGTCCCGCAAGCTGAAGGCTCTCGATTTGGGCGTCGGGCACGTCGATCCGCTCGGCAGGACGACCGTGGGCCGGGATCATCCACAGTTCGTGACCCCCCTCCCTGTTCGTCACGGCAACGATTGTCCCGTCATCGGCGATGCCGTACCAGCTCAAGCCAAAGATCCACAGCGGCCCGGCGAACTCGGCCTCGCTCGGGGCGAGAGCGCTCGTCTTTCCGTCGTGCCAGCGGTAGAGATTCCACCAACCTGTGCGATCGGACACGAACACGAGCGAGCCGTCGGGCGCCCACTCCGGCTGGACGACCAATTCCTCGCCGCCGCCGGCGACCATCTGGGCATTCGCCACGCCGCCCGACTCATCCAGCTCGGCGACCCATAGCTCGGTCGAGTCCCAGGGCATGTTGGGATGGCGCCACGACAGCCAGGCAAGACGACGTCCGTCACTCGTCGGACGTGGCGTGTTGTAGAAGTCATAGCCGCTCGCCAGCACCGTCACAGCGCCGGACTCAAGATCGATCGCGATCAGCTCGTCCCCAGGCTCCGGCTTGGCGCTCATGTCCTCGCGCACGCAAAGCAGCCGCAAGTGGGCACGGTCGACGAACAGGTCGCCGTAGCGAAACGGTCCCGCTTCGGTGATCGCCTTGGGCGCCGCGCCAGACTCCTGCCGGTAAATTCGGCCGTCCTCGACGTTCGAGAAGTAGACGGTCTCGCCGTCGACCGCGTACCAGCCGCCGCCGTACTCGTGCGCCATCGTCCGCGCGTTGAAGCCGGGAGGCGTGACATCGACCGCGCCGTCGCGTTCGTTCCAGCGCACGATGACCTGGCGGCCTTTCTCCTGCGGCCGGCCTTCCGTCCAATACACGTCACGGCCCGACAGACGTGGCTCGCGCAGCCCGAGGTTGCCCGCCACGGCCATCTCGATCGAGATGGGCGACGGCCATGAGCCGAATGGCAGCACGTGACGGTCGGCCATGAGTCCTCCTGGCGGGCACGGACGTTCGAGTCGCGGCCAGATTAGCCGTCCGCGCGTATCCTGCCGTGCCCAATGGCCAGCGGCGATCAGCGTCCAGAATCAGACCCACACCGCACCGGTGTGAGTCCGCGTGTGAGTAGGACCGCGCCGCGCCAACGAACGCAGCGTGATTGGTTGGCGCTGGCAGGCATCGGTGCGATGGGCGTCGTCGTGTTGCTCGTCCTCGCGGCGATGGTCGGCGGCAGTCCCACGCCACCGCCGATCGGCTCGACAGCCACGCCTACGGAGGGCGTCACACTCTCGCCCTTCTCGCCTGAGCCGACCCGGAAGCCGACCCAGGGCCCGAGCCCGACGCCGAAGCCCTTCGTCCCGACACCCAGCCCGAGCCGGACTCCGAGCGCAAGCCCGACTCCGAGCGCAAGCCCGACTCCCAGCCCGACTCCGAGCGCAAGCCCTACTGCAGCGGCGACGGCAACCCCTGGCTCTTCCTTGCCAACTTCTGGCTTGACAATCCTCGAGCCGCTCGATGGTGCCGCGGTGGCGGACCGGATCGTACTCGTGCGCGGGCTGGCTCCTCCGGGAAGCACCGTCACGCGCGACGTCCCGATGTGGTTCGACGAGCACGTCGTCGCGGACAGTGCCGGACGCTGGTCCTTCGCGGTGTCGCTCAACGAAGGCGAGAACGTCTTGACGTTTCGGGTCGGTGACGATACGTCGACCGAGGGCACCTTGACTGTCTACTACCAGCCATGAGCGATCAATTCGACAACCGCGAAGATCAGCAAACGGGTACCGGCACTCCACGATCGGCCGAAACGGGTGATCTGGTTGGTGGCGAGGCCGGCAACAGCGACGCCCCGCCGGACGCGGTCGTCGTCGGAGCCACGACTGGCTCCCACCCAGCGGCACCAGACGACGAGCAGATCAACCGCAGCGGCAGTGGCGGCACTGGCGGTCCCGCCGATGACGAGGAGCCCGCCGACGGCTGAATCGCCGCCCGAGCACGGCCGAGTAGTCGTTGTCGGATCGATCAACGTCGACATGGTCGTCCGCGCGCCGCGACTGCCGGCGCCGGCTGAGACTGTCCTCGGCGGAACCTACGCGCGCCACTTCGGCGGAAAGGGCGCGAACCAGGCCGTGGCCGCGGCCCGGCTTGGCACCGAGGTGACCTTCGTCGGTGCCGTCGGCTCGGACGAATTGGGCGATGAGTCGTGCGCCGACCTCGCGGCAGAAGGCATCGATATTGGTCGTGTCGCGCGGCTGGCCGACACATTTACCGGGGTCGCCCTGATCGTCGTCGATGAGGCGGGCGAGAACCAGATCGCCGTCGCGTCGGGCGCAAATGGCAGAGTGGATGCAGCGCTGGTCGAGTCGGCCCTTCACGACTACGAATACGCGCCCGGCGACGTGCTGCTGACCAACTTCGAGGTTCCGGTTGAGGGAGTCCTGGCTGCGGCCCGCCTGGCTGCCGCGAAGGGGATGCGGGTGGTCGTCAACCCCGCCCCGGCGCGAGCCCTGCTGGACGAGCTCGTTGCGCTTGTGCCGATCCTGGTGCCCAACCGACCCGAGGCGCAGACGATGTCTGGCGAGTCCGACCCAGAAGCTGCCGCCAGGGCAATGATTCGGCGAACCGGTGCGCCGGTGATCGTGACGCTCGGCGCGGAGGGCGCACTGGTCGTGATGGATGCGGACGCCGAGGCCACTTACCTGCCCGCAGTGGCAACGAGCGTCGTCGACACGACGGGAGCGGGCGACACGTTCGTAGGCGCCCTCGTCGCCGAGCTGGCGCTCGGACGGCCGTTGGCCGAAGCCGCCCGCGTCGCCAATCGCGCGGCCGCAATGTCGGTCGCGGCCGCGGGCGCCCGTGGCGGCATGCCGACTCGCGCGCAGCTCGACGCGGCGCGTCGCGCGGAGCTCGACGCGGCCGGATAGCCTCTCGAGCATGGAAAAGCCGGTCGACGAGCTGCCCGAACACGTTCAACGCAATCGGGCCTACTGGGACGGCATGGCCGACGAATGGGTCGAGAAGGGGCGGCGCGACTGGGAGAGTCCCGAGCCGGTGTGGGGCATCTTCCGAATTCCGGAGTCGGAGATTCATCTCCTTCCCGACGACCTAGACGGGCTGGACGTGATCGAGCTTGGCTGCGGAACGGGCTACGTGTCGTCGTGGCTCGCCCGGCGCGGCGCCAAACCGGTTGGCATCGATAACTCGCCCGCCCAGCTCGAGACCGCGCGCGGCTTCCAGCGCGAGTTCGGAATCGAGTTCCCGCTCATCCTGGGCAACGCTGAGGAAGTGCCAGTGCCAGATGCCAGCTTCGATCTCGCCTTCTCCGAGTACGGCGCCGCGATCTGGGCCGATCCCTACAAATGGATCCCGGAAGCGGCGCGCCTGCTGAGGCCCGGCGGTCGGCTGATTTTCATGGGCAACTCGCCTTGGATCATGGTCAGCGTCCCCGAGCTGGAAGCGGACGGCCCGGCCACGGACCGCCTGATGCGGCCCTACTTCGACATGCACCGCGTGGAGTTCCCCGACATGGACGGAGTGGAGTTCCACATTCCGCACGGCGAATGGATCCGCCTGATGCGCGCCAATGGCTTCGAGATCGAGGATCTGATCGAGATGCGTCCGAGCCCGGACGCGACGACGACGTACGAGTGGGTCACGCTCGAATGGGCGCGCAAGTGGCCCGCCGAGCAGGCGTGGAAGGCGCGCAAGCGCGACTAGTCGGACGCCCTACCCGACGGGCTTTTGCCAGACCGAGACGAACTTCCTGCTCTCGCTGGTGAACGGCGACCTATCCCAGTCTGCCCAGCGGTCACGCAAGGTCATGCCGGCCATCACGGCCATGAGGTCGAGCTCCGCCGGCCACACGTATCGGAACGGGCCCGACGAGTAATCGATCCGATCGCCCACTCGCGTGAAGTGGTGCGAGATCAGGCCCTGGTTGGCCACGTCGTACTCGTCAACTCCCCAGTGATTGCCACCGCCGTCGAAGACGACGAACCGCTCTCCGGGCGGCAGTCGCCGAAGATCGGGAATGATCACTTCGATCAGAAACACGCCGCCGGGCTCGAGGTGCGCGGCGACATTCCGAAAACACGCCACCTGCGCCGCCTGGCTGGTCAGGTTCTGGATTGTGTTGAAGACGAGGTAGGCCAGCCTGAAGGTGCCGTCGACGCGTGTCGTCGCAAAGTCGCCGATCGTGACACCGATCTGCATGCCACCGGGCTTCTCACGAAGCCGCGCAACCATCGCCGACGAGAGGTCGATTCCGTGCACCTCAACGCCGCGCTCGGCTAGTGGGAGCGCGATTCGCCCGGTGCCGATGCCGAGTTCGAGCGCGCGGCCGTCGCCGGCCAGCTCGGCGAGCAGTTCGACCGCAGGATTGACGACCGCCGGATCGAACATCGGATCAGACGACTCGTCGTAGCGCGCAGCGCCGTGCTCGCCGAAGAACCCTCCCTCATCCACGGTCGAAATGTACGCTTGGGCCGATGCCAACGCCCGAATCAACCCCTTCGAGTCTGCCCCGTTTCGACTTTCCGGACGGCGAGATGGGAACGTGGGCCGTGCTCGGCGACGTCAGCGAGCGTTCGGTCCGCGTCTGGGCCCGCAGCCCCGGCGGTGTCTTGCCAGTCGTCGTTTCGGTCGCGGGCGAGGAGGTCGCACGGTCCGAGATCTCACCTCAGCCCGACCACGATCACGTCGGCGTTGCGGAGATCGAACTCAGCGCAGCGCGTCCCGGTGCCGAATTCGAGGTGCGCGTCGGCGAGCTGATCCGCCGCGGTCGGTTCGCGCCCGAGCCAGGTTCGCCCGCAGGTTTCAGCTTCGCCTTTGGCAGCTGCCACCAACCGTTCACCGATGCGCTCCAGGACGGCAGCATCAAGCGCAACCCCGGCGCAGCAATCTATCCGCGGATCCGAGCGCTGTTCGGCGAGCGCAAGGTCGGCTTCGCGATGTGGCTGGGCGACCAGGTCTACTCGGATGCCGTGTCGGAGATGAGCGTCCGCGAGAAGATGTCAAAGGATCCGTCGGTGACCGACGAAGCGCTGGTCGAGACATACCGTCATCTCTACCGCGGCTTCTTCAACGAGCGCGGCTACCGCGAGCTGAGTGAAGCCACGCCGTCGTACCTGATGTGGGACGACCACGACATCTTCGACGGCTGGGGCTCGCTGATCGACCGCAGCGCGTTCGACGAGCGCGTCTACCGTGCTGCGGAAGCCGCTTTTCGCGAGTACCAGCAGCTACGCAACCCGGGCGGGACGCTGCGATCCACGCCGCCGTTCGGCTACTCGTTCTGGCGCGGCGACGTCGGCTTCCACGTCCCCGACCTGCGCGGCGAACGCGACTTCGAGAAAGGTCGGGTGATGGATCGTGGCTGGGCGCTGCTCGACGCGTTTCTGACCGAGGCGAGCGATCGGGGAGTGCCAACGATCTTCATCGGCGCGAGCGTGCCCGTCGTGCACGCGTCCCCTGCGCTCATGACCGCGTTAGAGCGGCTGCCCACGAGCTCGGGACGCGACGTACGCGACAGATGGTCGGTGCCGACGTTCGCCGCGGAGCGCACCAAGCTGTTGGATCGGCTTTTCGCCTGGCAGTCGGCCCTGCCCAATCGCCAGGTGATCGTGCTGTCAGGTGACGTTCACGTGGGTGCCGCGTTCAACGTCGAGTCGCGCACTGGCGAAGGCCGCTTCGCCCAGTGGACGAGCTCGGCCCTGTCGACGCCGGACGGCTTCAAGCACGTCGTCGCCAATCGGATGATCACCAAGTTCGTGCGCCTCGGCGAGCGAGAGCTGCGCGTCTGGCGGCGCGGGCTGGCAACCAGCAACAACGTGGGTGTCGTCGACGTGGCTCCGGCCGATGGCGGCGGCCACGACGTCACGCTTAACGTCTTCGAGTACGACGCGCCCGGTGACCGGATGCGGCTCGGGCTGACCGATCGGGTCAGCCCGAGTCAGAGTGGCTGAGACTCAGCTCAATGTCAGCCGGCGCTGGCCGGCATGCCCGGATTGCGGTAGCTCTCGTAGGTGACGAACTCGAGGCGCTCGATCTGGCGCCACTGGTAGAAGAAGGCGACCGTGCCAAGCACAAGCGCCGCGGCGATCCAGAGCCATGAAAGCTCGTCGGCGACGTAGGCGCCGGCAGTTCCGGCGTTCAGCGCCGAGACCGGGACGCGCCCCAGGATCAGCGCGACTCCAGTGACGGCCGCGAACGCGCCGCCGTACGAGGTCGCGATCAGGATCAGGTACTTCGGCACGCGCAGCA
The DNA here is from genome assembly GCA_963748235.1 of uncultured Chloroflexia bacterium. GTDB lineage: Bacteria > Chloroflexota > Limnocylindria > Limnocylindrales > CSP1-4 > JALYGJ01. Next base: position 225,320 of record CAVVHT010000010.1, read on the forward strand.
CGATGAACAGCAGCGCGACCGCAGCCGCGGCCACGAGCCCGACGATGAAGGCAAGAAAGCCGTCACCGATACCCAGCCAGGTCATCAACCCGATGCCGGCCATGTACCCCAACGTCGCGCCCACGAACGTGACCGCGAACCAGTAGTACAGGTACGCGAGTGCCGCGAACAGGAGCGCAAAGACGAACCCGACGACCCAGCTCGTGACTGTTACCAGGAATCCTTCTCCGAACAGCGTCGTCATCGCGTTGGCGCCGAACAGGAAGCCGAAGAAGAAGCCCCAAATGGGCAACAAGATGATGAACAGCTTGAAGCCCCAGTAAGCGAATGCGAGACCGATTCCAAGAGCCAGTAAGCCGAGCACGATTGCCTCTAGCGACATGGCAACCTCCTTATGTTGAAATGCCTGCCAGAGACGTCCGGCACGAACGCCACTGCCCCCACGTTGCGCGCTCCCTCGGGCGCGAGTGAAGTGAGTTTAGTGCGCCCGACGAGGCTCGGGAAACGTTTTCCGCATCCGTCCTATGCGCCACGTGGCTCGTGATGAGCGGCCCATGACAGGCGCGATGCCTCCGGCTCGGGGCCCTCGAACTCGGGCGAATCGGGCGCCACCGCAGCCATCCGTTTCCCGTACCAGTGTGCGAACGGCCCGGCGGTCAGGCCATGCAGGACGACCGACAAGAAGACCGTCCACGCCACGACCGCGGCGACCGGTCCAGAGTCGATGCCCGCCTCGTTGAGCCCTTCCAGACCGATGATCAGGAACACGATCGACGCCAGGCCGCGAGGGCCGAACCAGCCGATGAACAGCACCGTGATTGGCTGAAAGCGGGCGCCGAGCAGACTTATCGCCACCGGCAGCATGCGGATGACGGTCAGGCTCAGGACCGCGTAGGCGATCACCATCGGGTCGCCGAACGTGGCGACCAGCTCGCCCGCGAGAGCCAGGCCGAACGCGGCCCAAACGCCAATCGCCAGCAGCGATCCCTGCGTTTCGGTGAATCGGATGGCCGACTCCTCGCGTTGGCGGCTTCCGAAGCCGAAGGCCAGCCCGCCGACGAATGCGGCAATGAAGCCGTTGCCACCGATGCTGACCGCGACCAGGTAGCACGACGCGGCAAGCGCCAGCACGAATAGCTGACGCGACAGCGTCGTTGTCCAGCGCCTGCTGTCGGCAACTCGCAGCAGGAAGCCGCCGGTGATCCCGACGCCCACACCGACAAGGACGCCGAGCATCGCGTCGATCGCCGCGTCGGCCAACCAGCTGCTGGCGCCGGTCGATTCGGCGGTAACCAGGGCAAGGCCCAGGAAGACGAACGGAGTGGCGATGCCGTCGTTGAGGCCGCTCTCGACGTTGAGCACTCGACGGATGCGCGGCGGCACGGCCTTGTTGGTCACAACCGGTTGCCCAAGGGCCGCGTCAGTCGGTGCCAGGGCCGCGCCGATCAACAGCGCGATGCCGAGCGGAATGCCGGGGAACATCGCCGCTGCGAGCAGGGTGCCGATCAGGATCGTCATCAGCAGGCCGACGACAAGCAGCCGCGCGATGGGCGCAGCATCGCGGCGCAGTGCCCGGGCGCGGATCCCGGACGCGTCGGCGAACAGCAACAGCGTCAAGGTCGCCTCGGCGAGCAGCTTGACCGGCTCCGCCTCGGGCGATAGCGATATCGGCCCAAAGAGGTCGTCGGAAAGCAGGAAGCCCATGGCCACGAAGAAGAGCGCCGAGCCGATCGAGAGTCGATTGAGCCTGGCGGCCACGAGGGCGTAGGCCGCGATCAGCAATGAGACGATTGCAAATTCAGCGCTCATGGTTCCTCGTGGCCGGGTTCAAGCGTGGCTGAGGCTACTCGCGTTGGCAATCGAGTTTCACCCCGTTAAGGTCACTAATCCGGGCCCTCCCTTCAGGGAACGGGCAAGGCCCGGAGGGCAGGAGGCGCCGAATGTCAGATGCCGCGTACCCGCGAGTGCACGTGGTCATCAACCCTGCCTCTGGCAAGGATGAGCCCATCCTCAACGTTCTCAATGACGTGTTCCGAGAACACGGCGTGTCGTGGGACGCCAGCGTGACTCACCGCTATGGCGATGCCGGCGACCAGGCCCGCACTGCCATTGCCGACGGTGTCGATCTGGTGGTCGCTTACGGAGGTGATGGCACACAGCACGAGGTCGCCAATGCCGTCGTCGGCGCGGCCCTCGCGAGTGGACGGCGAACGCCGATGGGAATCCTTCCCGGCGGCACAGGCAACGGTTTCGCACGCGAGGTCGGTGTTCCAAACAACGTTCGGGACGCGACCGAAATGCTCTGCACAAGCACCAACACACGCGGCATCGACGTGGGCCAGTTGCGAAGCGTCGCCCAGGCGGAGGTCGACGACCGCTTCTTCATCCAGCGCCTGTATATCGGCATCGAGCCCGAGGAGCAGACGAGTCGCGAGCTCAAGGACAAGTACGGCGTGTTCGCGTATGCGGTCGCGGCAACGGCGCAGGTTTCAGGCCCACGCCAGTTCCAGTACCAGGTCGAGATCGATGGCGACGCCCTCGAATTCGTGGCGTCCAAGGTGTACATGGTGAACTCCGGGATGACCGGCTCCGGCCTGAAGGTCGCCCACACCTACGCCATTGACGACGGGTTGTTGGACTGCTTCGCACTTGACACGGCCAATGTCGACACGCTCATCGCGGCCGCCGCTCGGGCCATGGATCTGCACACCGCGGCGGCCGAGCGCTACTACCGGCAGGCGCGTTCGATCAGTGTGACGGTCGACCCCGATCAACCCGTCTGGGCGGACGGCGAGTACATCGGTCGCACGCCACTATCGGTCGACGTGCTCCAGGGTGCCTTGACTGTTGTCGTCCCCTGACGATCAGCCTCGCGTCAGGGTCCTCCACAAGGGCTTCGACAGGCTCTATCCGGCTATCCGCTTCAGCTACGAGCGCGTCCTCGGACACATCTGGTTCTCCCAGGTGACACCCACCCTGTGGCTTGGTGGCGCACCGACGTACCGTCGCGATTTCAAGGAGCTTCTCAGGCTCGGCATCACCGCCGTGGTGGACATTCGAGCCGAGCGCACGACGAATACGGCCTTCATGGACAGCCACGACATAGCCCACCGCCAGTACCGCGTCCCGGACGTGACGGTCCCAGGCGAAGACGTCCTCACCGACGCAGTCGACTGGATCGCAGCCCAGATCGAAGATGGCCGTATCGTGCTCATCCATTGTGCGAAGGGTCGGGGCCGGTCGGCGACAGTACTCGCGGCGTACCTCATGGACGTGGACGGCATGTCGTTCGAGGAAGTGAACCAGTTGCTGACATCGAAACGTCGGCTGGTCAAGTTGCAGGCCCGACATCGCCGAGTGCTCGAGTCGTGGATCGCGCAGCGCAGGAAGACGACGTCAGGCGACGCTGACGGCAAGTAGCGGCTGAGCGAATGACGACGCGGGACGGCACGCCGGCGCCTGGCCGTGGGCTCGCTGTGGTGGCCGTTCTGTTGGCCACTTCCGCGCTCGTCCTGGCTGCGGTCTGGGTGGGAGGCAGCGGCCGCGCGACGCCCCCCGCGACCGCAAGCATTGACCCGCAACGACCTACGACCTCCCCAGCGACACCAGCCGAGACTCCTGGGTCAACCCCAGCCGACGGCGCCGTGACGCTGATCGCGGCGGGGGATATCGGTCGTTGCGACTCAACTGCCGACGATGCAACCGGCGCCCTGGTGGAGAACTTGCCCGGTGTCGTGGCCACGCTGGGCGACACGGCCTACGAGGACGGAACAACGCAGCAACTCGAGCAGTGCTTTGGCGGGTCGTGGGGTCGTGTCAAGGATCGGATCCGCTTCGCTGTCACCGGCAACCACGACATCCACACCAACGGCGGCGAGCCGTTTCAAACGTACATGGGCAGCGCGGCGGTTCGGGATGGTCATACCTGGTTCTCGGACACCCTCGGGTCCTGGCATGTTGTCGTCCTGGACGGCAACTGTGGACTTCTTCGAGACCGCTGTTCCAGCCAGTCGGACCAGCTTCGCTGGCTTCACGAAGACCTGTCGTCGAACTCGGCTCGTTGCACGCTGGCGCTGATTCACCAGCCTCGGTTCAGCAGCGGCGATCATGGCAACGACCGTGTTGTCGGCCCGTTCTGGGACGAGCTGTACACAGCGAATGCCGAACTGGCCTTGAGCGGTCATGACCACGATTACGAGCGTTTCGCGCCCCAGGCACCCGACGGCGCGCCAGATGATGCGCGCGGCATTGTCCAGATCGTCGCCGGCACTGGCGGTGCCGCTCTCGAGGCGTTCAAGGAGCCACGCCCGAACTCCCTGGTCCGGATGAACGACGCGCATGGGGTGCTTGAGCTCACGCTTCGCGCCGATTCGTGGTCGTCGCGCTTTGTCGATACGGCAGGTGAGGCTCGCGACGCGGCCAGCGGAACCTGCCACTGACCGACAAGAGTTGGAGGGCCGACTGGGATTCGAACCCAGGACACGAGGATTAAAAGTCCCCTGCTCTGCCGCTGAGCTACCGGCCCGTGTGATTGCCGGCAGTTTACGCACAGTTAGTACCGGGCCAGATCCGGACTTTTTCGCGCGCGGCCGCGTAGCGGACGTACACTCCGGCAATGCTCGAATGTCCGAGCTGTGGGAAGGGAAACCCCGAGGGAGCGCGATTCTGCAACGGCTGCGGTGCTCCACTGGCCGTCGCGCCGGCTGGTGTGCGCAAGACCGTGACCATTCTTTTCTGTGACATGGTCGGCTCAACCGCGCTGGCCGACGGTTCGGATCCGGAGGTCCTGGGCGGACAGATGGCCCTCTACCACGCCGAGCTGCGGAAGATCCTCGAGCGCCACGGTGGAACAGTAGAGAAGTTCATCGGCGATGCCGCGATGGCAGTGTTCGGGCTGCCGTCGGCCCACGAGGATGACGCCCTGCGGGCCATCCGAGCAGCGTTCGAGATCACGCACGCGGTCGGTGCGCTTGGCTTCGAGGTGCGCACCGGTATCAACACCGGCCAAGTCGTCGCTGGTGAGGGCGAAACGCTCGTCACGGGCGATGCGGTCAACGGCGCTGCACGACTCGAACAGTCCGCCGCCGCCGGCGAAGTCCTGATAGGTGAGTTAACTGAGCGCCTGGCGCGCGGGGCGATTCGGAGCGAGCCGGTCGAGCCTCTGCATGTCAAAGGCAAGGCGACACCCGTAGCCGCTCATCGGCTTCTCAGCATCGAGACGGCGGCAGAGGCGGTCGCCCGCCGATACGACGCCCCATTCGTCGGTCGCTCAAACGAGATTGCCGCGCTTAAGCGCGTTCTGTCGACGGCGGTCGAGCGAAGCAAACCGCAGTTGGCGACCATCGTCGGACCTCCCGGTATCGGCAAGTCGCGCCTGGTGCGCGAGCTGGTCGCCAGTTCAGCGGCGCGCGTCGTGCTCGGCCGCTGCCTCTCCTACGGCCAGGGCATCACCTACTGGCCGCTGCAGGAAATCGCAGCGCAAATCGGTGACCTCAACGTCGCGCTCGGTGTGGGCCAAGAAGCGGAGTTGGCCGCCGAGCGGCTCGCCGCAGCGTGGAACGAGACCGCAGCGACTCCGGACGAGATCGCTTGGGGCTTTCGTCGGCTCTTCGAGTCTCTCGCTCAGGTTGAGCCGCTGATCATTGTCCTTGACGACATCCACTGGGCCGAACCGACGCTGCTGGACCTGATCGAATACCTCGCCGACTTCGCTCGCGACGCGCCCATCCTCATCCTGTGCACATCACGGGCGGAACTGATGGACAGCCGGCCGGCATGGATCACGCCCAGGGCAAACGCAACACTGCTGACGCTCGAACCGCTCGACCGGGAGCAGGTGGACACGCTGGTCGACCAGCTCGACGATCTGCCGGCTTCCATCCGGAAGCGGATCATCGAATTCGGCCGAAGGCAACCCACTCTTCGTGGAGCAGCTGATCGCGATGCACGCCGAGACTGTTGCTGAAGCCGGCTTCGAAATTCCACCCACGCTCCACGCGTTGATGGCGGCGCGGATCGACCGGCTCGCATCGGATGACCGAGCGGTCATCGAGCGCGCCTCGATCGAGGGTCGGCTGTTTCACCGCGGCTCGGTCCAGCATCTGGTGCCCGAGGCGATTCGACCAGAAGTTGGCCGCAGTTTGCTGACCCTCGTGCGAAGGCAATTCATCCGCCCGGATCTGGCCGAGCTGAAGGGTGAAGACGGCTTTCGCTTCGACCATATCCTCATCCGGGACGCTGCGTACGAGTCGCTCCCCAAGCGGCTGCGCGCCGAACTGCACGAACGCTTCGCGAACTGGCTGGAGCGGCGCCTGGGAGTGGACATGCCGCCCGAGATCGTCGGTTACCACCTCGAGCAGGCATACCGCTACGGCGTCGAGCTGGTTGCGTCTGACCCATCGCTGGGTGAGCGTGCGGCGGAGAAGCTGATCGCTGCTGCGCGAGCGGCGTCGGCGCGCCAGGACATTCCCGCCGAAGTCAATCTTCTCGAGCGGGCCGCCGCGCTGTTGCCGGGTGGGGGCTTACGCCGTGCCCGCCTGCTAAACGATCTTGGTAGGGCGCTGGGAAAGGCCGGCGACCAAGCCAAGGCAATTGAACGGTTGGACGAGGCGGAGGTTCTGGCCAGGACGCTGGGCGACGGAAGCGTGGAGTGGGTGGCGCGTCTTCAACTGCGATTTCTTGAGGTTGGGCAAAACCCCGAGGGTTCGGCAGAGATGCTCCTGCGTGAGGGACAGGCTGCCCTCGATGCGCAACCAGGCGACGACGAGGTCGCTGCGCGAGCCTGGTGGCTGATCAGCAACGCTCACCAGTGGAATGGCCGACTTGCCGAAAGTCATCGCGCTGCTCAGCTTGGCTGGCAACATGCACGTCGGACCGGAGACGCGGCGCTCGAGATCGACCTTATCTACTCGTCGGGCCCCGCGATTGCCTTCGGGCCCATCACTGTCGAACAGGGATTCGGCTGGGTAACGCAGGTGGCCGAGAGCGCCCAGAACCGGCAAGCAGCCGAGAACTGGTCATGGCACATGCTCGCCCATCTGAATGCCCGCCTGGGCGACTTCGACGCGGCCCGCACGGCTATGAACAGCTGGCGAACTCAGATGCGCGAGCTCGGCCAAATGATGCGGTACTACGCCACCGTCGACTGCGCCTGGGACATTTGTTGGTTGGCCGAGGATTGGGCCGGCGGCGAGCGCGCGCTGCGCGAGGCCTACGAGGAGCTGGAGCGAACCGGCGACCGAGCTGCCCGACCGGTAATCGCCGCCTACCTGGCGGAGGCGCTCTTCCGGCAGGGCAAGATCGACGAGGCCGACTCCTTCAGTCGGGTCGCTGAGGAGCTCGCGGTGGCCGACGATGTTCAAGGTGAGGCCGTGTGGCGGCGAATCCGGGCACGAGTCCTGGCCGAACGCGGTGAGGTGAACGAGGCCGTGACGCTCGGTGGCCGGGCCGTCGAGCTGCTCGCTGAGACCGACATGCTGGATGAGCACGCCGCCGCTTGTCTCGCCCTTGCCAGTGTGCTCATGGCTGCGGGCCGCAACGGCGAGGCGCGTGAGGCGGCCGGCCAAGCGATCCGCCTGTACGAGCGCAAGGGCAATCTCGTCGGCCGGGCCCGCGCCGAAGCGCTAATCACTAACCCATGACAACGCCGGGCAGCGGCTAGGGCGACGGCCGCGAGAGCCACAGGCTAGCTAGACAGTCGCTTGAATTTGTCGGCCGCGGGACAGACGATAACTATGCCGATTTCGCTCGCGTTCCCACGCTGGGTGCCACAGGGCACACGCCGAAAGGCTTAAAAGTTCCCTGCTCTGCCGCTGAGCTACCGGCCCCCCGTCATTCTGCCAGCGTCACGCTGGTCGAGCCCGGGTCGGCGACCCTGGCGAGGTCCAGCGCTTGCTTCATCGTGAGCCGACGTCCAATTTCCTCGGCCTTCGCGACTTGCTCGGCCGGCAGCGCTGCCCGTGCCTGATCGACGAACTCGCGCCCCGGCGTCTCGTCGGAGTAGACGTTGACGATGCCCTCCTCGTGGGCATAGACCTCCGCCGCGGCGGCGATCTGCACGGCGGTTTCGGGGCGTTGCTCCACGGCCTCGGTCGCCGCGAGGCCGATCAGCGAGAGCCCGACGCCACGAACGCTCGCCAGGTCCGTATAGGCCTGAACGGAGTCGAGGAAGTACCGGCGCGCGAGGGAAGCGTCCACGTTCCGGAGATACGTCCACGCCATCTCGGAGAGGATCCGGGCTTCCTCCGCGCGGTCGCCGATCGCTTCGAATGCAGCGAGAGACTGCCGGTAGAGCTCGAGTGCGCCCGCCAGGTCACCGCGACCGGCTGCGAGTCCGGCGAGGCCGCCGAGCGACAGGCCGGCGCCTTCCTCGTCGCCGATCCGCTGCTGGATCTCCAGCCCGTGGGAGTACTGCGCCTGCGCCGTCTCGAGGTTGCCCGCGATGGTGTTGAGGATGCCGTCGATGCTCGAGGCAAACCCCTCACCCCAAGGGAATCCGAGCGTGCGGCTCCTCTCGATGCTCTCGCTCGTCAACCTCAGCCCTGCTTCGAGATCGACCCCGATCAGCGCAAGTGCGTGGATGAACGCAGCGATGCAGAGCTCACGATCGGCTCCGCACTCCCCGGCGATGCGATACGCCTCGGACCACTCCTCGTTCGCCCGCTCGATCTCACCCAGCATGTCCGACGCCAGTCCTGCAGTGATAAGTGCGCCCGCTCGCCCCACAGTGGGAAAGCCGCGGGTATCGGTGTCCAGGAAGGATGTGGCGTACTCGCGGGCGGTGAGATTCTTGCCGCGGATGTGCCAGTACAGCCACAGGTCGCCGCACATTTGCATGCCCGCCTCGCAAGCAACCGCGTCACCCTCCCTCGCCATCGCCAGGAGCGTGTCAAGGGCGACCTGCAGATTGGCCTCCTCGGCGATGCCTCGTTCGAGGGACCCGCTCTGCTCGATGCCCTCGATGCCGTCGCGGATGTTGTGGGCGAGCTCCGCGTATCGGCGCGCATGCCTCAGGGCGACATCGCGTGTCTCTCGCGCGGCCTCGAGCCGCTCGCGAGCGTACTCAGCGATCGTCTGCAGCATCCGGAGCCGGTCGCCCTGGCCGTCCACCTGCACGAGTGCTTTGTCGACCAGCGACTCAAGGTCGTCGAGGATGGCCTCGCGCGTCTCTGCACAGATGGCCTCGAGATCGGCGAAGGTGCACCCGCCGGCAAAGAGGGCCATGCGACGGAACAGGCGCTGCTCCGACTCCTCGAGCAGCGAGTGGCTCCACTCGATGGTCGCCCTGAGCGTCTGTTGTCGCTGTGGGCTGTCGCGCGGACCGGACGTGAGCACCTCGAGGGCGCGGTCGAGCCGCGCCAGCAGCGCGTCAGGGGCCAGGATCCGCAGTCGAGCCGCGGCGAGCTCGATCGCGAGTGGGAGGCCGTCCAGCCGTCGGCACACCTGTGCGACGGCGTCTGCGTTGTTGGGCGTCAGCGCGAACGTGATGTTGGCAGCCTTGGCCCGCTCCACGAACAACGCGATAGCCGGGTAGTCCATCAGCGCCGCGAAACGCTCGGGTTCCTGCGACTGCGGAACCGCCAGCGGAGCGAGCGGGTACTCCCGCTCAGCAGCGATCCGCAACGGAGTTCGGCTGCTCGTCACGATGCGAAGCATCGGGCACGCTTCGACGAGTCGGGCCACCTCCGGAGCGGCCACGGCAAGCTGCTCGAAGTTGTCGAGAAGGAGAAGCGCCTTCTTGTCACCAATGAGCGAGAGGATGCCCTCGCCGAGCGTTCGTCCCTCGGCCTCCTTGACGTCCAGTGCGGCAGCAAGCGCCGGCACGAAGTCCTCCGCTTCCGTGACGTCGGCCAGGGCGACGAAAGAAACACCGTCCAGGAATTCAGGAGCGAGGACCCTCCCCACTTCGATGACGATGCGCGTCTTGCCGACGCCGCCGGGACCTGTAATCGTGAGCACCCGGTGGTTGCGGACCAGCGCGACGAGCGCATCCACGTCGGTAGCCCTGCCGACCAGGGATGTGCCTGGCTCCGGGAGGTTGCTGGGCAGGCTCGCGAAGGGTTCGCCCTTGCCCTCCAGCTCTCGCGTGTCCGGCACCACGATCCCTGTGGCAGACACGGCGAAGAGCTCGAACGGACGACCTACGTTCTTGAGCCTGAAGCGGCCCATGCTGACTGTTGCGACGTCGCCCTGGTTCTTGATCTGGTCGCGCGCGGCGTCGGATAGGATCACTGCTCCGGGCACTGCGAAGGACTCAATTCGCGACGCAACGTTCACCGCGTCGCCGGTCAGCCGCTCTCGCTCGACGATCACGTCGCCAATGTGGATGCCGATGCGGGCCGGAACGCCAGCCTGGGTCAGGTCGCGCTGGATTTCGACTGCTGCCTGCGCGGCTGCGAGGGAACTCGAGAACATGCTCAAGGTGCCGTCGCCGAGCCGTTGGACTATCTGTCCGCCGAACCTGTCGTGGAAACGCTCGACCGACCCAACATATCGATCGCGCTTCTCGATCGCGCCGCGCTCGTCCATTTCGATCAGCGCTGTGTAGCCGACCATGTCGGTAAACATGATGGCGACGAGCCGGCGATCGAGCTCCTGCTTCACCAGAACCCCTCCTCGGTTCATCCGGCCACTACGGTATTCGACGTGCAAGCAAGAGACGCTGCTCCCCTTGGAGGCCTGACTTGCCGGTCTGTATCGGCACACGCACGTGCGCCGCGACGCCGGTCAGTTACAGCCGATAACTGCCGCCATTTCGCTGGCGTCTCCACGCGGGGAGCTACAGCGCTCAGCTCGAAACGATTAAGTCCCCTGCTCTGCCGCTGAGCTACCGGCCCCTCCATATCCTTGCACGACCAGCGACAGATGTACCCAAGCGCGCGGGCTGAACGTTCCTCTTGTGGTCGCCGGCAACGGTGTCACCCGCAAAGGCGAACGAGAGGATGCGCTTGCCAACGGCGTCGATCCTGCGGGGCCTAAGGATCGATCCGGATGGTCACCGTTCGTGTCACGCCGTTGTATGTGGCGGTGATTGTGGCGTCCTGCGCTCGTCGGACATCGCTCGAGGTGATCGAGTAGTTGGCGACCGACCATCCTGCGTCGATCGTTACCGCCGGCGGCACTTGCAGGATCCTTGGCTTGCTGCTCGTGAGCGTGATCGTCGCTCCACCGACGGGCGCGACACCATCGAGGACGACCCAGCCCTTGGCGCCGAAAGTCTCATTGCCGCCGATGATCTGCTTGGGATAGGCGGTCACGATCGAGAGAATGCCCGTCGCCGCCGGGTTGGTTCGGTAGACGATGCCCTGGTTCGCGGTGCCGCCCATCGCCGTTCCGAACAGTCGGCCCGTCGATCCCCAGACAAGGCGGGTGAACGGGTTGATGCCGTCGGCGCCGCCCGGGAAGGTCTGCAGCACGCCCAGCCGGCCGGCCGGAGTCATCTTGAATACCACCCCGTAACGATTTGCATCGACCGGTAGCCCGCCGGTCGTCGCGGTCCCGTAGAAGTTGCCATCACGGCCGAGTGTCAGGCCGTCACCCGGCCGCATGCCGGTCGAGGCATATCCGCCGTCGAAGCCGAATTCGTGCAGCACCTGAAACCCGCGGGTGGCTAGCGAGTAGCGGAACACGAGACCGTGTTGGTACGGTCCGCCACGCTCGGTTACGCCGTAAAGCCAGCCGGCACGCTCGACCAGCTGACCGCGCGGCTGCCAGCCGACCACCTGTACGAAGCTGAAGCTCGTCCCGTCGGGTCGAAGTCGGAAGAGAGACCCGCCCGCCGACGCTCCAGGCGCCGAAATCTCATTGGTCGTGCCATAGAGGAAGCCGTCGCTCGCCTGGGTGAGTCCGGCTGGCGGGAACTGACCCTCCAGCATCCGCAGGCGGTGCAGAACGCTGAATGTTCCTTCTTTGGTGACACGGAAGACCACACCACGCCCTTCTGGTTGGCTGGAGGTCACCGTGCCGCCAATACGCGTGACGCCGTAGAGCGCACCGTCCGCGGCCTCGATGACGCCCGCGCTCGGCTGCCAACCATCGGCAATGGTCGCGAACGTGTGTATGACGCGAACGGCGCCACCGCTACGTCCGATGCTGAATACCGTGCCATACCTGTTATCGGCCGTGCCAGTGCAGTCGTTGCCCTGCCCGCCGCGGTTCGTCGTGCCATACAGCCGACCGTCGGCGCCGACGATCAGGGCGCCAAACGGCATGTAGCCGGCCGGATCACACCTAGAGAAGGAATGAAGCACAGTCACGTTTCCGGCGAGATCGAGTCGGTAGATCGTGCCTCCGTCGCCTGTGCCGCCGAACCGCGTCGTGCCGTAGAAGTAGCCGTCACTCGCCTGGATAAGCGCATTTGGTGTGACGCCCTCAATGCCGCTGAACGAGTGAAGGACCGTGCGCGAGTGGGAGGCTGTCACCGTGCCGAACGCCAGTGCCAGGCAGAGGCAGGAGGCCAAGAGTGCGCGAACGATCGCTTGGGCGTGGCGCGTATTCATTTGTTCCCCGATCGACTTGTCGACCACACCGACGTTCATCTGGTAGATGTGGACATCTGAGGCTAGCCCAGCTCGGCGCCGACGGAACAGTGCCGTTCGGCCCATAAGGCCTTAGAGCCGAATGGCTGCCAGGTCATCCGGGCCATGAGGAGCTGCTCAGTGCTGGTCGACTGTCGAGCGCGCGAGTCTGCCGAGGTTCAGCCGGTCGGCACCGTGCGCATCAAGGCCAGGACGTCGCCGAGGTTGGCGGTCACCAGGGCGATCGCCGAGTCGCCTGCACCGTAGTAGATGTTCAGCTGCTGGGTCGTCGGGTCGAGAACCCAGCCAGTCGGGAAGACGACCTTGTTGACGTCGCCGCTGCGCTCGTACGGTGCGGTCGGCGAGAGGACCCACTCTCTGTTCGGCGCAGCACCTTGCGCGGCTCGTCGAGGTCCAGGAGCGCCAGGCCGACGCGATAGATCGGCCCCGACGCCGTGCTCTTGACGCCGTGGTAGCAGACGAGCCAGCCGTCGTCGGTCTCGAGCGGCGGCGGTCCGAGGCCGATCTTGCCGGCGTCCCACCACGCTCCGTCGCGCGCCTCGAGCAACAGCTCGTGGTCGCCCCAGTGCCGAAGGTCGGGCGAGTACGAGATCCACATGTGGGCGAAGCCGCCGATCGGCGAGGGCCGATGGATCATCGCCCAACGGCCGTCGATGCGACGCGGAAAGAGTGCCGCGTCCTTGTCCTCGGGCGGCATCACCGGGCCGCGCTTCTCGACCTCGGTGAAGTCATGGCTCAGGGCCAGCGAGACGAGCGGTCCGCGCCGGCTGTACGCGGTGTAGGCGATTGCCCACTGATCAAGCTCCGGCAGCCATGTCAGCCGCGGGTCCTCGCAGCCCCAGATCTCCTCGGGGTGGATGTCGGGCTCGGGCGTGATCAGGGGCTCGGCGTCGAATCGCCAGTCGGTCACACCGTCGCTGCTGCGCGCGGCAAGAAGATGGGATATGCCGCGCAGGTCCTCGACTCGCACGAGGAGCAGCGTCTCTCCGGTCACGAAGCCCGCGCCCGGGTTGAACACTGAGTTGGCTCGATATGGCAGCTGGTCGGCGGTGATGATCGGGTTGCTCGGATGCCGGGTGAAGATGTCCGACGGATTGATGGCGGTCACGCGTGGACCTCGGTCAGGACAGTCAGGCCGCCGCGTGATCCGGGTCTGCGCGGGCAGCCATCGCCTGCGTCCGCAGCGAGCGCATCGCTTCGAGCGCGGTCAGCCACATGAGCGTCGATTCGGCGCCCTGATTCGAGGTTGACGTGATCCGCGGCCAAGCCGTCGCGGCAGCCACCGGTCGCGACATCGGCAACAACCAGACCGGCATCGTTGTCGCCCAGGAACCACCCGTAGGCTGATCTCGGCCGCAGCGGACGTAGCCCGCGATCCTGGGTGCTCTCGATAGGCGGCCGCGGCGGCGAGAATGATCGCCGTGGCCTCGATTGGCTGCTGGTCGAATTGGGCGCGCGACCCGCCACGGGTCCACCAGCCATCGTTGCCGATAGGCGTGAACATCCCGCGTCGCGTCGATTGAACCGCGATCAGCCAGTCGAGGACCACGAGCCCGACGCTGCGCAGGCTTCGCGTCGCCCAACCGCCGTCCGGCGACGATCAGGGCGTGCGGCAAGCAGAGCGTTCTCGTAGGTCAGCGTCTCCTCCGGCCACGGCCAATCACCGTCGAGGTCCAGGTCGCGAAACATTCCGCGCAGCTTCTTGACCAGGTAGCCGAACGCGAGCTCTCGCCTCGCCGGTCATTCCACCGGTGAGCGCAGCGTCACAGCCCAGGATCGCGGACGCCATGGCGCGCGGCGAGGACAGCTTTCGAGCGCCGGGCAGCGCCGCGCTTAACAGGGCACGCGCCTCGACACGCATCGTCATTTCGGGCGCATCGCGGACGGCGATGCCGATCGAGAGCAGAGCTCGGCCCTGGCTGTCCTGCGAGGCGGCCGCCCCTTGCCACGTCGCCGTCGGCGCCGCGGAAGTTGCGGAAAGTGCCGAGCGACGAGTCAAAAGCAGCGGTCAGGTACGACATCGATCGGCGCGCGCTCGACTCGGACGGCTTCCCATCCGAGTGACTCCTGGTGGAGAAGGTCAACCGTTAGCGCGCGAGCGACGTCGTCAGTGCAGGTGCCGTGGCCTTCATCGGGCGTGGTACCCGATGCGTGCTGCCAGATGCCGAGCGGGCCGGTCATCGCCTCGAGGTGTGACCTGCGGATAGGGAAGAGCGGTCGGTCAGGCACCGCTATGCGGCCACAGTCTCGACTGGGATGGCGAACGACGGGCGGGCGCTGTCATGTACGCCGACACGGGCGAACACCTGTCGATAGGCCGCTCCCACCTCGGGCCACAGCATCATTCGACTGTGCTCATACGCCAGGCGACCGTGCTCTTTGCGCAGGGTGCCGTTCAAAGCGAGCGCGATGAGCCCGCCGGCGAGTGCGTCCGACGATCCGGCCTCGACAAGGCGGCCGCGGCCTTCGGCGAGGCGCTCACGGGCATATGCGTAGGGCGTCGAAACGATCGCCTTGCCGGCACCCATCGCGTACGACAGGGTGCCCGAGACGATCTGCTCGAGGTTGGGGTAAGGGGTCACGAAGATGTCCGCGGCGGTGAGCCACAGCCCGAGCTCTCGCGCATCGACATAGCGCCCAACGAAGCGGACGTGCCCGGCGACACCCAGTGTCTGACGCGAGATCTTCCAGGCTTTCGCGATACGACTCGCCCTCGCGCCGGATCAGATCCGGGTGAGTGGCGCCGAGGATGACGTACAACGCATTCGGGTCGGCTCGGATTACGGCCGGCATCGCGGCGATCGCGGATTCGTATCCCTTGCCCGGGCCGAGCAAGCCAAAGCTCAGGATGACCGTGCGACCGCTTGAGCCCTAGTTGCGGCTTGACGGTGTCCGACGCGACGAGAGGCAGGTATGGGACGCCGTGCGGAATGATCTCAACGCGTGACGGATCGGTGCCGTAAGAGCGGGTCAACAGGGTTGCCGCCGAGGTGGACATCACGACCGTCGCTGTCGACACCTTCACGAGCTCGCTCAGGATGCGCCGTTGCGACGGGCTCGGGTGTTCCAAGACGGTGTGCAGCGTCACGACTGTGGGCGTGCGCAGGGCCTTGACGAAGTCGAGCACGTATGCCCCGTCGCGCCCTCCCCAGATGCCGTATTCGTGTTGAATGGACACGGCGTCGAAGGACCGATCGTCGATCCACCGAGCCGCACTCAGATAATCGCCGCGAACGTCTCGAGCGATCCGACGCCCGACCTCGGCCGGATAAAAGCCGGCCTTCTCGGGCGGCTGGAGGGCGACGATTTCCCTGTCTCCAACCGCGGCGGCCAGGTCGGACGTAAATGTTGCGATCCCACAGCGCTGCGGCGGGTAGGTAGAAACGAAAGCGGTCTTGGAAATGGGTCGAGTCCTCTCGTGGTGCAAGCCACTGGCAGCTCTTGTGCAGCCAGGCTGCTGGAGTCCCGAACCGAGGGGCAGGCGCACGGCCCGTTCAGGAAGAGGGGTCGACCACGCGAAGGGTCACCACGGACGTGGGGACTCACCCACCCTAACCCAGACGGTCGGATGTCACAAGGCGCTTCTGATGGAGCGGGACTAATCTGGTCCGACTAGCGAGAGGTACGAACGAGCCGGCCATGACGACAGCAATTGATTCGACAGCGACACTGGGCGACGAGGTCGCCCTGCTGAACGAGCTGGAGCCCGAGGCCGGGCGACTGTTCGACCGCCACATCAAGGTCGCCCAGGAGTGGTTCCCGCACGAGTACATCCCATACCGGCTCGGACGTGACTTCGACAAGGAGCCATGGACGCCCGATCAGCCGCGGCTGACCGGCGTCGCCCAGACGGCGTTCGAGATCAACCTCCTGACCGAGGACAACCTCCCTTCGTACCACCGCCTCATCCACGGCATGTTCGGAAAGGGCGATGGCGCGTGGATCAACTGGGTCGGACGCTGGACGGCGGAAGAGGGACGGCACGCGATTGTCCTGCGCGACTACCTGACGGTGACTCGAAATATCGACCCGATTGCCCTCGAGCGCGGCCGGATGACACAGCTTCAGCAGGGCTATGACCGCCGTCCAGGCCTCCTCCATGGACTCGCATACGTCGCGTTCCAGGAGCTGGCAACGCGGATCTCGCACCGCAACACGGGGCGCTACTCGGATGACCCCGTCGCGGACAGGATCATGGTCCGGATCGCCGCCGATGAGAACCTCCACATGGTCTTCTACCGCGACATCCTGGATGCTGCTTTAAAGATCGATCCGTCGTCGACCGTCCGGGCGATCGTCGATGAGGTCCTCGCCTTCGAGATGCCCGGCGCGGGCATCCCGAACTTTCTGCGCAAGGCCGCTTCTATGGCCAAGGCCGGCATCTACGACATCCGAATCCACCGCGACGAGGTCCTGCTGCCGATCCTTCAGCACTGGAAGATCTTCCAGCTGACCGGGCTGGACGCCGCCGCCGAGGATGCCCGCCGGGTCCTTGCTGATCATCTCGAGAAACTTGAGGCATCGGCGAAACGGTTCGAGGAGAAGATGGCCGCGGCCAACGGCCCAAGGCTCGTCCACAGCCGCTAAGCGCGAAACCGCGAGACCGTGGAAATCAGCCAGTGACGACGAGGACCTCGAGGTTGCGCGGCCCGTGAACACCCTCGACGCGGTCGAGCTCGATGTCGCTCGTCGCCGAGGGTCCGCTGATCCAGGTCTGTGGCCGGCGTGGATCGAGACGTTCGATTGCCTCCGGCACTGACCCAACAATCTTCTCGCTCATCACCACGCACAGGTGATAGTCAGGTAGAAGGCTGAGAACGCGACGACCCTGTCCGGGCCCCGCATCGAGCACGATGGTGCCCGTCTCGGCGATTCCTACGGCACAGCCGGTAATCACACCGTCGAGCTCATCGAGCGCGGTGTGGCTGAGCGGAGGTTCGTCGCGGATCCACTCAGCTGCCGACTTCGCCAGCCACGCCGGAGGCAATCCCGGTGGGATCGCGACTCGATTCGCATCACGGCGGCGGAGCGACTGATCGATGGCCACTGCGAGGTCGGTCATGCGAACCTGCGTCACACGTGCCTTGTAATCGGCAACGCGCTCGGCGAAGAGCGCGATGATGTCCGTTCCGTGCGGGGACGTTCGCAGATAGTCGCGCTCGATGAATGATTTGCCCGACGTCCCATCGATCGCGGCAGCCACGCGGCGCAGGATCTCGGCACGAGCAGCGGTCGAATCGTGATCGCCGACGCTGCTCACGAGTCTTCCCTCGTCCCGCCCCTTGTGCGACTCCACCACGCACGAAATGGCTCACGTGCCGGCGTTCGCAGATCGCGGCCGCGCAACCAGGCCCTGACCAGCCCCGGCACAGGCCCTCGTTGATTGCCGATCGTTCCGCTCCGGCCGACGACGCGCCCACCCCAACCGGCCAACCGCTCCGCAAATCGCAGCCTGCGCGGGCCGCGCAGGAACCAGCCCAGCGCAGAGAGGCTCATCGACTCGCCGGTCGGTGGCGCTGCTATCCCATGCTGTTCGACGACCTTTGCCCGGAGATGGACGAGGACCTCGGGGATGTCGATGCGCACCGGACACACTTCGTAGCAGTAGCCGCACAACGACGACGCGAACGGCAGCGAGGCGGCCTGCTCGCTGATCGGTCCGTTGCGGATGCCCTCCAGCTGCGGGATCAGGATCGCGCCGATTGGCCCGGGATAGACCGATCCATACGCCTGGCCACCCGTCCGCTCGTAGACCGGGCAGACGTTGAGGCAAGCCGAGCAACGGATGCAGCGCAGGGTCTGGCGGCCAACCTCGTCCGCGAGTACGTCGGTCCGGCCGCCGTCGAGCAGGATCAGATGGAATTCCTGCGGGCCGTCGCCGGGCGTCACGCCGGTCCAGATCGACGTGTACGGGTTCATCCGCTCCGCCGTCGATGACCGCGGCAGGAGTTGGAGGAAGACTTCCAGATCCTGCCAAGTCGGTAGCAGCTTCTCGATGCCCATCACGGTCACCAGGACATCGGGCAGAGTCAGGCACATCCGGCCATTGCCCTCGGATTCGACGACGACGATGGCGCCCGCGTCGGCGATGGCGAAGTTCGCGCCGGACACAGCCATTCGCGCGCGGAGGAACTTCTCGCGCAGGTGAAGCCGAGCGGCCTCAGCGAGCTCGCGCGGCTCGTCGGTCATGCCGGCCGGGGCAGGACGCCCGGCGCGGCCCATCTCGGCCTCGAAGATCGACCGAATCTCTGATCGATTCCGATGGATCGCCGGAACGAGGATGTGCGACGGGAGATCGTGACCGAGCTGCACGATCAGCTCCGCGAGATCGGTTTCCCAGGCGGCAATTCCCGCGCGGGCGAGACTCTCGTTGAGCTCGATCTCCTGGGTGGTCATCGACTTGACCTTGACCAGCTCGCTTACACCGTGGTCCCGCGCGATCGCAGCCACGATCGCCCCCGCCTCGGCGCCGTCGCGCGCCCAGTGCACGATGCCTCCCGCGGTCGTGACCGCGTCCTCCAGCAGAAGCAGCAGCTCAGGAAGCCGGGCCAGGACGTCGTCCTTGATCGCCGCGCCGGCCAGGCGCAGCTCCTCCCAATCGGGCCGCTCTGCAACTGCCCGTGCCCGCTTGTCGCGGATCGTGTTCGTGGCGCGATGCAGGTTCGTGCGCAGCTGGGTGTTCGCCAGCGCCTCGCGCGCGGCTTCCGGAAAGGGCGGTGTGTCAGCGAAGCTGGGCGGATCGATCATCGGCTGCCAGGATCTCGACGATGTGCATGGCGCGCACCGGCTCCTTGCGTCGTGAAAGGAGGCCGCCGATGTGCATCAGGCACGACGTATCGGCTGCCGCGAGGACAGAAGCGCCGGTGCCGACGACATCATTGACCTTGTCGATGCCCATCGCCAGCGACGTGTCCTCGTTCTTGACTGCGAACGTGCCACCGAAACCACAGCATTCGTCATCGTTCGGAAGCGTCAGCAGGCGGATGCCATCGACGGCGCTGAGGAGCCGCATGGGGCGGTCGCCGATCTCGAGCAGCCGCCGGCCGTGGCACGTCGGGTGGTAGGTGACCGTCTCCGGGAAATACGCTCCGACATCCTCGACGCCCATGACGTCGATCAGGAACTCCGTCAACTCGTAGACGCGCGGCGAGACTTCGGCGACCCGTTGCGGCAAATTCGAATCCGGCCGGCGTAGAGCGGCATGCTCGGCAACCGTCGCGTGATGGTGGCGAACCATCGCCGCGCAAGATGGCGATGGACTGACGATCGCGTCGTAGTCGGCAAACACATCCACGAAGCGCTCCAAAAGGGGCACGCACTGGTCTCGGTAGCCGGTGTTGAAATGGATCTGCCCGCAGCAGGTCTGATCGGCTGGAAACTCGACCTCCTGCCCGAGTCGCCGAAGCAGGCGAACCGTCGCCTTGCCCACTTCGGGAAACAGCAGGTCGTTGAAGCAGGTGACGAACAGCGCGACGCGCACGGCTCAGGCCCCCACGACCGTCTTGCCCGAGGGCTCGTAACGCGTGATCGCTTCTGATCTCCTGATGATCGCTCGAAGGTCAAAGAGCGATCCGCTGATGAGTCCGTGGGCGCGCGCCTGAACGAGGAGGTTGCCAAGCGCCGTTGCCTCGGCCGGGCCGGCCAATACCGGCAGGCCGCAAGCGTCCGCAGTGAGCTGGCAAAGCAGGTCGTTGCGCGAACCGCCGCCAACAACGTGAACAACGCGGACTTCGCGTTCGGCAATCTGGCTGGCTCTGAGGACGGCGGTCGCGTAGGCACGGGCGAGACTGTCGAGGATGCATCGCGCAACCTCGTGGGGCCCGTTGGGTTCCGGCTGTCCCGAGTTGCGGCACGCGCTTCGGATGCGTTCGACCATGTCGCCCGGCGGGATGAAGACGCTGTCGTCGGGATCGATGATCGGACCGCCTGGTGGCAGTTGAGCGGCGCCTGCCAGCAACACGTCCATCTCCAATGGACGACCCTCGGCCTGCCACTGGCGCATCGACTCCTGAAGCATCCACAGGCCCATTACGTTGTGCAGGAACCTGGTCTGTCCGTCGACCCCGGCCTCGTTGGTAAAGCCGGCCAGGCGGGCCTCCTCGGTGACGATCGGGCGCGCCAGCTCGACGCCAACAAGCGACCACGTGCCACTCGATATGTAGGCAAAGTGCTCGTCGACTGCTGGCACGCCGACCACTGCAGATGCGGTGTCGTGCGACCCGACAAGGGTCACCGTTGCCCGCGTCGCTCCGGTTTCAGCGGCTGGCGCTGGCTGCAGGTCACCGAGCACCGTGCCCGGTGCAGCGAGATCGGTGAACAAGTCGCGGGAGAGACCCACGCGCTCGATCAGGTCATTGGCCCACGCGGAGGTGGTGACGTCGACCAAGCCGGTCGTTGAAGCGTTGGTCTGCTCAGTCGCGCGCCGCCCTGTCAGCAGATAGCCGATCAGGTCTGGCATCAGCAACATCGTCTGAGCGTCGTTCAGCTCGCCGTCCTCGAGCGACGCGGCCAGCTGATAGATCGTGTTGAAGGGCAGAAACTGAAGTCCCGTCCGCTGGTAGAGCGCAGCGTCGTCGATGACACGCTTGACGTGAGCGACGCCGCGCTCGGTCCTCTGGTCGCGATAATGATGCGGGCTCGAGTGCAGGCCGCCAGCCTCGTCGAGCAGTCCAAAATCGACGCCCCACGAATCGATGCCGATGCTGTGCAGCTGATCGGTCGCCTCGACGGCCTTGCGCAGACCGATGACGACGTTCTCGAACAACCCCATCGCGTCCCAGTGCAGACCGCCGGGTGTCTCGACCGGGCCGTTCGCGAAACGATGGACCTCCATCGTCTCGAGTCGCGCGCCTTGGAACCGTCCGACGATCATCCGGCCGCTCGCTGCCCCCAGATCGACGGCGGCGAGCGCGCCGCTCAACGCAGGAATGCCGCGGCCACTCCGGCGTCGACAGGAATATGGAGGCCCGTCGTCTGGCTCAGGTCCCCGCCCGTCAACGCGAATACCGCCGCGGCCACGTGTTCGGGCAATACCTCGCGTTTGAGAATGGTGCGCTTCGCGTAGAACTCGCCGAGCTGCTCGACAGGAATGCCGTACGTCGCCGCGCGCTGCTCTCCCCAACCCTTGGCGAAAATGCCCGAGCCGCGAACAACGCCGTCAGGGTTGATCCCGTTCACGCGAATGCCGTACTCGCCCAGCTCGGCCGCAAGCAATCGAACCTGGTGCGCCTGGTCGGCCTTCGCGGCTCCATAGGCGACGTTGTTCGGTCCGGCAAAGAGGGCGTTCTTGCTGACGATGTAGATCAGGTCGCCGCCCATCGCCTGGCTGATCATCACCCGCGCGGCCTCGCGCGACACCAGGAATGAGCCTTTGGCCATCACGTCGTGCTGGATATCCCAGTCGGCGTTAGTCGTTTCGAGCAACGGTTTAGAGATCGACAGGCCAGCGTTGTTCACAACCAGGTCAACGCCGCCGAAGGCGAGCGCGGCGCTCTTGAACGCGTCTGCGACCTGAGCTTCAACTGTGACGTCCATCGCAACCGCGATGGCGCTGTCTTCGTCGCCAATCTCGCGGGCGACTCGCTCGGCCGCAACGAGGTCGATGTCGGCAACGACGACGCATGCGCCTTCCAGGGCCAGTCGGTGCGCAACTGCCCGTCCAATCCCGGATCCGGCGCCGGTGATCAGCGCGACGCGGGTGGCAAGCGGCTTGGGCTTAGGCATCCGCGCCAGCTTTGCCTCCTCGAGCGACCAGTACTCGATACGGAACTTCTCGGCCTCGGGGATTGGCTCATAGGTAGACAGCGACTCCGCACCGCGCATCACATTGATCGCGTTGACGTAGAACTCGCCGGCCACGCGCGCCGTTTGCTTATCGGCCCCGAACGAGAACATGCCGACTCCAGGGACCAGCACGATCGCCGGATCTGCGCCGCGGATTGGCGGACTGTCCGGCTCGGCGTGGCGCTCGTAGTAGGCCAGATACTCGGCTCGGTACTCCTGATGGAGCTCGCCCAGGCGCCGTACGACTTCGTCGATTGGTGCGCCGGGGGGCAGGTCGAGCACCATCGGTCGCACCTTTGTCCGCAGGAAGTGGTCGGGGCATGACGTTCCGAGTCGAGCCAGACGTCGGTGCTCCGCTCGATGAACGAAATCGAGCACCTCGTCCGAATCGTCGTAGTGGCCGACCATTGCGCGATCCATTGAAGCGAGCCCTCGAATTGTCGGCGCCAGGGCCGCGGCCCGGTCGTGCCGTTCAGCCACGGGAAGCGGCTCGTAGCCCGCAATTTCTTGACCGAAGGGACTCGTACGTCCGCGCTCAGCGATGAACCGCTCGGCAGTGCTGATGATCTCGAGCGAGCGCGACTCGCACTCGTCCGAGCTCTCGCCCCAAGCGGTGATCCCGTGACCACCAAGGACGGCCCCGATTGCATCGGGGTGCCTTCGCTGCAGCTCTGCAATGTCGAGCCCGAGCTGGAAACCCGGTCTCCTCCACGGCACCCAGCGAACTCGGTCGCCGAAGCATTGCTCGGTCAACCTTTCGCCATCTGCCGCCGTCGCGAGTGCGATGCCCGAGTCGGGGTGGAGGTGATCGACGTGGGCGGCGCTGGTGAGACCGTGCATCGCGGTATCGATTGAAGGCGCCGCGCCACCTCTGCCGTGCAGGCAGAAGTCGAACAGGTCGACCATCTCATCTTCGTGATCCGGACCGCGATAGGCACCTGCGAGCTCACGCAGGCGATCGAGGCGGAGCACTGCCAGCCCTTTCTCGGAAAGGGTGCTTAGATCGCCGCCGGAGCCTTTGACCCACAGCAGGTCGACTGGCTCTCCAGTCACAGGGTCAACGCCGGTGCCTTTGGCCGAAGTGTTTCCGCCGGCGTAATTGGTGTTGCGTCGGTCGGCGCCTAACCGATGTGAGCGCGTCAAGAGGTCGTCGACGGGGCGGGTTCCGGTTGAGGCCACAGGTCGGCTGTCTGTCGTCACGCTCCCCAACCTGCCTGCTGGCCTCCGACACGGTCGCTGGCGATCTGGTCGAGGTAGCCCGAAGCGGCGAAAGCTGCCATCGGGTTTGGTTCGAGGTTCATTTCTCGGCGAACGTCCTGGAGCAGCGGCCTGACATCGGTGCTGAATGCGTCCATGAGTATCGCGTTGGCGCCGAGCACGTCACCGACCTGCTGCGCTTCTGCGAGCGCGTTGGAGTCAACGAGCAGCGCTCGCGCGGTTTGTTCCTGCACGTTCATCACGGAACGGATCTGCGCCGGAATCTTGGGCTCGATGTTGTGGCATTGGTCGAGCATGAACGAGACGCCCGAGCTCGCGTCCAACCCGCCGGCCTTGATCACCTCATGCATGATCCGAAACAGCTGGAACGGGTCGGCAGAGCCGACCATCAGATCGTCGTCGGCGTAGAAACGCGAGTTGAAGTCGAAGCCGCCGAGCTTGTCCGCGCGAAGCAGCATGGCGACGATGAACTCGATGTTCGTGCCCGGTGCGTGGTGACCTGTGTCGACTACCACCTTCGCCTTGGGCCCGAGGTTTACGCAGTGAGCGAAGGCGGTACCCCAATCCGGGACATCGGTGCTGTAAAAGGCGGGCTCGAAGAGCTTGTACTCGAGCACGAGGCGCTGGTCAGGGCCAAGTCGGTCATAGACCTCGAATAGAGCGACCGCCAACCGATCCTGTCGTGATCGGAAGTCGTCCTGCCCCGGATAGTTGGTTCCATCGGCGAACCACAGCTTGAGATCGCTCGTTCCGGTGGCGTCCATGATGTCGACGCAATCGAGCAGGTGGTCGATCGCCTTGCGCCTGACGTTTGTATCGGGATGGCAGACGCTGCCGAGCATGTAGTCGTTGTCCTGGAACGTATTCGAGTTGATCGTGCCGAGGGCGACTCCCAGGTCGCTGGCGTGTCGCGCAAGGGCGGCATAGTCGTCAACCTTGTCCCACGGTATGTGCAGGGCAACGGTGGGCGCGACGCCGGTGTAGCGATGGACCTGCGCCGCGTCAGCGATCTTCTCGTACGGGTCACGCGGCACGCCACTCTGCGGGAAGACCTTGAACCGCGTCCCGGAGTTCCCAAACGCCCAGGACGGAAGCTCGATGCGCTGCGCGCTAAGCGCTGCGGTGATATCCCGGTTGGCGATCACTGCTACCTCCCTGAGTGGGCACGTTAGCGCCTCGTCATCCGAGGAACTCGGCCGGTGCGGACCGTGTGCCGTCTGAGGAGGAACGCGGCACCGAGCCTGCACCGGCCGGAGTTCTCGCCGCCCAGGCGCCGCCGCCTGGATCGGCTTGCGGGACGAGGCCCCCGTGTAGCCTGACACAGGTTTCAATTAGTTTCAATTGCGTTTCTTGACATTGCGATCCCGATCAAACTAGTCTGCCGCGCAGCCGGCTGCCGGCCCAATGAGGAGGATGCCAGGCGGGTGAGCGCACAGGCACGCAGCGCCGCGCGGGAAACCTTTGCCCGTGAACGACAGGAAGAGATCGCGCGGCTCATCCAGGACGAAGGACGCGCCCGAGTAACGGATCTTGCCGGGAGATTCGGGGTCTCAGGCGTGACGATCCGACGCGACCTCTTCGTGCTCGAGTCGGAGCATCGAGCGCTGCGCACGCACGGCGGTGCAATCGCCCTCGACTCACGTCGCTCTGAGCTCGCCTTCGACATCCGGGAGCGTTTGCAGTCGGCGCAGAAGGCGCGCATCGGCTCGTTGGCCGCCGGCCTCGTGCGCGACGGTGAGTCGATCGTCATGGACGCCAGCACGACAGCCTTGCAGGTAGCGCGAAACCTGAAGCGACGACGCGGCTGGAGCCATTTGACCGTGATCACGAACGGCCTTCGGCTTGCATCCGAGCTGGCCGGGCAGCCCGGTATCTCGGTGCTGATGCTCGGCGGTCGCGTGCGGTGGGAGGCGCTCTCAGTCGTCGGTCACCTTGGCGATGGCCTTTTCGAGCGCATCAACGTCCAAAAGGCGTTCGTAGGTGCCGCGGGCTTCACCCTTGATGCCGGCCTGACCGATGCGACCGAGGAAGAAGCACAGATCAAGCGCGCCATGGTCGCCGCGGCGCGTGAGGTCGTCGCCGTCGTCGATCACACCAAGTGGGGGCGCACCGCGTTTGCCACGTTCTGTGGCAGCAACCAGATCACGACCGTTGTAACTGATGAGGCGGCGCCCGAGGCCATGGCAGCAGCTCTCGCTGAGCGTGGCGTCGAGGTCCAGCAGACGAGCGCCCATCAACCTGCGTCGGGAGCGCGTCGGTGACGGACGCGGCGGTGATGTCAACGGACACCGCCCCCGACGCAACAAAGCCTCCCATCGCCGACCTGCACGAGATCGCCAAGCGTTTTGGAGCGACCCAGGCCCTGGATCGCGTCTCGCTTCAACTGGTTGGAGGCGAGATCCACGCGCTGGTCGGCGAGAACGGTGCCGGCAAGAGCACGCTGGTCAAGATATTGGCCGGAATTCATCAGCCCGATGGCGGCTCGATTCTGCTCGACGGCAGCCCTGTCGCTCTGGACGGTCCCGCCAAGGCCCGTTCGCTCGGCATTGCCGTGGTTCATCAGGAGCCACAGCTGTTCCCGGACCTCTCGGTCGCCGAGAACGTGTTCATTGGCCACGCCCCACGCGGGCCGCTCGGTCTTGATTGGGGCGCCATGCAGCGCCGCGCGAAGGCGCTATTCAAAGAGCTTGGAGTAACCATCGATCCCGCGGCGCCGGTGCGCGGCCTTTCGATGGCCGATCAGCAGCTGATCGAGATCGCGCGGTCACTGTCGCTCGAATCGCGCATCCTGATTCTTGACGAGCCGACAGCCTCGCTTTCCGCGCACGAGGTTGAGCGGCTGTTCGCGATCGTGCGCCAGACTCAGCACGCCGGCGTGGCAATCCTGTTCGTCAGCCATCGGCTCGAGGAAGTCTTCGATCTCGCTGACGTGACGACTGTTCTGCGCGACGGACGCCACGTAACCACCGCGACCACGTCATCACTCACGCCCGCCGACCTCATTCGACACATGGTCGGCCGTGAGGTGACCCTGTTCCCACGGATCGACAAGCCGATCGGCGACGTTCTGCTCGAAGTCAGCAAGTTGACACGCAGCGATGAGTTCGACGACATCACCTTCAACGTGCGCGCCGGTGAGATCGTCGGCATGGCCGGTTTGGTCGGTGCCGGTCGGACGGAGATCGCCCGCGTGCTGTTCGGAATTGATCGTGCGGATACAGGCGAGGTCCGCCTGGACGGCAAGCGAGTGGCATTCGCGAACCCGGCTGCGGCTCTCGAGGCAGGTATCGCCTATGTACCCGAAGACCGCCACCAGCAGGGACTCGTGCTCGACTTCCCCATCTCGTCGAACGTCACGCTGCCGATTCTGCGGCGCCTGTTTCCGCGGCTGATCGTTCGTTCGGCGACTGAGCGAGCGTTCGCCAACGACTACGCGCGTCAGCTGGACGTTCGGATGCGCGGCGTGGACCAGCTCGCTGCATCGCTTTCCGGCGGCAACCAGCAAAAGGTGGTGATCGCCAAGTGGCTGGCCACCAAGCCTCGCGTGCTCATCCTCGACGAGCCCACGCGAGGCATCGATATCGGCGCGAAGGTCGAGGTCCACCGCATCGTCGGCGAGCTCGCGTCCGCCGGTCTCGCCATCCTTCTGATCTCGAGCGATCTGCCCGAGGTGCTGGCCATGTCCGACCGCATCCTCGTGTTGCACGAGGGCCGCCTGTCCGCCGAGATCGACGGCAGTCGAGCGACGCAGGAGCAGGTCATGTTCGCGGCAACTGGACAGCAGACTGATGCGCCAGCAGTCGAGACGCCTGGATGACGGCCAATTCTGCGGTAGCCACGCCGGGCACGCGGGCCATGTCTGGCCGTGCTCTGCTGGCGATCGCCAGGCAGCGCGAGCTGAGTCTCGTGCTCCTGATGCTGGTTCTGTCTGTCTTCGTCGTCATCCAGCAACCCCAGTTCCTGACTACAGGCAACTTGACGACGCTGACCGTTACCGCGTCGATCATCGCCGTTGCAGCTGTGGGCCAGGCCGTGGTGGTCATCACCCGCAACGTGGATCTGTCAGTCGAATCGACGATCGGTCTGGTCGCCCTGGTTGTCGCCGAGCTGCTGAGCCGGCAGGCCATGGAAGTGCCGGCTGCGTGGGTTGTCGGCTTGGGCCTTGGCCTGCTTCTCGGTCTGATCAACGGGCTGATCGTCGCGGTGTTCAAGGTGCCGTCGATCGTCGCCACGCTCGGCACGCTGTCGATCTATCGCGGCTTCGCGTTCGTCCTGGCTGGTGGCTCTCAGGTGACGCTGACCGAGCTGCCTGCTGGCTACACCGACGTGGCGCGTGACACGTTCCTGGGCATCCCGATCTTCGTCCTGATCGCCGTTGCCGTCACCTTCGTCGTGGGAATCTCGCTACGCCAGCTCGCCATCGGCCGCCAGATCTACGCCGTGGGGAGTCACCCACAGGCGGCCCAGTCGCTCGGCATCCGAACCGGCGTCGTCGTGATGGTCGCCTTCGCTCTCAGCGGCCTCCTGGCTGGCCTCGCCGGAATCATGTGGGGCGTCCAGTACGGAACAATTAACGCCACAGCGGCGACCGGTGTGACGCTCCAGGTGATCGCGGCCGTCGTGGTCGGCGGAGTCAACATCTTTGGCGGCTCCGGCACCGTCTTTGGTGCGGGCCTCGGCGCGCTCTTCTTGGCGCTCATCTCGAACTCGCTGATCGTGCTGCGGCTTTCGCAATTCTGGCTGCAGGCCATCTACGGCGCGGTGATCCTGGCGGCCGTCGCCGCCGATGCAGTGATCCTGCGCCGCGTCCAGCGGCTAACGGCCGAAAGGCGCCGACGATGAAGCGCCTCGGCGGGCTGGTCCGATGGGAGACGCTGCTTGCCATCGTGCTGGTCGTGCTGATCTGGCTCGGCGCCGTGACATCGCGCTTCTTCCTGACCGGCGGCAACTTTGCCAACTTGACCCAGGCGGTCATGGAGGTCGCGATCATGGCCCTCGCGATGACCCTGATCATCATCGCCGCCGAGATCGATCTGTCGGTCGAATCGATGGCCGGGCTGGCTGCCGCCGTGCTCGGCTTCCTGTGGATCAATGACGTGCCGTTGATGGTCGCGATCCCGCTCGTCATCCTCCTGGGAGCACTCGGCGGACTGATGAACGGGCTTCTGGTCACGGTCGCCGGACTGCCATCTTTGGTCGTCACCCTGGGCACGCTTGCCCTGTTCCGCGGCCTGGCGTTGGTCGTGCTCGGGCCCCTCGCGGTGAGCACCTTCCCGCCTGAGTTCAACGCATTCGGATTTGGCAACGTGCCCGGGACACCAATTCCATGGCCACTCGTCGTCTTCGCCGTACTGGCCGTGGTTCTCGGTTTCGTGCTTCATGGCACCTGGATCGGCCGCCAGATCTACGCGGTCGGCAAGAATCCGGAAGCGGCACGCTTCTCGGGCGTCCGTGTGGGCCGGCTCAAGACAGGCCTTTTCGTTCTTTCCGGCGCCGTGGCAGCGCTCGCCGGCGTGATCCTCGTTTCGAGGCTCTCGAGCGCGCGTGCCGACACGGCCACAGGCATGACGCTCACGGTGGTGACGATCGTCCTGCTGGGCGGCGTCAGCATCTTCGGCGGCCGAGGCACCATCGTGGGTGTCGTCCTGGCCGTGTTCACGCTGGCTGTCCTGCAGAACGAGCTTCGCCTCGCTCGCGTATCGGCCGAGCTCCAGGCAATCACCGTCGGGCTGCTGCTGATCCTGTCAGTGGCCCTGCCAAACATCGCTCGCCAGATCAGGTTCGCCGTGGATAGAGCTCGAGGAGGACGGGCTCCGCCGGCCACAGCGGTCCTGACTGGAGAGGAAACCGCAGCATGAACTACAGGAGGTATCTCAAGTGAAACGCTCTTTGATGGGGGCCCTCGCGTTGATGGCCGTCTTGGCCCTGCTCGTTGCATGTACGAGCCCAGCCGCCACGCCCACCACAGCACCGACAACGGCGCCGACCACCGCGCCGACGACGGCTCCGACGGATGCCCCAACGGACGCGCCGACGGATGCCCCAACGGACGCCCCGTCCGACGCGCCCAGTGATGCACCGAGCGACGCGCCGAGCGCATCGGCCGGAGCCGGAGCGAACGTGGTGTTCATTCCCAAGGCCATCAATAACCCGTACTTCGATGCCGCCGCGGCGGGCGCACAGACAGCTGCGACTGAGCTCGGTGGCCAGTTCCAGCAGGTCGGCCCTAGCACTTCGGCGAGCGATGCCCAGGTGCCGTTCATCCAGGACATGACAACTCAACAGGTTGACGCGATCGCCATTTCGGCCTCGGATCCAGACGCCATCGTGCCGGCTCTCACAGCCGCGCGTGACGCGGGCATCAAGGTCGTGGGTTACGACTCGTCTCCGGCTGTCGGCGCCTACGACGTGTTCGTCAACCAGACAGACTTCAGCCTGATCGGCCAGTACATGGCCGACTGGGCATGCCAGCTCGCGCCGGAGTGCACCGGCGAGATCGCAATCCTGTCGGCGACTGCGACCGCACCCAACCAGAACGCCTGGATCGCAGACATGGAAGAGGTGCTGAGCACCGACCCGGCCTATGCCAACCTCGAGCTCGTCGACACCGTCTACGGCGACGACGAACCCGAGACAAGCACCGACCAGGCAGCAGGCCTGTTGACGAACCATCCCGACCTGGCAGTCATCGTTGCGCCGACCACTGTCGGCATCCTCGCCGCCGCCCAGGTCGTCAGCCAGACTGAAGGCAGCACCGTCAAGGTGACCGGCCTCGGTCTGCCAAACGACATGCGCGAGTTCGTGACCGCGGATGGCGTTACCCCGATCTTCGGATTGTGGGCCGTGCCGGACCTCGGCTACCTCGCCTACAACGTGGCGTCGATGCTCGTTTCGGGAGAATTGACTGGAGCACCCGGCGAGACCTTCTCGATCCCTGCCTTCGATGGCCGCTACTCGCACAACGGCGAGTACACGATCGGTGAAGACAGCGTCGTGATCCTCGGCGATCCGTTCGAGTTCACGCCCGAGAACATCGGCGAATTCGACTTCTAGGAGTCTGTCCGTCGAATCACTCGAGGCCCCGGAGCGCGAGCTTCCGGGGCCTCGCCTTTTCAGTCGTGGCAACTCGACCTGCGGACTGAGGTAGCGAATGGAACGAATCGGGTTCGTCATGAGGCTTCTGCCTGGCGCCGAAGCCGAGTATCGGAAGCGCCATGCCAACGTCTGGCCCGAGATGCTTGGGGAGCTCAAGGCTGCCGGAGTGACCAACTACTCGATCTTTCAACGCGCCGATGACCTGTTCGGGTACCTCGAGGTTGACGACTTCGATCGGTTCCGGGAGCACATGGCCGGCTCCGAGATCAATGCTCGATGGCAAGCCGAGATGGGCTCGGGACTGATCGACCCGCTGACCGACCCGAAGACGGGATTCCACCAGCGACTCGCTGAGGTCTTTCACCTGGACTAGGACGCTGAAGAAGTCTGCGGATGACGCCATGGAGCTTCGACCGAGGCAGCCAACGACCAAAGACCCCGCCGAGACGTTCATCGGCGACGCGTGGCTCGACGTGATCGTCAGAGGCGAGGAGCCGTCGCGCGTACGGGTCAGCGTCGTCCACTTTGCGCCCGGCGCGCGCAACGCCTGGCACGCCCGGGCTGTGCCGTGGCCGGATTCCTGGTCGCATTTGTGCTTTCCAAGCTGGGCGGCTGACCTTAAAATTCCGCGCCATGCCGAACCTTGCGCCGTACCACTCGCTGTTCGTTACCGCTCACGTCGTCGGCGTTCTCCTCTTCGTCGCCGCCCACGCCGTGTCCGCATATGTGCTGATACGTATCCAGTCGGAGAACGACCCGGACAAGCTGCGCAGTCTGCTCCGCTGGTCGAGCCGCAGCCTGGGCGTGGCCGGCATCGGTCTGCTCATCTGGTTCCTCGCCGGCCTTCTGGCGGGCTTCTCGGGCAACTGGTGGACAAGCGGCCGGCTGTGGATCTGGGCCTCGCTGGCGGTCGCCATTGCCGTTACGGGGGTCATGACCCCGCTCGGCCGGATGTACCTCAACCGTATTCGCGAGGCGCTTGGAGTCGACCCGAAGAACGGTATGCAGGTCGCGGGCGCTGATTACGACGCGACCGCGCTTGAGGCCGCACGCGCATCCGGGCGCCCGTGGCTGCTCGCGGCGATCGGTCTCGGCGGGCTGGTGGTTCTCTTCTGGATGATGCTCGCCAAGCCGTTCTGATCGGACGGGCTCCGGCTCATCGGGCTACTCGGCGAACACCGGTAGCTGAAATTCGAACTCGGCGCCACCGTCTGCGCCGTCGCGGGCCCAGATGTCGCCGTCCATCGCCTTGATCAGCTGACGGCTGACGAACAGGCCGATGCCTGCGCCGCTCGCTCGCCGAATGGCGTTCGGCGAGCGGTAAAAGAGCTCAAAGAGCCGTCCTACCTCGGCATCGATAAAGCCCGTGCCTGAGTCGGCCACGGTCACCGCGACGGCCTCGCCGCGGTCCGCTGCGCTGATTGTCACCTGGCCGTCGCCGCCGTATTTCGCGGCATTGCCGAGCAGGTTGCGCAGGATCTGCTCGATGTACGTCTCTTCCCCGGCAACAGGCGGCAACCCGGCGGGCAGGTTGGTAACCCAGCGCGCATTCGGCCAGCGGGTCGATTCGGATTCGACAACGCGCGGGATCAGCCGCTGCAGCAGGACCGGTTCGGTCTCGACTTGAAGTCCCTGGCGCTCGACCCGGCTCAGCACGAGCAGGTTCTCGACGAGGCGGTACAGGCGATCGGCCTCGGCCCTGATGTCCTGGTAGACCTCGCGTCGAGTCTCTTCGCTGAGGTCGGACGAGGATCGTGATAACACTTCGGCGCCGCCGTAGATCGTCGTCACCGGCGTACGCAGCTCGTGCGAAAGCACGCCCAGGAACGCTTCCCGCGCAGATCGGGCATTGCGCGAGACGGAGACGTCGCGCAGAACCAGGATGGTGCCGCCTCCGGCTCCTACCGAATGATCAGCCAGGACGGGAAACGCGGATACCTCGAGCCATCGGTCCGCCTCACCCTGGCCCGGATTGCCAACACCAGAGTTGTTGACGAGCCTCAGCTCGATGCCCTCGCCCGGCGTCATCGAGGTGGAGTCCTGCTCGGTCGGCCAATCGAACGCCCTCAGGATGCCGACCAATCCTTGCGTCAGCCGCGGCCCGAGCAACGCGTCCGCGGCCGGGTTGGACAGCACCACCGCGCCAACGGCGTCGCATACGACAACGGCGTCGCCGATGCTCTCGATCACCGCTTTCAGCTGCGCGGCCCGAGCCTGCTCAGCAACGGCAAGCCGATTCAGCCGGTCCTCGTTGCCGCGCCGCTCGATCGCGGCGCCAAGCACATTGGCCATCGCCTGCACGAAGTTCACGTCGTCGTCGGCGAAGACCCGGTGCTCGGTGGTGTGCGCGCCGAGCACGCCAAATGGGTGCGCCGGGCTGCCGACGACAACTGTCAGGCCGCTCACCACGCCGTGGTCGACGAGCAGCGGCGGCGGGCTGAATCGGGTTTCGCTGGCGAGGTTGTCAAGCATTACCGGGCCGACGGTCGCGAGCGTGTAGCCGCCCTGGGAACCGAGTCCGGCCTTCACCGTAGCGCTGCCGACAAGGCCATCATTCCAGCCGACACCGGCCACGAGCAGGAGCCTGCGCCGATCGGCGGTCAGCTGGAGAACCTCCACGAAGGGCACGCCAAGGATCTCGGCCAACAACCCGGCCGCTGACTGGGCGAGGTCGTCATAGTCCATGCCGGCGAGCGCCTGCTGGCCGAGCCTGGCGACGGCCGCCTGGCGAGTCTCGCCGCGCTTCACGGCGCGGTACAGGAGGGCGTTGTCAAGCGCCAGGGCTGCACGCCTGGCGAGCTCGCGCAGAAGGTTCAGATCGGCCGGCGTGTAGCGCCGACTTCCGTTCCGATAGCCGGCCGACAGAACGCCGAGGACGCGGTTGCGAACGATCAATGGCACCCACATGGCCGAGCGAACGCCCAACCGGCGAAGCATCTCGAAGTGCTGATCGTCGCGGGCGAGGCTGCGCAGCTCGGTTTCATCCACGTCATACAGCGCGATCGGCTGCAGCGTGGACAGCACCCGGCCACGTAACTGCCCCTCGTTGTGGCGGAGTGGATAGCGGTCGTGCAGCTCGATAAGCAGCTCGGCGCCACCGGGCTCGACGGCGGCGACTCCGACTCTGAGAAACGTGTTGTCATCGTCAAGGATGTCGACCGCGGCCCAGTCGGCCATGCGCGGCACGACGAGCTCGGCCAGCCGACTCAACGTCCGCTCAACATCGAGTGACGCGCCGAACATCTCGCTTGAGAGATCAAGCAGGTCACTCGCGTCGGCAACGTGGAACGCGCCGTCGGATGCGCCTGAAGATCGAACTTTGACGGGTCGCTTAGCCATCTCGCGCCGGAATTCTGTCACGCGAATTCACTGCGTCCGGTGGTTATCCGGCAATTGCAAGACATCTGACACGCAGTTTGGCTCACACGGCACGGTTCGCGCGCGATTGGCAGCATGCTGGCGGCGTCGGTACGAAAGGCCGCCGGCGGGGGTCAGTGCCGGCGGCCCTGTCTGCGAACGGACAGCGCTCACGCCTGTGCTGCGCTCCCTCCGTCCGGCACGCTGTAGCGGACCCCGGTACGGCGTGCAGCGAAAGTGTCGCGGACGTTTCACGTGGCCATGTCAAGCGGCTGACCAACTGCGTATCGGACACATTGCAGCGCGGGGTTCTGATACCTAAATGCAACGAATACGACTGTCAGGGTTGGCAAACCGGCGCTCATGTGCAACACTCCTGCACGCTCCGCCGCGAGATGTTTGGTGGGGCCACGAAGACATAAGGCCGCCGTAAACGAGGAACGCGGACCGAGGTGGGATGTCCCCAGACATCTCCGGTCCGTCGGGACAACTGCCGTCCGAGTGCGCCCCAGCGTTCGGAAAGTTGCGTCCCGATCAACACGTCGATCGTCCCTCTTTACCTGGCAGCCGACAACGGTCGCGTTCGGTGCCCCAGCACCGGCACAATTCGAGGAGATACCCATTGCCAAACCCCGTGCAGGGCGCCGATATCGCCCACGTACCGAGTGCCCCCTGGGCCTCAGCTAGAAGGCTCGCCATCGCGTTCATCGCGATTGTGATGGCCGTCACTCTCATCGCAATCGAGACGCCGTCGACGCGAGCAGCCGAGTCATCCGGCGCAGGGGGCGGCAATGAAGCCGCTCGCATCATCCGCATCGCCAAGTCACACATCGGTGCCAAGTTCCGCATCGGCACCACCGGCATGCGCTACTTCGACTGCTCGGGCTACGTCTTTCGGACCTTCGCTCAGGCCGGCTTGCTGAATCGCATCGGCGGCAATCGCAAGCGTGCCGCGGGCTACTACGCGTGGTTCCGCAAGCGCGGGCTAGTCAGCCGCGGCAATCCCCGCACCGGCGACCTGATCGTGTGGACCAAGAAGGGACACATCGCCCACATCGGCATCTACATGTCGGGCAATCGCGCGATCAGCGCCCTGACGAGCGGCGTCCGCACGCACCGCGTCGGAACGCTCGACACTAAGTTCAAGGCATACCTGCACGTTCGGCTGGCGCGCTAGCCAACCCCCTGCGACACCAACGCGGCCGGCAGAGATGCCGGCCGCGTTTCTTTATGCGCCGTGCGATCCGCGGCGACAGCGATAAGCACGCCAGATGAGACGCTTTACTCGGTAGCGACCATCGAGTTGAAGATGCGCGTCGGTTCATCGCCGGTGAACCAGTCGTACGGGCCGTAGACGATGCCCATGACCACCGCACCGTCCTCGGTCAGGCCGCCGCCGACACGGACGTAGCCGGTGCCGTAGTCGTACCACCGCCATGCGGTCCCATCGAGGCCCATGAAGTACAGCGCCTCGGTGCCCGGATCCTCGAGGAAGGTCGGGGCAGCTGGGAAGAGGTCGGTAAACGACTGGATCGCGATGTCCTCGACGGTGGCCGTGACGTCGGGCAGATCACGGAGCGAGTCGAGCAGCGGGAGCCGGGCGACGTAAACGCCATACGCCAGATCGGCGCTCTGGAAGCCATCGATGAGACCTGGCAGCCGATCCTCGCGCCGTACCCAATCTGGCGGGCGGCACATGCCGACGGTCATGTCGCGCGCGAAGTAGGGCGCGTAGCTGCCGAAATCGGCATTGCCACTTGCCTCGGCCGCCAGCCGGCCATTGACGAACAGTTCGACCCGATAGTTGCCGGTGGGCAGGCATTGCGCGGGTAGGACGCTACCGAGATACGGCGACAGCTGGAACAACCGCCCCTCGGCGTTCACCTGCGGGGTCTGCGTCATTGAGATCTCGGGTATCACCGCCCAGCCCTGGCCGGTTGGATCCTGGTGATACCACTGCGCCGAAATGACGTCACGCGCGGCGTCGTAGTTGGTGACGTTGCCCTGCCACTGCAGCTCGGCCGGGAAGATGTCGAGCTGGATATCAGCGAAGACGGCCGGAGACGCGATCGGCGCGTCCAGACTACCTGTGGTGACGCGGCCGACGATGTGCTCCTTCAGGCCGCGGATGTCGTTCTCCAGGTCGGGCCGGTAACGGCGCACGATCTCGAGGTCGGTCAGCGCCCCGGCCAGCCACTGCTCCTCGACGTACGGCTCGCCGCGCAGCGTCGTGTTGGCCGCGTCGGTATACAGCGTCCGCGCGACGGCATCCTGGTATGCCGTTCGCGCCTCTTCGAGGCGACCGGCGGCAACAAGGGTCACGGCGAGGTTGTAGCGATAGATCGGCTCCGTGGGATCGAGATCAATCGCGCGACGGGTGAAGTCGGCGCTCTCGTTGAGCAGCGCGACGTCGTTCTGCTGCACGCCCTGGCTGAAGCCGTAGAAACCGAGTGAGCCGAACGTCGACGCGTTCTCCATGCCCAGCTCGTGGGCGGTCTCGAGGTCGGCCCGCGCGCGCTCGAGCGCCTCGGGCGGGACGATGCTGATGAAGCCGCTGCGCTGTGGGCTCTCGCTCAGGAAGATCGCGTCCGAGCGATCAGCGTAGGCATTGGCGAACGTCGGCCGCAGCTCGATGGCACGGTCGTAGTGTGCGATCGCCTGCTGGTAGCCGGCATGATCGCTGGCCGTGATCGCCGCCACGCGGCCGCGGGCGTACTCGGCCGCGGATTCGTCGTTCGTCTGATGGATGGGCACGATCGTGGTCTGAACCAGCCACAGCGACCCTGCTCCGAGCAGGATCAGCCCCACGCTGAAGAAGCCGAGTCGCAGCCAGCGCTCGCTCACGGCCAGGGTCAGGCCGAACAGGTAAAGGCTCACCGCGAGCGTGGCGAGGATTGCCGTGTAGCTCGACGCGCGCTGGTCGAGGCTCGATGCCTCTTCGTTTGCCGCGTCCTGCAGCGCGTTCAGGCGCAGGCTCTCCTCGGTCGCGGCGGCAAAGTAACGCTGCGGGAAGATGGGATCCTGCTCCGGCCCGAATTCCGACGCCGGATCGATGTCAGAGAGGCTCAGCGTCGCCGCCGCAATGGCCTCCCACCGCTGCTGCTCGAGCACCAGACGGTTGGCGCGGTCGGGATCGGAGCCCGAGTACCAGCTCTGGACGAGGGCGTTGCCGGCTCGTGTGCGCTGTTCCATCCAGGTGGCGAGTGTCTCCAGCTCGACCTGTGCCGATTGCTGAGCGCTCTGGGAGCTGGCCAAGGCATCGAGTGACAGCTCCTCGGCAATGTTGCGCTGATCGTTGGCCTGGTTGGCAGTGTCGGCCTGCAAGAAGCCGGCCAGTGCTGCGATCAGCGTCGCGAAGGCGATGACGATCGCGACGATGCCAGACAGTCGCTTGCCTCGATCGTCAGCTTCGCCAGCCGACTCGCTCCCGCCGTCGACATCCCTGACTGCCTCGTCGCTCACGCGAACACCTCGACCACGAGGAAGCCCAGTGTTCCGACCGCGACGAGCACGCCACCAATGCCGAAGAAGACCTGCCTGACCCGCCATTGAGAACGGCTGACCTGGGCGACGGTCAAGAAGAAGAGCGAGGCGATGATCAGCGCCTCGACGCCGATCAGGCTGAGCGACCGCGCGTCGGCACGCTGGGCCTGCTCGACCGATCGCTGCGTGCTGAGCTCACCAAGCTCGATATCCGCATCTCGCAGGCTCGCGAGCACGAACTCACGGTCGTAGCCGACGGTTCCGCCGTCACCCAGATGAATCCCTCCCGCGCCCAGGAAGAACGGCTGCATTACGCGTGCGAGCGCGGCATGTGCCTGCGCCTCGAGGTCGACGATGTCGGCTGAAGCTGGATCGGTCTCCCGCAGCGAGGCCGCCTGAGTTGCCAGCTCGCGCGCGGCACGGGAGTGCTCCTGGAAGACGACCACGAAGCGCTCGTCCTGGCCGACCGTGCCCTCCAGCAGCCGCTCGAGCTGGTTGCGCCGGGCTGCGTCCTGGACGGCCAGGCTCTGGAAGCGCGACGAGTCGATTGACGCCAGCGACGCTCGCCAGGCGAGCACGGCGGAGAAGACCGACGCGAAACCGATGAGCACGGCAAGAAGCACCGCCGATCGCTTTGGGTGGCGGGCGGCCGTAGATATGCGCGAACTCAAAGCCGGCGACCGAGGCGGGACGGAACCTGGCGCGGCGAACGACGATTGGGACACCGGCGCGGAGGATATCGGACGTAGCTGAGAGTGCAGAGTGGCATAAAGAGTGGCATGAAAGGGGAGTGAAACCTGATCGCGGGCACGGCTTGTGCGGTCAACGGGTGATGGTCGGTACCGTTGGAATCCCCTGACAACCGATCAGCATTGGAGTTACCCATGGCCAAAGTTGAGAAGTCCATCGACGTCCATGTCCCCGTCCGCACGGCCTACAACCAGTGGACCCAGTTCGAGGAGTTCCCGCGCTTCATGGAGGCCGTCAAGAGCGTCCGCCAGATCGACGATCGGAACCTCGAGTGGACCGCCTCGATCGCCGGCAACGAGGAGTCCTGGACGGCCGAGATCACCGAGCAACAGCCCGACCAGCGAATTGCCTGGCACTCGACGTCCGGACGTCCGAATGGCGGTTCGGTCGACTTCCATCACATCGACGACAACACGACCAGGGTCACGCTGATCATGGAGTGGGATCCGGATGGCGCTGTACAGAGCGCCGGCGCGGCACTCGGTTTCGACGATCGCCAGGTAGAGGGCGACATGGAGCGCTTCAAGGAGTTCATCGAGTCGCGCGGCGACGAGACCGGGGAGTGGCGCGGAGTTGTCAGTCGCGAGGAGGCCAACACCCGCTCCTGAGTTCCATTGCTTTGCCGTTGCGCCATCAGGCGACGCCATCCTCCGTCGTGCGTCCTGTCACGCGTCAAATCGAGGGTTGAACACCCTTACCCCGGCGGTTTCAGCCGTGTGGCGGCGCAAACGTCAGGTAACACGTCGATATCGGGGTTGTTCGGGTCCGCCTCGCCGCTGCTAACGGACGATTGAGCCGATGCATGGCGCAGTCAGCCCGACCCGGACGCAGGTCATTCGCCTGGTGACTGATACGTCCGCCGAGCGGTCCATCATCGTTCGTGTCAGGACGCTGGCGGCGAAACCAGTCACCGGGTGACTGAAT
The DNA here is from genome assembly GCA_963748235.1 of uncultured Chloroflexia bacterium. Classification (GTDB taxonomy): domain Bacteria; phylum Chloroflexota; class Limnocylindria; order Limnocylindrales; family CSP1-4; genus JALYGJ01. The sequence continues at coordinate 264,466 of CAVVHT010000010.1, forward strand.
AGGCGATTGAAGTCGGAAATCATATGGCCCGCCGGCTGCTGGGCGGCACCCAGCGGACGTATCAGTCGCCACGTGACTGAACGGCCGACGGCTTCAGGGGCCGTGTAGCATCCCGGCTGACATGGTGATCGCAGCCAAGCCACAGAACGTCGACGCTCCTTTACAGCACAGCCGAGCGCGATTTCGAGCGCTGGGAGGTGCTCAAGGACCTGATCGACGAGTCGATCGACCTCGCCCTCAACTACCGCCAGAGCGGCCATCCCGGTGGGTCGCGGTCGAAGGTCCACATGTTGGTCGCGCTGCTCTTCAGCGGCGCGATGCGCTGGGACCTGCAGCGGCCGTGGCGGCCGTTCATGGACCGCTTCGTGCTGTCGGCCGGCCATACCGTGCCGCTCATCTACGCCACCCTCTCCGTGCTCAACGAGGGGCTGCGGGCGCGTCATGAGCGCGATGGCGACGATCGTTTCGCGCTGGTCGACGACGGCCGCTGGGCTGTCACCTGGGAGGACCTGCTCAAGCTGCGCCGCCGCGGCGGGCTGCCCGGTCATGCCGAGATGGAGGGCAAGACCCTCTTCCTGAAGTTCAATACCGGCCCGAGCGGTCACGGTATGCCGCCCTCAGCCGGCGAGGCACTCGCGCTCAAGCACGCCGGTACGGACGAGGTGAAGGTGTTCGTGTTCGAGGGCGAGGGCGGCCTGACGCCCGGCGCCAGCCACGAGACGCGCAACACGGCGTGGGGACTTGGCCTCAACAACCTCGTCTTCATGGTCGACTGGAACGACTACGGCATCGATGACTTCGCCCTGTCGTCGGTCGTCAATGGAACGCCCGAGACGTGGTTCAAGCCATACGGCTGGCGGGTCAACGGCACGGAGCAGGGCTCAGAGTGGCCGACTGTCACGCGCGCCGTGCTCGAGGCGGCACGCGGCGACAACCCGGGCAAGGTGCCGAGCATGGCGTGGTTCAAGACGCGCAAGGGCCGCGGCTACGGCAAGTACGACAACAAGAGTCATGGCACTCCCTGGCCAATGAACGCGCCCGAGTTCTGGGAGGTGCGCAAGCAGTTCATGGCCAAGTACGGCGTCGCGTACGAGGGAGTGGACGAGCCGGCACCGACGGATGCCACCGAGCGCGATGCCCAGGCACGAGCCAACTTCGCCGTCGCGATGAGCGTCATGCGCCGTGACGACGAGCTGGTCACGTGGCTTTCGGACCGCCTGCTGGAGATCGCCGCCACCGTCCCGGACGAGATCGAGAGCTTCAACATCGGCGGCCGCGGCGCCGAGATCTTCAAGGACAAGCGGCTGTTCGACTACCGCAACTACCCGCCCGACGATCTGGCGCAAGCCGGGCGACAAGCAACCCAACCGCGCCGCGCTCAGCTCGTGGGGCGCGTGGGTCAACTCGTTCGCCAAGGAGGAATACGGCCGACCGCTGTTCATCGGCGCCTCGGCGGACCTCGCCGACTCGACCAACCTGTCCGGCTTCGCCAAGGACTTCGACGACAAGCCCGGTTGGGGCTGGTACCAGCGCGACACGAACACCGATGGGACCGTCCTGCCAACGGAGATCACCGAGTTCACCAACGCCGGCCTGGTGGCGGGCATGGCGACGGTCAACATGGCCGCCGACCCGATGACCGATTTCAACGGCTTCTGGGGCACGTGCTCGACCTATGGCTCGTTCTCGTACCTCAAATACGGGCCGATGCGCCTGTTCAGCCAGCTTGCGCAGGACTGCGAGCTGAAGGTCGGCAAAGTGCTCTGGATCGCCGGTCACGCCGGACCCGAGACGGCCGAGGACTCACGCACGCACTTCGGCATCTTCGAGACCGCCGTGACGCAGCTCTTCCCTGAAGGGCACGTGATCGATCTCCATCCGTGGGAATACAACGAGGTGCCGGTCGTTCTCGGCGCGGCCCTGGCGACGAACGTGCCGCTCGTTGCACTGCACCTGACGCGGCCGTCGATCGAGCTGCCCGACCGCGAGGCGCTGGGCATGCCGTCGCACTTCGAGGCCGCGCGCGGCGCGTACGTGATGCGCGATTTCAAGCCGGGGCCGCGCGGCGGCACGGTCTTCGTCCAGGGCACGACCACCACGGCCAACGTGGTCAAGGTCCTGCCCCAGCTCGACGAGCGCGGCCTGAACGTCAAGATCGTCGCTCTGCATCTCGCCGCAGCTGTTCGCGATGCAGGACGAGGCCTACCGCGAGTCAGTCGCGTCGCTGGGCGACCGATGGGACGGCATGGCGGTCACCAACCGCGCGTGGCAGACGATGCGCCACTGGATCGGCGGCCCGGTTGCGCGCGATTACTCGCTTTCGTCCGACTGGGACGACCGCTGGCGCACCGGCGGCACGGTCGACGAGGTCATCGACGAGGCGCACCTGGGCCCGACGCACATCGTCGAGGCGATCGAGCGCTTCGTTGCCGAGCGCGACCGCCGTCTCGCCCGACTGCGCGAGATCGCCGAGGCCGCCGCCAGCCACCAGTAAGCGCGCCAGGCGGCGAGGCGCGTCAGGCAGCGACAACGAGGGCCACTCCGAGCGCGACGACCGCTGAGCCTGCGAGTCGACTGATCCCGACACGCTCCTTGAGCACGACCGCGCCGAAGACCGTCGCGATCACGACACTCACCTCGCGCACCGCGGCGACGCTCGCTGCCGGAGCCGTGGTCAGGGCCACGAGCACCAGGCCGTAGGCGACGATGCTCGCCACTCCACCGAGGATCGTCAGCCCGCCGAACGAGTCGCGAAGGCGCTGTGTGCCGCCGCGCGACGCCACGAACAGCAGCGAGGCGATCGCCGGCGCGACGAGGATCAGAGTCACGTACGTGACCGGGTCGGCGTAGCGCACCCCTTCCTTGTCGACCAACGTGTAGCCGGCGATAGAGGTGGCGACCGCAAGGGCCAGCGCCACGTCCGACCAACGCGCTCCTCCCCTCAAGCCACGGACGAGGATCACGCCGACACCGACGAGCGCCACGCCGGACGCCTGGGCGGGCGAGGTCGCCACACCCAGCAAGACGACCGAAACGATGAGCACGATCACCGGCGCCATGCCGCGCGCGATCGGGTAGACGAGACTCATCTCGGCCCGGTTGTAGGCCGAGGTCAGCAGCCAGAAATAGGCCAGCTCGATGACCGACGAGGCGACGATGAACGGCCACGCCTCCGGCTGCACATCCCAGCGCAGGATGGCAAAGGGCGCGCCCACCAGCACGCCGATCGCGAGCGCCAGCGCCGTCGTCGCTTGCGTGTCGCGGGCACGGGCAATGATCGTGTTCCAGAACGCGTGGATCGTCGCCGCGGCAAGGACGATCGCGAGGGTAGTGAGCTCCATCTCGCCGCGGCGCGCGGCGTTACGCGACTGCGATGGGCGCGGCTACGCGCTCGCGCCGGCCGGCGTCTTGGAAACGACCTCGCGGATGCGGTCGAGCGCGAGCGACAGGTTCTCGCGTGAGTTGGCGTAGCTGATGCGCACGTGGTCGGTGCATGCCTGGCCGAAAGCGGAGCCGGACAGGACGCACACGCCACCTTCGTTGAGCAGTCGGTCGGCCAGCTGCGTGCCGTTCATGCCCGTCCCGGCGACATTCGGGAAGGCGTAAAAGGCGCCGCTCGGCATGTTGCACTGGAAACCGGGAATCGAGTTCAAGCCGTCGACTATGAGCGACCGACGCGCGCGAAACTCCTCGACCATCGCGTCGACCGAGTCCTGCGGTCCGGTGAGCGCCTCGACCGCGGCGATCTGCTCGAAGCTGCTGGTGCACGAGACGCTGTTGATGATCAGCTTGCTGAAAGGATCGACCAGGGCCGACGGCAGGATCGCGTAGCCGAGGCGCCATCCGGTCATCGCGTAGGCCTTGGAGAAGCCGTCGAGCACGATCGTCCGCTCCGCCATCTCGGGCAGCGCCGCGATCGAGCTGAATTCGCCTTCGTACATGATCCGGCCGTAGATCTCGTCGGCCATCACGATCAGGTCGTGCTTCCGCGCGATGTCGGCGATGTCCTGCAGGTCCTGGTCGGTCAGGATGCCGCCGGTCGGGTTGTGTGGCGCGTTGAAGATGATCATCCGTGTCCGCGATGTGACCGCCGCACGGATCTCGGCCGCATCCATCCGGAAGTCGTTCTCCGCGCGGAGCGGGATCGGGACCGGCGTGCCGCCCGTGAATCGGGTCATCGACTCGTAGATCGGGAAGCCCGGATCGGGGTAGATCACCTCGTCACCCGGCTCGATCAGAGCCAGGATGGCGTAGTACATGATCGGCTTGGCGCCGGGCGTGACGACGACGTTGGCCGGATCGACAGGGAAGCGTCGGCGCATGCTCGAGTCGGCGGCGATCGCCTCGCGCAGCTTGGGCTGGCCGAGCGGCGGACCGTAGTGCGTGTAACCGTCGTCGAGTGCGCGCTTCGCCGCCTCGCGAATGTTCACGGGCGTGTCGAAGTCGGGCTCGCCGATCTCGAGGTGGATCACGTGCCGGCCGGTCGCCTCGAGGGCTCTCGCTCTCGCTGCCGCCTCGAAGGCGGTTTCGGTGCCAATTCCGATCATCCGCTGGGCAAGCTTCATGGCCGGCATGCTAACAAAGGCGACTTTGTCGGCGACAGTGGCCGATCATCGTCTGCGCGGCTGGCGAACCTCGATAACCACGCCCGATATCAGCGTAGTGCGAGAATCAGACCGTGGCGCGCTACTTCGCGATCGATGAGGCCAACGACCGGGTCGACCAGGTCCGACCGCTGCTGGAGCAGCTGCGCGACGATCGGAACCGAGTGGCGGAGCTTCAACGTGAGCTGGAGCGAAGCCGCGAAACGAACGGCTCGTCGGAACACGCCGAGCAGGTGGCCGATCACGAGCAGGAGGTCCGCGACACGGTGCGCCGGATGCAGCGCACGGTCCAGGACATCGACGACCTCGGCATCACCTTGCGCGACATCCAATCGGGGCTGATCGACTTTCCGGCACTCGCCATGGGCCGGCCGATCTGGCTGTGCTGGCGGCTGGGCGAGGGCAGCATCGAATGGTGGCATGAGACGAACGTGGGTTTCGATGGCCGCCAGCCGCTGAGCGAGCTTACTTAGACGGCGTAGTCGTCCTCGGGTGGGGCTTTGAAGCGGCCGCGCGAGATCCACTGGAAGAAGCGGAAGCTCTCGCGCTTGTGCGAGTACATCCAGGCGATGACGATGAGGATCACGAAGTTGCCGCCTGCCGCGGACGCGGCAACGATGTAGCCGAGCTGCTGGCCGATCTCGCCCTCGATCGCCAATGCGGGCACCGTCACGCCGAACAGCCCAAGCCTGAAGAACGGCGGCTGTGGGGCGAGATCGGCGCGGAAGATCGTGGTCAACTGGTCCGTTCCGTTCGTGCCGCCGACATAGAAGGCGTACTGACCGACTGCGGCGAGGGCGCCGCCCGCCACTGGCGCCGGCAGGTTCGTCGCGGGGAGCTCGATCCACTCGTCGATCGTGCCCTCGGCCGAATCGGGAACGACGAAGTAGTTCGTCGCGACTGGCGCGCCGTCCGCGCCGAAGCCACCGATTGCGTAGATGGCGCCCGAGTTGACGAACGACGAATGGCCGGCGCGCGGCGCGGGCAGCACCGCTGAAGCCGACTGCGCGGTTGACACTCCCCAGCCGTACGGCCGCTCGGTGTCCGGATTGATCGCCGGATCACCGTGCGTGTCGAGTTCGAGGTAATAGACCATGTCCGTCGTGCCGTTCGGGCCCTCGCCGCCAAGGACGTAGACGGCGCCGCCGGTGCTTACAGCCGTGCCGTTGGCCCGCGGCTCGGGCAGCGGCAGCTCGGTCACCTCGGTCCATGCGCCGAGCACCGCCTGACCTTCCTCGGGGAAGTCAGAGCGATAGACCGTGTTTGACAGCCCGTCAGCGGTCAAGCCGCCGAACAGGTACAGCCCACCGCCGGTGGAGATGCCAACAGCATCAGTTACGGCGACAGGGAGTGTCAGGACGTCGGCCGCCTGCCAGCTGGTCAGCACGCCCTCGTCGACGACGCCCTGGAAGACGGTATCGGTTGGCTCGCCGTCCGGGCCGGTGCCACCGATGACGTAGGGAACGCTGCTCAGGTTGAGCACGGCCGCATCGGCGCGCGCCTCGGGCAGTGGCGGGCCTTCCTGCCACGGCGAGATATTGCCGGTCTCGGAGACGACGGTCGTGAGCACACTTTCCGTCGGCCCGCTGGCGGTCTCGCCGCCGACGACATAGAAGTTCTCGCCCGAGGTGAACACCCCGGCGCTGCTGCGGCCTTCGGGCAGGCTCAGCTCGGGTGGATTCTGGTCCCACGGGATAACCGCGCCGAGCGGTACCGGGCAGGGCAGCGTCTTGTTCTCGGGCGGACACAGATTGACCGGGCTGATCGCGTTGTAGCCAAGGTCGATCGTCGGCGAGACGGTGAAGTAGTAGGCGCGGTCAGGCACGTAACCGGTCAGGAAGATGATCAACATGAACCAGAAGGTGGCCTTGAGCGTCGCCCACCCCCAGCCGTCCGCGTCCAGAAGGCCAAAGACGGTGCGCCGCTTTACGGCCCCCGGCGGTAGCGCGTATTGGGCCATCTAGGGCTGCGGGACGGGTGAGGCGGACGGCGCCACCGACGGCTGGGTGGTGACTGCCGGCGAGGCTCCATCCGATGGAGCGGGTGAGCCACTCGGCGATGCCCCGGGCGAGGCAGCCGCCGAGGGGTCGGGCGAGGCTGAGCCACCTTCGGGTCCGAACACGAAGTCGCCGTGCATCGTCGGGTAGTGACCGGGCACGGTGCAGGCGAACTGCGCCTGATCGGGCGGGTCGGTGAATGAATAGGTGAAGGTCTGAGTCTCCTGAACGAAGGTCGGCACGCCGGGCAGGGGGTTGTCTTCCGGCGCGGCCTCGAGCTCGGCCGCAGCGCCAATGTGCATGTTGTGCGGAATCTCTGTCTCGTTGATCACGTGGATCTCGATCGTCTCGCCCTCGACGACGCTGATCGAGGTGATCTGATCACCGGTCTCCGGGTCGACCCACTGGGGAGCGCTCGGGCCGGTCTGGACCTCGATGACGCGCGGGCTGTCGGCGGTGCCGGGGCTTTCGACCGGCTCGAAGGAACCGCTTGGCGCTTCAGAGCCCGCCGGAGCGCTCCAGCATTCCGGCACCGGCGTCGCGCCCGGTGGCGGCGAGTAGTTCGGATCGCGCCAGCCCTGGACGGTGACCGGTGGCGGGATCGTCGCCGGTGCTTCCACGTGCAGAGGCTGGTAGACGAACGTGGTGTCGGAGCTGGCCACGATCCAGCGGACGATGTCCTCGACTTCCTTGTAGTTGAGCGGACCCTTGGGATCGAGCCATGCGGGCATCACGCTGTCTGGGTTGCCGCATACGTAGCGGCCGCCCACTTCCAGCACGGTGTGGACGTAGTCGGGATTCAGGTGACCCGTGCCGGGCAGGCCCTGCGCGGTCACCGCGTTGTACAGCTTGCCCTGGTCATTCAGGATCGGGCCCACGCCGCCCTGTCCCTCCGCCCCGTGGCAGCGCGCGCAGTTGGCCAGGTACAGCGCGTAACCGCGCGAAACGTCGGTCACCAGCTGCGACTCAGCCTGGGCCTCCATCCGCCCTTCCATGCCGAGCACGGGCAGGCCGATGTCGTACAGCCAGTAGAGCGGGATGAAGAGCACCACCAGCAACACACCCAGGAACGCGATCATCCGCGCGTTGTGGCTCTGGCGAACGACCTGCGCAGCTCGTTCCTCGGTCAGCCCAACGGTGTGGGCCTGCTCGCCCGCGGCAAGGCGCCGGGCGGGCGACGACGACGGCTGGGGCACTGTCGGCTCGCGCGGCGTTACCGCGCCTGCGGCATCCTCCGGCCGCGGCTCGAGCTCGCGACCGGTCCGCTCGTCGGTCATATACAGCCCTGGGGCGAGCGGGGCGGGATGAGTCCGGGCTGGCCGAGGGCGACCGGCAGCGGGCCGAGCGTCACACGCGATGTGTCGACCGTCAGCACGCCGCTGGCGATGGAGTGGGCGAAGCGGTCCATGCTGCGCGGCGCAGGACCGAGCAAAGCGACCTTCGTTCCGAGGCGGTCATAGCGCGATCCGTGACAGGGGCACTCAAACCAATAGTTCGTGGTGCAGAAGTTGGGCTTGCAGCCCAGGTGCGGGCAACGCTGGTAGAGCGTCCGGACGTTGGTGTTCGTGCCTTCGCCGTCCGGGCTGTCGCCGTCGGCGAAGGCGCGCCCCGCATCGATCAGCTGGACGTACGTGCGCGCCTGGGAGAAGTACGCCGGCGCACCGTCAGACAGGCTCACGCCCTGGATTGCGGGACTGCCCGACACGACCTCGAAGTCGCCGAGCACGAGCTCGCCGCCGAAGCCACGCGACAGGTTGGGCCACAGGAAACCGAGCAGACCGCCGGTCACCTCGAGCAGCCAGAGGGCGACACCGAAGCCGATCGAGCGTCGAATCAGCGTACGGCGCGACAGGCCCGCCGGGCGGCCCTTACGCATCTCGCGCATCACGTCGCGGGTCAGAGTTGTTGGCTCCTGCCAGCGTTGGAGCTTCCAGTTACCCATTGGACTTCACCTGCGTCTGCCTCACAGCGCGAACCACAGTCCGTCTTCCCACGGGATCGTGTACGCGTAGCCGGGGCCTCGGAAGAATGCACCGAGGAAAGTGATCACCAGGCCCGACGCGCAAAAGAGCGTGAACAGGACGATGCCCAGCTTGCGGTCGGACGGGCGGGATGAGCCCCCATCGCCGCGCGGGCCACGGTCGATGTACGGGATGACACCGATGGCAATGAAGATGGTCAGGATCGGCAGCGCTCCGGCGACGGTGGGGTGGAAGTACGCCAGCAGCTCCTGGATACCGACCAGGTACCACGGCGCCTTGGCCACCGCCGGGGTGACATTGCCGTTGGCCAGCTCTTCGAGCGGAGCGTTGACGAAGACGCCCATCAGCAGCAGGAAAACGCTCATAACCGCTGCGGCAAAGAACTCGATCGTGAGCAGGTGCGGCCAGGTCATGACCGTGTCGTCCGGTTCCTTCTGGACTCGAACGACAGCGTCCTGCTTTACAAGTGCCAGCAGCCTGTACGGCTTGGCCGCCATCGGCACGCGCTGCTTGTCTATCTCCGTCGTGCGCCGCTCGGGTGGCGCGGCGGGCAGCGCCGTGCGCTTGCGCTCGGTCGGCTCCGCCGGGGCGGTGGGGGCTGGCAGTCGGGACTTGGGCTCGTCTGTCATCGGTCGTCTGTCATATCAGTTGTCTATAGCGGCCCGGGCCGGGCCGATACGGCCGTCAGGCGCAAGGCGCCGACGAGCAGGCGAAACGAGCGCACATCGGTGCGTGAGCGAGCCAGCGGAGGCGGCCACGACGCGAATGGCGGTCATAGCGGCCCGGAGATGCCGCCGTCCTTGCGGATCCGCCAGAAGTGGACGGCAAGGAAGATCGCGGCCACCAGAGGTAGCAGGATGACGTGGAGCACGTAGAAGCGGAGCAGCGTGTTCTGGCTGACCTCGATGCCGCCGAAGATCAGCAGCTGCGACGGGCGCGACAGGAGCGGCACGTACGAAGCGATGTTGTTGCCGATGGTGATCGCCCAGAACGCGATCTGGTCCCAAGGCAGCAGGTAGCCGGTGAACGACAGGGCGATGGTGAAGAAGAGCAGCAGCGTTCCGACGACCCAGTTGAACTCGCGCGGCGGCTTGTAGGCCCCGTGGTAGAAGACGCGCATCATGTGCAGGAAGACGAAGAAGACCATCAGGTGCGCCGCCCAGCGATGGATGTTTCGAGTCAGTAGCCCGAACGGCACTTCGGCCTGGATGCGCAGGATGTCGTCGTACGCGGACGTTGCCGAGGGCACGTAGAAGAACATCAGGAACACGCCGGTCACGGTCAGCACCAAGAAGAAGAAGAAAGACAGGCCACCGAGGCAGAAGGTGTACGCGAACTTGACCGCGTGCTGGCGGACGCGCACCGGGTGGATGTGCAGGAAGACGTTGTTCATGACCGCGTAGGCACGCGATCGCTCGTCGTTCGGATAGGGCTGGCGGAAGAGTGAGCGGAACAGCGCGGAGCGCTTGAAAGCCGTGTTCATCCGCTCGAGAAAGCTCAACGAACGTATCCTCCCGCCTCGGCGCGGTTACCAATTCCGAGCAGTCCCAGCTGGGTGTCGCGGTAGCTCTCTTTGTAGAGCCGCCCGTCGCTACTGATCTCCTGGAGCTCGAACCGCTCCATGGTAATAGCGTCATACGGGCATCGCTTCACGCACAGTGCGCAGCGGATGCAGCGCTCCTCGTCGAGCACCATCGCGGCGCCTTCGGACCAGCCGTAGGCGTCGACCAGCTCGGGCAGCGGGCCCTCCGACTTCATCTGGTTGATGTCGATCATGTGGATCACGCCCTCGGGGCAGACGTCGGCGCAGGCGCCGCACAGCACGCACCGGAACGGGTCGAACCAGATGTTGTAGTTGCACATCAGGCAGCGGGTCGATTCGGTGATCGCCTGGGGCGTCGTGTAGCCGCGCTCGACCGGCGTGGTGAAGTTGACGTGCGGATCGCTCGACGGCATGCGCGCCTCGACCTGGATCATCGGCACGTGGACGCGCGGCAGAACGTCATAGAACTCGGGCATCTCGTGGCGCCACGACGAGACGATGCGCACGTTGGCGTCGACGTCAACCTCTCGCCTCCCGGATAGGTAGCGATCGATGGCGTAAGCACACTTCTTGCCGTGGCCGGCGGCCTCGATGAGCGTCGTCGGGCCGGTCACGAAGTCGCCGCAGGCGAACACGCCGCGAACGTTGGTCGCGTAGGTGCCCGGGTCGACGCGTACCCGGCCGCGGTTGATCTCGAAGCTCGACTCGACCGGCAGGAAGGTGTTGTCGGCCGCCTGGCTGACGGCCGGAATGACGGTGTCGGCGACGATCTCGAACTCGCTGCCCGGAATGGGAACCGGCGCACGGCGGCCGGTGGCGTCCGGCTCGCCCAGACGGTTGCGCACGAACTTGACAGCCTTCACGCGGCCTTCGTCGTCGCCGATGACCTCGACCGGGCTGACCAGGAACTCCATGCGCACGCCCTCGCGCTCGGTCTCGCCGAGCTCCTCCTCGTCGACGACGAGCTCGGACCGCGTTCGGCGGTAGGCGATAGTCACGTTGTCGGCGCCGTAGCGCAGACTCGTGCGCGAGCAGTCCATGGCGGTGTAGCCGCCGCCGATCACGACCACGTCCTTGCCTACCGTGAGCGGCTCGCCGAGGTTGGCGATCTTCATGTAGTCGACGCCGTACTGGATGCCGTCGAGTTCGCCACCGGGAATGTCGAGCCCGACCGCGTCCATCGCGCCGGCGCAGATGGCGACTGCGTCGAACTGCTCCATCAGCTGCTCGAAGGTGACGTCACGCCCGACCCTGACGCCGTACCGGAAGCGGACGCCCAGCCGCTCGACCAGCTTGAGGTCCATCTCGATCGCTTCGCGCGGCAGGCGGAACGCCGGCACGCCGATGAGCATCGTGCCGCCGCCATAGGGCAGCTCGTCGAAGACCGTGACCTGGTGTCCGGCCGTGGCCAGCTCTCGTGCGACTGCCACGCCGGCAGGGCCGGCGCCGATGACCGCGACAGTCGTGTCGCGCGGCGTGACCTGGGGCATGTCGTCGGGAATGCCTGAAGCCTGGTGCCATTCAACGAGGAAGCGCTTCATCGCCCGGATCGCCAGCGGCCGGTCGATATCGCCGCGGCGACAGGCGCGCTCGCACGGGGCCGAGCACACGTAGGCGCACATCGCGGCGACCGGGTTCGGCTCGCGCGACAGGATGTAGCCCTCTTCGAATTGGCCCTCGGCGGCCAGATTCAGATATCCGCGGCAGTTCGTGCCGACGGGGCACGCTTCCTGGCACTCAATGTTGCACTGAAGCCAGGAGGCGTCGACAGGCTGAACCAGGAATTCCTGGTTGGGATCGATGGCCAAGAATCAGTCCTCTTGGGGCCGGCTGCGCTCTGTTGCCACCGTGCACGATCGTATCACCGCAAGCCGCAGGAAGCGGTCGCCAGAATGGCGAAAGCTTCCGGAGGCGCGCAGCAGGCCGAAGGGCCTGCGGAGACGGTTGCAAGCCGCAGGAAGCGGTCGCCAGAATGGCGAAAGCTGCGGCTCGTTTCAAGGGCCTGCGGTCATGCCTTTTTCGAGACTCCTGCGGTACCGTGGCCGTGCTCCAACCGTCCCGTAGACGGGGCCTCTGGCGGCGGCCTAGCCTCGACCTCGATGACCGCCCCATCCACGGCCTCCCCGGCAGCCGCGACCGTGACGAGCGGGCCATGCGGCGCTGCACGCGACCAGGTCGACAGCCGCTGCGCCGAAGCCGTGCGTCTGGCCGCGGCCGCTGCCGAACACCAACAGCGCCTGCGCGACGCGCGGCTCGAGCTGTCCGACGTGGTTCGCCAGCGAGAGCGCGACGCGGCGACACGCGACCGTCGATCGCTCAACGACACCAAGGACGAGGCCAGACTCGCGTATCGAGCGGCTCTTGCGCGTGCCCACGGCCCGGGCGACATCCAGGCCGCAGCCGCTGAGTGGCTGACTGAGATAAATCGCCTCAACCGCCAGGTGCGCAGTTCGGAACGCAACTCGAACGACGTGGTTCGCCACGCGACCGAGATCGAGGGAGCGATGCCGGGCATCGAGCTGGCCGCCGATGCGGCGCGCATCGCGGCCGAGTCCGCGCAGGCCGCATGCCTCGAGGCTCGACGCAAGCTCGCTGAGTGCGAGGAAGAGGCGCAGCGCCGCGTGACCGTCGATGGCCGTGAACAACAAAGCCCGAGCCAGTCCTCTGGCGCGACGCCTTCGGCGGCCGACGCGTCCGCGGCAGCCGTCGCTTCTGGTCCGGCCGCACCCCTCAACACACGGTCGCCGAGCCCGTCAGGCTCGCAGCTTTCGGCGTTGTTGCGCGGTGATCGACAGGCGTTGCTCGGCCTGGCGCTGCGCCTGTCCGAGGACACCGGCATCGAGACCGGCCGCCTGCAGCTCTTGCTGCTGGAGCTGCGCGAGGCGATGGCCGTTCGTGCGCTCGAGGAGAACTACCTGCGGTTTCCCGAAGACGATCCTTTCTGGGGCCAATTCGAGCGCGAAGGCGCGAGCCGCGTCGTGGCCAGCCTGGCTGCCCTCGGCTATCGGTTCGACGGCCGAGATGGCTGGGCGGACGGCCGGGCACCGACGGCGCGCGACCTTGCGCTGGCGCTGTCACACAGCGACTTCGATCCACGCTCCTTGCGACGGCCGGCGGGCCAGGCCGCGATTGACGGGATGTGGAATGGCACCGTGGTGCTCATGGAGGCATTCCTCAGCTCGCGTGCCCCGAACCTGACCGTCGAGCAAGTCAATCTCTGTCTCGGACCGCGTGCAACGCGACTTGGCGAACTATGGGACAACTGGGGCAGGATCCGTCCGGTGCTGATCGGGACCGCCTGAGGCCGTTGAGCCTGAAAACGGTCAGCGCAGGTCGATCACCCTGAATGACTCTGCAGCATCAACACCGATCTTCTTGCCGTCTTCTGTCGCCCAGCCGCGAATCGAGCCCTCGAGCTCTTCCGGTTTGCGAAGCTGGCTGGAATGCTCGCGTAGCGCCGCCAGCTTGGTCTCGAGCGTATCGGTGATGTCGATCCAGGCGTTGGCTCCGTCGGCGAAGAACAGGTACATCCGGTTGACCGAATGTGGCTCGAGGCCCTCGTCGAGGACCAATCGCGGAAACGCCATCGCATTCCTCGCCGCCGGATAGACGGCGTCGACCGCGGCCAGACCGGCGTTGCGGTGGTCGACATGTTGGATGAAGCCGGACTCGTGGACGATCACGGTCGGGTCCATCGCAACTACCGCGTCCGGCCTGAAGCTCCGAATGATTCGCACCAGCTGCTCGCGCAGCGCCAGGTCGTTCTCAAGCGCGCCGTCTGGGCGGTGCAGAAAGTCAACGCCCTCGTATCCCACGACCGCCGCGGCAGCGCGTTGCTCCCGCTCGCGCAGGCGGGCGAGCTCGAGCGGGTCGGTGGACGCGTCGTCGGCCCCGGCGTCACCGCTCGTGCAGCACACTAGGCGAGCCACACTTCCCGCGTTGACCCACCGGCTAAGCGTGCCGGCGACGCCGAAGTCGGCGTCGTCGGGGTGCGCGACGATGACCAGAACACGGTCCGGACGGTTGTCGTGATGAGAGCTCTGGGTGGCCGAATCCGGGGCGGTCACGTCTTGTGCAAGTGACATTTCAAATCCATAACAGAGATGAAGAAAGTTGCGTTGCTACGGGCTTGCAACTGTGTATGCTTCCGCCGGGGCATCGCTCGTCTCCCCCCACGGGCGATGCCTCATTTTGTTGCCTGAGACCCTGCTGTGAGGACGCGCTCCTCGTCGAGCGCCGCCAGCACGTCGTCAGCGTGGCCCTCGGCCTTGACACGCGGCCAGACACGACGGATCAGGCCGTCCGGATCAACGAGGAAAGTTGCGCGTTGGATGCCCATGTAGGTGCGTCCGTAATTCTGTTTCTCGACCCATGTTCCGTACCTTTCCGCTGCCTGATGGTCCTCGTCGGCGAGCAAGACGAAGGGCAAGTCGAACTTGCGCTTGAAGGCCGCCTTGCTGCCTGTGCCGAGGACGCTGACACCCCACACTTCGGCATCGCGTGATCTGATCTCGTCATTGGCGTCGCGGAACTCGCACGCCTCGACCGTGCAACCCGGCGTGTCGTCCTTGGGGTAGAAGTAGACGACCGTCCACTGGCCACGCCGATCGCTGAGCCGGCGCTCGACACCCTCGTCGTCGAGCAGGGCCAGCTCCGGCGCTGCTTGACCGACCTGAGGCATGGGAACCGATTCCTGATCCATGTCTTGATTCTCCGTCACAACAGCCCGACCAGCAGCGCGACGATCGCGACGACTGTTCCTGCTACCAGCACGTAGCGCCCGTTGCGGCCGAACGATACGGAACGGTACATCGATCGCTGGCGACCACTGCCAAGTGCAGCGAGACCTGCACCAATGCGCAGGGATTGCCATCGCTGGCGCGCCGCGCGAACGGCGAAGCGGGGCACGATCAGGATGCCGCGCAAGCCGCCGGGCGACAGATCCATCGCGCGGCGCGCCAATCGCCGCTGGGCGAGGTCGTCGGGCACGCCGGCCACGACCCGTGCGGCGATGAGCAGCTCGAAGGCAATTTGCGGCGGCAACCGAACGAAAGCCATTGCCTCGGTAAGCGCCGCCTCGGCGTCCTGAGGCAGCACGACGAGGAGAATCACGACGAGCAGCAGTGACAGCCGCAGAACCGTGGTCAGGACCGCCTGCGCGGCCGCCGCGCGGCTGTCGTCGATCGACACGATGAAAGTCAGCATTCCAATCAGCACGATCACCAGCAGCGGCCGCCAGCTGACGCGCGCCAGTGCCCGCAGCGTGTAACCGGAGGCAGCCACCAATACGGCCACTGCCGCGGCGAGCAGGACGGTCGTGGTCAGCGGTCGTCCGAGCAGTCCGAGTAAGAGCCACAGGGCGGCGATGGCGAGGCGGGCCAGCGCCGGCGTCTCCCCGAGTGGCGGCACTCTGATCCGCGGCCAGACCTCACGCAGCTCGGTCATGCTTTGGCTCTGGTCCTGCCCACGCTGCGCGTGCCAAGCTGGATCGTCGAATTGGCAGTCGCCGCGAGTCGCGCGTTATGCGTCGCGATCAGCTGCGCCTGCCCAAGCGCCCGCATCTCGTCGAGCACCTCGACCATCAATTCCCACCCGCGTTGATCCAGTCCAACGTCGGGCTGATCGAGCAGGGCTATGCCGGGCGTCACCCACAACAGCCGGCAGAGCTGCGCCAGTCTTGCGGCGCCGCCACTCAGAGTCCCCGGGTGTGCGGTTGGCGGCAGATGTGGCGCGAAACGAGTTATCGACTGTGTCAGATCGGCCCACGCCATCTCATCGCGGCGTGGGTCGCGCGGCCCGCCGCTCACCTCGCGATAGACGCTCGACGCCACTGAGACGGATCGGGGCAGCTGGTGAACCAGGCCGACGAGTCGCCGGTAGCGCGGGCCACCCACGCGTCGCGGGTCGAGCGCCGGTTCGTCGGTCCCGTCGCCGATGCGGACGGTGCCGTCCGTGGGTCGCGTCTCGCCAGCTAGCGCGCGCATGAGCATTGAAGAGCCGGTGCCGTTGTCGCCCAGCAACACGATCCGATCGCCGGCGCGCAGGGTCATGCTGAAACCGGTCAGGACCGTGCGCCTTGATCGGCCGGATGCCGTCACGTTCTCGAGCGCCAAGCCCTTGGCCTCGAGCAGTGGATAGGACGCGACGAATTGGTCGGACGGCGCGTCGGCGGATACCTCACTCGTCGAGCGCACGACCGGCACGGGCAAGGACGAGGCCCACTGCGACGGTCGCCAACCGCCGGCGCGCTCGAGTCGCTTCTTGACCCCGTCGCCAGCCGCCTCCAGCGGCCCGAAGTACGCCTGGCGACCGTCGTCGAGGACGAGCACCTTGTCGGCCAGCTCGAACAGCTCGGTCGCGTAGCGATCTATGAGCACCACTGTCTGATCCCGCCGTCGGGACTGCTCCGCGAGCATGGCGGTGAGGTCGGCGCGGTAGCCGGCGTCGAGGTGGTCTGTCGGTCCATCGAGAACGAGCAGCGGCGGTCGAGGCGCGAGCGCGGCGGCAATGGCCAGCCGCTGACGTTGCCCCACGGACAGCGAATCGACCCGGTCATCTGCACCCAGTTGGAATGCATTCAGCACGCGCTCGACCGCGGCATGGAGCTCCGCGTGGTGGACGGCACGATTCTCGAGGCCCAGTGCGACCTGGTCGGCGGCCCGCGTCATCAACAGCGAGCGAGTGCCGTCGGCCGTCACCACTCCTAGGGAGGCGGCGAGTGCGGACGGTCGCGTCGTCGCGACGTCCTGGCCATCGACCGCCAGCGTGCCGAGCCACTCCCCGCGAAACCGGTGCGGGACCAACCCAGAGAGTGCCCGGGCGAGCGTCGTCCGGCCTGACCCGGTCGCGCCGAGGACGATCACGAAATCGCCCGACGCGATGTTGAAGTCGAGACCGTCCAGCGCCGGCCGCTGTTGGCCGCTATAGCGCCAGCCGAACCCGCGGGCCTGCACGGCTGCGGCGGTGAGCCGCGGCTCGACCGGTATATCTGCCCCTGGGGAGTCACGGCCGCCCATGGCGGTGCGCTTGGCCTTGGCGATAGGTCGTCCCTGTCAGTGCGGCGAATGCCGTCGGACGCGGATGCTAGTCCGGCAGCACAACGACCGCCTCTCGCGCCACTCTCAGACGTATGGTCTCGCCCACTTCGGGTGCCGTGCTGCCGGGAACGATCACCTCCAAACTGGGACCGTTTCCGTCGGTATCAACCACGAGGCGCGTGTCGGCGCCTCGGAAGCTGCTCGATCGGACAGTGCCGCGGATCTGGCCCGCTTCATCGAGGACGAGCCCGTCTGGTCGGAGCAGCAATCGATGGTTGCCCGGCGGGAGCGGCCGTGCCAGAGTGATTTCGCCCCATGGCGTCTGAGCGGCATTGCCATCGGACTGCGCGACAAAGATGTTGGCCATGCCCAGGAAGCGAGCCACGAACTTGTTTGGCGGCGAGCGCCATAGATCACGCGGCGGACTGAGTGCCTCAACCGTGCCGGCGCGCAGAACGCACACGCGATGGCCGATCGCCAGCGCCTCCTCCTGATCGTGGGTGACATAGATGATCGGCATGCTCAGGCGCGTGAAGATCGCGTCGAGCTCGTCGAGCAACTCCGCGCGCAAAGCCCGGTCGAGCGCGCCCAGCGGCTCGTCGAGCATCAGCAGACGCGGCGTCGGCGCGAGGGCGCGGGCGAGCGCGACGCGCTGCTGCTCACCGCCGGAAAGGTTGCTCGGCAGCCGCCGCCCAAACCCGCTCAGTCCGACGAGCTCCAGTACTTCTGCCACGCGAGCATCGATTGCCGAGCGCCTGTCTCCACGCATCTCCAGGCCGAACGCCACGTTGCCGCGAACGTCACGATGCGGAAACAGGGCGTAGTCCTGGAACATGAGCCCGAAGCCGCGCCGATGGGCGGGCACTGCAGCGAGATCCTGGCCATCCCAGGTGATTTGTCCAGCGACGAGCGGCTCGAGTCCGGCCGCGGCGCGCAGCAGGGTCGACTTGCCTGATCCACTCGGCCCCAGAACCGCGAGCCGCTCAGCAGGCCCGAGCTCGAACGTGACATCGGAGAGGGCGTCGGTCGCGCCGTAGCGGACGGTCACACCCTCGAGACGGAGGCTCACGGTGCGCTCACAGGCCGGCCGAAGCCGGTGAACGGACGCGGTCGAACAGCATCACGGCCACCGCGGTCAGGAGCATGAGCAACGTTGCCATTGCCATCGCCTGGCCGAAGGCGAGACTGCCCGGCTGGCTGAGCAGGCGGAAGATCGCCACCGGCATGGTGGGCGTGTCGGGTCGAACGATGAATAGCGTCGCGCCGAACTCGCCGAGCGACACCGCGAAGGCGAAGCCGGCGCCGATCAATAGCGCCCGGCCGACGATCGGCAGATCTACTAATCGCCAAGCCTGCGCCGGCGACGCTCCAAGCACGGCGGCCGCTTCACGCAGCCGATGATCGACAGCACGCATCACCGGCGTCGTGGCACGGATGACGAAGGGCAATGCAACGAGCGTGTGGGCGATCGGGATGAGCAGCGGTGACACGCGCAGGTCGATCGGCAGGCTGCCGAGTGAGATGAGGAAGCCGAAGCCGATGATCACCGCCGACGTGCCGAGCGGCAGGGTCAGCAGCGCGTCGAAACCATGGGCCAGCCAGTCGCGCCGATAGGCGATGACCGCCGCCGCCAGAGAGCCGAGCACCAGGCACGCGGCGGCGGCGGCGACGGCGAACATCAGCGAGTTGCTGACTGCCTCGATCGGTGGCACGAACAACGCGCCACGTGCAGACTCGTCGAACAACGACGCGTAGTTCGCGAGGCTGTAGCCGCCGTCACCGGCCAACGACCGTTCGACCATCACCAGCAGCGGCAGCCCCAGCAGCGCACCGACAAGCGCCAGATTGAGTGCCATAAAGACTCGCTCGGCACCGGTCCTAATGGGCTTGCCCTGCCATCGGCCCGTGAGCAGGCGACCGCTCACGGCGGCCGACTGCTGGTAGCGGGAGTAAACGAGAAGCAGCGCACACAGTGCCGCAAGTTGAACCAGCGCGAGTGTCGCGGCGGCGCGCAGATCGAGCAGCTGAGCAGTTTGCCGGTAGATCTCTACTTCGAGGGTCGCGAATTGCGGACCGCCGACGAGCAGCACGACGCCGAACGACGTGAAGGTGAACAGGAACACGATCGACGCCGCCGACGCGATCGCCGGACGGAGGAGCGGCAGGGTCACGTGGCGGAACGCCGACCAGGGCGAGGCGCCGAGCATCCGCGCGGCCGTCTCGAGACGCGGATCGAGCTGGGTCCAGAAGCCGCCGACTATGCGCAGCACGACCGCGTAGTTGTAGAACACGTGGGCGAGCAGGATTGCCCAGATCGTGTGCTCGAGGTGCAGCCCGAACGGGCTGCGCGGGCCGAGCAAGGCCAGGAACGCCGCTCCGACCACAACCGTGGGCAGCACGAAGGGAACGATCGTCAGAGCCCACAGCACTTGCCGGCCGCGGAACCTGAAACGGGCGTACAGATACGACCCGGGCATCGCCACGAGCACCGTGAGTACGGTCGACAACGCCGCCTGCCAGAGAGTGAACCAGGCGGTCTCGATCACGAACGGCTCCGACAGCGTCTCGACGAACGCACCGAGGTCGAACGCGCCCTCCGGCGCAAGCCCCTCGATCAGAATCGAGGCGAGCGGAAAGACGAAGAAGACAACGACGAACGCGAGCGGCAGAGCGGCAAGGACGAGCGTCAGCGCGCCGCGCCCGGCCAGCGGTGACTGTAGCCGGGCGCTGGGAGTTGGGCGCTCAGCGGAGGACGACGTCGGTCCACTCCTCGAGCCACCGCTCGCGGTTCTCGGCGATCCTCGCCGGATCCATGGTCAGCGGCTCGCTGACCTGCGCGGCGTGCTCCACGAAGACCTCGGGCAGATCCACTGTCGAGTTGGCCGGGAAGACAAACATCGACAGCGGGATATCGGCCTGGAATTGTTCGGCCAGCATGAAGTCGATCAGCTCGCCGGCCAGCTCGGGCGATTCGGTGCCGGCGAGGACGCCGGCAAACTCGACCTGGCGGAAACAGCCATCGTCGATGACTGCCGTCGGAGCCTCGGCCGGCTGAGGATCGGCGAAGTACACCTCTGCGACGGGGCTCGTCGCGTACGAAACGACTATCGGCCGGTCGCCCTCGCCCGACCCACCCGAGAATGAGCCGTAGTACGCCTCCTCCCATCCGGCAGTCACGAGCACGTCGTTGGCCCGCAGGCCGGTCCAGTAGTCGAGCCACGTATCGTCGCCCTCCTCGCCAAAGCGGACGATCGTCGCGAGCATGAAGGCAAGACCGGGGGACGACGTTGCCGGGTTCTCGACCACCAGCGCTCCATCGAAAGCCGGGTCGATCAGCAGCGCGGCTGGTGGCGCGGATGAGCCCTCGAATGCGGCGCGGTCGTAGTTGAGACAGACGTCGCCGTAGTCAATGGGCGTGACTCGGTGCTCGGGGTCGAGCTGCAGCTCGGCGGGCACCGAATCGAGTCCCGCGGCTTCGTGCGCGACGAAGATCTCCTCTTCCAGCGCACGCGACAGGAAGGTGTTGTCGACTCCGAAGAGCACGTCGGCGAGCGGGTTGTCGCGAGTCAGGATTGCCTGGTTGACCACCGCCCCGGCGTCGCCACCGCGCAGCACCTCGACCTCGACGCCGTGCTCCTGCTCAAAGGCCTCGAGGATGCCGTCCGAAACCGCGAACGAATTGTGCGTCATGAGCACCAGTCGTCCGTCACCGGCCGGGGTCGCCGATGGCAGCGATGTCTGACTGGGACCCGGCGTCGGACTTGGGCTGGCACCGGCGCCGGCGCACGCCGCTCCCATGATCAGGATCACGAGTGTCAATGGCCATGCTCGTGTCATCGGGGAGGTCCGTCGGTGAGGGTGTGAATCACGGCAAGCCGGCCACGGCGTCGCGTGACGGCCGCCGTTTGGGATGTCATCTGGTTGCTAAGGCCGCGTGTGGGGCCCTGCAACAGGTCCTCGTCGCGCAGCGGAAACGCGAGCCCGTCGGTGGTCACGCCCTCTACGCGCTGTGAAAGCGGCAGCAACGAGACGAAATCCCCGGCGCTGCCGTGCACGGCGAGGGTGGCCGGCGGTCCGTCGCCAAGGACACGGACCGTGCTGCGATCGTCGACGAGAGCGATGTCGACGCCGACCAGGTCGGGCAGGGCCAGCATCAGCACGTTGGCCAGCGTGTGTTCAAGGCGGCGGCCACCGAAAGCGCCGATGACAACGACGCGCTGCGCACCGCGCCGCAGCGCCTCGCGCACGGCAAGCTCGGTGTCGCTCTGGTCCTTGGCACGCGGATGAGAGATCAGCTCCGTTCCGGATGCGCGCAGCTCGTCGGCGGTCGCGGCCGGCAATGAGTCGCCGTCGCCGACGACGACGTGAGGCGTCAGGCCAAGCTGGAGCGCCCGGCGCGCCCCGCCATCGGCAGCGACGACCAAAGCGTCAGCAAGCGCCACAGGGCTGACTTGACGCTCGAGGGCTGCGTGCTGTGGCACCGCGCCATCGGCGATGACGATTGCGATCAAAGGCCGGCCTCCGGGCTGATGGGACGGAGGCGCGTTGCTCGAGGACTCCCTTCGCTGGTCCGAACCAGATCAGGTTCCTAGGGTCTGCGGCGTTCCCGCACTCTCAGCGCCCTGCGGCGCTCCCCTGTCCCGTGTTCAATTGATGGCGATTCTATGCGTCTCGACCCTTCCGCGCCGACAAGCGGTCCGTCGGCCGATGTAGACTCGGCGGCGTGCCCGAGATCCCTGATGCGACCCAACGCGTCATCGACGCCGCTGCACGCAGGGGGGTCGAGCTCGAGGTCACCGTCTTCGAGCAGTCGACTCACACTGCGGAGGACGCCGCGCGGGCCGTCGGCGCCGAGATCGGGCAAATCGTCAAGAGTCTCGTCTTCGTGTCGGACAGCCTCGAAGGCCCCGAGCCGTGCCTCGTCCTGGCGAGCGGCGCAAACACCGTCGACATTGCCCTCCTCGCGGCCATCCTCACCGGCCCCAAGCTGCGCCGAGCGACGGCCGACGAGGCGCGCGAGCTGACCGGCTTCAGCATTGGTGGCATTCCGCCCTTCGGCCACAAGCGCCAGATTCGAACGGTGATGGATCCGGACCTCGGCCGCTACGACGTCGTTTGGGCCGCGGCCGGCACCTCGACAGCGGTCTTCCCACTCGCGCCGGCGACGCTGCGCATGCTTTCCAACGCAGTCGTGACGCCGATCGCGGCCGGCTCCACCCCACCATTCAGTGAGCAGGCCGCCGGAGCCTCATCCGGCGCGTGACTCCCGCCCGTCGGGCGGTCAACCATGAAGCCTGAAGTCGAGCGTCTCGTCGTCCAGTACCCGGGTGGCTTTGCCGCGCGCTATCGATGGTCGGGCAGCAACCGCTCAGACGAGGTCTTCGGCGTATCGGAGGCCGCCGGAACGCTGATCGACCATGGCACGACGGTCGATCCCGACCCTGACCGGCTGTGCCGCGCCGAGCTTCGCGTGGAGGGTCCGACCGGCGCGTGGACGGCGCGCTTCGCGTCGGTCGTGTTCGACGAGCCGCAGGGCGTCTTCTGGGACAGCACCGGACTGCTGCTGGTCAAGTACGGCTTCGTTCTGTACGCCATGGACGCCCGCTCCGGCGAGCTGCGCTGGTATCACCAGAGCGGAACTCCGGTCATTGTCATCCTTGCCTCGTCGCGGCTTGACCACGTGATCTTGCAGACCGAGGTGGAAACGCTCGCTTTGGCGGACGACGGATCAGTGCTCTGGCGAGCGGCACACTCGGACGTCATCACCGACGCTGCGATCGTTGCCGGGCGGCTCGATCTGACCACGTATGGCGGACAGCACCTGTACCTCGACGCACGAACCGGCCAGGTGGCCTGACCCGCCGATTGTGGAGGGTTGGTGGATAGCTCTGACGAATTCGATGGATTCAGTGGAAAACCTTCCTTGACGCGTGTCGTGACCGGCCACTACGGTTTGTTCAGCCCGGAGGGGCCAGAAGCGAAGCTAGTGACTGCGATCACATCAAGGTCCACGCCTCGTGAAGGTTCCTTCGGGTTCTTCTATGCCCGGGTCACGCAATGACCGCGGCTGTTCTGGCCGGGCTTGCGCTGTTGAGCATCGTGACGGTGATGTTTCTCCTCCGATCGCTCGGCCCGGGTTACCGCGTCGGCCGCTTGCTCGCTGCCACACCGCTGGTCTCGATCGAGGATGCGGCCGAGCTCGCGCGCGGCGAAAGCGCCAGATACGTTCGCGTCAACGGCCGCATAAGCAGCGCCGAGGAGTTCCCCGACGAGCAAGATCGGCCGCTCGTCTACCGACGATCGCGCATCGCTCTGCGCGACAGCACCGGGCGTTGGACGACGCACGTCGAGGAACGGGAAGCAGTGCCATTCGGTGTCGAGAGCCGCTCGTCGCTGATCGCCGTGGACGAAGGCGCGTTGGGTGACGGCCTGGTGGTCATCCCGCGCGAGGCCGAGGGAATCGCGAGCGACCTGCCGCCGGATCGAATCGAGGCGCTGCCCGCGACCTACCAGCCGAGTGATCCGGCGCGCCTGACCATCGAGCAGCTTTCGGCCGTCGAGCACGCGACGGTCTGCGGGCAGCCGGTCCTGGGCGCCACCGGGCCGATGCTGACCGCCGGCATGGGGCGGCCGCTCATCGTTACGACGCTTGACGCGCCATCGGCGATGCGCCTGCTGGCTCGGCACCGCCGCGGGCGAGTTCTGGCCGCGACCGTGCTGCTCGTCGCTAGCCTCGGATTCGGCGCGGCGGCCGTCATCGCGATGCTCGTTGGAGCGTGACCTGAGCGCCATCGGCCGGACCGGTTCGAGCGTGCGTGCTAGGCTCGGTGAGGTGTTCCGCGAGCCCTTTTCCGGCATCGCCACGGCGTCACTCAGACTGCTGGCCGCATCGGTCCTGGCCACTCTCTGGCTGTCGTTCGCCGTACCGACATTCGCTCAATCACCGACACCTGGCACTTCGCCTGTACTCATCGATCCGCTCGATCCGCGCGCCGGAGACGAGAGCGTCAACACGGTCGGCGCGCCGCTGTTGGCCGTGATCGTGGTCGTCGCATCCGGCGCGCTCGTCGCGGCAGGCACATTCGCCTACATCAAGCTGACCGCACGCCGAAGCGAGCAGGGATGACGTCGCACGACCGCCGCGATGGTCGCAGCCGATCTCGGCACTCACGATCGAGCGGCCGGCGAATGATGGCGCGACCGATCGCGCCCGTCGCCAATCCGCGCTCAAGAGCCACGCGAAGCCTCGTGTCGGCGATGGTAATTGCCGTGTTCGGCTTGATCGTGATCGTCGGCGGAGCGAGCCTGGTCGGGCGTGGAGCGCCGACCAGCAGCTCATCGCCCTCGCCGCTGGCAGCCGTCGTCCCGCCATCGACACCGCCGCCGACGGCTAGCTCCAGCGCTACAGCACGCCCGTCGCCGTCCGCGCCAACGCCTCCTTCCTCGCCGCCAGCCGCGAGCGAACGGCCGACCGCGCGCGCGACGGCCGCGCCCACTCCCGGCCCGACCTCTGCTTCGGCACCCGCATCAGCGTCCGGCTTCGACCTCGAAAGCCAGGTGATTGCGATCGGCTTCCCGCTCCGCCCTTCGACCAGATATCGCTATCGGGACAACTGGCTGGGCCTGCGCGACGGAGCACCGCAGGTCTTCAATCACGCCCGATACAACGCCGACGGCGAGCTCGTCCGACTCCATGACGGCATCGACATATATGCCCAATCCGGCGAGCCGGTGGTTGCTCCCTTTGACGGAACCGTGGTCAATCCCGCGGCTCGCTGGCGCGGCTGGCTGGACGATCGTTACGGGCTGACCGTGGCAATCATTTCGAGCGAGTCGGGGAGTGAGGGCTATACCGCCCTGCTGACTCACCTCGAACGTGCCTGGGTCGACGTCGGGCAGACGGTGAAGCGCGGCGAGATCCTGGGCGTCCTGGGAACGTCGGGCAATGCCGAGGGCGTGCATCCACAGCTCCATTTCGAGCTCCGCGCGCCATTCAAGATCGATTGGAAGCCGATGGGCGAGGCACGCCAGATCGACGCCTTCAATCCCTACCCGTCGCTGGTTCGCGCCGACCCTAAGCGCTGAACCTCCGGCGCCAAGCGAGATGGTCAGACCTGGCTTGGGACCATTGCGCCATGGGGCGGGTGAGGTGAGGCTGAATACGCTCGCGGCACAGGAATTCGTTACCAATTCCTGACAGATCCTCCAGTTGGAGAATCCCACGAGCACACAGGTTTCTGGCCAGTTCCTAACGGTGAGCGACGCCGCTGCGATGCTCGGCGTTCACCCAAATACCGTTCGCAGCTGGACCGACCAGGGAATGCTCAGCTGCCTGCGCATCAACCGCCGCGGCGATCGGCGCTACATGCGTTCGGAACTGGAGCGATTCCTGCTCCATGCCGGCGAGGCACCCGCAGGCCCGCAGCGCGATCTCGGCGACGCAGTCGGCCATGTCACCTCGATCCTGTCGCGAGTCGCGGAGCTGGCATCTGAAGGACGCGCCGCCGAGGGTTTGCTGACCTCAGTTGCGCAGCTGCTGTGCACACAGGCGGGTTACGCCGCCGCAGCGTTCGTTGCCGATGGCAGCTCACACCGACTCCACGGCCGGCCGATCACCGAGCGACGCCTCGTCGAGCTGGCCCAATCCAGCCGGCGCGTGCAGATCGGCCGGGCTCGCCAGGGCGATGGCGCCTATCGGGCGGCCATTCCGGTGGCGAGTGATGACACCCTCGTCGGCGTGCTGCTGCTCGAGGGCGACGCCGCTACGAGCAACACCGAGGAAATGCGCCTGCTTGCCGGCGTCGCAGCGCGGATGGAGATGTCGGTTCGCGTTTCCGTCCAGGTCGAAGCCGCCCGCGAGCAAGAGCGACGGGCGCAGCTGATGATGTCCGTCAGCGCCGAGTTCGGATCGCAGCTTGACCCGAAGCACGTCCTGACCCAACTCGTCGACCGGACAGCCGACCTGTTCGAGGCCGACCACGCGGCCATCTTCGCCCGACAGCCAGATGGCAGCTTCCGAATACAGGTCGCACGCAACCTGTCCGACGAGTTTCAGGCAGTTGTGGAGCACGCTTCACCGCTGCCAATCTCGAACCAGGCGCTGACCGAGGAACGCGTCGTCTGGGTGCCGAACTTCCCGAGCGACCCGCGCGCGCTGGAGGTGCGGCCGGCCCTGCTGCGCGAAGGAATCAATACGCTGAGCGTCGCTCCGCTCGTCTTCAACCGCGACAAGCTCGGCGTCCTCGTGCTGTACCACGATCGTCCGTACAACTGGTCCGAGGCCGACGAGGCTCTCTTCGAGCGCCTCGCCCACCAAGGCGCGACCGTCATCCGCAACGCCCAGAACTACAGTCAAATGGCGACCTGGGCGGCACAGCTGCAGTCGATCCAGCAGCTCGGGTCGCGCCTGACGCGGCTGCAGTCGGTGACCGAGATCGGCCAGGCCATCTGTGCCGAGCTCAATCAGCTGATCGATTTTCACAACGTCCGTGTCTATCGCGTCGAGGGCGAAGACTGCCAACCAGTCGCCTGGCGCGGCGAGATCGGCGAGTACGAAGACGAGGACAGCGACCAGCTGCGGGTCAGGGTCGGCCAGGGCATTACCGGCTGGGTTGCTCGCTATGGGCTTGCCCAGAATGTCGGCGACGCGGCCGGCGACAAACGCTCGATGACGATCCCGGGCACCGAGGACGACCTCGACGAGTCCCTCCTGCTGGCGCCGATGCTGTACGAGGACGAGGTCATCGGCGTGATCGTGCTGGCCAAGCTCGGACTCAACCAGTTCAGCGGCGACGATCTGCGGCTGCTCGAGATCTATGCCTCGATCGCTGCCCAGGCGATGGTCAACGCGGACACCACCGAACGCCTGCGCGCCCAGTCCTCGGCGCTCAGCCGCCAGGTCAACAGCCAGCGCGAGCTGCTCCGCGTGACCGAGTCGATCCTTGGCACGCTCGACACCCAGGCACTGCTCGAAGAAATCGCCGGCAGCCTGAATAGCTTGCTCGAGGTCGACAACATCTGCGTCGAGCTGCACGACCCGCCGACGCGCACCTTTCGACCGATCTTCGCCCGCGGTGTCCACGCCGAGGCGTATATGAACCTGACCATGGCCGACGACCAGGGTGTCAGTGGCGTCGTATTGCGAACCGGCGAGCCGGTCCTGGTGCAGGACACGCTGGCCGACGAACGGGTGGTCCACTTCGACTCGATCGGCCCGCTCGCGGGAGCACTGATCGAGGCACCGCTGCGCAGCGGCGAACGGGTCCAGGGACTGTTGACGATCGAGCGCCTCGGTGCGGACGCGCGCTTCACGGACGACGAGTTCGAGCTGGTCAAGCTGTTTGCCGCGCACGTATCGATCGCCCTGCGCAATGCGGCCACTCACCGCGAGGTCGAGATCCGCGCCGAGACGGACCAGCTGACCGGGCTGCTCAACCATGGCGCGCTGATCGAGGACATCGACGAGCTGGTCACTCAGGGTGGCACCTTCGCGATGCTCATGGTCGACCTCGACTTCTTCAAGCACTTCAACGACCAGCATGGCCACCAGGCCGGCAACGCGATGTTGCGCGACGTTTCGAACGTGCTGCGCACCTCGTGCCGCGACAGCGATCGCGTCTTCCGGTTCGGCGGCGACGAGTTCGCGCTGCTGCTGCCGCGGACTGAGCTTGCCGGCGCGCGAACGGTGGCCGAGAAACTCCACGCTGCCGTGGCGGAGATGAACGACGCGGCTAGCCCGGTCCCAATCACCTGCTCGGTTGGGGTGGCCATCTACCCGCAAGACGGGCACTACGGCGGCGCAATAATCTTGGCCGCGGATCGAGCGTGCTATGCCGCCAAGCGCGCCGGTCGAAACCGGATCGCGACGGCACTCGAGGGGCTTGCGCTGGCGACCGAGTTCCAGCCGACGGAGCCCACGCCACGCGAGGAGCCGGAGACCGCCTACTCCGCCGCCTGAGTTGCGCTGATCAGAACCGTCGTGTCCTCGGTAAAGCCGAGCGACTCGGCCGCATTGCCCTGGTTCTGGGCGATGCACAGCCGCCCGTACGAGTCCTCGTAGAGCAGATGGCCGCCGGCAGGCACCTCGCCGAATGTCGGCGCCCAGGGTATCTCGACCTTTCGAGCGCCTGACTCCGTCTTCGGCCTGACCGTCACGCTCCGACCGCGCTCGATGCCCGTCAGGGCTGCCAGGAGGTCTGCAGTCAGTTGCGCTGAGCTTCAGGTTGCCAAACGTGTCGCGATAGATGACCGTCGCTTCGAGCTGGCCCTTGCCGACGACCGCCCGCGGCCAGTCGATCGGCTCCAGCGTGGCGGGATCGATCGGCGGCCCGATCTCGTCGAGCGGCACACCGGAGGCGAGGTGCGCGGCCGCGGGTGAGAAGAGGTCGCGGCCGTGGAAGGTCGACGTCAGCACCGGCAAGCGATAGCTGGTGTTGTCGATGACGTGCGCGCGTACTACCCCACCCAGCTGCTCGGCGCCGGGCAGGAGCAGGCCGTTGTCCGGGCCGACCAGGTAGTCGCCGCGAGCGGTTAGCAGCGCCACTGGCCGGCGCTTCGTCCCGACGCCGGGATCGACAACAGCCACGTGCGCGCCGATGGGCAGGAACGGCAGCGCGCACCACAACATCAATGCGCCGTGACGAACGTTGTACTTCTCGACGTCGTGGGTGATATCGACCAGCAGCGCATCGGGGGCAATGCCCAGGATGACGCCGCGGCAGATCGCGGCCGAAGGATCGCGTGCACCCCAATCGGTCACCAGGCTGACGAAGGGTCGGCTCGGGTCGTGCGACTGGAGCGCCGCCGCGGCGGCTGCGGGCGTTGTAATCGGGCGCATCGATTGGTCGGTCATCAGCGGCCGATGCTACCGTGAGGCGATGGACCCGTCCCATGACCGCGGCTCGGCAAAATGGGATCGCGCCGCGCGCTACCTGAAGATCGCGATGATCCTGCGCGACCATCCGGACGGCATCTCGGCCCAGGCGATGGCCGATCAGAATCGGAGTCTCGAAGCGGACGGTCTACCGCGATATCGAGGCGATGGATCTCGATGCCGGCCTGCCGATCTGGAGCGACAAGGGCCGATTCGGACTCGAGGGCGAAGCATTCCTGCCTCCGCTGGCGCTGACCCTGCACGAGGCGACAACCCTGTTCCTCGCCGCGCGCATCCTGGCCAAGACGAGTGACGAGCACGACACCGAGCTGATCGGCGCGTTCGTCAAGCTCGCCCAGATCCTGCCGCCCGTGCTCGCGGAGCACATCCAGGCGACGGTCGACGCCTTCGCGACCACGCCGCCCAACGAGCGCTTCACGCGCGTGTTCCGTGTCTTGGCTGAAGCGTGGGCGGGCAGGCGCGTGGTCGAGATCGAGTACGGAGCGGGCGTCTACGACCCGGCCAAGAAGCCGCGCAAGACACGCGTTCAGCCGCTGGCGATCGAGCCGTCGGCGCTCACCCATGCCCTGTACCTTCTCGGCTGGGATGAGTCGCGCAAGGCGCGGCGGACGTTCAAGGTCGAACGCATTCTGTCCGCCTCCTTGACGCCGGACACATTCGAGCCACCAACGGGTTCGGCGCCCGCGAGCGAGCTGCTCGCGGCGTGGGACGTCATCGCCGACGAGGACCCGGTACACGTCGTCATCCGCTTCTCACCCGAGGTCGCCAAGCGGGCCGCCGAGACGCGCTGGCACCCGAGCCAGGAGCTCGAATG
Source organism: uncultured Chloroflexia bacterium (assembly GCA_963748235.1). Lineage (GTDB taxonomy): Bacteria > Chloroflexota > Limnocylindria > Limnocylindrales > CSP1-4 > JALYGJ01. Next base: position 294,336 of record CAVVHT010000010.1, read on the forward strand.
GGAGAAGGATGGCTCGTTGATCTGGCGCGCCAATGTGGCCGGCATGCGCGAGATTCGCATCTGGATCCTGGGCTGGGGCGCGGACGCCGAGGTGCTCGAGCCGGCCGAGCTGCGTGACACCGTTGCCGATCAACTCCGCCGCGGAGCCGCGCTTTACTGAGCGCCGCCGCTTTGCGCCGCCTGATGGCGCATCGACCGTTGAGGCCAACCTACTCAGGGATGTGTCGTTTCGACCTTGTCGGGTAGCGCGCGAGTGGCCACGGCGAGGCGCTCGAGCCAATGGCGCCACAGCTCGTTGTGCAGCTCGACCTGGGCGGCCGTAACGAGGCCGACGTGGCGGACCGTGACGTGGGTTCGGGCGCCGTGGTCGATCGCGTCGAACGCGACAACTCCGGGGTTCGCAACGGCCTCTGACGTCCACTGCCACGTGAAGCTGATGTGCTGCGGCGGGTCGAGCGCCAGGATCTTGCCGACGGCCTCCGCTTCGCGCATCACCAGGCGCAGCTCACCACCGACGCGTGGATCGATGTCCGCCGCATCCAACCAGCGACGAAGGCCGTCGGCCGTGGCGAGCAGGTCGAACACCGCCTCGCGTGGCGCGTCGACCTCGAGCTGCTGCTCGGCGCGGTCGCTCACTGTGCAGCCACGCGCTTGGGTCGGAAGCGGAACCACGCCCAGAACGCCACTGACGCGATGCCAAAGCCGGCGAGCAGCACGACCATGGTCAGGAACGAGGTCCGCGTCGTGTCGCCCATGTAGCCGGCGCTCGGGTTGAGCAGCACGTGGGCGAAGCCGAAGACCCCGATGCCCAGAATGGCGACCCACACCCAGCGGTTCCACTCGCGCACCACGGACCCGGGCAGGAACTGCAGCGGGAGCATCGCGAACACGGCGTTCTCGAGCCCGGCGACGACGACGGTGACGGTCGCTGCCGAGAGCAACTGTTGGACGAACGCGTCGCCCGTCGCATTGCCGCCGCGCATGAAGGCCAGCAAAATCCATGCGATCAGCGCGACGGCCAATGACGTCGCGGCCGCAATGCCTTCAGCGCGGCCTTCCTCCGTCCGCTTGACCCCCACGGCAAAGAAGAAGCCGACTACGAGGCCATACAGGTAGCCGGGCTGGAAGTTCGCCAGCCGGCTGATCAAGACGCAGGCCACGGCGACGATCAGCGTCGCCGGCAGGGCTCGAGCATTCAGGCCGAGGCCACGACCGCGAGCGGCCAGGATTAGCGGTACGCCGTAAGCGGCGAGCACGACGAACAGTCCGATGGCGAGACCGCCATACGTGGCCAGCGAGTTGAGGCTGAAGCCGAAGGTCGGGTCCAGGAATGCGTACAGCAACGCGCTGAGCAGAACGAAGCCGACCATGCCCAGGGGCGTCCGCCAGATGTCACGTGAAGTGGGATCGGCGATGGAGATCGGCGGCTCGGCATCGGCAGGAGTCGGCTGTGCAGGCTGGGCCGCGAGTTCAGGAAGTGCGGAGGGCGGTTGTTCGGGCGGAACGGGCTGAGCAGCGGTGGGTTGCCGCCGCGCGGCGAGGAGCCCGGCGATCCACGCGCGGAATCGGACGGCCTGACGGTGGACCCATGCCTTGATGCGCGCCACGCCGGCCATCACCTCGTCGTAGTTCTCCTCGAGCGTGCTGTTGAACAGCGCGGACGGGAAGGGCACAAGCAGGATCACGCCGGCCGCGATCGCCACGCTCTGGGCGACGATGACCGGGTCGAGCACAATCTCGTTCGGCGCGGGCACGGACTGCGTGAACAATTCCGTGACCGGTCCACGCCCCTGCGGCGAGAAGAACGTTTCATGCGAGATGGTTGTGGTCTGGCCGGGCGTCACGCTCATCGGCCAGGAGAGCCCGGCGCCGTTGTCGAAGGGGAAATCGGTATCGCAGGCGCACCGATCCGGGAGCTGCTGCTGCGATCCGATGAGCGACCACACTTCACCGTAGGGCCCAGCGAAAAAGTGACTGCCCGGGGTGAGCGGCGTCCACTGCTCGATGCGCCGTCCCTGTGCCGGGTCGACGATGCAGGCCGGTGCGCCGTTGTCCACGCGCACGAAGCCGCTGTCATCGCCCTGGAGGTAGCAATCCCCGGCGCGGTAGAGGATGCCGTCGCGCAGCTCGGCGCCGCCGTTGGTGAGTTGAATATCGGTTCGATACGACTGGCTGCCAACAACATAGGTGTCGGTTTGGGTCAGGCGCAGGCCGATCAACGGCGCATCGACAACCGTGACGAGCCGGAACGGGTCGTTGCCGCTGCCACTGCCGGTGATCGGCGACTGGGACACCGGCGTCCAGGCCGTGAGCGTCGGCGAGCCGCCGGACGGCCCGTATACCGTCCCACCTATCGCCAGGAAGGTGCCGCACGACCCTCGCTCCGAGAACGACGGGTAGAACTCGAACTCCTCGTCGTCGCGGTGTGCGACCTGGCAGGTCAGATCCTCACCGGTGATGATCTGGGTCAACGGACCGGCCGACGGGATCTCTGCCGCGACGACCGGCACGGCGCCGACCAGCAGTAGCCAGCCCAGCGCGGCAGCGGCGAAGCCGAGCCGCCGTACAGCGATCATCGCCGAAGGATATTGCCGGCCGGAAGGCCGGGCGCGGTCAGATCTGCGTCAGATCTGCTTGACCGCCGCGACAAGTTCGGTCAGGCCCTCGCGCGCGTCGGCGAACAGCATGCCCGTCTTGGAGTTGACGTACAGCTCGTTGTCGATGCCCGCGTAGCCAGGACGCATCGAGCGCTTGATGACGATGATGCTCCGGGCGTTGTCGACGTCGAGGATCGGCATGCCGTAGATCGGGCTCTGCGGGTTGCTCCGCGCGGCCGGGTTGGTGACGTCGTTCGCACCAACCACGAGGGCCACGTCGGTCCGCGAGAACTCGGGGTTGATCTCGTCCATCTCGCGCAGCTGCGGATAGGGCACGTTCGCCTCGGCCAGCAACACGTTCATATGGCCCGGCATTCGCCCAGCCACCGGATGGATCGCGTACGAGACGTCGACGCCACGGTCCTCGAGCAGGTCGGCCAGCTCGCGCACGGCGTGCTGGGCCTGGGCGACGGCGAGGCCGTAGCCGGGCACGATGATGACCTTCTGGGCGTAGGCAAGCTGGATCGCCGCGTCGTCGAGGCCGATCTGGCGAACGTCGCCACCGGCGCCTTCGTCGCCGGTGCCGGCGTCGGCCCCGGCACCACCGAACCCGCCAACCATGATGTTTGCCAGTGACCGATTCATGGCATCAGCCATCAGCTTGGTCAGGATCCCTCCAGCAGCGCCCACCAGCGCGCCAGCAATGATCAGCACCGGGTTGTTGATCACGAAGCCGGCCATCGCCGCGGCCGTGCCGGTAAACGAGTTGAGCAGCGAGATGACGACGGGCATGTCGGCGCCGCCGATGGGCAGCACCATGGTCACCCCGAAGATCAGCGCGGCAAGGACGAGCGCGCCCAGGATCAGGAACTCGACCTCTGCGGTGAGGGCGATGAAATCGCCCGCGCCGAGGACGAGTACAACGAAGCCGGCCACGGTGACCAGTGCCAGCAGGACGGTGATCAGCCGCGAGCCGGGAAAGAAGATCGGGCTGCCTGAGATCGTCCCCTGAAGCTTGCCGGATGCGATCAGCGAGCCCGAGAAGGTCACCGATCCGATCACCGCGCCGAGGACGACGAAGATCGCCGTTGCGACGTCAATCTCCCCGAGTGACACGGCTCGGATGTAGTCATCGATGGCGACCAGCGCCGCCGCGCCGCCGCCGACCGCGTTGAACAGCGACACCAGTTGCGGCATGGCCGTCATCTGGACCCTGCGTGCCAGGAACAGGCCGAAGCCACCGCCGATGATGAAGCCGCCGATGATGATTACCAGCGGCAGGGGATTGCCGCCCAGGCCGCCGGGTCGGAAGATGAGCCAGCCCAGCGTGACCAACACGGCCACCGTCATGCCCATCGCCGAGAGCTGGTTCCCTCGGCGGGCGGTCGCCGGCGAGTTCATCTGGTGGAGCCCAATCACGAACGCGGCAGCACCTGCCAGCCAGCCGAAGAAGACGATCGTGTACAGCCACTCGGCGCTCATTCGGGCGTCTCCTCGACCTTGGCCGGGGTTTCGCGCTTACGGAACATCTGCAGCATCCGGTCGGTGACGACGTAGCCGCCGACGACGTTGGCAGCACCGAAGACGACGGCCACGAAGGCGAGCACGTAGCTGAGCGGGTTGTCGGCTGTTGCCGCGATGAGCATCGCGCCGACGAGGACGATGCCGTGGATCGAGTTTGCACCCGACATCAGCGGCGTGTGGAGCGTGGCCGGAACCTTGCTGATGACCTCGACGCCGACGAGGATCGCGAGCACGAAGATGGCCAGCGCGTTCAGAAGCTCGGGGCTCATCAGTTGGCCTCCGGGGCGGCCGGCTCGAGCAGCTTGCGGGTCGCTTCCTGGACGACCTGCCCGTCACGGGTAATGACCGTGGCGGCGGTGATCTCATCGGCCATGTCGATGTTGAGGTTCCCTTCCTTCAGGAAATGGAGCAGGAAGGCGGACAGGTTGCGCGCGTAGAACTGGCTCGCGCCGGCCGGCATCGTGGCCGGCAGGTTGGTCGGCGCGATGATCGTCACGCCGTTGTCGGTCACGACCGACTCATCGGGCTTCGACTGCTCGACATTGCCGCCCAGCGCGCTGGCCGCCATGTCGACGATGACCGAGCCCGACTTCATGCCCTTGACCGCGTCGGCTGTGACGAGCAGCGGCGGCCGGCGGCCGGGAACCTGGGCGGTGGTGATGATCACGTCCATGCCGGCGATGTGGCCGTTCAACTCGTTCTGCTGGGCCGCGCGCTCTTCGGCGGTCAGCTCGCGCGCATAGCCGCCGATGCCGCTCGCGTCGGCAATCGACTTGAGCACGATGAACTTGGCGCCGAGCGACTCGGCCTGCTCCTTGGTCTCCGAGCGCACGTCGTAGGCGTTGACGATCGCGCCCAACCGGCGGGCAGTGGCGATCGCCTGAAGCCCGGCGACGCCGATCCCGAGGATGAGCACGTTCGCCGGTCGCGCCGTGCCGGCCGCGGTCGTCAACAGCGGGAAGTAGCGGCCGTACTCGGCCGCGGCAATGAGCACGGCTCGATAGCCGCCAACGTTGGCCTGCGACGACAGCACGTCCATCGATTGGGCGCGCGACAGGGTGCGCGGGATAGCGTCGAGGCTGATCCCGGTGACGCCCTTGGCGGCCAGCTCGGCCATCAGCTTCGGGTCGATCAACGGCTGCAGCAGCCCGACGACAGTCTGGTCCTTGCGCAGCAGCTTGGCTTCCTCCGCATCGGGTCGCTGTACACGTGCGACGACGTCTGACTGCTGATACAGCTCGTCGCGCGAGACGACCTTGGCGCCGGCGTCGGCGTACAGGCTGTCAGGAATTGCCGCTGCCGCTCCGGCGCCGCGCTCAACCAGAATGTCGGCGCCGGCCGCCAGTAGCGGCTTCAGCGCATCGGGTACGAGCGCCACGCGCCGCTCGTTGGGCGCACGCTCTTTCACCACACCTATCTTCATCGGGACCCCTGGGCAATGACGGAAAGTGGTCGAGTAATTGGCCGAAGAATAATCGGTTACGGGCCGATCGGCGCAGCGACGTCAGATGGACCCTCGGCGCCCGAGCCCGGCCCTGTTGACGGTTCGTCATTGCTTCGCAATCCGCGGTCGGCGATTGCCACTCCGGCAGAGGCGAGCAGCGCGCCGAGGGCGAGCAGCAGAACTGTCTCGAAACCGAGTGGATCGATCAGCGGCGCGGTGCCGATCGTGCCCAGCACGATGGCCGCCGCGAAGCAGGCCGAGAACAAGGCAAAGGCGCTGCCACGATCGGCATCGGTGCTGCGCCGGGTCAGGGCCAGAAGGAGAGGCTGGATAATCAGCGCGGCCCCGATGCCGGTCAGCGAGCCGGAGGCGACGAGGATCGGTGTCGTCGGCGGCGGCAGGAGCAACAGCACGGCAATGAAAGTGAGCGCGATGCCGGCCAGGACCGGCCAGATGGGCCGGGTCCGGTCGGCGATCCACCCGGCCGGCAGACGCGAGAGCAGGACGAACAACCCGTCGGCGGCGAAGAACAGCCCGATGTTGGCACCGGCCATCTCTGCCCGCTGGGGCATGTAGGCGGTGATCACGCCCCAATGGATTACGAACAGGGTGGTGATCGCCAGCGGCGCCAGCCACGAGCGCCGGAAAGCAAAGCCGAAGCGGCGCGTCGCCTCAGCCAGGTGCGACTCGACCGTCATGATGGTGCGCATCGGCCGAACGAGGGCGATGCCGAGCCCGGTCACGACCAGTGCGGCGACCATCAGCGTGACACCGTCGAGCCCTGAGGCATCGAGGATAACGATCGACAGCGGCGGCAGGACGACGAGGGTCAAGTTGTGCGACAGGCTCGTCGTGGCCAGCGCCACGCCACGTCGCGCAAAAGGAACGATGAGCGGCACGACGGCGAGCGCTGCCGGGACACACAGGCCGAAGCCGGCACCCTGCAGTCCTCGTGCGACGGCGATGGCCAGCGTCGAGCCGGCCGGGTCGAAACCGGGGAGCAGCAGCAACCCGCACGAGGCGAGGTAGAGCACGCCGCCGAGCGCAAAAAGGCGCATGCCGCCGAAGCGGTCGATCAGCGCGCCGCCGGCGAGAGCGGCCGGGACTTGCACGAGCGCCGCCAAGCCGACGAGGATTCCGATCTCGGCATCGGGCCGGCCGGCACGCGCGAGTGCCAACGGGATGGACGCCGTGAAGCCGTGGAATCCAGCCTGAACCAGGAACAGCGCCAGGGATAGTCGGAGCACGGGCGGATGATCGCGGAAGATCGCTCCCTACGCGCCCGGCTAGCCTAGTGCCGTGCCCTCCGTCGTCGACCTGCTGCGCCAACGCGTGCCGGGAATGCGTGTGGTCGACCAGGCCTCAGAGATGGAGGCGTTCCGCTACGACGAAACGGCATACATCGAGGCCGGCACGCCGCTCGCGGTCTGCTTCCCGCGCTCGACCGAGGAGGTCCAGGCGGTGGTCGGCGTGGCGGCCGAGACGGGCACGCCGATCGTTGCTCGCGGCGCCGGAACCGGCCTGTCCGGAGGAGCGGTCGCGATCGACGGCGCCATCACCGTCGCGTTCACCCACATGGCGTCGATCCTCGAGATAGACACGGCCAACCTGACCGCCACCGTCCAGCCCGGCGTGATAAATGCCGATCTCAATCGAGCCGTGGCCGAGCACAACCTGCTCTATCCGCCCGATCCGGCGAGCTTCGAGATGTGCACCATCGGCGGCAACCTGGCCGAGAACTCGGGCGGCCTGCGCTGCGTCAAGTACGGCGTCACGCGCGACTGGGTCCTCGGCCTAGAGGTTGTGCTGGCCGATGGCTCGGTCATCCGCACCGGCGGCAAGAACAAGAAGGATGTCGCCGGCTATGACCTGACCGGCTGGTTCGTCGGCTCCGAGGGGACGCTCGGCCTGATCACCGAGGCGACGCTGCGCCTGCTGCCGCTGCCGCCGCCCAAGCTGACGCTGCTCGCCTTCTTTGCCACCGTGCGCGACGCGGGGCGGGGAGTGGCGCTGATCACCGCCGCGGGTCTCCAGCCGGTCACGCTCGAGCTGATGGACGCTTTCACCATTGCCGCCGTCGACGACGTGCATCAGCTTGGCCTGGATCGTTCGGCGGGCGCGATGCTGATGGTCGAGTCGGATGTCGCCGGTGCTGCCGCCGACGCGGAGCTGGCCGGCGCCGAGGAGGCTTGCCTGGAAGCAGGTGCGACCTCAACGCTTCGCGCCGCCGATGCCCAGGAGGCCGACTGGCTGCGCCAGGCACGCCGCGCGGCGCACGGCTCGCTCGAGCGGGCCGGCGTGGCACGCATGGACGACGTCGGTGTGCCGCGCAGCCGCGTGCCCGACATGATCGAGGAGATCGAGCGAGTCGCTGAGCGGCAGGGCCTGCCGATCGCCGTTTTCGGCCACGCCGGGGACGGCAACCTGCATCCCAACTACATCGTGTCGCGCGACGATCCTGACGCTGAGCGCAAGATCGACGCGGCGCGCGACGAGATCTACCGAGCCGCGCTGAAGCTGGGTGGCACCGTCACCGGAGAGCATGGCACTGGAATCGCGAAGAAACCGTGGCTGGTGCTTCAGCGCGGCGAACGCGCCGTGGAGGTGATGCGCTCGATCAAGCAGGCGCTCGATCCCGACGGGCTACTCAATCCGGGCAAAGTCTTCTAGGTCGGGTAGCCCGCCGCGCGCCACCGGCGACGCTAATGGTGCCGGCGATTACGTCGCGCGGCTATTCGTCGATCGATTGGATGGCATGCACAGCGCGCGCCGCGTCGAGGCGACCAAGAGTCGTCAGGCGCACGCCGGTCGTCGTGCCGAGGATGGTCGACTCGAGCTTGGATCGCGAGAGACTCGGCCGCATGCCATGGATCAGAGCAACCGTGCCGGCCACGGCAGGCGACGAGAACGATGTGCCGCACCACCAGCTCCATGATCTCCCGGGCTTGGTCGTGTATGCGCAGCCCGGTGCCGCAAGTTTGATCCAGCTACCCCGGTTCGACCAGCTGTAGAGGCGGTCGGATCCATTCGACGCCGCGACACTGATGACGCCGGAGAGGGCGGCCGGGTAGAACTTGCGCTTGCTGCCTTCGTTGCCGGCGGCGGCAACGACGACTGCGCCCCTGCGTCGGGCGTAGGCGACGGCGTCGGCCATCACCGTTGTATGAGTCATTGTCGCGAGGCTGAGGTTGATCACGTCGGCGCCGTGATCGGCGGCCCAGGTGATTCCGGCAGCAATGTTCGAGTGACTGCCGCTCCCGTTCGCATTGAGAACCTTGACCGGCATGATCCGGCAGTGCCAACACAAACCGGCAATGCCCATGTGGTCGTTGCCTGCCGCGGCGGCGACGCCCGCGACGGCCGTTCCGTGACCGTTGTCGTCACGTGGCCGCGCGTCGTTGTTGTGAAAATCCCAGCCGCGCATGACTCGGCCGCGCAGGTCGGGCTGATCCTCGTCGACGCCCGTGTCTACGATTGCGATGATGGTGTCGCGCGAGCCGGTGCCACTGTTCCATGCTTGGGGAGCTCGCACCAGCCGTGGGCCCCATTGCTTAGACCAGCTCGGATCATTGGGCTCAACAGCCACCGAAGCCGTCGCATCAAGCTCGACCGAGACGACCCGCGGATCGGCATTCAGTTTTCGGATTGCCGACCAGCGCCGCAGGACCGAAACGCTTACGACACGCGTCGACACGACGGAGATTTCGCCAATCTGGCTCACGCCGGCGGCCATCAGCGCGCGACTTCGCTCATAGGCCGGCGTGTCCGAACGAAACTTGACCAGGATGGCGCCCGTGGTCGCGCCAGCCCCGCTCTGTGACGGCGTGGCCTGCTCGGTTGAGGCAAGCGCCGGCAGGGCGATCGGGAAAGCGACTGCGAATGCCAATGCCACTCCGGTCAGGCGGCGGATCGGGCGACGGCGCTGGGGCGCTGGCCGCTCGGGTCGCCTGGCGCGAGGAGCGAAAGATGCGAGCGGGCGAACGGAAACAGACATTGCCGGAAATAACTCCCTCTCTGCGCCTGGGGCGGACGCGACGATTGCCTGGCCATGCTCGGGGCGCGACTGTGTGTGACGGAAGGCAACGCCCTTACCATTCGGTTCGGCCGATGGTCCCGTGTGGTCTGCTGGTCGCCGCTCGAGCGCGCGACCGTCGATGGGAGGCACAAGCAGTCGAGCCATGAGCGACCCGAAACGACGTCCTGCCCGAGCGGCGGCCACAACCAGGGCCGACCCAAGCGCGAACCCGCACGATCCTGGGTCGGACATCGCGGGCGGCCGGGCGGCAGAAGTCCTTTCCGCGGCGGCCCAACCGATTGAGCTGAGACAGGACGCGACGGTACGGATCGGCACCGCGTCGTGGACCGATCCAACCATGACCGCGGGCACGGTGTTCTACCCGAGCGGGGCCGACAGTGCCGAGGAACGGCTGCAGTACTACGCCAGCCAGTTCCCGCTGGTCGAGATCGATGCGACGTACTACGCGCTACCTGCGCGGCGGACAGCCGAGCTTTGGCGCGATCGGACGCCACCCGACTTCATCTTCGACGTCAAGGCTCACGCGCTGATGACCGGTCAGCCAACGGAGGTCAAGCGGCTGCCGAAGGTGATCCGTGAGGCACTGCCGGGCGAGCTCGCAGAGAAGCGGCGGATCTACGCGCGCGACCTGCCACGCGAGCTGCGTGACGAGGTGTGGAAGATGTTCATGGACGGGCTAGAGCCGCTCCGCGAGGCCGGTCAGCTCGGTTCGATCCTGCTTCAGTACCCGCGCTGGTTCTTCCCCATCAGCCAGAGCCGGGCCGAGATCCTCGAGGCGCGCGAGCTGCTCGGCGGCCACCCTTTCGCCGTCGAACTGCGCAACGCAAGCTGGTTCAACGAGAAGAACGTCGATCGAACGATGCGCTTCCTGGAGGAAAACCAGCTGCCGTTCGTGATGGTCGACGAGCCGCAGGGCTTCAAGAGCAGCGTGCCGCCGCTCGTCGCGGTGACGTCACCCGACCTTGCCGTGATGCGCTTCCACGGTCGCCGCGCCGAAACCTGGGAGGCGCGCGACGTCACGCCCGCCGAGCGCTTCCGTTACCTGTACGACCGAGAAGAGCTGGGCGAATGGGCGCCACGACTTCGTGACGCGGCGAAACAGACGCGCGATCTGCATGTGCTGATGAACAACTGCTACGCCAACTACGGATCGACCAACGCACGAGAGCTGGCGCTGCTGCTGTCCGACCTCAAGCCGGGCGACTGACGGCGCCCGTCTCCGGATCCCCACCGGCCTGATCTTTGCGACCGGCCTGATCCTTGCGACCGACCTGATCCTCGGGCGGGGTCAGCGGCGGCGCATCAAGAGCGCCGGTCGGCGCCGGTGGCCGAGACTCGGTGCGCACCACCAGCGCGACCGAGACGATGATCATCGCCGCGCCGACGAGCATCGTCAGGTGGACCGGCTCGTTGAGCAGCAGCGCACCGAGGGTGACCGCGACGACCGGATTTACGTACGCGTACGTCGCCACGCGCGATACCGGTGCGTGCTGCAATGACCACGTGTAGGCCGTGTAGGCGATGACGCTGCCGAATACGATCAAGTAGGCCAGGGCCAGCAGCGATGGGCCGCTGAAATCCTCGACGCGGTACGCGTTCTGCTCGCCGGTCAGGAGGCCAACGATGAGCAGGCTGCCACCGCCGACGATCATCTGGGCGCCGGTCGACGCGAGTGGATCGCGCGGCAGGGTGACGAGCTTCGAGAAATAGGTACCGATCGCCCAGCTGACTGACGATCCGACGATCATCAGCATGCCCAGCAGCTTGACTTCGCCGCTGATGCCTTCCGGGATGATCAGCACGGCCACTCCAGAAAGGCCGACGACCACGCCGATGATCGTGCCCAGCGCGATTCGCTCGCCGAAGATGCGGCGCAGGATCACGACCCACAGCGGCACGACGGCGACGATCAGCGCCGCCAGCCCGCTGGGCACGTCGCGCTCACCGAGCATCACCAGGCCGTTTCCGCCCAGCAGCAGAAGGAGGCCGACCAGTCCGCCGCCCAGCCATTCCGCGCGGGTCAGGCGAAGTGCGCCCGAGCCTCGCGTGAGTGCCAGCAGGGCAAAGATGATTGCCGCCGCGACGACGTGCCGAACGCCCGCCGACAGGAGCGGCGGCATCGTCTGGACCAGCACGCGGATGGCGAGGTAGGTCGATCCCCAGACGACGTAGACGATGCCCAGAGCAAGCCAGACCTGCCACTCGGGAGCCTTCTGGTCAGGCCTCATCGCGCGCACGTACCAACACCCCGTCACCAGGATCGCTGCACAGCGCGCACGTCTCCCGATCCGACAATCGGACCCGACCGCTGGCGCGAGTACGGAGTGCAGGCTCCGTACTCAATTCCGTAACTCCTCGGATATTCGCGCCGACCCGTATGCCGCATCGTATGCGTTGTCGCAGCCAGTGGCTGGCCGCGGTCAAGACCACAACATTGCAGCTCAGTCGCCACCCTTACACGGCGGGGTGTGCGGACGAGCGATGACGGGAGCCGGATCGGCGCTGGGGCGCGGTCCGGCTCTAGTCTTTTTATCCGGGCCTTTTCCCGGAGGGGGTTTCTTGAGCGGCGTAGCACGCTGGCAGACCTATCATCGGCAGATGGAACGGTTGCGCGACAGACGCGACCGGCTCGCAGTGCGCCGGCTGGATCTCATCCTCGTGGTCACGGCGCTCGCATTGCTCGGCGTTACCGCCGCGTTCGTGTACGACCCATCACTCAGCTTCGCACTGCTCGATCGCTCGGCGGACGTATCGATCAACTCGCTCACCGCCCTGGCTGCGGGCAGCCTGGCCGCCCTGTCCCTCGCCCGCTACCGCGAGTCGGGCCGCCTAGCCGGCCTGTTCCAGAGCAGCGCCTTCCTCCTCGTCGCATGGGTGGCGCTGCTCAACGTCGTCGTCGTCGTATTCAAGGTGGAGGGCTTATTCGGACTCTCTCTTGGCGCCGAGCCAGAGCAGCTGCCGATCTTCGTCGCCGCCATCTCGCGCCTGGCCACCGGGCTGATCCTGCTGATCGGTGGAGCGGCGGCAATCAATCTCGTCCATCGACAGCCGCGAGTGCGTCGCACGCTGCTCGTGCCAGTCGTGCTGATTACGGTCTTCATGCTCGGTGGCTACGTGATCCGCGAACAGCTGCCGGCCCTGTACGACCTGCTGCCCGCGTACGTCACCCCCGAGGCGGTTCAGCAGCTTGGCGAAGAGCCGCGTTTTTCCGGGCCACTCGAAGTCACCAACATCGCACTGCTTATCCAGGGTGTGAGCACAATCGCGTTCCTGGCAGGTGCGCTCTTCTATCGGCGCTCATACCTGCGCGACGGTCCGATCTTCGACGGCTACCTCGCCGTGGCGATGCTGATGGGTGCGTTCGCCGAGATCCATTTCTACTTCTATCCCGGCGTCTACGGTGGCCTCGTCACGACGAGCGAAGGGCTCCGCCTGGCGGCGTTCGTGGTGCTCTTGCTGGGCATCAACGCGGAGTCGCGCTCCGACCTGCGCGCGCTGCGCAGCGCCTACGCCGCGCTCGACCGGATGCGGCTGTCAGAGGCCGAGCGCGCCACGCTCGAAGAGCGCACCAGGCTCGCGCGCGAGCTGCACGACGGTCTCGCCCAGGACCTGTGGTTTGCCAAGCTCAAGCACGAACGGCTGTTGGCATTCGTACCTGAGGAGCAGCTGCCGCTGGCCGGCGAGGTGACCCAGGCTCTCGACTCGGCAATCTCCGAGGCCAGGCAGGCCGTGCTGACGATGCGTGTCGGCGACGATCGCGAACGGGGACTGGACGAGCACATCGCGCGCGTCGTCGAGGATTTCGCCGGCCGATCCGGCGTTCGGACCGACTATTCCGCCGCCGACCTGCCGACCGCGCTTCCGCCACGCACCCAGGTCGAGATGCTGCGGGTGCTGCAGGAAGCACTGACAAATGTCGGCAAGCATGCGGACGCCACAGTGGTGCGCGTCAGCGCACAGGTAGATGACGGCTTGTTCGTGCTCAACATCGTCGACAATGGACGCGGCTTCCGACCGGAGGAGACGAGTGGCGATGGCCTTGGGGTCCAGGGCATGAAAGAACGTGCGCGGCTGATGGGCGGCGACCTGCGCGTCATCTCGGAGCCGAGCGGGGGCACGTCCGTCCACCTGTCGGTGCCGATCCACGAGAGTACTGTGCCGACATGAAAGGCCAATCGTCGTGAGCGAGCTCGATGGCAAGCTGCGGGTGATGCTGGTCGACGACCACGCGCTGGTTCGATCGGCCGTGCGCCAGGCGATCAGTGCCCCCGACGTGGAGCTGGTCGGCGAGGCGGCCAACGCGCAGGAGGCGCTCGCCCTGGCACCGGTGCTGAAACCGGACGTGCTGCTGCTCGACATCGACCTGCCCGGCATGAACGGCATCCAGCTCGTCCAGGAGCTCGGGCCGCGCCTGCCACAAACCAAGATCGTGATGCTGACCGTGTCGAGCTCCGAGCGCGACCTGCTCGAGGCCGTCGCGCGTGGCGCGGCGGGCTACCTGACCAAGGACCTCAGCCCCGAGGCACTTCTGCGCTCACTGCGCGGCACGCAGCGCGGCGAGCTGGCGATGTCGCGCCGCTTTGCCGCCACGGCCCTGCGGTACTTCGCCGACGCTGCGCGGCGCGGGCGCAACGTGTCCGGCATCGAAGGCGAGCTGATGGGTCTCAGCCCGCGCGAGAACGACGTCCTGGCGATGCTCGCCGACGGCCTGACCGATCGCGAGATCGCCAACGCACTGACCATCTCACCGCGCACCGTCGAAACGCACGTCAGCAACATCCTGCACAAGCTCGGCGTGCGCAATCGAGCCGAGGCGGCCCAGCGCTATCGCCACGGCAGCTAGGAGCAGAGAGGGCCGACGGGGGCCGTGGCGGATCAGATGCTGCTGACCAACGTCCAGGTCAGCCACAGCACGAGCAGCCCGAGCAATACGAGTAGCAGCACCAGGCCGAGCTGCACAGAGGAGTTGTTGACCACATCACCGGTGGTCATCGGCTGGAGCGCGTTTCAGGTTGCTAACGCGGCCCGCCTCACAGCAAACGCCTATTGACGGGTCGTAGATCATGCCTCTGGTGGACGGCGGGCCATGGCAGCGCCCCAGCCAGAGCCGAAAGGTTCAGATGACCCGTCCGCTCGTCGTCCACTTTGCAGCCGGGCAGTTGAGCCCGGCTGTTTCGTTTAGCTGAGGTTCAGGCCGCGGCGACCGCGGCGGGCTGGTCGACGGCGGTGAGGAAGTTCCACCACGCCTCGAGGGCACGGGTGGTTGCCGCCTCGATCGGCTGCGGATCGGCATCCACGGCCAGCCGACCGAGCACCTCGCGCTCGGCGTCCGAGTGCTCGATGTCCATCTCACCGTGGACAATGAAGAATGCCAGTGCGCGCTTGTCGTCCAGCTCGTAGTGGCGCTTGAGTCCGTCGATCTTCGAGCCGGCAACCTGCGGAACCTGGCGCTCGTAGGCATAAAGCGCGGCCACTCCCTCGGCGACGGATCCCTGGCTGCTGAGCTCCCGGTAGGTGTCGACCAGAGCGCTCGTTGCCTCGTTCGGCTGGGCCGAGCGAATTTCGTCGCGATCGACGCCGATGCCCTCGGCAAAGCGGAGCCACAGCTCGGCGTGGTTGTCGCGGCCGTGCTCCTCGTCCCACAGGTTGTCGAGCAGGTGCTGGCGCACCTCGGCGCTCTCGGTGCGCGAGTGGATTGCCGACAGGAAGCGCGGCATGGCCGACTCAAACGCGTAGTACTGGCGGGCATACTCCTGCAGCGCTTCGCGCGGCAGCGTGCCCTCGGCCCACTTGGTGTAGAAGGGGTGGGTGAGCAGATGGCGACCGTCGATCAACGCATCGATCCGATCCAGCAGTTCCACGGCAACTCCTCGTCTGATATGCCCGTCTTGGCTGGAGTCTAGCGCGACTCGGCTCGGAACCCACGCTGCGCGGCTGTGCGGTCGATGAGTGCTCCGGACGTCGTCATCGTCGGCGGTGGAATCATCGGCACCAGCGCGGCCGCCTTCTTCGCCGAGGCAGGCGCATCTGTCATCTTGCTCGAGCGCGACGAGGTCGCGGCCGGCGCGTCGGGACGCAACTCAGGCGCCATCCAGCGGCCGCTCGACGCGCCACTCGGCGAGCTCTACGTCGAGACTCTCGATCTTTACCGCGAGCTGACAGCGGTGGACCCAGGCTTTGCACTGGCCGATCGAGCCGCCGGCCTGCTCATCGTTTGCCCCGATCACTCAGCGTTAGAGGCAGTCGGCGAAGAAATCCGGCGCACGACGCCCGATCTGCGGCCGGAGGTGATCGCGGCGGCGGACCTGCGACAGACTGAGCCTCATCTGGCGGCTGACCTTGGCGCGTGCCGGCTCGAGACGGGCTTTCCGGTCGCACCTGCCGCAGCGACGCTTTCGTTTGCGGAGCGCGCCGTTCGTGCCGGAGCCAGAATCGAGACGACGGTCGAGGCGCGACCGCTGTTAGATGGCGGCGGTCGCGTGACCGGCGTCGCGGTCGGCACGCGGACCGTTTCGGCACGGCAGGTTCTGCTGGCCGCGGGGCCGTGGACGAGCGAGCTCCTCGCTCCATGGATCGAGTCGCCGCCGATTCAGTCGCTATGGGGCGTCGTCGTCGGCGTCGAGCTGGCCGATCCGCCGCTCCACGTGATCGAGGAGCTCGGCATCGATGGTGGCGATAGTGGCGCCGAGCGGCTGTTCAGCCTGGTGAGCACTGGAAGCGGCACGAGCGTCGGGTCGATCTTCGCCAAGACGCGGCCGGACCCAGACGCGGTCGCGCCAACGATCCTCGAGCGCGCGGCGCGGTTCGTGCCCGCTCTCGGCGACGCTCGCCAGGTCAGTGTGCGGGCGTGCGCGCGGCCGCTGTCGTTCGATGGCCGGCCGCTGATCGGCTCAGTACCCGGCACTGAAGGCCTGTTCGTGTGCGCTGGACACGGTCCGTGGGGCATCTCGACCGGCCCGGCCTCTGCGCGGCTGATGGTCGACCAGATGCTCGGCCGGGCCGGCGTGCCGTCGGAGTTCGATCCGGCGCGGGCGCTTCTCAGGCAGGCTCAAGACGTGGCGTGAGGTCGTGGCCGGAACTCGCGCTCGTAAGATGCCGCGGTGAGTCCGCCACTGCCGATTGCGCCGCCCTTCCGGTTCAGGGCGCGTGTGCTCACGCCGCTGGACCAAGGTGGCACGCGCTTCCTGGCCGACGGGCTGATCGAGGTCTCAGAGCATGGCCTGATCACCAACGTCGGATCGTTCGACGTTCAACACGACGGCGAAGACGTGGTCGACGTGCGGCCACGGCTGGTCGATGCCCGGGCTTATCGATCTTCACGCTCACCTGCCCCAGCTGCCCAACGCAGGACTCGGCGCTGGCACGGAGCTGCTGCCGTGGCTCGAACGCTACATCTTCCCGTTGGAACGCGAGTTCGACGTCGCGACCGCCGAACGGGTCGCGCCGGCGGCGTTCCGGGCCTTCGCCGCAGCCGGCACCACGACCGCCGTGCTCTACGGCGCTGTCTACGAGGACAGCCTAGATGCGTCGTTCGCGGCGGCCGAGGAACATGGCCTGCGCGTGGTCATAGGCAAGGTGATGATGGATCGGCTGCGCTACGACGAGTCGGTCAGCGACGCCCGGGTGCTCGAGGTCAGCCTCATCCAGTCGCAGCGGCTGATCGAACGATGGCACGGCCGAGATGGTGGCCGCTTGCGCTATGCCGTGACGCCGCGCTTCGCCGTTTCGTGCACGGCCGACATGATGCGCGAATCAGCGGCACTGGCGAGTGCGACGGGCACGTACTGGCAGACGCACCTCGCCGAGGATCGCGGCGAGATCGAGGAAGTTGCGCGGCTCTTCCCGGAATTGCGCGACTACACCGACGTTTACGACACGGCCGGCGGCCTCGGCCCACGCTCGATCATGGCCCATGC
The DNA here is from genome assembly GCA_963748235.1 of uncultured Chloroflexia bacterium. Taxonomy (GTDB): domain Bacteria; phylum Chloroflexota; class Limnocylindria; order Limnocylindrales; family CSP1-4; genus JALYGJ01. The sequence goes on from CAVVHT010000010.1 coordinate 311,853, forward strand.
GGTGCGGCTGTCCGATCGCGAGGTGGCGCGTTTGGCCGAGACTGGCACGCGCATCGCCCATTGCCCTTCATCGAACCTGTTCCTGGCCAGCGGCGTGATGCCACTCGCGCGCTACCTCGAAGCGGGCGTCGTGATCGGCCTGGGCAGCGACGTCGCCGGCGGGCCGGATCTCAGCCTCTTCTCCGTCATGCGCGCCGGCGCCTACACGCAAAGCGGCGCGCGAACGATGCTCGACGAGCAGCGAGCGCCGCTGATGCCGCTCGATTGGCTGCGCATGGGCACGCTGGAGGGCGCGCGAGCGTTGGGCCTCGAAAAGCAGATCGGGTCGATCGAGGCCGGCAAGGATGCCGACCTGGTCTGTGTCGACCCCGACGTGACCGCGCCGATCGGCGATCAGCCGCTCGACGATCCGGCCGACATAGTCAGCCGGCTGATCTTCCGCGGTCGGCCGGACATGATCAACGGTGCCTGGGTGCGCGGGCGGTTGCTGCCCGCCTGAACCTCAGCCCGTGACGCTCAAGCGTCAGTGCAAACAAACTGGCCGGCGAAATTCGCGTTGTCGTAGGTAACACCCTCGAAGTCGAACGTAAGGGTTGAGCCTGAGCGAGTGATGTCGATCGTCGACGTACCCTCATTTTCGACCGTCGAGTTGCCGGAGTAAGTCGTCCCGAAGCCCGTGGGGGAGACGAAGTCGAAGCTGACCCCGCCGTCGGTGACATCGGCAGTGGTGCCGTCCGCTGTTGGGATGTCGTCGGCGCCAACGCCGATTCCGAAGCGGTGGATCATGCCGTCCGGAGCGTCGTCGTACCACGCGACGACGACGAAGTCGGGCTCGTCGAATGAGCCCGAGCACTCGCTGCCGTCATCGGCAACGGCGTAGATGTCGTGCGTGCCATCGCGGCCGCCGAGACGAGTGTCGTTGACGATCGTTACCCGGGCCGCGATGCCCGCGTCGCTCTGGCTCGGATCGAGGCTCGCGCCGCTTGTGGCATTTGGCGCGACGGACGCGGTGATCTCGGCCGTCGGAGTGGCAGCATCTGTTGGCGTCGCGGCCGTCAGCGTTGCGCCCGGGGTGGCGGTCGACGCGCTGGTGGGCTGTGCCGTGGGCGCCGTCGTGGGCTGGCCACCGCCACACGCAACGACGAGCAGAAGCGCGCCGGCCATCAGGGCGCGATGAATTCGAGTCACTGGATCCTCCGATGAGTTGGCGGATTGACCGCCGTGGGACAGCAGTCGGTGGATTGTAGGACGGATCGCTAGGCTTGCCCGCGATGGACACCTGCGAGCTGCTGATCATCAATGGCACTCTCATCGACGGCACCGGCTCGCCTGGATTCACCGCCGATGTGGCGGTCACCGGCGACCGTCTCCGGATCGTCGGCGACGGGTCCACCCGACCGGCCGCCGGTCGGACGATCGACGCCACGGGCAAGGTGGTCGCGCCTGGCTTCATCGACCTGCACTCGCACTCCGGCCTGATGATGCTGGCCGATCCGCGCCACGAGCCGAAGGTGCGCCAGGGCGTTACTACCGAGGTTTTCGGCGTCGACGGGCTGTCCTACTCGCCACTCCCCTCGCAGACCGATCTCGACGCGATGATCCGCATGAACGCCGGCCTCGACGGCGCACCGGATATCGGTGCCGACTGGGATTCGGTCGTGAGCTACCTGGATCGATTCGACGGCAAGGTGGCGGTCAACGTCGGCCTGCTGATCGGCAACAGCGCGCTGCGCATCAGCCGGTTGGGCTGGAACGACGTGCCCGCTGATGAATTCCGCCATCCTCGACATGAAGGCGATGCTGCGCGACGCCATGTCCGCCGGCGCCCTGGGCATATCGAGCGGGCTCGACTACCCGCCGGGTGCCTACGCGACAACCCATGAGCTGGCCTCGCTGACGGCCGAGGCGGCACACGAAGGCGGCTTCTACCACACCCACGTTCGCTACCAGCTCGGCGACCGCTACCTCGATCCGTTTCGTGAGGCGATCGAGATCGGCCGACGCGGCGAAGGCCCGGTTCACATCACTCACTTCTATCACCGCCAGACGCACCCGGGCAGGCCCGAGCAGTTGCTTGCACTCGTCGACGACGCGCGTGCCGAGGGCCTCGACGTCACCTTTGATATGTATCCCTACGAATGGGCGTCGACCCGACTGCTCATTCAGCTGCCGCTCTGGGTCCAGGAGGGTGGACCTGGGCCGCTCAAGGAGCGGCTCGCAGAGGGCGCCGCGCGCGAGCGGTTGAGAACGGAGCTTCGCGCGCGCGGCGCTGCGTACACCTCGCCCGCCGGCTGGGCCGACGTGCGGCTGGGCTACTTCGCGCGGCCGGAGAACCTGCGCTGGGAGGGCCGGACGCTGGCCGACGTGATGAGCGAGCGAGGGGTCGACGCGGTCGACGCGATGTGCGACCTGCTGCTCGCCGAGGACCTTCGCGTCAACCAGGTGACCAGCGGGCCGTGGACCGAGACGATGCACCATTTCGTGGTCCACCCGGTGGGCATGTTCGGGACCGACTCGACATTCATTGGTGCCAAGCCGTCGCCTCGGACGTACGGCTCATACCCGCGCGTGCTGGGCGAGTTCGTTCGCCAGCGGCAGCTGCTCGGCCTCGAGGAGGCGGTGCGCAAGATGACCTCGGCGCCGTCGGCCCGGCTGGGCCTGACGGATCGAGGACGACTAGCCGATGGCTATCGCGCCGACATCGTCGTCTTCGACCCGCAGACGGTCGCCTCGAATGCCACGTACGACGAGCCGCGCTGCTATCCGGACGGGATCGAGCACGTGATCGTGAATGGTGTTCTCGTCGTCGACGACGGCGCTCATACGGGCGCATTGCCGGGAATGGTGATCCGACGCTGATGGCCAGTCTGGTCACGGGCCTGGACCATGTCCAGATCTCGATCCCGCCCGGCGGCGAGGAAGAGGCGCGCCGCTTCTACGTGGCACTGCTCGGGTTGCGCGAGGTTCCAATGCCACCGGCGCTGAACGGCCGCGGCGGGCTGTGGCTGGTTGGTGATGGCGTGCACCTTCACCTCGGTGTCGAGGCTGAATTCCGGCCGGCACGCAAGTCGCACATCGCGCTGCTGGTCGACGACCTGGAGTCCTGCCGTGAGGAGCTCCTCGCTCACGGCGTCGCCGTCATCGATGACGACAGCGGGCTCGCCGTGGGGCGCTTCTACGCCTTAGATCCGTTCGGCAATCGGATCGAGCTCGTCGCGGCCGCGGATCGCGGCTTCACGCTCAGAACGGCTTGGTGACCATCAGGAACACGATGATGACGATCAGCGTGGCGTTGATCATGCTGAACATCCTGGCGCGTCTAACAAGCGCCGCGATGTGCGGCGGCGGGCCGGTTGGCGGTGGCGCTCCAGCAGCAGGCTGAGGAGGCGGTGCGGACGTTGCCTCGATGAGCTTGTTGGCCGTCGGGATGAGGACGGCGAAGGCAATCGTCAAGGCGATGATGTAGAGGACGATCGCCACGAGCAGCCACGGCGTGGTCAGGATGTTGATCTGCGTCCGCCACACGATCAGCAGCCCGGTGATGCCCTGAAAGACCGCCAGCGGCAGGACGAGTCGCCTTGAAACTCGGGATTGGAACCGAACAGCGAAGTTGACGTGCATCGGCTCGCGTCGAGCCATCGGGCCAAGGAACATGAAGGCGAAGAGCGGCCCGAACGCAATGATCGCTCCAGCGACGTGCAGAAACAGCAGGATCGCGAGTACCCAATCCATTCAGCGCCTCTCCCTCTCGCGTCGACCGTGCGACCAGCCAAAGTTACACCGACCTGAGCGTGGATTTCCGTCGAACACGGCCGTACCATCGCGGTCGATGACCATCACCACCCGACCGCCGCGAACCGCACCACAACCTGAGGCGCCGCTCGCTCCGCTTCGGGCGCCGGAGACGGGCGAAACCGGACTCGGCCGAGCGCGCGCATGGCCGCTCCGCCGGGAGGGGCCGGCAAAGCTGAACGGCACGGCCATGTACACCGACGACCTCGTCTTTCCCGGTGCCTGGTACGGCCACACGATCCGCTCGGCCGACGCCCGCGCACGGCTCCTCGGGATCGACCTCGACCCGTCGTTCGATTGGTCGCGCGTCGTTTTTCTGACCGCGAAGGACATTCCCGGCGAGAACCTGGTCAGTCTCATCACCGACGACCAGCCGGTGCTCGTCGAGGACGAGATACGCCACCACTCAGAGCCGGTGGCGTTGATTGCCGCGCCCGATCGAGAGACGCTGCGCGAGGCGAAGGCACGCGTGACGCTGCGCACCGCGCCGCTGCCGGCGGTCTTCGATCCGCTCGAGGCGACCCAGGAGTTCGCCCACTTCGCGATGAACAAGGGCGATGTCGACGCCGGCTTCGCGCAGGCCGAGTTGGTGATCGAGGGGACGTATCGAGTCGGCCACCAGGAGCAGCTGTACATCGAGAACAACGCGATGATCGCCGTGCCGCGGCCGGACGGCGGCGTGACCGTCCACGGCTCACTGCAGTGCCCGTACTACATCCACAAGGCGATGAGGCGCGCGCTCGGGTTGAGCGGCGATCAGGCGGTCGTCGTCCAAGCCGAGACCGGCGGCGGCTTCGGCGGCAAGGAGGAGTATCCGTCGATCATCGCCATCCACGCCGGGTTGCTGGCGTTGCGTGTCGGCAAGCCGGTGCGCATGATCTACGACCGGCACGAGGACCTCGCCGCGACGACCAAGCGTCACCCGGCGATCGTCAGGTACCGCACCGGCGTGTTGCGCGACGGCACCCTGGTCGCCCAGGACATCGAAGTGATCATGGACGGTGGCGCCTACTCGACTCTCACTCCGGTTGTCCTGTCGCGCGGCACGCTTCATGCCGGCGGGCCCTATGCGTGCCCCAACGTGCGCATCCACGGCCGTGCGGTGGCCACCAACACGCCACCCAACGGCGCATTTCGCGGCTTCGGCGCACCGCAGACCGAGTTCGCCGCCGAGATGCAGGTCAACCGAGTTGCCGACGCACTCGGCGTCTCGCCTCTCGATCTTCGGCGGCGCTGGGTTTACCGCCTCGGCGACGAGACGCCGAGTGGCCAGATCCTGCGCGAGAGCGTGGCCGGCGAAGAGGTGCTCGAGCGCGCAGCCGAGGCGGCCGAGTTCGAGCGCATCAGGGCGCAAACGGCGAGCGTTCGGGAGCGCAGGGGCCAGACGGGCAAGTCGGGCGGTTCGTCGGTCACCTCCTCAGCAGACGTGCGCAGCGCGCGGGGCATCGGACTCGCGCTGGCGTGGCACGGGGCGGGCTTTACCGGATCGGGCGAGGTCAAGCTGGCCAGCGTTGCCAGCCTCGAGCTGACCTCCGCTGGCGAGATCCAGGTGCTGACCGCGTCGACCGAGATGGGCCAGGGCACCAAGACGATCTTTCCGCAGCTCGCCGCGGAACAGCTGGGCCTGCCTGTCGAGGCCGTCGGGATGGCGCCCCAGGACACCTCGATCGTTCCCGACAGCGGCCCCACTGTCGCCTCGCGGACGGCGATGGTCGTCGGCGGCCTGGTGATCAAGGCCGCGCGCAAGATGCGCGAGCAGGTCGAGGCGGCAACCGGAGCACCGTTCGCGGAGTCTTACCAGGCCTTCGCGCGTGAGCGAGGCGAACTGCGCATCGACGAGCAGTTCGAGGCGTATCCGAACGTGGTCTTCGACGACGAGACGTATCGCGGCGACGCATATCCGGCGTACGGCTGGGCCTGTGCGGTGGCCGAGGTTGACGTCGATCTGGACACGGGCGAGGTCACGACGCGCAGCGTGGTGTCTGCCGATGACATCGGCAAGGCTATTCACCCGGTGCTGGCCGAGGGACAGGTCGAAGGTGGCACTTTGCAGGCAGTGGGTTACGCCACGATCGAGGAGATCAAGCTGGCCGATGGGCGTTACCTCAACGATCGCCTCGCGACGTACCTGATCCCGACCTCGCTCGACGCGCCGCGGATCGAGTCGATCCTGGTCGAGAACCCGTTCTCCGGCGCGCCGCACGGAGCGAAGGGCGTCGGCGAGCTGCCGATGGACGTTCCCGCCGCGGCCGTGGTGGCGGCGATCCACGATGCGACGGGCGTCTGGATCCATGATCTGCCGGCGACGCCCGAGCGCATCCTTGCCGAGCTCCACGGCATCAAGCCACCGCCGCTGCCCGGCATCAGCACGGTTGCGCCACGGTCGGGCGCCGAGGCGCCGTCAGCCGAGGATGCGGGCACGCCCGACGAAGGGCTCGACCCGCGCCCGGACGCACCAACCGATGCTCAGCCGATGCGCGGCCCGTACAACGAATGAGCGACAAAACGAGCCGCGACCGGTGAGCTACCGCTTCAGCGTCAACGGTGCGCCCGTCGAGCTCGAGGTCCCGGGCATGCGCCGATTGCTCGACGCGCTGCGCGAGGACCTCGCGCTGACCGGCACCAAGGAGGGCTGCGGCGAAGGCGAGTGCGGCGCCTGCTCGGTCATCATCGACGGTCTGGTGGTCGACAGCTGTCTCGTGCCGGTCTGCCAGGTCGAGGGCTCGAGTGTCACCACGGTCGAGGGGCTCTCCCCGCAGGGCAGCCTCGATCGGCTGCAGCAAGCATTCCTGGAGCACGGCGGCGCCCAATGCGGGATATGCACGCCGGGCATGCTGATGGCCGGCAAAGCGTTCATCGACGACGGCGGAGCGCCGGTCGATGACGACATCCGCGCGGCGATCGCCGGCAATCTCTGCCGCTGCACGGGCTACACCAAGATCATCGACGCCATCGCCGCGGCTGCATCGCCGGCCCCGCCTCCAACCGACCAGGCCAGCTGAGATGCCCGTCGAGCCGCCCGTCAGCTCTCCCGAGTCGCTCGACGAGGCCTACGCAACGCTGGCCGCTGGCAACGCCTGGCGGCCGATTGCCGGCGGCACGGACCTCATGGTCCAGATCACGGGCGAGATCGGCCCGCCGCCCGAGCGGGTGCTCGATCTGTGGCGACTCGGCGAGCTGCGTTCGATCGCGCTCGACGACGGTGCGCTGGGGATAGGCGCGCTGGCGACCTTCACGCGACATCCGTCGCTCCGAACTGTGCCAGGAGCACCTGCCGGCGCTGGTGGCCGCAGCGGCGACTATCGGTGCCGCCCAGATTCAGAACCGGGCAACGTTGGGCGGCAACGTGATCAATGCCTCGCCGGCGGGTGATTCGCTGCCCGTGCTGCTGGCCGCTGACGCCCAGCTCGCGCTGGGCAGTGCCGGTGGCGAGCGCGTCGTTCCGGCGGCAGACTTTTGGCCGGCCTATCGTCAGACGGCGCGCCGGCCAGACGAGCTGCTGCTGCGCATCCGAATCCCGTTGCTGCGCGGTCGTCAGATCGTCTTCCGCAAGGTCGGAACGCGTCGCGCCCAGGCGATCTCGAAGGTCGTGATGGCTCTGTCGTGGCGCGAGGATGGCGGCGTGTGGCGCGACGTCCGTCTCGGTCTCGGCTCCATCGCGGCGACGCCGGTCAGGGCGCTCGAGACCGAGCGCGTGCTCGAGGGCGCGGCCGCGAGGCGAGAGGTTGCCGACCATGCTGCGGCAGTTTTGGCCCAGGAGATCAAGCCGATCGACGACGTGCGCTCGACCGCCGATTACCGCCGCATCGTCGCGGCGCGCGTGCTCCACCGGCTGTTGCGCGATGCCGGTGGTTGGCAATGACCGTGGAGGCGGCTCAGCCGGTTATCGTTGACTGTGACCCGGGGGCCTAGCCTCGTGGAGGAACGAGCCGTGCTGGCAAGAGTGACCGCTTTCCTCGTCCTGATCGCGATCCTTGCCGCGTGCGGCGGCGGCTCGACCACGAGCCAATCACCGGCGACATCGGCAGCTTCCTCGGGGCACGGTACGCCGCCGGTCGTGACCGGAGATGCCATCGACGCCGAGGCCGTCGGCGCCGCCGTCGCGGCACTCCAGGCGAAGGAGTCGTGGACCTTCGATGTGAGCACGATCACGATGGGTCTCGAGACCGGCCAGCGCACGACTATCACGGGCACCGAGCGGACGCAGCCTGAGCGCGCCGTGAAGGCCGCGCACGTTCAGGCCATCGGCGACGATCCGTTCCAGTACATCCGCATCGGCGACGACATCTGGTTCGACGTCGGGACCGGCACGTTCACCCAAGTCGAGGCAGCCGAGGCCGAGAACCTGATCGAGCAGTACGAGCCGTACTACCTTGCCGGGCTCGCTCAATCGGCGGTCAGACAACGACTTCCAGTTCGAGCCGGTCGGGACCGAGGTCGTCAACACCATCGAGACCATGCATTACCGACTGTCGGAAGCCGACCTCGAGCAGATAACCGAGACGACCGAGCTGACGCCCGAGCAAATGGGCGGCGACGCCTGGATCGCGACCGATGGCGGCTACCTGGTTCAGCTCGCATGGGGGCCCCAGACGCCGGCCACGTCGAACATCACCACCGGCTTCATCTACACCGTCACTGACGTCGATTGCGAATGCCCGATCGAGCCGCCGACCTGATCATCGCGTCCGACCCCGCTCCCGGGCGCGATCGGGTCCTGACCCCCGATGCGCTCGAATTTCTGGCTCGACTGCATCGTGAGTTCGAGCCGCGCCGCCAGGAGGTTCTGGCCGAGCGGCGCCATCGCGCGGCGCGACTGGCCGCCGGCGAGAAGCTCGACTTCCTGGCCGAGACGGCGAGCGTGCGCGAGTCGGATTGGTCGGTCGCGCCGGCGCCAGATGACCTCAACGACCGGCGCGTCGAGATCACCGGTCCGGCCGACCCGAAGATGACGATCAACGCGCTCAATTCGGGCGCCCGGGTGTTCATGGCCGACTTCGAGGACTCCCTCTCGCCAACCTGGGCGAATGTGGTCGAGGGCCAGGCGGCGCTCATCGACGCGGTCCGCGGCGAGCTCGAGTTCACCTCACCGGAAGGCAAGCAATACCGACTGAACGATGACGTAGCGACGCTCGTCGTCCGTCCCCGTGGCTGGCACCTCGTGGAGCGTCACGCCGAGGTCGACGGCCAACCGATGTCGGGCTCGCTGTTCGACTTCGGGCTGTACCTGTTCCACAACGGCGCCGAGTCGCTGCGCCGAATTTCGGGGCCCTACTACTACCTGCCCAAGCTGCAGGGCCACCGCGAGGCGCGGCTGTGGAACGACGTGTTCGTGTGGGCCCAGGACGTCGTCGGCGTTCCTCGTGGCTCGATCCGCGCGACGGTGTTGATCGAGACGATCTGGGCGGCGTTCGAGATGGACGAGATCCTGTACGAGCTGCGCGAGCACGCCGCCGGTCTCAACGCCGGCCGCTGGGATTACATCTTCAGCGTCATCAAGGCATTCGCGGCACGACCGGGTTGGGCGCTGCCGGACCGCGCGCAGGTGACCATGGCCGTGCCGTTCATGCGCGCCTACTCGCAGCTGCTGGTCAAGACGTGCCACCGTCGCGGCGCGCACGCGATGGGCGGCATGAGCGCGTTCATTCCCAACCGGCGCGAGCCGGACGTGACCGCCAACGCGCTGGCCAGGGTGACCGAGGACAAGGAGCGCGAGGCCGGCGACGGCTTCGACGGCACGTGGGTCGCTCACCCCGATCTGGTTCCAGTGGCGATGTCGGTCTTCGAACGAGTGCTCGGCGACAGGCCCAACCAAAAGGATCGCCAACGCGACGACGTGCTTGTCACCGCCGAGCAGTTGACCGACTTCCTGGTGCCCGGCGGCGAGATCACCGAAGCCGGCCTGGCTACCAACGTCTCGGTCGGCATCCGCTACATCGCCGCTTGGCTCGACGGGACGGGAGCGGCGGCGATCGACAACTTGATGGAAGACGCGGCGACGGCCGAGATCTCCCGCTCGCAGGTCTGGCAATGGGTCCAGAACGGCCGCTTCACCGCCCAGCGCGTTCGCGAAGAGATCGACAAGTGGCGCACGCACGACGCCGAGGCATCAGAGCTTTTCGAGCAGCTGACCCTTTCCGATGAGTTCGCCGAGTTCCTGACCCTGCCGGCGTACGAACGTCTCGACTGACCGATCACGACCTTTGGCACTCGCCGCTATGGCACGGCGCGTCAAGAATTGTGAGGCGCGCATGCGCATCGCTCACAGGAGGTGGCCATGGTTGCTCCGCCACTGACGTCGATCGAGCCGTCGATTGACGATTTACCCGCCAAACTCGTCGTTTATCAGCATCATGTTGTCCCGGCGGCGCAGCTACCCGACGTGTTCGGCCGCGCGTACGAGGCGCTGTACGCACGCATCGAGCACGCGGGAGTGGCGCCGGCTGGGCCGCCGTTCGTCATCTTTGGCGATCAGTCGATTCCGGGCGTCGAGTGGCACATGGACGTGTGCGCCCCAATCGCCGAGCCAATTACTCCATCCGGCGACATCAAGTACATGGAGCTGCCGGCGACACGTGTCGTGTCCGTGCTCCACGTCGGACCCTATGACAGTCTCGGCGCGACGTACGAGAAGCTCGAGATCTTCCTGCGCACGAACGGGATCGTCGCCACCGGGCCGCCGCGCGAGATTTACCTGACGCCGCCCGATGTTCCGGCCGATCAGGTCCAGACGCTTATCGAGCGACCGATCGCCTGACGTCAGCGCCAGGTCAGCTGGCGCTCCTGAAACTTGCCGAAGCCGCGACGGCCGACGAAGTGGCCGTCGCGGATCACGAACTCGCCGCGCACCAGCACTGACCGCACGTAACCTGCTGCTTCCATTCCCTCGAACGGCGTGTAGTCGCTGGTGTGATGCAACTCGGCCGCTTTGATCGTGCGCCGCTCGGTTGGGTCGAACAGCACGATGTCGGCGTCCTTGCCCGGTTCGATCGAGCCCTTGGCAATCAGCCCGAACAGGCGCGCGGGCGTGCTCGACAGCACGTCGACCATGCGCTCGATCGATAGTCGCCCGCGGGCCACGCCCTGGCTGTAGACCACGGCAAGCAGCGTCTCGATTCCCGGCGCGCCATTGCTGATCTCGGGGAACGGCTGGCCGACGAGGCGCTTCTCGACGCCGAGGCGATCGGGCACGTGATCAGTGGCAACCTGCGCGAGCGTCCCGTCGGCGAGGGCGCTCCACAATGCCTGGCGGTCGACAGGCGAGCGCAGCGGCGGCGAGATCACGTAGCGGGCACACTCGTCGTCCGGTGTGGCGTAGCGCGATTCGTCGAGCGCCAGGAAGTGCGGACACGTCTCGGCAAACACCGGTTCGCCCGCCTCGCGAGCGCTGCGCAGCTCGGCTAGCGCGGCCGCGCAGGACATGTGCACGGCATACATCGGCGCGCCGGCGGCACGGGCCATCTCGATCGCCTTGTGCGTTCCGTGCGACTCGACGTACGGCGGACGCGATTGGGCGTGGTAGCGCGGCTGGGAGTGCCCCTCGCCGAGCAGCTGGGCCGTATTTGCCTCGAGCTCGGCGCGATCCTCGCAGTGGATGTTGATCAGCCCGGGATGCTTGGCCGTGGCCCCGAGTGCCGCCTGCAGCTGGGCGTCCGAGAGTGCGAAGTCGTAGACCATGAATGCCTTGAACGTCGGCACACCTTCGCCGATCGCGATCGGTATCTCGCGGGGCAGGTCGTGGTGCGTAGGCTGCATGACCAGGCTAAGCCCATAGTCGATCGCCGAATCGGCCTCCGTCTGCCCGCGCCAGGCCGTGATGTCGGTCAGCAACGAGCCCGTCTGTTCGGAGCCTGTGCCGGGATTGTTGAACGACAGGAACGTCGTAGTGCCGCCGTGAGCCGCGGCGACCGAGTCCTGGAAGAAGCGGTCCGGCTCGCTCTCACTCGCGACGCGCGTGTGCGTATGAACGTCTACGACACCGGGCAGGACGAGCAGGCCACTGGCATCGATCTCGTACGCCTCTGCCGGCTGCGGCAGCCGATCCTGGACGGCCACGATGCGCCCACCGGCAACGGCCACGTCCGCGACCCGGCTGCCGGTCGACGTAACCACCGTGCCGCCGCGGACGATCAGCTCGGTATTCAACGAATGCCGTCGAACCCGACGACCTCGATCGCCAGGCTGGTCGTCGGGACGGAGAAGCGCATGACGTCCTCGCCCGACTTGCCGAATCGAGCCGGATAGTCGACTTCGCGATCCAGCTCCAGGTCGGCCGCCATGAGCAGCCCGACGAGCGAGTTCGAGGCGACCAGCTCGCCGCACGTCACCGTGGGCTCAGGCGTGTCTGATCCGTCGCTCGAGGCGCGCAGCAGCCATGCCATCGGCGGCAGCGCCGCGGTGCGATTGACCGCGAGTCGCCAGCCGTCATCAGTCGCCAATTCAGTCACCGAGGCCGTCCCATGCCCGGCCCACTGATGGACATCGGCACGCCGTAGCGGGCGACGAATTCGGGCCACGCGGCACGTGGCAGCTCTAGCTCTAGCTCGTCGCGGATGGGAATGTCGTCCAGACCCAGCACCGGGAGTTCCGACTTCAAGTGCTGGCGCGCCCAGGTTGCGTTGCCGCGATGAAGTGCGACGAGGACGAAACCGCGCCGTTGGTAGAAGCGCAGCGCGTGCAGGTTGTCGTTGGTGGTGATCAACCAGACTCGTTCGAGCGGCCACTTCAGAGCGACAGCAACGCAGCTCGCGACCAGAGCACTGGCGATGCCGCGATTGGGTCGGAAACTCTCGAGGACGGCGATCTCCATGCTTCCTCGGTCGATCTGATAGCTGGCGTAGCCGAACCACTCCTCGTCTTCGACCGCCACGAGGCCATCGAGGTCCGTGATGTCCAGCAGCTCGCGAAGGCGTGCCACTCGCGTAGAGCCCCAGCTCGTCGTCAACGACACCCTAAGCCTGGGCCGATCCGCCGGCACAAGCTCGCGGATGATCATGGGCGAAGGTCGAGCAACGGCACCGTGACCGGTTAGGGCCGTTCCTCGATGACTATGTCCTGGGCGCCTTCCCACAGCGCGCGGCGGCCCATCTCCTTGAGCTGCTCGCGTCCGTCGGTGATCGTCGCGAACTGATTGCCGGCCAACTGGCCGAGCTTGGACGAGAAGTCGCACGCGCCGTAGGCGATCAGGATCTCGCCCTCGGATATGTCCCCCGTGTAGACGATGATCTCGCCCGGCGCCGGGTGCGAAGTGTGGTTCTCGTAGCCGACCGGCAGCTTCTCGTCGCCGAACGGGATCCAGCAGCCCTCGCCGCTCCACTTGCAATGAATGAGCTTCGAACGCAGCGGGAGCATGCCCCGGATCGCTTCGATCGTGAGCGGTGCTTCGGGCTCCCAGCGAGCGCTAAAGTTCAGGTCACCGACGCGGATGCTTAGATCGCCCATGGCGGCAAGCGTAGCCCACGCCGGGCGTGAGGGAGGCCGATGGAGGACACTCCGACCATCTCGACACACGTGCTGGACACCGGACGCGGGCAACCGGCTCCGGGCATCGAGATCCGTCTGTTTCGTGTTACCGAAAGAGCTTCTGAGCAGGTCGGCGGCGGCACGACCGACGCCGACGGCCGCATCTGGCGCGTGCTCGACGAGCCACTCACCGTGGGTGAGTACCAGCTCGAATTCACCGTGGACGGCCCGTTCTTCCGCCGGGCGGCGATCAATTTTGTGGTTGCCGATGTGAGTCGCAGCTACCACGTGCCGCTGCTCCTGGCGCCGTACTCGCTGGCAACCTATCGCGGCAGCTGATGCGGCCATCGGCTGGGGCACTGGGCGAGCTGTTCGAGAACGCGCCACGCTTCGTGAGCCGTCTGTCGGATCTTTCGGCACCGTCGTGGGAGGAGCTGTTCGACGAAGCGCAGCGGATCGCGTTGGCGATGCCCGAGGACGAGCAGATCGAGCTGCTCGACGCTCATCCGCGGATCGGCGCCGCCGCCGGTTCTGTATCTGTGCTCTCGTACGCCGAACAGGGCTACGGCAGCGATTCCGGCACGGCCGAGCTGCAGGCACGGCTGGACAGGCTTAACGAAGCCTACGAGGACCGCTATGGGTTTCGCTTCGTGGTCTTCGTCAACGGTCGCTCGCGAGCCCAGGTCGCCGACGTCATGGAAGCGATCCTGGAAACGCCGGACCTGTCGCCGCGAGATGCCGAGAAACAACGCGGGCTCGAGGACGTGATTGCAATCGGATTTAGCCGCCTGCCAAAGGTGATGAGCGCAACTTAAGGAGGGTCGATGAAGGCCGAGATCTACTACGGCAAGGCTGATGTCGCCGCCTATCGCACCTATGCCTCGCCGCTGACCGACATCACGCCGATCCCCGAGTCGAGCTTTAGTGGTCGATCGAACACGCTCCTCGCTGCCGCGATCGAGGTCCAGGTGCTCGGGACGGCGTTCATGGCCGCGTACACCGAGGGTGACAACCGGCTGGTGGTCGCCACCGACACGATGAAGAACTTCATCCACCGTGAGTCGCTCACGTTCACGGGTGCCACCCTCGAGGAATGGCTGCTGTTCATCGGCCGCCGGTTCCTGGAAACGTACCCGCACATGGAGCGGCTGCGGGTCAACGGCGTCGAGATTCCCTTCGAGCCGGCCCTCGTGCCGGCGGCCGACGGCGACGGCTTCGAGTCGAGCGAGGTTCTTTTCGCGCGCCAGCACGGCGATCGTTCGAACGCGCAGCTCGAGCTGGGGCGTTCGGCTGACGGAAGCATCGAGGTGACCGACCTGGCGGCGGGACGGCAGGGCCTGCAGCTGATGAAGGTCACCGGCTCGGCGTTCGCCGACTTCGCCCGCGACGAGTACACGACGCTGCCCGAGCGACGCGACCGGCCGCTTTACATCCACATGGACATCGGCTGGCGCTACGGCAGCCGCGCGACCGGCGTCGCATCCGACCACGCCGAGTACGTGTCCGGCGAGCAGGTCGCCGATCTTGCCGCGGCCGTCTTCCATGGCTTCGTGAGCCTCTCGATCCAACATCTGGTCAACGAGATCGGTGTGACAATGCTCGAGCGCTGGCCACAGCTGGCCGAGGTCTCGTTCGAGTCCCAGAACCGGTTGTGGGATCTCGCCGTGACGAGCGAAGAGGACGAGCGCCTCAAGGTCTACTGCGATCCTCGCCCGCCATACGGTCGGATCGGCCTCGTCCTACGCCGCTAGTCAGCGCGGCCAGATCATCGGCCGTGTCGATGTCCGGGTTCGCGCCGGGCAGGTCGACGTAGCGCACCAGCGTCGGGTGGGCGTTGATGACCTGGACCATGCCTCGATCGCCGATGAGTGACTCTGCCAGCGGCCAGGCCGAGCGCTCCAGGAGAACGGGATTGCCCGGCCGCCCCTCGTAACGCGGCACAAGGATCGGTCCGGCCGCGTCGGTCTGAGCGGCGAGGATCCGGCGTGTTTGGGCGGAGGTAAGGAAAGGCTGATCGCCGAGAAGCACGAGGGCGCGCGTGGCATCGCTGGACACGAGTGCCGCCAAACCCAGCCGAACCGAGCTCGACAGACCCCGCTCGGGTTCGGGATTGACCACAATTTCCTCGGCGCGCCAGGTCAGCCCTGCGGCGACCGCCGCGTGATCGGGACCAACGACCACCACCACCGGGTCGAGCCCGAACGCCGCGGCAAAGTCGACCACGTGCTGGAGCATCGGCCGTCCATCCACGTCCGCGAGCAGCTTGTTGGCGCCAAAGCGGGTCGACCGTCCGGCAGCGAGGATCAGACCGGCCGTGGAGTGGGACATGCCGTCAATCGTACGGAACCTGCACTCGCGCAGGAATGAAGCGGCTCCCGAGCCCGGTCATCTCGGGAGCCGCTTACACCTCGATCGGCACCCGTCCTTGCCGACCGCGTTTGTGGTTGCTGACTGCTCCCCCCGATGGGTCGAGCTCTGACGGGCGATGCCGCAGTCAGCGAGTTTGCTATTCGGCTGTCACGAGCGACGGGTAGTCATCGGGGACGGGACCTCGCTGGCTGTCCTTGACGACACGTAGTTCGTGACGACACCACGAACAGTTGTACCAGTCCCTCCCCATGCCCTCACCACGCACAAGGTGTCAGATTGCAGAAACATGACAAACGGCACCGCGAGAGACCAGCGGGTCATCAGGCGGGCTGGGCGGCCCTCGTCACGAGCAGGTCGTACGCCTGGTCGAAGGTCTGGCCGTTCTGCCAGATGGCGTCGAAGGCGGTCTTGAGCACTTTCGCCAGCGATTGGTGCTCGACCACGACGATGGTCAGGTCCGAGCTTCCGGCAACCGGATCCTCCATGCCGAACATCACGATCGTCTCGTCGATGATGACCAGCTTGAGCGGCAGGCTCGGCACGAAGCGTGCGTCCTCCCCGGCGTCGACGAAACGCTGAACGCCGCGCATGACAGCCGGATCATCAAAGATCGAATACTCATACAGCGATCGGGCCTCGTGTGACTGGGTCACTTCGAGCCCCTCGACGTTCTCTTGTGGCGGCGTCGCGTAGGGCGGCTTGGTGAAGACGAGGATTTCCTTCTTGACCCCGGCCTGCAGCTCGGCGAAGCGCTCGTTGATCGCACGGCGGTCGCGCAGCACCTCGATGTACTCGAGCGGATCGGTGTGCTCCTGGCCGGCGGCGAAGGCAGGCGTCAGATCCTCGATCATCAGCCGCGCGTTGCGCTCCATGCGCGACAGCTCTTCGCGGTGCGCCGCGAGCAGCTGCTCGATCGCGAGCTCAGGCGGTGTCGCCGCGTACTTGACTACCGTGCCCGGCCGAGCGGCGGCGAGTCCCTTCTGTACGAGACTTCCCAGGACGTCGTAGATGCGCTGACGTGGCAGACCCGATTGACGCGCAACCTGTGCTGCCGTGAACGAGTCGCGTCGGATCAGCGTCAGGTACGCCTTGGCCTCATAGCTCGTCAGGCCAAGCTTGGCCAGCTGCGCAACGAGCTCCTGATTGTCCACGCGGGCACTATACCGCCACTCGACGTGGTGTCACTATCGGGCGTGACACGGCGCACCGGCTACGATCAGTCCGTGGAATCAGAAACTCGCCGATCCGGCAACCGGCTCGCCGGCGAGACCAGCCCCTACCTGCTCCAGCACGCCCACAACCCGGTCGATTGGTACCCGTGGGGCGAAGAGGCGCTGGCGCTGGCGCGCGTCGAGGACAAGCCGATCTTTCTGTCGATCGGCTACGCGGCGTGCCATTGGTGCCACGTGATGGAACGCGAGTCGTTCGAGAACGAGTCGACCGCTCAGGCGCTGAACGAGTCGTTCGTGCCGATAAAGGTCGACCGCGAGGAGCGGCCCGACCTCGACTCGATCTACATGGACGCGGTCCAGCGCATGACCGGTCAGGGTGGCTGGCCAATGAGCGTCTTCCTGACGCCGGATGGAAAGCCGTTCTACGGCGGCACCTATTTCCCCGACGTGCCGCGCCACGGCCTGCCCTCCTTCCGCCAGGTGATCGACGGCGTCAGGGCCGCGTGGCGCGAGCGGCGCGCCGAGATCGAGCAGGTCGGAACGGCACTGGCCGACTCGATCACGGAACAGACGCGAGCAGCAGCTGGTGCAGCGAGCCCTGGTGGCGCCGCAGGCGTGCCCGCGCTCGGCGAACGGCTCCTTGAGACCGCACTGCTTGGCGTGGAGCGCGGTTTCGACGAGCGCAACGGCGGCTGGGGCCGAGCGCCGAAATTTCCGCAGCCGATGACGATCGAGTTCCTGCTTCGCCATCACCTCATGACCGGCGACGAAAGATCGATGGCGATTGCCCGGCACAGCCTCGACGCGATGGCCGCGGGCGGCATCTACGACCATCTCGGTGGCGGCTTCGCGCGCTACGCGACCGACTCGATCTGGCTCGTCCCGCACTTCGAGAAGATGCTCTACGACAACGCCCAGCTGGCGCGCGTCTACGTTCATGCCTGGCAGGTCACGGGCGATGCGCGATATCGGGAAGTGGCTGAGGAGACGCTCGCGTTCATGGAGCGCGAGCTGCTCACCGAGGATGGCGGCTTCGCCTCGAGCCTCGACGCCGACACCGACGGCGTCGAGGGCGCGACGTACGTGTGGGCTGAATCCGAGATCGAGTCCGTGCTCGGCGAGGATGCGGCCGGCTTCAATCGCGCTTACGGAGTGACGAGCGAGGGGAACTGGGAAGCTCACAGCATCCTGTCGCGTGTCGCTGATGTCGATTACGCGTTGCTGAGTGGCGCGCGACAGCAGCTGCACGAGGTCCGCCAACAGCGGCCTCAGCCGGCCCGCGACGACAAGGTGCTGACAGCGTGGAACGGCCTGGCAATCGGCGCTTTCGCTGACGCCGCGGCTGCCTTCGGCGAGCCGCAGCTGGCGGTCGTCGCCGAGCGCGCGGCCGACCTCATCCTGAACGAGCTGCGCGACGCCGACGGCCGCCTCCGTCGAAGCTGGAAGGACGGCCGCGCGCTGCACGCCGGCACGCTCGAGGACTACAGCCACCTCGCCGACGGGCTGCTGGCGCTGTACGAGGCCACCTTTGATGAGCGCTGGTTCGTGGCCGCGCGCGAGCTTGCCGACCGGACGCTCGCCCATTTCGCCGACCCGGCCGGCGGTTTCTACGACACGGCCGACGATCACGAGGCATTGATCGCGCGACCGAAAGGGTTGCAGGACAACGCCGTTCCGTCGGGCGGAGCGATGGCCGCGCTCGTGTTGTTGCGACTGTCCGCGCTGACCGGCGAAGGCACGTATCGGTCGTCGGCCGAGGCTGCGCTGGCCCAGGTCGCTGCGCCGGCGCAGCGATACCCGACAGCCTTCGCTCAGTGGCTGAATGCTGCGGCGTTCGCCGTTGGTGACACCATAGAGGTCGCTCTCATCGGCGATATTCCGAGCGCCGACCTTCAGGCGCTGCTGGCAATCGTCCGCCAGGCGTACCGCCCGTTGGCGGTCGTCGCCGCCGGCTCGGCCAGTGGCACGGCCGTTCCGCTGCTCAACGATCGGCCTTTGCGCGAAGGCCGTGCGACGGCCTACGTGTGCCGCAACTTTGCTTGCCAGGCGCCGGTCGTCGAACCGCAGGATCTGGCAGTTCAACTAGCATCGACGCCATGATTTCGCGCTTCCTCGCGGCAATTTCGCTCGCTTGCCTGATCATCCTGGCGATCGCGGTTCCGGTCCTCGGTCACGCCGAGCTGGTCGAATCTGATCCGCCCGATGGCGGCACGATCCAGACAGATGGTGGCTACACCTTCACGGCCACGTTCACCGAGGAGCTGCTGGAAGACAGCGGCGTCGTGGTTCGCAACTCGGCCGGCGAGGAGGTCGCCACCGGTGGGACCGATCCCGACGACGCAGCAGTCCTGACGGCGGAGCTACCCGAGCTCGAGCCAGGTGATTACGCAGCGCGCTGGACGGCCATATCCGACGACGGCCACACCGAGCGCGGCACGATCACCTTCAGCGTCGGGGCGGCAGCGTCAACTCCCGAGCCAACGCCAGTGCCAACCGAGCCCGCGAGCGAGGCGCCGTCGGCGACGGCTCCATCGGCTCCGACAGCCAGCCAAGCGCCGACCGCCACGGCCTCGCCCGCTCCGACGAGCACGCCTGGGCCAACCAATCCGACGTCGAGCAACAACGACATCATCCTTGCCCTGGCGCTCGCTGCGATCGCGATCGGCGGCGTGGTGGCCATCATCTTCATGCGCGGCAGAGACTGATCAGACTCGCGGACCTGCCCGGCCCGCGGGCAATCATCTTCGACCTCGACGGCACACTCGTCGACACGGTCGAGACGCGCATCGCGTCCTGGCTGGCGACCTTCGAAGAGGCAGGCATCCCGGCGGATCGTGAATTCGTCGCACCAATGATCGGTGCCGACGGCAAGAAGCTCGCCCGTGAGGTCAGCGCGGCAGCGGACAGAGAGCTGACGGCCGACGAGGAGGAGCAATTCGACCGCCGCTCGGGAGAGATCTACGACAACCTCAACACCGAGCCACGGCCGCTGCCCGGCGTCCGAGCGTTGCTGGACGCGCTGACCGAGAGTGGTTTGCCGTGGGCGATCGCCACGTCGAGCCGGCGCGAGCAGGTCGTGACCTCGGTCAAGGCGCTGCACCTCAGGAAGCCGCCGGTCATCGTCGACGGGACGCACGTCAAGCACGCCAAGCCGGCGCCGGACGTGCTCCTGCTGGCCGCCGAGCGGCTGTCGATCAAACCGGCCGAATGCGGCTACGTAGGCGATGCGACGTGGGACATGCTTGCCGCGCGGGCGGCCGGAATGATCGCCATCGGGGTTGCATACGGCGCGGCGTCAGCGCGCCAGCTGACCGACGCCGGAGCACAGACCGTGACCACATTCCGCACGCTATCCGCCGATCTTCGGCGGCGCGGCCTGATCAAAGCCTGATCGAGCTGCCGCGCTAGTTGCGCGGCGGGCAGGGCTCCTGGTTTGGTCGCGTGGTCGGCGCCGGCTCTGGCTCCGAAAAGATGTTCTGCACCTTGTCGACCATGCCTTCCGGGCTCTCGAGCCGGACCAGCTTGGCCGGCGCGAAGTCGTAGCGATAGATCCGCTCCGAGTCGATGCGCGACGCCACCTGGGCCAGGAACGGGATGTCCGAGTCGTCGATGGTCATGAACAGGTTTTCTTGGGCGACGGTCAGGAGCGTCGGGATGTGCGGCAGCAACGCGACCGGGTCGAGCTGTTTGCGAACCTGCGCCAGGACGTACTGCTGCCGACGCGAGCGCTGATAGTCCGAGTCCTGGTGTCGCGATCGGGCGTAGGCGAGCGCCTCCTCACCGTTCAGGAACTGGCACCCGGCCTCGAAGTCGATCAGCATCTTCTGCTGCTGCGAGTTGTAGTACTCGTCATCGAAGAGCGGCGACGGGATATCCATCCAGATGCCGCCCTCGGGCAGGTTGTTGACGACGTCGACGAAGCCCTTCAGGTTGACCGAAACGATGCCGTCGACCTGCACGCCGGCCATGCTCTGGATGGCATACGTCAGCGCGCGCCAGCCACGTGCGCAGTCGAACTGCTGGGCGCACTCGGGGCCAATGCCTTCCGAGCCCGGAAACTCGGCCGGTGTGGTGGCTGCCTTTTGCCACAGGCCGAACAGGTAGCCCTGGTAGCCCACACCGTTCTCCTGCGGGATGCGCAGCCAGCTCGGATAGCGCGACAGCTCGCTGGGCTGCTCCATGTTGCGCGGGAAGCTGAACATGGCCGACTTGCAGGTGGCGATGTCGATGCTCAGCAGGAGCATTGAGTCGGTCCGGATGGATGCTGAGCTGACGCCGTCGTCAGAGCGGGAGTCCGAGCCGACGAGGAGCAGGTTCACTCGACCGTCCTCGGCCATCGGCCAAGCGCCGAGATCAATGGGCGGACAGGCACGGGGCGATTCACTCGGGCCCGGACTACCTGATCCGGTTGGATCCGGTGAGCCGGTGCCGGTGGTTGGACTGGTAGTCGGGCCACTGCTCGGCGAAACCGACGGGAGTGGCGTGGGCGAGCGCGTCGGACCTGGATTGAAACTCGGGATCACGTCGCCCGGGTTGCCATCAGGAAACAGCTGGCCGAAGCGGTTATTGATGTCTATGCCCCACACCTCGGGCACGCCATGAATGATCATCGCCAGGGCAATCAGGCCGGCCAGAATGATCGGCGCGGCACCGCCTGATCGGCCGAAGCTGCTCGCGCGCTCCTGCTTGGCCATGTCGTAGGCGTTGATCATGGCCGCGATGTGGTACAGGAAGAAGGCCACATTGACGATCAACAGGGCGAGGCGCTTTTCGGGACTACTGACCAATCCGGTGATCGCGCCGACACCGCCGAACACGAGCCATAGAGCGGCAAGGATGAAACCGAGCATGGGTAGCGCCCACAGCACGGCCTTGCGCGCGTCGCCTGCGTACAGCTGGCCGAGCCCCGGGAAGAGGAATGACAGCAGTGCGGCGAGCGCGGGCGATGGATTGTTCGACATGAGTGCTCTGGTCAGCCCCTAGCGAGTAAGCGGATCTCGGCAGGCCAAAGACTGGCCGATGCCGGTGATTGTTCCCGCTACCTGGGCGCGACGCGGGAGTGCAGGCGGAAAGTCTACGACGAGATGACGATCCGCGACCCGACCGTGCTACGGCGTGACGGTCAGTGTGCCCTCCATCGTTGTCGTGTGGACGATGCACCAGAAGTAGTAGTCGCCCGGCTCGTCAGGGGTCGTGAAGGTGACCGATTCGAGCGCGTCGGGCCCCGTCACTCGTGCCGTAGCGCCGAGCAACGGTGCGCTGTTGTCTGGTCCATCGAAGAATTCGATGTTGTGCTCAAGAACGGTGTCGTTGTTGTAATCGACCTGTACGACTGTGGCCGCGGGTGCCTCGAGCGGGTTGGGCACGTAGGCGAGAGGGTCCGACTCGGGCGTCTCGACCTGGAGCACGAGCCCCGGCGAACCGCCCGGCGAAGGTGCCTCGGTCGGCTCGGCCGAACTGGTCGGCCCGGGCGTTGGGCCGAGGGGCGCGTAAGTCCAGCCGGCGCTCCCGCCGGAGGCACAGGCGACCAGGACCAATGAAAGGCCGAGGCCGGAGATCAATCGGCGCGTCATAACGGCACGCGGCGCATTTTTCGTCAGCTGCATGTTCGCATTCTTGCGGAAAGCCCAGAACGTCGTCAGGGACGCCGTTCTGCGGCGCCGGTCGGGACGCGCGGGTCGTCAGGTACGAGACCGAGTCGGATGGCAAGACCGGCGGCCTCGACGCGACCGCTGACGCCAAGCTTGGACAGGATGCGCCGGACATGAACGGCCACGGTTCGCTCGCTGATGAACAGGCGCTCTGCGATCTCCCAATTCGTCCGACCTTGGGCCAGCACGAGCAAAACGGCGTTCTCGCGCGGGCTAAGCCCGAAGCGCGTCACGCCGGCGGGTTGATTGCCACCCACCAGAGCAGCGATGCTCCTCGCGCTGCCGATCGGCTGGCCGGGACCAACGGCCACCAGCTCACGGTCGGTCTCGATCTGAATCACCACCACGCTCTTCTCTGGCAGCGTGATCCGGCCGCGATCGGCGAGCTCGCGCAGTGCACGCTGGAGCGGCCGTGCAGGTAGCGCCACTGCGACCTTCCAGGCCTCGATGAGGGCGCGTCGAGCCTCGGCGCGTCGAGCACGAGTCGGCAGCGCGGCCCGGGCCTGCCACCAGCGCGCCTTGGCCACCTGGTACGGGACCGGGATCTTGGCCCACGCCGCGGCGAGCTCAGCCCATGCCTCAGGCGTGGCCTTGCCTCGCACGCGGTCGCTGTGCGCGCGAGCGGTGGCGAGGTACAGCTCGGCCTCTCGTCTCGTGCCCACAGTCGGCGGCAGCTGAATGCGCTTGAGCTGCTCGGTAGCGACCGGCAGCACATCGCCGGCGAGGGCACCGGCGGCAGCGACCGCGGACCAGTCTCGGCGCAGTCGGCCACGCTCAGCTGCCGCCGCACACGCCTCGAGGATCGTGGCCGCCGAGCTGGCGATCTGGCTCGGATCGTTCGTCTCTCGTACGCGCGCCCAGCCCTGTTCGGCGGCACTCATCGCGTCGGCCAGATCGCCGCGCCACAGCGCGAGGCTGACGGCCGTGCGCAGCACGAGCGACGACCACTGCCCAGCGGGGACGGTCTCGAGCTGGAGCAGCGTCTGGCCGACCAGGCGTGCCGCTTCGTCGTCGGCACGCGACTCGACCAGCACCAGGCCCAGGTAGAGGATCGGGCTGAACCAAGCCACGCCCGCCGGCGCGAACTCGAGCGCTACACGGCACTCGGCCTCGGCCTCTTCCCACCGACCGAGCTGGAACAGGATGTCGGCCGCGTTGCCGCGCAGGAACGCGCCGTACGTCAGGCCGAGGCCGTTCCGGTTCGCCTCGGCGATGCCGTCCTTGACCGCCGCAAGTGCCTGCTCGCGGCGTGAGTCGAGATCGAGCAAAGTCGTGCGATTGGCGTAGCAGCGCATGATCTCGTCGAGCCGGCCGACGCTGCGCGCGGCTGCAGCGGCTTCGTCGAGCAGCGTCAGGCCGCGATCGATCTCGCCGGTATAGCCGAGATCCACGGCCAGTGTGTCGGTCGCGTGGGCGAGCTCGGCCAGACCGTGATCGCCGGCCTTGCGCGCCGCGCCCCGTGCCTCCTCGGCGCGCGTGGCACTGTCCTTGAAGTTACCCTCGAGCATCAGGTCCTGGGCGAGAGCGGCTAACACTCGGGCCTGCGTCGCGTGCGCGTCCGCAGGAACGACGCTAACTGCCTGCTCGAACGCCTCCCTCGCGCCGACCAGGTCGCCGCTCGATCGGCGCTGCCGGCCGAGCTGCTCGATCAGCTGCGCCGCTCGTTCGCGATCGGCATCGCGGCGGTGGCCGCCTTTGGCGTTCAGCAACCGCTCGACACGTCCGCCGGCAAGACGCTCGATGGCCTGCTCGGTCAAAGTCGCGGCGCGCCGGAACGAGCCAGCCGCATCGGCCGCCCGTGCCGCCGCCTCGAGCAGGTCGACCTCGGGTTCGTCGGACCCAAGCTCGAGCGCCGCCGAGTAATGCATCAGCGTGGTCGGCCCAGGCTCGATCGGCTCGGACCGCCCGGCTGCTTCGAGGTGCGCGGCTCTTGCCTGTTCGGGTTTGAGTGCCCGCATCCAGTGCCAGGCGGCCTCGGCCGGCTCCGAAACAACCTGCGTGGCAAGTGCGCCGTGAAGCTCATGTCGCTCGGCCGGCAGGGTCGCCTGGGCGATGGCCTCGCTGCACAGTTCGTGAACGATGGTCAAGCCGTGGTCGAATTCGACCGCCAGGCCGCTGTCGACGCAACGTTCGGCCACGGCGGCCGGTAGGTGGCCGTCGCTCAGACGGACCGCGGCCAGCTGGGCGCGGCTGACGGGACGCTGAGCGATGGCGAGCAGGCGCAACAGCCTGCCCTGCTGACGGTCGAGCTGGTGCAGTCGCGCCTGGATGATCTCGTCGAGTGGATCGGACAGCCGCAGGCCGGCCAGACGCCGCTGTGCCTCGACCAGCTGACCGGCAATCAGGGGGTTGCCGCCCGAACCCTCCATCACCGCCGCCATGAAGCCAAGGGTGGGCCGTTCGTCTTCGAGCTTCTCGACCAGCTCGAACAGCTCGTCGCGCGACATAGGCTCCAAGGCCAGGTGCTCGATCTCGCGACTTTCGTCGATCTCGTGAACGAGCGTTTGGGTCGGGTGGCCGCGCGGCATGTTGTCGGGGTGGTAGCCGACGATGATCGTCAGCGGCAGGCGACGGCTGATGCGCAGCAGGTCCTGCACGACCAGCCTCGTGCCCGGGTCGCTGTGCTCGAGGTCCTCGACGATGAGGCACAGCTGGCCCGTGCCGGCGAGGCGCACGAGCGTGCCCAGCAAGCTCTCGCGCACGCGGGCTCCGCGTTGGTCGGGCGCGCTCAGGGTGGGCTCGCTCACGGCGCCGAGCTCGACCAGGCGCGGCGAGAGATCTGGGATCAGCCTGCCAATGTCCAGCGCGGCGTTGCCGACGACAACCTTCAGTCGCTCGTCCGAGAGCTTGGCGAGGATGTCGCCGAGGGCGGCAGCGATGGCGCCGTAGGGCACTCCGCTCAGTGGCTCATAGCACCGAGCACGACAGACGACCAGCTCGCGCGCACCAGAAAGCCGGGCTTCCAACTCGTCCAGCAAATGCGTGATTCCGACGCCCAGTGGCCCTGCAATGGCCACCCGTGTCGGCTCCCCTCCACCCGCGCGCTGAAGAGCGGACCCCAATACGGCCAACTCGCGTTCACGACCGATGAACGCCATGCGCCGAAGCATAGCGGTGGTCTGATGGATACTGGACGTGTGCGGGACGGTTTTGAGCAGTCGATCACGCACGGAGCGGTGCATCCCGACAACGCGCTCAACGTCCTGAGCGGCGAGGAGTGGCTCTACTTCACCAAGTCACTCTGGACGACCGCCTACCCGTCGGAGCTCGGTCACGCGGCGCGGAAGGCGCACGGCGCCAACAAGCCGCCGCGGCTGATGGCTCGCCTGATCGAGTTCTTCACCAAACCCGGAGAGCTCGTACTCGACCCTTTCGCGGGTGTGGGCGGCACGCTTCTCGGCGCAGCGGTGTGCCGGATGCCGCGCCGGGCAATCGGCTTCGAGATCGACCAACGCTGGGCAGATGTCTACGCCGATGTTGTCCGCGCGAATCTCGATGGGACGGAGCTGGCCGATCTCGGGACATCCGACCCCGGCGGTGCTCGGGCCTTCGAGCCGTCGGGCAGCGCGATGATCGTCGGCGACGCGCTTCGCCTCCTCGCCGATCTGGCCGACGGGTCGGTCGACTTCGTGGCCACCGATCCGCCCTACAACCCGCAGCTGAAGCTGACGATGGCCGGCGGGCCGCTCGCCAGGCAGCACTCCAACCGCCGGACCGACTACGCGATGGTCACCGCGAACCCTGCCGACCTCGCTAACAGCGCGACCTATGACGAGTACCTAGATCGTATGGAGGCCGTGCTCGGTCAATTGCGTCGCGTGCTGCGCGACGGTCGCTACGCAACGATCATCGTGCGCGACGCGTACCAGGACGGCCGCTACCGCTTCACCGGCTCGGATCTCGCAGCGCGCAGCGAGCGGGTCGGCTTCGTGACCAAGGGCGATCTCGTCTGGTACCAGGCGGGAACGAGGCTACGTCCGTACGGCTATCCACGCAGCTTCGTGCCCAACATCGTGCACCAGCACATCCTCGTGCTGCGCGCCGGGTGAAACGTCAGCTAGTCCACCTGCGTGCGTCACCAGCTGGCGCAATCATCCGCCGAGCAACGCTGATCGCGGCCGCGGAGTCCCCATACTGGGCCTCCACGGTCAAAAGCGTTGCCAGGCTACGCAATTGCCCGCTGGAACGAAGCCATTCCGGGCGTTTCATCGCGGCGGCCGGACGAATGAGTCGCTGGGTGGCGCAAGAGGAGAGTGCGGAGAGACCCTCGAAGGCACGGCTCAGCGCGCGAGCAGCCGCTCCCTGATATGAGGATCTGTTGCGGCGTCGATTACGGTCCATGCAAGGGCCAGGGAGCCGTCGAACACTGCTTGGTCTGCGGACGCATTGACCGTCGCTGCCGCGAATTCCGGCTGGTGGTTGGAAGCGCCGCCGGCATCGATGCCGATCACCGGGTGAATTGACGGCACGACGTACGAGACGTTGCCCATGTCGGTCGAATACCGGTTGAAGTCGCTGGCGCCGCCGAATTGTCGCCCCAGGGCCTCGGCGTTGACTCGGTAGAGATTCGCCAGGTCGGAGTCGTGGCGCATGTCGGCGTAGACCGGTCGCTCAGTAATCGAAAGGGCTGCACCGCTTGCCAGCGCGCCGGCTTCGAAACAGCGCTTGACGCGTTCGAGGACGACATCCATACGGGACAGCGTCGCCGCACGGACCATCCAGATTCCCTCGGCGCGTCCGGGGATGATGTTCTGCGCCTCGCCGCCGACAGTCACGATGCCGTGGACGCGGTCGCTCGCAACCAGGCTCTGGCGTAGCAGCCCTATCGCGACCTGGGCCACGACGATGGCGTCGGCGGCGTTGACACCACGCTCGGGAAATGCACCGGCGTGCGAGGTGACGCCGATGTAGGTGACCTCGAGCGATTGTGCGGCGAGGATTTCGGACATCACCACGTCCGTCGGACCGGGATGGACCATCAGCGCGAAATGCTCGTGGCCGAACACCCCCGCGTCGATCAACGCCTGTTTTCCGTTGCCACCCTCTTCGGCGGGCGTGCCGACCACGCTCACGCGCAGTCCGAGCTCATCGGCGAGCGCAGCCAGGCCAATTGCTGCTCCTAGCGCGCTGGCCGCGATGATGTTGTGCCCACACGCGTGGCCAACCTCAGGCAGCGCGTCGTACTCGGCGATGATCGCGACGTTCAGCGGCCCGTGACCGAGGCTGGCGACGAACGCCGTTTCGAGTCCGCCGGCGGGAACTTCCACCTCGTAACCCGCCGCGGTTAGCTCGTCAACGAGCCATCCCGCTGCCTGGCGCTCCTCGTAGGCGAGCTCGGGGTTGGCATGGATTCGGTGGCTGAGATCGACGAGACGGTCTCGCGCGCCTTCGACCTGTTCGCGGGCACGCAGTTTTGCTTCTTGGGCGTTCACGAGGGCGAATGGTAGGGGAGCCTGGATTCGAACCAGGGACCGGACGGATATAAGCCGTCTGCTCTAACCACTGAGCTACTCCCCCGCCGCTTGATCGTACACCGACTATCCGGGCGACACGATCGGCTTGATGATCTGAAAAAGGACCACCAGGACGAGGTAAACGATCGGCACTGCAGCGAATAGTCCGAGCACGCCGGCCCACGCCGATCTTCGCCGGACGCCCGAGGCGCCGGTCGGTAGCTCTACCCACAGGTAGGTGAGAACGCTCCCGGCCACGACGACGACGACGACATACAACGCGGTGAGGACGCCCGTCGCAGAACCATCCGAGAGCAGGTCGTAGGCGAGCAACGCGACGCCGAGCACGACCGCCACGGCGAGGTTCGCCAGCACGGCGCGCAGCACCGGCGGCGGCGGATTGCGCAGCTGCCGCCAGCGGACCTCGAACCATGATCGCTCGCTCATCGGACGATCAACGGAGGACGGCGCGGCAGAGAGTCCGGCGTGTGTTGTGCGATCTCGCGAACGGCGGCCGCGAACCGGTCGATCTCCTCTTCGGTGTTGAACCATGCGACCGACGCCCGGATGGACGCCCGATCCGGCGTTGGTTCGATGATCGCGAAGACGCGACGGCGCAGCTCATCGAGCGCCTGGTCGACCGGCCAGTTGGTCATTCGGAAGCAGACGATCGCGGCGAGGGCATCGATCGGCGTGACCAGCTGGATGCCGTCGCCGGCGAGAGCGCCAACCAATCGTTGGGCGAGGCTGGATGTGCGATCGAACGCCCAATCGAGGACGACGTACATCTCGAGCCAGCCGATACTGCGGGCCAGCCCGAGAACCGCCGTCCGGCCGATGCCCGACGAGGCCGCCACGAGGCCCCGATTCCTCGCCCGCGGCCCGATCCACAGGGCGGCCGTCTCCTCCGGCCCTAGCAGCCACTTGTCGCCGGCCACGACGACGAAGTCGGCGCCGAGGGCGTTGGCGTCCGTCGGCACCGCCCCGGCCGAGAGGGATGCGTTGAGCGCCACCCATTGGTCACCGTCTGGGAGCGAGGGTACGGTTACCCGGGCGCCGGTGTTCGGGTCGACGTGGCTGACCACCGCAAGTCGGTCAACCGGTGCGATGTGTCGCGCGAGGTCGAGCGCGGCGTCGACCCCCGGACAGAGGACGATCTCGGATGGGTCGGCGACAAGGAGTGCCGCCAGAACGGCGCGCGCCTCTTCGACGCGCTGCTCCATGTCCTCGGCACGGCCTTCCGTGGCTCGACCGACGCGCAGCTCCCAGTCGTCCGCGTCGCTCATCGCTGCGGCCGTCTCGGCAGGGAGCGGCCCGCGCTCGGCCGTGGCGAGGTAGATGCCCGCGCCGGTGGCGGGGATGAGCTCGCGCAGGCCGGCGAGCTTCGGATCGGGCGTCGAGTCTGTCGTCACGCCGGCGGCGCGGCGCCGGTCGTCGTCTGGACGCTGAAGCGCCGCCCGGATTCGAGCCGTCGGTAGAGCGTCTCGACGTTGCTTATCGTGTCGATCTCGCGCACGTCCTTGTCCGGGCGCAGGCGGAATATGCGCGGGAAGCGCAGCGCGAAGCCTGAGTCGTGGCGGTTCGATCGATGGATCACGTCGAAGGCGATCTCGACCACGATCGTTGGCTCGACCACGTGGAATCGTCCGACCTTGCGCAAGGTGTGCTCCTCGAACCACTTGGTCATCTCGGCGATCTCGGCGTCGGTCAAGCCGCTGTATGCCTTGCCGATGGTGACCAGCCGACCCTCTCCGCCGGGCCGGTCGTCGAGCACGGCGAAGGTGTAGTCGGACAGGACGCCGTGGCGCTTGCCGTGGCCGACCTCGACGCCGACGACGATGCAGTCGAGCGTCGCGAGCGGTCGCTTGAGCTTCAGCCAGCCGTAGCCGCGCCGGCCGGGCGTGTAGGCCGAGTCGGGATCCTTGACCATCAGCCCCTCATTGCCGCGCTGCTGGGCGGCGTCGAAGATGCCCTGCAGCTCATCGGTGGTGGCAGCGGTCAACAGGTTGGCCGTGGCCATGCCCGGGACGAGCGGCAGGCCAAGGGCATCCAATCGCTCCCTTCGCTCGCGGAGCCCGAGCCGCAGTAACGGCTCCACGCGTGCACCGCCGCCCGGCCCGACCGCAAGGAGGTCAAACCCGACGTAGATGACCGGGACCTGGGCCTGCATCTCTGGCGATGGGTTCTTGCGTCCGAGGCGCGCCTGGAGTTGGATGAACGGCAGCGCCATGCCGTCGCGAAAGGCCAGCAGCTCACCGTCGACGATGCCGTCCCAGGGCAGGTTCCGGGCGATCGCCACTACTTCCGGGTAGCCCTCGCTGACGTCGTGCAGGTCACGGCTGAACAGCCGAACCTCGTCGCCGCGCTTGTGCAGCTGGGCGCGGATGCCGTCGTACTTGTCCTCGACCCAAACCGGCGTGCCCAACCGCTTGAGCACCTCCGCCTCATCGGCGACCGGCGAGGCGAGCATCGACTTCAGTGGCCGGAAGAGAACCAACTCGGCCTCGCCCAGGCGGTCGTCGCGCGCCAGTGCGGCCGTCTGGCCCAGGTCGCCGGTGAGCATGCCCGTCCATTGCACATCGGCCAGCTGCCGATCGAAGGCACTGGCGATGGCCGCTTCGAGATGCCCCTCGCGCAGGCCGATACGCAGCTCGCCACTCAGGACCTTGATCACCGAGCGTGCCGTGAGCGGATCGCAGCGCTCGAGCAGAGCGCGGAGCGGCACTGCTTTCGCCGCCGCGCCGCGCGCGGCGGCGACCTCGGCAAACGCAGCGTCCACCTCGGGCAGTGTCGGTAGCTCGCCGACGGGCACGTGGTCGTGCTCGGCGAACAGGTCGCCCACCGCCTGTCCAATATCTGACGACTGGTTGTAGGCAGCGCCCAGCGCCCCAGACGCGGCGCCAACCGTCGCCTCGACAACCGTGCCGATCGAAGCCCAGCCGATCCCCGTCGAGCGCGGGTCGCGCTCAGGGAAGGGCCGCCCAGTCATGTACGTGACCGCGATCGGCAGCTCGGCCGCGTTCAACGAGCGCAGGTATTCGGCCAGCGTGCTGACCTTCTCGGTCGTCCGGGACGTGGCGGCGATACGGGCCGCGACCTCGCTCCAGCGTCGCATCGTTGGCCGATGGTAGCCCTAGAGGCGGCAAGGGCCGTGATATAGCATCCCGGCCGATGAGCGGCAGAATGCCTGGCGGCGAGTTGCCCGACCGCGACCTGTGGCATCCGCCGCAGATCGTCGGCCGCCTTGTTGCTCTGCGCCGGCCCGAACCGGGCGACGTCGACGCCGTTGTGCGCTGGTACGCCGATCCAGAGATCGCCCGTCTGACGCGCTATCAGACGCGGCCGATGACGCAGGCCGAGGTCGAGCGTTTCTTCCAGACGCGGATGCTCGCCCAGGACGCCCTCGCCTACGCGATCGTCGAGCTGCCCACCTGGCGGCTTATCGGCTTCACCACGTTCAGCGCGCTCGACGGCGACAACGGCTCGGTCATGTTCCACATCACGATCGGCGAGCGCGACGCGTGGGGTCGCGGCCTGGGGACAGAGGCGACCGAGCTGATGGTCGGCCACGCCTTCGAGCGGCTTGGCCTGCATCGGGTTGGCCTGACAGTCTTTTCGTACAACCGCCGCGCTATCAGCGCGTACGAGAAGGCGGGCTTCTCGATCGAGGGCAAGCTGCGCGACGCGATCCAACGCGAGGGGGACTACTTCGACGAGGTCCAGATGGGCATCCTCGCCGACGAGTGGCTCGAGCGCCGCTATGGCCACCTGCCCCTGGGCGAGGCGGACGAAGCACTCGTCCGTTGACGAGCACCAGCGGCGCCGCGGACGTGGCGCGGACCGAGTTCAACGAGATCCTCGCACGAAAGGGTCACGCCGTCGACAACGCTCGCGACGCCGTCGCGCGGCTGGAGGTTGCCTTTTCTGAAGGTGCGCTGCAACGAACGCCGGAGATCGATGAGGTATTGGCCGACCTATCTGTCGCCCTCGATCAGGAGGTCGATCAGAAGCTCGGCGGCAAGAGCGCTGAGGCGGCGCGCTTCATCACTCGTCGGCTGGCCCAGCTGGTAGACGACGCCTGATTCGAATCCCGTTGCAACAGTTGCCCGTTGAGCGGCATCTAACAGATGGGGTTTGCGGAGGAGGCGACGACCATGAACCATCGCATGTGGGGGATCTGCGCAGTGCTCTTGATTGCGGGCTGCTCGGGCGCACCGAGCGCCACACCGGCCGCCACACCCACCGCCATGCCGGAGGCGACCGCCACTCCGGATGCGACCGCGCGACCATCTCCAAGCCTTGCCACCGCGTCACCGAGTGGCAGCAAATACGACGGGATCTGGGCGACCGCGCCGGTGACCCGGAACGACATGGCCGCGGCGCTGGATCGCGCGGAGCTCGACGAGGGCATCCTGGACGAGTGGCGCGAAGACTGGGATGAGATCGACCACTGGATGTTCGAGTTCGCCATTGGCAACGATGAGTGGATCCAGGACGAGCTCGCGGAAGGCGTGCGCGTCAGTGGCTGGACCGGCAAATTCACCGAGATCGACGACGCGACCGTTGTGGTGCGCGACGAGGACTTCGGATGCCAGGTCACCTACGAAATCGGCGGATCGGGCGAGACGATGACGGTCGACCTTACCGACTCCGATTGCCCGGCAGACGACATCGCCCTCCAAACCGCCATGGTCCAAGCCGCGCCGTTCAGGCTGGTTGAGCCGGCGAACTGGACGCCGACTGATCTGGCGCCGCAGGCGACTCCGGGCGCCACATCCGCGACACTGACGTCGTCGTCAGGCGAGCGGCAGGAAGCGCGACCGATCGGAACGGTGGATGGCGCTTCCTTGGGCTTCCTCGAATACCTGCCCCTGACCTACGCCGCTGATGGTGCGGCGAGTCCGTTGCTCGTCTTCCTGCACGGATCGGGCGAGAGCGGCGACGGCAGCGCTGGTTTCCAACTAGGGAAACTGACCGGAGCCGCCATCCCGCAGCTGATTCAAGTCGATCGCTGGCCCGACGATCGGCCGTTTGTGGTTCTCTCGCCGCAGCACGAGGAGGATCCGTCGAAGGACTCGTGGTGCTTCGAATCGAGCGAGATCGACGAGTTCGTGCGCTTCGCTATTGAGGAGTACAAAGTCGACCCACAGCGCATCTACCTGACCGGCCTGAGCTGTGGCGCCACAGGACTGTGGAATTACCTGGCGCAGCACGGCGATGAGCTGATCGCGGCAGCGGTGCCGATCGCTGGCTTTGGCCTGGCCGCGTTCGACACTCTCGGCTGCGACCTGGGCAAGACACCAATCTGGGCGTTTCACGGTGGCAAGGACGAGATCGTGCCCGTTCACGGAGACGCGGTTCCGTTGACGGCCCTTCAGGAGTGCACCAGTCCTGCCCCCGTTGACGCGCGCCTGACCGTCTACCCGCAGGCCGGCCACGACTCCTGGACGCGCACTTACCAGCGTTCAGCCGAGGACGACATCTACAACTGGATGCTCAGCCACTCACGTTAGTCACACAGGGCGTACGCGCGGGGTCCATCATGGCGCACGAGCAGCACCCGCGCGCCTGCGGGCGTTACCAGCACGGCCCTGACGGGATCGACGATCGTCAGCTCGACCTGGGTGGCATTGATCAGCTCGCCCTGCTGCTCGTTGGTCAGCGGCCCGCCTGAGCCATCGTCACCGAAGGTCGGATCCCACAGGCTGCCATCGAAGTCGATCGGCGAGCCGAGTCCGCAGTGGCCGATCTCGAATGATTGCGGCTCGCCCACGGGAACCGATCCGCCCGGCGTATGAGCATCGATCGTCGCCGTGGGAGTGCCCGATCCGGGGATGCCCGAGAAGCCGGCCGGCAACGGCAGTGTCGGAAGGTCGGGGTTCGCGGTCGTGCCGGTAGTCAGTGGCGGGCTGGAAGTCAGTGCC
Source organism: uncultured Chloroflexia bacterium (assembly GCA_963748235.1). GTDB lineage: Bacteria > Chloroflexota > Limnocylindria > Limnocylindrales > CSP1-4 > JALYGJ01. The sequence goes on from CAVVHT010000010.1 coordinate 345,677, forward strand.
GGGCTGGATGTGGGCACAGGGCTGAGCGTCGGGCTCAACGTCGGGGTCGTTGACCCGCACGCCCCCAGGAGAGCCCCGAGCGTCAACAACGCAACGATTTGCTTCATCTCCGCCTGACGGAGCGCAACGGGGCTGGGTTCCGTCCACTCCCTACACTCGTGCCATGAGCGGATTTCTGGGCCGTCGCCCGAGTGTCAGCGAGGATCAGAAGAAACGCATCCCTCCGGGCCAGTACTTCACAGAGAAATGGCCCGTCCTGCATTACGGATCGGTCCCGCGCGTGGACCTCAAGAAGTGGGATTTCAAGGTTTGGGGCGAGGTCGACAACCCGTTCGAGCTCAGCTGGGACGAGTTCAAGGGCCTGCCGCGCAAGTCACTCCACACCGACATCCATTGCGTCACGCGTTGGTCTCGGCTCGATATGGACTTCGAGGGCGTCTCGATACGGGACGTCCTCGTGCGTGCCCAGCTGCGCCCAAGCGCGCGCTTCGTAATTGTCCATGCTGAGCAGGGCTATACAACCAACCTGCCGCTCGAAGTGCTCGACGACGAGGACGTGCTGTTGGCGGACATGGCCGACGGGGCGCCGCTGACACCAGATCACGGCTATCCCCTCCGGCTCGTCGTCCCCAAACGCTACTTCTGGAAGAGCGCCAAGTGGGTCCGCGGACTTCAGTTCACGGCCGTCGACAAGCCTGGCTTCTGGGAGCGCTACGGCTACAACAACGACGCCGACCCGTGGAAGGAAGAGCGCTTCAGCTAGCAGGAAGGCGCGGATTGCGATCTGTATCCTTCGGCGGTGAATTCGGTAGAGACGATGAACGCGTCGGCCTTGTTGCCCGCGTCGCTGGTGGTGGCGGCCAGCGACGGGCTTCGTTGCTGAGGGCGCCGGACGACAGACCACCCGGGCATCAAAACGTCGGCCAACAGGGACACCGCTGATGGATGTCTGGCTCGCCGGCATCATCTTCATCGTCGCCTATGTTCTGATCGCAGTTGAGCCGTTCGATCGCACGCTGATCGCGCTCCTTGCCGGGCTACTCGTAGTTCTGCTCGGCATCCTGGACCAGCACCAGGCATTCGAGGCGATCGACCTCAACGTCATCTTCCTGCTCGCCGGAATGATGGTCATCGCCGCTGCGCTTGCTCGAACCGGCTTCTTCGACTGGCTGGCGGTACGCTCGGTTCGGCTGTCGCACGGCGAACCGCTGCGTTTGCTCTTGATCCTCGCGACGGTTACCGCAGTTCTGTCTGCATTTCTGGACAACGTCACCACCGTCGTTCTGATCACGCCGGTAGTCCTGGCCGTGTCGCGCCGGCTCGATATTTCGCCGGTGCCCTACCTCATCGCACAGATCCTTGCCTCGAACATCGGCGGGACCGCGACGCTGATCGGCGATCCGCCGAACATCCTGATCGGATCGGCTGCTGGACTCGGTTTCGTCGATTTCCTGGTCAACCTGGCGCCCGTAACGGTGATCATCTTCGTGGTCTACCTGGTCATCATGCGCTTCGCCTTTCGCGGCCACCTCGAAGTGCCGCAGGAGCGCCGCGAAGCGGCAGTGGAAGCGACCGAGGGCGCGACCATCACTGATCCGCGGTTGCTCGCTCGTGTGCTTGTCGTCGTAGCGGGAACGCTCGTTGGCTTCCTGCTGCACTCGGCGCTGGGTATCGAGGCCGCCACGGTGGCCCTGCTTGGGGCGACCGTGGTGATGATCATTGGAAGACTCGAACCGCACACGATGTTCCGTGAGGTCGAGTGGTCGACTCTCTTCTTCTTCGTCGGTCTGTTCGTGCTTGTCGAGGCGTTGATCCAGGTTGGGATCGTGGACAGCATCGCCGACGCGCTTGCAGCTGCGGCGGGTGGCGACGTTGTCGTCGCCAGCATCGGCATGCTGTGGTTTTCGGCCATCGGCTCGGCGATCATCGACAACATCCCGTACACGGCCGCAGCCATTCCGGTCGTCGATCAGCTGATTGCCACCGGGTTGCCGTCCGAGCCGCTGTGGTGGTCGCTCGCTCTCGGCGCTTGCCTGGGCGGAAATCTCACGATCGTCGGCGCGTCAGCAAATGTGGTTGTCGCGAACCTGGCGATCCGCTCCGGCCACAGAATCCGCTTCGTGCAGTTTCTTGCCTATGGGTCGGTCGTGGTGCTGGCTTCGATGCTCATTTCGACCGTCTACGTCTGGCTGAGGTATCTCACCTAGTTCGACCTGCCACGAGGCGAAGCAGGATGTAGCCGCCGGCCGCAGCAGAGAGCGATGCGACGAGGATCCCGAGCTTGGCGAGGTCGAGTACCCGGGTTTCCTCAAAGGCGAGATCGGCGATGAAGAGTGACATTGTGAATCCGATGCCACACACCCAGGCTGCTCCGTAGATGTGGCGCCACGAAACACCTGATGGCAGCGTCGCCCAGCCGGCGCGAACGATCACCCAGGCGGCCGCCGTGATGCCCACTTGCTTGCCTATAACGAGGCCGGCAACGATGCCGATCACGACCGGGTCGACCAACATGTTTCCGAGGTCACCTGAGATAGTGATGCCTGCGTTGGCCAGCGCAAAGAGCGGCACGATCGCGAACGCGACCCAAGGGGTCAGCGTATGTTCGAGGCGCAGCATCGGCGGTTGCGCGTGCTCGGTGATGGTCTCGAGCTCCCACAATGCCGCGTGGCGGTGGTGTATCCCATTCCCTCTCGAATGAACGAAGTCATCGATGAGCTTTCGAGCGCGATTCGCGAAATGAATATCAGGGATGCGCTCGCGAGCGGGGATCGTGGCCGCGAGCAGTACCCCGGCCACCGTTGCATGGATGCCCGACTGGTAGATCGCGAGCCACAGCACTATGCCCAAGCCGCCGTACACCAGCGGCCGGCGAATGCCAAGGCGATTTGCCCCGATCAACAGTGCCATCACCACTGCCGCACCAGCCAGCGCAGGCATCGATATCGCGCCGGTATAAAAGAGGCCGATGACGACAACCGCGAGCAGGTCGTCGACGATTGCCAGGGCGGCGACAAAGATTCGCAATCCAAGTGGCACTCGCGGACCAAGAACCGCCAGCACGCCCAGCGCAAACGCGATGTCGGTTGCCATCGGAACGCCCCAGCCCGTGGCACCTGGTCCGCCGCCGACAATCGCAACAAAGATCAGGGCTGGCAGCAGCGCACCGCCGATCGCTGCAGTGGCCGGTAGCAACGCGCGGCGGAGCGAAGCCAGTTCGCCCACCAGGAGCTCGCGCTTGATCTCCAGGCCAACAACCAGGAAAAAGATCGCCATCAGCCCATCGTTGATCCAGTGTTGGACCGACATGGTGAGCGAAGCATCGCCAAGGCCGATGCTCAGTGGCAATGCCCAAAGTTCGAAGTACGAGGCGGCGAATGGCGAGTTGCTCCACGCCAAGGCGACGAGAGCGGCGGCGAGCAAAAACATCCCGCCTGCCGCGGTCCGATCCAGGAACTCGCCGAGTGGCGCCATCACCCGAGCTATGGGTGGCGGGGAAGAGCTCAGCAGCACCCGGCCAAAATCACGAACGGCGAGCCTGTCGGCTCGCCGTCACGCTAATAAAGCGATGCGATCAGTGGTGGCAGGCGCCCGGGCTGCCGGCCGAGTCGGCCGTCTTGAACGAGCTGCCGCAACCGCAGGCCGAGACGGCGTTCGGGTTGTTGACCGTGAAGCCGGCGCCCATCAGCGTATCGAGATAGTCGATCTCGGACCCGAGCAGGTACTCAGTGCTCTGCTTGTCGACGTATACCTTGATGCCGCGACTCTCGACAGTGATGTCTTCGTTGCTTGGCTGGTCCTCGAGCATCATTCCGTATCGGAAGCCCGAGCAGCCGCCGCTGTACACGTATACGCGCAGGCCAAGCTGGGGATTCTGTTCTGCGGTCACAAGCTCCTGGAGCTTGCCGGCAGCCGCTTCGCTGAGCACCACTAGCTGCTCTGAATGGGCCGGGATCTCGGGGGCAACCTGGGGTTCGGTGTTCAGCATGGGTGAAATCGTACTCTCGGACACGTTTATCGGCAAGCGTGAGAGGTCACGATCAGCCGAGCAGGGAGGTCATGAGCTGGATGAACACCAGCACGAGCACGATGACCAGGATCGCCATGCCAATCGTGAGGCCAACGGTAAGCAGTGACATCCCCGGCTTTTCGACGGCAGCTTCGGCTGGCACTTCGTCCGAGCTCGTCTCGGGCGCGGCCGACAGGAACCACAGGTCAGACTGCGGTTCCGCGATCGTCGAGATGCGCGGCGACGTTGCCTCACCGGCTGACGCGGCCGCAGACTCGTCGGTCACCGCGAGCGGGGCAAGCGGCACGGCCGCGATCATTTCTCGAGGCTCGGTGAACGCATCTTGTGGGCGATCCACCTCGGGCCACGTATCAGTCGGCGTCGAGGGCTCATACAGCGACTGTGCGGGGTTCGGATCCGTCCATGCCCAGCCTTCTTCAGGTTTGGCAGCTACTGCGGCCGGGGCGGCAAATCCTGCTGCTGGCCGGTCGGGATCCCAGATTGCCGGCCAGGCCGAGTCGTCCACCTGAGCGGTAACGACCGGGTCGGCCTGCGGGGCCGGGTCGAGTGGTTCGGCTGACCGGGTAGCGACGATCTCATCGACTCGCGGCGCGAAATCGGACGCGCTGGCCACGTTGGTCACACTCAACCGCTTGGCATCGTCGACGATCGAAAGCTCGATGCGCAGTACGACATTGGCGGGCAATCCCGACTCGGGTCCCGAGGCGTAGATCGTCGCCGGGAAAGCGCTCGGCGCGGGGATCTCAAGCTCAACCGGTTCGGGCTCGGCGTCGGGCTCGGCTGCGGATTGGACGTCCTCCTCAGCGGACGTCTCAGGTTCGGCCTCGGCTTCGGCTTCCATCTCGCCTTCGCCTTCCATCTCGGGCTCAGCTTCGGCTTCTGCTTCATCGACGACGCCCGCGGCGGCCAGTGCCAGCCAGGCTTCGAAGGCGTCCACTTCCGCCACTGGCTCAGGTTCGGCGTCAGCGACTGGCGCGTCGTCGACTACTGGCGCAGCGTCGGCCGTGGACTCGGCTTCGGTTGTCGGCTCGAAATCGACCGTGGCGACCTCGGCCACTGAGTTCTCGAACAAGTCAGCCTGGTCGTTGTCCGCGACGAAGTCCCACGGCGCGACCTCATCAGGCTCTGGAAGCTCGTCCTCGCTGACGGGGGGTGACGCGAATAGATCGTCTGAAGGGGTCGATCCGATCGATGCAGCGGCCAACTCGGGCATCACCGCCTCGTGCGTCGGCGCCGGCTCGAACTGCGGCGGGTCCTCTGGCGCGGTCTCGTCCCACGGGATGAAGGCCGACTGGACCTGTGGCTCGGTCTCGGTCTGGGCAACTGCTGATAGCTCGGCGGTCGCTTCATCCTCGGCTGTTGCGGCCGCCCCGGTGCCGTTCCAACTGGGCCACTGCGGGACCGTTGCGCGCTCGGCCACTTCGGCCACCACGGGCGCAGCCTCGTCGTACGGGTCGGCAATGGCTGCATCAGCCTCGCGTTCGGGTTCGACGAACGTAGACGCAACTGCATCGACCGTTTGCTCTTCGCGCGGGCGTTCTTCGACCGCAACGGCGACCGGGCCATGGAATGCCTCGAGCATGTCGGGCGGTCGGTCGTCGAACATCGGCGAGTCGTCGAAGTCGGCGAAAGGTGATGGCTCGTCCCAGCTCGGCCCGTCGACTCGCGCGTCCATCGGTCTATCGAAGTCGTCGTGGGACGGTCGGTCCCACGGAGCCTCCGGAGCATAGGTTTGGTTGGCTACCGCTGCCGTATCGGTTTCGGCTGCGGTTGCGTCGGCGACGGGCGGCCAGACCAGGGAAGCGTCGGTCGGTGTCGGAGCGGGGTCGGTCGGGGCGGGCTCGAGCGCAGCGTGCTCGGAATCGGACACGTGCGGCGCGGGCTCCACCTGCGGCGCGGGCTCGAACGTCTCGCTCGGAGCGGCTTTGGGTGGCCACGACGCCATGGTGGGTCCATCGGCCGGAGGGTCGGGCGGCCACGCCTCAGCGGCGGGCGTGTCCCACGGAATTTCCTCTAGGGAAGCAGCGGCCAGCGGCTCCGTCTCCCACGGCAATGCCGAGGGGACCGGGGCGCGGGGCGGGCTCGACGTTGCGGATGGCTTGCTTGGCTCGGACGGCAGACGGAGCCGCCGCGCCATCAGATCGTTGTCCATCTCAGGTTCTCCCCTCGTGCGGCTGGCCATCGAGGCGCTCGATGACGGTGGCGATCCCCTGGCCGACGCCGATGCACATAGTGGCCAGGCCGTAGCGCTTGCCGGTTCGGGCAAGCTCGTGGCTGAGCATCGTGATCAGGCGGGCGCCGCTCATTCCGAGCGGATGGCCGAGGGCGATCGCACCGCCGTTGACGTTGACTTTCTCCGGATCCAGACCGAGCTCGCGCATGACCGCGATCGACTGACTTGCGAAGGCCTCGTTGAGCTCGACCAGGTCGACGTCGTTGACATCGATGCCTGCTCGCTGGAGTGCCTTGCGAACGGCCGGAATCGGGCCGAGACCCATCACCGCCGGGTCGACGCCGGCCACTGCCGTTGAAACGACGCGGGCGAGTGGTGTGAGGCCTTCCTGCTCGGCAAACTCGCGCGCCACGATCACCGTCGCGCTCGCGCCGTCATTGATGCCACTGCTGTTGCCAGCCGTTACGGTGCCGCCTTCGCGGAACGCCGGCCGCAACCGCCCGAGGGCCTCCAGTGAAGTGTCAGCGCGCGGATGTTCGTCGCGATCGATCGCGACCGGCTCGCCCTTTGGCTGCGACACCATGACCGGCACGATCTGGTTCATGAAGCGGCCTTCGTCGATGGCGCGGATGGCGCGCTGGTGGCTACGCAACGCGAACGCGTCCTGCTCCTCACGCGACACGCCGCATTGCTCAGCGACGTTCTCGCCCGTCTCGCCCATCGAATAGGGATGGTGCATCTCGGCCAGGCGCGGGTTGGTAAAGCGCCAGCCGAGTGTCGTGTCATACGTCTCGCGCGGTCCACGCTCGTAGGCGCCTTCCGCCTTAGCCATGACGTAGGGAGCGCGAGTCATCGACTCGACTCCGCCGGCCACGAAAGCGTCGCCGTCGCCGGCCATGATCGCGTGGGCAGCCGAGTTGACGGCCTGCAGGCCGGAGCCGCACAGCCGATTCACGGTCTGGCCGGCGATCTCGATTGGCAGGCCGGCCAGCAATGCGGACATGCGCGCCACGTTCCTGTTGTCTTCACCGGCCTGGTTGGCGCAGCCGAGGATCACGTCCTCGAACTCATTCGGGGCCACGCCCGAGCGGTCGACCGCAGCCTTGATTGCGGTCGCGGCGAGATCGTCAGGACGCACGCGCGCCAACGCCCCGCCGTAGCGGCCGACGGGCGTTCGCACTGCGCTGACGATCCACGCTTCACGCGCAGGTCGATCCATGGCTCGAGTCATGACCCCGATTGTAGGAGCGGTGCATATCCGCACCGGCATGGCCCAATGGTCACGCTGATAGCCGGTGGTACTACCGGGCCCAGCGTGAGCCACGCCCGGCAGGTCAGATGGAAGCGATCTGCCAGAGCGATGGGGCGACCCGGAACCGCTCGCCGTAGCGCTGCTCGAGCGCAGCCAAGCCATCCACGACAGTGCGCAATCCGAGCTGTCCGGCACGCTCGAACGGTCCGTACGGGTGGTTGGCGCCGAGCTCTCATCGCCCGGTCGATCTCGGGCGGATGAGCGACTCCCTCGCCCGCCGCGTGGTAAGCCTCGTTGACGATCGCCAGCTCGATCCGCGTCACGATCTCGTCGTCGGACAGACCCGCGCCGGCGATCGGAACTACGGCCTCGGGCAGGTCAGCCAGGCCGCTCGGGCGGCCATTCTCGTAGCGAAAGAAGCCCGCGCCGGACTTACGCCCGAGCTGGCCGGCGTCGACCAGTGCGCGCTGGATCGGCGAGGGCGTGAATCGGATGGCTTCATCGAACCCCGCCCAGAGCGCGGTGGCCACGGCCAGGTTGACATCGACGCCGACGAGATCCATCAGCGCGAACGGCCCCATTGGATAGCCGGCCGACTGGACCGCCCGATCGATCTGCTCGACCTCCGACTCGCCTGCCTCGAGCATGCGCAGAGCTTCCAGCGTGAACGGCCGATTGACCCGATTGACCACGAAGCCCGGCGAATCCAGGCACACGATGGGCTCCTTGCCCAGCTCGGTCACGAACTGGACCGCACGCTCGACGGCCGGGCGCACGGTTTGCTCGCCGACGACGACCTCGACCAGCGGCATGACCGGCGCCGGATTGAAGAAATGGAGCCCGAGCACCTGCTCCGGAATGCCGCTCGCGTCGGCGATCTCGGTCACGCTCAGGGCACTCGTGTTCGTCGCCAAGAGGCTGGTTGGACGTGCCTCCGCAGCCAAGGCGCGAAAGATGGTGCGCTTGAGCTCGATGTCCTCTAGCGCCGCCTCGATGACCACGTCGGACTCGGCGGCCAGCTCGTGCAACGAATGAGCATCGCGCAGTGACGAGAGCATCCGCGTCCGGTCGTCGTCTGTGAGGCGGCCCTTGTCGACCAGGCGCGCGAGGCCGTCGACTATCCGGCCGCGGCCGCGCTCGATCGCGGCGTGATCGACGTCATGCAGCTGGACCTCGTGCCCGGCCTGGAGACAGACCTGGGCAATCCCCGCGCCCATCGTGCCGGCACCAACGACGCCGACGATGAGGCTGGTCGGCGCTCGATCTGTCACTGGTTCACGGTGAATGCCACTTGGCTGATCGGCTCGAGCAGGTCATCGCGATCGTCTGCTTCGAGACCGTCGGCGGCAAGGGTCGCCGCAACCGCATCGAGCAGCGGCGGCAACGCGTCGCGCCGCACGCCAAAGCTCTCGACAACTGATCCCGGGCTCATGAGCGTCGTGCCGTACTGGATGCCCAGGCCCGCGCGTTGGCCGCCGACCCATGCCGCCAGGCGCGTTCGCGTGCTATCCAAGAGGTCGCCGCGATCGCGAGCCTTGACGACGCGTTTGACGGCCCGCCACGCGTCCGCGCGGATCCGCTCGTCGCTGACGTTCCACACGGCACGGACGAGCACCAGGTCGTCGTCCGACATGCGCCAGATGCGGTCGAGCAGCTTCTCGACGCGTTCCTCGACCTGCGCGCGAGTCGCGTCGCTGTCTGGGGCCACTACCGCTGTTCGCCTACTCGCCCGTGAACCGCGCGGGTCGCTTCTCGACGAACGCGGCGACACCCTCGGCGTGGTCGGCTCGAGCGGCCGGCGATCGACTGGAGCTGCGCCTCGTATTCGAGCGCTTCCTCGAGCCCGGTTTCGAGCGCGCGGTTGAGAGCGCGCTTGGCGAGGCCAAGCGCCGAGTGGCGCGGCGTGGGCGAGTTTGACAGCCATCGAATTCGCTTCTGCCATAAGCGCGTCTGCCGACGACGACCCGATTGACCAGGCCGATGCGCTCGGCCGTCGCGGCGTCGACCGGCTCGCCGGTGAAGAACATCTCGGCCGCGCGTGCCGGTCCGATGAGGCGCGGCAGGAACCACGACGAGCCGGTGTCGGGAACGAGCCCGACGCGGCCGAAAACCTCGATGAAGCTCGCCGCTTCCGACGCGATGCGGATGTCGCACGCCAGGGCGACCGAGATTCCCGCGCCCGCGGCGACTCCGTTGATCGCGCCGATGATCGGCTTCTCCAACCGACGCATGGCCAGGATGATCGGGTTGTAGCGGGTGCGCAGCTCCGTTCCCAGATCGGCGGCGCCGGGCGCCTGGCGCTCCTTGAGATCCTGGCCGGCGGAGAAGGCCCGACCCGCGCCGGTCAGCACCACGACTCGGACCTCCCGGTCGCGCGCCGCGTCCTTGAGCGCGGCGAGCAACGCTTCCTTCATCTCGACGTTGAACGAGTTGAGCGCGTCGGGCCGGTTGAGGGTCAACGTCAGGACGCCCGAGTCGTTCGAACGGAGGATCGTGTCGCTCATCTGGTGTCGATCCTAATGCTGCGCCGCACGGCAGGCGTTATTGAGCCAGAGGAAAGCCCGGAATCACCAGCACCCACAAGCCCGGTACCGGTTCGGTCAGCGGCCCTTCCAGGTCGGCTTGCGCTTGTCGATGAAGGCGGCCATGCCTTCCTTCTGGTCCTCGGATGCGAAGAGCATGAAGAAGTTGCGCCGCTCGAACTCCAGGCCCGGCCTCGAGCGATAGCTCGTGCGCGCGGTTGACGGCCTCCTTGGCGGCGCGAACGGCGAGCGGTGGCATCGACGCGATCTCCGCGGCGAGAGCCAGCGCCGCGGGCAGGGTCTCCTCGCGAGCGACGATCTGCGACACGAGGCCGCGCTCGTAGGCCTCGAGGGCGGACAGGTTGCGGCCGGTCAGGATCAGCTCCATCGCCTTCGCCTTGCCGAGCGCTCGCGTCAGGCGTTGCGTGCCGCCCGCGCCGGGCATGATCCCGATCTTGATCTCGGGCTGGCCGAACGTGGCGTCGTCGGCGGCGACGACCATGTCGCACGCCATCGCCAGCTCGCAGCCGCCACCCAGGGCGAAGCCGCGCACGGCGGCAATCAGCGGGACTGCGGATGCGCCGCAGCCGCTCCCAGCGCGCAAAGTTGTTCGCGGCCGTCAGCGTCACCGGCGTCGCGTCGGCCATCTCCTTGATGTCGGCGCCGGCCGCGAAGGCGCGGTCGCCGGCGCCGGTGATGACCACGCAGCGGACCGACTCGTCACTGTCCAGCACCTCGAGTGCGTCGACCAGCTCGCCCAGCGTGCGGTAGTCGAGCGCGTTGAGAACCTCGGGTCGGTCGAGCCACACCACCGCCACGCCCTCGTCACTGTCCGGCCGCTCAACTCGAATGCGCGGCTTGTCCGCGCCGCCGTCGCTCACTTGCCGGCCTCGTCGATGTCACGGCGCAGACGCTCGTAGTCGACGTGTCGCTTCTCGTGGAAGCTCGCCAATCCCTCCGCCACTTCAGCAGACCCGGCGTGGACGGTCAGCCACTCGCGTGCCATGCCGACGGTCATTGCCCATGACTGGTTCTTCCAGTAGTTGAGCTGGACGCGCGTGGCACGTACGATCTCGGGCATCTTCGAGAGCAGCTCGGCGCAGTAGTCGGCGACGGCGGCGTCCAGCTCGGCCCGCGGCACGACCCGGTTTACCCAGCCCCAGTCGAGCGCCTGCTGGGCGCTCACCGGCCGATTGAGCAGCAGAACCTCGCGCGCCCGTCGATCGCCGACCAGCAGCGGCATCCACTGCGTCGCGCCACCCGCCGGCAGCGAGCCACGCGACGGTCCGACGTGGCGGAACACCACGTCGTCGACGGCGATCGCCAGGTCGCACGCGATGTTGAGCTCGTTGCCGCCGCCGACGACCATCCCGTTGAGCCGCGCGACGACCGGCTTGGCGCAGTCCTTGATCGACTCGATCGCCTCGATGAAGCGGCTCATCCAGTCCCAGTAGTCATTCGGCCGGGCCAGGAACGCCTGCTGCTCGTCGAGGTCCGCGCCGGTGCAGAAGGCTCGCTCGCCTGTCCCGGTCAGAACAACGACGCCGACCGAGTGATCCGCCGACGCCTGTCGGAAGGAATCTCGGATGGCCTCCAACGTAGGCCCGATCGAGCGCGTTGAACACCTCCGGGCGGTCGAGTCGGACGGTCGCCACGCCGTCGGCGACGTCGTAGTGGACGGTCACGAAACAGGCTCGTCCAGGGCTACCAGGGTGAGCAGTCCGGGCGCGATCTCGCGCAGGTTGCGACCGGCGACGCGCATCTCGTCACTGGCCATGCCCGCCTCGAGCGCCGCGAGGTCATCGAACTCCATTCGCGTCACGACGACCAGGTCGTCGCCGGCGAAGTGCTGACCGACCGGTTCGACGACGCTCGAGCGCAGCCCGGGCACCTCCTCGATGAGCGGCATGTGCTCGCCAAGGTAACGGCTCATGAACTCCTCGAGAGCGTCGTCGCCACCCTCGGGTCGCTTGAATATCGCCAGCAGTGTCGCGCTCACGGTTCCTCCTCTACCAGTTGTTGAAGGACGTATCCGGCTCATCGTCATCGGCGACCGCCACGGCTCGCGGGTCGTACACCGATGCTCCGTCGCCGGCGGCCGAAACGGCACGGCCCAGGTGCGAGCCGCTCTCGGCTCGCTGCCGAGCCACGGATTCCGTAGAACGATAGAAGCCTGCCGCGGCCTGATTGAACATCGCCGGCTGACTGGCCATCACCTGGTGACCGCTATTGGGCGCGATGAACAGGCGCGAATCGGGTAGCTGGCGATGGATCGCAACTGCGTGATCGGCGGGCACGAACACGTCGCGGTCGCCGTAGACGAGGAGCACCGGCAGTCGGATTCGGCGCAACTCCTCCGGCGTAAGCAGGCCGGCCGTTGCGACGTCGTTGGCAATCGCCGACAGCAGTCGCTGCCAAGCGCCTTCGCCCTGCACGGGTCCGTGGCGTCGCTCGAGCTCGGCGGCCCAATCGGGCTCCTCGCGCAGGATGCGCTCCGGATCCATCAGCCGACGGGCGACGCTGGTCCGCGGCTCGCGCACGACGTCGATGCCGCAGATGATCGCGGTTCTGAGTCGCTCCGGATAACGCGTCGCAAAAGTCAGCGCGGTCATCGCGCCCATGCTGAATCCGACCAGGTGGAAAGTGCTCAGCCCGAGTGCGTCGACAAAGCCGAGCAGGTCATCGACGAGCATGTCGCGGTCAAATCCATCGCGCACGTCCCAGCGCGTGCCGCCGTGTCCGCGCGCATCGACGAGGTAGAGCTTGAACACCTTGCGAAACAGCGGCCGCTGAGCGGACCAGTCCTCGGTCGCGGACGATGTCGCTCCGTGGAGCATGACCACCGGCGGCCCGGCGCCTTCGACCTCGTAATGAACGTCGAGCCCGTTGGCCCTAATCAGCGGCATCGGCGGGGTTCGATCTGCGGCATCGGCGGGGTTCGTTCAGCGGATCGCGTCGGGCTTGCCGCGCAGGTCGGTCGTGGCCGCACGCTCGATGCGCAGATAACGACGGCGGAAGTACAGCAGCGGCCAGCCGACCTCGTCGCGGCAGCTGGTTTCGATCACTTGGCCAAGGTAGATCGTGTGGTCGCCGGCCTCGATGACTCGCTCGACTTCACATGACAGGTATGCGATCGCATCGTCGAGCACGGGCAGGCCCGCGGCGCCGAGCGAGAAATTGGCGTTACAGAAGGCCGAGCGCGGCAGCGGTGACGGTGCACCGGCGAAGCAGTCGGAGAGCGCCTGGGTGTCCTCGCCAAGGATGTTCACGCCAAACTTGTTGGTCCGCTCGATGATCGGGTGAATCGAGCGTTCCTTGCCGATCGAAACGAGGACCAGTGGCGGGTCGAGCGAGATGCCGGTGAATGAGTTGACGGTCGTGCCCCACGGCTGCGGTCCATCAGCCGTTTCCTCGACTGTCGTCACCACCGTGACGCCCGTCGCGAAGCGGGTCAGGACCTCGCGGTAATCCTGCGCGTCGATACCCGGCGCAGGCGCAAGATCGGTCGAATTGGTCATCCGCGTGAAGTCTAGTCGGGCGCCTGCTTGGGCCTCTCGGCGCAGGTCGACGAGGCGGCAAGCCAATCGACGATTTCGGCAGCCGACTTACCGACCGACCTACCCTCGGTGCGGACGCTGAGATTCGCGACGCTCTCGTATAGCGGCGTTCGCTCTGCCAGGGTGCGCCGCATCCAACCCTCGGCGTCCGTCGCGAGCCACGGTCGATGTGCCGCTCCCCGAGCTCGTGCGGCGAGCGTCTTGGGCGAAGTACGCAGCCAGACAACGAGCGCTCCAGTCACGAGCGTCTCGCGGATCGCCGGTTCGAGGATCGTCCCGCCGGCAGCGCCGATCAGAACTGGCTCTGGTTGAGCCAGACCCAGCAGCAGCGCATCCGCCTCGGTTCGGCGCAGCTCAGCCTCGCCGGCGGTCGCCAGCAGCTCGCGGGCGGTCATGCCGCGGGCTCGCTGGACGAGCTCGTCGTTGTCGATGTACGGCCAGCCGGTCCGGGCCGCGACGGCCCGGCCGATGGTCGACTTGCCACTGCCCATCATCCCGATGAGCACGACTCGGCAGGGCGTTGGTCGGGCGTCCACGTCGACCGATTGTGACGGCTTGTGGCGCTCAGGCGACGACGCCGATCTCGAACGTGGCGCTGTAGCCATGCCCGACCGAGACGGAGTGCGCAGCTGTGAGCGGTTCGGCAAATGTTGTCGCCATTTTCGCCGCTCGCTCGCGGCTCGCTCCCAGCGGTTCTCCAGCAATGGTCCCGAGCCTGAAAACAAGGTTCCCACCGGGAACGAGTTAGCAGGAGAACGAGATGGACCGGTACGAATCCTTCGACACCGTCCAGCAGCAGGCAGGCGAAACCGCGGTCGTGCTGACGCGCAAGCCGTCACGAGCTCGTCTGAAGCTGATGGCCTTCGGGCTCGCGGGCGCCGCCCTTTTCAGTGCCGGAGCTGTTGGGGTGATGGCCGCCAGTTCCGACCCGAGCGCCACGCCGGACCCGGTGGCAACTCAGCCCGCCGACGAGGGCTCGACGGACTCTGGCAGCGATACGAACCAGGGCAACCGCAGAGATTGCCCGAAGGACGCCGCAACCGATTCCGACACGTCGTCAGACGCGTCGTCGGAGTAGGTACTCGCTATCTGGACCGGCGGGGCGCGGTCGGTCCCGATTTTCGACTTCGACCTGGCCATGGCTCAGGCCTCGAGGCCGAAGAGTCGCTCGTGAACCTGTAGCGCGTAACGGTCGGTCATCCCCGCGACGTGATCGACGACCTGGATGACAAGCTCGGCGTCCGGGTCGCGATATGAGTCGGGCAGCTCCGCTGGATGGTCGAGGTAGTAGTCAACGAGGCGCCGGATTACGGCAACTGCGGCGTCGGTGTGCATACGTTGCGACCCGGATAGATAGACGTGATCGAACATGAAGCCACGTAGCTCGTTCATCACTTCCAGCGTCGCGGGATCCATGCTCACGTCGCCTGACTCCAGGCTGTGCTGGATCACTGCGCTGATCATTTCGTCAATCCACAGCCGACCCGGCGGGCCGAAGCGCTCCAAGGCGCGCGCCGGGAACTCGTCTCCGGTGAGTACGCCTCCTCGAATTGCGTCGAGCGCGTCGTGGGTCAGGTAAGCGATCCGATCGCCGTAGCGGACTGTCTTTGCTTCGGGTGTCGACGGCGGCGGCTCGATCTTCCACGAATGGGCTCGAACCCCGTCGAGCACCTCCCAAGAAAGGTTCAGGTTCTCGAGAACCTCGAAGATGCGCACGCTCTGCGCCGCGTGATGCCACTCGCGCCCCGGGAAGTACGGCGACAGGGCCTCCTCACCGGTGTGTCCAAACGCCGAGTGGCCAACATCGTGGCCGAGCGCTATCGCTTCGGCGAGTGGCTCGTTGAGGTTGAGCGCGGCCGCCAACGCCCGAGAGATCTGCGTTACCTGGAGCGTGTGCGAGAGGCGCGTCACAAAGTGATCGCCCTCCGGGTTGATGAAGACCTGCGTCTTGTGCTTCAGTCGGCGAAATGCCTTCGAATGCAGGATCCGATCGCGATCGCGCTCAAAGGCAGTGCGGAATTCGTCCGGTTCCTCGGGTCGGGCGCGGCCGCGGCTCTCCTCGGATCGCGTCGCGGCCGGCGCGAGTTCCAGCTCGGCCGCTTCGCGCGACAGGCGATCGCGCCTGATGAAGGCGCGCACCGCCGGTTCACTGCTCGTCACCCGTGAATTGTCGTCTCTTGCGCTTACCCCGGGGTTATCCGTTGGACCACCTCGAAGCGCCTTGAATAGCCCGATGACTCCGCCTGGTTGTGGGATGACTTTCATGGCAGCGCAACCGCGGGTGGTTTGATGGTTTCATCGTTCGGCGTCGGGGCGTCCGACGGCGCTCGAATCCAGGAGCGCTCTAACTTCGTAGGAGGCCCCGTTCCAAGCCGCACGAACTGCGACGGCTTCTGGCGCCTCACACCTCAGCTGGCGGGCGATTACATCATCCGCGTTGCATTCAACCTGGGTAATCTCAGTGCTGGCCAGTCCAAGACTGTGAAGGTCATCTACGGGCGCGTCTAGCGTCAGAATCTTGTCGCGTACGGGGTCACCTCGACCACACGAAATCTTTCGCAGACTATCAACCGCTCGTCGGTGATCAGCTGGTCGGACCAGAAGCGCTCGTGGGCAGCGCGCCAGTCGGCGACCGATTCGAAGCCTTCGCCTTCATCGCGCGCGAACTGCAGGTCTACCTGGCCGGCAGGCACCAGGCGCACCTCGGTCGTCTCGACGATCGCCAGCGGCTCATCGTCGTAGCCGAGCATCAGCCATCGGTCGCCCGGGCGAGGCAACGGCTCGTCCGTGTTCGGCTGATGGTCACTCGCGAGCCCGGCCGTGGCGGTCTTGTCGCCGCGCAGGACGGCGTCGGTCAACGTCCGCCGCAGCTCCGTCTTGGCGTAGCCGAGCTCAAACGGCGGCAGATCCGAGAACCGCGAGTGGTCAGCCGCCGCCACCAACCGGTCCAGTCGGTCGTTTGTAGCCGTCTGGCATGCGCGGCTCGAAGCGGAAACCGCCCGCGACGCCCGGCTCGGTCAGCTCGTGCGGATCGAGAATTTGCTCGACTTCCTCGGCGGTGAAGACGCCTTTCTCGATGACCAACTCGCGGATCGTCTTGCCCGTTGCGACGGCTTCCTTGGCGATGTCGGCGGCAAGCGCGTAGCCGATGTACGGCGCGAGCGGCGTGGCCATCGCGCTCGACTGCTCGAGTAGCCAAGCCGAACGCTCCGCGTCCGCCTCGATGCCGCTGATGCACTCGCGCGCGAACTGGCGCGAGCCGTTGGTCAGCACGACGATCGACTCGAGCACCTCGTGGGCGATGATCGGCATCATCACGTTCAGCTCGAGCTGGCCGCGCGACGTTGCCCACGCAACGGTCGTGTCGGCGCCGATGACGTGGTAGCAGATCATCGACATGTTCTCGACCATCACCGGGTTGACCTTGCCGGGCATGATCGACGATCCCGGTTGGCGCGCGGGCAGGCGAATCTCGGCAAAGCCGGTGCGCGGCCCGGACGACATCAGCAGCAGGTCTTCGCAGATCTTGGCCAGGTCGACTGCCAGCCCGCGCAGCGCGGCAGAGACCGCCAGCATCGGCGCCATCGATTGCGTCGCCTGGACGAGATGCTCTGCGGTGCGCAGGCTATGCCCGGTCTGCTCGGACAGGTTGGCCACGACTCGCTCGATGTACTCGGGCTCGGCGTTGAGGCCGGTGCCCACCGCGGTCGCGCCGATGTTCTGCTCGAGCAGCCCGTCCGCCGCTGCCGCGATGGCCATCCGGGCGCGGCTGGTCGTCAATGCGTACGCGGCGAACTCCTGGCCGAGCCGGATCGGGACAGCGTCCTGCATATGAGTGCGACCGCTCTTGAGGACGCCGTCGAAGGCGCGCCCGCGCTCGGCGAACGCCTTGGCGAGCTCGCCGAGCAACGGCAGCAGCTCGTTCAAGCGATCCAGCGTCGCGACACGCATGGCAGTTGGGAAAGTGTCGTTGGTCGACTGGGCCATGTTGACGTGGTCGTTGGGGCTGACGATCGAGTAATCGCCTCGAACTCCACTGCCAACGCCTCGCTCGCCCAGGATCTCGATCGATCGATTGGCGAGCACCTCGTTGGTGTTCATGTTGTGGCTGACGCCGGCGCCGGCCTGGAACGGATCTACTCGGAAGTTGTCGATCAGGGTCGCCTGCAGGGCCGGATCGAGATCGGGCGCCAGACCCAGGATCTCGTCTGCCGCGCGGACGATCGCGCCGGCCAGCTCATCGGACAGCCGGCCCGTCTGATTGTTCGCCCGCGCGGCGGCCTTCTTGACCTGCACCGCACCGCGCACGAGGGCGATATCCGGCCGTCGTCCGCTGATCGGGAAGTTGCGGATCGCGCGCTGGGTCTGGACGCCGTAGTAGGCGTCGGCCGGGACCTCGAGCTCACCGAGCGGGTCCTTTTCGGTTCGGGTTTGCACTGTTTCGCTCATCGACCAGAGTGTACGGGCGTCGATTGGCGGCGCGCCCCGTCTACAATCGCCAGCCGATGCACGACGCGCCGCAGACTCCGCAGCTTCCCCAGCTTCGACCGCCGGAGCAGCCCACCCTGCCGACGACCAAGCCGGAGCTGAACGAGCTTTTCGGCTTCATGGCCGAGGCCGAGCTGCGCTTCGATAGCCTGCGCATGCGGATCGTCGACAAGCGCATCACGACCCACGGCTCCGAGACCGAGACCCACGACATCTGGCTGCGTCACCCACGGCAGGCGAAGGTGGTCAGCACACGCGGCGACGCGCGCGAGCGCGACTTCGATGTTTGGGCGTCCGACGGCGAGCAGGTCCGGACCTACGACGCGAAGGGCAACACAGCCACCCTGCGCCGGATACCGACCGCGCCGGTCGGCGTCGACGATCCCGAGCTGCCATCGTTCTCGCGGATCTACCTGCCGGTCACGGCACTCCCCGCCGAGTCGCTGGCGGACACGTTCATCCACCCCAACGGCTTCTGCCGCAACGTCCTGGGCACCGGAGTCGTTTCGCGACGCGGCACGGCCGAGATCGCCGGACGCGAGGTGTTCCTGTTGCGCTGCGACCACCCGCGAACGAGCCACGTGCTGACAGATCGACCCGACCACTGGATCGAAGTGGGCATCGACATGCAGACCGGCATGCTCCTCCTACTTGCAGAGCATGTTGCCGAGCAGATGACGCGCCACGCCCAGGTGACGAGCATCGCCCTAGACGAGCGGATCCAGGACGAGGCGTTCAAGCTGCACATCTCGGCCGACACACGGACGCTCTACTGATGCAGGCCGCTCCGGCCAAGGCGGGCACCGAACCGCGCAGCGCCAAGATGCTGATCGGCGGCGAGCAGGTCGACGCACTCGACGGTCAGACGTTCGAGGTCCACAACCCGGCCACCGGCGAGGTGATCGCCAACGTGCCGCTCGCCGGCGGGGCCGATGTCGACCGCGCAGTCGAGGCCGCCCAGAAGGCATTCGAAGGCCCGTACTCGAAGTGGTCGGCGGCCAAACGCGGCCGAACGCTGCAGAAGTTCGCCGAGCTCGCCAAGAAGAACATGGAAGAGCTGGCCCAGATCGACCGCGAGAACGTGGGCAAGCCAATCACGTCGTCGCGTGGCGAGGCGTTCGCGGTCAGCCTCGTGCTCGAGTACTACGCCGGTGCGGCCAACAAGCACTTCGGCGAGACGATCCCGACCTCGATGCCCGGGCTCGACTTCACGCTGCGCGAGCCGATTGGCGTCGTGGGCATGATCGTGCCCTGGAACTTCCCGCTCAACATGGCAACCTGGAAACTCGGCCCGGCCCTCGCGACCGGCAACACCTGCATCCTCAAGCCCGCGTCGCTCACGCCGCTCTCGGCCATCCGACTCGGCGAGCTGGCCCTCGAGGCCGGTTTCCCGCCCGGCGTCGTCAACGTCGTCACCGGACCGGGCGGCACTGTCGGTTCGGCGATCGCGGCGCATCCGGGAATCGGCAAGGTTGCCTTCACCGGCGAAACGACCACCGGCCAGGAGATCATGCAGCTGGCCGCCAGCAACGTGAAGAAGATCTCGCTCGAGTTGGGCGGCAAGAGCCCCAACGTCGTGTTCGCCGACGCGGATCTCGAGCGTTTCGCGACCGACTCGCCGCTGGCCGTCTTTGGCAACGCCGGCCAGGACTGCTGCGCCCGAAGCCGGATCCTCGTCGAGCGGTCGGTCCACGAGCGCGTCGTGCAGCTCTTCACAGAGGCAACGCAGAAGCTGGTCGTCGGCGATCCGATCAACGAGGCAACGCAGGTCGGCAGCCTGGTCAGCATGCGCCAGCGTGAGCGCGTACAGAGCTACATCGATGCCGGGCTGTCCGAGGGAGCCGAGCTGGTACTCGGCGGTCACCCGCCCGACGACGACGAGCTGGCCAAGGGCGCCTACCTGCTGCCGACGATCTTCGACACCTGCAGCCCGGAGATGAAGGTCATGCGCGAAGAGGTCTTCGGGCCTGTCGTCGGAATCATCCCGTTCGACACCGAGGACGAGGCCATCGCCCTGGCGAACGCCACTCCTTACGGTCTGGCCGGGTCCGTCTGGACGCGCGACATTGGCCGGGCGATGCGTGTCGCACGCGGCATTCGGGCCGGCACGATCTCGGTCAACACCAACCAGGAGGTCCATACCGAGGCACCGTTCGGCGGCTACAAGATGTCGGGCATGGGCCGCGAGCTGGGCATGCACGCGCTGGATCTGTACACCGAGACCAAGAACGTCTTCGTCGATCTCGGCTGACGTCCTGACCGACCTCGCGTCGGTCGAACAGCTTCTTCCCGAATGGCGAACTCTCGCCGCTTCGTCTGCGCGCTCTGCACTCGACGCGCCAGATTGGCTGCTGCCACTCGCTCGCCGTTACCTCGCTCGCTACGGCGTGCGCTTCGTCACCTGGCGGCGCGACGGCGACCTGGTGGGCGTGGCGCCATTCAGCGTCATTGCCGATCGGCCGCCGGTTCGACCATTGCGCGAGCTCGCGCTGTGGGGCACGATCGGGCCCAGGATGCGCGGTCTGGTCGACGTCCTTGCCCGCGACGATGCGCGCGCGGAGGTGCTCGACAGCCTCTGCGAGTGGCTGGGCGCGTCGGGCGATTGGGACGTCCTGCGGGTCGTTCGGCCTCAATTCGATTCGTCAACGCCCGACCGATTGAGGTCCGAGGCAGCCCGTTCCAGCTGGCGCTACGCCGGCTACAACAACCTCCGCTCGACCACCTACCAGCTCGACCTGCCCTCCGACGCCGAAGGCTGGCAGAAGCATCTCGGCGGGAAGACTCGCCGCACCCTGCGCTGGGAGTCGCGCAAGTTCGCCGGGGTTCGTGGCGGCGAGATCGTCACGGCCGTCTCGTCCGCGGAGCTGCCCGAGGCGCTCGACGCGGTCGAACGTCTGCTGCGCGAGAAATGGGGCGAGAACGAGGTGTACTTCGCGCACGACCCCGAGTTCCGCGGCCTAATCCACGAGTCCGTCCCACTGCTCGCCGACGCGGGCTCGGCGTGGGTGACCGTGGCGCGCGACGAGACCGGCATTCGCGGCGGCCTGATCAGCGTCGCTCACAACGGCTACGCAATGGCACTCGCAGTGGCGATGACCGGTGATATCAATTACCGAACCTTCTCGCTCGGCAAGCATCTCTTCGATGCCGGCATAGGCGAGGCCGTCAGGCGCGGCTGCCACAACTACGACTTCCTGTGGGTCGGCGGCTACAAGCAGGACTACTGGCATGCCCAGCCGCGCCATCTCGAGAGCGCAATGGTCGGCCGCGGCGTGATTGGCCGGTTCGCGGCCGCTGCCCTGGCTCGCCGAGCCTGACCATCCGCGCCGCCGAGCGTACCGGTGCAAAAGGTCAACATCTACACGTTCGCGCTATGTACAGCGGCGATCACTGCCAAGACAATGGCGCGTAGTTCGGGAAGCAAGGATGCGTGACCTAAACATCGGTCGCCTGTGGTCGCGCGGAGCAATGGCGAGCCCGGTCCCGGCGCCGCTGTGGACTGGGGAGGCCGTGCCACAAGCAGTCGCTCTAGGCGTACTTGCTCTCGCCCATCTGTTCGACTATGCCTCGTTCCTGGTGATGGTCAATAGGCACGGCATGGGCGCAGAGGCAAATCCGATCGTGGTCATGCTCGCCCAGGTAGCAGGGCTGCCCGGATTGACGATCGCAAAGATCGTCACTGTCGCTTTCGCGGCCGGGCTCATGATCCTCATCGCACCCCACCGGAAGCGGCTGGCGATGGGCCTCCTCGTGTTCGGAGTCGGTGCGGGACTCGTCGGCGGGATCTCCAACGTCCTGACTCTCCAGGCCTAGCCCAGGCGCTTGGCGCCAGCTGGCTTCTAGGCCGATCCTTCGGGCCAGGCGGCGCTCTCCGCCGGCCCTCCCGCGAACTGCGGGTAGCGCAGCTTGAGCCAGTCGTGCAGCGCCCAGGCGGTCGTCTGGAAGGCGATCCGTGGCCACGGGATCTGCGCCGGCCTGAACGTACGGACCTCGAGACTTTCGTCAGTCGGATGCGCCTCGCCGCCGACGATCCGCCCTTCCCACGCGACCACCACGACGGCTGCCTGCGGCCGCGTGTAGACGCCGACGATGTCGGTCGGCTCGACGATGAGCCCGGTCTCCTCGAGCGTCTCGCGGACCGCTCCCTCGTGCGCCGTCTCGTCGATCTCGAGGAACCCCCCCGGCTGAGCCCACATTCCGTAGCCCGGCTCGATCGCGCGGCGCAGCAGGACCAGCTCGCCCGATTCGGTCACCGGGATCGTGCTGACGACGACTCGCGGATTGACGTAGGCAATGAAGCCACAGCTCGCACACGCCAGCCGATCGCGCTGCTCCATCGGCAGCGGCCCGTACGCAAGAGGCTGGCCGCAGCGCGAACAGAACTTGAGGTTGGCTGCCAGCCACGGCGGCACCCCCGCGTTACTCAGTCCATCGCTCATTGGCTGACCAGGAACCAGATGAAGCTGACACTGCCCAATAGCACGCCGACCAGAACCGCTGCCCAGACGAACCGGGCCAGGCCGCGCGGCAGGTCGATCGGCAGCCAAGCCCAGGCAGACCGCCACGACCGCAGTGCCGCGTCGGCCGACAGGATGATCAGCAGGCCGGCGGCAATCAGGGCCGGAAAGCGAACCAAGGCCGAGTCGAGCGGGTTGCCGAACTCCCACGCGGTGATGGCGATGACACCGCAGATCAGCACCACCACCGACAGGTAGATGAACCAGTCACCGAGCAGTGGCGGGGAAGTCTCCGGAACGCGTTGCGGTGGCTCCGGCTTCGACGACGGCCGGCGTTCCTGGCGGTCGAGCTCCTTCACTGGTTGGTCGGGTCTTCCTCGATCTGGCGGCGCGCCTCGAGGCGTTGGTCGGCGACGGCCTTGGCGACCGTCGCGTCCGAGAGTCCGAGCATCTGAGCCGCAAGCAATGCAGCGTTCTCGGCCTGGCCGACGCCGACCGTTGCCACCGGCACGCCCTTGGGCATCTGGACGATTGCCAACAGTGCATCGAGCCCGCCGGCCAGGTTGCCGGGCATCGGCAGACCGATCACGGGCAGTGTCGTCTTCGACGCGACCACGCCGGGCAGATGCGCGGCGAGGCCGGCGGCGCAGATGAACACCTTCACGCCACGATCGAGCGCGCCAGAGACGTACGTCTCGAGCAGGTCGGGCGCGCGGTGGGCAGAGATGACCCTGAGCTCGTTGGTGATGCCGAGCTTGTCGAGCGTGTCGGCCGCCTTTTGGACGACCTCGAGGTCGGAGCGACTGCCGACGATGATCGCGACGAAATCGGTGGTCGCCATCACAGCTGCCAGAAGGGGCCGGTCAGGGCGAGTGACTCGAAATGGGCACTGAGCTCCGGGCCGGTTGGTCGGGAGTAGCCGATGTCGAGGCGATTCGCGTACAGGGGCACGCTCATCTGATGCACCTGGTCGGGCGTGAGCGATGCCGCCTGTTCGCCGGACGCGACCAGGTCGGAAGAGTCACGGTGCTCGGGCGAGCAGAAGAAAACCATCGTGTTGGAACAGGAAATGATGATGTCCTCCCACCATTGGCTCGGCTTAAGGGCAAGGTAGATGAGGGTACGTTGCGGCTCGACGCGGGTGGCTTTTCCGCCCGACATGTCGATCGCGATCGCGCCGGCACAGTGATGGCACATCGCTTCGATCGTGATGTCCTCGTCGAGCATCGCGTGGAAAGCGATCGAATCCCACGAGCAGTTGGCGTAGTAGCGCCGATCCCCGACGCGAACGACGAACGGCGTCGCGATCGCCGAGAACGGCCACGCCATCAGGATCCGTGCGGTACCTCTCACCAGGGCGACATTGCGTTCCTCGGCCAGCTGGCGCAACGCGGCGACCGCTTCGGCGCGCGACAGCCCGAACACGGTCATCAGATGCTCGACCACCGGCGGCACTGCATGCTCGACGAGGTGCTCATAGATGAACAGCCGCATTCGCTGGGTGATCGAGGGTGGGTTTGTCTCTGGCACCCGGTTAGTCTGCGGGACGCGCGATGAGGAATCCAATCAGAACGCCACCTCGAGGGTGACATGCCAACCATGAAGCTGCTGATCGACGTCGATACCGGGATCGACGACGCCCTCGCGTTGCTCTACGGATGCGCCTCGAGCGACGCCGAAGTGTTGGGCGTCACGTGCACCTCGGGCAACGTCGAGGGCCAGCAGGTAGCGACCAACACGCTGGCCGTGCTCGAGCTCGCCGGCCGTGGCGACATCGAAGTTGCCCTCGGCCGTGAGGTGCCGCTCGTGCGGCCGCTCGACACCGCCCGCGAGACGCACGGCCCGCAGGGCATCGGCTATGCCGTGCTGCCACCGCCGAGCGTCTCCATCAGCAGCCGCCACGGCGCGGATGTGATCATCGAGACTGCCCGGGCGATGCCTGGCGAGGTGACACTGGTCACGGTCGCGCCGCTGACCAACCTCGCCGTCGCGCTCGAGCGTGAGCCCAAGCTGCCGATCCTCCTGCGCGGCCTGGTGATGATGGCCGGTGCATACCGCTCGCCGGGCAACACGGCGCCGACAAGCGAGTGGAATGTGGCGGTCGATCCCGAGGCGATGCAGGTGGTCCTCGATGGCTGGGCTGCCTACCCGCAGGTCGGCCGGCCGATCGCGCTCGGCCTCGATGTGACCGAGCGGGCCAAGGCGACGCCCGAGCACATCGCTCGACTCGCGGCCGCGGTCGGCGGCGATCCTGGGTCGAACTCGGTCGTTCGTTTCATCGACGACGCGCTGCGCTTCTACATGGAGTTCCACAGCCGCTACGACGGCTTCTACGGCGCGTTCATCCATGACGCGCTGGCCGTCGCGGCCGCTCTTGACCCGGCTCTGATCCGGACCGAGCCACTATCCGTCCAGGTCGAGCTCGAGGGTCGCTACACCACGGGCGAGACAGTCACCGACTGGCGGCGGGTGTGGGGTCGGCCACCGAACCTGGATATCGCGCTCGAGGCGGACATCACCACGTTCTTCGACCGCTTCATCGACCGCGTCGCAGCGCTCGCCGCGCATCCCTCGAACGTGGCAATCTGACAGGGGACCCCGGAGAGAAGCACGAGCGGAGGAGACTGAGAGTGTCCCAGAGCAGGATTCGGATTGTCGCCGCGGCGATCGCCTTTGCCGTCGTCGCGATCGGCGGCATCGTGACGCTCAACTTCTCGGGTGAGACCGCTGTCACCTCGTGGGCCTACGTGACGCTCGCCGCGCTCGGTTTGGCGTTCCTCCTCTACGCGGCGATCGAGTACATCCAGACGCGCTCGTTCGATTCGATCACCAGCCAGTTCGACACGCGCACGATCGTGCTCATCCCGATCGCCATCGCGCTCAACATCATCCTCGGCCAGACGGTGGCGGCGGCGATCAAGCTGCCGATCTACCTCGACTCGATCGGCACCATCCTGGTCGCCGTGCTGGCCGGTCCGCTGGCCGGAGCCCTGACGGGGCTGCTTTCCAACCTGCTGTGGACGTTCGTCCTGCCGCCACCATTTCATAGCGACTTCGCTGCAGCGTTCGCAATCGTGGCGGTGGTGATCGGCCTGATGGCCGGGCACGTTCTCACGCCTCGGCTGGATTCAAACCGCGACCCACTGCCGACAGCACCCGGCTCGCGATTGGGGCCGTGGCGGCGATCACAATCATCGTCGTGCTCGGATTGCTGGCGTTCCTGGGCTGGCAGACATGTCATCCAGGACACGTCATTCCTGCCCAGCGGCGATCCGCTCTTCGTTGCCCTCGGCTTCTTGTCACTGCTGATGGTCGTGGTCACCATCGTTGGCCTGGCCGTGCTCCTGTTCGTCAAGCGCGACCTGACGGCTGCCTATGTGGTCGTCGCAGGCGTGATCACCGGCATCGTGGCAGCGCTCATCAGCGCCCCAATCTCGGCCAATCTGTTCAGCGGCGTAACCGGCTCGGGCACGGACTTTCTGGTGGCCGCTTTCCGCCAGGGCGGCGCGGAGATTGGGGCCGCCACACTGGGACAGGGGTTGATTTCCGACCCGATCGACAAGGTTGTCACGTTCGGCGTGGTGTACGTGATCCTCGGCGCGATGGCCATCCGGACGAAGGCGCGCTTCCCGCTCGGTGAGAAGCTGGTCAATGTCGAGGACGCGGCCTGACCGATCTCTCCGTAGCCCCGCAGCGGCGCGCGTCGCCGAGCCGCGCGTTCCGGAGTTCCTGGGCCGACCCGGACCGAGCCCTATCACCGGCTGAACCCGATCACCAAGCTCGTTATCGCCCTGGTGACCGTCGGCGCAGCACTCATTCTGGGCGGGGTCGTCTGGCCGCTGGTCATCGTGGCGTTCGCAGTGCTGGTGCCTGCCGCGGCGGCCGGCGTGCTCGCCACGCTGTTGCGCTATTCGATCCTGTTCAGCCTGCCAATCGCCGTCAGCGCGCTGCTGGTCAACCTGTTCTTCTTCCCCGGCGGGCAGACGATCCTCTTCCAGCTCGGCCCGATCACGCCACTGCCGAAGGTCTCTCGTTCGCGATCGAGATCCTCGCCCGGATCGCGGCATTCTCCGGCGCGATCACGCTCTTCTACCTGACCACGAAACCATCGGAGCTCGTGCTCGACCTCGAGCACCGCGGCGTTTCACCGCGCCTCGCGTTCGTGGCCAACGCCTCGGTCCAGACAGTGCCGGCGATGGCCGAACGTGCCCAGGCGATCGTCGCCGCGCAGCGGGCGCGCGGGCTCGACACGGAAGGAAGCTTCACGCGCCGGCTGCGCGGCATCGTGCCCATCGTCGGCCCGGTCGTGCTCGGCTCGATTGCCGAGGTCGAGGAACGCAGCATGGCCCTCGAGGCGCGCGCGTTCAGCCGGCCCGGCCGGCGATCGTTGCTGTGGTCGCCGCCTGACGCTGGCTGGCAGCGGCTGCTGCGCTGGCTGCTGTTCATCGGCCTGGTCGCGCTGGTGATCGGCCGCGCCAGCGGCTTGCTGCAAACGGTTGGCATCTAGGTGCTCACCCTCGAGAACGTCAGCTACCGCTACCCAGGCACGGCGCGCAAATCGTTGCGCGACATAGAGCTGACGCTTGCCGACGGCGAGGTCGTCGGCGTCGTCGGCGCGAACGAGGCGGGCAAGACGACACTCGCGCTCGTGTGTTCCGCACTTGCCCCGAAGTCGGTCGGCGGGACGCTCGAGGGCCGCGTCCTCGTCGACGGTGACGACCTCGCCGGACGGAAGCTGCACGAGGTCGCGGCGCTCGTCGGGATCTGCTTCCAGAACCCCGCCGGCCAGCTGTCTCAGGTGGCTGACACGGTGTTCGAAGAGGTCGCATTCGGGGCGCTGAACCTGGGACTCGATCGACTGGAAGTGGTCAGGCGCACGGTGAGCGCGCTCGAGGCGCTCGAGATCGCGGACTGGCCGAGCGCGATCCGCGCCACCTGTCCGGCGGCCAGATGCAACTTGTCGCGGTGGCCGGCCTGCTGGCCATGGAACCACGCCACCTGGTCCTCGACGAGCCCACGGCGCAACTCGATCCGGACGGCAAGCAGCTCGTCGCCGACGCGCTGCGCACGCTGGCCGCGAACGGCACCGGGCTTTTGATCACCGAGCACGACACGGACCTGCTGGCGGGCTTATGCACGCGGGTTGTGGCGCTCGAGGACGGCGCCATTGTTCTCGCCGGAGCGACAAAGGATGTCCTCGGGGACGAGCGCCTCGTCGGACTGGGTGTTGAGCCGCCGGCCGAGGTTGGACTTCGTCGGGAGCTGGCCGCCGCCGGGATCACGATCGAGTTGCCCGCGTGACGCGGATCGTCTGTAGCGGGCTCGTCTTCGATTATCCCGGCGGAGTGCGGGCACTCGACGGGGTTGACCTGACTATCAATGCCGGGGAGCGGGTCGCGATCGTCGGCCAGAACGGATCGGGCAAGACGACGCTTGTGCGCCACCTCAACGGCCTGCTGCGGCCGACTTCGGGCACCGTCACCGTGGGCGATCTCGATACGGCCACCTCGCGCATCGCCCAACTGGCGTCTCACGTCGGCGCTCGCGTTCCAGGATCCGGACCGACAGATCTTCGCCAACTCGGTCGACGGTGAAGTCTCGTTTGGCGCGCGCAACCTGGGCCTTGGCGGGAAGGCGCTCGATGAAGCGGTCGCGTCCGCTCTCGAGGCGGTCGGCCTGGCCGACGAGCGAAGGACGAACCCGTATGACCTGGGCTATACGCGACGCAAGCTGCTGACGATCGCGTCGGTTCTGGCGATGGGCACGCCGATCGTGGTCCTCGACGAGCCAACAACCGGCCAGGACGCGCGGGGCGTCCGCACGATCGAGGCCATCGTCTCGTCGCTCGCCGCGGCCGGGCGGAGCGTGGTGTGTATCAGTCACGACCTGCGTTTCGTGGCCGAGGCATTCGAGCGCGTGGTGGTTCTTCGCAGCGGCCGCGTCATCCTCGATGGCTCGCCGGGCGAAGTCTTCGCGAAGGACAACTGGGACGCGCTCCGCTCGACCAATTTGCAGCCGCCTTACGCGGCTCGCGTGGGCGCAGCGCTCGGACTCGGCGCGACGCCCACCCGGCAAGCGGTGGTCAGCGCCCTTGCCCTGCGCTCGTAACGGGATACGATGAGCCGGCCGCGGCCCCCGGTCAGGGGCGTGTCTCGACTGAGGAGAGTGTCGTGATCCAGCGAATAATCGGCGGTGCTGTGGGGGCGCTCGCCACGTGGCTGATCCTGGTGTGGAACAACGTCGATTCGGCAGTTGCCGTCACCGCTGCTGTCGTCGGCGCAGTAGCCGCGTTCCTTTGGCCGATCATCGTCGGCTTCTTCCTGGCCCGCCGCGTGAAGCAGCGGCGCGAGGATGACATTTCGGCCGAGGTAGCGCGGCAGGTAGCCGAGCAGAACCGACAGGGCTGATCAACCGTACTGAAATCGACCGCGGCCGGCTGTTGTCAGATCGGCCGCGGTGCCATAGCCTGACGCTCCTGTGATCGACCCGACTCGGAGCTGTTGCTGCATCTGTAGCTAGGCGGGAGGAACCTCTCGCCCGGCGTGCGTTGCGCGCGCTCTGACCCATCGGGGGTCCTCCTTCCGCCGAATCCCCGGCTTGCCGCCGATTTCGCCGCGCCCAGCGGGCTGCGGCTTCCAATTCGACCGAGGTTGACCACACATGGCCGATGCCACTGTTCATTCCCGATTCAGACCGAGGACGGCCGATCCGTATCGCGACCTGGATGTCATCGACGCTCGTGCGCCGCGCTTCAACCAGGTAGTGGTTGGCACCGTCTCGCTGATCGCAGTCGTGACCGGCTGGTGGCCGTTGCTTGCGCTGCTCGGCGCCCAGCTCGGCATCGGTCTCACTCTTGGTCGCCGCTGGTGTGTGCCGTGCGTCGCCTACTTCGAGCTGATCCAGCCGCGCTTCGGCGAAGGGACGCTCGAGGACAGTCGCCCGCCACGCTTCGCCAACAAGGTCGGCCTCGCGTTCCTGACTGCCGCTTCGGTCGCTTACCTGGTCGGCTTGCCGCTGCTCGGTGCGGCGTTGGGCCTGATCGTCGCCTCGCTGGCGTTGCTCGCTGCGGTCACCGGCTTCTGCGTCGGCTGCTGGATCTACAAGCTTGCCGCGCCCGTGTTCGGCGTCCACATCCGCCATCTGGAAGCCGAGGCGATCTGCGTCGAGTGCTCGACCGACCAGCGCGACACGAATGCCGGCTGCTAACCCTCGGCGCTCACGCCGAGTTGGACCTCGGCGACCTCGCTGTCGCGGATTGACCAGGCGCGGATGCTCGGCTGGTCGGGCTGAGCGAGCGAGCAGATGATGTATAGGCTGTCGGGGAAGTAGGCGAGGCCCACGTCGGTCGCGGACGGCACTGCCGGTGAGGCGACGTGCGAATGGACAATCGCCCAGACCACCTCGCCCGCGTCCTCGATCTCGATCCAGACGCGAAGCTGCTCCTGCGGATCGATCAGGTAGCGGTACGGCGAGGCGGCCGCGTTGGTCAGCGGGACGTACCGAAGCGGCGCGCCCTCCTCGGCGTGATAGCGGTCTGAGACAAGCAGCCCGCACGCCTCGTTGGGCACCGTGACGCGCGCCGCGTCGATCAGCTCCTGCAGCAGCACGGCGGTGATCGTGGCGTTCCCGCCACCGGCGTGAACGTCGGCCGCCTCATGCTTGACTGCCTCCCAATCGGCCGGGGTCGGCAGTTGCTCTTTCACCATAAGTTGAGTGACTCCACCGATTCGTCCTCGAGGTCGCGCGACCAGACATTTTCGGACAGATACTTCCAGCCGCCGTCCGCCAGCAGCGCAACGATCGTGCCGCTTTCCATCTGTTCTGCGATACGAGATGCCACGGCGAGGACACCGCCCGACGAGACGCCGGCGAAGATGCCTTCAGTTTCGGTCAGCCGGCGCAGCGCCTCGATCGAGTCGGCCGTGGTGACGAGGAAGCGGCCGTCGATGGCCCTCGCGTCGAAGATCTCGGGCACGAAGCCCTCGTCGAGCGAGCGAAGCCCCTGGACCATCTCGCCCGGCATCGGCTCGGCCGCGTAGACCTTCATCGCCGGGTTGTGCTCACGCAACCGCCGGCCCGCGCCCATCAAGCGTCCCGCCCGTGCCGAGCCCGGCGACGAATACGTCGATCTCAGGACAGTCGGCCACGATCTCGGGCCCGGTCGTTTCGTAGTGCGCCCGCGGGTTGGCCGGATTGGCGTACTGGTCGGCCATCACGTAGCGCGGGTCCTGTGCGGCCATCAAGCGGGCCATCTCTACCGCGCCGTTCGATCCCGTCTCGGCCGGCGAGTCGACGATCGTCGCGCCGTAGATCTCGAGCAGCTGCCGTCGCTCGCGGGTGACGTTCGACGGGAATGACGACGGTCAGCGACCAGCCGCGCAGTCGACAGATGAGCGCGAGCGAGATGCCGGTGTTGCCGCTCGACGGCTCGAGCACGACCGAGTCCGGCTTCAACCGCCCGCTCTGCTCCAGGTCGTCGATCAGGTAGCGAGCGACGCGGTCCTTGACCGAGCCGGTCGGGTTGGCGCCCTCCAGCTTGGCCAGCAGGCGAACATTCGGATTGGGATTGAAGCGTGAGATCTCGACCAGCGGCGTGTTGCCGACCAGGTCGAGTACAGACTCGCTCCGGCTCAAGAGCCTCCCGCCGCGCTCCCTCCCGCCATGGCCGGCAGGATGATCACCGCATCGCGCTCGGAAACGGGCGTGTCGAGGACCTGCAGGTAGCGCACGTCCTGGCCGTTGAGGTACACGTTGACGAAGCGATGCAGACCGCCGTCATCGGCGAACAGCTGCTCGGACAGGCCGGCATTGCTCGCGGTCAGGTCGCGCAACAGCTCGCCTACCGTGGCGCCGCTCGCATCGACTTCCTTCTCTCCTCCGACGTGAACTCGCAACACCGGAGGAATTCGGACCCGCGTCACCCTGCCGTCGCGAATGCGGGCTGGGCCGTGGTGCCTGGCTGGCTCCGCGCCGCGTCGACCCCACATGCCGGGCAGCTCGGGTCGCGGCGCAGGGTCACCTCGCTGAACGTGCCGTCGAGCGCGTCCCAGATCAGCAGCCGGCCGATCAAGCGGGTCGCCGAGGCGCAGCAGGACCTTGATCGCCTCGGTCGCCTGGAGCAGTCCCATCACGCCGGGCACCACGCCGAGCACGCCCGCGACGGAGCAGCCGGGTGCCAGCTCGGGCGGCGGTGGCGTGGGATACAGGCAGCGGTAGCACGGTCCCTGGTAGGGCACGAAGACGCTCAGCTGGCCCTCGAAACGGAAGACAGATGCGTGCACGACGGGAATTGCCGCGCGGACGGCCGCGTCGTTCAGCGTGTAGCGCGTCTCGAACGTGTCCGTGCCATCGATGATCACGTCGTAGCCGGCAATCAGCCGATCGACGTTGTCGTCAGTCAGCATCTCGTCATAGGCGACGACCTTCACTTCGGGATTGAGCGCGTGGATGGTGATCGCGGCCGACTGGGTCTTCTTCATGCCGATCCGATCCTCGGCGTGGACGACCTGGCGCTGGAGGTTGGACAAGTCGACGACGTCGAAGTCGACGATGCCCAGCGTCCCTACGCCGGCCGCGGCGAGATAGAGCAGGCCCGGCGAGCCCAGGCCACCGGCACCGATGAACAGCACCTTCGACTGCTGCAGCTTGGCCTGGCCCTCGGGCCCGACCTCGGGCATGACCATGTGTCGGGCGTAACGCGGATTGGTGGCTATCGACGGCGTAGATGCGGGCAGCTGGGTCGGGCGGCCCTGCGCCTTCCAGATGCCGATGCCGCCGGCCATCGACGTGACGTCGGTGTAGCCCAGCGAAGCCAGCTGGAGCGCCGCTCGCATCGAGCGAGCGCCGGCGGCGCAGTAAATGACGACCGGCCGATTCTTGTCAGGCGCGATCTCCTCGACGCGCTGGACAACCTCGGCCGGTGGCAGCAGCGTCGCGCCGGCGAGGTGACCGGCATTCCACTCGTGCGGCTCGCGTGTGTCGAGCAGGACGGCTCCCTCGGCGATGAGCTGCTCGGCCTCGGCCGGCGTCACCTCACGCACCGGGCCGCGCGCCATGGGCAGCGTGCGATCAGGATTCATCAAGCTTCCCCTGCCACTCGACGCGGTCGTCGACGGCCGACTTGAGCGTCTCGAGCGAAAGCATCGCGCACTTCATGCGCGCCGGGCTGATCTCGATGGCGAGGTTGTCGAGCACGTGCTGGCGATCGAACTGGGCGATCTCGGCCAGCGGCTTGCCCTTGATGTCGTCGGTCAGCATGCTCGCCGATGCCTGGCTGATGGCGCAACCACGGCCGGTAAAGGCCACTTCCTCGACCAGGCCCTCGTCGTTGATGTCGAGCATCATCGTGATCCGGTCGCCGCACAGCGGATTGGCGCCCTCCTTGGAGGTCGTCGGCAAATCGAGGATGCCGAAGTTGTGCGGGTTGCGGTAGTGCTCGAGGATCTCGTCGCGGTAAAGGTCGTCCATCTCTGCTTTCTGGGGGTTACTGATTGCGGGCGAAGAGTCGCTCGACCTTGTTCAACGCCTCGGCCAGTCGGTCGATGTCGTCGCGATCCGTGTAGATGTAGAAGCTTGCCCGGGCACTGGCTTCCTCGCCCAGGCGCTGGTGGAGTGGCATAGTGCAGTGGTGGCCGGCGCGAACCGCGATCGCCTCGCGATCGAGGAGCGTGGCCACGTCGTGCGGGTGTGCGTCAGCCAGATTGAAGGTGATGACGCCCGCCCGATCGCTGGCCGATAGCGGCCCATGGATGCGGATGCTCGGCACCTCGCGCGGCAGCACCTCGAGTGCGTACTCGACCAGCTCGCGCTCATGGGCTCGGACGTGCTCCATGCCGATTGCCGACAGGTAGTCGAGACCGGCCGCGAGCCCGATCGCGGCGCTGACATCGGGCGTGCCTGCCTCGAACTTGTAAGGCACCTCGTTGTAAGTCGTGTGGCGCAGGTGGACCTCGCGGATCATCTCGCCGCCGCCCATGAACGGCGGCATCTGCTCGAGGATCTCGCGCCGCGCCCACAGCGCACCGGAGCCTGGCGGGCCGAGCGCCTTGTGACCCGAGAAAACCAGGAAGTCGCAGTCCCACTCCTGGACGTTGACGGGCTCGTGCGGAACCGCTTGTGCCGCGTCCACGAGCACGAGCGAGCCGGCCTCGTGGGCGCGGGCGACCATGTCAGCGACGGGATTGATCGTGCCGATGCCGTTGCTCACCGCCGTGAACGAAACGAGCTTGGGCTTCGTTCGAAGCAGGACGTCGAAGCTCTCCTGGATGAGCCGGCCTTCGTCGTCGAAGGGCACGAACTCGATGTCGGCGTCCTTCTCCTGGGCGAGCATCTGCCACGGGATCAGGTTGGAGTGGTGCTCCATCTCGGTCGTGACGACGGTGTCGGCACGGCCGACGTTCTTGCGTCCCCACGCGTAGGCGACGAGGTTGATCGCCTCGGTCGCGTTGCGGACCATGATGACCTCGCGCGCATCCTTGGCGCCGATGAAGCTGGCGATCGTCGATCGCGCTCCCTCGTATGCCGCGGTGGCCTCTTCGCCGATCTCGTAGATGCCGCGATGGACGTTGGCGCTATAGCGATTGAGATAGGCGGACATCGCCTCGGCCACGACACGGGGCTTGAGGCTCGTCGCGGCACTATCGAGGTATGCCAACCGGCGACCGCGGAACTCTCGCTCGAACATGTCGAAGTCCGCGCGTACCGCAACCGGGTCGAGCGACCGGACGATGGCCATGGTTGGCTGTTCTCCTTCCCGCGGCCCGCTCAGTGGGCCGTTTCGACTTCCGCCGGCTCGGGGTTCTCGTGCTCGTCTTCGACCTCTAGCTCGAGCCCCGCCTCGCGCAGGATGGGAGCGTAACCCTCCTCCTCCAGCCGTAGCGCAAGGTCACGACCGCCCGACGCCACGATCTGGCCCTTGGCCAGCACGTGCACCACGTCAGGGTTGATGTAGTTCAGGATGCGCTGATAGTGGGTGATCAGCAAGACCCCAAGGTCTGGGTTGAGCTGTGCGTTGACGCCCTCGGCCACGATGCGCAGTGCGTCGATGTCGAGGCCTGAGTCGGTCTCGTCGAGGATCGCCATATTCGGCTGAAGGACGGCCATCTGGAGCATCTCGAGGCGCTTCTTCTCGCCGCCGCTGAAGCCCTCGTTTACATACCGCGCGGCGAACGTCTCGTCGAGCTTGAGCAGCGCCATCTTCTCGCGCAGCAGCTTGCGGAATCGCGGGATCTTGATCAGGCCGCGGGTCAGGTCGGAGGGATCGAAGTCGGGGTCGTTGCCCTGCTCGAGCGGACGCATCCGTGCGTTGAGCGCGGTGCGCAGGAAGCTCGCGACCGACAGGCCGGGGATTGCCGTCGGGTACTGGAAGGCAAGGAAGATACCCAGCCGGCTGCGCTTGTCGGGGCTCAGCTTGAGCAGGTCGTGACCCTTCCAGAGGACCTCGCCTGAGGTGACCTCATATCCGGGGTGGCCCATCAGCGCGTAGGCGAGGGTTGTCTTGCCCGAGCCGTTGCGGCCCATGATCGCGTGTACCTCGCCCTGGCGCACCTCGAGATTGATGCCGCGCAGGATCTCGCGGCTGCGGTCGGCGACAGGCACGACATGCAGGTCGCGGATGACCAATGTGCGGTCGTCCGGAGCAGCTGCCGCGGTCTGGTTTTCGGTGAGTTCGCTCAGTGTCTGGGTCATGACTCCGTCAGTTGCGTGGGCTCGATCAGTTGGTTGGGAAGCGAGTGGTATGGGTGGCGCGGGCGGGGCACGGCCAGGTCGGCCAGGGTGATCGAGTCGAGTGCGCCGCTGATCGCCTTCTGCACCGTTAGCCAAAGGTGATTCACGTTGCAGAAGCCGGTGCGCCCGCAGATGCCGGCGTGGGCAGGATCCTCACTGGCGCAGATCATCGGCGCAATCGGGCCCTCGAGTGCACGAAGCACTTCGCCCATCTTGATTTCCTGTGGCGGCCGGCTGAGCTGGTACCCGCCGCGCGCTCCGCGAGTGCTGTGCACCAGGCCGGCCTCGCGCAGGCTCACGACGAGCTGCTCGAGATAGGGACGCGGCAGCTCCTCGTGGTCGGCGATCTCGGCCAGGCTGATTGGGCCTGCGCCATGGTGGCGGGCCAGCTCGACGATGAGCCGCACGCCGTACTCGCCGCGGGTCGAGAAGTGAACCGCGCCGGTGCCGGGGAAGATGCTCCGCGGTCGAGGCTGTTTGCCCTTGCCGGGGGTCGCTCGCTGGTCCTGAGCGACCGCCACTTCGGCAAGTGGCGAATTCCGAGTTATCACGTCAGGATTGAGTCTAGCCGAGGCCTTCGGGCGCTGCAATTTGAGGCCCGGCTGTGCTCCCCTGTTCCACCCGGTGAAGGTAACGAACAAGGTTCGTCTCGCCCGAGCCACAACTTGCTGGTTTGTTCCACCCGTGAAAGCGTCGACCAACTTCGGCCCTGAAAACCCTCCTCGGCGGCACGAATTGGCCGCTTCTTGCCTCGTTACTTCCACCCTGTGAAACGATCGTCACGGACGCCCGGTACCCTCACGGGCATGGAGTTCAACGAGGTACTTCGGCGGCGGCGGATGGTGCGCAACTACGATCCGGACAAGCCCGTCAGCCGCGAGTCACTGGAACGCATCGCCGCCGCCGCCCAACGCGCGCCGAGTGCCGGCTTCAGCCAGGGTCAGCGCCTCGTCATCGTCACCGACCCGGAACAGCGCCGGCGCATCGCCGACATCTGTCACGAGCCCGAGTACGTCGCTGCCGGCTTCGATCCGTGGGTCAGCCGCGCGCCGGCGCTGCTCGTGCCGACGGTCAGCGAGGAGATCTACCACCGCCGCTACCAGGAGCCGGACAAGGTCAACGACGATGGCACGGAGATCGACTGGCCGATCCCCTACTGGTATGTCGACGTCGGCGCTACGGTGATGCTCATCCTGCTAGCGGCGATCGACGAAGGGTTGACAGCCGGCTTCCTCGGCACCCACCGTCTGACCGACCTGCGCAACACCCTCGCGATTCCGCCCGATCAGACGCCGGTCGGCGTGATCACCGTCGGCCACCCACTCCCCGATCGGCGCTCCGGCTCACTGAAACGCGGCTGGATCCCGCGCGACGACTTCACCCATTGGGATCGCTGGTGAGCGCCGCTGCGAACCTTGGGCCGGTTGGGTTTCGGATCTCGGCGACGGGGAACAGCGGACTCGATTGGCCGAAGCTGGACGCAACGTGGGCGCTCGCCGGCGAGCAGGAGGTGTTCGCCGCCGGCTGGCTGAGCGACCACCTGGCCGACGTGAGTCGCGAGCGAGGCGGACCGGCGTTCGAGGCGTTCACGACGGCCGCGGCGCTGGCACATCGCGTGCCGGGCAAGTGGATCGGCATCGCCGTCGCGGCGAACACTTTTCGACATCCGGCGCTGCTGGCGAAAGAGGCGACGCTGCTCGACATCGTTACTGCCGGCCGCTTCATTCTCGGCCTGGGCGCCGGCTGGCATGTCGGCGAGCACGAGGCATTCGGGGTCGATCTGCCGGCTCCGCGCGAACGTGTCGATCGCTACGAATCGGCGCTGCGCGTGCTGACTGCACTGTTCAGCGAGGCGGCGCGCCAGTCACCGGGCGTAAGCCTCGACGACCCGATCTACGCGCTCGACCGCGCGACCAACGAGCCGCCGCCGATCACGCCGGGCGGTCCGCCGCTCTGGCTGGGCGGCCTGCGCAAACGCAGCATCGAGCTGATGGCGCGCTACGGTTCCGGCTGGCCGTTGCCTGGCACACACGCCGGCGACGTCGAGTATTTCGTCGAGAAACGCGACGAGATCCGGCGTGCGCTCGAGTCCGTCGGGCGCGATCCGGATGACTTCACCTTTGCCGCCCAGGTCGACTGCGGCTCCAACGCGGCAGATCGGCGGACAGCGTTGGAGGTCGGCCAGAGCTTCCGGAGAAGCGGGGCAGATCACGTGATCCTGGGCATCCCGGGAGCGGCTGCGCCTGATGCCGTGCTTCCGATGGCGAAAGAGGTAGCCGAGCCGCTACGCGACTCGTTCGCGGCCTAGCGAATGCCCGTGTCGTAGTTGATCTCGACCTCGGCGTACTGGCCGGGAACGACGACGACAGACTGCGGCTGGGCGATCGGATACGAATCCTGGCCGGTTTCGGGTGCCAGGACGTACTCGCCGGGCGGTACGTTGACCGTGAACTGGCCATCCGAACCAGATGTGACACGGGTTACCACGGCGCTCTCGCCGTCCAGCACCACGAGCGTTGCCGCGTAGAACGTGACGCACGGCTCGGGATCGTTGGCACCCGGCGAGGCTTCGACAGGACAAGTCGGGCTTAGCGTCACGACACCGCGAATTCCCGACGGCGGTGATTCGGTCACGGCGGGAATACCGATCTCGCTGCAGCCGACGGCGAAGACAGCAACGCCTGCCAGGGCAAGGAATGCGGCGAAGCGCGGGAGCCTCATCTGGTTCGTGCCTTTGTAGCAGCGACGTTCTCGCCCTGCTCGGCCGCGCGGGCCAGGACCCACACCAGGTCGGCAAGGCGGTTGATGTACGGGACAATCCATCCCGTCGCCAGCTCGACGTTGCGCTCCAGGGCGATGATCCGCCGCTCAGCGCGGCGCAGCACGGTGCGCGCCACCTCGAGCGCCGCGGACGCCCGGGTCTCGCCGGGAACGACAAACTCGCGCGGCATCTCAACCACCGATTCCCAGCGGGCGAGCTCGGCCTCGACGCCCTCGAGCATTCCCTCGGACACGCGGGTCACGCCGTCCTCGAGCCGATCGTTGGCCTCGGGATTGGCCGACAGCTGGGCGCCGATCACGAACAGCTCGCGCTGCCAGCGCAGCACTGATTCGGCGAGCTCGGTCAAGCCCGCCGAAGCTGAGCTCGATGCGTGCCAGACCCAGCGCAGCAACGGCCTCATCGACCGTGCCGTACGCCTCGGTCCGCGGATCGTCTTTCGCGATTCGGCCGCCGTACAACAGGCCGGTCGAGCCGTCGTCACCGCGCCCGGTGGCGACAGCGCTTTTGGCGATCGAGGGTCGGCGGCTTACCAAACCAGGCCGGCGTCGCGCGGGTCCCAGCGCTCGGCCAGCAGAGTGACTTTGACGTCGTTCTCGACGACCGACTCAACCTGCTCCTTCACCTGCTGGATCATCGCACCAGCGTAGGGGCAGAAGGGAGTGGTCAGGATCATCTTCACCTCGGTCTGTTGAGGCGATTGGATGATCTGCCTGATCAGCGCGAGCTCGACCACGTTCATGCCGATCTCGGGGTCGACCACGGCGCGCAGCGCGTCCATGATCGCGAGCTCGGTCGCGCGCGCCTGAGGGTCGAAAGCCGCGGTGGTCGTGGCGGTCTCTTCCACTGGCGGCGCAGTTGTGGTCCCGGCTCGGCCGTGGCAGTGGTCGCGTCGGAAATCTGATCAGTCATGTCGGATATAAATCCTAGCACCGGGCTACGAAGATCAGCTGACGACGACTCCGCGAAGGTCACGCAGGTGTTCCGGCAGTCGAGCGGCCTCGTCGGGGCTGAAGCCGTCGCCGCGGATTGAGCCGTCGGGCTCGAAGAAGTCGGCGTAGCGTGTCTTGTTGTCGGCCGCGTAGCTGAATGCCTCGGCGATGCCGACGCGGCGCAGCTCGGGATGTTGCTCGATCATTCGATCCGGCCCCATGCCGCTGGCACGCATCTCGAGCAGGTTGCGCACCGTGAGCCGCGTGCCGTAGCAGAACGGCTCTCCGTTCATGACGAGCGGGTCGCTCTTGACCCACTTGATGGTCATCGGAGGGTCAGATCCACTTGTCGTCGCCGATACCGGCGCCCTTCCAGAAGAAGCGAATGATCGGATTGCCCTTGTGATCGCCGGGCAGACGGCCGTGATGCTGGAGCCGCTCGGCCCAGCGCTCGAACAGCGCGTCGGCGACCTCGTTCTCGTCGGGTGTCAGGACCGTCGCGGCAGCCGTGTGGAGGCCACCCAGGAGGGCCAAGAAGTCGCGCATCGACACGTGCCGGCGGCGATAGATCGGGATGAGCCACTCGCCGTATTGCACGACGAAGGTGTCGTCATTCGTCTCCAGCGCCTTGGCGAGCTGTTCGATATGGCGTGCGTAGTCGCGCAAGAAGAGGCGCAGCTCAACGTCGTCGTAGCGCTCGTCGAAGCTGGGCTCGAGCTTGACCGCGTTCTGCAGCGCGAGCCGCGCAACACGGTCCGAGCTGGCACGCAGCCGGGCAGCCGCTTCGGGAATTCCGGCGGCAACATCGGGCGGCGGGTAGCCAAGGCTTGGGTGAGGCATCGCGGCGACCTAGTCTATCGGGTGTGAGCTCGCGTCCGACCACCAACAGCAAACCGCCCGGCAAGCCTTCCAACAACGCGCCGTCCGCGAAGGCATCAGCCTTGGCCGATTCGACCGAGTCGGACTTCGCCGCCCAACCGAGCTGGGTCCACGCCTTCGATCTCGGCGTGCTCGCCGGTGCTGCATTTGCGCTGGTCTACGGCTTCACTGCCGAGCCGGTCGGTCTGACCTTTGGATTGCTCGCCGTCGGCTTTATCGGCGGCATGGGCATCGGCGCGGCGGTCAAGCGCGGCGCGTGGAGCGGTCGCGGCCACCCGCCGGGGTTGCGAGTGCAGGCGTTGGCAGCCGCGATCGCCATCGGTTCGTGGATCGTCGGCGTTTTCGCGGCCTACTTTTTCAGCCAGCTGTTCTTCCCGAACGCCACCAGCCCATTGCTGGAGCGGCTGTCGATCGCAGGCTTCTCCGACTATTTCGTCGGCCTGTTCGACCAGATCCGCCTCATCCACGCCGCATCGCTTGCAGGGGTGGCTTCATGGCATGGCGCTGGGCGCGATGATCTGGCACGATGGCCAAGCTCTTGATCGCGGTCGTTCACGCGCAGGACGCGGCAAATCTTTCCGAGGCGTTGCGCGCGCGCCGACCTGCGTGTAACCGAGGTGCTGTCGAAGGGTGGCTTTCTCCAGGCGCGCAACGCGATGCTCTATATCGGTGTCGACGACGACAAGGTCGATGCGGCGATGGCGCTGATCGAGGAGAACTGCCGCTCGCGCACAGAAAGCGTGCCGGTCGAGCCGCTCGGCGGCATGGACACGAACTGGCTGCCGGCTGAGGTGACTCACGGCGGCGCGACCGTCTTCGTCGTGCCGCTCGACGAGATCCGCCGGATCTAGCCCGCGCCGGACCGTTGGGCG
Source organism: uncultured Chloroflexia bacterium (assembly GCA_963748235.1). GTDB lineage: Bacteria > Chloroflexota > Limnocylindria > Limnocylindrales > CSP1-4 > JALYGJ01. The sequence continues at coordinate 386,344 of CAVVHT010000010.1, forward strand.
GTCAATCCTCGCCGACGAAGGGCATGTTCTGTTCTTCGAGCGCCTTGAGGCTCATGCGCAACGCGGCCGTCTTCTGGTTGGCTACATCGCGCACGTAGTCACTCTCCTCGTCGGCGGTCATCGGCCGGCCACGGATTGCGTTTGAGCGACCGACTCCCAGCCAGACCAGGTGATAGCGGTCCATCGAGCCCCACGTCGCGCTGAGATGCTCGTCGGAAAGCTGGAGCCACGTCCGAAGGGATGGCATGCTCGGTGAGATCTGTAGCCGCTCGCCCTCGTCGACCAGGCGCCTCGTACGCTCGATCGCCTCGCTCCGATTCACGGCCCGTTCACGGCCACACTATGGCCTCGCCGTCGAGAAAAGGGACATCGCGGCATTATGGTCGGTACATGATGACCCACGAGCGCAGCGCCACAGCGCGACTGCGCGACGATCCCGCGCGCCTCGATGGCGTCTTCGCGCGTCTCAGCGATGACGTGGCCAAGGGCGTGGTTCCGACCGCCGCGCTCGCCGTCGGCGACGCCGACGGCGAGATTCGCTCAGAGGCGTTCGGGGGGCGGCGGCGCCAGGTCACGACCGACGATTACTTCTTCCTCGCGTCGGTCACCAAGCCGATCTTCGCCACCGCGTTCATGCAGCTCGTCGAGGACGGGCTGGTCGGCCTCGATGACCCGATCGCCAATTGGCTGCCCGAGTTCGACGAGGGCGACAAGCGCAAGGTGACCGCCCGGCAGCTGCTTACCCACACATCCGGCGTTCCCGAATACCCGCTCGACCGGCTGGCTCGCGAGCGCCCATCGGTAGAGCGGCAGACGCGCGCAACCCTCGCCGCTCCTCTCATTGCGGAGCCAGGCTCGCGGTACGAATACTGCACGTCCAGCTATCTGCTCTTGGCGGCGATGATCGAGCGCATCACATCGACCCGCTACCGCGCCTTCCTGCACGATCGCGTGCTCGAGCCCCTCAACATGCGCACCACGTTCGACCCGCGCCGTGCCGGCCGGAAGATCGTCTCGGTCGAAGGCGTCGGCCTCGACAACGCCATCGTCCGATTCCTGATGTTGCGCTACCTGGCCGGCACGGCGCTTCCCGGCGGGGGGCTGTTCGGCACCCTCGACGACATGCTCCGCTTTGGCGCCGCCACGCTCAGTCCGCGTCCGGTGGACGGCCGCGCCATCCCGACGTCGAGCGAGACGTTCAGGCTGATGGGCGAAGACCAGCTGCACGGCGTGACCGGCAATTACGACGGTGAGGAGCGTGAGGTCCATCACGGCCTGGGCTGGGGCAAGCCGACGTTGATGCACGACCTGCCCGGCTCGTCGCGCGTCGTCAGCCACGGCGGCGCAAGCGGCACGCGGCTGTGGATCGACCCCGACCCGGGTCTCGTGTTCGTCTACTTCACCAATGTCTGGTCGGCCGACCGGAGCGCCGAAAACGCGGCGTTGCTCGGCACCTACGAAGCGGTGGCCGCCAGCTAAGGAATTGCGCCCTCGTCTCGGGCGAACAGGCGCAGGCGTTCGAGGCACTCCCCGTGGATCCGCTCGACCTGTCGGATGAGCCACGGCTCGACGCGGGCACTGTCTTCGATCGTGAGCTGCTCGCCGAGCGGGCCGTCATCGACCTGGAAGCCGCGTTCCGAGCGAAAGTCAGCCAGCCAGTTGGCCTGCATCTGGACCGCCACCCAGGCGACCACCGAGCGCGAGAAGGACCAGTCGAGGTAATCGGCGTTGAGCCGCTCGACGACGTCGCGCAAGGGGACCGGGACGCCGCGCGGCAGACGCGCGACGATGTTGGCGACGCGCAGCGCGGAGAACGGATCGCCGGCTTCGGCCATGACCGGTGGCCTCAGGCCCGAATCGGGCAGCCCGGTTACATCGCGCAGAACGAGTCCGCCGTCGGCCACCGTCGGTCAGCGCGGCTCTATGCGCAGCGTCGTGCCCAGGTTGTAGGGCTGGACCATCGAGTCGAGCGAGGCGCTCCTCTTGTACTTGCGCACGAGGCCCGCGCTGCAGCGTTCGATCGACTGCTGGTCGGTCGTAAGCACCGCGCGGACCGGGATGCGAGCGCCCTCGAGGACGAGAGCCACGTCGTCCGGGGCGTCGAGTGCGGCCTGATACCAGTGACCTCGGTCGCCTTTCCAGCTGCGAACGAATACCTCACCGTCGTCGACTATTGCCCAGATGATCGTGCTGCGAAGAGTGCCATCGGGCCGAGTCGTCTCGATGCGCACCTCGTTGAGGCGATCGAGCTGATCGAGCGTGTCTGGCTCGAATGTCTGGTCGGCCACGCCTCAGTAGAGCGCTTCGAGGCCGCGTACGTCGCCCAGCCCCAGTGTCGCCTCAGAGTTCTCGCATGTTCCGTTAAGGAACGGGCTCATCGTCAGCCGGCCGTGGCGCCGCTCACCGACATGGCCGAGACCGAAGACGTGGCCGGCCTCGTGGGTCATCGTTGCCTCGAGCAGCACGCTGTCGTGACAGCCGTTCAATGACATCGCCCACGATTCGCGGCTGTTGATCTTGATGTCTGCTTCGACCATGCGGCCGTTGCGCATCCAGAAGCAGGTCACGGCAAGCACCCCGTACTGCATTCGACCGAAGCCGATCACGTTATGGCCGTCACGATGCTTGCAGTCGGGCCGCACGTCGGTAGTGCCGAGATATCGATGCTGGGCGCTGACCCGGTCAGGCAGCCCGCAGTCGTTGTGCGCGCCGGTGATGTTGTCGAATGACTGCTGGAGCACGCCGGCCACGCTCGCCTTGGTCAGTCGCGCCGGCGTCGTGGACGACCGGAACGACCATTCGTACGTCTCGTTCCACTTGACCCCGGGGCTGATGAGGCGAAAGGCGCCGTCCTCGCAGGCGCGCGAAGCGTGGGCAGTGGCCTGCTCGGCACGCTGGCGCAGCGCACCATCTGACGCGCCATCACCCAATAGCACGGCGGCGTTTGCGGTGCCGCTGAAAGCGGCAAGAATTGTCATGGCAGCGACTAATGCGGCAACGCGCCGCCTGGCAAAGGTCACGGCTAACCCTCGGTTTGCAGGTTCATAGTGCGCGTTCTCAAAGAATAGCCGCGACTCCTAAGTCGCGGCTTGCAGGTTCGACTGCGCAGGCTCGCGCGACCAAACCTGGGCGTCCGCGATCAACGCGGCATACGCCGTGTCGCGCTCTTCGTGGGTTCGAAAGCTGATCGTCAGATCGTCCGTTGCGTGGCGAACACGGAGCGCCGGTTCGGCACCGGTGAGCAGGCGCAGCTCACCCGCTTGTGCGCCGGTATGGACCGAGTGAATCCGCAACTGCCGCGCCTCGCCCTGGCCGATGCGCAGCTCGACGGGTGCGTCGGTGTGGACGAGCAGCTCCGCCTGCGTCGCGTCGCCGGCCTCTGGCAGCGGCCCGCGCCGGATCCTGACTGGGATTGTCGCGCTCCGCGGAGCCCGGCTGGCCGGTGTCTGGTTGAAGAACCTCGGGTACGAGACGCGGCCGGCACCGACCAGCAGCATGGCTCCGCCGAGCATGAGGATCGATGCCCATGGCGGCCCGGGCTCGGGCACGAACACCGGGTCGGCGTGCAGCGTGCCGATCCAGCGATAGCCGACCGGCGCCGGTTCGCGGGGGCCGCCGAATGTGCCGCTGATCGTCGCCGCCCCGAGCGGCAGCTGGACGTCGCTGTACACGTTCATCGTCGCGTTCGTTACGGCCGGGTCGACCAACTCGTAGCGGTACCCGCCGGCGTTGCGCGGCTCGCCGCCGCTCAGCTCGCCGCTGATCGCGATCCACGACTGCATCGTCGAGAGCTTGCCCGAGACGAGGTCGGCCATGCCGACGCGCTGCGGCGCGACTGTCGCCGCCCAGAGCATAAACGCCAGGATCGCGCCGACGACCAGGAGGGCTGCGACCAACGAGCCTCGACGCAAGACGCTGCCGAGGATCGGCACATGGCGCAGCCGCTCGACGATGTAGCCGTATGCGACGAGCGGGACTCGGAGTGCTGTCACCGGAATGTCATAGCACGACCGGGGCGGACCCGCCGAAAGTGCCCGATGTTGCCTAGAGCAGCTCCCCGTGCGCAGCACCGGTCGGCTCGCCGTCACGCGGCCGAGGTTCCTCGCCCGGGCCGAACTCGGTGCCGTTCGGCGCCGGCCCCGAGGCCGCCGCGACGACCGTCGCCTCGGCCGGCAACACCGGCAGTGCCGGACGCGACGATCCCTCGATCGCGCCCACGCCATACGGCGTCCACTTGTCAGGTCGCTGCAGGCGATGTGGCTCGACATTGCCGCGCGAGTGGACGTCGGCAAACCCTGTCGGCTCGATCCACATACGCTCGCCGTTGAGCAGTCCGAGCACCCCCGACTGGCCCGGCTCGGGTCGCGCGGCCTGGCACGAGGCGCACGCCGACTTGTCGTGCTGCTCGTAGTGAAGCGGCTCCTCGTACGTCGTGATGTAGCCCTCGTAATTGCGCAGCACGACCTTGTGATCGGAGTAGCTGATCAGGTAGTTGGGCATGACCGGGATCTTGCCGCCACCGCCGGGTGCATCGATGACGTAGGTCGGGATCGCGTAGCCCGAAGTGTGCCCGCGGAGGCCCTCCATGATCTCGAGCCCCTTGCCGACCGGGGTTCGGAAGTGGCCCGAGCCCTCGACCAGATCGCACTGGTACAGGTAGTAGGGCCGGACGCGCATTTCGACCAGCCGATGGACGAGGTCGCGCTGGATGTTGACGCAGTCGTTCACGCCGGCGAGCAGGACCGACTGGTTGCCAATCGGAATGCCCGCCCGGGTCAGCTTGTCGACCGCCCGGGCGACCTCGGGCGTGATCTCGTCTGGATGGTTGAAGTGCAGGTTCATCCAGATCGGGTGATAGCGGCTGAGCATCTCGCATAGCTCATCGTCCACGCGCTGGGGCATGAAAACCGGAACGCGGGTGCCGATGCGGATGATCTCGATGTGCGGGATCTCGCGCAGGCCGCGGATGATCTTCTCGAACAGCTTCGGGGCGAGGGTCAGCCCGTCGCCGCCGCTGATCAGCACGTCGCGCACCTGCGGCGTCCGGCGCAGGTAATCGAGCTGCGCCTCGTGATCACGCGAGTTGAAGTTCTGCGTCGGGTCGCCCACGATGCGCGACCGCGTGCAGTAGCGGCAGTAGCTGGCGCATTGCGTGGTGACGAGCATCAGCACTCGATCCGGGTAGCGGTGGACGAGGCCCGGCACCGGTGAGTGGCGATCCTCGGCGAGCGAGTCCTCCATCATCGCCGTGAACGCTTCTTGCTCGCGACCGAGCGGCAGCACCTGGCGTCTGATCGGGTCGTTCGGATCGTCGGGGTCGATGAGCGAGATGAAGTACGGCGTGACATCGACGCGGAACTTGTCGGGCGCCGAGAGCCCCTCTCGCTCCTCGTCGGTCAGGTTGATGATCTGCTCGATCTCCGACAGCTCGTTGACGCGGTTGGACAGCTGCCAGCGCCAATCGGACCACTTCTCATCGGGAACGTCTGCCCACAGCGACGCACGCCGGCTGGCCGCAGGCCGCCCATCGGCGCCTACCCGGCGCGCGGGATCGCGCTGGTTGATGAACGGAACGGTCTCGAGGCCGGCTTCCACGCTCGTAATCGGCTCCTTCAGCGACTGCATATTCCTTATGCAGTGTGGATAGAAACGAGATCATAGCGTCCAACTTTGCGCAAGTCCCCCAGTCGCCGGTGCCGGTCCGCCCGATCGGAGAGCTTTGATAGACTCGCCGCCAATGACGCTCGCCCGCCTCAGCAAGATCGGGATCATCCTCTGCCTGCTGCTCACGCCCGTCATCGTCGTGTCGCTGTACGCGGCCTTCGAGCAGCTGATCCTTCATCCGTGGGCACTCTTTGGCTCGATCTTCCTGGCTGCGTTGATGAGCCTGATCATCCTCGTCGTGGCGCTCGTTCCGTCTCAGCGCTACACGGGCTGGGTGCGTTCGATCGTTGGCCCCAACGGCCGCTGGTTGTTCCTGATCCTGATCGTCCTGTGGTGCGGCGGGATGCTCTTCCTGGCCAGCCTCGGCCTGGGACCGCAACAGCTCGGTGCGCCGGCCTTCGTCGGCCTGTTCATCGGCATCTTCATTTTCATGGGCTTCATCTGGTCAGTCGTCGGGGAGTAGCCCTGATCCGCCGGCAGGTGCCGGTCGGCTGACGAAGAGCTCAATGCGCACGGTCACCGTTTCATGGGATAAGCCCGGTGGCCAATTCGTGGCGTCTGGCAGGCACGACGGTCAGTCGATCTCGATCAACGCCCCGACAGACCTAGGGGATGAGGGGCGCGGCCCGACCGGCTTCTCGGCGACTGAGCTGCTGCTCGCCGGCGCCGGCGCGTGCGCGGCCTGGGACGTGGTCGAGATCCTGCGCAAGCGACGCGCCCAGGTGGCCGCGCTCGAGGTGTCCGTGGACGCCGAGCAGGGTCGCGAGGCGCCCTGGACGTACCGTTCGGTCACGCTCCACTTCCACGTCACCTGCGACGGGCTGACAGTGCCGGTGATGGCGCGCGTGATCCGGCTGAGCATCGTTCGCTACTGCTCGGTGATCTCCACCATCGCCGGCGTCGCGCTGATTGCAGCCACTGTCGAGCTGGTGGGGACCGACGGAATGTCCACCGGGCGACAACCGATCGAGCTCGCTCTGCCCGCCTCCTCGTTTCCGGACGGCATCGAGCCGATCACCGACGAGGACGAGCCCGCGCCTTCGTAGAACCACGTGGCGGGCAGTCTGGCCTCCGAGCGACGAAACTTGTACTTCCGTGAGCCTCTTCCACCGACTCGGCCTGTTTTGCGCGCGGCACCGCAAAGCCGTCGCCATCACCTGGGCGGTGCTGCTTCTGGCGGCTCTGCCGTTCGCGCCGCAGCTGCCCGGCGCATTGCGATCGGGCGGCTTCTCACTTAGCGACCTCGAGGCGTCCCGGGCGCGGCTGCTGCTCCAGGAGGAGCTCGGCCTGCCGCCGTCAGCGATGGTCATCGTCGCACGCAGCGAGACCGACGCCCGCGCGGGCGATCCTGCCTTCGACGTGGCCGTAGCGACCGCCCTCGCGCGCGTGCCTCAGGCCGAGCACGTCAGCCAGATCCTGCCCCACACGCTTGCGCCGCGGCAGATCAGCGACGACGGGCGAACGGTGTACGAGATCGTTGCCCTCGACCTGCCGCCCGACGATTCGCCCGAGGCGCTAGAGCCGATCCAGGACGCGATCACGCCAGTGCCCGGCATCTCGGTCTACCTCGCCGGTGGCCCGGCGTTCTACGGCGACATCCAGGTCTTATCGGAGCGCGATCTGCAGCGGAGCGAGTTCATCTCGCTGCCTCTCGCCGCTTTGGCGCTGCTGCTCGTATTCGGCAGCCTGCTCGCGGCGGGCGTGCCGATCGTCATCGGTGGCTCGGCAGTGGCGATTGCCCTCGGCGTCCTCTTCTTCGTCGCTCAACAGACACCGCTGAGCATCTTCGTGCTCAACCTGGCGACGCTGCTCGGGCTGGGCCTCGGCGTCGACTACGCGCTGATGCTGACCAGCCGCTTCCGCGAAGAGCTCGTGGATCGCGGCGGAGGGCGCCTCGAAAGCGGGGCGGTTGACCAGGCCGCCGTCAACGACGCCGTCGCCGAGACTGTCGCCACCGCCGGCCGCGCCGTTTTCTTCTCCGGGCTGACGGTTCTGCTTGGGCTGATCGGGCTCATCTTGTTCGAATTCATGGTCCTGCGCTCCGTTGGCATCGCCGGCGCGGCCGTCGTCGGACTTGCCGTGGCCGCCGCGCTGACCTTGCTCCCGGCGGGCCTCGCGCTGCTCGGCCCGCGCGTCGACGCAGTGCCGGTGCGGCTACCGGGCCGGCTGGGCCGCCCGCGGCCCCACGGCGAGGGCGCATGGGCGCGGCTCGCGCGGCGGGTTATGGACAGGCCGCTGCTCTTCTTCCTGCCAACCCTTGCCTTCCTGCTGATCCTCGGCTACCCGTTCCTGCACGTGCGCTTCAACGCGCCGGACGCATCGATCCTGCCGCCCGGCGTTCCCTCGCGCCAGGCGTACAGCCTGCTGACCGACGAATTCGGTGAGGGCGAGTTCGCGCCGCTCCAGCTGGCCATCCGGACCGACGGCCCGGTCACCGACGCGGACAACGTGGCCGCCCTTTACGACTACTCGCGCCGCCTGGCCGCGGACCCGCGAGTGGACAGGGTTGAGGGCATGGTCGACGTCGACCCGCGTCTCGGCCGCGATCAGTATCAGCTGCTGTACGGCGCGCCCGGTGGACCGGCCGACCGCTTCGTTCGCGACACGCTGGCTCGAACCGCCAACGGCGACCTGGCCACTTTCACCGTGATCACACCGTACGGCCCGAACCGGGCCGAGGCGCAGGCGCTCGTCGCCGACATGCGCGACCCGACATCGGCTCTGGCGCCGCCGGCTGGCGTCGAGGTGCTTGTCGGCGGTGGCGCGGCCGAGGTGCGCGACGTCGTCAACCGCATCGCAGCCGACTTCCCGCGTTCGGCTGCGTTCATCCTGATCTCGACGTACATCGTGCTGTTCGTGCTGCTGCGCAGCGTGGTGCTGCCGCTCAAGGCGCTGATCGTCAACGGCCTCTCGATCACGGCCAGCTTCGGCGCACTGGTGTGGATCTTCCAGGACGGCAACCTGTCGGCCCTGCTCAATTTCGCGCCGCTCGGCTTCGTCGAGACGACCTTGCCGGTGATTCTGTTCTGCGTCCTGTTCGGCTTATCGATGGACTACGAGGTCTTCCTGCTGTCGCGCATGAAGGAGGTCTACGACCAGACCGGCGACAACCGCGAGGCCGTGGCGAAGGGAATGGAGCGCTCCGGGCGCATCGTCACGAGCGCGGCGCTGATCGTGGTCGTCGTGGCCGGCTCGTTCGCCTTCGCCGACATCGTGCTCATCAAGGCACTCGGCCTAGGGGTGGCGATAGCCGTGGCGCTCGACGCGACCGTCGTACGGGCCCTCCTCGTGCCGTCCACGATGCGCCTGCTGGGCGACTGGAACTGGTGGCTGCCGGACAGCATCCGGCGCTTCATATCAACCCGCCTCCACCTGCCCGAGACCGCGACGATGGCCCTCGTTCTGCTGGCTGTCGCGGCGCTCGTTCTGGCGGGCTGCTCGCCGGGCGGCCGGGTACTCGGTCGAGATCCGGACCCGACAAACCCGATCTCGACGCCCTCCCCGATGCCTTCACAGGCGTCCGATCCACAGCCCGTCGTCCTGCCGCGCGACGAGGCCGCCCACGACCGACTGACCGAGTGGTGGTACTACACCGGTCACCTGAGCGAGGTGGGCGGCAGTCGTAAGTTCGGCTTCGAGTTCGTAATCTTCCGCGCCGAGCGCGGCTCGTTCCCGGTCACCTGGGCATCTCACCTGGCACTGACCGACGAGTCGGGCGGGCGCTTCTATTACGACCAGCGCTCGGAGATCGGGCCGCGGGTCGATCAAGGTCCGCCGCAGGGCTTCGACCTGGCGATCGGTGGCACGAGCGATATCGGCGTGCCCAGCGGTGCCTCGCCGTGGCGGATGTCCGGGCTGGACGGCATGGACACGTTGAGCGCCGCCTCGTCACGGATCTCGCTCGATCTGGACCTCGACGCCGTCCACGACTCGCCGGCGCTGCATGACACAGACGGCTGGATCGACTTCGGCCCTGCCGGCTCGTCCTACTACTACTCATGGACGCGAATGAACGCGAGCGGCGCAATTGCCGCCGGCGGCGACGACGCACTCATACCCGTCGAGGGCGAGGCGTGGTTCGATCACCAGTGGGGCGACTTCATCGCCGTTGGCGGCGGCGGCTGGGACTGGTTCGCGGTCAACCTTGACGATGGCACGGACCTGACTCTGTCTCTCGTCCGCGACGCCGACGGCAGCTATCCGTTGATCTACGGCACGATCGTGCGGCCCGACGGGTCGTTCGAGCACCTGCCCCGCGAGGCGTTGACCGTCACGCCGCTCGACGAGTGGACGAGCGACCGCACCGGTGCGACCTACCCGTCAGGCTGGCGCATCGACGTGCCCGGAGAGGAGCTCGAGATCGCGCTGACGCCGACGGTGCTCGACCAGGAGCTCGACACGCGACCGACGACGGGCGTCATCTACTGGGAGGGCTCGCAGCACGTGGAGGCGACGCGCGCCGGCACGCCGCTGAGCGGCGAGGCATACGTCGAGCTGACCGGCTACGCGCCGGACACTGGCCACTAGGGGTTGACCGTCACCCAGTAGCCGACGTACTCGGGGCTGTCGGGATCGTCGAAGCGGCGGAACGGGTTCTTGAACCCATCGATGCCGATCCGGCTGTTGGGTGGCCGATCGAACCAATGCCCTGTCTGCTTGGGATAGAGCGGTCCCATGACGTAGACGTGGGTTACTTCGAAGTTGTTGGTCGCCGAGGGATCGGCCGTGGCCTCGAAACCGTTGAGTACCCAAGCGTGCCGGCCACCCATCACCAGCAGGCCGACCGGCTTGTTGGACGCGCGCATCCGTTTGACTGCCTTGCGAACAGCCGATCGGTAGGAAGTTGAGCGAACCGGCTGGTAGGAGCCGGCGCCGTGGTGTCGGAGGGTAGCGGCGAAGCCGGTCGCATCCGATCCACCCTGGCTGCCCTCATGTCCGTCGTGGTTCATCGCGTACTGGACGAGCTGCTTCTGCCGCTCGCGGCTGTGGTTCTCGGTGCCGTTGATGATGTTGAGCATCGCCTGGGCCGATGCGCCGACACACCACGTCCAGGTGTATTGCGTGGTGAAGACGCCCTGGCTGTACAGGTTGAGCTTGTACGCCGGCTCGGCGCCATGGGCGGCGAGCGGCGCGAACGACGCGAGAACGAGACCGGCGAGCAGCAGCAGAGCGGCGAAACGGGCACGCGGGCGGGGCATCGCGTTCCTCCCTAGTCGCGGACACGCGCGACGGACTTCCTGTCACGGCGGCAGAGACCTCTCACTCGCCGACACGACACGACGAGCCTCAACCCATTGTCACCGAGACGCGCAACCCGTACTTCCGGGCAAGCCAGCTCACGGGGTGCTGGCCAGGTAGAAAGCGATCATCACGGCACCGACCACGACGAGGGCAACCATCGCCAGGTGCAGGCCAACCTGCGGCCGATAGCTGCCCGTTGCCAGCTCTCGCCGGGCGTTCAGGTACGAGTAAGCCCCAACGACGGCGACGAGCGCGCCAACCAGGACGAGACCGATTCCGACTACCGATTGCCAGCCGTGCACTCCGTCCGCCACGGCCAGTCGATCGACCAGGAAGCCGAGCGCGATGACCGTGATCGCGGTGCGCATCCATGAAAGCAGCGTTCGCTCGTTGGCCAGGTGGTCGCGCACCGACGGCGGCGCCAACGGCTGTCCCCGCTCTTCGTCGGGATCCATCGATTCAGCCGCTGATCAGCTCGCCGCCATCGACGCCGAGCACGTTGCCGGTCAGCCAGTGAGTGCCGTCACCCGATAGGCGCACGATGGCCTGGGCGACATCGTCGACGGTCGTCATGCGTCCGTGCGGGTTGACCTGCATCGCGTAGTCCATCAGCCGCTGGGCCTCGGGGATGCGCATCATCGCCGGCGTCATCGTCACGCCCGCGCGGATCGCGTTCACCGTGATGCCGCTGCCGAGTCGCGCGAACTCCATCGCCAGTTGACGGCAGTGCGACTCGAGCGCCGCCTTCGCCGCACCAACAGCGCCGTAGCTCGCGATCGCGCGCGTCGACCCCTCGCTGGTGAGGGCGTAGATCTTCGAGCCGTCTGCCAGGAAGCCCGCCCGCCACACGTCCTGTGTCCAGTACACGAGCGAGTTGGCCATCACGTCGAGGGTCATCTCGAGATTGCGCCGGTTGATCGCCGCTTCTTGGTCTTCGGCCAGGAACGGCTTCAGCGTCCCGAAGGCGAGCGAGTGCAGCATCACCTTGACGTAACTGTCGCCGATCGCATCACGCAGCTCGCTGATCACCTTGACACGCTGCTCGTCGTCGGCCGCGTTGCCGTTGATGAACAGCGCCTGCCGGCCGAGCGCGGTAATGCCCGATTTGATCTCGTCGACGTGGGCCTGGCCCTGGCGGCGGTCGAGATGCACCCCGCAGATGTCGTAGCCGTCAGCCGCCAGGGCGAGCGCCGTCGCCTCGCCGAAACCGCTGCTGGCACCAAGGATGAGCGCCCATCGCTGGCGCGGATCGGTCGTGGATGGCATCGCCGGAGTCTACTGGGCGCGTTTGCCTATCATCGGTCGATGGCCGAGCTGACTCTTCTGACTGTTCATGCCCATCCCGACGACGAGACGATCTCGACCGGCGGCATCATGGCGCGCTATGCCGCCGAGGGCGTCCGCGTGGTCTGCGTCACGTGCACCGGCGGCGAGTACGGCGAGATCGTCGTCCCCGAGCTGGACACCCCCGAGAACCACGCCCGGCTGGCCGAGATAAGACGCGAGGAGCTGAGTCGTGCACTGGCCCATCTCGGGCCGATCGATTCGCGGATGCTCGGCTTCGTCGACTCGGGAATGATGGGCACGCCCGAGAACGACCTGCCCGGCTCATTCTGGACGTCCGACTTCGACGACGCCGTCGACCGTCTGGTCGCAATCGTGCGCGAGGTCCGGCCGCAGGTCGTCGTCGGCTACAACGATTTCGGTGGCTACGGCCATCCGGACCACATCCGTGCCGCGCTGATCGCCAAGGCCGCCTTCGAGCGCTCCGCGGCCGACTCGGGTGCGCCGGTCAAGCTCTACGAGACTGCATCCTCGAACAGGCGCCGCGACGAGGTCATGCAGCGGGCCGCGGAGCGCGGCGTCAAGCCCTGGTGGACCGGCTCGGAGGAGGAAACCGAAGAGGAACGTCAGGGCCGCGAGGAGCACCTGGCCAAGATGGAGGCCGCGCAAGGACCGGTCACGACGGTGATCGACGTGGCAGGCTTCGTCGACTCGAAATGCGCCGCGCTTGGTGAGCACATAACTCAGCTGCCACGCGACGGCTTCTTCCTGGCACTCACCGCCGCCGATTGGCGTGAGCTGATGCCGACCGAGGAGTTCACGCTCAAGGAGTCTCGTATCGGCGTCCGACTGCCGGAGGACGATCTGTTCGCTGGATTGCGCTGAGCGTCTGGCCGAATCGCGCCCGGGCTAGTAGTCGAGCAGCCCTCGCGAGCCGTCGCGCACCAGGTCGTAGGCAAACTGGCCGTCCGTGTCCGGATTGGCCAGGTTGGGCTGGGCATCGACGATCAGTGTCGTGTGCAGCCAGACCTGCTTGAGCTCCGAGCCGTTGAAGGTCATCTCCGGCACGAGGCCCATCATCGTCGCCTGGCGGAAGTCCTGGTCGAAGATGAAGTTGCCCATCGAGTACATGACCAGGTTGCCATCGATGTCCTCCATGCCACCCGGGAAGTGCGAATGCGCGCCGGTCACCAGGTCGGCCCCGGCCTCCATCCACTGGGCGGCCTGCTCGCGCTGGTAGGTGCGCGGCTTGGGGTAATACTCGACGCCCCAATGCGGGAAGACGATGACCACGTCGGCGTTCGGTCGGACGTCGCGGATGGCGCGCGTGACGCTGCCGTCGTTGCAGCTCATCGACTGCACTCGATCCTGCGACGGCTCGACCGCACCCGGGCCGCGCACGCCGTTGCACGCGAATATCGCCACGGTCGTGCCGTTGGCCTCGAGGATCGCCGGAGCGAAGACGTCGGTGCCGGCGCCGGCGCCCGCATGGGCGATCCCGAGCGAGTCGAGATGCTCGATCGCTGTCGTGAGGCCGCGCTCGCCGGCGTCGCGGCTGTGGTTGTTGGCCAGTGACAGCATGTCGAAGCCGGCGTCGACGAAGGCCGGCAGCAGGCTCGCGTCGGATGTGAAGGTGAAGCCACTGTCGTGGAAGGGCGCGTTCTCCAGGATGGCCGTCTCGAGGTTGGCCATGGTGAGGTCTGCGCCGGTCAGCAGCTCGCGCATCGCGCCGCCGTTGCCGGTGCGCTCGACGTCCGGGTACGGGTAGTTGTAGAAGGAGCAGCAACGCACTCGTGTCACGCGCGCCGTGCCGCCATCGAACAGGTAGTTGGCGCCCTTGCCGAGGATCGTCGTCTGCTGTGCCACGCCCCGATCGAGCATGACGTCGCCCGCGGCCACGAGGGACCACGAAGCCGACTGATCCCAGGTCTCCGACGACTGCACTGTCGCGACCAGCGGCCACTCTGCGGTCGTTTCGACACGGTCGTTGCCGAACAGATTCGTGTTGTCGATGCCGAGAGCCCTGACCGACTGCTCGACGTCGGTCGCACGCAGAACACCCATGACGCCCGCTTCACGGACGGCGACCCTGACGTCATCGGCTGTACCCACGATCGCGGACGCCGGCACAGACCAGCCAAGCGCCGCAGCGTCGTCGGCAGTCATGCGCACGTTGCCGGCTGTGGCGGCACTGCTCAGCTCGGCCATCGGGATCGAATCGCGCGTCGACCAAAAGCTGACCACGGGCACGAGGGGCATATCGACTGCCTGGGCCGGCGGCGGCGTCGGAGTTGCGGTCGGCAGTGGGGTTTCGGTCGGAGGAAGAGTCGGCTCGGTCGGCCCTGGCGGGCCGATCGGTGAGTCAGTCGGTGACCCTGTCGCGCCGGGGGTCGAACCCGGTTCCGTGGCGGCCGGCGTGGCGGTGGCCGTCGGGCGTGGCGAAACGGTCGGTCGATTCGAGGAACCGCAGCCAAGGGCGACGATGAGCGTCAGGATGAGGACCGCCGCCGGCATGCCGCGCGTCAGAGAACGGTTGATGCTGGTCCCCTCTACGCCGCGAGCAACTGGCAAGAATTGGCGGACCCGACCGGATTCGAACCGGCGATCTCCAGCGTGACAGGCTGGCATGTTGGGCCGCTACACCACGGGTCCGCGCGGACGCGAAGGATAGCAGTTTGCCCATGTGACTCCCAACAGCGGACGGTTGTGCGTCAAATGCAAAGAGGCAGCCCGACGAGCCACCGACGACGCCATGCGACGGACAGCCCGCCCGGAGGTGCGCACTTATACTCGCCAGTCCCATGCCCGCCCGCCTGATCGACCTGCGCTCCGACACCGTCACGCACCCGTCGCCCGAGATGCGCCGGGCGATGGCTGAGGCCGAGCTGGGCGACGACGTCTTCGGTGACGACCCAACCGTCAACGCGCTCGAGGCGCGTGCGGCCGAGGTCACCGGCAAGGAAGCGGCGGTCTTCGTGGCTAGCGGCACGATGGGCAACCTCGTCAGCCTGATGGCCCACGTCCCGCGCGGCGGCGAGATCATCGCCGGCGAGGGCTCGCATTCATTTGCCCATGAGGCGGCCAACTTCGCGGTCGTCGTCGGCGCCTCGATGAAGCTGCTGCCGTGGAACGACGAGGGCCTGATGGCCCTCGAGGCGATCGATCGAGCGTGGCGTGACCCGAGCGATGTGCACGAGCCGATCACCTCGCTCGTGACGCTCGAGAACACGCACGCCGACTCGATGGCCCAGCCGCTTCCCGCCCGGTACATGAGCGCGGTCGGTCGACTGGCGCATGCGAAGGGCGTGCCGCTCCACGTCGACGGGGCGCGCATCTTCAACGCCTCGGTCGCGCTCGGCACGCCCGTTCGGGAGCTCGCCGCCGAGGCCGACTCGATGACCTTTTGCCTATCCAAGGGTCTTGCCTGTCCGGTCGGCTCGGTGGTCGTTGGTAGTAAGGACTTCATCTGGCGCGCGCGCCGGGCACGAAAGCTGCTCGGCGGCGGCATGCGCCAGGCGGGCGTGCTCGCCGCGGCCGGTCTGGTCGCGCTGCGCGATGGCTCGGCGGGCATGATCGAACGGCTCGCCGAGGATCACGCCAATGCCCGGCTGCTGGCCAACGGGATCGCCGAGCTGCCCGGCATCACGGACCTCGATCCCGCGCGAGTGCGCACCGACTTCGTCTTCTTCCACCTCACCCGACGCGAGCTGCGCATGCCATTCCTCGCCGCGCTCGAGCGCGAGGGCGTGGCGATGATCGACTACCCGGGCGGCGACCGAATTCGGGCCGTCACCCACTACGGAATCACGGCGGCCGATGTCGACGCAGCCGTTGAAGCCACGCGTCGTGCGCTGGTCGAGGTCGGTCTTGCGCCGGCGCCGGCAACGCCGGTGGCCGGCGGAGTGGCCTGACGGGGTGACGACCGAACCCAGGTCTGAAGCGGCCGCGGCGCCGCCGCCGCTGACGCCCGCCGAGCATCAGCTCGACGCGTTGCTGACCGAGCGCTTCTACGGCATCGTCGAGCGCCATCCGGTCTTTGCCACGTATCTCGGGCTCCATGACCACGACGACAAGCTCGGCGACGGCTCGCGCGATGCGGTAGAGGGCGAGATCGACGAGGCGCGTGCGTTCCTCGGTCGTCTCGAGTCGACGTCGACGAGCGAGCTGTCACCGTATTGGGCGCTCGAACGAGAGCTGGCCCTGTTCTCGACCCGCCGCCAGATCTTCGATGACGACGTGCATCGCGTCTGGGAACGCCGCGTGTCTGCGACCGACGAGATCGGCGATGGCGTGTTCCTGTTGTTCGCACGCGGCACGCGGCCGCTGGCCGAGCGACTCTCGTCCATCGCGACGCGGCTCGAAGTCGGGCCGCAGCACATCGAGGAGCAGAAGTCCCGACTCGGCCAGCGGCCGATGCGGCTTTGGAACGAGATGGAGCTCGACTCGGCCGAGTCGCTGCCGTCGCTGTTCGACGAGGTCATCGGCACAGCTCGCAGCGAGCTCGGCGACGACCATGCTGAGACGCGCCGGCTGGAGCGCGCCGCGGCACAGATGCGGATCGCGCTCGTTGGCTACAAGGGCTGGATCCGAGACCAGCTGCCAAAGGCGGACGACGAGTTCGCGCTGGGCAGCGACGCGTACGACGAGCTGATCGGCTTGCGCGCGTTCGATGGCCTGTCGGCCGACGAGATCCTCGACATCGGCGAGCAGCAGCTGGCCGAGAACAAGGCAGCACGCGCCCAAGCCGCACAGGAGGTCGACGCGGCGGCGAGCGAACAGGAGGTCATCGACCGGATCAAGACGAACCACCCGGCCGATTTCGCGGCTGCCCTCGATAGCTACCGCGCGGCAATGGCCGAAGCGCGTCAGTTCGTGATCGACCACGACATCGCGACGATGCCCGCGGGCGAGACGCTGAGCGTCATCGAGACACCCGAATACCTGCGCAACGTGATGCCGTTCGCGGCCTACTTCAGCCCGCCCAAGTTCGAATCGGGCCCGACCCACCAGGGCATCTATATCGTCACCGCGTCAGTCGATGGCGACCCGCGGGCAATGCGCGAGCACAACCTGGCCTCGATCTTCAACACCAGCATCCACGAGGCCTACCCCGGTCACCATCAGCAGCTGGCGGCAGCCAACGAGAACCCGAGCCTGACCCGGCTGATGGTCGACGCGCCCGAGTTCGTCGAGGGCTGGGCGATGTACTGCGAGCTGATGATGCGCGAGGAGGGCTTCGACACTTCGGCCGAGCATCGGCTGATGATGCACACCGACGCCATCTGGCGCGCCTGCCGGATCATCCTCGACGTCAAGCTCCACCGCGGCCAGATCGGCGTCAGCGACGCGATCGACTTCATGGTCGAGCAGACCGGCTTCGAACGACCCAACGCCGCGGCCGAGGTCAAGCGCTACACCTACACGCCCAGCTACCAGCTGAGCTACCTGCTCGGCCGCGTCCTGTTGCTGCGGCTGCGCGAGGACGAGAAGCGCCGGCTCGGCGACAAGTTCTCGCTGCTCAAGTTCCACGACTCGATGCTCCGCCAGGGCAGCCTGCCCATCAGCTTCCATCGCCGCATCCTCGCCGCCGAGGCATGATGGTTTTTCTCCGCACTCGGCCTCCGGCCGCCGTTATGCGCGAACGCCTGTGATGCAGATCGTTCCCAGCATCGACCTGAAGGCAGGTCGCTCGCGTCTCGTCTTCTGGCCCGGCGCCTCGAGTGGCAGCGGCACTGCCACCGATCGGCCCGAGAAGATCGCCCAGCACTTCGTGAGCGTCGGGGCGAAGATGCTCCACCTGGTCGACCTCGACGGCGCCCAACGCGGCGCACCGGTCAACACGGACGTTATCCAGCGCATCTCGCGATCGGTCGCCGTGCCGCTTCAGCTGGCCGGCGGCATTGACGGGCCGCGCCAGATCGAGCTCGCCTTCGCCTGCGGCGCGACGCGCGTCGTCGTGCCGCAGTGGGTCGTCGCCGAATCGGTCCAGACGCTGCGCGATTGCCTCACCGTCGCTCGTGACTGGCTGGCAATCGGTATCGACGCCCGAGCCGACAGCCTGGCCGATCACTCTTGGCACGGCCCACAGCCGACGTTCGAGGCGCTGGTCGATATGCTCGCCGGCGAGGGCGTCCGGCGACTCGTCATCTCACATTGGACGCCGGCCGATCTGCCGCGCATCAGCGGGTTGGCGACCGGCCATGACATTGAGGTCCAGCTCGCCGGCGGCGCGGCCGAGCCGGCCGCGGTCGACGCGGCACGCGCCGCAGGCGTCAACGGGCTGATCCTCGGCGAGGCACTATTCAGCGGCGCAATCGATTTCGGCGCCGCTCAAGACAACACGAAGCAAGCGACAGGAGCCCTGGCACTGAATGGCTAAGAAAAGACGCACGTCTCAACGACCGCACAGCCACGAGGCCGCCAACCGGCCGGGCTTCTCGCGCCGCCAGATGGCGCCGCCGTCGTCGCGCCGTTCGCCCTGGCCGATGATCATCGGCGGAGTTGTCGTCGCCGCCGTGGTGGTGATCGGCGCGGCCTGGCTCCTGGGCTTCATCCCCGGCAGCCGACCGGCGGCGACCGCGAGTCCAAGCCCAGCGCCTACATTTGACAACAGCCAGCTTGCTCCGCCGGACGCCACGCCGCTGGCCAACCCGCCGGCCGAGCCGGCCGGCGACGGCACCACGGCGACGATCGAGACCGAGCTGGGCGACGTCGTCATCGAGCTCTACAACGAGTCATCGCCAGTCGCGGCGGAGAACTTCATCAACCTCGCCGAGGCCGGTTACTACGATGGCGTCATCTTCCACCGCACGATCCCGGGATTCATGATCCAGGGCGGCGACCCGCTGGGAACCGGCACGGGTGGCCCCGGCTAC
Source organism: uncultured Chloroflexia bacterium (assembly GCA_963748235.1). Classification (GTDB taxonomy): domain Bacteria; phylum Chloroflexota; class Limnocylindria; order Limnocylindrales; family CSP1-4; genus JALYGJ01. The sequence goes on from CAVVHT010000010.1 coordinate 405,408, forward strand.
ACGATCCCGGACGAGCCGGTCGTCGGTGAATACCTGCGCGGCACCGTCGCCATGGCACGCACTAATGCCCCGAATTCCCAGGGCTCGCAGTTCTTCATCATGGTCGCTGACCGACCCGACCTGGCATCGGCGGGCGACTACGCGATCTTCGGCAACGTGGTCGAGGGTATGGATGTCGTGGACCAGATCGTTGCCCGTGAGACCGATCCAAGCAACGATCGGCCGTTTGAGCCAGTGGTCATGGACAGGGTGACAATTCAAGCTCCGTAGGGCTACGGACGCAGGCTGTGAATGGCCTGTGAGGGTGTTACGGAACCTTAACTATGCCCTACGCATAACCCCTTGAGCCGCCTTGAGGGGTCAGGTAAACTGACTTCGATGTCGCGTTTACGCGGCATAGCTGCCCCAGGCGCAAGGTCATGGGTAGGTTGGGTTAGGGTAGCCGGTGCAGCCGGCGTGATAGATGCCCTTGTGGCGTGGCAGGAGACCGGCGGCTTAGGTCGTCGGATCGGCCGGGACAGTGCGGCGACCCCTCTTCGGAGGGGTCGCTTCGTTTTATACCCGATTTTCGGATTTGCGTACGTCGACGCGACTGTCGCTCCGGATGGCTACCACGTCGCCGGTTCTGATCCGATCATGGGCTGACCTGTCGAGCACCACGATGGGCATCAGCGTGCCGTCGAGCATCCGCGCGACGAGGCCGCCGACGACGAGGATCTCGTCCGCCTCGAGCAGCACGATGGCCGCCGGGGCGGTGCCGGCACGCAGGCATTCGGCGAGGACGGTGCTCGACGATGACGAGCCGCGGCCGGAGCTCATGACCAGGACGCGGCCGGCAACGTTCAGGCCGTGCTGGGGATGGCGCTGATCGATGATCTGGCCGGTCGTCGGCTCGACCCCACCCCAGAAACTCAGTGGTTCGTCGAGAACGAGGGCGGCCCCATCGGCATCGCCCGCCAGCAGCACTAGGCTGCGCACCGCCCAAGCCGTTGATTCCCTGGTTGGCTCGCTGGCCGGCTCAGCCATCGAGGACCGCCGGACGCTCGCGAATTACTCGGCCGGCGACCGCCGAACGGACGCAATCGGTGACTGAGCCGTAGACGACCTCGACGCCCAGGTTGCCCGGCGCGTACCAGGCCCATTTGGCCGAGTCGGTCATGACCGTGCTGCCCGGTGGCGAGCGCAAGACGGGCGTGACGTACGTGCATGTGTCGACGACCAGCTTCACTCCTGCCCTGGAAAGTCGGTCCTGGAGATCCTGCCCGTTGGGGTTCTCCAGCGTGCGTCGCCCGGTCGAGGCGTACATCTCGACGTCGGGATGGACGCTTTGATCGGCGAGCAGGGCGCTCAGCCGACCGAGCTCGGCAATGGACAGATGAGGTGTGCCAACGCTGACTGCCGCCAGGCGGCTGGAGCCGTCGGTGGTCGACAGCTCGCCCCATGCCCGCGCCAGCCGTTCCCGGGTGATGACGATTTCGCGCTTCGCCCTCCGGCCACCGAGAGCCTGAGTGAGGGTTGCGGCCTCGGGCGTGACTCCGACTGCATGGAACATGGCCACTGCGCCCGCCGATGCCGCGGCGGCGCTGAGCGCCTTGAGCTGGTCCTCGGTTGCTCCGCTCGGCAGGCCGACGATCGCCGGCACGAGCCCGCCCGACTCCTGCCCTGCAACATGTCCCACCACCCCATACAGCTCGTCCTCCAGCTCGGCACCCGCAAGCCCGTCCGCGAGCTGGAGCACGATCCGAGCGTGGCGGTTCTGCGTGCGGTGAAGGCCCGCGTCAGGAACGCGGCCGGTCAACGCGGCACAGATATCGATGAAGTCGCCGTAGCGACCAGAGCGAGCGCCGAGCACCGAGTTGGCAAAGACGATCGCGTTCGACTCTGCCCACGCGATGTGCTGTCCGAGCTGCGGCCGATCGGGCAGCTGATATGGAGCGCACGTCCATGTCGGCTCACAGCCCATCGCCACGTACGCGTCCATCAGCCGCCGAGCGCGGTCGCGCGTCGCATCGTCCAGCCGGATCAGCTCGGGGTGCAGAAGGTCGAGAGCCGAGACGTTGAGCGTGGTCGGGACCGCCACGCGCCCGCCGGCTGCGACCAGCCGCTCCGCAAAGTCGAGTCCGACTGGTCCGTGATAAAGACACCCATCGATGTGCGCCGCACTGACCGCTCGCAGCCGGCGGGCGCCATTCACCCGGGCAAGGGCGACGATGAGCTGCATCGCCATCTGGAGGGCCTCGCCGGCAGCGCCAGACAGCATCGCTTCCTCCTCGGACGTCAGGCGCAGATTGGCTCCCGGTTCGGTGCGTGTCACCCAGCGCATGGTGACAGGGTCGCCCGCCGGGAAACCGCAGATGGTTCTGTGGCGCGGGGGCCACACGGCACTACTCAGGCAGGACCGCGAGTACGAAAGTATTCCCATCGTGAGCACTCAAGGCTCCACCACCAGGATGCGAATCCTCTGCCCGCTCGAGCCCGGCGCGACTGCTACAGCGACATCCACCAGAAAGCTCATCGCAAGCTTCGATCCAACGACCGTCACCGTCCAGCTGCTGGTCGTGCACGATGGCAAGCAGGCGGCTGAGGCGGCGGCGCGGGACGCGGTCTCGGCCGGCGCCTCGAGCCTGCGCGCAGCAGGAATTCGTTGTCGAGCAGGAACTTTCTGTTGGCCACCCGGCCGAAGAAATCATCGCCCGAGCTGATGCGCTTGAATCGGACCTGATCATGATCGGCTCTCGCCCTGCGCAGAATGGCAATCCTGGCTTCAGTGGACGAGTCGCCTCGGGCGTCGCGCGCCACGCGCCGTGCTCGGTGTTGATCGCGCGCGATGACGTGCCCATAGGTTCGATCGTGCTCGGCTACGACTTGTCGCCCGACGCGGTCAGCGCCGTCTCCCTGCTGGCCCGCCTGCCATTCCGCAACCGGCCGCCCGTGGCTGTCTGCACGGCCTACGAAGTCGTGGCCCCCTTCGACTCCGGCATCGCCCCGACTGTTATTGCCCAGGTCCAGGCGTCACAAATCCAGGATCTTCACGAAGCGAGATCGGTCGCCGAAGCCACGGCTGATGACGCCGCGCGGCAATTACGGGTGGCAGGGTTCGAGACGACAATTCATACGAGGCACGGCCGGCCAAGCGAGCAGCTTGCGATCGTGTCAGCAGACCTCGGTGCGGATCTGATCAGCGTCGGATCGCGGGGCCTGTCTGGAATTGAACGCTTCCTGCTGGGCAGTACCAGCTCCGAACTGGTGGCGATCGCCCCGAGGAGCCTGCTCATAGCGCGCACTTGACCATGGCCTCTTCGGCCGTCGTCACCGCCGATAGCCACGCGTTGCAGGCCGCTGACGTAGCGCGCCGGCTGGGCGTTGATCCTGCCGTGGGCCTGAGCTCGGACGAGGCGGCGAGCCGAGCCATGCAGTTCGGACCAAACGAGCTGGAAGTCGCTCAACGCGACCCCGTCTGGCGCATGATCGTGGCTTCGGCGACGGAACCGTTCGTGCTGATGCTCGCCACGGCCGGGGTGCTGGCCATTCTCGTCGGCGAGCTCCGCGACGGGTTGCTGGTTCTGTTCGGACTCCTTCCGATCGTGGGCGCCGACGTCGTAACCGAGTACCGCGGCGAGCGAGCGCTCGAGGAGCTGAGGGCAGCCTCCGCGCCCGTGGCACGTGTCCGGCGGAATGGAGAAGCCGCCGTTCTGCCAGCCGCCGCGCTGGTCCCCGGCGACGTCGTCCTCCTCCAGGGCGGCGACGTGGTGCCGGCGGACGTCCGCATCGCCCATGCCGACCGCCTGCTGCTCGATCGAAGCGTCCTTACCGGGGAGTCGCTCCCTGAGGTCGGCCGGATAGATCCCGATCCACCCGGTGCTGCTCTCGCGAGCAGACACTCGATCGCCTACTCTGGCACGAGCGTCGTCGGTGGTCGAGCGGATGGCATCGTTGTGGCTGTTGGTGGTGCGACGGAGTTCGGCCGCATTGCGGGCACGCTCACGGGACGAGAGCGCCACCGCAGCCCACTTCAGCGCGAGCTTGATCGGCTGGTGAAGATCCTGCTCGTCGTGGCCGTCGGGCTGATCGCCTTCACTACCGGCATCGGCTTCGTGCGTGGCAATCCGCTGGGCGAGAATATCCTGGCCGGCATTTCAGCCGCCATCGCAGCGATCCCGGAGGAGCCGCCGGTTCTGCTGGCAGTGATCCTCGGCCTGGGCGCCTATCGGCTACTGCGGCGGGGCGTCCTCGTCCGCCGACTGAACGCCGAGGAGACGCTCGGCGCGGTCGACCTGATCGTCACCGACAAGACCGGAACGATCACCCAGAACAGCCTCGCGGTGTCGTCGGTCCGCACGACGGACGGGCCGGTCGAGGACTCGCTCGAGCGGCGGGTCCTGCTTGAGGACGCCCTTCGCGCGGAGGAAGACGCCTGGCCCGACCATCACGGCGTGGCTGCCGGATCGTTCACGCGCGCGCTGCGCGAGGCGGTCGCGGCGGCCGGTGGTCAAGCCCACCTCGATCCATCCGAGTTGATCAGTGCAAAGCCGCCTTCGGACACTCTGCCCGTGACCCGCACCCGATCTCGACGCGGCGACCAGATCGAGGATCTGGCGCTGGGCGCACCGGAGGTCGTGCTTGGGTACGTCACGGCCGGCAATGTCGACTCGAACGGAAGACAGCAGTGGAGAGAGCTGATCGATGCGTCGGCCGCTGCCGGAGAGCGGATCGTGGCGCTCGCCCGCCGACTCCCTCAGGGCGACTGGCAGATGCGCGCGTTGATCGGCTTCGCAGATCCGATTCGACCCGGCATCGAGGAAGCGATGTCAACGGCGAAGGGCGCCGGTATCCAGGTGGTCATGGTCACTGGGGATCATCCAGGCACCGCGGCGACGATCGCCCTCGAGGCAGGGCTGGATGCCAAGCGGATTACGACCGGCGAGGAGCTGGCGTCCTGGGACGACGCGCGATTGGCAGGCGAGCTGTCAGGACTGCACATCGTGGCCCGATCGACGCCCGAACAGAAGCAGCGCATCGTGCGCGCCGCGCGCGGTGATAGGCGAATGGTGGCCGTCACCGGCGATGGCGTGAACGACGCACCTGCCCTGCACGGTGCCGACGTCGCGGTCGCGATGGGCAGTGGCACGGCGGTGGCACGCGAGGCGTCAGACCTCGTGCTCGGTGACAACTCGTTCGCGACACTCATGTTCGGGCTGGCCGAGGGGCGACGGATCGTCGACAACGTGCAGAAGGGGCTCGTATTCATCGTCTCTACCCACGTTGCATTCCTCGGCTTCATCCTCATCGCGACGATCTTCGTTGCCGAGGGGCAGGTGCTGCTCCCACTCCAGATCCTCTGGATGGAGCTGTTCATCGACACAACGACTTCGGTCGCCTTCGAGCGCGAACCACCCGAGCCACGTTTGATGACTCGGCCACCGCGCCACGCGGAGCGGCCTCTGCTGACCAACGGCATCCTCGCTGGGGTCGCGGTCGCCGGTGGATTCACGGCGGTCGCGGCACTGGTTGTGATGCTCAACTGGGGCGGCGAGTTCGAACACGCGGCGTGGTTGGCCTACACCACGCTGGTCGTCAGCCAGTGCGTCCGAGCCTACTGGAACCGCAGCATCCGAGAACCGATTTATCGCCTGCGTCCCAATGGCTTCCTGCTGTTTGCCTGCCTCGCTGCAGTGACGATCACCGCAGCCATCCCATACATCCCGGGCGTCGCGTCTGCCTTCAACGCGACTCCGCTTGACCCATCGGACTGGCTGCTCGTGATCGCGGTGGCCTTCGCGCCCGCGCTCGTTGCCGAGCTGGCACGGATGCATGGCCGTGGGTCGCGCGTTTGGGTCGCCTGAGAGCCGGCTTACGTTCCCTCACGCCACGCAGCTCGCGGTCAAGTCGGCGCTAGACTTCGGTGGATCCGGTCGCTCGATTCGAAGCGTCACCGGTCATCGCGCGCTCGTAGCTCAGTGGATAGAGCGTCTGCCTCCGGAGCATGGACCACCAAGCGCTGTGGCGAGTGCCGTGCGAAGCGCACCGTAGCGCGCCCAGTTATACGGCCAATGAGCGCGCGCTTCGCCCCGGCCCAGGTTGATTTTTCGCGAGCGTTGCGGCGTAGGATCCCAACGAACCTCCGGAAAGTCCGGTAGGAAACAAAGTCGGGTGAAGGATCGCTGCGCTTGGCGGCGCAAGCGGCGTTGACGGCGTTAGGCAGCCGCCAGCCTAGCCACGTCCGTTGTGCGTCGAGTCCCGGCGATGGCGGGTTGATAGGGCCGTGAGAGGCTGATTCGGCCTTGTGAACTGGTGCTTGCGGACACCACCCGTCAGCGCCTATCCTCCACCCGCTAACGGGTCGACCCCCAGGTCGACGTCAGCATCTCGCCGTGGCATCGGGCTCCGGAGCGCCCCAGCGTTTCGAGTGCCGACAGCTGTGGTGGTCAGGGCAGCAGGCCCCCCGCCCACGTGACCTGCTGCCAAAAAGCCGTGACGATCATCCGCGCCTGCCGTGTTTCGGGCGTCACGCGGCAACATTTGGGGAGGAATCTGCCATGCGTGGCTCGAACCCAGAAAGCGCCGTTTTCGGCGAGTCCAGAAGCCGGCAAAGGCACCTACGACGGTTGCTTGGACCGGTGCTCATCGGTCTACTGGCGGTCGGTCTGCTGCCCGCCAGCGCGTGGGCCGCGGTCACCTATTACGTCGACTGCAACGGCGGCAACGACGGCAGCAACGGCACGTCTCCGTCGACTGCCTGGCGGTCGATAGCCCGTGCCAACCAGGCGTCGCTATCCCCGGGCTCGAAGCTGCTGTTCAAGCGTGGCTGTACTTGGAGCGGCACCACACTGCACGCCAAGTGGAACGGCACTTCCGCCAGCCCAATAACCATCGGCGGTTATGGAGATGGCAGCCGTCCATTGATCCAGAATTCCGACAATCAGGTCTATATCGCTGGATCCTGGCTGATAATCGAGGGTCTTGCCGCCCGGGCCGATCCGGTTACATACGATCCGCAATGTCAGAACGCGCCCGCGGGTCGCCGAAGCGGCTTCCGGTTGGTCTCCCCGGCGGCGCACAACATCCTGCGCAACCTAGCGGCGGAGGACCTGTTCCTCGGCATCTGGGTCGGCGCCGGGTCCCATCACAACAGCATTCACTCAAACATCCTGCGCAACAACAGAATGAAGTCGGACATCTGGTCTTCCGATGCGGGCTCCGGGGGTATCGCACTGCACGGAGACGACAATGACGTCGCTTACAACACGATCTCGGGAAGCGACTCCTGCTCTCGTTTTTATGGCCGAGATGGCTCCGCCATCGATGTCTGGGGTGGCCAGCGCAACCAAATCCACCACAACCGCTCGATCGATAACAACAACTTCGGCGAGCTCGGCGATCCGCGCAGCGCCGACAACACATGGGCATACAACGTCGTCACCTCTTCATTGCGCAAAAGCACCTTCTTCACCACGCGCGGAGCGGGCTCGCAATACGGACCTATCAACCGCTCGAAGGTCTACAACAACTCCGTCTACCTGAGCGGTGCTGAGGCCTATGCGCTGCAGTGTGGAAGCGGCTGTGGTCCCTCGATCTTGAGCCTGCGCAACAACATCATCTGGTCGGCCTATCGGATCGGCTACGCGGACGCAGCGTTCGACGAAGGCGACAACATCTACTGGACGCCAGGCGGTGCGAACACCGTCTGGTTCCCCATTAGCACAAGCTCCATGAAGGTCGATCCCCGTTGGGTGGCGCCGGGCAGCGGTAACCTCCAGCTTCAGTCCTCGAGTCCAGCGTTGAACAACGGCAGCAACCATGGCCTGAACATGGGCTTTGACGAGGACTTCGCGGGTGCCGTGGTCCCGCAGGGCGGCGTCGTGGACATCGGCGCCATGGAGCTTGTCGCCGGTGCCCCTCCGCCGTCGACCACGGTCGCGTCCGACCCGTTCACGAGGACGTCGTCGAGCGGGTGGGGGAGTGCCAACCTGGGCGGTGCGTACAGTTACTTTGGCCCCAGCACGTCGTTTTCTGTCCAGAATGGTGTCGGACTGATGAACGTGCCTCCCAACCAGACTCGCGCCGCAGTGCTGTCCGGTGCATCGGCGCGCGACGTGGACTTTCGGTTCCGCGTCTCGACCGATGTCGCTCCCACCGGCGATGGCCACTGGGTATATGCGGCTTCAAGACGAGCGGCCGATGGGTCGGAGTACCGGACCAAACTGAGGTTGATGCCCAACGGCGACGTTCTCGTTGGGATCTCCAAGACCTCAGGCGGCGCGGAAACCCCCATAACGGTCAACATTGATGCGGGCATCAACTTCACGGTTGGCTCCTACTTGCTCTTCCGCGCATCGGTGACGGGTGGGGGCACGACCACGCTCAAGGTGAAGGTCTGGCGGTCGGGACAAGCGGAACCTAGCGGTTGGACGCTCACGGGCACCGACTCGACCGCTGCCCTGCAGGACTCCGGCGCGCCGGCGCTCCTGTCTTACGCGCCTGCCAATGGTCGGTCTGCGACACTCCGCTTCGACGACCTGGTCGTCACCAGCCTGTAAACGCTAGCCATGGTGGCGCACCACTTGTCGGACTTGGCTGCCCGGTCTCGTCCCTGTCGAGCAGCAAGATTGGTATGGCTTCGGCGGGTGGTGTTAGTCGGCTAATCTACGCTCACGATTGCCACACATCGCGCGCTCGTAGCTCAGTGGATAGAGCGTCTGCCTCCGGAGCAGAAGGTCGTGGGTTCGAGTCCCGCCGAGCGCGCCACTCCCCCATTTGGTGAGAGCTGGGCTCTAGCCGCGCAGCGTTCCCTGGCGCAGCACCGCCAGAACGCCCGTCGCGCCAAGCGGCTTGCTGAAGAAGAAGCCCTGGCCGTAGCGGCAACCGAGCTCGGCCAGGCGCCATGCCTGTTCGCGTGACTCGACGCCCTTGGCCACGACTTCCGCTCCGCGCAGATCGGCCAGGCTGATGAGCGACAGGGCGAAGGCCAATTCGTCGGCCGGTCCGTTTATCGCTCCGACGAACTCGCGCGCCAGCTTGACCTGGTCGATCGGCAGATGCTTCAGGTCGGCCAGCGACGTGGCCATGCCGAAATCGTCGAGCGCGACTCGAACGCCGGCTTCGCGCAGCTCGTTAAGCGCGGCGATGATCGGTGCGCTGTCCTTCGGGGCGCCGCTGGTCAGCTCGACTGTCAGCAGCCGCGGCTCGAGACCAGCGGCGGCGACCGAGGCGAGCATACGCGCGGCAGCACCCGGAGCGCGCAGCTGGTTGGGGACCATGTTCACGCTCACGAACCCAGGCCGCTCGGCAGATCTTGGCCAGCCCGCCGCCGCGCGTGCGGCCTGGTCGAGGACGAACGCGCCGAGCTGATCGATGAAGCCAGCCTGTTCGGCGACGGGCAGGAAGTCGTTAGGCGCAATCGTGCCGCGCCGCGGGTGACGCCAGCGCACGAGCGCCTCGGCGCCTGCCACCGTGCCGCCGCCCAAACGCACGACAGGTTGAAACTCGAGCCTGAACTCCCCCCGGTCTACGGCGCCTTCGAGATCACGGCGAAGCTCATCGGCACCGTGGGCCTCTTTCGCCATGCGTCAACGATACCTTTCCGGGAGGCCGCCAAGTTGGCGCGCGCGCGTGAACACTTCGGTCAGCATTGGCGGCGTCAGTCGGCCGGTGAAAGTATTCTGCTGGCTGGGGTGGTATGAGCCGAGCAGGGTGTATTGGTCGACGCGCGCTTCGGCCAGATGAGCGAACGCCGGCCGTGGCCGGACCGGATGGTTGAGCGTCGCCAGCGTGCGCAACACGCCGTCCCAGGCAAATCCCCCGAGGCAGACGATGACGCGCATCCTGTTCAACGCCCGCATCTCCTCGACCAGGAACGGCAGGCAGTTGTCGCGCTCTTCCGGGGTCGGCTTGTTGTCAGGCGGCGCGCAGCGATTGACCGCGCCGACGTACAGGTCGATCAGCTGCATCCCGTCGCCGACGTGGGTGCCAGTGGGCTGATTGGCAAAACCGGTTGAATAGAGGACGGGGAAGAGAAACTCACCCGACCGATCGCCGGTAAAGATGCGGCCGGTCCGGTTGCCGCCGTGAGCTGCCGGCGCGAGGCCGACGACCATCACCGCTGCGCCGGGATCACCGAACCCTGGCACGGGCCGCGCCCAGTAGCTCTCGTCGCGAAAGCGCGCCGGCGGGCTCTTTGCCGCTTCTTCGCGCCACCAGACCAGTCGCGGACAGCGGCTGCAGTTGATGATCCGCTCGTTGATATCTGCGAGAGCATCTGCCGATCGGCTCAGGCTCGTAGTTCCCGATCCGCTCATCGGACAGCGCCGGACGTCACTCCCCTGAGCAGCTGCGAGAGCTGCGCCCGGTTCTCGCCTGTGCGGAAGTCGTGGAGCGGGTGCGATGCGAGGAGCGTCTCTTGCGCTGGGCGGCCCTGCGCTCGAACGTATATGGCCGGGTGGATGTCGCCTGTGTCATCGGTTTCGACCGTGATCGCCACCGCCGCGTCGCCCTCCTCGTCGACAAAGTGGGCGAGCGGGACGATGCCATCGTCGCGGATTCCCTCGTCCGGATTGAGTGAGAAGGCGCGCGCCAGGTACGACTTCTGGTTCCACAGCTCAGGTGCCTCGGTGGCCTCGGTGAGCAGCAGGTCCAGCAGCCGATCGGGCGCGATTGTCGATCGCTCCAACTGCACCCCGAACTTCGAGCTGGCCAGCTGGCCGACCATCGTCCGCGCGTTGTACCGCGCGCCGTGCACCGCACCCGAGTTGGCCGGCATGCCGTACTTCTTCATGCCCGCGACGCCTTGGCCGATCGTGCCGGCGAAGTACAGCCCGGGCACGCTGGCGCTCTCCCAATAGTTCGTCATCGCCGGCAGTCCGCTGCGTCCGAAAACATCGACGCCGAGCTTGGGCAGGTCGAGCAACGGGCAGGTGAAACCCGTGGCGGCGATGACCTCGTCGGCGTCGACCGAGATCTCCATGCCTCCCTCGGACCTGATGCAGTGGACGCGGTACGACCCGGCTAGGCGCTCGATGCGCGAGATCGAGGCATTCAGAATGAAAACGCCACCACCGAGGATCTCGTCCTCGACCGGCAGCACGTAGCGGGCGCGAACGCCGAGCAGCGAATGAGTATTGACCGACAGCTTGGTCGGCCGCGGCGACGCCAGGACGATTCGCTGCGCCCATTGAAGAAGGCCGGTCGCCAGCTCGAAGCCCGAGTTCTCCTTGCCGACGATGAACAGGCGCTTGCCCGCGTAGCTCTCCGGTGGTCGCGTGTCGGCATAATGCGGAACGAGGTCGAACCCGGGCGTGTCGGGCTTGAACGGCTCGGCTACGCCGACCGCGAACACGGCTGCCTTGCAGCGGTACTCGCCGTCCGTTGTGGTCAGCACGAATTGCTCGCCTTGCCGCCGCGTGCCCTCCCAGCGACAGCCGTAGCGGACCTTGAGCCCGGTCCGGTTGACGTACTCGGCGAGGTTGCTCTCCATCTCCGGGCGCGATGGGAAAGAGGATGTGCCGTCCATCAGGTCGGGCATGATCGCCCGATTGGTCGGCTCCTCTGCGAGCAGGCTGTTCCAGTCGTACCAGTAATAGAAGCGATGGTTGCGGTCGACCGGAGCGAAGGGCTTGGTCCACGAAAGCAGCCGTTGGAAGAACGGGAACTGGCGGAACATGCCACCGGGCGACGGATCGGCCGAGATCAGCGCATGATCGATGCCCAGGTGGCGCAGGTAGTAGCTGGCCTGCAACCCTCCCGGTCCACTGCCGACCACCACAACGGGGTAATCGCCGGGTGGGAAGGGCCGCTCCTCTAGCTCCGCCATCGGTTGGCGTTGCGCAGTCTGAGTGCGACCGACTTGAGCATCCTATACATCACCGCTGGGTATTCGCGCAGGAAGCCCTCGAGCTCTGGCCCACCGAGGTGCAACACGCGTAGCTGGCGCGTCGTCACCACATCGGCCACCGGCGGCTCCCCGAGCAGGATCGACATCTCGCCGAAGAAGTCGCCTTTGCCCAGCCGGGCAATCTCGTTGCCATCGATCTTGATCGCGACCTCGCCTTCGACGATGACGTAGAAACCGGTGCCGGTGAAGCCCTGGCGCAAAATGCGCTGGCCGGTCGGGTACGACTCCTCGGTCATCTGATGGGCCACCGCTTCGACCTGCGGTCGCGACAAGTCGGCGAAGAGGGCCAATCCGGACAAGGTGTCGACCAGCTCCTGTTGGCTCATCGCGCTCATCAATCGCCCGGCCGCGGCTAGTGGCGGTGGTGCTCGCCGAACTCGCGGATGCGAGCGACGAGGCCACGAATCAGATTTAGCGACAGTGCCGGATCCGTCTGGAGCAGCTGCAGCAGCTCCCATGAGGCCAGACCCAGGCAGCGCGTGTCGGTGACCGCCTGGACGCTGGCGTTGCGCGGCTGCTGGTCGATGACGGACAGCTCACCAAAGAAGTCGCCGGGACCGAGATCGGCCAGCTCTTCGGATCCGCGCAGGACGCGCACAGCGCCGTCGACGACGATGTACAGGCCGGTTCCGATCTGACCCTGTCGGACGATGAACTGGCCGGCGGCGAAATCCTGCTCGCCGGTCGCGGCGGCGAGGCGCGCCATCGACTCGGAGCTGACGCCCGCGAAAAGGGGCAAATGCTCCAACGCCACGGCCTTCTCTTGGTCCGACATCGACATGCTCCGCACGATAGCACCGGCCTCAGTCGCCGCGGTGTCCGCCCGAGCGGATACCGAAGGTGGTGAAGCCACCGGTCGCCGCCAGGCGTCGGTGATCGACACGAGTCACCTGCGCGCCGGCAGGACCTTGGTGCAGCGCATCGAGAAGCTCGTCGAGTGAGGGGCCATCGCCTTCGGCGAGGACCTTGACCGAGCCGTCACTTTCGTTCGCCGCCCAACCGGTCAGGCCGAGGCGCGCCGCGCGCTGCACGGTGAACCAGCGGAACCCAACGCCCTGGACGACGCCGTGGACGGTGGCCTCGAGTCGCTCGATCGCTCGCGCGGTCATGCCGCGCGGCGTGCGTGCGGCCATTCCAACAGCAAGGCATCGAGCGCGAGCTCCGGGTTGGCGTACGCGTCGAGTGCACGGCTGACGGCTTCGATGCGTCCGAGGAAGGAGGCCGCTTGACCCGGGTCGACGAGCTTCCCCGCCCCTGAGATCTCCTCGAGCAGCTCGTGCATGCGCAGCTCGCGGCTGCCGCCGCGCGTGGCGACGGCCAGGTCGCGCGCAACGTCGAGCCAGACGGCGAGCACTTGTGCGGCGGCCGCCCGCCGCTCGGCCGGACTGACACGTTTGCCCGAACGCTCGGCAGGTGGCTCGTCTTCGGCATCGGCCAGCCCGGCGTCGGCGGCGGCGGCCATTGCCAGCGCTGCGCCATCCTCGATCAGCGCTGACTGGGAGGCCAGACGCGTTCGGCGGTCGGCCGACAGCAGGTCGAGCAGCGTCCGCGCAAGGCGCGCTCGCACGAGCACCACTTCCGGACGTGAGGCGAGCGACATGGCAACGCCCGGACGGCCGCCTGCGAGGCGGCCGAGAGCCGCTCCCCTGGCCCGGTCGCCCAAGCCTGCCTCCTCGACCATCGCCGCGATCACCTCTGCATCTACCGGCCCTAATCGCACGCGCGTGCAGCGGCTGATTACCGTGGGCAACAGGCTGCTCGAATCATCTCCGCAAAGCACCAGTACGACCGCCGGCGGCGGCTCCTCGAGCGTCTTCAGGATCGCGTTCTGGGCATCGTGATTGAGGCGGTGCGCGCCCTGCACGACCGCCACCCGGAACCTTCCCTCGAGCGGGAGAAGCGCCAGCTCGGCCGCCAGCGCCTGGACCTGGGCGACGCGAATCTGCTGACCGGCTCCCTCGGGCGCCATGACATGCACGTCGGGGTGATTGCCGTGCTCCACCTTGCGGCATGCGGCGCAGTTGCGACACGGCCGATCGGTCGGATCGTCGGCCAGGCACAGCAATCCACAGGCAAGGTCGAGCGCGAGCGTCGTCTTGCCGACCCTGTCCGGGCCGACGAAGAGCAGAGCGTGCTGCGGTCGCTCGCTCTCGATGGCACGCTCGATCAGGCCGAGCGCGGCGGTTTGACCCCGGGTCTTGAAGGCGCCCACCTCGGGCGGCTCAGGACTCCTCGGTCGAAGAGGCAGTCGTCTTGCGTCGACTGACCGTCTTCTTGGGCGCTTCCTCGGCTGCCGGCTCCGCGGCTTCCCTCGCCGAGGCCTTGGTGGTGGTCGCCTTGGTCGTCGTCGCCTTGGTCGTGCGCGGCTTGCGCGCCGGCTTGGCAGCGGTGTCCGCGGCATCGGCAGCCTGGGGCGCCTCCGTCTCGGCCGTCGCTGGGGATGCGACTTCGGCGGTCGGGGCCTTTGCCCTGGCCGTCGTCGACTTGGTCGTGCGCGGCTTGCGCGCCGGCTTGACCTCAGCGGCCGCCGGCTCATCGGTCAACGTTGCGCCGAAGTCACTCGAGATGGCTCCAAAGTCGCTCACCGCGACCTCTTCGAACCCGGTGCTCATCACAGGCGCCTCGAATGAAGGCGTGAACGCCTCGCTCGACGGTGCCGTGCCGCTGCCGGCAGGCTGCTTGCGCGCCATCTCGGCACGAAGCATCTGCTCGAGCTCGGGCGGAACCTCCGACCATGGCTCGCTCGACGAGCGCGCCTCGCTCGGCATCGGTCGATCCTCAACCCGCGGCGCCCGGTTCGTCGGGCGTCCGGGCTGCGGCCGTGGGCCACGATTGCGGTCGCGGCTGCGATCGGGTCGGTTGCCACCACCGCCGCCGCCGCCGCCGCCACCGCCACCACCACCGTACGTCGGCTGCGGCGGAGCACTGCGGCCATAGCGCTCACGATCGAGAGCGGCCTGATATGCGGATCGACCACGTGGCGAGCGAACGCCGCCACGACTTTGACTCTGGCCACGCTGGCGACGCTCGGCCAAGAGGTACTCGGGTACCTCCGGCTCGTCGAGATCCTCCTCGTCCTCGCCGCCGAGTGACGTCGTCATCGGCGAGCTCGGGAGTGCCGATGCGGGTACGCCGAGCTGGCTGTCCCAGACGGACCCGAAGGTGTGACGCGCGGGCTGTGTCGGCGCGGCGACGTCTTCGAACTCCTCGTCTTCCTCGCCACCCTGCGCGGCCACCGGCTCGTCGCCGATCGGCGCGCCCTCCGCAGTCTGCCGGCCACGTCCACGACCACGTCCGCCTCGTCGGCGGCGGCGGCGGCGGCCATCCTCACCGATCACGTCACCGTCCAGAGCAGGCTCAGTTCCATTGGCCGATGAGGCGACAGCGGCGACATCGCCCGCCAGCTCCTCGGCGTCATCGCCATCCTCTGGCGCGCGCGAAAGGCGCTCGCCGGGCAGTACGACCAGGTTGCCGGGCAGCGCCTCGACCGGCTCCTCGACGCGCTCCTCGCGGGTGGTGCGGCCGCCGCGCCGGCGGCGCGGTGCGCCCTCGGTCTCCTTCTCGGGCACTTCGGTCATCGACAGGTCGCCCTCAGCGGCGACGCGTCGGCCGCTCCGCACGGAGCCCTTCTCGACGCGCGCGATCTGGGCGATGTCGGTGAACTGGTCGGCCACCTCGATCAGGTCTGAGCTGGTGTTGCCTCGGAAACTGATGACTTCGCAGCGGACGCCCATTTCCTGCACCGCGCGAATGGCGGGCGCGAAGTCACCGTCACCGGACACGACGACGGCAATGTCGAGGTTGCGGGCGGTCTTCATCAGGTCGACGACGAGCTCGATGTCGAGATTCGCCTTGATTCGGCCATCACCGTACTTGCGGATGTCCTTGCTGATGACCTTGTAGCCGCTGCGCGCCAGGAAGGAATGGAATTGGCGCTGGTTCTCGTTTTCCGGATCCAAACCGGTGTACGCATATGCGCGCACGAAATCGCGGTTGGCGGTCGCTGACTTGAGCAGCGTGACGTAGTCGATGTCGACTCCCGCCGCCTTTGCCGCGTAGAAGATGTTCGCAACGTCCACGAAGACGGCGACGTTCTTGCTCACGTGGTTCTCCAAATTAGGTTCGGGCAATCGGGCCCGACTGATGTGTTGATGCCGCCTACCAGGCGGCCGCCGGAACGCGGACCAGCGGGCAGCGCATGCGCGGGCCTGACTCGGCAAAGCCGACGGCCTCCCAGCGCGCGACGTCCGCGGCCTCTTCCGGGAGAGTGCCCTCGAGGGCCACACAACCTTTGTTGCGCGCCTGCCGCAGCAATTCCTGGAGCAGTGCCTCGAGAATGCCGTCAAGCTCGTTGCCGGGCTCGACAGCCGTGGTGTCGACTGTACCAACCATTCCTCCGGCTACGACAGAGGGTCGCAGCGTGAGCGCTGCCGCACCTACGACCATTCGGCCGTCGAGCGCCACGATCACAGAGGCATTGGGCAGGTACAGCATCTGACGCAGGATGTCCGCGGCGTCGGTCAGCTGGTCGAGCGTCCATCGCGCATCAGCCCGTTCCATCAAACCGATTACTCGGTCGATGTCGGTCAGGCGCGCGTCGCGGACCAGAATCTCCACGCTGGCTGTCATCCCTCGTCGGTGCTCGGCAAACGTCACGACGTGTACCGGAACGTCTCATCCAGCCGGTGGGTCCGGGTTGGCGCCTGCGCACCGCAGCGGGCAGTCGGGGCATCACGTGTGATGCGTTCCGTCAAAGCGCGCCGGTGCGACGTACGTCTATTGCAAATGAGACGCTGCTGGCTATGATACGGCATCGCGTCAGCCCGCTCTGCGGGTGATGTGGTGTCGCGTCCGAAAGGCGTGCACGCGGGTTCGAGTGGTGGCGCCGGCAACCGGTCACAAACCGAGGCGCAACACTCAAAGTCGCAGCCGCATCGCTGGACACAGCTGTCACGCGTGCACGGCGCCGGATGGGCTGTGCATGAGGAGGAATACTCGAGGAGGAAAGGTACACACATGAAGTTACGTTTCATTGGGCTGCTCGCGGCGATGATGCTCGTCGTGGTCGCCTGCGGCGGCGGTGGCGCCACAACGGCACCATCGACTGCCCCTACATCAGCGGCAACGGACGCCCCGTCCGATGCACCGTCTGACGCCCCGTCTGACGCGCCGTCCGACGCACCTTCTGACGGAGCATCGCCTTCGGCGAGCCCGGCAGGAGAGCCGAGTCCGCACGCGCCAGGTGCCGACCTTGGTGAGCGCGTCATTCCTGAAGGGGAGCCCATTCACCTCGTGTTCTGGGGCGTTCTGAGCGGCGCAAATGCTTCGCTCGGTATCGACTCCCAGCACGGTTTTGAGCTGGCCATCGCTGATCGGCCTGAACTGCTCGGGCATGAGATCGAGTACACCAGTGAGGACGCCGAGTGCTCGCCCGAGGGTGGCAACACGGTCGCCACGCGAATCGCCGCCGACGTGACGGTCGTTGGCCTTATCGGTTCGAGCTGCTCGGACGAGACCGTCGGCGGCATCGAGGCGATCACCAACGCCGGTCTCACCACCATCTCGCCGTCTAACACGCGCCCCGCGCTGACCGCCGAGGATCGCGGTCCGACCTATGACGGCTATCTGCGCACGGCCCATAACGACCTGGTTCAGGGCGCCGCGGCGGCTGAGTTCGTCTACGACCACCTCGGTCTGACCAAGGCGGCCACGATCCACGATGGCTCCTCGTACGCCCAGGCGCTGCAGCAGGTGTTCGCCGACGAATTCGAAGCGAAGGGCGGCACGATCACCATCCAGGAGGCCGTCGGAGGCGAGGACACGGACATGGGTCCGGTTCTGACCACCGTCGCCGCGACTGAGCCCGAAGTCATCTACTACCCGGTGTTCGCGGGCCCATACGGTTACATCACGGCACAGGTCGCGGACGTTCCGGGCCTGGAGGACGTCGCTCTCATGTCTGCAGACGGAGCGTTCAGCGCACCGGCCGTGGAGGCCGCTGGTCCGAATGCTGTCGGTGTCTACCACTCTAGCCCGGACAGCCGCCAGTTCCCAGGTGACTACGCGGGCTTCCTGGAGAAGCACCAGGCCGAGTACAACGAGGTGCCGCCGTCGACCTTCCACGCTCATGCCTATGACGCGACGAACATGATGCTCGACGCAATCGAGGCAGTCGGCGTGGAGAACGACGACGGTTCACTGACGATCCCGCTCGGCGCACTGCGCGACGCGATCTACGAGACGACGGACTACGCGGGAATTACCGGCTCGCTGACATGCAACGAGTTTGGTGATTGCGGTCCGGCGGCTATCGGCGTGTACGAGATTAGCCAGGACATCGTCGACGATCCGGTCGGTAACTGGCCACCGCTTCCAATTTGGCCAGAGCTGTAAGTTTGCTGCGACGCGTCTGACGATCGTCAGACGTTGAGCCAAGAGCGAGCCGGGCGGGGACTTCCCTCCCGGCTCGCTTCTTAACTAGAGAGCAACTGAACTGGGAGGGGCAATGAACCAGCGCCTAGTGGAGCGCTCCACCGACGTTGCCATCGCTGCCTTCCTGTGGACCTTCCGAATAGTCGTCATAGCCGTCGTCGTTGTCGGCTCGGCACTGACGCTGATGCAGGGCGCGTATGACCTCGAAACATGGATGCGTTTCGTGGTCGACGGCCTGACGCTGGGAAGTGTCTACGCAATGATCGCGCTGGGCTACACGATGGTGTATGGCATCCTGCGCATGATCAACTTCGCTCACGGCGAGGTGTTCATGGCCGGCGCGTTCACCGGCTACTTCACCGCACAGGCACTTGACGACGCTGGGCTGCTGAACGCTAGCCCGGTGATGTCGCTCGTCTCGATCGTGATCATGATGGCCGCCGCGGCAGCGATCTCGACCCTGATCTCGGTCGCGATCGAGCGGGTCGCCTACCGACCGCTGCGCAACGCCCCACGATTGGTGCCGCTCATCAGCGCCATCGGCGCCTCGTTCTTTCTGCAGTACACGTTTCGTGGATTCTTCGGCTCGCGCGTCTACTCATACCCAAGCATCACCTTCATGGAGGAGAACGTCGACCTGGGCATAATCAGCCTGAAGGTGGTCGAGGTGCTCGTCATCGGCGCAGCGATCGTGATGATGTCCACGCTGTATCTGTTCGTCATGCGCACCCGTACCGGAACGGCCATCCGCGCCGTTTCCGAGGATCAATCGACGGCGGCCCTGATGGGCATCGACGTCAACCGAGCCATCGTCACCACGTTCGCGCTCGGCGCAGCCATGGCTGGTGCCGCCGGCGTGCTGTACGCGCTGCTGTTTCGCCAAGTCGACTTCTACGTCGGCTTCGTGCCGGGCATCAAGGCCTTTACGGCAGCCGTGCTCGGCGGAATCGGCAACATCCCGGGCGCCATGCTTGGCGGCCTGTTCCTGGGTGAGATCGAGGCGGTTGGGCCGAGCCTCTTCTTCAGCGGGCTTGGCGTTCCATCGGTCAACCAGCTCAAGGACGTGATCGCCTTCACCATGCTCGTCCTCGTGCTCGTGTTCAGGCCGCAGGGCATCCTCGGCGAACGGCTGGCGAGGCAGCGCGCATGAGTGTCGCGGCGGCCACCCTTCCAGCCGGGACCATGCCTCGCGCCTGGCGCAAGGTGCTCGGCGCGGGCGTACGCGGCGCGGGCCTCGCGCTGTACTTGTGCCTAGTCGGCATCGTGTCCGAGTTCGAGACGAGGACGATGATCGATGGCGTCCTCGCGCTTGGTGAAACGTTTGTCCTGGGCACCATGCTGGTCATCGGCTACATCGGTGCGCGGCACATAAGCGGCAGGCCAATCCAGACGATGGCCGCCGGGACACTGGCGGGGGGAATCACCGGAGCGTCACTCAGCCTGCTCCTTCTGATAGGTCCAGCGATCGACCTGGGCTCGATCTTCCTACACGTCAACACACCTCTGTACAACGTGCTGACGCTCGGCCGCGGCGTGGAGTTCTTCTGGATTCCAACAGTGGGCGGCCTGATCGTTGGTGCCATCGGCGGCGCTATCCGGACATTGTCACGGCCGATCCAGCTCTCGATCGCCGCCGGACTTGTGTCTTTGGTAGCCATCGGCCTTTTCGCCGGACTGCTGCGCGTGCCGATGCTGGCCAGCCCGTTCGCGTCGATCGCCCGCCTGCTCTTTACCTCTCAGGGCCTGACGCTCTTCGGAGCCGTGGTCACGCTTTCGGCTGCGCTGGGGATCGGCATCGGCGGCGCGGTCTCCGTCCGGGTGGGAGGCGGGCGACGCTGGGGCTCGGTCCTTGGCCTCTTGCTCGGCCTGTTGGGAGCGCTGTTCGCGGGAATCTTTGCCGCCGACCTGGCGCCCGCCGACGTCGAACCAGAGAATGCGGCTGCCGTCGCAGCAGTGCTGGGTGGGGCACTTGGCATCTTGGCCGGTGGTCTGCTGGCGGCCGGCATCACCCGCTGGGCCACCCGTGCTCATGTCGAACAACGCTACGCAGATCTGCCTTCGCAGACGAAGCGCGTGGTGCGTGCAACGCCACTGATCCCGTTGTTGATGCTGGTCGTCGTACTGCCTTTCGCATTCGGCCAGAGCTTCGCCCAGGTCATCGTCCTGGTGGCGATCTACATCCTGATGGGCCTCGGACTCAACATCACCCTGGGACTTGCCGGCCTGCTCGACCTGGGTTTCGTCGCCTTCTTCGCCGTCGGCGCCTACACCATCGGGCTGCTGACCTCGACAAGCTCGTTCGGGATAGCCGACCTCAACTTCTGGACCGCCTTGCCGATCGCGGTCGGCGTAGCGTTCCTATTTGGTGCGTTCCTGGGCTTACCCATTCTTGGCGTGCGCGGCGACTACCTGGCGATCGCGACGCTTGGCTTTGGCGAGATCATCCGCATCCTCGCGGTCTCGGACCTGTTGCGTCCGTGGCTGGGCGGGCCGCAGGGCATTACCAACGTACCCGAGCCGATTCCGGTGCCGCCCGGACACCCGCTATCCGGCCCGACTCAGATCTACTACATCGTCCTGATCTTCGCGGCGCTGGTGGCCTTCATTGCCTACCGCCTGCGCGACTCACGCATCGGCCGGGCGTGGGTCGCCATCCGCGAGGACGAGGACGTGGCCGAGGCGATCGGCATCCACCTCGTCCAGACCAAGCTGCTCGCTTACGCCCTCGGTGCGGCCTTTGCCGGTCTCAGCGGCGCGATCTTCGCCTCGCTCGTCGGCGCCGTTTTCCCGACCAGCATCAACCTGCTCGTGTCGATCAACGTGGTCGCCCTGATCATCGTCGGCGGCATGGGCAGCATCCCCGGCGTGGTCGTCGGCGCGATTGTCCTGATCGGGTTACCCGAACTATTCCGCGAGTTCAACGAGTATCGCTACCTGTTCTACGGCGCAGCGTTGATGGTCCTGATGCGATTCCGACCAGAGGGCCTGCTTCCGTCGCGCTCGGTCAAGCGCGAGCTTCACGTCGAAGAGAACGTCGAGCCGGCGGGTGTCGTTGCCGGCTCCTCGGTGGCTCAGCTCGAAGCAGAGATCGATGACGACCTCGAGCAGGGTCCGTACCGGGAGACCAAGTAGATGGCCCTCCTTGAGGCAGTCGGCGCCACCAAGCGCTTCGGCGGCCTGGTTGCCGTCAACAATCTCGACTTCTCGATGGAGCCAAGCACGATCGTCAGTGTCATCGGACCCAACGGTGCAGGTAAGACGACGTTCTTCAACTGCATCGCCGGCTTCTATCGGATCGACTCCGGAACCATCACCTTCGATGGCACACCAATCCATGGCCTGACGCCAGACAAGATTTCACATCTCGGTATCAGCCGTACGTATCAGAACATCCGGCTGTTCGGCAACATGACGGCGATTGAGAACGTTCTCGTTGGACAGCACTCGCACCTGTATGCCGGCTGGGTGAGTTCCGTAGTGAGGACTCCGCGCACGAAGCGCGAAGAGAGTGCAGCGCATGACGAAGCGCGCCGGCTGCTGCGCTACGTTGGCCTTCAGGGCAAGGGCGACTTCCAGGCGAACAAGCTCGCCTACGGTGACCAGCGCCGGCTGGAGGTCGCGCGGGCGCTGGCCAACAAGCCGCGGCTGCTCCTGCTCGACGAGCCGACAGCGGGCATGAACGAGGCCGAAAAAGGCGAAATGACTCGTCTGATTCAGCGCCTGCGTGACGATCTGGGTCTGACGATCCTGCTCATCGAGCACGCGATGCGAGTGGTGATGGACATCTCGGAACAGATCACGGTGCTCGACTACGGCGAGAAGATCGCCGAGGGCAAGCCGGCTGAGATTCGCGCCAATAAGCGTGTCATCGAGGCCTACCTTGGCAAGGGCGCTGCCGATGAGTCAGCCGCCGAGGCTGCGCTGGCCGAGAGTCCGACGGCAGAGTCAACCGTGACAAGCGAGTCGGGGGCATCCACAGAAACGTCGGGCACAGCACCCGCGAGCGACGAGGAAAACGTCTGATGGCGCTCCTCGAGATCGACGAACTGCACACTTTCTACGGCAACATCCACGCCCTGCAGGGAGTCTCGCTGACCGTCGACTCGGGCGAGATCGTGACCCTGATCGGGGCCAACGGCGCGGGCAAGTCGACCACTTTGAACTCGATCAGCGGCATCGTTTCAACGCGCAGCGGTGAGGTCCGGCTCGAGGGCCAGGCGCTGACCCATGTCGCGCCGCACGAGATCGTCCACCGAGGCATCGTTCAGGTGCCCGAGGGGAGGCGCACGTTCGCGCGGCTGACCGTTGACGAGAACCTCCGGATGGGAGGTTTCATCAAGTCCAAGGGCGAGGTCAGTGCCGGCATCGAGCGCGCCTACTCGATGTTTCCGCGGTTGCGCGAACGACGCACCCAGATCGCAGGCACCCTGTCGGGCGGCGAACAGCAGATGCTGGCAATGGGCCGCGCGCTGATGTCAGAACCGCGCATCCTGCTGCTCGACGAGCCGTCGATGGGACTGGCGCCCAATCTGGTCGAGTTCATCTTCGACACCATCCGACAGATCCACGAACAGGGCACGGCCATCCTGCTCGTCGAGCAGAACGCCAACATGGCGCTCGAGGTGGCTCATCGCGGCTACATCCTGCAGACCGGAACCGTCGTCCTTGCCGACAACTCGGCTGCGCTGCGCGACAACGAAGAGGTCAAGCGCGCCTACCTGGGCGCCTGACGCGCGCTACTGAACCCCGCGCCACAAGGGGCTTGTTCGCTAGTCGGCGTGCGATTCGTCCGAGTCAAGGAATCGGCGCAGGAACCGTTGCGTTCGCGGATCCTGCGGATCGTTGAGCAGCCGCTCCGGCGGACCCTCCTCTATCAGTGTCCCTTCGTCGATGAAGATCACGCGATCGGCTGCCTCGCGAGCGAAATGCATCTCGTGGGTGACGACGATCATGGTCGCGCCTTCGTGAGCCAGATCCTCCATCACCTTGAGCACCTCGCCGATCAGCTCCGGATCCAGGGCGCTGGTCGGCTCGTCGAACATGAGCACCTGCGGCTCCATGCTCAGAGCTCGGGCAATGGCCGCCCGCTGCTTCTGACCGCCTGACAGTCGAGCCGGATGCTCATCGCGCTTATCCATCAGGTGGACCTTGTTAAGGAACTGTTCGGCGATCTCGACTGCTTCGGCGCGTGACTTCCCCCTGACGCGCATCGGCGCTTCGATGCAGTTCTGAAGCACGGTCATGTGCGGAAACAGGTTGAACTCCTGGAACACCATCCCGACGCGCATCCGGAGCTGGCGTATCTGCTCCTGGTGGCGGCGAGAACGGGCGTGCAATGGGTCAGCAGCCACCTCGATGTCGCCGACCCGGACTCTGCCCGCAGTCGGCTCTTCGAGGAAGTTGATGCAGCGCAGAAAGGTCGACTTGCCGCTTCCCGAGCGGCCCACAAGCATCACCGTCTCGTGCTGCCGCAGCTCGAGGTCAAGGCCGCGCACGACGTGGTTGTGACCGAAGTACTTCTCTACCTCGTGGGCGTCGAGCACAAGATCCCCGAGGGTCGGCATCAGCGATCGCTCCGCGCCAAGCGCCGCTCTAGCCGCTCCTGGAAAAACGAGAACGTAATCGTTAGCACCCAGTAGACAGCAGCAGCGATGAGCAGGGCCTCGAGCGTCCGGAAGTGGCGGTTGCCGACGGACGAGGCACGCCACAGCAGCTCGGTAACACTGATCACGGATACAAGCGCCGAGTCCTTGATCATCGCGATGAACTCGTTGCCGATGGCCGGGATCACGATTCGCACCGCCTGCGGCAGCACGATGCGACGGAGCACGAGTCGTTCGGGCATACCCAGCGCCTCGGCGGCTTCGCGCTGGCCACTCGGCACGGCCTGGATACCAGCTCGGAAGATTTCCGTCATGTAGGCGCCGTAGTTGAAACCGAGGGCGATTATCCCTGACGGAAGCGCCGGCAGGACGATACCAAGCTGCGGCAGGGCCAGGTAGATGAAGATGATCTGCACGATGAGCGGAGTGCCGCGGACCAGGGAGACGTACAGCGACGCGACGGCAAAAATGATCGGGTTTGCCGACAAGCGCCCGATCGCGCCAACGAACGCGAGGATCGTGGCCAGGATGATCGAGCCAACACAGATAACGATCGTCAGGCCGGCACCGCCCAGGATGAACGGACCCCAGGTGGCGATGAAGGCAGGGTCGATCTTGTCGAGTGCAATAAGCAGGCCGATGAGGCCGCCGATCAGGATCAGCCATATAAGGCCGACCTGAAGCCGGAACCGACGTCGATTTCGTCGACGGGTTGCGTCGAGCTCGCGCAGAATGTCGACCTGCGAGGAAACCTTGGGGCGCGCTGCCGCCGAGTTCTGGGCCATCGGTCGGCCGCCTCCGCGGTATTGCTAGGAGCGTTCGGGTCGCCGTCAGGCGACCCGACTCAAGCCACTATTACGCGTCGGGCGGCTGCGTCAGATCCGCTTCGAACCACTCTTCGCTCAGCTCCGTCAGCGTGCCGTCCTCGTGCATTTCACCAATGATGCGATCGATTTCGGCCAGCAGAGCCGCGTGCGGCGGCCCACTCTTGTCGATTGAGACCGCCAGATCTTCGACGTAGATCGGCTCGCCGATCTTCACGATCGGCTGGTCGCTGCTCGACCGCCTCATCGATGACCGTTTCTGATGTGATCAGCAGGTCGAACTCAGGCCGGCCAGCCGCGCAATCTGCGTTCGATGCAGTTTGCGTCGGTCGGGAGCGTCGTGGCCTCCAGGCTCCGTCGAGCGGCACCGAGCAAGCGGATAGGCTCCTGATCCAGACGTCTGGTGATCCCTGAGCGGCGTACTCGCGGCCATGAATGCCGGGGTGAAGTAGTAGGGCTGCGTGAAGCTCATAAAGGCTTGCGCGGCGTCGTGATGGTCATCGAGCCGACGCTGATGTCCCACCGCTCGGCCCAGCTGCCCGCCGTGATCACGTCCCAGTCGACATGCTGAAACTCGACGTCGACGCCGAGGCCCTCGGCGATCTTTGTCGCCACATCAATATCGAAACCCGACGAAACTGCCGTCCGGCTCCAGAAAGGATTGAGGTGCATAGTCCTTATCGGTCGAGACACGGAGTATACCGCGTTCCTGGATCGTTGCGAGCAGGTCCCCGGTGGGGTCCGCAGGCGGCTTCAATCGGGTCCGGATCGTCGGCAGGAACTCACCGTTCAACCAGTCGAGATAGGTGGTCGCCTCTCCGACGCAGACGACGGCAGGGACGTTTGCGGCCGCGGTGGCTGCGTCGGCGCAGTCGTGGGAGCGGTTGTCGGCGCCGTCGTTGCACCGCCGCCGCTGCAGGCAACCAGCATCACCGCCAGCACGGCGATGGCTGTCGCGCGAATCATGTTCATCGATTGCCTCCTCAGTCATATCGGACGTCGCCGCGCACGGCTTCACAATCATCCCGCCCACATAGACTCTAAATCATGAGCGAAGAGCGGCTTGCAGACTGCCGAGAGCCTCGCCCGCGCGAGCACTCTGCCTGCCCGTTTCTACCTCGATCCGGCGCACGTTCGAGCTCGAACGGGAGCAGATCTTCGGTCGGACGTGGCAGCTCGTCGCGCGCCTCGACGATCTCGCCCGGCCGGGTGACTTCGTGCCGGCCACGATCCTCGATGAGCCGATCGTCATCACTCACGGCACTGACGGTGAGCTGCGCGGCTTCTACAACGTCTGCCGCCACCGCGCCGGCCAGGTCGCGCTCTCGAAGGGCAACCGCAAGAGCCTGCAGTGCCGCTATCACGGCTGGACGTACGGCCTGGACGGCGCCCTGCGCGCGGCGCCGGAGATGGACGACACGGAGGACTTCGACAAGGCCGACTTCGGACTGCTGCCGGTGCGCGTCGATCGCTGGGGGCCATTCGTGTTCGCCAATCTCGATCCCGACGCGCCGCCCCTGCGCGAGCAGATGGGCAACATCCCGGCGGAGGTCGCCCGGGCCGGCTACGACGTCGAGCACATGCGCCTGATCGAGCGGCGCGAGTACCTGATCGAGTGCAACTGGAAGGTGTACGTCGACAACTACCTCGAGGGCTACCACCTGCCGATCGCCCATCCCGACCTGTTCAAGGAGCTCGACTACGACTCGTACCGGGTCGAAACGTTTCGCTACTACTCCAAGCAGCACGCTCCGATCCGCGAGCTGAAGGAGGGCGAGGAGCTGGGTCGCGATCGACGCTACGTGCGCACGGCCGACGGCGAGGGCGAGGCCCTCTATTACTGGCTCTTCCCGAACACGATGTTCAACATCTACCAGGACAACATGTCCTCGAACGTCATCCTGCCGGTCGGCGTCGACCGCACGCTGACCATCTTCGAGTGGTTCTTCGCCGAGCCGGGCAGCGGCCCAGGCTGGGAGTCGATGCAGCAGACGATCTCGTTCTCCGACCAGATCCAGCAGGAGGACATCGTGCTGTGCGAGCAGGTCCAGCGCGGGCTGCGCTCACGCGCGTACGACTCGGGCCGCTTCTCGGCGCGAGCGCGAGAACGGCGTCTTCCACTTCCAGCAGCTGGTGCGCGAGTTCCTCGACCAGACCGACGCCGGCTGAGCCCGGTCAGCCGCGATAGATGGGCGGCTTCTCGGTCAGCACCTCGGCGGTGCCCCAGGCGACGAGGACCAGCCCGACGCCGGTGATCCACAGGCCGGGTGCCTCGGTCGGCAATCGCAAGCTGGTGAAGTTGCCGATCTCATAGACCCGGTACAGATACGCCGTGATCGACAGCAAGGCGAGGATCACGTAGGTCAGCGGCCGGTCGAATGGCCGAGTCGCCATCACGCGTCGTGAACGGCATGACCACCGCTGCGAGCATCGCCAGCGAGGCCAGAAAGATGATGATTCCGGCGCCCTGCAGGCCGTTGCCACTGAGCGCCGCCTCGTTCGTGCGCGGGATCATCCACCACACCGGGAAGAGGCCAACGACGCTGACGATCGAGCCGAGGAAGATGAGCACCCGGCCGCGCCCCAGCGCGCGGCGATTCACTGCGTCTCGTACAGCTCGCGGCGCAGTACCCCGATGAACGGCAGGTTGCGGTAGTACTCGCCGAAATCCAGGCCGTAACCGACCACGAACTCGTCCGGGATGGTGAAGCCCAGGTAGTCGATGTTGATCTCCACCAGGCGCCGCGCCGGCTTGTCGAGCAGGGCGCAGATCTTGATGCTGCTGGGGTTCTTGCCGCGCAGGTAGCGCAACAGGTAGTTGAGCGTCAGGCCGGTGTCGATGATGTCCTCGACGATGAGCACGTCCTTGCCCGCGATCGACGAGCTGAGGTCCTTCAGGATGCGCACCAGGCCGGTCGATTCGGTCGTCGTGCCGCCGTACGAGCTGACCTCCATCAGGTCGATCTGGACCGGGATCCGCATCGCCCGCATCAGGTCGGCCATGAACGGCAGGGCGCCCTTCAGGACGCTGACGAGCGTGACCGCCCGACCTTCGTAGTCGGCGCTGATGCGCTCGCCGAGCTCGGCCACCTTGAGCCGGATCTGTTCCTCGCTGACCAGGACCTCGCCGATGTCCGCGCTCGGCTGGGCGGTACGAATCACGTCACTCATTCTTGGTGCTCATGATCGCCGCCAATCAGCTGTTGCGTGCGGCCAGAAACGCGCGCCGTCCGCGGCGACGACGCGAGCCACGCGAAACGCGCGGTCGGGACCGGGTTGATGGCGCGCGGCCGCGACGACGCGGCGCATCCTCGAACGCGGCGCCGTCCAGACGATCGTCGCTCGCCTGCGGCGGCGGCCGGAACAGTCACTGGCAGCTTCGGCTGGCCGACCGACAGCGGCGTGATCTGGCCCTCGAGTCCGCTCAGCGACGCGGCGAGATCAAAGCGGCCGTACTTGAGCATCAGTGCCCGGAAGTCCTTGCCGTAGAACAGCTTGACCTTGATGTCCGGGTAGAGCTCGCGCAGTCGGCGCAGCTTTCTGTTCTTGCGCCGCACCAGGCTCTGCTTGAGCGTGGTCAGCTCGACGTAGAGATCCAGCTCGGGCAGGTAGAAGTCGGGCGAGAAGCTCTCGATGACCTTGCCATCTGTGTTCCACAGGATCGGGAAGGTGCGCGGCTCGTAATCCCAGGCGACGCCGTAGTAGTCGAGGATGCGGGCCAGCTCGGCTTCACTGGCGTGCGCGAATCGGGCCTGTTCGGTCACCGGCGCTCGGCGCCGTCGGATCGCGTGGCCGTCCGCAGCAGGTCGGTCACGTCGCCCTTGAAGCCGGTCAGGAACTCGTGCATCTCGAGCACGTCGTCCGCGGTCACAGGTGCCGCACCGGGCGGCAGCGGCTCGCCCATGTGCACGGTGAGCAAATCGTCGGGGAACCCGATGTCCGACGCGTCGGCGATCGAAAGCTCAGAGTCGTCGAGCTCGACGGTGACGATGGCGACGGTGTGACTCCCGCAGCGTGAGCAGTCGAGGTCGACGAAGAACAATCCGTCGCGTTCTGCCAGGAGGCGGATCCGGCTGCCTCGGTATCGCCGGCCGCAGGCGGGACAGGTAAACGAGGTGAGCTGGGTGCGCAGCCAGTCGGGGCTGTCCATCGGTTGCGAGTCTAGACCGTTCGGCCGCGATCACCGTGCGAGCGAGCGGTCGAGCCGGTCGCTCTATACTCCCCTCCAGTATGACAACACCACGCACCCCGGCCACCGGATTCGTCCGAGTCACCCTCCCGCCACAGCTACAGCAAGGATCGCGCCCAGCTGCTGCGCCGCCTGGCGCGCATGGAGGGCCAGATCCGCGGCGTCGCCCGAATGGTCGAACGCGACGAGTACTGCATCGACATCCTCCAGCAAACGGCAGCCTTGCGCGCCGGCGTCGATGCCGTGTCGCTGCTGTTGATGGAGGACCACGTTGCCGGGTGCCTGGCGACGGCGGTCAAGACCGGCGACGCAGCGGCCTACACCGAAGAGGTGATGGAGGTCGTCCGACGCAGCATGGGCCGGCCGGTCCGCGCCCGGCACGACCGACTGACGCCGACGACGACCGGCGACGCCTACCGGGCCTCGTTCGTCCACAACGAGGCGCCCAATCAGGCGCCCTTTCTCCACAAATCAGGAACGCCGCCGGCAATCCGTGGAAAAGCCGGTTGACCGTGCTTTTGGCGCTGCCCGACACTTCGCGCCCTGCACCACTGGTTAGCGCCAACGGGGACGGCGCCCCAGTCCGAGTACGGTAACCTCGCCGGCTCCGGCGACCGGGGAAACTCGGTCGGACAACCGGACGGCTAGGGAAAACTGAAAGGCCGGTGGTGCCAGAACGTCAGGTCGCAGGGAGCGGAGACAGCGCAACGGCTCGGCGGCGTTCGGGCATGGACGCCGCTGATCGGTCTTCGCTCCCGCGGCCAACTTCCCCTCACATCGGAGCCGCGTCCGGCGCTGCCCCGAACGGTCGGCGATCTGCCGACCTCGATCCCGAGTTCTGGGCGACGATCGACGACGGCCTGGAGCACATTCCGCTCGAGCTGACACCCTCGCTGCGCGCCGCGCTGGACGGGCATGGCCGGCTGCTGGTTGCCTGGAATGCTGCGATCAACCTGACCGCGATGCGCTCGGCCGAGCAGATCGCCCGCGGCCACGTGCTCGACTCGCTGCTGGCCGTGCCCGCGCTTCGCGCGCTGGCCGGCGAGCGGCCGGGGATGCTCGATATCGGCAGCGGCGCCGGCTATCCGGGCCTGCCGCTCGCCCTCGCACTGCCGGCCGGGCGCGCCGCACTGGTCGATTCGATCGGCAAGAAGGCCGCATTCCTCGAGCGCGGCGGCGGCGGTCGCGACCGAAGTACTACTGCGGCCGGTGAGTCGCCGCCGCAGATCGTGGCGCTGGCCGAGCGCGCCGAGGACCTCGCCCAGGAAGCCGATCAGCGCGAGAGCTGGGAGCTCGTCGCGGCACGCGCCGTGGGCTCGATCGCCGAGGTTGCCGAGCTCGGCCTGCCACTCGCCCGGCGCGGCGGCCATGTCGTGATCTGGAAGCTCGGACGCCGGCGACGGAAGCCTCGGTGCCGAGCTGCGGAGCGGCACGCGACGTGATCAATGCGGCGGGTGGTGCGCGGCCGCGGATCCTGCCTCTCGCAGCCGCCGCGGACGTTGGCCTCGACGGCCACTGCCTGGTCGTGATCGACAAACAGCGCCCGACACCGGATCGCTACCCACGCACAGCGGGCGAGCGGCGACGGGCCGCGCTACGCTGACCGGCGATGCGGATCGCCGTGCTGTCTGACATCCACGGCAACCTCCCCGCACTCGAGGCGGCCCTGGATGCGCTAAAACCATATGACGCCGTCTGGCAGCTGGGCGACATCGTGGGCTACGGCCCACAACCCGACGAAGTTGTCGCGCGGCTGGCGGCCGAGAACGCCGTGGGCGTGCGCGGCAATCACGATTCGGCGGCGATCGGCGAGCTGGACACGGACGCATTCAACGACGACGCGCGGCGCGCGGTCGAGTGGACGGCCGAGCAGATCAGCAGCGACACGAAGGCCTGGCTCGAGCTGCTGCCGCTGACCAGCGTCGATGACGCCGTACACGATGGTTCACGGCAGCCCGCGCGATCCGACCTGGGAATACGTCTTCACGCCGGGCATCGCGCGATCGAACCTGCGCTCGTTCGAGACTCGCCATTGCCTGGTCGGCCATACCCACATGCCGGTCATCTTTCGCCAGCGGGGCACGGGCATGGAGGCCATCGAGCCGACGCCCGGTGAGCCTTTCTCGTTCGGCGACCAGCGCCTGATCGTCAACCCGGGCAGCGTCGGCCAGCCGCGTGACGGTGATCCACGCGCCAGCGCGATGATGCTCGACACTGATGCGCGAACGATGGAGTGGCGGCGGGTGGAGTATCCGATCGAGCGAGTGCAGAAGCTGATGGCCGACGCGGGGCTGCCAGCTCGCCTGATCGCCCGCCTCCAATACGGCCTGTGAAGGACGATCAGGGCCCTCGGGCATGAAGCCCTGGCTGCACGGCCGCAAGCCGGGCGACAGGCGCGTCCGCGTCGATCGGCCGCACGCCGAGTACTTCCGCTACTCCGAACCGGGCACGCTCGTCGCTCGCGAGAGCCGCCTCGGCGCCGCGGACGGCAACCGGGCGTGCGGTCGGGAAGAGTGCGCCACGCGCTGTTCGGCCGCCGGCTGTCGATCCACGAGGACGTCAACGAGCGCCTGTCGAAGAAGAAGGCGTTGGCGATCTTCAGCTCCGACCCGATCAGCTCGTCGGCTTACGCGACCGAGGAGATCCTGCGCGTGCTGGTGCTGGCCGGAGCGCCAGCGCTGCTGTTCAGCATTCCGATCGCGATCGCGGTCGCGCTCCTGCTGGCCGTCGTCTCGATCAGCTATCGCCAGGAGATCTCATGCCTATCCATCGGGCGGCGGCGACTACGCCGTGGCGCGGCGCAATCTGCCTGGCATCTTCTCGCTGATCGTCGCCGGAGCGCTGCTGATCGACTACGTAATGACCGTGGCCGTGTCGACCCGTCGGCCGTCGAGCAGGTGATCTCGGCCGTGCCGATCTCGAGGTCTGGCGCGTTCCGATCGCGGCGGTGGCGATCATGCTGATCATGCTCGGCAACATGCGCGGCCTGCGCGAGTCGGGCAACATCTTCGCGATCCCAACTTACGTCTTCGTCGCCTCGGCATTGTTCATGATCGGCCGGCATGTTCAGGATCGTCGTCCTCGGCGAGGGCCAGCCGCCGCCCGAACCGTTGCCCGGAGCGCACGACCCGAGGAGGTGCTTGGGATACTGCTGTGATCCGTGCTTTCGCTTCCGGATCTGTCGCGTTGACCGGCATCGAGGCGATCGCCAACGGAGTGCCGGCGTTCCAGCCGCCCGAGTCGCGCAATGCTGCGCGGACGCTGGCCGTGATGGCGATCCTGCTCGGTGTCCTTTTCGTCGGCATGACGATCGTCGCCGACGCCTTCGGCATCGTGCCAGTCGACGGCCGCGGTCAAGACGGTCATCAGCCAAGTCGCGGCGACCATCTTCGGCAACGCATCGATCGCGTTCTACTTCTTCCAGGCGTTCACCGCGATGATTCTGTTCCTGGCCGCGAACACCACGTTCAATGCCTTCCCGCGGCTGGCGGCGATCCTCGCTCGCGACGGATACATGCCACGCCAGTTCAGCTTCCGTGGCGATCGCCTGGCGTTCACGTCGGGCATCGTCGATCCTGAGCATCGTCGCCATCGCCGCTAATTGCCGCGTTTGGCGGGGTGGTGACCCCGCGCTCATCCCGCTCTACGCAGTCGGCGTATTCGTCGCCTTCACGATCGGCCAGTCGGACTGGTC
Organism: uncultured Chloroflexia bacterium; assembly: GCA_963748235.1. Classification (GTDB taxonomy): domain Bacteria; phylum Chloroflexota; class Limnocylindria; order Limnocylindrales; family CSP1-4; genus JALYGJ01. The sequence goes on from CAVVHT010000010.1 coordinate 438,037, forward strand.
GTCACTGGCTGCGCGAGCGGACGACGGGTTGGCGAAGAGGCTGGCGATCAACGCCTTCGGCGCACCTTGACGTCCTCGTCGTCGTCGTCGTCCTCGTGGCCAAGGCGCCAACCTCATTGCTCGTTGCCGTGGTCGTTCCGCTCATGATCCTGGTGATGGTCTTCATCCACCGCCAGTACAAGGCGTCGGCGCGGCACCTGGCCGTCCGATCGGACTACGTCGTGCCTCCGCCGCGCCGCGAGGAACGAGTGATCGTGCCCATCCCGGGCATCAACCGGGCAGTCATCCAGGCCGTCAACGTCGGCCGCTCGATCGCGCCCGATGTTCGCGCGGTGCTCATCTCCGACGAGCCGGAGGAGGCCTCCCAGCTGCGCGAGCGCTGGGAGCGACAGCTGCCCGACGTGCCACTCGTCATCGTCGAGTCGCCCTACCGCGCGCTGGTCGGGCCGATGCTCTCGTATCTCCACGTGCTCGACGAGACGTGGCCGGAGGACAAGGAAGCGCCGGTCACGTTCGTCGTCATCCCCGAGTACGTGGCGCGCAACTGGTGGGAGCGACTGCTCTACAACCAGTCGGCGAATCGGCTGCGTCGGGCACTGATCGGTCGGCCCCACACGGTCGTGGTCAACGTGCCCTATCGGCGTGACGACGACGAGGACGACGACACACGAGGAGCCGGCTGCACCAGCCTCGTCCTGAGCGGTGTACGCTTCGCCGGCATGCCAGAAAGCGGCCAAATCGTGCCCTTCCGAAAGGCCGTCCTGTGCCTCAACGGCGGACCCACGGATGACCTCATCGTCCACCTCGGTTGCCAGCTTGCCAAGCCGGGCAACGGCGAGCTTGTAGCCGTCCACGTGATCGAGGTCGACTGGCGCCACGAGCTGTCCGAGGAGATGTCGACTCAGAACGAATGCGGCCTCGGCCGTGCTCGATCGGGCGGAGGGCATCGCCGAGCGCTACAAGATCAAGATCAGCGGCGATCTGCTCCAGGCGCGCGAAGTCGCGGCGGCGTTGGTCGACGAGGCGATCGAGCTGGATGCCGACGCGATCATCATCGGCCTGCCCTACCGGACGCGGTTCGGCGGTGACTTCGCGCTCGGGCCCGACCGTTCCGTACGTTTTCCAGAATGCGCCGTGCCAGGTGATCGTCGTGCGCGAGCCGGTGCCCAGTAGCGGCGAGCGACGTGATACGCGGGCCGAGGCCGTTCCGCCGAAGGGCCGATTTGGCTTCAGATAGTTGGGAGTGTCATGAAATCCGATGAGGCCCAAGCGATGAGGATTGACCAGTGCGCGCTGTGATCGTCGGCTGCGGCCGAGTCGGCGCCGGGCTTGCCGAGCGGCTGGCACGCGCCGGCCACGAGGTGACCATCGTCGACATCAACACCCAGGCCTTCTCCCGGCTCGAGCCCGATTTCCCGGGCCAGGCCATACGCGCCGACGGCACTGACGAGGACGTCCTGCGCCGCCTCGGGACAGAGAATGCCGACTTGTTCTTCGCGCTGACCGAAGGCGACAACCGCAACGCGTTCGCGGCGCAGCTGGCGGCCGAGACCTTCGGCGTCGAGAAGGTCGTGGCCAAGATCAACGACCCGGTGCGGGCCGAGGCATACACGATGCTCGGCCTGGCGACGATCTGTCGAACCCGGTTGTTGGTCGATGCGCTCGCCCAGTACGGCGGGCTCGAGGCCGATCCCGGCGCGAGCGGAGTACGACCCGCTGAGCGACACCACGATCACCAGCCTGCCGCGGCTGCGACGGAGCAGGGCTAGATGTACATCGTCGTCGTCGGTGGCGGAAAGGTCGGTTATTACCTCGCCAAGGAGCTGCTCGAGGCTGGTCACGAGCTGGTCATCCTGGAGAAGAACAACGATCGGGCGCGCCAGATATCGGATGAGCTCGGCAGCATCGTTCTCAATCGGGACGGATGCGAGGGCAAGCATCTTGCCGAAGCGGGCGCCAATCGGGCCACGATCGTCGTCGCCGTGACCGGCGACGACGAGGACAACCTGGTCGTGTGCCAGATGGCCAAGCACCATTTCGACGTGCCGCGCACCATCGCTCGCGTCAACAACCCCAAGAACGAGGACCTCTTCCGCCACCTCGGCGTGGACGAGATCATCAGCCCGACGCGGATGGTGCTGGCCTCGATCGAGCAGGACATCCCGGTCCACGAGCTGCTCCACCTGGCCCAGCTCAAAGGCGGCGAACTCGAGCTCGTCGAGGCTCAGATCGGCGAGGATTCGCCGGCGGTCGGCCGCAAGCCGACCGATATCCCGATGCCCGAGGGTTGCTCACTGTTCCTGCTACTGCGCGGTAACAACGTTCAGCCGATTCGTCCCGACACGGTCTTCCAGGTCGGCGACAAGGTGCTCGCGGTGGCCCGAGCGGAGGGCGAGGCAGCGCTGCGACGGGAACTCATCGGCGACGGTCAATGACTCCCGGCGACGGTCAGTAGCTCCCGGGACGCTCATAGCTAAGCCAATATCACCAGCAACCGCCGCCACGGCGGGTGCAGCTAGCGCTCGACGTCGACGAAGCTCGCCTGGACTCCGCCGTTCCTGGCCGTGATCGATTCGGCGACGCCGTCAGCGGGTCGGGCGAGCGCCGGGTAGGGCTCGAGCAACCCGATGTCCACGGCGCGCTCGACGGCCTCACCGCGCGACGACGCCCAGAGCTTGCCGTAGATCGACATTGCGTGCGACTTGACGGTATTGCGCGAGATCAGCAGTCGATCGGCGATCTCCTGGAATGACAGGTACGTCGGCAGCAGCGGAAGGACGCGGAGCTCAGCAGCGGTGAGCGTCGACGAACCGACGAGCGTGGCGCTCGCGTCCTCGAGCCGCCGCTTGACCTCGACCAGCTCGCCGGTCAGCGTTCCGAGGGCCGGCCGGCGGCGGATGATCTGCTCAGCCTCGCGTAGCACTATCTGGGCGCCGGCCGTGTCGGCCAGGGCCAGGTAGGCCCGGCAAAGCTCGAGCAGAGCGTCGACCGAGAACCATGGCGACGCGTGACTGGCCAGTGGCCGCAGCAGCTGGGCGCGCACGAGCGCGTCGCGTCCCGTATCGAGGTCACCGCGCTGGATGGCAACGCGTGCGCTGACGGCGTGAACCAGGAGGGTGGTGAGGATGTCTTCGTAATGGTGCTCCTGGAAGATCTTCTCCCCGCGGGCGACGAATACGGCCGCGCCATCCCAATCGCCGGCCCTGATGCGAAGGCTGGCTCGCATCGCGAGCGTTGTCATCACTATCGCCCAGGCTGATGAGTCGGGGTCTTCGGTGACCTGGGCCAGGTCTGCGTCTGCCTGATCATTCGCGGCCACAAGACGGCGCGAAGCCGCGAGCGCCATAAGTCCAATGGGTCGCCACTGACTGCCGGGTCGCTCCAATGCGACGGCCGTCCTCGCACTGGCAATAGCTTCGCGAGGACCGTTGCGGATCATGACCGCTCGTAACAGGGCACGCTGCGACGCGAAAGACGCTGAACCATCGCCAGGTGGCCCGTGGAAGTCGGCTCGGTCAGCCATGTCCGCCATCCGATCGGCCTCATCGGCTCGACCGGTCATCAAGTTGACCCAGGCCGCAATTACGGCCAGCGGCGGATGACGATGGTGCGCCGACTCGTCGAAACGTCCCAGCCACCGGTCGACGCTCGAGAGTTGGCCACCATAGTGGGCAGGCAGTGCGGCCGCAACGACGAACCGGGCGGCGAGGTCCATGTCGCCGCCGGCCAGTGCGTGCTCGATTGCGAGCTCGGGTGCACCCTCGTGATCGAACCAGGTGGCGGCGGCGCGATGGAAACGAGGCGTCGATCCAGGCTCGCGGACCTCCAGTTCGGCCAGCAGGAAATCACGAAGCAGGTTGTGGTAGCGATAGGTGGAGCCGTCGCCGACCTGTTGGATGAGCAGGTTGGAGTGCGCCAGCCGGCGCAGTCGTGGGGCAGCCGCGGGCAGGCCGGTAACCGCCTCGGCGGTTGACGGCGTGATTTGCTCGAGTACCGACGATCGAGTCATAAAAGCCAGGTCTTCGTCGGAGAGATCATCGACGAACTCCGAGCGCAGATATGCCGCGATATACCGGTCGTCGCCGGTCACGCCTGCGACCGGTACTGGACCCGAGCGGCCGCGGCCGCGCGCAAGGCTCGCCAGGTACACACCGGCCGGCCAACCCTCGGTGCGGTCGTTCAAGGTTCGCAGGTCATCGGGGCTGAGTGAGCAGCCGGCGGCCTCGGTCAGCGCCGCCGCTTCGCCAAGGTCGAGGGCCAGGACGTCGGGCCCGATCTCGCGCAGGGTGCCCGATGCACGCCGACGCGCGAAGTTAAGCGGAGGCTCAGTTCGGCCGGCGACGGCCACCCGGAATCCAGCCGGAAGGTGGTCGATCAACGCAGTCAGTGCGTCGAGACAAGAGCGATCCGTCAGGCGGTGGATATCGTCGACGACCAGCACGCTCGGCTGCGACCATCGATGCAGCTCCGACGCCAGCCTCGGAATGGCATGTGACAGGGCGCGCCGGGTGGCACCCCCTGAAGTCGGCTCGCCCTTGAGGCGCCCAGGCGCAACGCCGTGGAACGCCTCTGTCAGGTAGGCGACGAAGATGGCAGGGTCGTTGTCCTGGTCGTCAATGGAAAGCCACGCGACGGGACACCGCTCATGCGCGGCCCACTGGGCAAGCAGCGTGGTCTTGCCGTAGCCCGGCGGGGCGATGATCGCGGTGACAGGAGGCCCAGGCTTCGCTGCCAGCAGATCGACGAGCCGAGTACGCGAAACAAGCCCCTGCCGCATACGCGGTGGCTGAAGCTTGGCGGCGACGATGGGCATGGTGGCCGACGTGGGTCGGCGGTTCGTGGTTCCCCCCAACGCTCCACCTGAGGTGGCGCGTCCTGTAGCCAACGGCTTTGTAAGTGACATCCACCCCGGCCTGGAACGTGACGAAGCCGCGCCACACTATCACCGGGTCGGGCACACTTCAGTAGTGCAGACCGGCGTATTCGAGTTCGGACGTATCTGATCAACCCTGACCAGATGCCCTGATCAGTACTCGAGATCGGCCTCGACGTCGTAGCCGGCGGCCAGCGCGATGCGCGGCGCGGCCGAAATAACACGGGCCGAGCCGACCTCGTTGGCAATAGCCATCATCACCGCGACCAGCTCTTCCACCCGGGCTCCTGCCAGCAGCGCAGAGGCGACAACGGCTCGATACGACGAGCTCGGAGCATCGACGGCAATGAGGGCGCCCAGTCGAAGCAGTGCTTCCGTCCGGGCATCGAGACGCTTGGCGGCCATCTGGCGCGATTCATGATCCGCAGTGGCAGCGAAAACCTCAGGATCGCCGATGGCCAGCCGCCGAAAGGCTTCTTCTACGGAAGTCATGTGCTTCGTCCCGTTCGCCGAGGTCGCCCGAATGCCGAGCCAGCCCGTCCATTGCATCCCACTGTCACCGCGCGCGCATCACCCTCTAAAGGTGACCAGGTCGCCGCGCCTCAGCGGTGCATCGCTCACCCGTAATGGGCGATGCTCCGAGCAGTGCTCGGTGATGTGATCACGTCACCCGACCCGTGCAAAGGGTTAGAGAAGTCTGGAGGCCAGCTCATGACATTAGGACCGCTCGAATACCTGGTGGTCGGATTCCAAGGCAACAATTTCGACGGCAGCATTGCCACCGAGATCGAGAAGGTTGTCAGCAAGGGGATCATCAGCCTCGTCGACGTCGTATTCATCGCTCGCGATGGGAAGGGTGACGCCGTCGTCGTGGAGCTCGACAACAAGGACGATCCGCGCTTCGCATCGTTCGCGAATCTGCTCCGCGGCACGCGCGGACTACTGACCGAGGAGGACGTCCTAAATATCGCGGACGGGCTTCCCGACAACACCTCGGGACTTATCATGCTTTTCGAGCACCGATGGGCGGTGGACATCAAAGACGCGATGGCTTCGGCTGGTGGCTTCCTGGTCACGCGCGAGGTGATTCCGCCCGAGGTGGTCGAGGAGGTGAGCGCAGAGATCGACAGGGCAGAGCTAAGCGCCTGAGCTGGTCGGAGGGGTACCAGGCATGGCGAGTAAGGAGTTACGACGATGAGAATGCGCAGGCGCGGAGCGCCATTGATGCGGATGGCGGCAACCACGGCCGTCGTGGCCGGCACGGCTGGGGCAGTCAGGCACCATCAGGAACAGAAATACGCCAACCAGGAGCAGCAGCAGCAGGCACAGGCTCAAGCGGCGTACGACCAGGGCGTGCAGGCTGCACAGGCGGCTGCACCGCCGCCCGCGGCTCCGGCCCCGGGGCTGGACATGGAGCAGCTCAAGCAGCTTGGCGAGCTACACACCGCGGGCGTGCTGAGCGACGAAGAATTCGCTGCGGCTAAGGCAAAGCTGCTCGGCTGAGGCCGCGTCAAACAACAATCCACAATGGGAGAGAGTTAAGTGCGAAATCCACCGATTCTGATCTCGGTTCTTGGGTTTTTTGCGGCGTTGGCCGGGTTCGCGTGGCTGTTCGTCGGCCTTCGCGTCCTGGGCTTCGACTGGTTCGGGGTACTGGGCGACCTGCCGCAGTTCGAGCAGACAGGCCTGTGGGGCTGGCTGGCGATCGCCGGCGGCATCCTGTGGCTGGCCGTTGCGTTCGGCCTGTGGTCGCTCCGACCGTGGGCGTGGGCTTTCGGCATGATCGTTGCCGGACTGTCCCTGTTCCAGGCGTTCCTCTATTTCCTCGAGTATCCCGGCTCCGGGATCGGCTTCGGCGCTGCGATCCTGCCGCTCGTCATGCTGTTCTACCTGAACTCGCGTGACGTCAAGGACGCGTTCGGGCTTGGCGACATGCCGCCTGCCGGCGACTGACCTCCTGACCTAGTCCAGGTCGCGCGCGGCCTGGCTCGATCCGCATCGACCGTCACTTGACGATCCAGCGGACCGCAGCCAGGCCGCGCGTTTGTTTTCCTGCGACATGGCTAACTCTCTATGGTGTCGCCCGCAGGCAACATACTTGCCGCGAAACGCGCAAGTAGGTTGACAACGTCATTGTCATGGTTTAGGTTCTCGCTGCGCACAACCCAACGCGCACCGACGACGACCCCGGAGGCATGCTGGAGGTATGCCATGACAGTGACAAGATGCACTCATCTGGCTGGCGCAGCAGTAGCGCTGCGCCGAGCCGCAGATCGGCCCAGGCTGGCGTTCTCAGGAGCGCGGAGCTGAGCATGGTCGATCCCGTTACCGACGATCGCGTCAGCCAGGACCCAGAGCGACCGGTCTACGTGATCAGCGTCGCCGCAGAGCTGGTGCGCGTTCATCCGCGAACGCTGCGCATCTACGAGTTCGAGGGCCTCGTCTGTCCGGCACGGACGCGAAGCAACATCCGTCTCTATTCCGACAACGACATCAGGCGCGTCCTGTGGATTCGCCACCTGACCAGGAACCTCGGCGTGAACCTCGCCGGAGTACGCGTCCTGTTCGAGCTCGAGGAAAGGCTGGGGACGCGCATCCTGGAGACCCTCTACGCCGATCGCGACGGCGCCCGTCGTCAGCCGCGTCGCACGAGCGGCTCGGCATCGGTCGAAGTGAAGAAAGAGCCACAACCCACCAAACCGGAAACCGAACCCGATTACCAGGAAGACAAGGACCAGGCTGCCGCCAGCCGCTGATCAACCGGCCGGCAAGATCCCCCGAGGAGCAACATGACAGACACAATCGACAACGAAGAGCAGATCGAGCAGGAGAGCCCGCCGCTGGCGGATCGTGTGCGCGAGCTGCCCCTGGTAGCACTGCGCGAGACAGTCATCTTTCCGGAGATGATCGTGCCGCTTCAGGTCGGCCGCGATAAGTCGGTCCAGGCGCTGAACAAGGCCGTTGGCGACAGCACGCCGATCGCCCTCGTCACCCAGCGTCAGGCGGACCGCGAAGACATCAATGATCCGAGTGAGCTCTACGAAGTGGGCACGCTGGCCAAGATCGCCCAGGTCGTGCAGCTTCAGGACGGCACCGTGCGCGCCATCGTCCAGGGTCAGCAGCGGCTGCGGCTGCTCGGCTTCGTCGAGGCGGAGCCGTTCATCCTCGCTCGCGTCGAGCTGATCGAGGAGGAGCCGGAGGCCGGACTCGAGGTCCAGGCACTAGTACGTTCCGTACAAGGTCAGATCGAGGCATACGTCCAGTCCGGCGCGCCCGTTCCGCCCGAGGCGGCCGTTGCCGCGCGCAACATCACTGAGCCGGGCCTGTTGGCCGACATGGTCGCCTACAGCCCGGATATGACCACGGAGCAGCGCCAGGAGCTGCTAGAGACGATCAACGTCCACGAGCGCCTGAAGCTCGTCTCGTCGTTCCTCGCGCGCCAGGTCGAGATCCTCGAGCTGAAGGGCAAGATCCAGTCCGAGGTCAAGTCGGAGATGGACAAGACCCAGCGCGAGTACATCCTGCGCGAGCAGCTCAAGGCGATCCAGCGCGAGCTGGGCGAGGACGATCCGCAGCAGGCCGAGGTCAACGAGCTGCGCGAGAAGGTCGAGCAGGCAGGCATGCCTGAGGAGATCAAGGCGCGCGCGATCAAGGAAGTCGACCGCATGAGCCGGATCCCGTCGGCCTCACCGGAGGTCGGTGTCATCCGGACCTATGTCGACTGGCTGATCGGCCTGCCGTGGAACGTGACCACCGAGGACAACCTCGATCTCAAGGAAGCCGCCAGGATCCTAGACGAGGACCACTACGGCCTAGAGAAGATCAAGGAGCGCATCCTCGAGTACCTCGCGGTGCGCAGCCTGGCGGACAAGATCCGCAGCCCCATCCTGGCCTTCGTTGGGCCGCCAGGCGTCGGCAAGACGTCACTCGGCAAGAGCGTCGCCCGGGCAATGGGCCGCAAGTTCGTGCGCATGAGCCTCGGCGGCATCCACGACGAGGCCGAGATCCGCGGCCACCGGCGCACGTACATCGGCGCGCTGCCCGGTCGCATCATCCAGAACGTCAAGACCGCGGGAACCAACAACCCCGTCTTCATGCTCGACGAGGTCGACAAGATCGGCATGGACTTCCGGGGCGATCCGAGTTCGGCCCTGCTCGAGGTGCTCGATCCGGAGCAGAACAACACCTTCCAGGACAACTACCTCGAGGTGCCGTTCGATCTGTCAAAGGTGCTCTTCATCGCCACCGGCAACCTGCTCGACCCGATCCCGCCGGCTCTTCGCGACCGGATGGAGATCATCCAGCTGCCCGGTTACACGCAGACCGAAAAGATCGAGATCGGCAAGCGCTTCCTCATCCCCAAGCAGCTCGAGAACCACGGCCTGACCGCCAAGAACGTGGAGATCACCGACGAGGCGATGGTCGAGCTCGTCCAGGCCTATACCAAGGAGGCCGGCGTTCGAAATCTCGAGCGCGAGGTCGCCAACATCATGCGCAAGGTCGCGCGCACCGTGGCCGAGGGCCGCAAGCGCAAGACCGTCGTCGATACCAAGAAGCTGAGCGACCTGCTCGGCCCACCACGCTACGAGTACGGCGAGCTGGAGACCGAGGATCAGACCGGCGCCGCAACGGGCCTGGTCGTGACCGAGGTCGGTGGCGATGTCGTCTCGGTCGAGGTAACTCGCATGCCGGGCAAGGAGGACTTCATCCTCACCGGCCAGCTGGGCGAGGTCATGCGCGAGTCGGCCCGGGCCGGCCTGTCGTGGATCCGCGCCCACGCCGATGAGCTCGGTATCGAGCGTGACGCCTTCGAGAAGTACACGCTGCACATCCACGTGCCGGCCGGCGGCATTCCCAAGGACGGGCCGTCCGCCGGGATCACGATGGCTCTGGCCATGGTCAGCGCCTATACCAGCATCCCCGTCCACAAGGACATCGCCATGACCGGCGAGATCACGCTGCGCGGTCGGGTTCTACCGATCGGTGGCTTGAAAAGCAAGATCCTGGCCGCGCACCTGTCGGGTGCCAAGGCCGTCATCCTGCCGCTCAAGAACCAGAAGGACCTGATCGACGTTCCGGATGAGATCCGCAAGCAGATGAAGCTGGTGCTGGTCGAGTCGATGGACCAGGTGCTCGAGCACGGGCTGGTGCGTGTGCCCAAGCGCCTGGAGACCAAGCCGGCCGAGGTGGTCGAGAAGGGCGAGCCGATCGACGAAGAGTCGCCGGCTGCGCCCGACAAGATCCGCCGCGGTTTCCCCGGCACCGACCAGCCGCCGGCCATCGCCCGGCAATCGGAGGCTGGCGCCGGCAACTAGCCGCGGGCGCCGTTGGCCGGATGGAGTACCGGGACTACTACGCGACGCTGGGCGTGCCGCGCACCGCCAGCAAGGCCGACATAAAGAAGGCCTTTCGCAAGCTTGCCCGGCAGCACCATCCAGACGTGAACAAGCAGGACGCCGCCGCGGAAACGCGTTTCAAGGAGATCACCGAGGCCAACGAGGTCCTCTCCGATCCCGAGAAGCGAAAGCTGTACGACCAGCTCGGCAGCAACTGGCAGGCGTATCAGCAGGGCGGCGGGTCGACCGGCCCCGCGGGAGCCAATCCATTCGCCGGCTTCGGTGGCTTCGGCGGCTCATCCGGGGCGCCTGGCGGCGTCCGCTTCGAGTACCGCGGCGACCCCGAGGACTTGGCCGGTTTCAGTGACTTCTTCCAGACTTTCTTCGGCGGTGGCGCCGCGTTCGGTGGCTCGAGCGGCTCGACCGCGACGGGGACCCGGTCGCGTGTCGCAACCGGGTCGCTCGAGGACCTCTTCGCAAACCTGGGCTCTCCTGCCGGCCAGCCGGGCAACGGGCGCACTCGAGCGAGGCCGGCTATCGACGCCGATGTCGACGTAACGCTCGACGAGGTTGACGACGGCACCAAGCGGCTGCTCGACCTCGAGGGCCGACGGATCGAGGTGACCATCCCACCCGGCGCGGGTGACGGTCAGCGAATCCGCTTCTCGGGCATCGCGCCCGGCGGTGGCGATGTCCAGCTGCGCGTCCGCGTCAAGCGCCACCCCGATTTCACGCGCAGCGGCGCCGACCTGACGCGCGAGATCCAGGTCTCGCTGCGTGACGCCCTGCTCGGCGGCGAGGTGCCGGTCCGGACGCTCAATGGGCGGGTTCTGCTGCGCATCCCACCCGGAACACAGAACGGTCGCGTGTTCCGCCTCAAGGGCAAGGGCCTGCCTCTCTTCAAGCGTGAAGGCCGAGGCGACCTGTTCGTGAAGATTCGGGTGATGCTGCCGACCGATCTTTCACCCGGCGCAATTGCGGCGGTGGAGAAGTTTCTCGACCTGGCCGACCCAAGACCCGACCACCCGACTACGAACAAGGACACGGAGAAGTGAAGCTCGACCGATATACAGAGAAGGCGCAGGAGGCGATCCTCGCCGCACAGCGACTGGCGACCGAGGCGGACAGCCCGATCCTCGACGCCGAACACATCCTTGCCGCTCTGTTGAGCGACGCCGAGGGCATCCCTGCACTGACCCTGCGTCAGCTCGGGGCCGATCCGGCCCAGGTCAACGTCGAGCTGGCCGCCGTGCTCTCCCGGCGCGCCAAGATCGAAGGCGGCCAGATGGCGCTCGACGCGCGTGCCAAGCAGCTGGTCGAGCGCGCCGAGGATGAGGCGCGCGCGGCTGCAGGACGAATTCGTTTCGACCGAGCACCTTTTGCTCGCCGCCGCCGAGAGCGGCGGCGACGCGCAGCGCATCCTCGAGGCGGCCGGCGCCGGGCGCGAGCAGATCCTGACCGCGCTCCAGTCGGTTCGCGGCGGCCAGCGCGTCACCAGCCAGAACCCCGAGGGCACCTACCAGGCGCTCGAGCGCTACGGGCGCGACCTGACGCGCGACGCGCGCGAGGGCAAGCTCGATCCGGTGATCGGCCGAGACGAGGAGATCCGGCGCGTGATCCAGGTCCTGTCGCGCCGAACAAAGAACAACCCGGTGCTGATCGGTGAGCCCGGCGTCGGCAAGACCGCCATCGCCGAGGGGCTCGCCCAGCGCATAGTTCGTGGCGACGTTCCCGAAGGGCTAAAGGAGAAGCGCGTCGTCTCGCTCGACCTCGGCGCATTGATTGCCGGCGCGAAATATCGCGGCGAGTTCGAGGAGCGCCTCAAGGCCGTGCTCAAGGAGATCAAGGACTCCGAGGGCCAGGTCGTCCTGTTCATCGACGAGCTGCACACCGTCGTCGGTGCCGGCGCCGCCGAGGGCGCCATGGACGCCTCGAACCTGCTCAAGCCGATGCTCGCGCGAGGCGAGCTGCACACGATCGGCGCAACCACGCTCGACGAGTACCGCAAGCACATCGAGAAGGACGCCGCGCTCGAACGGCGCTTCCAGCCGGTCTACGTCGACCAGCCAACGGTCGAGGAGACGATCTCGATCCTGCGCGGACTGCGCGAGCGCTACGAGAACCATCACGGCGTTCGGATCACCGACTCGGCGCTCGTTGCGGCAGCGGTTCTGTCCAATCGCTACATCAGCGATCGCTTCCTGCCCGACAAGGCGATCGACCTTGTCGACGAGGCGGCCAGCCGGCTGCGAATGGAGATGGATTCGATGCCCGTCGAGCTCGACGAGCTCGAGCGCCGACGCATTCAGCTCGAGATCGAGCGTGAGGCGCTGCGCAAGGAGCGTGACGACGCGTCGAAGGCGCGACTCGAGGCGCTCGAGCGCGAGCTCGCCGACATCGGCGAGCGAGCGGCGGCGCTGAAGAGCCAGTGGGAGCAGGAGAAGGGCAAGATCGGCGAGCTGCGCCAGACCAAGCAGGAGCTCGAGAAGGTCCAGCACGAGATCGAGGTCGCCCAGCGCGACGTCCAGTACGGCGGCGGCGAGGACGCCTTCCGCAAGCTGGCCGAGCTGCAGTACACGCTGCTGCCCGAGCTGCAGACAGAAGCTGCGCGAGCAGGAGGCGGCGCTCGCCGCCGCCGACGGTGCGGCGCGCCGAATGCTCAAGGAAGAGGTCGACGCGGACGACATCGCCCGGATCGTGTCGGTCTGGACTGGCGTGCCCGTCACGCGCCTGATGGAGGGCGAGCAGGCCAAGCTGATCCGAATGGAGGAGGAGCTGCACAAGCGCGTCATCGGCCAGGACGAGGCGGTTGCCGCCGTATCGGACGCTGTCCGGCGCGCGCGAGCCGGCCTCAAGGATCCACGCCGACCGATCGGCTCATTCATCTTCCTGGGACCCACCGGCGTGGGCAAGACGGAGCTCGCGCGCGCGCTCGCCGCGTTCCTGTTCGACGACGATGCGGCGATGACGCGGATCGACATGAGCGAGTACATGGAGAAGTTCTCGGTCTCGCGCCTGATCGGCGCGCCGCCAGGCTACGTCGGCTACGAGGAGGGCGGCCAGCTGACCGAGTCGGTCCGCCGGCGGCCATACCAGGTGATCCTGCTCGATGAGATCGAGAAGGCGCATCCGGACGTCTTCAACGTCCTGCTCCAGGTGCTCGACGACGGGCGCCTGACCGACGGCCAGGGCCGCACAGTCGACTTCAAGAACACGGTCATCGTGATGACCAGCAACGTCGGCAGCCAGTTCATCACCGCATATGCCGGACAGCGCGACGACGAGTCGTACGAGAGCATGAAGCAGCAGGTCACCGACACGCTGCGCACGGTCTTCCGGCCCGAGTTCCTGAACCGGATCGACGAGATCATCGTCTTCCATGCGCTGGGCGAGGACGATCTGGCACGCATCGTCGAGCTGCTGCTGGAGGATCTGTCGCGCCGCTTGGCCGAGCACGACCTGGCACTCGAGGTCACGCCCGCGGCGCGCCGGCTGATCGTCACCGAAGGCTACGATCCGGTCTACGGCGCGCGGCCGCTGCGGCGCGCGATTCAGCGGCTGGTCGAGAACCCGCTCGCGCGCGTGCTGCTCGAGGGCCGCTTCAAGCCGGGCACTCAGATCAAGGTCGACGCGGATCCGGGCAGCGGCACGCTGCTGTTCACCGACGGTGGCGAGACCGTGGTCACTTCGACCAGCGAAGAGCGGCGCGACCTGCGTTCGGCTCCCGACGGCGACGAATCGACCGTGGCTGCGCCGGGCAACGGCAAGGGATTGATTAACTGACCGTCGAATGGCGCCGTTCGGAGCTGCCCGTCACCGCCGGTTGACGATGTCGGTGAGCCCGAGCTGATCGAGCTCTGCGGCGCGAGATCGGCGACGCGGGCCCGATCACCTTCGCCCGTTTCATGGAACGCGCCCTGTACGAGCCCGGCCTGGGCTACTACGCCACCAGCGTCGAAAGACCGACTCGCGCAGGCGACTTCCTGACCGCGCCCGAGCTGCATCCGATCTTCGGCCACGTCCTTGCCCGCCGCGTCGAGGCGATGTGGCAGGCGATCGGGCGGCCGGAAACGTTCACCGTCCGCGAGTTCGGGGCGGGCACTGGAACGCTGTTCATGACGCTGGTCGAAGGGCTGAGCGGCATGGGCACCGACCTGACGCGGGCGATCCGTTATCAACCCATCGACCTGGCTCTCCAGCGAGCGACGCTCGAGCAGCGCCTGGCCACGGCCGGCCACGGAGGCAAGATCAGCGAAGCGACGCCGGATTCTCCGCTGGTGGGCGTCGTGCTGGCGAACGAATTCCTCGACGCATTGCCCGTTCACGTGGTGGTTCGTGATGGCGACGACCTGCGCGAGGTCTATGTCGACTGGCAGGACGAGCGGTTCGTCGAGCGTCCAGGTGAATTGTCGGACGCTCGATTGAGCGCCTGGTTCGCCGAGTCCGGGATCGAGCTGGTCGACGGACAGCGCGCCGAAGCGAGCGTGGCCATGCTCGACTGGGTGAGTGCGCTGGGCTCGCAGCTCGAGCGCGGCTTCGCAATCGTCATCGACTACGGTGCCTCGGCGGCTGACCTGTACGCGGCGCACCGGATGACCGGCACTCTGCGCGCGTTCCGGGGGCAACACGTGTCGAGCAACGTTCTTTCCGCGGTCGGCCACCAGGACATCACCGCGCACGTCGACTTCGATGCGCTCGAACGAGCCGCGAGGTCCGCCGATTTGATTGTTGTCGAACGGCGTCGCCAGGCTGAGTTCCTGATCGACAACGGGCTCGACGAGGCGTATGCGGCGGCGCGTGTGGACTCCGACCAGGACTGGAGTGCCGCGCTCAGCCTGCGCTCGGCGGTCCGCCGGTTGATCGACCCGCAGGCGCTCGGCGGTTACCAGGTGGCGGTTCTCGGTAAGGGCCTGTAGGGCTCGACATGCGCTACGACGAGGCTCGCGCCCGGCTCGCCAATGTGCCTACGAAGCTGCCGCCGATGCCGAGCGAGCTGATCGCCGTCGTGGTCCCCGGCCCCGACGGCCAGCCGGGCGTGGTGCCGCGCTTCCCGGATGAGCCGCGTCGATCCGCGGCCGTGCTGATCCTGATCCATCCCGACGCCGATGGACAGGCGTGCCTGACGCTGACCGAGCGCTCTGCGGGCGGCCACCGCCACGCCGGCCAGGTCAGCCTGCCCGGCGGCGCGATCGACGAGAGCGACGAATCAGCGGTCGCCGCCGCGTTGCGCGAGGCGCGCGAGGAGGTGGGCCTCGATCCCGAGCAGGCCGGTGTCGTCGTGGCCGGCGTGCTGCCCATCGTCGACGTGCGCGTGTCGGGCTTCCTGGTTGAGCCGGTGATCGCTTTCGCCGATCGGCCGCCGATGCTCATTCCCGACAACCACGAGGTGGCGGCGATCCTCACCGCGCCGCTGGCGGCCTTTCTGCCCGGCGCGCCGATCGAGATCGTTACCGAGCAGCGCGATGGCTTCTGGCTGCGCTACGGCGGATATCCGCGTCGGTAACCGCCTGGTGTGGGGCGCGACGGCGGGGATTCTCGGCCGCCTGGGCGCCTACCTCGGCGAGGCCGGCATCAGCGACTGATCCCGGTCAGCGGCTGATCGCGCGGCGCATGATCGGCCGCGGCGGGCTGGCGGCATTCCACTGGCGCACCTCGACGACCTCGAAGCCGGCCTTCTCGAACATCGACTGCGAGCCCTGATACGCCGATGCGGCCGGGACTCGACCACGCTCGGTCGCGACCGGATATGCCTCAAGCATCGTTGCGCCGTGAACCGTGGCGTGGTCGATCGCCGCCCGAAGCAGGGCCGTGCCTACGCCGCTCCCGCGTGCGGATCGCGAAACCACGAAACAGACGATCGACCAGACCGGTAGGTCGTCGACGGGTGCGAGCAGCTTCGCTCCCGCCAGTCGCTCGTAGCTCTCGCGTGGGCCGAGGCTGACCCAGCCCACCGCCCGATCGCCGAGGTAGGCGACCAGTCCCGGCGACGGATCATTGGCGGCAAGCTTTTCGAGTCCGGCGCGATTGGCTGCCGCCGTCGAGTTCGACCAGTTCATGCCCCGCATCCGGAAGTACATGCACCAGCACCAGCGCGGATCGCCGCCCTCGTTGAAGAGCTCGGCAAGGTCCGTGAATCGGTCGACCGTGAGTGGTCGGATGGTCAGCTCGCCGGCCGGCCGAGCTACCAGGGCTCACCCTCGGAAGAGTCGTACTCGTCACGCAGCAGCTGGCGCTCGGCCAGCGCTCCCTGGGCGGGTGTGGCCTCGACAGCCGGCGCCTGATCGGTGGCGAGCTCGGAATCGCCCGGATCACTTTCCACCAGCGGTCGAGCCGTGTGCCTCGGCCTCGAGCAGCGGCGCCTCACCGTCGCCGGTCAACTCGACCACGATCGCGCGCATCTCGGTGCCGTCGGTGTACGCGCCGTGGAGCACGCCGGCCGGCCAGACGACTGCCTCGCCATGATTGACTCGCTCGCGCTCGTCGCCGACCTGCACGAAGCCCGCGCCGCTGATGACGATGAACAGCGAGCTGTTGGTGGGGTTCGTGTGCGGACTGACCATCGCGTAGCGGCCGAAGGCCAGCTCGCTCACAACCGCGCGGTGGTCGTGCAACAGCACCTGGCCTTCGACGCCCTGGGTGCCAGGTGGCCCACCTGGCCGCCGGTGGCCTGGACCGAAGCGGCGGATCTCCATGTTGCTCGATCCTGCCTCAGCGGCGCCGGCGATTGCCGCGCGTCCGGCGCGATCGGACGGTCGTCTCGACTTGCTTTGCGCGCGCCTGGCTGGTGAATCGCGCGCGCCGGAGCTGCTCGTTGTACGCCGCGATCAGCGGCGGGAAGCGGAAGAACCGGACCCACACGAACGTGCTCACGCCGACGACGATGAAGATCACGATGAAGATGAAGTAGAAGCGGAACAGCGTGCCGACGAGGATCAAGCCAAAGGTGAACAGGCCGGTCCACAGCAGCCACTCCTGGAGCGAGCGCAGCGGCTCGTGGCGGTGCAGCTGGCGAATGCGGACGTTGTAGAGGATGACCGTGCCGATGAGCAGCACCAGCGAGGCGACCCAGATCGGCGTGAAGATGTCGGGAAATGCCTGCTGCGTGAACTCCGGCGCACGCGCGCCGGGGGGGCCGAACAGGTACTCGAAGATCCCGTTGCGCACTGAGAGGTTCCTCGCTCGATCTTGGGTGGCGGCGCGAGCATAGCAAGATGCGGCCCGGGCACGGCAAGATGAGTTCACAGCCGTCGCTACTGCCGTTGCTATACTCGGCCGGCCGTGCCTCGCTCGTGCCCATGGAGCTGCGCGCTGGTACACCGAGAGGGACTGGAGGGAACTGGTGCGAGCCCTGCTCTCGGTCGCTGACCGCGACGGGATAGCCGAACTCGCGCGCGACCTTGCAGCCCATGGCGTTGAGCTCTTCGCTACCGATGGCACGCGCACGGCGCTCGCCGAGGCGGGCGTCGAGGTGCAGTCTGTCAGCAGCCTGACCAACAGCCAGCCACTCGCCGGCGGACAGGTCAAGACCTTCTATCCGCAGATCTACGCCGGCATCCTCACCCGTCGCAGCGCGCCGGACGAGCTGGATGAGCTGGCCGAGCAGGGCATTGGGCTGCTCGACCTCGTCGTCGTCAACGTCAAGCCATTCGCGCCGCAGATCGGCGAGCGGCCCGTTCCGCTGCACGAGGCCATCGAGCTGATCGACGTCGGCGGAACGGCGCTCATCACTGCTGCCGCACGCAACTACGCGGCGGTCGCCGCAGTTTCTGCGCCACGCCACTACGCGCAGCTGGTGAGCGAGCTGCGCGAGCTGGGCAGCGTCTCGGCCGAGTTCCGTCAGCGTCTCGCCGCGGACGCGCTGGCCGATGTGGCGGCCTACTTTGCCGAGGTCGCCAGCTATCTCAACCACATCGCGGGCACCCAGTTCCCCGACCGCCTGGCGGTCGTCCTCGAGAAGGTGCGTGACCTGTCATACGGGGAGAACCCACAGCAGGACGCCGCGTTCTACCGCGAGACGACGCACCGCTCGGGCTCGCTCGCCGACGCGGTCCAGCTGCAGGGTGACCTGCCAACCTTCAACGATCTGCTCGATCTTGACGCCGCGTACCGCATCGCCACGGACTTCACGGCGCCGAGCTGCTGCATCGTCAAGCAAGGCAACCCGACCGGCCTGGCCTCGAACGACCGCCTCCCGGAGGCGTATCAGAAGGCGCTCGAAGGCGATCCGGTCAGCGCGTTCGGCGCGGTCGTGGCGCTCAACCGCGAGGTCGACAGTGAAACGGCTGCGGCGATGGCCGGCAACGCCTATGAGGCGATCGTCGCGCCGTCATTCTCGGCACCTGCTCGCGAAATCCTGGCCGAGAAGCAGAGCCTCGCCTTGCTCGCGGTACCCGGCGCGCCGACCGAGGGGCTGCGCGACTACGGCATCGCCAAGCTCGACTTCCACCGCATCGATGGTGGCCTGCTGGTCGAGACGCGCGATCTGTCCGAGCTGGATCGCTCGATGCTCAAGGTGGTCACCAAGCGCCGGCCGACGCTCGAGGAGCTGACCGACCTGCTGTTCGCCTGGCGCGCCGTGCGTCACGTGACGAGCAATGCGGTGCTGCTCGCGCACAACGGCGCGCTTGTGGGCGTCGGTGCGGGCCAGGCCAGCCGACTGACCGCAGTCGAGATCGCGCTCCACAAGGCTGCCGACCGGGCAACGATGTCGGTCCTCGCCTCGGACGCCTACTTTCCATTTGCCGACGCGATCCAGCTCGCCGCCGAGCGCGGCGTGACGGCGATCATCCAGCCCGGCGGCTCGGTGCGCGACGAGATGGCGATCGAGGTCGCCGATCGGCACCACATGGCGATGGTCTTCACCGGCCGCCGTCACTATCGCCACTGATCGACCAATGAGCGTCTAGCGCATGGAAACTCTGCTCGCACTCGAGATGGTCCGCGTAACCGAAGCGGCGGCGATCAAATCGGCGCGCTTCATGGGCCGCGGCGACCGGATGGCCGCCGATCGCGCCGCGGTCGAGGCGATGCGCAAGACCTTCGACGAGGTCGAGGTGCGCGGCACGATCGTCATCGGCGAGGGCGAGCGCGACGAGGCGCCGATGCTCTTCATCGGCGAGCAGGTCGGCACGGGCGAGCCCGACCAGCCCGAGATCGACATTGCTGTCGATCCGCTCGAAGGCACCAACCTCGTCGCGATGGGACTCGCGAACGCGGTCACAGTCCTCGCCGCGTCGGAACGCGGCGGGTTGCTCAATGCGCCCGACACGTATCTCGACAAGCTGTGCGTCGGACCGATCGCCAGCGGCCATGTCGACATCCGCGCCCCCGCGGCAGACAACCTGCACAGCATCGCCGACGCGCTCGGCCGCAAGGTGGCCGATTTGACGGTTGTCACACTCGATCGACCGCGCCACGCGCAGCTTATTGAAGAGATCCGCTCAACCGGCGCGCGGATCAAGCTCATTTCCGACGGCGACCTATCGGCTGCGATCAGCTGCGCGGTCATGGGCACCGGCGTGCATGCCGTGATGGGCATCGGCGGCGCGCCCGAGGGCGTGATCACGGCAGCGGCGCTGCGCTGCCTGGGCGGCGAGATCCAGGCGCGTTTCCGCTGGCGAAGCGACGAGGAGCGCGCCCGCGCAGAACGGATGGGCATCGATCCGTCCGAGGACCGCGTCTACACGACGAACGACCTCGCGCCGGGCGAGAGTCTCGTCTTCTCGGCTACCGGCGTGACCGAGGGCGATCTGCTGCAGGGCGTCCGCTTCTTCGGCGGCGGCGCGCGCACCCACTCGCTGGTTATGGGCTACCAGAGCAAACAGGTCCGCTTTGTCGACACGGTCCACATGTTCGACCGCGACCGCCCGCCGTCGGTCCGCCTCTAGCTGCTGTTTCCGAACACCAATTCGGAGTCGCAGCCACCTGGGGCAGGCTCTAGACTCTCGTCGCCGACAGGGAGAAGTGGCACTGACAACACTCACTCGGGTGCGCGCCTCGGCGGGGTCTGTATTTGTCTGCCTGATGGTGGTCGGGTGCGTGGCCATTCCTGGGGCGTCGGCCCCCGTCCCTTCCGGATCAGCCAGCGTGTCGGACTCTCCGACGTCGCTCCCGACCACGCCTGGCTCACCGGCAGCCTCGTCACAACAGAGCGCGGATCCGAGTCAGCCGCCTGCGCCGACCGACGCTTATCCGCCGCCGACTTCTAGCCCTCGGTCGACTGACGGCGCGACCAGCCCTCCAACTTCGGCTCCGACGGCTGAAGGGTTTGACGTCACGTGGCAACGCCACGGTCAGGATCCTGGGCTGGGAAACGTCGAAATCTTCAGTTCATCGGCGGCTGGCAACGGACGCTTTGTGGCAATTGGCCTGGATGAGGACTACGAACCCGCCGTTTGGACCTCGGGCAATGGAACAAGCTGGCAACGATCGTCCGTGCCGAACGATGAACCACACGACGCGAACCTCGCGGATGTGGCCGCGGGTGGCCCCGGCTTCGTCATGGTCGGATATGAATTCAGTGAGGTTGGCTCACAGGGAGCCGTATTTCTGTCAGTCGACGGGCGTGAGTGGGAACGAGTGTTCGACGAGGACCTGGCCGGGTGGCAGCTGCACACAATCGGGCGTGCTGGAGACAAGGTAGTCGCCTTCGGCACCGATGACCGCGATTTCAATGCGGCGTTCGTGTCCCACGATGGGCGCGGATGGGAGCCGCTTGTCGCAGATAGCGCATCCGTGGTTCGCTCGAGAGTCCTGGCGGTCGAATCGACTGGCCAATCGCTGGTCGCCATGTCGACAGCGACTGAGCCCGAGTTTGCCTGCAGGCGTCAGCTCATCGTGTCGCGGACGTCCAATGGCAGAGATTGGACCGACCTTGCCACGCTGCCCGACTCCGGCGGGGCAGATTGTGCTGGGTCAGCGCAGCTTGCCATTGGTAGCCGCGGCTGGGTCGCGGCCGCGCAGCTCGAGCCCGGCGACCTGTCAAGCAGATGGCAAGCGTGGCTTTCTGAGGATGGGTCGTCATGGAAAGTTGCCGAGAATTCACCGTTTGACCTAACCGACGTCTTGGCCGACGACGCTGGCTTCGTTGCGGTCGGCCACTACAACGTGGGTGGCGGATGTGCAGCTGATCCAGCCGATGTCCGAGGACTGACCTGGACATCCACGGATGGCCGCATCTGGAACCTGATGCCCGCAACCGGCTGGCGCCATCGCGAGGTCGACCTTCTGCGACGCTACGACCGCACCCTGATCGGAATCGGCATCGACTGGACGGTTGATCCGAACGGGGCCATCTGGACGGCCGACCTACCGACCATCGTTGACGGCGGGCATCCTTCGTTTGAGCCGCCTCCACCGTCTGAGGGCTGCGGCTAACGTGAACCTTGGAGGCTCGTAGGGGGACACGATGGCTGTCTTTCGGCATGGCGTGGCGAGCGGTGATCCGGACGTAGGTCGCATCGTCATCTGGACAAGAGTCACGCTCGAAGGCGCCAGAGTCGAGTCGCTTGAGCTGAGCTGGGTGGTGGCCGCCGACGAGGCGCTGGAATCGGTCGTCGCGAGGGGTCGGATGGTCGCCGGGCCGGAGACCGACCACACGGTGCAGGTCGACGTCGACGGACTCGAGCCCAGCACGCACTACTGGTATGCGTTCGAGGCGAACGGCGACCGATCGCCCGTGGGCCGCACGCGGACCCTGCCGAACGAAAATGTCGAGCACCTTCGCTTCGCGGTCGTGTCATGCGCCAAATACAACGCCGGCTTCTTCAATGGCTACGCCCGGATCGCCGAGCGCGACGACCTCGACTTCGTCCTTCACCTGGGCGACTACATATACGAGGCATCGCAGACTCCGCCGGCGAGCCAGACGCCGGGAGCGAACATCGGTCGACCTTTCGATCCGCTCCACGAATGCAAGACCCTTGCCGACTACCGCCGCCGCTACGCCCAGTACCGGGCCGACCCCGACACGCTGGCGATGCACCATGCTCACCCTCTTCTGGCCACGCTCGATGACCATGAGCTGGCCGACGGAGCGTGGCGCGAGGGCGCGGACGAGCATGATCCGGAGCGCGATGGGCCGTGGGCAGCGCGCCGCGCAGACGCCTTTCAGGCACGCCGTGAGTGGCTCCCGCAGCGGCTGCCCGATCCGGCCGATCCTGAGCGCGTCTTTCGAACTGTGTCGGTCGGCGGTCTGGCCGACCTGTTCTTGATCGACACCCGCTCGCGCCGAGATCAACCCGTGTCGCGCCCAGAAATGTTCGACCCAAGCCGCTCCCAGCTCGGCAGTACGCAGCGCGAGTGGCTGTTCGATGGGATCGACTCATCGACCGCTCGCTGGCGCATCCTGGCCAACAGCTCGGTCATGAGCCAGACCTGGGCGCCGGATATTCCGGACGATCTGCGACCCGGGCTGCGCTCGCTCAAGCTGATCAGCGAGAAGGGCGGCCCTGATCACGATCAATGGGATGGCTACCCGGCCGAGCGCTCCGCACTTCTTGGCCACCTGGCCGGACGCGACGCGGTCGTCATCAGTGGCGATGTCCACGTTGGCCTGGCCGTCGAGATGCGCGACGACGGACAGTCGACCGAGGAGCCAATCGCTGTCGAGTTCGTCACCTCCAGCCTTACCTCCCAGAACCTCGACGACAAGAAGGGTTGGGGCTACCGCAGCGGCTCGCTGCCGACCGAGAAGATGCTCATGGAGCTGCTGCCGTCGATCCTGTGGTGCGACCTCGACAGCCACGGCTACATGGTCGTCGACGTCACGCCGGACGAGGTTCAGGTCGAGCACTGGTTCGTCGACGGAGTGCTCGAACGGTCCTCCGCCCAGCGATTGGGCGCTCGATGGGCCGTGCATCGAGGACGCTCGCGGATCGAGCGGCTGGCCTAGGAGCGGCTGGCCCAGGAGCCCACCGCCAACGAGCCGACGCGTCTGACCGCGCCCGTACCCTCCTCGTTCGCGCGCCTGCGCCGCGCGGTAGCGACTGTCTCGCCCCAGCCGGGCGGGACGAGACCGGGGGCGAGGTCGGCCAGCGGGGCGAGGACGAAGAGTCTGTTTCGGGACTCGGGGTGAGGGACCTCGAGCCACCGGTCGTCGGGACGTCTCACGTTGATCCGATGGCGACCGAACACGAGTAGATCCAGATCTACCTCGCGCGGACCCCAGCGTTCACGGGGCACGCGGCCGATCGCCTGCTCGAGCGACTTGAGGCCGGCGAGCAACGCGAGCGCACCCGTCTCAGGGTCAGGCCCGGCGGGCACGTCTAGGGCGGCCACGGCGTTCAGGAAGTCCGGCTGATCGATCATGCCGACGGGCTTTGTCTCATACAGCGGCGACACGTCGCGCAGGCGGACGCCGGGCATCGCCGCCAGCGCCCGGACCGCGTTGGCCAAGGCGACGCGGGGTTGGCCAACGTTGGCGCCGAGGCCGACATAGGCTCGAACTCGTTTCGGCACCTGCCCTCCCGTGGCTAGACTCGGACGACCGTGGCCAGGCCATCAGTGATCATCTTCCATCCTCCGGCCGCGGCCGGTGAGCCGCCGCTGGTTCACGAGCTGGCCGCCGTCCGGCTCGAGCTTGCCGAACGGCAATCGCGAATGTTCGAGCGCGCTGGCGCCGCACGTGCCACTTTCATCGACGAGTGGCGCGACGGCCTGACCTTTGGCGAAGTGCTCGCCGAGGTCGCACCGGCGCGCGGCGGCGTGATCGTGTTCGGCAGTGGCGCCGTTCCGCGACTCAATCGGGGCGAAGCGCGACGCCTGGTCGAGGTCGCGTCGTCCGGCGAGCGCCGCGCTGTGACCAACAATCGCTTCTCGTCCGACATCGTGGCGGTCGGTCGTGCCGCAGAGTTGCGCGAGCTGCCGCCGCTGCCGAGCGACAACGCATTGCCGCGCTGGCTCGAGGAGCGGGCTGGCTTCGTTGTCGACGAGCTGCCCGGCAAGCAGCGCCTGGCACTCGACCTGGACACGCCGCTCGACGTCACCCTGGCCGCACTCGCTCCCGGCGCCTCGCGGTGGCTGGTCGACGCTGCCCGCACCCGCGGCTGGTCCGTGCCGCGTCTCGACGAGCTGCGCGGGCTCGCAACCGACCCGTACGCTGAGCTGCTCGTGTTCGGGCGCAGCGGATCAACCACGCTCCGCTGGCTCGAGCGCAACGTCCGTTGCCGCGTTCGATTCCTGGCCGAGGAGCGAGGAATGCGCGCGTCGTCGCCACTGGCGATCGGTCCTCCTCAGACCGCCGCCTCAAAGCGGCCCGGGCCACGCGCGACGCTTGGATTGTTGCTCGAACAGCGCGGCACGACGGACCTGGAGGACATCGTCGGTGAGCTGGCCGACGGGGCGATTATCGACTCACGCGTGCTGCTCGCCCATCGCCTGGGCGCCGACGAGGCGAGTTGGCCGTCCGCCGCAGACCGCTTCGCGAGCGACCTTCTTCGCGCCGATGACGTGCACGACGAGTGGCTCTGCGAGCTGACCCGGGCCGCGTCCCATGCTCGGCCGCCGATCCTGCTCGGCGGCCATTCGCTCGTCGGCCCGGGCGTGCCCATCCTGCTAATGGGAGCTGCGAGCAGCTGAGCCGGATTCAGCCCTTCTTCTTCTTGCTCGCCATCTTCTCGAGCTCGCTCTCACTCATGCCGGTCTGGGTCGTCTTGCCTTCGCGCTTGCGCTGCAGCTCGGCGCCCATGA
This sequence comes from uncultured Chloroflexia bacterium, assembly GCA_963748235.1. GTDB lineage: Bacteria > Chloroflexota > Limnocylindria > Limnocylindrales > CSP1-4 > JALYGJ01. The sequence goes on from CAVVHT010000010.1 coordinate 462,934, forward strand.
ACTTGCGCTGCTTTTCAGTCTTGGCGGGCATCGAAACCTCCGCGTGTGAGCCTGGACAGCGGCACGCTATTCGGCGCTCCGTGGCGGCTCCGTTTCAGCACGGTCGACGAGCATGGAGGATGCGCAACATCGACGTACAATGAGCACGAGCTGCGGTCCAGCCCAGACCTACCCAACTCACCCAACCGCGGACCGTGGCGCCTGATGAGGCATAAGTGACGACCGGACTGTGGTACGTGGTCGGGTTCGCCTTCGCGGGCGTGACCTTCGTGCTCATCACGATCATCGCCGCGTGGCTGCTCAGCCATCGCACAAAGGGAGACCGACACAAGGGTCTGCCCTATGAGTCGGGCATTGACACGTACGGTTACACGTGGGGCCGCGTTGGGCTGTCGTTCTACATCTACGCACTTCTATTCGTAGCGTTCGACATCGAGGTCATCTTCATCTACCTGTGGGCGCTCGTATTCCGTGATGTCCTGCTCGGTGGCTTCCTGGCCATGCTCCTCTTCGTCGGAATCCTGCTGCTCGGGCTCGGCTACGCGTGGCGCAAGGGGGTGTTGACGTGGAAGTGAAGAAGCCCGCCGAGAAAGTGGACACGGGGATCGGGGCGCTGACCGTCGCTCCGAACGACGAGCTGGCCGAGCCGATCGTCATCGAGAACACGCTGTGGACATCGCCCAACCCGCAGGCGTACATGGGCGGCGCTCCATCGCAGATCAATCATCTGCGGCTCGAGGAGCTGGCCGACAAGGGCGACACCGGTCGCTGGCGAGCGCTCGACATCATTCCGACCAAGGCCGACTACGTGCTCGACCTGATCCGCCTCAACAGCCTCTGGCCGCTGACGTCCGGACTCGCCTGCTGCGCGATCGAGATGATGTCTGCCGCCACACCGATCAACGACATGGACCGCTTCAACATGTTCCCCTTCCGGGCCAGCCCGCGCCAGGCCGACGTGCTCATCGTCGCCGGCACGCTGACGACCAAGATGGCCGGCCCGCTGGTGCGGCTTTGGGAGCAGATGCCGGAGCCCAAGTGGTGCGTCGCGATGGGTGACTGCACCTGTTCGGGTGGCCGCTACAAGCGCTCGTACGCGACGGTCGAGGGAATCGACCGGGTGATGCCGGTGGACGTGTATGTGCCCGGTTGTCCGCCTCGACCGGAGGGGCTGATCTACGGGATGATGAAGCTCCAGCAGTTGATCCGCGAGCGGCGCGGCCACTGGGCGGAGCGAGCGGTCGGGCCGACCGTACCCGCGGGCGTCTGAGCGACGCTCGCGAACTGACTCCAGAACCTTCGTTCAACTCGGCGAGAACAGGAGCGACGAGACGGACACGCAACTGAAGCGACGCTTACAGGCCGCCTTCGGAGACCGTTTCAGCGCGCCCCTGCGCCAGAAAGGCGACACGACCGAGATCTGGATCGGCGCCGGCGACGTGATCGACGTCATGCGCCGCCTGAACGACGAGGAGCAGTTCGAGTTCGAGGTGCTGTCCGATCTGTGCGGCGTCGACACGGGCACTGAGATGTGGGTCGTGTACCACCTCTGGTCGCCGCGTTCGCCGGACTGGCTGCGCGTGGTCGCGGCCGGTCTGTCGCGCGATGACCCACGTGTTCCATCGGTAACCTTCATCTGGAAGGGCGCGGAGTGGCCCGAGCGCGAGGCGTACGACATGTTCGGCATCGTCTTCGAGGGCAACCGCGACCTGCGCCGGATCTATATGCCGCCCGACTACGTGAGCTTCCCGCTGCGCAAGGACTTCCTGCTCGCCGATGACTCGTCGCGCTCGCCGGGCGAGGGCTTCCGACACGTCGAGCAGACCCACCAGCCCGCGGAGTCCCTGCGCCAGCCGGTGATCCGCCAGGCGCGATTGGTCCCCGGAGACGAACCTACCAAGGGCCTGGTGGCGCCCGAAAGCGAGGTTCCGCCGGCATGACCGACTCAACCGTCCGATCCCTGGACGACCCGAACATCTGGGTCGAGACGCCCGCCACGATCTACGACGCGGTACCGCCGTATCCGCCTCGAACCGAGCGTGAGGCCGAGTTCTACAACCTGCGCGACGGCGAGATGCTCGTCAATCTCGGACCGCAGCATCCGTCGACGCACGGCGTGCTGCGCGTCGTGCTCAAGATCGACGGAGAGCAGGTCGTCGACCTCGACCCCGTTCTGGGCTACCTGCATCGCGGCGTCGAGAAGATCTGCGAGAACGGCGACTGGCACCACGCGATCAGCAACTGCGACCCGCTCGAGTACGTCGCGTCGATGTTCAGCGAGGCGATGCCGGTACTGTCGGCGGAGAAGCTGCTCGACCTGCAGGTGCCGCGGCGGGCGGAATACATCCGAGTGTTGTGCTGGGAGCTCAATCGGATCGCCAGCCACGGCCTGTTCATCGGCTGGCTGGCGCTCGACCTGGGCGGACTGACCCCGCTGCTGTACGGCTTCATAGAGCGCGACACGATCGTCGAGATGCTCGCCGCGCTGACCGGCCAGCGGATGCTCTTCAACTACCTGCGCATCGGTGGCGTCAATCGCGATCTGAACCATGACTTCCTATCGCGCCTCGGCGACTGGATGAGCCGCGCGGCGATCGAGCTCGAGCAGGAAGCGCGGCTGCTCAACGAGAACGAGATCTTCGTCCGCCGCACGACCGGCATGGGCGTGCTCAATCGCGAAGCCGCACTGCGGTTGCGATCAACGGGACCGGTGCTGCGCGCCTCGGGCGTGCCGTTCGACGTCCGGCGCGCTCATCCGTACAGCGTCTATCCCGAGCTCGAGTTCGACATCCCGACACGCTCGGAAGGCGACTCCTACGCGCGCTACCTGATCCACGTCGACGAGATCCGCGAAAGCATCCGGATCATCGACCAGGTGCTGCACGAGATGCCCGACGGCCCAGTGATGACCAAGATCCCGCGCCTGATCCGCATTCCGCCCGGCAGAGCCTACGTCGCCGTGGAGAGCCCGCGCGGCCAGTACTCGTGCTACGCCATGAGCGACGGATCCGATCAGCCTTTCCGGATGCGCATCAGCGACCCATCGTTCTGGAACCTGCAGGCCGTGGGCGAGCTGATGCCTGGCAACCTGATCGCCGACACGATGGCCGTCATGGCCAGCCTCGACCCGGTCATGGGCGGGGTAGACAAGTGATCGCAAGCAACGTCCGCAGCCCGGCGATACGCCGGGACGCGGGCGCTTTGAGCGCAGCCGGGCTCGAAGAGCCCCCGGCGGAGCGAATCAATTGTCAGTGATCACGCGGCCGTGGAGCCGGCTCACGCTGGGCGGCAAGATCATCCTGCCGCTGCTGCTCGTGGGCGTGCTGGCGACTGTCCTGCTGCTCGTCCTGTGGCAGATCGGTCTCATTCCATGGCTGCTCGAGATCCTGGTCGAGCTCGTCAACGACAACATCGATCTAATCCGCTTCGTCCTCGCGGCGACAGCGGTGTTGCTCTTCACCGTGCCAACTGCCTTCGTGATCATCTTCATGGAGATGAAGATCATCGCCTTCCTGGCGTCGCGCGTCGGTCCCAACCGGATCGGGCCGTGGGGGACGCTGAGCTCCGTCGTGCACGGCTTCAAGGTGCTCGCCAAGGAGGACTTCACGCCGACCGGCGCCGACCCGGTCGTGTTCACGATCGCGCCGATCGTGACCTACCTCGCCGCCGTCCTCGGGCTGATGGTCATCCCGTTCGCGCCGGGTCTCGTTGGCCTCGATATGAACCTGGGCCTGCTCTACTTCTTCGCCATCTCGGGCCTGACCGTTGTCGGCCTGATGGCCGGCGGCTGGTCGAGCTTCAACAAGTACTCGTTGCTCGGCGGCCTGCGTGCCGCGGCCCAGATCGTCTCCTACGAGCTGCCACTACTACTGGCGCCGGTCGGCGTGATCATGCTCGCCGGGACGATGTCGCTCAACCAGATCGTCGAGAACCAGGCCGGCTGGGTATGGGACTGGTACATCTTCCAGCAGCCGCTCGCGTTCATCGTCTTCTTCATTGCCGCGACCGCCGAGGGCAACCGCACCCCGTTCGACCTGACCGAGGCGGACAGCGAGATCGTCGCCGGCTTCGCGACCGAGTACAGCGGCATGCGCTTCGGCTTCTTCTTCTTCGCCGAGTACGTAAGCGTGTTCATCCTCTCGGCGCTGACCGTGGTCCTCTTCCTGGGTGGCTGGAACTCGCCGATCGACCCCCAACCGATCCTCGACTGGCTGAACATCACCATCAACCCGGCGCTCGACCTGGCCAGCATGGGCATGGGCCTGCTGATCGCACTGGCGGTTGGCGTGCCGTTGATCATCATGCTGCTGGCGCTGCCGATCTGGATGTTCAACAGCGGCTGGTCGTTCATCAAGTCGCTCGTCGTGGCCTTCGTCCTGTTCAACGTCATCGCCATCAGCGCGATTGCGATCTGGGCGTTCCTCTCGTTCGAGGTCGTCGTCGGGCTCTTCTGGTTCACGCTCAAGGTGTTCACGTTCGTATTCATCTTCGTGTGGATGCGCGGCACGCTGCCCAGAGTGCGCATCGACCAGCTGATGGGCTTCGCCTGGAAGTGGCTGGTTGAGATCGCGTTGCTCAACATCTTCATCACCGCCGGCGCCATCCTCCTCGTCCAGGAGCTCAGCAGACGATGAGAGGTGAGGCCTTCGCAAGCGACGGTTGGACCCCAGCGGCACGCTGGGTGCCGACCGCTTCGCGCGCAGCCCGCGCCGTAGGCGCGCGGGCGGAGCAAACACATTGAGCGTGATGGGGCGCGTTCCGGGCTGGGGCATGGCCAAGGGCATGGTCCATACGTTCGTGCGCTTCCTGCAGCCCAAGGTGACCATCCAGTACCCCGAACAGCGCCAGGACATCTCGCCGCACCACCGCGGCCGGCTGATCCTGCTCTACGACGAGGCGGGCAACCTCAAGTGCGAGACATGCTTCCAGTGCGCGATGGCCTGCCCGATCGAGATCATCGACATGGGCGGTGTCGACACCAAGGGTCGTTACCACGTCCACTGGGGCCCGCCCGAGCAGTACGCCGAGCGGCGCGAGGAGTCAGCGCTGCGACGATCAGGGCGGCCAGTGCCCGATCGGACCATTGCCGCTTGGCTGCCGATCGACCTCGGTCCCCTGGATCGGATCCTCGTCAACGAGGACTACGACCCGCGCCGCCTGCTGACCATCCTCGAGCAGACCCAGGCGGCGTATGGCTACCTGCCCGTCGCCGCAATCCAGCACATCAGCCACGCAACCGGTGCGTGGTACAGCGAGATCTACGGCATTGCGACGTCGTATCCACACCTAGTGTTCGAGCCCGGGCGGGCGGCCGAGATCGGCTTGTGCCGCTGTCCCAACTGCACGCTGCTCGGCGGCGGCAAGATCCGTGACGCGCTCGTCGCGGCGCTGTCGACGGACATCGGCGGGGTTTCGCCCGACGGCTCGGTGCGCTTCGTGCCCGTCGATTGTGGCGGTGAGAGCCGCGACGAGCCACTGCTCACCGTCGACGGCCAGCCACAGCCGGGCATGACCAAGCAGAAGGCAATCGCGCTCGCCGAGTCGCTCCGCGCCAAAGCGGCCAAGGTCGGCAAGGCGTAGGTGCGGCACACATGAACCTCCTGCCCACGCCCAAGGGAATGCCCACGATCCTGCTCGCCCGTGCCGGCAAGTACGACCCCGAGGGAACGTTCGCGGCGGCCGAGGAGGCCGGCGCCTGGGCAGCCTGGAAGAAAGCGGCCACGACCTTGAGCCCGCAGGCGGTGACCCGGCTGATCGGCGACGCCGGCCTGCGCGGACGCGGCGGCGCCGGCTACCCGACCGCCGAGAAGTGGCGCGCCGCGGCCGTCGAGGTCGCCGACCAGCGATACGTCGTCGCCAACGGCTATGAGGCCGACCCGGGCGCACAGGTCGATCGCATGCTGATGGAGAGCGACCCGCACGCAATCCTCGAAGGCGTCGCGTTCACGGCCTACGCGGTCGGAGCCACGCGGGCGTTCATCGCCGTCCGTGCCAGCCTCGCCGTCGCGCTGCGGCGGATGCAGAGCGCGGTGCGGATGGCCGAGGAGGCGGGCTACATCGGCTCCGATGCGCTCGGCGCCGGATTCGACATTCACGTCGAGGTCATCCCGATCACCGGCGGCCTGGTCCACGGCGAAGAGACGACGCTGATGCGCTCGATCGAGAACAAGCGTGCCCAACCCGACCAGCGTCCGCCGTATCCCACTCGTCGCGGACTGTGGGGCCGGCCGACGGTCGTCAACAACGTAGAAACCCTGGCCCTCGTGCCTTGGATCGTGGCCAACGGCTCGGCCGCCTTTGCCGCCATCGGTGAGCCAGGCAATCCGGGCACCACGCTCGTCCAATTCAGTGGCGCGGTAAGCAAGCCGGGCATCGCCGAGATGCCGCTGGGCATGTCGCTGCGCAAGATGCTCGAGACGTGCGGCGGCATCGGCGATGCCAAGGCGGTGCTCGTAGGTGGACCGGCGGGCGGCCTGCTGCCGCCGGCCGAGCTCGACTCGCTGTACACGCCGGCGGCGCTGACCGAAAAGGGCGCGATCATGGGCTCGGGCACGGTCGTCGTCGCCGGCGCGCAGACGTGCTTGGTCGATATGGCCACGTTGCTCGAGCGCTTCCTGTCCGACGAGTCGTGCGGCAAGACGATCCCATGCCGCATCGGACTGCGCCGGCTGTACGAGATCGGCCGTCGCGCGACCGAGGGAATTGCCCGTCCGGTCGACAGCCAGGTGATGCAGGAGCTGGCCGCCGACGTTCGCGCCAGCGCCCTGTGCGGCCTCGAGTACTGCGCCCCTAATCCGTTCCTGACCGGAATGCGATACTTCGCCGACGAATTCGACCAGCACTTCGCGCACGGCACATGCCCCGCCGGAGTGTGCGAGATGTTGCCGATCCCCAGCCAGGCCTTGAGCGCATGACCGACACGCTGCCCCAGCTGCGCGACCCAGACGCCTCGGACGCTCCGGTCGAGCGATTGCTCGAGACGCAGACGCCCCAGCGGCGGCTGTCCTCGCCCGAGTTTACGGTCGAGGTGGACGGCAAGCAGTACACCGGCCGCGCCGGCCAGACGATCCTCGACATCTGTCGTGACAACGGCATTGACGTGCCGACGCTGTGCTACGAGCCCAAGCTGCCCGGCTTCGGCGCTTGCCGGATGTGCGTCGTCGAGGTCGAGGGCGAGGACAACCCGCCGATCAGCTGCTCTCTTGCGGCCGAGCCGGAGATGGTCGTCCAGACCCAGACGCCGCGTCTGCGCGAGATCCGCAAGACGAACCTCGAGTTGATCTTCTCCGACCACAACGCGTACTGCCTGCCGCCATGCCAGAACAAGTGCCCCAGCCACATCGATATCCCGGGCTTCCTGAAGGCCAACACCGAGGGCAACTTCATCGAGTCGGCTCGCATCTTCAAGCGCACCATCCCCTTCCCGAGCGTGCTCGGCCGAGTCTGCCCGGCGCCGTGCGAGGAGCACTGCCGGCGTGACGAGGTCGAGGAGGCGATCGCCATTCGTGACTCGCACCGCTACGCCGGCGACCAGGTGCTCAAGGCACAGGCGATGGGCATCAAGGCGCCGGTGCCGTTCGAGGTCCAGCCCAAGTCGGGCAAGCGAGTGGCAGTCATCGGATCGGGTCCGGCGGGAATGTCGGCCGCCTACTACCTGCTCATCGCCGGCCACGACGTGACCATCTACGAGAAGGACCCGGCACCGGGTGGCATGCTCCGCTACGGCATACCGCAGTACCGCCTGCCCAAGGTCGAGGTGCTCGAGGCCGAGTACCAGTCGGTGACCGACCTCGGCGGGGTGATGGTCACCAACGCCGAGCTCGGGCGCGACTTCACCATCGACGATCTGCAGAACCAGGGCTTCGACGCGATCTGCATCGCCATCGGCTGCTACGAGGTCAACACGCTGGGCGTGCCCGGCGAGGACGCCGACGGCGTGCTCGACGGGCTCGAGTACCTGCGCATCGCCACCCTCGGCCTGCCCTATCCGGGCCACAAGGGCACGCGGGTGGTTGTCATCGGCGGCGGCTTCACATCGATGGACTGCTCGCGCACATCCGTTCGCCAGGGCGCGGCCGAGGTGACGCTCGTCTACCGCCGCGACATGAAGGACATGCCGGCCGCGAACGAAGTCCACGAGATGCTCGAGGAGGGCGCCCGGGCAATCTTCCAGGCCGCTCCGACGCGCGTCGTGACCGACGAGAACAACAAGGTCACCGGCGTCGAGTTCCAGCGCATGCGTCTCGGCGAGCCCGACGCGTCGGGTCGGCGCCGGCCGGAGCCGATGTCGGGCACCGAGTTCGTCATCGACTGCGACCGCGTCCTGCTGGCCATTGGCCAGGGGCCGAAGCTCGATTGGCTCGATCACGGCTCGGAGGGCATCGGCGCGACCAAGAACCGGCGCCTGGCGGCCGACGCGGTCACGTTCACGACCGGCCGGCGCGGCGTGTTCGGCACCGGCGACGTGCGCATCGGCGCGGCGACCGTGGTCCAGGCAAATGCCGAGGGGCGCCGCTCGGCGTACGCCATCGACGCGTACCTGAAGGGCCAGGATCTGGACGCGATCAAGACGCGCCAGACGCTGGCCGAGCCGCAGCCCGAGTTCCTCAACATCGTGCCCTACACCGGCGAGCTCAAGGAGCCGCGCTACCGCCTCAAGGCAATGGCCGCCGAGGTGCGCAACAAGAGCTACGTCGAGTACGAGATCCCGTACACCCAGGACGACGCGATGGCCGAGTCAAAGCGCTGCCTGCAGTGCACGTGCGAGGCAATCGGCTACTGCGACCTGCGCCGCCAGGGAATCGAGTACGGCACCACCCTCGCCACGCTCGAGCCGCTCAACAGCGGCGCGTTCTCACATCGGTCGGTGAACGAGAACCGTTTCACCGGCACCAACCACGACTACATCCGTGACGACTCGCACGCCTTCATCCTGCGCGAGCCGGCCCGCTGCATCGACTGCGGCCGCTGCGCCAACGTGTGCAAGGAGGTCGTCGGCGCAGCGTGCTACGACTTCATGCGCACCGGCTTCGACACGCTCGTGACCACGCCGCTCGACATGAGCCTCAACACGACGCCGTGCGTCAGCTGCGGTCGCTGCGCCGAGACTTGCCCGACCGGCGCGCTGATGCCCAAGCCGCGCGTACTGGAGAAGTACGAAGTCGACGAGAGCCGCTGCATCCTGTGCGGCATCTGCGTCGACGCGTGCCCGTATGACGCTCTGCGCTGCGGGCCCGACTTCGAGCTCAGCCACGAGAGCCGCTCCGAGCCGATGCTCGACCTGCTCGCGACCAGCTTCGTCGACCGCCACACCGAGATCTCGTCGGTCAAGAAGGAGCGTGACTGGCTCGATCGCGCGCGCCAGAGCGGCCGTCTCATCGATCCCGGACGGACGCTGCCGATGCTGCCTGCCGGAGTCGGCACCAACGGCAATTCGGGCAATGGCCATCCCGGGAACGGCCATGCGGGCAATGGCAACGCTGCCGATTCGCACGCCGGGCACGCCCACGCCGCTCACGGTCACGACGCCGCGATCACCGATCCGCCGGCGGGCGGGTACCGCACCGGGCGCTGATGGACCTCGGCCTGCCCCCGACCGTCCCATTTCTCGACTGGGCGTGGGACGACCTTCTATTTCTGCTCCTGGCCGGGATCATGCTCGCCGCGGCGATCTTCGTCGTAATCGGCCGGGACATCGTCCGGTCGGGCCTGGCGATGATGCTTGCCTTCGCGGCCCTGGCCGGCATCTACGCGATGGCCGGCGCCGTCGTCGTCGCCGCCGCGCAGGTGCTCATCTACATCGGCGCGATCAGCATCCTGATCCTGTTCGCAATCATGCTCACCCAGACGAAGTCGGGGCCGCTCGAGCTCGTGTTCCACCGACAGTGGTGGGCCGGACTGCTGGCTGCGGTCGGCGTCGCGCTGCTGATGATCATCAGCGTCATCAACACCCAGTGGCCGCTGCGCGTCGCCGAGCGCCTTTGGTCGCCGACCGACGAGGTCGCGATGCTGCTGTTCATGGACCCGCTGTACGTCTTCGCGCTGCAGATCGTGGCCGTGCTGCTCACCGCCGCGGTTATCGGCGGCGTGTTCCTCGCCAAGCGCGAGGGCCTGACCGACCCGGGCGAGCGCGAGACGGCTACCTTCCAGCAGCTCCGCCCGACCTCGAACCTCGAGCGTCTGCCGCGGCCGGCAGGTGTCGACGCAGCCCAGGCGGATCAGGCGTGAGCGACGGGCGGGCGCCAGCATGAGCCAGTCGCTCGACGCCTACCTCGTGCTCTCGGCGTTGCTCTTCTCGATCGGCACCTTCGGCTTCCTGGCCCGGCGCAACGCGATCGCGATGCTGATGTCGATCGAGCTGATGCTCAACGCGGTCAACCTCGCCGCGATCGCCTTCGGCGCGTTCACGCCCAGTCTGCAGAATCACGCGTCGCTGATCGCGCTGCTGGTCATGGCCGTCGCCGCGGCGGAGGCAACCGTCGGCCTGGCGATCGTCATCGCCATCTACCGCAACCGCCGCACGCCGCTGGTTGACGAGTACGCCAGCATGCGCGAATAGCGCCCCAGACGATGCCGCTCGACCAGATCCTCGTGTTGTCGCTGATGGCGCTGCCCATCGGCGGCTTCGCGTTGACCGCGCTCATCGGCCGGCGCCTCTTCAGCAGGGCGTGGCTGATCGCCGTGCCGGTGATGATCGTGACCTGGCTGATCGCGATGTACCTCGTCTACCAGACGCTGTTCGTCGGCGCGTTCGGGGTAGATGGCCTCCACTTCACGCTGTACGAATGGATCCCCGCCGGCGATTTCGTGGTCGAGGCCAACTTCGCGCTAGATGCGCTTACCGCCGTGATGCTCATTGTGGTCACCACGGTGGGCATGCTCGTCCACGTCTACTCGATCGGCTACATGGCCGACGACCCGGGTCGGTGGCGCTTCTTCGCCTACCTGAACCTGTTCATGTTCAGCATGCTGCTGCTCGTCCTCGCCGACAACTTCCTGCTGTTGTTCGCCGCCTGGGAGCTGGTCGGCCTGTCGAGCTACCTGCTGATCGGCTTCTGGTACAACCGGCGCTCGGCGGCCCTGGCGGCCAAGAAGGCGTTCATCGTCAACCGCGTCGGCGACTTCGGCTTCGCGCTCGGCATCGCGGCGGTCTGGACGACGGTCGGCACGCTCAATTTCGCCGGCCCAGAAGGGGCGTTCGAATTGCTTCCCGAGGCGCTCCATGAAGGGCTCATGGAGCCGTGGATGATGACTGGCATCGCGCTGCTGCTGTTCATGGGCGCGATGGGCAAGAGCGCCCAGTTTCCTCTCCACGTCTGGCTGCCCGACGCGATGGAAGGCCCGACCCCGGTCAGCGCCCTGATCCACGCCGCGACGATGGTCAACGCCGGTGTCTATTTCGTCGCCCGCGCCAATCCGATCTTCTCCTCGGCCCCGACCGCGATGGTCATCGTCGCGGCTGTCGGCATCTTCACTGCAATCTTCGCCGCCTCGATCGCGTTCACCCAACGCGACATCAAACGCGTGCTGGCTTATTCAACGCTGTCCCAGCTGGGCTACATGTTCGCGGCACTGGGAGTGGGTGCCTTCACGGCGGCGATCTTCCACCTCGTGACGCACGGCTTCTTCAAGGGCCTCCTCTTCCTCGGTTCGGGCTCGGTCATCCACGCCGTTCACGAAGAGCAGGACATGAACCGGATGGGCGGCCTGTGGCGCAAGATCCCGATTACCCACTGGACGATGCTCATCGGCGCCATCGCCATCGCCGGCATACCGCCACTGGCCGGCTTCTGGAGCAAGGACGAGATCCTCGGCGAGAGCTTCAAGAACGGCTTCCAGTGGGTCTGGCTGATCGGCGTCGTGGTCGCCGTGATGACCGGCCTGTACATGTTCCGCCTGATGGGCAAGACGTTCTACGGCGAGAGCCACGTCGATCCGCACATCGAGGACAAGATCCACGAGTCAGGCCCGGCGATGACCATTCCGCTGATCCTGCTCGCCGTGCCATCGCTGCTCATCGGCCTGGCGATCGGCTTCCCGCCTGAGAACGGCTCCATCCACGACTGGCTCGAACACACCTTCGAGCACGCCCGCGAGAACCTCGGGCTCCACCACGCGGAATATGCGCTGTTCGGCATCGACGGCGCATTGGCCATCGTCAGCATCGCCGCGGCGGCGATCGGTGTCGGGCTGGGCATCTACTACTTCGGCTTCTTCCGCCGCCGCGAGAACCGCGAGAAGGTCGAGTCGATGACCGAGCGGCTCGAGCCGCTCTACGTTGGTTCGTTGAATAAGTGGTGGTTCGACGACCTCAATGACCTGATCTTCGTTCGCTTCGGCGGCGCCGTCGCCCGGGCAATGTGGTGGTTCGACGTGCGCGTCGTCGACGGCGCGGTCAACGGGATCGCGGGACTGACCCAGAGCACCGGCCGCGGCATCCGCCAGATTCAGACCGGCCGTGTCCAGAACTACGCACTGGGCATCGCCGCCGGCCTGCTCGTTATCGCTGTCACCTACATGTTCATGGCCCGCTGATGAGCAGTCTGCCGTTGCTGACGCTGGTCGTCTTCCTGCCCGCCCTGGGCGCGTTGCTGATCGCTTTCCTGCCGCGCGAGCGACACAACTGGATCCGCTGGGCGGCGCTCGGCACATCGCTCGTCACGTGGGTCGTGTCGCTCGTCCTGCTGGTCAACTTCGACCCGAGCCAGGCCGGCTTCCAGTTCGTCGAAACGGCCGAGTGGGTACCCGCGTTCGGGATCCAGTACAAGCTCGGCGTCGACGGCATCTCGATCGCCCTCGTCGTGCTGACGACGACCCTCACCGCGATCAGCATTCTGGCCAGCTTCGGACCGATCAAGGAGCGCGTGAAGGAGTACATGATCTCCTTCCTGATGCTCGAGGTGGGCATGGTCGGCGTGTTCCTGGCGCTCGACATGTTCCTCTTCTACATCTTCTGGGAGCTGGTGCTGATCCCGATGTACCTGATCATCGGCATCTGGGGCGGCGCCAACCGCATCTACGCGACGATCAAGTTCGTCCTCTACACGCTCATCGGATCGCTGCTCATGCTGGTCGCGATCCTGGGCATGGCCTACAGCTACCAGGTCGCCACCGGCACCTGGGCCGGCGCGTTCGACTACCTGACGCTGCGCGGCTTCGGCTTTGACCCGACGCTCCAGTTCTTCGCCTTCGCCGGCTTCTTCCTCGCCTTCGCGATCAAGGTGCCGATGTTCCCGTTCCACACCTGGCTACCCGATGCGCACGTCGAGGCACCGACCGCCGGCTCGGTGATTCTCGCCGGCGTGCTGCTCAAGCTTGGCGGCTACGGCTTGCTGCGCTTCTGCGTGCCGCTCTTCCCCGACGCAGCCGTCCAATGGGCGCCGCTGATCATCGTCCTATCGCTGATCGGCATCGTCTACGGCGCGATCGTGGCGCTCGTCCAGCCCGACCTCAAGAAGCTCGTCGCGTACAGCTCGGTCAGCCACATGGGCTTCGTGACGCTCGGCATCTTCGTGTTCACCGAGCAGGGCGTGCAGGGAGCGATGATGCAGATGATTGCCCACGGCATCATCACCGGCGCGCTGTTCCTGCTCGTCGGTGTCATCTACGAACGAACCCACGATCGGACGATCGCCAAGATGGGCGGCCTTGCCGGGGTGTTGCCCGTCTATTCGGCGATATTCGGCTTCTTCGTGCTGGCCAGCCTCGGCCTGCCCGGCCTGGCCGGCTTCGTCGGCGAGTTCCTGGTCATCGTCGGAGCGTTCGACTTCTACCCGCTCGTGGCCGCCACTGCCGCGCTGGCGATGATGCTCGGCGCCGCATACCTGCTGTGGATGTACCAGCGCGTGGTGTTCGGCGACCTGTCCGACTTCCTGCGCGGCCTCGGCCACCACCTGACCGACATGGACCGGCGCGAGGTGCTCACCCTGGCGCCGCTGGTGGCGATGGCAGTCGCATTCGGCATCTTCCCCGGCCTCCTGACCGAGCTCTTCCAGGCCCCGATCGAGGACCTGCTTGCCCAGATCGCGCCCGCCGTGCTGGCGGCCGGCGGAAAGTGAGGCCGTCCAGGTGATCGGCGTCGACCAGAACACGATCCTGGCCCTGCTGCCGCCGGCTGGCATGGTCGTGCTGGCGTTCCTGCTGGTGATCGTCGACCTGGCGCGACCGGGCCGTGATCGACTCATCACCTACGTCGCCTCGGCTGGCTTCCTGCTGCTGATGGCACTGACTGTCTTCATCGGCCCGCTGCCCGGCATCGGCATCCTGACCGGCCCGGTCGAGGTGTTCGGTGGCGCCTACGTGCGTGACACGATGACCGCCACGCTCGACCTGCTGTTCCTGTCGATCGGCCTGCTGAGCGTTCTCTTTGGGCCCGACTACCTGCGTCCGCGCGGACTGCCGGCGGCCGAGTTCGCGGCAATGCTCTGTTTCGCGCTGACCGGCGCGATGCTGCTCAGTGGCGCGCACGACGTGATCATCCTGTTCCTTGCGCTCGAGCTGATGGTGCTGCCGGGCTACATGCTCGCCGGCTACGCCAAGCGTGACGGCCTGTCGACCGAGGGCGCGATCAAGTACTTCCTGCTTGGCTCGTTCTCGAGCGCGATCTTCCTGTTCGGCCTCGTGCTCACGTTCGGCTTCACCGGCACGACCAACATCTCCGAGATTGCCGACGTGCTGAGCAGCGGTCTCGCCGGAGCCGGGCTGGCGCCCGGCTTCGTGATGGGCCTGGCGCTGTTGACGACGGGTGCCGCGTTCAAGATCGCGGCCGTCCCATTCCACTACTGGACGCCCGACGCGTACCAGGGCTCGCCCACGCCGGTGACCGGCTACCTGTCGGTCGGCCCCAAGGTCGCCGCCTTCGCACTCATCCTGCGGTTGTTTGTGGAGGCGCTCGGCGGCGTCAAGGAAGACTGGACGCCGTTCATCGTCTTCCTCGCCGCGGCGACGATGACGCTCGGCAACCTGGTCGCGCTGAGCCAGGACAACATCAAGCGCATGCTCGCCTACAGCTCGATCGCGCACACCGGCTACATCCTGGTTGGGCTGGCCGCGTACGGCGCCGCCCCGGTCGGCTCGCCGGCCGAGCAGGCCGGCCTCCAGGCGGTCTTCTTCTACAGCATCGCCTACGCGTTCATGAACCTCGGCGCCTTCGCCGTCGTTGCCGCGCTCCAGCGCCGGCCGGGCGTGACCAGCCAGATCTCGAGCTTCTCCGGTCTCGGCCGGCGCGCGCCAATCCTCGCGGCGCTGATGCTGCTCTTCCTGTTATCGCTGACCGGCATCCCGCCGCTGGCCGGCTTCTGGGCCAAGTGGTACGTCATCCAATCGGCGCTCCAGGTCGGCGGCTGGCTGACGCTGCTCGCCGTGTTGACGATGATCAACGCGGCAATCGCCGCGTTCTACTACCTCCGCGTCGCGGTCTACATGTACATGCGCGAGGCGCCCGAATCGACGCCCGCGGTGAGCATTGGTGGCGCCACTCGCACAGGGCTCGGCGTGGCCGCCGTGGCGACGGTCGCAATAGGGCTGATCCCGCCGGTGACGATCGCCGTCATCACCCTGGCCGAGCAAGCCGCCCTGGCGCTTCTCTAGCGCCGTGGCCGGGGGAGACGGCGCCAGACAAGACGGCAGGAGCAAGCGGGCCGGCTCAAGCGGCGACAGCGCGCGGCTGCGCGAATACCTCGGCAGCCTGCTCGGCAAGGGCGAGCGCCTCATCGTCGTCTCGAATCGCGGCCCTCTCTCGTTCCGCCGCTCGCGCTCCGGGGAGTGGCGTGCCAAGCGCGGCTCCGGTGGACTCGTGACGGCACTCGCCGAGGTCGGCCGACTCGCGCCGGTGACATGGATCTCCGCGGCGATGGACGCCGCCGACCGCCAAGTGGCCGAGGCGCTGAGCGGCCCGCCCAACGACGAGCAACGCCAGATCCTGGCGCTCATCGACGAGCAGCTGCCCGACCAGGACCTGCGGCTCGACATGCGCGAGATCCGCAGCGAGGCGTGGCACGGCCACTATGCCGTGGTCGCGAATCCGTTCCTTTGGTTCATGCAGCACCAGCTGTACACGCTGCCCTACGAGCCGACGATCGACCAGCCGCTGATCGACGCGTGGCAGTTCGGCTACCGAGTCGTGAACGAGACCCTCGCTCGGGCCGCGCTCGAGGCGGCCGGCAACAGTCCCCGGGCGGTCGTTCTGCTCCAGGACTACCACCTCTACCTCGCGGCGACGACGATCCGCGAGGCAAAACCGGACAGCCTGCTGCTCCACTTCAACCACATCCCGTGGCCGGCGGTCGACTCGTGGCTGGTGCTGCCGCAGGGTCTTCGTCGGGCGATCTGTGAGGGACTGCTGGCAAACGACATCGTCGGCCTTCAGACCGATCGCTACGCGACCAACTTCCTGGCCTCGGTTGAGGCTTTCGTGAGGGACGCGCGGGTCGACCCGTCCGGCCGCCACGTGCGCTGGCGCGGGCGGACGATCTGGGTGCGCGGCTATCCGATCTCGATCGATCCCGAGGCGCTGTCCCGATTCGCCCGAGATCAGGCCGTGATCAAGCGACGCGACGAGCTGACGAAGCGGCTCGAGCGTGCCGAAAATCCGAGGCTGATCGTGCGCGTCGACCGCCTCGAGCCGTCGAAGAACGTGCTGCGCGGCTTTCTCGCTTTCGAAGCGCTGCTGCGTCGCCGGCCGGACCTGCGCAGATCTGTCCGTTTCTTGGCCATCCAGTCGATCAGCCGCGAGAACGTGCCCGAATACGCGCGCTACGCGAGCGCGGTGCGCGAGGTCGTTGCCAGGGTGAACGGCATGTCCGACCCGGACGAGGCGCCGATCTGGATGCTCGACGGCTCCGAGTACGCACTCGCCATCGCGGCGCTGTCACTGGCCGACGTGGTCCTCGTGAACCCGGTAGTGGACGGCATGAACCTGGTCGCCAAGGAAGCGGCCATCGTCGGCCGTGGCGCCCTCGTTCTCTCGGAGACGGCCGGCGCGGCCGAGCAGCTCGCCGCCGACGCGCTGATGGTCAGTGCCGCGGACGTGGCCGGCACGAGCGAGATGCTCGAGCGCGGCCTGGACATGGCGCCCGAAGAACGTGCGACACGCCTGCGCCACCTGCGCACATCGGTGCGCGAGGAGGATCTCGCCTGGTGGCTCGGCCGCCAGCTGCGCGACCTGGCCGCGGTAGCCAAGGGCGGCCGGCCGCCGTCGCGTGCACTGCGTGACACGGTCCGTCGGTTCGAGCCAGAGCTGCGCAGCTAGAGGAGCATCGATGGGCATCAGCATCCAGTTTCTCGGCGCTGCCGGTTGCGTTACTGGTTCGCAGTTCCTCGTCACCGTGGGCGAGCGACGCGTCCTCGTCGACTGCGGCATGTTCCAGGGCTCGCCCCAGGAGGTCGAGCGCAACCAGATGCCGTTCGCCTTCGAACCCGGCACGCTCGATGCGCTGCTGCTGACCCATGCCCATCTCGACCACTGCGGGCGAACGCCGGCGCTGACGCGGGCGGGCTTCGGAGGCTCCATTCACGCGACGAGGGCCACGGTCGACCTGGTCGACATCGTCCTGACGGACTCGGCCAGGCTGCAGGTCGAGTTCACCAAGCGCTGGAACAAACGCCAGGCACGGCAGGACGAACGCGCGGAGCACGCCGATGCCGAGACCCAGTCAGAGGCAGTGGCCCAGGAGACCGACGACGAGTCGCTCCCCGATCGCCTCCGACATGCTCCGCCCGAGGGCAAGACGGTGCTCCGCCAGCCGCTGTACGACGAGCACGACGTGCGGCGCGCGATGTCGCAGATGCGCGGATGCGACTACGGCGATGTCGTGGAGGTGACCGACGGAGTGACGGCCATCTTCCATGACGCCGGTCACATCCTCGGCTCGGCGATCATCGAGCTGCGCGTTCGCGATGGCGAAACGCAGCGCACCATCGTCTTCTCAGGCGATCTGGGCCGCGACAACACGCCGATCATGCGTGACCCCACGCCAGTTGCGCATGCCGACTACGTGCTGGTCGAGTCGACCTACGGCAATCGCGAGCACGCCTCGCACGACGACGCGATCGACAACCTTGTCGCCGCGGTGACCGAGGTCGCGTCGGACGAGGGCGTGCTGCTGGTGCCGGCGTTCGCCATCGGGCGCACCCAGGAGCTGGTCTGGGTGCTCGATGACCTGGTGCGCGACGGCCGCATTCCCCGCGTTCCGCTGTATCTCGACTCGCCGATGGCGTCGAAGGCGACCGAGGTCTACGCCAACCACCCCGAGACGTACGACGAGGAGACGCTCGCGCTGCTCCGCGCAGGCGACTCTCCGCTCCAATACCCGGGCCAGCAATTCACCGACTCGGTCGAGGAGTCGAAGGGTATTCGCCACGCCAACCGTCCGATCATGGTCGTGGCTTCATCGGGCATGCTGACCGGCGGTCGGATCATGCATCACCTGAAGGATTTTCTGCCCGATCCGAGATGCACGCTGCTGTTCATCGGCTACCAGGGCGAGGGGACGCTCGGCCGCCACATCGCCGACGGCGGTACCTCGGCGCGCATCGACGGCGAGGAGGTGCCGGTCAACTGCCGCGTTCGCACGATCAGCGGCTTCAGCGCGCACGCCGATCAGCACGAGCTCGAGGCGTGGTTGGCGCACTTCGGAGAATCGGACGTTTCGGAGGCTTCGCCAAAGACCGTATTCATCGTTCACGGCGATCCGGACGCAGCTGAGGCCTTCAGCACCCGCATCCGCTCCGAGCTGCGGATGGACGCTCACGTCGCCCTACACCGCGAGATCGTCACCCTGGCCTAATCGAGGCGGTAGACGAACTCCTCGAGCTCGTCTTCGGGCGATGACCGCCGCTCGATGCGCACGAAGCCGTTCTTCTCGAGGACGCGCTGCGAACCCCGATTCGTGAGCACGACCAGCGCGGTGAGCGGACGGTCGGGGATTTCTTGCACGAAGAGGCCCAGGGCCTCGGTGGCGACGCCGCGGCCCCAGAAGTCGCGGCCAATCCAGTAGCCGACAAGGCGCTCACCATCGTGCGACCAGCACAGCATGTTGCCGGCGACCACTCCGTCGACCAGCACTGTTCGCGCCAAGCCGTCGGGATTGACCATGATCCTGGTCGTCCAGACCTCGAAATGTGACGCTCTGTCGCGGGAACCCCCAAAGGCGGCCATGGCGACGGCTTCGGGGTCGGATTGGAATTCATAGAACGCGTCGAGATCCGACACGACGACGGGCCTCAGCTCGATCATGGATCGAGACGCCGGGCGATGGCTGACAGGAAGCGCGTCGCATCGACGGGCGAGGCGAGGACGAGGTCAGCCGCCGCGAGGACCTCGGCCGGCACCTCGGTGCGCGCCTGTACCGCTACGGAGATGCCATCCGTGATGCCCGCCGCACGCAACTCGCGCAATGCCCGAAAAGCCATCGCGTCGCTGACGTCGTCGCCAAGCATGAACACGCTGCGCGGCCGGTGCTCGTCGACGAGCGAGGTCAGCGCCTCGCCCTTTGCCACCGCGCCGAATGGCCGCAACTCGAGCACACGCCGGCCCGGAAATCGCTCCAACACGTGCTCCGGATCGAGCTCATCTGCGGCGGCTCGAACGCGGGTGCCGGCTGTTTCGATATCCGGCGCGGTCCGGTAATGGAAAGCGACGGCGGGCGGCTTGCGCTCGACGATCAGCCACGGCTCGGGGACGAGACGCGGCATCTCGTCGGCAAGTCGCTCGGCCGCGTGGATCGCCTCATGGGCGGCCGCGTCGGCGGTCGAGCGGATTTGCTCGGGCCGGCCGCGGCGCGGCACGAAGCCGCGCTCCATGCCGTGATTGCCGAGGTAATCCACGTTTCCGACACGCACGCGAGCGGCGACATCAGGCGACGAGCGGCCGGACAGCACGGCCACGTTGACGTTCGGCTTGGCAGCCAGGGCACGCAGCGCCCGGCGCCCCAGGGGCAGGATCTGTGCTCCCCACGGATCGTCGACGATCCGGCTGAGCGTGCCGTCGAAGTCGCTGACCACAAGCAGGGGACGCCGCTCGAGATGGGGCATTGCCAGAGCAACTGCCTCGCGCACGGAGATCGGGCGCAGAGAGGGCTCGGCCACGGTCACGGGCTCTCCACCACTCTCAAACAATCAGGGAGACGGCTCGGGAGTCTCCTCGGCCGAGAACTCCGGCACCACCGCCGTGATCGCCTGCAGGAATATCTCCTCGGGCGCGCCGCCATAGACGATCTCGCGCACGATGCCCTCGGCATCGAGCCAGTAGTGGACGGGCAGCGCATAGGCACCCCACTGCGCCTGGACCGTGCCATCGTCGACGCCGACCGGCAGGTCGACATCGAGGGCGCGCACGAACTGACGAACAGTCTGGGCATCCTCGCCAACGTCAACCAGCAGCAGCGTCATCTGGCCCTCGAGTTGGCGTTGATAACGCTGCATCATCGGCAGCTCGTCGGCACACTGCGGGCACCACGTGGCCATGAAGTTGATCCACATCGGACCGTTGAAATCGGAGGTGCTCATCACGCTGCCGTCGGTCAGGGTGACCTCGAAGTCGGGCGCTCGCTGGCCGATCTCCAGGCCGATCTCCGGCGTGCCCGATTCCGACGGTCCGTTCGAAGGACTTGGGCTAGATGTCGCGGAAGCATCGCGCGTGGGAGTCGGGATCGGTGGGATCGTCGGAGGCGCAGGCGTCGCAAGCGCGGGCTGCTGGCCCAGCGCGCTGGCAAAGAGAAATACAACCAGGAGGCCCCCGACAACCAGAGCGGCGAGCACCCCGACGAGATCGGGTAAGCGCATCGCGCCGGACTCTACTACGGCACGGCGATCAGGGTCGCGATAGCATCGATCGGCCGATGAGAGTGCCTCGCAGACCGTGGAACTGGCTGGTTCCCGCGCTCCTCGTCGCGGTCGCCTGGTGGCCGTGGCTGTTGCTTGGAACGTGCCCTCGATCTACGGCGATTGGTTGGCTCCGCGACCGGCGGCGACCGGCGTTACCGGCCAGCCGACCGCCACGCCCGCGGCGGCCATCCTGAGTACGCCTTCAGCCACGGGACCGAGGCCTCCGGCCACGGTGCCGACATTGCTCCCGGGGCCATCGCCCACATCCTCACGCCGGCACGTCCACCTCGACCCCGTCAGCATCACCTGTCGACACTCCCGGCGCGGTGGCTTCGCGGATACGGATCGAGTCATTCAATGTCGACCTGCCGATCGTGTCGGGCACTCTCGTCGTGCCCGGAAACCGCGACCTCTACCCGCTGTGTGACGTGGCGATGATCCCTCGACGGCTTCGTCGCACCCGGTGTGCCGGGAACAACCTATCTCTACGCTCACGCCCAACAAGGCATGTTCCTGCCACTGTTGCGCGCCTCGGAGATCGACGACGGCGCGGCGATGATCGGCGCCAGGGTCGAGATCTTCAGCGCCGACGGAAGGGTTCATGTGTACGAGATCGTGCGCGTCAAACGCCACGCTACCGATCTGTCGCTTGCCGCGGTTGCGCCCGGCGAGCACCAATTAGTGCTTCAAACGAGCGAGGGGCCGACCGGAACAGTCCCCAAGCTTCAGATCGCCGCACGCCCAGTGACCATCGCGGACGTCCCACCGGAAGAGGCCAATCCAGTGCCCCAACCGCGGGTCTGCCTGCCCGGCTGAGGGTCAGAACCAGCCGTTGCGCTTGAAGTAGACGTAGGCAGTGACCATCATCGCGACGATGGCGCCGGTGACCAGCCAGAAGCGAGGTTCAGAAAAGCTCAAGGCAAGGGCGACCTCGCTCATTCCGAAGATGCCTGCCACCGCGCCGGCGCCGGCCAGGATGACCGTCGCCACGGTCAGCTTCTTGACCGTTTCGGACAGGCTGTTGTTGACCTGCGAGAGATAGATGTCGATCGCCGTGCCGACCAGCTCACGGTACGTGTCGAGCTCGTCGGTCAGCCGGATCAGGTGGTCGTAGACGTCGCGGAAGTAGATCACCCGCTCGGCCTTGATCAGGCGCAGATCACGATTGGTCAGCTGGTTGAAGATCTCGCGTTGAGGCGTGACCGCGTGGCGGATCGTCAGCAGATCACGGCGCACGGCGAACAGTCGCTCGACGATCCAATTTGATGGCCTGCGCATGACGTCGTTCTCGAGTTGGTCGATCTCGTCGCCGAGTCGGTCGAAGACCGGAAAGTAGTCGTCGACAAGCCAATCGGCGATCACCCACAAGGTGAAATCGACGCCTTCCTTGAGATGGACGTCCGGCTCGCGGTGGCGAAAAGGCGCATCACGCAGATCGAGGTCACCGTCGTGCGAGGTGAGCAGCCAGCGCGACCCGAGGACGATGTCGATCTCATGGCTGACGATCTCGCCGGCGTAGCGCAGCGCGAACATCACGATGTGCATCACGCCGCCCGTTTCCTCGATCTTGGAACGCTGGTTCTGTTCGAGGATGTCCTCGGCCACCAACGGGTGAAGGCTGAGTACCTTGGCGAGGGCGTCGAGGACTTCGCGGTCGGGCGATTTCAGGTCGATCCACAGTCGGGTCTGCTCGTCGGCAAAGGCCTTCTTCACCGCTTCGAGCCCGGTCAGCGTCCGGAGCCCGGCCGCCTCGCTCCAGGCGAGCGCCCAGACCACGGGTACCGACTCGTCGACACTAGATGGCGAGCCCTGCTCGCGACGCCTCCGCGACGCCATCCACGCTCCCTTCCTTGTCACTTCCGCGCGCGGCGCCGGGCCGGTCGCGCATGGCGAGCGTAGGGACAATTGCGAGCGCCGTCACGGCCGCGGCGACAAGGAAGACGACCGACAGGATGCCCGCTGCCTGGTCGGCGGCCCAGCGTTCCAGCGCGTCGACAACCAGATAGTCCTCAAGCGGCCGGCCCTGCAACGACAGCGGCAGGACTGCGTCGCGTGCAGCCTGATCAACGAGCACGACGCTGAGCGACTCGATCCGATTCGAGCCGAGCACGGTCAGGGCGGCGAGGCCGATGCCCATGCCCAGCATGCGCGCGACGGTGACGCCGGCAGCGGCGACACCGAACGCGGCCGCACCAAGTGCCTCGACCGCGGCCGTCGAACGCGCCGTGACCGTGAGGCCGAAGCCGAATCCGAAGAGCGCCAGCCCGCCGGCAAGCAATGTGATCGCCGAGGCCGGCGTCAGCGTTGCCAGGATCAGCAAGCCGGCGATCGAGAGAGCCAGCCCGAACAGGCTCGGCAGCCGCACGCCCAGGCGGCGCACCACGAAGCCGGCCAGCAGCGCGCCGACGGCCATTGCGCCGGCCAGCGCGCCGAGCGCGACCTGCTGCTCATCCGGCCCCGAGTAACGGACGCGGTCGACAAATACGGCACCGCCGATGATCGCGGTGGCCAACGCGTAGCCGGTGAGCAGGCTGAGTAGCACGGCGCCGCTGAAGGTTCGGTCGGCGAAGTGGCGCAGGTCGATGAATGGAGCTCGTGCGCGAGAGAAGCGCCACACGGCAAGTGCAAGCGCCACGATCGCCAGCGCGGCCAAGCCGAGGATCATGGCCGCGTCGACCTCGCCGACGAGCGTCAGGGCGACGAGTCCGGCGGCAACCGCGACCGTGAACAACGCCGCGCCGAGAATGTCGAGCGGCTCGTCGTCGCCAGCCCGCTGCGACGTGCGCCACGCTGGCGATGCGGCCCACATGTAGACCGCCGCGAGACCGGCGAGCGGCGCGGCTAGGTAGAAGACCCAGCGCCAACTCGGGCCGAACACGGTCGCGCCGGGAACCTGGATCGACTGCAGGATCGCCGCGCCGAGGAACGGTCCGGCGGCCATACCCAGGAAAGTGGCGGCGCCCACGACGCCGATCGCGCGGGCGCGCAGCCGGCCGCCGTAGAGGTGGCTCGCGCCCGCGGTGGCCAGCGGCACAACCGCGCCGGCACCGATGCCCTGGATCACGCGCGCCAAAACAAGCCACTCGAGGCTCTGTGCCGCGCCGGCGAGGATCGAGCCGCCGGCGAATATCACCAGGCTGCCGGCGAAGAGCAGCGGCACGCTGTAGCGATCGGCGGCGCGGCCGGCCAGCGGGATTACCGCCACGTACGCGACAAGGTAGCCGTTAACGATCCACGACGCCTCTCGCAGCTGCGTCCAGTCGGCCAAGTCGGCCAGAATCGGGGGCAGCGCGACGGCGGTGATCATCAGCTCGACGCCGACGATGAACACACCCAGAGCGAACGCCAGCAGCGGCGCGATCTCGCTCCGCGCGCCTCGGTCGTCGACCGTGGCGCTCGAGTTCACAGCCAGTCGCGCGCCTTGAAGAGCAGATAAAGACCGACGCTGCTGAGGGCCATCAGGGTCAGGGCGAACGGGTAGCCGAATGCCCAGTGCAGCTCGGGAATGTTGTCGAAGTTCATGCCGTAGATGGTGCCGATCAGCGTCGGGGCGAAGATGATGGCCGCCCAAGCGGAGATCCTCTTCACCTCTTCGTTCTGAGCGAAGCTCGCTTCGGTCAGGCGCTTGATCTCTTCGTTCTGGGCCTGGTTAACGAGTGTCGCGTTGAGCGTCAGGATGTCGGCCAGCGCCTGGCGGAAACCGTCGACCCGCTCGACCACGATCGTGGCGTGGTCGGCGACGTCACGCAGGTAGCGCTGCAGCTCCTCATCTGTGCCGTACTTCTCGAATCCCTGCTCAAGGCTCTCGAGCATCAGCAACAGCGGCCTGGTCGAACGCTGGAATTCGATCACCTCGCGCGACAGCTCGTAGATACGCCGTGAAACCATCGGATCGCCGCGGAAGACTTCGGTCTCGATCTCATCGATGTCCTTCTGCAGGCCGGCCACGACGGGCGCGTAGCCGTCAACGACCCGGTCGAGAATCGCGTACAGAACGGCCTCGGGTCCCCGGCTCAGGAACTCGGGGTCCTCCTCCATCCGATGGCGCACCGTGGCAAGGTCGGGCGCCATGCTGTGGCGCACGGTGAGCACGAAGTTCGAGCCGACGAAGATGTGGATCTCGCCGAACTCGACCTCCTCGAGGTCGTCGAGGTAGCTCGCGGCGCGCAGGACGACAAACAGCGTTTCGCCATAGCGCTCGAGCTTTGGCCGCTGGTGGGCGACGATGGCGTCTTCGACGGCCAGCTCGTGCAGGCCGAATTCCTCGGCGACTCCGAGCAGCAGCGTCTCCGGCGGCCGAAACAGGCCAATCCACGCCATCGCTCCGGGCCGCTCGCGGATGAGTGCCGCGGCCTCGGCGACGGTGGCTGGATTGGCCGTCCGCTGGCCGGCCTCGTACAGCGCCGCGTCGACGAGCCCCTTGCCCTCGGTCGTCAGGACGCTCGCCGGGCGAGACTCCATCGACACTTCCGGTGCGAGCTCTGACGTAAGCACCTTCGGGCGGCGCTGGGGCCGTCGCGTTGGTAATTGGAAGCGGACGCGTCGCTCGGTCATCTCGAACCCTCCAGCAAGTCGCGTCGGGGTGCGCCGCCGCGGCTGGCACCTTGCGCGATGTTAGCGCCCCACGTGGCACCTCTTGACAGGCCTGTCAACGGCTGCGTAATATCAACGAGCATTTATGTATTAGCGCGCCGACCAGCCGCGCGAGATGCCCTCCAACAAGGACCAGCGTGCCCTCACCTGCCCACATCCGATCGACCATCGCCGCCATTGCCGCGCCATCGGATGAGCTGCGCGCGATGGCCGCCTACTACAAGGCACTCGCCGATCCGACGCGCTTGCGCATGCTCCAGCGCCTCGGCGAGGGCCAGGCGACGGTCACCGAGCTGATCGAGCACGTCGACCTGTCGCAGCCACTCGTCTCGTGGCACCTTCATCGGCTCAAGGCGGCCGGCCTGGTCGAGACGCGCCGCTCGGGTCGCGAGGTCATCTGCACGATGAGCCGCGAGGCGCTCGACTACTTCCACGCGCGAGAGCGCGAGCTGCTCGGTCAGGCCAGCTGATGGGCGTTGAGCAGCCCTCGGGCGCCGCTGCGTTCCGGAAGAGTTTCCGGGCACGCATCGAGGCTCCCGTGGCGCGCGTCTTCATGAAGACCGGGCTGACGCCCAACGCATTGACGTTGATCGGCTTCGGGATCGCCGTCATCGGCGCCTGGCTGGCGTCCCAGCAAAGTTGGCTGATTGCCGGCATCGTCGTCGCCTTCGGCGCCGCCTTCGACCTGTTCGACGGCGCCCTCGCCCGAGCTACCGGCAAGACAAGCAAGCTCGGCGCGTTCATGGACAGCGTCTTCGATCGCGCTGGTGAGGCCGTCGTCTACGTCGGCCTTGTCTTCGGACTGCTCAATGTCGGGCTCGCCGGCGGGGCAGAGATCACCGCCGCCGCGATGGCCGCGGCGTTCATGGTCAGCTACACGCGCGCCAAGTCGGAGAGCCTGGGCTTCAGCTCGGGCAGCGGGATGGCCAATGTCGGCCTCGCACCGCGCGAGGTTCGGAGCGTGATCCTGTCGCTCGCGCTCGTCGTGGCCGGACTACTCGTCGAACCCGTCGGGGCAGTCGCTCCGACCTGGTGGTACATCCTCGTCGGCTCGCTGGCGGTCATCGCCATCCTGGCCACGATCACCACCATCCAACGAATTCTCTTTGTCTACCGTCAATCCAAGTCACCAATTCAGGAGGTCAATTAATCACCATGGCCAAGAGCAATGGAAAGTCCGGCACCAACGGCAAGTCGATGGCCAACGGCCGCGGACCGAAGCGCCAGGACGGCAGGATCCGCGTCGCGATCGTTGGCGTCGGCAACTGCGCGAGCAGCCTCGTCCAGGGCCGCTACTACTACGAGAACGCCAAGGACGACGAGTTCGTGCCCGGTTTGATGCACGTCAACTTGGGCGGTTATCACATCCGCGACATCGACTTCGTGGCCGCGTTCGACGTCGACAAGAACAAGGTCGGCAAGGACCTGTCCGAGGCCATCTACACCAAGCCCAACAACACCTACGTCTTCCAGCAGGTGGCCAACATGGGCGTGCCCGTCGAGCGCGGCATGACCCACGACGGCTTGGGCAAATACCTGAGCCAGATCATCGAGAAGGCACCCGGCCCGACGGCCGACATCGTCAGCATTCTCAAGGAGCGCGAGGTCGACGTGATGGTCTCCTACCTGCCGGTCGGCAGCGAGGAGGCGACCAAGTGGTATGTCGAGCAGGCGCTCAAGGCGGGCGTCGGCTTCATCAACGCCATCCCGGTGTTCATCGGCCGTGAGCCGTACTGGCAGCGCCGCTTCGCCGAGGAAGGCCTGCCGATCATCGGCGACGACATCAAGAGCCAGGTCGGCGCGACCATCACTCACCGTGTGCTGACGCGCCTGTTCATGGATCGTGGCGTTCGCCTCGATCGCACCTACCAGCTCAACTTCGGCGGCAATACCGACTTCCTGAACATGCTCGAGCGCGAGCGTCTCGAGTCCAAGAAGATCAGCAAGACCAACGCCGTCACGAGCATGCTCGACTACGACCTGGACGATGACGACATCCACGTCGGCCCGAGCGATCACGTGCCGTGGCTGGCAGATCGCAAGTGGTGCTACATCCGGATGGAAGGCACGACCTACGGCGATGTGCCGCTCAACGCCGAGTTGAAGCTCGAGGTTTGGGACAGCCCCAACAGCGCCGGCGTCATCACCGATGCGATTCGCTGCCTCAAGCTGGGCCTCGACCGGGGCCTTGCAGGCACGCTCGTCGCGCCGTCGAGCTACTTCATGAAGAGCCCGCCGCGCCAGATCCACGACGACATCGCGTTCAATCGCGTCGAGGCGTTCATCCGCGGCGAGGACAACGAGACGCTGGTCGGCACCGAGAAGGCGCCGGCTGCCAAACGCCGGCCGCTGGCCAAGGGTCACCAGTCCCCGGGCGAGGTCGACGACACGGTCAAGGTCGGCTCGGCCGGCAAGTCGATGGACAAGGCGGGGGCCAGCCGCGCCGGCTGACGCCCGGATCGTGTCCCGCCGACCGGCAGTGTCCGAGCCGGTCAAAAGAGAGGTACGCAGCCTGAGCGAATCCACGAGCGGCGTGTCCTACGCGCCGCATCGCCGCGAAGACGCAGCGAGCCGTGCTGGTCGTGCCGTGCGCCGGGCGCGAGAGCGCTCGGCCGTGCACGGCTATCGCGCCGCGGCTGCCGCCATCTCGCGCGTGCCGACCCGGATCAGTCATCCCATCGGCCGCGCCGCTTTCGTGAGCAGCTATTACGCGTGGCCCAAGAAGAGGCGCATCATCCTGGCCAACGCCTCGCACGTGCTCGGTCTGCCGGCCAGGGATCGCCGCGTTCGACACCTGGCGCGGCGCATTTACGGCACGTATGCCCAGTTCGTTATCGAGCTCATGCGCCTGCCCTCGTTGCCGGCCGACGAGCCTACGCGCCTCGTGCGCGCAACCGGCGAGCGCGGCGAAAACTCGTTCATCGGGCTCTTCGAGCAGCTGCAGGCTGAGGGTCGCGGGTTGATCGCCGTTTCGGCGCACATCGGCAGCATCGAGCTGCTCGCCGGCGCGTATGCGCTGCGCGGGTTGCCAACGTACGGGTTGGCCGACGATACCGGCTATCCCGAGCTGTTCGAGGAGATGAACGTCATTCGCCGCCGGTGGGGCGTCGAGATCATCCCGTGGCGAAATATTCGGCGCGTCTTCAAGGTGCTTCGCGAGCCGGTCATCCTTGGGCTGGTCGTCGATTGGGGCTACCGATCAGATGACATTCCGGTTCGACTCTTCGGCGAGTGGACCACTCTGCCCGCCGGCCCGGCGATCCTGGCGGCCAAGACCGGCGCGGCGATCGTGCCCGTGGTCTGCCGCCGCATGGATGACGGCACGTATCAGGCCCATCACTACGAAGCCATCGAGGTCGCGTCGACCAGTCCCGCGGAGATGCAACGTGCCACGCAGGCGATTGCCGACGCGCTCGAAGACATGATCGCCGCCGCGCCGTACCAGTGGTACAGCTTCAAACCGATCTGGCCCGACACGAAGGCCGAGAAGGACGCCCTGGCGGCTCGCGTCGCGGCAATGGCCGGCAAATCATGACCGCGGTCAGCCAGAGACGCTCGATGCGCTCCGTGCCGCGCAGCTCGCGCCGCGGTCGGATGACGGCACGCGCCCTCATCGCGCTGGCCAGTGTGCTGCGCCGGCTGCCGCCGCGGCCGCTCCACCACGTGGCCGACGCGATCGGTGGCGTGATGTATCGGACGCAGCATGAGCGGCGGCGGTTGGTGAGCAACAACCTGCTGCGCGTCTGCCATTACCTGGTCGAGCACCAGATGGCTGGCAAGAGCGCGACCGCCGCCGCGCGCGACGGCCAGCAGCTTGAGCGGATGGTCCGGCGCGCCTTCGGACATTACGTGCGCGGCTACCTTGAGAGCGCGACGCTTCCCGTTTACGGGACGCCAAAGTGGCTGGCTCGGGTCGTGCCCGACGATCCCGACGTCGCCGCACAGGCATTCCCCGAGGGTGGCGGCGGCGCGATGATCATCGTCGGCATGCACTTCGGAGCGCTCGAGGTCCCTGCCCTGTGGACGACCGGTTTGCGCGGAATGCGCATCACGGCGCCGATGGAGACAGTGGGCGACCCGGACATACAGGCCTACTTCGAGCGCACCCGTGCCGAGACCGGCATCAACGTCGTGCCGCTCGCCGGCGCGGCGAATGCCCTGCGTCGAGCGCTGGGCGCCGGCGAGGCCGTGGCGCTCGTGGCCGACCGGCCGGTCGGTGGCACCGGCGTGATCGTCGAGCTGTTCGGCGCGCCGGCGCGCCTGCCAACCGGTCCTGCCGCGCTGGCGATCGAGTCGGGTGCGCCGGCGTGGCTGGTCGCAACTCGCCGCGTCGGCTACTCGGAATACCGCGTGCGCCTTGAGCGGATCGAGCCACTACCCGGCACGCGGCGCGAGCAGCTGGGCTCGTTCATGGCGGCCGAGGCGGCGGCCTTCGAGCGCGCCGTAGCCGACGCACCGGAGCAATGGTGGACGCTGTTCTTCCCGATCTGGGAGGCGCCGCGCAGCGCGGCCTCGACGGATGAGCGCGATGACTGACCAGCGCGAGATGACTGACCAGCAGGTCGGCCGAGCCGACCTCCACATCCACTCGCTCGCCTCGGATGGCGTCTCGAGCGTTGCCCAGATCCTCGAGCATGCCCAGCGAGTGGGCCTGAACGTGATCGCGATCACCGATCACGAGCGTGTCGATGCGGCGCACGCGGCGCGAGCGATGGCCGAGGCGCGCGGCCTCGACATCGAGGTGATCGTCGGCGAGGAGATCACCACCCGCGGCGGCCACCTCGTCGCGCTGTTCATCGACAAGCGCATCAAACCTTGGGGCTCGCTCAAGTCATCGATCGCCCGTGTCCACGAGCAGGGCGGCCTGGCCATCATCGCCCATCCTTTGGTGCCCTATCCGTTGTGCGCGAGCGGCAAATCGATCCGAAGCCTGCTCGACGAGGCCGATGCCACATTCCACCCGGACGGCATCGAGGCGCTCAACCCGACCACCGGCGGGACGCGCTGGGGATCCCGGGTGCCGGCCTTCGTGAATGAGGTCGGTGTGGCCGCCGTCGGCAGCAGCGACGCTCATCGCGCCGAGGACGTCGGCCATGTGGTGACCACCTTCCCCGGTCAGACCGCCGCGGACCTGCGTGCCGCGATCCTCGAGCGCGAGACCGATTGGCAGGGCTCTGCCTATCCGCTCGGCCACCAGCTCAGGACCTTCCGACGCCAGCTGGGCAAGAACGCGGCCGCGGTGCGCGACGGTGTGCGCGGCACGATCCTGCGCGATGGAACCGGGCGCGACCTGGGCTACCCCGGTGGCCGGCGGCGCCCGGCACGGCTGGACGACAGTGAGCTCGGTCTGCCATGAGCAGCTCAATGAAGATCGGCCTCGTCACGCCGTACATCTACCCCTTGCCGGGCGGCGTCAACGCGCACGTTCGCTACCTGTACGAGAACCTCATCGCGCGCGGCCACGACGTACGCATCATCAGCAGCATCCACGGGCCACAGAAGCACAGCGAGGGCGACGTCATCCGCCTTGGCTACGGCTTCTCCGTGCCGGCCAACGGATCGGTCGGCACCATGACGTTCGCGCCGTACTACGCGACCCAGGTACGGGCGATGCTCGAACGAGAGCGCTTCGACGTGCTCCACTTCCACGAGCCATTCGTACCCTTCCTGTCACTCATCCTTTTGCGCGAATCGCAGAGCATCAACATCGCCACGTTCCACGCCTATGCCGGCTGGAGCCCTGCCTACGAGATCGGCAAACGGGCGCTGCATCGCTTTGCGCGTCGGCTGCACGGCCGGATCGCGGTCAGTGCCGCCGCGCGCCACTTCATCGACCGCTACTTCCCGGGCGACTACAAGGTCATCCCGAACGGCGTCGACCTTTCGCGACTGCGCAACGTGCAGCCCATTGCCCGCTATCGCGACGGCACCCTGAACATATTGTTCATCGGCCGCTTCGAGAGCCGCAAGGGTGCGATCTATCTGCTGAAGGCGTTTCGGCTGCTGCGCAAGCGCGGCTACAACTGCCGGTTGCTGATGGCCGGCACCGGGCCCCAGGAGCGCGAGATCAGGCGCTACATCGCCACCCGACGTCTGACCGGGGTCGAGCTGCTCGGCCGGGTGAGCGACGACGACAAGGCGCGCTACTTCGCGACAGCCGACGTGTTCGTCTCGCCGGCCACCGGCCGCGAGAGCTTCGGCATCGTTCTACTCGAGGCGATGGCCGCCGGCACGCCGATCGTGTGCAGCGACATCCATGGCTACAAGGGCGTGGTCCGTCGCGGCGAGCAGGCGCTGCTGGTTCCGCCGCGCGACGTGAAGTCCCTCACCGAAGCGCTCGCGCGCGTGCTCGGCGACGCGGAGCTGCGAGCGCGAATGGCCGCCGCGGGGCTTGAGCGTGCACCGCAATTCAGCTGGGAGAGCATCACCGCCAAGGTCGACGACTACTACCACTTCGTCGCGCGGCGCGTGGCTCAGTCGCCGGGCGGCCTGCCCGAGCACGTCCGGCCGGAGATTCTGACCACCGGACGCGATCCGTCCACGATCAGCCCCCTTCGGGCACTTCGCTGACGTCCGGCGCGGGCTGGGCGCGCAACGAATTCCAGTTTCGTGCCGCGTAGGCCGCGGCAACACACAGACCGCACACCGCCACCGTGAGCAGGATCACGCCGCCCGACTGAAGCGGCACGCCGCCGGCCGGATCGAGGTTGACCCCGAATTGGAAGCCCCAGTTCCAGGTCGGCAAGAGGCCGAGGTGGATCTGCGACAGCGGCGTGGGCACCGGCAGGCTGGCGATATTGGTATAGAACGCGACGAACCAGAGCACGGCTGCTGATAGGGCCCCCACCACGTAGCGGCGCGGGTCGGTTGCGCGGAGCACGAACAAGGCAGGCACGAGCAACAGCAGCAGTGCCGCCAGAGCAGGCCACTCCGCATGGATGCGCGTGGTGAGCAACGTCCGGCCCGGCAGGCCGGCGCCGATGATCAGCACGACGACGCCGAGCAGCGCGACCGAGAAGCTGACCGGGAGCACGAGCGACCGGCCGCTCGATCGGGGTCGATAGTCGCCCGATACGGCGGTCTCGGGCGAGCCGCGCAGGTACGAGAAGACGAAGACTCCGGCAGCTATCAGTCCGCCGATGGCGAGCAGCAGGCCGAGGCCCTGGATGTCGGTCAGCATCAGGTCGCGCGAGAGCGATGCGCAGACCTCGGTGCCCGGATTGGCTCGCTCGGTATTGGCCATGCCGCACAGCGGCTGGCGCAACAGCCACAGCAGTGGCGCGCCGATGATCGCCAATGCGGCCGCGACGCGGGCGAGCAGCCAGGTTCCCTTGGAAGGTCCGTGCCACAGCTCGGCCAGAAAGTAGGCGAGGGCCATGAACGAGAACGGCAGGGTGGTGAAGATGTGGTACTGGAAGGTGGCCCGATCGATGCGTGCCCAGGGCAGCCACAGGCAGGCGATGGCGACGCAGATGAAGGCGAGCGACAGGCTGCGCCGGCGCCATGCCTGGAACGCGACCCAGGCTACGGCCGGGATGGCCAGCCAGAAGATGACCAGGTTGCCGGTGTCGTAGATGACCGCGGTCGTATTGCCGGCGTAGCTGTTCTGCTCGAACCAGACCGGCTTCAGATCCAGCGGCCACGCCCACCACGGCGATGACGCGGCATGCGCCGCGCGCAGATTGTTGTGGTAGTCATACATCGACTTCTGCAGTTCGATGAAGGTTTGGCCGAAGTTGCCGGCCGGGAACGTGTCCGTCCAGCGGTTGCCGAGCTCGATCCAGGGCAGATAGCTCGCGCCATATATGGCCAGCGGAATGATCGTGATCGCGGCCAGGCCCAGCAGCCAGGGCAGGCCAAGGGCGCCAGACCCAGGTCGCAGCCATCCACGCGGCGGCGGCGGAGAGGCAGGCTCCGCGATCAGCTCCACGCGCGGGACGCGTGCCAAGGGCCCCAGCCCACGCCGGCCGGCAAACCACGCGCCAGCTCCAACTGCCAGGCCAAAGCCGATCGCGACCGCACCGAGCAGGAACAGGCGCTCGGGCGTCAGCGAGGTGCCTTCGGTCGGCGGACTCATCGAGCGGTAGACGCCGAAGGCGAGAGCCGCGGCACCGCCGAGCATCGGGCCGAGTACCACCAGCCGCAGCTCGTCGAGGGTGAAGCGAACCGGCCGGCGCGTGATTCCCACCGTGAGCAGCACGGTGAGGGTGATCATCAGGATCAGGAACAGGTAGTTCAGCTGCGGCGTCGCGGCCGTGGTGCTCGGCGAGATGGCGATATAGCCGAGCAACCCGGTCATCAGGATCATCGCCGCGAGGGCTATGAGGCGGCCCAGGGCGGAGCGCAGCAGGATGAGGAGACCGACTGCGCCGATGGCGTACGCCCCGACCCACTTCGAGGCCAGCGCCAGGCCGAGTAACAGGCCCACGCCGAGCAATCCGGTGACGATCGCCCACCGGCTGTGCCATCGGCCCAGCCAGAGCGGCACGAACAGGGTGAACGCAGCGACGATGAACAGCGCAACGTAGGTGTCGTTCATCGCGATCCGCGCATTGGCGAAGAACATCCCGTCGACGAGCACGAGCAGCGCGGCGATCAGCGCCACCGTCCGGCGCATGAACAGGAAGCGCACGAGCAGGTAGATCAGCGCCGCCGTCAGCGCACCGGCGATGACGCCCGGCAGGCGGTAGGCATAGCCGTTGCCGCCGATGTCGACAGTGGCCACCCGTCCGGACGCGTCGAACGCGAGCATGTCGACCCGGTCCTCGGCCGGCCGTTCGGGTTGCACGTCGAGGACCAGCTGGGTTGGTGCGAAGTCGAGTCGTGCGTCGGCGAACACGGAGTTGGAACGCGGCTCGATGACATAGATGGTCGAGGCGGCGCCATCCTGGGAGAGTCCGAGGGCGTGAACCATTGTCGTGGTCGGATTCCAGACAACGTCTGTGACCGTGTTGGGCATCCAGATCGAGGCGCCCAGGCTGACGTCGGCGTCGGTGGGCAGGCGCAGCCTCACCAGCTCCTGGCCAGAGGCGGCGTAAACGGACGGGTCGTCGGCACCCTCCTCGACGAACGTCATGCCGCCGACCGGCTCGTCGGTCGCGAAGGTGCCCAGCTCGGCCAAGGTGGCCGCGTCGAGCAGAGAGATTCCTGAATCGGTCGCCAAAGCGACGCCCGGCGCACTCTCCATGCTCACGCCGGGCAGATTGCCCGCGTCCATCTCGGTTTGGAGCGGGTCCTCTTCCTCGTTGGCGATGTACTCCGCGATGGCGACAGGCTCAGTGGCGGCGAGGATGACCGCCTCGATCCTGTCCGCGTCGTCGTCGAGCAGGCCGGCGAGGGTGTCGGCCGCGGCGGCCGGGTCATCGACGAGCGCCGGGTCGACGATGACCTGCGTCCGCGACGGAGTGCCAACCGGGCTGTGGGCAGTGGCGAGCTCGGTTCGGCCGGTCTCGGATCCCGACTCGGCGTCCAAGCTGACGACCGTGCCGTCATCCGACACGGCGATCAGCTGTCCCTCGGCCATGGCCAGCTCAGAAAGGTCGCCCGCCAGATCGCCGACCGTGGTCAGCGGCTGGGCGGTCGCAATCGCGCCAGCCGTTCCAAGCCGCAGAGCGTCGAGATCGGTCGTGTCAAGCTGCCAGATCGCGCCGTCGGCGCCACCCAGCAGCAGGGTGTGCCTGTCTGGATCGACGGCCAGCGCCGTGAACGGTCCGCTGACTGTCGTCTCGAGCGTGCGATCGGCGAGGTCGTAGACGCGCAGCTCAGTGCCGGTGGCGATGTATAACCGATCGCCGTTGCGCACGCCGAGTGCGTCGGAAGGACTCCACCGTTCCTCGAGCACGGCCGAGGCAACTGGCACGCCGAGGTCAGCCTCGGCGGTCACACGGTTGTTGCCCAGGCCGGCGATGCCGACAGCCATCACGTACTTGGCCAGGTGCGGATGAGTGAATTCGTAGATCTGATGCGGCTCGCCGTAACGCCATTCCTGCAGGAACTCGGTCGCGGTACGTGCGTGATAGACCTCGTCGAAGTGCATCGAATAGGGCACTTCGAGCCGATACGTTCGTAACAGCATGGCCGCCACGAAGACGAGCAGAACGACCATCAGGTCGCGCCGATCGAGCCGGCCACCCGGCTCGCTCACGATCAGCGCGCTGCGGTCACGCCGGACGCTGGTCGACGCGGTCAACCGAGCGAACCAGCCACGCACCTGATGTGTCAACGACGGCGCGGCCACGGCCGACTCGACGGGCATCAAATCGGCCACCTCACCGTCGGCTACGGCCATTGCCAGACCCACCGGCGCTGGCGCGAGCGATGCCTCGCCCTCCGAATCGTAGGGGTCTCGATCCGACTCGAACAGCGCCGAGCCACGCAACGCGGCGGCCGGCCGAAGCTGCCACGCCACGAACGCGAACGCGCCGGCGCTGAGCAGGGCGCTGGTGATGATGCCGAGCGGCTGTCGGAACAGCTCGCCGAGGGGAAGTGTCTCGAGATTGGGCGTCGCGTAGAGCGGCGTGGTCAGGACGCCGTGCAGATTGATGAAGGCGGCGATCGACAGCGCGATGGTTGCCCACAACCAGCGACGGTCGAACACCGCGAGCAGTGGCAGGACGGCGAACACCGGGAACAGGTAACGCTCGTGGACGCGTGTCGGGAGCGCGAAGAAGGCGAGCGCCAGGAAGGCCGTGACGACCAGGATCGAGCGCCGATCGGAGCGCCAGGCGAGCCGGGCGAGGCCGACCAGGAAGCCGGCCACGAGCAGGAAAGTGCCGATCGCGACGCCGGGCAGCGGGCCAAGCAGCGGCACGGTGTCGGACGACCAGTAGCCGCCGAACGCGAGTGGATCGGTTCCGCCGGCGCCGATGAGCGCCCACAGGTTGTAGGCGTTGACGCTCAACCACGGGTAGCCGCCGGCCGTCTGGACGATCAAAGCGACAAACTCGACGATGTCCAGGTTGAATGGCAACAGCAGCAATACGAGCAGTCCCAGCCCGACTAAGGCCGATGAGACCAGCCGCCAGACTCCCTGCTCGCGCTCGAGCCAACCTCCTGGCGGGCCCGGCAGCAGGACCTTGTTGCGCGGCCCAGAGCCGGGCACAAGCAGATGGCGCCGAAGCAGGACGATGGCGACGATAGGGATGAGCACGACGCCGAACTGGGGCTTGACGAGGAGGGCCAGCGCGGCCATCGCCGTGGCCCCCTCGGAATTGCCCCTGATCAGGGCTGCGATGCCGAGCAGGATGATCAGCGCACCCACCGCGTCGGTCTGGCCCCAGACGGCCGAGTCGTACCAGGTGGCCGGGTTGAACAGGTACAGCCCCGCGGCAAGCACGCTCAGCCGGACAGAGTCGGAACGCTTCGTGGTCCAGCGGCGAACGAGCAGAAACAAAACGGCCCCCACCGCGACGTCGGCCACTATGGGGCCCAGCTTGAGCAGGTCGGAGGTACCCTCGATCGTGCCGCCGTTGAAGAACGCGACCAGGTGGCTGCCCAGCCACAGCACGTAGAGATAGCCAGGCGGGTAGTCGGCGAAGTAGTCCGCTGAATAGAAGCTGCCCGGTCCCAGGTCGAATAGTCGCTGCGCCCACGCCGAGTACGTCGCGATGTCCGAATCGAAGCCAGAGGCTGGCAACAGGACGTATGCGATAGTTAGGCGCAGAAGCAACCCGACGAGCAGAAGAATCAGGAGACCGGAAGCGGCCGTGCTCGCTCGGAGCGTGCTACCCGTAGAAAGTGGGAGGCGGTCGGCCCCATCCGCCTGGGGCGACGTCACTACCGACCGTACCTCCAGAGGTTGACGAGGTGGAGCGCAGTATAGCAACGGACCTGTCGCGGCCTGTTCCGCGCTCCGGAGGCCGGAATGTATCGGGCACCCTTCGCGGTGCGATCGATCAGATCTCGCCGACGCACATCGGCCTCTTCTTCGTAATCCTTGCCCTGGGCATCTACGTCTTCTCCAATCCTGCCCGGCTGGGCTGGTACGACCACTTCGTGTGGCAGGCCGATGCATTCCTGCACGGCCGGTTCGTGATCGCGTGGCCCGTGTCGAGCGGTCCGCACGTCAACGCCTACTTTCAGGACGTGATGCCGCTGCCGTCGGAGCCTGGCGCACCGAGCTACGGCCTGCTGCCCTTCCCGCCACTGCCGGCGGTCCTGTTGATGCCCTTCGTGGCCGTCTTCGGCCTCGCCACCGACGACCAGCTGCTCGGCGCGATCCTCGGCGCGATCAACGTCGGGCTGGCGTGGCGAATGGTCAGCCGGCTGACCGAGCGCAACTCGGTCGCCGTCCTGGCCACGCTCTTCTTCGCCTTCGGCACGGTCCACTGGTACGCGGCCATGCTGTCGACCACCTGGTTCCTGGCCCACCTGGTCGCGCTGACGTTCGTTCTGCTTGGCATCACTCTTGCATTGGACGCAGATCGGCGCGAACAGTTGCGTGGCACGCTCGCGCGGCTTACGGCCACCCCGGATTCATCGACCGACGACCGCCACGAGGTCGTGGCCACCATCGAAGAGAGCAGCCTCTTCCTCGCCTGGGGTCGGCGGCTTCGCGCCCACATCGACGGAATGCAGTTCCTCGCCGGATTTGTCTTCGGCATCGCCGCGCTCGCTCGGCTGCCGGCGATCTTCGGCGCGCCGTTCTTCATCTTCGTCGGTGGAGGCGGGTCGTATTGGCGGCGCGCCTTTTCGGCCGGCCTTGGTGCCGTCATCCCTGTCAGCGTGCTGCTCATCTACAACCTCGCCGCCACCGGACATCTCTTCAATCCGGCCTATGAATGGCTGTTTCAGACCGAGTACCTGGGCTACCTGCCGCCGGGCATGGAGATCAACCGCGACTGGGGCATCGAGGACCCGCGCTTCATTCCCATGAACTCGCTGATCATGTTCCTCTGGCCGCCGGAGATAGCGCCGCTCGGGACCGACTGCGGCCTGTCCGTCCTCAATCCGGAGTGCCCGGTGGTGCGGCCGAGCCCGATCGGCATGAGCATCTTCCTGACCAGCCCGGCATACCTGCTCGCCCTGCCGCTGGCCGTGCTCGCCTGGCGACAGCGGCTGGTGATGGGCTCGCTGCTCGCCGTGGCCGCGATCGCGCTGCTCAACCTGGCCCATTTCAGCCAGGGCTGGGTCCAATTCGGCTATCGATTCAGCAATGACTTCGTCCCGTTCGCGCTGATCCTGGTGACGCTCGCTATCGCCCGTTTCGGAGTTCGCTGGTGGACGATCGCGCTCGTGGCGGCGTCGATCGTGATCAACGCCTGGGGCGTCTATTGGGGTGTGACGCTGGGCTGGTGACGGCTGCGCAAACTACCCGCCCCTATAATCCCGCCGTGCCCGAGGTCGCCACGCTGTCTTCCGAGCGACCGCGGGTGCCGGCGCTGTCGTTCTTCTTTCCGGCCCACAACGAGGCCGATAACATCGAGGCCATGGTCGCCGAGGCGCTCGAGGCACTGCCCGCGCTGGCCGACGACTTCGAGATCATCGCCGTCGACGACGGCAGTCGCGACGCCACGCCCGAGCTCGCCGATCGCCTGGCGACCGAGAACGAGCGCGTCCGCGTCGTCCATCACGAGGTCAACCAGGGCTACGGCGCCGCGCTGCGATCCGGCTTCCGGGGGGCGCGCCACGAGCTGGTCTGCTTCGTCGACGGCGACCGGCAGTTCCGGATCGCGGATATCGGCCTGTTGCTCGACCGGATGGCCGAGGCGGACCAGCCGGACGTCGTCGTCGGCTACCGACTCAAGCGCGCCGACCCGTTCATCCGGCTCGCCTATGCGCGCGCATATCGTCTCGCCCTGCGCATCTTCTACGGCCTCGGCGTGCGCGACCCCGACTGCGCGTGCAAGCTCTTCCGCCGCGGCGCGCTATCCGATATCCGCCTGGAATTGGGCGGTGCCTTCATGTCGGCCGAGCTGCTGATCAAGCTCGGACAGCGCGGCCGCAAGCTGGTCGAGACCGGCGTGCCGCACTACCCGCGCACGGCCGGCTCCGCGTCGGGCGCCAATCCAAAGGTCGTATTTCGCGCGGTGCGCGACTTCTGGATGCTTCGCCTACGCCTGTGGGCCAATCGCCGCACGGCTCTTCAGCGCGGAGAGCCCGTCCTGGGCGACTAGTCGGACCTGCGCTCCTCGCCCGGCTCTTCGGGCAAGTCGACGTTGAGCGAGTTGACGAATTCGCGGAAGACGGACAGCTTCTCTTCCTCGGCGCCCTCGGGAATGACGCCCGCCCGGTCGAGCACGGCGTCGGTGGCGAAGATCGGCACCCCCGCGCGGACGGCCAGGGCGATCGCATCACTCGGGCGAGCGTCGAGATCGAGCTCGCGGCCGTCCACCTGAAGTAGCAGCCGGGCACGGAAGGTGTCCTCGGACAGGTCCGACACGATGATCTGTTTCAACGTCACGCCCAGCTCGGCCAGCGCCAGCGAGAAGAGGTCGTGCGTCATCGGCCGCTCAGGCGTCACGCCCTGCAGGCGCATCGCGATCGCGTTCGCCTCCCACGGGCCGATCCAGATCGGCAGATAGCGATCGTCCACGGTGTCGCGCAGGATGACCACGTGCTGCGAGGAGAGCATGTGGACGCGGACGCTCTCGACGACCATCTCGTGCAGGTTGCCGTTTTGGCCGCCATTCAGCTCCCCGCCGGACATGGCCGAATTCTACTGCTGCAGCCGGCCGATCACGGCCGATTCACGGTGTCGGTGCTGGCGTGGGGCGCGGCGTCCGGCGTGGCCGCTCGGTCGGCGTCGGCTCAGGGGTCGGACTGGCGAGCGACGGACGTGGCGTCTGGCTCGGTCCCGCGCTCGACGTCGGGCTCGGCGTCGGCTCGACGTCCTCGGGCTCCTCGAGCACGACTTGGTAGATGCCCTCGGGCCGCGCCCAAACGAGCGTCGGCGGATCTTCCTGGCCGCGATCGATGAGGTACATGCCACGGATATCGGTCAGCGGCGACGATCCGGGCGCGGCGATGAACTGCTCGAGAAGCGTGCCCTCGTTCTTGTCGAAAATGAGCACGCGACCGTGGAGCTGGTCCCAGACGACGAGCTGGCCGACGCCGCGCGTCCCGGTCGCCGCGATCAGCGCGTAGTCGTGGCCCGGTCGCAGGTCGTCGTTGTCGGGCGGTTCGTCGAGCGCGAAGCTGGTCGCCCGCCCGTTGAAGTAGCGGATCACGTTAGGGCTGGTGACGGCGTAGACATCACCGTCGATCAGCAGCTGACGGAATGCAGCGACATCCTCACCCTCGCCCAGAAAGTAGGGCGCCGGGACAGAGAAGCCGCTGCCGTCGGCTGTCGGGTCATAGCGCAGGATCTGGCTCGACGCCGGGTATGGCACGTAGAGCCGGTAGAGGCCCTGGTCGGGATTGATGACGAAGGTCTCGACGTCGACGACCGATGCGTCCCAGACCTGGTCGCCGGCAACCCGCACCTGGCCGAGCGTGCCCGACGGTCGCCAGCGCCACAGCTCACCACGCTCGTCGACGATGAGCAGGTCCGGACCACCACGGGCGAGCAGGCGCGGCACGCCGATGCCCTGGCCGGGACCGTCGCCGACGGCGACGATGCTGGCCGCCGTCCCGGACTCGGGATCGACGCGCACGACCGTCTGGCCGTAGATCACATACGCCGCGTCGTCCGGCCCGCGCACAAGGCCGGTGATGTCAGCGCCGGGCGGGGCGGAGTAGAGCTGATCGCCGGACACCTCGACAGTGCCGTAGAGGTCCTCGAGCCCGACTATGACACGACCTCGCAGCCGGTCGATCGCGTTCGGATCCACTTCCGCGGTGGCGGCTCGCTCGAGATCGCCCAAAGCCAGCCGAAGAAGGCGTTGCGCCTCAGCCGGGTCGGCGTTCAACAGGTCGGCCGTGCCGAAAACCTGGTCGACCTTCTCGTTGGCCGCGACGAGCGCCGCCTCGCCACGCGTCACCTGCTCGATCGGCGTTTCGACCTTGAACGGGTTCCAGTACCAGAGCACGACACCGAGAACGGCGAAGATGCCGATGAACGCGAGCACAGCCATCGCTCCCCGGCGCTGGTTCTCACGCTTGTTGGTCGACGGCGTCATGCGCCGAAACGACGTCCGCCGGCGCGGCATGCGGTCGAGCACGCGGTTGATAGCGCCGGAGAAACCGTCGCTGACCGCGCCTTTCGCGGCGACGGCGCGGTCCTGCACAGCCGATGCTGCGCCGACGATGCTGTCGGCGAGCGGGATGGGCGACGTGCTGATTGGCGCGCCCGAAAGCGGCTCCGATGGGCTGACCGGCACGAGCCGGCTCTCTGACTTGACGAGTGACGTCTCGGTCGCCTCGATCGCCAGCACGGCGTCAGAGCCTTCTCCCCCGGCGGCGACAAAGAGATGGTGCAGGTGCTCCACGGCCGACTGCGGGTGGAGGGTCACCACCGCGTTCTTGAGCTCCTCGGTCCCGACAGACTCGACCACGTTGCTCGAGCTCAGCACGAGCGAGTCGCCGACCGAGAAGTCCCCCCGCCAAACGTCGACCCGAAGTGCCTCGGCGGCGGGCAGTCCGCCGCCCGACTCATGCTCGGGCATGAGCAGCCGCGCCGAGCGCACGAGATAGGCATCGGCATCGCCACAGGTGGCCACGTACAGCTCATTCGAGCGCACCACGGCGACGGCCACGCCGATCGAGCCCGGGCCCAGGCCATTTCCCTCGCGAGCGTGACGAAGGCGCCGATTTGCGGCACGGATTGCCTTCTCGAGCACGATCGAGATGCCGCCCGATTCGTCGTAGTAGTACTCGCGCCGGATGGTGTCACCGACCAGCCGGCAAGCTTCCCGCGTCCGGCCACCAGCCGTGCGCGAGGTCACGATGAGGTACAGGCTGCCCTTGGAGCGTGCCTTCGAGCCGGTCGTCGGCTCGGTGACGAGGACCGCATCAGAGGAGTTCGCCAGGCGGTCCTCTTCGGACACGACCCCGTACTTGAGTGCCAACCGGGAAGCCATCGGCGGTCAGTCTAGCGGCGGGTCTGGGTCGGGCCTTCGAGCGGTCGCGGGGATGTCCGTTGGCGGCCGCACGACGACACGCAGCTCGAGCAGGTGCTGGCCCTCGGGCGACCGACCAAAGGCGGCCAGCAGCGCGGCCTGCCGGAGCCGAAGCTCCTGGGCGACCATCGGCGACGCTGCGCTGACGACGAGCGCCGGCGGCTGGATCGAGAGCAATCGAGAGGCGCCTGTGGCGGCCGGGACGAGCTCCTCCACCAGGCGCTGCCAGGCAGCCATCTGGCGGGCGAGGCGGAGCTCGC
Source organism: uncultured Chloroflexia bacterium (assembly GCA_963748235.1). Taxonomy (GTDB): domain Bacteria; phylum Chloroflexota; class Limnocylindria; order Limnocylindrales; family CSP1-4; genus JALYGJ01. The sequence goes on from CAVVHT010000010.1 coordinate 505,607, forward strand.
CGTCAATACCGAGCTCGGCCGCCAGGCCACCCAGGACGTCGCCTACGCGGCGCATCGGACGTCGCGGGCTCATCTTGTCACCGCGTGCGCCCAGTCAATACGGCGCGCTCCAGGCGGCCGGGCGTCACTTCCCAAACCGTCGCTGCCGCGACCAGCGCCGGATCAAGGTCATCGGTCGTGGTCGTGGTCACGAATGCCTGCGGCAGATCGCCGATGCGGCGGACCAGGTGCGCCCGGCGCTGGGGATCGAGCTCGGAAAAGACGTCGTCGAGCAAGAGCAGCGGCGGCCGGCCGTGGGTCACGGTCAAGAGATCCAACGCGGCGAGCTTGAAGGCAAGGATTGCCGTCCGCTGCTGGCCGCGCGACGCGAAGCCGGCCAGGTCTCGCTCACCGCTCGCAAATGCGATGTCGTCGCGGTGCGGTCCTACGAGCGTGGCGCCATTCCACTGCTCCTTGTCGGCCGTCTCGGCCAGGCGGCGGCGTAGGGCGTCGCGCGTCGACTCGGATTCGGCCGGCGGTGAGTTGGTCAGGTAGCGCAGCTCGAGCTGCTCCTCACTCGGCGCGATTTCGCCGTGAGCATCGGCCAGGGGGCGGGCCATCGCCGCCAGTGTCGCGTGCCGCCAGTCGACGATCTGCGCCCCGTCTTCGATTACCACGCCATCCCAGTAGTGCAGCTCGGTCGGATCGGCCGTGCCTTCGCGCACGGAGCGCAGCAGGTTGTTGCGCTGAGTCACGGCGCGGGCGTAGTTGGACATCGTCGCCGACGACGCCGGCACGGTCTGGGCCACGAGCGTGTCGATCGCCACCCGACGCAGCCCGGGCGAGCCGACGATGAGCAGCATGTCCTCGGGCGCGAAGAGGACGACGGGGAGTGCCGCGGCGAGCGCCTGCGGCCTCCGTGCGACACCATTGACCTGGACCCGCTTGCGGCCGCCGCCGGTCTGCGTGCGAGCGACGACGACCTCGACCGTGTTGCCATCGGCGAGCGCCTCGAGTCGGGCGAACTCGGCGCCCCAGGCGATCAGCTCACCGTCGACCGAGGCACGATGCGAACGGCCCGTGCCGAGCACCAGGACGCTCTCGAGCAGGTTCGTCTTGCCTGTCGCGTTGGCGCCCACGACGACCTGTGGCCCGGTTGGGAACGTGACGTCGAGCTGTGCGTAGGTTCGATACGAGGTCAGCTGCAGGCGCTCGACGCGCACGGATCTCCTAGGACGGCGTGCGGACGGGCATGATGACGTGCACGTAGTCCTCGTCATTCGTCGGCCGGATGACACCGGGCGACAGCGCGCCGCTGAACTCGAGTGATAGCTGATCCTGGTCGAGGCTCTGGAGCGCCTCCTGGAGGTAGCGAGCGTTGAACGCGATCTGGACACCCTCGCCCTCGACCTGTGCCTCGACATCGCCCTGCGCCTCGCCGACGTCGGCCGCGGCGGCGACATTGATCGTGCCCGAGCCCTCGTCGCCGACGCGCAGCCGGACGACATTGGCGGCCGAGCTCGCGATGAGCGCAGAGATGCGCACTGCCTTCAGCAGCTCGTCGCGCTCGACTATCGCCTTGGTGGAGTGTGACGTCGGCAGGACCTGCTGGTAGTTCGGGAACTGGCCGTCGATCAGCCGGCTGACGATGTCGACATCGTTGGCATGGAAGAGCACCTGGCTCTTCGAGCTGGCGAGCATGATGTCGACCGGATCGTCGGTGTCGGTAAGGACGCGCATCAGCTCGGCGTACGAGCGCCCGGGCACAACGAGGCTGATGTCCTCGACCGGATCGAGGATGGCCAGGCTGCGCACCGCGATGCGGTAGTTGTCGGCCGCGGCGAGGGTCAGCTTGTCGCCCGACAGTCTGGTCAGGACGCCGGTCAGGATCGGTCGCGCCTCGTCAGAGGCCGAGGCGAAGACGACCTGCGACAGCGCTCGCTTGAGCTCCTTCTGGCTGACTCGCGTCGTGGGACGGTCACCGGGAGACGGAATGACCGGGAACTCCTCGGCCTCGATGCCGCGCAGCTGGGTCTGGAAGCGACCGGCCTTGATGCGCAGGGAAGTTGCGCCATCCGCCTCGAGATCGATCCGCTCGCCCGACGGCAAGCCGGCTACCAGGTCGTTGAACAGCCGCGCCGGCACCGTCAGCGATCCCTCGCCATCGATCTTGCCCGCGACCCACGAGGTGATGCCGATCTCGAGGTTGGTCGCGGTGAGCTTCAGGCCGGCGTCTTCGGTCCGCAGCAGGACATTGGCCAGCACGGGCAGCGTGTTGCGGCTGCTGACGGCGCGGCTGACGACCTGTAGGCCGCGCGCCAGGTTCTCCTGCATTACCGAAAGCTTCACGTCCCTCGAGCTCCCTTCACAGCTGCCCAGTCGGGGTCGGTCGCTGCCCGGCCACACGACCGGATGACTGATTGTGGGTGTCTTTTCTTATCTTCTCATTCCGTAGTCATCATCATGGTGTTGATCGTGGGGATATGACCTCCGCCACGCTCAGATTCGCCTGATTTGGGGCCTTGTTGGCGGTGGACGAAGGGCATCCGACTGGGGACGGACGTTGGATGACCGAATCCAGGTCTCCACAGCGACCACTCGACCGTCCACCTACAACCCCCGTCGACCAGATTCGGTGAGCGCGAGGCTCATGACCGATTTCCACATTCGGACCGACTAGTCCACAGAAAACGGGCCTTTGTCCACCCAGGGCGATCTTCGACCAGCATCTGAAATGCGAATGCAACGAATGGCGCCTGACGAACACGCTGGTGCATCGAGGGCCTTCGCTAGACCCGTGCGCGCTCAGTCGGAATAGATCAGCTCGCGGACGGCGGCCAGATCCCGTCGCAGCTCTTCGTTCTCCTGCGTTTCGCGGTCGATCTTGTCGCACGCATGGAGGACCGTGGAGTGGTCGCGGCCGCCGAGCTCCTGGCCGATGCGCAGCAGCGAGACGTCCGTCTCGGCGCGCATCAGGTACATCGCTATCTGGCGCGGAGTGACGATCGCTCGGTCGCGTTTCTGGCCCTTGAGCGCATCGAGCTCGACGCTGTAGTAGTCGGACACGGCCTGGACGATGCGCTCGGGCGTTACCAGCCGCCGCTTTGGGTTGTAGAGCACGTTCGACAGCACGGCCTGGGCGAGCTCGATGCTGATCGGCATGCCGCCCATGTTGGCGTAGGCGACGATGCGGTTGAGCGCGCCCTCGAGCTCGCGAATATTGCTGATCACCTTGCGGGCGATGAACTCGAGCACGTCGGCGCCGATGTGGACCGACTGCTCCTCGGCCTTGGCGCGCAGGATCGCGATGCGCGTCTCCAGGTCGGGCGCGGTCAGGTCGGCGATGAGCCCCCATTCGAAGCGGCTGCGCAGCCGTTCCTCGAGCGTCGTGATCAGCTTCGGCGGACGGTCGGACGAGAGCACGATCTGCTTGCCGTCCTCGTGGATGGCATTGAAGGTGTGGAAGAACTCCTCCTGGGTGCGCTCCTTGTCGGCGATGAACTGGATGTCATCGATGAGCAACAGGTCGATCCGCCGATAGCGGTTTCGGAAGTCGTCGATCTTGCCCTGTTGGATGCTGGTGATGAACTCGTTGGTGAACTTCTCGCTCGTGGCATACACGACGCGCTTGCGCGGGAAGCGGGCGAGGACCTGGTTGCCGATGGCATGCATCAGGTGGGTCTTGCCGAGGCCCACGCCGCCGTACAGGAAGAGCGGGTTATAGGCATGACCGGGACGCTCGGCAACGGAGAGGCTGGCGGCGTGGGCCAGCCGGTTGGCAGAGCCGACGATGAAGTTGCGGAAGGTGTAGCGCGGATTGAGGCTGGCGCTCGAGCCCTCCGGGCTACCAACACGACCCGGCTCGAGCCGAACGCGCTGGATCGACGGAGGTTCAGCTCCATCTGCGCCCATGCTGGCCGGCGCCTGATCGACGCTGTCAGATGCTGGCGGGGTGAGTCCCTCGCGCACTTCGAAGTCGACCTGGACGCTGTAGCCGACCACGCGCGCGAGCGTCTGGCTGATCAGCGATCGGTAGCGGGTTTCGAGCCAGTCCTTGGCGAAACCGTTCGGAACGGCGACGGTGAAGCGGTTGTCGTCGACCGCGACCAGCGCGGTCTCCTTCAGCCAGGTCTCGAAGTTGGCAGGTGACAGAGATACCTGCAACTCACCCAGGGCGGCGCGCCAGACCTGCTTCGCATCCATCGATTGACGGTCCGACCTCTTGATAGCTCTACATGTGGCAGGCGCAAGCAACGGGCACACGGCATCGCGTGACTGTCGGCCCTGAAACGCCTCCGTGGACGACCTTGGCGGCGTTCCCGGCGGCCGGCCGACCACGTTTCTTGTCCTCTCCCCTCGGTCCCTCCCTGAGCCTCGGGCGGCAAACAGTAGCACCGCCCCGACTCCGCCCGCAACCACAAATCCACATACCCCCAGGGGGTATGCCCTCAGCCGATGCGATCACCCGGCGAGGCGCCAGCGTCGACCCCCAGCAGCGGGATCGAGCCGTCGGCTGGCAGTGCTCCCAGGACGAGTACCTCGCTCTGGAAACCAGCGATGTTGCGCGGCGCGAAGTTGACGACGGCGATCACCAGGCGGCCCACGAGTGCATCCGGATCGGGGTAAGTCGCGGGTAGTTGAGCCGACGAACGCCGTTCCCCGCCCGACCCGAAGTCGATCGTCAGACGGTAAGCCGGCTTGCGCGCCGCGGGGAAGGGCTCGGCAGCGACAATTCGTCCGACGCGCATGTCGATGCGCTCGAAATCGTCGATCGTGGCGCTTCCGGTAGGCTTGAATGACGGGTCCGCCACGGGCTCCTCCGAGGTGAGATCTGTCGGCGCGCCTGCTCCATGGCGCTCCCGGATATAATCCGCCGCGCGAAGTCGGTGCGTGGTGGCGCTTGAGCGGCGACTTCGGATGCGCGCCAGCCCAACACCCGGCGCGCCTCAGTCACCCAAGCAGATCGGTTGGACCACCAGCCGTCCTGACCGTCCAGCGCCAGGAAGCCTCGGGAGTCATGACCAAGCAGACATATCAGCCCAAGAAACGGCACCGCGCCAAGGAGCACGGCTTCCGCGCACGGATGAGTACGAAGGGTGGCCGCCGTGTGCTGGCCGCTCGTCGAGCGAAGGGCCGCAAGAAGCTGACCAGCTGACCCGCGGCGAGGGGATGCCGAAGGACGTGGGGTCCCTCGACATGATCCGCTCGGCCGTCGACTTCCGAGCCATGCAGGCCAACAGCCGCAGCCGGACGCATCCGTTGCTGTTGCTGCGCTACCGCAGGAACGAACTTGATCGAACTCGATATGGCATCTCGACTGGCCGCCGTATTGGCACGGCCGTCGTTCGCAACACCGTGCGTCGCCGCCTGCGCACCGTGCTGCGCCGCCTCGACGCCGACATCGAGCGTGGCTGGGACGTGCTCTTGATTGCTCGAGTACCCGCCGCCACCGCCAGCCAGGGCGAGCTCGACCTTGCCCTGCGCCGCCTCGTTCTGACTGCCGGGCTGACCCGACCGACCGACGCGCCAGCGAGCGATCCATCTTGAAGCGTGTCGGCATCGCCCTGATCCACGGCTACCGGCTGTTCTTCTTCTGGCTGCCGTCGAGCTGTCGCTACGAGCCGAGCTGCTCGCGCTACACGGAACAGGCAATTGAGAAGTACGGTCTGCTCAAGGGCAGCTGGATGGGCGCCAAGCGCATCGCTCGCTGCCACCCGTGGCATCCCGGAGGGTACGACCCTGTCCGCTGAACGAACATCCGGGCGTAACCGCGGACGCGGCTGGACGATGGCCGTCCTCGTCGCCCTGGCATCGCTGGCGCTGCTCATCGTTGCCTGCGGACAGGAACCCACCGCTTTACCGTCGATTACCCCCGCAGCCTCACCGACTGCTTCTGCCGCGCCATCAGCGAGTCCCACGCCTTCAGCGGCGCCAAGCACGACACCGGCTCCGTCAGGCTCGCCCGGCGCAGCCCCCGGAACGACTACCAACCCGTGCCCGCTGCCGACGCCACTGCCCACCATCCCGCCCGGCGAGCCGAACGCCGGCCAACCGCAGCCTCATGCGCTGTGTCCGGCCCAGCCGAGCGGCAACCCGGTCGACCTACTGGCATGGCTCTTCAACCCGATCTTCCAGACGCTCTTCCTGGCCCTGACAGCCTTCGACGCCCTGACCGGCGACATCGGCATCGCGATCATCCTGCTGACGATCGTCATCAAGACGGTCCTCCTGCCACTTTCACGCCGCCAGATCGTCTCGCAGCGGAAGATGCAGATGATCCAGCCCGAAGTGAAGGCGATCCAGCAGAAGTTCAAGGGCAACCGCCAGAAGATCAGCGAAGAGACGATGCGCCTCTACAAGGAGCGCAACGTCAGTCTCGGCGCCGGCTGTCTGCCGGCAGTCCTGCAGCTCGGCCTGCTGATCCCGATCTATTCAGTCATCAACACCGGACTCGCCGCGACGGACATCAGCTCCGCGCTGCAGTTCCTGGGCATTCCGGTCCTGCAGGGATTCCAGTGCCAGGCCCCCGGCACGCTGCAACCGTGCATCGACACGATCATTCCGTGGCTGGGCAACCTTGACGCGCACCTGCCGCACGTCACCTTCCGGCTGCCGATCGTCGACTTCCCGGTCAGCGTGCTGGCCATCATTGCCGCGGTGCTGCAGCTGATTCAGACGCGCATGATGGCCCAGAAGACGAATGACCCTCAGCAGCAGGCACAGCAGCGGATTTTCCTGATCTTGCCGCTCTTCTCAGTCATCTACGGTGCGATCCTGCCGGCAGGGCTCTTCATCTACTGGATCGTGTTCACTCTCTACTCGATCGTGCAGCAGTATCTGATCTCGGGTTGGGGGGCACTGTTCCCCCTGTTCGGTTGGATGCCGGGCTTCGCGGCAAACCATCAGCCTCGCTACCCGGTCACCTTCGAGCCGGCCACAGTGAAGGCATCAACAGGCGCAGAAAGCGGCCCAACCCGCCGCGCGGAACCAGACAGCCGGAGCGCGAGCGACCGCGCGGCTGGCACCATCAAGCCGGCCCGCTCACGAGCGCGGACCAGCCGGCGAGGGAGACGGCGATGAGCGAATACCAGGAATTCACAGGCAAGACAGTTGAGGAGGCGCTGCGCGCGGCGCGTGACGCGTTCGGCGCGGGCGGGCTTGACGAGCTCGACTTCGAGATCCTGACCCCCGGCAGCCGTGGCGTGCTGGGCATGGGCGCCGAGCCGGCCCGGATCATTGCCGCTCCCCGGTCGGCGCTGGGTGGCGCCGCTCCGCGCCGCGAGGCAGCTGCGGCAACGCCACTTCCGCCGCCCCCGCCACGCGAGAGCTACGGCGATCGTGAGGACCGTGGCAGCGCGCGACAGAGCTACAGCCGGGATCGAAGCAGCAGCCGGGCCGATGCCCCGCCGCGCGAGAGCAGCCCATCAACCGAGCATGCCGCTGAGGCGGCTCCAGTTGCGGACGCCCCGCGCCCGCCACGTCCCGACCGCGACCGAGATCGAGGCCGAGGACGGGATCGAGACCGTGGACGCGGTCGCGAGAGCTACAACCGAGATCGCTCAGGCGGGCAGCTCTCGGACAGCGAGCAGGCCGAGGTGCGTGCCAATCGCAGCAGCCTGTCGATCGAGCGCGAAGAAATCCAGGCGGCAGAGGCCAGCCCCGAGGCACTCGAGGCCGGACGCGAGATTCTCGAGCAGCTGCTCGGCCACATCGGGCTCGACGTCACGGTGACCGTCGAGTCGGGTGACACGTCGAAGCTCGACGTTCGTGGCGGTGACGACGAGAAGGAGGCGCTCGGCGCGCTGATCGGCCGCAAGGGCGAGCGCCTGTCCGCGCTCCAGCACCTGGTCAACCTGATGCTGTCGCGCAAGCTCGGCACATGGACCCGCGTATTGGTCGACGTCGAGGACTATCGCGGCCGGCGCGAGCGTCAGCTGCGCGAGATCGCGGTTCGTGCGGCCGAGAAGGTCAAGGAGAGCGGCAAGATGCTGCAGCTGGAGCCGATGCCGGCCCTCGAGCGGCGCTGGATCCACCTCGCGCTGCGCGGCAATCCGGACGTCGCAACCCAGTCGATCGGCGAGGAGCCGCATCGTCGCGTCGTGATCTTGGCTCGCCAGAGCTGATCAGGAACCGGCCGCCACGAGCGGCTCGATTCGGGGGCGTGGGTACCGTCTGCGGCACCTGACCCCGACGATCGAGCCCCCAGTTTCGACCCCTCCTGACTGCTAGGATTTCACCCGGATGACGTCACGCTCCGATCCGTTCCCTGTTGCCTATTCCTCGACCGCACCGGGCGTTTCGTGGCGCCGGGCGGGCTTCACGTTCGCGCTGACGATCGTGGCCATCGCCGTGTTCGCGGCATCGTTCGCGGTCGGCTATGCGCGCATCCATGACGGGCGCTACCTGCCTGGTGTGGAAGTGGCAGGGGTCTCGGTCGCTGGGCTGGCGCCCGTAGCGGCCGCCGCCGAGGTCCGCGACCAACTGCCCAGCCTTTCGAGTGGAAATCTCGTGGTCAACGTGAACGAGGTCGCGCAGCCAATCGGCTACAGCGATTTCGGGCGCGACTACGACCTTGACCTGATGCTCGACCAGGCTTTCGCCCTCGGCCGCGGCGCAAACTTCGTCGAACAGCTCCAGGAACAGCTGCGCATCCTGCTCAATGGCGTCTCAATCGCGCCGGCGGTCACCTGGAACAGCGAACAGCTCACTGAGCAGGTGGCGGCGCTTGCCTACGCCGCTCAATCGAATCCGGTCAGCGCGACCATCAACCGCGTCGACGGGCGCTACGTCGTGTCGCCATCGGTCGAAGGCCAGTCGACGGATGTTGCGACCGCGGTCGCCGACGCGATGGCCGTCGTCAACAGCACATCGCCAGCCGACACCGAGATCACCGTTCACACGGCGGTAGTCCCGCCGGCCATCGCAACTGCCGAGGCGCAGGCCGCGGTCGACCTCGTCGAAAGCGTTGTCGCCGCTCCGCTCACGGTCAGCGCCGCTGAGCTTTCGACCGCGATCACCTCTGACACGCTGCGCGGCTGGGTGCGCCTCGAAGAGGCGGCAACGGGCGGTGACTGGAGCATGGTCATCGAACGAGCGCCGATCGAGCAGTTCGTGGCCAACTATGCCTATCAGACCGACATCGCCCCGACCAACGCGACGTTCCGCTTCGAGGACACCAACCTCGCCGTGGTGCCCAGCGCTGAGGGTCGAGCCGCGGACGTTGGCCCGACCACGGACGGAATCATGGCTGCGCTCGATTCGCGCGCCAATGGCAGTGCGACGCCAGGTGCGCCCCTTGCTCTGGCCGCCGTGGCGCCAACGTTCACCACTGCCGATGCAGAGGCGATCGCGCCACGGGTCAGCAAGATCTCCGAATGGACTACCAACTACGTGCCGGGCCCGCTCAACGGCGACGGTGTGAACATCCGCATCCCGACCTCGATCATCAATGGTTACGTCGTCGAGCCCGGGGCGCGTTTCGACTTCCTGGATGTCATCGGCCCGATCACCAGCCCGCCATACACGTCTGGCGCAGCGATCCGCAACGGTCGCACCATCATGGACGGCGTCCTCGGCGGCGGGATGTGCTCCTGTTCGACGACAGTGTTCAACGCGGCGATGCGCGCGGGACTGGAGATGAACGCCCGGCGCAACCACTCCTACTACATCACCCGCTATCCGATTGGTCTCGACGCAACCGTCTGGATCGCCAATGCGCGCAGCCGCCAGACGATGGCGTTCACCAACGATCTCGAGTATCCGGTCCTGGTCCGCGGCATCAACAATCCAGACGGCGTGACCTTCGAGCTGTACGGCGTGTCCGACGGTCGAACAGTTGAGCTGTCCGAGCCACGCATCGAGAACGAGAAGGCAGCGGTCGACCAGGTCGAGTTCACGAATGAGCTGGCGCCAGGCGTGCGCCAGCGGACCGAGTTCAACGTCGATGGCTTCTGGTCGTGGGTGACGCGCACGGTGCGCGATTCAGCCGGCAACGTCATCCACGAGGACGTGTTCCACTCGCGCTACCAGACGATCAACGGAGTCACCCAGGTCGGCCGCTATCCAGGCGATCCGCCCGCGGGTACCAAGATCCCCGCGGCCAACTACCACCGCCCGGAGCAGCCGGCGCCCGAATAGGCACCGGGCGCACGAGCTGACGCTCGGGCCACGAGATCGGGTTGGGGAAGGTATCTGGTGGAGATGGGGGAGAGTCGAACTCCCCGTCCAGAACCATCAGCCGGAGACCAGCTACGAGCGTGTCCGATGATTTATCGTCAATCGACCGGTCCGCCATCGGCAGCGTACTGATCGATCCATCCACGTTCCCTTGCGGGCTTTGCTACCGGCTACGTGACCTTACTGATAGCGCATCCCCGCTAAATGACGCTTCCACAACCCGCGGGGATAGGGCTGCTTCTACGCTCACCTTACCGCCTTAGGCGGCGAGGGCGAGAGTCTGCTGGCGGTTGCCAGTTACTTCGTTTTGCCGTCAGTTTTACGAGGCCCGACGGCACCTCGGCTCGCGTTCTCCGGGGATCCGGCCCTGTCGAAACCACTCATCCCCAGACGTGAATTCTAGCATTCGAACGCCTGTTCGGGAAATCCCCGCTCAGAGCTGTTCTTCGGTGGTCAGCGGCGGCCGCGGGTCGCGTCGGCCACCTCGCGCTCGACGTCGCGCCGGGCCTGCCGATCGGCGATGTCGCGCCGCCTGTCGTGGAGCTGCTTGCCGCGCGCCAGGCCGAGCTCGATCTTGGCCCGGCCGCGATCGTTGATGTACATCCGCAGCGGCACCACGGTCAGGCCCTTGGCCGCGGCCTTGCCCATCAGTTGATCGATCTCTGTCCGTCGCAGGAGCAGCTTTCGGTCACGCCGCGGCTCGTGGTTGTACCTGTTGCCCTGCTCGAACGGAGCGATGTGGGCGTTCATCAGCCACGCCTCGCCCTTCAGCACGCGCGCATAGGCGTCGGACAGGTTCGCCTTGCCGGCACGGATGCTCTTGATCTCCGTGCCGGTCAGCACGAGGCCGGCCTCGAACGTATCGGTGATCTCGTAGTTGTGTCGCGCCTTGCGATTGAGGGCCACGGTCTCGGCCACGGTGACAACGGCTCCTGACGACTCTGTCGGTTGCTCAAACCCCCGGACACACGAACGCCGGCCCGAAGTGGGCCGGCGACTTCGTGGTTGCTTACACCACTTCCCGGTGTCAGCTCAGGCGAGCATCTCCCGGGAGGTGGTGCAGCTCAAATGATCTGACACTGCACATCACCTCCTTTCGTTCGCGGCGGAGATTATCACGCAGTTGGCACGGGCGCCAGTGTCGGTGACGGAACTGTGGACGGCTGCGTCGCTGGCGTTGACGGTGCAGCGAGTGCCTCGAGCACGACCTCGATGCCGCGCTCGAGTACCGGATCCTCGCCGGCTACCGGTTCGGCCGGCGCCTCGGCCACGACGTCCGGGGTCAGGCCCACGCTGTGGATCCAGACCTGTTCGGGTGTCAGCCACTTTCGAACCGACAGGCGGTAGCCGCCCGCTCCGGGCAGCTCCTTGAATTCCTGGATCGTGCCCTTGCCAAATGTGGTCGAGCCCACCAGTTGGCCGCGACCGTTGCCCTGCACTGCCGCGGCAACGATCTCGCTCGCGCTGGCGGTGCCGCCGTTGACGAGCACGACGACCGGGATCGACGGGTCGGTCGCCACGCCGCCCGGCGTCGGCTGCTGCGGCAGCGGATCGCCGGTCGCCGTCTGCTCGTAGTAGAGCGGTTGGTCGGCGATGAACTCGCTGGCGATCTTCTGGGCCGCGTCGACGTAGCCGCCCGGGTCATCGCGCAGATCAAGAATGAGCGCTTCGACTCCATCGGTCGCGATCAGCTCGTTCAGCTGGGTGTGCAGATCCTGAGCCGAGCCCGAGCTGAAGCCGAGCACCTTCAGGTAACCCACCCTGCCGTCGGCCAGCACGTCGCTCTGCACGTCCTCGCGCCGGATCACGTCGCGCACCACCGCCACCTCTGACGGCTGGCCGCCGCGCTCGATGCTCAAGGTGACCGTGCTGCCCTTCGGCCCACGGATGGTGGGCACGACCAGGTCGAGCGTCTGGTCCAGCGTGCTCACACCATCGACGGCGACGACGACGTCGCCTTCCTCCAGTCCGGCAGCGATCGCGGGTGAGCCGCGAATAACGCGCGTGACCGTCAGGTGGCACGTGGCGGAGACGGTCGCGCACGGCTCGCCCGCGTCGTCAATGGTCGCCATCTCGATGCCGACGCCCTCGAACTCACCCGAGAGGCCGCCCAGGCTCGAGCGATACTCCTCCTCGGTCAGGTAGGCCGAGAAGGGATCGTCGAGCGCCTCGAACATGCCCTTGATCGCGCCCTGGACGAGGATGCTCGGATCACTCTCGCCTACATAGTTCGTGCTGACGTCGTTGTACGCATCCCAGAACGGCCTGAACAGGTCCTGCCGCCCATCGCTCGTGCCCGGCGTGGCGCCGGCAAGGCGGCCGAGTGCGAAGCCGGAGACGAACAGCGCGCCGCCGCCGATGATCGCGACCAGGAAGAACGCCATCACGAGGCTGCTCGTCCTGGACCGAGGAGCCTGTTCCAGGGAGGGAATCGGCTGATCGACGGCAGGGGCAGTCGGATCGGTGGAGTCGGGGGAAAGTTCGGACATGGGATGCAGGGACCTCGAAGACGGCAGAGGTGAGTCTAGGTTCCGACGCCGAATTGGGCGCCGGATGGCATCAGGGCAGCGCGAAGGTCGAGGGCAGGTAGCGGCTGTGGTCGGTGCGCAGGTCAGTCGCGCAATAGATGATCGGCGGGCCGTCGAAGCGCATGCCAGCCTTCAGCAGTGCCTCGAAGGGCTCCGCAGCCGGCCCGGGCACGTTGACCATCCAGTCCTCTACCGGCTCGATCTCCTTCATCAGCTGGCCGACGAAAGGCAGCGCCAGCTCGGGCCGACGGACGAGCACCGGACCGATACGTCCCGCCGGCTGCGCATAGCCGTACCCGGCCAGGTCATCGCCCTCGTAGAGCCCGAACGGAACGCGGCCCCACGCCAGCCAGGCGGCATGATCGATCTGACGCGTGAAGCCGGCGACCTCGATATCTATCGGGTCCAGCCGGGCCGCCTCGACCGGGCCGACGGTGAGTCCGTCGGCGAGGGCCGGCAGATCTACCCGGGGACGACCAGTCATCGTGTACATCGGAACCCGCGGAACCATCCCGTATTGCGCGTACAGAGCGCCGGAGATGGGCTGGACGGAGAAGATCGACACGGCACGACGAGTGCTGCCGGACATGCTGCGCTCGAGCAGCGCTCGGCCGATGCCGCGGCCCTGCATGGCGGGCAGGATGAACAGGAAGGCCAGGAAGGTCAGGTCGCCGCGCTGCGCCGACATCCCGAAGCCGATTACGCTTCCGTCCTGTTCCGCCAGCCATACGCGATCCGGATCGTTGACCGCGATGTGCTCGAACAACGCCAGAACGCGCGGCTGGTTGCGCGGGTTGGGCGGCAGCCCGGCGCGCCTCATGAGCTCGTCGTCGGCGGCGTAGAAGACCTCGATGCACGCGCTGAGGTCGTCCTTGACGATCGGCCTGAAGTCCATTCGGCTCAGGCGGCCTCGTCGGGCGCATCGAGCGTCGCGACGCGCTCGAGCTCGGCCAGCATGAACGCGTCGAGATCGCCGTCGAGCACATCGTTGGTGGCGCTCGTCTCGTGGTTCGTGCGGTGGTCCTTGACCATCTGGTAGGGATGCAGCACGTACGAGCGGATCTGGTTGCCCCAGCCGGCCTCGACGTGCTCGCCGCGCAGCGACGACGAGCTCCTTCTCGCGCTCCTCGAGATTCCGTTCGAGGATCCGGGCACGCAGGATCTTCATTGCCGATTCGCGGTTCTGGTGCTGTGAGCGCTCGTTCTGGCTCTGGGCGGTGATGCCCGTCGGTATGTGTGTCAGGCGCACGGCCGAATCGGTCTTGTTGACATGCTGTCCCCCGGCACCCTGCGAGCGGAAGGTCTCGACACGCAACTCGTCCTCGGGAATCTCGCCGACCTCGGTGTCGTCTGCTACCTCGGGCAGCACCTCGACCAGCGCGAATGTCGTGTGGCGTCGCTTCTGCGAGTCGTACGGGCTGATGCGCACCAAACGGTGCACGCCGCGTTCGGCGCGCAGATGGCCGTAGGCGGCCCGCCCATCGACGGCGATCGTCACGCTCTTCAGGCCCGCCTCCTCGCCCTCGAGCTGGTCGAGGATCTCAGTTCCGAATCGGTGCCGCTGGGCCCAGCGCAGGTACATGCGCAGGAGCATCTCTGCCCAGTCGGTTGCTTCCGTGCCGCCTGCCCCGGCGGTGATCGACACGATCGCGTTCTTGTCGTCGTACGGGCCCGAGAAAAGCAGGCTGGTGCGCAACCGGTCGTAGTCGGCCGTCAGAGCTTCCAGCTCAGAGTCGAGGCCGGCCGACATCTCGGCGTCGGGCGATTCCTCGGCCAGGCTGGCCAGCTCGAGCAGATCGTCGGCACGCTGCAGGAGCGAGCGCCACGTCTCGATCTCGTCGCGTAATCCCTCGGCGGTTCGCAGCACCTGCTGCGCTGCGCGCTGATCCGACCAGAAGTCGGGCTCGCTGGCCTGTTCGTCTAGGGCGGTCAGCCGCTCCTGCTTGGAGGCGAGGTCAAAGCCGCCCCGAGGTCGCGTGGATTCGCTCGACGAGGTCGCGTAACTGGGCGATCTCCATCTAGGACAGGAATCGCTGAGTCAGCGCCGAAACGCGCCGATCAGTTCCTGGCCCGCAAATCCTGAAGCAGGATGGGCCGCAACTCGATGATGCGCAGCGCTGTCTTGCTCCGGGCGACGACGGGGTTGACACACGGACAGTATCCGTTGTGAGGACAGATCCCGCAGTTGCCATCGCAGTCCAATGTAACGGCATAGCTACAGGTTCGGCACTCGCGCTCGCACGCAATCAGATCCACGAACGGATCATCGACAACGCGCTCGGCTGGATGAAGCTTCACGGCAAGCCGTACTCCCTCTCCAAGCCCGGGCCACCCTCGACCCCGGGAACGTGATTACACATTCACCGGAGGAGGCACGGCCTCCGGAGCGGGTGCCTCCGAGTATGCCAGCAGGTTGCCCCACGCTCAAGGGGTCAAATGAGCGAAATCGGCCGATTTTGGGCGAGAGAGGCATCAATTCGGCTATTTCGGCGCTAGCGCCCGAGCGAGGCGTGTCCAAACGCGGGTCAGACGATCTCGGCGGCGATCCCCGAAGGAGTCAGCTGTTCGGTCAGCAGCCGACAGAAAGCGATCCTGTTGGGCGGCTTCGTCGCCGGCGGCGTCGCACCAGCGGCTGAGCAGGTTCAGGCCGCCGGCGTAGCAGAAGATGTAGCTGCGCCAGAGCGGGAAGGAGATGAACTCTAGGTTCTTCTCGGCCTGCTCCCGCGTTCGCAGCCCGTCGTGCTCGAGGAAGGCGATGACCTCGTCGCGCGACTTGCCATCGGCATGCATCAGCAGCGCCGCATCGCCGCCATTTCCGCGGAGCGGTCGTAGCGCGCGAGTGATCCGCCACTCACGATCCGCGTCGGCGACGGTCATCGGCAGGTCGGCGCGGGCGCACAGCTCGATCAGCAGCGACCTGCCAATCGCCCTCGTCGGCCACGAAGCGCAGGCCGAGCTCGGCCAGGCCCTCGCTGATGTACGCCTCGGGCGTGTTGATCAGCTGGATCGATGACTCGGCACGGCCCTGCTCGCGCACCAGCCGATGCTCTTTCCAGGCGTGCTCGAGGTGGTGGCCGGGAAACGTCTCGTGGGCCATGGTGCCGATCAACTGGTGCGCCCGCACGGGCAGATCGGTATTGACCTCGACCCGCGATCGCAGGTTGCCGTCGTACCAGTTGTAGGCCGACCACGGCTTGGCCGGTGACGATGCTAACCGTCAGGTCCTCGCCTTCTGGTGCAGAGAAGATCGGCATCGCTCCGACGGCGCAGCTCATCGGCGAGCCAGTCGAGCACCGCCGGCAGGCGGTCGGCCGGGTACCGTCAGGCGGTCGTCGCGCGCCATCGAGCCGGGCGCGGACATCGCCCTGTGCCGGGCAGCAGCTCATCCAGCTCGCGCGTGACCGAGGCGTAGTTCGCGGCCGGCGTGCGCTCGGGTGGCGCATCGAAGCAGCGCGTTACCTCCTCGATGTAGTCGAGCGGCTCGCCGCCGAGCAGCTGGGCGAGCGTCTCCATCGCGATCAGCTGGCGATTGAGCCACAGGCGTCGTTGGGCGTCCGCGACCTCGTCGTCTAGGCGCGCGATGAGCTCGCGCGAGCGTTGCGCAATCTCCGCCGGCGTCGCGTGTGCGTCGAGCGCGATCTGGCGCAGCTCGGTCGGGTCCGAAGTAGGAGTCGACGATGCCGTCTTGCAGCTCACCGAGCGCCAGTCCGAGCAGCAGGTACTCGCGGGCGACGTCATCCGAGCGTGCGGTCACTCACCCGCGGATCGGTGTCGGTCACGCCCCGTGGCAGCGCTTGAACTTCTTGCCGCTACCGCAATAGCAGGGATCGTTGCGGCCCAGCTTGGGGCCCTCCGCGGAGCTGCTTGCCACTTGCCTTGGCCGGCCCGGGCCGGGCTGGAGCCACCGGCTCGTCGCCGTGCTGGAACTGGATTGCGCCTCGCCGCGCAACGGCAGAGGCGAGGCCGGGAACTGCCGCGGCGCGTCAATCGCGGCAGCGGCGCTAAGTGCACCGCGAGCTGCCGTCGCCGTTGACGAGGTCGTGTCACCGTCGGCATGAACGTGGGCCGTAGCCGACGTCACCGGCGCGTGGCGGCGGCCCGGCGGCCGGGTTCACCTGGACCCGGAAGATGGTGTTGGCGACCTGCTTGCTGATGAAGCCGCGGAACTCTTCGTAGAGCTTGAACGCCTCGCGCTTGAACTCGTTCAGCGGATCGATGCCGCCGTAGCCGCGCAGTCCGATGCCGCGGCGCATGTCGTCCAGCTCGGTCAGGTGGTCGACCCACAAGGTGTCGATTGTGCGCAGCAGGACGAGCCGCTCGACCTGTGCCCAAAGCTCGGGCCCGTAACGCTGTTCGCGCGCCTCGAGCGTCTTGTCGACCGCCTCACGGAGGTGCTCGAGGACCTCCTCCCGGTCGGCCAGCTCGGCCAGGTCGTCGGGATCGAGATCGTCACCGTCGAGACCAATCTGGGCGAGGTCGCGCGCCAGGCGATCCCAGTCCCATTCCTCTGCCGCCCCGGCCAGGTGGCCGTCGACCAGCGCCTCCATCTCATCGTCGATGAACTGGCGCACGGTTCCGGTCAGGTCCTCGTTGCGCAGCACCTTGTCGCGCTCGGCATAGATCGTCTCGCGCTGCTTGTTGATGACGTCGTCGTACTCGACGACGCGCTTGCGGATGTCGAAGTTGTAGCCCTCGACACGCGTCTGGGCACTTTCGATCGTCTTCGACACGAGGCGCGACTCGAGCGCGACCTCGCCCTCGAGACCCATGCGCTCCATCAGCCCCGACACTCGGTCGGAGGCGAAGCGCTTCATGAGCGAGTCCTCGAGCGACAGGTAGAAGCGCGACGAACCGGGGTCGCCCTGTCGGCCGGCGCGCCCGCGCAGCTGGTTGTCGATCCGGCGCGCCTCGTGCCGCTCGGTGCCGATGATGTGCAGCCCACCGGCGCTCACGACGCGCTCGTGGTCTTCCTCGTACGAGGCACGCGCGTTGGCCAGTGCCTCCTCGTAGACCTCGGGCGGCGCCTCGGCCGGGTTGATGCCGCGCCGGTGGAGCTCGGTCGAGGCCATGCCGGCCGGGAAGCCGCCAAGCAGGATGTCCGTGCCGCGGCCGGCCATGTTGGTCGCGATGGTGACCGAGCCGCTGCGGCCGGCCTGGGCGACGATCGGCGCTTCCTTCTCGTGGAACTTGGCGTTGAGCACCTCATGCTTGATGCCGCGCCGCTTGAGCATCTCGGCGAGCACCTCGCTCTTCTCGACGCTCGTGGTTCCGACCAGTACCGGGCGGCCCGCCTCGGTCATCTCGACGATCTCGTCGATCAGGGCGGTGAACTTGTCGTTTTCGGTGCGGAACACGAGATCGGCGCTGTCGACTCGGACCATCGGACGGTGAGTCGGGACGGAAACCACTTCGAGGCCGTAGATCTTGTAGAACTCTTCCTGCTCGGTCATCGCCGTGCCGGTCATGCCCGACAGCTTGTCGTACAGCCGGAAGTAGTTCTGGAAGGTGATCGTGGCGAGGGTCACCGACTCGCGCTGGACGCGCAGCCCCTCCTTGGCCTCGATCGCCTGGTGGAGGCCCTCCGACCAGCGCCGGCCGGGCATCTTGCGTCCGGTGAACTCGTCGACGATGACGATCTCGCCGTTCTCGACGATGTAGTCCTTGTCGCGCTGGTAGAGCGCGTGCGCCTTGAGCGCCTGCTCGAAGTGGCGCGCCAGCCGCGGGTCGGTATCGAACAGGTTGTCGACCTTGAGCAGGCGCTCGATCTTGTCGATGCCCTCCTCGGTCGGCGCGACGGCATGCTCCTTGAGGTCGATGAAGTAGTCACCGCCCTCCTCGGAACCCTCGGGCCGGCCGCGAAGCTTCGGCACGAGGCGTGCGAACTGGTAGTAGAGGTCCTCCGACTCCTCGGCCTGGCCGCTGATGATGAGCGGCGTCCGCGCCTCGTCGATGAGGATGTTGTCGACCTCGTCGACGATGCCGAAGTAGCGCTCCCGTTGAACGCGCCCCTCGAGCTCGGTGACCATGTTGTCACGCAGGTAGTCGAAGCCGAATTCGTTGTTCGTGCCGTAGGTGACGTCAGCCGCGTAGGCCTCGGCGCGGGCCACCGGGCGCAGGTTGATCAGTCGCTCGTCAGTGCCTCGATGGTCGGGATCGAACAGGAACGCCGTCTCGTGCTGGATGATGCCGACCGACAGGCCGAGGCCGTGAAAGATCGGGCCCATCCACTGCGGGTCGCGCTTGGCCAGGTAGTCGTTGACGGTGACGACGTGGACGCCGCGTCCTGACATCGCGTTGAGTGCCGCGGCGAGCGGCGCGACGAGGGTCTTACCCTCGCCCGTCTTCATCTCCGCGATCTTGCCCTGGTGAAGGACGATGCCGCCGATCAGCTGAACGTCGAAGTGGCGCATGCCGAGCTTGCGCCGGCTGATCTCGCGCGCAGCGGCAAAGACCTCGGGCAGCACGTCGTCGAGGACGCCCTGGAGGTGCTTGAAGTCATCTTTCTCGCGTGCCTTGCGCAGCTCGCGGCGGCGCTCCGAGCTGTCGTTGTCCAGTTCGTCCTGGGACGGCTCGGACGGCGCGGCCTCGGCCATGACTTCGCCACGCAGCGCGACCATCCGCTCGCGAATGGCCTCGTCAGTTAGTGCCTCGAACTCTGGTTCGAGTGCGTTGATCTCTCCGACCAGCGGTTGGAGCTTGCCGACGACACGGTCGTTCGAGTCGACGAACCGAGAAATAAGGTTGCGCATGAGTGTCGAAAGTATAGGCGCGAGGGCCCTGATCCCCTCCTTCCGGCCGGTGGTGTGCAACACTCAGCGGCCGATGGCTGAAGCCTCCGAGGGGTCACTGACGGCAGTTGCGCCTGCCCGCGCATCCGGCCTCGACCAGACTCTCGCCGCCTCCCAGACGGTGTCACCGGATCGATTCGCGCTGACCACCGAGCGCCGCCGTGCCCTGCGCATCAGCCTCGTCCTGTTCGTCTCGACCTTCTTGATCTACTGGCTGCTCGGGCCGATGCAGACCGCCTACGACTTCCAGCTCTCACAGGCCAACAACATCGTCCACGGGCACCTCGACATGGACCCCGCCTACACCAACAACCTGACCATCCTCGAGCGCGTGCTGTTCGATGGCGAAGGCTTCTGCCTGCCACTGCCCGACCCGCGCGCCTCTCAGGGCAACACCTACACGATCCCCGTTCAACAAACGGCCGACTGTCGCCACTTCATGCAGCACTCGCTCGGGCCGGCCCTGCTGCTGGCGCCGCTGGCCTTCTTCTTCGGCCTGACGGTCAATCAGACGCTCATCTCGGCACTGATCGGAGCGCTCGCCGCGCCGGTCGTGTGGGGCATCACGCGCCGTTTCAGCGACCACCTGCCGACCCAGCTGGCGCTGACCGCGCTGGCCCTGTTTGGCACAACCTTCTTCTACAGTGCGGCCGACGGCAGCGTCTGGCACTTCGCCCACACGACGGCCGTGTTCTTCACCTTCTGCGCGATCTACGCAACGGTCGTGACGCGTAGTCCGCTGCTCGCCGGCGCGCTCGTCGGCGCCGCGTTCATGTGCCGGCCGACGATGATCCTGGCCGGCTTCTTTCCGCTCGTGGCCTTCTCCGACATGTGGTTGCTACCCGCCCGGGACGCAGCCGCAAGCGCCTGGCGGCGGCTACGAGAGCGCATCCGACTGCGTCCGCTGGTCAAGCTGGCGCTCGGCGTGGCGCCCTTCGTGCTGCTGACGATGGCGATCAACTACGTGCGTTTCGGCCGCCCGTTCGAATCGGGCTATAGCTATACCGAGCAGATCTACCAGGCCGATCTGGCGTGGGTGTACCCGTACGGCATCTTCGACCCGCGTTATGTGTCGCGCCACATCCAGGTGTTCTTCGAGCAAATGCCCAATTTCTCGGACAAAGGCTCTTACGTCTGGCCATCGTGGGCTGGCATGGCGCTGTGGGCCGTATCACCGGCGCTGTTGATCGGCCTGTTCGCTGGTTTGCAGCGCTACCGAAGACCGGCACTCTTGATCGTCAGCGCGGTGGCACTGTCCTGCGCCTTCATCTTTATCGCCGCCGCGGCCACTGATCTTGGCCTGGCAGACCTCAATCCAGCCGACGTGCCGCTCGGCATGCACCTCTGGCCGTTCTGGATCCTGATCGGCGCGGCACTGACGCTGGCCATCGCTGACAGGAATTGGCTCGTGCTGGCCTGCTGGGCAGCGATCATTGCCCTGGTGACTATCAACTGGGTCTTCGCGGCAACCGGCTGGGCGCAGTTCGGCTATCGCTACGGCCTCGACTTCATGCCCTTCCTGTTCATGCTCGTCGTCCTGGCCGTCCGGCGCGTGCGCTGGTATCACGCGGCGCTTATCGCCGCCGCCGTGGCGATCAACCTGTGGGGCGTGCTGTGGATCCACAAGTTCGACGCGGTCGGACTACTTCGACTGGACATGGGCCAGCTATTGAGCGCGACCGTAGATCGCCCGGTCGAGCTGACCATCCTCATGCCGTGCCTCAATGAGGCCGAGACTCTGGCCACTTGCATCCGCAAGGCACGCCGCTTCCTCGCCGACAACGGAGTTGACGGCGAGGTCCTGATCGCCGACAACGGCAGCACTGACGGGTCGCGCGAGATCGCGCTCGCCGAGGGCGCGCGGCTGGTGCCGGTGGCCTCGCGCGGCTATGGGGCGGCGCTGCTCGGTGGGATAGCCGCCGCGCGCGGCCGCTACACGATCATGGGCGACGCGGACGACTCGTACGACTTCTCGAACCTGATGCCGTTCCTCGAGCAGCTCCGTGGTGGAGCGGACCTGGTGATGGGCAACCGCTTCAGGGGCGGCATCGCACCGGGAGCAATGCCTCGCTCGCACCGCTACCTCGGCAACCCGGTCCTGTCGTGGCTCGGCCGGCTCTTCTTCAAAATCCCAATCGGCGATTTCCACTCCGGCCTGCGCGGTTTCCGGACCGACCGCATGCGCGAGCTGGGCCTGTCCACCTCGGGAATGGAGTTCGCCAGCGAGATGGTCGTCCGATCGGCGCTGACCGGCTACTCGATGACCGAGGTGCCGACCACCCTAGCCAAGGACGGTCGCTCACGCCCGCCCCACCTGCGCACATGGCGCGATGGCTGGCGCCACCTTCGATTCCTGCTCATCTACAGCCCGCGCTGGCTGTTCCTCTACCCGGGCATTGTCCTGTTCTTGCTCGGCATGCTCGGTGTTGTGCTGCTCTTTCCGGGCGAGCTCGGCGTCGGTGGAGTCACGCTCGGCATCCACACCTTCGTCGCCGCGTGCATGGTCGTGCTGATCGGCTTGCAGAGCATCACCTTCGCAGCGGTCGCGCGGCGCTATACGACGCTGCGCGGCCTCCTGCCGCCGTCGACCAAGTACTCGGTGCTGTTGCGCAGCCTGACGCCCGACCGGCTGCTCGGCGTCGGCCTGGTCCTGTTCGTGGTTTCGCTGATCGGGCTGCTGTGGTCGGTCTGGCAGTGGGTCGCGGTCGATTTCGGGCCGCTGACCGATCAGCGCATCCTGCGCGTTCTTACGCTGTCGTTCACCGGCCTCGCGGCGTCATTCCAGCTCGGTCTGGCGGCCTTCCTCGAGAGCCTGATGGAGATCCCTCTCGGTTCCGACCCGCCGCTCGAGCCCGAGAGCCTCGTTTCACCGACCGACCATCCGTGACCGAGCCTCTACCGGTGCCGGGCACCGAAGCCGTCGGCGTCCCGGAGATGAAGTCGTTCGACCGCTTTCTGCGCGACGCGCGTATTGCCAAGGCACGTCCATTTGTGCGCGCCGGCGACACGGTGCTCGACATCGGATGCGCCGACGGCGAGCTGTTTCGCAAGTGGAGCGGCCACATCGGCCACGGCGTGGGCATCGAGCCGACGCTGCGCGCACGGGTCGTGACTGACGACTACGAGCTCATCCCTGGCCGCTTTCCGGACCAGGCGCCGACCGAATCGCAGTTCGACGTGATCACGATGCTCGCCGTGCTCGAGCACATTCCGCTCGAGGCTCAACCACGGCTCGCCGACGCATGCTTCGACGCGCTCAAGCCTGGCGGCCGAGTCGTGATCACCGTGCCGTCGCCGCGCGTCGACGACATCCTTCATCTGTTGATCAAGCTGCACCTGATCGCGGGCATGAGCGCGCATGAGCATTACGGCTTCAAACCCGATCACACGCTGAGAGTGTTCGCGGCACCGCGTTTTCGCGTCCTGAAGAAGGCCCGCTTCCAGCTCGGGCTCAACAACCTTTTCGTATTCGAGAAGGTTCCGCAGGCGGCGGCCGGCTAGCGCAGTCCAGTCGAGCGGAACACCAGGCGGTCGAGCGACAGGAACTTGATCACCGTCGAAGCCGCGAGGCCAACGACGGCCGCGGCGATATCGGGCATGAACGGCTCGGCCAGGGCGAAGGCGACCACGTTGATCACCAGCGACAACGCGATCGCGCCGTGGAATGTCGCCCAGCGATGAAGCAGCCGGCGCGGAACGCGGGACACCGGACGGTCGTGCCACACCAGGAGCTGATTGACGACGAAGTTGAACTCGACGCTGATCACAAGAGAGACGACGTAGGCCACGAGCGAGCCGAGGCCGGCGTTGGTGAACAGCGTCAACGCGGCGATCTGGATCGCGAAGGTGACCGCGCCGACGATGCCGAAGCGGATCGGTCGTGCAGCGTGCGAGCCGGCCAGACGCGTGACGCGTTCGACGACGTCTGAAGTGCTGTGTCGCTTGCGAGCCGGCGTCTCCTCGTCCGATGTTCCGGACGCGGTTGCTATGTGATCGGCCCCCAGACGCCAATGCCATAGCCGGCGACGAGAAATCACGAAGGTGGCCGTCGCCAGGAAGACCCAGAACAGCACGGCCATGCGGTTGCTGGTGGGCTTGAGCGTCGGGTTCTCGAGCGCTGCCGGCTGCCAGCGCCGCGAGCCGAGCCGGCTGCGCCACGTCCGCTGCTCGACCGGGTTTGGCTCGAGGCCGTCAGGGGTTGGGCGGTAAAGCTTGAGGCTCATCGTCGGCCAATCATGCCGCGTTGTTCTCGGCTTCGTCCCAGAGCAGCATCTCCTGGACCATCTCGAGATCGCTCGAGAACAAGGCGCCGACCGATTCGCCGCGATGGATGCGCCGAATCGCCTCGCCGATCAGCGGCGCGACTGAAAGCACCTTGATCTTGGGCAGGCGCTTGGCCGGCGGCAGCGGCACGGTGTCGGTGATGACCACCTCGACCAGCTCCGAGTTGCGCAGGCGGTCGATCGCCGGATCGGACAGGATGCCGTGAGTGGCGCAGGCGTAGATCTCGGTCACGCCCTCGCGGAGCAGAGCGCGCTCGATCTCGAGCAGCGTGCTGGCAGTGTCGATCTCGTCGTCGACGATGATCGCCCGGCGGCCCTTGACCTCGCCGATCACGTTGAGCAGCTCGGCCGTTCCGAGGTTGCCCGGCCGGCGCTTCTCGATCACCGCCAGCGGCGCTTCGAGAATCTCGGCAAAGGTGCGCGCGCGCTTGGCAAAACCGAGGTCGGTGACAACGACCAGGTCCTCGAGGTCGAGCCGCTTGAAGTAGTTCGACAACATGTGAACTGCGGTCAGCTCGTCGACCGGGATGTTGAAGAAGCCCTGGATCTGACCCTGGTGAAGGTCCATCGTCAGCACTCGGTCGGCGCCGGCGACGCTGATCATGTCGGCCACCAGGCGGGCCGTGATCGGCACGCGAGGCTGGTCCTTCTTGTCCGAACGGCCGTACGCGTAATACGGCACGACCGCCGTGATTCGACCGGCGCTGGCGCGCTTGAAAGCGTCGATCATGATCAACAGCTCCATGATCGACTTCTGCACCGGGCTGTTGGTCGACTGGACGATGAACACGTCGCGGTCGCGCGCGTTGTCCTCGATGCGCACGAAGATGTTCTCGTTGGCAAACTCGAACACCTCGGCCCGGCCAAGCTCGCGACCCAGATAGCGTGCGATCTTCTGCGCCAGGTCTGGGTTGGCGTTGCCCGTGTACAGGTCGTACTGATCGCTGTAGGACGCCGCAGCACGGCTGCCGAATGAGCTCAATGGGACCCTCCCGCCGGGTCGCCATTGTCGGGCATCGGAGCCCCGTCCGCCAGTGGGTCATCCTCGCGATTCTCGGCCCTGAAAACCGCGATTCCGGCGACCTCGTCGCCGTCATTCAGGCGCATGACGATGACGCCGCGTGCGGCGCGACCATAGACGTTGATGCTCTGCACGTCGGTCCGAACAACCTGGCCTGCCGCGCTTATGAGCAAGAGCTCCTCGGCATCCTCAGGAACGAGCTTGACGGCGGCTACGCGTCCGGTCTTGCTCCCTTCGAGGGTGATCAGCGCGACACCCTGCGATCCACGGTGGGTCTTGCGCACATCTTCGACTCTGCTGCGCTTGCCGTAGCCGGTCTGGGTCAAGACCAGGATCTGGCTGCTCGGATGGACGACGCTCATCACCACCACGCGATCGCCGGGTCGCACGAGCTTGATGCCCGCCACTCCGGCCGATCCGCGCCCTGTTGGCCGAACCTCTGTTTCGTCGAACCGGGCGATCTTGCCCTCAGCCGTGGCAAGGATTACCTCGTCGTTGCCCGCGGAGACCTCCACCCACGCCAGGTCGTCGCCTTCCTTGACGGTGATCGCCCTGATCCCTGTCGAGCGCACGCGTTCGAATTGCTCGATTGGCGTCTTCTTGATGACTCCCTTGACGGTTGCCATCACCAGATAGCCGCCCTTCTCAAAGTTCTTGAGCGTGAGCAGGGCAAGAATGCGCTCACCCGACTCGACCTGGACACCTTCGAGATTGATGATCGGAATGCCCTTGGCTTGCCGACTGGCGTCGGGCACCTGGTGCACCTTCGAGCTGAACACCCGGCCCTGATTGGTGAAGAACAGGGCCCAGTCGTGAGTGTTTGCGACAAGGAGATGCGCGACGGCGTCCTCCTCTACGGTGCGCGCGCCGATCATGCCCTTGCCGCCGCGCGCCTGGCGGCGGTAAGTGGCCAGCGGCAGGCGCTTGATGTAACCGCGCCCTGACACCGTGACGACGACGTCTTCTGCGGCAATCAGATCCTCATCTGTGAGCTCGCGATCGGCGTCACCCTGAACGCGTGTCAAACGCTGACCGGCGTACTTGTCAGAGATTTCGCGCAGCTCGTCCTTGATGATCGTCGACACCCGCGCGGGGTTGGCGAGGATGTCCTCGAGCTCGGCGATGAGCTTGATCGTGGCGAGGTACTCGTCCTCGATCTTCTTGCGCTCCAGCGCGGCCAGCCGGCGGAGCTGCATCTCCAGGATGGCGTTGGCCTGAATCTCGGATAGCTCGAAGCGGCTGATCAGGTTCGCTCGCGCGGCCTCCACGTCGGCCGACTCGCGGATCGTCTTGATCACCGCGTCGAGGTGATCGAGCGCGATCTTCAGGCCCTCGAGGATATGCGCCCGATCGCGCGCCTTGCCGAGATCGAACTCGGTTCGCCGCCGAACGACCTCGCGGCGCCAGTCGATGTGGTGCTGCAGGACCTGCTTGAGTGACAGGGTCTGCGGCTGCCCGTCGACCAGGGCGAGCATGTTCATGTTGAAGGCCAGCTTCAGGGCGGTGTGCTTGAAGAGGTTGTTGAGCACCTTCTTCGGTGCTGCGTCCTTCTTGCACTCGATTACGAGCCGCATCCCATCGCGATCCGACTCGTCGCGCAGGTCGGCGATCCCCTCGACCTTTTTCTGCTGGACGAGGTCGGCGATCTTTTCGGCCAGACTGGCCTTGTTGACCTGGAAGGGCAGCTCCGTGACGACTATCGCGGTCCGCTGCGATCGCGTTTCCTCGAACGAGACTTCGGCCTGCATCACGATGCGACCACGCCCGTGTGCGTACATCTCCCTGATCGCGTCGAATTCTTCCCACTGACCGGTGATCGCGTTGCGACGGCGCTCAAAGCGGAAGATCGTCGCGCCGGTGGGGAAATCGGGGCCGTGCACGTGGTTGCACAGGTCGTCACTGGTCAGATCGGGATCGTCGATAAGTGCGATCGTGGCCTCGGCGATCTCGCCCAGATGATGAGGTGGGATGTTAGTCGCCATGCCAACCGCGATGCCCGACGAGCCGTTGACCAACAGGTTGGGCAGCTTGGCGGGCAGGACCGACGGCTGCATCCGCGTGCCGTCGTAGTTCTCGACGAAATCGACGGTCTGCTTGTCGATGTCGGCCAACACCTCGGCGGCGATCGCCGTCATGCGCGCCTCGGTGTACCTCATGGCCGCCGGTGGGTCGCCATCGACCGAGCCGAAGTTGCCCTGTCCGTCGATCAGCGGATAGCGCAGCGAGAAGGTCTGTGCCAGGCGGACGAGAGCGTCGTACAGCGCGGCGTCACCATGCGGGTGGTACTTGCCCATCACCTCGCCGACGATCGCCGCGCACTTGCGATAGCTGGACGCGGAGGTAAGGCCCATCTCGTGCATCGTGTACAGGATCCGACGATGGACCGGCTTCAGGCCGTCACGAACGTCGGGCAGCGCGCGGCTGACGATGACGCTCATCGCGTAGTCGAGGTAGCTCGTGCGCAGTTCGTCCTCGATCCGGATCGGGACTACGCGACCGCGGTCTTCGGCCATCGGTTAGCGGCGCCCGCCGAGCGGCGCCATCTGCTGACGGTAGCCCTGCCGGTCGACGGCCACGTCTGCCATCTGCTGAAGACCGGTGAACCCGGCCGCGACCGTCGCCGCCTCGCTGCTCGAGGGTCGGTCGGCCCGGCGCCGTATGCCTTCGAGGAGCTGCTTGATCTCGGCCGCGAAGGCCGGCTCGATGGACGGCGCCGTCAGCGCGTCGCGCAGCACCCACGCTCGATGGCCGTCGTCTGTTCGACGGCTGTTTTCCGCCTCAGCGCGAATGAGTTCACGTACGCCGCGCGGGTCGACCTCGAGCCACGAGCGCAGCGCCCAGGACAGTGCTTTCTGGACGTCTGACTCGGCATCACCGATGAGTGATTTGATGAGCGTCAAACCGGGCGTCTCGATCAGCTCGTGCCGTTGGTCGCGCGGCAGCTCGAACGGCAAGCGAGCGACGGTCGAGCCGACCAGGCGGCGTTCCCAGCGGCTGGCGGCATAGACGAGCTGCTCCAACTCCGCCCACCGGAAGCGCTCGAGCAGTACTCCCTGTGCGAAAAGCTCGGCCAGCGTATCGACGCGGATCCAATCCCCTGCCGCGTGGCCAAGGCGGCGCATCAGCTGCCACGTGCGCTCCGGATCGTCGGGCAGCGAGCGCCGTAACGCGGCGTAGCCAACGAGCTCGATTTCGCGCTCAGGCTCGATCACGAGGCGGTCGGCCAGCCACAGCGCGCTGGCAGCGGATGATTCGGCAAGAGGTTTGCGAAGCTGCCGAGTTACTGCCGCGAGCAGCGGGTTGCGAACCCCGAAGACAACTCCCGACCCGGGTGCGACACGCTCCTGCTCGCGCGCATACGGCTCATCGGCGAGCCGCTCCAGGCCTTCGCGCAGCACACTCACGAACGCCTCGGGCTCGTCGATCAGGTCGGCCAGGGCGTCGCCCAGGCCGCGCGCCTCAGGCAGCTGCTCGGCGACGAACGCCTGCGCTCGGAGGCTGACCTCAGACGTCAAGGTTCTGAACCTGGCGGGCGCGTGACTTGATGAAGTCGCGTCGTGGCTCGACCTTCTCGCCCATCAACGTGCTGAAGATCCGATCCGCCTCGGCGGCGTCGTCGATCTCGGCCTGGAGCAGCGTTCGCGTGCCGGGATTCATCGTCGTGTCCCAGAGCTGGTCGGCGTTCATCTCGCCGAGGCCCTTGAAGCGCTGGATGTTCAGGTTGCGCGCCTTGAAGTCCTTGACCACTCGCTCACGCTCCTTTTCGTCCTGCGCGTAGCGGGTGACCTTGCCGGTGCTGATCCGGTACAACGGCGGCTGGGCGAAGTAGAGGTAGCCATTCTCGACCACCTCCGGCATGTGGCGGTAGAAGAAAGTCATCAGCAGCGTCCGGATGTGCGCGCCGTCGACGTCCGCGTCGGCGAGCAGGATGACCTTGTGATAGCGCAGCTTGGTGATGTCGAACGTCTCGCCGATGCCCGCACCGAGGGCGATGATCAGTGGACGGATCTTCTCGCTCGACAGGACCTTGTCGATGCGCGCCTTCTCGACGTTGAGCATCTTTCCGAACATCGGCAGCACGGCCTGGAAATGGCGGTCGCGGCCCTGCTTGGCTGAGCCACCGGCCGAGTCGCCCTCGACGATGAACAGCTCGCTCCTGGCCGGGTCGCGCTCCTGGCAGTCGGCCAGCTTGCCTGGCAAAGCCGAGCCCTCGAGCGCCGACTTGCGGATGACCAGGTCGCGCGCCTTGCGCGCCGCCTCGCGGGCGCGGGCGGCGATCAACGACTTCTCAATGATCCGCCGCGCGTCCTGCGGGTTTTCCTCGAGGTACTGGTTGATGCCCTCGGTCACCGCCGCCTGGACCTGGCCCTTGACGTCGGCGTTGCCCAGCTTGGCCTTCGTCTGGCCCTCGAACTGGGGGTCGGTCAGCTTGACCGAGATGACCGCGGTCAGTCCCTCGCGCACATCCTCGCCGGACAGGTTCGCGTCGGCGTCCTTGAGGATTGCCTGCTTGCGGGCGTACTCGTTGAGCGAGCCGGTCAGCGCGGCGCGGAAGCCGGTCACGTGCGTGCCGCCATCGACCGTGTTGATGTTGTTGGCGAAGGCGAACACGCTCTCGCTGTAGCCATCGTTGTACTGGATGGCGACCTCGATCTGGGTCGCGCCGTCGCGCCGCTCGGCGTAGATTGGCCGCGGGTGGAGAACGTCGCGTTCCTTGTTCAGGTGGCGCACGAAGCTGACCAGGCCGCCCTCGAAGTAGAAGTTCTTCTCCTTGGCGGGCTGCGCGCGTTGGTCGATGAACTTGATCCACAGACCCTTGTTCAGGTACGCCGACTCGCGTAGCCGCTGGGCGATCGTGTCGAAGCTCCAGTCGAGCGTCTCGAAGACCTGCGCGTCCGGCTTGAAAGCGGTGAGCGTGCCGGTGCGACCGTTGGCCGGACCGACGGCGCTGACCTTGGTGGTCGGCTTGCCGCGCGCGTATTCCTGGCGCCAGATCTTGTTGTCACGCGACGACTCGACGTACAACCACTCCGACAGAGCGTTGACGACGCTGACGCCGACGCCGTGCAGGCCGCCCGACACCTTGTAGCCGCCGCCGCCGAACTTGCCGCCGGCGTGGAGCACGGTATGGACGACCTCGAGCGCGTCGCGACCGGTTTGCTTGTGGCGTCCGACGGGTACGCCACGGCCGTTATCGCGGCCGATCACGCTCCCGTCGGGCAGGATGGTCAGCTCGATGTGCGTGGCGTGGCCGGCCATCGCCTCGTCGATCGAGTTGTCGACGACTTCCCAGATGAGGTGATGGAGGCCGCGGCCGTCGGTCGAACCGATGTACATGCCCGGCCGCTTGCGAACAGCCTCGAGCCCCTCGAGGACCTGAATGCTCTCGGCGGTGTACGTAGACGCCGCCGAAGCGGCCGCCTTGGCCGTGCGACGGCCGTTGGTCCCGGTCGTGCTTGCGGGGGCCTTGGGTGCCACCGAATCGGTCATGCCGGCGCTCCTGTCAGGCGCTCGTAAAGGCGCGCCAGATCTTCATCGTCGTAGTACTCGATTGTGATTCGTCCTCCTTTGCGGGCGCTGCTGAGTGTGACCTTGGTCGCGAGCGCCTCGCGTAGACCGCGCTCGAGTCGCTCTGCGTCGGCACTCGGGGCTGGCTTCTCAGCGCTGCCCCGCGCGTCCTGCGTGCGCATCCGGCGCACCATCTCCTCGGTTTGTCGCACCGACAGGCCACGCGCTATGACCTGCGCAACGCCGTCGGCCTGCTGTGCGGCATCGTCCAGGCCGGCCAGCGCGCGAGCGTGGCCCTCACTGATCTGTCCATCCCGCAGCGCGACCTGGACACTCGGGTCGAGATCGAGCAATCGAAGCGTATTGGCGATCGTCGATCGCGATCGACCGACGCGCTGGCCGACTTCCTCGTGACTGAGCCCGAACTCGTCGATCAGCTGGCGAAAGGCATGTGCTTCCTCGAGCGCGTTCAAATCTGAGCGTTGCAGGTTCTCGATCAGCGCCCAGGCCAATTGAGCCGCTTCATCGGCCGATCGAACCAGCGCTGGTATCCGCTCCAGACCGGCCATCTCGGCCGCGCGCAACCTACGCTCACCGGCGATCAGTCGATACCCGCCCGCGCTCTGCGTCACCAGCACCGGCTGCAGCACGCCGTGCTCGGCGATGCTCGCGGCAAGAGCCTCCAGCTGAGATTGGTCGACGGCCTGGCGTGGCTGGTACGGATTGCGGCTGATGGCCGATATGGGCAGTTCGACGCTCGCTCGCTGCTCCTCGCGCTGCGGGATCAGGGCGGCCAGCCCGCGGCCCAATCCGACACTGTTCGAGCGTGGCTCGGCCGTCATGCGGGCACCGGAGCAATGGCCGGCCTTGGATCGTTGTCCGTCACCGTGCGACCCGTTCGATCGAGGATCTCGCGCGCCAGCGCGTGGTAGGCCTGTGCGCCGCGCGATTCGGGGCTGTAGCGGGCAATCGGTCGGCCGTAGCTGGGCGCCTCGGCGAGGCGAACGCTGCGCGGCACGACGGTCTGGAAGACGCGATTGC
Source organism: uncultured Chloroflexia bacterium (assembly GCA_963748235.1). Classification (GTDB taxonomy): domain Bacteria; phylum Chloroflexota; class Limnocylindria; order Limnocylindrales; family CSP1-4; genus JALYGJ01. The sequence continues at coordinate 536,931 of CAVVHT010000010.1, forward strand.
CCAGGTGCCGACGAACCTCCCTGGCAACGTCGGCCGACAACGTGGTCCGTGCGTCGTACATCGTCAGCAGCACTCCCTCGAGGCGCAGTCTTGGATTGAGGTTGTCGCGGACGAGATCGATGGTCGACAGGAGCTGGCTCAGCCCCTCGAGGGCGTAGTACTCGCACTGGATGGGCACAAGCACGCTGTCGGAGGCGGTCAGGGCATTCACCGTCAACAGCCCAACGGCCGGCGGGCAGTCGAGGAATACGTAGTCGAAGTCGCGACGCAGGCCGTCCAGCGCGTCCCTGAGGCGACGCTCGCGCTGCTCGATACCAACCAGCTCGACTTCGGCCCCGGCCAGGTCGCGGCCCGAAGGAATGATCGCGAGCCGATCGATCTGGGACGCGCGAGTAAGGCCGGCAGCATCGGCATCGCCGACGAGCGCGTCGTAGATGGACCCGCTTGTTGTCGAGCGATCAAAGCCGAGCCCACTCGAGGCGTTCCCCTGCGGATCAAGGTCGACAATGAGCACACGACAGCCTTCGAGGGCCAGATAGGTCGCGAGATTGATGACAGTGGTGGTCTTGCCGACGCCGCCCTTCTGGTTCGCGCAGGCGATGACGTCGCCCACTCAACTGCCGAGGCGGTACGCATCCACGTGGTCAGATTCTATCGGTTAAGGCCCCTCCGCGCTGGTACCAAGCCGCTCCGCTGCGGCCCTCACGACTAGGCCAATCCTGAGCGCGACCGGTTATCGGGCGCTTTCGCTTCCTGGAAGGAAGTTATCCACAGACCGGGGTGTTTCACGTGGAACACAGCCGTTGCACAGTTTCACGTGAAACACTTGGCCCCAGTCGGGTCGTTATACGGGCGTTTACCAGCGTCGACGACACTTGGCGACCTATACTTCCCTCTGGCGGCGGATCTTGACGCGTCACGGCGGTGCCGTCGGCCGTCACCACAGCGAGTTCACCTTTGACCATCCCTTTCGCCGCCCTGTCGGCGCTCATCGCGGCTCTGCTCGAGACAACCGTGCTGCCGGAGATCCCGATCGCCGGTGCCACGGCGGACCTCGTCATGGTCGTCGCGGTGGTGGCAACGATCATGTTCGGAGTTGAAGACGGCATCGTCGCCGCTTTCGTCGGCGGATTGCTGGTGGACATGCTCGTTCCGGATCGCCCTCTCGGCGCGGCGACCGTTTCCCTGCTGCTGGTCACCGGGGTGGCGATCCTTGCCTCAAGGATGCTCGGCCAAAACAAGCGGCTCGCGTCGGTGATGCTGGTCATCCTTCTGACCGGCGTCTACCACGTGCTGCTCGCAGGCGTCCTCGTGCTCACCCAAAACGCCCAGTTCGACCTACAGCCGACGGTCGTGCTCGTCGCGGCATTCATGAACGCCATCGTCGCGTTCCTTCTGGCCACGCTTTTCGGGGCAATCGAGCACCGCTTCGGATCCGTCGATCGGGTGGGCTGGTGAGTTCTCGGTCAGGTCCCAACCGATGAACGACTACGTCCTGGGCCAGCCTGAGCCGCCCCGTTTCAGCCTGGGCGCCCGCTTCGCGGTTTTCGGACTGGTCATCGCGATCGTCGTCGGCCTGCTCACGACGCGGCTCTTCTACCTGCAGGTCGTCCAGGGCGGCTACTACGCCGGGCTGGCCGAGGAGAATCGTCAGCAGACACAACCGATCAGGTCGGCCCGTGGCCTGATCTACGACCGCGCCGGGCGGCCGTTGGCAATCAACATCCCTTCGTACGTGGTCCGAATCCGGCCGGCCGACCTGCCGCTCGGCCAGCGCGACGCTGTCGTCGAGCGGCTGTCATCGCTGCTCGACGTGCCGGCGACCGACATCATCGAGGCGCTCGATCGATACGCCAGCCTGCGTTTCGAGCTCGTCCGCATAGCGTCAGATGTGCCCAGCGACGTCGCGCGCATCATTGTCGAGGAGAGTCGCGGTCTGCCCGGCGTCGAGGTAGACGTCGAAGAGCGACGCCAATACGAGTACGGCGCGGCCGTTTCGCACGTCCTCGGCTACACCGGCGCAGTCACCGCCGAGGACCTGCTGGAGCTGGAAGAAGTCGGATACCTGAACGACGATCAGATCGGCAAGACCGGCGTCGAGGCGACGTTCGAGGAGGAGTTGCGCGGCGCCTACGGCTCCGAACAGGTCGAACGAGATGCCGGCGGCCGCGTCCTCCGCACCGTGCAGATCGTCGACGATCCGCAGCCCGGCTCATCGCTCGAGCTGACGCTCGACGTCGAGATCCAGCAGGAAGCCGAGGAAGCACTCCGTTGGGCGACCGACGTGGTCGACCTGCAGCGCGGCGTGGTCATCGTCATGAACCCCCAGACGGGCGAGATTCTTGCTCTCGTCTCGCTGCCCAACTACGACAACAACCTCTTCGCGCGCGGCATCTCGAACACCGACTACCAGGCGCTGGTCGAGGATCCGAACCGGCCACTGGTCAACTTCGCGCTGAGCGAGCAGTACCCGCCGGGCTCGACATACAAGCTGGTCACGGCCGTCGGCGCGCTCGAAGACGGGCTGGTTGACCCATCGACGGTGCTCGAAACGGGTCCCTTCCTGGAGATCGGCACGTACAAGTACTGGGAGTGGAATCGCCGCGGATTCGGCCCACTCGACATCTCGGGTGGCTTTGCACACTCAAGCGACACGTTTTTCTACCAGCTCGCCGGCGGCCTGGGCATCGATCGCCTGGGCCATTGGGCGACCGAGTTCGGCTTCGGCCAGCGCACGGGGGTCGATCTGCCGGCTGAGGCGCGCGGCATCGTCCCGACCAACGAATGGAAGCAGAGCGTCTTCGGCCAGGATGTCTTCCCGGGCGAGGTGTACCAAGCCGGTATCGGACAGGGCTACGACGCGGCGACCCCGCTCCAGGTGCTCAACTCGTTCAACGCGCTGGCCAACGGTGGGTCGCTGTTGAAGCCGCAGATCGTGCGCCGCGTCCTGGCGCCCGACGGCAGCGTGGTGCGCAGCTTCCAGCCCGAGCTGATCCGACAATTGGGCGTAAGCCCGGACACGTTGCGCACGATGCGCCTCGCTGCGCGTGAGGTCGTGACCAGCGGTCACACCTACAACCTCAATGACCTGCCGCTCGTGGTGGCCGGTAAGACCGGAACGGCCGAGTTCGGGTTGCGCGACAACCAGGGCCGGCTGCCCTTCCACTCATGGTTCGCGGCGTTCGTACCGCAGTTCGGACCGGGCGAGCCGGGCGATCCCGCGCAGACCGACTCCGAGCTGGCGATTGTCGCCTTCGCCTATGACTCGAACACCAAGGGCAACGCGGCGACCGAGATCGTCAAGTACTTCCTCCAGGACCACTACGACCTGGGTGTCGACCTGACCCGGCCCGACCTGCTCCAGCGCGGCAATTTCTACGGCGGGCACTGACCGATGACCACGATGCGCGTCGAGCGTGCTCCGGGCAGCGCCGCCGTCTCGCGCCCTGAATCGGGCAGCTGGCAGTCGTTCGACGTCCCGTTGGCATTCTTCGCAGTGGCGCTGGCCGTAATCGGCCTGTTGATGGCGTGGACCAACAGCACCGGTGGCCCGCTCGATCCCGGGTCTACCTTCACCCGCGGCCTGATGTGGTTCGCGATCGCGATTGTGGCGTTCAGCGTCGCCGCCGCGTTCGACTATCGCTGGCTGCGCACGTTCGCGTGGGCGATCTACCTGGTCAGCATTGGTCTGCTGATCATGACCCTGGTCATCGGCGTGACTATCAACGGTGCCCAGCGCTGGGTGTCGCTCGGCGGCATCACCTTCCAGTTCTCGGAGCTCTCGAAGGTGGCCATGATTGCAGTGCTCGCCGCGTTCCTGGCCCGGCGCGGGGACAGCATCGGCAGCGTCTGGACGCTCGTCGGCGCCGGCCTATTGATTGCACCTGCCTTCTTGCTGGTGATGGTCCAGCCCGACCTTGGCACGGCCCTGGTGTTCGTGGCGATCCTGCTCGGGGCACTCTTCATCAGCGGCGCCAGCCTGCGTTGGATGGCGCTGGCCGCCGCCGCCGTGATCGCCGTCTTACCCGTGGGTTGGTCCTCCCTACGCGAATACCAGCAGCAGCGCATCCTGTCCTTCCTGGACCCTGCATCTGACCCGCAGGGCGCTGGATTCCAGGTGATTCAGTCTCAGATTGCCATCGGCTCGGGCGGCCTTTTCGGACGCGGACTGACAAATGGCAGTCAGACCGGCGCAGATTTCCTGCCCGTCCAGTCGACCGACTTCGCCTTCGCAGTCCTGCTCGAGGAGCTCGGCTTCGTCGGTGGAATGGTTGTCTTCCTGCTGTTCATCGGTTTGATCTGGCGGATCCTGGTCATTGGCTGGCGTTCGGAGAACGTGTTCGGGGTGGCCTTCGCCGGCGGTCTCGCCGCAATGGTCATCTTCCAGATGCTGGTCAACGCCGGGATGGTCGCCGGGATGATGCCGGTGACGGGCATCCCGTTGCCGTTCATCACCCACGGTGGCGGTTCGCTGGTCAGCATCGCGGTCGGGCTCGGCGTGATGCAGAGCATCAGCATCAGGCGCGCGCGACCCGGCTGGTAAGAGGCGAGGCGAAGCCTCAGGCGGTGCGCCGGCCAAGCAGCGCGGCGATCTCGTCGCGGACGTGCCGGCCCGCCGGGACGCGCATGAGCCACTCCAGGAACTCAGGGTCACGCCGGCGAATCTGGCCCAGCGTCCAGCCTGAGTAGCGGCCGAAGTCGACCACGCTGCCCTGCGCCGGCCCGATCGGCGGGCCTGCCTCGCCGAGCGCGACGTCGCCCTGATCTCGAATGAGCCGATCATTACGCCGCCGGTCGCGGCGGTTGGCGAGCCAGTCGTCGTACGTCTTGCGTCGGTCCACGTCGCGCAACGTCTGGTACGCCTCGTTGATCTCTGCCATGCGTCGAGCCGCTTCAGGGCTCGAGTCAATGTCGGGGTGGTAGCGCTGGGCAAGCTTGCGGTAGACGACGCTGATGATCTCCTTATCGGCGTTCTCGGCCAGCATCAGCGTGCGGTAGTGCGTCTGGCGCGGATCGTTGGCCGTCATAGCCTCTCGTTGGAAGTGGTGCGCATGGGCGACAATCGTCGGCCCCAGCGCCGACTTGGAAAAGGGGACCATCTTCTGCCCCCTGCCTGAACGCCCTTCCTACGCTGCGCTGACGAGTGGTCGTCCGGACCCCTCGGCATTGCGGGCTTCGAACACCATCGTGTATCCTTCTCGTTCGCGCCCGCCGCCGTCACACCTCGTGTAGCGCCCGGCGCGGATGGACCCAGATCCACACACGTAGTTACGAACGCGCGCTCCGGAGAACCATGTACGCAGTCATTGAAACCGGCGGGAAGCAATATCGGGTCGAGCTTGGCAGCGAGCTGACCGTCGAGCGCCTCGAAGGTGCCCCCGGCGACACGGTCAATTTCGATCGCGTGCTGCTCGTTGCCGACGGCGACGACGCCCAGGTAGGCACGCCCCTCGTGAGCGAGGCGCTGGTGACGGCCGATGTGTTGCGCCAGGATCGTGGCGAGAAGCTCATTGTCTTCAAGTACCGGCCCAAGGCGCGTCGACGCGTCAAGAAGGGCCACCGCCAGGAGCAGACCGTTCTCCGTGTAGCCGACATCCGCTTCAACGGTCGTAGCGCTGCCGATGAGGCCGGCGCTGAGGCGAAGCAGGAGAGCAGGGCTCGCAAGGCCGCCGAGCAGGAGGCCGAGCGCAAGGCTGCTGCTGACCAGGCGCTGGCCGCCAAACTGGCCGCGGACGCTGCCAAGACCGAGGCTGAGGACGAAGCAAAGGCAACCAAGACCAAGGCCGCCTCACGGCCAAGGCGAAGACGACTACGAAGCCGAAGGGTGCTGATACGGCCAAGGCCGACTCGGACGCCGCTGAGGCGACCAAGGCGCCGGCGGCCAAGTCCGCCGATAAGCCAGCCGCCAAGCCGCGCGCCAAGCGCACCACGACCAAGAAGGACGAGTAACCGAGATGGCACACAAGAAGGCGGGCTCGAGCTCCAAGAACGGGCGCGACAGCGTTGGCCAGCGTCTCGGTGTCAAGGCCGGAGACGGCCAGCTGGTTACGGCCGGCTCGATCATCGTCCGCCAGCGCGGAATGACCTTCCTCGCCGGCCCGGGCACCGATCTCGGCCGCGATTTCACCCTTTTCGCGACCGTCGAAGGCCGAGTGCGATTCGAGCACGCGCGCAAGGACAAGAAGCGCGTTCGCATCGAGACCGAGGCAGTGGCGCCTTCGGCAGGAGAGTCGGCATGAAGCCAGAGATCCATCCCAAGTATCAGCGCGCCAAGGTCGTCTGCGGGTCGTGCCACATCGAGTTCGAGGTCGGCTCGACGGAGCCGACGCTGCGCGTCGACATCTGCTCCAACTGCCACCCGTTCTTCACCGGCAAGCAGATGATGGTCGACACTGCCGGCCAGGTCGAGCGCTTCCAGAAGCGTCTCGAGCGGTCGGCGCGACTCTGAGCCCGGCTTACCGCGGCCCGCGCCTGACCGGCGCGCCACACCCGTAGACTTGATCAATGGCACGTACTGACTTCGGCGGTCAGGCGCTGCTCGAGGGCGTGCTGATGCGCGGTCGGACCTCGATCGGCGTGGCGCTGCGCCATCCAGATGGCTCGATCGTCGCCACCGCCGAGCCGCTCAACTCGGTCCTGCACCGCAGCCGTTTCGCCCGCGCGCCGTTCTTCCGCGGCCTGGTCGTGCTGTACGAGACGCTCGTCATCGGCACCAAATGGCTGATGCGCTCGGGCTCCGTCCAGGCCCAGGGCGTCGGCCAGGAGATGGGCAAGGGCGCCATCGCGCTGACGTTGTTGTTCACGGTCGGCCTTGCCGTCGGTTTGTTCGTGCTGCTGCCGTTGTTCCTGGCCAGCCTCACGGCGCAGGCGACTATCGGTCCCGGACAGACGGTCATCGAGCACCTGATCGAGGGACTGATTCGAGTCGTCATCTTCGTCGGCTACCTGCTGCTGGTCAGCAGATCGGCCGAGATCAGGCGCGTGTTCCAGTACCACGGCGCCGAGCACATGACGATCCACGCGCTGGAGCACGAGGATCCGCTTGATCTCGATCATGTTCGCCATTACCCCACCGCGCATCAGCGCTGCGGTACGGAGTTCCTGGTCATCTTCATCATCCTGAGCATCCTGATGTTCAGCCTGCTGGCCGGGCAGAACCTGCTCGTCAGCATCGTCGGCCGCATCCTGCTCGTGCCGGTGATTGCTTCGCTCGCCTACGAGATCCTCCGCATCGGCGCTCGCCACCGGCACCGGTGGTGGATCAGGTGGCTTTTCCTGCCCGGCATCTGGCTGCAGGCGATCACCACCAAGCAGCCAGACGACTCGATGATCGAGGTCGCCATCGCGTCGATGCGGGAGGCATTGGCGGCGAACGGGGAGGAGCCGCCGGCCGGCAGCTGGGACCCGCCGCGGAGGCCTATCCCGGCCGCGGCCGCCACGGAGTCGGCACCCGACCAACTGGCGCAATGAGCTTCGAAGAGCGCCTCGAGGCGCTCGAGCGGCGACTGACCGAGATCGAGGCGGAATGGTCGGAGCCGGAGATCGCCACCGATCCCGACCGGCAGCGAAAGCTGGGACGCGAGCAGGCCCAGATCTCACCCGTCGTCGACAAGTACCGCCAGTGGCGTGACACGCGGACCCAGCTCGAGCGTGCGCGGCACGACCGCGACTCCGAATCTGATCCTGAGATCCATGACATGGCCAACCAGATCGTGGACGAGCTCGAGCGGCGCGAGACGGAGCCTCATGGCCGAGCTGCGCGTCCTGCTCTTGCCGCGCGACCCGAACGACGACAAGAACGTCATCGTCGAGATCCGCGCCGCGGCCGGCGGCGAGGAATCCGCGCTTTTCGCTGCGCAGCTGTTCCGGATGTACCAGCGCTACGCCGAGCGTCGGCGCTGGCAGACGGAGCTGATCTCGGCCAACGACACTGGAATCGGTGGCATGCGCGAGGCGATCTTCGAGGTACGCGGCCAGGGCGCCTACAGCCGCCTCAAGTACGAGGGCGGCACGCACCGCGTTCAGCGCGTGCCGGAGACGGAATCAAGCGGCCGCATCCACACCTCGACCGCGACCGTCGCTGTGCTTGCCGAGGCCGACGAGGTCGAGATCGCAGATCGACGAGAAGGACCTGCGCATCGATGTCTACCGCTCGCAGGGCCCTGGCGGCCAGAGCGTGAACACGACCGACTCGGCGGTGCGCATCACGCACGTCCCGACCGGCCTGGTGGTGGCCATCCAGGACGAGAAGAGCCAGCACAAGAACAAGGCCAAGGCGATGTCAGTTCTGCGCGCACGGCTGCTCGAGCTCGAGCAGAGCAAGGCCCACGAAGCAGAGGCCGAGGCGCGCCGGGGGATGGTCGGCTCGGGTGACCGGTCGGAGAAGATCCGGACCTACAACTTTCCGCAGGACCGGGTAACGGACCACAGAATCGGCGTCGACCTGCACAATCTGCCCAACGTGCTCGATGGAGATCTCGACCGATTGCTCGATGAGCTGATCGCCGTCGACCAGGCAGAGCGACTCGGCGAGGTGGACACAGGGGCATGACCCAGGATGCGAGAAGCTGACCGAAGCACTCGCCCGGGCGGCCGCGACGAGCACGCTCGAGGACATCTTCGAGCCCGAGCACGGCATCGCCGCCCTCGCCCCGGCCGTCGTCCGGGCGACCGACCTGACCGGCGTGCATGTACTCAAGCACGAGAACATGTTCATGCTCAGCGATGCCCGCGGGGACGTACGGCCGGACGGCCGCGGCCTCGGCCTGTTCGATGGCGACACTCGCATGCTGTCAACCTACGACCTGCAACTCAATGGTCTGCGCCCGGTGATACTGCGCGCCGGCCCGGCCGCGGGCTATCACAGCTCGATCAGGCTGACCAATCCGGACATGGTCAGCTCGTCGATGCGCGAAGTGGACGGCTCCGAGGCCGTGCTGCGTCGCCAGTCACTGGGCATCGTCCGCGACCGCTTGGCGGCGAGTGGCTTTGCCGAGACCGTGACGGTCACCAACTACACGATGGCCCCCGAGCGTGCGCGGCTCACCCTCCGGTTCGACGCCGACTTCGCCGACATCTTCGAGTTGCGCGGACTCGTTCGCGACGGCCGTGGCGAGCGCCTCGCCAACCGGGTCGACGCCGGTCGCCTGTCGTTCGCCTACCGCGGTCTGGACGGCATCGTCCGGCGGACGCACGTGGCGATCGCTCCGCCGATGACGGCGATCGAGGTCGAGCCACACGGCGAAGTGACCCTCGAGGCGGACTGGACACTCGGCCCGGGTGCCAGCGAGTCGGTTTCGATATCGATCTGGAGCGAGTCAGACGATGACGCCAGCCAGCCGCCGCGCGATGCAGCCGAGGAATCGGCCGCGCCGCTCATCTCTGCGACGGAGCCGCAGGCAATGCACCGCGCGTGGCGCCAGTCGTCGTCAGCGATCGAGACGAGCAACATGTTTGCCCAGCGCGCACTCGGACGGGCGAGCGCCGACCTCCGACTGCTCGTCAACTCCGGCCCGGAGGACGGCGAGCGCTACGTCGCCGCCGGCGTTCCGTGGTTCTCGTGCCTCTTCGGCCGCGACTCGATCATCACCAGCCTGCAGCTGCTGTCCGTTCGGCCGCAGGTGGCGCAATCGACACTGACCGATCCTGGCCCGTCTGCAGGCGACCGAGATCGACGAGTTGCGTGACGCCCAGCCGGGCAAGATCCTGCACGAGCTGCGCACCGGCGAGCTCGCCCGGACCGGCGAGATCCCGCACACGCCGTACTACGGCACTGTCGACGCGACGCCCCTGTGGCTGATGCTGCTCGACGAGTACGAACGCTGGACGGGCGACGCGGAGCTGGTCGACCGGCTGTGGCCGAATGCCCTCGCCGCGCTCAACTGGATCGACGAGTTCGGCGATGTTGATGGCGACGGCTTCGTCGAGTACGAGCGGCTGTCGCGCCGCGGGCTGGCCAACCAGGGCTGGAAGGACTCGGGTGACTCGATCCGGCGGCCGCAATGGCGACATCGCCGACGGCCCGATCGCGCTGGTCGAGGTCCAGGGCTACGTCTACGCTGCCCGCCGCGGCCTCGCGCGACTCGCCCGTCAGCGCGGCGACAGCGCGCTCGCGGAACGCCAGGAAGCGGCGGCCGAAGCGCTGCGAGCCAATTTCGAACAGGCGTTCTGGATGGCCGACGCCGGCACATACGCAATCGCGCTCGATGGCGAGAAAGAGATGGTCGACGGCATCGCCTCGAACGCTGGTCACGCGCTGTGGTCGGGCATCGCCAGTCCCGAGCGAGCGGCGAGCGTGGCCCGCGTAATGACCGATGGACCGTTGTGGAGCGGCTGGGGCATCCGCACGCTTTCGAGCGAGATGATCGGCTACAACCCGATCGGCTACCACCTTGGCACGATCTGGCCGCACGACAACGCCATCTGCGCCGCCGGCTTCTCTCGCTACGGGATGGTCGAAGAGGCGCGCAGGGTTGCCGGCGCGATGCTCGAGGCGACGACGCATTTTCGCGATTCGCGGCTGCCGGAGCTGTTCTGCGGATTCGACCGAACGACGTCGCCGCTGCCCGTGCCGTACCCGGTGGCGTGCTCGCCCCAGGCGTGGGCCGCCGGCTCACTGTTCCACCTCATCAGCTCCACGCTCGGCATGCGCCCCGACTCGCAGGAGCGGACGCTCGAGTTGCGCCGCCCATCGCTGCCCGACTGGCTGCCCGGTCTGCGCATCCACAACCTGCGCGTCGGTGAGGCGCTCGTCGACATCGCGGTTGGCGGATCCGGCAGCAAGGTCTCGGTCGAGGTGCTTCGTCGGTCGGGCGAGATGGACGTGGTCGTACGACTCTGAGCACTGTTGGTGATCTGCTCCACGAAGCGGGCCGAGACGCTTGAGCGGAGTGGCTCTGAGACGCCCCGCCTGGACGCCGAGCTGCTGCTCGGACACGCGGTCAGCGCCGGCCGCACCACGCTCCTGGCCGCGCCGGAGGCAGTTGTCAGCGACGGCCAGGCGGACCGCTTTCGGGAGCTGGTCGAACGCCGCGCGCGGGGCGAGCCGGTCGCCTACATCCGCGGAATCAAGGAGTTCTACGGCATCGCGTTGACCGTCGATCCGCGCGCGCTCATCCCGCGGCCGGAGACGGAGGTGCTCGTCGATCTCGGTCTCGAGCGGATCAAGCATCTGCTGGTCGACGAGCCGCGCCCGAGTGACGAGCGCGGCGCTTCTGGTGTGGGACGTGGGCACCGGCAGCGGCGCGATCTGCGTTGCCCTGGCCGTTGAGTGCCGGCGCCGCGGCTACGGCAAGGATGTTCGCTTTCGGGGGACCGATTCCTCGGCCGACGCTTTGGCACTGGCCGTCGAGAACGCCGTCGGCCACGGGGTCGCCGACCAGATCGACTTTGCATTGGCCGACCTGACTGCCTTGACTGTCGATCACAAGCTCGGCGACGAGCTCGCCGCGGCCGATCTGATCGTGACCAACCTGCCCTACATCCCGAGCGGCGTGGTCCCGACACTGCCCGTCGCGGCCAGCTTCGAGCCGGTCGCCGCGCTCGACGGCGGCGCCGACGGGCTGGCGATCATCGAGCGGCTGCTGACCGAGCTGCCCGACGCTCTCGCCGAGAGGGGAGAGGCACTGCTCGAGATTGGCGCCGAGCAGGAAGCCTCGGTCGAAGCGGCCGCGACGCGGGCGCTGCCCGGCTGGCAAGTACAAATCCGCAACGATCTCGCCGGCTCGGCCGCGCGTGGCAATCGTCAGCCGGCCCGCATGAGCCGAGTCATCGCGACGGCCGACGCGGACGCCATCGAGCTCGCCGCGGCCGCCCTTCGTTCGGGCGCAATCGTGGCAATTCCGACCGAGACCGTCTACGGCCTCGCCGCGCTGCCGCTCGCGGCGTCTGTCGAACGGCTCGTGGCGGCCAAGCAGCGCTCGACCGAGAAAGGCATCCAGCTGCTCGTCGACTCACTCGAGCAGGTCCGCGCCGTGGCGCTGCTGACCGAAGCCGCCGAGCAGCTCGCCGAGGCGTTCTGGCCAGGCGGTCTGACGCTCGTCCTCGACCGGCGCCCGGACGTCGACCTGCCCGAGCTGCTCGGCGGCGGCCGGCCGACGCTCGGCCTGCGCCTGCCCGACCACGACGTGCCGCGTCGGCTCGCGCGCCTGCTCGGCCCGCTCGCCGCCAGCTCGGCGAACATCAGCGGTGAGCCCGACGCGACGACAGCCGCGCTCGTCTCCGCGACGCTCGGCGAGGAAGTGGCGCTCATCGTCGACGATGGGCCGGTGCGCGGCGGAGTGCCTTCGACGGTTGTCGATTGCAGCATCTCCGCCGACGAGCCGCGCGTGCTGCGCGAAGGCGCCATCAATGCGCGGGCGATCGCCGCGGCTCTCGGTCGGGGCTAAACTTCGGGCTGAGCATCAATCACTTGTGGCCGTGTTTGGCAGCCCTGGGAGTCGGACCGTGAGCGTCATCACCCCTGCCCGCGCCGCGTGGGCGCCCCTGTCCCAGGTCGATCCCGAGCTGTGGTCGGCGATGATCTCGGAGCGCGAGCGCCAACGCTGGAATATTGAGCTGATCGCCAGCGAGAACTACGCCTTTGCGGCGGTCCTCGAGGCGCAGGGCTCGTGGCTGACCAACAAGTACGCCGAGGGCCTGCCCGGCAAGCGCTACTACGGTGGCTGCGAGTTCGTCGACGAGGCCGAGCGGCTCGCGCAGCAGCGCGCCCTGGCGCTCTTTCCCGGTGCCGAGCACGTCAATGTGCAGCCCCATTCCGGAGCCCAGGCAAACATGGCCGCGTACATGTCGGTGCTCAGCTTCGGCGATCGCGTGCTGGGTATGAACCTGGCCCACGGCGGCCACCTGACGCACGGCTCGCCGGTCAACTTCTCGGGCAAATGGTTCGAGATCCATGCCTACGGAGTGCGCGAGGAAGACGCGCAGATCGACTACGACGCGCTCGAGCGTCAGGCGGCCGAGGTCCGGCCCAAGATGATCGTCGCCGGAGCGAGCGCGTATCCGCGCACGATCGACTTCGAGCGGCTCGGCCAGATCGCACGCTCGGTCGACGCGCTGCTGTTCGTCGACATGGCGCACATCGCCGGACTAGTCGCGGCGGGCCTTCACCCGAGCCCCTTCCCGCACGCCGACCTGGTCACGACCACGACGCACAAGACGCTGCGCGGACCGCGCGGCGGGCTCGTCTTTTCGAAGGAGGAGCTCGGCAAGCAGGTCGACAAGACAGTCTTCCCTGGCTTGCAGGGCGGCCCGCTGATGCACGTCATCGCGGCCAAGGCAGTGGCGTTGAAGCTGGCCAACACTGACGAGTTCCGCGACGACATGCAGCTCACATTGGACAACGCCAAGCTCCTGGCAGCGACGCTCGCCGAGCGTGGCGCGAAGGTCGTATCGGGTGGCACGGACAACCACCTGATGCTCGTCGACGTCACGCCGCTCGGCGTCACCGGTCGCGAGGCGGAGACGCTCCTCGACAGCATCGGCATCACGGTCAACAAGAACGCGATCCCGTTCGATCCGCTGCCGCCCAACACGTCGTCCGGAATTCGGGTCGGCACGCCGGCCACGACCACGCGCGGGTTCGGGCTGGATGAGATGCGGTTGGTGGGCGAGCTGACGGTCAGCGCGCTCGAGCAGCGCGACGATCAGCAGGCACTGTCCAGCCTGGCGGCCCAGGTGCGCGAGATCTGCGCCCGGTTCCCCGTGCCGGGTCTGCCCAAGGAGTGAGCCAGGACGCTCTCGACGCGCTCCCGTTCATTCTTGCCGCACTGGCCGGGGCGGCCCTGGTCAGCTTCATCCTGACGCCACTGACCATCAGATACGCCGGGCGGCTTGGGGCGATCGACGTACCCAACGACGAGCGCCGCGTCCACAGCCGGCCCATCCCACGCACCGGTGGCCTCGCGGTGGCTACTGCCTTCGTGGGTGTCGGTGCGCTGGGCCTGCTGGCCAATCAGCTGCTGGGCATGACCCTTCCCGGCCGGCCGGTGCGCACTACCGAGGTCGCCGCGTTGTTCGTTGGCGTTGCCGTGGGCGCGATCTTTGGCTATGTCGACGATCGGTATCAGCTCAAGGCGCGTTGGCAGTTCGTGGCCCAGTTCGTGCTCGCCGGCATCGCCCTCGCCGGTGGCGTGCTCATCGAGCGACTGCCCAACCCGTTCGGCGAGCCGATCGTGTTGATCGACCCGGCGATCGGCACTGCCGCGGCGGTCGCGGTGACGACGTTGTGGATCGTGGGAATGCTCAACAGCGTCAACTTCATCGACGGGCTGGACGGCCTGCTGGCCGGCATCTCGTTGATCGCCGTGACCACGCTGGGCGTCATCTCGCTCGTGTCGGCGCCGGTCCAGCCCGTCGTCGCGATGCTGTGCGCCCTGCTCGCCGGCTCGCTGCTCGGCTTCCTGCCGTACAACTTCCACCCGGCGCGAGTGTTCATCGGTACGGCCGGCGTGTTTGCCGTGGGCTATGCCCTGGCGGTGCTGTCGGTGCTCGGCACGGCCAAGCTCGCGGTGGCACTGCTCGTGCTCGGTGTGCCGATCATCGACACGTTCTGGATCATCATCCGCCGCGTCTCCCAGGGCCGCTCACCGTTCGATGCCGATCGCGGCCATTTCCATCACCGGTTGCTCGACCTGGGCCTCACTCACCGCCAGGCGGTGCTGATGATCTACGCCATCTGCATCGTGCTTGCCGTGCTCAGCGTGGTGCTCTCCGGCCAGGGCCAGATCTCGGTCTTCCTGATCGTCGTGCTGCTGGCCGGGATCGTGCTCTATCTGCTCACCCGACGCGCCCAGGAAGCGCTCGATCGAAGCAGCTACCCGGACGAGCCGAGCGATATTGGCCCGGCGGGGAGTGGCACCTGAGCGCTGCTATACTTCCGGCGCTACCGAGTTGCAGGTGAACGACTTTGGCCGGGCGAGTGCCTACCTCGCTCTCTTCTCAGAGATCGCGATCGTCCTGTTGGTCACGACCCTGCTCGGTGTGCTGTCGGGCTACTGGCTCGATCAACGCCTGGGAACGCTTCCCCTCCTGGCAGTGGTGGGGATGCTCGCCGGCTTCGGCCTCGGCGGAGTGGGCGTATATCGGTTGATAGTCCGCTTCCTGGCTCGGTTCGAATAGCGAGCGGGGCCGGAAACACCGAACAGGTCATAACCACTGACAGCGGCGCCCAGCGAACGCGCCGGACAGGGAGAGAGTGACAGACACGTCGCCGCAGGACGGGCAGAACTCGCCCGTGCGACCACCCACGCCCCAGGATGGCCCGACCGAGGCCGAACAGCGCATGCAAGATGCGCTTGGCCCGGATATGGGCAGTGATGTCGTCGAAGCGGCCGGTTCGATCGCAGGCCCCAAGCCAAGCAAGATCTGGCCGAAAGTGCTGCTCGCCGTAGCGGCAATCTTCGCCCTCCAGGTCGCCGCGGCCATCTTCTTCCCGCCCTTCCCGCCCGGGCACCCCGACGACCCCTACCAGTACCCAACCGACGGAATGATCGGCGCGAACATCGAGCTTCCGGCGCCGATCGTGATCTTCGACCCGACGCCCGACACGCCGCCCTCGACCGACCTCCTGACGTGGGACATCACGGTCACCAACACGCTTTTCACCGGCTGGATCGTGATGATCATCATCATCGTCCTCGCCTTCCTGCTGTCACGCGGCATAAAGGTGTCGCCGACAGGCAGACAGAACGCGATCGAATACGTCTACGAGGGGCTGGCCAACTTCGCCACCTCGCTTGGCGGACCCAAGGCGCGCAAGTACGTGCCGGTCTTCGCCGCGCTGTTCCTGTTCATCCTGCTCAGCAACTGGAGCGGACTGGTGCCCGGCGTCGGTCGCCTGCACGAGCTGCGTGCGCCGACCAGCGACGTCAACGTCACCTTCGGCCTCGCCCTGTTCGCCTTCTTCATGTTCCACATCGAGGGCGTGCGAGCGCTCGGCGTAGGTGGCTACCTGGGCAAGTTCTTCAGCCTGCGCGCCTTCCGCGAGGAGGGCTTCAGCGCGGGTCTGATCGCGCTTTTCGTGGGCGTGATCGAATTCCTGCTCGAGTTCATCAAGCCGGTCACGCTGGCGATGCGACTCTTCGGCAACATCTACGGTGGTGAGGTCGCGCTGGGCGTGATCATCGCCCTCACGATTGCCGTCATCCCGGTCGCGATGCTCGGCCTCGAAGTCCTGCTCAACTTCATGCAGGCACTCATCTTCTCGGTCCTGACGCTGATGTTCACTATCATCGCCATCGAGCGTCACGACAGTCACGAGGAGCATGACGACGTTCCCGAGGGGAATATCGGACCGCCTCTGCCCGGCGGACAGACCGCCGCGGCGCATTGAGCCAGCCAATCTGCTGGCAGCTATCCAGGACCCATGAAACGAGCTCGGCCGCACGCCGGGCACCAGGGAGGTAAACACGCGAAATGGAAATGATTGGCGCCGGCCTCGCCGCGCTGGGCGTTATCGGCCCGGGCATCGGCATCGGCATCCTGACCGGCATGTCGACCGCCGCTATCGGACGCAACCCTGACGCAGCGGCCCAGATCCGCGGCACGTTCATCATCGGTGCCGCGTTCGCCGAAGGCCTCGGCGTGCTCGCCGTCGTCGTCGGCCTGCTGGTCATCTTCCTCGGCGGCGCCTGATCGCGCGAGCCGAGTAGTCGATCGTGGACTTCCTAGCCGTCGCTGGACCGACGCTTGACGCGTTCGGCCAGGTACTCGCCCAAGCCGAGCACGAGACCGAGTTCCAGATCAACGTGTTCTGGATCATTGCCCAGGCGGGTTCGTTCCTGCTGTTCCTGGTCATCGTCTACCTGATCGCCTTCCGGCGCATCGGGGGCATCCTCGAGGAGCGCCGCTCGCGCATCGAGCAGGGCCTCAGGGACGCCGATCAGGCGCGGGTCGAACGCGAGCAGGCCGCTACCGAGCGGCTGGCCGTGCTTACCGAAGCGCGCCAGGAAGCGGAGGAGATCCTCAGTCGCGCCCAGCGCGTGGCTGACGAGAACCGCGAGCGCGACCTGGCCGAGACTCGGGCACAGGTCGAGCAGCTGCGTGAACGCGCAACGGCGGACATCGCTTCCGAGCGCGATCGGGCCCTGGCCGAGGTTCGTGCCCAGGTCGCCGAGCTGGCGTTGCTGGCTGCCGGCCGCGTCGTCGGCGAGACGATGAACGACCAGCGCGAGCGACGCCTGGTCGATGAGTTCCTGAGCCAGATCGGTCCCGGCGGAACGTCACCGCAGGCAAGGAACTAGCCCACGATGCCGCGCACCGGGACCGTCGCGCGTCGTTACGCGGAGGCAGCCTTCGAGCTGGCGCTGCGTGACGACAACGTCGACGAGTGGCTGTTCGAGCTGACCGAGCTCGGCCGTGCCACTTCCGATGCGTCCCTCGTGCGCCGACTCGAGGATCCCCAGGTGCCGCTCGAGACGCGCCGCGCCGGCGCTCGTCGGGGCGCTCGGCGACCGCGTCCTGCCGCAGATGTCCAACCTTGTCGCGCTGTTGCTCCGTCGCCGGCGGGTCGAGGCGCTGCCGAACATCGCGCGCGAGTTCCGCCGTCTGTACAACAAGCGCGCCGGCATCGTCGAGGCGTCCGCGACGAGCGCGCTCGAGCTGCAGCCTGCAGAGGTTGCCGCGATCCGCGCGCACCTCGAGAAGATGACCAGTGACAAGGTCGAGCTCGAGCTGCACGTCGATCCCACACTGCTCGGCGGCGTTCAGCTGCGTGTCGGCGACCTGCTCATCGACGGCAGCGTCCGCGGTCGTCTCGAACGCCTTCGTTCGCGCCTCGAAAGCGGCGCGCTGACCCCATGACAGATACCCAACCGTTCACTTCGCCAGCAACCCGGGAGTAACCGATGGCCATCCGATCCGAAGACATCACGACCATCCTGAAGTCGGCCATCGACCAGTTCGATGCCAGCGTCGAGACACGCTCGGTCGGCACCGTGGTCGAGGTCGGCGACGGCATCGCCCAGGTCTACGGTCTGTCGGGCGCGCTGGCATCGGAGCTGCTCGAGTTCCCCGGCGGCGTGATGGGCATGGCCCTCAACCTCGAGGAGGAGACGGTCGGCGCGGTCATCCTGGGCGACTACAAGCAGATCAAGGAAGGCGACCAGGTCAAGACCACCGGCAGCGTGGTCGAGGTGCCGGTCGGCCAGGCGCTCATCGGCCGCGTCGTCGAACCCGCTCGGCGTCCCGCTCGACGACAAGGGCCCGATCGCGGCCAGTGGCAGGCGCCCGGTCGAGCGCATCGCGCCCGGCGTCATCAAGCGCAAGAGCGTCGACACGCCGGTCCAGACCGGCATCAAGGCGATCGACGCGCTGATCCCGATCGGCCGCGGCCAGCGCGAGCTGATCATCGGCGACCGCCAGACGGGCAAGACGGCGATCGCCATCGACACGATCATCAACCAGAAGGGCAAGGGCCTGGTCTGCATCTACGTCGCCATCGGCCAGAAGCTGTCGACCGTGGCCAAGACCGTGGCCGTGCTCGAGCAGTACGGCGCGATGGAGCACACCATCGTCGTCGTCGCCGGCGCCGAGGATCCCGCCCCGGTCCAGTACCTCGCGCCGTACGCCGGCGCGGCGATCGGCGAGGAGATCATGGAGAACGGCGTCCAGCTCGACGGCAGCTGGTCAAGGACGCGCTGTGCGTCTACGACGACCTGACCAAGCACGCCTGGGCGTACCGCGAGATGTCGCTTCTGCTGCGCCGCCCGCCCGGCCGCGAGGCATATCCGGGCGACGTCTTCTACCTCCACAGCCGGCTGCTCGAGCGCGCCGCGCGTCTCAACGAGGACAACGGCGGCGGCTCGCTGACCGCGCTGCCCGTGATCGAGACGCAGGCCAACGACGTGTCGGCGTACATCCCGACCAACGTGATCTCGATCACCGACGGCCAGATCTACCTCGAGTCGGACCTGTTCAACGCCGGCCAGCGCCCGGGCTCAACGTCGGCATCTCGGTGTCGCGCGTGGGCTCGGCCGCCCAGACCAAGGCGATGCGCAAGGTCGCCGGTCCGCTCAAGCTCGACCTCGCGCAGTACCGCGAGCTGGCCGCGTTCGCCCAGTTCGCGTCCGACCTCGACAAGGCCACGCGCGACCAGCTGACGCGCGGCGAGAAGACGTCCGAGGTGCTCAAGCAGCCGCAGTACGAGCCGCTCCCGGTCGAGAAGCAGGTCGCCATCCTGTGGGTCGTCACCAACGGCTATCTCGACGACGTGCCGACACCCAAGGTGCGCGACTTCGAGCAGCGCTTCTACCGCTTCCTGGAGGCCGAGCAGGCCGACCTGCTCAAGACCCTCGGCGACAAGCGCGGGCTGACCGACGAGATCGTCGACGGCCTGCGCGAGGCGACCGAGGCGTTCAAGCAGACGTTCTCGGCCTGAGCGGCCTGAGGTCGACGAGGAGCTAGCCGCAAGTGCCCAGCCAGCGCGAGATCCGACGCCGCATCGCGTCGGTGCGCAACATCAAGCAGATCACGCGGGCGATGCAGTTCGTCGCTGCCTCGAAGCTCAAGCGCGCCCAGGACGCGACGCTCCAGTCGCGGCCGTACGCGGACAAGATCGACGAGGTCCTGGCCGACCTCGCGGCCGTGCTCGGCGAGGACGAGCACCCGCTGCTCGCCCAGCGCGAGCGGCGGCACGCGCCTGATCGTGCTGCTGACCACCGACCGCGGCCTGGCCGGCTCGCTCAACACCAACACCATCCGCTTCGCGGCCGAGCAGATCACCCAGCACGAGGCCGACCTGAAGGTGGTCACAGTGGGCCGCAAGGGTCACGCGGCGATGCGCCGCGCTCACGTGCCGATCGCGGCCACGTTCGATGGCTTCGGCGACCGGCCTACGTTCGCGACGGTCATTCCGCTGGCGCGGCTGCTGACCGACGACTACCTGGCCGGCACGTACTCGAGCATCGACCTGATCTACCCGCGCTTCATCTCGACGCTCGCGCAGCGTCCGGTTGTCGATCGGCTGCTGCCGGTCGAGCCGGCCGACGACGTCGACGAGGGCATCCCCGGCCGCCAGTTCATCTTCGAGCCGGATCCCGATGCGGTGCTCCGCCAGCTGCTGCCGCGCTACGTGGCGACGCGCGTCTTCCAGGCCGTGCTGGAGCTGACCGCGAGCGAGCAGTCGGCGCGCATGGTGGCGATGAAGAACGCGACCGAGAACGCGCAGGAGCTGATCGAGGACCTGACTCTCACCTACAACAAGGTTCGCCAGGCGAACATCACCCGCGAGATGATCGAAATCGCGACCGGCGCCAACGCGTCCTGATCGCAAAGGAGGATCGACACCACCATGGCTGTAGCCGCACCAACCAACGGACGCGTGATCGCGATCACCGGCCCCGTCGTCGACATCGAGTTCCCGGCCGGCACGCTGCCGGCGATCTTCAATGCCGTCGAGATCCAGCGCGAGGGCGACGATCCGCTCGTGTGCGAGGTCCAGCAGCACCTTGGCAACAACTGGGTGCGCACGGTGGCGATGACCACGACCGATGGACTGGCACGCGGCACCGAGGCGGTCGACACCGGCGCTCCGATCTCCGTGCCGGTCGGCCCGGCCACGCTCGGCCGCGTGTTCAACGTGCTCGGCCAGCCGATCGACGAGAAGGGACCGGTCGAAGCGACCGAGCGCTACCCGATCCATCGCGCCGCGCCCAAGTTCGAGGAGCAGACCACCGCGACCGAGGTGTTCGAGACGGGCCTCAAGGTGATCGACCTGATCGCCCCGTTCGCCAAGGGCGGCAAGGTCGGCGTCTTCGGCGGCGCCGGCGTGGGCAAGACGGTCATCATCCAGGAGCTCATCCGCAACGTGGCCGAGGAGCACGGCGGCTACTCCGTCTTCGCCGGCGTCGGCGAGCGCTCGCGCGAGGGCAACGACCTGCTCCACGAGATGACCGAGTCGGGCGTCATCGAGAAGACCGTGATGGCCTTCGGCCAGATGAACGAGCCGCCCGGCGCCCGGCTGCGCGTCGGACTGACCGGCCTGACGTTCGCCGAGTTCTTCCGCGACGAGGGCCGCGACGTGCTGCTCTTCATCGACAACATCTTCCGCTTCACCCAGGCCGGCTCCGAGGTGTCGGCGCTGCTCGGCCGAATGCCGTCGGCGGTGGGCTACCAGCCCAACCTGGCGACCGAGATGGCCGGCCTGCAGGAGCGCATCACGTCGACCAAGACCGGCTCGATCACCTCGCTCCAGGCGATCTTCGTGCCCGCCGACGACTACACCGACCCTGCGCCGGCGACGGCGTTCGGTCACCTCGACTCGTCGATCCGGCTCGAGCGCTACCTGACCGAGCTGGGCATCTACCCGGCGGTCGACCCGCTCACTTCCACGTCGCGCGTGCTCGATCCGAACGTCGTCGGCACCGAGCACTACGAGGTCGCACGCGAGACGCAGCGCCTGCTTCAGGCGTACCGCGACCTGCAGGACATCATCGCCATCCTCGGCATCGACGAGCTGTCCGAGGAGCAGAAGCAGACCGTCGCCCGCGCGCGGCGCCTGCAGCGCTTCATGAGCCAGCCGTTCTTCGTCGCCCAGATCTTCACCGGTCGCGAGGGCCGCTACGTCGCCATCCGGGACACGGTGGCCAGCTTCAAGGAGATCCTCGACGGCAAGGCCGATGACCTGCCCGAGCAGGCCTTCTTCCTCGCCGGCACGATGGACGACGTTCGCGAGAACGCCAAGAAGCTCGCCGACTGACATGCCCCTCCTGCTCGAGATCGTCACCCCCGAACGCCAGGTATTCAGCGAGCAGGTCGACTCGGTCGTCTGCCCGGGAATCGAAGGCGAGCTGGGTGTGCTGCCGCACCACGCGCCGCTGCTGACCACGCTCGGCGTAGGCGAGCTGCGCATCCGTCGCGGCGGCGAGGAGGAGTTCTTCGCCATCGCCGGTGGCTTCCTGCAGGTGCGGCCGGACAAGGTCGTGGTAATGGCCGAGACGGCCGACTTGGCCTCGGAGATCGATCTCGAGCGTGCCGAGGAGGCGCGGCGCGAGGCGGAGCGCGCCCTTGCCGAGGGCTTCGAGGAGCCGGCCGACCTGGCCCGCGCCCGCGCGTCCCTCCAGCGAGCGCTGCTCCACATCCGGGTCGCCGAGCGCCGCCGCCGCGAGGGTCCGCGCTCGCGCGGCTGATCCGTGGCTGATCGTCGGTTCCATTGGGAGTACCAGGAGCTCCCCGTTGAGCGCCAGGCATTCCGGGTGACCGGCGGCCGCCCGCTCAATGGGCGGGTCCAGATAAGCGGCAGCAAGAACGCCGCGCTCAAGATGCTCGCCGCCGCGACGCTGACCGGCGAGCGCTGCACGTTCACCAACGTGCCCGAGATCGAGGACGTGCGCGTCATGGTCGAGGTGCTGCGCGACCTCGGCGTCGTCGTCGACCATCCCTCGCCGAACACGTACGAGGTGGCCGCGGGCGATGTCGAGTGGCTGTTCGTGCCGCTCGAGGCCGCGGCCAAGATGCGTGCCAGCTTCATCCTGCTTGGTCCGCTGCTGTCGCGTTTCGGGCGCGTGATCATGAGCAACCCGGGTGGTGACCGGATCGGCCGCCGGCCGGTCAACCTGCACGTCGACGCGATGCGTGCCATGGGCGCCGAGATCGAATATCGCAATGGCTACTACTTCGCGCGCACGGCCGGCCGGCTGCGTGGCTCGCGCATCGACTTCCCGATGGTCACCGTGATGGGCACCGAGAACGCGATCCTGGCCGCCGTGCTGGCTGACGGCCACACGGTGATCAAACCGGCCGCTCGCGAGCCTGAGGTCGACGACCTCATCGCGCTGCTCCAGAAGATGGGCGCCGAGATCGAGCGCACCGCGCCGGACACGATCGAGATCGAGGGCCAGCGCCGGTTGCGCGGCGCCGAGCATCGCGTCGTGCCCGATCGGATCGAGGCCGGCACGTTCGTTGTCGCGGCGGCCGTGACCGGTGGCGACATGGTGATCGAGAAGGCCCCGTGCGAGCACCTCGGCGCTTTCCTCGATGTCGTATCGGACATCGGAGTGCCGATTGCCTGCGGGCGCGACACGATCGAGGTCCACTGCGACGGCGCGCACGCGCGAGCTGCTCAAGCCACGCGACATCGAGACGGCGCCGTACCCCGGCCTGGCGACCGATCTGCAGTCGCCGACCTCCGTCCTGCTCACACAGGCCAACGGCACCAGCCGGCTGCACGAGACGATCTTCGAGGATCGTCTCGAGTGGTTGTCGGAGCTGCGCGGCCTCGGCGCGAGCGTCGAGCTGCACGACGAGCAGCACGCCTCGATTCACGGACCATCAGTGCTTACGGGCGGCGAGGTAGAGATGGGCGATCTGCGCGCCGGTGCGTCGCTCATCCTCGGCGCCCTGGCAGCTAAAGGAACCAGCGTCATCCATGGCGCGCACCACGTTCGACGTGGGTATGAGAACATCGAAGGCAAGTTCCTCGATCTCGGCGCACAGATCGAGCGTGTCTCGGAAGGGGCGTCAGTCACTAGCCAATGAAGATCGGAATCGACCTCGGCACGGCCAACATCCTCGTCTACGTGAAGGGCAAGGGCATAGTTGCCCGTGAGCCCAGCGTCGTCGCGGTGAGCGATGACAACCACATCGTCGCCGTGGGCGACGAGGCGCGCGAGATGATCGGCCGCACGCCGGGCAACATCACTGCCATCCGGCCGATGAAGGACGGCGTCATTGCCGACTACGTCATCACCGAGGCGATGCTGCGTTACTTCATCAAGAAGGCCGGCCGCTCGTTCACCAAGCCGGACGTGATGATCAGCGTGCCGTCGGGCGTCACCAGCGTGGAGAAGCGCGCCGTGCGCGACGCCGCGCTCAAGGCCGGCGCGCGCGAGGCGTACCTGATCGAGGAGCCACTCGCCGCGGCGATCGGCGCCAACGTGCCGATCAGCGGGCCGTCGGGCAACCTGATCATCGACATCGGCGGCGGCACGAGCGAGATCGCCGTGATCACGTCTCGGTGGCATCGTTATCTCGCGCTCGGTGCGTGTCGGCGGCAACCGCTTCGACGAGTCGATCGCCAACTACGTGCGCAAGAAGTACAACGTGATGATCGGTGACCGCACCGCCGAGGATGTCAAGATCCAGATCGGCACCGCGCTGCCGCTCGAGCGCGAGCTGCACATGGAGGTCCGCGGGCGCGACCTGATCGCCGGTTTGCCACGCACTGTGCCGCTCACCAGCTCCGAGGTCATGGAGGCGCTCGAGCAGCCACTCCAGCAGATCGTGGGCGCGGTACGCAGCGTGCTCGAGGAGACGCCGCCCGAGCTGTCGAGTGACATCATCGACAAGGGCATGGTCATGTCCGGTGGCGGCTCGCTGCTGCGCAACATCGACAAGCTGCTGACGCAGGTCACCGGCGTTCCCTGCCACGTCGCAGAGAACGCCCTCAACTGCGTCGCGCTCGGCACGGGCCTCGCGCTCGAGCACTTCGACTTCTTCCGGAAGTCGCTCGTCCAGCGCATCTGATGGCCGCGGACGGCGGCGTCCGCTCAATGGCCGACCTGCACTGCCACACGTCGGCGTCGTTCGACTCGCTCAGCAAGCCGCATTCCGTGGTTCGCGCCGCGGCCGAGCGCGGCCTGACGCACTTGGCGATCACCGACCACGACCGTCTCGAGGGCGCGCTCGAGGCGCGTGCAGCGGCAACAGACGATATCCATGTGATCGTCGGGCAGGAGGTACGCACCAGCGCCGGCGACCTGATCGGCCTGTACCTTGAACGGCCCATCCCGTCAGGGCTGCCGCCACACGAGGCGGCAAGGCTCATCCGCGACCAGGGCGGAGTCGTTGGCGTGGCCCATCCGTTCGACCGGTTTCGTGCCGGCGCGGGGCGCAAGGGCTGGGAAACGGAGCTCGAGCAGCTCGTGCCACTGCTCGACTACGTCGAGACCTGGAACGCGCGTCTGATGGTCGGCGACGGTAATAGCCGCGCGGCCGCGTTCGCCGCGACCAACGCGCTCTCTGGCACCGCGGTGTCGGATGCGCACACCGTGCTTGAAGTCGGCGTCGCATACACCATCGCCGACGGACCGCTCGACACGGCCGATGAGTTCCGCGCCGCGATGGCCGGCTTCAGCCTTGTCACCGCGCGCGGCTCGCGCCTGGTTCGCGCGGCAATGCCATTTGCCAAGCTCGTACAACGGATGCGCGGCAACGGCCGGATTGTGCCGGCATGACCGACGGTCAGCAGGACCCGGCTGACCAGCCGCCGGTAACACCGGTCGAAGCGGAGCAGGTCACCGACTACCCGCTCGTCCACGAAGAGAGCGCTCCTCCCCAGCCTCTCTCGCGTCGCCTGCGCGACCCGCGCACGATCATCTCGATCGTCCTGCCGCTCGCAATCATCGTACTCGTCCTGGCGGCCCTGCCCGGCTTCCATCTCGACCAGATGATCCCGCTGATCCTGAATGCCAATCCGTGGCTGTTGCTGGCCGCCGTGGGCGTCTACTACATCGGCTTCCCATTGCGCGGCTACCGCTGGACGCTGCTGCTGCGCGGCGCGGGGACCGAGGTGCGGGTTCGCGATTCGACCGAGATCATCGTCATCAGCTGGCTCGTCAATTGCCTCGTGCCGGCCAAGCTCGGCGACGTCTATCGCGCCTACCTGCTGCGCCTGAACTACGCCGTGTCGCTCAGCCGAACGTTCGGCACCGTATTCATCGAGCGCGTCTTTGACCTCTTTGCCATCGTGCTGCTGGGTCTTGCCGCCGGCTTCTGGAGCTTCCGCTCGGGCATGTCGCCCGAGGTGCAGCTCGTCTTCGGGGTTGGCCTCGTCGTTTTGATCGTGCTCGCCGTCGGTCTGTACTCCGTGCGCAACTTTGGCAGCCGGCTGATTCGGCGCCTGCCCCTTCCCGCTCGAGTGGTCGAGTTCTACGATCGCTTCGAGGAAGGTGTCTTCTCGATCAATGCCCGGCGCGTGCCGCTGATTGCCTTCATCACGGCCCTGATCTGGGGGACGGAGGCGCTGCGCCTGTACCTGGTCGTGCTGGCGCTCGGATTCGACATCTACCTGGGAATCAGTGGCGCCTTCTTCGTCGCTCTGATCGCGTCACTCCTCACGGCAATCCCGTTCACGCCGGCCGGGCTGGGCGCAGTTGAAGGAGCTGTGGTCGTGATCCTGACGACGTTCTACGGGGCGACCACGAACGAGGCCGTGGCGATAACCCTGGTCGACCGCGCAATCAGCGTCCTGTCGATCATCGTCGTCGGCGGGATCGTCTACCTCCTGTCCGACAAGACCAAGCCCGGCCGCCAGCCGGTCGACGCCCAGGCAGCGACCTAGCCGCAGACCCCTCTTCGCGGGCCGCCAGAAAACGAGGATGCCGGTCTATTGGGACCGGCATCGACGCGGACGGGGCGATTGCGCCTGTGCGGCGCGTCAGATGATCAGTTGCGGGTCGGCATCCGTGCCGCGAGCGCGGTACGCGACCTCGGTTCCGTTGGCGCGTCCCACGGCGCCGTTCTGTCGTGCCGCGGCGAGGCGGCGCATGCGTAGCGCGAGGTAGTACTCCATCACCTGGCGAACCTGTGGCTCGCTCAGCAGATCGTCGGAGCGCAGCGCGTACTCGACGCGCGCGGTGGGGTGGCTGGTCGACGAGCCGACAAGCCCGAAGTAGTGGGGCGTCTCGCTTTCGTCACGCAGCTCGCGCAAGCCGCGTGCCAATTTGGTGGCCGTGCCGAGCGACGGTGTCCGATCGCCGCGCACCAGTCGCGAGATTGTCGAGTGATCGACACCGGACTGCTGTGCGAGCTGGCGTTGGGACATCTTCTTCGCCTTGAGCTGGGTCTTCAGCCATTCGTTGAAGGCCCGCCCGTTCTGGACGCTCATCGGGTCTTGGTTCTCTCCGCTGACCGAGTGACGGCTCATTCCCCCGCGTGACACGGCCGCCTGTTTGGGCGACAGCGGCATCATCCGGTGCACGACCCCTGCTCGATATAGGCCCTTGGTACGGTTACCTGGCGCACGACCGGTCAGGTGCTGGGAGGTGCACTCCGGGTACGTGCACCCCGTACCTCGAACGCTTCCGGCGGCAGGGGCGGAGGCATCTGGCCGTCGATCAGCATCCGCGACACGATCCAGGTTGACCTTGTCGTAGCCAATGTCCATGCCCGGCGTCTCGAGAAACGTCGGCAATGTGGCCAGCCAGGGATGCGTCACCAGATTGCGCATCCCCTCAGTGCCCACCGTGCCGGCTGCGATGTGCTCGTGCCGATCGAGGCGCGAACCGAGCGTCGTGCGCGAGTCATTGAGATGGACCATGACGACGTTTTCGCGTCCGATCTGTCGTCGATCCGACTCACAACGTTCGCGATACCGGCCTCGGTGGCGATATCGAAGCCGGCTCCCCACAGGTGGGCCGTGTCGAGGCAGACCCCGAGGCGATCCATGGCTACCCCTGCGCGGGCGGCCGATTCCCAGATGTCGGCCAGGTCGTCGATCGACGCGCCGATTCCGTCGCCCGTCCCAGCGGCGTTCTCGAGCACCAACATCGGCAGCGCGTCGCGTTGCCTAGCATTGGCTGCGTCCGCCTCGGCGAGCACGGCACGCAACCCCAGCGCCAGGCGCTCGATGCCCGTCTCGCGCCCGATGCCACGATGTGAGCCGATGTGCATGACCACGTAGCGGGCGCCGAACATCGCTCCGACCTTGAGCTCGTTGGCCATCGTTGCCACCGACTTGGCCCAGAAATCGTCATTGCCACCGCACAGGTTGACGAGATATGGCGCATGGACCGCGATCGGATCGATGCCAAGTGCTGCGAGCCGAGTCCGAAACTCGGCCAGCTCGGCAGGTGGCTCCGGTCGCCTGCGCCAGGCGGTTGGATTGTCGGTAAACACCTGCACGGCCGTTGCGCCGATCTCCTCCGCGCGCGCCGCGGCACGTTTGAGCCCGGCGCCGAGGGCAAGGTGCGGACCGAGCAGCCGCCGTCTGTCCGTCTCGCTGGTCGCCATGATCGAGATGCTATCTGCAATGCGGATTTGACATGGATCAAAACCGCCGCCTACGCTGCTGCGATCATGGATCCCGATCTTCTTGTCGCGCTCAAGGCGCTTTCAGACGCCTCGCGTCTGCGCATCGTTGGTTTGCTGGCCGATGGCCGGAGCATGTCGGTCGAGCGGCTCGCCGCTGCGCTCGAGCTGACGCCGGGCACCGTCGTGCATCACCTCAAGCGCCTCCGTGACGCGGGCCTCGTCGAGTCGCGCGCTCGGCCGCCGTACATGGACTACTCGCTTCGCCTGCCGCGGCTCGATGAGATCGGCGGTGCTTTGCATCGCATCGCGCGCGAGCAGTCAGGTGACGCCGTCGAGGACGACTCGCCGGCGCCGACCTGGGCCGGCCCCGCTGACGGAAGGGTGCTGCGCGCCTTCTTCGAGGGCGATCGGCTGGTGAGCATCCCGGTCCAGCGTTCGAAGAGGCTGGTCGTTCTGCGTGCGCTCGCTGAGTCGGTCTTCGAACGCAAGCGGAAGTACCCCGAGAAGGAGGTCAATCAGCTGCTGGCGGTGCGCAATCCCGACGCCGCGTCGTTCCGCCGGTACCTGGTCGACGAAGGCTTCATGACGCGCAAGTCGAGCGTCTACCGGCTCCGCCCGCGTCGCGATTGGCCAAGCCTGGCTGTGAGCAACATGACAGCCCAGCCTCGGCCCACACCCTCAGCTGAGGTACGGCGTCAGGCTCTGCCACTCGGACGGTTCAACGTTCGCGGGCGAGGGCCAGCCCGGACACGGCGGCGGCACCAGCCTCGTACAGGACACGCGCGCATCCGGCGAGAGTCGCGCCAGTCGTGACGATGTCGTCGACGACTACCACCCACCGGCCACGGACGTTGCGACGCATCGCGTCGGGGACCACGAAGGCATGGCCGACGTTGCTCGCCCGCGCTCGACGGCCGAGCTGATGCTGAGCCGTCGTCCGCTCGGCACGTTCGAGCGCGAGCGCGACGGGCAGTTTGAGTTTGCGTGCGCAGCCGCGTGCCAGCAGCTCAGCCTGATCGAAGCCGCGCTGCCGCCGCCGCTCGGCGTGGACCGGCACGGGCACGAGCAGCTCGCCGCCGACCGACGAACGTCGCCATCGCTCGGCCATCAGATCGGAAAGTGGCTCGACGAGGCGCAGCTCGCCGTCGTACTTCAGCGCGTGAAGCGCGGCTCGCGCCGGACCGGTGAACGCCGAGCACCATTCGAGCTGGACGATGCCCGCCGGCTGATCGGTTGGCAGCCCGATCGGCGCAGCCGCTGGTTCGTCAAGGCGGCGTTCCATCACGCGTCGGCAGGTGCCACACAACGCAACGCCCTCGCGGCGGCAGCCGGGGCACGTTGGCGGCAGCAAAAGGTCGATCAGCGCCTTCATGGGGATAGCGTGAGCCGTGCCAATCAACATCCGCTTGCTCGCCACTTATCATCCGCTTGATGCTGGACGCCGCGACCGTGGACGGCGCTCAACAGGCCGCGCCCGCTTCTCGTTGGTCGGCGCCGCTTGGTGCCGGACTCGCCTTCGCCGGGCTGATCGTGCTCGGCCTTACTATATCGATCTGGTTCGGCCATTCGCCGGGCTGGGCGTATGATTTCAATGCGTATTACGAGGCTGCCATGCGGCTCATCGCCACGGGCAGCCCGTATCAGGCCGAGACGCTCGGTGGCGCCTTTCGGCCCGGCCCGTTCGGCCTGTACCTCTACTCGCCGCTTTTGGCGCTGCTGTTCGTGCCGCTGACGTCGCTCGGCGAACAGGGCGCGACCGTGCTCTGGCTGCTGTTGCGCATGGCATCCTTGTGCTGACGTGCGCGGCGATGCCCGTCTCACGTGCCATCCGGCTGGCGTTGTTCGGCGTGGCCACGCTCTGCTGCCCCGTTCCTGATCGACCTCGACCTGGGCAACGTAAGCCTGATCGTGACCTTCCTGGCCGTCCTCGCCTGGCGCTGGCTGGACCGACCGTTGGGATCAATCGCACTCGCCGCGTCACTGACCATTCGCCCGACGATGGGCCTCATCTGCGCCTGGTGGCTGCTGCGTGGCATGTGGCGACCGGTCGCCTGGACCGTGATTGCCTTTGGCGTGCTGGTCGTGCTGACCCTGCCATTCGTCGGGCTCGACGGATGGTTCGACTACGTGACCGTGCTCGGCAACGTGAGTAACGTCACCGGCGTGCCACGCAACGTGGATCTTGGATCAGCGGTGCTGCTGTTTGGCGGCCGGAGTCGCTGGCGACCGTGGCGTTATTCGCCGGCTACGCCGTGGCGATCGGCGCGCTGCTGCTAAGCCTGCGTCGCGACCGCGAGCTGAGCTATATGGTGACGCTCATGGCCACCCTTTCCTGGCGCCGCTGCTGTGGGATCACTACTTGACCAACCTGCTCATTCCGGCCGCATTCCTTGCCGCGCGCGGCCGTATGTGGGGACTAGCCTTGCCGCTTCTGTGCTGGGTGCCGACGCTGCTGCTCGGCCTCAATGACGACTTCAAGGGACCCGCCGAGGGGCTGCTGCCATTCATCGCGCTGCTCGGCCTGCTGCTGCCCTTCACGGCACCGGATCGCGGCGAACCAGCCGGGTCGTTCCTCGACAAACTCTCCGGAAAACTGACTACGCGGCCTGCTCGAGCCTGACGAAGTCGCCCGCACGCAGGCCGGCGGCGGCGGCGGCGCCCGATGTCAGCTCCACGGCGGCCTTCGCGCCGCGCACCCACCAGACGATGCCGCGCCACGGCTGAAGCTCTGACCTGACGGCGACGATCTGACGCGTGCCGTCTGGCTGGGGAGCGCCGAGGAAGATGCAGTCGATCGGGAAGCGCATGAAGAACATGTGCACCCCATTCGTGCCCGCCAGGTATAGGCCTTCGCTACGGCCGACTCCCGACCGGCCGATCAAGCCGCGCAGCCGCGCCAGCCACGAATCGGCCACTTCCAACCGGGAACAGGGCCGCGCCGCCGTCGGCGGCTCGACAGATTGAGCATGTCGCCCGAAGGCTGCTGGGCCGCGCCCATGTTCAACGCGATCAGGATGATTGCCGGACCGAGGATGACGATGAACATCGACGGGAAGATACAGCCGACGAGCGGAAAGAGCATCTTGATCGGCGCCTTGGCGGCCATCTCCTCGGCCCGCTGGCGGCGCTCGATGCGCATCTGCTCGGACTGGACGTGGAGCACCTTGGCGATCGGCACGCCGAGCTGCTCGGCCTGGACGATCGCGCCGATGAAGTTGGACAGCGGCTGCACATCGGTGCGGCCGACGATGTCACGCATCGCGTCGCGACGGACTTGCCGACGCGGATCTCGGACAGTGAACGGCGGAACTCGTCGGCCAGCGGGCCCTCGGTCCGTTCGACCACCTTGGCCAGCGCGCCGTCGAACGACAGGCCGGCGCGAACCGAGACCGTCAGCAGGTCGAGCGTGTCGGGCAGCGCGAGCAGGATTTGCTTCTGCGCTTCTTGATGCGCCGGCTGAGCCACAACTCGGGCGCCATGAAGCCCATGGCGGCGAGAGCGATGGCGGCACATGCCGAACGGCGCGTTGCCGGCGACGAGGCGGGACGAGGAAGGCAGCGCCGGCCACCAGGACTGCCAGACGAGCTTGAGGCCGAGGAAGTCGATCGTGCGCAAGGCGCCCGGGTTGCCGGCCATAGCCAGCCGCTTCTCGGTGCGACTGACCTTCGACGGGCTGGCGAAGCGCTGGGCGACGCCGGAAAAGCGGGTAGCCAGCGGGCGAAGGTGCGCTCGAAGAGTGGCGGCTGCAGCTCGAGCTCCTCGAGCGTCCGGCTGCATCGAGCCCAGCTGGCTGAAGCCGGCCTGAACCGGGTCCATCGGTCGTGCGCCGGCGATGGCGAACAAGACAGCAGCACGCCGATTCCGGCGACCGTGCCATCGACGGCGGAAGAGCGATCGGCCTCGACCTCGATGTCGACGATGCGCCGGATGAAGAAGAAGCCGAAGGCCATCATGGAATCCACCGAAAAGGCCAAGGATCGTAGCGAGGCCGGTGGGCGGGCCGAACAGCTCCGGCCAATTGCGCAGCATCAGGTCCATGAAGTGCGGCGCGATGACGACCCGGCGAGCATGCCGATCAGGGCGATGGGCGGGAAGGCCGACGACGTAGCCCGCAGGCGCTGCTGCGAAGTAGTGTCCGGACTCGCCCTTGATCCGTTCGCGTTCGCGAATGTGAGGGCGATCGATCAAGGATCTCGGCCAGGTTTCCGCCGACGGTCTGGTGGATCACGATCGCCGTGAGCATGATGTGGAGGTCGTCAGACCGACGCGACGGGCAGGTTGGCCAGCGGTCCTCGATGCGGGCCCAGGTTGACTTCGCGGATGGCGCGCGCGAAATCGGCTCAGTCGGCGGCTGCGCCTCGCGCGCGACCATCTCGAGCGCCTCCCGGAACGGCCGAGCCGGCGCCAGGCCGCTGGCAATCATCGTGATGGGGTCGGCCAGGTTGGTGTTGAGCTCCTTGCGGCGCTGGAGATGCGGCGATTCAGCCAGAACCCGCCGCCGCCGGAAGCCGACGAGGCGCCCGATCCAGGGCGACGATCGGCGGAAGGTTCGATGCCCGGGCTGAGCAGGACAATGCACCAGCGGTCAGACGAGGGAGACCGCGGATCACGAAAAACTCGCTCGGCTTCAGGGTCCAGGTCCGGCGCCGGCCAATTCGCGCGCCATGTTCGCCCGAGACGAACGTAACGCCGCGCGAGTTGCAGTTGGACCCCCGCCGCGCAGATGTGATGCGTTCGCCGCGGGCTGCGTCAGGTCGCCCCCAGTCCTGCGGTTCCGGCCGCGTTCGTCGCGCTCGAGCCGCCCTGCGATAAGCCGCCGGCAAGGCCGACGAAGACGAGAGTACGCCGAAGGCAGTCGCGCCGCCAACAAGGATCGCCGTGATGAAATCCATCAGTATCCTTTCCCGAAGAGGTCGTTCGGAAGGTCGATCCCCGCCACCTGGAACTTCTCAGTGAACGCGGCCGTACGCCGGTAGGTTGCAGCCGGCCGTGGATCGTGCCCTCCGTCCACGCCGATCTGCTTGAACAGGAACACGTCCTGCAGCGTGATGACGTCGCCTTCCATGCCCGCACCTCGGAGATATCGGTGATCTTGCGCGTGCCGTCCTGGAGCCGGTCCGGTGGACGACGAGGTGGAGGCCGAGGCGATCTGCTCGCGAATCGCGCGCAGCGGCAGGTCGACGCCCGCCATCAGGACCATCGTCTCGAGACGGGCGAGCAGTCGCGCGGCGTGTTGGCGTGGCCGTCGTCATCGAGCCGTCGTGGCCGGTGTTCATGGCCTGCAGCATGTCGAGCGCCTCGCCGCCGCGGCACTCGCCGACGATGATGCGATCGGGGCGCATGCGCAGCGCGTTGCGCACCAGATCGCGGATCGGGACCTCGCCCTTGCCCTCGATGTTCGGCGGCCGCGTCTCGAGCGTGACGACGTGCTCCTGGTGCAGCTGGAGCTCGGCCGCGTCCTCGATGGTGACGATGCGCTCGTCGTCCGGGATGAACGACGACAGCACGTTGAGCAGCGTCGTCTTGCCCGAGCCGGTGCCGCCCGAGACGAGGATGTTGAGCCGCGCCTCGACGCACGCGCGCAGGAACTCGGCCATCTCGGGCGTCGAGGTGCCGAAGCCGATCAGGTCGTCGGTCCAGCGCTTGGCCGAGAATTTGCGGATGGTGAGCAGGGGCCCGCAGGCGAGCGGCGGGATGATGGCGTTGACGCGCGAGCCGTCGTCGAGGCGCGCATCGACCATCGGGGTCGACTCGTCGATGCGCCGGCCGAGCGGCGTGACGATGCGCTCGATGACGCGCACGCGTGGTCGTCGTCGGGAAGCGGAGGTCGGTGAGCTCGATCGTGCCGGCGCGCTCGATGTAGACTGGCGCGGGCCGATGACCATGACCTCGGACACGCTCGTCGTCGCGCAGCAGCGGTTCGAGCGGGCCGAGGCCGACGACCTCGTCGGTAATCTGTTCGAGCATGCGCGCTCGCTCGGCGCGGATGACGCTGGGCCCTCTTCGTCGAGCGCCCGGCTCGGACCCTCCTCGATCTCGCGGCGCACCTCGATCTGGTGGGCCAGGTCGAGCTTGGGGTCGAGGTCGGAGATGACTCGCTGCTGGATGCGGAACTTGGCGTCGCGGAACGACTCGCGCAGCGGGACCTGGGCGAGCATCCGGCCACTGGTCGAGCCGTTGCCGTTCGAGCCCGACTGGGTCGGCGGCGCAATCGGCGACGGGACCTGGCCCGAAGCCTTTGACGGAGGCTCGTCACGGTTCGGCGGACCGGCTGGTGGCGGGAGTACGGGCGCGTTCGGGGCGGCCATGTCAGCCGCCGGGCGAGCGCTCTCGATTCTGTTTCAGCAGTGACATCAGGCCTTGACTCCGCTATTCAGTGCGCGCGCCATTGGAAGATGCCCTTCTTGGCCGGCGGTCGCATCGGCGGCGCCTCGGGCGCCTCCGCAAGGTCGGTCCCAAGGACCTGCTTGGCCATGCGCACGACGTCCTCGGCTGACCTTGCGACTGGCGTGATGCGACAACGAACGGAACTCCTCGGTTGAGGGCGAAGACGACGGTCCGGCCGTCGGAAACGACGGTGTGGTTGATCTTGCGGCCGATCGAGCTCTCGACGTCCTGGAAACGGATGCCATAGGCCGAATCGGCGCGATTCAGCACCAGCTGGATCTTCGACTCGCTGAAGCCGAGCTGCTCGACGAGCGCCAGGAACTGGCGCATGTTCTTGATGTTTGTGATCTCGAGCGTGAGCACCGTCAGCACGACGTCGGACTGATCGAGAAAGGCGAGCGTTGCGTCGAGCAGTGCGGCGGTCGAGTCGATGACCACAAGATCATGCGTCTGAGCGCAGCGCACCGACGATGCGGCCCAGGTGATCAGCGCGTGATGAGCTCGGCCTGCTCCGGGCTGGGTGGCGCCATCAGCACGCGAATGCCGGAGCTGTGATCGACAAGGGTGCCGTCGAGCGTCTCGAGGTCGCCGCCGTTCATCTCGCGCGCGACGTCGGCGATCGACTGGTTCTTGGGATTGAGGTTGAGCAGCACGCCCACGTCGCCGAACTGAAGGCCACCGTCGACCAGCGCGACACGCTGGCCGAGCTCGGCCGCGGCGGCGACGGCGAAGTTGACGGCGAGCGTCGTGCGGCCGACGCCGCCCTTGGGGGCGAAGAACGTGACGACGCGGCCCGGGTCCGCGCGAGGCGGCCGGAACGGCGATGTCCCTCGACCGGCGCCGGGCAGGCTACCCGCGAAACGGTCGAGCTTGAGCCGCTCGAGCTCGTGGACGTGCCGGATCGAGTTGATGAGCTCGTCGGCGGAGAACGGCTTCACCAGGAACTCGCGCGCGCCGGCGAGCATCGAACGGCGGAGATAGTCCTGCTCGCCCTGGACGCTCATCATGATGATCTGGGCGACGCGGGGGACGGTGTTCGAGATGATCTCGGTGGCCGTGGGGATCCCGTCCATGTCCGGCATGTTGATGTCCATGAGGATCACGTGCGTGGACGGTGCTGCTTTTTTGCCATGTTGATCGGCTTCCTGGCCCGCCGCCGGCGGTACCGGCAACCTCCATGTCGGGCTCGAACCCGATGAGCTTCGCGAGGTTCTCTCTCGTGTCGGCGATGTCGTCGACGATAACGACCTTGATCTGCTCGGTCACGTGGCCGTTACCATCTGTAGCCAACTTTCGACCGTCCATTCTTGTGTCAGCGTGCCGTGATCGGCGCCGGCGGCAGAACGCCGTAGGTGTCGACCAATTGCTGGAGGGTGATGCCGGAGGTGGTTACTTCACCAGCGCCGTAGTCGGCCGGCGAGCGCAACGCGAGCGACACGTCCGTAGTTGGGCTGCCGCCTCGTAGGTGTCCTCGGCGTCGATCATCGGGCGGGTAACGGTCGAAAGCTGGTCAGCCGTGACCGTCGTGCCGAGCGACAGATCGACTGCAGCGACGACCACGTCAACCTCGGGCACGGTCGGGCGCTTGCTGCTGACCAAGCCTCGAACGCCAGGACGGCGACGAAAGAGGCCGCAGCGAGCACTACACCAGCGATGAGCATCAGGCGATTAGGGCGCTTCATTACTTGGCTGACTCCAGGACAGAAGTGACAGGTGTCAACGACTGTAGGGAGGGTCCAGAGGGGTCGCGATCCTACGAATGGGCTAGGACTCGCCCTGCCTCTTGGCGATGGTTGATGCCGTTCAGGCAAACAAAAAGGGAGCGCTACCTGGTCCGGAGGAGTCGGACCGGGGAGCGCTCCCGTTAACAGCGAAGCCGATCAGAGTGCGTTGCCGAGATCTGAGAGAACGTCATTGATCTGACCGCCCATGAAGGTGACCGCGACGATTGCCGCGACGCCTACGAGAGCGAGGATAAGTGCGTACTCGGCCAACCCCTGTCCGGCCTGACTGCGTCTCAGTAGCAGCCGAACTGCGCTGACTATCACGTTGTGCTCCATCTATGGGGCTGCGTGGCGCCGGGACCCGACGCGGGGCGAATTTCGCCCACCGGAGCGCGGTGCCGATATAGGAAAGCGGTACGGGCTGGGACCGCCGGGCGTCGGACAGAGTGCAGCGAGCCGCACCGGACCGCCCGCATCGGACCTGGAGTGCAGGTTGCGCAGCTCCTCGGCCGAGCGAGTCGCGCGAACGGCTGCGCGAGTGGTGCGCGAACGTCTGGCTGGTCGGCTAGCCGTTGATCTGGTCGGCGATGATCGACAGGACGTCGTTGATCTGGGTGCCGAAGAAGGTCAGCGCGACGAGCGCGACGATGACGATCAGCGCGACGATGAGCGCGTACTCGGCCAGGCTCTGTCCATGTTGACGGTCGCGCGCAGATCTCATTGCCTCGATCGTATCAGCGGCTCACGGCTGCCGAGCGCTGCACAGATGGCATAGCGAAGCCCGCCGCCAACGACCGCGATCGACCGTTGGGTTCGGCGGGCAAATCAAAAGGCGCCGGCCTTTCGGCCGGCGCCTTCTATCGCTCCTGGAAGGAGACGTCAGATCTTGTTGCCGACGTCCGACAGGATCGCGTTGATCTGACCACCGAGGAACGTGACCGCCACGATCGCCAGGACGGCGATCAGGGCCAGGATCAGCGCGTACTCGGCCAGGCCCTGACCTCGCTCGTCGCGGGCAATCAGGCTGTTCAGGTACTGGAGCATTTACGACACCCTCCGAATTGATTAGTCCGTTGCTTGAAGAGGACGGCGGAAAATTAGCCGTCGCGAGCGAGGGTTCGTAATGGGACAAGAGTCCGTCCCTGATGCGACAGGAGTCCTGCCCGACGAATGGCAGTGACGAGTCGGTCTACTGGCTGTTGCCGACCTGGGCTTCGAGCAGCCAGCGGTCCTCGGACAGCTTGACGGCGATTCCGGCCGCTGTGGCGCGCTGCTCGATTTCCGTCCACGTCGCCACAGACAGACCGGCGGCACGCTCGGCATCCTCGCGTTCCTGTTCGCGGATCATCGACGCCAGCGCCTGCGGGCAGCTCCTTGTCGCGCCGCGCGGCGGCGACCGCGGCTGTGGCCTTCTGCTGTTCGAGCTGCGCCGCGGTCACCGGCCGTCCGCGGACGACGATGCTCAGGCCGCTCTCAGACCAATCGAGGCGCACGAGGATCTCGGGCGGGCGGGCGGATGTGAAAACTCGATCATCGCGTCGTCGACAATTCTGATAATGGCGCTCTCGGCCTCTGTCGCCAGACGCCTGTCCGATCCCGCCGAATTCGAAGCGAACTGACACGCCCTGGCGCCTGGTCCGCTCGGCAGCGGACCGGCGCAGGGTGGGTCGAGGCCGAGATCATCGAGGACCATGGGCCGGACGTCGAAGATGAAGTCCTTGGTTGCCCTGAGCGCCTCCTCGACCATCGTCACGAGCGAGTTGAGCTCCACCTGGGCGCCCTTCGGATCACGCTCAAACAGACGCTCGCACGATCTGCGCCTGCAGCGCGATGTTGGCGATGCTCTGTGCCGGTCCATCGTGCATCTGGCGCGCAATCTCGCGGCGCATCTCCTCCTGCGCGGCCAGTACCTCGTGCGAGGCGGGGCGCCGATGTGCGGCTGCCGACGGCGCGCCAGTCGCACTGGGTGTGGCTGGCGACTCACCCGCCGCCGGTTCACTGTCGTTGTGTCAGATCCGACGACTCGGCAACAAATCACCCTCGAAGCCACGCAGAACCGGCACCGATTGTGCAAGCCGGTTGCGATAGCGCTGCAGGGCGCGCTGTTTGCCCTCCAGCACCTCGACCTGCGACTGCATCATCAGTCACGCCTTGTCTGGCTGAGAAGCACGCCACGAGCCTCTGAGACGGCCTCCACGGGCGCCTGCTGGTCGAGACTCGAGCGCGCTGCACACGCTCCTCCGCCTGCACGCGGCGTGACTTCGTGCCGCTGCCGCCTCGACCTCCGTCTGTGACCCAGAAAGCAGCTCGATTTCGGTCGAGCTCGCGGATGGGCGGCGTTGCCTGGTCGCCTTCCAGCTCCTCGGCGAGCTGGGTGATGCTCTGGTTCATCCAGGAAGAGATCAGTCCTCGGGGATCCGGATCCAGCCTTGCTTCATGGCATAGACGACGGCCTGCGTGCGGTCGTTGACCGACAGCTTCCGCAGGATGGAGCTCATGTGGTTCTTGACCGTCTGCTCGCTGATAGTGAGCGCGTAGGCGACCTGCTTGTTGGTCATTCCCTTGGCGATGTTGTCCAGGATCTCGACCTCGCGCGGTGAGAGCAGCGCGGAAAGATCGGCGCCGCCTTCCTGGCCGTAGACCGCCAGCTTGGCAGATTTCCTTGAGCACACGGCTGGCGACCGAGGGACGCGAAAAGACTTTGTCATTGATCAGGTACTCGCCGGCGCGAACGCGGCGGATGATCGTTACCAGGTCCTCGGGGCTGATGTCCTTGAGGATGAATGCGGCGGCGCCGGCTTTGATTGCCTCGAAGAGCTGGTCCTCGTCCTCGGCAACAGCGAGGGCGAGATGCCCACGCTAGGCACTTCGCGCTTGATGCGCTGGGTGGTCTCGATGCCGCCCGGAGCGGGCAGCGACAGATCGAGCAGGACGATGTCCGGGCTTGCATCTCGACCGACATGGTGAACGCGTCGCGGCCGTCTTCGGCCTCGCCGATGATGTCGAAGTCGGGTTCCCGGTCGAGGATCTGGCGCATCCCCGACGCGGAACAAGGCGTGGTCGTCGACGAGCAGGATCTTGGTCCGTTGCTCAGGGTTGCGCCGGTCCGGACCGCCTCGCCGGCGATCCGGGTCCGTGTAATCGGGTTTCCATTCGTGGTCAACTCCTATCCCCTCCAGTGGTGACGATGGTGAGCCGCACGACGGTGCGGGAGGCGGGGTGTGGTCTGAATGGCCAGGTCGGATCCGAGCAGGTCGGCTCGCTCACGCATAAAGCGAAGTCCGAAATGCCGTTTGTAGGATGGGCGGCGACGGCCTGGATGGTCGAAGGCGCGGCCGTAGTCGCCGACCTCGAGGGACCCATGGGTGCCCTCCGTCGGGGGGCTGACACTCGCCGCGTGGGCGGAGCCACGCGTTGGTTGCGGATGAGTGCTTGGCGATATTGCGCATCGGCTCCTGGGCGACGCGCAGGACGACCGTACGGGCCGCTGGTGGAGCTCCGCCGCCGGAGGCGTCGATGCGGAGCTCGACCGGCACGCCCGGCTGTTGAGTGAGGTGCCTCGGCATTGTCACGCAGCGCCTCCTCGAGGCCCTGCCGGCTCGTTCAGCGCCGGTCGAAAGTGATTGATGTAGCCGCGCAGCGTGTCCAGCTCGCGTTCGAGCATCGCCCGCAGCGCGGCAAGCTCCTCGCGCGCGCGCCGGCCGGGATCGTCGCGCACAGAGCGATCGAGGGATCTCGATCTGGAAGATGGCGTTGGCGAGGGCCTGCGCCGGCCCCGTGGAGTTCCTCCGCCAGCCGCGGAGCGCTCTTGCTCGTGCGCTGCAAGCAGCGCCATCGCCATCTGTCCATCAGGCTCGGCGTCGTCGAGTACGCATCGGGCCTGCAGGCGGCTGGCCGGAGTGCCCGACTCTCCATGGATGCCCGAGTATAGGTGCTGGGCTCTGCTCGAACCGGTGTTGACTGGACGCACCGTCTGGTCTTGCTCGGGCTGGTCGCGCGGCGGCTGCCGGGGAGTGTCGGGCTTCATCGGAGGCACTGGGGCGCGATCTTGAAAACCGTCGCGGACGGTGCGTCCTTGGTATTGAGGGGCATTTCGGTGAAACGGGCCGTTCCGCGGGTTCGCGCAGCGCGG
Organism: uncultured Chloroflexia bacterium; assembly: GCA_963748235.1. GTDB lineage: Bacteria > Chloroflexota > Limnocylindria > Limnocylindrales > CSP1-4 > JALYGJ01. The sequence continues at coordinate 577,140 of CAVVHT010000010.1, forward strand.
CGGGATCGCGGCCGCGTGCCTCGAGCAGGACCAGGCCGGCGCGTGGAAGTCGCGCGGCGAGCTGTAGGATGACTCGAGCCGGCTCGTCGGGCAGCGCGATCGCCGATCGGCCGGTCGCGTCCGAGAGCCAGATCGGTCGGTCGCTGATGAGCGGGCCCGAATTTGCCACGCAAGCGCGGCCAGCCGGCGGGCAGCGCGCGGGCGACCTCGGCGATGGCTCGGCGCTCGGTCTCGGCCTGACGTGAGGCGCCCAAGAGGGGCCAAGACCGGTCAGCGGCAGGGTCAAGGTGATTACGCGCAGGGGGGCCAGCCATGAGTTGGTCCGAGGCCAGTTTCGCCAGCGCACGACGGGCGGCCACGAAGACGTCCGCGCGGAGCAGGTCCGGCGACGAGCCAGGGCGACGAGCAGCGGACCCGCCGCGTGTTCGAAAGTGCCCCACAGCGTCGCGACGGGGAAGAGCACGGTCGTGGGAGCGCCGAACGTGATCGCGCCCGACAGCGACGGCGCCCCGAGCGCGCCTCGGGCCGCGGGTCGCAGCGGACTGTCGCGCCGGAACGCGGCCACGCCGATGGTGACCAGGCCGAACAACGCCACGGCGCCCGCCGGAATGAGCAACACCGAAACGGTGTTGTGCCATGCCGCGGCGGCCACGTTGGCCGACCATAGCCGGCAGCCCTTGTGCGAGGAAGCCATCGAGCGTCGGCCGGTCGGAGGAAGCTGAAGATCTGCTCGTTATCGAAGAGGAAGACGTTGTCCGAGACCTGCCCGGGCAGCGGCGGTCCCGAATACGAACGCGTTCGCGCAGCACCCAGGGCAGCGCGCAAACCGCAGCCACTGGCGGTCACGGCGGCGATCCTCGGCAGGGCCGCGCGCCATCCGCCCCGCGGCGAGCGAGCACCATGACCACGAACGCCAGGCCGAGCCAGACGGCTTCCATGCGTGTCGGGTAAGCCGAGCATGCGAGGACCAAACCGAGCCCGATCAGGGCGCCGCGCGATACCGCGTGGCGGCGGGCGGGCATCGGAAGGCACGCGGCGACGCCGAGGACGGTGAACGGCAACGTTGAGTCGGGAATGGCCGAGGAAAGGACGAGCGGTCCGGTCACGGCGACGAGCAGGCCGGCGCCGATGGCGACGGTATCGTTGGCGCGCCGGGAGGGCAGGCCGGCCCGGCGCGAGGCGTCCCGCGCGACGCAGCCAGGCGAGTGGCGCCAGCAGGGCCCCGAACAACGCGAAAGCCGATCTGCGCCGCATCGAACGTGGCACCCAGGATCGCCATCGGTCCTGCCTCGACCAGCGCTGGCCAGCGGCTGCCGAGCTCGAACGCCGGTCGGGGCAGCACGAGCGGCGGCGTGGCATAGCTCCATATCGCGTCGATCTCGAGGCCGCGGCCGCGCAACGAGGTTGCGTGCTACGGCAACGTCGTAGGCGCTGCCTTCGGTCATCGGGAAGTTGAACAAGGCGGTCGCGAACAGGCGCGCGACGAGCGCGACGCCGTAGAGCAGAGCGGGGGGAGCGGGCCAACGAGCGGCAACACACGCGCGCACAGGCTGTCCGGGTCGAGCCGGGCCGTGCTGGTGTGTCGCCGCGTGCACGCGGCAATGATCGTCATGGGGCTGCATCGCGGATCCCCATCCGAGAGGCAGGCGGCGAGAAGGAAACCCCCCGGAACCGCCGGTGGCATCGGCGCCGAGCGACTGGCCGATAGAGGACGCGTGCCGGGCACGACCGCAACGGGCTGCGAAAGCCAGGCCGGTCGCAATTCGCCGGTCAGGAGCGGAGCCAGAGCGGGCGCGACCAGCCGCTTCTCCAGGATCAGCCAGCGGATCTCGTAGGCGCGCATCGCCGGTTCGATAGTCGGCAGCGGATCGTTCGGAGTGACGATGCCCTCGTGTCCGCTACGGTAGCGGTCGGCGCCTGCGTAGCCGGACATGACCCGGTCGTCGCCAGGAACATCTGCCAACGCCTCGCGAGCTGTGCTTGAACGTCGCGCATGTCGGCCCAGCGGGTCATCGTCGGTCACCGTCTGGAAGCGCGGCGCTAGGGAAGGACGATGGCGACCGCGGCGTAGGTGAAGATCGCCGTGGCCGTGCGCCACGTTCCAGCTCGGACGGCGCTCTGCCGACCCAGGCGACTATCGCGGCATGCCCGCGACGACCAGCAGGAACGTGTGCGGCAGCGACGCAACGGACGAGTGGATGAACATGCCAGTCGGGACATGGACCGCGAAGGATCAGGCCGCTAGCCGCGAACAGGCGTCGCGCCGTAGATCAGGAAGGGTCTGAAGAAGAGTCACGCCGCTTTACCCACGCGCCAACGAGCGCCGGCGGGTACGAGCACGACCACGAGCGGTAGGAACGCAAACAGGCCCAGCGCGGGAGCAGTAGGCCACCCAGCGCGCCCGGCCAGGAACGGGCCGAAACCGTCCGCGAGCAGTGTCTGGGGTGTGGCCGGTGAGCCGATGCTGTACAGGTCGGCTGTACTCGGCGGATCCACAGGATGCGGCCGTTACTCTGCCGAAGGAGAGATGCTGCCGAAGATGTCGAGCTGGCGGTACAGCCACGGTGCCACCACGATCGCGAAGGGCTGCCGCGCAGCCGACCGCGGCCATGCAGCCCGATCTGGCGCGACCTGCTCGGGCCACAACTCCCACAACGCCGAGGCCAGCGCAAACGGGATGCCGAGCAGCATTGCCGTCCGACCTGGCCAGTGTCGCCAGGCCGACGAGCAGCTCCGCCGATCACGAACGCGCGTCGGTCGCCGCGCAGCCCACGAGCGCACAGCCACAGGCTCAGCGCCCCGAGTGTCATGAACAGCCCGAAGTTGTCCGGTTGCCCAAAGAATGGGGTCAGACGGGCCGGGACCGTGACGAGCAGGGCCGGCAGCGAGCGCCGCCTGGCGGCTGAGTCCCGCATCGCGGCCGATGAACCAGGTCAGTGGCGCAGCAAGCGCACCAATCAGCCACATCGCCAGCCCCGGACGCGAAGGCGGTCGGCGCCGAAGAGCCACACGAACGGGACCTGGACCAGCGCAGCCAGGGGCATCCAGTGGCCGTTGGATGAAATCGGAAGGGTCGGTGCTGAAGGCAACATGCCGCCGACGTCGACGAAGTTCCAGATGTAGTCGATCGTCAGGCCGTTGCCCGCGGCGAACTCTGCGGGCCACGTTGACGTAGTAGTACAAATCTGGATAGGCCGGTCCAACGAACGCCAGCCCGGCGACCGCTCGTACCAGCAAGGCAACAGCAAAGAGGCCCATCGGGATCATCGGCGCGGTGCAGCGTAGCAACAGCACATACCGCTGCCAGAAGGGTACGAAATGGCTAACCGGCGCGGCAGACGGGTACGAATGAGCCATGCGCTTGGCGCATACCGCGTCGCCTAGTTAGCCTCCCGGCCATGGCGATCGCCTTCCGCGGGCAGTGGCTGAACCGCGTCCTGTTCCACTGCGGTCGGTCGCTTGTCGGCCTGATCTTTGCCGCCTATCTGTTCGTTGTCTCGGCGAACCAGAAGGGCTCGATGGCGTTCGATGTGTACGCCTATTGGAGCGTCAATCTCGCAAATCCGTATGCCGGGGCAGTCGGCAACCTGGGCTTCTTCCCCTATTCGCCGGCCATTGCGCTTGGTGCTGCACCGTTCACCGCACTGCCGTGGGTCGTCTTCGTGACGGGCTGGTACGCGATGCTTCTCGCCGCGCGTCGCCTTCCTCGGCCGGCGGCTCGATCCTCGTCCTGCTCGCTTTCCCACCGGTGGCGATCGAGCTCTATCACGGCAACATCCACCTGTTGCTCGCGGTGGCCTCGTGTCGGCTTCCGCACCCGGCGGCATGGGCGTTCGTGCTGCTGACGAAGGTCACGCCCGGTATCGGGCTGCTCTGGTTTGTCGCTCGTCGCGAATGGCGCCAGCTTGGCATCGCGCTCGGCGCACCGCCGCGATCGTGGCGGTGCACATTCGTGCTGGTGCCGTCAATGTGGGTCGGCTGGGTGAAGATGCTGCTCAGACTCGGCCGGTACGCCTCCGCCTTGGCCGGCACTGCCCATCCCGCTCTGGTTGCGGCTGCCGATTGCCGCCGCGATCGTCTGGTGGGGCGCCGAAGCGTGACGCACGCTGGACCGTACCCGTCGCCGCGGCGCTCGCTGTGCCGGCGATGTGGCCCGGCAGCCTCGCGATCATGGCCGCGTGCTGGCCGCTCCTGAAGAGTGCTCAGAAACGGTCCCAAGAGCCACCAAGTGGCGATTACCATCCCGCCGATGGTCAGCCGCGTCCCGGCGACGGTGCCAGCCAGTCGCCGGGACGTCCGACCAGCCGCGGCCTAGCGTCACCCTGGTCCTGCCCGCCTACAACGAGGCGGGCGCGGATCGGATCGGCGCTCGACGAGCTGTTCGGCTATCTCCGGCGCGGCGGTCCGGCGCGCGAAGGTGGCCGCGTCATCGACTGAGCTCGGCCAGGTCGAGGTGCTCGTCGTCGACGACGGCAGCACCGACGAGACGGCGTGCCCTCGTCGAGGCCCGGCCCGAGGCGCAGCGGACCTCGGGCATGCCCCGACTGCGCGTCCTGCGCCAGCCGCACCGCGGCAAGGGCGCCGCGGTTCGCGCCGGAATGCTCGATGCGCCGAGGGTGATACTGGTCATGTTTGCCGACGCGGACCTGGCCACGCCGCCCGACCAGCTGCCGCTGCTGACCGAGGCGCTGGCGGGCAACGACCTGGCGCTGGGCAGCCGCGTCCAACCCGACGGCAGCGATCGGCGCCGCACGCAGCCTCTTCATCGCCGGGCCTGCTCGGCCGCCTCTTCCACTGCGCTGGCCGCGGCATGGGTGACCGGAGCGGTGGCCGGACACGCAGTGTGGCTTCAAGGGCTTCCGCGCGCGCTGCCGCGCACGACCTCTTCGCCCGTCAGCAGCATCGGCAGCATCGTCTTCGACGCCGAGATCATCCACCTCGCCCGGCGTCGCGGCTACTCGATGACCGTGGTGCCCGGTGCAGTGGTCGGACAAGCGCGGCTCGCGCATGCGGCTCCGGCCGGGCCTTGCCATAAGGGTGCTGCTCGACCTCGCGCGTATCCCCCTGGTCCACCGCGCAGTGCCGCGGGCGCAAGCGCGTCTAACCTGAAGCGGTGCTAGAGTCCGGTTACTCGTGCCGCAATCGCGGCACCTAAATCGTCTGGCTCTTTGACCTCTGCCCCACCCGCCCCATCGATGACCGCTGCGCCTGATCTGACGCTGCGCCACGTGCCGCTCGCCTTGATCGAGCGCGCCGACTGGGACCGCCTCCTCTCCGCGACGGCGGCCGCGACGCCCTTCGCGCGTTGGACATTCCATCGCGCGTGGTGGGATGCGTACGGCGACACCGCGGATGAGGAGTACCTCGTCGCTAGCGGCGCCGGTGACGACGGCGACGTGCCGCGCGCGATCGTGCCACTGATGCGCCGCAAGTCGGCCGATGCGCCGGGCGTCATCTACTTCGGAGCCAGCTACCACGCCGACTACGCGACCATCCTCGGCGCTCCGGCCGACATGCCGGCGGTGGCGGCGAGCGCTGGCAGACACCCTTCGCGACCACGCCTGGGCGCGGTCGACCTGCGCCGGCTGCGCCCGATCGACCCGGCCCTGGCCGCACTCGAGCAGCGCATTGCGTCCGAGGCTGCCGGCTGGCGCGTGGTGCGCGAGGTCGAGGACGTCTGTCCGGTGGTTACCGTGCCGAGCTCCGACTGGGACGAGTACCTGGCCACGCTCGACAAGAAGCATCGCCACGAGATCCGCCGCAAGCTGCGCCGGGCGGCGGTGATCGGCGAGATCACCGTCGAGGTCTCAACGCCGACCGAGGACGCGATCGATGCATTCATCGCCCTGCACGACGCCCGCTTCGGCGAAGAGGGGCTGTTCCCGCATACCGCCGACGGCGAGCGCAGCCGCCGCTTCATTCATCGCCTGGCCGAGCTCGAGCGCGCCGAGCCGGACGGCGGGCAGCTCCACGTCGGGCTGGTGCGATGCGGCCAGCGCCTGGTGTTCGCCATGTTGGCCTTCGATGACGGTCTGACCTGTTACCTGTATAACGCCGGTATGGATCCTGCTGCGGCCGAGGCCTCGCCCGGCGTGACCGGCACTGCCGCCTACCTGCAAAATCGCATGGCCGCCGGTCGGCGCCGCTTCGACTACCTGCGTGGCGCCGAGCCGTACAAGTACCAGTGGGGCGCCGTGGACGAGCCGATCGAGCGGCTGCTCGTCGAGAGGTCGGCCGAAGCGTGACGATCTCCGTCACCCAGGTAATGGCCAGCGGCGCCGGTGGCGGCGCACAGGTCCACGTTCAGAACCTCGTCGAGCGGCTCGACCCGGCGCGCTTCGACATCGAGGTCATCAGCCTCGCCGACGGCCCTGCCGTGCGGCGGCTGCGTGCGATCGGGGCGACGGTTCACGTGGTCGACGAGCCGGATGACGATGCGGCGCTGGCTCGAGTCGTGGAGCTGCTCTGTGAACGGCCGCCCGAGATCATCCACAACCACATGTTTCGCGCCGAGGTGATCGGCACTCGCGCCGCGATCGAGCTGGGCCGGCTGAACATGGCGCGGCCCTACGTGATCGGTACCGTCCACTCGAGCCGCGTTCGGAGTGCGTCGGACCGGGCGATGCTGCGCAGGCTGACGCCGTCGATGGATCGGCTGGTCGCGGTCAGTCGCGCGATAGTTGCCAAGCTGGAGCGCGAAGGCCGCACCGGCGTTCCGCTCGAGCTGATCTACAACGGCGTCGACCTCAAGCGCTACGAGTACACCGAGGCGTGCTGCACGCTGCCCGAGGAGTACGGCTTCCCCGAGGGCGCGCCGCTCGTGGGGGTCGTCGCTCGGCTCGAGCCGGAGAAGGGTCACGCGACTCTGCTCGAGGCATGGCCGGCCGTTCTCGACGCCGTGCCTGAGGCGCGCCTGCTGATCATCGGCGAGGGCAGCCAGCGGCCGGTCCTCGAGGCGCAGGCAGAGGCGATGAACCTGCTCGGCCGGGAGTGCTCGGCCGATCAATGTGTCGGCACGCGCGGCGCCCGTCCGGGTGCCAAGGTGCTCTTCACCGGCCTGCGTGACGACGTCCCGGCCGTTACCGCCGCGCTCGATGTTGCGGTGCTGCCGTCATATCGCGAGGCACAGGGACTGGCCATCCTCGAGGCGATGGCGCTGCGCCGCCCGGTGGTCGCGACCGCAGTCGGGGGAGTGCCGGAGATGATCGAGCACGGCCGCACCGGTCTACTCGTGCCGCCGCGCGACGCAGCGGCACTGGCTGCCGCGATCGCGCGGATGCTGAACGACCACCCGCTGGCCGACACGCTCGCCCGCGCCGGCCATGACTTCGTCCATGGCAGCTTCTCGGTCGAGCGGATGGCCGGCGCCGTGGCGCGGATCTATGAAGAGGGAGCGGCCGCGGCTGCCATGCGCAGCGGAGCGGCGCTGACCGCTGCCTGAGAAATCGCGTCCGTCAACTCCAGACATAAAGGGCCCGCCGATTGCTCGGCGGGCCTTCTGATCAGCGCCTGGGTTCGGATTAGGGAGTGTTGATCTCGATGATCGTCGGATCGGGCAAGCCCGATGTTCCGCTGTAGGTCACCGTGCCGATATAGCGCGTGTCCGGCGCGAGCCCGTTGAAGCTCAGATGGATCGTCCCCGTGTCACCGCTACTGGCTGTGGAGGGCTCCGATACGGACATGTTGCCCGCGTTGCCAGAGCCCAGCGTCCAGCTGAACAGGGTGAAGTTGGCCTCTGGTGCGTCGACGAAGAAACCAAACACTTCGACCCTGTAGCTGCCAGGGGCGGGATTGACCAGATTTACCTCTTCGTTCGAATCGCCCCGGAAGCTTTGACCGACTGGTTCATCGTCGCGGTAGACGAAGAGGTCAAGATCGTAGAACCCGTCGGTCTCCTCGTTGAACAGCGCGAAGCGCGCGAGGGTCTGGCCCGACGGAACGTTGAACTCGAATACCGCCGTCCCGTCCTGTTCCACGCTCCCGGTGTTGGTCGTTGCCGGAATCAGGCCGCGGGGAGACGCGCTGAATGGCCCGTTGTAACCGAAGCGAACCGGATAACTGAAGTCGTCGCCATTGCCCGACAAGCTGGTTGGTGCGCTCAGAGGACTGCCGGCTTGTTTCTCGTGCGTGATCTCGTCGCCTTGCGCGTTGCGGCAACGAAGAGGGTCTGTAGCCGGGCTTCAAATTGAAGGCCGAGAAATCGCCGGCAGACATGTCGACGTTGAACGACCCGCTCGAGCCGGCCTTGCCACGGCGCTGTGAGAAGTCGCCGTCAGGGCCCTCGCGAAACGCTTCAACCTGGAATGGCTGATTGGCAAAGCAGCGCCCCGTGACTTGGTCGTTGGCGGTGTTGCTTTGGAGGTTGACTGCGGGAATCGCCAGGTTCAGGTCAGAGGCAAGATTGCCCTTCACCCGGTCTCCGTCGGTCGGATACACGGGCGTACCTGACGACCGAAATCGACCTTCGTAGCTCACAAACTGATTCGCCGTGGCTGACCCGGATCCGCGCAGAACGCTGCAGGCGCGCAAGTGCAGGTTCAGGGTGGTGCCTTCGTTTGTCGTTCCACGGAACCAGCCCCGCTCGTAACCCCCGAGCGCGACCGACACGGTCTCGAAGGTCCTTACGCTGCTGACGACGTCGCCCTGGTCGAACCACGCCGCGTTGACGAAGTCCCCGCCGCGCGGATTGGGACCATTGAACGACGTCAGGTAACTGCCGTCTGCCGTGGTCGGAACATTCTTGAGCTTCTCCGAGCAGGAGCTTTCAGCAAAGGTCTTGCACGTGATGAGGACGAGCTCGACGGACGAGTTCGCGGGTGCCGAGCCCCAGACTTCGTTGGTCGCGCGGTTGGTGAGAACCGTCAGCGACGGGACCGTGAACGTCCTGTCTGCGCCGGTGCCGTTCGTTTTGATGGTGTCGCCGGTGTCGACACGTCCGTTGAAACACATGCCCCAATCGCCGAATTCATTGCTCTGGATGAACTGGCGACTCTTGATCTTGCCGTTGGGGTCCTTGACGGTTACCTCGAACGTCCGATCCGGATTGGTGCCTCCATCGAGGCACTCGCCGCCGAGAAACACGAAGAAGTTGGTGGCACCTCCAGCCAGTGCTGCGCTTGGCAATGCCGCCACAATGAATGCTCCGGATACGAGCGCGGCTGCGATGGCCCGCCGCCATCGATGACCGCGCGTTTCGAAACCGCGCATGCAGTCCTCCTACCCCTCGCAGTCGCGGCGCGTCTGGGTGGTGCGTCAGCGCAACTTCGAACCCACCGTACTGCCAACGTCAATGCACACAATCGGGTGACGTCGGCACCGTCCGGCACCAGCAGAGGTACCTGCCGGCGTCAGGGCTTGAGCGTCGCCCAGTAGCGTTCCGCGTAGCCTGAAACGCCGCCCGCCAACGCGACGCGGGCGTGGAACCCGTACAGGTCGTCGAGCAGGCCCTGCTCTGAGTCGAACAGCCGCGGCAGCTGGCTGGCGTAAAGCTTCACGCCGGCGGCCTTGCGCAAGATGACGTCGCTGATGTCGCTGTACTGCGGCTCGATGCTAACGCCCACCGGCAGGTCGAGCCCAAGGCCTGCTCCCTGCGTAGGTCCGGTGAAGTCGTTCCACCACGCGTAGGGGAAGTCCTCGTAGAACGACAGGCGGCCCACGAACGCCGGCCCGGGCATGACCCACCGACGCTGCTCGGCAAGCAGCGCGAGGCCGACCTCGCGGCACAGCTGGTGGTCGACGTGACCGCCGATGGCGAGCGGGAAGTAGACCATCTGCGGCTCGAGCCGAACTATCTCGCTGCGCAGCAGCTCGTACGGCGCGGCATCGTCATCACGTACGCGGCCCAACAGCTGGTCGTCGCCCTCGTAGCCGCGATGAACGGCGTCGGGCTGGTCCAGGAAGATGACCGACGCCTCGGCGAAGAACGCGTAGCGTTCCTCCTCGAGCCGGCGAATCTCGGCCGCATCGGCGGCCGAGAAATCAACGCCCTCCATGCTGCCCTGACCGCCGATCGTGTCGGCCACCGGACGCGCTTCGGTTTCCTGGTTGGTGACATTCGCCGAGCGGGTCCACGCCGCCCGCTGCCAGAACTGGCGGGCCTGGGTGTTGGCGTAGTCCTGGGTGACGTCGAGCCGATCGGGATCGGCCATCCACGGCGGACTTCCGCCGGCGGGAACCTCGATCGGGTAGTCGGGAGCGATGTTCTCGCGCCGGAAGGCCTCGGTAAGCGGCCAGTTCGCCTTCGTGCCGAAGCCGAGCGCGGCGCGCTGGTAGTCGGTCATACCGCCGTTGGTCGTGCTCGAGCCGCCCGAATAGACGGTCAGGATCGTCACCGACTGGCCCAGCTCGCGCAGGGCGGCAACCAGGCCGCCGCACGACAGGGCGATGTCGTCCGGGTGAGGCGAAACGAAGACGTGGGTCATCGGCAATCGAGCATATCAGCGGTCACTGAAGCCGTGCTCCCCGAGCAGCGGCACGAAAACGGCCGGCTCGACCGGTACGCGGCTGAATCCATCGGGCGACGGCCGGATGAGGGTGATCATCTGCTCCGAGCGACCGCCGAGGGGCAGCACCAGCCGGCCGTCGGGTAGCAGCTGTTCGACGAGCGGCACCGGCACTTGCGGCGTGGCTGCCGCGACCACGATTCCGGCAAATGGGGCCCGCTCGGGCAGACCGGCACTGCCGTCGCCGACTGCCACGTCGACGTCATAGCCGAGGTCGGCCAGGCGATCGCGGGCGGCCGCGGCGAGCTCCGGGTCGCGCTCGATCGAGATCACCTCCGCGCCGAGCTGGGCGAGCACAGCCGCCTGGTAGCCCGAGCCCGTGCCAACGTCAAGCACGCGCGGACGCTCGCCATCGTGCGCGTTGCGCCAGGCGGAGAGTGCCAGGGCCTGGGTCATGCTCGCCACGATGTACGGCTGCGAGATGGTCTGGCCGTGGCCGATGGGCAGCGCCCCGTCCTCGTACGCCTCGCCGGCGAGCTCCGGGGGAACGAATTGCTCCCGCGGCACGGCACGCATCGCTGCGAGGACCTCGCGATCTTCGATGCCGCGGTGCTCGAGCTGCCGGCTCGCCCAGTCGTCGTACGGGGCCGGTTGAGTTCCAGCCGCCGACTGTCCCCGTCGCGTGCGACGCAGCCAGTCGCGCATCTGACTAGGTTGGGCTCGGCTCGGGCGAGGCGCTCGGCGCCGGGCTGGCTGACGGCGTGGCGCTCGGCGACGGCGAGGCGCTAGCTTCAGGCGAGGCCGTGAGCGAAGGCGTCGGACTCGGTGAGTCAGACGGAGATGGCGACGGCGAACCTGGCGTAAGGGCGCCCGACCCTCCGAATAGCAGCCCGTAGGCAAAGATCACTACAAAGACAGCCACGATAAGCCCGACCCACCACTTCGACACCCGGTCGTCGACATACGGCAGCTCATCTTCCGAGCGTGACTTCGGATCTCGGACCGACGAGGCGGCCTTTTCCGTCTTGGCCTTCGTGGGCTTGTCGGCAGCCGCTCCTGCGACGGCCGCCGCAGCGACTGGCGCGCCCTTGTCCTCGTCCTCGTCATCGTGCGCTTCCTCAGCGACGAACTCGTCATCGGCAGCATCAGCCTCGTCGGCCACGATCTCAGGATCGATTTCGACGATCTCCGGCTCTATGACCTCGGGCACCGCCTCGGGCTCGGGCACCACCTCAGGCTCGTCGGCCAGCAACTCGGGCTCGGCGTCCGCGACCGCTTCGGCCGGCGCGTCGGCAGCGACGGGCGCCTGCTCGTCGTCGGTCGGAGCCGGCACCTCCTCGTTATCGGGCCGTTGCGGATCGCTCATCCGATGACTGTCCTCCTCAATGCGTTCATCTTGGCGAGCGTGCGCAGGATCCAGCGCAGCTGCCCGACTACGTCACGTGCCGTCAACAGCCGGGCACGCTGATCGGCGAGCTCAAGACGATTTCGCGCCAGCATCTCGGTTGCGCCGGCAACTCGATCGTCAAGGCGGGTAAGTGTCCACAGTCCGCGCTCAGAACCTGCCTGGATATCGGCCAGCCGCGATCTGCTTCGACGCAATCCCTCTCGGACCCTCTCGGCGCGCTGCTGTCCGTCGTCCATCGGCCAGTGCCCGTTTGGCGACGTCACGCTGCGCTCTGCGCGCGCCGAAAGCCATCGCAACCGTCAGCAACGCGAGGCCAACGAGAACGGATGTGGTCAGGGCAGCGGTGAGCACGTAGCGCCGATTATGTCAGGCGTCACGAACGGCCGGCAGCAATGCGCCGATCAAACCGCCCACAGCGGTCAGCGCGCCGAACGCGGCGATGACCAGGCCGACTTCGATTGTCTCGGCAAAGATGCCCGACAGGCCCATCGCCAGAGTCATCGCGCCGAACACGAGGCTGCTCCGAAACGCGACCACGCGACCCATCAGCTCGATCGGCGTTGTCTCGATGAAGATCGTCTGGGTGGGGATGATGTAGATGAGATTGGCGATGCCAATGATCCCCGCGGCCACGAGGGCGAGGCCGACATTCGCGGTCAGGCCGAGCACGACCGTCGCGAGGCCCATGACGATGAAGCCGCCCAAGACGAGCCAGCCCTTGCGCAGACGCGCACCGAGTGCGCCCACGGCGAGACCGCCGATCAGGTTGCCGACACCGATCGCGGTCTCGATGAATGCGTAGTTCTGCGGATACGGAATCACCGTGCCGTCGAGCGCGTCGCGGGCGTAGACAACACCCAGGGCGAGCGTCACGCCAACCGACATCTGGGCCAGCGCGCTGATGAGCGTGTTCTGGATCAGAGCCGCGTGGCTGCGCAGGAACTGCCAGCCCTCCGACAGCTCGGAGAGGAAGCCGCGCAACGCGCTGCCGACGCGCGGCGCTGCATCGCGCACCAGCGGAGCGACCGAGATGCCGGCAAGCAGGGCGGCAGAGAGGACATACGTGGCCGAGTCGGCAACGAACGCGAGTGCGAGGTCGGTGCTGCCCGCGCCGAGGAAGGCGACGAAGAGCCCGGCCAGCGGGAAGCCGGCCAGGTCGGCGATCGTGTCCGCCGTCCAGGTCGCGCTGTTGGCCGCCAGCAGGTCGTCCTTGGCCACGATGCGTGGAATGAAGGCGACCTTGGCCGGTCGGAAGAACAGGCTGACGCAGGTGATCAGGAACACCAGCGGGAAGACGAGCACGATGTTGGTCGCGGCGACAAACGGGATTGCCAGCACGAGCCCGGCCCGGATGAGATCGCTGGCGATCATCACCCGCTTGTGCTCCCAGCGATCGACGAACGTGCCCGCGATCGGCCCCAGCAGCAGGTTGGGCAGCGTGGCGGCGAGGAACACGAAGCCGGTCAGGAGCGGCGAGTCGGTCAGGCCGTAGACGAGGACGCCGATCGCCACCTGGTGCAGCCGATCGCCGAGCAGGCTGATTGTCTGGGCCACCCAGAACGCGGCGAAACGCGGGTCGAGTGCCAACCTGACGTATGGGTGCCCGCGAACACGCGCCCCGAGTGGCAACGGCGGTGCCGCACGGGCGCCACGGGGACTGCCGAGCAGAACGGGTCGCTCGAACCCAATGCTCGACTCGGCGACAACCTTGCGTCTCGGGCCAAGGCTGATGCCGCCCTGCGGATCTTCTTTGCCGCGCACCAACGTGGCGAAGATGAACCAGCCAAGGCCGGCGGCGATGAATGCGTCGCCGATGCTCGAGACGTTGGTCAGCAGCGGGATCGGAATCGGCAGGATGTCGCCGATCGGCCCGGCTTGCAGGAAGAACTGCGCGTTCAGCTCGGTCGGCAGGAGTATGTGAAAACCGGTGTTGACATCGCCAATGGCCACGCCGACGGCTTCGAGCGCCGGTGGCCAGACCGGCATCCAGCCGCCGTTAACGAAGATCGCGATGCCATTTGCCGCGGCACCCACGGCGACAGCCAGCAGGCCGGGGTGCGCGCGGTTGGCCCACAGGCCCGCGACCAGCAGGCCGAACGCGGCGCCGTAGAGAGGCAGCCGCAGCTGATCGACGATGTCGACGCCGTTGGCGATTGCAGCCTGGGTGCCGATGCGCAGCGCGAGGGCGAGGAAAATCAGGCCGACCCAACGCAGTCGAACGTCGATCAGCCGGCCGATCTTGCCGCCCGCGACAAGGCCGGCGACGAGCCCGGCCAGGATGCCAAGGACGATCATGGGCCGACGCGGAACGCGGTCAGCCGCAGACGCTCCCTCATGCCCACGAGGTGAAGGTAATGAATCGCGCCGGCGGCGTTTGCCCCGGCGGACCTAGGCGGAAACTGCCGCTTCGCCCAGACGCGGGATGTCTCGCTTGAGCAGGTGCTCGGGGATGTTTGGCTGTGCCCAGTCGGGCCGGCGGGCGATCAGGCGGTCGAAGGCCTCGACCACGTCCGGGTCGAACTGGACGCCGCTGAACTTGTGCAGCTCGTCGAGCGCCTGGCGCTCCGAGAGCGGCGTCATGCGGTACGGGCGAGCCGCGGTCATCGCCTCGAACGAGTCGGCGACATGCATGATCCGGGCGAGCTTGGGGATGTCGTGGCCAATCAGGCGGTCGGGGTAGCCAGAGCCGTTGAACCACTCATGGTGATGGCGAATGATCGGCAGCTCGGGCTTCAACTTCTCGACAGGGCGCAGGATCTCCTCACCCTTGACCGGGTGCGCGTTCATGACCATGCGCTCTTCCTTGTCCAGCGCGCCCTGCTTGAGCAGGATCGCGTCGGGGATGCCGATCTTGCCGATGTCGTGCAGCAAACCGCCCCACTCGAGCGCCTCCAGCTCCGCTTCCGAGCAGCTCATCTCCGCGCCCAGATCCTTGGCGATCAGCTGGACGCGGAGGCTGTGGCCGGCCGTGTACGGGTCCTTGGCGTCGACCGCGCCGGCCAGGCTCCTGACCGTCTGGGTGAACATGTCGCGGATCTCGACGACCTTCTTATAGCCGGCGCGCGTCGCGTACAGCGGCACGGCGAACGGCACGATCCCGATCGGCCCAGCCACGACATACATCGCGGCCATCAGCCACGACAGCGGCGCCAGCCCCGCCAGACTCACCCCGAACTGCCGCAGATTGCCCAAAAACGCCTCGCGACCCATGCGGCCATCACGCACACTCGTCAGAACAGCGGCGATTGCATTGTTGATAACGAAGTACGAGACACCTGCCAGGGATACAACGACAAGTGACTGCGCCGTAGGCTCAAAGGGATGGGCCCAGGTTACGCAGATCACCGATGCCGCCGCGGCGGGTATCACGGTTTCAGCGTGATTGAAAAGAGTCCCGTACCACGGGACACCCCGACTTCCTGGTAGGAGGCCTTTGATCTCCCGCCATTCAAACGTCCCAATTAGGGCAGCTATGACGGCAGCAGACGGACCGCCGAGCACACCGACGGCGATGAGCGGGGCAATCGTCACGCTCACCACGGCACCTCCCGGCATGCGGACGGGAGCGCTCGAGGCGAGCAGAACGACAAAGGTCCACAGGGCTAAACCGGACCAGCCGCCGATCTGAGGTCCCAACTCGAAGTTGGTGAGAGCGACCACGGTCACGCCCGCCGCAAAGACCACAACGGCGATCAGAAGCGCCTTCAGTCTGCGAGGCAGAAAAGGACCTCCGGGTTCGGTGCCAGACACAAATGGAAGTATGGAGGCACCTTATGGGGCCTCCATACCAGTTGTTTCGTACTAGTCGGTAGACCCGTACTAGATAGGCCGCAACCCCGCGCTACCGGCCAAAGCGACGCTCGCGATCATCGCTGCGAGAACCAGCAGTCGAGTCACACGGTCGTTCACTGCTACTACCTACCAGGACTTGATTCCGCGGTTCGGCTCCACCGTGCCCACTCCTCTTCTGGATCCTTGCGGACCCTTACCAGACCTAAGTTGCCCTTCCAGGCAACCTACCGGCGGAAACCTCCCCGCCAAGTGATCCGACACTAGGTACTGAGGTGGGTCTGAACCAATACGCAGGGAGGCTTATTTGATGTCAGGGCAGGTCCTCGGCCTCGACGATTTCAGCAAGCGAAGTGACTGAGCCATCATCGGACTCCTGTTGGGCAAAGTGCTCGTACTGAGTTCGCGCGGCGGAGATCGCCCCGAGCTTCCAGTGGAGCCAAGTGAGTTGGCGCTCCAGATCAGCGGCGCCCGGCTCGCGTTCCCAGGCAGCTAGTGCGACATCGCGGGCGGCCTCGAGGTCTCCGGCTCGGACTAAACGCCTAATTGCTGTGGTTGAAAGACTCAACAAGGTCGAAAGTAGGCGCGTCCGCCATTCGATCGCCCACTCTTCGTACTCGAACTCGGGTGCGAATGGCCCGTGTATCGCGACATGCATTCCATGAGTTGATCAGGCGACGCCGTCTGTGCCCGGGCTGCGGCTGCCGCGGCTAGAAACTCGACACTGTCGGCTGAGGTGAGCGTGGAATCAAGCCAAACGACGTCACCTTCAAACGCGACGTAATCGGCGGATACGCCATCCTCATACCAAGGGTCGATGTCTCGGCGGAGGAAATACAAGGATTGATTCAGGCTATTGGAGGAACTCGCAGGGTCAGCGTCGGGCCACAGTGCGTCGAGGACCTGTTCTCCGCGTCTGCGGCCGGCGCCTTGCGCTCGGATTGGCGGATGGTTTCAGTCATCGGGATGATGACCGCCGATGGTCGAACCATGCCCGCAGGTTCGTGACCTCGGCTTATCGCACGCTTAATTCAGAGCACTGTGGACAAGTGCACCTATCCGGACCTAACTGCCCTCGTATTCGAAGTGCAGCTTGAGCTCCACGCGGTACTCGACGATCTCGCCGTTCTCGACTTTCGCCGACGACTTGACGACCTCGATCTCGCGGATGTTGCGAACTGTGCGCGACGCGGTAGCGACGGCCTGACGCGCGGCATCGCTCCACGATCGCGGGCTCGTGCCGACCAGCTCGCGGATGATGACCACGCCCATCGCTCGTATCCCTCCTCGACCGCGGCGGACGGATTCAGCACGCCTCGCAAACGGGCGACGAGTGTACGCGCGCGAATGCGCGGCAATCGGGAACCCACCTGGCCAGCCCGGCGGAACCTAACTGAAGGTCGCTCCGTCAACTCGCCCATGCCACGACCGACCACACTTCCTGCCCGTTTGCTACGTCCACAGCTCTTCCACATCGCTGCCGTCGCCGGCCTGCTGACCGCCTGCACCTTCGGCCCGGCGGCATCACCGCCCCCGTCCACCAGTCCCGAATCGACCGATAGCCCGACCCCGACCTTACCCACCGGCAGTCCGACGCCGACGGGAAGCCCGGCCGCCAGCCCCAGCCCGACCTTCAACTCAGAACAGATCGCTCACCCCACCGGCGCCAACGACATCGTGCTGCGCATGGAGCAGGGCGGCGGCTTCATGATGTTCGAGTGGGCGATCACCCAGTCGCCCCAGTTCACGCTGTACGGCGACGGCACGGTCGTGTTCCGACCGATGGAGGATCCCGAGAAGCCGGGTGGCGATCAGGCACATAACCGCTACGTGATCGGCCACATGGACGAGGAGAGCGTCCAGGCGCTGCTGCTATACGCGCTTGACACCGGTCGGCTGGCGAATGCCAAGGACACCTACGACAACCCGATGATCGCCGACGCTGGCACGACGATGTTCGTCCTCAACGCCGGTGGCGAAGAGAAGGTGGTCAACGTCTACGCCCTGTTCGAGATGCCCGACGCGAACGTTCCTGACGCGGTCGATCGAGCCGGCTTCGCCCAGCTCCAGACCCTGTTAATGAACTTCGAGCAGCAGGTCGATGAGGGCATCGTCACTGACGTCGAGCTGTATGAGCCCGAGCTGTATCGGGTGGTGATGATCGAGGGCATGGGCGAGCCGGCCAGCGAGCCGATCGCCTGGCCGTGGGATGACCTGACGACGGACGACTTCCAGGCCGGCGACGAGCCGGGTGCGATCGCCATCCTCGACGCCGAGCACGTCGCCGAACTGGTGGAAGTGCCGAGCGGCGGCAACATGGGCGTGTGGGTCGAGACACCCGAGGGCGAGCTTGTCTCGTTCGCGGTCCGGCCGCTGCTTCCCGACGAGGCCGCCGCGGCTGAGCTCTAGCCTCTCGGCGGCCGGCTAGTTGTAGCGGCCGCCGTCCGCGCTGGCGTTGGCGTAGCGAGCCTCCTCGGCATACGAGACGAAGCGCGTCTGGCGCTTTCGGAAGTACAGCTTCGTCTCGCCGGTGGGGCCGTTGCGGTGCTTGGCCAGGCGCAGGTTGATGATCTCGCCCTCGGGATCCTCGTCCTCGCCACCACGCTCCTTCTCGCGCCACAGGAACATGACCAGGTCGCTGTCCTGCTCGATCGATCCCGACTCGCGCAGGTCTGACAGCCGCGGTTCCTTGCTCTCGCGCATCTCCGCCTGACGCGAAAGCTGCGACAGGGCCACTACCGGCACCTGCAGCTCGCGCGCGAGTCCCTTGAGTCCGCGCGTGATCTCCGACACTTCCTGGACGCGGTTCGAGTCACGTGACGAGACGGTCGACTGCATCAGCTGCAGGTAGTCGACGATGATCATGTCGAGCCCCGACTCGGCCTGCAGCCGGCGCGCCTTTGTGCGCAGCTCCATCGTGCTGATGTTCGGTGTGTCGTCGATGAACACCGGCGCCTCGGCCAGTGCGTTCATCGCCGGGGCGAGCCGCGTGAAGTCCATCTCCTCGAGGAAACCTGTGCGCAGCCGCTGCGAGTCGATGTTGGCGACCGACGAGAGGAGGCGCAGCACAAGCTGCTCCTTGCTCATCTCGAGGCTGAACACACCTACCGTCTTGCCTTCACGCACCGCGGCGTGCTCGGCAAAGTTGAGCGCCAGGCTGGTCTTGCCGATGCTCGGCCGGGCGGCGAGGACGACGAGGTCCGACTTCTGAAGGCCGCTCGTCAACGCGTCCAGATCGGCGAAGCCGGTGCGGATGCCGCTGATCTCGCCCTTGTGCTGGTGGAGGTAGTCGAGCCGATCGTAGGCTGAGTGGAGCAACGTCTTGAGTGGCGCGAAGCCGCTCTCCACGCGTCGCTCGCTGACCGCGAACAGCTCCGACTCGGCGCGATCGATGGCCTCGCTCACGTCGGCCGAGTCGTCGAAGCCGATGGCGGCGATCTTGCCCGCCGCGCCGATCAGGTTGCGCAGCACGCCCTTGCGCTCAACGATGCGGGCGTAGTGGACGGCGTTCACGGCCGTCGGCGTGAGGTTGATGAGGCTGGTCAGGTAAGCCGAGCCGCCGATCTGCTCCAGCGCCTCGCGACGCTCGAGCGCCTCTGAGACAGTGACGATGTCGACCGGCTCACGGCGGTCATACAGTTCGAGGATTGCGTCGTAGATGGTCGAATGCGCCTGGCGGTAGAAATCAACCGGGCGCAGGAAGTCGGCCACCTCGATCACCGCATCGCGGTCGATCAGGAGTGCTCCGAGGATCGACTGCTCGGCCTCGATTGATTGCGGCGGAAGGCGGTCTATCGACACGACGCGTGACTACTCCAGAGGTGCGTTGGTGCGTGTGGCGACGAATGCTCGGCTTACGAAGGCGGGCTGGCAACGGACTTGCGGACGAGTTGCGTCCCCTGTTTTCCCGGCGGCTGTGGATTGTGTGGACAGGTTGGGATCCTTGGCACTGACCCAGGCCCGGATCAGTCGACTCTGCGGATGACCCCGATCAACTTGCCCTGGATGCGCACCGAGTCATAGAACTGCGGCGCGTACTGCTCGTTGGCAGGCTGCAGCCGAATGCGGTTCTTCTCCTTGAAGAAGCGCTTCAGGGTGACCGCGTTCTCCTCCACCTGGGCGACCACGATGTCCCCGTCACGCGCAGTCTCCTGCGGGCGGATGACGACATAGTCGCCGTCTGTGATGTGGGCATCGACCATCGAGTCGCCGCGCACGCGCAGCACGTATGCGTCTCCGGTGGGGGCGACGGCGTCCGGCACAGTGAGCGTCTCGCTCGCGTCCTGATAGGCCTCGATGGGACCGCCGGCGGCGATTTCGCCGATGACCGGCAGAGCGTGGCTCTCGAAGTTGCTTACCTGCGATGAGTAGGCGCCTGCCTGACCTGCTCGCAGCGCTGCCTGCGGCGTCAGCCGAACGGCGCGCGAATGACTCGCGCCGCGCTCCAGCATGCCCTCGCGCTCGAGTGCCTGGAGGTGATGGTGCACGGCAGACGTCGAGGCAAGCTCGACCGCCTGGGCGATCTCACGCACCGACGGCGGGTAGCCGCGCTCGCGCGTGGTGGCGGCGATGAACTCGATGATTCGCTGCTTCCTGGCGGCGTCATGCTTGGTCACCGACACCTCCTTCCGGGCTTGACCATAACCGAACGCCTGTTCGATTGTCAAGCGCGACGCTATGGCTGCAAACGCCGCAAAGGGGCGAATTGGAGTGCCGGTAAGGCTCGCACCGGCCCGCTCGGTATACTCCGCAGGCTCATGGCCCGATCCAAACGAGGCGGCCGCGGCTTTGTCCGCGCCCTCAACCTCCTTCCTTTCTTGCCGCTCGCCGGCCGCGCACCGATGTACGCGCGGCTGCTGTGGGCGCTTGCGTCGGATCCGCGCGTTCCGACGGCCAGGAAGGCGCTGCTCGGGCTGGCCGGCGCCTACATCCTCAGTCCGATCGACATCGTCCCGGACCGGATCCCTTACATCGGCGCGATCGATGACATAGTCGTCATGGTCCTCGCTGTCGACGTATTCCTTGAGGGCCTGCCCGAGGGGCTGGTCAATGAAAAGCTGATGCAGCTCGGCATTCCGCCGTCCGAGCTCGAGGCAGACCTGGATCACATTCGGCGATTCGTGCCACGGCCGATCAGGACGCTGGCGCTGCGCTTCCCGTACGCCATCGATCGCCTCGGTCGGATGATCGACGAGTGGGGAATCGACCGGCGCGCGCGCGAGGCCGTTGGCGGCATGCTCACAAACACAAAGTCGGAGGAAACCCCCGCGTGAAGGTCATTCTCACCTCGGATGTCGAGAAGCTCGGCAAGAGCGGCGAGCTCAAAGAGGTTGCCGAGGGATACGCCCGCAACTTCCTGCTTGCGCGCAAGCTGGCCGTGCCCGCCACGGGCGGTGCCTATCGCGCCTGGCAGCACGACATCGCCAGCCGTGAAGACAAGCGCAAGCGTGAGCGCGAGGACGCCGAGATCGCGGCCCAGCGCATCGGCTCGACCACGCTGACGATGGGCGTCAAGGTCGGCGAGGGCGGCAAGCTGTTCGGCTCGATCACCGCCAAGGACATCGCCGATGCGCTCGGCCGGCGCGGCATCGTCGTCGATCGCCACAAGGTCGACCTCGAGGAGCCGCTCAAGATGCTCGGCACCTACAAGGTCGCGATCAAGGTCTTTCCCGGCCTGACGCCCGAAGTCACCGTCGCGGTCGAACCCAAGGGCTAACCTGCGCGCGACTTCGAGTTGCAGCGTGAGGTTGGCATGACCTGGGAGCAAGCAGAGCAAAACGCCAAGCAGTCACTCAAGTGCCTGATGTGCGCGAACACGACCTTCGATCGGCAGCAGGGCCGCATGGACTCGCGCTGGGGCTTCACCAGCCACAAGCTGGTGATGATGGTCTGCCAGCGGTGCGGCTTCGTACATCAGTTCTCCGCCGGACGAGGCATCTGGGACTTCGACTGATCCAGGCCGGTGAAGGGCTGGTTGAGCATCGGGCATACGTCGCACAGCATTCTTTTGAAGGGGCACGGATCGGCTCGGCAGTGAACGTCTTTTCCAGCTAGCGCGAGGCCGATTCGGCCGAGCGCCTGCTGCCATCGACCCCGGATCAGCACCACGTCTCCCACGACAAGTTCGTCGCGCAGCCAATCCAAGACGTCCATGTAGTTGCGTGCGTGGACGATTTGATCACGATCTAATCCGCCTGCTGTGGCGCCGGACCGAAAGAGCTGGAAGTTCTTGCTGGTGCTGACGAAGATCGCGCGATCAACGAAGCCGAGGCGCTGGCCAATGTCGCGGTAGTCCTGGTTGCCGGTCACCTCACTGATCTCGCCGAAAACGGCGATCCGCCGCCGCGCCGGCATCTCGGCGAACGCATCGAGTGCAGCCATCCAGGCGCCCATCGTGCCCTTGAACTCGTCCCTGATCACCACCGCGCCGCTCGGTAGAACCATCGTCTGCATCCTTCCCGGCGTCGGCTCGACCGTCCCGACGGCGGCAACGGCCACTTCGATGGAGATTCCCTCGACGTACGCGACTGCAATGGCGGCGAGTGCCGGGAACACCATGTGGCGACCCATCAGCCGGATGCAGACCGGCCAAGTCCGCTCGCCGATGCGAACGTTGAAAGTCATTCCCTGTGGCCAGTCGAACGCGATGTCGGTGGCACGCACCTCCGCGTCGGCGGCCTCGCCGGTGAGAACGACACGCGCCCGGGTCTGGCCGGCCATCCAGCACACGTCCGGGTCGTCCGCATTGAGCACCGCCACCGCCGATGGCGGTAGGGCACGGACCATGTCGGCTTTCTCGTCCCGGATCGCGTCGAGTGAGTGGAACGATTCCCAGTGGTCGCGCGCGATTGCGGTCACCACCACTACGTTCGGTCTGACCGTCGCTGCCTGCTTTCGCATCTGGCCGGGCGAGTTGATCCCAACTTCGAGCACCGCCCGGGTCTGCCACGGCCGAACGCCGAGCAGCGCCCGACCGACTGCCGCGTGGCTGTTCATGTTGAGCAGCGCCGGCCGTGAAACCGGTCGGCCGAGGACCGCCGATACGGTGCGCATCGTGGTCGTCTTGCCGACCGATCCGACCACGGCGACGATGCGCGGCCGCCGGCCCAACGTGACCCGATAACTTCGGGCGACGTAGGCCATCACCGGCCAAAGTCGTTCGCCGGCTCGCCGCCGCAGCTCTGTTCGGCCTCGGCGTGATCCGATCATCAGCTCTTGGCGAAAGGCTCGCGTTCGTGTTCGACGCACACCTGGTGCCACAGGACGATACGGCCGAGCATCCAGGCGTCACGCGAGCGGCGGTTGTCGCCAGCCAGGAATTCGTCGACGACTCTCCGCGCTCCATCGCGGCCCAGGTGAGAAGCGGCGACTGCCGGGTGCTCGGGGACCTTCGAAAGCCAGCCGCGCAGCTCGGGCCGCTCGCGCAGGTATGTCGTGTACGGAGAGGTCCAGCCGCGCTTGCGCCGATTGAGCACTTCGGGCGGCAACCTGCCCACCATCGCCTCGCGCAACGGCTGCTTGCCGTGCGGGCCGCTGAATAGGTCGTCCGTCTTGACGAGTCCGGCGAATTCGAGCAACGCCGGATCGGTGAACGGGAGGCGTGCCTCGATGGCAGCGCCCATCGTGAGTCGGTCGCCCGTGGCCACGATCGCCGGCAGGTGCGTCACTCGCTCGTATGCCATCGCCTGGCGGACCGGGTCGCGGTGCTCGCGCACGGCAGCTTGGGCAACCTGCGACCGATACGGGGCCCACTCCGAGATCGGCGTTCTCGAGAAGCGCATCGGATCGCCGTCGGCGTAGCTGGCGGCGATCCAGTCGGCACTGCTGAGACTGTTCGCCGATGCCATCCGATACCAGCGCGATCCGAAACGCAGCCGATCGCGAAACGGCGCGAGCACGCGACCGGCCACGTCGACCAGGCGCTGGTGGCGATACAGGCGCAGGCGGCCGTAGCCACCTAACAGCTCATCGGCCGTCTCCCCGGTCAGCAGGACGCGGACGTGATTTCGGGCGTAGCGGCTCACGGCGAGGATCTCGGGACTGGCCGGAAAGTTGATCGGCTCGTCCAGGAAGTAGGTCGCGTCAACGAGCAGGCCGGGAATATCGTCGCCCGGGACGCGCACCTCGTGGTGCTCGATGCCCGTCATTTGGGCGGTCGCCGAAGCGAACTCGCCCTCGTCGAGCGGCGTGCCGTCGTAGCGGACTGTGAACGACGGGATGCGGCTCTCGCTGAGCGACGCTCCAACCGCAGTCACCGCGCTCGAGTCGAGCCCGCCGGAGAGCAGGGTGCCGACTGGAACGTCGGCGACCAGGCGGCGCCTGACAGACGTTTCGAACAGCTTGCCAAATGACCCCCTGGCCGGCTCGTGGCCGCTGGTCGGGAAGCGCCACCACTGCTCGATCTGGATGCTGCCGTTGGCGACGCGCAGCCAATGCGCCGGCAGCAGTCGCTTCACGCCGCGATACACGGTTCGCTCGCCGGCGGCCGACCTGAACGTCATCAGCTCTAGCCAAGTCTCGTCGGCGAATTCGCACGGCACTCCGGCGGCGAACAGGGCCTTCGGCTCGGACGCGAACAGGAAACGGCCGTTGTGGGTCGTGTAATAGAAGGGCTTCTCGCCGACCCGATCACGAGCCGCGAACAGCTCGCGTTGGTGGGCGTCCCAGATGGCGAAGGCGAACATGCCGTCGAGTCGGTCGAGCATTGCCGGACCATCGAGCGCGTAGAGCTGGAGGATGACCTCGGTGTCGGTCGTCGTGCGCAGCTCGACTCCGCGCCGGATGAGGTCCTCGCGCAGCTCCGGGCGGTTGTAGATCTCGCCGTTATGGACGATGCGAAACCGGCCGTCGGCAGAGGCCATGGGCATGATCCCGCGCGGCTCGAGATCGACAATCGCCAGGCGGCAGGCGGCAATGCTCACGCCCGGTCCGTCGTGCTCGCCGTTGCCATCCGGGCCGCGATGCTGGAGGGCGTCGCGCATGTGCCCGCCAAAGCCGGGCGCCAGGTCGTTTCCGTTCAAAGCCACGGCGCCGGCAATGCCACACATCGACGGCATTATCAGTGGCGCTCTCGACCGTCAGTTGCGTGACGGGCTACCTGTCACTGCGGTGGGTGCATGATCAACGCGTGGCGACCCGTCGCGTGACCATCCTGCACGTCGACCTGGACGCGTTCTTCGCCGCCGTCGAGCAACGCGACAACCCAGAGTTGCGTGGCAAGCCCGTTGTCGTCGGCGGCGGCGGCCCGAACGATCGCGGCGTGGTCAGCACGGCCTCGTACGAGGCGCGCAAGTTCGGCATCCGCTCGGCCATGCCGCTGCGCACCGCCAGCGCGCTCTGCCCGGACGCGATCTTCGTGCCCGTCAACGGCCGCAAATACTCGGCCGCCTCGAAACAGGTGATGGCCATCCTCGACCGCTTCTCGCCGCTGGTCGAGCCACTTTCGATCGACGAGGCGTTTCTCGACCTGACCGGCACGGAGGCACTGCTCGGGAGTGGCGAGGACGCCGCGCGAGGCATCAAGCGAGCCGTTCACGACGAGGTCGGGCTGACGATCTCGGTCGGCGTGGCCAGCAATCGCCTGGTGGCAAAGATCGCCTCTGACCTGCGCAAGCCGGATGGCCTTGTCGTCGTTCCGGACGGCGAAGAGCGTGCGTTCCTTGCACCGTTGGCGATCGAGCGGTTGTGGGGCGTCGGCGCGAGCACTCGCCGGGCGCTGACCGACTACGGCGTGCTTACGATCGGGGATCTCGCGGCGCTGCCGGAGAACGTCCTGATCAGGCGCTTCGGGAAGCACGGGCACGACCTGTCGTTGCGCGCCCAGGGCGTCGGCGAGACGGTCGTTGGCAGCGACATGTCGGCCAAGTCGGTCAGCCAGGAGCACACCTTCGACGTCGACATCGAGGCTGGCGACTGGGAGTCGCTCGAACAGACACTTCTTGCGCTCAGCGAAGGGGTAGCCGGCCGACTGCGCGCGACCGGCGTTCGGTGCGCGACGGTCGCGGTCAAGATTCGCGACTCCGATTTCGTGACCATCACCCGCCAACGAACGCTCGTGGATCCGACGGATTCGACCGACAAGATCTGGCGGACCGCAGTCGCCCTGGCCCGCCGCGAGGTGCGTGGAATGAGCGTTCGGCTGCTCGGCGTCGCCGCGTCTGGGCTGACCGAGCAACAGCAGCTGACCCTGTTCGAAGCTGGTGACCAGCGGCGCCAGCGAGCGACCGAGGCGACAGACGAAGTGCGCAAGAGGTTTGGGTCACGGGCCATTCGGAGGGCGCGGCTGCTGGACGCGGGAGTGCGACAGCCGTTCGAACGGGATCCGCGCCGACTGCCAATTGTGGATCCCGAGCGACGGTCCGAGGAGTGACACGCTAGCTGTCACTGGCGCCTAAGACGATCGCCGTGCGATGGCACGGAATGCTTGACAACCGAACATCCGTTCGACTAGCGTGCCATAGAACAGATGTTCGAAGCCCAAGGAGGCTGACGAGATGGCGATCGTAAGAGTCACACCAACCCAGGTCGAGGTCAGCTGTGGCCTGTTCGACGGCCGCCCACGCTCCATCCGCGTGGCTCACGAGAAGGTGCCGGTCATCGAGATCGCCCAGATCCGGGACGAGATCGCGGCATATCCAGTTGGACGCGGTCCCAGGCGCATCTTCGACGTGCGCACTCCGGATGCTCGCCTCCGGCTGGCATACGAACGTCGCGGCCGGCGCTGGTTGCTGGAGGGGCTGGAAGCCGCCTGACCTCTGGCTAACGCGTCCTCGACTTGCGGGGGACGCGTGCGACAATCGGACGCGTGGAGAGTTCCCCAGAGCGTCTCGCCGGCCTGACGTTGGCCGAGTTCTCGGAGCGACTCGCGTCATCCGAACCGGTGCCCGGCGGCGGCAGCGCATCGGCGGTCGCCGGCAGTTTCGCCGCGAGCCTACTTGCAATGGTGGGCCGGCTGAGCCTCGATCGGCCCAAGTACGAAGCGTACCGATCGACCAACGAGCGTTCCGTGGCTGCCGGGGAACGCGGCAGGAGCCAACTGCTCGAGCTCGCCGATCAAGACTCAGTCGCCTACGCCGCGTTTGCGGCGGCACGACGAATGCCGCGCGAGACAGCCGATGAACAACGGGCCAGGGACGAGGCAACGGCCGCCGCCGCGCGAGTTGCCAGTGACGTGCCTCTCGCGATCGTCAGGGAATGCGCC
Source organism: uncultured Chloroflexia bacterium (assembly GCA_963748235.1). GTDB lineage: Bacteria > Chloroflexota > Limnocylindria > Limnocylindrales > CSP1-4 > JALYGJ01. The sequence continues at coordinate 603,979 of CAVVHT010000010.1, forward strand.
GAGTTGCTCGACGCGATCGCGGCAACGGCCGGCCGCAGCAATCTCAACGCGTCGAGTGACCTCGAGGTCGCGGCCAGACTGAGCGCCGCAGCAGCCCGCGGAGCGGCAGCCAATGTCCTGATCAACCTGCCGATGGTTGGTGACGAGGTCTACGCGGGCACAACGACAGCGCAGCTCAACTACCTGCTGCGTGATGTAGACCGAGTGCTGGCGACGGTGAACGAGGTCGTTGGCCACGGCGGGTTGCGCGAGCCCGAGTCCGCGTGAGCCAGGCGACGGTCCTGACCGCCGAGTCGGGGGCACGAACCGAAACCAACGACAGGTCGGCGGAACCACATCGCGCCAAGGTCCTCGACGGGCGGCCGCTTGCGGCCGAGATGCGCCGCAACGTTCGGCGCCAGTTGGGCGCCTTCAAGCGTACATACGGCTTTAGCCCGGTGCTCGCCGCCGTGATGGTCGGCCGAGAGCGTGCGTCGAGCGTGTACGTCGAGCAGATCCTGCGCTCGACGCGGGCCGTCGAGGTGCCCAGCCGAGTGGTGGAGCTTCCGCGGCAGACGACCGCGGAGGAGCTACGTCGCGCGATCGAGGAGCTCAACGCAGATCCGGAGGTGGCCGGCATCATCGTCCAGCAGCCCCTGCCCCGACACATACCGCTCAGCACCGTGACCGACACGATCCTGCCGGCCAAGGACATCGACGGCATCCATCCGCTCAACGCCGGGCTTATGACGCTCGGCTACGAGGGTTTCCTGCCGGCCTGTGCCGAGGCTGCTGTCGACATCCCCAAGTTCTACGGCTACGACCTGGAGGGCAAGCGTGCCGTTGTCATCGGCCGCAGCAACGTCGTCGGCAAGCCCGTTCAGCTGCTGCTCGTGCGCGAGCACTGCACGGTGACGGTCTGTCATCGGCGAACGCGCAACCTCGAGGCGGAGGTCAAGCGGTCAGACGTGGTGGTCACGGCTGCCGGTGCCGCCGGCCTGGTGACCGGTGACATGCTCATGCCCGGCGCGTTGGTGATCGACGTCGGCATCAACGTCGTGCGCGGCGGAATCGTCGGCGACGTCGACTACGACAGTGCCAGCGCGGTGGCCGAGGCGATCACGCCTGTGCCCGGGGGCGTCGGCCCGGTGACCAACGCGGTGCTGCTCGAGCATCTCGTCCGCGCCGCGCGCTGGCAGCAGATGGGCCATCCGATCACGGCGGGTCGAGGGCGCAAGCGACGCGCCGCCTGAGCCGGCAAATGCGCCGCCCTGCCTGACATGGAGTCGAGCCTCGAGATAGCCCGCCGCGCACAACTGCGTCCGGTGAGCGACATCGCCTTCGAGCTCGGGCTGCATGCCGACGAGTTCGAGCTTTACGGGCCGCACAAGGCCAAGGTCCGACCAACCGCGCTGCGGCGCCTGGCGGGGAAGGCCGACGGCCGCGAGATCGTGGTCACGGCGATTACTCCGACACCTCTCGGCGAGGGCAAGACGACGACGACGATCGGCCTCGCCCAGGGTCTCAACCGGATCGGCGTGCGTGCAGCGCCAACCATCCGCCAGCCTTCGCTCGGCCCGGTTTTCGGCCTCAAAGGCGGTGCCGCCGGCGGCGGCTACAGCCAGGTCCTGCCGATGGAGGAGATCAACATCCACTTCACCGGTGACCTGCACGCGGTCGCCGCCGCGCACAACCTGGGTGCGGCCTTCCTCGACAACCACATCTTTCGGGGCAACTCGCTGGGCATCGACCCAACGACGATCCGCTGGCCGCGGGTGATCGATGTCAATGATCGCGCCCTACGGCGGACGATGATCGGCCTCGGTGAAAAGGCAGATGTGCGCGAAGCCGAGTGGCACATCACCGCCGCGTCAGAGGTGATGGCAATCGTCGCCCTGGCCCACGGCATCGGCGACCTGCGCCAGCGGCTCGGCCGTGCCGTAGTGGCCGAGACGTATGACCGCCAGCCGGTGACCCTCGACCAACTCAGGGTGGCCGGCGCGATGACTGTCCTTCTGCGCGAGGCAATGAAACCCAACCTCGTCCAGACACTCGAGGGCGGTCCGGCTTTCGTCCACGCCGGGCCGTTCGCCAACATCGCTCACGGCAACTCGTCGGTCGTGGCCGACCAGATCGCTCTGAAACTGGTCGACGCTGTGTGCACCGAGGCCGGCTTCGGATCCGACATGGGCTTCCAGAAGTTCATCGACATCAAGTGCCGCCTGTCGGGCATTCGTCCCGCCGCGGCCGTGATCGTGGCCACAATCCGTGCTTTGAAGATGCACGGCGGTGTGGGTCGCGTCGTCGCCGGCAAGGCGCTCGACCCGGTGCTCCTCGAGGAGAACCCGGATGGCGTCAGGGCGGGCACTGCCAACCTGGTCCGCCACATCGAGATCGTCGGCAACTACGGCATTCCGGCGGTCGTCGCGATCAACGCATTCCCAGCCGACAGGCAATCGGAGATCGACGTCGTGCGCGAGGTCGCGCTGGCCGCGGGCGCCCACGATGTCGTGGTCAGCGATCACTTCGCCCGCGGCGGGGCGGGGGCCGAGGACCTGGCCCGCGCCGTGTGGTCGGCAGCGAGCGAGGGTGCGCCCGATTTCAGGTTCCTGACCGACGACGGCGCCACGCTCGTCGAGCGGATCGAGGCAATCGCGACACGCGTGTACGGCGCGGACGGCGTCGACATCTCGGGCGAGGCCGGCAAGCAGCTGCACGAGTTCGAGCGACTCGGCTACGGCAACCTGCCGGTTTGCATGGCCAAGACGGCACTCTCGCTCAGCCACGATCCAGAGCTGAAGGGCCGCCCAACGGGCTTCCGCGTGCCAATTCGCGACGCCCGCCTGTTCGCCGGTGCCGGGTTCGTGACCGCCTACTGCGGCGACATGCTGATGATGCCGGGCCTGCCCTCACACCCGTCGGGCGAGGACGTCGACATCAACGAAGACGGCGAGACGGTCGGACTGTTCTAGGCTCGCCCCACATCCACGGTCAGGCCGGCTCGCGCGAGGCGGACCGGCCCCGAATACGCGGCTCGTGCCGCGCTCAACCCTCGTCGCCGATCTGTCCCGGGCAGGAGATGAGTCAGGACCAGCTCCCTTACGCCCGCGGCAGCCGCCTGGCGCCCGGCGTCGCCGGCGCCCGACAGGGCTCCGCGATTGACATCCGGCACTTGATCTGCGTATGACGCCTCGGCAAGCAGCAGGTCCGCGTCGCGGGCCAGCGTGACCAGGGCCGCGTCCGGGCCGGCATCGCCCGTGTACACGAGCGACGCACCACGCGCCGCGATTCGGAAACCGGCATTGGGTCTCGGATGCGGCAGCAGCGCGGTCTCGACCGCGAACGGCCCAATGGACATCGAATCGCCCGCCTCGAACAGTTCGAGTTGATACAAATCACCGAGCATCGTTGGCCGATCGAGAGCGAGCACGGCATCCAGAGCGCCGGGCAAGGCGTGGACCGGCAGCGGCGCGGGTGGTCGGTCCATGAACGCCCTGGCGCGAAGGAGAGGGTTGAGATCGGCGCAGTGATCGGGGTGACCGTGGCTGACCAGGACCGCGTCGACCTGATCGGCGGCAACCGTGCGCAACAGCTTAGGCAGGACGGCGTAGCCGGGATCGATCAGCAGCCGGAAGCCGTCGTGTTCGAGGAGATAGCCGCTGCACGCCTCACCGGCTGCCGGCCAGCCGCCACAGCCGCCGACGATGGTTAGCTTCAGTTCAGCGCGATCCAGAATCCGGCCACTACCACGAGGCCGACGATCACCCCGACCACGGCATAGAGCCAGGCGCCCCAGTCGATCGGTCCTAGCGTGCCCTCGGCGTGGCCGTGGTCGTCATCGCTGATCACCGTGTGCACGTCCATGTGCGTCGCAGGATCGTGATGCTCCGTGTCGATCGCTGGATCTTGGGTCACGGAAGCACCTCCTGGGTGACCAGCTCCTGGACCGACAGTTCGGCCGGAATGTTCGAGTCGGGCAGGTCGCGCATGAACTCGAGCAATTCGCTCCAGGCCGTGGGGTCGATTGCCCCGAGCCCGTTCGCCTCAGTGTACGGACTGTGCCACATCTCGACGGTCGCCTCGAGGATCGCCAGCTGGGTGTCTCGATCGCTGGCCAGCTCCGGCACGACCGCGATCGAGTCCTCCAGGCCGACGCTCGGATCGGCGGTGATCTCCTCCATCGCGCGCAGCGTGGCGGCCACGAATGCACGTACCGCGTCTCCCTTCGCCTCGAGCGTGGCCGGGCTGGCGGTCAGCCCGGGACCGGGGAGTGGCGTCACGTCATCGATGCCGAGCACGTTCACATCGACGCCCTGCAGCTCGAGCACGACCGGCTCGTTGTTGCGAAAGCCGGTCGCAGCGTCAATCTGGCCGACCTGCAGCGCCGCCGCCTGTCCGAAGTCGGGATACTCGCGAATCTCGACGTCATCGGGCGTCATTCCGGCCGAGGCAAGCAGCGCCTGGAGCATGATCCAGCTCGATCCGTATCGCCCGGGGATGCCGATCGATCTGTCCCGCAGATCGGCAGCGCTGGCGATCCCTGCCTCGGCAGTGGCCATTACGATGCTCGGGAACTGGGCGTAGATCGTTGCCGCGTAGCGGATCGGGATGCCCTGGCCGGCAGCCGGGATGACGCTCGTGCCATCGGCCATGCCGATGTCGATTGCGCCCTGCCCGATGAGGGTGATCAGGTTCGGGTCGATCTCGTTCTGGAACGTCACCTCGAGCCCGGCGTCGCGATAGTAGCCCTGCTGCTGCGCGCGATAGAACTGAGCGAACTGGACACTCGGGATGTAGCCCAGTCCGACGGTCAGCGGCGTGAGCGAAGGCGTCGGTGTTGCCTGCGCAGATCCACACGCCGCGGCCAGCGCGATAACCAGGACCAGTCCGAGAGCCGGAATCCGAAGCACGTTCACCTCCAGTTGCCCACCAGGGCGCGTTCGACGACGACAACAGCTAGATAGAGCAGCACGCCAATTGCTGCGATGGTCAGAAGAGTGGCGAAGAGAAGCGGGGTATCGAAGAGCGAGCCGCGGGCGAGGTTGATCAGCACTCCGAGGCCACGATCGGCGCCTGCCCACTCGCCGACGATGGCGCCGATGACCGCAAGCGTCACGCCGACGCGCATGCCGCCCAGGATCTGGGGCGTGGCCGCCGGCAGCTCGAGATGTCGAAAGACCTGCCAGCGCGTCGCGCGCAGGCTGCGCCCGAGCTCGAGCAGCCGCGCGTCGACCGACCTGATGCCGACCATCGTCGCCACGGCGACCGGGAAGAAGACGATCAACGCGCAGATGACGACCTTCGCCTGGAGCCCCGGCCCGAGCCAGATCACCAGCAGCGGAGCGAGCGCAAGGATGGGCATCGCCTGGGCCGCGACGAGGTAAGGCGACAGCAGCCGCTCGGCCATTCGCGAGCGGGCCAGCAGATAGCCGACCACCACGGCGAGGCCGGCGCCGATCACGAAGCCCCACGCGATCTCGGTCAGGGTGGCCAGCACGTGCGGCGTCATGGTGCCCTCGGTCCAGGCGGTCCAGAAGCGGCTGGCGACGAGCTCGGGCGCGGGCAGGATGAACGTCGGGTAGCTGCCGACGACCACGACGGCCTTCCAGGCGAGCACGAAAAGGACCGCTGCGGCAACCACGGGGATTGCCACCGCGGCGAAGCGACGAACGCGACCGCCGGCCCTCATGCGCCGCCGCCGAATGGGTCGAACCAGGCCGGCGAGCCGGCGCGCTCGAGCACGTCGCGAACCGGCGCGGCGGCGGCCTCCTGGGCGGCGAGATCCTCCGGTGTTCCCTGAAGGTGGGCACGCACCGCCGCTGACGCGCGCGTGAACGCGTCGCCGTCGCGTGCCGAAGGCAGGCGCGGCCGCGCCAGTGGAACGGGAACTCGAGCGACAACGCTCGCCGGTCGCGCCGATAGCACTACAACCTCGTCAGCGAGGAAGACCGCCTCGGCAATGTCGTGTGTGACGAGCACGATCGTCGCCCCGACGCGCTCCCAGATCTCGAGCAGCTCGGTGTTGAAGCGCTCGCGAGTGAGCGCGTCGAGTGCCGAGAAGGGTTCGTCGAGAAGCAGGATCGCCGGATCGCGCGCCAGCGCGCGAGCGATGGCGACGCGCTGGCGCATGCCGCCCGATAGCTGGTGCGGGTACGCCGCGGCGAACGTCGCGAGGCCAACGAGGTCGAGCAGCGTTCGCGCTCGCCCGTCACGCTCGGCGCGGCCGACGCCGGCCAGCTCGAGCGGGAACGAGACATTGTCGAGCGTCCTGCGCCAGGGAAGCAGGCGCGGCTCCTGGAACACGAGCCCGACGCGCTCATCGGCGTCGTCAACGGCGCGGCCGTCGATCGCGACGGTGCCCGTGTCGGGCGGCAGGAGGCCGCTGATCAGGCGCAACAGCGTGCTCTTGCCCGAGCCATTCGGTCCGACGACGGCAGTTATGCCGCCGCTCGGCACCGCGAAGCTGACACCGTCCAGCACATGCAGCGGCCTGGAATCGACAGTGAAGCTGCGTGAGACGTTGTCCAGTCGGATCGTTGCCAGCGTCGTTCCTCCGATGCGTGCCTCGACATCGGGGAATGGGCAACGGGTGACGTGCCGTCGCGAGTACGCGAAACCGGCGCGCCTCCCTTCTCCCATCCGGACTGTCACCGTCGGCTGCCTGCCAGGGCATCCACCGTCGCCGCTTGCACGGCGCCGGGTCGTGGGCTGGCGGGTTACGGCTCGTCGAGCCGGCCCACCGACCACCGGTCGGGAATTACACCCAACCCCGAAGGAGAGGCGTTCTTTGCTTGTACGCACAGGATAGCCCGTGCCGGGGAACATTCAGCCAGGGCCGTTCGTCACCACCCAAATGGGCAGACGACTCGCAGTTGCTTGCTGTGCACTCGTTTTCGCCCTAGTAGCCCTAAGCGCTCAATCGGTCACTATGCCGGGCCGTGTGTTTGCATGCACCTGCTCTGCGCCATTGAGCTTGGCCGAGGCAGCCGCCGACCCATCCAAGGCAATCGTGCTCGCCACCATCGGCGGTTCGCGTGGAAACGGGACGGAAATCGCAGTCGAGGGATCCTTTGGCCCGGCGGTCCTCGGCGAGGCGATGATCGTCAGCGGCTTTGGTCCCCAAAGTGCCGCCTGTCAGCACGGTGGAGTCACAGGGCAACGCTGGATCTTCGTCCTGTATCGCAGCCCGGACGGCATCTACAACGTGAATTCTTGCTTGCTTAGCGGCCAGATTGGTACCAACGAAGGTAATGCGCTTCTTTTAGACGCCATCACGGCATTCGGCGAACCAGTGGCTCCCTCGACATCGGAGCCCCAGCCGCAAGCCACCCTTGACTTGACCTCCTGGCTGGGCGGCCTGGGCTGGGTCGCCGCGGTCGTGGCTCTAGGCGCGGCCGTCTTCGTAATCGTCGTTCTCGTCGCCAGGCGTCGAACTTCGGGCTGACAGCGGCCGTTATCGTGGGAGGGTGCTGACGATCCTCCTCACTCGCCATGGACACACGAGCCGGTCCGAGCCGGAGCAGTACCTGGGCCAGAGCGTTCACGCCAGCCTGACCGATCGCGGTCGGAGCGACGCCCAGGCGCTGGCCGGTCGCTTGCGCAATGTGCAGATCGACAGGCTCGTATCCAGCCCACTTGGCCGCGCGGTGGAAACGTCCGAGATCCTGATGGCCGGGCGGCCCCAGCCGCTGGTGCTGGAAGAAGAAGAGCGACTGACCGAGCTCGATTACGGCCTTTGGGAAGGCGAGCTGCTCGAGGACATCATGGTCAAGTACCCGGGTGAGTACGACGCGTATGACGCGGATCCCTCGCAGCACCATGTCGGCGGCGGCGAGAACGGCAGCCAGGTCGCTGTTCGGGCCAAGGCCATGATCGAGGACCTGCTCACGTGGCAGGAGACTGAAGTTGGTGATCGGACGTGCCTGCTGGTCGGGCATTCATCCGTCAATCGGGTGCTGCTGGCCGTGGTGATGGGTGTGCCGTTGATCGACTACCGGCGCCGCTTCCAGCAGGACTGGGTCAACCTGACCGTGCTCCGCTGGTCGAGTCGCGAGTCCGGTCCGCTGATGCTGCTGGCCAATGATGTGGCCCACATTCGCGGCCTCGAGGGCGTCACCTGGGACTGAGCGCCCGCCTATCCTCGACCCTGTGAACGACATCGCCCTGACCGGGCTCGGCCTCACCCTCGAGGACGTCGAGCGAGTGGCACGAGAAGGCGCGCATGTGACTCTCGAGGCTGCCGCAAAAGAGCGGATGACGGCCAGCCGCGCGACGATCGAGAGCCTCGTGGCTGCCGGCGAAACCGTGTACGGCGTCACGACCGGCTTTGGCGACCTGTCGACACAGCGGATCGAGCCCGCCGACTCCGATCGGCTGCAAGAGAACCTGCTCATCAGCCACGCGGCCGGCGTGGGGCCGCTCCATGATCGGTCGACCGTCAGGGCAATGCTCGTGCTTCGCGCCAACACGCTTGCTCGCGGCCAGAGCGGCTGCCGCCCAGTGATCGTGGAGCGGCTGATCGATTTCCTGCGCCTGGGCATCCACCCGCTGGTGCCCGAACAGGGCTCGGTTGGCGCCTCGGGTGACCTCGCGCCGCTCGCCCACCTTGCGCTGCCGCTCATCGGTCGCGGCCGGGCCGAGGTCGATGGTCAGCACGTCAGTGGCACGGAGGCGCTCGCCCTGCGCGGCCTCAAGCCGCTGCGGCTGGGCGCCAAGGAAGGCCTCGCGTTGCTCAACGGCACGCAACAGATGACCGCGGTCGGCATCCTTGCCCTGCTCAACGCCGAACGGCTGCTGGCCACGGCCAGCGTGGCCGCCGCGATGAGCACGGAGGCCCTGCTCGGCACCGACGTCGCATTCGCCGCCGAGTATCACGCGGCGCGACCGCATCCCGGCCAGGCGCGCGTCGCCGGTCACCTCCGCTACCTGCTGCGCGATTCGCAGCTTATGAGCTCGCACCACTCGCAGCCGCACAAGGTCCAGGACCCGTACTCGATCAGATGCGTGCCGCAGGTCCACGGCGCTGTCGCGGACGCGCTGACGTACGTCCGCGCGGTGCTCGAGATCGAGACCAACTCGGCGACCGACAACCCGCTCGTCTTTCCCGGCGGCGCTGACGTCGATTCCACCGCCGCGGCAACCGGCGGTGGAAGAGTCATCTCGGGCGGCAACTTTCACGGTCAGCCGATCGCGCTGGCGATGGACATGCTCGCAATCGCCGTGGCCGAGCTCGGCTCCATCTCCGAGCGCCGCATCGCCCAACTGATCGACGGCCGCTCGTCGGGCCTGCCGCCGTTCCTCGCCGAGGACGCCGGCCTGAACAGCGGGGTGATGCTGTTCCAGTACGCCGCTGCGGCGCTCGTGTCGGAGAACAAGGTGCTCGCCCATCCGGCGTCGATCGACTCGATCCCGACCTCAGCCAACCAGGAAGATCACGTGTCGATGGGCCCGATCGCCGCGCGCAAGGCACGCGACCTGATCCGCAACGTGGAGCACGTGGTTGCGCTCGAGCTGCTGTGCGCGGCGCAGGGCCTCGACTTCAGGCTTGCCGGCGGGCTTGCGCCCGGCGCCGGTGTGGCTCAGGCGCACGGTTTGGTCAGAGCGGTAGTTGAGCATCTCGGTGATGACCGTGACCCTCAACCGGACATTTCCAGCGCCGTTGAAATGGTCCGATCGGGTGCCCTTGCCGGCCTGATCGACGACGGTGCTGCATGATGCATCGCGCAAATCACTCATCCTCGCCGACGACAAGTTGTGGAGACAAAGGAGCACCGATGACTCGATCGTCCTCGCGCCTCGTTCGCAAGCCCGGGCTGCTGCTCGCTCTAGTCGGCGCGCCCCTGATTGTCGCCGCGTGCAGCACGACGCTCGTTCTCGACGACGCCCGGCTCGAAGAGGTCATCTCCACGCAGTTTGAGCAGCAGACGGGAGTCGGGCTCACCAGCATCAGCTGCCCCGACGATACGCCGATCGCCCAGGGCAACACCTTCCAGTGCACGGCGACCGCGGCCGATGGCCAGGCGCTGACCATCCAGGTAACCCAGACCGACAACGCCGGCAACGTCGACTGGGAGGTTCTCTAGGCGCATCCGGCGCGCCCGGATGCGTCCACGATGACCGACATTCACATCGTCGACATCTCTGGGCCGGATACGTTCCGCCGGGTCCCTCCGTGCGCTGATCCGCGCTTCGACCATCGGACGTGCGACTACTGGGAGGACGCGAACCGCGGCCAGAAGATCAGCCGCCCATCGTGGCTCGAGGTGCGCGCTCCAAACCCAGCACCAGGGCCGGCACAGTCAGACAACCCGTTTGCGCCGCCGGCGCGGAACGAGGATTCGAATCCATTCGCGCCCGCGCCGCGGCCGGCGGTCGCAGATCCATTCGAAGCGCCGGACGACCTGTTTTCCGTCCCGGCCGATAACCCATTCGCGCCGGTCGTTGCACGCGAGCGGCCGCTGCGCGAGGGGGTGCCGCGCAAGTTGGCGCTGCTCGACCGAGGGCGCGGGATTTTCGGCTCTTACGCCAAGGTGCTGCTGGCCGGCGACGAGCCCGTCGCGTACTGCCAGTTCGGGCCGCTGTCCGCCTATCCCCGCGCGTTACGGCTGCGTGAGCTGTACCCGCAGCTGCCAGACGCGCCTCTTCCCGCAGTCGTGACATGCATCGCCTCGACGGCTGATGCGCGGCGCCGCGGCCACGCGCGGAGACTCGTCGAGGAGGTCTGCCGCGATCTGACCGCGCGTGGCTTCTCGGCGGTCGAGGCGTATCCGGACCTGACGCTCTCGGAGGACGAGTCGAGCGGCGCACGGCCGGCCTTCTGGCACGGCCTGGGCTTCGTCACCGCCGTTGACGACGAGCGCTTCCCGGTCATGCGCCGCGAGCTCTAGGTGGCTGCCGCGAGCTTCAGCTGACCGCCTTGGACTCCATGATCGTCTTCGCCTTGGCCATCGACGAGCGCATGCCGGAGGCCAGGCTGCGTCGCACCATCGGCGCCAGGATCCGACTCGCCATGCCCGGCTTGAGCTCGAGCGTGTTCGTTTGCGTCCATTCGGTGCCGCCGTCGCTTGCGACGTAGCTCCATGACCCGCCACCTCGGGTGAAGTAGCGCGAGTCGATCTCAGTGAACGCGGCGCTCGTTCTGTCGCCGCGTCGGAAGAGCTGGTACTCGATGATCATCCGGCCCACGCCGCGAACGTTGACCCTGACGCGTCGTGGGTCCTCGCTCAGTACCTCAGCCTCAGTGACCGACGCGTCCCAGTCCGAGCGCGTGGCGTAGTCCTGGGTGTAATCGAACACCTCTTCGGGTGTTCGCCGAACGTGAACCATCTCACTCGCTGTCGCGGTCACCCGATCGCCGGCCATTGCGGAACGATAATCGCTGGCAATGGAACCGGACACCACGGCAACCCGAGCGTTATCGGTCAAGAGCGTTGCGCATCGGGTCGTCGTTACCCAACTGGCAGCCAGTGCCGAGGAGAGCGCCGAGCTTCAGGGAATCGGCCTTCACCAGTTGCTGCGCACGATCGTTGTGAGACGAGGCGTCGATGACTACGTCTTCGTGCTCGTTCCCGGTGGGCGGCGGTTCGATTGGCCGAAGCTGCGCGCGCATCTTGGTGTCAGTCGGCTGTCCTTGCCCGATGCCGACGAGGCGAAAGCGGTGACCGGCTACGAGCGCGGCACGATCACGCCGTTCGGCTCGACCAACGCTTGGCCGGTGATCGCCGACGCGTCGATCAGCGAGCTCGAACTGGTCGCCATCGGCGGCGGCCAGCGCGGCGTCAACATCCACCTTGCGCCCGCGGATCTGGTCGTCGCGCTCAACGCCGAGATTGTCGACGTGACCGCGCCCGAGACCAGTTAGGTGTTGAGCGGCGGGACGTTGGGGGTTTGGTTGGCATCTACCTGACATGAACGCCTACGCCGCGGTCGCCGAGACCGGTACCGCCGAGCTCCTTGCTCGAGCGCGATCCGGCGAGCGCGAAGCGTTCACGGAGCTCGTTGAACGGCATCACGCCGAACTGGTCCGAATCGCGTACGCGGTCACTGGGGATCTCGAGGCCGCACGCGATTCGGCCCAGATTGCGTGGATCAAGGCGTGGCAGAAGCTGCCCACCGTCCGCGAGCCGGAGCGGCTCCGGCCGTGGCTGATCGCCATCGCTGCCAACGAGGCCAGGCAGCACCTACGCGCCAACAAGCGCCGTCGCGTGCGCGAGATTGCGCCGATCAAGCCAGACAGTGACGTTGGCATCTTCGAGATCGGCGTTCCTTCTGCCGACCACATGGACCTCTCCGCGGTGCTTATCCAGCTCGACCCGTCAGACCGCCAGCTGCTGGCGATGCGCTATCTGGCCGGGCTTACAGCCGAGGAAATCGGCCTTGCCATTGGGCTTTCGGCATCGGGCACGCGCACGCGCTTGTCCCGTCTCATCGCCCGCCTCCGCGAGGAGCTCGACCGATGACTGATCGACTCGCCTTCGATTCCTTTGAGCAGCGTCTGAGCGCGGGCCTCGAGCAGTTCGTGGCGGGCGCCGTCGATCCCAAGCCGGCGTCGGAGATCGCGGACGCTGCGATGCGGCCACAGGGGGCGGCGAGTCGCATTCGCCGCGGCCGGCGCAGCCGACGGCTGTTCTACCTCGCGATCGCGGCAATGCTTCTGGTGCCGGCTGCCTACGTCGGCGCGACACTGCTCAAGCCGCCCGAGCCCGAACTTTTGGCCGTTCTGCCCTCGCCTCCGCCACCAACGCTGTCGCCGGAGCCGACACAGGCTGATTCGAGCCCGCCACCGCTCGGGGACCTGGCCATCTTCGTCAGGCGTAGTCGAGGGCGAGGACCCGGGCGTGTCCTTGGTTGCGGTTCGCCCCGATGGCGGCGAGCAGCTGCTGCGCCATCTGCCTGACTCCGAGGTCGACGCGGGAGGCCCGTTGTCGGAGTGGGGCAACGTTTCCGTATCGGGCTGGATCGCCCTCGGCATCGACAAGTTCGGCGGACCATGGCCGATGATCCTCGTCGACCTGCGCGACCCCGCGTCAGAGCCGTGGGTCATCGACCAGGCGAACCTCGGTGGCATTGGTCCGAGGTGGGGACCGAACGGCCTGGTCGCAGCGATGATCGACTTCGAGTCGCTGGTCCTGGCTGATCCGGAGGCACATACGACAAGCGTGATGTCGATGCAGGGCTACGGCCTCGTTGGCGGTGGCCCATCGATCGTGTGGACAGCGGATGGCCGGGGAATCGTCGGTTCGACCGGCACCGGCGCTTACGCAGTCGTTCCGATCGACGGTTCCGACCCGGTTGCACAGGTGGGACAGATCTTCCAATCCAGAGTCGGATACGGGCCGGGCATGGCTTCGCTGCAGATCTGCTCGGTCGAAGCCAGCTGCACCGGCGACGAGGACGGGCGTGTCGAGATCGTCAGCGCCGATGGTGCTGCCCGGACGATCTGGCAGCAGGAAGGCGCCGATCGCGCCTTAGATGCGAGATTTGGTGACGCTGCCGACGAGTACTGGCTCGCCCTCGACACGAACGGCGGCCGGCAATTCGAAATCTGGTTCGGTTGGCGGGAGACAAGCAGGAAACGATCGCGACGGTCAATCGAGATGCGAGCTGGCAGTCCGTCGATGCTCCGATGGTGTCATCCGACCAACTATCGCTCGTCTCGTGGGTCTATCTCGAAGATGCGGCCTGCGGCCGTGGTGGTCGAGCCTTCGGGTTCGCAGACATTCCATACGGGCAATTTTGCGGGGTTCGTTGATGACGCATCGCTCGCGACATTCAACACCGACGACTTCGGACCGCCGAACGGAGCGATGCCGCCGGTCGGCGTGGGCTATCAACTGCCGACGCTCGAGGACCTGATAGCGGCCGAGACCGAGCTCAATCCGGGACGCATCGTCCTGGGTAGCGAATCGCGTGACGCGGTTGATGGCGAGACTGGCATCGAGACCTATCGAGTGCCCGGCGGATGCCTACGACGGCGCGGAGGTTTACCTCGACTGCCTCGGGCCGTCACCGGTCACCGCGACCATCGGATCAAGCAGCATGACGAGCCCTTGTCTCACGGCCGGCTCATACATCCAGGTCCGGCAACGTAAGTTCGACCGATCCGGTCGTTGGTCGAGGCGTCGGGCGACACGTCTTGGCGCGTCGTTGTTTATGGCATGGAGCAGAGCCCCGGTTCGACGCCTCCGCCTGTGGCCGAGCCCGTGCCGCAATAGGTCGGGCGCAATTCGGACCGCGTCCTAGACTGGACGCGGAGGTCGCATGGTCGTCGCAGCCAAACCACGAATAGTCACGGCGCCTCGAGGAACCGAGATTTCATGCCGCGGCTGGCAGCAGGAAGCCGCGCTGCGGATGCTCATGAACAACCTCGATCCGGAGGTCGCCGAGCGGCCCGCGGACCTCGTCGTGTACGGCGGGACGGGCAAGGCTGCGCGCTCGTGGGAGGCGTTCGACGCCATCGTCCGTGAGCTGCGCGACCTGGCTGACGACGAGACGCTGCTTGTCCAGTCGGGCAAGCCGGTCGGCGTCTTCCGCACTCATGAATGGGCACCGCGCGTCCTGATCGCGAACAGCAACCTCGTCGGCAAGTGGGCCAACTGGGACACGTTCCGCGAACTCGAGCGTGCCGGGCTGACGATGTACGGCCAGATGACCGCCGGCTCGTGGATCTACATCGGCACCCAGGGCATCCTGCAGGGCACGTACGAGACGTTCGCCGAGCTGGCCCGGCAGCATTTCGGCGGCACTTTGCGGGGTCGAGTCGTGCTCACTGCCGGTCTGGGCGGCATGGGCGGCGCGCAGCCGCTGGCGGTGACGATGAACGATGGTGTCGCGCTGGTGATCGAGGTAAACGAGCCGACGGCCCGGCGACGCATGGAGCAGGGCTTCGTGGATCGAATGTCGTACTCGATCGACGAGGCGCTGGCATGGGCGCGCGCGGCGGCCGCGGACGGTCGGCCGGAGTCCATAGCGCTCGTTGGCAACGCGGCCGAGGTGGAGCCGGAGCTCGTTCGACGCAACGAGAGATTCGACGCGCTGACCGACCAGACCTCCGCCCACGACACGCTCAACGGCTACATCCCTGCCGGGCTTGATTTTCGCGACGCGGCCGCACTGCGCGACCGCGATCCGGACGAGTACATCCAGGCGGCGATGGAATCGATCGCCACGCAGGTGCGGGCAATGCTCGCCCTCAAGGAGTCGGGCGCCGTGACGTTCGACTACGGCAACAACATCCGCGCCCAGGCGCAGGCCGCCGGTGTAACCAACGCGTTCGACTTCCCGGGCTTCGTGCCGGCCTTCATCCGGCCTCTCTTCGCCGAGGGAAAGGGGCCGTTCCGATGGGTGGCTCTTTCGGGTGATCCGGCCGACATCCGGCGCACCGATGAAGCCGTGCTCGAGCTCTTCCCGGAGAACGAGTCGCTGGCGCGCTGGATCCGCATGGCCCAGGAGCGTGTGCCGTTCCAGGGGCTGCCGGCCCGCATCTGCTGGCTCGGCTACGGCGAACGTGCCAGGGCAGGCCTGCGCTTCAACGAGCTCGTTGCGGCAGGGGAGCTGAGCGCACCGATCGTGATCGGACGTGATCACCTCGACTCGGGCTCGGTCGCCTCGCCCAACCGCGAGACGGAAGGGATGCGCGACGGCTCGGACGCGATCGCCGATTGGCCGCTGCTCAATGCGCTGGTCAACACCGCCGCCGGTGCGTCGTGGGTCTCGATCCACCACGGCGGCGGCACGGGTATTGGCTACTCGCAGCACGCCGGCATGGTCGTCGTCGCCGACGGGTCGCCGCTCGCGGCGCAGAAGCTCGAACGGGTGTTGACGACCGATCCGGGCACGGGCGTCATTCGCCACGCGGACGCTGGCTATGAACGCGCAATCGAGGTAGCCCGCGAGCGCGGCGTGCACATCCCGATGAACTCAGAGGCTTCCGATTAGGACAATCCTGGTGCTCGCTCTGGCAGCGGTGCTTGCCGGCTGCGGGCCAACAGATGCCAGTCCCACGCTCCAGGTGAACCCGACCGTCGCGCCGAACGAGACGACGCCGCCCAATCCAACGGTCGCGCCCAATCCAACGGTGGAGCCGAATCCCACCGTCGCGCCAATCCAACAGCTGTGTCGGATGCGACGGTAGCTGCCGAATCGCACGCCAGCCGCATTCGTGCCCACGACCGAGGGGTTCCCCGAGCAGCCCGCGGAAGTCGCGTGGCCAACCGACGAATGGGTCGAAGCCGAGTGGCCCACGGGCGTCGACCGCGAATCGGTCGTTAGCGCGACCGAACGTGCATTCAACGACGGCCTCGACGAGCGCGTACGAGCGACAGTCATCGTCCACCGCGGCGCGATCGTGTTCGAGGACTACAGCCCACATCACAACGACGGGCCCGATGTGGTCATGCCCAGCTTCTCGGTAGCCAAGAGCATCACCTCGGCCCTGGTCGGCGTGCTCGTCCGTGACGGTCTGATCGACATCAACGATCCCGCGCCGGTACCCGAGTGGCACGAGGATGCCGACGATCCGCGAGCCGAGGTCACCGTCGAGCACCTGCTCCAGATGTCGTCCGGGATGCCCTGGCGCGACTCATTCCGCACCGGATCGAACACTCTTGCTCTGGCCACGAGCAGCGACATGGCCGCCTACGCGGCAGACTTTCCGGTCAATCACGAGCCGGGCACGCACTTCGAATACAACAGCGGCTCGACCGTGCTACTCGATCGAATGATCGGCGAATTTGCCGGCGAGACGGCGGAAGAGATGCGCGACTTCATGGACGCCGAGCTCTTCGATCAAATCGGCATGGAGCCGGTCAACACGGCATTCGACGAAGCGGGTACGTGGGCTGGTTTCTACTCGGCCGACACGACGGCGCGCGACTTCGCCAAGTTCGGTCTGCTCTACGCGCGCGGCGGCGCCTGGGATGGCGACCAGATCCTTCCCCAGGATTGGGTCGAGTACTCGCGCACGCCGAGCGCAGCGAACGACGAATACGGCGCCCAATGGTGGGTCGATCCCACGCGTCCGGAGCTGATGCACGCGATCGGCATCCAGGGCCAGGTGATCACTGTTGATCCCCGTCATGACCTGGTGATCGTCCAGCTCAGCACCGTCGGCGGCTCTCTTCCGCTCCAGCAGACCGAGGCGATCCTCGACGCCTTCGCCGCGCTCGACTAGCCCCTAGCAGCAACTTCAACCGCCCTTGCGCCTATGGCGCAAGCGCGCTTGACCATCTGTGCTGGCGTGCCTAACATGGCGCCGAAACACATCAAGACTCGGGTTTAGCGGAGCAGAAATTGCGCGGATACGTAGGCCTCGTTGCGGTAGTCGTTGCCCTGGCGGGCATCTCGGCCTGTGCTTCCGCGCCACCGAGCGCGATCACCGTCTACTCGGGCCGGACCGAGGAGCTGGTCGGCCCGGTGATCGAACGCTTCACTCAACAAACCGGCATTCCCGTCGAGGTCCGCTATGGAGACACGGCCGAGCTGGCCGCGCTGATCCTTGAGGAAGGGGCCAACTCGCCGGCCGATGTCTATTTCGCGCAGGACGCCGGTGCGCTCGGCGCCGTGGCCGAGGCCGGTCTGCTGCGCGCCCTGCCCGCGGAGATCCTCGATCGCGTGCCGGCTGCATTCCGGTCGCCAGAATCGGAATGGGTCGGCGTCACCGGCCGCGCGCGTGTTGTGGCATTCGACACGCGCGAGATTGCAGCCGGGGAGATGCCGGCCAGCGTCGATGCCTTCACCGCGCCGGAATGGGCCGGTCGGATCGGCTGGGCGCCGACAAATGGATCGTTCCAGGCGTTCGTGACCGCCTATCGGCTGTTGAAGGGCGATGACGCAGCGCGTGCCTGGCTCGAGGGCATTCAGGCCAATGAGCCGCGTGTCTACGAGGGCAATACGCAGGTAGTCCAGGCGATCGCGGATGGCGAAGTCGACGTTGGCTTCGTCAACCACTACTACCTCCTCCGCTTCCTCGCGGAGCAGGGCGACAGCTTCCCGGTGCGCAACCACTTCCTGAGCGCCTCCGATCCTGGAGCGCTGGTCAACGTCGCCGGGGCAGGCATCCTCGCTTCGACCGATGGCGAGGCGTCCGCGCGGCGCTTCCTGGAGTTCATGCTGAACAACGAAAGCCAACAGTCGTTCGCCAGCGAGACGTTCGAGTACCCGCTCGTGGACGGGCTGGCAGGTCCGGCGGGCATGCCAGCCCTCGACCAGATCCAGGCGCCGGACATCGACCTGTCCGATCTGGCCGACCTCGACGCCACGCTCGACATGCTCACCGAGACGGGCGTCCTGCCCTGAAACATATGTGAGTCCGGTTGGCCGCCGAAATCTTGTCGCGCCGCCTCACCGGCGGAGCGGTCGTGAGCCGAAAGCTCCCGCCGCTCCGGCTGTTGCTGCCCGTCGCGCTGATCACCGCGCTCGCGGCATTGCCCGTGGTTTACCTCGTGATCCGCGCGCTGGAGGTGGATCAGGAGTCGCTCAACGTCGCGTTCGGCCCGCGGACCGTGGAGCTGCTCGCCGCCAGTCTTGGCCTTGCCCTGACCGTGGCCGCCGGGTCGATTGCACTCGGCGTGCCGTTGGCGTGGCTCACAGCGCGTACGGACCTGCCCGGTCGCCGCGCGTGGACCATCCTGACTGCGATTCCGCTGGCCATCCCTTCGTACGTCATGGCATTCGCATTCATCGCTGCCTTCGGGCCGCGCGGCGCGATGAGCGGATTCCTCCAGACCGTCGGCCTGCCCGGCCTGCCTTCGGCGTACGGCTTCGCCGGCGCGGCGCTCGTCCTGACCCTGAGCACATATCCATACGTCCTGCTCGCAACGCGGGCGGCATTGATTCGCTTCGACCCACAGTTGGAGGAGGCCGGCCGGACGTTGGGCGACAGCCCACTGACGACATTTCGGCGCGTCACATGGCCGCTCATCCTGCCGGTCGTCATTGGTGGCGCGCTGCTCGCCGCGCTCTATGCACTGTCCGACTTCGGCGCCGTCGCCATCCTCCAGTTCGACAGCTTCGCTCGAGCGATCTACATCCAGTACCGCGCATCGTTCGATCGATCACTGGCCGCGATGCTGGCGTTGATGCTCGTCGGCCTGACCTTTGTGCTTGCCTGGATCGAGCTGCGCATCCGCACCAGGCGACCACCGGTCCAATACTCGCCGCGCCGCCCGCCAGTGCCGATCGCTCTTGGGCGCTGGCGTGTGCCGGCGCTGATCTTGTGCGTGGCCGTCACCTCGCTGAGCCTCGTCATACCAGCGGCGACGATCGCGTTCTGGCTGATCCGTGGCGTCGCACAGGGCGAACCCGTGCGCATCCTCCTGGACTCAGCCGCCAACTCGATGATCGCCGGCACCCTTGCCGCGATCGTTGCCGGCGCGCTCGCCCTGCCGCTCGCCTTTCTCCTCGTTCGCTACCCCGGTCGCCTCGCCGCCGCCGTCGAAGGAATCAGCCAATCGGCGTACGCCGTCCCGGGCATCGTCGTTGCGCTTGCGACGGTGTTCTTCGTGCTCAACGTGGCACCGTTGGTGTACCAGTCGCTGCTCGTGCTGGTGCTCGCCTACGCGATTCGGTTTCTGCCCCAGGCGACGGCACCGGCACGGACTTCGCTGGCCATGGTCGGCCCACGGCTCACGGAAGCGGCTCGGACGCTGGGCGACAGTCCGTCCGAGGCCTTCCGATCAATTACCCTGCCGCTGCTCAGACCCGGCCTGGTTGCCGGCATGGCGCTGGTCTTCCTCACCACCATCAAGGAGCTTCCGCTGACCCTGTTGCTGGGTCCGACCGGCTTCGACACGCTTGCGACCGCCATCTGGGGGTCTGCAACGGAGGGCTTCTACGCCCGCGCGGCGGCCCCCGCCGCGATGCTGATGGCAATCTCGGCGATCACCGTAGGTGTCCTGTTCCGGTCAGAGGAACCCGTCAGGTGACTCCAAGGAGAGCGCGATTGTGACGAGCGCGTCAGGCCCGATCGCGGTTCGCATGGAGGGCGTACGCAAGTCGTTTGGTCCCGTCTCTGCCCTCGAGCAGTTCGGGCTCGAGGTGAGGCGTGGCCGGACTCTGTGCCTGCTCGGCCCATCCGGCTGCGGCAAGACGACCGCGTTGCGACTGATCGCCGGTTTCGAGCGGCCGGATGCCGGCATCGTCGAGATCAATGGCCGACGCGTGGCGGACTCGGTCACGGCTATCCCTCCTGAGCGACGGCGGGTGGGCATGGTCTTCCAGGACTACGCCCTGTTTCCGCACCTCTCCGTACGAGAGAACGTGGCCTATGGCATTCGATCCGATCCGGACCGCGAGGTTCGCGTGAGCGAGTTGCTGGAGCTCGTCGGCCTCGAGGCAGCGGCCGATCTTATGCCGCATCAGCTGTCGGGCGGCATGCAGCAGCGGGTGGCTGTCGCCCGCGCGCTGGCGCCGCGGCCGGAAGTGGTCCTGCTTGATGAGCCGTTTTCCAATCTCGACCAGGCGCTACGTACCCATTTGCGCGTCGAAGTGCGCGAAATCCTGCGCCGAGCAGAGGCGACAGCAGTGTTCGTGACTCACGACCAGCAGGAGGCGCTGACGATCGGCGACGACGTCTGCGTCATGTCGCGCGGAAGAGTTGAGCAGTGCGCCTCGCCCGAGATCGTCTATGCCGAACCGGCCAACCCGTTCGTCGCGGGATTCGTGGGCGTGGCCAATCTGGTGCACGCGGAAAGCGCGGGCGGCGTGGCAGAAACGCGGTTCGGGCCGGTCCGGGTGATCGGGCCGCTGTCGGGCCAACCGGTCGGCAGGGCGTTGGTTGTCCTCCGGCCGGAGCACTTCGAGACCCGGGAGGCACCCGACGGACCGGCCGGAGCGGATCATTGGCGGATCGTCGACCGCCGCTTCGCTGGCGCCGAAATGCTGTTCGAGGTGCAGAGCGACGATGGGCTTCGGCTGTGGTGCGAAGCCGGTCCCCAGGTGCGCCGGCTCACCCTTGGCGACTCGGTCCGCCTGGCGTTGCGCGACGTGGAAACGGTCGCCTTCGCGATGGGCGGGCAGGCCGCCGCGGCGCCTGAGCTGGAGACGGCGCCAGTCAGCGAATCAGTGTCGTCTCCTCGATATTGATCATCCGCGCGTAGAGCACCTGCTCGTTGATCTCCAGGCTGTTGATCAATGACAGCGCAGCGACGATCCCGCGGCCGACCAGCTCGTCTGCCGTCTCGCCGAACTGGACTTCGAGCAACACGTTGTCCGCGCGCTCGTCATTTGAGACGTTGTCCGGGTCCTGCCACGTGCCGGCCGCGACAAGCTCAGTCGCGGCGCGCATGAAGTCGAGTGCCGCGGCCTTGCCGCGTGGCATCGCCAGCGTCAGCAGCTCGTGCTGCACGCGGTCGAGCTGCGTGTTGCTCGACGCGTCTCCGAAGAGCAACGCGAAGAGCGTGTCCTTCGCCAGCAGCAGAAGCGCCTCGCCCGCTTCCGAGCGGTGATTCGAGGTGAGCAGCTGCGTGCCCTTCGCCGGCGCATCGGCCGCGAGCCGGCCATCGCCCTGCAGCTGTTCGCGCGAGACGCCGTCAAACTCCTCGACGAAGCGGGTCAGCGTCTGCTCGGTCACTCCCAGTGCCTGGACACGCGCCAGCCGCTCGGCACGAGCGCGTGACTTGGCTTCGCGCTCGACGCGCCGGTCGATCTCGTCGAGGCTGTGCGCGTCGAGCGACAGCCGGACGATCTGATCGATCAGCCACTCGCGGTCCTGATCGGCCAGTGCGGCGCGCAGGCGCTCCTCGAACTCCGGGCTCAGGTCGCGATTGATGGCTCGGAGGAGGTCCTCGATGGTCGGCACAGTCGCGAGAGTATCGCCGGTCGGCTAGCGGCTGCCGTGGTGACCCAGGCCGGCGACGGCGAGACCAGCGCGAACGAGTGCCCGGCCAACTGCTCGTCGGGGCCTGCTACCGCGTCGCTCAAGGTGCCGAATCTCGTGATACGGCACGGACGAGTGGCGGCTGGTGACGAATGGGACGTAAGGGTCTTCCAGGTCGGACTTGAGGATGAACATCAGTCGGTTCCTTTTCTACTCACTGACGATCAGGACACGGCCGCCTTCGTCATCACCGATGTCGACAATCGGGCCACGGACACCCGAGTCGATCGCGCTGCGAATGCGGTTACTTTCATCGGCCGAGAGGCCGGGCAGGAACGCGCTCGCCCAGCCGGCGACGTTCATCGGCACGCGCAGATTGACGACGCGTCGGCCGGCTTCGGTCACCTCGATGCGCAGCTGGCGCGGGCCGGCAGGATCAGTTGCCGAGCCGGCCCGCCCAGCGGTTGCGGCGCCGGGAGAAGGCGCCGCGTCGGAAGCATCGAGAGCGTTCAGGATCTCGTCCGCCTCCTCCGGCGTCAGAACGCCCTCGGAGACGAGGCGCAGGAGCTTCTCGACGTCAGCCACGGTTGGTTGCTCCCTCGAGCCGCCGAGTTGCCTCGTCGACGTCGATCTCGCCGCGTTCGAGTGCCTGGAGGATCTCGAGCGAGTCCTCGGCTGAGTCGGTCTGCTCGGCGGGTGCTGCCGGCATCGGCGGCAGGGGTGGAATTGGCGGCATGGGAGGCATTGCCGGAAACGATGGCACCGTCGGCATCACCGGCGCTGCGGAGACGCGGCCGGTGGTCGCTGTGCTCGAGTCGAGCTCGGCGTCGCCGGATAGCGTTCTGAAGCTCAGCTGGGCGGATCCGTCGCCGAAGACCAGCTGGCGTCGCCGGCCGGTCGCCACGTCCATCCCGCGCTTGATGTCGAGCGTCAGACCTGACATCGATTCAACCGACAGATCGCCACTGACCGACTCGACGCTGTGCGGCTGTCCAGCCGCAAAGGCGGCCTTGATCTGGGTGTCGCCACTGACCGATTTGACGTGCAATGCGTTCAGCAGCGGGGCATTGACCTCGACGTCGCCGGATGTCGTGGCGAGATCCGCCGATAGCGGTCGATCTGACGTCAGGTCGACGTCACCGGACACGGTCACCAAGGTGACCTGACCACCGTGGACCTCGATCTGGATGTCACCCGACACCGACTTGAATTCCTGGCGGCCGTTCAGGCCGGCAACGTCGACGTCGGAGCTGATGCCGTTGATCTGGACGTTGGCACCCCGCGGCAGCTCGATCTCGAAATCTACGCTCTTGGAGCCGCGGCCGTGATCGGGCGCAGGCCCCATGTTCTCGATCTGGATGTGCAGAGCACCCTCGTTTCGTCGAACGATCAGCGGGAGGCTGTCCGAGCTCCCACGGCTGGAGCTGGCGACGACGCGGACCTCGTCTGTGTCCGCGCCGCGGATCTCGATGTCGCCCGAAACGTTGTGCAAGCTGAATGTGCCCGAAGCGCCGATGACGTGGCGGATCTCGGTCGGGTCGGCGAAGTGCTCGTTATCGGACATCTAGGCATCCTCCGTAATGGGCGCGACCGGCACCTCGCCGCGCAGGGCGGCGGCTGCCTGGTCGGCGGTCAGCTCATGGCGCGCGAGTCGTTCCAGGACTTCGCGGCGCCGATCAGGGTCGATTGCCGGCGCGGCCGGCGGAGCCGGCTCCTCAGCCAGCGGCGTGCCATCGCCCAGACCGAGCGCACGCAGCAGCGCCTCGACCCGGTTGCGGACGGTGGGATAGGAGACACGCAGCTCGCGCTCGAGCTCGCGCAGGTTGCCGCGCGAGCGCAGGAACGACTCGAGCAGCGCCATCTGCTCTCGATTGAGTCGCGCGAAGCGACCAACGGTGAAGTCGCCTTCGATGGTCGTTCCGCACGTCGAGCAATGCAACCGGGTGACCTTCAGTCGGCCCTCACAGACGGGACAAGTAGAGATTACGTCGCGTTCCATGGCGGCAAAGTAGACCGAGACTTTCACTTTGTCAAGTTCCGTATCAACAAAGTGAAGGTACGCCTCAGCGAACGAGGCATCGTTGATCAGGGCTTTAGACTCTCGCTCGAATGACCGACCTGGTGGAATGCGTTCCCAACTTCAGCGAGGGCAGACGACCCGAGGTGGTCGATGCGATCGCCGCGCGGGTGCGCCAGGTTCAAGGTGTTCACCTTCTCGACCAGACGCGCGATCCCGACCACAACCGCAGCGTGCTGACCTTCGCCGGCCCTGCCCCGGCTGTTTCGGAAGCAATGGAGAACGCACTCGAGACCGCCATCGAGTTGATCGACATGGAGCGCCACGAAGGTCAGCACCCGCGTATCGGGGCCGTGGACGTGATCCCATTCGTGCCCCTAGGCGACACTTCGCTAGACGAGTGCATCGCGCTCGCGCGCGATTTCGGTAAGCATGTCGCGCAGCGCTTCGAGCTGCCCGTCTACCTTTACGCGAAGGCGGCAATGCGTCCCGAACGCGATGTCCTGGCCGACATCCGCCGCCCGCAGTATGAGGGCCTCAAGGAGCAGATCGGCCAGCCTGAGCGCACGCCTGATTTCGGGCCAGCGCAGATGCATCCCACGGCGGGAGCCGTGGCGGTCGGCGCGCGTCCGTTCCTGATTGCCTACAACATCAACCTCGAGAGCCGCGACATCGAGCTCGCCCAGTCGATCGCGCGTCAGGTTCGCGAGCGATCGGGCGGGCTACCGCGCGTCCAGGCGCTCGGCCTGTTCCTGGACGACCTGCAGTGCGCGCAGGTGTCGATGAACCTGCTCGACCATTCAGTCACCCCCATCTGGCGGGTCTGGGAAACGGTCGGTGAGGCGGCGCGTGCGCAGGGCGTCGAGCTGCGCGAATCGGAGCTGATCGGGCTCGCCCCGATCGCGGCACTGCTCGAAGTCGCCGATCACATCGGAACGGACGCCGAGCTGCCCGACGAGGAGCGAATCACGGCCGCGGCGGCGTGGCTCCACGTCCGCGACTTCGAGCCGACGATGGCTCTCGAGCTGCGACTCGCCGAGGCCGAGCGCGGCGCATGACGAGCGCCGAGCGCGGCCGCGGCATTCTCGTCCACAACGCGGCCGAGATCGCGACGTTGGCCGGCGGCGTCAGACGCGGCGCCGAGCAGGCGGACATCGGCCTGTTGATGGACGACGCCGGTTCTTCTGACCCGGCCGCCGGCCCGGCCGTGGCCGCGTTCGAGGGCCGAATCGTGGCCGTTGGGCCGCTCCACGAGGTCGAGCGGCAGCTCGAGTGGATGGGCATCGCGCAGGGCGCTATCTCACGCTTCGACGCGAAGCGCGGGGTTGTCACCCCTGGGCTGATAGATCCGCACACTCACCTGCTCTTCGCCGGCACACGCCACGCGGAGGTCGAGCTGCGTCAGCGCGGTCACGGCTACCTCGAGATTCTCGCTGCGGGCGGCGGCATTCTCCAGACCGTCCGCCAAACGCGCGCCGCGACTGACGAAGAGCTGCTCGACAACGGTCGCCGCTGGCTGGCCGAGATGCTGAGCCACGGCGTGACCACGGCCGAGGTGAAGTCCGGCTACGGGCTCGACACGGAGACGGAGTTGCGCCTTCTCGAGCTGGCGGCACGGCTGGGCGCCGAAGGGCCGGTCGAGATCGTGCCCACGTTCCTGGGCGCTCACGCGATCGCGCCGGAGTTCCGCGACCGACCGGACGCGGCCCGGGCATACCTCGACAGCGTCATCGATGACCAGCTGCCGCGCGTCGCCGAGCAGGGCATCGCAACGTCATGCGACGTCTTCTGCGAGCGCGGCGTTTTCGAAGCCGAGGACTCGCGACGGCTGCTGGTGCGCGCCCAGGAGCTCGGTCTTGCGGCGCGCCTGCACGCCGACGAGATCAACGACTCGGGCGGCGCGCAGCTGGCAGCGTTGGTCGGCGCGTTGTCGGCCGATCATCTGGGTGCCATATCGGACCACGGCATTGACGCGCTCGCCAAGGCGGCCGGCTCAGATCAGCCGGTCGTGGCCACGCTGCTGCCGTTGACCAGCTTCTATCTCAACGAGCCTGCTTACGCCCCCGCGCGACGGCTGATAGAACGGGGAGTGCCCGTCGCGACCGGCACCGATTTCAACCCCGGTACTTCGCCGGCGCCGAACGCACAGCTCGCCCTGGCCTTCGCGGTTCATCGGCTGGGGCTTTCGGCGGCCGAGGCACTCGCCGCCGCGACGATCAACGCCGCGGCGGCGCTCGGCATGGCCGACAGCCACGGCTCGCTCGAGGTCGGCAAGCACGCCGATCTCATCGTCTGGGAGCCGGACTCGCACGCGCTGCTGCCGTATTGGCTGGGAGCAGACCTCGTCCGAGCTGTGGTCAAGCGCGGCCGCGTCGTGTTCGAGGCCTGACCCGGCCGCGGAAGTCTAGGTTCGGCCGCGCGACTCGAGCAGGACGACCGTCGTCTCGGTCGGCAGTGAAGAGTGGGTCAACGCGAGCTTGGGCACGGGATCGCCGCGTTGGGCGCCCATCTCGTGCAGGAAGCGGGCCATCTCGTCCGCCTCCGTGGCACTGTCGAGCGGCATCGGGACGATCACATTGGCACCCAGCTGGGTAACGACCTCGGCGGCACGCGCGGCGTTGAGCGAGCCGCCAATGGGCACGCAGACGATGTCGACAGTGCCGACCTCGCCGACCTCGTCCTCGCTCAGGACGTGGCCGAGGTCGCCGAGATGGGCGGCATGCAAACCGTCGAGCTCGAACACGAAGCAGGTGTTGTTGCCGCGCTCGGCACCCTGCTGCTCGTCGCGGAAGGTGCGAACGCCGGTGATCAGCACCTGGTGAACCTCGTACTCGCCCGGCGCGTCGAGGATGAACGCCGGCTCGAGGCTGGTCGGGATCACGTGTCCGTCTGGTCGGGCGGTGCCCTTGCGCTTGCCCTTGCCGTTGGCCGCGCCGGCGCCCAGACCGAGGGTCGACTGCCCGTCGATGTGACTGAAGGTGACGATGTCGGCGGTCATCCCGCGGCCGGTCGGTCCGACGATGCGCGGGAATGCGTCGACCGCGACCACGCCCTCGCGGCCACGTAGTCGGAGGCAGGTGTCGCCAAAGGAAACGATCTCCATCGCTGGCGATTGTCGCATCCGGAGCCGACACAAAAGAAACGAGGGGCGCCTGCCCAATTGGCGCCCCTCGTTCCGAGGGAGGGAGAGGGAACGGGAAGCGATGCTTCTCTGTTCCGCTCATCAAAAGATACGGACCAAGCGTGAAGCCACCAGAGGGCAGACGGTGAAGAAACGCACATCAATTGCGAAACGGCGATCGGCGCGCAGGCTGGCACAATTCGGACATGACCCGATTCCCTCGCTCTCTGTTCGCGCTTGCCATGGTCGGCGCGATCGCCGTGGCGTGCACCACAGTCACGCCCGTCGTAACTCCAACTCCACAGTCGACACCGACACTCGCGCCGTCGGCCGCTCCAAGCGGAACTGACGCCCCGCCGACGGAAAAGCCCAGCGGATCGCCGATCGAGACGCCCGGCTCATCCGATTCGCCGACGGAGACGCCAGGCGGCCCATCAGATCCGCCGGCCTCGATCGACCCCGCGCTGGCCGCCGAGATCGACGCGGTCATCGAGCAGGTGCCGCCCATTCGCCAGCTCGAGGCGCTCGAGGACGTGCCTTACGAGTTCATCTCGCGCGAGCAGTTCCAGCAGGACCTCATGGAGATGGACGAGGAGGAAGTGCCGGCCGAGGTGCGCGCCGCAGAGGAGCGGCTGCTCAAGCGGCTCGGCCTGCTGCCAGAAGACGTCAGCCTGGACGAGCTGCTCGAGGAGCTATACGGCGGCCAGGTGGCTGCCTACTACGTTCCCGAGGAAGGCCGCTTCTACATCATCGAGCGTGATGAGCCGTTCGGGGCGATGGACAAGGTCTTCGTCTCCCACGAGTACACCCACGCCTTGCAGGACCAGCACTTCGACCTCGAGGGCAACCGGATCACCGACCTCACCGAGGGCGACGCCGCGCTTGCTCAGCTATCGGGCATCGAAGGTGACGCGACGCTGACGATGCAGCAGTGGGCGCTCCAGAGCCTGAGCCAGGCTGAGCTGCTCGAGATCCTGACCGCGTCGCTGTCGGGCCTCGACGACGACACGCTGGCCGACATGCCGATTGTCCTTCGCCGCCAGCTCGAGTTCCCGTACACCGAAGGCTTCCTGTTCATCAACGAGGTATGGGGCCTGGGTGGCTTCGAGGCGGTCGATGGCACTCTCCAGACGCCACCGGCATCGACCGAGCAGATCCTCCACCCGCAGAAGTTCTACGACCAGGAGCTGCCGATCGATGTTGCCCTCGAAGACGTTTCCGCCACGCTCGGAGACGACTGGTCACGTGTCTACGAGCAGACCATGGGCGAGCTGAACATCCAGGTTCTGGCCACAGGCGGCGAGGAGCCGACGTTCAGCCTCCCCGGGATGCCGGTGACCTGGCCGCACGCCGAGATAGCCGAGGGCTGGGGCGGCGACCGCTTGAACATGTACGAGAACGTGGATGGCAGTTGGGCCATCGCCTGGCAGACGGCTTGGGACACGGACACCGATGCCTCTGAGTTCGACACGCGGGTCGGCGAGCTCGCCGCCACTTTCGACGGTATCAGCTCGATCAACGACGGTCTTGTGTTGATCGCCAGCGACCAAGCCACGCTCGACTCGGTGAGCGCCGCGCTCTAGGCGCTACATCGATTCGGGAGCGGAAATCCCGAGCAGGCCGAGTGCCGAGGCGAGGGTGACGCGGGTCGCGTCGACGAGCGCGAGTCGAGTTGCAGAGGTTTGAGGGTCGTCCTTGTCGACGACGCGTCGGTCGCGGTAGAAGGCGTGGAAGGTCGTCGCCAGCTCGGTCGCGAAGGTGGTGATCGCCTGTGTCTGACGCTCCTTGGCCGCGTCGCGCACGATGTCGGGCAGCGTCAGCAGCGCCTTCGCCAGGCCAAGCGCTACCTCGTCGTCGGCCAGCCCGCCGGCGAGTGCGTCGACCGGTGCCAGTCCTTCGTCCGCTGCCTTGCGCAGGATCGAGCTGATCCGGGCGTGGGCGTACTGGACGTAGTAGACCGGGTTCTCGCTCGACTGCTTGCGTGCCAGCTCGATGTCGAAGTCGATCCCCGTCGACGGAGCGCGTGAAGCGAAGAACCAGCGCGCGGCGTCCGGTCCAACCTCGGCCAGCAGGTCGTCGAGGGTGATGAACTTGCCGGAACGCTTCGACATCGACGCCTCCACGCCGTCGACCACGAAGCGCACCCAGGCGACGAGCAGCACGATCACGTTGTCGGGGTCAAATCCCAGTGCCGTCGCCGCGTTGTGCAGCCGGGCGATGGTGCCGTGGTGGTCGGCGCCCCAGACGTAGATCAGCTCGTCGAAGCCGCGACTGAACTTCTCGACGACGTACCCAATGTCAGACGCGAAGTAGGTCGGCTCGCCAGTCGAGCGGTATACGACGCGGTCCTTGTCGTCGCCATAGGCAGTCGAGTTGAACCATTGCGCGCCGTCCCGCTCATAGATCTGCCCGGCTTCGCGCAGCTGTTCCATTCCTTTGGTGACCCAGCCTTCGGTGTGCAGCGATCCCTCGCTCTTCCACACGTCGAAGTAGACGCCGAGGTTCTCGAGGCTGCGCTCGATGCCGACGCGGATCTGCTCCGACGCCCACTCCCCGACGATCCAGCCAGCCATTGCTGTCTCTTCCAGCGCTTTCCCCTCGATATCCGCGGGCAGCGCTTCGGCGAGGTCCTTGACGTAGTCGCCGTGGTAGCCGTCCTCGGCGACCGGCTGGCCATTTCGCACAGCCAGCACGGACTGGCCGAGCCGCTCAACCTGGCTGCCCGAGTCGTTGAAGTAGTACTCGCGCGTGATCTGGTGGCCGGCCGCTTCGAGCACTCGGCTGAGCAGATCGCCGACGAAGGCGCCGCGCGCGTTGCCGACTGTCAGCGGGCCGGTCGGGTTGGCCGAAACGAACTCGACATTGATCTTGAGTAGGTGCTCGGCCTGCGAGCGGCCGTACTGCGTGCCGGCCGAGCGGATCGCGTCGACGGTCGCCTCGACGTGTGCCGGCGCCAGCCAGAGGTTGACGAAGCCCGGCCCGGCCACCTCGGCGCGGGTGATGAGAGGATCGTCCGCGCTGGCCGCCAGTGCCCGAACGAGGGCCGCGGCGACGTCGCGCGGCGGCTTGCGCAGCTTCCCGGCGAGCTGGAGCGCAAGGTTGGTGGCGTAGTCACCGTGCTCGGCCTGTTGCGCCCGCGCGATCTCGATCTCGGGCAGCAGCACGGCCTCTTCCGGAGTGACCAGCGCGCCCGATGCGAACGCAGCATCGAGCGCGGACGCGATGCGCTGGGACACGAGGTCGCGGAGCGTGGCCATGACTCTGGAGCCTAGCGGATCGGCTTGTCCTCCGACCTCGATCCGTAGATCCGACTAACAATCCTGCCTGCGTGGATGGTGGCCACTCTGGCACCACCGCCTATGCACCAACTCTGGATAGTTAGTCGGATCGGTGGATGGTCCATCTGATCTGGAGTGGGCAGAGGGTCAGAAATCCAGGGTCAGGCCGGGTTCGGCCAGCTCGACCTTGCCGGACACGGCGTTGCGCCCAATGGCGAGCACGGCGTTCCGGTCCTCGCGATCGAGGATGTGGGTCAGGATCAGCCGCGCGGCGCCCGACTCGCGCGCGACCCGAGCTGCCTCGCCAGCCGTCAGGTGGATGCCAACTGGGTCCGACTGTTGCGCTCCTAACGCGGATTCGCAGAGCAGCGTGTCACCGCTCCGGACGAGCGGCAGAAGGTCGTCGGCGCGGCCACAATCGCCCGAATAGACGAGACCAGGCGCGGCGGCGTCGGCCGGATCGGATACACGGAACGCGTAGCTGTCCGGAATGTGCGTCACCGGCGCGGCCTGGATGACCAGGTTGCCGACGGCGAACGTCCGTGGCTCAAGCGCTTCACCGGCGAAGTCGGACATGAACTCCGAGTCGGCCTGGAACCGGCCGATCCGCGATCTCAGCTCACCGGGCGCGAACAGCGCCGGGCCGTAGCCCTTGTTCTGGTAGCGCACCCAGTGACGGAGCGGGATCAGGTCGACGTTGTGATCGGCATGCAGGTGGCTGATTGCTATCGCCGAGATGTCGGCGAACGAGCCGTAGCGCCATGTCTCGGCAAACGAGCCCTGGCCCAGGTCGAGCGCGATCGTCGTCCCGCGATGCTCGACGAGATACGAGGACGACGAGTTGCCCGGTCGGCGCGTATAGGCCGGCGCACAGCCGACGACCGTCAGTCTCACTGCCACCAATCCCGGATGCGAGCGACCAACTCATCGAGCGAATTGACGATCAGCGCTGACGGCGGCGGCGACCCAGGCACCAGCAACGCCCACGGCCCGCGTCGGATCCAGATCGGTCGCATTCCCGCCTCGGCGGCGGGTCGGACGTCGTTGTCGACCCGGTCGCCGACGTAGGCCACCTGTGCCGGAGCGGGCGAGCCCATGAGTGTCAGGGCGTGGCGGAAGAAGTCGGGCGAGGGCTTCTGGAAGCCGAACTCGTCGCTCATGGCCATGACCTCGGCCTCGACGCCGATGGCGCGCAGCTCGGCGTTGCGCGTTGTCGGCTGGTTGGCGACGATCGCGAGTCGGTAGCTGGCGGCGCGCAACGAGGCAATCGCATTCAGCGCGTCTGGATAGAGGTCTTCGTCGCGGAACGTTCCATACGCGGCACGGAAGGCGTCGTAATGCGCGCGCCAGTCGGGGTAGCCCAGAACATCGAAAGTCTCGCGATGGTCGTCGCCGCGGGCGAGTACGGCGCCGAGGGCGGCCATGAACGTGAACGGAGTGACGCCTAGGACGCCCGCCCAGGTGGTCCAGACGCGCGTCTCGTCGATGAGCGTCTCACCGACGTCGATGCAGACCCAGCGATGGTCTTTCTCCGCCGGGGCGCCCTCGGCGCCGGCTGCGCGCGAAGCGCCCGGTTCCCGCCGATGCCGGCGGTTCCCGGCCGTCGCTTGCGACCACTTCAAATCAGCCGCAGCTCCCGACCGACGGTCGCGAACGCCTCGAGGCACGTCTCGAGATCGTCGCGCGAGTGCTCGCTCGTCACGATCGTCCGAACGCGCGCCTTGCCCAGGGCTACCGTCGGGAAGACGACCGAGGTCGCGAACACGCCGCGCTCGAACAGGCCTGCGGCGAGCTGCTGCGCCTTGGCCTCATCGCCCGCGATGACCGGCGTGATCGGCGTTTCGCTGATCCCGGTATCGAAGCCCAGCTCCTGCAGCCGTGCCTTGAAGAAGCGCGTGTTGTCCCACAGCCGCTCGAGCCGGTCTGGCTCGTTCTCCATCACGTCGATCGCGGCAATGCACGCGGCAGCCACGGCCGGCGGCTGAGAGGTCGAGAAGAGCAGCGTCCGGCAACGCTGGGTGAGGTAGTCCTTGAGGTGCTGCCGGCCGGCGATGTAGCCACCCATCACCCCAACGGCCTTGGAAAGGGTCCCGACCTGGATGTCGACCCGACCGTGGAGGTCGAAATGGTCGACTGTGCCGCTCCCCTGACGACCGAGCACTCCCGAGGCGTGGGCGTCGTCGACCATCACCGCCGCCTCGTATCGATCGGCGACGTCGCAGATGCCGGCCAACGGGGCAATGTCGCCGTCCATCGAGAAGACGCCATCGGTGATGACCAGGATCGTTCGATACGCGCCATTCGGGCCGCCTGAAGCGCGCGCATCGCGTAGCACCTTCTCCAGCCCGTCGACGTCGCGATGCGGGAACACTGCACGAGACGCTTTCGATAGCCGGACGCCGTCGATGATCGAGGCGTGATTGAGCTCGTCGCTGACGATCAAATCCTGCTCTGTGGTGATTGCCGGAATCGTGCCGCTGTTAGCGGTCAGCCCCGACTGCAGCGTCAGGACCGCTTCGACGTGCTTGAAATCGGCCAGCCGCTGCTCGAGCAATTCGATCAGCTCGGTCGCGCCGGCGATGGTGCGCACGGCGCCCGTGCCCACGCCCAGATCGCGAACGGCCTTCTCGGCAGCGGCGACGAGATGCGGGTGGGTGGTCAGGCCGAGATAGTTGTTCGACGACAGGCTGATAACGCGCCGCCCGTCGACCGTCGTGTGCACGGCCTGGGCGCCACTCATGATGCGCAGCGGCCGATAGAGGTTCTTGGCGCGCAGCTCGCCGATTTCCTCGCCCAGGTAGGCGAGCGGGTCTGTGCGTGTCGTGGGCTCCATGGTTCTCACCGTTACGCCTCCTGTGGCAAGAGAACGATCTTACCGGCGTGCCCGGACGCGACCAGGTCGAATGCCTGCTCGTAATCGGACAGCGGCAGCCGGTGGCTGATGATCGGGGTGATGTCGAGGCCCTCTTCGAGCAGAGCGGTAGTTCGGTACCACGTATCCCACAGCCGCCGGCCGGTGATGCCGTAGATGCGGACGCCCTTGAAGATGATCTCCTGAGAAAGATCGACCGTGGCCGGCGTGGTGTGCGTCCCGAGCAGAGACACCCGACCTCCATTTGTCACCACCGCCAGACCCTGGTGCAGCGCCGCGGCCGATCCGGACATCTCGAGCACGATGTCGACCCCGTTGCCGTCGGTCTCTGATCGAAGGCGCTCGACGACATCGTCGCGTGCGTCGAGCGCGAGGTCGGCGCCCATCTGGCGCGCCAGCTCGAGCCGCTCCTCGTTGAGATCGGTCGCGTAAACGGCACGGGCGCCGGCCATCTTGAGCACCGCGATGCTCATCAGCCCGATCGGTCCGCAGCCGGTAACCACTGCCGTCTGGCCGGCGACATCCTCGACGAACGCGGCATGAACGGCGTTGCCGAGCGGCTCCTGGAGCGCGGCTATCTCCGGCGCCATGCCCTCGGCCACCCAGGCGTTGACCTCCGGGATGGCCACGAACTCGGCGAACGAGCCGGGTCGATGCACACCCAGGATGCGCATGTTCTGGCATACGTGGGCGCGGCCCGTGCGGCACTGGTAGCACGTCCAGTCGACCAAATGGGTCTCGACGGCGACTGTCTCGCCGACCGGGACGCGCGTCGCACCCGGGCCGCGGGCGACGACCGTGCCGGCCATCTCGTGGCCGAAGATCATCGGCGGCGGCCCAAAATTCTCCTGTGCCCACGGGTCCCAGCGCTCGATGTGCACGTCCGTGCCGCACACGCTGGCCGCCTCGACACGGATGAGCAGCTCGCCCGGTCCCGGCTCGGGCACCGGGACGTCTCGGATCCGGGCGCCGGGCTCGGCACGCTCTTTGACCAGGGCACGCATCGTGGTGCCCACCGGCGGGGTATCGACTACTGCCGCCGGTTGAGTCGTCATCGAGTCGGGGTTGTCACCTCAGCAGGCGGCCGGTTCGGGCACGGAGTCATGGTTCGTCCATTGTTCCGCGAAGGTGAGGGCCGTGTCGAGATCAAATTCATCGAGCAGCAGGGCACGTCCCCAGGCGAGCAGGGCAAACGGTTTCTCCATCTGGTCGAAGCGCGCCACCACGACCTTTGTCGGGCACGCGGCCGTGCCCGAGTCGGGTGCCTGGTCGTAGAAGGCCTGCATCTGCGCCAGCTCCTCTTCGGTCGGGCAGTCATCCGGGCCTGTGCAGCGATACAACGCGACGATGTAGCCGTGCTCCAGGTTGTGAATCCAGCCGCCCGGAACCTGCTCCTCGTTGTCGGGGTAGACGCCAGGGCGGATCGGTCCGCGGCCCGAGGCGTTGTAGTGGTCGCCCGAAGTCGGCGGGCAGAAGGCGTAGTCGATGTTGGTCGACGTGCTCACGTGTGCGTTGCCGTGCATGGTCGTCGTGAAGCCGAGCCGCGGCGTCGGATCAGGAACCTGAGTGGGTTCGGGTGACTGTGAAGCTGACGGCGAGGTCGACGCAGTCGGCGATGCGGAGGCCGCCGGTGATTGGGAAGCCGCAGGCGAACCCGATGCGTCCGGCGACCCGGACGGTGAAGTCGATGGCGTCGGTGACACGCTGGGGATCAGGGCGGGGGTTGGCGTCGGGGGTCGGGGCGTGACCGACTCGACCGGCCCTGGCTGAAGCAGCGTGTCGCAGCTGTAACCAGCACGTGCCGAGGACTGGAAGAAGATCCAGACCACGAACAGCAGGCCGACGACCGCGGCGCCACCGATGATCAGCGGCCGGTAGCGCTCGAAGAACGTCTTCTCGCGGGTGCGGCGGGAGCGTACGCGCGTCTGGCGAGCGGTTGTGGTCGTCGCCCCCGAGCTGCTGGTCGATGCGACCGGCTGGGGAGCGGCGGCAGCGGGAGCGACGGGCTCGCCGCGCGTGGATCTACGTGAGCGTTTAGCCAAAGTGGGGCGGTCTCCTTCGTCGCGCGCGAGCGCGGATAAGGGTCAGTTTGGTGAAAGCCTACGGCAGCGGCGCGTTCCGTGCCGGATTGCGGACACTTCGCAACCTGATCTCACTCCTCGCTGAACCACGCCCGAACGGCACTCCCGCGGAGCGCGAGAAACAGCACAACCGCCAGCCCGATGCCGACGCCAAGCCCGATCGCGCCGGCCCAGAAGAACAGGATCGCGGCGAGCGGCACGCTGAGTGTCGCCAAGCCAAGGCTGAGCATCCACGCGGCCTGCTTGCGCTGCAGGATGAGCGTCAGGGTGAAGACGAGATAGGCCAGCAGCAGCATCCAAAGCAGGCCGACAGCTGAGATGGGCGCTTCTACTGCCTGTTGCACGACGAGCGGCAGAGTGAGGCCCACGCCGGCCAGCAGCGTGAAGCCAAAGAGGAGCACGATGCGGACGCCATTGGGCATTCCGCGCATCAATTCGAGCACGAAGCCGGATTCTCGCATCTTCCGACAACGGCTCTTGACAGCCGCACAATTCGCTCGCTAGGTTGCGCTAAACCGGTTTGCTAAACCGGTTGAATATCTGCCTGGCCCGTGCCGTGACCGTGAACCGTGAGCGATAGCGTGAACGAGCAACCAGCGCCCAGAGCGCGAATAGCCGACGTCGCCCGTGAGGCTGGTGTGAGCAAGGCGGCCGTTTCGTTCGCCTTCAACAGCCCCGACCGACTGCGGCCCGAGACGGCCGATCGGATTCGCCAGGTAGCGACCGCACTTGGCTATCGGCCGCACCCGGTAGCGCGCATGCTGACCGCAGGCTCGACCGCGATGATCGGCATCCTGTCCCCGCAGCCGCTCGCGCAGGCCTTTGCCAACCCGTTCTTCTCGCTGTTCGCCGAGGGTGTGGCGACGGTGACCGAGGATCGCGGCTTCGGCTTGCTGTTCATCTCGCCGCTGCACGGCTCGCTCGAGCGGGCGATGGCCAGGGCGACCGTCGATGGTGTGATCGTCATTGGCCTCGACCGACACCATCCGGAGGTCGAGTCCATCCGGCGTGCCGGCCTGCCGACCGTGCTCGTCGATGCTGCGGCGTGGCCCGAACACGGCGCCATCGAGGTGGACGACACGAGTGGCGCGTTCGCTGCGGCGAGCCACCTGCTCGAGCTCGGCCATCGCGACGTCCTGATCGTGACTCTCTACCCGTCCGAGGCGCAGAACGATGAAGGCAGCGTCATGGGCCGCCGCATGCGTGGATACCGCCTCGCCCTCGAGGAGTTCGACGCCCCCGTTGCGCCTGATCACGTGCGGCTCTCGCCAGCGACCTTCGATGGCGGCGAGACTGCATTTATGAACGCTTGGGAAGACGGCCTGCGCCCAACCGCAGTGCTGGCAATGAGCGACGCCGTCGCGGCCGGTGTGCTCCAGGCCGCACGCCAGCTCGGGCTGTCGGTGCCGCGCGATCTGAGCGTCGTGGGCTTCGACGATCTACCGCTGACTCGCTTCACCGATCCGCCACTGACCACCGTCCACCAGCCGGTGCGACGCAAAGGGGAGGAGGCGGCGCAGATGCTGCTCGGGACGCTCGATCCCGACGGCAGCGGTGGTGAGCACCGTGTCCTGGAAACCCGCCTCGTGGTCCGTCAGTCGACGGCGCCGCCCGGCGACCGGAGTCAGGAGGTGATCGGCAACGGCTGATGCGGGTGAGATGAAACGCGAGCCGTCAGGCGCGCATTTGGCGCACGATTTGTGCGACTAATCACAGTTCATAAGGTCGTCGTCCGTGCGGCGACCGCAAGAGGAGGAATAGCTAAGTCCAATGTCTCAATACCTGAAGGTGAGTGCCGCACTTGCGTCGCTCACCCTGGTCCTGGTCGCGTGTGCCGGGCCCGCCGCCACCACGGCGCCGACCGGCACGCCGGCTGGCTCTGCCAGCACTGCACCCAGCGACGCGCCCTCGGACGCGCCGAGCGAGGTTCCCTCGATCACTCCCCAGCCGACTGCTCCCCCGCCCGTTACGGCCTGCGCCGGTGGCGGCGAGGGTGGCGAGCTGACCGGCGAGATCACCCTGTGGCACTCGTACGGATCAGGCGCCGGCACAGAGGCTGACGCTCTGGCCGAGGCGCTGGCTGTCGTCTGCGTCGAGAATCCGGCCCTCAAGGTCGACGTTGTCGGCCTCGACTTCGCCACACTGTTCCCGGTCTACCGGCTCCAGGCGATCAACGGTGACCCGGACCTGTTCGTGGCGCCCAACGACTCGCTGTGGCAGCTGGCCGATGCCACCCTTCTCCAGGATGTGACCGACATGATCGATACGGCCGCCTTCTCCGACCTCGCGATCCAGGGCTCGTCTTACACTACGACCTCAGGCGAAGCCGGTATCTGGCAGGTGCCCGAGTCGCTCAAGGCAGTGGCCATGTACTACAACAGCGAGACGGTTACCGAGGTTCCGGCCACGACCGATGAGCTGATGGCCGCCGTCGAGGACGGCACCCGTCTGGGCCTGTACGGTGGCGTCAACGGTCTGTATCACAACGTCGGTTGGTGGGGCGCCTTCGGCGGCCAGCTGATGGACGATACCGGCCGCTGCATCGCCGATCAGGGTGGTGTCGACGAAGCCTGGCAGTACCTGGCCGACCTTCAGGAGGCCGGAGCAACCTTCTATCCCACCTACGATGAGATGGCGGCCGACTTCAAGGCCGGCGAACTCGACGTCATCGTCGACGGCCCGTGGGCTGCCGGCGGCTATGCCGTGGACGTCCCCACGCTCGGGGTCGCGCCAATGCCCGCCGGACCTGTTGGTCCTGCGCTGCCGCTGACCGGTGTCGACGGCTACAACATCAATCCTTACGGCGCCGACCCGAATCTTGCGGTCGCATTCGCGAATCGCATGGTCGAGGCTGATGTCCAGGCCATCTACGCCGACACGGCGTACCACATCCCCAGCCGGGGCGACGTTCCGCCGAGTGACAATGAGATCAGCGCCCAGTTCGCCGAGGCCGTTCAGGACGGCTTCCTGCGACCGCAGCGTGTGGAGCTCAACAACTTCTGGGGCAACTTCGGCCTGTCGCTCAGCCAGGTGCTCGACGAGGACATTGACGCCACGACGGCGGTTGGCGACGCGTGTACGGCGATGAACGGGGCGAACGGGCTCTAGACAGCCTGTCTCGCAACCGGAATCCAGACTTGGGGGCGCCGCGTGAGGCGCCCCCAACCACTCACCGCTACTCCTAACATGAGCAACACCCGCCGCGCCT
The DNA here is from genome assembly GCA_963748235.1 of uncultured Chloroflexia bacterium. Classification (GTDB taxonomy): domain Bacteria; phylum Chloroflexota; class Limnocylindria; order Limnocylindrales; family CSP1-4; genus JALYGJ01. The sequence continues at coordinate 642,349 of CAVVHT010000010.1, forward strand.
GAGCGGCGCGCAAGTCAATCGAGGAAGAGCGATTTGACGGCTGCAACGGCTCCCGCCGCGAAGTCACCGGCATCGGAGCCCCCTGCTCAAAAGCGCCGACGCTGGTTCGGGCGCGACACGCGCACCGTTTACCTCTACATCCTTCCCGCAGCGCTGGTGATGGCGACGATCACCTTCTACCCGCTCATCTTCCAGACGGTGATCAGCTTTTTCGACTACGGCCTGCCGAACATCATTCGGACGCCGGCCTTCCCAGAGGGCCGGCCGGCGGAGTTCATCGGCCTTGAGAACTACATCCGAATCGTGAACAACCAGCTGGGCATCCCGAACTTCCACTTCTTCCGGATGCTGGTGTTCAACATCTTCTGGGCCTTCTCGAACGTCATCATTCACATCGTCATCGGCGTCCTGATCGCTGTACTGCTCAACACCAAGGGTCTCTGGTTCCGCGGCATCTACCGCGCGATCTACATCATCCCGGTCGTCATTCCGCCGATCATCGTCGCCACCGTCTGGCGCAACATGTTCGACACCAACGACGGCGCGGTCAATCAGAGCCTGATGGGCCTGGGTGCCCTGTTCAAGATTCCTGGCGAGGCGTTCGAAGTTGACTGGTTGCGCCAGATCCAGGATCCGATCTCGTTCATTCCATTACCGCTGGCGTACTTCGCGCTGTTGACCGCAAACACCTGGCTGGGCTGGCCGCTGAATTCGGTCGTTGCCACGGGCGCGCTACAGAGCATTCCCAATGAGCTTTACGAGGCGGCCGAGATGGATGGCGCGTCGGGCTACCAGAAGTTCAGGCACATCACCGTTCCATTCCTGAGACCGGCGATGATTCCGTATGCCGTGTACGGGTTCGTGGTCACCTTCAACCTGTTCTACCTGACCTACTTCATGACCGCCGGCGAGCCGCGCGGCAAAACCGAGCTGCTCGTCACACAGGCATTCCGTCTGGCCAACGAGCAACAGCTGTTCGGCGTTGCGGCTGCCTTCTCGGTGTTCATGTTCTTCATCCTGTTGTCGATCACGATCCTGTTCAATCGAGTCACCAAGGCCACTGCGAGCTACGACCAATGACAGCAGTCACCGCCGAGCGGCCGCGCCGCCGCGTACTGAGCCGAAATCGGGCCAAGACCCAGACCGACAAGGGCCGCCCGCTACCACTCACGAAGCAGGTCGTCCTGCAGATGATCTGCATGATCATTGCGCTGACCGTTCTCTTCCCCCTGCTGTGGGTGTTCAGCCTGGCCATCGACCCCACAGAGCGGTTGCGGCCGGCCGGGCTCATCCCGAGCGGCGCGACGCTGGACAACTTCGTGGAGGTTCTGCGACAGCCGACGATCAACCCAATCTCGTTCTTCGACCTGGCCAAGAACAGCTTCCTGCTTGCGTCGAGCGTGGCGATCATCTCGGTCGTCCTGGCGGTGTTCGCGGCCTACGCCTTCTCGCGCCTCAACTTCCGCTTCAGAACGGTGTTCATGCTGGCCATCCTGGCCGTGCTGATGCTGCCGCCGGTTGTCAGCATGGTTCCGCTCTTCATCCAGCTCAACCAGATTGAGTTCGGCGACTTCAACCTTCGCCGCTCGCTGATCGGCGTCGGCATCGCGGTCATTTCTGGCCTGCTGCCGTTTGCTATCTGGAACCTGAAGGGCTATCTGGACACGATTCCCAAAGACCTCGAGGAGGCCGCCGCGGTGGACGGCGCCACGCGCAGCCAGGCCTTCTGGCAAATCATTCTGCCGCTATCCGTGCCGGCATTGGCGGTGACCGGCTTCCTCGGCTTCGTCGCCGGTTGGACGGAGTACTACTACTCGGTCTTCTTCCTGACCGGCGATGTCCCCCAGTACACGCTCGCCATCGCCCTCAACGGCATGGTCGGTCAGTTCGCGACGCAGACGCCGTGGGCCGCCTTCTCGGCCTTCGCGATCATGTTCGCCCTGCCCGTGTCGCTGGTGTACCTGATCCTTCAGCGCTACATCATCTCGGGCCTCACGATCGGCGGCGTCAAGTAGCTCTGGGCGCGTTCGAGGATCCGCCCGGCTGGGTTGCCGATGCGGTCTTCTACCAGATCTTTCCGGACCGGTTCGCCTCGTCGGGGCGCGTGCCCAAGCCCGGGCCGCTGGAGCCGTGGGACGCGCCGCCCACGCACAACGGATTCAAGGGTGGCGACCTGCTCGGCATCGTCGAACGCCTCGACTATCTCGCCGACCTCGGCATCACGGCGCTGTACTTGACGCCGATCTTCAGCTCGGCCTCGAATCACCGATACCACACCTTCGACTACTTTCAGGTCGACCCGCTACTCGGCGGCGACGCTGCCCTGCGCGAGCTGCTCGACCAGAGTCACGCGCGCGGCATGAAAGTCGTCCTTGACGGGGTGTTCAACCATTCTGGCCGTGGCTTCTGGCCGTTCCACCACGTCGTCGAGAACGGCGCCAGTTCGCCCTACGTCGACTGGTTCTACGTCGACCGGGTAGCCCTGGCGGGTCGGGGGCTGCGGCCCTACCCGTCGGCAGACGAGGGGCGCCGCATGGCGGAGGACCACCGGGCCGGCGTCAACCGGGGCGAGGCGAGCCAGCGTCACCTGGGCTACACCGCCTGGTGGGACCTGCCGGCACTGCCCAAGCTCAACACCAACAACCCGCACATGCGCGAGCACCTCATGACCGCCGCCGAGCACTGGCTCCGCTTCGGCATCGATGGCTGGCGCCTGGACGTGCCGGAAGAGATCGATGCCGGCTTCTGGCGCGAGTTCCGCACTCGCGCGCGTGCCATCAACCCGGAGGCTTACATCGTTGCCGAAATCTGGCGCGAGAGGCCGCAGTGGGTCAGTGGCGACACGTTCGACGCGCTGATGAACTACCCGCTGACGGAGGCGCTGCTTTCGTTCACAGCCGCTCGTCAGCTGGATATGGAGGTGGTCGCGACACAGCACGAATACCGCGAGTTCGTGCGCCCGATGGACGGCCGATCCTTCGCCACCAGGCTTGACCACCTTATGCACGCCTACCGGCCGCAGGTCATCGACGCGCAGCTCAACCTGCTCGGCAGCCACGACACGGCGCGCTTCCTGACGATCGCCTCCGGAGACACCGCGTCCCTTCGACTGGCGCTCCTGGCAACCCTGACGCTGCCCGGCGCGCCGTGTGTCTACTACGGGGACGAGATCGGCATGGAGGGTCGCCACGACCCCGACTGCCGCCGCGCGTTTCCGTGGGAAGAGTCGCGCTGGAATGTGCAGCTGCGCGACTTCACGCGTGCCGTCGTCACGCTCCGTCGCTCACACGACGTGCTGCGTCACGGTGCGTACAGGACACTGGCCGCGGCGGGCAATGCCGTCGCCTACGGCCGCTTCACCTCCAACGCCGCGGCGGTCGTGGTTCTCAATGCCGGCGATGAGCCGGCAACCATCGACTTGCCAACAGACCAGCTGGCAGGAGCAGACCTTCAGCCAGTCAGACTGCCCGGCTTCGCCCTGCCCGACTTGGTGAAGTCCCATCACGACGCCCTGACGGTAAACCTCGACCGACGGTCGGGTGCCGTTCTGCTCGCAGGAGCAGGATCGTGACCTTGCTGCGTTTCCTGATGCTGGCGCTGGCGATTGCCGCCGGCGCCGTCGTCCTCTACGGGCTGTTCGTCGAAAGCTCCTCGATCAAGCTTGCCCTCATCGTCAGCGGCCTCGCCGTGCTCGCGGTCTGCCTGGGCGTCCTCGGCTTCGCGATGGCCGGATCGTCTGTGCGGCTTGGCAGGGGCGGCCGTCTCGGCTGGGCGATGCTCATCGCGTTCGTCGGCGGCCTGTTCGTCCTCGGCGCGGCCGGCTCACTCGCTGCGGCGATCGTGCTCGGTCTGCTCGCCGCCGCCTGATCGACCGAACCGAGGTCGCTGCTAAACTCGGACGCCCCGCCCCCATCGTCTAGAGGCCTAGGACGCCACCCTTTCAAGGTGGAGATCAGGGGTTCGAATCCCCTTGGGGGCACTCCCGCTGTCTTTTTTCGAAGACACCGTGAGTCGCCCACTTCCTCGGCTGCACCTCCGCGGCGTCGTCCGGAGCGCCATCCTTGAGCAGCTACGATCGGTGGGCTCGGTACGTCGATCACGTACGCGACGCGCTCGCGTCGCTCCAGCCACCGCTTGACGCGGGCAGCGCGGCTCTACAGGCGTCAGACTACACCGCGCTTGAGACGGCAATGACTGACTTGAAGTACTGGGCGATCGCGGAGGCAAGCATGGTTGGACGCGAACCCCCCAGAAGCTTGTTTCAACGACTACGCCGCGGCGTGGAAAGAGGCCGTAAGCGCCATTGCCATCGCGGGAGCTATGGGCATCCTCTTCTCGCTGGAGAAGACCTCCCAAACAGGAGCGATGCTTATAGAGGAACTTAACAACGTAGACAAAGAGCTAGAGGACACACAGGGGTTCGGTCCGCTTTGCAACCCTTGACGCGCTAGCCGATCGTCGATATGCCACGACCAACTTCCCGTTCTGGCCAAGCTTGACGTCCACCAACTGCGGGTCCTATCGACTTCGTGGGCCACCCCGCCCGCTCGGGATACCTGGTGCCTCTTGCGGCCAGCACAGACAGGCTCAGGATTTCCGGGGAGATCGGCTCAGTGCTCGGGGCGAATTGTCCTGATTATGGGCGGCACCGACACGTCATCAGCGACCGCACGCACGAGATAAACGCCTCGATCCAGACCTTCGGTGTCGATCGTAAGCACTTCGCCGTCACGGGCCGCCTCCCGAACGTCGTTGCCCTCTACGTCCACGAGTGTCAAGCGGACGTTCGCGTCGGCGGCCTCGAAGGCCAGGTGGCGCCCGGCGATTTCACTAGGCAGTACGTTCACCGACCAGTACTGCTCGGGATTGCGAAGGCGGCCTTCCCACGGCCCTTCCCACCACTCGGGGATCGGATCGAAGGGCCTCCTGTGTGGTTCTGGGAGCGCATCCTTGTCAAGTTCTAGCCCTAGCTCGAACGAATAGCGGGTCTGGGATGTGCCCTCAATCCGCAAGTACGACATGGCATCGGCGGGTGGCGCAAACCGTACGTTGCGCGTTTGTAGCCACTGTCCGATTTGTACCTGAGCCGAGTCATACAGCCAGACGTTTATCGGGGCGTCGAGCGCACTGACGTCGACGAACGGAAGCGTCAGTGGAGCCCGCCGCGGTGTATGCAATTCAAAGTAATCGGCGTTGATGCCGCCCGACGGACCTTCGTGCAATGTGCAGTCGTAACGACCCGGGCCGAAGCCAACGAGGTATCCGAATACTGATGTCGGCGCCGCGAGCCACATGACGGCCGCTGTGTCGAAGCTGTCGTTCGCTTCGAACATGTCAGCGGCAAGCTTCAACGACTCCACGGCTGCACTCACACGGTAGCCATTCGGGCGATTGCTCTGTACCGCGATGACGTAACCGCCCGGTGGAAGTGCACCGGTGATCGTCGCTCGACCCGGCGGTCCATATGTCGTGGTGAGCGCGTCCACTGACGCTTGATTGCTACTGTCGTCAGGCGTGAGCTGAACGCCGAGCGACCCGAGCCTTCGGTACCACTCGAGGGTGACCGTTGCGCTCGACAGCGTCCCGACGTTGAATCGGTAGTAGTCAGCGTCGCCCGAGCCGATCGTCGTGATGTCGCTATAGGTCCGCAAGGGACCGCCTGGCGCAAGGCGCGTCAGCAGGCTCGCCGTCGATGGGCTGTTGTTCGGCTCGGCCAAGTCTCTCGGGAGGCTGCCCCCCATAGCGGCTAGGACGGCTCCGTAGGCGTCGAGGCCCTTTGTTACCCGGCCAGTGCCCTGCCATCCTGTGTCGGCCAGAACTCGGGCCGCCGTGCCTGAGTCGATGCCCGGGTTCACCGCACGCATCATTGCGACGACGCCCGCGACAAGTGGCGCAGCCTGACTCGTACCGGACGCCGCCGAACCATTGGCGTTGGCCGGGTCGGGTCCAACCGGGATGCTGACGCCGGGTGCCCAGATGTTCACCGACGACCCGAAGTTGGAGAACCCAGCTGCCTGGTCCGCCTGGTCGAGCGCGCCCACGGTGATCGTTCCCGGCGTGCGGGTGGCGGGTCGGACGTTGTAATCGGGCAACTCTTGCCCGACGTTGTTGGAGTCACCATTGCCCGCGGCCGCGATCGGGATTACGCCGTGGTCGACGGCGAACTGGAAGGCGTTATTCCAGCTCGACGTACCAAAGAACAGCTCGACGCGCTTCATGGCGAAGCTCATGTTCAGTACGTCAATTCCCCACGCCGTGCAGTACTTGAGGCACTTGAACGTCTCGTCGACGGAAATCGTCGTCTTAAAGAAAACCATCCGCGCCACGGTGCCCCCGGCGCCGGCGACTCCCAAGGTGTTGTTGACCGCCGCGGCCGCAACGCTGGCGACCCCGTTGCCATGCCACGGGCACGAGCTTTTGCCACAGTTGTTCGGATTAGACCCGCCCGCTGCAGCAACCGTGTCGGAGGCTACGTCGAGACCGAACCCCGGTAGGTCTCCGCTAGCCGACACGCCGTTGTTTAGCCAGAATCCGCCGTCCAGGACGCCGATCCAGACGGTGCTCTTGAGCGACCGCTGTGCTCGAAAGGCCTCCACCAGCTGCCACGCGTCGACGATACGCGAGCGTCCCGTGTGCGAAACCCAATTGAATGGATCGCTGTCAGATGTCCAAAGTTCCGTTGCCGATGCCAACGGCAACGCGTCTGGCGAGCCCAGCCAATTGAGGTCTGCGTCGTGCCCGTCTGTCTGAAGCTCGGCCACAAGCGCAGCCACGCGAGCGCCCGGATCCGAGGTGAAATTGAGGGGAGGTCGACGCTCGATGTCGCGGTTTTCGTAGGCTCGCGCAAGGCGGCGGATCGGCTCGTCGATGACCGGAGGCTCCTCGAAGCGAATCATCACTGGCATCGGGAAGTCGGCAGCGTCGTCCCTCGGGACGATCTCTGGCGGAGGTTCGGCCAAATCCGAATCCTGCACGACCATTCCACCTGCGGCCACTAGACGCTCGATGGCGTCCTGATCCTCGCGGCTGACCAAGACTTCGTTGCTCACAAACATCGCGGGTGTCGCGGTCGAGCCGTCGGCGATGGCGGTTACGTGCCGCTGCTTGGCGCGTGCCTGCCAAATGGCCCAACGCGCCCAGTAGCCCCTATCGTCTAGGTTGATCTGGCCACTCGAAGGGATTTTGTCTCGCACCTTCGGCCTCGCATGAGTCGAGCCCGATCTCCCGTGCCGGGCGATAGCGCAGTTATAGACGCCGAGGGACGGCCGATCAATCGACCCTTCGGCTATTGGGTCCTGCGACTCGCCGCTACCAATGACGTTCGACATCCGTCGCGCTGACACGGGCGCTGCTATTGAGCGAACTACGCGGCGAGCGGCGGATCCTTGGTGGCTGCGTGGCTCGGAGACAGCATCACGCTAATGAGAATCATCGTGATGCCCGGGGACGGTTGGTCCAACGTGTCCGAGACTCCCAGGTACTCAGGCGTCGCTATCCTTGCGCGGAGCTGGCAGTCGCAAAACCGGATCGAAAGGGCAAGTCTTTGGCTGTCGTGCAGACGGCAGCACTGGTCGGGTCCAGCCTGCTGGCCGCCGAAGGCCGTCATCAGATCAGGGCGTCTCTATGGCCCCAATGTCGCAGACGGCCAGCCCGTCACCATCGCCATCGTTGGGCCGTCCAGTCCCAATTTGATCGAATGGAGGACACGCCCCAAGAACATCGCTTGGTGGCATGCGAGACCCTGCGTCGATCAAAGGACCATTAGCCAGTGGAATATGACTAAGCGTCGTTCCCCCATTGTCGCCAAGGCGGCCTAGCTGCGGATCCACGCCGCGTATGTTCGTCACGGTATCGCCGACGATGTCGCAGTCGAGCCCGGCCTGCAAGAAAACGTATCCGAGTGAAGCAATCTGACCCTCCTCGTCGAAAGCAGGTCCCCAGCAATCTGGTGAGCTAGGGCTCGACGTGCTGGTGTTCAGTGCGATGACCGAATTCGCGATGGTTGCGTTCCAGACCCGGATTCCACCGGTGATCTCAATACCGTCGTTGTCGGCGATGGTGCTCGATCGAATGGTGCCGGACCAGACTTGGAGACCACCAACCTGGAAGCCGGAGTTTCCGCTGACTGTTGTGTTCACCAACGTCAGCGAGGAATCTGGATACGAGCTGTCGATGCCGCCAGTCGAAGCGATTGAGTTGCGAGCAACAACGCTATCTCTGAGTGTCATCGACCCGGCGTTGTCGACTATTCCGGTAACACTGTTGGTGTTGTCTCGGATGGAAACACGCAGCAACTCCGCAGTCGCACTGACGCCGTTGCTGAGTAGGGGCGCGGCGTCGCCGAACGCGCCGGCCTGGACGCCCGTGTTACCGGCGATGGTGGTGTCGATGATGCTCAGCTGGCCGGGCCCCACGTTGTGTATCCCGCCAAAATTGTTGACGATAGTGCTGTCGCGGATGATGAGGCTTCCTCCGGGTGCTCCGGTGATGATGGAGCAACACCAATCCGATCGGCTGCCCTCGACCCGGGACTGCGTCATCTCGGCGTTAGTGGCATAGAGCGTGAGTGCGCTCCCGTACTCGATGGCCTCTCCAAAGATATGCGTGCCATTGATCCGAACGGTGCCGTAGCTGGAGGTCAAGGCCCCGCCGAATGCTGCCTTACCGGAAACGACGCTGTCCTCGATCGTCACAGTTCCCCGATCGTTGAAGATTCCGCCGCCGTCACCATCCCAGCAGTAGCGACAGCCACCGTGACCGTAGGAGACGCCTGAGACCCTTGTCTGTGAGAGGCTCAGGTCGCCAGCATTTCTGATGCCGCCGCCATATCCGTGAACCAGGTAGCCGGGATCATCTTGGCCGCGCAGAGTCATATCGGCCACGCCCACAACTGAGATGCGCGACATCGCAGCCCTGGCCCCAGTAGCGACGTCGAACACGCGGTCGGTTGTGTCGCCTCGGATGCTCGTCTTGTCACTGCCTACGCCGACGATGGCGAGCTCGCCTCGGACGTCCAAATCGCCGGTCAGCGCAGCATCTTCGAGGATCCCTTCGACTGAAAGCTGATACGTCGCCTTCTTCAAATGGATCAAATCTGATCCGTTGCCAGCGCGGCAGGCATCTACCTGCCTGTCCGCATTGGCCGCAATGATGGCCTCCCGCAATGAGCATCGGCCGTTGGCTGACAGCTCGTCCAGAGTGGTGGTTACGATGATCGGCGGGTCTGCTTTGGCAGTGCCCACGACGCCATATGTGAGTGCGACTACGAGCACCATCGAGACGCGGATAGCCCGTGACACGCCTATGGAACCCATGGCCGAACCTCCCCTTCAACGGCATCTGCAATGACTCTGCCGACCCACTGTGCCCGCAGCAGTATCGCCATATCCGAAAGTACCACTCACGACCAAGAGGGATCAGGGTGTTGGCGCGACCATACGCAGCTTGCCCGTTGGTACTCCGATCAAGTCCGCGTCGACCCGCACCAACTCGAAACCCCTGAGTAGGAAACCGGCAACTCCGACGTGTGACGCGATCACCGGGCGAACTAGTCGCTATCGTCAGCCGGCCCGAATGGGCCGGCGAAACGGATCACTACCGGCAATTGACGCCTGGAGGGTCGCCTTCGCTCAGAACGGTTCGTTCGCCACGGGAAGGTTTTGGACTAGGCTGGAACCTTCCAATCGCATTCGGCCGACAGGAAGCTCAATCAGCCAACTAATCCGAAAGTGGACGGTCATCGGCGGGCCCGTCGCGTTGACTCGGAGGCGAGCCGTCCACAGTGTTCTTTACGCGAACGCACAGGAACATCTACGTTTTCGGGCCTATTGCCTCGGGGAGCGCCAGCAGGTGGATGCGATAAGCGTCGAAGGAGCGGATCCGGTCGTCGTCGGGCAGATCCTGAAGAGCGGCCCGCACTGCGTCCCGCTCGCTTTGGTAGTCCTCGTCCGAGAGATCGCCCCAGCCGGGCTGCTTCTTGAGCTGCTCGAGGCGCGTCTGCAGCCTGGCACGCTGGTGGCCGGAGATGGCCACCGCCGGTATGGCCAGTCGGCGGCGTAGTTCCGCTCTCGCCGCCTCAACCACCATGGACGTCAGGACAGCCTCGCCGATGGCTGCGAGAACCTACTGCTCGACCCTCGCAGCGGGGATGCGCCGCGAGCGGCAGGCTTGGGTGTGACAGCGGTAGTAGCGGATCTCGCCGCCGCGCTGGACGTGCGCTTCGCCGCGCATCCGGGTCCCGCAGGTGCAGGTCACCAATCCCCGGAGCGCGTAGGTGCCACAGGGCTTGGGCTTGTTGTCGCGCCAGGTGCGTGTGGTGATGGCAGCCAGCGTGGCGCGGTACTCGGCTTCAGCGAGGATCGGCTCGTGCTGACCGGGCCGGTCGTCGCGCCCGCGCTTCTCGACGACGTAGCCCAGATACACCGAGCCGACCGCGAACGGATCTACCAAGCACCGGGCCGGCACGTTCCCGCCGTCTAACCCTCGAAGGTCACCTGGACGAGCTCGACGCCGAGCATTGGCTCGCCCGGTGGGAACGGGAGGCCGAGGCGAACGGTCCAGCCCGCGGCTTGCAGGGGTCTGGGACGAGGCCTGGACCTGGATTGCCAAGCAGCGCCGTGGACCCCAATCACGATTTGCCAAAGACGGACATGAGCGCCCAGGGTGACGACGGTCAGGTTTCGGCCGCTGATCGGCAGGGTGCTATCCGGTTTGACGTTCCTGCGCGAGACCGATGTCCTCCAAGGCACGCCGCGAGTTCAGGCCGGACGGCACGGGAGTAACTGGATACTCGGCCCTCGGACTTCGAAGGGGCGATCCGCCATCCTGCTAGACGTGGCGTCAGTGACGCCTCGAGACGGCGCGTGTGGCGCGACCAATGTGGAGCGACGAGCGGACCGGACTCCCCCACTTGGCGGCGTGCGCTTCGACCCCGCGACTCGCCGTCGAGTCAATACGGATAATTGCCAGGGGCATTGGAGGGATCATGTCCACGATTTTCCAGCGGGCGGCAGTCCTCGCGACGGTCGCCCTCCTTACTGCGACGCCAGTTGTCCTCGCCGGCAGAAACGCTACCGGAACGATGACGGACTTCGGTACGCTCGGGGGAAGCCGCAGCGTCGCGTACGCGATCAATAACCGCGGGCAGGTCGTCGGCTCGAGCTGGACCAGTGACGGCGTCATGCACGCCTTCCTGTGGGAGGACGGCAAGATGACCGATCTGGGGACGCTCGACGGCGGCGGAACGGAGGCGCTTGCGATCAACGATCGCGGACAGGTCGTGGGCTACAGCTATGTCGCTTCTGGAGGCTTGTACAGTGGCTTGTACAGGCGCGCGTTCCTATGGGACGGCGGAGCAATGACCGCCCTCGGGCCTCTCCGAGCGGTTGGCGACAGCGTCGCGTACGCGATCAACAACCGCGGACAGATCGTGGGCTCGAGCTACACCTCCGCGAGCGGCGCCGTGCTCTGGCAGGACGGCAAGGTGATCGACCTCGGCACGCTGGGCTATGGAAGCGAGGCTCGCGGCATCAACGACCGGGGCCAGGTTGTCGGCACGAGTGAGACGGCCGCCGATCGTGACTTCCACGCGTTCGTCTGGGAGCGCGGCACGATGACGGAGCTCGGGACGCTCGAGACGGGCAACACCGTCGCGTACGCGATCAACAACCGTGGGCAGATCGTGGGGGCGGGGAATGCCGACAATGGCGACGGCTATGCGTTCCTCTGGGAGGGCGGACTGATGACCGACCTCGGGACGCTCCTGGCGATGGGCGGCGAGGCGCGCGGCATCAACGACCGCGGAGATATCATCGGCGTCAGCCCGAACCCCTCCGCCTACAACCATGCGTTCCTCTGGCGCCACGGCATGACGACCGACCTCGGGACCCTTGGTGGAGGTGGAATTGAGAGCTTCGCCTACGGCATCAACGACCGCGGACTGATCGTGGGGTTCGACTCCGCGACGGATCACGCAGTCCTGTGGCAGAACTAGCTGTAATCGAGTTCGCGGCCCGCGCCGGAACCTGCGCGCTTCACAAAGAACAGCCCGACGGTGCCGATGCTGCGGCAACACGGAGCGGCCCCGTCGGCCCCACAAGGGCGATGGTGATCGCCGGGGACAGGTGTCGAGATGGATGCTGCGGGTCAGCGCGTCCAGCTCATCCTCGGTGATGTGCCGCGGGTTGGCCTGATCGGGTCGCAGGCTGTCGATCGCCACCTGCTCGATGGCGAGGGCAGGGAAGCGCTGGTCATCGAGGTTGCATAGTCAGGCCACGTACCAGGCCAGGCTGTCGTCCCCAGACAGCGGGAGGGTGCTTGAGACCCCTTGGGGGCACGAAAGCCGGAGGGCTGGGTCGTCGGCAGGTGCGAAGAACGGACGCGCTGGCGGTGTCCAGACGACGCGCACGACTCGCGCGACGTGCCGACGCGGAGCCACCATCAGTTCAGCGGTGTGCCGTACCACTGCTGGTGGGTGAGACATACGACTCGGCCCGACTAGGCCGGGAGTTCGTCGAGGATCTGCCCGAAGACAAAGTCGTTTGACCGCTGACACGTGGACGCGTGGCAGCCCTCTGGCGAGCCACGCATCCTTGACTGTGAGGAAGTCAGGCGGATCAGGGTTCAACCTCGATGCGAATTGAATCCACGATCTCCTGAAGCTCAGCGCGGTCGGCCGCAGGCGTCCCGGGGAAGTCGTGAGTCATGACGAGGACCCGCTGTCCCTGCACGTCGAGGATCCAAAGATGGAACCGACCCTCGGGTCCCTGAGCGTAGATCGCCTGTCCATCGCCAGTCCAGATCCAGAACTGTCCGTCATGGCAGCTCGCCAGATCGAGACCGGCGGGTAGCTCCACGTCGATCCGCTTTCCTGCGAAACCACCGAGGGTGACATCAGTCGGGTTGGATGTGTCATAGCTGTCATGAGCGGCGAGAGCCGTAGCCAGGTCTTCGACCGTGTGTCCGACCTCGACATCAGGCCCCGCCGGCCAGTTGCACGGGTCTCCCTCCAGGCCGGTGACCGTCAGAAAGCCGAATGACATACCGGTCGGACCCTGGAATCCCGTGGTCGGCGCAACGCCGAACGGCGCACGGCCTGGCGGACCCTCGTCACCGGCGCTCCACCCGTCGGGTAGCGTGAAAGTGAAGCTGACGCCGTCATTCGGCGCTAGAAACGGACGTGCCACGTACGTGCCCGCCGGTACATCACCTGCAGGGAGCTCGATGGGACTAGGCGATGGTGTTGGGCTCGGCATTGGCGTCGCCGATGGCAACAGACTCGGGCTGCGGCTGGGGCTGGTTCCCCCGCATCCGGCCAGCGCCAGAGCCAGAGCAGTAAACAGTACGCGCGTGATGTTGGACATTTGTGTTCCTCCGCAGGCCGTATGACGGCCCGTTATCTCGTTCGAGGCGGTTAGTGTTCCAATTGGATTGACTCGACCATCGCCTGGAGGTCTGCGCGATCCGTTTCGGGCGTTCCGGCCTGATACAGAGCATCAATCAGGACCCGCTCGCCTTCGACGTCCAATATGTAGAACGTGTCGCGCTGGCCGGGCCCATAGACGAATCCGCCGTAATCACCCGGGAAGGGTCCGCTCGAGAAGGTCTTGAAATCGGCGTTGTCGCAGGCGGTAGCATCGAAATTGGTCGGCACGGTTGACTCAACCTTCTTGCCCACGTATCCATCGATCGTGATGTCGACGGGCTCGGTGGCGCCTCGTCCGACCTGATCGGCGAGGGCGTTGGCGAGGTCATCGACTGTCGGTCCCACGGGCGGATCGGAAAGAGACGTCTCCCAGCGACACGGGTCCGAATAGACGTTTGTGACGCGCCAGTGACTCAAGCTAATCGTCGTTTCGTCGAAGATCGTGCCGCGCGACTTGAAAAGAAATGCGGAGACGGTTTGCCACCCGCTGGGCACGGTGACGACCATCTTTACGGGTGTCACGGCTTGATCGTCGATCACATATGTCCCGGCAGCGAGCGAAAGGCCGGTGTCTGAGATGGGTAGAGGGATGGGCGTCACGGTCGGCGTCGGCAACACCGTTGGTGTTGCAGGGCCGCCAACGCCGCCATCCCTTGGAAGGAACGTGATGCCAAGCACGGCCACCCCTACCAGAACGGCAGCCAGAAGAGCGATGCGAGCAGGCTGGAGCAGCTCAGGTACGGTCCACGGGCCGAGGACGACCCGTTGACGCGTGTGCTCAATCACGGATCTCACCGCGTCGTAGGAGCGATCCGGCAGCTCGTCGAGCCCGTCATCCAGGAATGCCTTGATCAGCAGATCCGGGTCGCGGTTCACGTTCATGCCAGTCGCTCCTGCGAGGTCGACGGCGTACGGGCATCAGCCTCGAGGCTGGCCCGCAGTGCCGCCGTTGCGTGGTGCAATCGGGACTTCGCAGTCCCGAGCGGAATACCTAGACGTTGAGCCACATCGGGCAACGTGAGCCCGACGTAGTGATGAAAGACGAGAACGGCGCGTTGCTCGAGCGTTAGCCTGCGAAAAGCGCGCTCCAGCTGGTCGCGGTCGTTGACGGTCAGGATGTCGGCCGACTCTGTCTGTCCGTCGAGTGGCAGCACGCGAATCTCGGCACGCATCCGATTGCGACGCCTGGCCTCGGCGTAACACTCGTGCGTGAGGATGCGATGCAGCCACGGTTCGAAGGCGTCGGGGTCGCGCAGCGTTCGGAGTTGACGCCAAGCGGTGATGAGCGCGGCCTGCACCGCGTCATCGGCCCGATCGGCATCGCGCAGGATCCGGAACGCAATTGCCATGCACCGATCGCCAACCATGCGAGTGAGGGCGTCGAAGGCTTCTCGATCGCCCCCTTTCGCGCGGTCTACGAGCGCTGCATGCACCCGACTCTCCCTCTGGTTCTGCCCGCCCAAGGTGGGCGGATCACATTAGAGAGGAGTCTGCTCGATCAAAAGGTTCAATCCCGCGCTCGCGCGCCGCGATCTGGACCGCGGACTCGATTGCAGAACGCAGTAGCAACGGACAGAGCGAGCGGCTCCCAAAGGGGAGCCGCTTCTCGTGCCGTCAGAGGGCTGGCGTACCATGTCAACGCTTCCGGCTCCGGAGCCCTCAAAGCCCCTCGGGGGCACAAATCCAGACCGCGACAAGCGGAAGGAGCCCCATGCTGACGCAGGTCGCGGAGGGTGTGCTCGTTCACCAGAGCGAGCTGATCCAGAACAACACGGTTGTCGTTCAAGGCCGGGCCGGCGTGCTGCTGATCGACCCCGGGATTACGGGCGACGAAATGGCCTGCCTCGCGAATGACCTTCACCAGTTGGGCCAGGCCGTTGTCAGCAGGCTTCGCGACGCATCCTGATTGGGATCACGTGCTCTGGCACGCTGAGCTCGGCGAAGCGCCCCGATACGGCACAGCCCGCTGCGCAACCTTCATGCAAGAAGTGCTCGCGGATGCGGATTGGAAGGCCCGCGTCACCGAGGGGCTACCGCCGGAAATTGCCGACGAGATTCCGTTGGACCGGTTCGGCCTCATCACCGGTTTGCCGGCCGAAACTGCGCAGATTCCGTGGGATGGCCCTCGAAGTCCGGATCATCGAGCATCCGGCGCACGCGCAGGGCCATGCCGCGCTGCTGGTCGAGGACAGCGGCGTGCTCGTAGCCGGCGACATGCTTTCCGACATCCTGATTCCGTTCCCCGACCTGGGCGCCGCGAATCCGATCGAGGACTATCTCGTTGGGCTGCGACTGCTCGAGGACGTCGCTGACGATGTTGATGTCCTCATCCCCGGTCACGGGTCCGTCGGCGGAGCTGACCAGGTGCGCGCACGGATCGAACTCGATCGCGCGTATGTGACTGCGCTGCGTGAAGGCGATGACCCCGATGACCCGCGCATCGGCCCATCGGCCACGTACGGCAAAGACTGGCTGCCCGGCGTGTATGAGTGGCAGGCACAGGAGCTCGCCCAGAGAAACGTGCGCGACGGTTAGGCCGGCCTGGATCCGGTCGAGCGCCTCGAGGACAGCGCTAACGACCTCCGTGGTCGACGCGGCAGGTAGGTCGAGGCGGATGGTCGCCGCCTGGGTGAGCATCGGGTTGTACTCGCCGACGTCACCGGCCATGGACCGTAGATCCGTCCGGACGAGCACGATCGGCTTCTTGCCGAACGCATAGCCAACTTCCCAGGCCGTCCCCGCGTCGGGGTTGAGGCCATCCATGATGGCCACGAGCCCGTCCGACCAGTCGATACCGCCGACATCCTTTGCGAATATGCCCGGCCCATCCAGGCCCGGCTCCTGTTCCTGGGGCAGAAAGACCTCGTGCCCGGCAGCACGCAGGGCCGCGGTGACCTCGGCGTTCCATTCGCGCTCGGGCGTCGAGAACAAAGGCCCTGCGAAATACAGCTTCATCGAGCGAGTATCGAGGTGACTTCAGGACTCCAGGTCGTACGCGAAGGCACGCAACTCCTGCGCGCACCTGCACGCCACAGCGAGCTTCGCGGCCCATCCTGGAAACGAGATCAGGTACTTGGTCATCGTGGCAGCGGATTCGGACCGGTCGCCGTGACCAGGTTCTGGGGCACCCAGTCATCGACGTGGTGGAACCCGTCTTCGAACCGGCCACCATCGAGCTCGACCGATGCCCGCAGTGAAAGTCGATAGAACTTCACATGGGTGAAGTCCTCGAACAGGATGTAGACGGGGTCGGGGGTGCTGTTCGGTCCCTGGAATTGCTGTCCCGTCAGGACGGGCTTGTGGGCTTCGACGAACGCATCGAAGGTGTCTCCGATTACCACGCCGAGGTGCTCCATGCCCATCTTGTAGACGCGCTGGTGGACGGGGGCGATGAGCTCGATCAGCGGGACGACCTTGCCGTCGAGGACTTCGAGCGGCTGGGCGGGGACGATCAAGGAAATCGGGCGGCCGTTCCAGACGTTCTCGCGATTGGCGACGGCGTGCCGCTCGAGGAGGCTCCGCACGTGCAGGTACTGATCCCACTCGGGGACCCGGTACGCGATGTGGCTGAGTTCGTACGCGTTGATGTCGATACCGCGTGTGGCCAGCCCGTCGCGTTGCCGCGCGGCGAATGCCCGGTAATCCCCGATGATGTCCTCGACCGGGTCTCCCATCAACCGTCCCCTTCTGGCGTCGAACCTTGATAGTCGTGACGGCCGTCGGACCCGTCAATCCCCCGTGGCGCTCGCTTCGCGTCGAGCCGGATCGCGTACCAGACCAGTTCGAAGCCGCGCCACGTGGCCGTGCCCTGGTACGCCATCCCCAGCTTCTCCATCACGCGCCGTGAACGGACGTTGTCGGGCGACGTGATCGAGATGATGGCGCGCAATTCCGGACGCGACTGAGCCCATTCAAGAGCGACGCGGGCCGCCTCGGTCGCAAGACCACGACCCCACGCTGACCTGGCGAGCGTCCATCCGATCTCTGCGTCATGCGCTGAAGCGGTCCAGTCATCGTGGTGCACGAGGCCTACCCGTCCGATCAAGCTGCCCGTAGCCCGGTCGTCGACCGCCCACAAGCCGAAGCCGTGCAGCCGCCAGTGATCCATCCAGTATTTGATTCGCTCGCCCGTCTTCGAGGCGTCGAGCGAACCAAGCCATCGACCGACCTCGGGGTCCGCATTGATCGCAGTCATCGGCTCGACATCTTCGGTTCGCCAGGCGCGGAGAAGCAATCTGTCGGTCTCAATCTCGGGGACGCTGGTTTCGCTGAGCACGGGCAAAAGATAGACCCGCACCTAACTGCGCCCAACTGTGCCGCCGGCGGGCTGGATGGGTGGCCAAGGGTGGGACCAAAGTCGGTTATCCAATGCCCGGGCCAAAAAGCACACTTCGTGAATGCTTCGACGTGCGGCGTTCATTTCACTCGCTCTGATGCTTCTTTCGACCGGCAGCGTCGCGGCCGCGGTACCCAAGGTCACGATGACCAGTTACGCCTTCACGCCCGCGACCAGGACCATCAAGGTCGGCAGGCAGCTCAAGTGGAAGAACCTGTCGACCAGGCGTCACACCGCCACACCGAGCGTCAACTGGTCGTGGGGCGGTGTGGAGGTGCCCGCGGGCACGGCGTCGGCCCTCGTCACACCGACACAGACTGGAACCTATCCCTACTTCTGCTCGATCCACCCGACCAAGATGAAGGGCACTCTCGCAGTGGCGATGATCGTCAGCCCCACCGCGGGCAGTACCGCCACGTTCTTCACGCTGACCCTGGGCACGGTTCAGTCCCCGGGCGTTTCGGTTCACGATGTCGAAGTCCGCAAGGATGGTGGCGCTTGGCAGGGCAAAGCCACGACGAACCAGCCCACTGCATCGTTCTTCTTCACTCAGACGGGCACCTGGGACATCCGCACTCGGCTGCGCTGGCAGCTCGGCGGCCAGACCACAGGCTGGAGCCCGATCTCAACGGTCGTCGTCTTCTGATGCCGGCGCGTCGCACCGGCGCGCCGCGATAATCCCCCGCCTGAACGACTTCCAACCGCAACTCGACCAGATCGTCGCGCTGATCGAGCGCGTGCTCGCTCAGAAGGTGCGCGGCTTGTATCTGTACGGCTCGGCCGTCGACGGTGAGCTCCGGCCGAACAGCGACCTCGACCTGCTCGCCGTCGTCGAGCGACCCACGACCACCGCAGAGAAGCGCGCCGTCGTCGACGAGCTTCGGCCGATATCGAGTCGGTTTGAGCGTCCCGCTGGTTGGCGACCGGTGGAGCTGACGATCGTGGTCGAGTCGCAGGTCCGACCGTGGCGCTACCCACCGATGATGGATCTCCAGCTCGGCGAATGGCTGCGCACGGCTCTCGATGCCGGCGAGCTTTCGCGCAGCGCGCCGAATCCCGACCTGACACTGCTCATCGCGATGGCCCGGGCACACAGCCGGCCGGTGATCGGCCCACCCGCAACCGAGCTGCTCGATCCGGTGCCGGCAGAAGACGTTCGCCGCGCAGTTGCGGATACAACGCCGGGCATCCTGGCCGACATCGACTCGGACACCACGAACGTCCTGCTGACGCTCGCTCGTGGCTGGTACACGCTCGCGACCGGGGGGTTCGCGTCCAAGGAGTCCGCCGCCAATTGGGCGATCCCTCGTATTGGGCCCGACGATCGGCCTTCACTTGTGCGGGCGCGAGATGTCTACCTGGGCGCCGCGGCCGACGACTGGACGGAACTCGTCAAGTCGGCTGAGACGACCGCACGGGCGCTCCTCGAACGAGTCCAATCCGCGGCGTAGAGGATGCCGCAAGCGCCGATACAATCCGGCCAGTGACCAGCAAGTTCCGCGGTGGCGAGATCTACGGCATCGAGATCCCGACCGTGTTCGACGAGAACAACTCGATCCGCTGCGAGGGATGCCACGAGCTGATCAGCGGCACGCCTTTTCGCGTGACGTTACTCGACATCGTCGCCCCCGAGGCACCGCCGAGCTGGGCAGTGGGCGCCAAGCTCAACCCGGGGCCGCATCAATTCCACGCTCAGCCCGGCCACTTCCGAGCTTGGGCTCGAACCAAGGGCCACCTGTTCTGCCGGCTTTCCGACGTGCGCGAGATCATGCGCCCGGTTCCGATCCCCGGCGACACGCCGCGCTGGGGGCTATGCGACGGCCAGCACCGCGAAGCCCACGAGTTCGTGCCCGCCTGACCGAGATCTGATCCGATGAACATCGCCGTCGTGCTCACCTCGTTGACCGCTTTTCTCGCCTTCGTGTTCTCGATCGCGCTGTTCGATCAGTGGCTCGAGCGACGCCGAGGCTTCCAGCTCATCTGGGCGCTGGGCATGGCATTCTTCGCGATCGCCGCGGCCTGCGAAGCCATCGGCGCGTTGTTCGGCTGGAACGACCTGCTCTACCGGACCTGGTACCTGACCGGTGCGGTCTACACCGCCGGCTGGCTCGGGCTGGGCACGGCCTACCTGCTCGGCAAGACCCGCTTCGGTTACACCTACGGCGCCTTGCTGTTGCTTGGCGGGTTTATTGCGTTCGCCGCTCGCAACCGCTATCCGGACGTGGCCACGTTCGCCATCCTGCTACTCATCGCGGCGCTCGTCATCGCCCTGGCGATCGCCGTCGAGACCTATTTCCAGAACGAGCGCTGGCCGCAGATCGCGGCTCTGGCGCTGGTCGTGGCGAGCGCGATCGCCGCGGTTCTTGCCTTCACTCAGCCGCTCGCCGGGAGCGGCTTCACGCTCGATCCGCGCACCGGCGTGCCGACGGGCGACGCCATACCGGGCACCCTGCGCCTGATCTCGCTCGTGATCAACGTGACCGGCGGACTTGCCCTTGCCCTCGGGGCGCTCTTCTCGGCGTACATCTTCATGCCCAAGAAGAGGGTCCTCGACTATTCGCTCGATCCAGGTCAGCCGGGTGACCAGTTCCTGTTCAACATCATCATCGCCTGCGTCGCGATCCCGGTGAACTTCGTGGCCTCGATCCCGGGCGCCATCGCCGCGCTATTCACGGGCAAGATCCACAGCCGCGTCCCGGCGACGCTGCTGATCGGCCTCGGGGCAGTCATCGCCAGCGGCACGGACACCCTGTCGCGGCTCGGCTCGACCGATCTCTTCCAGATTGGCAAGTTCGCGGCTGTGCTGCTCATCTTCGTCGGCTTCCTGGTTTCGATCGAGGCGTTCCGCGAGATTCGAATCCCGTTCACCCACCACGTTCTCCGCGGGGGCCGTAGCGAGCGCGCGAATGTCGCGCAGACAGACGGCGCTGGTTGAGGAATCTGACGGCGCCGGTTTGAGTCGCGTTGCTCTCGGCACCGCCCTGGTGGCGATGGCCGCTGCCCTGTTCGGGATGCTCAGCTACGTAGCCCGGGGAGCCGAGGCGGCCGGTATCGACGCTCTTCCGTTCGTTGCCTGGCGCGGCGCGATTGCTGTGCTCACGCTCCTCTTGGCGGGAGTCGTTGTCGGCCGTTTGAAAGGGACGCCGATGTTGCCCGACGTCCGACTCCTGAAGCGCGACCGCCGCCTAGCACTCCTCCTCGCCGGCCTGTGTGGAGCACTGCTGAACATCGCCATCTTCGCGGCATTCCTGCGCATGCCGATCGCCGTCGCGCTGATCTGCTTCTACACCTTCCCGGCCATCGTTACCCTCGCCGCGGTGCCGCTCTACGGGGAGCGGCTCGGTCTTGTCCGCCTCTCGGCGCTCGGCCTCTCGATGATTGGCCTGGTGCTCGTTCTGCTGCCGTCGCTGACCGGCTCCGGCGGGCTGTCGATCGATCCATTCGGTCTGGCACTTGCGCTGTTCGCCGCCGTCTGCCAGGCAGCCTTCCTGCTCATCGCCGGCCGCGGCTTCAACCCGCTGCCGGCCATCGGCGTGTCGACCTACGTCGTTCTCGCTGCGGTCGTCGTCAGCGTGCCGTTGGCCGTGCTGGCCGGCGAGGGCGGAGGCCTGGTCGGGCCCTTCCAGGCACCGGAGGCGTGGATCTGGGTGCTGGTCGGCGGAATTCTGGGCGCGGCGATTCCGACCTCGGCATTCGTCGCCGGCATCGGCCTGATTGGCCCCAGCCGCGCGGCCATTTTGATGACCATCGAACCGCTCGTCGGCGTGACGCTGGCCGCGCTGCTGCTCAACGAACAGCCAAGTCCGATCCAGCTGGTTGGCGGCGCGTGCGTCCTATTCGCGGCGGCGGTGCTCCAGATCGTGCCACGGACGACGGCCGCGATCTCCGCCGAAGCCGAGGTCGGCCGCACCGTCTGAGCCCCGGCGTGGCAGGTTCCCGGGAAGGCGCTCACAAACCCCGCGGCTATACTCGCCCCGCCCCACGCGATGCGGCGCCCAATTCGCGCCGCGGGCATCTGCGACTCACTACGAGGTAACGCTTGCGCGTCCGTAAAGCAGTATTTCCCGCCGCCGGCTGGGGCACTCGATTCCTGCCGGCTACAAAGGCACAGCCGAAGGAGATGCTGCCGCTCGTCGACAAGCCGGTCATCCAGTACGGCATCGAAGAGGCAGTCGCTGCTGGCATCGACCAGGTGATCATCGTCACCAGCAGCCAGAAGCGGGCGATCGAGGATCATTTCGACCACTCCTACGAGCTCGAACACCTGCTCGAGGAGAAGGGCGACATCGACATGCTCCGTCGCGTGCGCCAGATCGGCGACATGGTCCAGATCAGCTACGTCCGCCAGAAAGAGCAGCTTGGACTCGGACACGCCGTGCTGATGGCCAAGGAGCTGGTCGGCCACGAACCGTTCGCGGTCATCCTGTCTGACGACGTGACCACCTCCGACCGACCGGTGATCGGCCAGCTCATCGAGGCGTATAAGCAGACCCACGCGTCGGTCGTGGCGGTCATGGAAGTGCCGCGCGAGGAAACCGATCGTTACGGGGTGATCGATCCCGACGAGGATGCCCAGACCAACGACGACCGGCTGTACAAGATGCGCGGCGTGGTCGAGAAGCCGAGCCCGGAGGACGCGCCGAGCAACCTGGCGATCATCGGCCGCTACGTGCTCACGCCCAAGATCTTCGAGAAGCTCGAGCAGACGCCGCGCGGCGCTATCGGCGAGATCCAGCTGACCGACGCGATCGAAGCGCTGATGGCCGAGCAGGACGTATATGCCTATGCGTTCGAGGGCAAGCGCCACGATGCCGGAACAACCATGGGCTGGCTGAAAGCCTCGGTCGAGCTGGCTCTCGATCGCGAGGACATCGGCGCCGAGTTCCGGCGCTACCTGGCCGGACTCGACCTGGGTTGACGGAGCGGCCAATTCGGTGACCGAGGACACAGTGCAGCCGGGCGGAATCCGTGGCTGAGGTCGGTCAGGTCCTGGCCGGCCGCTACCGGCTGGTCGAGCTGCTCGGCCAGGGTGGCATGGCCACGATCTTCCGCGGCCACGACGGGCAGCTCGGTCGCGACGTGGCGGTCAAGGTGCTGCGCGCCGAGTACGGCCGCGACCCAGCGTTCGTCGCCCGTTTCAGGCAGGAGGCGCAGTCGGCCGCGGCGTTGAGCCATCCGAACGTGGTCAACGTCTTCGACTACGGGATGGAAGCGGGCGACCCGTTCATCGTCATGGAGATGATCGACGGCGGCGACCTGGGCGCGGTGATCAAGGAGCGCGGCACGCTCGAGCCGCTGGCCGCCGCGCGCATCGCTCAGCAGATCTTCGAGGCACTCGACACGGCCCACGCGCGTGGCATCGTCCATCGCGACATCAAGCCGACCAACGTGCTGCTGACCAGCTCGGGCCGGGTCAAGGTTGCCGACTTCGGCATCGCGCGCGCCTTCAGCGAGGCGCAGCTGACGATGCCCGGCACGACGCTGGGCAGCGTCCACTACTTCAGCCCCGAGCAGGCGCGCGGCGAGATGGTCACCTCCGCGTCCGACGTCTATTCGGCCGGCCTCGTGCTGTTCGAGATGCTCACCGGTCGGCGGGCCTGGACGGGCGACTCTGCCGGTGCGGTTGCGGTGGCGCGCCTGGCCGGCGATCCGCCGTCACCGTCCGAGATCCAGCCGGGCGTCCCGCAGGTCCTCGACGCGGCAGTGCGTCGGTCGCTCGCGCGGCTGCCCGCTGACCGGCCGACGGCCGGTGACATGGCTGCGCTCCTTGGGCGCTACATCGCTGATCCGAATGCCGTGGCCGTCGCCGCAGCCGGAGCGACCGCAGCAGGAGCGACCGCAGCAGGCACGGCCGCCGCCGTGGGGGCCGCGGCGGTAGCGGGTGCCGCCGCTGGCGAGGGACAGCCGACCTACCCGGGATACCCGACCGTGCCGCCTCCCGGATACGGCGCGCCATACGGCCAAATGGCGTACCCCTCGGATAGCGACGACGAGCCGCGTGGCGGCACCAGTCCGTGGGGCTGGATAGCCGCCTTGCTCGCCGTGCTCGTTCTGCTTGCCGGGGGCGGTCTGCTTTTCATCCTCCTCAGCGGGCGTGGACCCGCGGCGCCGACGACGCAGCCGAGCTTCGGATTCGTGGCCATGCCGAACTTCGTTGGGCAACTTCTGACCGATGCCGAACGCACCGCGGAAGACCAGGGCCTCGTGCTGACAGTCGGTGCCTACGTGGTCAACGATGAAGCGCCCGAGGGAACTGTCGTCGACCAATCTCCGGCCGCCGGCGGCCAGGTACGGATCGGCTCGCGGGTCAGCGTCAACGTCGCCACGCAGGGCCAGACCGTGCCGGTGCCCGACGTGCGGTTGCGCACCGAAGCCGAGTTCTTCGCCATCCTCGCCCAGAACAATCTCGCCCCCGGCCAACGCGCGGAGGGGTATGACCCAGAGGTTCCTGCTTCGCTGGTCGTGCGCACAAATCCGCGCGAAGGCGTCGAGGTCGCCCGTGGCACGTCGATCGACTACGTCGTGTCGCTTGGGCCGATGCCGACCCCAACTCCCAGCCCGCTGCCGACGGACACACCGCTGCCGACTGCGCCGCCGAGCGTCCCGCTGCCGACGGAGACACCGACCGACCCGCCGACAGCAGCTCCGACTCCGAGCCCCAGTCCTTCGCCAGAACCAACGCCGACCCCGGCGCCAACACCGGCGCCGGTGACGGTCGGCAACTACGTGCTTCCGTTCCTGGCCGACCTCGGCCAGGCCCAGGCGCAGATCGTCACCGACGGATTGCAGGTCGGTGTCGTCTGGCCCGCGGAAATAGCGGTCGATCCGGCTGCGATCGTGTGCTTGCAGTATCCAGAGGTGGGAACGCTCGTGCCGCCCGGAACGCTCGTCCACCTGTTCGTAAAGACGCCAGATCTCGCCTGCTGACAGCGCGTAGACTGCCTGTCGATGGGGACGTGGCGCTGCCCTAACTGCAGGACGGTGCAGGTCGAATCGGCGCAGTGCTTCCTGTGTCAGCGCTCGGCAACGAGCTGCGGCACCTGCGTCAACTTCCGTAGGTCGGTCGTCGGCGGCGTCGGCTACTGTGCGCTGGATCGCAAGCGCGAGCCGCTCACTGGTGAGGAGCAGCGCCCTTGCTGGACGGGCACGCCGTTGGCCGTCGCGGACGGCTTCTTCGGATCACCGGCGCCAGGTGAGACACCGCCGCTCAATTCACGGTAAGCGACTCGTCCGCGCGTAGCTCCGCGCCCGATGCGAGCGTCACCAGGGCGGTCACGAGCCAGGCACCTCGTGAGTTGGCGGACGCCGGGATGTCCACTCCCTGCCAGGTAGCCACGCCGCCGCTCGTTGTGGTGTGGTGGACGGTCGTCGCGAGACTCGGCGGCGACAGGCCGAAGGTGACCAGCGCGTCGTCGATCGGCTGGCCGTGCTCGTCGGTGACCGTGGCCACGATCTCCAGGTGAGTCGGGAGCGATGTGGCTTCCACCTCGGTCGGCGAGATGATGAGCACCAGCGACGCGTTGCTGTCGGCTCGCACCAGCACGATCCGAGTCTGTGACACGTTGCCGGCAGCGTCCTCGCTGCGCAGGGTGAGCGGGTTCTGGCCGAAGGTCAGCTCGAGCAACGCCTCGAACCTACCGCTCGCATCGACCGAAGTCGGGATCGGGTTGCCGCTGCGCCCGCTGACGATGGCCATGTCGGCGCCTGCTTCGGTTCGCCCGGTGAGCAGATGCTCGGCGGTGTGGATGCGCTCGTTGGCCTCCGGGCTGATGATCCGGATGTCGGGCGCCATGTCGTCTCGCGTTATCGCCACTGCCACCGAGCGTTGTCCCTCGCCGCCCGCACCCACAAGGGCCGCGCGGATGTCGTTGTCGCCCTGTTGTAGCGGCACGTTCTCGATTCGGAACTGCTCGGCGCGCGGCAGCGGCCGTTCACGAACCTCGACGCCGTTGACGTACACACGAACGAGATACTCCTGATCGCTGCGCAGACCATCGGGCCGGCTGACGGCCAGATCGATCTCGGCCGATTGCGTCAAACGCGCCGTCGGCGCGATGAGGGTCAGGGCTGGCGGCGGCGGAGCGCCAACCAAGGGTCGTGATCCGGCCCGGTTGAGCGCCTGGCTGCCAAAGGCGATCGAGCCCCCGACGAGGAGCAACAGGGCGGCCGCAATTCCAATCCGCCGCGACCAGCTGACGCGGCGAGCGAGGCGGCGAGGTTTGGCAGCAGCACGTGTCCGGCGCGCGCGCTGGGCACGAACGCGCCTGTCGCTCGGACCGTCACCCTGCAAGGTGCGTTTCGACGGTCCCGGCATCTCCGTTGATTGTGTCAGGCGCGCGCGCCGCGTGCCCGCTGTACGACACACGTCCGTGTACGCTAATGAGGTAGGGGCGCGCGCTGCGTGTCGTTCAGGGAGGTGGAGTGGACTATTCGTCGCGCAAACCGCTCGCGACGCTGGCCAGATCGGTCGTACAGGGTCGACCTGCGCCCCCGCCCCCGCCGCGCGGCCCGATCAGCAGAGTCTCGTCCAATCTGCATATGCGCCGACCAGCGCCGTCGCCGACCGATGCGGCCGGTGTGCCACGCATACCATTCGGCCTGCCCAACCTGCGCCGCAACGTGTGCCCGCACTTCTTCATGACCGGTCCGCGCGGCCCGATCCCGATCAACGCGCCGCATCTGCTGAAGGCGCTCATGCGCCAGGAGGTCAACGTCGCTCGCTGCCAGCTGCGCGGCGGCGTCCACCTCGAGCAGGGCTACGTCTCGGACATCTGCCTCTCGCCGCGCTTCAACCAATGCGTCTTCTACGAGGATGACCTCGACATCTAGCGACGCGCGCTCCAGCGACATGCGCTACCGGGCAGTGCTCGAGCGCCTGCAGTCGCGCGGTCGCTTCGGCATCAACCTGGGCCTCGAGCGGACGAAGGCACTTCTGCGCGAGCTCGGCGAACCGCACCTCCAAGGGCTGCGCGGCGCGCTGATTGGCGGCACGAACGGCAAGGGCAGCACCCAACAGCTTGTCGCCAGCGTCCTGCGCGAAGCAGGCCTCCGCGTCGGCCAGACACCCAAGCCGCACCTGGTCAGCTATCGGGAACGGATCACGATCGACGGCGAGCCGATCTCGAAGGATCGAATTCGCCGACCTGATCGGGGAAGTGCTCGACTATGCCGACGCCGTCGCGCCCCAGCACGGACCGCCGACCGAGTTCGAGGTGCTCACCGCCGCCGCGTTCACCTGGTTCCATCGTCAGCAGGTCGACGTGGCGGTCGTGGAGGTTGGCCTGGGTGGCCGACTTGACGCGACAAACGTATGGAACGGCGGCGTCGCGGCGATAACCAATGTCGCCCTCGATCACACAGAGCACCTTGGCCCAACGATCGAGGCCATCGCAGCCGAGAAAGCACAGATCATCAAAGGCGGCGAGTGGGCAGCCATAACCGGCGCCGATGAACCCGCACTGTCGGTCATACGCCGTCGAGCCGCGGACGTCGACGTGGCCCTCGAGACGCGTGAGCCATTCGAGGTAGTCGGCATGGATCGCAGTGGCACGTACGTTCGCACGCCTTCGGAGCGCGAGCTGCGTGTCGGTTTGCTCGGTCGTCATCAGGCCGCGAACGCGAGCGTGGCGCTCGGCATCCTGGCTGCCCTAGGGCGCGGCACCGACGGCGAGATCTTTGACACGTCCGGGGAGTTCGAGCGCGGCCTGGCCAATGCACGCTGGCCCGGGCGGCTGGAACTGCTCGAACGCCAGGCCGGGCGTCCGGAATTGCTGCTCGACGGCGCTCACAATCCACATGGCGCCGCCGCGCTGGCCGCGGCCGCGGACGAGCTTATCGACGACGAGCAGGCCGTGACTCTGCTGATCGGCGTGGTGCGCGAGAAGGACCTCGACGGCGTAATCGGCGCGCTCCGGTCGTCGCGCGTGCTGTCCCGCGCGACCGTCATCGCGACGACGGTTCCCGACACGGATCGCTCGACTCCTGCCACGGATCTGACAGCGCTCTGGCCGGGAGCCATCGCGGTCGCCGGGACGGACGACGCCCTCGACGACGCCCTCGGGCGCGCCTCGAAGTCGGACGGGATCGTTGTCGTGGCCGGCTCCCTGTACCTTGTCGGCCACGTTCGGGCGCGGCTGCTCGGACTCGAGAAGGACTAGACCGACCGACAACATGGACGCCACGCCTTCAGTCGCGCTGCCCACGGACGCCTCGTCCGGTATCGCGGCTCAGCCGCCTCGGCCGCTCATGATCCGCGGCCGCGAATTCGTGTGGGGCAGCAGGACGTTCGTGATGGGCATCATCAATGTCACGCCCGACTCGTTCAGCGGCGACGGCCTGCTCGCCACGGGTGCCGATCCCGTCGAGGCCGCCGTGGCCCAGGCGCGTGCAGATGGCGGCCGATGGCGCCGATCTGCTCGACATCGGCGGCGAATCGACGCGTCCCGGCCACGACGAGGTGCCCGAGGAGGACGAGCTGCGCCGCGTTGAGCCCGTGGTTCGCGCCGTGCGCGAGGCGCTGCCCGACATGCCGCTCAGCATCGACTCGACACGCGCCGCTGTCGTCGAGGCGGCGCTCGACGCCGGCGCTGATGTGATCAACGACGTCTGGGGCGTGCGTCCCTCTGACGGTCTCGCCCGCCTCGCAGCCGAGCGTGGGCGTGCCGCTCGTTCTGATGCACAACCGGGAAGAGGCGCGCTACCGGAACGTGGTCGCGGAGGTCATAGCCGACCTGCAGGGTGCCATCGACCGCGCGCTCGCGACAGGTGTGACGTGGGAGAACCTCATCGTCGACCCGGGGATCGGCTTCGGCAAGACGGCCGAGCACAACCTGGCCCTGCTGCACCGCCTGGACGCACTCAAGATGCTTGGACGGCCGGTCCTGCTTGGCACGAGCCGCAAGTCGACCATCGGCAAGGTGCTCGACCTGCCCGCCGGCGAGCGGCTGGAGGGAACGTTGGCAACCACCGCGCTGGGCATCCAATCGGGGGTCGACATCGTGCGCGTCCACGACGTGCGGCCCAACGTGCGCGTTGCGCGCATGGCCGACGCGATCGTGCGCAATGGCTGGCGCGAGAACGCGACTGAGCCAGGAGAGCCGAGATGACCGACCAGATCTTCCTGCGCGGGATGGCATTCGAGGGGCGACACGGAGTGTCCGACGAGGAACGAGCCGATCCGCAGGTGATCGAGATGGACGTCGAGTACTTCCTCGACCTGCGCGAGGCGGGCACGCATGACGACCTGGCGCTGACCGTCAGCTACAGCGATGTCTTCGAGATCTGCCGAGCGCAGATCGAGGAGCAGAGCTACCACCTGCTCGAGGCGATCGCCGAGGCCGTCGCGGCCGACATTCTGACCACCTTCGATCGCATCGAGTCGGTCGCCGTGACAGTCAAGAAGCCGGGTGTTCCGATCGACGGCGTGCTCGAACACGCCGGTGTGCGCATCGAGCGCAGTCGCTCCTAGTCGAGCCCTGCCGGTCGCGTCCCGAGAGTGACCTCGACCTCGATCGTCTGACCGTCGCGCAGCACGCTCAGGGTGAGCATGTCACCCGGGCCGTACAGGCTGAGCACGTCGTCCAGTCCCTGTGAAGCGTCAATTCGACGGCCATCAATGGCGGTCACGATGTCGCCCGGCATCGAGACCGGCATCCTGCGCCGGACTCCCATCGACGATCGGCGGCGCACCGTTGGCGGTTTCGGGCGAGATCCATGCGCCGTAATCGATCGGCAGGTCGTTCTCAGTCGGCCAGGTTGCGGTCCACGGCGACATAGACGATGCCGATCCACGGCCGGGTCAGCTCCTCGCCGGCGATCGCCTGGCGCATGATCGGCTTGGCGATGTTGATCGGGATGGCGAAGAAGATGCCCTGCGCGCCCTCGGCAAAGGCGGTGCTGACGCCGATGACCGAGCCCGTCTCGTCGACCAGCGGCCCGCCCGAGTTGCCCGGGTTGATGGCCGCGTCGGTCTGGATCAGGTTGCGCAGGCTGCGTCGCTCGTTTGTGACCGGATCGGTCACCGCAAGCTGACGTCCCGTCGCCGATATGACGCCTGATGTGACGCTGTTGGTGAACGTCCCGAGCGGGCTGCCGATGGCGATCGCGGTCTGGCCCGGCTGAAGGGTCGATGAGTCGCCGATCGGCGCCGAAGGCAGATCGCTGCCCTCGATCTTGACGATGGCCAGGTCAGTCAGCGTGTCGACGCCGTAGACGCTTCCCTCGAGGCGCTGACCGTCGTTCATCTCGACCGTCACGACGGTGGCGTCGGCCACGACGTGGCGGTTGGTGAGCACCCAGCCGCTGGAGTCGTAGATGATGCCCGAGCCGACGCCGGTCTCGGGCAAGGAGAAGGGATCGGTCGCCTCGCCCTCGCGAACGGTGATCGTGACCACCGCCGGGCTGACTGCCTCCGCGGCGCGAGTGACTGTTGAGGGATCCTCGTCCGTTGCCTGGCCCGGGGTAGCCGATGGCCCGAGCAGCGGCGACGGCGTTGCCGGCGCGTTCGCGGCCAGGTTCGACCGATTGGTGGCCGACATGGCCATGTAGGTCAGGCCCGAGCCGACGACGCTGGCGATCAGCGCGACCACGAACAGGACGGCGATCGAGCCGCCTGACCGACGTTTGGGCGGCGGCTGTTGGCCGGGAAGTGGCTCAAACCAGTGCGGCGGCGTCTGCTGCGGCCAGCCCTGGCCGGACCACGAAGTTCGCGGCTCTACCGGGGGCGTGTAGGACGTCGTGCGGGTGTCATCTGTGCTGCCGGAAGGCGCGCTGTTGTAAGGATCGGTCACGGTCTCACTTTCTGGGCAGCGTGAAGCGTGACAGACGCGGGTTCAAGCGCGGACAGGGGCCGGTGAAGAAACGGACACGTCGCGCGGAAGCGCAACGGAAACCTGGGTGCCTTTGCCGGGCGTGCTCGTGATCGCCACGCGGCCATTGTGCATCTCAACGATCGAACGCACGATCGACAGGCCAAGTCCTGAGCCGGCCGCACGAGACTCGTTCGCCTCCGCGCCGCGGTAGAAGCGCTCGAACACGAACGGCAGCTCGGCGGCATTGATGCCCACACCGGTATCGGCAACGAGCACCTCGGCGCCCTTCTTGGTTGACGTCAGGGTGACGTCAACGCGGCCACCGGAGGGCGTGAACTTGATCGCGTTGCCGATCAGGTTGCCGACCACCTGGCCGAGGCGCTGCGGGTCGTGGCGCTGACGGATCGGCTTGTCGGGAACGTGCATGACCAGCTCCACGCCCTTGCGGTCTGCGCTTGGCTGGGCCTGCTGGATGGCGTTCTCGACCACGGCGCGCAGGTCGTCGGGCCGGAGGTCAAGCAGCACCAGGCCTGATTCGAGCTTGGAGAGCTCGAGCAGGTTCGTCGCCAGCCAGTCGAGGCGCTCGATCTGCTGGCGGCTCTGGTCGAGGAACTCCGCCTCGGTGACCTCGTCCTCCACGGCACCCTCGGCGAGCAGCTCGTTGAAGGTGCGCAACGCGGCGATGGGAGTGCGCAGTTCATGTGACACGTCGGCCAGGAAGTCGCGGCTCCGATCGCGGTCGCGGCGGATGAACTCGATCGATTCCTGGACACGCTCGGCCATCGAGTTGAAGGCATTGGTCAGCTCGGCCATCTCGCGCGAGTTGCTGGGCGGCCTGACGCGCGTATCGAGGTGGCCTTCCGATAGCTCACGAGCGGCCGATGTCAGGCGGCGGATGGGGTTCGACAGTCGTTCGGCGATGAAGATCGAAACGATCACGGCGACGATGAGCGCGATGATCGCGGCCACGGCCATGACCCGAATGATCGATTCGATCGATTGGGCACGGAACGTGAAAGGCTCCGAGAGGGTGACGGTTACCAGCCGCTGCGGCGCACCGGCGCCCTGGGTGTAGAAGCTGTCGGGAATCGGCGCGACACTGAGCGGCTCAGTCGAGATCGGTTCGCGTTGCTGTCCGGGCTCACCGACCTCGTCGCCGAGCGGGACGTACAGCTCGTAGACCGTCTGTTCGGGGTGCGCCGGATCGGCCGCGATGGTGACGGTGACGTTGGCCTGAGCCACAGCCTCCGCCAACTCCCGGACGAGGCCGGATTCAGGCGTCCCGAGCGCCTCACGGACGCCATCGGCAACGGTCACCGGGTCGGTCGGCTGCACGATCGGCTGTGGCGCGCTTCCATCGCCCGATTGGTAGGCGAGTAGCTCGCGCGCGACGAACAGCCATACCGTACTGGCGCGACGGTCGAGGTCGACGTTGGTCTGCTCCTCGAAGTAGCCGTTCAGCAGCCCAGGCAGCGTGGCGAACACGAGGATCAGGGCGATCGTCACCACGGCCAGGAAGCCAACGACCAGTCGCGCCCGGAGACCGGTCAGGAAGCGCGGCATGAAGCGCGTCACTTCAGGAATCCTCAGCGTTCGGCGAACGCGTAGCCCGCTCCACGGATGGTCAGGATGAACGCCGGATCGGAGGGATCGTCCTCCAGCTTCTCGCGCAGGTGGCTGACGTGGACGTTGATCGTCTTCTCGTCCTGGTCGAGCGCCTCGTAGTCGCGCACCAGCTCGAGCAGCTCGCGACGGGTGAAGACGCGGCCCGGCTTGGAAGCCAGGTGGCGCAGGATCTCGAACTCGGTCGCGGTCAGCGACAGCCGACGGTCGCCGCGCTGGACGCGCCGCCGCTCGAGGTCGATCAGCAGGTCGCGATGTCGGATCACCCGCCCGCCGGCCGCGTCGGCAAGATCGCCGTACGCACGCCGCAGCAGCGACTTGATGCGGCTCATCAGCTCACGCAAGCCGAACGGCTTGGTCAGGTAATCGTCGGCGCCGAGCTCGAGGCCGATGACCTTGTCCATCTCCTCGTCGCGCGCGGTCAGGAACAGAACCGGTGCCTTGTTTCCGGCGCCGCGCATCCGGCGCAGCATCTCGAATCCGTCCATACCCGGTAGACGCACATCAAGGATGACCAGGTCCGGGGCATGCGTGGTCGCGAACTCGAGGCCCTCCTCGCCGTTGCGCGCGACGGTGACGTCGTAACCCTCTTGCTGGAGGGCATATTGGATGCCGCGCGCGACCGCGTACTCGTCCTCAACAATCAGAATCGAGGCAGTCACGCCAGAGATCGTACAATCACTCGCTCAATGAGCCGACCACAGCTATCCGCCCGACCGCGCGAAGTTCGCGGCAAGAAAGTTTCCAACCTCCGCCGCGCAGGGGTTCTGCCCGGCGTTGTGTACGGCGCCGGCCACGATTCGCAGGCCATCGAGCTGGACGCGCGCGAGTTCGAGGTGCTTCACCGGCACACCGGCCGAAACGTCGTGCTCGACCTGGTCGTCGAAGGCGATGGCGCCGCGCAGCCGGTCCTGCTGCAGGACATCCAGGTTCACCCCGTCACTCGCGTCCCGCTGCACATCGACCTGCTGGTCGTCAACCTGCAGGAAGAGCGAACCGCAGATGTCGCGATCGTCATCGTCGGCGAGTCCGAGGCGGTCGACAAGCAGGGTGGCGTGCTGCTCCACATGCGCGACTCGGTCAGTGTGCGCGCCAAGCCAGACGACCTTCCGTCGGGCATCGAGCTCGATATCACGCCGCTCGACTCGTTCGACGCGGTGCTTCACGTCTCCGACCTCCAGATCCCAGCCGGCGTGACGCTGCTGACGGATGAGACCGAACCGGTCGCACGCGTCCAGCCGCCACGCGTCGAGGAAGAGCCGATCGCGGCCGAGGCGGCCGAGGGCGAGGAAGCTGCCGAGGGCGAGGCGCCCGCGGCGGAGGCCGAAGAGTCCGGCGGCGACGAAGGCAGCGCGGAGGAGTCCGAGTCGTAATCGGACGCTGGAGGGTCGTTGCTCCGCTCTTGGCGCTGTTGATCGGCGCCTGTGGCGGCAGCGGTCCATCGATAGCTCCGACCCACTCAACCGCCACTCTCACGCCAACCGTCGCGGCCAGCCCGACTGGGGTTTCAAGCCCGACTTCGAACGCGGAGCCGACGTCGACGACCGAACCAACGCCCACATCAACCGCCACATCCGTGGATCCTTCCGCGACCCCGGAGCCGACGCCCGCGGATTCGCTTGATTGGCGACCGTTGGACGTGGGCGCTGGTCCGAGCGCTCGCGAGGACCACACGTGGACCGTCGATGGCGAGGGATCAACGGCGTATCTGTTTGGCGGCCGCAATGGCGGCGACATCTCCAACGAGCTGTGGCTCTTCGACTTGCGCAGCGACGAATGGACGATTGCCGCGCCGAGTGGTGGCGCGCCGGCGGCGCGCTTCGGACATACGGCGACCTGGGTTCCCGATTTCGGCCTTGTCATCTGGAGCGGCCAGGCAGGCAGCACCTTCTTCGACGACATCTGGGCTTACGACCCGACCTTGAGCGAGTGGCGCGAGCTGCCGTCACTCGGTGACGTGCCGCCTGCCCGCTACGGCTCGTGCGCTTCGCTCGGACCTGATGGTCGGCTGTGGATCAGCCACGGCTTCACAGACACGGGCCGCTTCGACGACACGCGCGCATACGAATTCGCCACCGGTCAATGGACCGACGAAACGCCGGAAGGCGAACTCCCAGTCCAGCGCTGCCTTCACGACTGCTATTGGTCAAGTGGCGACACGCTGATCCTGTATGGCGGCCAGACGAACGGCGTACCTGCCCTCGGCGATCTGTGGACATACGACCCAGCAACGTCGGCCTGGCAGGAAGGCCCTCGACAGGCGGCGGCGCCGAGGCAGCTGTACTCCCTGGCCGTAGAGGACGGCGTCGGGATCGTCTTTGGCGGCGGAGCAGAGGACGGCGGCTATCTCGACGACACGTGGCTCATTAACCACACGATTCCGGAGCTGGCCGAGCAGCCATTCCAGACTCGACCGCCTGCCCGGTCCGGGGCAACCTTGATTCCGGCCGGAGGGGAACGCTACCTCGTCTTCGGCGGCCGCGATGAGGATGGTGCGCTGTCAGATATGTGGGAGCTGAGGGGCTTCTTCAGCACTCGCCCGTAGTGCGCTAGGTACGGGTACCGATCCGGTACCAAGTACCCAAATCAGTGAAACGGCGGATATCCAGCGGAACAAACGCGTTCTACCGTGCGTCAAGACGTTGCACGCAGAGATCCCTCTCCTCTGCGTAAACGGTCAGGAGAGACCCTCCTGCTGAGGCCGGGCCGCTGCGCTGGGGCGCGCGCCCGGCCTCTCGTTATCTCTGGGAACCTCTGGCGCGCTCGGCTGCGGCGACGATCGCAGCAGCAAATCGGTCCTCCGAGCCGGGCGTCGTCTTCATGAACAGAGATGGCTCGGTCAGCTCGAGCTCCATGATCAGCGGGCTCCCTTCGGCATCGGGAACGAGATCAATTCGGGCGTAGACCAGTTCCTCGGAGCCACCTGGAGCTGCTTCAAGCGTGCGCTGAGCGAGGCTCAGCTCGCCTTCTGTGGGTTCGCGAGCGACGATCAATTCCTCGAGGTAGAGGCCGCCCGCCTCTGCCCTGCGCTCTCCGCCGAGCATGGCGCCCTTGCCGATCGCGTGGCTGAACTTTCCTCCGACGAAGATGACGCCGGTCTCGCCGCGCGACTCGATCGCCTCCATGTATGGCTGGATCATCACCGTCTGGCCGGCCGCAAAGAGCCGCTCAGCGTGGTCGCGCGCCAGCTGGGCTTCGTGCTCGTCGCCGAGCGAGAAGCGCGCAGCATCGACCGACCCGGCGCCAACTGTCGGCTTGAGCACATGCGTCCCCGTCTCCGGTAGAGCCTCGGACGAGTCAGACAACCACGAGGTCGGCACAACCGGCAACCCGGCCGCGGCCAGATCGGTCAGGTAGTGCTTGTCCGTGTTCCATTCGATGACCGACCCCGGGTTGGCCAGCCGCGGCACCGATCGCGCCCAGGCAACGAACTCGTCGCGACGCGCTGGGTAGTCCCACGTGTTGCGCACTACCGCGAGATCGAAAGCGCTCCAATCGACAGAGGCGTCGTCCCAGACTGCAGCAGCCGGGTCGACCCCACGAGAGCGGAGTGGCTCGATCAGCCGCTGATCATCGGGATCGAGCTCGGGAAGGGTTGCACAGGTGACGAGGGCGATCCGCAATGTCATCTGTCAGGCGGGTGCTGCCTCGCGCTCCTCACTGTGCTCCCACACCGTTGTCAGCGGGTCGCGGCGACCCAGCGCGAGCCACCCGATCAGGCCACCAATCACGGCCGTTACCCCGCTCAGTGCGAGGGCAGCGCGGATGCCGGCCGAGTAGGCGTCGACATACGGCGCGACGTTCGATGGGTCGATTGCGGCGGCGACCTCGTTGAAGGACGGCAACCCAATCGCGGAAAGCACTCCCTGGAAGGCCGTGACCGCCTGCTGTGCCTCTGCGACGGGAAGACCCGAGACCGTTGACGTGTAGGTGGCGATGGCCACTTGGCCAACGGTCGCCGTGACGATCACAACCCCAATTCTCGCGCCGACCGCGGCAGACGCCTCGTTCAGCGCCGCCGCCGTGGCGGGCAATCCGCGTGAGACGCTGGCGAAGATGATCGCGGTGCGGACGGTGGTCGCCAGCACGAAGCCGGCACCGATGGCGAAGCACGGGATGATGAACAGCAGGTAGCCCGCCGAAGGCGTTGCGATCAGCGCGAGGAGCAGATCGCCGGCTCCGACCGCGATCGTGCCGACGCCGATGAGCCGGCGCGGCGACCAGCGCGAGAGCAGGAAGCCTGCCGCCGGGCCGGCCAGGATCAGTGCGATGAACAACGGCGCCAGCGCAGCGGTCGCCAGCAGCGGCCCGTAGCTCAAAATCAGCTGGAAGTAGCGCGGCAGCAGCATCATCGGCGCCGTGTTGGCGATTCCGAGGATCACGCCGACGATGACCGCGATGGCGACCGGTCGCTGATCGATGTGGACCTCGGTCGCACCAGCTTTCCTGGAACGTCGATCGTGAAGGATGGCCAGCGCGAGGATGATGAGCCCGGCGAGGACCAATCCCCAACGCAGCGGATTGCCGAATGGTGTGCCCACCCAGGTCACGCCGACGGTCACGGTGATGATTCCGAACGCCCACACCGCGGTGCGAACGACGTAGACGCGCTCGGGGAGCGACGGTCGCGGAAGCTCGCGGATCCTGCCCCTGACGATGACCAATGCGATCGCGCAAGCGACGATCGCGCCCAGGAACGCCGGCGTCCAGTCGCTTAGATTGAGCTTTAGCAGGACCGGCGCGAGTGCACCGGCTGCTCCGAAGCCAGCGTAGGCAAGGCCAATCGCCGTCGCCCGGGTGATGCCGTTGTAGCTGGTCGCGACGAGTGCCAGCGAGGCGGGAATGATGAACGCCGCCGCCGCGTGACCGATAAATCGACTGGCGACCAACACGCCGCCGGTCGGCACAATCATGCTCACCACCGCGGCGATCAACTCGACCGCGAGGCCACCGGCAATGATCGGCCTTGCCTTGGAGAGATCGCCCAGCGCGCCGCCAACGAGGACGAGCGCCGAGCCACCGAGCATTGCCAGCAGCGACAGCGCCTCGAGCTGAGGGCTCTCGGCGATCGCCGCCTGCACGCTCGGCAGCGACGGTCCCCAAACCTTTGGGTCGAGAGCAGAGGCGAACAGCGCTACCGAGCCGGCAAGGAGCCCATTGAGCGCCGTGCGATCCGCATAAAGGTCGGAAACGAACGGGGGGATGGCCGGACGCTTCAGCTCAGCCTCCGAGCGAAACCGACTCGAGGTCGGCTGATGGCTCCACATCCGGCTGCTTGAGCATCCTGAACGACGCCAGGAAGCCGAACACGCCGGCCAGCAGCGGTACGAGCAGGGCGGCCTGGAGTGCGATCGGGCGGGCCTCGGTGTTGATTCGGATGATCTCGGCCTCAACCTCGGGCGGCTGCTCGACGATCATCTCCTCGAGCGTGGTGTTGCTCAGAAGCTGCGCGTTCTCCTCGAGGCCGGCGGAGATCTGGACCTTCTGCTCGGGCGTCAGAACGACGCTCTGATTGGCCAACGTCGTGAACGTGAGCGCAAGCACGGCGAGCATGACTCCACCGCCGAAGGCGAGGCCGAACGACAGGCCGAACGAGCCGGCTGCCGAGTTGACGCCGGCGGCTTCGCTGATGCGCTCGCCGGAGATCGGCGCGAGCGTGTAGTTGTTCAGCTGAGACACGAGCACGCCCAGGCCGGCGCCGGCGATGATCAGCGCAGGTGCGAGCCACAGGCCGGAGTCGGCCCGAGGCACGATCGGTAGCAGCAGGAGCATGCCGATCACGAGCAGGCCGAAGCCGATGCGGATGATGGCCGCAGGCCGGCGACGGCCAACTCGGCGGCCGGCAAGTACTGCGACGAAGAACATCGTCAGTGACAGCGGCGCGAGCGACAGGCCGGCCTGCAGGGCGTTGTATTCGAGGACCATTTGCAGGAAGAGCGGCAGGGCGATCATCGCGCCGCCAAGGGCAATCTGCTGCAGCATCTGGCCGCTGATGCCAAGTCGAAAGATGGCCGAGCGAAGCAGATCGGGGTCGAGCAAGGTCACCTCGCCCGCCCGCTTGCGCCGGACCAGCCAGAACCACAGGCTGGCAAGTGAAACGGCACCGATAACGAGGAGTGCAAGGACGGCCTCGCCACCCTCCTGCCAGACCAGGATGCTGAGCACGATGCCGCCCATACCGAGCACCGACAGGACGGCGCCCACCAGGTCGACTCGTCGATCGCCAGTGAACGGCACGTCGCGGACCAGGCCGATGCCGGCCAGCACCACGCCGATGACGATGAGCTCGAGCAGGAAGCCGACCCGCCACGACAGGAAGGTGGTCACAAAACCGCCGATGAGCGGCCCGACGGCCGCGGCGATGGCGGCCGAGGCACCGACCAGCGCGTACACGCGCTTCTGGGCGGCGCCCTCGAAGTTGCCGTGGATCAGCGACTGCATTGCCGGCAGGAGCAGCGACGCGCCGAGGCCACCGAAGATCGCCCAGAAGACGATCATCGGCAGCAGGCTCTGGGTCAGCACCATCGCCAGCGCGCCGACGGCGTAGCCGAGCAGGCCCAGCACGTAAGCCTTCTTGCGA
Source organism: uncultured Chloroflexia bacterium (assembly GCA_963748235.1). Lineage (GTDB taxonomy): Bacteria > Chloroflexota > Limnocylindria > Limnocylindrales > CSP1-4 > JALYGJ01. Next base: position 681,120 of record CAVVHT010000010.1, read on the forward strand.
CCGATCAGATCGCCCACTTTGCTGCTGATCAGGATGAATGCCGCAGAGACGAGTGCCTCGAGCGCGATCGCGGCCTGGACGCCACTGGCCGTCGCACCAATGTCGGTGACGACGGCCGAGATGGACACGTTCATCAGCGACGTATCGACTACGAGCACGAACATCGCCGCGGCGAGCAGCACGCCAAGACGCATGTTGAACGCGGCAGCACCCGACTCGGCGGTCATCGCCTGGTTAGACACGAACCCTCCAGCCTCTTTGGCCGTTCATGACGGCCGGAGGCCGGAGGCTAGCACGGTCGGAATCTAGTCACGGAGAGGAGGGCACGGTCGTCCGTGGCGCCTGCGTTCGGGAAGTGGAGCCGACACTCGGATTTGAACCGAGGACCTGCTGTTTACGAAACAGCTGCTCTACCGCTGAGCTATGTCGGCCGTCCTTCAGAGTCTACCAAGGGTTCTCGCGACCCTTGGTGAGCGGCTTAGAAGCGGCGGCGCCCCGGTGTCACGACGGCACCGACCACGGCAGCCTTGGCGACCGGCGAAGGGCCAGGGCTGACGGCGGCGCCGACTACGGCCGCCTTGGCGACCGGCGAAGGTCCGGGCGAGATGGCGGCGCCGACTACGGCTGCCTTGGCAACAGGTGCGCCGACGACGCCGACGCGTCCGACGCGAGATGGCCTAAGTGGCATTTCAGGCTCCTTCTTCGAAAAGGGCTTCGTCCGCCTGGACGGCGGCGATGAGGGCCTGCACCGGGATGCGACCGTTGGCGATCAGCTGACCGCCGGCGCGACGAATGGCCGATGCGAACGGGGCTGCCCACAGGTTCTCGTAGACGAGGACAGCAGCAATGTCCCCGGCTCCAACGCGGCACCGAACTTCTCGATATCGCTTTCGGCCAGCGTCTCGGCAAGTTCGACCTCGAGCTGGGCCAGCGGGCCAAGCGCGCTCTGATCGGCGAGCTCCTGGGCCATGATCGACCCGTCCTCGCCCTTGCCGATTACCACAAGGTCCATGACGCGGATAATTCCCGCCTCGTGCAGCCGGGCGAGCTCAAGCGCCCCTTCACCGGTGAGTTCCGACGTACCCGCTGGAAACTCGACGACCAGGTAATCGACCGGCCCGAGCTCGTCGAGTGATCTCTCTGTCATGTGTTCTCCAAGTTCGAGCCGCAGCACGGCGACTTCTGCCCCCGATTGGACCACCGACCAGCCACTTGGGCATCCCCCACGACGGATGAAGATCCACGTCCGCGCTAGATCACGGCCTTTTCGCGCAGCGTGGCGACAGCCTGCTCGTCGTAGCCGAGCTCGGCGAGGATCTCGGCGGAGTGCTCGCCGAGCAGTGGTGGGGCCGTTCGGATCGAGGCGGGTGTCGCCGACAGCTTGATCGGAATGCCGATCTGCTCGACGGACCCGAGCGTCGGATGGTCTACCGAAACACGCATCTCGCGCGCCCGGGCCTGCGGCTGCTCGAACGCCGCCAGCACGTCGTTGACCGGCCCGCACGGCACGCCGGCCTCGCGCAGGCGAGCCAGCCAATGCTCCGAGTCGGCTTTCGAGAACAGCTCGGCGATGATCGGCCGCAGATCGGCGCGGTTGCGGACCCGTGCGTCGTTGGTCGCGAAGCGCGGATCGTCGGCCAGCTCGTCGATCTCGAGCACAGCACACAGGCGTGGCCACTGGCGCTCGCTGCCGACGGCGACGGCGATCTCTCCGTCGCTCGTGGCGTAGGTCTCGTACGGGACGATGTTCGGGTGCGCGTTACCCATGCGAGCGGGCTGCTGGCCGCCGACGAACGCGTTCTGGGCCTGGTTGATGAGCATCGCCAGGGTCGACTCGAGCAGCGACGCGTCAATTCGCTGGCCAACGCCTGATCGGAGCGCGGCAAGCACTCCGATCGTGCCGAGCAGGCCGGTGACCACGTCGGTGATGGCCACGCCCAGCTTCGTCGGGCGGCCGCTCTCCTCGTCCGCGAAGCCGGTGACGGACATCAGGCCGCCGACGGCCTGGGCGACGAAGTCGTAGCCGGGCTTGTCGGCGTCGGGACCATCCGGCCCGTAGCCGGTGATCGACAGGTGGACCAGGCGTGGGTTGAGCTCCTGCGAGGATCGGCCTCGTCCAGCCCGAGCTTGGCCATTCCGCCCGGGCGGAAGTTCTCGACCAGCACGTCCGACCGACCGATCAACCGCGCATGACCTCGCGCGCCTCTTCCCGGCGCAGGTCGAGCCGCAGGCTGCGCTTGTTGCGATTGACCGACAGGAAGTAGGCAGCGACCCGCTCGCCGCCCTCCGCGGCTGGGCCGACCCACGGCGGACCATAGCCACGAGTCGCGTCGCCCTCGGGTGGCTCGACCTTGATCACGTCGGCGCCGAGGTCTGCGAGGACCATCGCGCAGTACGGACCGGCCAGCACGGTCGACAGCTCGAGCACGCGCAGCCCCGCGAGCGGACCATTTCGCGTGGCTGTCGGACATGTTCCCGATCGTAGCGGCGGCCGACCTAGCGCACGCCGATAATCGGCGCGCGTGATCACTCTCGAGCTGCTCGCCTTTCTCGCCGCGATCGCGGCGGGCGGATTCGGTGCCCTGCTCGGGGTCGGCGGCGGACTGATGATCGTGCCGCTGCTGACGGTCGTGCTCGGGATCGACGTGCACATCGCCATCGCGGTCAGCCTGCTCGGCGTCATCGCCGTGTCGACGACCGCGTCCGCCTCGTACCTGACCAGCGGCTTTGCCGACCGGCGGCTCGGGTTGAGCCTGCTCGTGGCGACCGTGATCGGTGGCATCTTCGGCGGCTTCGTGGCCGGGTTCATCGACGCGCGGGTAATCAGCGCGCTCTTTGCGATCGTGCTCGTCGCGGTGGCGATCCAGATGCTGCGCAGCCGCAGCACCCAGGTGGCCGAGCTGATCGACGAGCCAAGGCGGCTCGAGTACGACTGGAGCTACGTCGAGCCGACGACCGGTGAGAACGTCGCGTACCGAGCGCGCAACCTTGGCCCCGCCGCGATCGTGTCGGTCGTCGCCGGGGCACTTTCCGGGCTGCTGGGCATCGGCGGCGGCGTGGTCAACGTGCCCACGATGAACGTGCTGATGGGCATTCCGATCCGCGTCGCGACCACGACCAGCACGTACATGCTCGGCGCCACCGCCGCCGCCAGCGCGGTGCTGTACTTCAGCCGCGGCCAGATCGACCCGCTGCTTGCCGGTCCGGTGGTGGTCGGGCGTGTTCATCGGCGCCCGCGTTGGCGCGCGGCTCTCGCATCGGGTGCCGCACCAGGCACTGTCGGTGATGTTCGTCGTCGTGGCTCTCGTCTTCGCGGTGGGCATGCTTGCGCGCGCGGTGTCGCCGTGAGCGAGCGGCCACCAGTCGCCTGGACGGCACGCCTCCTGACCATCGGCACGGCGCTTTCAGCGCTCCTGCTCGGAGCAGCGCTCGTGCTTTCGGTGCTCGATCTCGACAGCCAGGCGACTGTGCTGGCGACCGTCGCGGTGACAATCCTGCTCGGCACTCCGGCGGCCGGGCTGTTGAGCACTTTCGTCGAGGTGCGCCATGCGCAGCCGTCGGCCGCCGCACTCGCGCTGGCCGTCCTGACCCTGCTGCTCGTCGCGACGGCCGTCGCGCTTCTGACGCGGACCTACGAGCGGCACACAAAAAAGCACGACCCGGGGAGGGGGCCCGGGTCGTGCAATATCGATGCGGCAGCGCCCCGTCACCAGACGCTTCGCACGAGATGGTTTCGTTTTGTCGGGTGCAACTTTATGGGCCGGGTGGGGTTGGGCTCCATTGCGCGGGCGGCCCTGAGGTTGCATCTACATATCGGCCGCGACGATCGAGATTTTCAGGCCTCCGGGGCGCCCATCAGTGCGCGTTCGGCGAGGCCAACAGGCAGCCGGCCGCTGCCGGCCAGCTTGTCGTGGAAATCACGCAGTACGTCTACGGGCACGTCGACGGGCTCGACTCCGAGCTGATCGTTGGCATCGAGATACCGGCGCCTGATGCGCAGGATCTCGAGGCAGCCGGTCAGGTAGCTCGAGGCCTGCGTGGGCCATGAGCAGTAGCGCCCGACCTCGGCGCGGGCAGTCGGCTCGGTCAGGGCGGTCGCGCCGACCATGTAGTTGACGGCGTCCTCGTAATCCATGTCGCCGATGTGAAGGCTAGTGTCGACCACGATCCGCGCCGCGCGGAAGATCGTCGCTTCGAGGTGGTACAGCTCCTGGACCGGATCGGTGAAGAAGCCGCGTTCGCGCATGACCCGCTCGGTGTACAGCGCCCAGCCTTCGCTGAAGAAGGACGTGCCCAGCACGAGGCGCAGCTTAGGCGCGTGGATCTTGCTCCAGGTGATATGCCAGTGATGGCCCGGGTAGGCCTCGTGGACGGCGGTCGTGGGGATGGACGCGTGGCTGTTCGAGCCGAGCCGCTTCTGGATCTCCTCCTCGGACGTGCCGTCCGGCGCGATGGGCACGAAGAAGTGGCCGGCGAGCTTGTCCGAGAATGCCGGCGGGCCGCTGTACGAGGCGACCGCGAAGAGCGGCCGAGTGAAGACGGGCGACGGCTCGACCGTGCACGTCTCGCCCTCGGGCAGCGTCACCAGGCCCGGTCTCGACCAGGAACGCGCGCGACCGCTGGGTCCAGTCGTCGTACGCCTGGCGCATCGCCTCCTCGGTCGGCGGATGGTCCTCGTTGGCCTCGTCGAGCACGGCCTTCCAGTCCTCGGTGCCGCGTGCCTTCATCGCGAGCGCGCGCATCTCGGCGTCGAGGCGGTCGTACTCGGCCTGGCCCATGTCGCGTAGTGAGCGAGCGTCGTGATCGATCACCTCGCGCTCGCGCAGCTGGCGGTTGTAGCGCTCCTCGCCGTAACGCCACTCCCCACTGGCCTGTTGCGCGAGCTGCTCCAGGTGCGCGACGTACTCGTCGAATGCCGCGCCGGCGACCGCGCCTGCGGCCCTCAGGCGCCGCTCCTGTTCGTCCGTCTCGGCCTCGCCGGCGAGCATCTCGCGCACGTAGCCGGCGCCGGCACGTGCCGAGGCTGCGCCGCGGTCGACGATCAGCTTGTGGGCCAGTTTTGGATCCAGGTTTGCCCGCCCGTGCGCGAGAGCCGCGGGCACCTGCTCAAGTCGCGCCACGGCCGCGTCGACCAGCTCGGCCGTCGGCCGCAGGCGGTTCAAGAACAGGTAGAAGAGGCCGTTCAGGATGGGGCCCGAATAGGTCACCGGATCCCGCTTCCATGCCTGCCAGTCGGCGTGGATCAGTCGTCCGCGGAGGGTCGAGATGGCCAGGTCACGGTCAATGCCGTCGTCCAGGTCCAGCTCGGACTCATCGACGGCCTCGAATCGGGCGAGCCACTGGGCGGCCTCAGCGTCGCGGCGCAGGAAGGCATCGGCGGACAAATCGTCGAGCTGTTCGTCGTAATCGGTCAGTCCGAGGTAGCTGCCCGTCACCGGGGAATTTGAGAACTCATTGGCCATGAAGTCGTCGACAAGCTGCTTGAAATCCGTCACCGGGTCCTCCGTCAGGGTGCTTTGGCGTCGATAAATCGGCAGCGCGGCGCGATCGCGCAGCGCAGGCATTCCGGCCGCAGTGCGTGGCACGTTTGACGGCCGTGGGTGATCAAGTTGACGTGCGCCTCATGCACCTCTTCGGGCTTGAGCTGCACCTGGAGGTAGTCGTGCGCCTGTTCCGCGGTTGCCTTGGGCGGGATCAGGCCGATTCGCTTGCTGACCCGCTCGACATGTCGATCGACAGGCATCAAGCGGCATGCCGAAGGCGAACAAAAGGACGACCGATGCGGTCTTGCGCCCGATCCCGGGCACGGCCGTCAGCCACGCCAGCGCATCCTGCGGCTGCATCTCGCCCAGGAACTCGAGCGAGAAGTCGCCACGCTCCTCGAAGATCTGGCGCAGCACGGCCTGTATGCGCGGCGCCTTTGTCGGTGCGAGGCCGCCCGGGCGGATGACGTCGATCAGCTCGTCGAGCGGCGCGTCGGCGATGGCCGCCCAGTCGGCGACGCTCTCCTCGATGCCGACGCCGCCCCATCCCGGCGCGAAAGCCAGACCCGACCACCCGGATGCGGCTCATCCGCTGCCGCCGGCCAGTGCCGGCACAGGGCGTCGAACGCCTTCTCGGCGTTGATGTCGGCACTGTTCGCCGAGAGCATGGTCAGGATCAGCTCGCTTGTCGGGTCGTAGACGCGCTGCCACTCTGGCTTGCCGTACATCGTCCGCAGCGCCGCGAGCGTGTCGGCCATCAGGTTCGGCCGGTAACGGTCGAGCCGCCGCGTCCACGCCTTGACCGGATCCGGCTTGGCGCGCTTCCGTTTGGCAGGCTTCTTGGCGACCATCACCGATCCATCTCCGGGATCGACACAAGGCGCGCGGCGCGTTCGGCTGCGCGGACGAGCGGCGCTGCGCCGGCGGCCATGGCAGCCTTGACGGTCTGCGGCTGCTCGGTCGCCGGCACGACGATCGCGCCGAGCTCGGCGAGTGCGGCGATTCCCTCTGGAGTGGCGCCGCCGCCGAAGCAGATGCACTTGACTCCCGCGACGCGGGCGCGTCGCGCGACGCCGAACGCGGTCTTGCCGAAAGGAGTCTGCTCGTCGATGCGCCCCTCGCCGGTCAGGACGAGGTCTGTTTCCGCGAGCGCTGCGTCGAAGCCGGCCAGCTCCATCACCACCTCGACTCCCGGCCGAACCTCGAACGAGGCGAATCGGTCGGCGATGGCAAGCAGCGCGAAGTCCCGTTCCGCCGGCCGCGCCGGCCCCCGGCTCGTTGCGCACTTCGCGCCCGGCCGCATCCTCGACCAGGTCGGCGTAGCGGGCCAGGTTGGCCTCCAGCTGGGCAACCTGCTTCGGCTCGGCGCCCTTCTGCGGACCGTAGGTTGCGGCCGCTCCCTGCGGTCCGAGCAGCGGGTTGGCGACGTCCGAGGCGATAGTGAGATGCACCTCGCCCAGTATCGGCGCCAGGCCGTCGAGATCGACGCGCGCCAGCTTGGCGAGCGCGCCGCCACCCTCGGCCAGGTCAGCGCCCGCCGGCGTCGAAGAATCGCGCGCCAAGGGCCGACGAGGAGTCCCGCGCCGCCGTCCGTCGTCGCGCTGCCGCCCAGCCCGACAGTCAGACGCCGCACGCCGAGCCCGATGGCCGCGGCGATGACCTGGCCCGTCCCGAGCGTCGACGCGGCCAGAGCGTCGCGCTCGTCAACCGTCAGCCGCGACAGCCCGGACGCAACGGCCATCTCGACGATGCCCTCGTCGCCGCGGCGGAGGAACGTCGCGCGCAGCGGGCGCCCGAGCGGATCGCGCGCGTGGACGGGCAGCTCGATCCAATCGGAACCTGCCGCCTTGATCGCCTCGAGCGTGCCTTCGCCGCCGTCCGCCAGCGGGATGAGTCGCAATTCGTCCAGGGTCGGCCGCGCCGCCAGCCGTCGGCGAGCGCCGCGGCCACCTGGTTCGGGTCGAGCGAGCCCTTGAACGAATCCGGGGCGATGAGGATGCGCAACCCGCCGGCCTAGGCGGGCGTGGCGACCGCCGTCTTGCGGTCGAGGTACTCGGGGATGCGGATCATCGGCGGTCGCTCCTGGTCGGCCAGCTCGATGACCTCGAGCGACAGCTTGTTGGGACCGGAGCGGGGCAGCTTCATGGTCGAGCCGAGCTCCGCGAACAGACGCGCCTTGCGCCGCTCCTCGAGCCGCTTCATGACCGCCTGGAGGATGACGAAGCTCATCTGCGACAGCCCTTCGAGCTCCTGGTTGCGATGGAAGCGGATGTCGAGGTCCACCTGGCCGAGGCCGTTCAGGCCGAGCCGCTCGGCGAGGTCGATCAGATGGCCGATCTCGACCGCGTAGCCGGTGAAGAACGGGATCTGCTCGAGGTGCGCCCGGCGGCCGGCGTACTCGCCCGACAGCGGCTGGATGTAGCCCGACAGCTCGGGGAAGAACAGGTTGATCAGCGGACGCGCGACGAGCTCCGTGACGCGGCCGCCGCCGCCCTCCTTGAGCTGGCCGTCCTCGACGATCGGCCGCTGGTAGTAGGCCTTGACGTAGCCGATGCGCGGCTCGGCGAGCAAGGGCCCGAGCGTGCCGTAGATGAAACGCGGGTGCCAGTCGCGTGATGTCCGTGTCCGACCAGGCGACGAGGTCCCCGGTCGTGGCGTACAGGCTCTTCCAGAGCGCTTCGCCCTTGCCGCGGTACGAGCCGTAGCGCGGCAGCACGTCCGAGTGAACCACCACTCGCGCGCCCTCCGACTCGGCGATCGAGCGCGTGTCGTCGTCCGACTCGGAGTCGATCACGAGCAGCTCGTCGACCAGCGCGAACTTCTCCATCAGCTCGCGCCGGGCGCGGTGGACGATCGGCCCGATCGTCGCCGCCTCGTTGAGCGTCGGCAGAACGGCGCTGATCGTCAGGCCCTGCTTCTGCTTGAGCTCCAGCAGCCGGCCGAGGTCGCTGAACTCGGAGTGATGGAAGTTCGACTCGGCGAACCAGCGGTCGACGCGGGCCGCGACGCTGCGTCCGAGGTTTGCCGCTCGGTCGGCCGCTTCGAGCGTCTCGGCCTGCTCGGCGCGGCGCTCGAAGGTCTGGCGGTTGATCTGCTCGCGCGTCTTGACCACGATGACCGACGGCCGGGCGTGCTGGGCGACGGTCTCGGGCAGCACGCCGAACAGCGCGCCTTCGTCGTTGGCCACGTCCGTCGGCCGACATCGCGGCTGCGCCCATGACGACCAGCTGCGCCTCTTCCGCCTCGCGGATGATGGCCGAGCCGACGTTCAGTCCCTCGACCAGCAGCGGACGTGCCGGTTCGCCGGCGTGATGCGCGACGAAGGTGGCCAGCGCTCGCTCGGCCTGGGTTCGCACCAGCGGCGAGATGTCCGGCGGCACGACGTGCATCACGTCGACGGCCGCCTCGAAGTAGCGGCCGAGCGCCGACGCGTAGGCCAGCGCGAGCTCGGCGTGGGGTCCGCCGCGGACCGGCGTCAGGATGCGCTTGACGTCCTTGACGCCGCGCTGCTTGACGACCGCGATGTTGCATGGCGCGTCGCGCACGACCTCGTCGATCGTCGGCGAGAAGACCGACGAGTCGCCCTTCTTGCCGCCGGGCCGACCCGCCCAGCCAAAGATGATCAGGTCGGCTTCCTCCTCCGCGGCCAGCTCGACGATTCCCTCGGCAGCCCGGCGGCCGATGCGCACGACCGTGCGCAGCTCAACCCCCGGTGGCGCGAACTCGAGCACGCGCTGCAGCAACCGGCGCGCCTGCCGCGCACGAGTGGCACCTTCCGATAGCGCCATGCCCTCGGGCACCTCGACGATGCCGAGCGCAGTCAGCGTGCCGCCTTGCTTGATCAGCGCAGCGCCGATGCGCACCAGATCCGCGGCAGTCCGCGGATTGGCGAGCGGCAACAGGATGTGCTGCGGCAGCTCTGCCCGCTCCGCCCGCGTCGATTCCTGGCGCGCGCTCATCGGGTGACCATCGCGGCCGCCACGGAGCCTTCGGCAGCGACCGCGTTCCAGCGTTCGACGAAGTACGGCTTGAGCAGCTCGAACGCGCGCGCTTGACGCTCGATGAATGCCTCGGCCTGATCGGTGGTCAGTGTCCGTGTCTCGAAGATGAGCGACGCGACGCGGCCGAAGTAGAGCGGGATCAGAGCCGCGACCAGCTTGTCGATCGGCACGGCGCGCGCATGATAAGCGACGAGCACGTCGTAAACGACGCGCGCCCATGTCTCGTCGGGCATGTTGAACACGACATCGTCGACCGAGCCGGGCTTGTCGGCGCGGATTGCCTCGTCGACGAGCGTGCCGGCCTCCTGCGACAGCTCGTCGATGACCTGGAAGTTGGCGTCCGTGAGTGCCGCCTTCCACTGGTCGCCAACGGTGAGCCTGCCCTTGGCGAACTCCTCGAGCAGGCGCGCCACGTTCACGTCGAGCGGCGGTGGCTCGACAATGCGCTCGAAGCCGTAGACCGGCACGTTGTGCGAGCGGGTCACGTCCAGCCAGCGCGCGGCGTGCGCTTCGGTCAGTCGGAGGAGGGTGGTCACGACCTGGCTGAACATCGGGCCCAGGTCGGCGCCGGGATCCTTGGGGTCGTGGACCTTGGCTCCGAGTCGGGTCTGGCAGACCGCGAAGCCACCGGTGATGGCCTTGGTGGTCATCCAGATGTCGATGCCGAACTTGCTGACGTCGGCGTCCCAGTCGTCCTGCTCGAGATAGTGCCGAACGAGGTCGCCCGAGACGCCGAAGTCGCCGCCGATGGGCTGGCGGATGCGCAGGCCGTACAGCGCTCTGGTCACCGGGTAGGTGACGTTGTTGGTGATCGTGCCGTCGTACTTGTAGCGCGAGTAGAGCGGCGCGACGTAGTCGAAGCCGCCCTTCTGGATTGGCCCGGCGAGGAGCTCGATCCACTCGGGCACGATCGAGCGCAGGTCCGAATCGACGACCACCAGCGCCTGGACCTTGAGCGCGTCGGCAATCTGGAAGATCGTCCGCAGCGCTGCTCCCTTGCCGCCCACGCCATCGATCTCGGGGTAGGTAAGGCTGATGCGCTGCAGCTTGTTGCGCGGCCGGACGAGCAGGATGCTCTCGATGTAGTCGGGCGGCTCCGTTTCGACCACTACTCGCTGAGTTCCGTCGGGCGAGCCGGCGTCGGCGTTGACCAGCACGGGCCGCAGATCGGCGAAGTACTGGACCAGGCCGGCCTGCGCGGCACGTGCCACGTAGCCGATCGTGGCCGCATTCTTGAACGACGGGATGCCGACCATGATGTCGGCGCTGCCCAGCCGCGCTACCTCGTCGCGGATTGCCTTGGGGAGAGCGGCGAGCGGCATCGTGGCCACCATATCGGACGTGTGTGCCGCTTGCAGTCGGGGAGCAGAATGAATTTCGCGCTGGCCGTCACCGGCGCCCCACGAAGGAGGACCGCCCGATGTCGAGGCTGGTCATTTCCGTTTCCCTGTTTGGGCGTGCCGCGATCGTTGCTGCATGTATCACCGTCATTGCCGCGGGGCCTGTTCATGGCGCCACGCAGTTCCGAAACCCGGAGCAGGTTTCTCCCGACAAGCTCACCGAAGCCTCGTTGGCTGTATTCAATGGCGAGCCGCACATCGCTGGCGTCGGCCCACACGGCATCTGGTACTTCACGCGCCAGCAGGGAGCCTGGATGGGAGAGCGGGTGACGTACTTCCCGGGTGACGCGAACAGCCCCAGGCATGCCCAGCCCGCTATCGCGGTCGACGCATCCGATGGTTCGATCACGATCGTGTTCGAGCGGCGCGTGCCGGAAGACCTAACTGGTGGGCCTGAAGTTCTTGGCCTGCGCTGGACCAGCAATCGCTCGGGCGTGTGGCCCAAGTTCGCGGAGCGCGTGGGTGACGATGATGCCGAATTCGAGCGCCATGGAGGACCCGTCTCTCGTCGTCATCGACGGCCATATGTACGTCGCCGGGCATGTCGGAACCGTGCCCGTTCCCGGTGCGCCCCAACGCATCCGATACCTGACCGACGTGACCGGTGATTGGACGTTCGAGAACTTCCGCGGCAGCCGGTCGCCGTCGCTCGTGATCGACGAGAACGGTAATCCACAGATCGCTGCGCAGCGCCATTTTCAGGCCGGCGAGGACGGGTTCGTGTGGTCGGTGATCCACCATCGAGGAACATCGCCAACCGGTGGCTTCAGGCACAAAACGATCGTGGAAGGCATCGATCTCGCAGGCAACGCCAACATCGCCCTGTCGACCGGAGGTAGGCCGCGTATTGCATGGTCGGAGCCCGACGGCGTCCATTACGCGGTCAAGGCGAACACGGGCTGGAGCGAGGAGCTGGTTGCCGTCGGGCTGACGGTGACCGATCTCGTCATCGATCCGTTGGGCATGGCCCACATGACCGCGTCGGACGGCAGCAGGTTGTGGTACCTGACCGGGCCACAGAACGGCGGCACGGGTGACTTCGAGATCGTCGATGTGGCGGCGGCCAGCGCGGCGTCGGACTTCGACATTGACGTGGCCGCCGACGGCCGCGTCGACATCGCGTTTCAACGCGGCGACAACTCCTGGTGGGTGCGCTCGCGGCCCTGACGGGGGCTATAGGTAAGGATGAGGCGGTCTAGGTGACCTGAGCGCGCACCGCCACTGGCTGATCGGCCAGGACGACCCTGGATGGATCGATCTCGGGCGCTGGATGGTCGGCATCGAGCGGCCGCGCCATCAGATGGAGCGTCCAGTTGGGCGATCGATAGCCGGCCGCCTCAAAGACATCGGGCGCGTCGTCCAGCAGTGGTGACGGATTTGGCACGCGGACCACGAGTGACTCGCCGGCAAGCGCACGGCCGCGCTCGAGCAGCTCGACCGCCCGATGCGGGTCGCCGATCAGCATCGACAGGCGAAGCCCGGAGTCTTCAGCGGGCGGCTGCTCGCCCGGGAAGATGCCGAGCGCCCAATCGGACGTGTCCTCGGTGGGCACGCCACTTACGACGACCTCGCCGCGCGCGAGATGACCGGCGAAACCTTCCTCGGTCAGCTCCTGGATCGCCCACGGTCGCGCCTCGTACTGACGCGAGGCGGCATTGAACGTTGGATTTCCCCACACGAGCGGCCAGAGCGTCCCCGCGCCGTGGGCGTCGGCGATCACACCTTGTTCGGCGAGCCCGGCCAATAGCGCCCGGCGCTTGCGAGTCGTCTCCGCCCGGATGTCGGCGTCGTATGCGCTATTCCGGTCGGGTGCGGAGTCAGGATCGGGGCTGTGCATCAGCGAGCGGAACTCGGCAATCAACTGGAACCCATCTCGTGCTCCGAGCCGGTGCGAACCCTCGTTGTCCGATCCGGTCGCATAGCGCACGACCTCGACGCCCTGCGCCGCTGCCCACGCCAGCTCGGCGACCTGGAGGTCCGACGCGATGTCCATTCCGCGCACTTCGGGATCGACGCGGATTCCCTCCACCCATCCCTCGGTCGGCGTCAGTAGGGCGACACGCGACACGGCAACCGGCTGTCCGTCGGGCCGGCAGCCGACGAGCATCACGCCATCCTCCGCCTCAAGCCACACCGGCCATGCGCGCGGGATGTAGTCCCAGCCGTGCCACGTCTGGGTGGCGAACTTCATCACGGCTGACTCGTCTTCCGGCCGCGCGCGCCGGACCACGAGCGGCCACTCGCGGCGCGCTGTCAGCCGCGTGGCATTCGTTCGACCTTTGCCCATTCGGTCGTTTCGCCCCCGGGGGTGTAGCGGCTGTTGGTGCTCTTGAGCATCAGGCCGCGCAGACCGGCCGCCCGCCACGAGCTGAACCACTGACGGACCGGCGGCCGGACGACGGGCGAGACGCGCACCAGCTCGCTCTGCTCGATGACCGCCTCGAGAAGACGCTTGCGTTCGAGCAGCGGCACGTCGAAGAGTGTCTGGCCGTCGATGCTGAGCAGGTCGACGGCCACGAACGCCGCCTCCCCGCGGCGCGGCGGCCCCTTTGGCGGGTCGAACTTGATCTCCAATTCGGGCCCGCCGATGACCAGCCGCTTGACGGGCGACGACTTGGCGAAGACGACCACCGACGTTCCCTCGCCGCCGATCGTCGCCTGTTCGGTGAGCACTCCGTCGATGACCGCCTCGCTGGCCAGGATCGAGCGCCGCAGGTGCTCGACCGCGAGCGGCGCCGCGCCGGACGCGTCGTCACCGAACTCGTCGAGGACCTCGACCGTGCCCCACTCGTCGCTGCCCGAATCCCTGAAGTTGGCGATGACCCTCACACCCGACCAGAGTGGCTCGATGATCGGGTTGATGATCTCCGGCTGATAGCGGCCACTGGGCATTCTCTGCGGACGCCAGTCACGCGGATTGGCCGAGATGCGCTCGCTCGAGTGGTCGGTCATGCCGTTTCGTAGCCGTTGGGGTTGCGCTCGCGCCAGCGCCACGCTGAGCCGATCATCTCGCTCAACGAGCCGCGTTTGGGAGTCCAGCCGAGCAGCTCGCGCGCCCGATCGTTGGACGCCACGAGGACCGGCGGGTCGCCTTCGCGGCGCTCGGAAAGCACCCGGGGCACCGGTTGTCCGACGACCGATTCGGCGGCGGTGACGACCTCCATCACGCTGAAGCCGGAGCCGGACCCGAGGTTGCACGCCAGGTGGCTGGCACGAACGTCGGCGGTCAATGCGAGCGCGGCAGTGTGCGCGTCAGCCAGGTCGTCGACGTGGATGTAGTCGCGGATGCACGTGCCATCAGGCGTCGGGTAATCGGTACCGAACACTTTGAGCGGCGCGCCGCCACGCACGCTGGCGAGCAGGTTCGGGATGAGATGTGTCTCCGGCTTGTGGTCCTCGCCGCGCTCGTCGGTCGCGCCGCAGACGTTGAAGTAGCGCAGCGAGAATGCGGCAATATCGTGAGCCCGGGCGTACCAGTCGAGCATCCCTTCGAAGGCACGCTTTGTCTCGCCGTACGGATTGACCGGCCGCATTGCGTGACCTTCCTCGATCGGCGAGGTTTCGGGCGCGCCGTACACCGCGGCACTCGACGAAAAGACGATGCGGCGCACGCCGGCCGCACGCATCGCGTCGAGCATCACCTGGCTGGCGACGACGTTGTCGCGGTAGTAGAGCTCGGGTTGAGCGACCGATTCGCCGACCAGCGCGCGGCCGGCGCAGTGCAGGACGGCCTCGACTCCGTGCTCGCGCAGCGTTCGCTCAACGGTCGCCGCGTCACCTATGTCGCCGACGACGAGGGTGGCCCTGGTTGGGACCGCGGCGCGATAGCCACGAAACAGCGAATCGAGGACGACGACCTCGTGGCCGGCCTCGACCAGCCGCTGTGCCGTAGTGCTGCCGACATAGCCAGCGCCGCCGGTTACGAGGATCCTCATTGCTCGGCCTCGTCCGACGAGTCGCCAAAGAGTCGCCGCAACAGCCCCGGACGGCGCTGCGGCTCTTCGGCTGGCGGCGCTGCGGCTTGACCTGTGGTGGCTTCGGTCGCCCGCTGGCGATCGTCTTCCATGAGCTGATGTTCGGCCATTGACGGGTTCCGCGTGAAGACGTGCTGTTCAGAGGGACGGGCATCGGGATCAGCGATCGGCGCCTGGATTGGCTCGGTCTGGGTCGACGGCCGCGCCGGCTGTTTGGGCGTGGCCACGAAATCCGGCCGTTGCACCGGCTCGCCGCGCGCCGCGAAGACCTCTGACAGACGCGCCTCGAGCCGCAGCGCGGCGGCGTTCTCGGGGTCGATTGCGAGCGCGGCGCAGGCTCGATCGTAGGCAAGCTTCTCGTCGCCGCGCTCGAGTGCCACGCGAGCCAGGCCAACCACCGCGATCGAGTTGCGCGGATCCCGTTCAGAGGCTGTTCTGTAGATCTGCTCAGCCTGGTCGACCATGCCGTGAATCAGCAGCCGCTCGGCCTGCAGCAGTGCCTCGATCATGGTTGCCGGCCGCTTTTCGTGAGCCAGTCACGAGCACGATCGAGGAGCTCGGTCCGAGTGTTGGCGGCCGGATCGGCGATGACATCGCCCAAGAGCTGCTCGAGCACATCTCCGATCAGCGGACCCTGCTCGAGGCTCAGCTCGGCGACCAGGTCGCGACCATTGACGGCAAGGTCGGCCAGCGTCAGTGGCGCGCCGGAATCGAGCTCGGCGTGGACGCGCTTGCGCATCTCGTCGAGATGGCCGGCGTTGGCCGGCAGGCCGCTACCGAGGTTGTCCGCGGCGCGCAGGTCGATCAGGTCGTCGACCAGGTCGCGGCCCACGCGGCGGATGAAACGGCGTACGGCAGCGCTGCTCCAGCGTGACTCATAGCTGAACATGTGGTTGCGCACCAATTCAACGACACGCGCCGTATCGCGCCGCGGGAAAACGAGGCTGCCAAGGAAAGCTTCGGCCTGCTCCGCGCCGACCGTGTCGTGGCCGATGAAATGTCCGTCAGCGAAAGTCTCCGGCTTGGCGATGTCGTGGACCAGTGCCGCGAGTCGAAGCACATCGCCGGCCGGACGCATCCGCGCCGCAGCGTCGAGAGTGGCCATAGAGTGAGCCCACAGGTCCATGCCCGGCGCCTTGTCCTGTGGGACGCCGCGCTGAGCGTCGAGCAGTGGCATGGCGTGTTTGAGCACACCGGTCGCGGCCAGGATCTCGAAGGCGCGCGATGGCCGGTCCGCCTCGAGCATCCGGCGGAGCTCCTCGCCGATCCGCTCCCTGGACACGAATTCGATTGTCTGGGCCGCGCCGGCCATGCCCGACAGCGTCGCCGGCTCTATCTCGAAGTCGAGCTGTGCCGCCAGCCGCGCGCCGCGCAGCAGGCGCAGCGCATCCTCCTCGAAGCGCTCGCCCGGATCGCCGACTGCGCGCAGGGTCCGTGCAGCCAGATCGGCCAGGCCGCCGGTCGGATCCGCCCAGCTCGGATCGGTTGCCGGCTCCTGATCGGGCGGCAGGGCAGGCTTGCCCCAGGCGATCGCGTTGACGGTGAAGTCACGCCGCAACAGGTCCTCGCCGAGGTCGGCGGTGAACGTCACCGAGTGCGGCCGTCGGTGATCGGTATAGACGTGGTCGCGGCGGAACGTGGTCGCCTCGACGCGATCGATGCCATCGTCGCCATCGAGCGGGATGGTCACCGTCCCAAAGGCGTTGTCGATTCGTCCGCTGGGAAACACCGCCTGCAGCCGCGCCGGCAGCGCATCGGTGGTTACGTCCCAGTCCTTCGCCGTCAGACCGAGCAGCTCGTCGCGCACGCCACCACCGACGACGTACGCCGCGTGACCGTTGCGCCACAGCGTGGCGAGGATGTCGCGCACAGAGACAGGCGGGCGAAGGGGATCGAGAGGCGCCATCGAGCCTGGGCTCGGGCGCTCAGTTCGACCCGAGGAAGAGATAGTCGCGCCAGGCCTCGTTGCGCGGGTCGGCAAGGTATGGGGTGAACAGGGTGTAGACGTCGCAGCGCGGCTCGAACGGGGCGCGCATCAGGCGCATTCGCGCCTCCTCGACAAAGCGGCCGCCTTTGCGGTGATTGCAGTGCTTGCACGCAGCGACGAGGTTGTCCCACGTGTGCGCCCCACCGCGGTGGCGCGGGATGACATGGTCGAGCGTCAGGTCGTGCGTCTGCGAGCCGCAGTACTGGCAGGTGTGCTTGTCACGGACGAAGACCTCGCGTCGCGACAGGCGCACCCGCGGTCGCGGCCGCTTGATGCGGTGTTGGAGCCGGATCACGCTCGGAGCCCGGAAAATCTCCGTGGGCGTCCGGATCTCGGTGTGGTCGTACTGGATGACTTCAGCCTTCTCCCCGAAGACGAGGCGAAACGCGCGCCTGATGTTGCAGACGTTGAGCGGTTCGTAATCGGCGTTCAGCAGCAGTACGACGCTGTCCATTGCTCCCTGAAGCCGGCCGGGACTCGACCGGGCGACTCAGGCATCGTAGCAAAATCGAGCGTGAAACCGTGCCGCGGCGGAGTAGGGCGACAATGGTCGACCGATGAGCGACGTGGTCTGGCCGATCTAGGCGCAGTAGATCGGCCTACGCGTACATCCGCGCGCCGGTCGCGGCGTCCCAGCCGCCGGCCTGGCCGACTTTGCTGGCCAGCGGTCGACCAAGAACGTTGGCTATGAAGCGTGCCGCATCGAGCACGCCCTCGAGCGACACGCCGTGGTCGATACGCAGTCCGTCGAGCATGTAAACGAGATCCTCGGTCGCCAGGTTGCCCGCAGCACCGGGCGCGTACGGACAGCCGCCCGTGCCGCCGGCCGACGAATCGAAGCAGCTGACTCCGTCCTCGAGCCCGGCCAGGACGTTGGCCAGTGCGGTGCCGCGCGTGTCGTGGAAGTGGTAGGCGAGGCGGTCGATCGGAATGCCTGCGCTCGGTCAGCGCGGTGGTGATCCCGTGGACCTGGCCGGGCACGCCGACGCCGATCGTGTCGCCGACGCAGATCTCGTCGGCGCCCATGTCGATCAGGCGCAGGCTGACGTCGACCACGGCCGACATCGCCACGCGGCCCGTGAAAGGGCAGCCGAACGCGGTCGAAACGTACGCCCGTTTCCACCAGGCGAGCTCGGTCGCCCGGGCGAGCACGGGCTCGAACGCAGCCAGCGATTCGGCGATCGTCATCCCGATGTTGCGCTTCGTGAACTCGTCGCTGGCGGCGGTGAATACGGCCAGTGCGCTGGCGCCGGCCGCCTCAGCGCGGTCCATGCCGCGCATGTTCGGGACGAGCACCGGGTAGCGCGGCCCGGCGAAGTCGGTGCCAATCAAGGCCGGCAGCAACTCGTCCGCGTCGGTCAATTGGGGGATCGCCGTCGGCGATACGAAGCTCGTCGCCTCGATCTCGCGAAGGCCTGCGTCGCGCAGCAGCCGGATGTACTCGAGCTTCGAATCGAGCGCGACGGAAGTCGATTCGTTCTGCAGGCCGTCGCGCGGCCCGACTTCGTAGATCCGCACGCTCGTGGGCAGGGCCATGGCTGCCGAGTCTAGGCCAGCACGACGAGCGTCTCGCCGCGCCGCACCTGGCCACCCGGTGCGACAGCGATGCTCTCGACGCGTCCCGCGGCCGGGGCCGTGACGTTGTTCTCCATCTTCATCGCCTCGAGCACCATCAGCACCTGGCCGGCCTCGACGATGTCGCCCACCGTCGACCCGCACGCTAAGCACCGTGCCCGGCATCGGGCGCCTCGATGCCGGCCGCGGATGCACCCGCGTGCGACGCCGCACGAACTGCCGTTTCGACCGTCGGCGCGGGAGCGAGCTGTGCGACGAGGGCCTGACCGTCGATATCGATGACGATCGAACTGTCCGAAACGGCGGTCCAGGTGACGCTCTTTTCGTCGCGCCCCAAGGCGACCATCCGAGTCTGCCCATCGAGCGAGATTGCCATTCGCGGCGCTTCGTTGAGCCGAAATCCGAGCCTCGGCACACTGCCCTCCAGGCGCTCGGCGAGGGCCTTTGCGGCGGTGGCCCAGGCCTCATCGGGCAAATCGGACGGCGCCACCCAGGTCTTGTCGATGAAGTCCGTGGACAGGTCGCCACGGACAACTTCCTGCTGTGCCAGCAGCCAGCGCAGGAAGCCACGGTTTGTCGTGACGCCCAGCACGCTGGTCGCGGCCAGCGCGTCGTCGAGTTGACGAAGAGCCTCGCCGCGTGACTCGGCGTGGACGACGATCTTCGCCAACAATGGGTCGTAGCGTGTCCCAATCACATCGCCCGAGCCGGCGCCTGCATCCACGCGGACGCCTTCCGTCTGCGGCCACATGGTCTCGATGATCTCGCCCGTGGCGGGCAGGAACTCATGCCACGGATCCTCGGCATACAGGCGCGCCTCGATGGCATGGCCGGTGAGCATCACGTCTGTCTGGGCAAAGCCGAGTGGCTCGCCGGCCGCGATCGCGAGCTGATCGGCAACGAGGTCGCGGCCGGTCAGCAACTCGGTCACCGGGTGCTCGACCTGCAGGCGCGCGTTGACTTCGAGGAAGTAGAACTCGCCGTGGGCAGTCAACAGGAACTCGGCCGTGCCGGCGCCGACATAGCCGGCCGCCTCGGCGAGCCTGAGCGCTGCATCGCCCAGCTTTGCCCTCAGCCGCTTTCCGACCACCGGCGACGGACCTTCCTCGATCACCTTCTGGTGGCGCCGCTGGAGCGAGCACTCGCGCTCGCCGAGGTGGACCGCGTTGCCAGCGGCGTCGCGCAGGAACTGGATCTCGACGTGACGGGGACGCGTTAGGAAGCGCTCCAGGATGAGCCGATCGTCGCCGAACGCGGCTGCGGCCTCGCGCCGCGCTCGGGCGAGCGCCTCACCCAGATCTCGCTCCGTGTCGACCACATGCATGCCCTTGCCGCCGCCGCCCGCGCTCGGCTTGATAAGCACCGGAAAGCCGATCTCGCGCGCCGCTCGGGCAAGGCGTCGATCGGATTGCTCGCCGCCGTCATAGCCGGGCAGGATCGGCACGCCGATGCGCGCCGCTATCGCGCGCGCCGCCGCCTTGTCGCCCAACGCCCGCATCGCCTTCGGAGGCGGTCCAACCCAGCGCATTCCGGCGTCGACCACGGCCTCCGCGAACGCGGCGTTCTCGGCCAGGAAGCCGTAGCCGGGATGAATCGCGTCTGCTCCTGCCGCGATGGCCGCTGCCAGGACGGCGTCAGCGTCGAGGTACGTGCCGCGAAGCGGAACGATCTCGTCCGTGGCGCCAATCCACCACGCGCGAGCCTGATCCTCGGGCACTAGCGCGAGCGACGATATGCCGAGCTGTCGGCAGGTACGCCCGATGCGGACCACCAACTCACCGCGATTAGCGACCAGCAGCCGTCGAATCGCTCGGACCTCGGCGTCGTCCTGGCCGACTGCAGCCGGGAGCGCGCTCGCGTCGACCTTGACGTGCGAACCGACCTGGACGGATGGCAGCCGGCCCTCGCGCAGCCAGCGCTGGACGGTTCGAGTGCTTACCCCCAGTCGGCGCGCCGCCTCACCCGGTCCGACGGCATCTTTCACCACGCGAATGTCGCGTTTGTCGTGTTAAGTGTCAACCCGCCACGCTGGCTCGCGCTTCTCGAGGAATGCGCGGAGGCCCTCCTGGCCCTCAGCGCTCGTTCGCTGGGTGGCGATGCGACGCGCCGTGTGCCAGCGCGTCGATTCGTGCGGGAGGCCGCGCACCTCGCGGACGATCGCCTTTGCCGCACGCGCCGCCGTCGGGCCGGCTGCGAGTAGATCCGAAACGGCAGTGTCGACCGCGGCGTCGAGAGCCGCTTCACCCTCGACAACCTCGTGCACCAGGCCGATGCGCAGCGCTCTCGTCGCGTCGAAGCGGCGGCCGCCCGGAAACAACGCTCGAGCGTGCGTCTCGCCGATCTTGGTGATCACGAACGGGCTGATGACTGACGGCAGAATTCCGAGTCGCGTCTCGGTGAAGCCGAAGCGCGCACCGGCCTCGGCGATGACCAGGTCGCTCACCGCGCACAGGCCCATGCCGCCACCCAGCGAAGCACCCTGAACGCGCGCGATCACCGGCACCGGGCAACGGTCGATCGCATCGAACATCTCGGCCATGACCATCGCGTCCTGCTCGTTCTGTTCGCGCGTCAGGCCGAGGCTGGCGCGCATCCAGGTCACGTCCGCGCCGGCACAGAACGACGGGCCGGCGCCGGCAAGGACGACGGCGCGGAGCTGGTCGGGCGGCTCATCGGACAGTCGCCGGAACTCGCGGCGCAGGTCGCCGATCAGCTCGGCATTGAACGCGTTGTGAACCTCGGGCCGGTTGAGCGTGACGCGGGCGACGACGCCGTTCGGGCCGCCGCGTTCGATGAGCATCAAATCGGCGCCGCTCATTGGGCCGGTGGCCGCGGCGTTGTACTTGTAGTGGTCGCGCGTGCCGATCTGACGCAGGCCGAGCTGCTCGAGATTGGCCGACGAGAACTTGTCCGGCTCGGCCCACGCGCCGACCAGGTCACAGCCGTGCTCGATGGCCAGCGCCACCCGGGCCGAGATCAGTGCCCGCTGGATGCCACGGCCCCTCGCGTCGGGTACGACGGCGGCGCCGCGCAGCCAGCCCGTCTTCGAGTGCGTATGGAGTGACGACACGCCGACCGGTCGTCCGTCTATCTCGGCCAGCAAGATGAAGCGGTGCGGATGCTCGGCCAACCGGGTGTAGACCGCCGGCCACGGGTTGGCCGTCGAGTCGGACGCCACGCCGGTCGCCTCCGCAGCGTCGTAGATCTCCTCCACCGCCGGTCCATCGACCGCGCCGGCGAGACGGAAGGTCACTCCCCTGGGCGGCGCAATGACTGGCACGTCGTTCGCGGCAGCGGCAAAGACAGCGATCATGAGCGTGCGCTCGGCGTCCGGCCACGGCGAGGTGTCGGTGATCAGCCAGCCCTCGGTGCCATGCCGGTCGTAGAAGTCGGTCGCCATCGAGATCAGGTTGGGTACCTGGGCGAAGCCGACGGCGTGGTTGAAGCCCGGCCCGGTGATACGTGGCGCGGCGGCCATCGCGATGTCGCCGTCTTCGAAAATATGAATCTCGTAGCCCGCCTCGGAAGCCGCCTGCCAAGCGGCGACGGCAGACTTCGCCTCGGCTCGATCGAGTCGGTAGAGCGTGGCCAGATCCTGCGCGTTCGAGTCGGGCTCGGGTGGCGAGATCGTGATCGAGTCGCCCGGTCGAACCTCGCCCTGGCGCACAACGCGGGCGTACATCCGGCTGTCGGAGGGATGGTTGTCGATCAGGATCCGGCTGAACCTGCCGTCGCTGAAGTTGTGCTTCTGGGTCGCACACGGCGTGGTGGAGCTGACGACAGCTCGAGCACGAGCTCATCGCCGACGTGCGCGATGGTGCCAACGGGGAGCAACGACCACTCGATGCCGGTCGTGGTCAGGTTCTCGCCGACGCTGCCCGGCTCGACCGGGTGGCCCTCGGCCTGCAGGCGTTCGATGGCCTCGATCGAGTACAGGCATACCGCGCGGTGGGGGCCACCGTGAGAGGTGAAGTCGTGGTGACCGTCGCCCTCGAGGCCGAGCTCGCCTACCCATGCACGGTCAACCGGCAGCTTGGGCAGGCCCCCGGCTGAAACGCTCACCTGGACGACGCGGCCGTCAGCCACGTTCTGCTCGATGCTGCTCACGAGCCGATGCTAAGCGTGTTCCGAGAGATCCATGACGTACAACCCGCTTCCTTCATCGAGGACGCGGTGGACGGCTGTTGCCTCGGGCTGCACGGTTATCTCGAGATTTGGGTTGACGACCAGATCGTTCAGGTGTCCGCCAACGATGAAAAGGTCCTGCCGGCCGAGCGTGACGTGGATGTGCAGGAACGGCCGGCCGTCCTTGATCGTGGCGTTGCCGATGAGCGAGACGATCTCGAGCTGCTCGTCGAGCACATGCGCCTCGTACTCGCGCGACTTGGCATTCCAGTAAGAGACGCGTGCCTGGCTCACCGCGCCGATGCCGGTCAGTGTGGCGAACCCGATTCCCTCGGCGTCGAGCCAGCCGAGCAGCGGATCGAAGACCGACTCGCCGGTGGCGAAACGAACCTGGTACCTGCCGTCGAAGCGTTGGAACTGCATGCGCCAAGTCTCAGGGCTAGCATCGGTCGTCGTGAAGTCTCTGATTGCGATCCTGGTTCTCGCCGTCGCCGGGTGTGCCGCACCGTCGCCCACTCCGAAGCCCAGTCTCGCTCGCAGCGCGACAGCGACAGCGAGCCCGAGTCCAGGTCCGACCATTCAGCCGACTCTGTCGCCCGAGCCGAGCCCGAGATCGGACCCGACCATCACGCCGACTTCGACACCTGCGCAAACGACCAACCCAACCGCATCGGAGACGCCGGCCATGCCCTTCGTGCTGACAAGCCCGGCCTTCGCCGACGGCGAGGCCATCCCATCAGAGTTCACGTGCGATGGGCTCGACCGGCAGCCGCTGCTCGCCTGGACGGGCACTCCTGAGGGCACGGCCGAGCTGGCGCTGGTGATGCACGATCCCGACGCGGGCGGCTTCGTCCATTGGGTCGTGGCCGCGATACCGGCCACATGCCTCCGCACTGGGCAGCGAACTGCCTGAAGGCTCTGTCGCGGGACGCAACGACTTCGGTGAGGCGGGCTACCTGGGACCGTGTCCGCCGACCGGAAATCACGGTTACCTCTTCACCCTCTACGCGTTGTCGGCGCCATTGGAGCTGGAAGGAGTGCCCACGGCCCGGGCCATTCGCCAGGCAGCGGCGGACAAGACCCTCGCCACGGCCGTGCTCAACGGAACCTATCGCCGCAACCGCTAGCCGCGGCTCGTCTTGAGCAACTCCTCGCCTTCCTCGAACGTGCCGTCGACGTTGTTGTCGCCCGCCATGACCAGCCAGCCGCCAATCGCAACGACGAGCGACAACACTGAGAGCGTTCCGATGGCCGCCGGCAGGCCGACGAACTGGGCAACAATTCCGACGAGGGCCGGGCCGATGATGAAGCCGGTATAACCCAGCGCGGTGACCCGCGCGATCGCTGCGCCACGGCCGGCTGGGTTGGCCAGTCGCCCGGCGCGCGCGAACAGTGCGGGCGCGACCATGCTGATCCCGGCGCCGGCAATTGCGAGCCCAACGATGGCGACGATTGGAGTTGGCGCGATGGCCAGCATCGCCGTGCCGATTGCCGCGCCAAGCGCTCCGCCCGACAAGAGCAGCCGCTCCCCGAAGCGATCCCCAAGCCGCTGACCGAGCAACCGGCCGACGAACATCGCCCCGGCGAAGATGCCCGGCGCTGCGCCGCCGAGCGCAGGCCCAGCGCCGAGGTTGCCCTCGATGTGCAGGGCGCTCCAGTTCTGGACGGCGTCCTCGACCAGGAACGCGGCGGCGCACAGAGCGGCGAGAAATGCGAGCGCGCCGGTTCCGGCGACAACTGCCGGGCCAGGGTCGGGCGCCGCGGCCGCCGCTCTGCGTGCTACTCGCGCCGCGCCGATCGTGCCCACGGCCACTACTGCCGTGAACAGCGAGACGCTGCCCAGGACGGCGGCCGGTTGCGCGCCGAACTCCCTGGCAAAGCCAGTCGCGACCGCCGCAACGAGCACGGCCAGCGAGAACATCGCGTGCGCTCCGAACATCAGCCGCGAGCCACGCTCGGCCTCGACGTCGCTGATCGCGGCGTTCATCGCCACGTCGAGCGTGCCCGAGCCCGCGCCAACGAAGAGCAGGGTCGCCGCCAGAACGAGGGGAGTGCCGGCGAAGATCGGCCCGAGCATCGCCACGGCGAAGAAGACGCCGCCAATGGGCAACATCCACCAGCCGAATCGGCGCCACAATCGGCCGGTCAGCAGCATCGCCGGGATCGCGCCGACACCTGCGAACAGGAGGGCGACGCCGAGCTCGCCGTCTGAGCGCGCCGACCTGCGCCTTCATGTCGGGGACGAGCGCCGCCCACGCCCCCCAGAACGCGCCGAGCGCCGCAAAACAGGCGAACGGCCACCTTGCGGCGCCGCTCATCATGGACGGCCCAGTCACATCCGGAAGACGCCGAACTTCGTCTCCGGAATCGGTGCGTTGAGGGCCGCGCTGAAATCGCCAGGGCGAGGACGTCGCGGGTCTGCGCCGGGTCGATCACGCCGTCGTCCCAGAGTCGGGCGGTGGAGTGGTAGGGATTGCCCTCAGCTTCGTACTTGGCGCGGATCTCGGCGCGATACGCCTCGCGTTCCTTCTCGTTCTTGAACGTGCCGACCATCGACAGCACCATCGCCGCCTGCTCGCCGCCCATCACGCTGATGCGCGCGTTGGGCCACATCCACAGTCCTCGGGCGCCGTACGCGCGGCCGGCCATGCCGTAGTTCCCGGCGCCGAACGAGCCGCCGATGATGACCGTGAACTTGGGCACCTCAGTCGTCGCCACGGCCGTCACCAGCTTGGCGCCGTCCTTGGCGATGCCGCCCGCCTCGTACTCGCGGCCGACCATGAAGCCGGTGATGTTCTGCAGGAAGACGAGCGGCACGCGGCGCTGCGAGGCGAGCTCGATGAAATGCGCGCCCTTGAGCGCCGACTGGCTGAACAGCACGCCGTTGTTGGCCAGGATGCCGACCGGGTAGCCATCGATGTGCGCGAAGCCGGTCACGAGCGTCTCGCCGTAGCCGGCCTTGAACTCGTGGAACTCGGAGCCGTCGACCAGTCGGGCGATGACCTCGTGAACGTCGTAGCCCTTGCGCAGGTCGGCCGGGATGACCGAGTAGAGGTCGGATGGGTCGACTGCGGGTGGTCGGGCGGGTAGTCGATCCCACGGTGGGTCGGGCTTCTTCCACGACAGGCTGGCGACGATCTCACGCCCGATTGCCAGCGCGTGCTCGTCATCCAGCGCCTCGTGGTCGGCGACACCCGATGATCCGGGCATGGACGCTGGCGCCGCCGAGATCCTCCGCGCTGACCTCCTCGCCGGTTGCCGCCTTCACCAGTGGCGGGCCGCCGAGAAAGATCGTGCCCGTGCCGCGGACGATGACCGTCTCGTCGCTCATCGCCGGCACGTACGCCCCGCCGGCGGTGCTGCTGCCCATCACCAGCGCGACCTGGGTGATGCCGGCGGCCGACATCCGCGCCTGGTTGTAGAAGATGCGGCCGAAATGCTCGCGGTCGGGGAAGACCTCGTCCTGGAGCGGCAGGAACGCGCCGCCGCTGTCGACGAGGTAGATGCACGGCAGTCGGTTCTGGAGCGCGATCTCCTGGGCGCGGAGATGCTTTTTGACGGTCATCGGGTAGTAGGTGCCACCCTTCACCGTCGCGTCGTTGGCGACGATCACGACTTCGGTGCCGCTCACCCGGCCGATGCCGGTGACCATGCCCGCACCGGGGGCCTCGTCGTCGTACATGCCGTTCGCGGCGAGCGGGCTGAGCTCCAGGAACGGCGAGCCGGGATCGATCAGCGGTCGATGCGCTCGCGGACAGGCAGCTTGCCGCGCTCCCGGTGCCGGGCAATTGATCGGTCGTCGCCGGCCGCGCCGCGCTCACTGACGGTGGCCGTCTTGGCTCGCAACTCATCCACGAGCGCCCGCATAGCCGCGCTGTTCGCGCGTGCCTCGTCGCTATTCGCATCAATCCGCGTCGTCAATACCGCCACGCGGCGGATATTAGGCGGCGGGATCGCTCCTATTTAGGTTCAGTCCCGAAGCGCGGCCATAGCTCGCATCTCGGCGAAGCGGGTCATTGGCATTCTCCGTGGGCGTGGGTGGTGCCGGGTCTCGAGGCAAGCGCCATCGGCTGCGATGGCCGAGCTAGCCGCCCTATGGCTCGATACGGACCGAATCGATGATCGCGTTGATCTCGGCCAGGTCCTCCGACGAGGTAATCCCGGGCCGGTAGGAGCCCGCGATCACGACGCGTGTGCCTTGGACGTCAAGGATCCGCAGCCAATTCCGATCGCCCGGGAAGACCTCATGCACTCGGCCGTTGGTCGTGGCCACCCACACGGCAAAGGCGTCGCCCGCGCACGCTGACCCGACAGGAGCGGTGACTTCGAACTCCTTTCCGCGGATGCCGTCCACGGTGACCTCGGTCGGGGGCGTGACGGCGGACCAGGGAAGGCTGGAAATAGCGGTCACGAGATCTTCGACCGTCGGCCCCACGGATGGCTCAAGGAGTGTCGTTTTGCAGGGATCGGCGACGACATTGTTGACGATGTCGACGGTGATTTCACCCACCCCGCCGTCGAGACACAGGAGCCGCGCATTGTTGGTGCACGACTGCCACCCGGCAGGGACGACGAAGCTGACCGCGACTGGGAACTCCGGACCGAGGTGGTAGGTCCCCGCCTCGATTGGCCGGGGTGGGCCAGGAAACTCTGGGAAATCGGCTGCAGCTCTCGGGGCAGTAGGACTCGGACTCGGAACCGAAGGCAATGCCTCCTCCGGGCGGAGGTCGACAGTACGGAGGACCGGCTTGTGCCAGTCCCAGTCGTACGTGTCGGCGAGCCCGGGCTCGTCGCGCGACGCGACCAACCGGATCAGGTAGCCGCGGGTGTCCGCGAATATCAGGTGCGCGCTCGCGGTGGGTCCGCACGAGATGCTAAACGAGGGGAAGCCGGCGCTCCACACCTCATTGAACCCCATTGCCGCGCTAGTGGGAGTGGGGCAGAGCCAGTCGATTTGCACGCCCCTCCAGGCGTCCGCGCTGAGACCGCCGTACGGCTGGGAGGCAAGGACCATGTATAGGCGGTCCCCAAGCGCCGGGTCGAAGATGACATCAGCCGCGGGCGAGTCGAAGTTCAGCGGTCCTCCAGCCCAGGGCTCGGTCGCCGGCCTGGTCTTCCATCCGGCTGGGAGATCGATCGAGATCCCATGGATGGCAGACGTGAAGGTTGCCTCCCCGGGCCGAGGCGATTGCAGCGGCGATGGAGTCGGCTCAGAGGTGGGACTTGGACTCGCAACGGGCCCGCCAGGCCCTGTTGATTGACGAAGTAGTTCAGCGCCAGAGCTGCCACGACCACAACGGCGGCGGCACCGGCTAGCGCGGGTGCGAGTCGCGGCTTCATTGACTGCGGGCCAGCTGATCCCGGGTCGCCGCCTGGGGACCGTTCGGATGCCGACGGCGATCGCCTGGCGCGTGTCGGCGGGCAGCTCAGCAGGACCGTCGTCCAGCCACGCCGCCATGATGGCGTCGGGGTCGCGATTGACGTTCATGCTGTTTTGACCTCCACCGCGGCGAGCTGCGAGTCGTTCGTCAGCGCGGTTCTCAGGTTGCGAACCGAGTTGTGAAGCCGTGACTTGACCGTGCCTACAGGCACGCCGACGACCTCCGCGATGGTTGCCAGCGGTAACCCCGCGTAGTGGTGCATCACGAAGACGGCGCGGTGATCGGGCGAGAGCCTCAGGAAGGCTCGATCCAGCGCGTCGCGATCGTCCACCGATACGAATGGGTCGGGCCCAGTGGGGCCGTCCATTGGCAGCAAGCGGACGTTCGTCGTCCAGCGCCTATAACGGCGTGCTTCCTCATAGCACGCGTTCACCAGCAGTCGGTAAAGCCATACGTCGTAACGCTCGGCATCACGCAGGCGAGGAAGCTCGCGCCAGGCAAGGAGGTAGGCCTGCTGCACCGCGTCCTTCGCACGCTCGGCATCGCGCAGGACGCGGAACGCGATGGCAAAGCAGCGGTTGCCATCCATGTCGACAAGCTGTGTGAACGCGTCGTCGTCGCCGTCACGTGCCCGCTCGACCAATGCCGTGCGCATCCGTGGTCCCTCTACCGGTGGCGCCCCGCCTGGGCGCTTCACCAAGTAGAGATGGTCGCACCTGGCAAAAGGTTCATTGGCTGCTCGAAACACGCGAGTCTGCGGTGCGGGAAGGTGTCGATGGCACCCGACCTCGTTGCGCTAAGGGATCAGGACACTACGGCACAAGCAGGAAGGCATCGATCGGCTGCTCCAAACCCTTGAGCTTGTGATGGCCGTGCTCCTGGAAGCGGAGCCCGCTTCCTTCCGCAAGACCGCGCGTAACCGACGAGACGATGATCTCTGATGCCTGTCCGAGGGCCATGATCCGCGAGGTCGCATGAACGGCCAGGCCCCCGATGTCGTTCGGGAGCACCTCAACTTCGCCGGTGTGAATCCCAATGCGGATCTCGACACCGAGACCACGCATCCCGTCACGCATCGCCGCAGCGGACCGCAGCGCGCCGGCCGCGCTTCCGAACATCGCGAGAAAACCATCTCCCGTTGTGTTCACTTCTCGTCCGCGAAAACGTTCGAGCTGCGCCCGGACGATGCGGTTGTGGTTTGCAAGCAGCTGCTTCCAGGCCGCATCCCCGAGCTTGGCGGCAGTAGCGGTGGAATCCACGATGTCGGACATGAGGAGAGTGGTAACGACGCGTTCGTTCCCGCCAGGCACGCCGATCGCTCCCACATTGCCGAAGACGTCCAGGATGACGACCGGGTCATCCCCGACGACCCAGGCATCGTGTCCGGGCGGGACGTCGAAGACATCGCCTGGCCCGAACTCGGCCATCTCGCCGTCGTCCATCTGTACTTGAAAGCGACCGGCCAGCAGGACCTCGAGATGGTGGACCTGGCATGAGTCGGTGCCCTGGATCGGCTTCAGCGATGTCGACCAGCGCCACCCGGGCTCAAGTATGCCGCGACCGATGGTCAATGAGCCGATCTGCAGGAGCTGGCCTGTCCCCTTCGGAAAGCGGCGGACTTCATCCGGAGCGTCAAGGCTCTTCCGCCGGATGGCGGTCGACTGTTGGGAGTCTCTGCTCAACTCGCTCGATGCCTCTCGGGTTGGATGCCGAGCCTGGCCCAGCCACTGCGACGGTTCCAGGTGTGCAGCGCCCGCGCCAAGCGGGGCGGTCCCGCGACCTGAATCCGCCCGGCACGCACGGCGTCGGTCCACTCGATGCGGCCGAGATGCCATTCGGACAGGGCCAAAGACTCCGAGGTCACCACAACGTCCTCCTCGTAGCCCGGGTTGGTGCGGCATATCTCCGACTGGTCGCCATCGAAGATGATCCACAGCTGGTTGGCCTTCAGTGGCCGATCAGGGAAGTCGAACCGCACGACGACGCGCCCATCGGGCAGCAGGTCGCGCGCGAGATACCAACTGATCCAGGAGTTGAGCACCACGCCCGGATCGAGGTGTTCGGGGGCAAGCTCCAACCATCGCTCGCCCCACGAGCCCATGGCCAGCATGACGCCGCCAAGGTCGTTGCCGGCCGTCGTAAGGCCGTACTGCGAGCCACGACCGCGTTCGTTTGGTCGCGCCTCGATGACACCCGCGCGTTCGAGCTCGCGAAGCCGAGAGACAAGGAGCGACCGAGGAATGCCTGGGGCGCCATCGGCAATCTGGTTGAAGGTGGTAGCGCCGAGCAGAAGGTTGCGCAGGATGAGTGGAGTCCAGCGCTGGGCCAGGATCTCGGCGGCCCGGGCGATCGGGCAGTATTGGCCGTAGGTCCGCATCCGATGAGTGTTGCCCAGGTGCCTCAGGTTCGCTAGTCCAATTTTTGGTATGGACCGAATGTCGATGCGAGGGGCACCATGCATGACATGAACAACGTCGAGCATTACCAAGACGCGGAACAAACCCTCTGGAGGCGCTATGGGTTGGAACCCAGCGAGCGATACCTGGAGCTGGCAGATCCGACCGTCCGGCTGCGAGTCGTCGAACTGGGATCCGGCCGGCCGGTGCTCTTCATCCCGGGCACAGGCGGCACCGGCCCTTATTGGGCCCCGCTCATCCGAGAGCTGTCAGGCGTCCGCAGCCTCGTGATGGATCGACCCGGGTGGGGGTTGAGCTCGCCGATCGACTACACGAAGGATGAGTTCAGTTCACTCGTTGCGAAGATCTTGGTGAGGGTCCTGGACGAGTTGGACTTGGATAGCGTCGACATTGTGGGCGCCTCTATCGGCGGTCTGTGGGCACTCCATTTAGCGCAGCGACACCCGTCGCGCGTCGACCGTGTGGCAGTGCTGGGTGGCATGCCCAACACAGAGATCGGGGTACCGCGGTTCATCAAGCTGTTGTCTTCACCGATCGGGGCAATCATGGTGCGCGCCCCGATGTCGCCGAAAATGCTGCGCTCGCAGTTGGAAGCGATAGGTCATGGTCCGAGCGTGGCCGCCGGACGGATGGACGACTTCATCGCATGGCGCTTGGCGTTCAGCAAATACACGCCCTCGATGCGCAACGAGCGGTCCATGGTTCGCGCCCTTCGGGCAGGGAATGGATGGCGGCCTGGGTTCACCATGGAGGACCGGGATCTCGCGGAAATACGTCAACCCGTACGCATGATTTTCGGCTCGGCCGACCCGACCGGGACTGCTAGAAATGTGGCAGCAATTCATCGCTCAGTTGCCGAACGGCGAGCTGGTGCTGGTGCCTGGTGCCGCCCACCAACCGTGGTGGGACGCACCTACCGAGGTGGGAACGGCGATCACGACTTTCATGCAGAGAGGCGCCGAGCCTTTTCAGGCCCGGCGCCTCGGAAGTGAAACGATCGTCAGCGGCTAGATAGGATCGATCACGATCGAGTCACGGATCTGCTCGAGCTCCTCCGTTAACTCCGCGGGCGTGTCCTGCGTCGTCGCGAACGTGAGGACCAGGCGCTGCCCGTCGACGTCGAGGATCCACAAATCGTCCGTTTGCCCTGAGGCCTGATACCAGCGATTGCTCGAGAGGGAGTACTTGGCATCATCGCAATCGGTACTTCGGACGTCTACGTCTGCCGGAACCGTCAGCGCGACACGCTTGCCCTCATAACCATTGAGTGTCACGTCGGTTGGCTCAGACAATTCGAAGCCTTCGAGTGACGTGAGCGCGCTCGCGAGGTCATCTACCGTCGGGCCAGGTTCGAACTCTGAGCCCGCTGACTCACAGGCATCCGCGTAAAGGCTGGTGATGTCACCACCGAGATACATCTGGGCGCCGTCTGCGTCATCGCCCTGATACATGACGCAACAACCGGTATCGGCGTACGACGTCCAGCCTGCATCGGGGACCGTGAACGTAAAGCGGTAGCCCTCGTACTCACCGGTGTAGGTGTCGGCTTCGATTTCACCACCCGGCAGCGGAACAGCACCCTGAGCAGCTGGCTCCGGGGTGCCCGTCGGGTCGGGGCTGGCGGTAGGCGCTGACGATGGACTGGCCGTCGGTGAAAGCGTGGAACTTGCCGTTGGTGCAGCGGTCGAGTTCGCAGTCGGCGCTTGGGTCGGGGCGGCGGCTCCCGCACACCCGGCCAACATGCCGAGGACAAGTGCGGTGATCACGAATTTGAACATTGGATTTCACCTCCGTTGGGCAGCACGAAGCTGACCTGAGTGGTTCGTAGAGATTTGCCGAACGTTGGGAAGAGCGGCGGTCAGGGATCCGAGGCGGTTCGGTCCCTCGCACGGTTAGCGCGTGACGGCTTCATGGCGTGTGGAACTCGATGGAGTCGACGATTGGAGTCGCCGCCTCCACCACGCGCTCGAATTCCGACTCCGGAGCCGCGATCCCGATGGCCAGGATCTGAGCCGACCCTGCAGGGAGGTTGAGCAGAAATAGGCGCATCCGCCCCCCGTTGCTCAGCCAGCCCGCCGGGTAGCCGTTCGAGGTTTGCTGGTGGGTAAGCACGAGAGGCCCTCCGAAGCCACCGTCGCAGATGTCCATCCCCGGGACGGGCACCACGTCCATCCCCGGGGCGGCCACCACGTCCATCTGCAGGGCGTCGATCCCTCCGACGCTCACCGCCACGGGAGCCGTCGCCTGGAGATCGGGGTCTGACTGGATGCTCTGGGCGAGTGCCTCGGCGTCTGCGGGAGCCGGGCCAGGCTCGCACCCCGTCTCGACCGGTAGGGGGTCGGCGACGATCTCGAGGCGTTCGGCGTTGCCGTTGTTGCCCAGGTAGGTCGCGAAAGCCGGACCGTGGCCTGAGCCGAGGTCGCCGCCGCCGACGTTCCATGGCAGGGCCGCGGCGAACGTCACCGTGCCGTCGAGGAAGCTGTAAGGGACGGGCACGGGCTGTCCGTTCTCGGTCGTCGGGATGTCGTTCGTCTGGGGGTAGCCATACACGAGTCCTAGGCGCCCGTCCTCCTGGCGGATGACCGCGAAGGACTGCTCGACCACGGTCCCGTCCTCCGCGAACAGGCGGGTCCTGAACTCGATCCAGCCGGAGGGCCACACCGGGCCCAGCAGGCGATCGATCTCGTATCGCTCGTAAGCGGCCCCGCTGGTCGCGGCGTACACGAGTGGAGCCTCCTCGTTCTCGAACGGTGACCCCTCGGGCTCGGTGAGCACATACTCCTCGGCGCCTTCACCGTCCACCCGAGCTCCGAGGAACGACTCCAGGAGCGCGGTGGCTTCCGCGTCGGACAGCGGGGTCGCTTGCTCGACCTGCCGCTGGGTGAAATCGGGGTGGAGGCCGTCGAAGAGGGAGGACGGCTCGCCCGACTGCAGAGGCTCCCATCCCGTTACCACCCAGACCCCGGAAGGGCCGCGGAGCCAAGGCTGTTCCATGGTGAGCATCACGGTCTCGTACTGGAAGTCGTCGATCGTCGGGGCGCACTCCCCGGCCTCGGGGTCGTCGGGGTAGAGAGGGTTCGTCTGGCGCGGCGCGCAACGGAAGAACACGAGCTCGTCGTAGAGACTTTCCGCCGACGCGTACCCATCGCCTGTCCTGAACTCCTCCCAGCCGAGGGCCTCTCGGATGAATCGGTCGAGGATCTTCGCGCCCCACGGCGCCGACTCGCCGCCCAGCTCCGAATCGACCTGCCAGCTGTAGGCGGGGTCGCCGGCGTCAGCGTGCTCCTGGGCCTGGCGCACCTCGTCCATGCTCGACTGCGGCCACATCGAACCAGGTACCGGCGGCGGCACAGGCGTTGGATTGCCCGTCGGTTGCGGCATTGGCTCGGGCGTCACAGCCGTGGCACCCGGTCGGCGCCACACCGCACCTGCGACGACGAGGACGTTGCGCCCAGGGTCGCGAATGTAGGTCAGGTTTCGGAGGAACTCATTGAGGGGAGTGGCCTCTCCGCTCACGAGATGAGGCTCGCTACTGTCGTCGCACCTGTAGTCGGGCGTCGGGATCACGAGGTTGTTGCCGTCGATGGTCCCGTTGCCGGTCATCGTCGAGGGGGTGAGATCGCACACCGAGGCGATCGTGTCATTCACGACGATCACGACGGTGTCGTTGTCTGCGCGCTCGACGATCATCGTCTGCGTCCCGCCGTCGTCGTCGCTCGTGGAAATCCACGTTCCAAGGAACGGAGTTCGCGGGTCGGCGTTCGGTCCCCCGAGTCCTTGCTGACTGACAAAGAAGTTCACCGCCAAGGCCGCCGCCACCACCACAACGGCGGCACCGGCGAGCGCGGGCACAAATCGGGGCATGCTCAGTCTCGCCAGGAGGGCACG